>CAXXSV010000001.1:0-340298 GCA_963666595.2 Opitutales bacterium
TCCGGCCTTCTGGCGCGGATGGTGGGACTATGGCTGCGGCGGATTGGGCGATATCGGCTGTCACACCATCGATATTCCTTTTTGGGCGCTGCAGTTGGGGCATCCGACGAAAATCGAAGTGGAATTGACCGGGAAGGCGAATCTCGTCTACACGCCGAGCGGTAGCGTCGTCACCTATCATTTCCCGGCTCGCTATGGATTGCCGCCAGTCAAGGTGAAGTGGATCGAGGGTCCGACGGTTCCTCAAATAGCCAAGGATTACCAAGCGGCTCAAGCGGCGGTCTTGGCTAAATCGGGAAGCTCGAAAGAAGCGAAACTCCATGCCGATGGACTCTTCATGGTCGGTAGCAAGCAAACCCTGTTTTCCCCAGGAATGCGCCCTAATAGCCCGCGACTCTACGACGAAGATGCGTGGCAAGAGTTTCGCCGCAATCGTCCGCCGGAAACCTTGCCGCGTGTCAAGGGAGGCAACATTGCCGAATGGATACGAGCCGTTAAGGGCGAAGGGCCGACGCCTGGATCGCACTTCGACTATGCGGAAGGCCTGACGGAATTGATATTGCTCGGAGCCTTGGCCATTCGTACCGGGAAGACTATAGAGTGGGATTCCAAACGCATGAAAGTGACCAACCACCGATCGCTCAATCGATATATCAAACCGAAGGTCCGCAAAGGTTGGCGCGAGTACTACCGCAGTTGAATTTAGGGTGCATCTGACTTCCAAGCGGCAATGCCCCCTCTCTCGAATCGTTCTTAAGCGCGGGAGCAGGCCGACAATCGAGACCATTGAATTTCCTATCAACAATGAAGACTATATATAGAATTACTTTGTTACTACTACTTGCACTGGGTATTGCTGCGAGCGCAATAGCGGCTAAGCACAACCAGCTTAGCAAGGTAGAAAAGAAGGCTGGGTTTAAACTGCTCTTTGACGGCAAGAGTTTCGATGGCTGGGAACATGCCGGGAATTGGGTTATTGAAGACGGTGTGATCACACGCCAGAAAAAAGGCGGGTACTTGAGCTATTCCGTAGAGACGCTGCCAGATGATTTTGAACTTCGCTTTGAATGGAAAGTCGGAGATAAGAGTAACAGCGGTCTTTATTATCGGCCAGGACAGTATGAGTATCAGATTCTGGACAATACGAAGCATGCTGACGGCGCCAACCCGCGTAGTAGTGCTGCCTCGCTTTATTTTTGCATGCCGCCGTCCCACGACAATACGAAACCGGTAGGCAAGTGGAATACGGGACGCATTATATGCAAGGGAACGATTATTCAGCATTGGCTGAATGGTGACAAGGTTGTTGGGTTTGATTACTCGAACCCAAAATACGCGTGGGAAGTTGAGCTACTTAAAAAACGTGGAGCGGAGATGGACGCGCGTGGTAGGCACCTGCAACTGCAGGATCACGGTGATCCTGTATGGTACCGTAATATTAAACTGCGCACTTTGGGTGATGCTGATAAACTCGACCGCACACCAGTTACGCCTGCAACTATTTCGAAAGAGGTGCTGGCAATTGAGCAGGCGAAGATTAATAAGATTGTCGCGAAGCGTAATAAACAGAATACCCCGAAAAAGTAGCCTGAAAAATAAGGATATTTTCATTCCGCTTACTAATCCGCGATCGTTTTCTGGATGCGCGCGGTTGATATGAGGCCTTAGACTTTTCGAAACTATTTCAATTTGTCCTATCGACCCTACCCTGCGAATCGTTCACGAGCGCGCGAAAAGGCCTGCGAATCGGAACCATTGAATTTCCGATCCACAAAAGACGCTTGTCGGTTTGCGCGTTTGCGGTAAGATTTGCGCGTATGCCGTCTCTGGACCCTAGTTCGAATCCCGCTTTGCCAGGGTCCAATGCTCAATTCACGACTACGCAATGGAGTCTGGTTTTGCATGCCGGGGATACTCTGCATCCGGAATCGGAATCGCGCAATTTCAGCGGGCATGGCCACATTAAGAATTTCCTGAACGGCAGGAATCGGTGTTACGGTTTTAACCGAACCTAAACAAAAATGCACTTAACAGGTGCGCAAGAGGGGGGTTCGATTACGAACCTGGACCCAAGATGGGCGGTGGCGGCGGTCAGAGGCCGAAGGAGAAGCTGGGGTAATCGTCGGGGGCGGAAAAGTCTGGCGGCGTAAAATAGGAAAGGGCGCGCATATCGCTGAAATCGATGCGGTCCTCCTTGTTGTAGATTTCCGTCCAGGAATCGATTTTAAAAGTGGGATCGCCGCCGTAAAAATCGGCCAACCCCTCATCGTAGTGAAACATTACTCCGCCATTCAACGTAATCTGGTTGGCCACCGCCGCTCCATTGAAATTAGCGGCACCGCTTATGGTCACGTTGGCATTCGGGGCATATATGGCCGCGGTCATGCCTGCTCCACCGCTAATAGAGATTTCTTGCCGAACGGCCCCTCCCGTTACATCGGCTTCCGACTGGGTGCCATAAATGAGGAGGCTTTCCGACTCCGAATTAGCGTTGTTGATAGTATTACTTCCTTGGTTATGGCCCAAGTTGCCATCTACATAAATGGTTAGGGTGCTTCCAGCGTTAATAACAACATTGGATAAGTCGACATCTCCAGAAACAATCATGCGGATGTGGCCGTTAATGGTCAATTCGGACTTACAGGAATGCTCTCACTTAAAGTGGTAGTGAAGATGGGATCCGATCAGGGACGGAAAGTGGGCATCAAGAGCCCTCGGGACAGAGGCAATGGATGCGGTGCCGCGGCAGCTGACGCGTTGGTGCTCGGCACGCGATTATGCCGGAGCGATCGACAATTGCCTGGTCGAACCGGTACGGGATCAGCACAATCAGCATGAGCCGGCAGTGGAAAGCGGTTACGGAAAAGGAGCTGCTTTTCGCGCAGCGGCGAATGGAGCTCTCGAATGAAAAAATGGAGCGGTACGAAAAAGGGTTTTCACCGGATCCGCGGATGTCGCAACCTCCAGCGACTCGCATCCGCTCTTCAAAAGTATGTGAATCGAAACCAAAAGGAAGTTGCCTGACCGCGGTGGAGAACCACCCAGTTTCAAATAAAAATGGGACATATCCTAAAAAGTGAATATTCGTATGCCTAAATTTAGTACAAATCGAATATCCTTTGCTTCTCAGGCGGTGGAACAGTAGGTTTATCGTTATGACAGAAGCTAAAGAGCAAGCGTGTGATCTATTAGTTATTGGAGGGGGTCTTGGAGGAATATCCGCTTCACTTGCAGCGGCGCGTTTAAATAAACGTGTCATTATGACTGAAGAATACGATTGGATCGGTGGCCAATTAACAGCTCAAGGCGTTCCGTTTGATGAACATCACTGGATGGAAAAATTCGGGTGCACGCACACTTACCGTCAGTTGCGAGACTATTTACGCGAGTACTACAGGAATCATTATCCCTTAACCCATAAGGCTAGAAATGACCGTTATCTAAACCCAGGTGCTGCGTTGGTTAACCGTCTATGCGTGGAGCCGAAAGCAGCGTTAAACGTCTTGGAAGCCATGCTGGCACCATACCAGGCTAATGGCCAAATTACAGTGCTACGAAAGCACAAGCCAATCCATGTGGAAAACGATGGAGATTACACAAAGGCAGTAACACTGATAAATCAGGAATCCGGTAATGAAATATCGTTGTCGGCTCCATTTATCGTAGACGCCACTGAGAAAGGCGAATTACTTAAGCTTGGGAACGTTGAATATGTCACGGGTCGTGAATCACAGAAAGACACCGGTGAATTGCATGCTGTCGAAGGACCTGCCAGACCACAAGAAATGCAGGCTTTCACTTTCGTATATGCTATGGATTATGTCGAAGGCGAGAATCACGTCATCGATAAACCCAGTAACTATGATTTCTGGCGGGCATACCAAGCATCTTGGGAAATTGGTAGACACCTCAGTTGGAAATCAAAAAGTGGCGCTGACCATGTACTCTTCCCAAATGACTCAGGTAGTTTCAGCCTCTGGCAATACCGTCGTATCTTATACAAGGGAAACTTTGAACCTGGATTCTTACAGAGTGACGTGACTCTCTTTAATACGGCCCTCAATGATTATTGGCTTGGATCTGTGATTGACGTTACGGAAGACGAGATCAGAAAAAATCATCGGGCTGCCAAACAATTAAGCCTCAGTACACTATACTGGCTTCAGACCGAAGCTCCTAGACCGGATGGTGGTTTAGGTTGGCCGGGATTGCGTTTGCGTAAAGACATTCTGAATACCGAGGACGGCATGGCCAAATCCCCCTATATACGTGAATCTCGCCGAATCAAAGCGGAATTTACCGTAATTGAAGAGCACATTGGCCTTGAGCAGCGCAAAAACAAGAAAGGTGCGGAAATCTTTCCCGATACAGTCGGCATAGGCTGTTATCGCATGGACCTTCATCCGAGAACGGGTGGGCACCCGGGTATTATGGATTATACCTGGCCTTTTCAAATTCCACTTGGAGCGCTGCTGCCAATTCGGGTTGAAAACCTACTTCCAGGGTGTAAGAACATTGGTGTCACCCATAATACAAATGGCAGCTTTCGATTGCATCCTGTTGAGTGGAATATCGGTGAAGCGGTAGGCACTCTAAGCGCCTACTGCCTCGATAAAGGGTTGATGCCGCGCCAAGTTCGAAATAATAAGCAAAATATGTCGAACTTCCAAAGTGTGCTTCTGAACCTAGGATTTGAATTAGAATGGCCCAATATTGGAATTGGGGACACTTACCACAAATGGGCAATAAAGAGGTCTAATTGGCATTTTCACGAAACGGACAAGATGAATTTGTATTGATCCTAGGTGTAGCCTTTCAGAGATATTATAATGTGGAATAATCAATATTCAAAGCATTTTACGGCGGGCCGAACCTGGCAAGAGGATGAGGATTATCATTGTTTGCAGCTAGGAAGGTGTCAGCGAACCCACTTTCTATTGATGGAAGCGGTATTGACTGTAGGAGAAGCGACGAAAACATTAACCTTATATTTCCCATTTCATCATAAGAATATAAGCTTGAAATAATCGCTATGTGATTGATAATCAGTTACTTAAATATACTTATAGCAAGCAAATTCTTAAAATCCAATGGGTGACGCAAAAAAGGGCTGTTTTCGGGTTCAATTTAACCGCCGAATCAAGTTGGAGTTCCACGGCGCGAAGGTTACCAGTGATGCGGGATTGTTGCTCTACCGGGAACTCGATGAAGTTTTCGGGCTGACGGCGATAGGAAACGGAAATTTGGTGGAGGAGCGCACGGGCAAAAATATCCAGCATGGCAGAACGGCTCTGCTTCGGCAGTCTGTCTTCAGTCGCCTGGCAGGCAACAAAGATACGAACGATGCGGAGCGCCTACGATCTGATCCCGTCATGAGGCAGATTGTCGGGGGTCGTACCGATTGGCAACTGGCGGCTTCGACCAGTGAAATGAGCCGCTTTGAAACACAGATGTTAACCAAACCTGAGAATTTGACCGCGCTGATGGACATGAGCGGTCAATGGATAGAACGGGTGAATAGCCGAGTGGGGATGAAGAAACTGATTCTCGATATGGATAGTTCGGAAAGCCCGACTTACGGAAAACAGGAAGGCTCGGCCTTCAACGTCCATTTCGGGTGCACCTGCTACCATCCCCTGTTCTGTTTCAACCAGTTTGGCGATCTGGAACGGGCCAACCTGCGTAAAGGTAACGTGCACAGTGCTGACGATTGGTTGTCGGTGCTCCAACCGGTCGTTGCCCGCTATCGCGAGCGTCCCCTGAAACGATTTTTCCGAGGTGACGCCGCCTTCGCCAATCCGGACCTCTATCGTTACCTTGAGGAAGAGAACTTTTCCTACGCCATCAGGCTGCAGAGCAACGCGATTTTACAAAAACATATCGCCCCTTTACTCACTAGGCCAGTGGGGCGACCCTCGCGGGCACCCAAGGTGTTTTATACGAGTTTTTTGTATCAAGCCGCCAGTTGGCAGAGAGCTCGCCGGGTGGTGGCCAAGGTCGAGTGGCAGGCCGGAGAGTTATTTGCGCGTGTCGGCTTCATCGTGACAAATCTGAACTGGCCACCCAGGAAGGTAGTGAAATTTTATAACCACCGGGGCACCGCAGAGCAGTGGATCAAAGAGGGCAAACATGCCATCCACTGGACCCGCTTGTCCTGCCATGACTTTGAGGACAACGCCGTTCGGCTTCAACTCTTCGGCTTAGCCTACAATCTGGGTAACTTCATGCGCCGGTTGATCCTTCCCCCAAAGGTGAAGCACTGGATGCTGAGCTCTTTACGGGAGAAACTCATCAAAATCGGAGCGAAGGTGGTCCACCATGCCAAGTATATCACCTTCCAGATGGCCGAGGTGGCCATTCCCAGAAAAATGTTCCGAACTATGCTGGGGCGAGTAGAGCGATTGCAACTCACATCCGATACGGGGTGACGAAGAGGATTTTTCGATACAAAAGGAACCAGCGCTGTGGAAACCACCAACAGAAGAAAATACCTGTCCCTGATTTTACCGGGCAAAGGAAAAATCAGCAATAATTGTTAAATACTGCCTATTTGATCATCAAATAACGAAGGATAAGATTGCCAAATCACAATGAAAGCAGAAAATTGGATCGAAATATTAGAAAGTAGCTATTTTCAAGGATTATGAATGTTCATATGGGAAATCTCGGTTTAAAACAAACGGACGCTTTATGAAAAAATTATCCCGGCGGAAATTCGTCCAGACAACGGCTGCGGCTGCCGCCGGTGTTTACATCTTGCCGCGGTTTAGCATCGGGCAGGAAGGCCCGCCGGCTAATAGCAAGCTGAACATCGCCTTCATCGGCGTAGGCGGACAGGGCCGGGGCAACCTGACAGGGATGGCTCAGGAAAATGTGGTGGCGATTTGCGACGTGGATCCTCGGGCTTTGGCGAAGACGAAGGAGACGTTTCCGAATGCCCGGACGTTTAGCGACTATCGCCAGATGTTCGACAAGATGGGCAATGAGATCGATGCGGTCGGCGTGGCGACTCCGGACAACAACCACTTCGTGGCTTCGATGACGGCCGCCGATCTGGGCAAGCACTTGTTCGTGCAAAAGCCGCTCGTCCACAATATCTACGAACTGAGAACGCTGTGCGAAAAGACGCGGTCCAACAAGCTGGTGACTCAAATGGGCAATCAGGGGCGGGCCTTCGAAGGCATGCGTCTCATCAAAGAGTGGTTCGATGCGGATGTATTGGGTGAGGTGCGCGAAGTGATCGCTTGGACCAATCGGCCGAACAAGGGATTCGGCTTCACCCCCGGAGAGCGATTCAAACTGCCCGATGCTCAGCCCGTGCCCGAAGGAATGGATTGGGACAAATGGATTGGTCCGGCTCCCATGACCTCGTTCAGCAAGGACCTGCATCCGGCCTTCTGGCGCGGATGGTGGGACTATGGCTGCGGCGGATTGGGCGATATCGGCTGTCACACCATCGATATTCCTTTTTGGGCGCTGCAGTTGGGGCATCCGACGAAAATCGAAGTGGAATTGACCGGGAAGGCGAATCTCGTCTACACGCCGAGCGGTAGCGTCGTCACCTATCATTTCCCGGCTCGCTATGGATTGCCGCCAGTCAAGGTGAAGTGGATCGAGGGTCCGACGGTTCCTCAAATAGCCAAGGATTACCAAGCGGCTCAAGCGGCGGTCTTGGCTAAATCGGGAAGCTCGAAAGAAGCGAAACTCCATGCCGATGGACTCTTCATGGTCGGTAGCAAGCAAACCCTGTTTTCCCCAGGAATGCGCCCTAATAGCCCGCGACTCTACGACGAAGATGCGTGGCAAGAGTTTCGCCGCAATCGTCCGCCGGAAACCTTGCCGCGTGTCAAGGGAGGCAACATTGCCGAATGGATACGAGCCGTTAAGGGCGAAGGGCCGACGCCTGGATCGCACTTCGACTATGCGGAAGGCCTGACGGAATTGATATTGCTCGGAGCCTTGGCCATTCGTACCGGGAAGACTATAGAGTGGGATTCCAAACGCATGAAAGTGACCAACCACCGATCGCTCAATCGATATATCAAACCGAAGGTCCGCAAAGGTTGGCGCGAGTACTACCGCAGTTGAATTTAGGGTGCATCTGACTTCCAAGCGGCAATGCCCCCTCTCTCGAATCGTTCTTAAGCGCGGGAGCAGGCCGACAATCGAGACCATTGAATTTCCTATCAACAATGAAGACTATATATAGAATTACTTTGTTACTACTACTTGCACTGGGTATTGCTGCGAGCGCAATAGCGGCTAAGCACAACCAGCTTAGCAAGGTAGAAAAGAAGGCTGGGTTTAAACTGCTCTTTGACGGCAAGAGTTTCGATGGCTGGGAACATGCCGGGAATTGGGTTATTGAAGACGGTGTGATCACACGCCAGAAAAAAGGCGGGTACTTGAGCTATTCCGTAGAGACGCTGCCAGATGATTTTGAACTTCGCTTTGAATGGAAAGTCGGAGATAAGAGTAACAGCGGTCTTTATTATCGGCCAGGACAGTATGAGTATCAGATTCTGGACAATACGAAGCATGCTGACGGCGCCAACCCGCGTAGTAGTGCTGCCTCGCTTTATTTTTGCATGCCGCCGTCCCACGACAATACGAAACCGGTAGGCAAGTGGAATACGGGACGCATTATATGCAAGGGAACGATTATTCAGCATTGGCTGAATGGTGACAAGGTTGTTGGGTTTGATTACTCGAACCCAAAATACGCGTGGGAAGTTGAGCTACTTAAAAAACGTGGAGCGGAGATGGACGCGCGTGGTAGGCACCTGCAACTGCAGGATCACGGTGATCCTGTATGGTACCGTAATATTAAACTGCGCACTTTGGGTGATGCTGATAAACTCGACCGCACACCAGTTACGCCTGCAACTATTTCGAAAGAGGTGCTGGCAATTGAGCAGGCGAAGATTAATAAGATTGTCGCGAAGCGTAATAAACAGAATACCCCGAAAAAGTAGCCTGAAAAATAAGGATATTTTCATTCCGCTTACTAATCCGCGATCGTTTTCTGGATGCGCGCGGTTGATATGAGGCCTTAGACTTTTCGAAACTATTTCAATTTGTCCTATCGACCCTACCCTGCGAATCGTTCACGAGCGCGCGAAAAGGCCTGCGAATCGGAACCATTGAATTTCCGATCCACAAAAGACGCTTGTCGGTTTGCGCGTTTGCGGTAAGATTTGCGCGTATGCCGTCTCTGGACCCTAGTTCGAATCCCGCTTTGCCAGGGTCCAATGCTCAATTCACGACTACGCAATGGAGTCTGGTTTTGCATGCCGGGGATACTCTGCATCCGGAATCGGAATCGCGCAATTTCAGCGGGCATGGCCACATTAAGAATTTCCTGAACGGCAGGAATCGGTGTTACGGTTTTAACCGAACCTAAACAAAAATGCACTTAACAGGTGCGCAAGAGGGGGGTTCGATTACGAACCTGGACCCAAGATGGGCGGTGGCGGCGGTCAGAGGCCGAAGGAGAAGCTGGGGTAATCGTCGGGGGCGGAAAAGTCTGGCGGCGTAAAATAGGAAAGGGCGCGCATATCGCTGAAATCGATGCGGTCCTCCTTGTTGTAGATTTCCGTCCAGGAATCGATTTTAAAAGTGGGATCGCCGCCGTAAAAATCGGCCAACCCCTCATCGTAGTGAAACATTACTCCGCCATTCAACGTAATCTGGTTGGCCACCGCCGCTCCATTGAAATTAGCGGCACCGCTTATGGTCACGTTGGCATTCGGGGCATATATGGCCGCGGTCATGCCTGCTCCACCGCTAATAGAGATTTCTTGCCGAACGGCCCCTCCCGTTACATCGGCTTCCGACTGGGTGCCATAAATGAGGAGGCTTTCCGACTCCGAATTAGCGTTGTTGATAGTATTACTTCCTTGGTTATGGCCCAAGTTGCCATCTACATAAATGGTTAGGGTGCTTCCAGCGTTAATAACAACATTGGATAAGTCGACATCTCCAGAAACAATCATGCGGATGTGGCCGTTAATGGTCAATTCGGACTTACAGGAATGCTCTCACTTAAAGTGGTAGTGAAGATGGGATCCGATCAGGGACGGAAAGTGGGCATCAAGAGCCCTCGGGACAGAGGCAATGGATGCGGTGCCGCGGCAGCTGACGCGTTGGTGCTCGGCACGCGATTATGCCGGAGCGATCGACAATTGCCTGGTCGAACCGGTACGGGATCAGCACAATCAGCATGAGCCGGCAGTGGAAAGCGGTTACGGAAAAGGAGCTGCTTTTCGCGCAGCGGCGAATGGAGCTCTCGAATGAAAAAATGGAGCGGTACGAAAAAGGGTTTTCACCGGATCCGCGGATGTCGCAACCTCCAGCGACTCGCATCCGCTCTTCAAAAGTATGTGAATCGAAACCAAAAGGAAGTTGCCTGACCGCGGTGGAGAACCACCCAGTTTCAAATAAAAATGGGACATATCCTAAAAAGTGAATATTCGTATGCCTAAATTTAGTACAAATCGAATATCCTTTGCTTCTCAGGCGGTGGAACAGTAGGTTTATCGTTATGACAGAAGCTAAAGAGCAAGCGTGTGATCTATTGGTTAATGGAGGTGGTATTCGCGGAATATCCCTTGCCGTTGAATGCGGCAAGGATTTTACGATCAAATTTCTCCTGATCTTCATAGGCATCGTCCTTTTTTGTTTGAGGGGCTTGGGTGGAGAGCAGGGGGTCTCACTACCCACTCTAAACTATTCACCTCGCAATGACGGCCATATGCCGATTGTCAACCCATTCAGCCCCAACACGGACGCGTCCTTATCATCGACTCGCTATCTGTTTCTTGATCCGGAAATTCTCATCGAGTGTCGCGGGGCCGAGTTTAGGATTAACGCTCCCCAGCGGAGGGAAACGGTCATTATACCTGATCGACCTTGGGAGCAATTAATGATTACTTTCTGGCTTACCGTTCGCGATGAGGCGGGAAAACTGAGGATGTGGTACACCTGCCGTGACAAGGAAAATCAGCCCAATGTGGCCTATGCCGAATCGACTGATGGGGTTCTATGGACCAAGCCAAATCTAGGGGTCTATGAATACAACGGTTCCAAAGAGAATAACCTCGTGGGCCTCCAAGACCTTAGTGGCGTCTTTTTTAAGGATCCAAACATGCCCGCCGAAGAGCGTTATATATATGTTTCGACCAGCAGACCATCCGGAAAACCAGCGAATCGAAAAATGATCTACCGGTTCCATTCACCCGATGGTCTGAATTGGAAAAGGGACGACGTCCCACTGATACGCGCTAGCGCCGACACGCAGAATGTCGTTTGGTGGGATGAAGGGCGGCGGGAGTATGTGATTTATCTTCGCGGTCGGACCCCGTCACCGCCACGCCGCAAGGTTGTTCGTTTGTCGCTTTCGAGCTTAAAGAAGCCATCCGATTTGGCACTTAGCGGACACGGGTTTAGGCAATACTTCGACAACGAGATTCCCACCGTATTGCAATGCGACGAACAAGATCCGGTCCGAACGGACATCTACAATATGTCGGCACAGCCGTATGCAGTCGACCCGAGTTGGTATGTTGCGTTTCCAACTTTTTTGCGCCGCTCACCGGAGACGGCTGCTCCCGGCTATAAGGGACGCCATATTGGACCGGCTGAGGTACAGTTTGCTGGTAGCCACGACAGCATCAAGTGGTATCGCTACGATCGCTCTGCTTACGTCTCGCCACCGCTGGTAGACCCGGACCAGCGCAACATGGTTTTTATGGGCACGGGTATGGTGGTACGCGGAAACGAGCTTTGGCAGTACGCGACCGAGTTTCACTCGCGCCATGGTGACGTTTCAGCACGATATAAGCGGACAGACGGGTTCATCGTGCGTTATGTTCAGCGGATCGACGGCTTTGTCTCGCTCGACACGGGCATCGCTATGGGCACGGTGCGCACGAAAGCGGTTGTAGTGAGTGGGAAACGTCTTCTGCTCAATGTAGACACCGGTGCACTAGGTGAAATTCGCGTCGGCTTGGTCGATGTAAATGGGAATGCATTCCCCGGCTTCGGCCTCGACGATTGCAAGCCGTTCACGGGCAATACTACCAGTGGGATCGTGTCATGGCAGATGGACAAAGATTTGGGGGCTCTAAAGGGTAAGCAAGTTTGGCTCGTAATGGAATCGACAAGGACCAAATTGTTCTCGTTTCGCTTCCAATGAAACTGATCCGACTGGAGGAGGACAATGAAGAAGAAAAACAGTATACTCCCATATTTCCCATTTCATCATAAGAATATAAGCTTGAAATAATCGCTATGTGATTGATAATCAGTTACTTAAATATACTTATAGCAAGCAAATTCTTAAAATCCAATGGGTGACGCAAAAAAGGGCTGTTTTCGGGTTCAATTTAACCGCCGAATCAAGTTGGAGTTCCACGGCGCGAAGGTTACCAGTGATGCGGGATTGTTGCTCTACCGGGAACTCGATGAAGTTTTCGGGCTGACGGCGATAGGAAACGGAAATTTGGTGGAGGAGCGCACGGGCAAAAATATCCAGCATGGCAGAACGGCTCTGCTTCGGCAGTCTGTCTTCAGTCGCCTGGCAGGCAACAAAGATACGAACGATGCGGAGCGCCTACGATCTGATCCCGTCATGAGGCAGATTGTCGGGGGTCGTACCGATTGGCAACTGGCGGCTTCGACCAGTGAAATGAGCCGCTTTGAAACACAGATGTTAACCAAACCTGAGAATTTGACCGCGCTGATGGACATGAGCGGTCAATGGATAGAACGGGTGAATAGCCGAGTGGGGATGAAGAAACTGATTCTCGATATGGATAGTTCGGAAAGCCCGACTTACGGAAAACAGGAAGGCTCGGCCTTCAACGTCCATTTCGGGTGCACCTGCTACCATCCCCTGTTCTGTTTCAACCAGTTTGGCGATCTGGAACGGGCCAACCTGCGTAAAGGTAACGTGCACAGTGCTGACGATTGGTTGTCGGTGCTCCAACCGGTCGTTGCCCGCTATCGCGAGCGTCCCCTGAAACGATTTTTCCGAGGTGACGCCGCCTTCGCCAATCCGGACCTCTATCGTTACCTTGAGGAAGAGAACTTTTCCTACGCCATCAGGCTGCAGAGCAACGCGATTTTACAAAAACATATCGCCCCTTTACTCACTAGGCCAGTGGGGCGACCCTCGCGGGCACCCAAGGTGTTTTATACGAGTTTTTTGTATCAAGCCGCCAGTTGGCAGAGAGCTCGCCGGGTGGTGGCCAAGGTCGAGTGGCAGGCCGGAGAGTTATTTGCGCGTGTCGGCTTCATCGTGACAAATCTGAACTGGCCACCCAGGAAGGTAGTGAAATTTTATAACCACCGGGGCACCGCAGAGCAGTGGATCAAAGAGGGCAAACATGCCATCCACTGGACCCGCTTGTCCTGCCATGACTTTGAGGACAACGCCGTTCGGCTTCAACTCTTCGGCTTAGCCTACAATCTGGGTAACTTCATGCGCCGGTTGATCCTTCCCCCAAAGGTGAAGCACTGGATGCTGAGCTCTTTACGGGAGAAACTCATCAAAATCGGAGCGAAGGTGGTCCACCATGCCAAGTATATCACCTTCCAGATGGCCGAGGTGGCCATTCCCAGAAAAATGTTCCGAACTATGCTGGGGCGAGTAGAGCGATTGCAACTCACATCCGATACGGGGTGACGAAGAGGATTTTTCGATACAAAAGGAACCAGCGCTGTGGAAACCACCAACAGAAGAAAATACCTGTCCCTGATTTTACCGGGCAAAGGAAAAATCAGCAATAATTGTTAAATACTGCCTATTTGATCATCAAATAATGAAGGATAAGATTGCCAAATCACAATGAAAGCAGAAAATTGGATCGAAATATTAGAAAGTAGCTATTTTCAAGGATTATGAATGTTCATATGGGAAATCTCGGTAGAATACAACGCGATTTTTAAGAGTAAATTCCAGAAATGATAGGATGTAGGGTTAACGAGATTATGCATTCAGTCACGAAATATTATATTGTTGATAGCTGTAAGAGAGGTCAGTTCCTTATCTGTTTGGCGTCTCTCATTTATTTAATTCCCCTTCTCCTTGACGCATCAGTGACCGAAGGCGGAGATAAAATTCCTAATCCGTATGCGTGGAGTTCTTATGAATACCCTTTGACGAAAGATTTAGCACAGGGATTTTTCGCCGGGAGATATAAGAACAACGTTCTACTGTTTCCCGAATCGGTGACAACGTCTAGTGATAAGTCGACAACTACAATTTATGGCTTTCAGTTTGATGATGAGCATGGCGAGATCGAAGCAATGGGAGAGATTGACATCGATTATTCGATAGCTCTTTGTTTATCAAGTGATTATGGAATTATTTTAGTTCCGCACCTAACAGGTTTAAAGGAGGAAATATTGTATTTAGTGAGAGTGGACAATCAAAATCACTTAAATCGTCGTGCGATAATATCACTACCTGAAAGAGCTGAGCCACTGGCGGGAGCACACTCTGCCGGGAGAATCTATCTTTTAGCTTCTGTCGCATCCGACAAGGTTAGATTGTTTAGCTTTGATGTTACCAAAAACGCAGCGGAATGGGAAAATCTCGGGATTGTGCCTTATGACATTGGAGAGCGGCCGTTTCTAAATGCACAGTTTAATGGAAAAGGCTATTCGCTTATTTGTTTCGCTAATCCGAATCTCAAAGAAGTAGTGGGTGAAAGGCGTCTAGCGATTTACGAATATGATATAGATGAAAATAAGTGGCAGACGCAGAGGATCAGATCCAAAATTAAATCTGTACCGGACCCTCAATTTAGCTTTGTTGCTGGAACGGGTCATGTTGTATATTTTGCTGAGGATCGAAGATCTAACAGTGGGCGAATATTTGCATTTCATACCAACACTAGAACTTTGGTCGAGATAGACTCAAATTATCCATGGAAAGATTTAGAATCCGTTGTAACGAACGGTGAAGAGTTGCTTTTCTTGCAGCGTAACAGAGATCGCCTCACAATAAATCGTGCACAACCTAATCTAACTGAGGCGCATAAGCTGGCTATCTTTGATTATTTAACATTGCTGTGCTATTTTGTGCTGTTGGTCTGGATGGGAGTTTTTTTTTCGAAGAGGACGAAAGACACAAACGACTATTTTAAAGCCGGTGGAAGAATTCCGGGATGGGCCGCCGGGATTAGTATATTCGCCACTAAGATCAGTGCTGTCACTTTTGTTGCAACACCAGCAATAACTTATGGTCGGGATTGGTTATATTTTGGGACATTATTGGGTCCTGCCTTTGCTGCGCTGCTTGCGATCCGCTTCGTTCTACCATTTTATTGCGGGTTGAATCTGACGACCGCCTATGAGTATTTAGAAAAACGCTTCCATGTATCCGTTCGGACACTTGGAGCATTGTTCTATATTGTATATCAGGGGTTGAAGATGGGGGTCCTCGTGCTATTGCCATCGATCGTTTTAAGTGTCGTAACTGGTATAAATATATATCTGTGTATCTTATTGATTGGGGTGATCTCAACGCTGTATACCTACATGGGTGGCATCGAAGCGGTGATATGGACGGATGTGATACAGGTAATAGTGATGCTGTTTGGCGCGTTGTTAGTTATATTTGTTGCGTTGTCCGGATCTGGCTTAGATGTGAAACAGTCGATAGATGTATTAAGTAACTATAATAAAATAAAGTTTGTTGATTTTAGCGTTTCGCTGCGCGACGTAACAATCCTTACAGTCCTCTTATATTGGGGTGGGTCACTGAACATATACATGGCAGAACAGTCTCTCGTGCAACGTATGGTGTCAACAAAAGGGATTAATGAAGCCGCAAAGGCATTGTGGACTACAGCAATCGTCACTGTTCCATTTCTTATGATCATTTACTTCGTGGGTACTGCGATATTCTTGTTTCACTATGGTAATCCTGAAAAAATCCATCTCATGATGCGTCAACCGGATGAGTTGCTTCCATGGTTTATTGTGAAAGAGATAACTCCGGGTGTCGCCGGTATTATTCTAGGAGCAATATTTGCCGCGACGATGTCCAGCCTAGATAGCGGGATTAACAGTGCTTGCACTGTGTTAATTAAGGATGTGTACCAGAGATTTTGGAGGAATTGGACAGAACAAGATTCGCTGCGATTAGCTAAAATAGTTACAATATTTCTTGGAATATTTGGAACGTGCTTCGCGCTGTTTTTATCCACTGTTAAGGTCACATCAATATTTGACACATTCTTTATGATTATCAGCTTGATGATGGGGGTAATGGCAGGTGTTTTCGCCCTGGGCATCTTTACTGTCAGAGGGAATGCGGTCGGGGCATTTTTTGGATTTGTTCTCGGGATGGGAGTTCAGGTCACTTTGAAAACCGGAACCGATATTAGCTTTTTTATTTTTCAGATTACGGGATTGGTTTCGAGTGCGGGATTTGGTTATTTGTTTAGTTGTATTTTCACCGGTGGACCTAGGCATGTGCAAGGGCTGACCATATTTACACGAGATTCGAAATTGGATTAGTACCTGAGTATATTTTGGATTTTCCAGATCTCCTCGCGTTCTTATTGGGTTGGGAGATCGACAAAAAACAATTCATCAAATCTTCCCTTCCGAAGAAACACATGAGACATCTGAGTAATGTCATTGCTAGTGGCTACAATAAACACTGGTTTTGTTTTCCTGCATCCAGGGAAGGAATGTTCCAGAGACCTTGGATGATGTTCCACTATCAGATACTCCTAAATTTTTTGAACCACTTGATCGGACTCCATCTTTGCTACCACTTTAAGTGAGAATATTTCCGTAGATTTGGTATTGTAGGTATTGCATGGGGTGGCGGAGCTGGGGTGGGCGTCCTGTTGCAAGGAGAGTTCCGGGGATCGCGATTATTTTGCGGAGGTGATGGCGATCAGCTCCCGCACTGGCATGCGCATCCTGCAGGGCAACGAGATCGATATCGCTTGGGGACTATCGCTCGGAGCGGGGGGATTCATTCCGGTCTGCGCCAATTTATTTCCGGTACCGTTTGTGGAAATCTGGAAGGAGCATCGCGCCCTCGGGAACAGCAATCTGGAAGGATACCAGGAGGTGATCAACGCTGTGCGGGAGCCGCTCTTATTTGGAAACCGCAATTGGCTCGCGGGCATTTCCTATGGCCTGTCCGCGATCGGGATCGGTAGCGGAAACGTGATCAAGCCGCTTCAAAAGTTGAGTCCGATGGAACATGTTTCGGTGGATAAGCTCATAGTGCGTTACGCCGATTATCTGGCGGAAACCGCGAAAAATTGACAGCCTGCCGATGCGATTTCAAAAACTTGGAAGGGTCGGGTGGCGGACATCCACAAGGCGAGGTGGAAGTGTTTCGGGAAGTGAAAGTGGAGAAGCGGTACTCGCGGGAACCGAATTTCCGGCTACCCGCAAGACATTTTTGCGGGCGCCACGGCTCAAAGCGATCTACTGGTTTGGGATCGGATATGACTCTGTCGATGTTAAAGCGGCGACGGAATTGGGCATAGTGACCAACACGCCCGACGCCCCGACGATCGCGGCATTCGCTCAGGTGGGTTGTTGTCACCGACTTTCTCGGGTATCGAAGAATGCCCGCGCCTTTGAGATGACGGTTATCGTCTATGAGCCCTATCTGAGCGCGGAACGGGTGCGGGAAGCTAGTGGCCGATTTGTCGGACCTCCTGCGAACAAGTGATATCGTCTGGTGCATCTTCCTCTGACCGCCGAGACCTAGTACATGCTGCTGTCTCTCGACACCATCATCGCCAACTCCACATGCCGCTGGAATGACGATCGTGGGAGGTGGGCGAAGCAACCCGACGGCGGCTCGCTCTGGGCCAACAGATTGGGTGAGGGACACATGCAGCTTGATCGCGCTGGATGGTCTTGGGACGAAAAAGACGCCGTGGGCGGGCCTCTGCTAAGCAGAAGGTCCACCGCTTCCCGGCGAAACTCCTCGATATTTTGAGGATCCGGTCGTGGCATATTTTCGATCTTTTCGATTGCGCTCGAACTGTCCATTAGATTGGGGGAACTTTATCCGAGTCAATCAACATCCGGTCAATTCGCTCAATGGTGGTTCGGAAGTTTTCGTAATCGATGCACCGGTCAACCACAGTTATAGCTGGACAGTGTAAGCATTTGATACTATATTCTTCATAAAAAGGGGTCTTTTAGCTATCGCTAACGTAATTATAGAATTTATTTTTGGCTGGATCGAGCAGCTTTACAGCGGTTGATTTCTTTGAAGAAGAGATTGGAGTTTACATGCAGCGCATTTGCCGAATGCAAGACCACTTCGCAGTTTTATGTGCCGTCCGTCGGGTGGTGGAGCGCATTTTTGCACGTTTGGACAATTTCAACCGCCTCAGCAAAAACTTCTAGCGCCTCACTACCTCCGCTGAGAATATAATTCGCACCAACATGCTCAACCTGACCGCTTCTGTTAACAATTAGTATTAAACCCCTTTAATCGCTGTGAAAATCAACAGGACCTCATTGATTGACCAAACAGCAGCAGTCATAGATGACGCAATTCAGCGTGGCATCTGGAAAAAATGGATACCTTCCGAGCATCAACTTTGCGATCAATTAGGTGTAAGCCGAGGCACCCTTCGCTCTGCCCTGCAGAAGCTGAAAGATCAGAGCGTGATCGAAGCTATCCGGGGTAAAGGCACCCTAATTTTGAATACCTCTCGAATAAAGCGTAAAAAATTATCCAACCCGTTAGTTTGTATCTTGCTGCAAGAGACTCTTGGAGAAATTGGGCTTAGCACAACGCTCTTGATTGAAGAGCTCCATAGCAATTTGAATAAACTGCATTACGAAGTGCGAATCGTAAGCGGCAAGAAATATTTTACCAAAAATCCATACATGGCGCTCTCACAATTACTTAACAGGGAGCGGATCGACTGCTGGATTCTCGCCCACTCCAATTCGATCGTTCAAAGGTGGTTTAAAGATCGTGATTTGCCTTGTGTTGTCCTCGGAGCCAGTCCGCCCGACATTGACTTACCGAGATGCCATACAGACGTTATGGCCTCAAGCCGGCATGCTGCCCAAACACTTGTGCGCATGGGCCATCGCTTTATTATACTCCTAAATCATCAAGGTACTTTGAAAAGCGCGGAAGAAAAGTCTGGGTTCCTTGAAGGTGCTCATAGTTTGGGGTATAAGGGTATCATAGCATCGGTTTTAGAGCACGGTCATTCACCCGAATCTATCAATCACCGGATCAAATCAATATTTCGGAGGAGAATCCGGCCTACCGGATTAATCGTCTCGCACCCTTATTTTTACTTGTCGGCTTCAAGTATAGCTCACGAGATGAATATTAGAATATCGCAAGACCTGTCGATTATATCTATGTCTTTCGATTCTTATTTATCGTATTTAAGTCCAAATGCGGCGTGTTACGATTGGAATACAAGTAGAATTGTAAAAGGGCTCGTTAATCTGGTTTCGAAAGTGATAAAAAGAGAAATCATCTCTCGGCGAAAGGCTGACATCATTCCGGAATTTGTGCCGGGTGGTTCTCTTAGTTATGGTCCATATTATGAAAGTGAAGGAGGATTGGGTTGTGGTGGCCCTGTGAATAACGGTTGATGGGTGCAAGCAAGTGCTTGAGCTCTGGCACGAAGTGACTGAGAACAGCATCGTGGTGAAGGGGCACTTGGAGGATCCGATGGAACAAGGACTGGATTTGGACCAACCGATCCACGGGAAGCTGAAGCGTAACTGCGCAAGACCGTTCGCTTGCTCGAGGGCATCAGCCTGTCAGCGGAACGCAGTCTCGAAGAGGGTCTTGAAGATATTCGCTTCCTACATGAAAGCCTCTCTTCGACCAACTTGAGAGGGGGCTGCTTTTCCGTAGCGGCGAATGGTACTCTAGAGTGAAAAAATGGAGCTATACGAAAAAGTGAATATTCGTATGTCTAAATTTAGTACAAATCGATTGCCGTTTGCTTATCAGGCGGAGGAACAATAATTTCATCATTATGTCAGAAGCTAAAAATCAAGATACTCAGCCTGAAAAATGTACGATTTGCGTTGTGGGGGCGACTCCCGCAGGTATCGCGGCCGCAGTGAGAACTTCGCGCGAAGGCCTGGATACCATTCTGATTTCATACTATCAGCACATCGGCGGTGTGCTTTAAAATGGTCTGAGCACTTGGGATACTTTGTATGATGGTTACCGCGCGCCGATCGAGGAGGAGTGGTTGGCTAAGATACGCGAATACTATCGGGAAACCTATGGTGAAGATTCGGATGAATACCGCGTTTCGCAGAGTGGGCCGTTTGGTGGCGGGCCTTACAGTGGCGCGCTGACGTGGGAGCCTCATGTAGGGGAAAGCAAATTTGAGGAACTGGTAGCGGCCGAATCCAACCTTACGCTCATACGCGGTTATTATCCAGATGCGGTGGAGCGGGCGAACCGCCGCTTGCAGGCCATCTATTTCAGATCTTTTCAAACGCAAAAGCGCATCAGAATCTCCGCTGATATCTTTATTGATACCACTTATGAAGCGGATGCAGCCGCTTTGGCAGGAGTTCCCTATCGCATCGGGCGCGAGGATCGCAACGAATACAACGAGATTTATGCCGGCAAGATTTTCGTCAAACGGAGCGGAGATGAAGGGCAGTTCGTAGTCGATGATTACGACAAGCTGCAATATCCACATAGCGCGCGTGCGGGCAAGTTAAACGTGAGGCCTTGGTGGGGAACGATGCAGGAGATTTTCTCCGAGAGCACGGGCGAAGGCGATGGCGGGGTGCAGGCTTATAACTTTCGTGTCTGTCTTTCGCGCGATCCAGGAAACAGGGTCACAGTTGAACCTCTTGAAGGTTATAATCGCAATGACTTCTTGCCTATCGTTGAAAAAGAGAGGCAAGACGCCGAGCTATATCCACACCCTATAAAATCGGGCTTGCTCAATTATCCTCTCATCAGCTTTCCTGCGGTGATACCGATTCCGAATAAAAAATGCGACTGGAATGCGGCTGCGATCCCCGGCGGGGTGGACGAATACCCGGATGGCAATTGGGAGACGCGGGAGCGAATTCTCAAACGTCATCGGGAATTTGCTTTTGGGTTGTTATATTTTCTTCAAAATGACGAGGCGGTTCCCGAAAAGGTTCGTAATGAAGCTAACCAGTGGGGTTTTCCCAAAGATGAATTTCAGGACAACGATCATTTTCCGCATGAATTTTACGCTCGTGAAGGCAGGAGAATTGTGGGCCGTTATGTTTTTCGCGAGCAGGATGCCTGTATCGGCAGAGGTCTGCGCCGCGCGCCTGTGCATTACGACGCGATCGCCATTGCCGACTGGTTCATGGATTCTCATGACTGCTCGCCCGAGCGTATACGGGGTGCCGAAGGTGACGGCTTTACGTGCTTGTCTGAATTTTCGCGTCCGTCGCAGATTCCTTACCGTACACTCCTGTCCAACGATATTGACAATTTGATTATAGGGCTGGCGGTTTCCGCTACGCATGTGGCATGGGGATCGATTCGGGTGGAACCTTGCTACATGCACATTGCGGAATCTGCGGGTTATGCCGCCGCGATGGCTGTTGATAAAGGAATTGCGCCCACCGAACTCAGGATTACTTCGTTGCAGCGCAAACTGGCTGAGAGCCGGATCATGCTTAGTTTCTTTAATGAATTTGACATGGAGAGCGAGCAGCCTTGGGTTCCGGCGGTGCAGTATCTTGGCACCAAAGGTTTTTTCGGCTCTTACTTTGCTTGGCCTGAAAGGCCGCTCACTGAAGCGGTTGCTCGTCTTTGGGCCAAGGCTTTCGGCGACATGCTTGATGGCAATCTGGATGCAAGCCGGTATGCCTGTAACGTAGCAGAAGCAGAACTAAAGGATTCCAAATGTATAAATGCGAAAACATTTGCAGATTTGCTGCAAAGAGAAGCTGATTATCGGGAATTAGCACAGATAAGCATAGAGTCGAAGTTGAGCGAAGTGGCACTTGAGGGAAAGTCTGAGCTGAGTCGCGGGAGCACCAGTCTTCTGGTTTACAGTCTGCTCTCTCATATCGACACCGAGTAGACGAATTCATAACCAGAGTAATTCGAGGATGAACCTGAAGTGAACACTGATATGCCATTTCCTAAAAGGGATTTCTTTGTCTACCGATTCAGCTCGGTGGGTGATATCCGCAGATAACCCGGTTAGGTTGTAGGAGAATGACACATCAGAACATAGGATTAAGCTCACTAGGTCGGCTGATCATCGGCGGGTACCTAGTGTGCCGTATCTAAAATAATACTTCACAAATATGATCGGCTGTGTAATACTCATCGGCATGAAAAAAACGCCTAGAAAGAGTAGTGCCGTCACGATTGTATTGGAAGCAGCGGAAAGAGCGCAACTGGAAGGATGGAGTCGCTCACGCAATTTAACGCATGCATTGGTACAACGCGCCCAAATCGTGTTGCTGGCTGCTGATGGGGAGCAAAATCTACAGATCGTCGAGCATGTGGGTATGAACCGTATAAACGTAGGTAAATGGCGGCGGCGGTATGCCGCCGATGGGATTGGCGGACTGTATGATCAATTACGTGGGGGAAGACCGCGGAGCATTGCGGACGAACAGATAAGCGAACTTTTACAGCTAACTCTGCGACGCAAGCCAAAGGGCTCAACTCATTGGAGTACGCGTTCGCTGGCCAAGCAAACGGGGGTTTCCCATTCAACCGTGCATCGGGTTTGGCGGGCATTCGGCCTACAGCCCCACCGCAGGAAAAGTTTCACCTTATCAACCGATCCATTCTTTGTGGAAAAGGTGCGCGATATTGTCGGCCTTTATCTCGATCCGCCCGCTAATGCGATGGTTCTTTGCGTTGACGAGAAAAGCCAATGTCAGGCCCTGGAACGAACCCAGCCAGTGTTACCCATGGGATTGGGCTACCTTGAAGGTGTTACCCACGGTTATATCCGACATGGCACGCTCACTTTGTTTGCCGCTCTGGAAGTGGCTTCAGGAAAGATTATCAGTCGCTGTGCCCCCCGGCATAGCCATCAGGAGTTCCTTCGATTTTTACGGACTATTGAGGAAAATGTGCCTGCGGACTTAGACGTGCATGTGGTTATGGACAATTATGCCAGCCATAAGCACCAGAAGGTTAGAAACTGGTTCAAACGCCATCCTCGCTTCCATGCGCACTTCACCCCAACCTACTCGTCCTGGCTTAATCAAGTGGAAAGATGGTTCGCATTAATTACTCAACGGGCCATCCGTCGTGGATCATTTACCAGTACCAAGCAACTACGCCAGAAGATCGAGGCTTTCGTAAAGGCGCATAACCGCGAGGCCGATCCATTCGCGTGGACCGCCACCGCTGAATCCATCTTCGCCAAGCTCTCACGCTTGTGTTGTAAAACTTTAGATACAGGATACTAGCACTGCCTTGCGCTTATATCAGGGAATGCCACTGATGTGGTAACAATCTGCACGTTAGATCATAATGGTCCTTAACGGTGAAAAACTCGACCCCCAATCTTCATACATTGTAATGATATTTAACATACGTTTTAAACTACTAGTGTCATGTCAAGCCTCTAATGTCGGATAAAGTCTTTTCAGTTTTGTGCGGGCATCTGCGGTGCGAAACTGCCAGTTGACTTTGGCTTGCTGGTTATTGCGATGGTGCTGCCAGGATTGAACCACCTTTTTGATCAGCGATATTTCCGCTATCCTTCGATTCAGGCATTGTCCCATCAACACGTTCAATTCTATTTCCGCCATGTTCAGCCAACTTCCATGTTTGGGGGTGTAGACGAATTCGAAGCGGTCCCACAACGCTTTGGCTTTCTTCGGCTCAAAGGTTTCATAGAGCGAACCGGAGTGATGGGTGTTGAGGTTGTCCATCACCAAAGTGATCCGCTGGGCGCTGGCATACTCGGCGGCGAGCTCTTCCATGAATAGAACCCAGTCCCGTTTGGTTCTTCTTTCCGTGACCTTAGTCAGCCGCCGACCCATCAAGGGTTCGCTGGCCATAAAAATATTACACCCTCCGCATCGAGTGTATTCATAATCATAGCGCAGGCAGCGCCCGGGGCCTGCGCCCAGAGCCGTGCGTGTTTCCTCAATCAATTGCTTGGGCGATTCATCCATGCATACCACCGGATGATGCCGATCATAGCGGCGCTTATACACCTCGAGCACTTTTTCCATATCCGCCACAAAACGGCCGTTCTGCTCAGGAGGAATGACCCAGGCTTGTTTCTTCCACGGTTTTATCTCGTTTTTTTAAAACCCGCCGGACACTTTCGTGCGAGATGCTCTCAATGTATTGAAGCTCTACGGCCTTGTCGGCCAGCAGACGCAATGACCATCTGCTGAAACCTTCCGGCGGTGCGCTGCAGCTTAATGCCACAAGATGAGCCTCGAAGTCCCCATCGGCTTTTTTGGCATAGGCGCGCGTTGATTTGCGCCCGCTCAGAGCCACTGGCAAGCCCTCTTCAACAAAGCGTTTTTTGACACGGTCAATCTTTCTCATGCTGATATTGAGGACATCGGCGGTTTGCTCATTGGTGCCGCGTTTCGACTGATGTTCGCCCACATCGCAATTTAGCAGAATCAAGGCATTGAGCACTTTTTGTGATTTGTGGCTCCCTCTGTATATAATGTTTTTGAGTTCCGAGCGTTCCTGCTCGGTTAAGGTCACTTTGTAGATATTCATAGGACACAAAGTGTGCCAATAATATACGACATGTCAAGCTTGACGTGACACTAGCGCTTTTAGTCGCGGGAACGATCACGATGATCAGAGGAAGCAGTTGGGCTGACGAAGCAAAAGGTCAGAGCTATCTCGAGATATAGCCGAAAGTTGTGTATGAAAGGAAGGAGGGTGAGCGTATCCTGAGGGTTTGAATACCAATAAACTAATAAACCCCCCAAAAAAAGGATACGCTCATGAAAGAAACAAGCATTGAACAAGACCTCAGTCCAGTCTTCATTCACAGTAAAACCAATCCGCTGGAGGAAATCATCCGGCAAGGAGCGCGCCAGTTGCTGCAGACAGCTTTGGATGCGGAAGTGGAGCAAATACTGGAGCTTTTTAAAGAGCAAAAGGATGAAAATGGCCGTCAGCGTGTGGTGCGCAATGGTTACCGGCCTCAGAGAGAGATCGTCTCAGGTGCGGGAAGGCTGGAGGTGCGACCACCCCGGCTGCGGGATCGAGCCGGTCAGGAGAGATTCACCAGCGCTATATTGCCTGTACTGCCAAAAAAATCAGCCTAAGTTGATAAGTTATTGTTTTCAAGCAGCTTCCCGAAAATAGTAATGCAACAAGCCACCAAGACGTTTTCTAGTTTTGATCTCCCCTTCCCTGCTCCAAATCTCCGGTTTTATGAGCTGATTTTCAATTCCCTGGTGATTCCGCTCGGCGCTGTAATGCTCCAGGTATTGGTTGATCGCCAGTTTCAAGTGTCCTTCGCCCAGAGGAATAATTCGGTTCAGACATTCATACTTAATAGATCTCACGAACCTTTCGGCGTAGGCGTTGCACTTCGGGGCCCTGACCGGACATAAGACAGGGTCGACCCCAAAGCTTTTCATAAGCTGTTTAAAGGCTTCTGTGAATTTTGTATCGTGATCTAAAATCAGGTGCGTCTTACCGAGACATATCCCATCGAAAGCATCCGCGAGCCGCCTGGCTACCTGCTTCATCCATTCGCCATCAGGAGACACCGTCGTTCCGCAGATGTATATATATCGGGTCGAAAGGTCGATTACGAACAGGGTGTAGAACCTGACCATCCCTCTCAGGCATAAAACTTCGGTGGTGAAGAAATCTGCGGCCAGTAGTCCTTCCCAATGAGCTTTGAGGAATGTATCCCAGTTCGTTTTAAGTTCTCTCAACGGAGCCGGTTCAAATCCGTTGCGTTTTCTGATGTTATCGACCGTCGTATCCGTTATCCTGATGCCAAGGTTTGATAGAGCGCCGACTATCCGATCGCTTCCCCATCGAGGATTTTCCACAAGCATCCTCAGGACCAGTTGTTCGACATCAGGATCTATTCTCGGTCGGCCTTTATTCCTTTCTGACTTAAAGGTCCACTTCGCCTTCACGAGGTTCCGGTACCATCTGAGCAAAGTGTCCGCCGTAACAATTGGTGAAATCCCGAAGAGCGCTCGTCTTCCCAACATTTTTGCTTTCCGGGCAAGCCTGATTCTCTGGGAATCACTAAATGCTTTGGGTCTACCGCCGAGTTGCTCGATCAGGATCTGTCTTTCCTCGGTCAGATACTCGATAAAAGCCTGTTGGTGTCGATTTACCCAGCCCGCAACGATATTAACCATGAAGTGAAACCGTAAATTCATGTGAGGCAAACCATGAATGTAACTCTCACACATTCAACGTGTTATTTGGTTAGGCTGATTTTTTCCCTACACCTCGAAAATGCTACTCCCCGCAGCAAGCTACGGGGTGCCCACGCATTTTCCTCCCCCACCCAGGTGGGGGAGCGGACATCGGAGAACACGGAATTTTTTGGAGACCCTATTACCAGCAACAGGGAATGATCAAGTTCAACCGTTGATCATATGCTCCCTTGGAGGTGGCCGGGAGTCAGCGGATTAAACCGAATTCCGGCCGCGAGGCCGGCACGTGGCGGCCTTTTGCATGGTTTCCGGAGGACGGGAGTTTCGGAACGAGATCGACAAAAGCGATTTTGAGCCGCCTAAAGCGGGCCTGTAACTTTCGGCCAATGAAAGCCTTGAGTCTATGGTTTGGCCGTAGGGAAGCGCGTAGCCTAGGGAAAGCGGACAAACCTAAAGGTTCAGTCACAGAAAATTCCCTGGTTTGGCATCCATCTTTCCCTCTCAATGCCCTAAAATGAGGGCAACTAATCCCTTTTCGGTAAGCTACCGTTGGATACGGGATTGGGATTCGTCCATTGCGGTCAGAACAAAGAGCCGGACATCCATTGATCCGATATATTTCTCTCGTAGATGGCGAGCATAGACAACTGCCTGGTAGTCCGTCCAGTTGGGGGGCGTATGAGAGCCTTTTATATCGCAGTACTTGAACGGCTTCGTTACCTCCACCATCCCTTCGATTGCTACCGGGTGGAACGACAGTTCCCGGGTGGGTTTTATTTGCCTCTCCCACTGAAGTCTTGTGGCTTTCCACGGCATACTGAAAAATGCGGATTAGCCTTGCCACCAGCGGCTCAGTTCAACAGATTGTATTCGGCATCCCCGCTTTGCGGTCACGCCCCATACAATACTAAACGTTGGGCACCATACAGATTTGTACCATGGAGTTGATCACTGACACACAGAAAGAAGAGTTTATGAACTTGGCTTCATCTTAGTCGATGGTCTTATTCTCCAGAAAGAACTCGTTTGGCTGCGAGATCGATATGACAGCATGTTCGATCGCGCCATTGGTGTCGGTCCAGCGCATAAGCGCCTTGGCGGGACCGATGAGACAGGGCGGGACCTGCTTCCTCAGGTTCTCGATGTGAGCAACGCTTTTCCGGAATTCGCCGACTTGCAGTATCGCCAGAACATAAGCGGAATCGCGCGCTTCATTCACGGCGAGACATCGAGGTTCCGCAACGATCACGCGATCTTGAAGCCTGCCGGGTACGGGATCAACACGCCGTGGCACCAAGACCAGGCCTATCACGATCCACGTTTTCGTTATGAGACAATCAATTTTTGGTTGCCGCTCGAAGATGCCACGGTCGAGAATGGTTGCATGTGGTATGTTCCTTACACGCATGGTGGGGCTTGTCGTGCCGCATGAGTATCTTGAGCCTGGGGACTCATCGACGGCCATGGTGGCCCAGAATCAAGCATACTGGCATATGAACGGTGTATCCGTACCATGTCCGGCTGGAAGTGTTGTTCTCCACCACAGCTACTGTATGCATTACGCGGGCCCGAACACCACTGACTGGCCTCGGCGCCCGTATATTAGCGTTTTCGAGTCCATGAAGCAGCCGCTACGCAAGCCCCTTCAGTTCCCGTGGAAGGAACAGTCGGACAGTCTGTAGCAGCATCGGTGATGCCCGCGAGGTTGGTGGAGACAAATCGAGGCCCAATCGGGTCCCCGGGACTGACTTAAGAAGCCAGTCCCGGGTCCCACACCACCTTTCTATTACCCACAAGTATCATGCTGAGTCGCCAACTTCCAGCCCTCTGTCAAGTCTGCCAAGCGCTTCCAGCCTCTCCACAGAGTGATTGTCCCCGGGGGGCCGTCGCCTTTTCGTGCTAAGTAGCCACCAAGCCTTGCAATCCAGATGACGACTTCGCCCATAGGGGGCGTTTTCTTTGGCCGTTTCTTGTTCTTGTTAACTTTCAGGAAGAAGACTCGCCACTCATGCTCTGCGAGTAGTTTTGTGCAGGGCGTGGAAGGATTGGTTCTGGCAATCAAGGTTGGCACGAATATCATTGGGACCACCGATTCTTACGCCCAGGATAGCTATGCCATTGTGAACCCGTTTATCAACTATGAAATTACCAACGGGTTAATACTTTCTCTCAACGTAAACAATATGTTTGATGCATTCGGTTTGAGTGAATCGGAAGAAGGGTCGATTCCCGGAAATAACATAATCCGTGCTCGAGGGATCAATGGATGGACGACTTCCCTGACCTTGATGTAGAAATTTTTAAAAAATATTGCTTTCAGCTTTTAATTTTTCATAGTTGAGATTAGCGCCTCGCCATGGGGCGACCCCCTCAAGCGAGGCGTCATTTGTGTCTGCTCCTATCGAAATTTGTTGTCTAGGTGAACTGCTGATTGACTTTGTCGCTACCACTGCGGGTCAATCGCTGGTCGATACAAACAGTTTTCACAAGTGCGCGGGCGGCGCCCCGGCCAATGTGGCTGTGGCTGCCGCCCGCCTTGGCGCACAGTCAGCACTTGTGGCCAAAGTGGGCGCCGATCCTTTCGGGGATTTCCTGATCCAGACCCTGCGGGACGAAGGAATCACGACCGCTTCAATTGTCCGAGACGCGAAATGTCGCACAACCCTGGCCTTCGTTTCTATTTTTGAAGATGGTGAACGGGATTTTATTTTTTTCCGGAATCCGGGTGCGGATACCCAGCTTTCGGTCGATGATTTGCCTCGGGACCTCATTTCGACCGCTAAAGTTCTGCACTTCGGTTCTCTCAGTCTTACCCAGGAGCCAGCGCGGGAAGCAACCTTGACAGCGGTGCAATTGGCACGAAATGCGCAGGTGATCATCTCCATGGACCCCAATTTGCGCCCGATCTTGTGGCCCAATCCCGAGCAGGCTAAATTGGAGGTTCTGAGCGTAATTCCTCATGTGGATTTGCTCAAAGTCAGCGCCGATGAAGCAACCTTTTTCTCCGGCTTAAGCGATTTGGAGGAAGCGGCAGATTACTTGAGGTCTCTTGGACCCAAACTGGTCCTAGTCACCCGAGGAAAGGATGGAGCAAGCTACCACACCGACAAATTTACCGGGGCTGTTCCGAGTTTTCCGATTGCCGCCACGGACACGACCGGCGCAGGCGACAGCTTTATCGCCGGTTGGCAGACGCATTGGTTGAAACATGCGCCCACATCGTCCGGTCTTGAGGATCTCGATAAAGCTGCCATTGAAGCCGCCTGTTATTACGCCCATGCTGTGGCCGCGCTTACGGTGCAGAAACCGGGAGCGATTCCAGCACTCCCATCCTCACCTGAAGTTGATGTTTTTTTGGAAAAGCAATCCATGTGAAACATAAAATGTCCATCGAACCGGTAATCGGGCACCTCAAAACGATCATCGCATGGCCAGAAACTACCTCAATGGGACCCTGGTAGATAAAATCAATGTAATACTGGCGGCCTCCGTGTATAACTTTAAAAAATGGATCAACCATCTACTTTTTTGGCCCAAAATCTTCTGGCCAAAATCCTTTCCCAACCATCAATCAACATTCACGGAGAGCTCGCCGGGTGGTGGCCAAGGTCGAGTGGCAGGCCGGAGAGTTATTTGCGCGTGTCGGCTTCATCGTGACAAATCTGAACTGGCCACCCAGGAAGGTAGTGAAATTTTATAACCACCGGGGCACCGCAGAGCAGTGGATCAAAGAGGGCAAACATGCCATCCACTGGACCCGCTTGTCCTGCCATGACTTTGAGGACAACGCCGTTCGGCTTCAACTCTTCGGCTTAGCCTACAATCTGGGTAACTTCATGCGCCGGTTGATCCTTCCCCCAAAGGTGAAGCACTGGATGCTGAGCTCTTTACGGGAGAAACTCATCAAAATCGGAGCGAAGGTGGTCCACCATGCCAAGTATATCACCTTCCAGATGGCCGAGGTGGCCATTCCCAGAAAAATGTTCCGAACTATGCTGGGGCGAGTAGAGCGATTGCAACTCACATCCGATACGGGGTGACGAAGAGGATTTTTCGATACAAAAGGAACCAGTGCTGTGGAAACCTCCAACAGAAGGAAAGATTTTTCCCTGGTTTGACCGAACAAAGGGAAAATCAGCAATAATTGTTAAATACTGCCTATTTGATCATCAAATAACGAAGGATAAGATTGCCAAATCACAATGAAAGCAGAAAATTGGATCGAAATATTAGAAAGTAGCTATTTTCAAGGATTATGAATGTTCATATGGGAAATCTCGGTTAAGATCGCTCTATATAACACTATGGGCGATCTGCTTGAACCAAAAATGACCCACAGATTTTGTTGACGAGGCATTTGAAATTGACGATTAATGACTTTTAATGCGTCAAAAGGCCATTTACTCTGATGAATAATAATAGTATCTTATGCGCTTCGTTTTTCAATGTTTAAATTGAATATTTAACCCCTAACCCTAATCTAATTATGCCAAAATATATTCCCTTGATTTCTTCCAGTTTATCCGGCCCGCTGGGTGTCATGCACCTGCCTCGGCTCTGGCAAAAAGTGTCGTTGAAAGCTACCGATCAGCTTCATGATGATTATCCCGATATAGGGGGCGGCTACGATTCCATGGTTCTCGGCGCGCTCGACATCGATCATGATGCATTCCGCTAATTTGTTACCGAGAAAAAACCGTCCTATGTTGAGTGCGAAAAATGGGTGAAGGAAAACGGCAATGTGGATGCGTCGGCTATTGCGGTACTGAATCGCCAGATTACCCAATATCATCATGATGATGCCACACGCAGTGCCATTCTCGCGGCTGCCGGAATAGATGATGATGGTTCAATGGTCGACGCTCCTTGCCTCAACAATTTGGAGGATTGGACAGACTTTCACAAAGAAGTCATTGCCGGTGCTTAGCATCCAGCGCCTTGCTTTCACTATTACATAATTCGTTAATAACCTATTCAGCCTCCTGATTTCATGAAAAAAAATCCCGTCCCTTATCGTTCTGGTTGCATTGTTCAATCCTGCATGGTTGGGCTCCAACGAAGAATTACTCATCCTGCAGGAGGATGACAACCAGTGGGTGATTCCCGATAGAACCCATTGAGCCGCCCTCCTAAAAACCATGGGCAAAAAGACCAAAGTAGGATTCGTCGGAACCGGCCGCATGGGCGCCAATATGGCCCGGCGTCTTAAAGATTGCGGCTACCCCATCAGCGCAGTTTATGATATCAACCGCGAGGTGGCGGAATCGTTGGCGGCGGAACTGTGTTGTCTGCACAGCGCAACCCTGGCGGGCGTAACCAAGGCCTCCGAGGTGGTCATCACGGTGGTGACGGACGACGACGCCATGCGGAAAATTTTTAAGGGGAAAAAGGACAACCTCTTGATGGGGGCGGGCCGCCGAGTCTTCATCAATTGCGCCACCGTTTCGCCCAAAATTCATATCGATATCGAAAAAGCGGCCGGCCAAGCACGAGATTCTTCCCTCGAAGGCTGCATGGCCTCCAGCATTACTCAGGCCCGCGAAGGCACTTTATACCTCATGGTGGGAGGAAAAAAGAAAACATTTGAACGGGTCAAAGCAATCCTCGAAAACCTCAGCTCAAAGGTGCGCTACATCGGCCCGGCGGGAAAAGCGGCCGAAGTCAAGGCATTGGTCAACATGGTCATGAATATCAATACGGCGGGACTGGCCGAAGGATTGGGCCTGGGCGCCGCCCTGGGTCTGGACCTGGATATGCTGCAGGAAGTTTTTTCACAAACGGGGGCCCATTCGCGGGTGCTGGAAACGGATGGCGGAGATATGCAGGTGCGCGACCACGAATGCTATTTTTCCGCCGCCCACGCTGCCAAGGATTCCGGCATCGCGGCGGCATTGGCGCGCAAACACCGCCTGAACCTCCCTCTCAACGCCGCCGCCAAGGCGCAGTACGACCGCATGATTGACGAGGGTCTGGGCGAACTCGACAAATCGGGCATTGCCGAGCTTACCTTCAAGGGCCGTCACAAGGCTCGGCAGAGAAGGAAAAGGGCAAAGTAGGTAATTTTCCGGTATTCCAAATCAAATTCTGCAGACACCAATATAATATGAAGATTCGAGCATTTCAAGATCATATCTATTCCCGTTAATTCAACCGACACATTACTTACATTAAAATACCGAGCACCTGGAACAAAGACATTTTCGGGGACTTCAAATGGTGGGGCCTTGGGGAAATCGCCATCGAAAGCTGTAAATTGAGATTCTCTTTCTATATCTGGATTTTGGATGCGAAATATTGGAATGTAGCTATTTTCAACGATTATGAATGTTCATATGGGAAATCTCGGTTAAGGAGGTTACGATGTTAATGAAAGATGTCCCCTCCCAACGAATGAACCGATTCATGATATCACTCGAGTCGCGCCTGGTTTCGCTGATGATCCTACTGACTCTCTTGCCCCTATCTCTTATGGCAGACGCTGAACTATTATCACCTCCGGACCAACTCAGTGTGGGACCGCTCCTCGATAATCCCCTCGGATACGGTGAGAATCTCCCGCAGTTCTCATGGCAACTTCCCGTTCAGGAGAAGGGAATCCGGCAATCGGCCTACCAGATTGTGTGTGCTCATTCGGTATCGGGGCTGGAGACTCGACTCTACCTCTGGGACAGCGGGTGGGTTGATTCGGAGCAGTCGATATTCGTGGATTACGAGGGCCCGCCATTGGCGTCGCGTGACCTGGTTTTCTGGAAGGTTCGATTCAGGTCGGCCTCCGGCGTCGGATCGGAGTGGAGCGAGGTGTCCCGGTTTGAGATGGCTCTGCTGGAATACTCCGACTGGCAAGCAAGTTGGATATTTCGACCTACGGAGAAACCGGAGGAGAGCACTCCCTCGCCCTACCTGAGGAAGCAATTCGAGCTCGATAAGAAAGAGGTCGCTACCGCCCGCATATACATTGCTTCGCGTGGAATGTTTGAACTGGAGGTGAACGGTTCCAAGATTGGGGATGATTACTTCCAATCCGAGTGGACCGATTACACGAAGCGATCGCTTTATGTTACCTATGACGTAACCGGGCATATCCTTTCCGGAGCGAATGCGATCGGAGCGATTCTCGGTGAAAGCTGGTATGCGGGCAAGCTGGGTTTCAGTGATCAACGAAACCAGTATGGAGAAATACCAGAGTTACTCTTACAGCTCGAAGTGACTTTCGAAGATGGTTCGCGGCAGATCGTAGTGAGCGATGAGACGTGGCGGGCGACCACCGGACCGATCACTTTTACCAACATCTATGACGGGGAACGCTATGACGCCCGGCTCGAACTGGGTGCCTGGAGCACTGCGAATTTCGATGACGCCGATTGGGAGAACGTCACACAGAAGGCACTCAACCCTTCGGTCCTGCTGGTGGCTCGACCCCACCAACCAGTTCGAATTACCCGGGAACTTCGGCCCCGCTCCATGACGGAGATCGCTCCCGGGTCTTTCATTTTTGATTTAGGTCAGAACATGGTGGGCTGGGCGCGGATCAAGGTGCCGGGAGTTCCTGACCATACCTATACGCTTCGTTTCGCCGAGATGCTGCAGAAAGATGGAACGCTCTATACGGCAAACTACCGGGCAGCGGATTCGATCGACACCTACACCTGTCGGGGCGACAGGGAGGAGAAGTGGGAACCGCGGTTCAGCTTCCACGGCTTCCGGTATGTCGAGTTGTCGGGGCTGCTCCCCGGAGTGGAGCCAGATTTGAGCTGGGTGACCGGGGTTGTCCTGCATAACGACATGCCGGAGACGGGTAGTTTCTCCAGTTCCCATGCTATGCTCAATCAGTTGCAGAGCAACATCCAGTGGAGTCAACGGGGGAACTTCCTGGCGTTGCCCACGGATTGTCCACAGCGGGACGAACGCTTAGGATGGACCGGAGATGCCCAGGTTTTCTGCGCCACGGCCAATTACAATTTCGACACACTGGCGTTCTTCGTAAAGTGGAGCGCCGACCTGCGGGACTCGCAGCGACCGGACGGATCGATACCCAATTATGTGCCGGAATTCCCCCGGGGAAAGAAAACAAGTAGCAGTGCCTGGGGCGACGCCGCCGTGATTGTTCCGTGGGAAGTGTATCAATCTTTCGGCTACATTCGGATCCTTGAAGATAACTACGAAATGATGTGCGACTGGGTCCGGCATTACCAGGAGCATCCTGAGACTAAGGACCTGATCCATCGCGGTATCACCTATGGAGACTGGCTGCAGCCCTACAGGCAAGAGGAGAACGGAAGACGGGGTGATACCGATTTCGGATTGATTGGAACCGCCTACTTTGCCCGTTGCGCCGACCTTGTATCGCGGACCGCTGATATCCTGGGGAAAAATTCCGACGCGGAGAAGTACCGGAAACTCTTCGAAGACATTCGAAGGGCTTTCCACGCGTCCTTCTTCGACGGTGCGGGACGCCAGACCACCGAGTTTGAGACACAGACGGGTTACCTGCTCGCCCTGGGATTTGACCTGTTGCCGAAGGACCGGCAGGTGCCGGTTGTGGCGCACCTGAAAGCCCTGATTGTCGTTGTGGCGGATGGACATCTTAGGACCGGGTTCCTCGGCACTCCGTTGATCGCGCCCGTGCTGTCGAAACACGGTGAAATCGCACTTGCCTACGATATCCTCTTCAGGACTTCCTATCCAGGTTGGTTCTACTCGATCGAACAGGGCGCAACGACGATGTGGGAACGGTGGAACAGTTATAGTCGAGAGGACGGATTTGGCTCAGCTGGTATGAATTCGTTCAATCATTACGCCTATGGTGCGATCGGCGAGTGGCTCTATAAAACCGTCGCCGGGCTCTCGGCGGTCGATCCAGGATACAAGGTGATTCGATTCAGCCCACGACCCGGCGGTCCCTTGACCGATGCGGAGTTGTATCTGGATACGCCCTATGGTATCGCCAGGAGTCGCTGGGAACGTGTTGAAGATTCCATGCGTTACGAAATCGTGGTGCCACCCAATACCAGGGGAGAATTCTTTATCGAAGGCGAGGCACTCCGAGTGCTCGCACCCGGAGAATATCGCTTTTCCAAGCGGAAGGGTGAATTATTGCGGGAGTCGATAGAGTGAGGTTGCATATGATCCGTAGCTCCTCGCGTTCGAAAGATTGTATGGCCTAACCTGAATTAGTCGGACCTTAAAAACTGAAAACTTGGCCTTCAAGGGATCTTGATTTTCAAATAAGGGCTCAGTTGGGGGATCGGAGATTTGAACAGCCTTCGTAACAAGGGCTCCAAATAGCGCCAAAAAGAGAATTCATTGATCCACTTCTTGAGATTCCATGCGCTGGCTGCCAGCAGCAGGTTCTGGCTGGCCCCGAGTAAACGACCGGTGAACTACCTTATTGACAGCAGTGTTCTGGTTGGATTGGGAGGTCTTGGCAATCAGGACGGGACGGTCGTGACTGTTTTAGATCGACCGATCAGAGAACAAAACATAGACGCGAAAGAGACTCTCGATTTCTAATCATAAATATTCAGCCTCTCTTGCATTTTCTCCAATGAAACCCCTTTCGTTTCCGGAACCTTGAGTTTCACCCAAACGAGTTGAAAAATCATCATCATACAAAAGAACAGAAATATGTATCCAGGCGCAAATACGCTCACCATACGAGGGAAGAACAAGGTTATCAATGCCGCGAATACCCAGTGGGTGAAAGAGCCCAGAGATTGACCGCTTCCTCTATGCCTGGCAGGAAAAATCTCCGAAATAAATACCCAGATAACGGCTCCCTGCCCAACCCCATGGGCAGCGATAAATGCGAAAATACATACCGGGACGATGGCGAAGTTTCCGGTAAAGAATGCCCACGCACAGAGTCCCAGTGAAAGGATGTATCCGTAGGATCCAATGAAAAGCAAGGTCCGGCGTCCAAGTCGGTCGATCAGCCAGAGTCCCAAAAAAGTGAAGATCAAGAGAGTGACGCCGATGCCTACCGATTGAAGCAAGGCAGCTTTTTCTTCAAGCCCGGTGAGTTCGAATATTCGGGGAGAAAAGTACAGAACGGCGTTAATCCCAGAAAGCTGGTTGAAAAATGCTATGAAAAAAGCGAGCGTTATGGGCCTTTTGAGACCTGAACTCCAGAATTTGCCGCTGGTCGATTTTTCTTGCGAAACATTGGCGATGACCTCCGCTTTCTTTTCTATTTCCTGAGCTGACTTATTCGGATGAATGCGCTGGAGGATGTGTTCGGCTTGACCACGGTCGTTGCGGATGGCGATCAGCCAACGAGGACTTTCCGGGATACCAAAGCAAAGGAGAGTGTAGGCCAAGGCAGGAAATGCTTCAACTCCGAGCATCCAACGCCATGCATTTTCACCGAGTCCCCCGATGATTGAATTCGAAAGAAAGGCGATCAATATCCCAAAAACGATATTGAACTGGAACATGCAGGTCAAGCGACCCCGATATTCGGCGGGAGCAATTTCTGAAATATAAAGAGGAGCAGCGATTGTGGATATGCCCACAGCGATGCCGCCGATAAAGCGGGCTCCCATAAACGAATAGACTTCAGGAGCATAGGCGGAACCAACAGCGGATACAAAATATAGAACGCCGATCCATAAAAGAGTTTTTCGTCTCCCTAAAGCATCGGAAGGATAGGCCCCTAGAAGCGCGCCGAGAACCGTCCCCCAAAGAGCCATGCTCATGGCCAGGCCGTGTTGAGTCAGGCCAAGTCCCCAAAGATCTTGAATAGTTTGCTCAGCACCGGAAATAACCACCGTATCGAATCCAAAAAGGAATCCTCCGAGTGCGGCGACGAGAGAACATCTGAATACGTAGACGTAGCTGAACATCTGGAATATAATGAAAAATCTTTACTCTACGCTTTTTAATAGCTTTGCAAGTTCATTCGTCCACCCAAAATTCGAACACAGGGCATCGAAGCGGTTCCCACAAGTGGTGCTTCGATCTGATTTGGATTGAGAACATAACTCCAAACACATAGCAGAAGAGAACGAGACAATCCTTTCGTAAGTACACATCCGTGACCTCGGTACCGGCGAGAAAAATTCAATCAAAATATTTCGATTCATTAGCGTAAGTTTTGGGATTATTCTGGTGTATATTTACATGATTGGGAATAATTCTAACCAATCATCTATGAAATCACTAAAGCGTCGGAATTTCATAACAAAAACCGCCCATGCAATAACCGGGGCTTTCGATCCTGTTCGTCTAGGAGCTAGAATGCCACCAAGACTCAACAAAGATTGGTTCTACAATAATTCTTTCCAGGGCTTATTGTTCTAAAGGAGTTCTCGTTGTCATATATCTCATTCAATACCCAGTCTATTAATTAAACTAGAGCCGAAAAATCCGCCTGACCATCTCACGCAATGATGGTTCTAATTTTGGCCAAATTCGAACAATATCAGCCAATTCCTGACACAACTGTTCAGATTCCTGTGAGACATACAGTGAGACTGGCTGATCACCACTTTCAGACCTGCATTGACTGTCAATATCTTGGGAAACTGCACGTGGAGGTTCAAGTCCCCCCTGAGCACCATTCGTACCGCGACTGCGAGATCTATGGCTAATTTTTTAAATCTGGGATTCGAGCGTCAAGGGCGCGAGTGATTTCGCGGGCAAGGAGGGGGCCTTTGTATATCATGCCGGTGTAGATTTGCACAAGGGATGCTCCCGCGTCTATGGCACGGGCGGCGGGATCGGGTCCGTCGATGCCCCCCACTCCGATTATTGGCAGTTTCCCATCCGTGTTGCGGTAAATATGGTTTATGATTTCCAATGAGCGGGCACGCAGGGGCGCTCCGCTGAGGCCGCCTTCTTCTTCCACAGTGCCGAAGGTGTCCGGACGGGCCAAGGTGGTATTTGTGGCAATGATTCCATCGATTTCGTTAGCAAGAACGGTCGTCAGCACGTCGTCGATTTTCTGGAAGCTGAGATCGGGAGATATTTTAACGAGCAGTGGAAGTGGTTTTGTATTTAGTTTTTTGGCGCGGTCGATGTTGGCCCCTTGCAGGGTCTCTAAAAGATTGGGCAGGAATTTTTCGCCCTGGAGCATACGTAGTTCCGGAGTGTTCGGACTGCTGACGTTGATGGCGATGTAATCGGCGTAGTCGGCAAGCAATTGAAAGGAGCCGAGATAGTCGGCGGCGGCTTCGTCGAGTGGGACTGCCCTGGATTTTCCGATGTTTATGCCTAGAATGATGCGTGATTTTTTGGCTCTCCCGGCCCTCTCAAGCCGTCGGGCAATCGCTTCGGCGCCATCGTTGTTGAACCCCATTCGGTTAATAATCGCCCGCTGCTCTGGATACCTGAAAATACGTTGGTGAGGATTCCCGGGCTGCTGAAGGCGGGTAACAGTCCCGATTTCGACATGTCCGAAGCCCAAAGCGCCGGCGGCCTGCCAGAAAAGGGCATTTTTATCCATGCCGGCGGCAAGACCCACTGCATTGGGGAACTGCAGGCCGAAAAGCGATATCGGGCCGGAGCTTTGGTGCTGGTTGCAGCGTTCCATAAACCGGCAAATGAATGTGAGCCATGCCAGTGTCCGCAGGCTTAAAACCGCATATTCATGGGCTTTTTCCGGGTCCTGCAAAAATAGAATGGGTCGCAGCAACCTCTCGTAATACCATCCCATGGAGGACAAATTTGGGTCAAAGCAGACCAAAAAGCAAGTGGCGAATCAGGAACTATAGTGACCTCAAATATGGCTTGGGGGGAAAAATTTAAAAAAAAACCTTTAAAAATTATCAAAAATGTCCAATTCGGTATTCAGGAGAGTACAAAACTTTCTCCTTTTACAACCTTTAACCCGTCTGCCTTGAAGCGTCCCAACGCAAGGGAAACTGCATACCCGGTATGAGCCATAATCTCGAATGGTGTATCATCCGTCTTGGTGATGACCTCAATTGGTGGGTCGAAGAAGTTAGCGACGACATCCATTGGGATGTTGACTGCCTTAGCATAATCGATCCACGACAGATCACTCACATCGTCGACCTCTGCTCACCTTTTCAGCAATACGGCTTCGGCACCGACATTATCAACCGCGCTTTTTTTACATTCCACATTGAAAAAGAGCTTTCCAGCAAACGAGTCCGCCTGGTGCAGGTAAGCGAGTTGCTGGTTGATTGCGAGGACCAGCTTTTCGCCCTGCCCAATATTATGGACGAGGAGAAGGGGCCATACGCCGACTTTCTCGACCAGATTACGATGTTGAGAGTGAAGATGCTAAATGACATGATCGATTTCGCCGAGGACCTCACCATCGAGGAACTTGAGGAAGAAGTCCGGGAACGCCAGAATATGGACTATATAGAGGGTAGAGCCGTGCACTGTTTTAATGAAGTCACGACAATCCTGGAATACGTGCCAGACGGATACGAACTGGATATGGAAGGAAGATGAACACACTTTGGCTCCTGCCAAGGAGGAGGATTACAGCGAGCTTACCGATTTGGATAGTGGGAGCGAAAAAATCAAGGAGGCGGATTCCCTGTTGTGGAGCAAGGATGACGCAGAAAGAGAAGATAATATTGAAACGGAGGACTTCGAAGAGGATGCCGAAGTCATCAAGCCGCGCCGCGGCCGCCCTCGAAAAAATTAATCCCGGAAAATTCTAACAATAGACAAGAGTCTGTCGCCCATAATTTTTTTTTATAAACCGCCGCCGGATTCTTGATCGGGCAGAGACGCTAGAGTATCGGAACCCCCACCCTGCAAGGACAAGGCCACGTCACCGGCAAAATAGGTCAATATAATGTCGGCCCCGGCTCGTTTTATAGCCACAAGTGATTCGTCACGAGTTTTTTCAAGATCGAGCCATCCCAGACGCGCCGCGGCATGGATTTGGGCGTATTCGCCCGACACCTGGTAGGCCGCAATCGGCAGGTCGGTGCGCTCACGCAGATCGCGAATAATGTCAAGATACGGCCCAGCTGGTTTTACCATTAAAATGTCGGCTCCCTCAGCCTCGTCGAGAGTCGTCTCAATGCGTGCCTCGCGCCGGTTGGCTGGATCGAGTTGGTAAGTTTTTTTATCCAGAAGACTGGTTCCCTCGGCCTGGGCGCTACCCACTGCCTCACGAAATGGGCCATAGTATGCCGAGGCAAATTTAGCCGAGTATGCCAGAATGCCAGTCTGTGTAAATCCGGCCTTGTCCAGACCGGCCCTGATTGCGCCGACCCGGCCGTCCATCATATCTGAGGGCGCCACAAAATCGACTTCCGCCTCCGCATTGAGCGTTGCCATGCGAACCAGGATTTCCACAGTGCGGTCATTTTCGACATCGGTCTGTTCCGCATTGAGCAGCCCATCGTGTCCATGGCTCGTGTATGGGTCCAAAGCGACATCGGTAATAATGATCATCTCGGGCAAAGCCTGCTTTACGGCGCGGACGGCTCTAAGCGCCAGGTTGTCGGGATTAAGGGCCTGTGAGCCAGTTTCGTCTTTGAGTGAAGACTCAATGCATGGGAAGAGTGCCACGGCACGGATACCGCGAATCGCCAATTTTTCGCATTCGGTCACAAGGTCGCGCAGGCAAAACCGGTTTTGGCCCGGCATCGATTCGATTGGTTGCGGTTCTCCTTTGCCATCGACGACGAACAATGGCATGATCAAGTCGTCAGCCGTCAGCCGTGTTTCGGCGACAAGGCTGCGGATGGCGGCATTGCGGCGCAACCGGCGCGGACGCCTTGGAAGGTTGAGTTTATCGTCCAATATTCTAAGCGGTTTGAACAAGAAAATGACAGATACCAAGTCTTGTGGCCAACGAATTTTTCGCACGCCGGCAAACACTAAAATCCCATTTCCGGTTAATTGAATTGCCATTTCCCAGTTGGCCATAAAATTTCTATTCAATCATCCTTCTGACTTTTGATTTCCATGCAGCTCTACGACACCCTCACCCGTAGTATTAAATCTCTTAAGCCCCATAACGGGGAAACGTTTAAAATGTATTGCTGCGGGCCGACCGTTTACGGCCCCTCACATATCGGGCACTTTCGCACCTTTCTGCTGCAGGACGTGCTGCGCCGCGTCCTCGAGGTGTCAGGCATGAAAGTGCTGCACATTCGCAATCTCACCGATATCGATGACAAGACTATCCGTCAGAGCCAAAGTGAAGGAATTTCCCTGGGAGAATTAACCGTCAAGTGGACGAAACTTTTCCAGGAAGATTGCCGGATACTGAATTTGTTGCCTCCTCACGGAGAACCCCGCGCCACCGATCACATTAAACAACAAATCGTCCTCATCACCCGGCTCATAGAAAATGAAAACGCCTACAAGGCGCCGGATGGTTCCGTTTACTACAGGGTCCAATCCTTCGATGACTACGGTAAGCTCAGCGGACTCGATCGAAGCAAACTTCAAACACAAGATACGACAAGCGGCGGCACGGCTAATCTTGCCGATGAATACGACCGCGAGGCTGCGGCAGATTTCGCCCTATGGAAGGCACGCAAACCTGACGACGGTGAGAACTTCTGGCAAAGTCCATGGGGCGAAGGCCGGCCGGGCTGGCACATTGAGTGCTCAGCCATGAGCATGAAGTATTTGGGGGAAACCTTCGATCTGCACGGAGGCGGTATCGACCTCTGCTTCCCTCACCACGAAAACGAAATTGCTCAAAGCGAAGCTGTGACCGGCAAGCCGTTTGCCCGGCATTGGTTCCACAGCGCTCACCTCATGGTCGAAGGCACAAAAATGAGTAAAAGCCTGGGCAACCTCTATACACTGGACGACGTTGTGGCCAAAGGCTACTCGCCTATGACTTTGCACTACGCCCTTATTTCCGGCCATTACCGCCAGCAGCTAAATTTCACCTTCAACGGCCTGAATGCGGCAAAGAGCGCCTTGGAAAAATTGGAGAAAACAGTGGAACCACTGTTGGAAAAGAGGGAGATGAGCAAGATGGAGTTTGAGAATTTGCATAGTGATAAGGCCGCGCCCCAATTTGGCATTTGGGGTTTGGCCTGGAACCATTTAACAAACGATCTCGATACGCCCAAGTGCCTGGGAGAAATATTTACAACCATCGGTAAGCTGGATGCAGAAGCCCTGCGGGTTGAGCTTCAGGGCTTAAGCCGCCTGCTTTATGTCTTGGGCCTGAAACTCTTTACCGAAGAAAAATCGGCACATGAGATCCCGGAAGAAGTGCGTCAACTGGCCGATGAACGCCTGGCGGCCCGGCAGGCAGGAGATTGGTCAAAAGCTGACACCCTGCGGGACCGAATCCAGAGTAAAGGCTGGCGAATCCTGGACCACAAGGACGGTTACGAACTTGAAAAACTATAATGTTTGAAAATTAAGGAAACAGTCATGCCAAAGAAACGCTACCCCCGCATTTTGCTCTACCAGTTTGACCATAGTCCGTTTTGCATCGCTATCCGCTGGACGTTGACCGGTCTGCCTCCCTGGAGCTCTCAATAAAACTGCCCCTTGCCCGGTGCGAAGAGCGCCTGTGTCCAGGCCGACGCACCTTCGCTGGAAATCGCCGGGTTGCAATTCGTATGAAGGCGCCATCGACTCATCAATTTTCAGAATCCTGCCATCCTTGCCCACGAAGGTTGTCCGGTACTTGAACTCGTTGAGCAACCCCCACTTCTCGTGCACTTCCGCCCTCTGCTTGATGCGAATACTTAATCTTCCCCCGCCGGCCGTAAGTTCTAGAAATTCGACTCCCGTAGAGGCGTAAAAATCACCCGACTTCAATGCCGTCAGAATGGCTGCGCGGCTCAACTCTTCGCTTCTCACCATGACCCAGCCGCGACCCGGATTGCTGTAATTTGTCCCCCATTTCTGAAAACTATGCGCATCATCGACGGCGATGCCGTAGTAGATCCGGCCGCGGCTCAACAGAGCATCCCAGAGTTCCTCGAGGCTGGGAAATCCGCCCCCACCCCAATCGTGAACCTGCGGATGGCCGTTGAATATCTCGAAATGGCGAAGCCTTGTTACCGAATAGAGATCGTCCGCCGTGATCGACCAGTTATAATTCGGGTGGTTGACATGTGGGAATCCGCCCGCGGCGTGGATCGCGTCGATATTGCGCTGCAATACTTCCCTTACGCTCGCGCCTCCCTGGGGATCGACCACGCGGGCATTGGCGATCGCATTTATATGCACCGCGTAGCGCCGGTTGTCGGACTCCTCAATGAACTGGTCAGTGACTTCCTCGCCGGGAATGAGGAGAAAGGCGCCCCCCTTTTCGCGTTCGGTTTCCCGATCGAATTCCCGTTGCAGTTCCCCGATTTCAGTGAGGTAGTTGTGGTCGCTCAGAACGAGAAAGTCATAACCGTGGTCGCGGTACCAATGGGCGACCTCTCCGGGACTGCTGTCGCCGTCCGAATTCAAGGTATGGGTGTGGGTATTGCCCTTGTACCACCGCACTCCGCTTTTCCCAGGTCCTTCCGCGGGATCCGCAAGCAAGCCCAACGGGTAGATCAATGCCAGGGCCAACAGACTGAGTAAATATCGGTGGTCGAATGATTTTCGCATGGTTGTACGGATTTATTAAAATTTTCACACTGATGACTGAGCACCGTCAAATGTTTAAACAGAAGATCGAGTGAAGCGAAATAGTAAGCCGTAAGGGATCAGACCGCTATGTTTTAAATGGTCCTCACTGACACGACGGTCCGGAATCCGCTTGTACCCGTATCTCTATTGCTCGAATGTCAATCGCTGCTGGCCTCGATGGCCGGTGCACGCGTTTAAGCCCTGGAAATAAAGTCGTTATGAAATTTTCAAATTCGCTCAAATATAAAGACCGAGGATCCATCGGAACCGGTGGAGACAGGAAGGCTTTTACTTTTCCACCAATCTAATATCTTCATTATGGATATGACCCGTAACTCCATGATGACGGAAAATCGCGGTAGGAACTCCATCAATGCGATCTATGGTTACGCTGAGGAACCCTCCTTTGGGACGGTAATAAAGGTGCATTGAACGGTCGGGATTCTTCATAGTCGTTGCATGAGCATCGGTAGACGGACCAGAGCAATACTCTAGCATGCCGGTCTTTTTGTCCTTGGAAATGTACTGCCAATGCCGGTCTCCGCAGATAAAAAACATGTTCTTCTGACCGCTGATAAATTCGCGCAACATGTCACCCTCGTAAGACCAGTTTTTGTCGGCGTGATTGTCCGAAGTATTTGCCTTCCATAAATGATCAGGGCCTACCATTGGCGTGGGGCTGATAAGGACTTTAAACGTGGCGTTTGATTCGCCAACGGTTCTTTTGAACCATTCGATTTGCTCTTTTCCCCACATGGTTTTAGCAGGGCCATCCGGATCAGGATTTGGGCTGCGGTAATCCCGCACTTCCACAAGCCAGATCTGCAGGTCTTTTCCCCAACGGAAAGTTCTGTAATGTTTTTTGTCGCTCATCGGAACCTGCTCGTCATAAACCTGTGACCCCTGCTCATAAGTAAATACGCCCATTTCTCCCGGCATCGATGGCCAGCAATCATTATCCCAGGAATCGTGATCGTCCTTCATGAAATATGAGGGCACATTGTTGAGGAAATCACGCGTATTGGACAATCCGAACATGCGATTCCAGCTGAATCTTGCCATGTCAATATGAGTTACATATGGATTGAGTTTATCGTAATAAACTATGTCGCCGGTGTGAACGAAAAAGTTGGGTTCTAATTTCAACATTGATGGGTAAAACTTGTGACCGCTTTTTTTGTCATCTCGTGAATTATACCTGGTTCCAGTAACAACAGTGAAAAGAACTCTCTGAGTTTGGTTCTTGTCAGAAGCAGTCAGGAAAGAACTCTTAACAAATGCGGTAACCGGACTCGATTCGTTTTTGCGTCCCTCGACGATGAACGAATAGCCGGTGGCGGGTTTTAGACCATTCATAGTAAAGTGCCGGGTAAAATCCCTGTTTTCATCAACCGAACTCCAGCCTATAATTTTTTTTGAATTTTCCTTGCCCCGTTCCATCCATGTCAGCCGCACTTCTCCGGCTGTTCCCGGGACTGCGCCTTCCGCCTCTGCCAGAAAAACTCCTTCAGGAAGTTGAGATGCAAAACCGCCGCCGGGTCCATTCTGCTCATCGCTGATAGTTTTGTTTTCAAGGAATTCTTTTTCGCTGAAATCCATGAATTTTATTCCGGGTTTGTTCAGTTCCGAGATTTTGGTCAACCTCGCCCAGATAATGGCGCTGTTTTGGGTAACCTCACCTATCTTGATGCCGTTGCCCATAAACACCGTTTCGTGATGTGAGTCATCCGCGGCACAGTCGAAACCCATGTAGAGGCAACAGATTAACGCCAATAATGTTGAAAAGATCTTTTGTCGTAGAAACATATTATCGTTGCCTCCATTTGGTGATTTTTTCTGTTTAGTCCAATACTTTAAAGAATCACTGTTATTTCAAAAAACCAATTTAAAATACAGACTTCCTATTCTGACACGTTTTGCAACATATACAGTAAATCTTAATTGGTCCATTTTATGACAATCGAAAAGAAAATTATCAGTTTAGTATGCTTTCTGGGTGTGGGGCTGCTTGGCCTGAGCGAAGGAAAGAATAAAGTGATCATCGGCAGTAGAAGCAGTCTCCCGGATGACGAGAGAGAATACTACAGTAGATACGTTAATTTCCGGCCGGGTAACGGGCAGACCGTTGAGCTCAATCCACCCCGCTTTTCCTGGGCTTATTTGCCGGATATCGTGCCGGAATCCGATAAGGTGCCCCTGAATCAAAAGTTCACCCTGCTGATTTCCAAGGCCGAGGACTTCAGAGAGCTGGAAGTCGATATTCAAAACGTGCCATATAACTTCTATAATATGCTGTCCCCGCTTCCGGATGCCGGCACATGGTTCTGGCGGGTTGGTTACAATGTTGGAACCGGCAAGGAAGCCTGGAGCGATGTCCGGTCCTTTACCATCAGCCCCTCCGCCGTTAGGTGGGACCGCTCTTTTCTGGTTGAACCTGACCTGGCCTCGATTGGTCACCCGCGTATCCTCTTCAACCCGGATAATATAGACGAAATCCGGGCTCTCAAGCTGAATCATCCGGAAAGCGCCAGAATAGCTGTGAAGATCCGGGAGCAGGCTGATCAAATTATACAGAAACGCTGGTGGAAAAATTTCCCGGAGACAGACAGAATCAACCCGGATAATGTCGGCGAGCAGTATAGTATCATATCCGAAGAGATGGTATTAGTTGCGTTCGCCTATGTGTTGTTTGAGGATAAAAAATATTTTGGATGTAAAGAACGATTCCTGACAATTGCATCCTGGGCAAGAGGTGGCTGGTCTTCGTCTTCGAGACATCGCTTGCTGAAAGTTACTGTGTCATAATTTTATTTTTGGACTACGATAGTGCTGGTATCGACCCCTAAGTTATTCAGTTGTCGAAATAGCTCCCGGCCGAATATATCATCTCCGGCAACACCAATGGCCTGTATCATAGCCGGTTTAAGGGCTGCCAAATTTGCCACAATATTGGAAGCGCCGCCCAAAGTATAGTAATGCTTTTGCACTGCCTGGGAGCGAAGACCGGTTTCCACAGAAATTTCGCCGCCATTGGGATGGAGTAACCAGTACGCATCCAGGCAAAAATCGCCATAGACTGCAATTTTAACCTTCCTGATTTTTTTCAGGAGTTGCCTGACTTGTTTCTCGCGCATCCGATCTCACCTCCTTAAATATTCCATAATAATTTTATAGAAACAAGGAATCGTATCCTTCAGATTTCCCTAAATATTATATCGTGAGCTTTTAGGGAAAATTTCAAGTACTATACTTTATCAAGAAGCCTATCCGACAGCTTGATACACTGAATCATCGCCCGAACCGTATGATAGTTCACTTTCCATGAATGACTCATGTGCGTCCAAATTGGCGTACCTTCTCTGCTTAACAATGGCCACCACTCGCCAACCTCGTGATGAATCATTTTATCAAATACAAATCTGTGGACGTTCTCGTATGCCGGCCAATACTTTTTTAAATCAAAAAACAGACAACCATTCAGCATACCGATTAGCATTTCCGCCTGCTGCCAGAATTCTTTTTCTCTATCATAAACACCACCAGAATGCGCACCTTCTATAAAAATACCACCATGTTCCCAGTCGATACCATAATCAACAGCATGGTCTAATTGCTTTCGTATCAGCGTTTCATATTGCTGATAACGTTCATCCAGAATATCGAGCGCATGAAGCAACAACCAGGCGAATTCCACATTATGTCCATACGATGTGTTATCATCAGAGTGATCTTTCACGCCATCTTCAGTGAATCGATCCCAGCCCCAGACAGTATCAAATTTGATTTGGGGCGCGATATTCCAATCACACCAAAACTGGGGTATGCCAGTGGCATATTGTGGATGAAGAATGTGAGTAATAAGAATATTAATTATTTCCTGTAGTTTTCGGCGATGAATCGTTTTGTCAGAGCATTCGTAAAGTGTTGTAAATGCCTCCATTAAATGCATATGCACATCCAATGTTTTCCTGTCACCACCTTGCGAACCGGGGCCACATACATCCCAGTTCCGTTCAAACATTTCCAAATAACCGCCAAATTTTTTTTCGGTACAATATTTTTGAATCAGGTCAAATACTAATTCAGCATACTCAATTCCACGTTGATCGCCGGTCGCAAGTGTGTATTCGCTAAGTGAATAGATGGCAAAACTTTGTCCATACAGTATTTTTTTGTCGATTTGAACATTGCCTTGTCTGTCGGTTGTCCAGAAGAAACCGCCATGCTGGTTATCCCACATTTTATCTATAAGGAAATCGACACCGTGTTTTGCGTATTCGGCACACTTACATTCCCCATAGCCGGCTCGGTGAGCTGAGGACATTGTATAGACTGTACGCGATTGTGCGATTAACGATTTTTGGTCTTCTCCTGTATCATTTCCATTTTGATCAAAGTGGGTGATAAAACCCCCGTTTACATCATCTTTGCAGCGATTTAACCAGAAAGGGAGAAGTTCGTGGGTGAGATGAGCTAACGCTTCTTCCTTACATGCTTGAATCTTTTGTGTGATCATCAGGCTGCATTACCGTGATATTTAATTAGCATACGTATCAAAATCCCGATCAATCTGTTCTTTTGTTCTGACTCCTTCATAAATAATCATTCGAAATTTAAACAAGGCGCTTTCACCCTGTTTTAATTGTAGTTTAAATTCCTCAGCTTTATCAGGATTGTGCTTATTTTCGAAAGCATACTGACCTAAGGGATTCGCTGAAAAAAGCCCATATCCCCTGGCATGATAGTACGCCGGGTAATTTATACTATCTGGGTGATTCATTATCGCGATACCCATTACCTTGCCGTCTTTTTCACCTTGCAGTCGTATCCATTTGTTGCGTGTTCCCCAGACACCTTTTTCCATTTCGGTTCCATTCGAACTGAGATATTTACCGGCACCGAATTTCTCAGACAGCCAATCTGCCACGCGGATTGCAAACATGCCTTCTTTTGTATCATGAAAAACAGCATCAACTTCTTTAGCAGTTAATGTTATATCAAAATCAAATGTGTGCTGCATCTTCCCCGGGTAAATTGTCATGGTACGTTCTTCTTGTAGGTGGACTTTATTATCACGTCCTATCCAATGCAGCACGGTTGTAAGTACGCCGTGTTGTTTATCAACGCTCATTTCGCGAATGTTAATATGTTTTATAAAAGGCGGCTCAGGAACTTTGTTGCCCCAATACCCGCTGACACGTTCACCTTTGGGATGACTATCATTCACTTCATCATACGTAAAAAATATGCCGGCATGGTGCAGATGATCACTGCTTTCGCCGGCTTCTTTATTGGGAGGGTAGTGCCTAGCCATTAGCACACCGGATGGCGAATATACTGGATAGAGAATCGGTTTCGGCAAATCCGGCTGAAAAAGATACGATGTACACAATTGGCCGTTTATCATCACATCGACCTGATGTTCTTTTTCGATAAATTGAATTGTTTGAGTTGAGTCGCCAGCGGATAGAAGCGGTGCGAATAACATCGAACAATAGAGGAATATATTTTTTGTGTTCATAATTAGTATCTCCTTTTACCTTATACCGGTCGTGTCGCAGGTTCAAGTCGGGGAACCGACCTGAAGTTTATCAATGTCAAGTAATTACGTGCCACCATATAAGAATTCGGGGTCTGTCGCCCAAATCAGAGTGACGTTGTTCATGCCTGTAAAGCACGTAAGGATTCACAGGCATGATCAGCCTAAGTTCCAAGGTTTGCGGTAATCATAATGCAACAGATTATTTGCCTCTTCATTATTTATAACTTTTTCATGGACAGGATCCCACTCAATGCGAGTATTCACCTCCTCGGAAATGTTGGCCAATAGTGAAAAAGAGTTGGAACGGTGTCCCGTTTCCAGATCACATAATGGCTGTTTGCGTGATTTCACACAGTCCAGAAAATTGCCGATGAGGTTTGCGGCGCCCTCAGTCGGGGTATTGCGCAGATTCTTTTCTACATCAGCCCTTCTTTTTTCTACAAGTTCCAATAGCATACCTCTATCCTGGAATTGGCCGTCTTTGGTGGGAACAATCTTATAACCGCCCTGATCGATAGTAATATTTCCCCTAGTGCCGCGAAGCTCGAGTTCACCACCATTGATCACATTTCCACCACAGGCTTCATACATACCAAATACTATGATGGCTCCGGAAGCACATTCGTAGGTAATCTCCGATGTATCGGGAATGGTTCGATCATCCTTTAATATGGATTTTGTGCTGTGTGCGGTAATCGCTATTGGAGCCTCTTCATCCATAAGCCAGCGCATGGCATCGATATAGTGGACGCCCCAATTGCCGTTCTGCGATGAATACGACTTCCACCATCTGAACTTATACGGAGCGATATTGTCTTGATACGGCCGATACGCGCGGGGTCCCAGCCACATGTCCCAGTCAAATCCTTCTGGCGGATCCACCGGTTTGGCATTGCCGATTCCGTTAGGGAACATGTTGTTAACTCGATAAGCTCTTGCCACTGAAACCTGACCGATTTCTCCTCCATGTAACAGCTTGGCAGCCTCCTGATAGATAGGTGACCCTCTTCTGTTAATGCCCACTTGAACAACTCGATTGGTTGCCTTTGCGACTTCAATCATTCTGCGGCCTTCATGGATGGTAATAGAAAGAGGCTTTTCTACATAAACATCTTTTCCCGCCTGACATGCCATAATTGTTTGAACTGCATGCCAGTGATCGGGAGTGGCAATACAAACCGCGTCAATATCTTTACGCTCGAGCAGCTCGCGGAAATCTTTATACCGATCAACCTTACTCTTGAACATCTCGTTTTCGCCCATTGGCGGAACTTTTCCTCCAACCTGTTCGAAAATCCTCTTATCTACTTTTAACCGATCCATAAGCAAATACGGTTCGTAAACATCGCATAACGCAACAATGTCAACATTGTCATGGGACATAAAACTTCTAAGCAGTTTCCAGCCCCGGTTGCCAAGACCGATAAAACCCATGCGAATCCTGTTATTCGCTCCCACAACGGACCTAACTGTTTGCGCGCCGGTGGCATGCAAGCCCAGGGTGATGCCAGAAGCTGTCACCGCTGATTTCTTTATAAACTGGCGCCTTGTCGTCTTGGTTTCTTTTTTACTCATGGCAAGTTATCCTTTTTATTTATATAAATGTACTATTTGTACCAATTCTTACATCTGACTAATATGAATAAATGCATTATACTTTTTGTAAATCAACTTTTTATGAAATGAATAAAAATTCTCCGGCGGACCAATATTTCCATCCCTTAGATTTTAATCCCTGTCTAAAGAAAAAAGTCATCAAAATGTTTAATAATTTCTGAACGGCCCTCGAGGTTCCGCTTCATCCATTTCTTTTTTCCAGGCCATCCATTTTGCTTTCATTTCTTTCAAAACCTCGGGTCTTGTGGCTGCGAGATTGTGTTGTTCTCCAATATCTTTCGACAGATCATAAAGCTGGCCAACTTCATCATTGGCGGGAGCCCATTTGGAATCAGTTTCGCGGACCCATTTCCAGTTGCCTGCGCGTGCGGCTAATTTGTCATGCCATTCCCAGTAATGCTCTTTTCGCTCAGACATCCGGCCTTCTGTTAAAACCGGCAAGATATTATATCCATCCAACTTGATGTCGGAAGGCGGGTTTTCGCCGGCAACTACTAAGAAAGTGGGGAATAAATCCATCATGCTGCAAAACTCGTGGCTCACAGCATTTTCAGATATGTGTCCCGGCCATATTGCAATAAATGGAACCCGTATGCCTCCTTCGTAAAGATTACCTTTCCCACCGCGGAGAGGCCCATTATTTCCATTTGATCCGGCACCGTGATCGCTCGTGAATATGACCATGGTATTTTCCTCCAGGTCAAATTCGATCAGGGTGTTTAATATTTCGCCAACCGCGTCGTCCATGCATGTGATATTAGCGAGATAGCGCATTTTTCTAGTGCCCGGTGGATCTCCGTAGATGCGAATATATTCTTCTGGAGCCTGAACCTTGTCACGCACGAGATTGGATGCCGAATGAGGTGAATTAAATGCTACATAAAGAAAAAAGGGACGATCCTTGTTGTCTTTTATAAATCGCACAGCCTCGCGTCTAAATAAATTCGTTGCGTATCCTTCTTCTTTAATTTGCTCATTGCCACGAAACATTGAGGGGACGCCATACCTCTCATGTGTCCAGTAATCGATACCTGTATTTGAAAATCCGTAAAAAAAATCAAATCCACGCTGTAGAGGCATAAATCTGCGAGCGCGGCCACTGTCCCATTTGCCGACGATTCCAGTAGCATAGCCGGCATTTTTTAAAAGTTCGGCGATAGTAATTTCCCTAAGGTCCATTCCAAGTGTCATCTCAGGTGAAACGGCATATTCGATTTCGTTGAATTTATGGCCGTAGTTTATTTCATTATTACGAATCAAATCATATAAACCATTTCTTTGAGGATAACGTCCGGTTAGTAATGCACTACGGGACGGTGTGCAAACCGCGCCGGCAACGCAGAAGTCCATCATACTGATACCTTCATCCGCCAGGCGGTCTATATTTGGCGTCTTAATTTCCACGTTTCCATAGCAACCAAGATCGCCATAACCCAAATCATCGACCATGATCAGGATGATGTTTGGATTGGCCTGCACCTTCGGCTCTGCTGCCATCAGGGGGTAGGTCAATGCTGCTATAATACTAAGCACGACGGTAATCATCAGAAAGCCGCGCAGAATTAGCTGAAAAGGTTTCATAATCACCTTCTTTCGGAGTTCCGGAATTACTAATTTAGTAATTCAATATCTACATCTCCTATTGTATCATTACTTGCGAAAACAATTTTTTCTTTACCGTCTTCTTCAAACCAGACCTTCAGCATACCCTTTCCGGAGGGCAATTGAAAAACAGCCCAATTTTCCCCTGTAAAAAGAACTTTATTTGCAGAATATTTTCCAAATTCCATAAATAGCATGGCTTTATTTTTGTGTCCGGTTCGATTTATTGAAATTTTATATCGGCCAGATTTTAGAATTTCGACAGGCCAGCCCTGGGAGATGCCGTTAATGTAGCTTGAATCCTGGTAACGGCATAAATGAACTGGATTTGATTGTTCGGATCCTATATAGATTATTCCAGGTTCAATATTCCGACTCGTTACCATTTCCTTGAACCAGATTTCGTATCCTTTACGCATTCGTTCAACAATATCAGGATGCTCTTGAGAGATATCATTAGTTTCGAATGGATTAACAGACGTGTCATAGAGTTCAAAATCCGGCTCCAAATCCGGCAGACTAGAATCTCTCTCCCTGGAGCTACCATGTGCTGATACAATTTTATAGCGCTGGGACCTAGCGGAGCAATTCTGATAAATCCGGGGTACCATTCCTCGATTGAATTGAAAGTATAATGTGCGGTCCTGCCATTGAACATTGTCCTTATTTAGCAAAGGCATGAGACTCACGCCGTCGAATTTGATGGTTTTGGTTTTTCAATTCCAAGCGCGTCGAGAATAGTAGGCGTAAAGTCGATATGGGCGGCAATACGATCAACCTTTTTACCTGCTTTGATTTTATCGGGCCACTTAATGTAAAAAGGCACGCGTGTACCACCGTCGTATGTTTGGGCTTTTATACCACGCAAACCGGAATTAAATCTTTGCGGCCTGGCCGGACCGTTATCACTCATGAAAATGAATATTGTATTTTCATCGAGATTTAATCTTTTAAGAACGCTGAATAAACGACCCAAATTGTCATCAATATTTGTCATCATTCCATATATTCTTGCCACCGTTTCTGAAAGCCCCATTGCCATGTAAGGTTTATAATACTCTTCCCCTATGATGAGCGGTATGTGAGGAGCATTATAGGGTATATAAGCAAAAAAAGGTTGATCCTTGTTTTTTTCGATAAATTGAATAGCAGCATCCGTAAAAATATCCGTGCAGTAACCTGTATATACCTCCGGCTCATTGTTGTGCCAGAGTTTTGGATCAAAATAACTATTTGGAATATCCGGAGTCTGGCCAATTCCGCCCGACAAATGGATCAATGATTCTTGAAATCCTTGTTCCGAAGGCCGTAAAGGATAATTATCGCCGAGGTGCCATTTGCCAAAGATGCCCGTTTTGTATCCCGCATTGGTTAACATTTCCGCGATTGTAACTTCGTCCGGGTGCATTTTTGCCGCACCTCGCTAAGTGTGAACAACGCCGGTCCTGTAATTATATCGACCGGTCATCAAACTTGCTCGAGTTGGTGCGCAAACAGGACTGCAATAAAACTGCGTCAATTCTACACTCTCATCGGCAAGACGATCCATATTTGGAGTTTTAATCAAGTCATTACCATGGACGCCAATATCTCCATAGCCTTGATCGTCCGTTAATACAAAAACAAGATTTGTAGGCAGCTCTTTATTATTTGCAAAGGCATTTCCTCCAGCTAATAAAAAAAAGGCAATGGTTCCGGCAATTAAAGCGTAGGAAATGATTGTTCTTAAAATATTTCTTCTTGTTCGTTTGAGCATCTGACTTTCCCATTTCCCGCATAACGGCATCACTGCGATTTCTTCATTTTCGCCCAGGGATCACGCAATGGAACCGTGCGGTTGAATACAAGCTTATCACTTGAAGATTCCACGGAATCTACGCAGAAATAGCCTTGTCTCTCGAATTGATAACGGCTGCCGGGCGCCGCACCCGCAAGGCTTGGTTCAACCTGGCAGGAGGTTAGTGTTTCGAGTGAGTCCTGATTTAAAGTCGATTTGAAATCTTCTCCATCCTTTTGAGAGGCGGGGTTTTCCGCCTGGAAAAGCCTGTCATAAAGCCGCACGTTCGCTTCGATCGAATGAGCGGCTGAAACCCAATGCAGGGTTGCTTTGACTTTGCGACCGTCGGGAGCGTTGCCCCCACGAGTTTCGGGATCGTAGGTACAGCGCAGCTCGACCACTTCACCGGTTCTTTCGTCCTTGACCGCGCGTTCGCAAGTGATGAAATACGCGTATCGCAACCGCACTTCGCGGCCCGGCGCCAGACGGTAGAATTTCTTCGGAGGGTCCTCCATAAAATCGTCGCGCTCGATAAATATTTCGCGTGAAAAAGGCACTTTACGCGTACCCATCCCGGGGTCTTCGGGATTATTCACGGCCTCAAGTTCATCCACCTGTTCCTCAGGATAATTTTCGATGACTACACGAAGTGGCCGCAACACGGCCATCACCCGGGGCGACCGTTTGTTGAGGTCATCGCGCACGCAATGCTCGAGCAAGGCAATATCGGTGACGCTGTTATACTTGGTCACGCCGATACGCTCGCAGAAGTTGCGAATCGAGGCCGATGTGTAGCCTCTACGGCGCAAGCCTGAAATGGTAGGCATGCGCGGATCGTCCCAACCGCTTACCAGTCTCTCCTCGACCAGTTCCAGCAGCATCCGCTTGCTCAATACGGTGTACGTGAGATTTAGCCGGGCGAATTCGGTCTGCCGAGGGTGGTAAACCTGCAATTGGTCGAGCACCCAGTCGTATAATTCCCGGTTTATCTCAAACTCAAGCGTGCAAAGCGAATGAGTGATTTTCTCAATAGAATCCGATAGGCAATGAGTGAAGTCATACATCGGGTAAATGCACCATTGGTCGCCGGTCCGGTCGTGAGACACTTTACGGATGCGGTATAAGGTCGGGTCGCGCATGATCAAGTTGGGCGAGGCCATGTCAATCATTGCCCGTAACACGCACGCGCCGTCCTCAAACTCTCCTGCCCTCATACGCTCGAACAAGTCGAGGTTTTCCTCGACCGGGCGGCCACGGTGAGGGCTTTCCCGCCCCGGGCTGGTTAATGTGCCTCGGTATTCACCGATCTCATCGGCGCTCAAGTCGCAGACGTAGGCCTTGCCCATCTTTATAAGTTGCACGGCGAACTCGTAGAGCTGCTCGAAATAGTCCGATGAAAAATAATTGTGTTCACCCCAATCGAACCCGAGCCAGCGCACGTCTTCCCGAATCGAGTCCACATAAACCACGTCCTCCTTTAGCGGATTTGTATCATCGAAGCGCAGGTGGCAGACGCCGTTGTTTTCGGCCGCCAAACCGAAATTAATACAAATAGACTTTGCGTGACCGATATGCAGAAAACCATTTGGCTCAGGCGGGAAACGTGTCATTACCCGACCGTCCCACTTGTTCGACTGCATATCTTCGGCGACAATCTGCCGTATAAAATGCTGCGCCGGCTTTTCTTCTCTCTCTTTATCTGCGCTCATCTGCGTAATTTGCGGTTTGAAAATATCAACTGAATTATTACAGGTTTCAAACCCTCAACCGAATTTTTCTACGAAGCGCTTGAGGCGCCTGATGGTGCGCTCTTTGCCGAGGACGCGTAACAGGGCGTAGAGGCCGGGACCGGCATCTGTACCGGAAACCGCGAGACGGGCCGGATGAATGTATTCGCCGGTGTATAGACCGTTCGCTTCGGCCAACCCTTGCAAGGTTTGCTCGAGGGCAACTTCGGAAAAATCTTCGAGCGATTCGAGGGCCGCCAGAAGTTCGCGCACTCGCGTCGGGGGATCTCCCTTGCGGAAGACTTTCTTATGAGCTTTTTCAGCGTATTCGAAGTTGTCATTGAAAAAATAACCGATGTAAGCGGGCAGTTCGGGAAAGGAGCGCACTTTTTCCTGACAGAGGCCGAGGACGGCCTGCAGGTAATCCTCGTCCGTATCCTCGGGAACGACGCCGGTCTCGTCCAGGTCGGGGCGAACCATCAGCGTAAAGGTTTCCAGGGGGAGAAGGCGCAGGTGTTCGGTGTTAAAGTGGGCCAGCTTCTTTTCGTCAAAACGGGCGTTGTTGCGATTGATGCCGGTAAAGCCGAAGCGCTCGATGATTTCATCAATGGACATAACCTCGCTGTCATCCTTGGGGTTCCATCCGAGCAGGCAGAGGTAGTTGCGAACGGCCTCGGGCAGGAAGCGGCGGCGCTGGTAATCCTCGATGAGCGCCCCCTCGTCGCGCTTGCTCATTTTGCCCGGACCGTGGGACTTAAGAATGAGCGGGAAATGCGCGAAGATCGGTAGAGGCGCCCCGAAAGCCACGAATAATTCGGTGTGTTTCGAGGTGTTCGAGAGATGGTCCTCCCCACGAAGCACGTGGGTGATGCCCATAGCAATATCATCGACGACCACCGTGAAATGATAGACCGGGGCGCCGTTGGAACGGAAAATAACGAAATCCTTTTCCTCGGTGCGCTCTACCCTGCCCCGTATGGCGTCCTCGATCACCTGCGGCTCATCCGAAATCTTGAACCAGACGGCTCCATCCTTGTCGTAAGCCCGGCCAGCCTCGCGCAGTTTTTCAAGATGCTCTTTGTAAATGTCTCCACGCTCGCTCTGAAAATAAGGCCCGTGTTCTCCGCCCGCCTCCGGCCCCTCATCCCAGTTAAGGCCCAGCCAGCGCATACCGTCGAGCAGAAGCCGCAAGGCCTCCGGCGTGTTGCGCTCGCGATCTGTATCCTCGATGCGCAGGATGAAGACCCCGCCGGTGTGCCGGGCGTAAAGCCAATTAAACAAGGCTGTGCGGGCGCTACCTATGTGGAAATCCCCGGTCGGACTGGGCGCAAAACGTACTCTTACCTGGGACATTATCTAAACTAAGATTTTCCCGCCCGGGTAAGATTTGTTTTCAAAGTCAACGCTCTGAAAATCATCGCCCCATTCTTAAATCAGACATGAATTTTCTGAACCAAAGTTTATCTCTGACAAAATTTAAAGTGGAATCTTGTTCGAGCCGCGCTAAATCGGGTAGAGTTCCATATTTCTTAGCCTTATCCAGGTAGAATCGGCATTTATTGGAATTTTTTGTAAGGGAGGCATAACGAGCAAGGGAGAAGGAAGCCGAGCCCGTCTGAATTTCCTCCGCTTTCTTAAACTTCACTATTGCCTGCGAGATAAATTTGTTATCATCGGTAAGCATCGCCAAGCCAATTAATGAGTTGCCCCAATTTGTATAAACCCCCTGATCGTCAGGTCTAATTCGAACCATCTCAGCAAACTTATCGAATGATTCCAGAAACAAATCTTCATCTTTATTCAATTCAGCCAAGCTCATTAATGTAACACCCCAGTTATTCCAGGCTTCGTAAAAATTTTGATTGATACGGACTGCTTCGGCATACTTTTCAAAAGAACTTCGTATAATATCATCATCCGATACGATACGCGCCAAATGGACCATGGTATTACCCCATTTATAGTAGGCTACGTAATCATTAGGCTCATGCCGGATAGCCTCGGAAAATTTCTCGATAGATTCGTGCAACAAACTTTCATCGTTATTTAGCCGGCCCTGGTCCAGGAGCGCATTGCCCCAGTTCGTGTATGCTTTATGATCCTCCGGTTTTACCCATGTCGCCAAAGCATATTTGTCATACGCATCTAGATACAATGAGTCCTCTCTCTTTCTTAAAGCCATGCCCGACAAGGTAATTCCCCAATTGCGGTAGCCCTCGTAAAAATCCGGATCAACTCTGACCGCCTCGGCATATTTATCGAGTGCCTCATAGAAAAAGCTGTCATCACCCGTAATATTGGACAATCCTGCAAGTGCATTGCCCCAATTGATATAGGTTCCCGGAAATTCCGGTTCGATAAAGACCGCCATGGAATATTTGTCGAAAGCATCAAGGAACAACGATTTATCTTTGCGCAACTTGGCCAGATTCGAGACGGCAGTCCCCCAATTGTTGTAAGCTTCGTGATAATTCGGGTCCAGGGTAGTGGCCCGCATATAGTTTTCAATGGCCTGGTTATTGAGTTCGACGGTCTCCGGAGTAATTTTTAATTGCCCGAATTGAGTTAAAGCATTCCCAAGTCTGAAGTAAGCTTGAGCATTTTCAGTGTCCAGATTGATAAGGGATTTCCAAAACTCAACGGCGGTATCCCAATGTCCCTCTTTCTGCGCCTTCAAAGCGGCGGCCCAAAACCGTTCCTGATCGGAAATTGTCGATTCATCCGGAGCCTCCTCCACTACCAATGCTTCCTCTACAAGCAATTCATCCTGAGCCTCCTCAACAACCAATTGTTCTTCAACTGCCAAAGGTTCCTCTGCTGCCAAAGATTCCTCTGATGCCATTGGTTCTTCTACCGCCAAAGATTCTTCTACTGCCTCAACCTCCATGACTTCAGTCTCTACCATCGTTACATCCATGCTTTCCCCGGCAGGTTCCGTAACTTCCATAAATGTCTCTTCTTCATCCGTGCTCGAAAATTCGATGGAAGGAATCTCTGCGACAGTGACAGCCGGAATGTTGATCCTTGCTTCATATTCCTCGATTTTTGAAAAATAGTTTTCAGCAATTTCAGCCGCCTCTTCGGCATAAACCCGCGCTCTTTCAGTGGCCTCAAATGCGCTAACGGAGTTCTTGGCCGCATTATTAAATTCCGCCCGTGCAATTCTCGTGGCCCAATAAGGAGCAATCAGGCCGGTCACTCCAACGCCCAGCGCCAATAAAGCCAAAAGTATGAACAAAAACTGAAACCAGCGATTAAGTTTCCTCTCCTTCGCTTCTAAAACCTGGCTCCTGAATGCCAGATTTTCCTCTTTTGTCGAAATCAGTTCACTCCTGACGGCTTGGATTTCCGACAGCAGGCTTTTCTCCGATTTTTTGAGACCCTTAATATCTTCCTGATACGGCATTCTACTAAAATGTTTTAAAAACGGCGGATAATATATTACCCCAACCGGCAAATTTGCAATGTTTTTAACCCTCCGGACAAGGAGCCAGCCCGGTTAGGCGGGAGATGTCGTCCGCGGTGAGACCGAGGCGGTCTTTGCAGAGGGCGGCCATGTCAGTGGCGAGGGGGGCGTGGAGGGTGAGTTGGTTTTCGGGTTCTTCGTATGTGATTTGACCGGCGTGGAGAGCCTAGCGGCGCAACGGTAGCGCGCGTTCGAGTCGGTCGGTCCAGCCGTGCTCGATGAACTCGAGGTATAGGGTGGGATCAGGCCCGTATATCTTGTCACCGGCAACGGGATGTCCGAGCCATTGGGCGTGTGCGCGGATTTGATGCTTGCGGCCGGTGAGCAGACGGACGCGGGCCAGTGTGAATCCGCCGGAGACTTCGATGGGTTCGAAGATGCTGACGGCTTTTTGCGAGGTGCGGGAGCGGCGAACGGTTTGCTTGATGTAAACCGGTCCTTCCACGTCACGGGCCAATTGTTTATTAACTTCGCGGGGGCCATCGAGTTCGCCTTCAAGGAGCGCGTAGTAAATTTTGCGCACATTGCGGCGTTGGAGGGCGCCCTGGCAGAGGCCGGCCATGCGCCGGGTTTTCGCTATGATGACGACTCCACTTGTTTCGCGGTCGAGGCGGCTGACGAGGTGTAGCTTGTCCGCGCCCGTGTATTCGCGGCATGCTCCGACGAGGCTGGAGAGCGGGCCGTTCTTCGAGGGATGGCAGACGACCCAGCCGGGCTTGTCGATGACCAGCAATTCGTCGTCCTCATGGAGTATCCATTGCTCCAACTCGGCGAGGTCGATGAGTGGCGGCTCGGGGCCATAAACGTCGGTGGATTCCATGTGTGAAATTTCCCGGGGCCTATCCGTGCGGATCAGGATTCCGATTGCTCAGGAAGTTTTTCAAACCGAAGTTTTTTCAATAACATTCCGGCAATAAAGGTGATGAGCGTTTTGGGCAGTTTTGAGGCTACAAAGGATTGCAACCGGCTGATCCAACCACATACGACCAGCGACTTGCCCCGGGCCAGCGCTTTCAAAGCGTCCCCGGCCACCTGATCGGGAGTTTGGCGAAACCAGGCGCTGTCCGGCTCCGTAGCGAACCCGGCATGGCTGAAGAAGTTTGTGGAGGTCGGGCCGGGACATACGGCGAGGGCGCTCACCCCGCTGCCGCGCAATTCGTGGTCCAGAGCCAGGCTCCAATGCAGCAAAAAGGATTTTCCGGCCCCATAAGCGCCCATGTAAGGCGTAGGGAAAAAGGCGGTCGTGGAAGCGATATTTAGAATGACTCCACCGCGCTCCTTCAGCACCGGCAGGAGCAATCCGGTAAGGTGCACAACTGCCCGGATGTTGAGGTCCAGCATGTCGAGCTGGTGGTCAAGGCCCGGCTCGGGAAAATACCCGTATGAGCCAATACCGCTGTTGTTTACCAGAAGGATTTCACCGCCGCCGCCTTCGCGCTCGAGGATACCGGTTAATTCACCCGTACGGGCGGCAAGTTGCTCATTATCAGAGAGATCGCATTCCAAGTGCCGCAAGCGCAGTCCCGGTGGATTAAAGGAGGGAGCCGTGCGGGAAAGGTTGCAAAATAAGATATTATGGTCTATATTAAATATAGATTTGAGTAAAGATTCCCCAATTCCAGAGGAACCACCGGTTATGACCACGGCGGTAAAGCGTTTAAGCGCTGCGGGAAGTTTTTTCATAGTGAAATCTCCATGATATTCATCTACCTGTTAGCTATCAAAATCAAAACAAAGGACAAATACTATATGAAGGAAAATAATCATGACATAATAATCTCGGGAGTCCACATGGACTTGACGGAGCCGTTGAAATTAAAAGTCCGGGAGAAAGCGGAGAAATTATTTAGTCATGAAAGCAGGATAGTCCGAATCAGGTTTGATCTGGAACATAAAACCAACAACTCAAATAACGGTGAATTTATAGCCAAGGGACACATCGAAATATACGGCGCTCCTATGGTGGTGGCAGTTACCACCGAGAACATCCATAAATCGATCGATGATCTAATGAACAAACTGCAAAGAATGCTGCGCCGGCGCTCGCGCCTCAAAAGAGTTAAGCGCAAACAACCACACGATATTGAAATCCCTGCCGATCTCCCTAAGGTCGAAATGAGCTGAGTTTATTACAATTCAACACAGAGACACAGAGTACGCAGAGAGAGAGTAAGGATTTGGTCTTTGGTCCTTGGTCGATGAACAGCCGACGGCCTTCAAACTTTTGAACTCTTGAACTTTTGAACCTTTACTTGTCTCTGTGGTGAACTAAAGACCGTATTTTCAAGTTTTTAAAACTTCGGGTTGAAATCCGGAGCGGTATCATGCTTAATACGCCGCTCCACCGTGAGCACCCGTAGCTCAATTGGATAGAGCGCCTGGCTACGGACCAGGAGGTTGGGGGTTCGAGTCCCTCCGGGTGTGCCACTTCGCCGGCTTGCTGCTTCGTCCGCGGGGCTTAGATGAACGCGTTTTCCAGGACCGGCCTATTCCTGGTTCGTTAAACCTGCAAGCTCCAAAATTTTCGCTTTGCAACTGGTGTATTCCTCTTTGCTTTTAAATAACTCCTTGGAAAAAAGATAGGATTTCATGGATCCCTTGCCTTTGACATCTATTTCTCCGCGTAATATAAATGGGCAAATCGGCTCTAAAACATTGTAAGTGCTCTCTGCTACCTGGATCCAGTTTGGGAGGCTCAGAGATTCCATTCGGCTGGCGATGTTGACTGTATCCCCCCATAAATCGTATGTAAACCTGGTGGTTCCGATTACCCCGGCGACCACCGGACCGGTACAGATACCGATCCTGATACTTAGCTTTATGCCGCTGCTCTGGTTGAAGATCTCGATGATATCAAGGATGTCTATAGACAGGGCAAAGCAGCGTAAGACGTGGTTTTCGGCATCAGGGGGAAAGCCCCCAGCCACCATATAGGCATCGCCGATGGTTTTAATCTTCTCCAGTTTGTATTTTTTCACTATACGGTCGAAGGAACGGAAAACGTGGTTTAAAAGCATGACCAGTTCATCAGGCGATATTTTGGTAGACAGTTTCGTAAACCCAACCAGGTCAGCGAAAATAACGGTGATTTCGGGTATGGATTCGGCGATTACTTGCTCGCCGTTTTTAAGCCGCTCGGCGACTTTTTTCGGCAACACGTTATATAGAACTTTCTCAGATTTCCGTTTTTCCACTTCAACTTGCTCGAATAGCTCACGTTCCTTATTGCGTAGATATTTGCGTTCCAGGCAGGCCTGCACACGCGCCCACAGCAAGGCTTCCTCGACCGGCTTTACAAGGTAGTCCTCGGCGCCGCCTTCAACGCACCGGATTACACTGCTCATATCGTCGATGGCCGTAACCATGACCACGGGAATAGTTTTCAAGTGGTCTTTGCTTTGTATGTAGTCCAGTACCTCGTAACCGGAGAAAGACGGCATATTGATGTCCAACAGGACGAGATCAATGACGGTGTCACTCTCCAGAATTTCGACATCTTTTTTGCCGCCATCGACTGTGTGAAGATTGGAATATTTCTTCTCTTCGAGCAGGTCGACTATTAGGGCAAGGTTATCCTCAAGGTCATCCACCACGAGGATGCCCATGGGCAATACTTCTTTATGGTGGCTTAGAGACATAGGCCCGTTTTCCTAAAGACCGGAGAAATAATAACGTGGTTCGAAGAAGCTCAATCACATGGAGTGTTGCTCAAAATCTTCCCCTTTAATAAGAATTTTTTCGGCGCGTTTTTCGATCCATCCGCGTTCCTCCTGGGTCAAGGTCTTTGCAGTAACAATGATTACTGGAATACTCAAGTATTCCGGTTTCAAGCGAAATTCCTTGAGAAAGCTCATTCCATCCATCACAGGCATCATCAAATCCAGGAAAATGACCTCTGGCTGGAATGATTCCAGAACTTTGAAGGCTTCGATTCCGTTTCCGGCGGTTCTGATCTCGTTGCTGCCGCTTTCGTCTAGCCAATCCTTAAGGAGGTCCTGTGAGTCGATCATGTCGTCGACGATGAGAATCTTGCGGTTATTAATATCAACGGTGTTGAGGTTGCGGCGAATGCAGGTGAAGAAATCCTCTTGCACAACAGGTTTGGTCAAGGCGTCTACTGCTCCAAGGAGGACCGCTTTGTTCTTGTCGGCAACCATGCTGATGATAATGACGGGGATATGGGAAGAATCAGGGTCGGATTTCAAGGCGGAGAGGACTTCCCAACCGTTTAGGCCAGGCATCATGATGTCGAGTGTGATCAAATCAGGCTTCTTATCCTTGACCATATCCAGCACCTTTTCCGGTTCATCGCACTCGTAATACTCGGCACCCATGTCCTTGATATAATTGCAGATAAACTCTCGTGCATCGGGATCGTCATCGACCACCAGGATTCGAGACCCCGCGGATATGGGCAGCAATTGCTGCAGATCCGACTTCGTGTCGGATGGCTTGGATGCAATTTTAAAAGGCGCTCTTGTATCAATTTCAATGAACTTTTTGGATTCTGATTTATCTTCCTTGCTTTTTGCGGAATCCGGTACGATGGAAATAGCTTTACCTGGGAAAAGAACGGTAAAGGTGCTGCCTTTGCCAGGTTCACTTTCCACATTCAGGGTGCCGCCCAATAGTTTAATGATGGTACGGGAAATGGTAAGGCCGAGGCCCATGCCCCCGAATTCGCGGGAAGTGCTGCTATCGGCCTGAGAGAACGCTTCAAATACCTTTCCAATTTTATCACTTTGAATTCCGATTCCCGTATCTATGACCTGGATGCGGATTTTTCTTGTTTCAGGATCAAGGATTTCTGCCCGCAGAGTTACCGTTCCAGCCTTTGTAAATTTGATGGCATTGCCTACCAGGTTGATAAGCACCTGCTTCAGCTTATGCGAATCGGTTTCTAATTTTATCACAGGATCGGATACTTCGTATTTCAAAGCCAGCTTTTTGACGTCCGCCTGAGGTTGTAACATCTCGGCCACGTCTTTAAATACAGGCACCAAATCGGAATCTTCTACGATAATATCCATGCGGCCCGCTTCGATCTTCGAGAGGTCGAGAATGTCGTTGATGAGGTTGAGAAGATGCCGGCCATTACGGTTGATTTTTTCGATGCGGGTTAGGTCAGCAGGCGTCAGGTTATTTTTGCGGTTTTTCTGCAAAATTCCGGAAAACCCGATAATGGAATTAAGAGGGGTGCGAAGTTCATGGCTCATGTTGGCCACGAATTCACTCTTTTGCCGGTCGGCATCCATCAGCTCCCGGTTTGCGTCTTCCAATTGCACGGATTGTTTTTGCACCGAGCGGTATGTAATAGCGTTGATGAGCGAGTTGGCCAACGCGTCGATGTGGTTGGATAAAACTTGCCGGATCAAATCTTCCAATGATCGAAGTCCCGCCAAAATGACCACACCGAGAAGTTTCTTCTGAAAGAGGATTGGTATGCCGTAGAGATTTCGGATTTTGCCTTGGGTGAAACCGAGGTTGATGTCGGGCAGTGATTCTGAGTCAATGTCCTCCAGAGTTATCCATTTACGGCGGCGCAACACTTCACCGGGAAGCCCTTCCATGCTGCCGTCTTCTGAAAAACTTTTCAGGAGGGCACTGTCCAGGCTCTTTTTGCTCAGGCAGACCAGCTTACTCGCTTGATCATCGTAAATATAGATCAAGCCCAATTGACTGTCGGACAAATCGATGAGGTGGTCCAGGGCCGTTTTGGCAATGGAATTAATCTCTATAGAGGCGACCTTGGAGAGGAATTCGCCGAATTTTTCCTGGCGTCCTACTACCAAGGATAGTTCCTTGTTCTGCTCTTCCAATTGAACGCGTGAAACTTTCAGGTTATTCTGAGATTCTTCCAGTTCCAAGACGGATGCCCCGATTTTCCGGGCCATTAAATTAACTGTACCGGCCAATCGTCCAATGGAATCGGTTCCGGCATCTTTCGATTGGGTATCGTAATTTCCCTGACCAATCTTGTCGGCGACTTTGGACAGCAAGTTCAATCTTTCATTGGTGCGCCGGAACTGTAGCAGAAGAGAGCAAAGTATGAGAACAATGAGGAAAATCGCCAAATGTATGGGATCTAGCTCATTCAGTACGTCCAGTATGGGCACCTTGTAGGCCAGCATGGACAGCAAGTTGGGAAAGATGAGAACGACCAGCAAAAGCACGAGCAGCGCCAATAATATTCGTGTATGGGAAAACCCCGGAATCTTTGGTATTAAACTCATCACTTAGGGTGCGCCAATCAACTTCTCGATCTTGTCGGTAAAAGCCGTCTCATCAATTATTGGTTTGCTCACATAACCATTGAAACCAGCCTCCATTAGCCGCGGCTCGTCATCCTTCATGGCATGCGCAGTCAATGCCAGAGCAGGCACGCTCTGTACGGAGGTCATGGTTTTGAGTTTTTTCATCAGGTCCACCCCGTCTATGCCGGGCAACCCTATATCCAGGAGGAAGAGGTCTGGGGTTTGCGCATCAGCTTCTTCTAAAGCGGCCAACAAATCCGGCCCGTTGCCGAAAAGGGTAATGTCGTAAAGGTCCTCAAGCATGTCCATCACCAGGTCCGCATTATCGGGATTATCTTCCACCAGGAATATTTTTTTCATAGTAACAGCTGCCATGTAACCGCCATAGCGCGGTATATATAAAGGCCCATGAATTAAATTTACCGATATATAAAATCAATTCTCTTTTAGATGCAAGGTTCAAAATCGCGCCGATAACCATCAAACATCGGCCAAAAACCCCCAATATCAACAGAGCAAGGCAGGGCTAGCTTTCAGCCGATACCATTTGTTTCGCCAGATGCCCGACCAGAAAACTGCCCAATAGCAATTGTAGAAGGTGATAACCAATAAGAGGGAGCAGAACGATCCCTAATTCGGGAATTGCAGCCGTGCCCAGCCCCGCAAATATCGTCTGTGCCATAGGGATTCCAGCTCCAAGAGTCTTTTGGGATGCGCAGAATAGCGCAGTTCTGCTGCTGGAGCGGCTGAACTTCATCATCCTGATGCCGGCCCAAACGAGAGCCGTAACCATACAAAGCAGCAGAAGTGATAAACCGAAGGACGTAAGCACGAAGACCGCGCCCTGGTCGGCGCCCACCCCCCGGCTTACCGTGTCGCAAAAGGTGGCATAAAGAATGTATAAAATCAGGAGGGTGTTTAGGCCGTAAATCTCTCCTTTATACTGGATTATCCATTTTTTGAAATAAGGGCGCAGAAACTGCCCCATGGCGAGCGGCAGTAATAGCAGCGTTGCGATTTTGATGAGCAAAGGCAACACCGGCACTGATAGGCCGGTGACATTGGAAAGATGCCATACCGTCCACACCGGCACAATAAAAACACCGAGGGTGTTCGAGAGGGAGGTGTTGATTATGGCGCCGGTGAGGTTCCCACCCGCCTGGACTGAAAATATCGTGGCGGTGGAAATTGTGGTAGGCAGGATAGCCAGGAAAAGGAAGCCCAGACGCAAATCCGGATGGAGAAAGCCTCCGAAAAAAAAGTCCAGACCCAGCACTAATACGGGAATCAGGATAAAATTAAACGATTGTACGAACAGGTGCAGCCGCCACTCCAACAAACCTTCGAGCAGTTTTTCGGATGGGAGGCTGAGACCTTGCAGAAAAAAAATTACAATGACAGCTATCCTTGTAGTCAGTTCGCTTTTGAGAGGCCCACCCTTGACCCCAAATTCGGGGAATGCCCAAGCCATGCACACTACCGCCACCAGTCCTATAAAAAAACTATTTATAGCCGGTCTCTTATTCATCAATTACCCTGGCCTCTCCCCTGCCCCGGCCGACCAGTTTGAGAACCAGGGCGCGAACTTCCTCTTTTTCCTCGAAATGAAACGCCCAGAGCAGCCCAAAATATATCACCATGGCCAAAGAGATGATCCCGAAAACCCCCAGCAGCGCAGTGAGCTTTCCGGCCTCAAACATCATCTGCAAAGCCTGCCAGGACAACCACGTTGCCACCCCCATGATCGCACCCGCCGCAAGAATTTTAAACAAGGGATAGATTCTTGCGCCCCGCCCCAATTCCTCCCTTTGCCGGCCAAGCAACCACCGCAAGGCCAGGCTGTGTACAATGATGGCCAATACGTTGGCCGCCGCCAGGCCGGCCACTCCGTATGGCCGCATCAGCAACAGACTCAGGATGACGTTGAGAACAAAGTTAATATATGCAAGCCGCACCGGCGTACGCATGTTCTTGAGAGCGTGGAAATGTCGGGTGGTAAATGTAGCCCAGGCGTAAAAGGGCAATCCGACCGCGCCGATCAAGAGGATCGGTGCGGTGCGCATCACATCACCAGCGCCAAATTTTCCCCAGACAAAAAGAAGATCGATGATCGGCTCGCGCAATACTATCAAACCCAGTGCCGCCGGTATTGTGATGGCAAAAATCAGGCGCATACCCTGGTGGTAACTGGCGGCAAACTGCTCGAACCGCCCCTGCGCGGCCAACCTTGCGCCTGCGGGGAAAAGAACCGTGGTAACCGCAATAGCGAACACCCCCAAGGGCAGCTCAATGAGCCTGTTGGCCAAATACAGAAATGTCACCGAGCTATCATCCAACGAAAATGCCAGTAAACGCGAAACCGCAATATTGACCTGAAAAATTGTAGCGCCAGCCAGTCCAGGTATCAACAACTGGTTCAATTCACTCAATCGTGCTCCGGGTTTCATGTCAAAGACCGGGCTCCATCCCCGCCTCTTCAAGGCTATGGCAGGGATAATAACCTGCAGCACCCCTCCAACCAGCACCCCGGCGCAAAGATAAAGCACGCGCTCCTCCGGACTATGCCCCAGCAAGTAGCCAAAAACCCCAAGACTAATGATCATTGCCAGATTGAGCCATACCTGGGACAGGGCAGCTACCGTAAAACGTTGCATAACATTCAGAGCGGCCGCCAATAGCGCAGCCAGGCACACCACCACCATGTAAGGCAGCAACACGATGCCCAAATCGATTCCCAGATACCAATGTCCAGGCAAGCCGCCAACCCCACTCAATAAGAACAGCAAACCTGTCCCCGCCGCCACCAGCACAACCAGGAGAATGCCCACCCGCGTCAACACCTTGTTGAAAAAACGGAAGGCTTCCTCTTTCTGATTTTTCTCAAGTTCCTCAGCCAGAAGAGGGACCACCGCGGAAGTCAATGCCCCCTCTCCCAGCATGCGCCGGAAAAGATTGGGCAAAGTAAAGGCTACAAGGAACGCGGAATTGACGGCTCCGGCCCCGAGCATGGCAAAGATCATTACATCGCGCAGCAACCCCAGGAGGCGAGAGCCTACCGTCGCAATCCCGACCACCGTTACATTTTCCAGGGTTCTTGCCATAAGCAACTATTCTACTCAAAGGAAGCAATGACACCTTGCCCACCCGATACAAAGAAAAAATAAACCTGACCACTGTTTGTGATACCGCTTAATAGGTTTGCCCTGAATTGACTTTCAGGACTAAAAAGGGTTTTCAAAAAGTAAATATTTCCTTTCCAAAATACGATGAATGATCGTTTGAAAGAACTTCTGGAGCGCTACCCTGAACTTGGCGACTGCCGTGAACAAATCGAGCAGACCTTCGAAATCATGCGTTCGGCCTTTGCCTCTGGGCGGAAACTCCTTATCTGCGGCAATGGGGGCAGTGCGGCCGATGCAGACCATTTTTGCGCGGAATTATTGAAGGGATTCAGTCAACCGCGCACTCTCGGATCTGACTGGCGGGAAAAACTCGGGCCCGCCCTGGCCGACAATCTGCAGGGCTCTTTGCCGGCCATTCCCCTGCCGGCATTCACAGGATTGTTAACCGCCTTCGGCAATGACTGCGATCCGCTTTACTCTTTTGCGCAATTGACCTGGGGTCTTGGAGAAGCCGGAGATATCCTGTTGAGCATCAGCACATCAGGAAATTCCAGCAATGTGTTGCATGCCGTCAAGACGGCCAGAGCCAAAGGAATGAAAACCGTCGGATTGACCGGGCAAAGCGGGGGGGCGCTCAAGGACATGGTGGACCTCTGCATCCGGGTTCCTGCCACGGAGGTTTATAAGATACAGGAATACCATTTGCCGGTTTATCACTGCTTATGCCTGTGGTTGGAAGATGATTTTTTCCAGGAGCGGCGGGATTAAAGTCGGAAAAGCTTTTGAAATCCGAAGTGCCAGTAATACGCTCCCTCCTCCGGCTGCTTCCCGGTGAGTTGCTCGAGACTTCAATTAAAATCCTGGAGTCCGTGCGCCGGGCCGGTGGACGAGGATTGCTAGTGGGCGGCGGGGTGCGCGACGCCTTGCTGGGCCGGCAGGTCAATGACATCGATATCGAAGTCTTCGGCATGGAGACGAAGGATGTGGAATCGCTGCTGGCTGAACGATTTAATATTATCCAGGTAGGAAAGTTCTTCGGTGTCTTTAAGCTGCGGGGAATCGCCATCGATGTATCCATGCCTCGCCGGGAGTTGAAGACCAGTTCCGGCCATAAAGGATTTTCAATCGAAAGCGACCCTGCCATGTCGATTGAAGAGGCGGCCGCTCGCCGCGATTTCACAATCAATGCCATGTCCATGGATTTACTGACCGAGGAGTTGTTCGATCCCTTCGGGGGCCGGAGCGACTTGAAAAAAGGCATATTGCGGCATACATCTGAAAAATTCATTGAAGACCCGTTGCGAGTGTTGCGGGCCATGCAATTCGCAGCGCGTTTCGAGTTTAAGGTAGCCGCGCCAACGGTCGCCCTTTGCGCCCGGATAACTCCGGAGGGACTTCCCCCCGAGCGAATTTTCGAGGAGTGGAAAAAATTACTCCTTAAGGGACGCAAGATATCCATCGGCCTCTCCTTTTTAAAAGATTGCTCCTGGTTACAATACTACCCGGAATTGCAGGCGCTCGTGGATTGCCGGCAGGATCCTGCCTGGCACCCCGAAGGAGATGTGTGGACGCATACCTTGCATTGTATGGACATTTTCGCCGGTGAGCCCACAGGCGATGACTGGGAGGACCTGGTGGTCGGGCTAGCGGTGTTGTGCCACGACATGGGCAAGCCGGCCACCACAAGCTTTCAAGATGGGCATACCCGTTCTATCGGCCATTCAAAGGCAGGAGAAGCCCCGGCACGCTCATTTCTGGCCCGAATGACCAGGCAAACGGACCTTATCGAATCGGTGACTCCCCTAGTGCTCCACCATATGCTGCCGGCAGATTTCTATAAGACAAAAGCGTCCGATGCCGCCATACGCCGATTGGCCATTAAGGTGAGACGACTCGACCGATTGGCGCGCGTCGCTCGCGCCGACATGCAGGGCAGCCCACCCCTTGAGCGCGATCACGAAGCCGTATGCCAATGGATACTCCAACGCGCCGAAGCCCTGGCTGTGAAGGATGCGGCGCCCAAACCGATAGTTCTCGGCCGCCACCTCATCAAGCTGGGGGCTAAACCCGGCCCGCGCTTCAAAACTATCCTGAACAGATGCTACAAGGCCCAGATTGATGGAGGTTTTGATAATCTGAGCGACGGGAAGGCCTTCGCGAGGGATTTGCTATCCAGGGAATAACCGGGAATCGGCCTTTTTGCTGGAGGCGCGGGCGGGAATCGAACCCGCGTTAGAGGTTTTGCAGACCCCGGCCTTACCACTTGGCTACCGCGCCCATACGAAAACATATTTAAAAATGGACAAAGGGAGAGAACTTTCAAGATGAATTATTCGGGTCTTTTGTCAACAGACCCTATCTTTTCAGACTAGACTAGGAAGGCTCACCTCCTGCATACTCTCGGACCATGTCAGCTACGGTATTCACCATAGCCAATCAGAAGGGCGGCGTAGGCAAGACTACTACCGCAGTAAATCTTTCTGCCGCCCTGGCCGAGGAAAATGTTCGCACCTTGCTGATCGACCTTGATCCCCAGGCCAACGCCACCAGCAGCCTGGGATTTCCGAAGGAGGCCGGCCGGAGTCTATACGGACCGTTGCACGGCGAGAGCAACGCAATAGGCAAGATCATCGATACCGGCATTTCCAACCTATCTATCATCCCCGCCGAGGTAGATCTGGCCGCCATCGAAATGGAGTTGAGCCAAAAAGAAGACTACCTCGTGCAGTTGCGCCGTTGCATCGAACCCCTGCTTAATTCAGGCAATTTTCAGGCCGTCATCCTGGATTGCCCGCCCGCGCTCGGCATGATCTCAATGAACGCGCTGGCCGCGGCCGATTACCTGCTCATCGCCCTGCAATGTGAATACATGGCCATGGAAGGCCTTGGCCAGATTCTTAAAATCCTGGAACAACTCAAAGAGGCCGGCGTCAACAGGAACGTGCAGTTGGGCGGAATAGTCCTGACGATGTTTGACGTGCGCACCAATCTTTGCCAACAGGTAGCGGATGAGGTGCGACGGCATTTTACGGATTCAGTCTTCAAAACCATCATACCACGTTCCATACGCCTGGGTGAAGCGCCCAGCTTCGGGCAGACTATTTTTCAATATGAACCCTATAGCAAGGGTTCATTTGCCTATCGTAAACTAGGCCTTGAGGTAATCCAGCGCTTCGGCCTCAAGTAGCATCATGCCTGGGCAAAACTGCCGAACCCGACCGTACATGAAAGAGGAATCCGACAAGCTGGAAACTTTCCAGAAAAGGATCGGTTATCGATTTAAGGCTACAAGCCTGCTCTGTAGCAGCCTGACCCACCCTTCCTATATACAGCAATATCCAGATATCGAAGGATCCAACCAGCGTCTCGAATTCCTGGGAGATGCCATATTGTCAGCTATTCTGGCCGATGACCTCTACGAACGATTCTCCGCAGAGCGCGAGGGCGTGTTGAGTCTCAACCGCTCTGCCTTGGCGCAAGGCGCACAATTGGCGGCGCTTGCCAGCGAACTCGGATTGGGCGCCGTCCTGCGCTTAAGTGAGGGTGAAATTAAAAACAAGGGCCGCCGCCGCGAGTCGATTCTCGAGGATGCTCTTGAAGCTCTCATCGGGGCCATCTTCCTGGACAGCGATTGGGAGACCACCCGCCGGGTCGTCCTAAACTGGTTTGGAGACATAAGCGAGCGTATCGATAACCTTCTGGCGCTGCACAATCCGAAAGGCCGATTGCAGGAGCTTGTTCAGCCCTTGCACGGCAACGAAGCCATAGAATACGTGGTGTCCTCCACCAGCGGTCCAGACCATGCCAAGGCTTACACGGTGGAGGCCCATATCAATGGCAGCCTGATGGGAGAGGGCCGTGGTTCTTCTAAAAAAGAGGCTGAAGAAAATGCGGCTAGTGCAGCCCTGCTGCGCTGGCCGGACAATACCCAGGAATGAAAACCGCTACCATTCCCGCATCCCGGCAGGCGCTTCTTTTAACCGGGATCACCGCACCGGCCGTTCCCGCCGTCATGGAAAGCCTGATATTTCAGGACTCAGTACCTGTAACTTTCATTTTCGCCCGCAACCTCGAAATGGCCCGGATTTGGGCGGAAGACATCGCCTTCTACGCTCACACCCAAGGCCGGAAGGATGAAATTGAAATCCACTTGTTACCTGAAATACCGGGGGGAGCGGCCAACGAGACATCGGGCGGCTTCGAATTGCAATGTGACCGTTTGACCACACTGACCCGCCTTAATGATTTTCGTGAAGCCTCCTGCGGTTCCCCGCATCTTGTGGTAATCACGACACCAAGTGGATTTTTTCACCCGGCTCCGCGGTGCAAGGACTTGGCCGCGCGTGAAATTCGTCTTGAGGCGGGCCAATCTTTTTCCTTCGGCTTACTGGTCGAAAAACTAGAACGCCAACTTGGATATGAGCGCGAGGCGGTGTGCGAATATCCAGGACAATACGCCGTCCGCGGAGGTCTCATTGATGTCTATCCGGTAAATGGCTCAGTCCCCTGCCGTATCGATTTCTTCGGCGATAAAATAGAGGAAATCCACGGCTACGATCCTACTACTCAGCGCTCTTTAGATAATGTGGGGAAGCTTACCATCGCAGCCTTGCCCGAGACCGGCACGCAATTGCGCATGGAGAATATATTTGATTATTTGGGAGCCAGGGTGTCGTGGATTTTCTGTGAGCCGGAAACCTTGGCCCAGGATTTCCCGACTTTGTTTCCTGACACGTTAGGGACTACCGATGACTCGCCCACTGTTCAGCATCTGTTCGAGTGCCGGATAAACTCGACAGACAAATGGATCGGTATCGCTGATCTCGATATCGAAGACCCCATCCTGGGCGCCGCTTGCCGCCGGTACGCCAACGTTTCGGAATCCCTCGGCGCTTACCGAGCAGAGCCGGCCGATACCTTCGGCCAGGACCGTTTGCAGTCAATTCAGGACGCAAGGAGCCGGTTTCTGGAGCAGGTATTGGCCTGGCAACGGGAAGATCATGCCATTTATTTTATCACACACAACGCTGGTGAGGAACAGCGTCTCAGAGAAATCCTAGGGGAGAACCCTTCTCTTGCGGACTTGCGGCCTCGTTTTCTGCGGGGAAACCTGCATGAGGGCTTCCGTTATGTTTTTGTTGACGACAAGTGCCGGCTTGACTGGCCGGATTGCCGGGAGAAAACAGGCATCGTTGTGGTGACCCACAACGAAATATTTGAGCGCCGCCGGACCAGGATGACCGCAGAACGCAGTCGCCTGTTGCCCGCTCGCGCTCAGGTGGAACAGTTGCTGGATTTTTCCGAAATGGTCGAAGGTGATTACCTCGTCCACTTGCAACATGGAGTTTGTCGCTACCAGGGTCTCGGTCCGATTGAGGTTCAGGGCAAAAAGAAAGAGGTAATTTCACTGGAATTCGACGACGGCATCACCTTACATCTGCCACTATCCGGATCGCACTTGCTGACACGTTACGTGGGCCTTGCCAAGCTACGTCCGCGACTAGGCAGGCTCGGCGCCAAATTGTGGGATAGAACCCGACGCGAAGCAGAAAAAGCTACACTGGACTTCGCAGCTCAACTGCTGATTTTACAGGCTCGGCGCCAAACTGCGAAAGGCCACGCTTTTGCGCCCGATAACGACTGGCAACGGGATTTCGAGGGGGCGTTCATACATCACGAGACGCCCGACCAGAATACCGCAATCGAACAAGTCAAAGCCGACTTGGAACGACCCAACCCCATGGACCGACTGATATGCGGCGACGTGGGTTTCGGGAAAACCGAGGTCGCGCTGCGTGCCGCCTTCAAGACCGTCATGGACGGCAAACAAGTGGCCATCCTCGTACCCACCACCGTTTTGGCCCAACAACACTTGAACACTTTTCGGGAACGCATGTCGGATTATCCACTTGCAGTTGAAATGTTCAGCCGTTTTCGCAACCGGCACCAACAACAGACCATCCTGGAACAACTTAAGGATGGCAAAATCGACATCATTATAGGCACTCATCGGCTTTTGAGCATGGACGTGGTTTTTAAGGACCTTGGACTTCTTGTGGTCGATGAGGAGCATCGTTTTGGAGTCAGACACAAGGAGCGGATCAAGCAAATGCGTGAGAACGTAGATGTGTTGGCCATGAGCGCCACCCCCATCCCGCGCACCCTTTACATGGCGCTCGTGGCGGCACGGGACCTAAGCGTAATCGAGACGCCGCCACAAGACCGGCTGCCCATCCACACCCAAGTCAAAAGTTACAGCCTCGATCTGGTCAAGGATGCCATCAATTTTGAATCAGGTCGAGGCGGACAAGTGTTCTACCTGCATAACCGTGTGGATACCATCGAATCGGTAGCTGCCCGGTTACGTGAAATTCTGCCCAATCTGCGTATTGCGGTAGGTCACGGACAAATGACCGAAAACCGTCTCGAGCGCATCATGACTCGTTTTGTGGCGGGCGAGTTCGACGTCCTTGTGTGTACGACCATTATCGAATCCGGTCTCGATATCCCCAATTGCAACACCATTATAATCGAAGGAGCGGACCGCTTTGGGCTTTCACAACTCTACCAGTTGCGTGGCCGGGTGGGACGGTTCAACCGGCAGGCATACGCCTACCTGTTGCTGCACCGTCACAGCCACATGCTCGACCAGGCCCGTAGACGCCTGAGCGCCATACGCCAATACACCCAACTGGGGGCAGGATTCAGAATTGCAATGCGCGACCTCGAGTTGCGTGGAGCCGGAAACCTCATTGGTGCGGAACAGAGCGGACATATTACCGGAGTTGGTTTCGAGCTGTATTGTCAATTGCTGAGGCAAAGCATCAACCGTTTGAACGGGGCCGAAAGCGCACAGAACATACGCGCCACCGTGCGGCTGGATTTTGTTGTTGAGGGCGAGGGCGATAACCTTCGCCGGGATGCATCGTCCACAGGTTTCGCCGCTATCAAGGAGGCTGAACTTGAAGCCTCCCGCATCCCTTCCATAGAAGCGGTCATTCCCGGCAACTATATTGAGGAGATGCGGTTGCGCCTCGATTTCTACCGCCGGATGTCCATGGCCGATAGCTCGGACACAGTGCGAGAGATAGCCGAAGGCTTAAAGGACCGATTTGGAGCCTTACCGGAGTGTGTGGAGGCGCTTTTGCTGGTCACCGAAATCCGCTGCCTTGCCGAACACAAGGGTGTTCAATCGGTGGAAACTGAAGGAAACCGCCTGAAATGCCTGCGCGCAGGCAGGCTGCGGGACGATTTTATCAAAATAGGACGTCGATTTCCCCGCTTGACCGCCCGCAAACCACTTTTAAGGTTGCAGGAAATCAGAACCTTTCTCCAGAGGCAGGAATCGTAACTACATTATTATGGGAAACCGAATCATTCAGACAGCATTAATATTCCTAGTGGTAACCTTTTGTCCACTGGGCGCTCAAGAAGTCAGGAACATTTGGGAACACCCGTTTTTAAACGGCATCGCGGCTGAGGTGGAAGATGAAATCATCACATACGAGGAACTGCGCCTCGAAATGGCCCCTCTCCTTCGCCAAGTGCAGGGAGAAGCCCGTTCCGCCGCCGAGTTCGATCAAAAAATGAAGGAGCTCTACCTGGAAGTGCTTCAGAGTCTCGTAGACCGCATCATAATGGTCAAAGAATTCCATGAAAAGGAATTTCAAATTCCTCGCACCATAATTGAAAATCAGTTTGACGAAGTTCTGCTCGAAGACTTCAACAACGACCGCACACAACTCCTCAAGCATCTACGCCAACAAGGCTTGACCATGCGCGAGTTCCGCAAGCGCCTGCATGAGCAAATCATCGTCAGCATTATGCGCGGGCAAATGCGTAAATCTCAGTCGGAGATCAGTCCTGAAAAAATTGAGTCCTTCTATAACGAAAATAAAATACAGTTTTACCAGGAGGAGAGCGTTAGTCTGCGCCTGATAATGCTCAAACCCATTGCAGAAGAATCGCCGGATCTCCTCATGCAAACAGCGGGTAAAATTATCGACGAACTGAATCGAGGTGCAAAGTTCTCCGATCTGGCACAAAGATACAGCCAGGATTCGCGAAAAAACCGGGGCGGCGATTGGGGCTGGATCAACCGGGCCGATTTGCGCGAGGAACTCAGCGAAGTGGCCTTTGACCTCAATATCGGAAAATACAGCGATCCGATTCAACTTGGCGAGCAGGTCTACGTCATACAAGTCGAGGACAAGCGCGAGGAAGGCATCCAACCCATAATGGAAGTGCATGAACGCATAGAAAATATCCTGGTCGATCAATTGGCACGGCAAGCCCAACAACGATGGCTGGAGCGGCTTCGCCGGGATGCCTATATAAAATATTTTTGAGCCCGCCTGCCGGCCTTAAAGAAGCGTCCGGCAAGAATCTGTCCGTCCGGGCCTCTTTTCCCTTTGCCTTTGAGAGGGAGATCATCCATTTTCACTCAACGGTCATGGACGCAACATACTCAGCCCCTCTGCGTCTTCGGGATATGGCGGTAAACGAACGTCCCCAGGAACGCCTGGAGCGCCACGGCGCCGCCGCATTGAGCGACACCGAACTACTCGCCATGCTCCTGCGAAGTGGCAGCAAGGACCTCGACGTGCTTGCCCTCTCCTCCCGCATGATCGCCGAGTCCGGCTCGCTGGCCGGTCTGCTTACCTGGAAAGAATCGGACTTCAAAAAACTCAAGGGAATAGGCCGGGTCAAAGCCCTGCAATTGCTCACCGTTATGGAGGTGGCCCGGCGCGTACTTTCGCAAAACAACCAAAAAGCGCCCGTCTTCGAAACACCCGAAGTGGTTCATGAGCACTTCATTCCAATTGTGGCGGGTCTGGAAGTGGAAAAGTTCTGGGTTCTCTGCCTCAACCGCAAGAACCGTCTCATCAAGCGATCCGAGGTCACGTCCGGCACCGTCAGCAGCAGCCTCATGCATCCCAGGGAGGTTTACCGGGAAGCCATCCGCCTGGGAGCCTCCGCCGTCATCTGCGTGCACAACCACCCCAGCGGCGATCCCACACCAAGCAGTTCCGACATTCAGATCACACGCCAGTTGCGCGAAGCCGCCAAAACGGTGGATATCAACCTGCTCGACCACATAATCATCGGACAACAGACCAATGACCCCGCCGGCCGTGGTTTCTACAGCTTTACCCAAGCCGGCTTGCTCTGATATTTTAGAGCTTTAACACTAATCACGGACGTTTACAAAACGTTAGGTGCCGTTGCCCAACTCTGTCTCCGGAGGCAAAAAAAACTTGGCAAGGCCCCCCCAGCCGATAGCTTACCCTTTCTTCCAAACTCAAGGTGGGATACCCAAGTGGTCAAAGGGGGCAGACTGTAAATCTGCTGCGGTAACGCTTCGGAGGTTCGAATCCTCCTCCCACCACCAGTTTACAATCAATGACTTAACGATCTTTTTCTTCTTATATAAAAACCGTAATCATAGTGTCTTATACTGTTTCTTATACTATGATTACTATTCATGTTTATGAAAATATATTAAGGTTTAATCTAAATCGCGGGTTCTATTCCCACCGCCCACACCACTTGATATTAAATTACTTATGCAATATCTGCGCTAAACTTACAATGAGACTTACAATAAGTCCGCCGATATACGACGATGACGCAGACTGAAATTAATGACCAAAATAAGGCAATAATACTGCCCAATTACTTTCCAAGAATCCAAGAGTGGGCCCCACAACGTTACCAATCAAATACAATACCAAAAACAATCACGCCAGTCTGCCGACGTAGGTTTTTTGCAAACAGGCATAAGCGAGCGACCTTTAAAGGAGGAGGGGATTTGAAGGTTCGCAAAATCCAGCATGGTTGGAAATGTGTCGATGCCCACGTTCACCAGTTTCGTTGTGGTATTCGGCGAAACCTTTCCAGGGTATGAGAGGATGAAGGGTACGCGTGCGGATTCATCGTAAAAAACGGTTTTCTGTGCGAATCGATGTGCGCCTGTGTGGTCGGCGGTAAAGATGACAAGGGTGTTTTTGTCGAGTCCGGCTTCTTTTAAGGCAGTAAGTACTTTGCCAATTTCGCGATCCGAGCGTTCGATGAGGCGGTAATAGCCCCAGCGCATCTGCCGCCATTTTGCTTCATCGAAATCGGCAACCGGGAATCTGCGATTGGCATTGTAGCTCTTGCGCATCAAGGCCATGCTGTCGGTCTCATCAATCGGTGGTGCAAAGTTAATGGGCGCGGGAGGGCAGTCATCAGGGTCGGGGAAAGCGCCGACTGCTCCACCGGGGATTTTCTCTCCACGCACCATTTGGCAGATGTCGTGTGGACTGGTGAAGGACGCCACCAGGAGGAAAGGCTTATCACGCTTCTGTTTCAGAAACGCGATCGCTGGTTCAGGGATCAGGTGGTCCGCGCCATTCCCTTTAAGCACGCCGGTTTGATCAAAGCCATGGCGTGCGGCATCCTTGGTCTTAATGTTGATATGCCACTTCCCAAAATAGCCGGTGTCGTATCCTGCATTCTTAAAGTGCCTGCCCATGCAAACCAGCTCTTGAGGCAGCTTTTTACCGGTATTTGTTTGTATGCCCGTCTCAAAGGGATAGTGACCGGTGAATATCGAATTTCGTGCAGGTTTGCAAATCGGGTTCGGCGCGTAAGCTCGGTCAAAACGAATGCCGCTTTCGGCGAGTGCGTCGAAATGCGGGGTATCAATATACTCGCTACCCATCGTGCCGCTCATCGCATCTGCAAAATGTTGATCGGTCATGATGAACAGAATATTCGGACGCTCAGCTGCAGAAACCGAATAGGTAGCTAAAAGTAAAACAAGAATGATGAGAGATTGGGATTTTGTCATAACGTCATAGTTCACCAACCCGCTAAACATATCGGATGAGATTCTAATAAATAACCTTCAATATCTTTCATACGATCAAAAACGTAAAGTTTAAGGGTTTGGTGCAACGACTTGTTATACCATGTGACTTTAACAACCAATCAAACTCAATCACCACTCATAGGGGCTCCGCTCCCTGTCGGCAATCATGACGGCGGATAACTCATTGATAATTCTATTGCTCAATAAAGAACTCGGGAATCAGTAACGCTGCTATTGGTCTCAACCGATCAGCTTCACTGGGATCAATTGAGCGGTATGGCCAGCGCATGGATCCACCAACATCTGCCCAAGCACCGATTAATGCCAGAAGGCGGTCACATGCACCATTACAATATCCCTGCTCTATAACATATGGCGTAACATTTTGAAGCATGAATTGCCGCAAGCGGCTTTCAATTTCCAGAGCTGCAGATAAGTCTGTGCGCATTAGATCCGTCCACTTTTGAGCTGCCGCAGGATTGAGACAAGCTACATTTGAATAGGCTCCTTGTGCGCCTTGTTTTACGCCACTGGCCAAATGATGACCTGGGACAAATACGCTAATACCTGAAAGATGTTCCCGCATCTCTGCATACCAATCGTCATCTCCAGCGGGCGTCTTTAATCCAATCAGAGATGGCACCTCATCGACGAGACGCCCTATCTCTTTCGGACGCAAGCGTCGTTTTGCGTGGGACGGATTGTACAAGACCAGTCCAATGCCACCTGCAGTTTCAGCCATGCTAGTGAGAAAATTTATATTTTCTGCCTCCGTGGTTGGAATCCAGTCAGGCAAAATAACCTGTATTGCAACTGGTTCCAAATAAACTATTCGCCTAAGCCGTTCACGGGAAATTTGTGGAGACATATGACTTACACCTATTTGAAACGGCATCTCTGCTGCATTGCATTTTTCAGATAACAGTTCAGATATCTGATCAAACTCATCTTCCAGTTGCACATGAAATTCTCCCGCTGTCCCATTGGAATAAATGCCGTCAACTTTTGTTGCAATTAAGAAATCTATCTCAGCAGCAATGCGACCCAGATCAAGCGAGTCGTCCGCATTCCAGGCAGACAATAAAGTCGCCCAGTTACCCCTGATGTCGGTAGCTTTAAATACTTTCATATTTTCTAACCTAAGGTTTCCGCATAACAGTATATTGAGCGTCAATATCGACGTACGAAAAGAGTGTAGTCCGAGGGTAAGAATAGTCAACCCATTGGCAGTTAGCAGGATCGGAGAATTGCGCGATGATGTATGAAATCTGTTCGTACCTCACTAATGACGTATTTAATTACGTCACAGTTGACGCATAACTATAAAGAGATTTGACGCCACGATACTATTCTTGCGGAACAATTTGGAGACTCCGTAGGTATTGGCTACTATCGCATTGACCTCCATCCTTCTACAGGAGGGGATAACTACCTCGACCTCGCAAGTTTACCCTTTCAAATTCCCTTGGCCGCCTTCATCCCAATTCGCATGAAAAACCTGATTCCTGGTTGTAAGAATATCGGCACTACCCATATCACCAATGGTTGTTACCGCCTGCATCCCGTTGAGTGGAACATAGGAGAAGTGGCAGGAGCCCTATGCGCATTTTGTCTCGATAGAAATCGCCTTCCCAAAGAGGTATCCGCTTCTTCGAAATTAAGAAAAGATTTTCAGAGTCATCTCATGAAGCGCGGCATAGAGTTGCAATGGCCTGCAAACTTAGCTCTCCAAGACGGCGACCCGCATCGCCATGCCAATGCAAATAAGGGATAGAAGACAGTTAACTCCAGTGTAATATGAATTAACGTCTGGGAAGGGATGAAACTCATGAGGAAGCACTCGTCGGGTAGTGTCCAGAATCTGGATTACAGTCAGCACGCTGGGCACCGAGTTTTTACAGGGTAAAAGCGGCGATCTTGACTCCGGAAAGACTCTCACTGGCAATCGCCGTGTTTTAGGCGGTCAGATCAGTAATCGAAAAAAGGGTAAATGAATTTATTCGACAACATGGAATTTCGCTTTCCAAAAGTCCCAAATGAAAATAATGAAGGAGTAAATTTGCTATAAAGTGTTTGTGCCGGTTTGATCCCGCCGTAGATACGTTGTGCTACGATTCGTTGGGTCGCTCTATTGGTGAAGGCAGGACAGCAGCCTGTCGTTTTCGCCTCCATTCGATGAGCGATGCCGTAGTGAACCAGAGGACACACCCGGCCAGCATCGTGATCCTCATAGCATCGGGAGTCATGAGGTCGTAGAAATGGAGAATGGAGGGGCCGATTGTGAGGAGGAGGGCGAAGGTGCCTATCCGCCCTCTTTGTGTGGCTGTGTTGTTAGTCAATCTTGAAAAAGTGGGTTTACAGCTCGATGCGGACTTAATAGTCGGTCGCGTTGGTATCGTCTTTAAACCACTGGATCGCGGTTGAATGAACGCATCGGTTAGGTGAAGCCTATGTTCAGAAATGAAAAGCGGGAATTCTGTTGAGTCATGTGCGCGTGAGATCTCCGGTGTGATCGTACCGATTTTTACTCCGGTTAATGGGGAGGAGCGAGTCGACGAGGGCGCTTACAGACGGCTTATCCGCCACTGCTTGTCGGCCGGGGTGGACGGAATATTCGCGGGGGGATCGGCGGGAATGGGACCCCTGCTCGAGGATGATCAGTGGGAGCGGGCAATGGAGATCGCGCATAGCGAGGTGGGTGGCGCGGTCCCGCTGCTCGGAGGTGTGATCACGGTATCTACAAGGAAAGCTGTGGAACGTATCCATATACTCGACAGGATAGGGTATCAAGCGATGGCTGTAACCCCCACCTATTACATCAGTCTCACGCGCGAGGAAGAATTCATTTCCCACTTCGAGGCTTGCCGGAATGCTACCGACATGGAAATGGTGGTTTACAACATCCCGTCTTGTGTCGGATCCAACATTCCTCCCAAAGTCATAGAAGCGACGGCGGAACTCGGGTGGTCCTCCAGTTGCAAGGAAAGTTCAGGGGACCGGGCTTATTTCGAGGAAGTGATGGCGATCGGTGTGCGGACTGGCATGTGTATCCTGCAGGGAAACGAGGTCGATATCGCGTGGGGTTTGGCCATTGGAGCGGGGGGATGTGTGCCGGTCTGCGCCAATTTTATTCCAGCACCCTTCGTGGAAATCTGGAAGGAGTACCGCGCCAATGGAAGCGGTGATCTAGAAAAATACCAGAAAGAGATTAACGAGATTCGGGAGTCGCTCCTGTTGGGGGATCGCAATTGGATTGCGGGTATTTCGTACGGCATGTCTGCGATCGGGATCGGGAGGGGGAACGTAATTGCACCGCTTCAGAGGTTGAGTTCTGCGGAACAGGATACGGTAGATAAGCTCAAGGCTCGTTATGCCGATTACCTGGCGGAGATCGCGAAGAATTGACGACGAGCATGTGCAATCTCGAGAGCCTGGATAGGCGGGTCTGCGGGCGACAACTGCGGAAATTTTCGGAATTGTCCAGGAGAACCTTCAGGTTTCCGGCTGTCGCGCGAACTGGTACCTGCGCACTACCAGACGAAAAGCATCGATATCCTCTTTCCCGTCCAATAATATTAATTAAGGCAAAATGAATAAATCAGATAGATTAAACTACTGCAAAACACTGCCTCTGCTTGATGCCTTTGACGTGATCGTATGCGGCGGTGGTCCGTCCGGCATACCCGTCGCATTGACGGCGCGGCGAATTGTCGGCGATTTTGTGATGAGGGTAGACGATCTTGTGACGGGTCGGGCATTCGACGATACGATCGGATTCAGTGGTTACGGTTGGGACCTTCCGGACCCGAAGAAGCCGAGTTATCAGCCGTTTGACGGTGTGGAAAGGAAGCGAAATTATACGCCCATCCCCTACCGGGTGATGGTACCGAGACCGATCGAAAACATTATTTGCCCGGGGAGTGCAATCAGTGTGGAGCGAGACGTCCTGGGCCCGTTAAGGGAACAGGGCGCTTGTTACGCCATGGGTCACGCGGCAGGTGTAGCTGCAACGCAAGTCGTACACAAGGGCATCGCCTTTAAAAACGTCGACACAGACGAACTGCGCCAAACGCTGATTCAACAGAACGCCAAAGTGGACTGGGATCAGAAAGTTCACCCGCATGATTCGAATTCTGCGGACTCCCATTAAGCCAGAAATCGCGTTTAAAGGGATGCCGCTCTGGTCCAACAGGAAGCATACAGATACGAAACATTAACTCAAACCCCTTGGCGTGTCATTACCCGAATACAGATCAGTAGAGACGGTGGCCTTCACCCCTGACCAGTTCCGGGAAGCAGGAAAGCGGATACTTGGCGCCCGAGACCTTGCCGTCCGTCGGCAGGATGCCAAGACTGTTATTGAGGAACTGCTCAAAGCCGAGATGGCCGGCTATTCCAGCCATGGATTCTCCCGCCTGAGCCAATATGTCGAATACATTCTCGAAGGCGCAATCAATCCGAGGGCCCAGATTGAAGTCGCGTGGACTGCCAAAGCAGGTGGCGCAATTGTTAATGGCAATAATCACTTCGGCCAGGTCGTGATGAGGACTGTTGTCGATACCGCCCTGGAAGGGATAGAAAGAAGTGCGGTCTTTGCCGTTGTGGCGCGTGGTTGTAATCATGTGGGACGTCTAGCATCCTATCTCGAACGGGCCGCACAAATGGGTTATATTGCGCGTGCCGAAGCAAATGCGGTCGGGCGCCCTAGGGTTTCCCCTCATGGGGGTGTTCGACCCAGGCTCGGCACCGAACCATTTGGCATAGCCGTCCCCACTGGAAATGAGTCACCAATCGTTTACGATGCTTCCACCGCATCCATCGTGGAAGGCAAATGCAACATTATGCGGATGGAAGGAACGACAGCTCAAGACGGCTATCTTATCGATCGAGATGGTAAAGCGACCACAGACCCCGGAGTGGTCTACCTCGAGGACAACTGCAGTGGGAGCATATTGCCCATGGGTGGTCTCGCACAAGGCTATCGCGGTTCCGGACATGCTGTCCTGATTAATTGTTTAGCCGGCATCCTGTCTGGTACGGGATCTAATCCTGATCTCGTCGCACCTGGAACGAACGGCATCTGGTTTCAACTGACGGATGTGGCAGTTTTTCTTCCGTTGGATGAGTTCGTCGATCGCGTGCGTGAGTTCATCGCATACGTGAAGACATCGCTTCCTCGCGATCCAACGGCTCCGGTTCTGATTCCAGGGGAAGGCAGCCGAATCCGAACGAATGAGGCGCAGTCAACAGGCATGCGCTTGCCTCTCCCCGTGTGGAAAGATACCGAAAACACGGCCCGACGAATCGGTGTCTCTCTTGATGGTATTCTTTGATTTACGAGTAATAAATCCGAGCGGTCCAGAGTCTGCGGTTTCATGATTGAACCATGAGAAGCAGGTTGATTTCTATTGGGAATTAGAGATTAAGTATTTTATATACGATTCTCTCGCAAGAGGAACAGTTCTCTGTCGAGATCTAGATAAAGCAAATTATGAGAACAAGAGATGGGAGATTCGATCTCGTTGTGGGCGGCGCAACGCCAGGTGGGATTGCCTGTGCTGTGCATGCGGCGCGCCGAGCTTTTACCTGCAGGCGCTTGATAACAACCGCTCAAAAATTCTCACTCTCCCCGACAATACGATCATCTGCCCCGGGCACGGACCCATGACCACGGTGGCCGAGGAAAGAGCACACAATCCCTTTCACCCCGAATTCAAATAATTCTTCTAATTCACTCAATTCATCCCCAAAAAACATGGCAAAAAAGAAAAAAACGGGATTCGTCGGAACCGGTCGCATGGGCGCCAACATGGCCCGTCATCTGAAAGAATGCGGCTACCCCATTACCGCCCTTTACGATGTTAACAAGGAGGTTGCCGAAGCACTCGCGGCGGAGCTGGGCTGTGTGCACAGCCCAACCCTGGCAGGCGTGACCAAGGCTTCGGAGGTGATCATAACGGTGGTTACCGATGACGCCGCCATGCGGAAAATTTTCAAGGGGAAAAAGGACAACTTGTTGATGGGAGCGGGCCGCCGGGTATTTATCAATTGCGCCACCCTTTCACCACAAATTCATATCGAAATCGAAAAGGCGGCCGGCCTGGCACGAGCTTCAACCCTCGAAGGCTGCATGGCTTCCAGTATTACACAGGCTCGTGAGGGCACTCTTTACCTCATGGTGGGCGGTAAAAAACGGACTTACGAGAGGGTGAAGGATATTCTTGAAGCTCTCAGCGCCAACATGCGCTACATCGGCCCGGCGGGCAAAGCGGCCGAGGTCAAGGCCCTGGTCAATATGGTCATGAATATCAACACGGCGGGCCTGGCCGAGGGATTGGGCCTGGGCGCTGCTTTGGGGCTCGATTTGACCCTTTTGCGGGAAGTGTTTGCCCAAACGGGAGCCAATTCGCGTGTCCTGGAGACGGATGGCGAGGATATGCAGTTTCGCGACCACGAATGCTATTTTTCCGCCGCCCATGCCGCCAAAGACTCGGGCATCGCTGCGGCCCTGGCCCGCCGGCACCGCCTCAATTTGCCTCTCAACGACGCCACCAAGGCGCAGTACGACCGCATGATTGACGAGGGTCTCGGGGAACTCGATAAATCGGGTATCGCGGAGCTTACTTTCAAAGGCCGCCATAGTGCCCGGCGAAGAAAGAAAAAAGCCAAATAGGGGACTTCGCAAAATACCAAATCACTTTTGCCGAGACCAAGATGAGGATTCGGGCATTTCAAGGTCTGAGACCGGCCGAGACGGCGGTGGAAAAAGTCTCCTCGCCTCCTTATGATGTGGTCGCGGAGAGTGAGGTCCGGGAAATCCTCAAAAACAACCCCCTCAGCATGCTGCGTGTGGTGCGAGCGGAAGGCGACCCATACTCGGATCAGGTTTACGTCCGGGCGGTGGAGAATTTTGCTCACATTCAGGCGGCGGGACACCTGATTCGTGAAAACGCCACCGCGGACAATACTGTTGCAACCCTCGCAGGAGCCGGCGCCAACGAGATAGTGGTCGTGATTGTCTGACCGTTCCAGATACGCTCAGCGTGATACGCTAATGCGTGGATGCGTTAATGCGTGGGTGCGCGTCCCAGTTTCTCTGATACTAAGGTATCATCCAACCGCTTACACCGCAGGTCATAATTTACACCGGTCCTTCGGTGTAATTACTGCCGATTTGATAATCAAATAACCAAGGAAAGGATTGACAAATCACATTAAAACAGAAAATTGGATCGAAATATTAGAAAGTAGCTATTTTCAACAATTATGAATGTCCATATGGGAAATCTCGGTATTATGAAGAAAATAAGCAATGCAAAAATCGTGTGCGTACTATATGATGATCCGGTTGATGGCTATCCCACGAATTACGCGCGCAGCGATATTCCTAAGCTGGATACTTACCCAGACGGACAAACTTTGCCGTCTCCACAAGCGATTGATCATACTCCCGGCGCGCTTCTCGGCAGCGTTTCTGGTGAGTTAGGTCTGCGTAAGTTCCTGGAAGAGCGTGGCCATACACTTGTCGTAACCTCCGATAAAGATGGTGCCGAATCTGTGTTTGATAGAGAGCTTGTTGATGCAGATGTAGTGATCTCTCAACCCTTTTGGCCTGCGTATCTGACTGCAACGCGGATAGCAAAGGCCAAAAAGCTTCAGTTGGCAATCACGGCTGGTATCGGATCAGATCATGTTGATTTACAGGCGGCGATAGACCATAACATTACCGTTTGCGAGATTACCTATAGTAATAGCATCAGTGTGGCGGAGCATGTCTGCATGATGATATTGTCGCTTGTTCGCAACTATATCCCGTCGTACAACTGGGTAATCAAAGGAGGATGGAACATAGCTGATTGTGTTTCAAGGTCGTATGATATTGAAGGGATGAACATTGGGACCGTTGCCGCAGGTCGTATTGGAAGTGCGGTACTCAAAAGAATGAAACCTTTTGATGTGAAACTTCACTATACTGACAGGCACCGACTTCCAGTTGAAATTGAAAAGGAACTCAACGTGACTTTCCATGAGAGCGTTGAATCCATGATCAAGGTATGTGATGTGGTGACAATCAACTGCCCACTTCATCCTGAGACGGAGCATATGTTTGATGAGAAAATGATTAGCAAAATGAAGCGCGGTGCCTACCTAGTTAATACAGCTCGAGGAAAGATTTGTGACCGCGATGCTGTCGCAAAAGCCTTGGAGAGTGGTCATTTGGCCGGCTATGCCGGCGATGTCTGGTTTCCGCAACCGCCACCTAATGATCATCCGTGGAGAACTATGCCCCACCACGCAATGACACCACACACTTCAGGCACTTCTTTGTCGGCACAGTCAAGATATGCCGCGGGTAGTAGAGAGATACTGGAATGCTGGTTCGATGGTAAGCCGATTCGGAATGAATATCTCATAGTTGATGGAGGGAAGCTTGCCGGTGCAGGGGCACACTCTTATAGTGAGGGTAACGTTACCGGCGGCTCGAAGGAAGCTGAGAAATTCAAGACGACGCGCTTGTAGACCCTAGCAACTTGTGTCATTGCCTCAATTACACCCGGATGGCCGAGTTGGCTGACATGGCCAATCGAGTGTGCAAAATCCCCTGGTCCGAAAAAAAGGCCGTCCGCACATTTCACCGCGACTATTTCGTCAACATTTTCCAACCCTTCCTGTGTTTTAATCTGACAAAGTATAGCCGTTTCACGAGAGTTTACCATGGAGCAGATAATACCCCCGACGCCCGATTCATGACACTTCATTACGACCTCGTAGTTGCAGGTATTTATTCTGGCAAGCGTGGTCATCGGATAAGGACGTACGACCATATTGAGAACCGCCAATTCATTTATGGAAATTCCGAAATGTTCCAAATCGATCCATATCGTATCATATAGGCCGGATTGACATACAAAATCAACATAACGTGGTGTAGCATGATTTCGAATGCTATAAAAATGTTCTACCGAGCCTTCGCGCATGTGACTCAAAAATCTGTTCGAACGCGGAAGTTGCATAAAGAATGAAGTTGATGAACATGAAGCCATTTAACAATGACTCTATACTGGTACCCTTAGGAACCCACTATTTGAGATTAGCACGGACTTGTTAATTGAAATAAACAAGTCATATAAAAGCTATCACCAAAGTTACGGCGGTACTGCTTTTTGGGCTATACCAAATGTCCAACTGCTGTGAAGTCCTTGATGCTATTCCCGAATCGAGCCAGGAGATCACGGTCCTGATTGTTGCTGGGCAATCCAACATGATCAACTGGCATGCTGATGCATCACAACTGCCATACTTTTCCGGCGACCGCTCAGTTCTCTTTTACTATCTCACGGGAGCGCCCGAGGATCGTGGGTTTGATATTCCGATGAATTCCACTTCGAATGGTCGCTGGGAATACCTTTCCTCTCAATGCCAGGATCCATTCGTCCGGTATTCTCGCGTTTTTTTCGGCCCGGAAATAATTCTAGCACGCACCATAAAAAGGAATACTCAAAACCCATTGGCTATTCTAAAAATAGGGTTTTTTGGGACGAACCTTGCGGAAGACTGGCATCCGGATGCTGGTCACGGCAATCGCCTATATCATCGATTGTTGAAGGAATCGGCCGCTGCTCTGGACCAATTGGGTAGAAAGCATGGCCGATGGCGGTTGGCTGGCTTTTTCTGGATTCAGGGAGAAACTGATGCTGCCCGACAGAATCATGCCGCTCAATACGAACACCACCTGAAAACTTTCATTAGGAAGGTGCGTGAGGATTTCCAGGAATCCAATCTTCCATTCGTCCTTTCTGAATTAGGCCAACTTCCTAAGAATCGCTATCCATATTATCAAGCAGTCAATATCGCGCAACAAAAGGTTTCTTCCTCAATGCACAATGTTTCCGTTGTCTCTGTGCGTGGGCTCGAGCGCGACACTGATGAGGTCCATTTCAAGGCAAAAGGCGTTATTGACCTCGGAAGACGAATGGCCGAAAGCTGGATGGCACTCCAAGAATCCTTAACAGAAGGTCCAAACAGGATTTTCCACCAAACGGTCTCCTCCAGGAACCAGAGAATTCTGATTGCCGGCCCGAGTAAAAAGCATGAAGAGTGAGTTAATGCGGAAAAGTCATGAACACAAAAATTGATTCTACCTTCGATCTCGTCGTTACAGGGGCCACGCCAGGCGGAATTGCATACGCAATCCGAGCTTCTAGGGAAGGCTTGCGGGTTTTACTTACGCAATATAACCATCATATCGGAGGGCTTTGGAGCAACGGTTTGGGTGCAATGGATACACAATATGCGGGACGACGCTCAATCATCTATTCCGAGTTCTGTGACCGGATTCTTGCATTTTATAGCGGACGGTATGGGAAGGATTCGAAGCAATATCGCAGCGTAATCACCAAAACTTTCTCTCGCTACTCGAATACCGGTCCAAAAGCTGAAAGCGATACCTATGGTCGCGGAGAAGTTCCCAGCGAACTACCCGACCGATACTACGGAAAATTCAACTTTGAACCCCACACTGTCGAAAAGATATTCAATGAAATGGTCGCCGAAGAGAAGAACATCAGCCTGTGGCTCAATTGTGTTCCCATGGCGGTGGAGCAGCAAGATCGCTTGCTGCGTTCAGTGTTATTTCATTTTTCGGATGGCTCCCCAGAACGAATTGTAGAGGCAAAGGTTTTTGCTGACTGCACCTACGAAGGGGACCTCTTTGCCCTTGCTGGGGCTCCGTACAGGGTTGGACGGGAATCTCGTTCCGAATTCAATGAGCTGCATGCGGGGCGCATCTTTACAGCCCTTCACTTTGCCTCAAAAGAGGAGGTCGGTTTCCCTCAAGAGGCCATCAATGGCCGTTTGAACCTCGATCCATATGAAGCGATCTCACAACAAATATTTGCCGGCAGCACAGGGGAAGGTGATGAGAAGATACAAGCTTACACCTTTCGTCTATGTCTCAGCAATGATCCGAACAATCGGATGATGCCAGAGTGCCCTTCCAATTACAATCGTGAGATCTACCTGCAGATGCGGAACCGTTGGAGTGTCGGTTCTGAAATTCCGAATGGAAAGCTAAAGTGGAACACATCCAATCTTCCCGGTGAAAACTGGGAATATCCAGAGGCAGATTGGCCCAAGCGCCGAAAAATTCTTAAGAAGCACCTGGACCATGCTTTGGGCTTCCTCTGGTTCCTGCAACATGATGAGGCTGTCCCTGAAACACTTCGCTTGCACGCCCAGCAATACGGCTTAGCTAAAGACGAATTTACCGACAACGGTCATGTACCGTGGGAAATGTATGTTCGTGAAGCCCGTCGATTAGTCGGACGTTATATATTCAAGGAACAGGACGCGACACTCGGCCCAGGTCTCCAACGCAGTCCGATTCACCGAGACAGCATCGCTATTACCGAATGGGGTATGGACTCTCACTCTGTCAGCATGGAGATGGTCACGGGAAGCCGACATGAAGGGAAATTCCTTCTCACTGATCTGACGCGTCCGGGGCAGGTGCCATGGCGCTGCCTGCTACCCCCGGAACACGACAACCTGCTTGTGCCGGTCTGTCTCTCTGCCACACACGTCGGCTGGGGTACCATAAGGCTTGAGCCGACATGGATGCATATTTCCGAATCAGCCGCGTTCGCTACAATGTTGGCCATTCATTCAGGCATTCCACCAGCACATCTCACAGTATCCAAATTGCAGCGGAAGCTAGTCGAAAATGGAATCATGATTTCATTCTTCAATGATTTTGACATGGCTTCTGAGGAAGCATGGGTTCCGGCCGTGCAGTTCCTTGGAGCGAAGTGGTTTTTCAGCGATTATAATGCTCGCCCCAACGAGCCACTCGATATGATTACAGCGAGAATATGGGCTGAGATCACAGTGGATATACTCGTCGGCAAATACCAGCACCTGGAAAAAAAACGATGGGAGGACCTATACCCAAACCATGGAGTCGAGGAAGGAATTACCGCTTCCGAGTTGTGTGGAGTTATCATAAACACCCTGAAGGAAAAGAAGCTTCCGACAGAAGACACCATGAACTTGTTAGAGAGTTCCTTTTCGCACTCGGATCCTCTAACCCGCGGTGAATCCTGTCTTTTCTTTTATCGGTTACTAAAATGTTGATCAATATTATAGATCCGTAATGAATCAGTTTAGCAGTTTCCAAATTCGCGGCACTTGGGGAGACGTCTTGCTTCCTCGCAATGCCGACGATACCATCGATCATGTACGACTCAAGGCAGAGGTCTCGACACTTGTTGATTCTGATCTGGCTGAAATACACACGAATGGCACGGTACGCGAACTCCATACTCAATCCGAATCAGAATTCGATAAAATCAGTAGTTTGGTAGCTGAGCATGCGAAAAATAGCGGAATGCCATTTCAACTCGGGGCCAGCCATCCCCAAGCACAGACCTGTTTGGAAAGTATTAAGCGTGTGCCTCCGACCCGGAATGGCATAAGGAAAGTTGCAGATGCCTAGTTTCAAGTTTTAAGATCGGAAGAATAGGTTATGTGTCCATTGACAATCTTTAATCCTGAAATACAATAAATCAAATGAAGCCCACTATAATTACAATCATATCTGTCCTTTGCTCCCTCGCTTTAAGTACAATCTGCAACGCGGGTAATGCCGCCCACGCTCCGGAAAGCTCCATTGTCTGGAGTGCCGGAGAGGATGGCATCAATGTCTACACTATTCCAGGTCTGCTAGTGACCAAAAGTGGAGTCGTGATCGCCTATTCCGAAGCCCGTGAGCGCCGCGGAGACGGTGGCAAAGTGGATGTAGTCATCAAGCGCAGCCTCGACGGCGGCCGGACATGGTCTCAAAACTATTTTATCGAACGCGCCCCAGGCAGAGAAAACTATGTGTTGGCCACACTTGTACAGGATCGCGTCAGTGGCCGCGTTTATTTTTTCGCCGCCCTTCGCGATGAAGGGCTCACTGACAAAACAACAACCAACACCTACCGTTATAGTAATGACGACGGCGCCACATGGTCCGAATCGTACGACATCACGGATACGCTCTACAAGGCCGATAAAAAAATACAGTCAGCTCTCCGTGAAGGTCGCGCATCATCGGAATTTGATGGCGACGATCCCGAACTGTTCGGGCGCAATCTGATTTTCTTCGGTCCTGGCAAATCCATCCAACTTTCGGAAAATCATCCGGAATACCCCAATCGACTTGTTGTCCCGCTGTTTTATATCAAGGATCGCACAATCACCCCACGGGGCAAGCGTGGTTATGGCAATGCCGTGCTGATTAGCGACGACGGAGGCGTGAACTGGAGCGTTCCCGGAACCGTCCCACTGGGCGCCTACGGCTCCGCCGAGGCCAGTATCGTCGAACTGGATGATGGACGGCTGATGCTTAACTGTAGGGGCGCCCCGCCAGAATCAAGTGGCATGACCGTAGCCGGACGCACCGTCTCCTACAGCTCCAACGGAGGTGCCACATGGACCCGTCCCAAGCCGGATACGTCGGGTATTCCCAATTACATTGAAACGAGTTCGGGACTATTGCGACTCCCCCATAAGTCTACCAATTCAAACAAGACTTCAAGGATCCTTTTCTGCTTTCCGCACAGTTTGCCTCCTGAGAATACAGTAATTTTACGCGGCCTACACAAATTACGCGCCAACGGTACCGTTCTCCTCAGCTATGATGAAGGCAAGAGCTGGCCTGTACGGAAGCTGGTTGTGCCTGGTTCATTCGGCTATAGTAACATGGATGCGCTTACGGATGATACGGTTCTGATGATACACGAAAACGCTATCGGCACAATCGTCAGCATGACCCGCTTTACCTTGGATTGGCTGACCGACAGACATGATGTTGCCATTGATTCTCAGGATCTCCCACTTGATCCAGTTTCCGAAGTGAAGGCCATCAACGCCAGAAGATTATCTGCTCTTGTCACTGGCGATCTGGCGACCCTTCGTGAAATATATCATCCGGAATGCCTTTACACTCATGGAAGTGGCAGGATCCAAACAGGCGAAGACCACTTGGCGCTGCTCGAACGGGCCGACTTGCAGTATCTATCCGTGCGCTATGAAATGCAGCCTTTTGTCAACATCCATGCAAATGATACCGCCGTAGTGAGTGGACGATTACATCTGACAACCAAGGGGCACGGCAAGCCCAATGACCGCATCATGGCTACGACGGCCGTGTATAAAAAAGGCGATTCTGGCTGGAAGCTAATCTCTTACCAATCCACAGCTGCTCCTGCAGGACCGGCATTCAAAGTTCTTTCACAGAAACCAGTCATCGAGAATGTTTGCGCCTGGCCCAAGCTTTCGCTGCTCCCAAATGGCACAATTATCGCCGCCTTGTACAACCAGCCATCCCACGGAAAAATGCCTGGGGATGTAGCCTGCTGGGCCAGCAACGATGGCGGCCTTTCTTGGGAGCACCGCGGCAATGCCACAAAACACGAAGGAAATCGAGCCTGGTTCAACCACGCTCTAGGAGTCGCAAATAACGGTGACCTGCTGATCGCGACAAGCGGTTGGGACTATAAAACAACTTCCGGGAGCAAGTTCGATAAGCCGCTCGTACCGATTGTCGTTCGTTCGATTGATAAGGGAGTGACTTCGAAAGTCGTGGCCGAATTCCCCAAAGCTCCTGAGGACGGTAAAGCCTTCATACCTTTCGGAAACATTGAACAGGGGGATGATGGGCTCCTGAGAGTTGCAGCATATAGTTTCGCGCGCGGCTTACCAGGCCCCCGCAAAGATACCGGTTACGTCATCTCCAGTACCGACGATGGGGGGAGTTGGGAAATCGAGTCGGTAATCGGTCAACCGGAAGTCAATGAAACCGACCTGCTATATGCAGGGAACAACCGCTGGCTTGCGGCTGCGCGGAATCTGAATCAGCTCAACGGAAAGAAAGCCCACAGCATGGACCTGTACGTTTCCAATGATAATGCGAAATCATGGTTCCGGCACAGTCAGCTAACCCTCCCAAACCAGCACCCCGGAGACTTACTCAAGCTTGCCGATGGATCGATTCTGCTGACTTATGGTGACCGCCGTGGACCCGACTACGGTGTAAACGCAAAATTAAGCGACAATGGAGGTCTGTCCTGGAGTCCTGAATTTCAAATCGCAGGTGGACTCTCGAGCCGTGACTCCGGCTATCCTTCCAGCGTCCAGCTGTTTGATGGCACCATTGTAACCGCCTATTATGCCAAAGGGGCACTAGGGCATGATGGCTATCATATGGGCGTCGTTCGCTGGCGCTTGAAGTGAAATTATTTCTCGTTAAAGAAATTCATTTCCTTCGACTTCCTGTAACTAATAATATGGATAAACAACCCGATATCCTGAATCGCTTGAGCCGAAGCAATCCCTTCCGGATTGCGACGCCCCATCAAACCATGAGAGTATCACTCAATTTCCTGCTCGTCTTCCTGTGCACAATTTCAAGCGGATTAGGAGTTGCTGCAGGCGACTCCTTCGACGAATCGCCTGAGGATTTCGACCGTCGGATGGCCTGGTGGCGTGACGCGACCTTCGGGATGTTCATACCGCGTATTTTCCATTTCATCTTAAGAAAATTTGCTTGAAATAATCGCTATGTGATTAATAATAAGTTACTTAAATTTACTTATAGCGAGCAAATTATTTATTTATGAAAGGGCAACAATCCCTCGGAAACTCCAGCGATTAAGTGAATGAGGCATTGTCTCAACTTAACCTGCTCAGCCCAAGACATTTAACGAGCCGTCTTCACAGTTTCTACGAAGCGAGCCAGTTGAGTGTCTCGATTGGGGGCGCTCAGAATGGGCTCGCCCTGGACAATAATCGAAGCCCCAATACGCACCGCTTCCACTGCCTCTTCCATTGTAAAAGTGCTGACCGCCACGGGAATTGAAACAGCCGAGACGACTTTGTCCAACCCGTTGATGACATGCTTTGACGGATCGGCATGCGCTTCGTCATGGCCGAGATGAAGCATGATATAATCTGCGCCCATTGCTTCAACTTCGCGCGCGCGTTGCGGGCGGTTCTTGACGCCGATGAGATCTACCATGACCTCGATACCACATTTTTTTTTGGCTTCGATTGCCGCCAGAATGCTCGCGTCGGGAGCACATGCCAGGACAACGGCAACACCAGCACCCATGCCACTTGCAGTTACAAAGTATTTTTCCACTCCGTCCATAGCCTTGTAGTCCGCCACCACGTTACGGCCTTGGCTCCAGCCTGCGAGAGACTTAATGGCCGAAACTCCATTGTAGACAATGAAGGGCGTGCCGGCCTCAATCCAGTCTGCGCCGGCCTTGACCGCTGATCGGGCAAATGCCTCAGCCGCCTCCATATCCCGCGCGTCGACGGCGACTTGTATCAGAGGGGATCGCATTCTGAACTCAGGGATTGATCACGACTTTTATCGATTCAGGTTTTTCGGCTAATTCGTAAGCCTCTTGGGCGTTGTCCAGGGGAAAAGAGTGTGTGATGAGCGGCTTCACGTCGATACGTCCGTCAGCCATCATCTCAAGCGCTGGATCGTCCGGCCAGTAAAATCCTGTTGAACCGATGATTGATATCTCGCTGAAAATAATCGGTTTCATTGGAAAGGTAACCTCTTCATCCAGATATCCGAAGGCGCCGACGATACCTCGCTTGCGAGCAAGCTGGATCGCCATGTTGTAGGTGGCATCGATTCCGCAGCATTCCAAAATAATGTCGGCGCCCAAGCCACCGGTATCTCTATAAATATGCTCGATGATGTCATCTTTATCGGGGTGAAGTGTTTCGTCCGCCCCCATTTTCTTGGCCAGTTCCCTTTTAAAGGCGGAAGGTTCGATAACCGTTACCTTTTTCGCCCCGAAGCCCTTTGCCACCTGAATGACAATTGATCCAATCGCGCCCGCACCCAGTATGACGACGTTTGCACCTTTACCGACGCCGGTCCGTCGCACAAGATGTATGGCGTTGCCGACGGGCTCTGCCATGGCCGCCTCATCGAATGAGAGATTGCCGGGCATTTTGTAAACATTTTCGCCAGGTACAGCGACGTATTCCGCATTGGCGCCGTGTTGGTAGCCCCGCATGGCCGAACCGATCACGCGGACATTTTCACAGAGGTTGCGCCACCCTTGCCGGCATGGGTGGCACTCCCCGCAACTAAGTTGAGGATCGACCGCTACATGGTCGCCTTCTTTCACATTCGTGATTTTACTTCCAACTTCCGCCACTGTTCCCGACAACTCATGGCCCATAGTGATGCCAATCGGTCGGCGGAGGGGGATGAGACCTTGAAATCCGTGCAAATCCGAGCCGCAAATAGCCACCGAACGCACCGCCACCAATACCTCATTTTCTTTAAAATCAGGAACGAGCCAATCCTCTATCTCAATCCGTTTCTCTCCGCGTAATATGGCAGCCTTCATATTTCCTCACGGTAAGGCGATCCTCTTGATCAAACAAGAGTTTTCGGTTTGGTTTAATAAACATATCAACCATTCCTTCTTGCTCGCAGAGAGGGGAGTAAAACACAATCCGACAACTCCAACTTTGCCTACACCCATATTTCCCATTTCATCATAATAAAAATTGCTTGAAATAATTGCTATGTGATTAATAATAAGTTACTTAAACCGAGATTTCCCAAATGAACATTTATAATCGTTGAAAATAGCTACTTTCTAATATTTCGATCCAATATTTTGCTTTCATTGTGATTTGGCAATCCTTTCCTACATTATTTGATGATCAAATCGGCGGTATTTAACAATTATTGCTGATTTTCCCTTTGCTCGGTAAAATCAGGGAAAGATCTTTCCTTCTGTTGGAGGTTTCCACAGCACTGATTCCTTTTGTATCGAAAAATCCTCTTACTCACCCCGTATCAGGTGCGAGTCGCAATCGCTCTACTCGCTTCAGCATGGTTTGAAACATTCTTCATGGAATGGCCACCCCACCATCCTTCATTAATTGTCCGATAAGTTTCGCACGTTGTGGCGAAATGGCATTGACATCAGCATAGAGGCCCTTGAACGAATAAGTCAGGGACCTGCTCATTTCAAACAGAGATTTGCCGAAGTATGAGCTTTTATCCAATCGTGGTCGAGCTCGATGCCCAGACCGGGTTTGTCGGGAATATGGATCCATCCGTTCGAATCGATCTCCATGGGATTGTCTGCCAGGGCGAAACGAAAGATTGGATGGTGGTTTTCAATAAACGTTGTCTCCGCGATACTGCAGGCAACATGAAAATTGGCCACATCAAGGATGGGTGTGTTGGCGGTGTGGATTTCGATTTTGTAACCTTTTTCCTGACAGATGTCGGCCAGTTTCCTGAGACCCGTGATACCTCCCTTGATAAGGACATCGCCGCGCACGAGGTCCATGGCGCCTTCATGAAAATAGTTTTGCATATCCTGCAGCCGTAGTGTTTCTCCAGCTAGAATGGGAGTTTTTAATTTTTCGGTTAATGTCTTGTAGGCGAACAAGTCCGATTCATCGCAGGGTTCTTCCAACCAGTAAGTCTGATATTCATCGGTAGCCCTCCCCAGCTTGAGTGCTTCCTCCAGACTGAGTTGAGAATTTGTATCAAGCATGACAGGATAATTGTCCCCAACTGCTTCGCGGGTTTTGCGCAGATAGTCGGCAGCGAATTCCGGGTCATTCCCGAATGTCTGAATTTTGTAGCCGTGAAATCCTTCTTCTTTCAGCGCGATTGCTTCTGCGGCAAATTCTTCAGCTGAGTAGGCCACACTCCGACAGCTCGCGTAACAAGGCATCTTATCACGGACTGAACCCAAAAGTTTATGCAGCGGTAAGCCTTCCGCTTTCGCCCGGATGTCCCAAAGCGCAACATCGACTACACCCGTCAGAGCGTGAGAAAGATTATAGAGGTCGCGCTGCTTGCGCATGAGCCCCCGCCAGATTTCTTCCGTGTTCCTCGGATCCTTTCCGACAATTTCAGGCCAGAATGTTTTTAACAGGATTTCCGCCAGGGCAGGACCATCTCCGTGAGGACCATAAATCATGCTGTGCCCCACATGCCCTTCATCGGTACACATGGAGATCAGCGGATACTGCCAGGTAGGCGGACGCCCGGGAGGGATGACGCCATCCTTATAACGCTCATTTGGCGGAAACTCCAGAATCTGAATTTCAATTTTATCGAGTTTCATTTTAATACCCTCTTTTAAAATTGGCTTCGTTGTTTAATGGCTGATTATTATCAAAGCGATCCAGATTATCAGAAAAAAATTCGAGGATATCTAAATCCAGACCTTTATGATGGCCGGCAATGTGCGGCGTGATGATGCAGTTGTCCATCTTCCACAAAGGAGAGTCGTTATCGAGAGGTTCACTTTCAAACACATCCAGGGCTGCGCCGCCCAAATGTCCGCTTTCAAGAGACTCGATCAAGGCAGATTCCTCAATCAGATCTCCGCGCCCCACATTATAAAGATACGCACCATCTTTGATTTTCCCGATCCGTTGGGCGTTGAGTAGTTGTCGCGTTTCCGCTACGGATGGCAGGGCTACAACAATATGATCCGAACTGCTTAGCAAATCACCTAAATACTCCATGCCCTTGATGCTTATATCCGAATCCGACTCTTTGGACTCGGCTCGCCTGGTGACGGCCTGAATCTTAAAGCCGAATGGTTTGACCAGCCGGAGCAGTTCTTTTGCAATGGCTCCGTAACCAATGATTCCCAGGGTTTGACCTTTCAGCAACCCGGGCAGTCGGGCCTGACGATCCCACTTGCCTTCTCTTTGACATTTTTCAAAGAACCGCTGCTTCCTCTCGAAGAGGAGCATCATCATGAGAATATGCTCGGCGATGATGATGGCATGAATGCCGTGAGCAGTCGTGACCTTGAACGAAGCATGCTCAAATTCTTCGTACCCATCGAATCCCGACGATAGCAGCTGAAGCCATTTTAAGGATTTAGCATTTTTGATAATATCCTGCGCATCAGGATTGGAAAGTATTACTTCCGCCCAGGCAAGATGAGAGTCTATCGAATCCTGAGGTGAGATTACACGAATCTCATGGTGGGGAAAACGATCTCTGAACGCAGTCTGCGCTTCCTCGGGAATGTTTCTCTGAATTAAAATATTCAATTTAAAATAGGGATGCGATTTAACTTCTCTGAGATTTTCCATATGAACATTCATCGCCTATTCACCTGGTCTATCCATTGACCGCTCATGTCCGTCAGTGCGGTCAGGTTCTCAGGCTTGGTTAACATCTGTGTTTCAAAGCGGCTCATTTCACTGGTCGATGCCGCCGGTTGCCAATCGGCACGACCCCCGACAATTTGCCTCATGACGGGATCAAACCGTAGGCGCTCCGCATCGTTCATGTCTTTGTATCCTGCCAGGCGACTGAAGACAGACTGCCGAAGCAGGGCGGCTCTACCGTGCTGGATATTTTTGCCCGTGCGCTCCTCCACCACATTTTCGCTTCCTGTCGCCGTCAGTCCCAAAGCCTCATCGAGTTCCCGGTAGAGTAACAACCCTGCATCACTCGTAACCTTCGCACCGTGGAACTCCAGCTTGATTCGGCGGTTAAATTGAACTCGAAAACAGCCTTTTTTGCATCACCCATTGAATTTTGAGAATTTGCTTGCTTAACGTCGCATTAAATGACTTATTATCAACAAGATAGCGATATATGCAAGCAAATATTCTTATGATGAAATGGGAAATATGGGGTTATAAAACTTTTGAATACAGCACACTAGTCGGTGGCTTATATTAACAGGTAATGAGGTATTTTCCGAGCCACTCGACGGCACGGTTGGGATCAGACGGAATACCGATCGCTTCCTGTTTCGGAAGAAAGCGTCGCAGCCGTGCTAACGTACCGCGGTAACTCTCTTCGAACGCCAGATTACGCCACTCATGGGGATCGACATCGTGATCGTACAGTTCCTCACCGCCGTCCACATATCGAATATATCTCCAACGGCTCGACCGAACGCTGTGGTTACCTCGTCCGTAGGTGGATAGGACAGGAGATCTTGCGCCTTTTCCTTCATTCGCCAGGATTGAGGAAAGATCTTCACCCTCGAGTTCGTGCGATTCCGGTCGGGGAAGATTGCACAGGCGAATCAGCGTCGGATAGATATCGATGAGACTGACCGGAGTCGAACAAACTGTTGGCCTTGCAGTCGTGAGGCCCGGCACCGACACCATGAATGGCACGCGTGTGCTCCGTTCCCATAATGTGAACTTGTTCCAATGTTCCTTTTCTCCAAGATGATAGCCATGGTCACTGCACAGAATGACGATCGTGCGGTCATTCTGGGAAGAGTCTTCCAGCGCATCCAGCACACGGCCGATCTGCTCATCCGCGTAGGTTATCGACGCTGCGTAGGCCTGGATGGCCTTCATCCATAACCCCTTTTCCACAAGCGTGCGGTGCGTATCGGGCGTGACATTTCGCTCCGCCAGCCACTTGGCCAAAGGTGGAAGATCATTCGTGTCGCCCGCTTTGTAACCGACCGGAATCCGAAGTGTATGTTCAGGATACAGGTCGAAGTAACGTCTTGGCACAAACCAGCGCGAATGTGGCCGGTAAATACCCAACGCAGCGAAGAATCGATCGTCGCCGACTGATCGTATAAGCTTCGATACGCGGTGGGCATTGCGCGTATCCTGCTGCATGAGCTTTGTGTCTTCCCGATCCCAATCATCGGGCAGCATTCCCCATGAATAAGGCCAAACACCGTTCAGGGATGTTACGGCCTCCGCCGCCGCATAAAGTTCAGACTCAGGCTCTTGTCCAACATAGTATCCGCCGGTCCAGGAATGAGCGTCCCGATCCTGATATCGCCCATGAAAGATCTTGCCGAAGCCCGCGGTCAGGTAACCGTTTGCTTTGAAATGCTGCGGCAGGTTGACGACCTTTCTCATCCAACCATCTGCGTCACGATACGATTGGTTGTTGAAATACACTCCGGAGGTCGAGGGGCGCACACTGGTCAAGAAACTCGTGCGGGAGGGGCAGCATGCGGGGGACGCACAGTAAGCACGGGTGAAAGTCATGCTCCGTCCGGCCAATCGCTCGAGATTTGGTGTGCGTACGATCGTATCGCTCAGCAGCGACGTCCAGTCATTCATGTCGTCGATCACGATCAGAAGCACATTCGCAATGCGTGAGGAGTTGTTTTTAGGCATAAGGCTGGACAAACCGAGAGGTACCGCGGTAATGCCACTCGCAGCGATTGCCGCTCGTTTGAGAAACGTACGTCGACTTTCCGATTGCACCTCGTACTTAACCTTCATCGAAAACGAGTGTGCATTAACGCGACGAGGCTTCAATCCTCAACGTGTGGTCACGCCATGGAACCACATTCAGATGATCGCGATCTCGGTCGACACGGCACCATGATGTGGGAATGGTGGAGAAAGCAGGCACAGTTTCGAGTCGGTCGAGCGTCATTTATTGCCGGTGTCGAAGTTCTCTGCTTGAGCAGACGCCATAGTATGAATCGTCAGCCCATCCAATGCTCCCGCCTTATCAGTAAACACGAAACTCATCACGTAACCGATGATGTAGCACGAGGCCATTCCAGTAAAAATATAGACAAAGAAGTGCAGAGGCGTGTGCACTTTGACGATGTATTGGATTACGGCACTGGCAAAGAATCCAATTAACACGCCCTTGCTGCTTGCGCGAGTGGTGAGGACGCCGAGGAGAAAGATCCCCCCCAGACCGCCTCCAAAGAGACCGACGAACTCCATCGCCTTATCTAAGAGGGAGCGAATTTCGAAGGTAGCCAAGAAAAGGGCAAGCGCGGTGCCGAACAATCCAAGCAGTGCGGTCAGGACGCGACTTAGGACGAGGTAAGCGCGTTCCGTGATGGGCGGACGCAAACGCCGGTGGAGATCTGTGACGATGACCGCGGAGCAGCTGTTAATGGCACTGTCGAGACTGGACATGGCGGCAGAAAATATTGCCGCGATGAGGAGACCGGCGATACCCGCCGGCATCTCGTTGACGATAAAGGTGGGAAAGATCTCGTCAATCCGTTCCATGTTTGTGTCCAACCGGTCTGGGAAGGCGCGGTAATAACCGTAGATAGCAGTGCCGACCATGATGAGGAGCCAGCTTATTAGGACGCCCATGAATCCGGCCAACCAGACACTGCGAACAGCATGCTTTTCATCGCGCGTTGATATGTAACGCTGTGCTATCGTCTGGTTGGCGATGTAATTCTTGAATCCCCCGACCCAATGGAGGAAAAACACCCAGACAGTCACTGTGGTCAGGTCCAGATTCCAGTCGAAGGCTTTCAATTTTCCCGCTTCAGCGGCGGTCGCGAGGACCTCCGGAGCCCCTCCAGGGACCTTATAAAAGACAAGCAGTATGGCCAGAATAGCCCCTCCCATCATAACCAATACCTGTACGAAGTCGGTCCAGATGACCGCCTCCACACCGCCCATAATGGTGTAGACGGTGGCGATGACTCCCATAATCCCAATGCAGGCAAAAACATTGAGATCCGTGACAACAGCGAGAGCGAGGGCTGGGAGGAGGAAGAGAATCCCCATACGGGCGATCTCAAAAACGAGGTAGGCGAGACTGCCGACAATGCGGACTGCGAGGTTGAAGCGGGCTTCCAGGTACTCGTAAACCGTAGTGAGATCGAGGCGGCAATAGAAGGGGATAACCAACTTTGCGACAAACCAGGCTGCAGCGAGATTGCCAACCGGGAGAAGAATATACAGCCAGTTGGTATCGTAGGATTTGGCAGGTAACGACATATATGAGATGGCGCTCAATTTGGTCGCTACGATACTTAAACCCGCGGCGTACCAGACCACTCGCTTGCCCCCGCGAAAATAGTCGTCGGTCGATTTCTCCCGTTTCGAAAAATACATACCGAGGAGAATGAGGAAAACGAAGTATCCGCCTATAGCCAGATAATCGATTGCCACAAGGCCTCTTCGGATTTGAACAGGCGAGTCCGATGTCCTCTCGTTGGCTCGATCACTTGTCGTTGCCACCACAAAATTCGCTTGAACCGATCCATCTATATACGCGGGGTGAACAGGCGGGAGCGCATCTGCCCGAGCCGAAACGGTATTTCCTGGAAACGGCCCCAGGATGAACAAGAGACCGAGAAGACATTTAGCTTTGGCGGTCATGCTATTTGCCGGTAAAGTATCTATATAACATTAAGCACGCTTCTCCCCGCTTACAGAAAGCGCTTCCGTCGCTGCGAGAGAATATATCGATCTTGTTGAAATCCCGCGTCTCAATTTCAAGTCGGTTAAACTCCTTCTCTACGATAGCGAAAAATTCTCTGAGCGTTATCCCGGAATTTAGTGTAGCTGGCTGATGAACGTCGTTGCAAGGTTCCATTATTGGTTGCTTGGACCCCACCTTGAGAGAGGTGACGATTTTAGCCCAATAACGCGCCGTGTCTTCGGTTAAGACCTCATTCGGCCGCGCGTCATAGCTGCCAAAGAAACCCTTGGTCCCGAAATACTGCACAGCGGGAACCCATGGTTCAGGCGTGGCCATGTCGAAGTCATTGAAAAACGATATCATGACGCCATTTTCCACTAGCTTACGCTGCAATTGGTCCGTATTGAGATCGGCGGGTGCGTAATCATTCGACACTGCCATAGAGGCGGCATAACCGGCGGACTCCCCAACATGCATGAATACGGGTTCCAAACGGAGCGTGCCCCAACCCACATGAGAGGAGGAGATACACACGGGCACCATCAGGTTATCGATATTCTTGGGAAGAAGCGTACGAAAGGGTATTTGGGAAGGTCGCGTTAACTCTGACAGGAGAAACTTTCCTTCGCGACGGCTTCCGGCACGCGATTCAAAACTCACAGAATGAGAGTCCATGGGGTGTTCAGCGATGGCGATGCTGTCGCCATGAATCGGCGTTCGCCTCGAACCTGGTGCGAGAGTGGCATCGTGTTCTGTAAAAACATATCTCCCAACAATGCGGCGCGCTTCGCGCACGTACATCTCGTAAGGGAAGTTTCCATTGTCTGTGAACTCGTCCTTTGCGAGGCCCCAGCGCCGGGCTTCTTTGCGGAAATCCTCCGGCACTGCTTGGTCGTTTTGCAGAAAAAAGAGAAATCCGAGGGCGTGATCCCGGTGCCGCTGCTCGATCTCCCGCCTTATCCGCCAGTCTCCTTCAGGGTAATTGATCGCACCTCCGGGCAGATTGGCGGCATTCCATTTCATCTTATTGTTAGGCAACGGTGTTCCCAAACCCCAACGGCTGCGCAGTTCCATGAACACCTCGCGATCGTATGTTGGCGGTTTTTGCGGGATGATCCGGTTCTCGGGATCACAGGAAAGGCAGATGCGGTAATTGTAAGCTTGCACCTGGGCGTCACCTTCTCCCGTGCTGCCGGTGAATATCTCCGTCGTGCAGCCGTCATAGGGGATGAGGTTCAGTTTGCCTTTGACCGCATCCTGTGGGAATCCTCCTTGGCCGACTTTGGCGAACTCCAATCCCATGAAGATCTTTCCGGCATGCCGCTCACCATGCTCGCTGCGCGCTTCCCGGCCGACACGGTAGGGCAAGCCGGCAAGGGCCGCCAGGTCGGCCTCCATTGTGGCGTCGACAAAGACTTCAGCGGCTACCTGAAGATCGTCCGAACCATCGCGAAACTGAAGGACAATGGCTTCCACCGACCTGCCGTTCCGGACAACCGATTTTGGGAAACAACGAGTCAATAGCGTGACGCGTTTCTCCCTCTGCAGAAGCCTGAGAAGAACTCGTTCACCGACCTGCGGCTCGAAGTGGAGGCGGCCGTAATAGCCGTGCGAGATGTCTTCCACGGGTCGCTCGTCATCCCGTGCGGTGGTTTTTCCGTGGTCAATCCAGAATTGTGTAGGGGCCCTTCGCAGGCAGGTCTGAAACTGCTCGGACCGTTCACCGAATTCGGAGCGGTAGTGCTCTAAGACGCCATCGCAGAATTCACTGAGCAGATTGCATCGGCGGCCGGTGTACTGAGTGTCCAATCCGCTCAGACCGCTGCACAGGACGCCGCCCACATGGTTGCGATAGTGCGTCAGCAGAACGTCGAGTCCCTCCCTCGCCGCGCGCACGGCGCAGGCTATTCCGCCCGGCGTGGCACCGACCACTACAAGGTTATAATGATGGAACTTCACAGGGCAAAAAGAAGCCCGGGTTTATGCATGCGCCCGGGCTTCCTGGAAATGATGGCCAGGTTTATAAGGAATAGCTGAATTTAATTCGATAACGGGATCCGGGACTGGACCGCATAAATTCCGTGCTGACGGATTCCCGCACATACACGGCGTCGCCGGCATTTTCAAGGGTGACGTGGATTCGCCAATGCTCGCGTGTGTAGGAAAAGAACAACCCAAAGTAATCGAATCCGGGCAGCCGGAAGGAGTCGCCCGAGTCCCCCGCCCGCGATCCTTTGATGTTTTCATAATTGATGCCGGCGGAGAAACCTTCCAGCGCACCATCAAGAAAACTATACTTGGCGATCGCCTTGTAGCTGACTCCCTGGTTGACGCCACGCTGGCCAATGCCCTGAGGGTTGCGCTCACTCTTGGCCAGCGATTCGATATCCTGTAAGGCGAAGAGAAAGCTAAAGCTGTCGGTCGGCTGGACCGCGATGTCGAAGTCCCATCCGACAGTGCTGTTTTCGGGAATGAAGGATTCAATAATGTCCCCGTCGTCGGTGATTTCGATTACCGGCCGGTTCTCCAGGAGCATATCGAAATATGCAAGAGTACTGACAACCCGTCCATTGAAAAGGCTGAACTTCACCCCCACTTCGTCGCTTTCACCGATCAATGAAGGGATGATTTGGTCTGCCAAGTTACGGCCCCCGCCCGGGACGAAGGTCTCGCCATGATTATAATAGATGGAAACTCCCTCGTGCGGCTTGACAACGATACCGTAATTGTAAGTCCAGTCCTTGCTCTCCTCTGAGGGATTGGACGAGCCCCGGCCGCTCGAAAATTTGGAGGAGGGAACGCCATCCGCGTTGGCCCCATCGACTATGCACGAGCGGCTGGAACCTTCTTGAAGCTCACAATGATTGAAGACTTGGGTCTTCCCATAATCATAACGTGCTCCAAAAACGACGTTAATGCGATTCTCCCAAAAGCTGACATTATCCTGAATGGCCCAATGGTAACCCTCGCTTTCGGAGGTTCTCCATTCGCCGTTGCGGGTTTGCGGGGAAGAAGTGAGTACCTCCGAAGGCGTCCGCGAGATCATGTTGAAGATACTGCGGTCTTCCAAGTCCCAGTTCTGCCGGGTTCGAAAGATGCTGCCTTCACTCTCCTTATACCCGGTGTAAGTAAGGAAGCTGTGTGTGAGCCCGCCCGTTTTGAAAGTAGAAGTCATGTCAAAGGTTATATTTTGATTTTCAATGTCGTCGAAACGAAGGTCCCGGCGCAGGCTCCGCATGACGATGTCATCGAAACCCGCGGCTCGCGCTTCAGCAAAAGTGGTGACTCGTCGAGAGTAGAGGCAATTGTTCGCCCTCGGCGGGTTGCAGTCCACTCCATCTGGATCGAGTTTCAGCCCCACGCCGTCCCGGAAGAAATAACCGCCAAAACCCAACCACACGCGACGCAGGGATTCCCGTTCGCTGTGCCGGAATAATAGGCGAGAAGTCCAATCGGCTCCCAAGAAACTGAATCCCTGTCTCCATCCGAGTTCAATGCTCCGGACATCCTGACCACCCTCGTCGTGGCCGGGATTGCTGTTATTGTTGTCCACCGGGATGATCCCGAACGGCGGGTTGCCGTCGGCATCCGCAAACCATGGATTAACCGCCGACGCTTCGGTTGTCTCCTGTATCGTAAAGCGCGTCCAGAGGCTTGTCTTATCGTTAGGATTGAAGGTTAACATAGGAGCAAACACCCAGCGGTCGTCCGCTCCGCCGGTCCAGATTTCACCGTCCTGGTAAGCCGCGATAATCCGATAAAGGAGCTTATTGTCAGGCCCCAGCGGCCCTGTTGAATCAAATTCGGTTCGGATCCAGTTGTCTGATCCGAATTCGAATCCTATCTGCGTGTGCCTTTCAGCGCTGGGCTTTTTCCCGATGCGGTTAATCAAACCACCAAGCGAATGGGAACCGTAGAGGACGCCATTGGGCCCCTTGACCACCTCGATACGTTCGGTGAGAAGGGGGTCTTCCTTATTACCCTGGAATCCGGCTTGGGGGTCGGCAATACCATCGCGAAACGCGAATACATTTGAGACGATCCCGCGTATGGACATACCCCCAACTACGTTGGTGACGCCGCTGGCAAACCGGAGCACATCTTCCAGTTCTCTCGGATTAATATCGGCAAACAATTCTTTGTTGAGAGAAATGACGGAGATGGGCGAATCCATAAGCGCGGTGTTTATGCGTGTGCCGCCAAGTGTGTGGGTTGCTCCATACCCCATGTCACCTACACTGTAAACGGTGTACGGGTCCAGAGTGATAATTTCTTCATCCGAGGAGGATTCACTATCTTCCGATTGCGCTGCGAGCGAGAACGGCAGGAGAATTGAAACCGTCATTATTATAGCTTTTCGAAGTATATGTTTCATAGTTTGGGGCCTTTCAATAGTTTGAGATTTATCAAGTTATTGGTTGTGAAAAGGGTCTGTGTGACTATTCGGGGTGCATTCGTTATTCGTTGAATGCTTTAATTCGTAATAGGTAGCCCTATCGGTAAGGCCTTCATGCGAAGTTTCAACCGGAATAGTGTGGTTTCAAGTCGGTACCAGTCTTTCTGGCCATACCGGCTAGGCTTCGGGTTGAAATGCACTTAGACCGCGCTGACCGTTTGCAGGTGCACCAGGGATTTTCCAGGGGAAATTTCCGGTAATATCAATGTTTGTTCATCGCCGGATACATTGCCGTCAACAACGCCCATAATAGTGTAGAGGAGCTTCCTTGCATAAGTTATCGGATCGACAAAGTAATGGGTTGGCTTGGGAGTGACAAAGCGGAAAAAGGGATCTGCTTCACGGCAGATAACAGATATGTCATCTGGGACTTTGAGACCCAGTTGGGCCATTCGGCTCACAAACGTCAGGTAGACGTAGGATCGTGCAACGAGTATCGAGGTGGGGCGCGTATGCGGCGTGAGAAGACCTTCGATCGTGGAGGAGATCTGCCGAACGTCATTGCCGTGCCGGATGATGGTGACTTCAATATCACGGCGTTGCGACATTTCCAGACCCTCCAGGAAGCCCACCTCACCTTCTAAATCTCCCGGTCGTTTGTTCTCAGGTGTGAACATGCAGATGTGGCGATGGCCCAGGCTGATCATTGAGCCGACGGCGTGCCGGCAGAGAGCGCGGTAATCAAGATCAACGGAGGGAAGCGCGACTCCCGCAAAGGTCGAACCCACCACAACACAGGGAATATGCTTTTCAGAGAACCATTCCTGCATACGATTGCTTGATTTCAGAAGCAACCAGCATGAGTGGTTATGCCTTCTTTGGAGCGATTCTAACACCGGCTCGAATTCTCCTTCGAAGTATTGCCGGCCTTGGTAAATCTTGAGGAGAAACGCCGCTTCAAACAGCCGCTCTCGTAATTCATCAATCCAGATCAACGTGGATGGGCGAACCCGCTCGATTTCCCTCGAGGTGATTAGGCCGATGACACTTGCCCGTTTGGGTTTACATTTGACCTGCGGTGTTCCCACAATGCGAGTTCCGGTGCCTTGAATGGATGCGAGGACACCTTCCGTCTTCAACCGGTAGATCGCCGCCCGCACGGTATTTCGGCTAACTTGGTAAGTTTTACAAAGAACTCGTTCGCCGGGAAGGCACTCGCTCCATACCCCGAGGCGAATCTCGTTGCGTAGACTCGCTGCGAGCTGATGAACAAGACTTTCTTTGTGTGGAATCATGGCGGCGGTCCCAACGAGTTTCCATGAACAAGATCGGAAACGACGATCTTGAGCGGCGGCGTTATCGGTTCTTGGCGAATCAGTTTGATCAACCGCTCAAAAAGTAGATCGCCATACTTGATTGGGCTCTTTTTGAAACGGAGGGGTTCAGGCACCAGGTAATCCAGGTAGGACTCACTATCCCGGCAGACGAGCGAAACTTCCTCAGGCACGCGGATCCGGCGAGCCATGAGATAGCTGACTGTTTGTAAATATTGGTCCGATTCGTTAACAAAAATGGCCGTGGGTGGCTCTCGTCTGTTCAGCAACCGTGCGAGATTCCGGTGAAAGACATCCGCATCATCATCATATTGGGCAAAGCTGAGGTCGACCCTCGCACCGGGATGCACCTTTTGAAACTCCGCGACACGTTGGGTGAAGCCCTCGTGGGCCGAGCCCGGTCTTATCGCCAGAATCCGGTGGTGTCCCGCTTTCAAGATCAGGTCGGCCGCTTTATGACCTATGGCTTCGTTGTCGATCGATACCGTCGGCAGGATTGCGTGCGGATACCGTGTTCCGGAAACCAGGGTGGGAATCTCTCGTTGTTCGAACCAGCGCTGTACCCCGTTGGCCCATCCCCCGCAGAGCAGCCAGCACGAATGCGAAGTTCGTTCAATAAGATGATCAAGGGCCTTGTGGGGACGCGACTTGGCAAATTGCCTTCCCGAATACAACTGCATGTCAATCCCCGTGTTATAGAGCAGACTGCGCACCCCATCAATGTACAGCGAGGTGAAACTACGATCACCATGCAGCTCTTTTGTTATGAGCACACCCACGGTATGCTTTCTCAATTTCACAGTGGATGTCCCAGCGGTGGAAAGGAGTTTGTGACCGCGACCGTGGATTGTCTCGATCAATCCCTCGCGGGTTAATTGCTGCAACGCTGCCCGGAGCGTATTTCGGCTCACATGCAGCTGTTTACAGAGCGTTCTCTCGTCGGTCAGCCAATTGGTCCAGGCCCCTGCGCGGACCTCCCGCCTTAAGAGGCTGGCTACGATTGCGATCAGTGATTGACGGCAGGGAATGTGTTGAACAGTTGACATCTCTTTAAATGTCGAGTGTCTCGACTAGAATCAATTCTAGCAACGCTCCATCGAAAGGGAAGCGAAATATGAGGTTCAAAAGTAGAACCGGTGAACCATTGCTTCCATTCCGACCAGTCGAAATCTCTCCAAGGCGGAGACCCAGCCATCCGCATGAGCGGCGCACCGGTTATTCCGGGGCGAACGGAAAGGGTCACTCTTTGAGAGCGATATTGACGAGCAGGCGAAAGTGAGCGCCGTCGCCTCCAATGCTACAGTTAAGTCTGAGCCACCCGCCGAAATGTTTCAGGCGGATAAAATAGAGCCCTTTTTCAGATATGGGAGCAAAGGAGGTGCCCTCGTCAATCCAGGCAATGCCGTCAGCCGAAATCTGCGCTTTAGCGTCGAGAACGGGGTTTTCTCCGGATACATCTTCCACGCGAATGAAAAAGATCGCTTCTCTAGCCCACCCGCATTCGTAGGGATGAGTCTGAAAATCCTCCGTGAACTCCTTTTTTATTTCGAGATGAGCGGTGTGGAACTGGCGCATTGTGTATAAGAATTGATAATACAATTATTCGTACGAAATGACGACCGAATCGAGGTAGAGAAAGACCCGGCGGTCGGTGTCGTTTTCGATCCAGAAGAGGGGATTGAGAAGGCCATTGATGCGATTGTAAGCAGGTACAAGAGTGATTGCTTTCCTCCTCAGGTCGAAGGTACGATCCTGCGCCTGCAACTCGACGTATTGGCGTTTGCCGATGTCGAAAAGGAGCCGGAAGTATAACCAGTTGATTTTACAGTCGGTTTCGTTGTAGCAGAGCTTCTGCTCACCACCGGCAACATCCTTGAAGCCATCGTGAGTTCCGTCCGCGTAGCGGCGGCCGTACCACATGGGATCGACGCCCCGGCGGGCCCACTCTCCCTCGTTTCCGTAAGTCCATTCTCGATCGGAGACGTCTGAAGCCTGGATATACTGCCATTTCTGTTTCAGTTCGCCGTTGACGGAATTCAAGTATCGACAACCGACAAAAAAACGGTCATCGCCATCCTGGATATCGAAGGCGGCACCAAGCGCGCGAATCGACTTTTCACTGATCCCGGCGAGATCTTCGCTGCCGCTGATGCGGTCTTGTTCGGCCGTGTAGGAGAGCCAGGCTTCAATCTGGCACAATCCCTTTTCGGCACTGGGGATGGAGAGCCTTTTGATGGCGTGTCCGAGGCTTCCCGGAGCCGGTGGCTTCTCGTAACGATTCGCCACCGGCCGGGTGGAGATTTTGAGGGAATAGGTGCCCGACATGGCTCCGTGAGTGCCGGGATACCGGTAGGTGGCGCTGCTTAACATGACCGGTGGGAACTGGGTCTTGTCCACGATGCTGTTGCGAACATCGAAGTCCGGGGCTTGCGTAAAATTCGGCATCAGCGCCAGCCAGCCGTTAAATCCATTGTTAAAGACATCGTAGGTCAGAATCCGACTGAGCGGATTAAAGCGATCAATACCCAAGGGATAGGCAACAGATTTATTCATTATGTGTGAAGCTATCCATTCATTTGGGCTTCGCGCAAATCACAAATAGTGGTTCTCAAAAGGGACATTTCCATTTTTCGTTTACAGATTGTCGGATTCTTTTCAGATTCGTTTACGGTGAAAGGCGATTCGAAAATGCCTATTGGAATAATCGGTTCGGGGTTTATGGCGCGAACCTACGCGGAGTGCCTTGCGCGCTACGTTGAGGGCGGCGAGCTTCGCGTGGTGGCAGGAGGAAGCCGGGCGCCCGCATTGGCTCGAGAGTACGGAGTCGAGCGGGAAGACAGAGCTGAGGCGGTCTTCGATCGGGAAGACATTGTGGCAGTGATCATCGCGACGCCCGAGACGGTTCACCCGGCCCAAGCGATCGCGGCGGCGCGGGCCGGCAAGCATGTTCTCGTAGAGAAACCGTTGGCGCCGACACTCGAACAGTGCGACGCGGTCATCGCGGCATGCAGGGAGGCGGGAGTCCGTCTAATGCAGGTGAAGCACTGGCGTTACCGGGGTGTGCATCGACGGGCGATACAGGTGCTGTGCGAGGGAAAGCTCGGTGCAGTGCGGCAAATCCAAAACCGGACCCTCGTGCCGATCGAATCGTCTTTAGCGGGAGTCGACAAGAAGCCCTTCTATCTCGATCCCGCGGGTGGCGGTCTATTCATGGGCTGGTGTACGCATAATTTCGACCTCATCAGGTGGCTGGCGCGTAGTGAGGCGAGGCGGATATTTGCCGCGGTTACTTCATACGGTAATCACGATATTCCGGAGTTAACGACGATGGCACAGATCGTTTTCGCCAATAATGCGGTGGCGCAGCTATGGATGTCAGCGGAACTGCCGGGTCCGGCGTTCGCGGATAGCATGTTCCATACACTTGTGGTTTGCGAGAACGGAACACTGGATATTGACGGTTGGGGCCGAATTCAAGTCGGACGGGACGGTCAATGGCGTAACATCTGGGAACAACCGGCATTCAACCCTCAGGATCCCCTCGATCCCATGAGGTTAGAGGGGTTCGTGGCTATGGTCGATGAATTCATTGGTGCCATTCGTGAAGATCGTGAGCCTGCAGTGACGGGAGCGGACGGGCGGGCGGCGGTGGAGCTCTGTCTGGCTGCGCGTGAATCAGCCAAGCTGGGTCGTGCGGTCGATTTGCCGTTGAAGCAATAACCGAGGTTGCACCCAACCCGCGATGTTTGTTCGGCATCGAAATATCTGCATCCTTCTAATCATTTATAACTAAAACATTTTATAAAATCCTTTCAGGCTCAGTTCTCTTTGTTGATGATTTTGGAAATTACATTGATCCGGTACCGCTGGCCCACCTGTTGGGCGCGGCAACCGGCCTTTTTATAAGCCGCCCGTGCTATCGGAAGCCAGAATTGCACTTGAAATTTATAACTCAACCAGTTAGTAGTTCTTAAACTTTAGCGTAACATGGAATTATTAGGGTTAATTGTAATTATAGTTCTGATTTCAAGTCTTATCGGAGGCTTAAGGGCTCTATTTCTTCCCGGCAATAGCAAAGTCGAAGATCTCCGAAGGGACCTTGATTTCTTTAAGAATCGCCTCAAAAGGCTGGAGGATAAATTTTTTGCTGGAGTTGTGGACGAAGATGAAAAGGAACCTGCGGCACCTGAACCGCCTGATCTGGAACCCTATCGGGAAACCTCGAAAGTGGTAACGGAGTCTGAACCGGCTCCCGTGGAAAAACCGGTATCTGAAGAAATTCCAATCGAAGAACCGGAAACTGAGGAAGTGTTGAGCGCTGAAACGCCTGAACCAGCGACGCCGCCGAAACTGCCTAAAATCCCAAAGCGCGTTCCCGTTAGCGCTCAATTTAAAGCTTCTCCGGCGAAGGTCTCATCGAAACCGGCTGAAATCCCTGTATTCACTCCCGCGGCAGATGATAGTTGGGGGAAACTGCAAAAGCGTATTCTCGAAAACTGGACGGGTATATTGGGAGCGATAGTCCTTGTAATAGGTGTCGGGTACTTTGGACTTTATGTTTCTACAAAAATGGGGCCGCAGTTTCGTTTCGCGGGCATCCTCTCGCTTGCGGCAGTTCTCGGGGGAACCAACTTCTGGTTGAAGCGCCAGGATCGCTGGCGGGAGTTCGGAGCCTGGCTTCAAGCTGTTGCCGGCGCCATAACGCTTTTTGCATGTTTTGGGGCAAGCAGGATCGATGCGTTGAGGTTTATCAGCGATCCCACGACCGGCCTTACAGTGCTTTCCCTGGGTATCGGTCTTAATATTTTCTTTGCCTATATTGTGCGCGCTCAGGCGATCGCATCGCTACACGTGCTTTTAAGCCTGCTTACGCTTATGTTTGCGCAGCCTTTTACTACGGAAATTTTGCTGCTTGGGACCGTTGTCACTATCACCGGCATCGGCCTTTCTTACCGGGTTCGGTGGGATGTTCACCTGCTTTTCTGTCTCATCGCTTTTCTGATTTTTCATACGATATGGATTCTCTCCGACCCCGTATTGGATTTGTCCATTTTTTTGACGGGGATTGCGTGCATCATGGCTGTACTAATTACCGCGGGCCTGGTGCATTACCGCAAAGAGTATGAATCCACCGAGTTTGAATTATTGCCCTTCAGCGTGCACCTCTTCAATTGGGGAGCATTCGGGGCCAATCTTCTGTGGTATAACCAACACTCAAAATTGATAGATTACATTTTGGCTTCAAATTTGATCGTCGCCATTTTAGCTGTTGGCGCCATCGTCGCTACGATCCTGGCAAGATACGCGCGGAACAGGGGTAACCGATGGCTTTACGTAACGGATACCCTGGTCAGTCAGACTCTGGCCATTACAGCCATCTGTTGTTTGGGACGGTTCGGCCTCGAGTATATTCATATGGCGGTTCTGGTTAATCTCGAGCTGTTGATATTCAACGTTATAATGAATTTGGAGAGGGAACGCGCTCCTCTGAGATTCGGATATTTTGCCCAATGGCTGGCCATTGGCGCCGTCCTGTTTATTGGAGTAAAAGGCAACGCACTCCTCAATTTGGTGGTCCAAGCAGCGCCATACAGGACTGACACGTTAATTTCCACAATGGGCATAGAGCAATTGCCGGTGGTGTTCTGGTTCTGCCTGGTCGCAGCCGTAATATTTATATATACCCATTTCGCCCAGATCAAAAACTTCGTCACCGATGATGTTCGCTTCGTCGCTTATGATTGGGAAATAGAACATAAGGAATCGGTCTCGCTCCTTAGCTGGGGTGTTCTTCTGCTTCTCTTCGTGAGTTATCTGCTGCTGTGTAATCTGCCCTATGCGACAGCTATTTTTGCCCTGATTCTTTTTGCATTTTTCCTTTACCGGCGCGCCTACGGAACGATTGCATGGACCACAGGCATTTGGGTCGTTTGGACATTTTTCCACGTGCTTGTTTGGTACAAGATGTATGCCCTGCCGAATACAGAAGTACTGCGGATCGCCGCCTTTGCGGTCCCGCTTTTTATATTAAATATCGCGTTATTCGGGCGCAGACATCTTTACTCCGACTTATTACAGATGTCATTCCACCGGCTTGTGCTCTATGTGCTCGCCGCCCATCTGGCCCTCTCAACATATCTCTTTACCGCCCGAATCAGTGATTTTGTCCCCGGACTTCTCTATTTGCTGTATTCCGTGGGAGCCTTGGAACTATCCAGGTTGATTAAAGGGCGGAAGACGGAGGCGGCGGTGATTAAGGACCAGAATATATTCTTGCACGATTATATTCTTCATTGCGGGTATTTTTTCCTGGTTCTCTTTTTGAGCCGCCATTTCACCGTTCATCTGCAGTCGGAACTTGCGCTAGCAGTGTTTCCCTCACTGTCTATCCGCGCGCTGATTGAGATTTTTGCCTTGGGAGTTTTCAGCTACTGGCTGGTCTATGCGCCGCAAGTGGTAACCTCAAAAGGGTCGAGTGTTAACATTTTCCTAACGCCCCTGATATTGGAAGCGATATTGGGTTTTCTCGCTTTCACCGTTGTAGTTGAACTGGAAACAATATGGCACCCGGTCATCTGGTCCGTATTAAGCATAATACTGATATCTCAGACAACGCGCTTCCGGTGGCCAGGCCGGTTGCTGCACTACTCCTGGCTCTTTAATCTCGCATCGGTTATTCAACTGGCCTTTGTAACGAGCACATACGCCACTCCGGCGACAGCCTGGTACATGCAGGCAATGATAATCGGTCCTGTAACTATTGCTATCCAGTTAATTTACGTAGCGTTGGCCTACCGGTACAAATATTTTGAAACGAAGATTCAGTTTCCGAGTGGCCTGGGGATATTCAGAGGATTGCATAGAAACCTGGTTTGCAGGCGAATCAACTTTGCAATTTTTTATCCGGTCATCCTTGGCATAGCGGTTTTTCTTTTCTGGCGATTCGATAGATCACTTCTGACGTTGCTCTGGGTAATGGAAATATTCGCCGTTTTCTCCCTGGGCACTTACGTAAAGGAAAAGCATTTTGTGAACCTGGCCTTATGCGCCCTGGCCTTTTGCCTGGGCAGGCTCTTTATCTACGACCTCGCAGAAACGACTTTTGGTATTCGAGCATTGGTGTTTATGGCGGTTGGTGCACTGATGATGGGCATCAATGCCATTTACCTAAAATACAAGGACAGGATCGGCCATTGATGATGAAAAGACTGATTCTATGCGGAGTGTTTCTTGTAATTGGAGGCCTCTTTATATTTTTGCTTATCAGGGAGGACGCGCAGACCCCTCTCCAGAGGACCTTTGCGCCGCTCTTTGAGCAACTCGGTAAAACCACCAAAACTGCGGACAGAATGTTAAGCCGTGTACTGCCTTTAAGCGACATCGACGAAAAGACCTTGGGTGATACCTTTAAGTCGAGATTCAGGCGGGGCCCGCAATCTGATAAACCATCCCCATACACGCCCTATCTTAACAGCCTGGTTCGGGAATTAACGGAAAACAGTCAAAAACCCTTCACATACGAAGTTTTTGTGCTGGGAACCAAGCATCCCAATGCTTTTGCGCTGCCTGGAGGAGTAATCTTGTTTACCACTGGATTTCTTGAAATTCTCACCAGCGAGGCGCAGGTAGTCAGCATTCTTGGCCATGAAGTGGGACATATTGAAAGAGGACATTGCTTTGACAGTGTGCGTTTCCAACTACTAGGGAAAAAATTTGGAGGGAAAACCCTCGGATGGATTGCGGATCACCTATTACAATCATTGACGCGAAGCACCTTCAGCAAGACCCAAGAGAGCGAAGCTGATGACTATGGGTATCAAAGTCTGCTTGCGCATAAATATTGCCCCAGGGAGATGAGCGAGGCATTCGTTAATCTGAAAAACTCTCTTCGCAACCAGTCTTATCGAAACGATGTTAATCCCTTTCGCGATTATTTTTTAAGCCACCCTCCCCTGGAGCTACGCATCGAAAACTTCCGGGAACGCGCTAATCGATGGCGGGAGCGCAATCCGGATGAGCCCGCCTACGTGGGAACAAAAAATCTCCAAGAGAAAAAGCCGCGCTCAAAGGCTTTTTATCCGGAAGAGAACATCCTGGAATAAGCGTGAGCCGATCCCTATCCTACTCCCACTATCAGTAGCCTGGGAAAAGCTCGCTCTAAGCCTGAAAGTGAGCCCGGTTAAATCTACGTCAACCTCGGAGGTTTAGCGCAAGAGAGTCTCGCTTATTCTTTATCCTCTTTGCTCCGGGCGATGATTTTTTGTTCGAGGTCGCGGGGCATTTCTTCGTAGTGGCTGAATTCTTCGGAGTGCAGGCCCCGGCCGCCTGTCAGCGAGCGGATGACTGTCGAGTAGCGGTATAGTTCCATCTGCGGGACATGTGCATTGACGACCTGGAAGCTGCCTTCGGCTTCGATTCCGGCGATGCGGCCGCGGCGGCTGGAGATATCGCCCATGATGTCACCCATGGCATCCTTGGGAATTTTTACCCGGATGTTGTAGATGGGTTCAAGCAGGCAGGGTTTGGCCTGCTGGAAGGCTTCCCGGAAGGCATGTTTGCCGGCGATCTGGAAGGCCACGTCTTTGGAGTCCACAGGGTGCATTTTCCCGTCGTAGAACTCGACCTTGATGTCCACAACGTGGCAACCGGCGATAATGCCTTCGCGGCAAGCGGCGTTAACTCCCTTTTCCACAGATGGCACGAAGACACGGTCGACGTTTTGCCCGGACAGTGACTGGGTAAACTCGATTCCGCTGTCGCGCTCTTTTGGTTCAATGCGCAACCAGACCTCTGCGAATTGGCCGGCGCCGCCGCTTTGTTTTTTGTGGCGGTATTTGGACCCGGCTTTAGCTTTGATGGTTTCGCGAAATGGGATACGCGGCTCAACCAGATCGATTGACACATTGAATCGGCGTTTGAGGTTTTCGATGATGATTTGCAAGTGCATTTCACCCTGACCGGATATCACGGTTTGTTTGATCTCGGGATCGGCACGATAGAGGAAGGCGGGGTCTTCTTCGTGCAGCGTAGCTAGACCTTCGGCGATTTTTCCCTCGTCACCTTTCGCTTTAAGTTTGAGGGCGCCGTGAATATTCGGCATGGGATATTCGACGGGAGGCAGCACGACTACTTTATTGGAAGCGCAAAGGGTATTGCCGACGTGTGTGTTTTTGAGTTTAACGACTGCACCGATGTCGCCGGCGTAGAGGGTATTGACGTTTGTGCGGTTTTTGCCGTTTAGAATGAATATCTGGCCGATTCTTTCCGTCGAATTGCGGGAGCTGTTGAGTAGGTCCATACCGGTATTGATCGAACCGGAATACAGTCTGAAGAAGGACATGTCTCCTACATGCGCCTCGCTGAGCGTTTTAAAAACAAGGAGGGCCGGTTTGGGATCAGAAAGGGCCACTTCCACCTCGGAACCTTTGGCATCCGATGCCTGAACCTTTTCCCGGTCGACAGGGGATAGCGCGAACTTTGCGAGGAAATCCATGAGTCGGGCCACGCCTACATTGGAATCGGCGGAGGTGCAGAAGAGGGGGATAAAGGATTGATTCAGGAGCGCGGTGCGTAAGCCTTCCCGCATCTCCTCCTCTGACAATCCATCCTGATCGAAGAATTTCTCGAGCAGGGATTCATCGGATTCGGCGACATACTCGATGAGATCGCGGTGAAGTTGCTTCACTTTTGGTTCCAATTCTTCGGGGAGCGCGGACTCTTCATATCGGCCATTGGCGCCTGCGCCATAAGTGATCAATGCACTACGCATTACGTCCGCTAACTGATTGAATCCGGGACCCGGGTTCATAGGAAAGTTCATGGGGAAAACCGTCCGTCCAAACCTCTCACGCAGTTGGGCGAGGATTCTGTCGAAATTGGTGTTTTCATTGTCCAGGCCGTTAACCACAATGATTTTGGGTATCGAGAACCGTGTCGCGAAGTCCCATACCTGCTCGGTACCCACCTCGACGCCATGGTTTGCGTGGATAACGACGAGTGCGAAATCGGCTACTCGCAGGGCGCCAAGGCTTTCGCTTATGAAGTCAAGGTAACCAGGCGTATCTATAATATTCAGTTTTTTATCCAGCCACTCGGCGTGCATTAGGCAGCTGTGGATGGAAATTTTGTGTGCCTGTTCATCAAGATGGTAATCGGAAACAGTGGAACCTTGGAGAATGCTGCCGAGCCTGTTTATGGCTCCGCTGCATAGGAGCATGGCCTCGCATAACATGGTTTTGCCCGAGGAGCCATGGCCCACAACGGCAAAATTCCTTATATCCGCGGATTTATAGTTCTTCATTAATTAACTCACCTTTTGGAGAACTGAATAAAAGCGCTGTCGTAAAAAGAAGCCGGTGTATCTGAAACACCCAAACGAAGTCCGCGTAACGTGCGGATGGCACGTCCTGTTAGATTGATCCCGCAAATCTCCGGCGATGGCCTGAACGGCCGGCCTGCGATCCGGTTTAACTGGCGTATTCCAAACGAGTGGTGAAACTGAGGATTTTTGGTTTAACCAGTTTTTCAAAATCTTTGTAAGACATTTTTATGAGGTCGGTGTGTGTGCCGCCGTTAAAGACGATTTCATCGTCTTCGGTAAGGCTTTTGGCGACGAAGACCTCCAAGCCGTAAAGGTTTCCGAAAGGAGGCATGGCGCCCACTTCGCAATCCGGAAATAGATCATTGAATTCCTCTTCAGCCGCTAGATACATATCGCCCGTTCCCAAGGCATCCATTAAGCGGTTGAAGTGTATACGGTAATTGGCGGGCAATACGGCCATGGCCATTTTGCCGTTGATGTTCACGATTACTGTCTTGGCAACATCCCGACCGGGGATATGGACCAAGGCGGCGATTTCTTGTGCGGAAAAGGCCGGAGAATGGCTGATTGCGATGTATTTGACCTTTTTGCCGTCCAAGTAGTCTTTAATTTTTTCAATGAGCATTAAGCGGATTACCTCCTTTCGCGGATTGTTAAAAGGGGCAGTATTTTAGAGGCGTGATGAAGTCTCAACCAAAATTTTCAGTTTTTGGAATAATATTTCGAAAACGCCCGGATTTTTTGCCCAAATCAGGATAATTTCAGCCACCGCCACCGCAATCGCCGGATAGCTGGACAGGCAAATCAGGGATTTCCAGTATAGTGCGTGGACCTACTGGCGAGGCAGGTTTGACACGAGGTCTTTGTTCTTTACAGATATCCGGGCAAAACCATATTGCCGGTCCACCACCAAAATCCGAAAAAACCTTGAAAGACCTTTCGTTCATTGCCTGAAATCAGCAAATCCCGATTCAGCCCGGAAGCATTAAAATCCTTTTGCTCACGGGTCTTTATGAAATGCGGCTTGCCCGAGGAGGACGCGCAGACGGCAGCCGAGGTGTTGTTGGCCGCAGACATGCGCGGCATCGAATCCCACGGCGTCGCCCGCCTGAACTCCTACGTGGAAATGATTCAGAAGGAGCGTTTCAATGCCCGGCCAAATTTCACCGTAATTCGCGATACCGCTTCGACCGCCCTCGTCGACGGCGACAACGGTCTGGGACTGGTTATCGGCCCTAAAGCCAACCTCCTGGCAATGGACAAGGCCGAGGATTGCGGATCCGGCTGGGTAACCGTACGCAACTCCAACCACTATGGCATTGCCGGATATTACCCTATACAAGCTTTGGAGAGAGACCTCATAGGGATTTCCATGACCAATGCCTCCCCAATCGTGACTCCCACCTACGGGAAGGGACGCAGGATCGGCACCAATCCGATCGCTTTCGCCTGTCCCGGCAAAGAGGAGCCCCCCATCGTCATCGACATGGCAACAAGCGCCGCGCCATTCGGTAAACTTGAAATGGCCATGCTGGACAAAAAGCCAATACCCGAAGGTTGGGCGGTAGATAATCGCGGGCTGCCCACTACGAACCCCCACGATTTCCTCGAAGGCGGCGCGCTCGTTCCCCTAGGCTCCAAACCGGAACTGAACAGCCACAAGGGTTATTGCCTCGCGGTTATGGTGGATATGCTGACTGCCGTACTATCGGGCGCCAACTGGGGACCCTTTGTCCCACCCTTTCGAGTCCCACAAGAACCGATGGAGAATCAGCCGGGAAAAGGCCTGGGTCATTTTTTCGGCGCACTCAGAATCGAAGGTTTCACCGACGTGGATATCTTTAAGGAACAGGTGGACGCCTGGATTCGGACAATCCGGGCCACTCCCGCAGCAGATGGAACACCAGGAGTTCGCATCCCCGGCGATCCCGAACGGGAAGCGGAAGAGGACCGCCGCGAGCACGGAATCCCATTTCATCAAGAAGTAATCGACGACCTGCACAAAGTAGCCGGCAATACCGGCATTGATTTTGATTTTTAACCTGGAGGGTTTGTTGCCCCCTAATCTCCCACCACCTGGCAGGGCAACATGGCGGCGTCGGTCATGCCGTGGATGATTTTTTTGTCGGAGGGACAGAAGGTGGCGAGGATGCCGGTGAGTTCGGTCTGTGTGTCTTTGACAAAGAAATAGGGGCAGAGGCGCAGGCGGCCTTCCATGGGGCGGAGGGTGTCCGGATCGGAGTAGACGGGGTGGCGCAGACGGCGGGGTTTACTGTATTCCTGCAGGAGGTGGAGGTTGCGGCTGCTGTCCTCAAGGGCGTTTTCTATGCCTTTTTGCCATTTCGGGCGGGGCGTGTCGCTGCCGAAAATAACGCTGCGGGCGCCCCAGGCGTTTTCGTGGAAGCCGCTCATTTTGATTATGAGGTTACGTTCTTTCTGGGTTGCTTCGCCGAGTTGCTCCCAGCGCCGGATGGGCCGGCCTCCGATTGCGGGGGCGTCGAGGACTGCGTTGGGCGGCAGATCAACCGGCTCGATGATCCAGGACTTTGGAATAGCCGTGCGCAGGATTTTGAAGGCGTCTTTCGAGAGATGCTCGCGCCAGAAGTCTTCGAGAAGGTGATGGTGAAATAGAGCGAGTGAGAGCTTTTCCTCCTGGAAATGGCGCATGGGCGGTGAGACGACGAGTTCGGAATCTTCCCAGGCCTGGAGTATGTATTCGGCTATGGGAACGTTGGAGAGGTCGAAGAGTTCCCAGAAACGGTAGACGAGGTCGATCTGTTCTGGATTGCCCTCGATGGAAGCGCAGAGGGTCTTACCCAGTGGCATCACTTCGCTGGTATGCAGGCAGTAAACACGTTTGCCCAACTCCCGCAAGCTCTGGGCCAGCCACTGCATCTCAGGACGGTAGGTAGCCGCCTCGTCACTGACCAGTATGGCTATAAGTGGCAGACTTTTGTCGGGAACTTGAGCAGCCAGTGTTTCGTAAAAGGCCGTCACCATGCGGTCATTGCCACCGACAATGTTTGCACCGTCGCGCTGGTAGAGACGGTTGAGGAAACCCGTCAGGCCGATTCCACCCGGCACGGAGTCGATTTCGGTGAGTGCGAAACCGTCATCGGTAAGCAACAGGTCGGGCCGCAGGATGGCCGGCATCCGGCCGCGCAATCGCTTTGAGCGGGAATGCTCGATGAGGAGTGAAGGTTTGCCGCGGTCGAGATACTCGGCGGCCCAAGGCGCTATCAAGGTCTTGTTTCGCAGGAGATTTTTGCCCTGAACTGAGCGCGTATAGAGCACTTCCATGGCTTGGAAAAACTCAAGGCAAGCGCGCCCGATGTCTTCGATGTCACGCACCTGGTCCTCCGTCAGGGGCCATGGTTCCGGCGAAAGCCGCCAGGTTTTGTCTTCGAACAAAGGCTGCCGGTCAAAAGCCCGGCGTATTACCTGGTAAGTGAGAGACTCCTTTGGCATGGGTAACTAATCTTCTATTTTAATGTTCTTGTTTCGCTTAGTCGGTCCACCGGCCCTCAACCACGCTTGGACAAAGCGGTCGATGCCGCCATCCATTACATCCTGCACATTGGTTTCCTTGATACCGGTGCGAAGGTCGGTAACGAGTTGGTATGGTTGAAAGACATAGCTGCGGATCTGGTTGCCCCATCCGATGTCGCCCTTCTCACTGTAAAATTTTTCCTGCTCGGCGCGTTTCTCATCCATCTTTTTTTCGTGGATCCGAGATTTTAGCATTTTCATGGCGGTGGCCTTGTTTTTGTGCTGGGAACGTTCGTTCTGGCAGGCGGCCACAATGCCTGTCGGCAAGTGGGTGATGCGCACCGCCGAATCGGTTTTGTTGACATGCTGGCCGCCCTTACCGCTGGAACGATATGTGTCGATGCGCAGATCGTCGTCGTTAAGCTCGATATCAACGTCGTCTTCGACTTCGGGGATGACATCAACGGCGCAAAAGGAGGTGTGTCTGCGTTTGTTTGAGTCAAAGGGGCTAATTCGCACCAGGCGGTGGACGCCTCGCTCTGCCTTGGCGTAGCCGTAGGCGTTATCGCCAGAAATTCTCAAAACGGCGCGGCTTATTCCGGCCTCCTCACCGGGTTGTATGTCCTGCACATCTACCTTAAATCCACTGCGTTCGGCCCAACGTGTGTAAAGGCGCAAAAGCATATCCGCCCAGTCGCACGACTCGGTGCCGCCCGCTCCGGCATGCAGGCTGACAATGGCATTGTTGCGATCGTGGGTGCCGCTGAGAAAAGACTGGATTTCCAGCTTGTTGATTTCCCGGCTCAAGCGGGCTGTGGTTTCATCGATTTCCGACTCGTAAAGAGACGACTCTTCTTCAGAAGACTCCGCCACCAATTCTCGCAGCACTTGCAGGTCGTCCAGCTTCTTGCGAAAATCCAACAGCGGAGAGATGATCCGCTTTAGCTGGTTGGATCGAGTGGTAACCTTCTTGGCCTTTTCCTGGTTGTCCCAGAAACCCTGCAGGCCCATCTGCTCTTCGAGCCCGTTTATCTCCTCCCGCTTACCCTCGACGTCAAAGAAACCTCCACAGGTAACCGGCGCGCTTTGAAATATCGTCAATGAGGGAGCGTGTTTCGGGATTGATCATAATAAACAATATAAGCGATAAGCAGAGGCCATTTCAAGCCAAAGAAAAACAATATAAAGTCAAAAGTCGGAAGAATGAAAAACCTACCCTAAACTGTCGATTATTCGCTCGATCTCTTCTTTCTTTGCTCGGGTGGCGGCGAGAAGATCGCGGGCGCCTTTGACGACGTGTTCCGGCGCCTGGGAAATAAATTTCTTGTCCTCCAACTTGGACTCTCCCGTCGCAATTGCTTTTTCCAGTTTGGCCAGTTCTTTGCTCAGACGAATTTTTTCGGCATCGACGTCGATGGAACTGGCGAGGTCGAGGTAAAGGGTGCCGAGGGCGACGACGGCGGCCGGGGCTTCGGGCAGGGCGTCGTCCCGGGGAATGATGGCCGCTGCGCCGGTTAGTCGCTTGATGGTTTCGGACTGCGATTTGATAAAGGTAAGGTTCTTCGGGTCGGCCGTGATGTAAAAGTTTACGTCGCGTTTTGATGCCAGGTTATAGTTGGATTTTAGCGAACGGGCCTGGGTGACAAGTTCCATGAGTTGTTCGATGTGCTCAACAGCCGAGGCGTCGATGACGATGCCGGTATCGCGCAGAGCTTTAACGAGAGTCTTCGGCGTATCGACAGGAGTTTCGTGGATGAAGCCGCCTTTGGGGTTGTAACCGAGGTTGCTCCAAAGTTCTTCGGTTATGTGGGGGATGATGGGGTAGAGCATTTGCAGGACCTGCCGGATAACGAGGTCCTGCAGAGCCAGACAGTTGTCGCGCGAGGTATCAGACTGGAGCTTGGTTTTGGAGACTTCTACATACCAGTTGCAGAAGTCGCCCCAAAAGAAACCGTGAAGAATCTGGGTAAGCTGATTGAATTCGTAGGTGGAAAATGCCTGGTCAACGTCCCGAACGGTCTGGATGAGCCGGGCGATTATCCAGTGATCGTATTCATCAAATTTCTGGGGATCGAGACGGCTGACAACAGCCTGCAGGGAGGAATTGTCGGCTAGTGGCCCGGACATCTGGCGAAAGCGGCAAGCGTTCCAGAGCTTATTGCAGAAGTTGCGGCCGATAGTGATGCGTTCTTCGCTGAAACGGATGTCCTGTCCTTTGGGAGCGATGTTCATAATGCCGAAGCGAAGGCCGTCTGCACCGAATTTATCGATGAGGTCGAGCGGCTCGGGCGAATTACCCAGGGACTTGGATATTTTGCGCCCCTGTTCGTCGCGGATGATTCCAGTGAAATAAACATTGTGGAAGGGAATGCGTTCGGCCATTTCCTCCTTGGTGAGGGTTTCTTTTTCATCACCCATAAACTCGAGACCCGCTATAATCATGCGGGCGACCCAAAAGAATATAATGTCCGGCCCGGTAACCAGATCGCTGGTGGGGTAAAAGAAATCGAGGTCCCGCTTTTGATTTTCATTGGGTTCCGGCCAACCCATGGTTGCGAAAGGCCACAGCCAGGATGAAGCCCAGGTGTCGAGAACATCCTCTTCCTGTTCCCAGTTTTCGGGATCATCCGGGCCGTCCACCGAGACATGCCAGTTGGCGGGATCGGTACGGTCGCAATTTTTTTTATACCAGACGGGAATGCGCTGACCCCACCAGAGTTGCCGGCTGATACACCAATCCTGCAAGTTTTCGAGCCAGTGCTGATAGGTTTTTTCCCAACGCTTGGGCCAAAATCGAACGAGGCCGTCGCGGACAACTGTTTTGGCTTCTTCAACCTTGGGATAGCGCATCCACCACTGGTCGGATAATCGGGGTTCGATCGGGACGTCTGCCCGCTGAGAGTAACCTACATTGTTCTCGTAGGGTTCCTGGTCGACGAGCAAGCCCATTTCTTCCAGCTTTTTTACGGCAAATTCGCGGGCCGCGAAGCGTTCCATACCATCGAAGTCTTCTCCCGCCAAGGCATTGAGGGTACCGTCGGGATTTAAAATATCGACTATGGGCAAGTCGTGACGCCGGCCTATTTCGAAGTCCAGCTTGTCGTGAGCGGGAGTGACTTTAAGGACGCCTGTGCCGAATTCCCTATCGACAGCATCATCCGCGATTATGGGAAGTTGCTCCTTGGGGAAGGGCCTCCAGATTTTCCCGCCGATGAGGCGGCTGTAACGCTCGTCCTTCGGGTGGACTGCGACTGCGGTGTCGCCCATGAGGGTTTCCGGACGGGTGGTGGATATTTCGAGGTATTGCCCGGGTTGATCGACCAGTTCATAACGCATTTTATAGAGCAAACCCTGTTGGGGCTTCATGATTACTTCTTCATCGCTCAGCGCAGTTAGGCTGACCGGACACCAGTTGACCATGCGTTTGCCCCGGTAGATATAGCCGCGCTGGTATAGCTTAACAAAGGCGGTCAGAACGGAGCGATTATAGTCATCGTCCATGGTGAAGACGGTGCGATCCCAATCGCAGGAAGCGCCTAGACGGCGCAGTTGCCCGAGTATCTTTCCGCCATGGTCGCGGCTCCACTCCCAGGTGCGGTCGATAAATTTCTCGCGTCCGAGATCACGGCGGCTGGTTCCCTCTGTGCGCAACTGCGCTTCGACTCTTGCATGGGTGGCAATGCTGGCGTGGTCTGTGCCGGGCAGCCACATGGCTTCCTTGCCCTGAATTCGTGCGCGGCGCACCAGGATGTCCTGAATCGTGATGTTGAGGACATGTCCGATTGTTAGCACACCGGTAACATTGGGCGGAGGAATTACAATGCAATAGGACTCCCGACCCTCGATGGGCCTAGCGGTAAAGGCGCCGGCATCTAGCCAGGCTTTATACCGTCCGGGTTCGACTTGGCCCGGGTCGTATGCTTTGGGGATCTCAGTCATGTTTGCAGTAATACAGAAAGTTAATCAGCGAAAAGGGTTGTCTCGGGGAGTCAAAATAAAAAGAGGGCATTGTTTTCCCTCCGCCTACTGATTTGGCGGTAATTTGATAAACTGCAAAGATATTAATAACATTTACCGGGAAAACGATTTAGGGTAAGACTCCACAATTATGGAGGATCCCCTTTTTCGCCGCATTCGCCGGCACGCCCGGCGCAAGCTCAAGGACGGTCACAACAAAGACCGCCAGGAACTCCTGCTGCGCTACAAAGAATTCCTTCGCTTGGAAAACGAGATGCTCCTGCGTTACCACCGCAAGGGAGATAGCGGGATCAGGGTGGCACAGGCCCGCGCTATAATGATCGATGTGCTGCTCGAAAACCTCTTCCTGTATGCCACGGCAATCTACGAGGCCGAACACGGCCCCCTGCCCTGCCGGGTATGTATTGCGGCTCTTGGCGGTTATGGGCGAGCTGAGATGTGCCCTTGGAGCGATGTGGACATCATGTTCCTATATCCCGGCCGGATAGGCATAGGCAAATCTTCCCGGCTCAAACAGATTATATCCGATGCGGTCCTCTACATGCTGTGGGACCTAGGTCTGAAGGTCGGTTACTCGACCCGCACTATCAAAGAAGCCGTGGAGGAAGCGAAAAAGACCATCGAGACTAAAAATTCGCTGCTGGAGGCGCGTCTTGTAACTGGCTCGTCAGAGTTATTTGATAAGTTCAGGCAAACATACCGCAATTTTTACAGGAAGGACTCGCCTCAAAAATACATTTTGGCTCGTCTCGAAGATCAGAAGGTACGGCGAGCCAGGTTCGGTGATACCGAGTTTCTGCAGGAACCCGAAATTAAGAGAGGCGTAGGGGGCCTGCGCGATTATCAGAACATCCTTTGGCTGGCCTGCATCAAGTTGGATATCACCGATGCGAAGGAACTGGTGAATCATAATTACCTGCGCCGCAACGAATATCGCCTGTTCATCAAGGCCTACGATTTTTTACTGAGAGTGCGCAATGAGCTGCATTTTCAGAGTTCGGGGCCTACGGACGTGCTATTCCTGGAAAAGCAACCCAAAGTGGCGTGGCATCTGGGTTACCGGCAGAGGGACATATTCAAGCGCGTCGAGAAATTCATGAGGGATTATTACAGCAATGCCAAAATCATTCGCCGTTTTTCCAAGCTGCTGGAACACAGGTTGTCCCTTTACGAAGAGAAAATAATATCTTTGCGGGGCATCATCGGAACGCGTAGCGACGAACGCCGAACAACAATCGACGGCTTCACGCTGAAGGGAAATACCTTGTCCTTTGAAAGTCCAAAGGTGTTCAAGGATGACCCTGAACGGCTCATACGCGTTTTTCGGCATATGCAGCAATTTCAGGCTGATATGGATTTCGACCTGGATTGTCTGATCACCGATTCCCTGCCGCTGCTCACCCAAAAGGTAGTCCGGTCACCCCAGGCCAACAGCAGTTTTCGATCCATCCTGCAGTCGGTCGGAGAAGTTTATCCGATCCTGAGCAAAATGCACGAGTTGGGGGTGCTCGGGCGCTTCGTTCCGGAATGGGACTCGTTGACCTGCCTTGTGCAGCACGAATATTACCATCGTTACACGGCGGATATTCACACACTGAACACCTTGCGAGAACTCGATCTCATTTTCGTGGGCGACCAGGAGGAAGCCCGCAAATACAAGCAGGAAATACACGAGATGGAGACACCCTCGATTTTATACCTCATTCTCTTCCTTCACGATATAGGCAAAGGACACGGTATCAGGAACCACGCGGCAAAGGGAGTGGAAATCGTCGGCCCGATCCTCGAGCGTTTGCAAGTAGCGCCCGATCTGCGCGAAATTATTTTGTCCATTATCCGGGACCATCTGGAAATGGCACGGTTTTGGCAGCATTACGATGTCGAAGATCCCAAATCGATTCGAGTCTTTGCCCAAAAGGTAGGTGATGAAGAAACGCTGCGCCTACTCTATGTGCTCACCTTCTGCGATTCACGCAGCACAGCCGCAAGCCTGTGGAACAGCTACAAGGACATGCTCCACACCCGGCTATTCCAACATACCATGGACCATCTTGGCGACCGGGAAGGAGCCGCACTGCACCGAAGCGAACAACAAGCCATTATTGCCAAGGACTTCATCAAAAGGAAACTCTCGGATATACCAGGCGATCAAATCGAAGCACACTTCAACCTGCTCCCGAAGCATTATTTTATACACAATCGGGCCGAAGAGGTCGCCCTGCACTTGAGGATGATCAACCAGTTGTTGCAGCGTATCCTGGAGGCCGAATCTATAAACTCGCTGATACCGGTGGTCGAATGGCAGGATGATTTGAATCTCAGCCTGACCGTGGTGCGCATTGTCACATGGGACCGCCCCGGGTTGTTTTACAAGTTGGCAGGAGCCTTTAGCGTGGCAGGCATTAATATTCTGTCCAGCCGGGCCAATTCTCGCACTGACAACATTGTTATCGACACCTTTTACGTAAATGAGCCTGGAGGCGGTGTCGTGCAAAATCTGCAATCGCGCGAAGTCTTCCAAAAATATCTTGAGGAGTCACTTCTCCACGACAAAGACCTCTTGACCGATATAGAATCCCAAGCAAGAAAGTATGCCCGCCCCTCCTATCTGCGTGGCGACGAGTTGTTGCGTGCGCCCATCCCGACTAAAGTCGAAGTTTACAAGGAACCCGTACTGGGCCGGACGATTATCGCCGTGCAGACCAACGATCGGATCGGACTCCTCTACAAATTGGGCAAGGCCATATTCGATCATGGGTTCGACATTAAATTCGCACGTATTTCCACCGAACACGGGGTCGCCGTCGATACATTCCACCTCGAGGAAGCAGATGAAAATATCAGCGGTCATGGCGCCGACCTGGCAGCCCTTAAGGAAACCCTTCAAAAAATCGTCGGTTCCAACGCCCAGCCCGACGTGGAACCAACACTTGATAAGGGTTCAAAAGTTTAAAAGTTCAAGAGTTCAAGAGTTTATAAAGTTTCCGCCTCATCCTCACCCTCTTCTTCTTAATCTGCGCTCATCTGTGTTATTTTCGGTTTCCCTCTTCATAATCTTTTTTAAATGAAAACCATTGAGACCAACCGGGCGGTCGTTGATTCGCTCTACCGTATCAGCAGTTTGCTGTGCCGTACCGATGACCCTAATAAAGCGCTTGAAAGTATCCTCGAAGAAATTTTCAATAACCTGGATGCTGCCAGTGCTTCCATCGCACTCATAAACCCGGATACAAACCGACTCGAAATCGAAATTTGCAAGGGCCTGCCGGAAAATTCCAGGGGATTGCAGTTGCGCCTAGGTGAGGGAATCACCGGCTGGGTAGCCCTGTATAGAAAGCCTCTACTAGTGAACGACGTCCTGTCGGATACGCGCTATTTCCCGGTTAAAGATACCATACGCTCGGAAATGGCTGTGCCTATGGAATACCAGGGAGGTGTCATCGGTGTTGTCAACGTTGACAGCGAAAAGGCGCAAGCCTTTGACGACAATGATTTAAAATTGCTCACCTTGCTGACCAATGAGGCTACCAATGTAATCAGCAGACTATGGCTCGTCGAGCAACTCAGGGCCAAGGCGGAACATCTGCAGGGACTCATTAACATGGCACAAAACCTGGGCTCAAAACTGGAATTGAGCAAGCTGCTCGAAAGCATAACCGGGGAAGCCCGCAATATTATGAAATGCCGGTTGTGTGCCGTGTTTATTTTATCAGATGATGGAAAGACCCTCGATCTGAAAGCCTTGTCCGGGGCACCGAAAATGAGCGGTTACCAGGAACAATTGAAGCTCGAAGACAGTACCGTCGGCACCGCCATCCTGCACCGCAAACAGATCGAAGTGCACGACCTGCGCAAATCCGAAGAGCACCATTTCATCGATATCATACAAAGTGAAAACCTGGTATCCCTCCTTTGCGTCCCCATAATCTACGAAGACGATGTAATAGGCGTCCTGAATGCTTATACGGACCGTCCCCACCGTTTCAGTAATGAGGAGAAAAGGATATTCGCCACCATGGCCAACCTGGGAGCAGTGGCCATCGAAAACCTGCGGCTCTATGCGCGAGTCTTCGCCGGCGAAGACACCTTGCGGCGCAACGAACGCCTGACTACACTAGGAATGTTGACCGCCGAAATCGCTCACGAAATCCGCAATCCGCTTACTGTGATAAAGCTGCTCTTCGAATCGCTCGATCTCGATTTCAAATCCGGCGACGTCCGCAAGCAGGATGCGGCGATCATCGGCGAAAAGCTCAACCAGTTTGAGGATATCGTGTCGCGCATCCTCAGTTTTGGAAAATCCACCGAGGGACTTCACACCCACTTACGACTCAGCGCCATCATAGAAGACACGCTGCATCTGGTCCGCTTGAAACTTGAGCAGAGCAAAATAGATCTCACCTGTGAAACCCGGAACTCGCCTCTGGTGGTCAATGGCAGCAAGGGGCAATTGCAGCAGGTTTTTCTAAACCTCATCTTCAACGCCGCCGACTCCATGCCTGAAGGAGGCGCATTACGCATCCTTTCATACCGCCATGAGAGCGCCCAAGGACCGCTCGCCGTTGTAGAAATTACCGACAATGGACCGGGCATCCCCAAAAACATCCGGGAGAAAGTGTTCGATTCATTTTTAACCGGGCGAACGGAAGGCACGGGGCTGGGCCTGGCAGTAGTCAAGCGCATCCTCAAAAGCCATCGGGGCGACATCGAGGTTCTCAACAGCACGCCGGAAGGCACTACCATGAAACTCTGGCTGCCACTGGCCGATCAACCATCACCGGAGACCCGGCCCCAATCGCCTAACAGCGAATAATTCGGCCAGAAGCGTCTAACTCCTGGAGATGTTTAAAAAGTGGTTCCAGGACTCGTCGATCTCCGAACCTATAACAAATGACACGAAGGGCCGCCATCTGGGGCGCTCGGGCTTGTGCCGCAGATACATGCTGGCCTCGTGCGGCAGGCGGTTAGCCTTGCGCGTGTTGCAGCGCATGCAGGCGGTTACAATGTTCTCCCACGTGGTGCGGCCTCCGCGGTCCCGGGGAATCACATGATCCAGGTTGAGGGAGCGCACGGAATAGGTGCGGCCGCAATACTGGCATGTGTAGTTGTCACGCTCAAAAAGGTTCTGGCGTGTAAATTTCACCTCTTTCATGGGCAGTCGGTCAAAAACATCGAGTAGAAGCACCTTTGGGACACGGATTGTGTATCGGATTGTATGCACGCAGTCCCAAGCGTTAATCGCCGGATGCCCAATGGAAAAATCTATCCACTCAATAAGAGGATAAACCTGCAATCCATCGTCGCCGGAGTAAATTACCTTGGCGTGGTCCTGAAACAACAAACCAAAGGCCCGCTTTGCGCTGACGATATTCACCGCTTGCCAGAGCCGGTTCAGGACAAGAACGCGCTGTGTAAGACAACCCTTCATGAGGGTGCTTTTATGAACGAGCGCTCCGTGCACTGTCAATAAAAAGCTGCACGGTGGTCGCCGATCCGAAGTTCAATTTCGCTATTTTAATCTAACACCTTTGCCCCGGATCACTTTGCCGATCATGAAGGTCCGGTGACCCAAATTTAGACTGCGTTTGACAATTGTGTCGGCCGCTTCCGGAGCGACAAATAGCGCCATGCCGATGCCCATGTTGAATACTTCGTAGAGTTCATCGTTTGGGACGCCGCCTTGTTTCTCGATTACTTTAAAAACCGGTGGCTTAGGCCAGGAGCCGGTATCGATCGATGCGGCGCAGCCTTCGGGAAGTGAGCGCGGGAGGTTTCCGGTAAATCCACCACCGGTCAAGTGGGCTGCCCCGAAGATTGCATTGCCACGGCGGTAGTTCGATCGGGCGCCCCGGTTAAACTCACTGAAGAGTCGTCGCAATGCGTTCGCGTAATTGGTGTGGGGCTTGAGCAGGGCAGAAGCCACCGTTTGGCGCGCACCTGGCAGATTGTCACCGGGTTTTAGCTTTAACTGATCGAAGAAGATTTTGCGGGCCAGAGTATAGCCGTTTGTATGCAGGCCGTTGGAGGCCAGGCCGATAATACGGTCGCCCGGCCGTATGGGCGCACCGGAAAACAACCGGGGTTTTTCCGCGACGCCGACTATTGTTCCCACGAGGTCGTATTCACCATCGCGGTAAACCCCAGGCAATTCCGCTGTTTCCCCGCCGATAAGAGCGCACCCTGCCTTCCGGCAAGCCACGGCAATGCCATTGAGGACCGCTTTGTAAATTTTGCCGTCCAGTTTTGCGGATGCAAAGTAGTCGAGGAAAAAGAGAGGTTCGGCCCCCATCACGGCAATGTCGTTGCAGCAGTGATTAACTATGTCGTGGCCCACCCCGGTATGACGGCCTGCGGCGGAAGCCACCTTTACCTTGGTGCCCACGCTATCGGTGCTGCTGACGAGGACGGGGTGCTTGTATTTTGTTTTCGAAAAATCGAAGAGACCGCCGAACCCGCCGAGTTCGCCGATTACCTCTGGACGGGTAGCTTTTCCCAACCGTGGTTTCAGTGCTCGCAGTAATTGGCCAGCGAGGGCTATATCAACACCGGCCTCAGTGTAGGCTTTGGCCCGCTTATTCATTCCCGCTCAGCCTGTGAGGAATATCGTAGGTGCGCCCGGTCCTGTTCTCGAAGTAGTTCACAAATGCCTTATTGACCACTACATATCCACCGGGAGTGGGATAATTTCCGGTGAAATACCAGTCGCCCCGGTGGTTGGGAATCGATTGGTGCAACGCTTCTATTGATTGGTATATGATTTCTACTTCACCATCCCAATCGGAATTGCTGGGACAGACCAGTTCAGAGATTTTAGCGGAAATCTGTTCCGTTGTGAAAGGCTCGTAAATTTCGCCCACGCAGTTGGTAACATCCTGCGGAGGTTTCTTCAACTCCTCCAGGCAGGCCCGGTATGTTTCCTGAATCAATTCATTCTTGCCACACTCCTTGATTAGGATAATGGCCGCCTGAAAGGCTATGAACTTGCTCAATTCCGACATATCGATGCCATAGCAGTCAGGATAGCGGATCTGCGGCGCGGTCGAGGCGATGATGATTTTTCTGGGCCGGGTGCGCACCAGGATTTTTAAAATGGATTCCCGCAGGGTGGTTCCGCGCACGATGGAGTCGTCGATTGCCACCAGGCAGTCAGTTGGTTTGACCACATCATAGGAGATATCATAAATGTGGGAAACCAACTGCTTGCGGCCTTTTTCCTGGCTGATAAAGGTGCGCAACTTGATGTCCTTGTGGGTCACTTTTTCTCCTCGGGGCCAATTGCGCAATATCAGATCATCCAGCAATTGCTCATCGAGGCTGCCCTCGGCTTGAGCTTTCAGGATGGCCGTTTTAACCTCTTGGCGCCTCCCATAGTGCAAGGTTTCCAGTAATCCGTAGTATGCGGGCTCTGACGTATTGGGGATGTAGCTGAAAACCGTGTTTTCGAGGTCACCATCGATGGACTTTAGAATTTTCGGAACGAGGGCGCCACCTAGGGCCTTTCGTTCGCGATAGATATCCGGATCGTTGCCCCGCGAGAAATAAATGCGCTCGAACGAGCAGGGGGACGGCTCCCGTTCTTCGGCAATGCGAACCTCGCGGAATTCTCCGGTATTTTTAACGACGGCGACATGACCGGGGGGCAATTCCTGAACCATTTCACGCGTAAGGTCGAACACTGTCATCAACGGAACACGTTCTGAGGCGAAGGCGACAATTTCATCGTTGCGAAAATAGTAACATGGCCGAATGCCGTTGGGATCTCGCACCACAAAGGCATCTCCGTTACCAATCATGCCGGAAATCACATAGCCTCCATCCCAAACCTGAATCGAACGTCGCAGAATCTCGGCCAGATCGAGCCGGTCACTGATAAGTTTTTGAATTCCCTCACCAGATACGCCCGAATCGCGTATTAAGCGGTAGAGGTTGGTATGCTCTTCGTCGAGGTAGAAGCCGATCTCCTCGAGGATGGTTTGGGTATCGGTATCGAAAATGGGATGCTGGCCGCGGTCAATGAGCTTGATGTTAAGCTCTTCTGTATTGGTCATGTTGAAGTTGCCCAGCAGCATCAGATTTTTGGTCGGCCAGTTGCTGCGGCGGAAATAGGGATGGCATGAACTTTCCATGTAGCTGCCGGAAGTACCGTATCGCAGGTGGCCCATGAGCACTTCGCCCCCGAAGTCGAAATGTTCCTTAACTGTGGGCGAGAACTCGGGCACGATTACCGCATCTTGCACCAATTTGTCGTATTTGCTGAGCTGCCGGTCAAAAATTTGGTCGAGCGAATTATCCTCGATGGAACGCTCGCGGAACATGTAGGGCTGACCGGACGGCATATCTATCTTTGCGCAGCCAATGCCGGCCCCATCCTGCCCTCGGTTATGCTGCTTCTCCATGAGCAGGTATAGACGCTGAAAACCGAACAGGGGCGTGCCGTATTTCTGCTCGTAATACTGCAGGGGCTTGAGCAGCCGAATAAGGGCAATACCACAATTGTGTGTCAGGCGGTCGCTCATGGGAGAAACAATTTAGGAGAAAGTGAATGAAGAAAAGTTTTAAATTAGCTTCATTGCTTCGGGAATGCTGTCTTCCCAGGTGCGGCGGAGCTCGCGAGTGTCCCATTCGATCAGGCTTTCCGTATCTCGCAAGGAAACCTTTAAGAGGGGTTCTTCAAGGGCTTGTCCGATCCGAAGCGCCGGCACTCCTGTGGCAGCAGCGGCATCCAATACTGTATTAGCGGTCTCGGGTTGTACGGCAATAATTACGCGCCCCTGGCTCTCGCCAAAGAGCATGGTATCCAGGCGGCCGGCAGGTTGATCGCGATCCATTTCCAGCGTGGCGCCGAGGGTATTGTCCGAGCAGAATAGCATCTCGGCCATAGCGACCAGCAGACCGCCTTCGGCGAGATCGTGAGCTGCGGCCACCCTGCCCTCGCGCATTTGCTCAAGCAGGAATTGATGCAATCTTTTTTCAGCCCCGAGATCGAGTTTTGGAGCGTCTCCGGTCTTCAGTCCGTGAATTTCCTGTAAATAATAACTGGCGCCGATCTCGTCGGGATAACCTCCGAGCAGCAGTAAGATTTCCCGGCCTGACGACAGTGTCTGTGTGGTAATCATTCGCTCTTCATCTATGATGCCTGCTATGCTGATTACCGGCGTCGGATCGATAGCTCCATTCTGGTTCTGGTTGTAGAAGCTGACATTTCCGCCTGAGACGGGAAGGTCGAAGAACTTGCAAGCCTCGGTCAATCCGAGCACGCATTCTCGAAACATAAAAAAGACTTCAGGGTCGAGTGGATTGCCAAAGTTAAGGCAGTTGGTCAGGGCGAGGGGCCGGGCGCCGCTGCAGGCGAGATTGCGCAGGCATTCGGCCACAGCTATGGCGCCTCCGCGCCGGGGGTTGAGATGGCAATAGCGGTTATTGCAGTCGTTGGCGATCGCGAGAAACTTCTCCGTACCATCATCCAGGTGCAGACGAATCACACCGGCGTCGCTGCCTGGCAGAACAACTGTGCCGGCCAGAACCATGTGATCGTATTGCGACCAGACCCAGCGTTTACTGGCGATGGTGGGATGCGAGAGCAGCTTGGGTAGGACCGCCTCGATGCCGTCGGGGTCGAGGTCGTGCACGCTGGAGGGGTCCCAGGCCCTGGTTATCTTCAGGTAGGACGGCTCGCGCGCTTCGCGCTCATAGACGGGCCCATCATCCGCCAGCGCCTTGGCGGGTATGCGCGCAACGGTCGTTTCTCCATGCTTCACAACCATGTCGGCGCCTTCGGTGACTGAGCCAATTTTCACGGCGGGAAGGTCCCATTTTGCGAAGATTTCCTCCAATTCGTCTTCGCGACCTTTTTGTGCGATGACGAGCATGCGTTCCTGGCTTTCGCTCAACATCATTTCATAGGAGTTCATGCCGGTTTCGCGTTGCGGGACCAGGTCGAGTTCGATTTCGATGCCGGTGCCGCCGCGGCCTGCCGTCTCACAACTCGAGCAGGTCAGGCCAGCCGCTCCCATATCCTGAATACCGATGACAAGTCCCGGCACGGCCATCATCTCGAGACAGGCCTCGAGGAGCAGTTTTTCCATGAATGGGTCTCCCTTTTGCACGGCGGGGCGGTCTTGACTGCTTTCTTCGGTAAGATCCCTGGATGCAAAGCTGGCCCCGCCCAGTCCATCGCGTCCCGTGGCCGGACCGACATAGTAAACCGGGTTGCCGATGCCGGTTGCCGCGCCACGCATTATCCGGTCGTGACGAACCACTCCCAGACAAAGTCCGTTAACCAGCGGGTTGCCCTCGTAACAGGAATCGAAATAGATGTCGCCGCCGACATTTGGGATACCAATGCAATTGCCATAATGGGCAATTCCATGCACGACACCGCGGAATAGCCGCCTGACCTGTGGGGTGGCCAAATCGCCGAAACGCAGCGAATTTGTCAGTAGCACAGGGCGCGCGCCCATGGTGAAAATATCTCGGATAATTCCGCCAACTCCGGTGGCCGCTCCCTCAAAAGGTTCGACTGCGCTCGGATGGTTGTGCGATTCGATTTTGAATGCTATGGCCCAGCCGTCACCAATATCAACCACGCCCGCGTTTTCCTCACCGGCTTTGACCAGCATCTGGCCGGAGGCGTTTTTATCAGCCTTCTCGGTGGGCAAAAGGCGCAGCAGCGGTTTTGAAGATTTGTAGGAGCAATGCTCCGACCACATTACACTGAAAATTCCCAACTCGGTAATGTTTGGCTCTCTCCCGAGAATGCCGACAATCTTTTGGTATTCCTCGGCCGATAAACCATGTTTTTCGACCAGCTCGGGCGTAATTTTAATTTCGAGCAGGGAGTCCGACTTTGCCGGAGGGGGGTTGATCAAACCGGGTTGTGACATGGGGATTCAGGCAAAGACCGGTTTTGATTGTATAAAGGCGGTTAATACCCCTCGTCCATCTTGCGAGGGATGAAAAGGTTCGATGGCGCGTTCCGGATGAGGCATCATGCCGAAAACATTGCCGGCCTGATTTCGGATTCCGGCAATGTCGTTGAGGGAACCATTGGGATTACCTCCGGGCGGGCAATATCGGAACAGTATCTGTCCATTGGCCTCCAGTTCGGAAAGTCCCTCGGGGTCGATGCGGTAGTTACCCTCTCCGTGGGCGATGGGAAGGCGGATTCGCTCGCCGATGACATCGCGCCGGAAGTATTCGGTAGAGTCTTCCACCATCAAGTCCACTGTCAGACAGCGAAACTCCAGACAAGTGTTGCGAATGAGCGCACCGGGAAGCAAGCCGGCTTCGCAAAGAATTTGGAAACCATTGCAAATACCAAGGACCAGGCCACCGTTCGCGGCGAATTCCTTAACTGCCCGCATAATCGGTGAAAAGCGCGCTATAGCCCCGCATCGCAGGTAATCACCATAGGAAAAGCCGCCGGGAATCACCACCCCATCGGTATCTCCCAAGCTGTCGGCCTTGTGCCAGAGCATTTCCGCCGATTCCCCCAGAAAGCCCTGGAAGCCGCGCAACGCGTCCACATCACAATTTGAACCCGGGAATTGGATTACTGACACCTTCATTAATTTAAATTCGATTAATTGAGAAAAACAGGAGCCTGTCCAGCACGTAAAACCTGCAACGGCAAATTTTATGGATCTGTTGGCACAATAAAGGCTGAAGTCTGAAAGGCCCAAACACTTGAACTTTTGAACTCTTGAACTTCTGAAGTTCCTTCTACCGCCGCCAGTGCAGCCAATGCTGATGCAGCCGTTCTATCCACTCTTTGTCATCAGTGATAAACAGGCTGTTGCCGCATGATATCGCCTCGTTGCTCAACTTGCCTATTTCCCGGTTTACGAGCGCGCACACCGGCTCGCATGAATTCCGGGCGCCGTCCCGGGCCTGGTGGTCCGTTATTCGTTGGCGGAGCACGGCAAGGTCATGGTTTTCTCCGAGCAGGGCGGCAAGTTCTTTAAGCTTGCTATACTGCGGTGGAATTCTCCGTGGCCAAGCCGGCAGAATGAATTCCAATTGGTAAAGGAGGTCTTTGACGCGCTTGCGCCAAACGTGAAATTGTTCGTCGGTGGAGAGTTGCGAAGCGCGGTGAAAACTTTTGCAGGCACGGCGGTAGGATAAGTTCAGACCCGGCGAAAAAGCCAGCCAACCAAGTGCTTTAATGGTCAGGTTGCCATGCGCCCGGCTGGATTTGCGCATGGCCTTTCCGGCGGAGTGAAGCGCAGATTCAAGGTCCTGGTTCCATTCAGGCGCAGGTGCGATCTCGTGCTCCAACTCCTGCAATGCCGTTTGCATCTTCTTCAGGGTCGTCTTATTCGCCAACGATTGCAGAGTCGCGCCCATCACCTCATCGTCGCGAAACTTAGCCAACCTCTTGCTCACATCTCGTAGCCGGGCGTTTTCCCGTTGGTAAATCCTCTCGTAGAACAAAGGCCGCAACAAGCGCCACATGGCCCGCATTCGTTTAATGCATAGACGCATATCGTGCAGGTCTTCAGACCGTGAAGAACCGGGTCGGTCAATCCGGCATACAGCAGAACCCGCGAAACCATCGGCGATTCGCCGTAATCCGGAGCGAGCGGACTCCCATTTGCGTAAATTGAGAGACATGATAAAGGTTCAAGTGTTGATATTAAGGGTCTGCTGCTCTCAATTACCCGCGATTAACTCCAGCATCCCCGGTGTAAGATACCACCGCAGCCGGCCTTCATGGGTCGGGAGGCTCTCCACGTCAATGCGCACTAGACCTCCCCGCTCGAATTGTATGGCCGCCCCTGCGCCCTTGGTCAACAAAAACGATGAAACCCCGGCCAACGAGGGCAGATGTCCCACTAACAGAACCGAGCCAAATTGTGCAAACTGCTCGAGGTATTTCACCGTAAGCGCAGGCGGGGTCATCGCTTTGACCAATTCCGTTTCCAGTATAGAATCCCCGGATACCCCTACGGCCGGCGCGATAATTTCCGCTGTTTGTCGCGCCCTTTCCTTGGGGCTGGTGACGATCTTGTCGACGGTGAGCCCCATGCTCTTCAACGCCTTCGCGATTTTCTCCAATCTCTGCCTGCCATCCGGGCTTAACGGCTGTTGAGGGTCTTCCACTTCCGTCAGGCAATCGCCGTGCTGCATAAGGTAAATTTTCATGGGGTTAATTTTGCAAAAATGATGATTTAATTATAATCTGCCGAAACGTCTAACCGATTGGGCAGCCGCCCACTCCACGTTTGGTAAGATACTGTTGGTGATACTCCTCGGCCCGAAAGAACGGCAATGCAGAAGTTATTTCGGTCACAATCAGACCTGGGTAACGGCCGCTTTTCTGCAACTTTTCCTTGGATGCCAAGGCGGTCTGCTGTTGCTCCGTATCGTGAAAAAATACCGCCGACCTATATTGCGAACCGTGGTCCGGGCCCTGACGGTTCAGCGTGGTTGGATCGTGGATTTTCCAAAATACCTCCAGCAGTTCTTCATAAGAAACCCTGTCCGGATCAAAATCAATCTGCACCGCCTCAGCATGACCCGTACTCCCCCTGCATACCTGTTCGTATGACGGATTTTCCAGAGAACCTCCAATATAGCCGACAGCTGTGGAAGTTACGCCCTCGACCTGCCGAAAAGTTTCCTCCACGCCCCAGAAACAACCCGCTGCAAACGTCGCCTTATACATTCTGTTCTTTTCGTCTTCGCAGTGAATAAAGAAACTAATCCAACTTATCGTAAGCCAGGTGGGTCAGAAAATCGGTGAACGTCTCGCTCAGCACCAACTGGTCCATGATCTCGGCCGCGTCGCCTAGACGGTGCTTATCTGCGCCGCCGAGTTTTTCCAGCTCTTCTTTGCGTATCTGATTGTAAAGGTCCGAGGTTATCGTGCGGCCATCATCCAGTTTGGCCTCACATTTAATCCACTGCCATAACTGCGCGCGCGCGATCTCTGCCGTAGCCACATCTTCCATCAGGTTATTGATCGCCACTGCTCCATAACCCAGCATCCAGGCCGAAAGGTATTGCGTGGCCACGCTGATATTGTTTCGCAACCCAACCTCGGTAATATTTCCACCGGTTTGCGCAAAACTAAGCAAATCTTGCGCGCCTATTTTCACATCCTCGCGCAAACGGTCCTTCTGGTTCAATTTGTCGCCCAATTTCTTCTCGAAAATCTCGCGCGCCAGAGGCACCAGGTCCGGGTGTGCGACCCAGGTGCCGTCAAACCCATCGGTCGATTCCCGCTCCTTATCCTCGCGCACCTTGGCAAGGGCAACTTTATTGACCTGCTCGTCCTTGCGGCTGGGTATAAACGCCGCCATGCCGCCTATGGCATGCGCGCCACGTTGATGACATGTGCTCACCAGCAACTCCGTGTAGGCCCGCATGAAAGGCACCGTCATCGTCACCTGTACTCGTTCGGGCAGGACATAGTCAGGCCTGCTGGAAAATTTCTTGATGACGCTAAAAATATAGTCCCATCGCCCGGCATTCAGGGAAACCCCGTGCTCCCTGAGTTCATACAAGATTTCCTCCATTTCAAACGCGGCCAGTATCGTCTCGATAAGCACTGTGGCCCGGATGCTGCCCCGGGGAATGGAGAGGTCGTCCTGGGCCTTGTTGAAAACATCGTTCCAAAGCCGGGCCTCGATATGGTTCTCGAGCTTGGCGAGGTAATAATAAGGCCCGGATCCGCGCTTTATCAGCTCTGCGGCGTTGTGATAAAAATATAGCCCGAAATCAAATATGCTTGCGGATATCGGTTGCCCGTCCACCAGGACGTGTTTCTCTACCAAATGCCATCCACGCGGACGCACCAGCAAGGTAGCCGTCTTGTCGTTGAGCTTGTAAAGCCGACCGTCCGGATTCGTAAATTCGATCCGGCGGCGCACCGCATCGATCAGGTTAATTTGCCCATTGACAACGTTATCCCAATGCGGCGCCAGCGAGTCCTCAAAGTCGGCCATAAAACCATCGGCTCCGGAGTTCAGGGCGTTGATCATCATCTTTCGCTCCACTGGCCCGGTAATTTCCGCCCACCGCTGTTGCAGATCGTCCGGAGTTGCGGCCACTTTCCAATCGCCGCTTCGCGCATCACCCGTATCCTTGGGAAAGTCCGGTAACGCGCCCGCGTCAAACTCCACCTGCCGCTCGACCCGCTTCTTCAGCAAAGCCTCACGGGTGGGATTAAACTCGCGGTGCAGACCGGCTACAAACTCTAAGGCCTCCGGAGTAAGCGCCTGTTCAAGCCCCTCCGAAACCGCACCGATTACCTGTATTCCATTCTGGTTACTCATGTACTCATATTTTGATATAATCTTGTTATATTCAGCAAATACAATTTCACTTCTTTATTTTGGACAAGATTAACAGGATAATTCCTGATTTCCTGAGTCCCAGATTCAAAATATTAGCCACAGATTAATACAGATAAATTATAAGATGCATGGTTTTTTAACCACTAATCTTCACTAATCCACGCTGATTCTTTTTTAGTTTAGCGATCATTAGTCTCGCGGCTGAGGGATAGTTTAATTATTTCTCTTCCCCCTTTCCTGCTTTCCTTTGCCGCGCCATAGTCTCGCAGGTGCGGGACGACGTCGGGTCCCGTTCCTTCTCCTCCTCTTATATCTGGGTTATAATTTGAAGGGTTTCACCATCTCATACATCAATGAGCCACCAGCGATAATTCTGGCGCATTTTGAACTTAGTATACCAATTTTTTGCATCTACATCCTCTAAAGCAAGTATAAGATGATACACGTTTCATATACTAAAATTGTATTCTTATTTATGCATTAACTCCGTATTCATTAACTCTTTGTGTTACCCCGCATGAGTTTATCTTGAACTCCTTTTCTTATTCGTGTGATTTTAAACCATGAAATATTTCAATCTTTGTCGAAATATCGCATTTATCTTTTTTGCAGCCTGTAATCCCTCGGGTTTCGCCCATGCCCAGACTACCAATTCAGCCGCCTCGGCTCCTTCTTCCAACCGGCCCAATTTCATCATCATTATGGCTGACGACATGGGCTACTCCGACATCGGCTCATACGGCGGTGAAATCGACACCCCCAACCTCGACCGTCTGGCCGACAACGGTCTGCGCTTCACGGGTTTTTACAACACCGCCCGTTGCTGCCCCACCCGCGCATCTCTGCTCACCGGCCTTTACGCCCACAAGGCGGGTATGGGCCGCATGGTCAGTAGTATCGACTCAAACCCCAAGCTCGGCCCCTACCAGGGATTTCTCAACGATAGCTCTCTGACTATCGCCGAAGCGCTTGGCGACGCCGGTTACCGCACCTACATGTCCGGAAAATGGCATGTGGGTGAAAAATCCGAGCATTGGCCGAGACAGCGTGGATTCGACCGCTACTTCGGGTTGATAAGCGGCGCCAGCAGTTATTACGAAATCATTAAGGATCAGCCAAAAGTGCGCCAAATGGCTCTCGATAACGACCTTTGGGACCCGCCCTCCGAGGGTTTCTATATGACCGATGCCATCTCCGACTACGCCACAAAATTCCTGCGCGAACATCACTCGGACAATTCCGGCGACCCCTTCTTTCTCTACGTCGCTTACACCGCGCCTCACTGGCCGTTGCACGCATTGCCGGAGGACATCGCTAAGTATAAAGGCCGCTACAGCGAAGGTTGGGAAGTCCTCCGCGAAGAGCGCTATCAGCGAATGCTCGACATGGATCTTATAGATAAACGCTACGATTTATCTGAACGCCCGTCACGCATTTCCACATGGGAGGACGCTGAAAACAAGGCCGATTGGGAGAGGCGCATGGAAGTTTATGCCGCCATGATCGACAGCATGGACCAAGGCATAGGCCGCATCCTTCAAGCTCTCGAAGAATCCGGCGAAATGGACAATACCCTCATCCTATTCCTGGCAGACAACGGCGGTTGCGCAGAATCCATAGTAAGCCGCAAACTCAACAATCCGGAAATTCCCGTCGGAGAGCGCGGTTCATTTGTCGCATACAAGGAACCCTGGGCCAACGCGTCAAACACCCCCTTCCGGCTATATAAAAAGTGGGTTCACGAAGGCGGCATCGCATCCCCCCTCATCGCTCATTGGCCCGACGGTATCGAATCCCAAGGCTCTCTGACGGCACAGGTAGGTCATGTGATTGATTTAATGCCCACGCTCCTTGATCTTGCCGGCGCCACCTACCCGCAGACCCGTAACGGGCATGAGATCGCCCCCCTAGATGGCAAAAGCCTCGCCCCGATCCTGGCCGGCAATCACCGCAGGGGTCACAACCAGATATTCTGGGAACACATAGGCAACCGCGCCGTGCGCCAGGGTAACTGGAAACTCGTGTTCGACGAAAAATACGTTAAAGAATGGGAACTCTATAACTTGGCAGCCGACCCCACCGAGATCCGTAATCTCGCTTCGCGCAACCCAAGAAAAGCCAAAAAGCTGCGCTTGATATGGGAAGAATGGGCCGAGAACGTTGGCGTTTTTGCCGATCGATAAACACCTGACATTTTCATTCGTCCGACAATCTTCCAGCCATGATGAAAAGCACCCTCCCGCATAACTTACTGTTATTCTGCATTCTTTTTTCCAATCCGCTGTATTCAGCCCCGGAAAACAGCACCCCGCCCAACATACTCGTGCTTGTGGCGGATGACGCAGGTTGGCGGGACTTTGGTTGCTACGGCAACGAAAACATACGCACTCCAAATATCGACCGCCTGGCCCAGTCAGGCCTGAAAGCTGAAAACGCCTTTTTGACAATCCCCCAGTGCAGCCCCTCGCGCATCAGTGTCCTCACAGGAAAATATCCGCACGCCACAGGCGCGGAAGACCTTCATTCACCCTTGCCGGTCGACCAAATCCTTGCCCCCACCTACCTCAAACGAGCCGGCTACTACACTGGTCACATGCGCAAAACCCACTACGGCCCAAACGGCATGAAGCAGTTCGACTGGTATTCTCAAGACCTGGTGGACTTCCCGGACTTCATCGACGCCTCCGGTGATAAACCTTTCTTCCTCTGGGTCGGATTTCGGGACCCTCACCGACCCTATCAAGACAACACAATTAAGCGGCCGCATGACCCCGCACATGTCGATATCCCCCCTGGCTCGCCGACACCCCCGAAACTCGCGCCGATATCGCCCGATACTACGACGAAATTTCGCGCATGGACGGCGTTATCGGCACCTACATCAAGGAACTAAAAAAACGCAAACTGCTAGATAACACACTTATTGTTTTTTTTAGCGACAATGGCGAACCCTTCCCAAGGGCCAAAGGCACACTCTACGACGCCGGCATTAAGACCCCACTCATCTTTTCCTGGCCCGGAGTCATTGAGCCCGGCACAACCTACTCCGGCCTTACGAGCATCATCCACCTCGCCCCAACCTTACTAGATGTCGCCGGTCTGGAACCACCCGATATCATGCAGGGCAAAAGCATACGGGACATCTTTGAAGATACTTCAATACCAGGTGACGAATACGTCTTCAGCGAGCGCAATTGGCATAATACCGATGAGCACAACCGCTCTGTTCGCACAGATCGCTACAAGCTCATCCTGAACTCTTACCACGAGCTGCCCCAAGGTTCAGCATCAGATATCGCCGCCAGCCCATCCTGGCAAAGCCTCGCCCACCTGAAAAAACAAGGCCGCCTCACACCCGCCCAACTCCTCCTTTTTGAAGTGCCCCGGCCCCGTGTCGAGTTATACGATCTGCAAAACGATCCCTGGGAAATCAATAACGTCTCCGGCGATCCCCAAAATTCCCAAACCGTCCGCCAACTCATGACCGTCCTCAAACAATGGATGTATGATACCGGAGACTTTCCCCCCACCGTCAGACTACGCGATGACAATGTCGACCGCATAACAGGCGTAAAATTCACCATGGAAAACCCGCCCATGCGCCTCATCGAAAAATCACCTTTCCAGACCAGCGCATTAAAAAAAGAAATCCTGCAAGCCATCGATGCCGGCGCCGTTTACGCCTCCGAAGTCCTTCTGGACGACCAAGGAAAATCCCGTTGCGATTACGATATACTGGGTGGCAAATGGCACGATTACGAGCCCCCCTGGCATACCGGCCAAATCATTTACGCCCTCACCGAAGCATATAAAGTTACCGGAAACGAAGACTACCTCGACGCCGCCCGTAAAGCCGGTGATTGGTGGGTGAGCCTGCAAATCAAAGGCCACCCCAAACTAGACGGCATGCTCAACGCAGTCCACGGCGCAGGAATTAACAACATCGTTTTCGCCACAGTCTCCGACGGCTCCGCCGGACTCTTCCGCCTCCACGGCCTTACCGGCGACCCGCGCTATGCCGAAGTCCCAACCCGCGCCGGAGAATGGATGCTCGAAAACATGTGGATACCCAAGCACCGCCTCTTTTACGACAGCATTGATCCCGAAACCGGCGAAGTGCTCAAGGAGAACAGCCCATTCTGGGCCGGCAAAAAAGAGCAAACCATCTACGACGTCGCGCGGCCCAACAACGAAGGCTCCATCTTCCTCGACATGTATAAATTCACCAAAAATGAAAAATACCGCAAAATATTCCTCCAACTCTGCGACTCTCTAATCGACTACCAAGACGAATACGGACTCTGGATGGACTTCACTCCCAACAACAAGGAACGAGGCTATTTTCACCCCCGATTCAACCTCTGGTATGCCGAATCACTGCTCGACGGTTACGACATTACCGGCGATAAAAAATACCTCGATGCAGTCCTTCGCACCGCCCGCTTCTATACAAAATTCCAACAATCCGACGGCACTTTCTACTACAGAAACTTCCTGGACGGTAAACAGAACAGAGACTCAACATGCGGCTCCGCCGTCTCCTTCACCGGCATTCTTTGGCTGCGCCTCGATCGCTACGGCGTGGGTCAGGAATTTGAGGAAAACATTCAAAAATCCCTCCGCTGGGTTCTAAAACACCGCTACCCGCAGGACCATCCCGACAAAAACCTCGCCGGCGGTTTCCTCGAAACCCGAATCCGCCGCCCATATAATAAAATATTTATAGCGAACCGCGACATCGCAACAAGCTTCGGCATCCGCTTCCTCGCCGACTACTTTAATCAACGCCCCTAGCACCTCCCTCTCCCTCTTCCTCATAATCATAATCATCCTCTTCCTCTTCATCCTTCTCACTTCTGACTTCTGCCTTCCCTTCCCCTCCTCTTCATCTTATATCTGCGTTAATCTTGTTAATCCTGTCTTTAACCTCTTGCCCTTTCCTGCTTTCCCTTGCCGCGTCATAGTCCCGCAGTTTCGGGACGACGGCGGGTGATTTCCTGATTTAATTTTTGGACATGATTAACAAGATTTACATGATTTTAGTTGATATATTTCAATCCTGTTAATCCTGCCCCCATTACGTCACGGATTCTTCAGAAAGCCGTTTATAATAACGGTGCTTCCTTTTATACTCAGGACTCTTTGCGCCTAAGTTTATTTCAAATCTGATATTAAGTTATTTATTATTATTTTCTTAAGGGCTTTAATTCAATAATCCATCTTCCTTCTTCGTATTTGCCGAAATCCGCGTGAAAAAAATGCACATTTTTACCTTTCTTGCACCAAACTTTATCCTTCATCCTTCATCCTTCTAACTTCCAGGATAAACTTCTTTATCTTCCCGGCGTCTTTGATGCCCGGGGCGCTTTCAACCCCGCTGTTGACATCTACAAACCGGGCCTGGGAGACGCGCACTGCCTCGGAGATGTTGTCCGGGCTTAGCCCTCCGGCCAGCACCCAGGTCTTTTCCGGGAATTTTTCCTGAAGCTCGGCAAAGCGGGACCAGTCCCCGGTTTTTCCTGAGCCGCCATAAACGTCTGGAGCAAAGGCGTCGAACAGGAATGTATCCGCAAACTCGAGGAGCCATTCAGGAAATGGATCTCCCTGCGGCAAGCGAGGGGCCAGCCACAGGCATTTGCTGGAAACGACTTTGCTCCACGCCGCCAATATGTCTCGCCCTGTGCTCAAATCGAAATGTATTTGAAAAAAGTTGAAGCCGCACTGCCGGTATTCCACCAGCTTTTCCGGCGCCGTCTCGACATCGACCATCACCCGCCGGCCCTGCGGAACATTTATTAATAGTTTCCGCGCTCTTTCCAGGCTGATCCCCCGCGGCGACCCGGCATAGAGGTTGAGACCTATTTTATCGGCTCCGGCACGCAAAGCCCCACTCGCATCCTCCAGCCGCGTGATGCCGCAAACCTTTACTCGGACAGCTTGCTTCATCAAACATTACCTAACTTTTCGCAAACGGCCTCTACCAGGCTGTCAATTGACGCATTCGCAGCCTCAACATCCACAGCAAGGCCGCATTCGCGCATTGCTTTCGAGGTGACCGGCCCAATGCTGATGCCAATGGGTTTCAAGGCCTCCGGTCCCGGGGACAGGGCTGCACCTTGTGCGACAAATGATTTCACCGCCGATGAACTGGCAAAAATAACGGCGTCGGCCCCTTCATCCCGGAATAACCGTGCGGCGGGGTGTTCGGTCAGGTCGGTCTTCTGCGTCTCGTAAACCTGCAAGGTGTCCACAATTGCCCGCTCTTTTTCGAGCTTATTAACGAGTACGTCGCTGCTCAAGTTGCCCGTCACCACCAATATCTTCAAATTATCGAGGACGTTCTGGGCGATCATGGCATCGGCAAGCGCTTCACCCACAGCTTTCGTGGGAATTAGATCGGCCCTGATATGATACCTGTATAACGCTCGGGCTGTAGCCGGGCCCACCACTCCAATCCGCAGCAACCCCAGCGCCCGCAGATCGTGAAATTTTTCCAGGAAAAGCTCTAAAAAATGTTTCACGCCATTGGCACTGGTAAAAACCAGCCAATCGTATTCGCCTATCACGCTGAAAATTTCCTCGACGTTATCCGGGTCCGCGGCCGGGGTTATCTTAATCAGCGGCAACTCGAGTACCTCTGCGCCGGCCTCCTCAAGTTTGGAGCTCAGACCGCTCGCCTGCTGCAGGCTGCGCGTCACTATAACCCGGCGCCCGAAAAGCGGCATACTTTCACGCCGGCCCATATCATTGTAAAAACGGGCCACCTCACCCACCACGATTATCGCCGGAGCGTCCAGACCTTTTTCCCTGGCTTTATCCGCCACAGTTCCGAGCGTTGCAAGAACGCCCCTCTGCCTCGGCAAGCTGGCCCATTGAACGACGGCCACGGGCGTTTCTGCTGACAGACCCCCATTGATCAGTTCGCCCGCAATCTCTTTCAGCCGCCCCATGCCCATGTAAATACAAAGGGTGCCACCCGTATGGGCGAAATCCCGGAACTTTACCTGCAACTCCTTCCCGTCGGCCTTTTCATGCCCGGTCAAAAAACAAAGTGATGAACTCAAGTCGCGATGCGTCAGAGGTATTCCGGCGAAAGCCGCTGCGGCCAACGCAGAAGTTACTCCCGGCACTATTTCAAAATTCACGCCGTCTTCCGCTAACCGTGGTGCTTCCTCTCCACCTCGACCGAAAATAAACGGATCGCCGCCCTTAAGCCGAACCACCCGCTTTCCCTTTGCGGCGCGGTCGGCCAGCAAATCACCGATTTCATCCTGAGAGATGGAATGTCGGCCCGGTTTTTTGCCCACGAAAATCATTTCGCATCCATCACGGCGCCAACCCAAAATCCTTTCATTAACCAGGTAATCGTAAACCAGCACATCGGCCTCCGCGATAAGTTCGCGCGCGCGCAAAGTCAACAGGCCCGGATCCCCCGGCCCCGCCCCAACAAGATATACAATACCCTCACTCATAAATATTTAAAAAGTCAAAAGGCGAAGGACAATAGGCCAAGGACTAAAGACAAAGGACCAAAGGCTAAAGACCATTCTTCTTCACAATCTCTGCCAAGCGCTCTTCGACGGCTTCTTCGCTCACACCTTTGAAGGAGAACTTCATATAACCTTGTTCCTCGAGATAGACGTGCAAGTCGCCGTTGCAATAATGTGCGGCACTGGCGCTGTCGCAACCGCCACCGATTAAGCGCGCGAAGGCTCGCTCGATATTCACCGCGAAAGCGGTTTCCGCGTCCAGAAAACCGGCATATTTTTCAGCATCCGATTCGCGGCATTGCAAGGCGATGGCGCCTTGCCCGGGCGCCGGCACAATTTGCCGGATATCCAACGGTTTGAAAGTTAAACCCTTCCAGGTATTGATGCCCAATCTCTTTAGGCCGGCTGCGGCCAAAATAGTGGCTTCGGCCTCCCCTTTGGCGATCTTTTTTAGCCGGGTTTCCACATTACCCCTGATCTGGCTCCAGACCGCCCGTGGGAAAAGCACCTTGGCCTGCAACCGACGCCGCGGACTTCCTGTGGCTATAAAGACGGGCTTGGCACAGTCTTCCCGAACAACAAGCACATCATGAGCGCTTTCCCTGGGCAAAAATCCGGCGAGAGTAAGTCCGGACCGATCCTCGACGGGCAAGTCCTTGGCGCTGTGCACGGCGATATGCGCCTCGCCCTTGAGCAAGGCATCCTCGATTTCCCGGGTAAAAAGTCCCTTGACCCCACCCGGCTCCTGCCCGGACCAACTGTGCTTTCGGTCGCCCTTTGTAACCAACTTGAGCACCTCGAACACGGCCTCGGGCAATTCCCTGGCCAGGCAAGCGCGCACCAGCTCAGCTTGAGCCATCGCCAATGGGCTGCGGCGGGTTGCCAGTATAATTTTTTCACTCACGCGAAATACCAGGGTCTGTTGCCAGCGATCTCTACAGTCGCCTACGATTTCAACCAAAGGGATGTGTTATAATGACTGCGAGCGCTGCCGTTGATGAAGAAGGCGTGAGAGATTCACAGCATCATCCTGATTATCGGATTTGGATTGTCCGCCGTAGTTCAATAAGCAGCCTGAGCGCCAGAGATATCCTTTTTCTTAACCCACGGCATAAGATCGCGTAACCGACTGCCGGTTTTTTCGATGGGATGATCCGCTCCGGCCTTCAGCAACTTTTTGTAATTTGGAAGCCCGGCCTTATACTCTCGCACCCATTCGCGGGCGAATTTGCCCGACTGCACGTCCTTGAGAATTGTCTTCATGGTCCGCCGGGTCTGCGCTGTAATTATCTTGGGACCCCGGGTGATGTCTCCGTATTTGGCCGTCTCGGAGATCGAAAAACGCATGCCGGATATGCCGCTCTCGACCATGAGGTCAACAATGAGTTTAAGCTCGTGCAGACACTCGAAATAAGCCATCTCGGGCTGGTAGCCGGCCTCGACCAGGGTTTCGTAGCCCGCTTGCACAAGAGCGGTGGCGCCGCCGCAGAGCACCACCTGTTCTCCGAAAAGATCTGTCTCTGTCTCCTCTTTAAAAGTAGTCTGCAGCACTCCGGCCCTGGTGGCCCCTATGCCCTTGGCCCAGGCCAATGCAGTCGCCTTTGCTGTCCGGGTGGAACCTTTGGCGATAGCAATGAGCGACGGCACCCCCTTGCCCTCCAGGTATTGGCTGCGCACGATATGGCCTGGTCCCTTTGGCGCGACCATGATGACATCCACTTTTTTGGGTGGTTCTATGAGGCCGAAGTGTATGGAAAAACCGTGACTGAAAAGCAGTGTTTTACCCTTGTCCAAATTGGGCAGTATCTCCTTTTCGTAAAGAGCCGCCTGTTTCATGTCCGGCACCGCTATCATAATGATGTCGGCCCTTCGCACAGCCTCCGGAACCATCAGGACCTCGAAACCGTGTTTCCTGGCCACCTTGATCGACTTGCTCTTCGGGTAAAGACCGATAATTACTTTGAGACCGCTGTCCTTAAGGTTCAAGGCGTGGGCATGCCCCTGCGAACCATAACCAATAACGGCCAGTGTTTTTCCTTTGAGGATTCTTAAATCAGCATCCTTGTTAGTATATACTTTTGCGGGCATAATGACCTTTCTACTTTCGGGTTGGAAAATTTATTGCTTTAGAACCTCTGCGATTGATCGAGGCAGAGTCAAAGTTCCAGTTTTCGATTGCGTTGCAACGCTGCCCGGCCAGTGCGGGCCAGCTCCGTAATACCGAACGGCTCTGCCAATTCGAGAAACGCGCTAACCTTGTTTGTGTCTCCCGTCATCTCCACTATGACGCTTTTATGCGACACATCGACTATCTTGGCCCGAAAAATATCGCAAATTTGTATGATCTCGGAACGAGCCTTGGCATCTGCGTTAATTTTTATCACCATCAATTCGCGCGCAACAAATTCACCTCTTGCGAGGTCCTGAACATCGACAACATTCACCAGCTTGTTCAGTTGTTTAATGCATTGGTCCAACTTCTGATCGTCTCCTTGCACCGTAGCCGTGATCCGGGAAAATTCCGGATCGTGCGTCGGCCCAACATTGAGGGTGTCGATATTAAAACCCCGTCCGCTGAACATGCCGGCAACTCGCGCCAGCACCCCGAACTTGTTTTCGACAAGGACTGATATGGTATGTCTCATTATTCGATTTATAAAATAGTATCCAAAAACCTAGGAACAATTCGCCGCCATGTAAAGCCACGACTTAATTCGCTTATATTGGATAATGGAATAAGATGAGGAGAATGGACGGCGGCGGACTCGAACCGCCGACCTTCCGGGTGTAAACCGGATGCTCTAACCAACTGAGCTAGCCGTCCCGTGTAAGAACCATTATTTACCATCTAACCTAAAAATTCCACAAGCAGAAACTGGCGCATCAATATGGTCTAATCGGACGGCTGCGCACTGCTGAAAGACTCGATAAGCCCTTTGTCGTGAAGCAACTCGGCAATCTGGATTGTATTTAGTGCGGCGCCTTTCCACAATTGGTCGCCAACCACCCAGAAGGCGAGTCCGTTTTCCAAAGCGCTGTCCTCGCGCAGGCGACCCACCCCGCATTTTACCTTTTCGGCAAAATCCAGAGGCATGGGATACCCGCTTTGGGCCGGATCGTCCACAAGTTCGCTGGCGCTGAATTCCTCGATCGCCCGACGCGCGACCGCCAAGTCCACCGGCTTTTCAAACTCCGCGTTGACTGCCACCGAATGCGCTCGAAATACCGGCACGCGCACGCAAGTCGTTGATGCCAGGAGTTCGGGCAATTCCAGAATCTTGCGGCTTTCGTCACCCATTTTGTGCTCCTCGCTGGTGTAACCGTCGTCCAGGAAATCGCCCACTTGGGGCAACAGGTTAAAGGCAATCGGATGGGGGTAAACCTCGCACTCGGCGGGCTTTCCGTCCGCCCAGTCTCTGACCTGTTTTTCCAACTCCAGTATGGCGGCGGCACCTGTGCCCGAAACAGCTTGGTAGGTCGCCGCAAAGAATCGCTTCAGCCCAAACTCCCGATGCAGGGGGTAAAGCCCCATAAGCGCCACGGCGGTCGAACAATTGGGATTGGCCACAATACCCTGATGCCCATCGACCGCGCCGGGATTGATCTCGGGGATGACCAGTGGCGTCTCCGGGTCCATCCGAAAAGCCGAACTGTTGTCAATGACCAGGCAACCCCGCTTCGTCGCCTCGGCGGCCAGGCTTCTTGAAATGGAAGCTCCTGCGCTGAACAAAGCCAAGTCCAGCCCATCGAAACTCTCCGGACTCGCTTCGCTCACAGTCCACGAATGCCCTCCGTGCTCGAGCTTTTTGCCCGTAGAACGCGCCGATGCCAACGGCCGAATTTCCGAACATGGAAATTCCCGTTCAAGCAGCAGACGGATGATTTCTTGACCAACCGCGCCGGTGGCGCCCACAATGCCTGTTTTGTATGCCATTTTCTATAAAAGATTGTCCTTGGGAATCCATCAACAAAGCCTGCAGAAGGCTAGATATCAAACCCACAAAGAATGTCCTAGGTGTTTCCCTAGGCGAGCAAAAACTTTACCACATAACCAATGGAAGTCCAACCGCCCTTTACCCCGTTTCAACCTCCATGCGCCCGCCCTCCTGTCTTGAGGACTCACTCGGCACCCCTCTCGGCCTTCATGAGGTCGCCGAAAAGATCGGCGCCGACGCGCCCATGGACTCGGTATTTATAAACCGCGTATGCACCGGCAGGCATTATTCAGAACTCCCCTCTGAGGAGCGTGAAAAAAATCTTATTACCTCCCGCATACTCTGGCTGCGCGGCCTCGAACCCGGCCGAAATCAAGGCCCCGGATGTGACTCCTACGACCGCTATATATACATCCACGGCACCAACCACGAAGACCTCATCGGCGCCCCCCAAAGCTCCGGTTGCGTGCAAATGACCAACCGCGACGTCATAAAACTCTTCGACGCCATCGAACCCGGCACCTTGGTCTGGATTGGATGAAGATGGTAAAAAATTCCTTGGTCCCTGGTCGATAGAGGGAAGTTCAATAGTTCAAGGGTTCAAGATTTTCCCTCTCCTCATCCTCCTCTTCCTCATCCTCTTCCTTATCCTCTTTCCTCTTCATCCTTCATCATCCCTCTTTTTTTCTTTTTCCCATGCCCGCCATAGCCCAGCAACGGCGGGTGAGTTCCGGATTTTATTTTTACCCTTGACCAAATTCCTTATTTAGAATAATTCTAAATAAACCATATAAACCATATAAACCATATAAACCATATAAACCATATAAACCATATAAACCATAAAAATATATCATGAGTATCAGCGCTAAGGTCGAAAAGGCCATTAACACACAGATCAACAACGAGTTGTCATCCTACTACTCCTACCTGGCTCTATCCGCATGTTTGGAAAGCACATCCTATCAGGGGTTTGCTAAGTGGATGCGCCGCCAATCCGCCGAGGAACAGGAGCATGCGATGAAATTTTTTGACTACTTGAACGACCGCGGCGGGTCCGTCGCTCTGAAAGCAATCCCTGCACCGAAAGTAGCCTGCAAATCTCCACTCGACGCCTTTGAAACCGCGTTGGCCCAAGAGCGCAATGTCACAGCTCAGATAAACGCCCTTTACGAAACCGCTTTGGCGGAAAAGGACTACGCCACTATGAATTTCCTTGGCTGGTTCCTGGAGGAGCAGATCGAGGAGGAAAAAACCACGGGCGACTTTACAGAGAAACTGCGCCTGGTCGGCAAAAACCTGAGCGCTCTCATGCGCCTCGACTCCCTGGCCGCCAAACGCGAATAACCACTGAAAATCAAAGGTGGATTACACTAATAATCTCCAAAAATTGATCAGTGTGGTTTATTGAAAATTAGTGGATAAAAATTCCTCTGTGGCTCCGTGGTGTATTCATGGCATCGAAGGCTTCCAGAATCTCAACTCCCAGCCTGTCCGCCAACAACCGTCCGCTCACCGTAAGGCGCAATATCTCTCCCGATTTCTCGAGCAGGCCGTCTTCTTCCCACCGGCCCCAGAGCGGATCGAGCGCCCCGAATTGAATTCCCGCATAACGTTTTTTCAGGAGTTTGAGATTTACACCGGCATTCATGCGCAGTCCGAAAATCAGGCAATCAGCGGCAAGCATGCATTCGGAAAGAGTCACCTCGTCCACCCGGCGCGGTATGCCGTTGCTTAAACCAGCCAGCCAATCGTCCAGGGAAGACACATTGGCAAAGCGCCGTCCCCGGTATTGGCTGGCGGCCGACGGCCCCAAGCCCACCCATTCAGACATCCGCCAAGTATTGATGTTGTGCAGGCATGAGTAACCGGGTCGTGCAAAGTTGGAGATTTCGTATTGGCCATAGCTGGCCGCTGTGAGGGTTTTCCACGTCTCAAGGTAAAAGGCGGCCTCCTCCGGTTCGTTTTTCGCCGGCACCCTGCCGCCTTGTAAACGTGCATAGAAATTCGTATATTCCCCGAAGGTCGGGCAATAAGTCGAAATATGCTCGGGTTGCCGCTTTATGGCTTCCCGCAAATCGCGCTTCCATGACTCGATCGATTGTCCGGGAATGGCAAACAACAGGTCGAGGTTCAAGTTTCCGAAGCCCGCAGAGCGTATGGCCTCAATGGCCCCATCCACTTGGGAAGACGAATGGCGGCAACCAATCGCCTTCAGCATATCTGCCTGAAAACTCTGCACACCCAGAGATATGCGGTTTACGCCCATCTCCCACAAGACTGCCAGTTTGTCCTCCTTAACCGTGGCGGGCGCCAATTCGACTGTCCACTCCTGCGGCGGGTGGGGAAGCTTATCCAGCAAAGCAAGGCCGAGCCGGTGAAGATCGCCCGCCGGCAGCAATCCGGGCGTGCCACCGCCCCATAAAACCGTATCCGCGCCACGGTCGATATCGATCAGTCCAAGCTCGCGATCCATCCCATCGAGATAAAGTTGCAGGTCGCGACGATGTGACGCTTCCCGGTAAAAATCCCAGTAGTCGCAAGTGGTCGCGCAAAATGGGATATGGAAGTAAATTCCCAGCGGAATTGCGCCCTCAGCTTTTTCTTGCAGAACCATAAATTTTCCCTATATTCTGCCGTCAGTTTAACCATTATGAAAGCACAAAGCCTGTTACGCGTCCTTCTGCTTCCGTTGCTCGGCATCCTATGCACTGGATGCCAGGTCACAATGAGGAATTTAACGCCTGCGAAAATTCCCGAGAACCCCTCGGGCATTTACACCTTCACCATGGCCGCCAAAATTCCAAAGAGAGGCAGTGCATCTGTAAAGGCGTATATCGTTATAGGTGGAGAAACCCACATTATGCGTAAATCCTCGGAAGACGTTAACATTTTCAAAATCGATTTCAAGATACCCGCCGGTTATTCCGAAGCCACCTATTACTATACCGTGGATTACGACTCAGATTCCGAAAGCAGATCTAAATCCAAATCTATCAAATCAGGCCTATTTACTTCCCGGCTCGTAAATCGCTACGTTTTGCAAATGGAAAGCTATAGAGGCCCTGTCGGAGCCGAAGTCGCCGTGATCGGCCGCGGATTTTCCCCATCCGACTCCATCATTTTCGGATCTTTGGAAATCCCCATAATCTACCATTCCGGCTCTTCCCTGAGCTTTCTCGTTCCCAGCCTCACCTCCGACCAAGATTATACACTCACATTGAGATCCAACCGGGTAGACTTACCAATCGGTAATTTTCAGATCGACACCTCCTATATAACTGTCACGCCCAAAAGTATGAGATTAACATCCGGCGACAGTAAAACGCTTGAATTCTCCATCGAATTTAACGCTCCGCCGGGAGGCTTCCTGATACCCGCAACCACCAACATACCCGAAAGCATTATAATGCCCGAAGTCATTATACCTGAAGGCTCGCGAACGGTTAAGGTTAACATCGAAGGTGGTGAAACCGGCATGGGAAAGCTTTACATCGACGCGCCTGGTTTCAACCCCGTAGAATTGCTGATAATCGTTTACTGACCAATTTCCTCCAGTGGCATTCACCATAGAGGCGCTTCCTCGTTACAGTTCTTTCGCGAACCCCACCAAGAGGAAAAGAATTAGTTTCACTTAATGGAGCAAAGGGGGAAGGGTTCTTGGTCTTTAGTCCTTGGTCCTTTGTCGACTACATCCCTCGTCCTCTTTGAACCTCTTCCCCTTTGCCCCTTTGAACCTTTATCCCTTCCCCTTTCGTCCCTGATCCTTCATCCTTCCACCTTACCTTGCCGTGCCATAGTCCCGCAGGTGCGGGACGACGGCGGGTGACTTTCATCATGACCCCCATCAAAAAAATCGCATTCGTGGTCAACCGCGACAAGGAAGGCTCTGGAGAATTAGCCAGTACTCTGGTCGAAATCTCGGAAAATGAAGGCGCAGACACCGCCGTCACCACCGATTACCCTCTGCCCTCCGGCTTTCTGGATGACATGGATGCATGCTGCGTCATTGGCGGTGACGGTAGCCTGTTGGGCGTGGTCACCGAGGCCGTCGGCGGACAGGTGCCCGTGCTCGGCGTCAACCTCGGTAAATTGGGATTTATGGCAAGTTTTTCCGCGCAGGAGGCGCAATCAAAACTCCCGGAACTACTCCGGGGCGATTACAAGGTGTCTGAGCGCACCGTCCTACATTGCCATATCTCCAGTGGAGATTCCGTGCTGGCACTCAACGATGTAGTGGTCAAGAATATAGGTTCACGCCTCATCCGCCTGCAAGTTCTTTGCAAAGACGAACCGGTCAACGATTACTTTTGCGACGGTCTAATTTTTACTTCACCAACCGGCTCGACAGCCTACAACCTTTCGGCAGGCGGCCCCATCATTCACCCGGATGCCAGGGTAATTGCAATGACCCCCATATGCCCGCATACATTATCAAACCGCAGCGTCATTTTCGACCAGAATACAAGTCTGAAAGTCACATTGCTCGAAAAGGACCCCGCCGTCAGGATAACGCTCGACGGCCTGACAAGTTTCGATTCATATGAAAATTTTCCACTCCAAATATCGATTTCCAACCTTCCCTTCCTCCTAATCCAGCACCTTAATCTGTCTCACTTTCAACTCGTGCGCAACAAGCTGCATTGGAGCGGTGAAAGCGAAATCGGTCCGCCAATCCTTCCGTCAAACCCTTGATTTTATAAAAATCGTCTCTTTGGGATCTTTTGTCCACAAGGCTGAACTTTTTGCTTGCTGATTAATCAAGAAAACTGAAAATAAGGTCAATCATGCCTCAGCAATACTACATTCGCCAGCCTGATACGGAAGAACGCCGCGGACCATTTACCGTCGAAAAACTCATCTCTCTGGTTGATGCCGATCAAGTCACCAAAGAAACCCTCATCTACGACGATGAAACAGAGCAGTAGGTAACCCTAACATCGAATGAAGAACTGAAAAATGCCGTCTTTCCCGAAAAAGAAATTCTCGTCCTAAAACCTAAAAGCGCCGAGGACATGGATCTTCTCAATCTCGGCGAAGACAAGATACCGGAAATAACCGTACATGATATGCTGGCGGCCGCCGAGGGCACAACCGAAGAAACCTCCCATGCCAGGAAAAAAGAAAAGTGGGAAGCTAAGGCCGCAGAACTCTCACGCCCCGTCCTCGCCTCGATAATGCTCCTTAGCGGCTTCACCTTCGTTTACCCCAGTTGGCAAATCGTACAGGAAATCATAAATGATGAAAATTATTTGCTCATTCTCCAAAGGCCCATGTTAATTCTCGGCGCCGCTGACCTGTTTTTTGCCATATCAGTATTTCTGGGCGTCACAGAAGTTTACCAAATGATACGCTTTCGGTTTATGCTCGGCATGGGTTATTTCGGATTCATTCACTGGGCAGCCTGGCAAGCCGGCGGCGATCAAACATCACTTTATCTCCTGGTAAGCGTTATCGTCTTGAGCATTGGCGTCTACATCTGCACAATTACTCTCCGGTTCTTCCTCATGGTCTTCTCGGCTATAGTGGCAATAGCCGGAATCTGCGCCTTCGCCTGGTTTCAAGTCATTGCCCCCCTCTTTTAGTAGCGCCCGCCGACAACTCTTGCCCGGTCCGGCTCACTACAATCGCGTGGCCCTTGCATCACTGACATGGCGTCAACGCTTTCAGCCTCCCTCATCTTCATCCTCCCACTCTTCCTCATCATCCACTTCTTCCTCCTTCATCCTTCATGCTTCATGCTTTTTTCATTTAAACCTTTGAACTCTTGAACCATTGAACTCTTGAACCATTGCACCTTCCCTAGCTCATGATTACTTGGATCCAAAATAAATTTCAGAGACACCACAAGTGGATATTCGGCCTTTTGCTGACGGTCATAGTCGTCGCCTTTGTTCTGACTATCGGCCCGCAAAGCTACTTCGGAAGCGGCGGCACCCGGCCTGTTAAGGCACGGAAATTTTTCAACTTCGATTTGGTATCGCAAAAAGACATCAATTCCATTTCCCGCGCCGCCCAAGTCAGCTTTTGGATCAATGTCGGAATCCGCCTCAGAGGCCGTGACCAGCTCGAAAGCTTCGGCTTCCAGCGCATCGCCTACCTGGCTTTGGCCGACCAATTGGGCGTACCGGAACCTAACGAGGAGCAATTCCAGGATTATATTGCGACCAGGCGCATTTTCCAGGACACGGCAGGTAATTTTAACCCTAATATCTTCATTGAATTCAGGGACCGCATCGATAACGATCCGGATTTGTCCCAAGCTGTGGTCTCGCAAGTCCTTGCCGATAACTTTCGGATCGACAAAGTCCGTTATGCCCTGGCTGGGCCTGGCCACGTGCTGCCCTTCGAGGCTGCCAAGGAACTGGCTTGGGACAATACGCAGTGGACTATCGAAACGACAACCCTGGTCTACTCCGAATTCCAGCCCAATATCGTTCCCGATGAGACGGCGCTCGAGGAATTCTACGAGTCCAATAAATTCCGTTTCGAAGAATCGGAAAAAATCAGCCTTACCATTCTCTACTTCAATTCGGACAACTACACAGACCAGGTATCAATCCCTGATAATGAAGATCTCGAAACCTATTTAAGCAGTAACCAAAATCGTTTTCCTAACGCCCGCGATCTTCTTACCGCTGGCGAACCAATCGAAGACGTACTGCCCCTTGTCCGTGATATAGTCGCCAAAGCCTGGAAAATCCAAAAGGCCCGTCGCCTGTCAGAAGAAGCTGCTGACGAATTTACAGTCGCTCTCTTCCGCCGGAAAATCCCCCAATACTCGGAAGAATTCAATGCCTTGCTGGATGCCACCGGAGCCGCTAAAAACAGGATCTCGCCCTACTACAAAGACAACCTGCCCGCAGACACCGGTATTCCCCGGCAAGCCCTCACAAAGGCCTTCAGCCTGAATACCAAACGTTATTTTTCCGATGTCGTACCCACAAACAATGGCGCTGCCGTCTTGATCTACGAAGGCAAAATACAGGCGCATGTCCCGCCATTTGCGGAAGTTATTGGTCAAGTCATAAATGAATATCGTGAAATATTTCGCAGAAAACGCTTTGTAGCCAAAGGAGTCCAACTCAAGGAAAACATCGAGGCATCCATGCAGAAAGGACTCAGCTATTTCGAAGCCTCGGAAAACGAAGGATTTACCCCTGTTTCCCACGGCCTATTTTTGACCAAGAGCCCACCGGACGAATTGCCTCCCTCACTCTTTTCCCAAGCCGTCATTCTCGAACCCGGAAACTTATCTCCCATGATCCTTCAAGAAGACTCCGGAACAATCATCTATCTCAAGGCTAAAACGAATCCCCAATACGCCATCGATTCCTCCGAAATTTCCACCAAGACAGCCTCGCTCGCCACAAGCCTGAGCAACCGCTCCAGCATCTCCATCATCCGTGAAATCACCAACCGGGAACTCGCTAAATCAGCCAATTGATAAAAATTTAAAGTCTAAAGGGGCAGAGGATTATAGCTCCAAATTGGTCTGCTGTCCTCATTCTTTAGCCCTCCATCTCCCCAATACCTATTATACACTATTCATTCTTTATCCTTGGCTTCTTCCTCTTTGCCCCTCTGAACCTTTGCCCCTACCCCTTTTCATCCTTCTGACTTCTGACTTAATTTTTAAAGCTTCACCAAATAGACATCATTAATCGCCTCATGTCCGGTTATTTCGTCGATTGGTTCACGGCTGGGCAAGGCATCGAGCTCTAAAACGGTCAAGGCCACTCCGCCCACGGCATTGCGGCTCAACGACATGTTGGCGATGTTCACCTTATGCTTGCCCAGCACCATTCCTATCATCCCGATTATGCCCGGCACATCCTGGTTGGCTATAACGAGTAAATCGTCCAACAGCGAAGCCTCGACTTCCCGGTCGTTTATATTGACCAGCCGCGGTTTGTGCGCCGTACCGAATAGCGTACCCTCAATGCAATGGATATTACCTCCGGGTTCGTGAGCTTCAACTCGAACAAGGTCTGTGTAATCTTTTTCCGAGTTCGACTTTGTAATTTCCACTTCAATTCCCAGTCGTTTCATGACATGTGGGGCATTGATATCATTGATATTTTCCGAACTGATACGGCCAAGGTATCCCCTTTGAATGCTTCGCGTCAGCGGCATGGCATCCAATTCGACGATGCGGCCCCAATAAGTGATTTTCAGCTTATCGATCTGGGGTGGTGAAAGTTGCTGCAATGCCGTTCCGAGCTTCTCTCCGAGCACCAGGTAGGGCCGCAGTATCTTCAACGTCCGCGTATCCACCGATGGTATGTTTACCGCATTTCGAAGGATTCCTCCGCGCAATACTTCCACAACCGCTTCGGCTATCTCCAGACCCACGCTGTCCTGCGCTTCACGAGTGGAAGCGCCCAAGTGGGGAGTTAGTATAACGTTCGAAAGTTTATTGAGCTTGCTGTTCTTTGGTAGCGGCTCCTTTTCAAAGACATCCAGGCCGACCGCCGCCACTTTGCCGCTTTCGATTGCATCAACGAGGTCATCCTCGTTGATGAGACCACCTCGGGCGCAATTCAGGATGCGAACGCCGTCTTTCATTTTTGCAAAAGTCCCGGCATCGATCAAATGCCGCGTTGTATCGTTCAACGGCAGATGCAGCGTAATTATATCGGAATCCCCCAATAGCGTATCCAATTCAACCTTTTTGACATCCAGGGCCTTGGCCCGGTCTTCCGTGAGATAGGGATCATGGGCCAACACCCGCATGCCGAATGCCTGCGCCCGAAGGGCAACTTCCGCCCCTATACGCCCGAGTCCGATAATCCCAAGCATTTTTTGATAAAGCTCCGAACCGGCAAAATCCTTGCGATCCCATTTACCGGTTTTCATCGAAGCCGTTGCCTGGCTGATTGGCCGGGCGACGCAAAGCATATGTGAAAAAGTCAGTTCCGCCGTAGCTACCGTATTCCCTCCAGGCGTGTTCAGAACGGCGATGCCGCGCTCGCTGGCCGCATCGACATCAATATTATCCACCCCCACACCAGCCCGGCCAATCACCGTCAATCGCTGCGCTCCCGCAATCACCTCGGAGGTAATCTCGGTTGCGCTGCGAACAATGATTGCCTCGGCATCCGCGGCCAGTTTCAGGATTTGCTTCCCGTCTGAACCATAGGCCTCAACCATCTCTATCTCCGACTGTTCTCGCAAATAAGCGATGCCCGAAGCTGATATTTTGTCTGCAACTAATATTTTCATGAAAGGAAAAACCAATTATCTATTAGGATTTCGCTTGCCCGATTGCAATCCAAGAAAACAACTTCCAATTCCTTGCCATCCCAAGTTGACCATAAACTTACTTTAATATTAGCCTGAAATCATGAGCACACATTACAATTTCATCGTCGTCGGCGGTGGCAGCGCAGGCTATGCCGCCGCGCGAACTTTTCGCGATCATCGTGATGGCGTCGCCATCGTCGAAGCGGCCAGCCAGCTCGGCGGCCTTTGCATCCTGCGCGGATGCATGCCGTCGAAGACTCTCCTCTTCATCGCCGACGTTCTCCATCACGCAAAACATGGCTCCACCTATGGTCTCGATATCCCTACCGCTAAGGCAGACATGGCCGCCGTCAACGCCCGCAAGCGGCGCATCATAGGCGAATTTACGGATTACCGGGTCGAGCAACTGGAGGCCGATAAATTCGACCTCTACCGCAGTCCCGCCCGCTTCCTGGATGAAAAAACTATCCTCCTTGATGACGGCACGGAACTTACCGCCGATCATTTCCTTGTCTCCACCGGCTCGACCATCAGCTCCCCGCCACTTCCCGGCCTGGACGCCGTCCCCCTTCTGAACAGCGACGATGTCCTCGAACTCGACCAGCTTCCCGAATCGGTGATAGTGCTCGGAGGCGGAGTCGTATCTTGCGAATTGTCCCAGTTCCTCAGCCGCATGGGCAGCAAAATCACCCAAATCCAGCGCAGTCCGCTGATACTCAAAGAGGCTTCACCGCAATCCGCCAAGGTGCTCATGCAAGCCTTTAAAGACGAAGGCATCGAGCTTTACACCGGCACCGCAGTCAAACAGATCGAAAAAAACGGAGACCGGGTCAAAGTCACATTCGAACAAAACGGCAAGGAAATCGTTAAGGAAGCGGACCGTCTGTTCAACGCCCTCGGCCGCAAGCCAAACACCGCCGGCCTCGACCTCGACAAAGCCGGCGTGGAATTGCTCCGTAGCGGCCACATTAAAACCGACGCCCACCAAACCACCACCAACCCCCGCGTCTATGCTGCAGGCGATTGCGCAGGCCCGCATGAAATTGTCCACGTCGCCATCCTACAGGGCGAAACAGCCGCCAAACACGCCCTCGGCCTGAATCCACAGCCCGTAAACTACGACCTGCTCACAAACATCATCTTCACCGACCCCCAAATCGCCGCCGCCGGAATCCCGGAAAAAGAACTGACCGCTCGCGGCATCGATTTTTTAACCGCCGATTTCCCCTTCGACGACCATGGAAAATCCATTCTCATGGAAGCCAAATACGGCTACGTAAAAGTTTGGGCCGCGCGGGCCGACGGTCGCATCCTCGCCTCCGAATGCGTCGGCAAAGACGCCGGAGAACTCATCCACTCCCTCGCCGTCGCTCTCGCGCTAAAAGCCACTGTCTTCGACCTTCTAAAAGCTCACTGGTATCACCCCACACTATCCGAAATCTGGACCTATCCCCTCGAAGAAATCGCCGAAAAAATATAGTATTCCTCACTCTTTGCGGCTTTGCGCCTTTGTGTGAGCACTCTTCTTTTAATCAACATACCCCACCGCATCGATTTCGATCTGGTACCCGAAATGCAGGTCCCGCGTCGGCACTACCGCCCGGGCCGGACGATGCTCGCCGAAAAATTTCGCATACACCGCATTCACCCGGCCCCATAAGCTGATGTCGGAGATATAAACGGTTACCTTGAGAACCTTGCTCAAGTCGCTGCCCGCCGCCTTGAGGATCGCCGACACGTTTTTCAAAACCTGCTCGGTCTGCTCCTCGATAGTCCCGACCTCCTTTACATCGCTACCCGGCACTATCGGCAACTGCCCCGACACAAAAACCAGGTCCCCATGCACGACCCCCTGCGAATAATGCCCCGCCGGCTCCGGCGCCTCATCAGTAACAATTTTTTTCATGCTCCCCCACAAACCACACCCCGCTCCAAAAGTCCACAAAAAGCAAAACCTGGCTCCTCTTTTTCAAAAACACGAAAATCCTAGGGCCGACCCCTTTTTGCTTCCCATATTTACCCATTAGCTCCTGCAGTGAGGCACGGCCTGAAGGCACGTGCCACCCAACTCCAAAATTTTCATGTCCGGGGCGCACCCGGGCGTCAGACGCAACAAATCGCACTGGACTGCTAATCCATGCTATGCGGCTTCACGGTTTCGTAGAGTGTAAATTCGCTAATAGAGCCTGCATCGCGGATCCGGATGATTGCTCTGTATTCGTCAGAATTATACCAATCGCGTGCGATCTCTACGGATGGAAATTCCATCACGCCTATGAGCTTTCCTTCGACTGGCTTGTTATCACTGTCTAATTCACGACCGCGAATTAACATACCACCGCCAAATTTTTCTACCAGTGGCTTGGCGTGGTCAACATATTCCTGAAATTTTTGGCCATCTTTGATTGTAATATCGATCATATAAAACGCCTTCATTTTCTGTTCCTTTCTCTGTTTGATCCAACCGAAAACTAAAAAACTAGACGCCGAATGTGTCCACAATAGACGTCTGCCCTTTTATTTGCTAAAAGCAATCTCGCCGCATGACAATGAGAAAACACGTTGAGTTGACATGGGACGACCGCTTGCATTTGACCGCAAAACAGCTATCGACGCCGCGCTAGCGGCTTGCAATTCGCTCGACCGCATGGTTAGAAGTCGCGCTTCAGCACCAGCGGAGACGGTTGTCCCCACTTGCCGGTGAACACGAACTGACTCAGCGGCTTTCGCTGCCTCGGTGTTAGATCGCGCTCTTTCAGAGCATCTGGCAGTTTGGCCGGGTCTGCCTTGTATCCGATCGCCATAGCCGTCCACGCCTCATAATGCTCCGGTATTTGGTAGACCTCACGCGCCTTGTCGGGAAGTATACCGATCATCTGATGGACACACAGGCCTCGGGCCGTCGCCTCGACCACCAAATTTCCGGCGGCAAGACCAAGGTCGTGAACGGCGGCCCGATTGTCCTTGTTGTTCCGCGAAAAATTCAGACTAACGACACCCAACACAAGCACCGGTGCAGCCTTCGCCCACTCTTGATTTGCCTCTACGAGACAGGAGAGGAGTCGTGCGAACTCCTCAGGATTTTCCTTGGTCGCAACAAAAAAGTTCCAAGGCTGTTCGTTATAGGAGGACGCTGCCCAGCGAGCAGCCTCAAACAAAGAACGGAGGTCGGCCTGCGCAACCGGCCGGTCTTCGAAGCCGTAGGGGCTCCACCGTTCCGCAAGAAGTTCGTGAATCGGATAATCTATCGATGCTTTCTTATCAGTCATAATTGCTCTCCATTAAATTAATTTAAGATTACTTATTGATCTCTCATGATGAACTACTTTAGCAGTAGAAACCCTCTATGTAGAGCAGTACTCGAACCGGATCAGTTGTGGGGCCTGTGCCTGCCACCAGGTCTGAAACTGGGGTGAGTCTTCTGCTGGCAGGTCAAAGATGCGAGAACGTACCACAATCGGTAGAGGGTCCTTGTCGAATGGGTATGGGGCGCAAACGATCCGCCGGTCACCGATGGGTTTAAGTGCGATCGAAACTCGGTCCTCCCAATTTTTACGAGGAACTTCAAGCAGATCAAACTGATCGTTTCCAAGGCCCTTAGCGTCGCCAGTACGGGGTGGGATGAGAGCGGAGCACAGTGACAGCGACAGCCCATCCGCGAGCTGGAGGAGCCGGACATTTGGGTATAAGTGCTCCTCATCAACCCAATAAGTGCGAGCAGGGTCTTTCCGAATTTCCTCGATCCAATCGTCTTGCAGACCCTTAATCTCGGCAACGAAAGCACGAACCTCGTCCAGATTCCCGGGAAGCAACTTGTCCGCTGCGCCTCTCCAGAAAAGGGGATGAGCGAACACAGGATCCGAATCAGCTTGAATTTTGGCAGCATATAACCAGTAGGCATGGCTGCTGATGAGGAGGCTCGCGTAGGGGTGGTTTGAGCTGAAGCGGCGGACCCCCAGTCGCCACCGGTTCATGCCCTCCTGCTGGTTCTTGAGCACATCCGAAAGGCCTGATGGGAAACCATCTACGTCCGCAAGTTCAGGGGTGGCATCCCATTCCCACCAGCCGTTGTCGTGTTCAGCGATGCCAAAAACCGTTTCGGCCCGAAGTCTCTCGGAATCCGGTGAACTGGCGAAGTACCCTGGACGTGCAAAGTCGTCATTCCCCCAATGAGCGGCCAAATATCCTGAGACCTGTGCGTGATCGGGTTGGGTGACTAACCACATCTGGTCCTGTCGTAGAGTTTTTAACATGCTGATCTCCTCCTCTCATCTTTTTGATCAGGTAAGTTTTGGTTTGTCAGAGTTTTCATTGATTGATCCTCCAAGTACGTTCGACGTGGCTTCACTGACTAACTAGTATCTAGGCCCTAGCTCGCCAGACCCTGCCGTCCTGTGCAGCAATTGGTTAGAAGTATCAATCGTTGATGTCATTTTTGAGTCCGTCGACTACTGCAGCAAAGTCTGGTGTAAATATATGACGTTTTCCTTCCCACATTTCCTGAGCCGCTCTGTTGTGCAAGATATTTTTTCGAATAATCACTTCATATCGCTTCCACTCGCTTTCATCAAGCATTCCCTTTTTGTACTGGTAATAGGCATTTTCAAAAATCCTGAAATTTAAATGCTGCCATTGCACTAGCTGGGAATTCTCTAAATTTGAGAGTTCTTCACCCGATTCCCGCTTGGCAACTGCCCTTGCGACTATGGAAGAATCAATCGCTGAATCTATAAACACCATGTCCTGCATGGCGAATCCCTGCCTAGTTGCTGATTCGGTCGCACGAGTATTGTCCCGGACCTCAAGGCCGAGGTAGACAATAGAGCAAACAACCGCGATCGCGGCTGCAATTTCTGCGATATTGGCCCAGTCTTGAAGACTTCGCTTTGTCATCTCGATACATCTAACTAGTATATAGATAGGTTAAACGCTGCTACGAGAGATGTTTCAATAATGATATGCTGATTTCTCTGCCAATATTAAAACTTAAAACCTAACCCCTTTAAAAAATATTCCTTTGGCAAGAGCGGTAACCGTTAGCAGCTAACACCAACTCCTTGAATCGGACGCCGACGTTATTGTTTGTTGAGAATTAGGAGGCGCACCTCCATGACCTGAGTGCCGGGGATGTCGGTGGCTTGCAGTGCCAGTTCGCCGCGGCCTTTCTCCAGGCGAACCGTTCCAATGGTCATCGGCAAGGAATATGACGACGTTGGGCGGAGACTCGGCAAAGACCAACGGCGCTAAGAGCTGGGAAAAGGCAAGAAATAGAGCGAGGGGAAAAAAGCGGCGCATGGTTCCGGTATTAAACTTGAGTTAATGGGTTGATTGCGCCACATGTTCAACGAATCCAAAGAAGCGGTCAAACTTTCCGTGACAGTCCGTTAACCGAGCCCGACGCAAAAGTCCAATGCCCTGAGGGATAATGTCATTGCTGCATCGCCGCCTTGCGAAAAAACTCTCGGGCCGCGGATAGCGCACACCTCGCAGCACTCATTGAGACGGAATCCATTTCGGCAGGCGAGTGACACCGGCGAACACATCGTCAAGCCACAACTCGTAATCTTTCTTCATCGCCTTTAGAAGCTCCGGTTCCTCTTCAGCAAGGTCATTCCTCTCCGCCGGATCAGCGTATAGGTTAAACAGGTGCTCTTCGCCCGTCTGATCCAAAAGATACTTCCAGCCGTCTTGTATCACTGCGCGTTGCTCGGGCCCGCGCGGATGCTGGTAGTGGAAATATAGAGCATCCCTGACGGGCTCGGAGGCGTCTCCGGCCAGAATCGACGCTAGGCTGACGCCGTCGACCCGGTGCCCGGCCGGAATGGAAGCTCCAGCTAACTCGACTATCGTTGAGAAGATATCCATTCCGGCCACAAGAGCATCCGATGTCGTTCCCGACGGAACTTTCGCCGGCCACCGAACTATGAGCGGCGCGTGAATTCCTCCATCCCAAAGCGTCGCCTTGAACCCCGAGAAGGGTGCGTTCCGAGCGACAATCGGAAGACCCCCGTTATCACTCATGAAGATGACAACGGTCCGCTCCGCGACGTGAAGCCCCTCGAGATGATCGAGCAATCGCCCAACTCCAGCGTCGAGAGCCTCCACCATACTTTTGTAAACCTCGCGCGTTCGGTTTACTTTGCGCGTCACTTCCTGATTGCCGGCGCTATCCCGATGCTCGGGGCCCTGGAAAGGATCATGTGGAGCACTGAACGGAACGTAGAGAAAGAAAGGTTCCTCGTGATGGGAATTCAAGAATGCGATACTCTCATCCACGACAAGGTCAGTGAAATACCGGTCGTCATGGATCTCTGTCTCTCCACGCCAAAGGTCGTGATTGCCGAGTCGGTCAGTGTGCTCGAAGTAGTCGATATTGCCGGCGACGAAGCCCACAAATTGATCGAAACCGTGCCGCGTCGGAAACGAATCTTTCGGATATCCGAGATGCCACTTACCAAAGATCCCAGTCGTGTATCCGACTTCGCGGAGGAGTTCCGGCAACAGTACTAGGCGAGACGGAATACCAAGCTCCCGTTCGTTCACGTACAACACGCGGTCGTAGCCCGTCCGTTGCTGATATTGACCGGTCAAGAGTGCAACACGGGTTGGAGAGCAGACCGGCGCGTTAGCATAAGCGTTCGTGAACCGGAGCCCGCTTGCCGCCAACTGGTCGATATTCGGCGTCGAGATGTCCGGCGCTCCCGTAACTCCAAGGTCCCCGTATCCGAGATCGTCAGCGACGATGAGCACAAAATTTGGCTTCGAATTGACCTGCTCATCAGCACCGGAGCAACCCGACAAAAAAACCAATGCCAACGCCAAGAGTAACGACAAGATCGACGCTGCCGGTCCACGCGTTGAGAAACCTTGTTGATGACAAACCTCGGCTTCAATCGGCAACTGCCCCGACACAAAAATCAGGCCCCCATGCACGACCCCCTGCGAATAATGCCCCGCCGGCTCCGGCGCCTCATCAGTAACAATTTTTTTCATATACCCCCACAAACCACACCCCGCCCCAAAAGTCCATCAAAAGCAAGGCGTCGCTTGCAATTCCGCAGTTGCGGGACTCAACCTGACTTGGGCAACAGACCCTTAAAACCTGACACTTTTAGCCTCCCCTCAAGGGGATGTCTTTTCCCAAAACTAGATTGGCCTTACCGATACAGCGCTTGAATGCCTGCAATATCACCCGCATGAAGGGTTCGCCGTTTGGTTTCACCATTTTGTGTGAACCTGAACATTGTTTCTTCAGTGCACGCGTCACTCGGATGGCCTAATCCGGCAGCATGGCCAACTTCATGTGTTGCAACATTAAGGAAATCCATCACGCTTGTGTCCCCTAAACCCGTCTCGTTGGTAAGACCAGCGTTTCCCCAAGCGTAATCATCATTGAAGACCATGTCCCATTCTACAAGCCTGCGGTTAAAAGGCGGTCCACCAAATATACCCCATACAATGGTTGCGGCCACAGTATTTGAATCCGTAAATGTTCCGAAAAGCACTTCATTCTTGTCATACGGGCTGACCGTATCAGCCCCGTCAACCGTATCTGTAACTTCCACTCCGAAAATTTGCGCTCCGAGAGCAGTTTCCCACGAACCGATTGCATTGGAAATGTATGCCCTTACGTCAGCAGCCGTTACTCCATCGTTGTTTGTCGGATCGACCATATAATCCTCGATTGTCTTCCAATAGGTACCCTTGGCAATAAAGGCAAAGCAATCTGATCCACCGCCATCTTTGTCACCTCCACCTGGTTTACCATGCTCGCGACCATTTTTGTGGGTATCCTTCTTTTTCGGATGCACAAAGGCATAACCGCGCACTTGGACACCGTCTACGTCTGAGCTAATGCCCAGGTCAAATACGCCAAGCGCCACTTCAACCGCTTGCGGTGGAAGCGAAAAAGGTTTGCCTTTGGCCCATGTATCGGTTGTCGAAGCTAGCAAGAACAAGCATGCCCATAAAACAGTGAAACTCAACTCAATCCATTTTTGTACGGTTTTCATTATTAATTCCTTCTTAAGTTATTTATTTTCAACATGTTAAATATTAAATTACTTTATAAACAAATTACTGGCGCTAATATACAGTTTCCATTCAACATTGCAACTGAAAATTCGCTGAGGCGCTTCCCAGGGGCAAAAAAGGGCCAAGATTTAAGTTTTCAATTAAAATATATCGACCCAAGCACTTAAAACCTGAGCCCATAAAAAATATTCCTTAGGCAAAAGTGGTAACTTAGCCACAAACATAAGGATTTGACCCCTTTTGTGTTTCTAACGGTTTATTTGCCTTTTCTTTTTCAATATCAGTCGGGAATATCTGCAAAGAAGTATAACGAAATCTCAAACCTTCCGTTTGCCTTTGTCTTTTGGCTCTCCGGTCCCAGAACCCCGGCAACTTTAAACTTTGTACCGGTAGCCGGTATAGCGTGAAGAAATGACAGGTCGCCGTTGAAATGAGGAATAGCTGTTTTCCTGGGACTTTGGCCATCCCGGGGAGCGTAAAGCCGGAGGAACAACCCCTGCTGGTCGGTGGCCACGGCAAGTGCGCCCTCCACCGTTTCCAGCTCCAGCCAATTGATGTTCGAGAAATAGCCCTTGAACTCGGGATAGACCCAGGACACGCCCGGATAACTGTCGTTGTAATCGACCTGCCAAAGCCCGAACTGCGTGCCCTTTATTCTGTTTTTCCAAACACGGTAAGGACCGTCACCCAGCCAGCGTTTCCTTTTTACCAACTTCTCCGGATAGTCAAAGGTGACGCCGTGGAAATCATATTCACCTTCGCATGAATAAGAGCATTTCATTTCGAGATAGCCGCCTGCATGAATCTTCCAGGTGAGTTTGTCCAGCCCATTGGCAGGGTTGGCAACATCGAGAATGACATAATTTTTTTTCTTACGTATCTTTATTTTTGGAGGTGCAGTCTCACCTTCCGTTGCGGATGCCGGGACGACTCGAGGTCCATTGGCCAGTGAAAGCATTTTCTCGTTTCTCATCAGTCCCTTTAAGAGCCCTGTCTTCCGGTTAAACTCTGCCGCGAACGCTCCAGCCGACACTCGAATAGTATCGCCGTCTTTCTCGACGCGAAGTCGCGCCGTCTTGCGGCTTTCTGCGGCACGCTTCAGATGCTCCGAGGGTTGCTGAAGACTCCAAGTCCATGTAAAGAGATTGCGATTCTCACTGTCGAAGGCTGTTAGGTATAATGCGCCGCCATTGCTCCAGTCTTTCGGTAAATGGAGGTTGAGCTTACCTTGCCTGCCCGGTGAGACCGAAGGGCCGCGAAATGTTCCACTCTTTAGCACCACGCGGTCTTCCTCCCTGTCACCAATACCAACAAACTTTACAATCTCCCACTTGAAGGTACATGTGTCCAGGTTCCTGAAATCATAGCAATTCTCTACGTCCAGCACGCCGTTGAAATCCTCTGCAAGGTTTTTCGTGAGAATCTGCACGGGCGACCAAATTTCCTTGATGGTAAAAAAACTCCCTTCTTTTTCTCTGTAGGGGCCAACTATGCCGTCCGGCGCAAAATTTCCAGCAACGTCAATTGCACCTTCCCTGTCGGTCCTGACAACTCCTTCATCGGCAAAGACCCATAGGAATCCGCCTGCCCCCAGTTCGGATCTTTTCAGTAAGTTCCAGTAGTCATTAAGCCCTGCGCCATGTCCGCCGTCGTAGAGCCCGTGCAGGAATTCAGTTGGCATGAAGAGTTCACCACTCCTCAGCTTATTCTGCACTGAAGCGTACGACTCATAATGATCCGTATCTATGCCGCTAAAAAAATCCCAGGGATGCAGCACCTTGCGTTCCTGTATGTCGTATTTTGCAAAGTCATCGTCTGCTTCCGTATTCCAACCGCCCTCGTTTGCGTTGTCCCAGAATAAAATGCAGGGATGCATTTGGTCTCGCTTGACCATTTGGGCGGCGAGCCGTTCTGCGGATTTAGTGTCATACGACGGTTTCTGCCAGCCAGCCAGCTCATCGAGCACATACAAGCCTAGTTCGTCACATGCCTCTAGGAAATGCACATCCGGAGGGTAATGAGACATGCGCACAGCGTTCATATTCATTTCCTTAATCAGGCGGGCGTCGGAATAGCTTAGTTCACGGCTCAAACAGCGTCCGGAATCCGGCCAGAAACAGTGACGATTCACGCCTTTCAAACGTATTTTTGACCCATTTAGAAAAAGCCCCTCTCCTGGCCGAACTTCAAAAGTCCTAAAACCGAAACGGCTGGTTACACTGTGTAGGAGTTTCTTTTCATTGCGTAACTGGATTTGAACATTGTATAGGTTCGGTGATTCAGCGGTCCAGAGATCGTGGCCGGCAACCTTTGTCGACACCCTGACCTTTTCCTGCCCCTTCTCAACTGTAGCGGACGTCTCCGAACCAAGCGGATTGCCATCCCCGCTCAGTATGCGCACCACAACATTATCAGCCTGGTCAACGTGCTGAAGGTAAACGTCGAGCACGAAACTGCCGTCAGCGTCCGCATCGACAGAGGTCCAGTCAATATACTCAGCAGGGAGAACTTCGAGATAGACCGGCCTATATATGCCGCCGAAAACCCAGTAGTCCCCCATGCGCTCTGCGGCTTCAACACTCTCATTGGCGGATACCTTGCTGACTGTTACCTCGATTCGGTTGAGCCCCGGCTTTATGAGCTCGGTAACATCGTAGCTGAACCGATAGAACCCGCCCTGGTGAACCGGGCCGGCCGATTTACCGTTCACCTTAACCTCGGTGTCCGTCATTACCCCTTCGAAGACTATTTTTATACGCCTATCCTTCCAGGCTTGCGGCACGGTAAACTCGTGTCTGTAAATTCCCTTCTCGCTGCTTTTGTTGAAGTCCTTACCGTAATTGTAACTGCCGAATCCGTGCAGTTCCCAATGCGAAGGCACAGGTATTTTTGTCCATTTTCCGCTGTTGCGTCCGCCTGTGCAGAAAAAATTCCACTGAACCGGATCGTCTTTTCCGTGACCGGAAAGGTAGAGGTATTCCGTATTATGCTGTCCCAGGCTGACCGTGGGAATGATTAATGCGAGTGTTGCGAGCCAGACGAGAAGAGCTGCGTCACTCGCCTTTCCAAGTTCGTATTGTGTTTTCATGTATCTGCGCTACAGGTAAGCGCTGGTACCGGATATGTTTCAAGAACGAAATGCTGATTAGGAAAAGCAATAAGGCATCACCCCGTCGCATCAACGGCCTGTATCATGGCTCTGATGTAGCCGAAGCCGTAGGCGTAGGCTTGCCGGCGCAGGGGGTCGTCGGGATGCCGGGGCATGTGGTCGGGCATGACGAGGTAGGGGTAGTCCACTTCCATGAGGGTTTGCATGACTTTGTGCATATCGACGTCCCCATTGTCCGGATAGACTTCGTAAAAGTTGTTACGTTTACCGACGATGTTGCGGTAGTGAATATTAAATAATTTTTTGCGTTCACCGAAGTAACGGATGACCGGCAACAGCTCTTCGGCGGGGTTCTCCAGCATTTCCGAGACGGTACCCATGCAAAGGTTGAATCCATGGTAGGGGCTTTTCACGATTTGCTCGAACCGTTTTAAACCTTCCACGTCGCCGAGCACCCTGTAGACGCCTCTGTAGCCCTGCGGCGGCACTCCGGGGTCGTGCGGGTGGCATGCCATGCGCACCTTGTTCTGCTCCGCCACGGGTATGACCCTTTCGAGAAAATACGTTATTCTTTCCCAAAACAACTCCGGCGGAACCACCCCGGCGACGGGATGCGGAATATCCTTGTCGGGCGCCCGTTCGTAAATCCAAGTCCGGTAGGCGGACCCGCCGCGTCCGGGCGTGTCCTCGGTCCGCAGCACCGGGAGGAGCGCCATGTTGTATTTCAGGCAGTGAATACCGGCCCGCGCCGCCGTCTCGATGATACTGCACACGCAATCTATGTCCCTGTCTCGTTCCGGGTCATTGCCGAGCAGAATGTTGGGAAAGACCTGGTTTTCGATGCCCCCGGAAGTCAGCCGGAACGACGCCAGGTCGAAGGTTAGCCCGTGTTTTTCAATGCGTTCGCGCAACCGGAGCACCTCGTCGAGGTTCCACCGGCGATTTTCTTTCAACTGCGGGTATCCGCAAATGCCATCTACTCCGTGCCGCGCGTAGAAATTCAACAACTCCTCATTTACGGGCCGTCGCTGGGCGCCAATCCGCATTCGGGCCCGTTTGCGCATGCCGGATTGAGCGGGTGAAGATTCTCGTTCCACGGCCTTCGCCTTCAAGGCGGTAACGCCCACAGCGCTCACCCCGGCCGCACGAATAAAATCTCTCCTTTTCACCTTTAGTGTATTCCGTGATTAACCTTATAGCGTTATTGCCAACAATCCCCTATTACCCGATACGCATACAAACAATGCAAAGGCCAGAATCAAACTAAATATGATGTTCGTGAAAATTGTATTTTTATATTCCTTTGTCGGTATAGAAGAGATGATGACATGAATACGCGCCGCCCGCTGCTTCAGTGTTTCGGTTTCTTTATCCCGTTTCTTTATTGTCTATCCCTCTCTCTTACCCTTCATTTAACGTATATCCTATGAAACGTATATTCGTCCGACCCTTCTTCGTTCTTCTAATTAGCGGTATCCTCGGATTGTTCTACGCGGGTTGCTCCAAAAACAGCACTCTCACTCTTCGGGGAGCTTCCCAGTTTGATAAATCCCATGTTTACTCGCGGACCCTAAAGAAATTTGAGGAGCTGACAATTGAGTATTACGGGAAACCCATCAATTTCGAGATCTACCTCAATAGCGAGCTCGGTCTGGAAAAGGATTTCTTCGCCTACATGAGCCAAGGTTTATCGGTAGACTTTGCCGTCGTATCGCCCTCGCACATGTCAACCTTTTCCAAAGCCGCCCCGGTGATGGACATGCCCTTTTTGTATCGAAATCTGGACCATTGGAACCGTGTGTTGGACAGTGACGCGTTTCAGCCCATAGCCGACGAGATAGTGGAAAAGGCCGACGTGATGCTCATCGGCTACGCAGGCGGTGGGACGCGCAACCTCATCGTGAACAAACCAGTCACCAATATGACCGAGTTAAAGGGCCTCGACATTCGTGTCATGGGAGCACCCATACAGACCCGCATTTTCCAAGCCATTACAGCCTCACCGACGGTTATCGCTTACAACGAGATCTATAATGCCATACAGACGGGTGTCATTGATGCTGCTGAAAACGAGGCAACGGGAATACAGCATATGAAGTTCTATGAAGTCGGGCCAGAAATTTCGCTGACCCGGCACGCCATAACTGTGAGGCCTGTTTGCTTCAGCGGAAAAACTTTCAGGCGCCTACCCGAAGACCTTCAGGCCGCAATTCTCAAAGCCGGTAAGGAAGCTGGAGCTTTCGGACGACAAATAGAATCGTCCGAAGATGCGGAAAAACTGGCTCAAATGGAAGCGGAAGGGAAATTGCAAACCCATGCTTTTACGCAAAGAGAAACACTTATGCGACTGGCGGAACCCGTGATAAAAGCCTACGCCAGGGAAATGGGAACTGAAGAGATCCTCGAACGCATCTATGACCTCAAGTAGGACAGGGCCGGTATCCATTTAGAGTATACTATGAAGTCGTTCCTTGAGCACTACTATCGCCTTTTGAAGGTGATCCTGACATTGCTCATGGGACTCATCATCCTGCCGGTGGCGCTGCAAGTCCTGTCACGTCACACGGGTATCATTCCCCGCTATATCTGGACTGAAGAGGTGGCACGTTTCTGCTTTGTTTGGATTATTATGATTGGTGCCATAATCGCGGTTCGGGATGGGACTCACTTCGACGTGGACCTCCTGCCCCAGCCCAAAACCAAACGCAGTCATGGAATCAGGAACCTGATCGTGCATGGGGGCATGAGCCTGATGGCTGTATTCTTTTCCTGGTATGGCTACCAGTTTGCCAAGTTTGGCTTTATACAAACCTCCGAAATGAGCGGTATCAATATGTTGAGCATTTACATCTCATTTCCTCTGGCAGGAGTAACTTGGCTGCTTTTCCTTGCAGAAAAAATCGTTGAGGACATTCGCAAGATGAATACTCCGGAATCGGAGGGTGCCGAATGAGTGCCGGCGAAGTTACCCTGATCATGTTTGGTATCTTTGGGGTACTGATCCTCGTACGCATTCCTGTTTCATTTGCCATCGGACTGGCCTGCATTCCCATCTTCATAATCGACGACCGGCTGACGCCCATTGTGCTGATCACCGAGATGTGGAAGTCCTACAACGCATTTATTCTGCTCGCCGTTCCCTTCTTTCTCTTGGCAGCGAACCTGATGAATGCAGCGGGTATCACCGAGCGATTAGTGAATCTGGCCCGCGCTTCAGTCGGTCATCTTCCCGGTGGATTGGGGCACATTAACGTTCTGGTGAGTATGATGTTCGCCGGCATCTCCGGATCCTCCACCGCCGACGCCGCCGGCATCGGATCCCTCATGATTCCGGCCATGAAAAAACAGGGCTACGACTCCAGCTTTTCAATAGCCATAACAGCCTGCTCGTCTGTGATGGGGGTAATTATTCCACCGAGTATTATAATGATCGTGTGGGGTGGTTTGATGTCGGTATCCATCGGAGGCCTATTCCTCGCCGGTGTCATTCCCGGTATCCTCATGGCCCTCTTTATGATGGGAACGGTTCTGGTATATGCCAAGGTGAGGAATTACCCCGTCTATCAACGCGCATCGCTGAAAGAATTCCTACAAGCTTTGGCCCAAGCTGCGTTGGCTCTGATGACACCGGCCATCATCGTTGGGGGCATCGTGGGAGGTTTTTTCACGCCGACAGAAGCGTCTGTTATTGCGGTAATTTACTCCATGTTCCTAGGCGGATTGATTTTCCGCACTATCGGTCTAAAAGAATTTCCAAAGGTGCTCTACGATTCGGCTCGACTGGCAGCCATCTCGCTCTTTTGTATTGGAACGGCCTCCGCCTTTAGCTGGCTGCTGGCCTATTATCGTGTTCCCCTGGCCCTGGTCGATATTTTGGCTGGTCTTGGAACCAACCTGATCACAACCGGAATTCTCATCGCTCTATCCTTCCTGGTGATCGGCATGTTTATCGATGCGATTCCAGCCATCATCATATTAGGAACCATCCTGCTGCCGCTCGCCGATAAGGTGGGTATGCACCCCATTCATTTTGCCATCATCGGTGTCATTTCCCTGGCGTTCGGTCTGGTCACCCCGCCTTACGGCCTATGCCTGCTAATTTCATGTACCTTGGGGGAAATTAAGGTGATCCACGTCCTCAAAGATGTAGGGATCATCCTGATACCTATGTTGATCCTGCTTATCCTTGTCATCTTGTTTCCCGAGATGATTCTATTTTTGCTGCGTTGGCTGGCGCCCCAGTTTCTGTGAATTCCCGGCAGAATTGATTGAATGAATTTTCTAATTTTCATTTAATGGTTGCTCGGCTATTTTCCTAAATCCAACACCTCTGTCAATTCCACCCCGGAGGACGGCAATTGCAGCTGACGACATTAGCAATAATTTTAGTAATGTGCGGCGAGAGAATTCCTGTCTAGATGCTCCATCAATGGGGAACCAGACATGGTCCTCCTACAGGGAGACCGTCAGTTGATCCTCGTTTAGGACGGTCCCATCCACGCTGTGATGGTGAAAGGTCAGGGTCGCCTTTCCGTCCTGTCGTTCAACCGTTGCAGAAAGGAAACCTCCACAAATGTTAAGATACTGGTGCATCGGTTCCCGCATATCTTCTCGAAAACCGCCGGCATGAACATCACTTGTAGGACCGCAGGAATATTCTCGAACGCCGGTTTTGGGATCGACCGAAATATATTGCCAATGCCGGTCGCCGCAGATGACCACCATGTTCTTCTGTTGGCCGATGAAACTGCGGAGTTCATTCCCCTCGTGAGTGAATCCTTTGTTGGAGTGGTTATCGTTTTTGTTTCCGCGGTCAGGGCCCACCAGGGGCGTAGGACTGATCAGTATTTTAAAAGTGGCATTTGACTGGCTCACCGTTCGCTTAAACCACTTTTTCTGTTTCTCTCCCCAAATGGTTTTATCAGGCCCATCCGGCATCGTGTTTGGACTTCGAAAATCGCGTCCTTCAACCATCCATATCTGTAAGTCCGAACCCCAACGAACCGTTCGATAAGTGCTCTCTCCCATGGGAACCTGTTCAAGAAAAATAGCTTGCCCCTGTTTGAAGGTGAAATCTCCCATTCGATCATTCTTCATCGTCGGCCAGCAGTCGTTTTGCCAGGTGTCGTGATCATCCTTAATGAAATAGCTGGTCACATGGTTATGAAAATCCCGTTGAAAGGGTAGAGCATATATACGGTTCCATTTCATGCGGGCTTGCTCAACCGATTGAGCGACCGGGCGACGTTTATCGTAGTAGAGAATGTCTCCGGTGTGGACGAAAAAGTCAGGGTTGAGTTCGGCCATCCTGGGATAGATTTTGTGACCCATCTCGCCACCGTCTCGTCGATGAAATCCCTGGCCGGTGACCACCGTGAAAACCACTCGTGCCGGGTTTTCGGGGGCCGGCGGAGTTCGAAAGGAACCGTTGATCTTTTGCCCCTCCGGCCCCGAATCGCTCGCCCGGGATTCGGTCTCAAGTTTATAGCTCATACCCGGCTTCAAGTTCGTTAAGGTGAACTGGCGGGTGAAATCGCGGTCAGGATCGACCGCAGTCCAGATAGTCTTTAGCTTCATATTGTCCACCGAACCCTCTTGCCAATAGACGATTCGGATTTCACCCGATGTTCCCGGAACAATGTGGTTCATCTGAGCAAGCGTGACCCCCTCCGGTATCTGGGGTGCTGGGTAAAAGTAGGTTACGGCCCCATGTTCATCAGTCTGTTTCTCCCATTTGACATCAGGAAAAGGGATGCCGTCCATCTTGCGCTCGGGATTTTTAGTGAGTCGGGTCCAGATAATCGCGTTGTTCTGGTGCACTTCACCCACCTTGACCCCATTGGCCTGGTAAGGAGAGTCGTCACCTATCCCTTCACCGGCCGACAATGCGACACTCAAACCGGAGACCAGCAGAGCGATAAGCACAGCGTTAATACTCGAAGTCAAAGCAATCAGTGATTTAAATGTATTACCGAGATTATTGAGCAATCTTTTTTTCAATCGAGATTTCCCATATGTACATTCATAATATTGAAAATAGCTACTTTCTAATAATTCGATCCAATTTCTACTTTCCTATTCCAGGACTTTTTTCAAGTCCACTTTTCCTTCGTAGAGGGCACGGCCGATTATCACTCCGTCGAGATTGGGATGTTCTTTCGTCATTTGCCGGAATTTTTCTACGTCGCTTGCCGATGAAACACCGCCCGAGGCGATTACATTGAGTTTTACTGTGGAGAGCATTTGCTTCTGCGCTTCGAAATTGGGGCCGCTGAGCATGCCGTCGCGTGAGATGTCTGTGTAAATAATCGTTGATACGCCTTGGGTCTCTACTTGCCGCGCAAGGTCGAGGGCCTGCATATCGGTGGTATCGATCCAACCCCGCACCGCCACTTTGCCATCCTTGGCGTCGATGCCCACAACTATCTTGTCACCGTGGGTATTAACAAGTTGCGGCAAAAAAGTGGAATCCAGAACCGCACGAGTGCCGATCACCACACGCGAAGCTCCCACGTCGAATGCGCGCCGCACGTCCGCCTCCTCTCGCAAGCCGCCTCCCATTTGCACCTGAAGGCCGGTGGCTGCGATCTTCTCAACAGCCTGCCAGTTTTGCGGGGCGCCGGTAAACGCGCCGTCGAGATCTACGACATGCACCCATATCGCTCCCGCCTTTTTCCAGAGCAATGCCGGTTCGGCAGGATCATCATAATAAAGTGTTTCCTGCTCCGCAATTCCCTGCCGCAAGCGCACGCAGCGGCCTCCTTTGATATCGATGGCGGGATAAATTATCACAACAGTATCCACAGGCTAATCATTGACAGAACTATAGAAAGGTTTTTTTTGAGGTATGGTGAAATCAATCTGCAAAGTTATCTGTTTCCTCTTTCTCGGAGCCTTTGCGATTCACTTATCCGGCAGTGAGTTAGATTTTGATCCGGGTAACGGTGGTATCCAACTGCCGCCCGGTTTCCAATCGGTAATCGTCGCGGATAATATCGGCCGCGCCAGGCAGATAGCTGTCCGTGACAACGGAGACATTTACGTTTCTCTTGTCGAACCGCATGACCGCGATTATGTCGTTGCGATGCGAGATAACGACGGTGACGGCCGGGTTGACATTATAAAGTATTTTGGAGAGTTGGATGATCGCTGCAAGGGTCTGCGTCTTTACGGCGATCACCTGTTTGTCTCATCATCCACTAAGGTGGTGCGGTTTAAACTCGACGAAGAGGAACTTCTACCCGTCGGGCCTTATGAGGTAGTCGTCAGTGGTTTCGCAACCCAGCGCAGCCACCGGGACAAGGTGTTTGCCTTCGACGACCACGGCAACCTGTTCGTGGAGGTGGGCGCGCCGTCCAATGCTTGCCAGGAGCATGCACGCACGCCGGGATCGCAGGGGATAAACCCTTGCCCGCATCTCGAACGCTCCGCCGGAATCTGGCGCTTTAAGGCCGACCGGGTCGGCCAGACGCAGCTCGCTGACGGATATCATTTTGCCACCGGCATCCGCAACTCGATTGCGCTCACCTGGAACGCCCGTCGTCAGCAACTCTATGTCGTCCAGCATGGGCGGGATCAACTTTTTCAGCTATGGCCGCAGTTTTACAACGAGAAGCAGGGCGCTGAACTTCCGGCGGAGGAATTTTTACTTGTGCGTGACGGGTCAAATTTCGGGTGGCCCTATGCATACTACGACCATTTTGCAGGTGCTCGCATGGTTGCTCCGGAATATGGCGGAGATGGGCGAACGCAAGTTAGCGAGGGAAAGTATGATGATCCGATACTCGCTTTTCCCGGTCATTGGGGGCCGAACGACATCTTGTTCTACACGGGCGGTCAATTCCCGAAAAGATACCGCCGCGGAGCTTTTATCGCGTTTCACGGGTCGTGGAATCGGGCGCCCTTGCCTCAGCAGGGCTTTAATGTCGTATTTGTTCCGTTCAAAGGAGACCGGCCGGCCGGCGGTTACGAGATTTTTGCGGACGGATTTAAGGGCGTGGACGTCCTTGAGAGTCCTGGCGACGCGCGCTGGCGGCCGACCGGCTTCGAGCAAGGCCCCGACGGTTCACTTTATATATCCGATTCCCGAAAAGGCCGAATCTGGCGTATAGTTTATACCGGAAAGGACTCGACGCAAATCGAGAGTACCGCGGTTGCGATTGATAAAGGTGAATCTAGAGGCCAGGTGTGGGAAGATAAGTTTGGCGCCGGAGAAGCACTGTACCGTAAGAACTGCCTTGTATGCCACCAGGCAAACGGCAGAGGGGTTCCGGACTTACAGCCCTCCCTGGTAGACTCGAAAAAACTTCGAGGCGACGCCGCAGAGACTATCCGGTTAGTTCTCGAAGGCAGCGCATGGATTAAAAACAGTAAATACGACATGATAATGATGCCTCTCAATTATCTTAGTGACGAGGAAATCTCAACTGTCATCAATTTTATACGATCACAATTCGCAAACGAACCGGGGGAAATAACGGCCGATAACGTGGCAGCACAACGGCGTTGACATAAACCGAAAGTAACAATGAATAACAGCGTGCAAACAGCATTGATTCCAATATCACTACTCGGCCTGCTTTTATTGTTCAACCCGGCCTTTTCAGAGGGTAAAACAGAACGTTTTACTCCTCAGGGCGGAACAACTGAGGTATGGCGTATTACTCATGATCCGACGGTTCGTGATTGGGCCAACTATCATAACACGCAATGCTGGAGCCCGGACGGCAGGTATTTGACCTACACTCATTACGCATCAAACGGGAAGGAATTCGGGACTGCGGAGGCGGCAGAGATTCACCTGTTCGACTTTTTAAAAGATGAGGATATCAGGGTCGATAATGGAACAAATCCAAGATGGGCAAATAATCACAACTGGCTCTTTTATACCCGCACCATCCCTCAGGACGGCCCCTCCGACGGAAAGGGAACTCAGGTTATGTGGATGGATGTCAAAAACGAAACAGTGAAACGGATTGCTTACGGCGTACAGACGCTCAAGGAGACCGACTATCAGGATCGCTGGCTTTATGGTCTGCAAGGATACTCCCTCGATAGAAAGCCGGTTCGTATTCCGATTAAAGAAGATTCGAGACTTGAGGATGTTCACAGGGAAGGCGAAAATCTGTATGGCGGATGGTTGTCAGTGAATCCGCAACACCCAGTGATTGTGAGCCGGGATTACAGATACCCTGATTTCAACTACGCAACTGATGGAACCCGCGATATTCCCCTGCGCGCGCGCCACCATATAATGACCGACCTGGAAGGGGGCAACCGAACTGATACTTTCCCCATTAATGACGGCTCGCATTTCAGCTGGTCGGGCGACGGCGCCTATTTCATGTGCAGAAACGGCCAAATGCGTGGCATTCTTTGGAATGAATTTTTACCCGGCAATATCAACTTTCTCGCGTCTATACGGGCAGGTGACATCTGCAAGGCCAGCAGGAGCGGACGGTGGATTTGCGGCAGCACAAGTGGCGGAAGGGGACCTCTGGTGTTCGCCGACCTTCGTTCAGGTGACGGCTGGACGGTTATGAAAACTCATTCCGTGATTTGTTATCCCGGTTCGGAGGATAATTCAGGCCCATACGATATTGACGCTAAGGGAAGTCCCGACGGCACAAAGGTTGCATTTATTTCAAATTACGACCTGAAGGTCGGCCCGTATGCCGTACTTACAGAAGATGCCGAAGAAAACAGAATAGTCGTTGAATCCACGGACGGGTTTCCAAATAAGGGAAGGTTGGTGGCTGTCACCGGATTCCAAAGGGAAGTGTTGACCTATAATAGTAAAACGCCGACGAGTTTTGAGAAACTCAACAGGGGCCTTTACGGCACACCCGTTTCAAGTCCGCGGAAAGGCCAAACGGTTACGTTATTCGAAGCGAGACTGATACCCGAAAGACAATGGAAAAAATTGCCGCTTCCGGCGAAAAGATTGCGTGAAATAATCCAGGACATGGATTCGCCGCTTATGAGACAACGCTCCTCGGACATCTATGTTGCAATAATGCGTCAACCGGACCCTCCGCACCTCGACGGAAAAGGCAGCCACGTGGAATTAATCCCCGGCGAGAATCATTGGGAGACCCGAGGCTATCATTTGTTTTTAGATGGAAAAAAAATAACCGAATCACCGATACTACCCGGCGCTTCAATTAATTTGAACAAGCACGGTAGTTATACCGCAGTCGCGGTTGAATGGTCGGGATTGGAAAGCCGGACAAGTCTGCCTCTCGTAATTGAGGAGAGCGCGACCCTGAAGGTTCTGATTGAGAAACCCGCCGATTTCTCATGGACCCGCGATCGCTGGTCGGTGAACGGAACGGAGGTTTCCAAGGAAGAGGCCATGCGTTCTGAAAAGGCGCGCAGGAAGATAGTTCACCTGCACGACGGCGTCATTCATAAGGAGTGGTATAATTGGGGCAATATCACTAAGAGATACGATCTAAACCTCGATGGAATACCGATCCGCCGTCTGTTTTACCAGTCGGGCAAACTCGATCGGCGGAAATATCATAATAGAAACGGCGATATTGTAAGCGCCGAGTATTTTGATAATGACGGTTACATTACCGAATCGATTCAATACAGCAACGAGAATGGTGAAACTCACGAGTCTAAGCATCGGTGGTATGAAAAAGCCGTACCCGTAAAAGTCGCTGTCCGCGGCTCCATTTATAAAAAGGATGGCTCCAAATGGGTAAAGGTGTTTTAGCAACCTGCTAGTTTTGAAAATCATCTAAACAATGCCGAAAAAACCTTACACTCCCCCGCCCTTCCTGGTCGATTTGCTAGACGCCCGATCTCCCTCCGGTTACGAGGCTGAGGCCCAGGCCGTATTCGACAATTATATACGGCCAGTCGCATCCGCTTATGAAAAAGATGCGATGGGCAACCGCATCGCTTCCATAAACCCCGCCGGCGATCCATCACTCATGCTAGCCGGCCACATGGATGAACTCGGCCTTATCATCAACTACGTGGACGATAAGGGGTTTCTCTACTTTAATACCATTGGCGGGCATGACCTGGGATTGCTGGCCGGGCGGCGCGTCTGCATCCTCACTGAAAAAGGTGTAATCAAGGGCGTCACAGGCAAGCGAGCCGTTCACCTCCTCACCCAGGAAGAACGCAAACAAGTTCCAAAAATCAAGGACCTCTGGATCGACATCGGCGCGAAAAACAAACGCGAAGCTCTCGGACTGGTGCGCATCGGCGACGTCGCCACTTATGATCAATCTTTTGAACTCCTGCGCGGAACCGTTGCCGTGGCCCGTGCTTTCGACAACAAGATCGGCGCATACGTTGTCGGGGAAACGCTCCGGCGCCTGTCACGGTTCAAGACACTTAAGGCAAAGGTAACGGCTGTGGCGACCGCTCAGGAAGAGATCGGATGCCGTGGAGCCATCACCGCCGCTTATTCGGTTAATCCCCACCTCGCGATCGCTGTCGATGTCGGTCATGCCACGGACCACCCCGATTGCGATAACCGCAAATACGGTGAATTCAAACAGGGAAGCGGCCCCATCATCACCCGAGGCCCAAACATCAATCCCTTTGTCTTCGATCGGCTAATAGCTTGCGCCAAAAAAGGAAAAATCCCCTGCCAGGTCGAGGCCGATCCCCGTCCCACCAGCACGGATGGCCGCCAAATCCAGATAAGCCGCGAGGGCGTTGCGACGGGTGTGGTTTCGGTGCCCCTTCGCTACATGCACACGCCCAGCGAAGTAGTGGACCTGAAAGACATTGAAAATTGCGTAAAGCTGCTGACCGCCTTCGCCAAATCCATTAAAAAAGGCGAGCACGGCCAGTGGTGAATGAAGAGGTTCAAAGGTTCAAAAGTTCAAGGGTTTCGGCCTTTCAGACTTCAGCCTTTTGACTTCTTACTTCCTATATATTATCTGTGCTCCCGATCAGGCAGCGTCTTTGCGTTTCTTTTTAGGGGTCTTGCGGACACGGTACTTGCGTTTGCCTTCGACGACAGAGCGAGTAATCACGATTTCCTCAACATCTACGAGCTGCGGCAGTTCATACATGATGTCCAGCATCAGTTTTTCCACAATGGAACGTAGAGCTCGCGCCCCGGTTTTCAGTTCGAAAGCTTTCTTCGCTATTGCGCAGATGGCGTCGGGGGCGAATGTCAGGTGGACACCTTCCAGTGCAAAAAGCTTTCCGAACTGTTTAACCAGCGAGTTTTTAGTCTCCTGCAGAATCTGCTCCAGGTCTTTTATGGTGAGTTCCTTCATGACCGAAACCACCGGTAATCGGCCGACGAACTCGGGGATCATGCCAAACGCGATCAAGTCTTTGGGCGCTAAATTATGGTAAATATCCTTCTCGTCTATCCGCAAATCTTCCTCTTTGACATCGTATCCGAGCAACTTGACGCCTACGCGGCGTTTGACGAGCTTGTCCAGGCCGATAAAGGCGCCCCCGCAAATGAAAAGTATATTGGTGGTGTTTACCTGGATGTATTCCTGGTTGGGATGCTTGCGGCCGCCCTGGGGTGGCACGTTGCAAACCGTACCCTCCAGAATCTTCAATAGGGCCTGTTGCACGCCTTCGCCGGACACGTCTCGGGTAATGGATACATTGTCGGTCTTTCGTCCTATCTTGTCGATTTCGTCCACGTAAACGATGCCGCATTCGGCTTTTTTCACATTAAAATCCGAGGCCTGAAGCAAACGAAGGATTATATTTTCGACGTCTTCGCCGACATAGCCGGCCTCGGTCAAGGTCGTGGCGTCGGCCAGAGCGAAAGGCACCTCAAGCAGCCGGGCCAAGGTGCGGGCCATGAGTGTTTTTCCACTGCCGGTGGGTCCGATCAGCAGGATGTTACTTTTCTCGATTTCAACATCCTCAAATTTACCCTTTGAGACTCCAGGCATCGGCCGGTGCGCAATGTTAGAATCTGCCTCCAGCCGTTTGTAATGGTTGTAGACGGCGACTGAGAGAACTTTTTTGGCGTGTTCCTGGCCAATGATGTAGTCGTCCATAACCGCCTTGATTTCCGAAGGTTTGATCAGTTTGAAAGCCATCGCCGGCGCCTGCTCCTTGGATGGAGTCTTCAATTCGCGCTCGATGATGCTCTTGCAAACCATGACGCAGGAGTCGCAGATATGCACTCCTACCGGACCTGCAATCATCTTTTGCACTTCCTTCTGCGATTTGCCGCAGAAGGAACAGAATGTCATCTTGGTAGTTTTGGCCATTGAATATCGTAATGCTCCAAGGGCGCGAGGCACACAGCCTGCCGAGGGCCCAACGCTCGCTTAATCGGACGATTTCTTTTTCTCTTTGTAAAACTCGATTACCTGATCGACGATGCCGTATTCCTTGGCTTCCTTGGCGGTCATAAAGTAATTACGGTCGGAATCCTTTTCGATTTTTTCGACATCATTGCCTGTATGCTTGGCCAGGATTTCGCTGATAGTGCGCTTCCAGCGCAAGATTTCCCTGGCCGCAATTGAAATGTCAGTAGCCTGTCCGGTCGCTCCTCCCGTGGGCTGGTGAATCATGACCCGGCTGTGCGGCAGTGCGAAACGCTTTCCCGGAGCGCCTCCGGCCAGAAGGACGGTGCCCATACTGGCGGCCTGTCCCATGCAAAAGGTTTTCACCTCGCACCGCAGAAAATTCATGGTGTCGTAGATGGCCATACCGTCTGTCACGCTGCCGCCCGGCGAGTTTATATACAGGTCAATGTCCTTTTTCGGGTCCTCCATTTGAAGGAACAGCATCTGGGCGATAACTCCGTTGGCCACATAGTCATCAATAGGCGTGCCGATAAAAATAATGCGGTCTTTGAGCAAACGGCTGTAAATATCCCAGTGACGTTCACCGCGGCCGTCGTTTTCTACGACATGGGGCAATGGCAGGTAATAACTCACTTTAATTTCTCCTTTGTCGGATTGCATATAATAATCTATCATTGAAAGCGGAAATCAAGCAAATAGAAATTAAGGGTCTGTTTCCCAAATCAGGATGAGAGTTGTTGCGAGCTCCGTGGAGCTTCTGCGTCCCGCAGTTGCGGGACTCATGCCGGTGAATCCTTGCAGGCTTTACCGGCATGAGTAACGCGGCGAGAAGCCCACGCAGCTGCAACCCTTTGGGCTGGAGCGATTTTTGACCTTGAACTGCGTTTGCTTCGAGATGAAATGCCACTAGGCATTCCTATCTCGAAGCCGCCTTGTTCAAGGCTAAACTTGCTTCCAGCAACGCCAATCTGGTTTGGGCAACAGACCCTTAGGGTCTGTTGCACCCTCACTTTTTCTTTTCGGTGTCTTCCTCTTCTGTTACCTCCGCGTGATCCACTAATAACTGGATAGTTTTATTCCTCAGAACAGAAACCCGCAAGGCGGCTGTCCTTTCGCGGTCCTTGCGCAGTTCTTTGACCAGTTTTTGAGGGCGGGTGCGGGTTGCGACCGCTTCCATCATAATCTGTTGGTGCATATCTTTTTCCTCGATGGTAATCTTCTCCTCTGATGCGATGCGGTCCAATAAGATATTGAGTTTTACGCGGATGGCCGCCGCCTGGCGCGCATTGCTGTAAATCTCATCTTTGTGCTTTTCAAATTCCTCCTTCGGGATGCCACGGCGCATATTCTGTTCGATAAGGTCGCGTATAATGATCCGGGCTTCCTCCTCCACTGCACTTTCGGGCAGAGGAAACTCTATGCGCCTGCACACTTCAGCGGAAACCTGCCGCCCCTGGGTTGTGAGTCTCTCATCTTTTTTACGTTGGGCGAGGTTCAGGCGAATATTTTCCCTGAACTTCTCGACACTTTCCAAACCTATCTCCTTTAGAAATTTCTCATTTATATCGGGCAGCAACTGTTCGCGCACCTCGTGTACTTCGATAGCGTAGCGCCCCTTTTGCCCTGCCAGCTCCTCAACCTGAAAATCCTCACCGAAATCCATTTCAGCCTCCTTTTTATCTCCGGCTTTCATACCAACTAAAGCCTCTACGACTGCACCGACGCCCGGACTTTCCGCGGCTCCGGCCTCCTCCCAGGTATTATTCTGAGTCCCAAAAATGGCAGCCATCGGTGCGATTTCAGCTATTGGCCGCTCATTAATTTTACCTTCGTAGGAAACTTTCACGTAATCGCCCTTGGCGGCGGCCCGTTCCACCACATGGTAGTCGGCGCGCGCTCGGCGCGTTTCATCGACGACCTTTTCGATTTCTTCGTCGGTGACCTCGAGAGACGACACCTTGGTGGGGATTCCCTTGTATTCCGGCAGATTGAACTGCGGATTGATATCGACAGTCAATTCGATGCGCCCATCTTGCCCGGCGATGAATTTTCCGCCATCGATAGAGGTCAGGGCGTAAGCATCGAGTTTTGATTCCTCGATAGCCTGATCGTAAGCTTTGGAGGTGAGACGGCGGTTCAACTCGGTATTTATATCATCGCCGTGATGACGGCGGACGAGTTCCTCGGGCGCCTTGCCTTTGCGGAAACCGGGTAGGCGCACTCGTTTCGTAAACTGTTTGAAGACCTGGCGTTCTTCTTCATCAACCTCCTCGGCTGAAAGGGCTACGACCAGCTTCTTGCGCGTCTCATTTATGTTTTTTATAGTTACTTTCACAGCTGTATTCGTGTAATCGGTCTTATAAGTAAAGGTTGGAAAAGTCGCGAATAAATACCTCTAAAGCCTCACGGTCAATTCCGTAATACTCGGGTCTCACACTGCTCCGTCAATTATCCGTCGTTTTTTTTCTCATATTTGAATATGAGAGTGCTATGCGGCGGAAGGGTAAGACTCAGCGAATACCGGTGGCCGTTATATGGGGTCGGTTCGGCACGGACTCCATCTTTATTGCCGACCCCGCCGCCGCCGTAGTCATCAGAATCGGAGTTAATCACCTCGCGCCAATATCCCTTGTAGGGTACACCCACCCGATAGTTGAGCCGCGTCTCATTGCTATAATGTCCCACCACGATCAGGGTGTTCGCGGAAGTCTTTCCCCGGCGCAGGAAGGCAATAACGGCGGATTTCACGTCGTCGAAACATATCCACTTAAACCCTTTCGGATCAAAATCGCCACGATGCAATACCGTTGACGATATGTAGAGCCGATTGAGGTCGGCGACGATCTTCTGCACGCCTTCGTGGTCATTATACCGCAGTAAATTCCATTGCAGGCTGCTGTCGTATTTCCACTCCGAAGTCTGGCCGAACTCGCTGCCCATAAAGAGGGATTTTTTACCCGGCCAGGCCCACATGAGAGCGTAGAGGGCGCGTAGTTGGGCTGCCTTCCCGCTCATCGATTTGGCCGCCATTTTGTTGATCATCGAGCTTTTGCCGTGCACTACCTCGTCATGCGAAAAAACCTGCACGAAGTTTTCTGAAAACTGATAAATAATGCCGAAAGTGAGTTCTTTCTGATGCTTTTTACGTTTTTTTGTATCCTTTTGAAAATACTGCAGTGTATCGTGCATCCACCCCAGGTTCCACTTCAAGTCGAACCCCAGTCCCCCATTGGAAACGGCCCGCGTGACACCGGGCCAGGATCCGGATTCTTCAGCGATTACTAGGGTTCCCGGATAATGTTGATGGACCAGTTCATTGGTATGTTGCAGGAAATCTATCGCCTCCAGGTTCTCGTTGCCTCCGAGTTCATTTGGCGCCCACTCGCCTTTCTTTCGAGAATAGTCCAGGTAAAGCATCGAAGCCACCGCGTCCACACGCAAGCCGTCCACGTGGTAGCGGTCCAACCATGCCAGAGCGCTGCCGCCAAGGAAACATCGCACCTCGGGTCTCCCGTAATCGAAAACCAAGGTATCCCAGTCAGGATGTTCGCCCTTCATCGGGTCTGCGTGCTCGTAAAGACAGCCTCCGTCAAACCTGTGCAGGGCAAAAGTATCACGAGGGAAATGTGCAGGAACCCAGTCAATAATGACTCCAATTTCGTTGCGGTGAAGAGTGTCGATGAGGCCCATAAATTCGCCGGGTGTACCGAATCGATGTGTGAGTGCGTAAAATCCGGTAACCTGGTAACCCCATGAGCCGGAAAAAGGATGCTCGGCCAATGGCAGGAATTCAACATGTGTGAATCCCATACGCTTGATGTAGGCGACCAGTTCTTCGGCAATTTCAAGGTAGGACAATGGCCGGTTACCCTCCTCTAATACACGCTTCCAGGAGCCCAAGTGGACCTCGTAGATGCTGATTGGCTGATTCTTCCAGTCGATTTTCCGGCGAGCTTGCATCCATTTACGGTCCTGCCACGAATAGCGGTCAAGCGAATGAATGATTGAGGCGTTATAGGGCGACGACTCGTAGAAAGAGGCATAGGGATCAGACTTCAGGCGTGCGGCTCCGGTCGCGCCCAGGATTTCGTATTTATATTTTTCGCCCTCACCAAGACCCGGAATAAATATTTCCCAGACTCCAGAAACACCTAACAGGCGCATTGGGTGGCAAAGGCCGCCCCAGCCGTTAAAATCGCCGACCACTGAAACTCGCTTCGCTGCCGGCGCCCACACTGCAAAGACAGCTCCCGGGACCCCGTCAATTTCCCGGACCCTGCAACCGAGTTTCTCGTAAACGCGCGGATCATCGCCTTCGTTAAATTGGCGCAGGTCCTCCTCTGCAAGAAGTGGTGAAAAGCTATAGGGATCAAAAAACTGCCGGACTTCACGGTTCTTTTTCTGCACTCTAAGCCGGTAGCGAAAGGGCCTGCTGCGCTCGGCAATAAACCCTTCGAAAAAGGCCTCCGAGCCGGCTTTTTTGAGCCGGTAACGACACTCGGGCTCGCTCTGCAAGTCAATGACCTCACAGGTTTCGGCATCGGGCAAGAACGCGCGCACGACCAGACCCTGTTTCCCTCGCCAGGTACAAGTGTGCATACCGAGCAGTCGGTGAGGCTGACTGTTGCGCCCTTTTAGGATGGATTCCAATTGCTTTTTCTGAATAATCACCAGTCCGATATATTAAAGGTAAAATATGATCCGCGCAACTATTGGCAGGCCCGCCGCCGGGTTTAAAGGTAATTTTTATTCTTGTCCCCGGATTTGCCGTATTCATACTCGCTCTCGGTGCTCGCGCAACGTATTAGGGTTCTATATATTTGGGCTTTTCTGGCCTGTCCCTACCTCGCCGCCCAACCTCAATTAAGTTCCGACGAGGCCATTGAGTTCGACGAGCAGACCCATAGTCTCCTGGCCCGTGGCGAGGCTACATTAACCGACGGCGACCTGGTCATTGCGGCCGACCGGATACGCTATTTCCAGAAACAGAAGCAGGCCCGGGCCGAAGGCAATGTGCGGCTCACTCGCGGCCGGTTCCGCCTCGTTGGCAATGGACTGGATTACGAATTGGATGAGGGCCGATTCGAGTCTGAGGCTTTCCGGCTCGGCATACCTCCTATATTCGCTGCCGGGTCCGGCTTGAGAGGAACGGTCGAGAAAATAACCTTAAAGGAAACTACCGTATATTTCCAGGAGCCCGGCCCCTTTGTCCCAAATTTGAGTGCGAAGACCGTCATCCTTTACAGTGGCGACCGCATCGAAGCCGAAAAGGTAACTTTTCGTATAGGGAAAACCCCTGTCTTTTACCTTCCAAGGTATTCCCGGCCACTGGGTTCTACGGCGCTTAAATTAAAGGTCGGGGCAGGCTATCGAGGCAATCTGGGCACTTATTTCCGATCGGATATACTAGCTTATGCCGCCGACGGCCTCCTGTTGGGTGGAAACCTTGATGCTTACTCCGAACGGGGTGTTCTCATCGGGCCGGGTTTTCATTGGGTAAGCCAAAAAACCGATCACAAGGTTTCCACCAAACTTAACGCCGGGTTTATAGACGACCACGGCAATAGGGGCATTGACACACTGGGACGCCCCGTTCCCAGTGACCGATATTTTGCCGATTTCTCTCATGAGCAACAATTGGGTGAAAACTTTCGACTGACAGCCCGCATCTCCGCCTGGAGCGATTCCGAGGTCGTGCGCGATTTCCGCCCCAGCTTATTTCGCTCCAACCAGCAACCAGACAATTTTGTCGAGGCCGTTTACACGGGCAAAATTTTCGTTGCGTCGGCTTTCCTGCGCTTGAGTCCCAACGACTTTCAGCTGATCCAGGAGCGGCTCCCAGAAATCAGATTCGAAATGCTGCCCGCCAAGTTCTTCCACACCGGCCTTTACCACGGTTTCCAGGTCTCCGCCGTCAGGCTGGAGGAAGACAGACTGGATGGATTGCCCGACCGCCAAAGCGACCGCATAGACTTTTTATACACACTCCAACAGCCCCTGAAAATAAATTCCTGGCTCGATTTCACGCCCCGCGCCGCCCTGCGATTAACTTATTATGATGATTCCCTGGGCAACCGTGGCAGCTTTTCCCGCCTCATGGGCGAGATCGGCTTCGACCTTCGCGGCATTGCTCATGCTTCATGGGACCTGCAAAACGACTTCTGGGGTATAGACGGATTGCGCCATATCATCCGCCCCGTCTTAAAATACCGTTACCATCCCGAAGGTAAACACGGCCGCGCAGACATCGTTCCCATCGACCGCAGTGGTTTTTCAGCCACTGCGCCACCCATCGATCTCTCGGATATCCGTCATATCGACGACCTCACAGACCTGCATGTCTTGCGCTTCGGCCTCGAAAACCTTTTGCAGACACGCAGGGACGATTATGGCTCGCGCGACCTCCTGGAATTAAACTTCTACCACGACCTCCTCCTTTCAGCCACGCCGGGGGAGGACGAATGGTCGGCCTCCTACATACAACTTTCCGCCCGCCCGGCCTCCTGGCTGAGTCTCGATCTCTATACCTTCATAAATCCCGAACAACTCACCCTGCGCGAAGCCCGCTTCCGTCTGCGCCTGACCGACGGCGAAAAATGGTCGTTGACCCTCCGCACCGATTACCGGCAAAGGGAGTTTGACCATTACTCCCTCGAATACTTTTATAGGATCAATCTTTGGTTCGGCTTGCGTACCCGTTTACGTTACGATTCCCGCCGCCGTGATTTTATCGAACAAGTATACGGGTTGAGCCACCGCCTGGGCAATTCCTGGGAAATCGAATATCAAGTTGCATTCCGTTCCGGAACTACACGCGAAGACGACACCAGTTTCAACATCCGCCTAAACCTCCTTCAATTTTGAAAACCAATCCCTCCCCACCATCCGATATTGAGCCTCATACGGACGCTCACACCGACGCCCTGATGCCGGCTCCGGCAGCCTCCGTACAACTTTCGGTTTTTGAAGGCCCGCTCGACCTGCTCTTGTTCCTTATCCGCAAAAACGAACTCGATATTTACGATATTCCAATCGAAACCGTTACAGGCCAATACCTCGACATACTTTACGCAGCGGACCAGCTCGACCTCGAGGCCGCCGGCGATTTCTTTGTAATGGCCGCCACCCTCATGCACATTAAGAGCCGAATGTTGCTGCCGATTGACCCGGCGGAATCGGACATCGAAGGCGAAGACGAGGGAATCGATCCACGGTGGGAATTGGTCGAGCAGCTGCTCGAATATAAAAAATTCAAGGAGGCTGCCGAAAACCTTCAGGACATTATGAGTGAGGCCCGAAATCTCCTTCCGCGCCACCACTCCCGCTCTGCACCGGATCGTGCCCAACGGCCGCTTGGTGCTACCGACAAAATTGAACTCTGGAATACTTTCAACCGCGTCCTGCGTCGCCTGTCCGAAAAAATTACAGTAGGCCACCTCCACAGTGAAACCGTCACAGTGTCCGAACGCATGGAATATATCCTGCATTCCATCAAAACCAGGCCCGATTTCCTGTTCTCAAGCCTATTTGCCGACCGCCCATTCAGCATGGCCTCCATTATCGCAACCTTTCTGGCTATACTAGAATTAGTTCGCCTAAAACAAATTTCTATTCAACAAGAAAGCTCTTTTACCGATATACGTTGCGTAGCCGTTCAACCTCCATCAACCCCGGCCCGGACGGAATAAAACAAGCTTGCAAGCTCTCCTGTAATCAGCAACAAATACAAACGTGAAAAACAAAGCCAAAATAAGCACCAGCCACCTCCTGGGCATCGGCCTTGACAACAAGGACGGCCATAAGCGCCTCACACGGGCCGAAAAGTTTTCAATCCTCGGCGGTTCCGAGGAAACTCACGGAATAATGACGGAAACCGTCCTCAAAACCTTTGAAACCATAAAAGACCAAGGCAAAATTCTCGAACAAATCGAAGTCGACGAACTAGCCGACCTGCTCCACAAAAACACCCCCTAATAATCCGAAGAGTTCAAAAGTTCAAGAGTTCAAAAGTTTGTAAGTAATGTCCTCAAACTCCGACCAAAGAAAAACGGTAATTAACCCTTGAACTATTGAACCTTTGAATCCTTAAACATTTGAACCTATTAATCAATGTCCGACAAAATTATTAATCTATCCAACGATAACTTCGATGACACCATCAACGGCGCGGATAATCCGGTAATCGTTGACTTTTGGGCGCCATGGTGCGGCCCCTGCAAAGCCATCGCACCCATCCTTGAGGAACTCGCCGATGAAATTTCCGGTCAGGTGCAAATTTGCAAGGTCAATGTTGACGATAATTCTGAAATCGCCGCCCGCTACGATATTCGAGCCATCCCCACACTATTGATCTTCAAGGGTGGGGAAAAAGTTGATCAGATAGTCGGGCTCACAGGCAAAGACGCGCTCAAAGAAAAAATTGCCGCCCTAGCCTGAGGTTATATTGCCGGGCGCCTTCAACCGCCCAAGACGATTCCTATTGCCAGCAGCCCGCCGTAGAGAACCAGAAAAAAGGCGGTGGCTCCGAGCAAGGCATTGTATTCCGGCCCTTCCACCGCTTTTACCAAACGGCGCCTCAATATCAGACTAAGGGGCCAAACCGTAACCGGCAAAAGCACTCCTATGCCGGCCCCTTTCCGCCACAGCAACACAGTGGCCGCCAGCGCCACCAGGGATAAAACTTGATACTCGCAACAGGCGAAACCCCTACCATACCTGGCCGCCAAGGTCATTTTGCCCGCTTGCGCATCGGTCTCGGCATCCCGGCAGTTGTTAACCACCAGAATATTCGTGGTCAGCGCCCCGGCTACAACAGAAGTTAGGAAAGCCTCCAAACTGAAATAGCCGGCCTGCACATAAAACGTGAACATCACCGCCACCAGGCCGAAAAAAACGAAAACGAACACCTCGCCCAGCCCATGATAGCCCAGCGGATAAGGCCCTCCCGTGTAAGCAATCGCGCTGCCGATGCACAAAGCTCCAATTAACAGCATCCACCAGCCGCCAAAATAAATAAGACCGCTTCCACACAAAACAGCTGCGGCAAACACCCCCGCCGTGGCCCTTTTCATGGCTGAAGGCGAAATCCTGCCCGATGCGACTGCGCGCGATGGACCCAGACGATCAGGAGTATCCGCCCCCTTTAAAAAATCGAAGTAGTCGTTAGCGAAATTGGCACCGATCTGCACAAGTATAGCGAAAGCCAGACACATCAATGCAGGCGCAAGCTCAAACGCCCACGCCTGCCATGCCAAAGCGCACCCCAGCACAACCGGCATTACCGCCGCCGCCAACGTCTTCGGCCTCGCCGCCCCTATCCAATCACCAAGCATTAACTAGAGACCATCTCCCCAATCTTACTTCCATTTCGCCTGGACCATCTTGCAGACGGCCTGCAATACGGAGCGCCGATAAATTACTCCAACGACTTTTTTATCTTCTACTACTGGATAACAATAAAAATGATGCTTGGTAAATAAATCGATAACCTTGTAGATATCTGAATCGGGATGGACGGGAATAATTCTTATCGACATGTAGTCGCGCACCTTCCCCGTCTCGTTGTTGTAATACTTCATATCAATCTCGGATTTTAAACAGTCCTTTTCGGACAGAAACCCGACGGCCTCATTATTTTCATTAATTACCGGCGCCCCCGAGATATTATTTTTTACCAGAGCATATGAAGCTTCATCGATATCCATATCCTCGGTAAACGAGGTAAACACTTTAAGCATAATATCCCTTACCAGGATCTCCTTGGCTTTTGGTTGCTTAACAGTTTTTGGCGTATAATTGACCATTTCAGTTATCCTTCTTTCTCAGCCGGGATTCCTGCAAGATGCACATGAAACATTAAACTCATCGACAAGTATAAATTACCCCTCTCAATAAGCTTTGTCAATTGTTTCTTCCGGATATCCGGCCGTTGAACAGGCGGAGCCCGCTCGTGCCGGATTAATCGGTAAAACCGTTGTAATTTCGCTCCCGGTTGCTATGTTTCAGTTATGTCTTTGACGGCACCGTTACGCCGACACCGGACACGTTGGTTATGCGTTTTTGGCTTAGTTCTGTTTCTAGTTGCCTCGTTGGGAGCAGCGATTGAGGAAATTTCAGACCTGAAGGCGCGGGCGGAAGCAGGAGATGCAGCAGCCCAATTCAGCCTTGGGCTGATGTATGCCAAGGGCGAAACTATTTCACAGGATTTTTCAGAAGCGATAAGATGGTATCGCAAGGCGGCTGAACAGGGATACGCAAATGCTCAATCCGGCATTGGATGGATGTACCATTACGGCAAAGGGGTCGCTCAGGACTTCGTCGAGGCGCACAAATGGTATCGCATGGCGACGGAACAGGGTCACGCCGGTGCACAATACAACCTCGGGGCGATGTATTACAATGGCCAAGGAGTGCCTAAGGATTCTGCCAAGGCACGAGAGTGGTTTCGCAAGGCGGCTGAGCAGGGACACGCTGGTGCCCAAAACGCACTTCGCATGATGAAATAAGAAAAGTCTTTTGGTCATTGGTCCTTCGTCCTTGGTCTTTGGACGATGGAGAGTTCAAAAGTTCAAAAGTTCAAAGGTTCAAAAGTTTCTAGTATCTACCCTCCTCCTCTTACATCTGCGTAGTCTGTGGTTAAATTTTATCTTTCATGTTTTCCTGAGTTCCAGATAGATACATTACCGCGAATGACTCATCAAATACACCCGCCGTGTGAAGACGGAACCGTGGCGGCGTATAATGTCTTGTGCTTCGGTGTTGTCTGATTCGTTTCCCTGCTCCAGGAGTTGATAGAGCATAGCTGAGCCGCGGTCGTTGAGAATAGTCATGGAAATATCCGCGTATTCGGGCCGGGGGGGTAAGCAAGCTCTGGTCTGGGCTTCTCAGTGGAAATCGTATCGCCGCTCTGCCTTCGAGGGGTTCGATTATCTGGCTGCCGTCCGGATTTGTGCCGGTCCGGATATAAAATTTTATCTCGAACGCAACCACGTGGCCGGCAAGGTAAGCGTCCAGATGCGCGTCAGCGTTTTCCGGAACGAGGAAGTATGAACGCGGCTGGTTGAGTCCGTTGTCCACTCGCTGCAAGGCATCATCATAATGACCGAGAAAGTCATTAAAAGTGCGCTCCGCATCGACGACGGCTCGGTAAAGCCCGAATTGCCTGCCGTTATCGGCGCCCGGATTTATTGGATTTGAATATTCCAACCAATAGGCGACCACCGTGATGTCGCCCTCGATGGGATTATTGTCCTCGTCCTGTCGGGGCCGGTCGGGGGCGGCGGAAAAGAAGCGCAACCACAGGCCGTCGGCAGTATTTTGCAGTCGTTCTGTTTCCGCCATGAGCCAAACCTCGCGGTCGTTTCCGAAAACAGTGCCCTCGAGGTCGCGGCTGAGAAGGTCAAGGGCCAAGCGCGCCTCAGCCTGTGTGGATAATTTGCCGGAGGCGCTATTCCAGGTGTCCAGAATATGCGCTACAAGGGTTAGAATAACTACGGCCATAAAGACCGTGATGGCCGAAGCCGTAAGGATTTCCAGAAGAGTAAAGCCCCTTCGCCGACGATGGCGCCCGGTTTGGCTGCGTTCGTGAAATTTTAACATTATTTATCCATCAGTAATTGATGGCGGTATTGTAAACGAGCAGCAGGTCCTGCCCCGCAACCGCGGAGTCATCGGCAGATAAGTAAAGCTCGGCAAACTTGCTGGAATCGGCCCCCGGACCCGACGCGGGTAATCCGTATATTCTGACTTCGAGGGGCAGGTAGCCCTCATCGAATTCCGCGTAGGGCGGCAGCGATGAGGTCAAAGAACCGTCCAGCAGTGTCCGCTGGTATAAGCTCGAAGCAGCCAGGATAATTTTGAAAACCTTGCCGTCGGCAAACTCGATTTCACCGGGAACTTCCTGCCCATCGCCTTCAATTAAACGATTTACGACCGTCGCATCCGCCGAATCGGACCGTAATTTGTAAACAAGCAAAACCTTCCTTCGATCATTCTCCAGCCAACCGTAAACTTCCCTGAATGGCCGGGTCCGCAAATAAGTCTCCACCTCGCTCATGACTGCCAGGGCGCGGTTCGTGTCGCCGGTTTGTGAAGCCAACTTCAGAACCGGTCCCAGCAGCGCAAGCAACGCCAGAATAACGAAAGCGAAAATACCAACGGCCAATACCACCTCCATTAGGGAAAAGGAGCGAGATTTCACTTTGACCAACATACGGAGCGCTCTTTAATTAAAGTCAGCCGGATCACGAGCAACCAGGAAACTGCCGCTTCGGCTTATAATGAAGCCGGCCACCGGCCCATCCGGGTCGAAGACCGGAGGAATCCCGGGACCTTCAATCCGTCCAATGCCGAGAACAAACTTGCGGCCGGCATTTTCTGGAAGACCGCTGCCGCCGTATCCGTAATACAACCAATTTACGCCCCCCTCCATTTCTGACTGAATCGTAGTCATGGGGAAAGCTACGCTCATTTCACCGCCTGGAACACTTTTAACCTCATGGAAATACACTCCCTTGGGCAGATAAACCCCTTCCGCGGCAACTGCCCAATGGCCATCCGCGTCTTCGGGATCCCGGTAAATGATCCCCATGAATCGAAGGTATTTTTCCGGCTCCGAGGGATCACGGTGGACGATTAGCCGTGCAGTGGTATGTTGCAGAACGGCTTGGCCCCGCACGGTTCGCATCAGGCTAAACGCCAGGCGTTCGCCCGCGCGCAAACGGACCCCTTCATCGGCGCCCTGCCATCCCAGCGCCGCCATACTGAGAAATATTCCGATAATGGCCATCACCACGAGAATTTCGATGAGCGTAAATGCGCCGCGGGCAAGGCCATTGCGCCTGCGTATTATTCCCAACTGAAAATCCATTTCCAATCGGGGTTGCCTGATGAATTGTCCGAGTAAACAGCTACCCCTGAATTAATCGGCTCGAAGGCTGTGCCGTCCGGCCGCGCCGGAAGGTCTTCCGAAGGAATCACACCATCTGCGTCGGAATCGATAATGATCACAATGTTGGGGTTGCCGAAAGCGTCCTGAATTTGGCCTGAATTACCCGTCTGCTCAGAGCCGAACTCCGAAGAGGAAAACCGGTAAAAATTTATTCGCCTGGGATTAGCCTGCAAGGCGTAGGGATCGGACGGATCGCCTCCTGCCATGGTCGAACCCGAAAGTGTTTCTACGAACACGTCATTATTGTCTATGAGGCTGATAGAAGTACCATCCTGCCCCATGGTAGGATAAAACCCGTATTCCGCCCTGAATTGTTCATAGGCGATGGCATACTGAATAAACCGGGCCTTGGTCTTAACCTTTCCAGCTTGCCTTCGCGCCACTCCAATCGCCGACACAAGTAACCCTGCCAGTATGCCGATAATAGCGATTACCGCGAGAAGTTCTATCAGCGTGAATCCGTACTTATTTTTCACAAGTTTCTGCACTATTCATATTCTCCAAGTATCAGATTGTCCACCGCCTGCTCGTTATCGAAATAATCCAATGGAATAATGCCTCCACTTTTTTCCACGATACTCCGGACATCCCGGCCGATTCCGGCCTCCCCGTCCGGACCGCTCGACATCAGAAGATAGCCCGCCCTCCTCCACTCCCGGCCGTCGCCCCCGGCCTTTGCGGCTTTGTATCCGTAAAGGTAAGGCCGTCTCCATGGGTCCAGGAAAAAGTGTTCAGCAAATTGACCGTCCAGTGACATGGGAAGATCCGGCACTGGACTTACTAAGGTATAACCATCGACCTGCCGCTCACCAACGCTCAACGCGGCGGTCTCAATAAAATGGCGGCCTTTTTCATCGACCAGCAGGTCGCCGGAGGAATCCAGCCTCAGTTCCCCGGAAGCGCTGTCCAAAAGAAATTCGGCGGTCGGGCGCCTGTTACCGATAAGCGCGCGATACAGTTCTTGCCCGCCGTCGCTGCCGGGATCAATCCACGGATAGTCTCCATAGTGAAGTTTATACTGTTGCAGAGATTGGGCGAGCACGGCCATTTCCCCCCGCGCCCGCGACAACGCCACCCGCGAATCCAGTCCCAATTTTACTCCCGCCACAATAGCCGACAAAACGACCAAAAGCCCAATAACCACCAGCACTTCCATGAGGGTATAAGCGCGCCGGTAATCGAAGGGCCTGTTGCCCAAATCCAGACCTCGACTCATAATGCCGCAAATCCTGGAGAACCGGAATCCTGTAGGCAAATCCATAAAATCACAGTTCCCGAGTCTTTCCCCCAAGTAGCGTACCGCTGAGGCAGGAAAAGACTTTTGCGCCGCTTGGGAAAAAATCGCTTTAGATGATTTACGGCCTTGACAAACACGCCATAAAATTTACGATTTGGGTTAATCATCTGTGGCGAAGGTATTGCACTACCAGCCTTTCGCGCCGGATCGAACCCCGCTCAGCCGGGGATTCTCAGGGCTTTAATCGTTTCCCTTTCTCTTGCCTGCCTATCTTTGCGGAACTCCAAGTCCGCCACCCATTTTACATGGAAACTCGTAATCCAGATAATAAAAGCTTTCAGGTCGAAGGTATCTTCGAACCGATGTCCAACAAGTCCGGCCAGTTGCTCAACCCCGCACGCAATGGTAAATATCGCAACTCCGATCCATTCATTCCACGTGAATTGATCCGCCGTTTTAAAATCCGCCGAGGCAGCAGCATCGTCGCCCAGGCACATCAGGACCCACGCTTTCCCAATCCCAAAGTACGCTTCATCGAAACCGTAGATGGCCTGCCCGCCGATAAACGAAAAATAATCGACGACTTTTCTCAACTCACAACCATCACGCCGAACGAATGGCTAAAACTTGAGAAAAGTGACGGCTGCATGAACCTACGCGTTATAGACCTCTTCTGCCCCATCGGAAAAGGTCAACGCGGCCTCATTGTCGCACCACCGCGCACCGGCAAGACCATACTCCTGCGCGATATCGCTCTGGGCATCCTCGAAAACTATCCAAAATGCCATGTCATGATGCTACTTGTTGATGAACGCCCGGAGGAAGTCACCGACATGAAACGCAGTGTGCCTTGTGAAATTTTCGCCTCCTCCAACGACCAGGAAATGCTAAACCACCTGCGTATCGCCGATATCGCAATCGATCGCGCAAAACGCCTTGTAGAAGTCGGCAAAGACGTCGTCATCCTCCTCGATTCACTCACTCGCCTTTCCCGCGCACACAACTCGGTCAGAGGCAATAGCGGCCGCACAATGACCGGTGGACTCGATATCCGTGCCCTTGAAAAACCCCGCCAACTATTTTCCGCCGCACGCAACACTGAAGAATCCGGCAGCCTCACAATCATGGCCTCGGCTCTCATCCAAACCGGCAGCCGCATGGACGATTTTATTTTTCAGGAATTCAAAGGCACCGGCAACATGGAGATGGTACTAGACCGCAAAGTCGCCGAAATGCGAATCTGGCCAGCCATCAACATCGCCTCCTCCGGCACTCGACGCGAAGAACTTCTTCTCGATCCCAAGACGCTGGAACGCAGCCATTTTTTTCGCCGCGCCCTCGCAGGCGTAAAAATTGAAGAAGCAGCCGAAACCGCCATCGCCCGCCTCGCCAAAACAAAAAACAACGAAGAATTCCTCAACCTCATCGACATTTAAGTTTTAATTAGCGAAAATTGTGCCTTAGTATCCAATTAATCATGCTGATCAAGTGTAAACAAAACTGGGAGTTGCCGGAGACGGCCGTGACGCCGGAGGGGGCTTACCGGCGCAGGCGAAAGTTCCTGAAGGCTTTGAGTATTGGTCTGGCCGGGGCGGCAATGCCCGCGGGATTGTTGCGCGGAGCGTCCGGCGGGTTTCCTTCCGATGTGAACCCAATGTACACTGGGCTTGATCCCACACCTTATGAATTGATTACCAGCTACAACAACTTTTACGAATTCTCTGTAGAAAAGACCATGCCCAGGGTTCTGGCCAACCGCAATTGGAAGACCGAGCCCTGGAACATCAAAATCGCTGGCCTGGTGCGAAACCCGGTAAAGATGGAGGTCAATGATCTCATAAAAAAAATTGGCGGCATCGAGCAGCGTATATACCGACTGCGATGCGTCGAAGCTTGGGCAATGGTCGTGCCTTGGGACGGATTTCCTTTGCGCAAACTTATCGATTTGGTGGAACCGACCAGCGAGGCGAAATTCGTTAAGTTCATTTCATTTTTCAAGTCATCGGTGGCTCCCGGTCAACGTTCCACCTCCACCATTGACTGGCCCTATGTTGAAGCGTTGACGATTGAGGAGGCGGCCCATGATTTGACTCTGCTGGCGACTGGTCTCTACGGCAAGCCGATGCCCAATCAAAACGGCGCGCCCATCAGACTGATCGTGCCGTGGAAGTATGGATTCAAGAGCATGAAATCGATCACGCGGATCGAGTTTGTGAAGAAGCGTCCGGTCAATACATGGAATGCTGCAATTCCGAATGAATATGGTTTTTATGCCAATGTGAACCCCAAGGTGCCTCATCCGCGTTGGTCCCAGGCCAGGGAACGGGTGGTAGAATCCGGTGCCAAGCAGGACACCCTGATGTTCAACGGCTACGAAAAAGAGGTGGCTCCCCTTTACCACAGCCTGGATCTGCGCAAAAAATTTTAATTCGTCTGACGCCGTACCGGCTTTTTTTTGTACTTAACCGGAACTCTGTGGACAAACCGGAGTTTTTAAATAACGTTGGTAATAGGTGGTTACAAAACTCAAAATGAATGAGGTTTGCCGCGCCGTGAATGCAGATACATGGCGCTCTGGCCATGAATTACTCTTTTTTTAACCTTCCATCCCGAGCCAGAAACGCAGCTTGGCTATGCCTGGGTTTCGCGGCGTTTGTTACTTGGGATCTGTGGCATTGGTGGAGCTTGAACGAGGAATACAGTTTCGGCTTCCTGGTTCCATTCTTTGTTGCGTTCGTGGTCTATGAGCGCTGGCCGAAGATAAAATCCGTGTTGCTTGGCAGCATCGAGGCCACAGCTGGAGGATCGCCTGCCAAACAATCGGCGCCAAGAGAAACCGGGAAGATCGCAAATTGGGCGCTGACCCTGGTATTCGCAGCGATGGCGATTGGGGGGATCTTTTGCCTCCTGATAGGTGCGGTTTACCGCACAGTCGAGGGCCCGCAGTTGCCGGCCTCATTACTGATGGTGTTCGGGTTCGGCAACCTGGCACTCGCATTGGTTTATTTCAACTGCGACAAGGATGCAAACGGCCGTCAAATTCACACACATCAACGGCTGATCATAACCGGTTTGTTCCTCTTTCCCGCCATGATCTGGGTCTTGTCGGCCCCGTTGCTAGACGCCGTGGAATCGAGAATCAGCCTGTTTCTGCTCAACAAGGTTGTAATAGTGGTATTTTCGGTATTCGATCTGTTGGGGTTTCCGCTGGAGAGGGAGGGGAATATAATCGTGCTGCCCAAAGGCCGGGTTGGGGTGGCAGATGCCTGTTCGGGCATTAGATCGCTTACGGCCTGTTTGTTTGCCGGGTCGTTTCTGGCGGCGGTATATCTAAATAAGTTCTGGAAAAAAGTGTTATTGGTTGGATTGGCCATGGCGCTGGCATTTTTCACCAACATCTTGCGCAGTATATTTTTGACAGGCTGGGCCTACCGGTATGGGTCTGATGCTCTAAGCGGCAAGGTTCACGATGTTACCGGCTACGCCATTCTTTTGTTGACCTGCCTGGGGCTGGTCTGTCTGCTTCCCGTTTTCGATTTGAAAATACATTGGGACCGCAGCGGTGGGGAGGAACCAGCATAAAACCAGACGGCCGCTAACCCAGCTATGAAGGTCTTGATGTTAACACCCGAGGTAAGCCCCTGGGTAAAAGTGGGTGGGATTGGGGACGTGTTGGGCGCATTACCCCAGGAGCTGGCCGGATTGGGGCACGATGTTAGGGTGATTTGCCCGCTATACGGTTGTGTTGAAAAAGACGACGAGTGGAAAGCTCATCCCGATCTTCTCACTATCAGCTTGGACAGTAGGAAAATGCAATGCAAGGTTTGGGAAACTCGTTTACCTCGAAACGCAGTCAGGGCCTATTTCATTGAATACAAAGAGTTTTTCGCACGTCCCGAAGTTTACACCGGACCATCCGGCGATCTTCCCGATAATGACAGGCGGTTTACTTTCCTTTGCCGGGCCGGTCTCGATTTATGTCAGTGCCTCGGCTGGATACCAGACGTCATTCACTGCCATGACTGGACCACCTGCATGGCCTCTGTGTTTCTGGATACCACCGATCGGAACGGACCGTTGAAGTCAACCGCAACGGTTCTTACCATTCACAACCTGCAACACCAGGGTATCTCAAATTTTAGCATTCTCGAATTTGCGCAATTGCCGCCTGATTCCATGCTCACTTCGGGCCTAGAGTCCGAGGGGAAGGTAAACTTGTTACGTGAAGGCATTATCCATAGCAGCAAGGTGACTACGGTCAGCCCAACTTATGCCAGCGAAATTATGGAACCCGAACTTGGCTGCGGACTTGACCATGTGTTAAAGTCGCGCTCCGACAATCTAATGGGCGTGCTTAACGGCATTGATACGGATTCATGGAATCCCAATATCGATGAATACCTTCCCGCCCGCTTTGGCAAGGAGAGGATGCAGGGCAAAACGGCCTGTCGAGCCGCTTTGCAGAAAACATTCGGTTTAGAGGCGGTGAACGATCAGCCAATCTTCGCTGTTGTTTCACGTCTCTACAACCAGAAAGGTATTGACCTGCTGAGAACAATTATTCCACGCCTTATTGCCGAGCAAAGCCTCCAGATAGTCATCCTGGGGATCGGAGAAAATGAATTGGAGGCTGCCCTGCAGCGCCAAGCCGAACGCTATTCAGAGAGAATAGGCGTCCATATCGGTTTCAACGACGCCCTAGCACACCTGGTTTTTGCCGGATCGGATTTTCTTGTCATGCCAAGCCGCTTCGAGCCCTGCGGGCTGAGCCAAATGTATGCAATGACTTATGGCTGCCCACCGGTAGCGCGCGCCACGGGGGGCCTCATCGACACCATTGAACCTTATGCCGAGAGCGCTGATGACGGAAAAGGCACGGGGCTCCTCTTTGACCAATCAACCGAAGAGGCGCTTTATAAAGCCATCAGTAGAGCCTGCTCTATCTTTCGCGACCACCCGCTTGAATACCGGAAATTGCAAATCAACGGCATGGAGAAGAATTTTTCATGGCAACACTCTGCACACACCTACGAGGAAATCTATCAACAGGCAATTGATTCCCGGCGCTCCGAAATCGGTTCTGACCTGTGAAGTAAACCGCGTAAAAGAAGTTCAAGAGTTCAAAGGTTCAGAGGTTAATCCTCATTCATGCCCATTCTAATTCCCCATTAACTATTGCCCAATATCCACTATCAACTTTCCACGACCAAAGACCAGGGACAAAAGACTAAAGACCATTTATCTTCATCCTGATCATCTTACATCTGGGTTCATCTGTCCCGCGACTGCGGGATGGTTAAACTTCCTATTTTCCTGCCGAATTGCTTTGTTTCCCCACCAGTTTGGGCAAAAAGGCGAATTTTTACATTCGTTTCACATAAATTTCACATAAAATAGGTAATATACTGTTGATTTATAGGTAAAACTACCTATATTTAGCATAATCATTTCGGCGATGCATTTGTTACTAAAAAGTAGGAGAAGGATACAAAGCTGAAATTCTTGTTACTACTACTACATAACTACCGAGAGCGGGCGCCATATCACTGTGGCCCCGCTCTCACCTTTTCTTAAGAATTTCTTGTTTTCCCAAGGTTTTATTGCCCGGGTGGCTATTTTAACAATATCGGCCAACGGCAATCTCGCTTTATTGCTAATTTCTATATAACCAGAAAATTCTATATCAATTTACTGGTGCCGAGAGGGGGACTCGAACCCCCACGTCCTTGCGGACACCAAGTTCTGAGCCTGGCGCGTCTGCCAATTCCGCCACCTCGGCCGGGGCATGGACCGGTGGTTTGCCGGACCATCAGGGGAAGTAGAGTTGAGGTATGGTTTTCATGAATGGGAGTCAAGTTTCAACGTGTCTGGAGCTTGGCGCCTGAATGGTCGACAAGAAAGCGCCTCATATCAGGTATTGTCTTGGCGCGTTGTCCATTTGAAAGGCGAGCCATGTAGGGATCGCCGGCTGTGTCCACGTTGTCGATATCGCCTTCAGAACCTTCGAAGTCACAATCGATGACATTTCCATCCAGGCCAGGTGTAATTTCGTCGCCAACTATATAATCTTTATCAAAGAAATGGGAGAGGCGTCGGGTTTCGGGGAAAAGCGCAGCTATCGGGTTGTTAAGCCGGTCTTTTTTCACCAGTTCGAAAAGACATGGGTAGCATGCCTTGGAAAAATAATCCTGATACTCCTGAATCCATTTATTGGAAACTCCATTACGTTTGTTGAGCAAGACGAGATCGGAAAAATGGATGCAGGCTTCAAACCATGGGCGCAATCCGGGATTATTCTCGAGCAGCCCGCAATTCACGACCGTGAAGATTCGCGCCGGGCCAAAGCCGTTATCAGCCATCCAGCTCTTGAGGGGTTCCAACTGCTTAACCGGGCATGCGAGACCCTGGGAGAGAAAAAAAGCTGCGCTGGTACTGGCAGACCACTTTTCTGCCTGGATTGGCTGCGAGTCATCCCAACGCCAACACAGGATCTCGGATTCCTCGAGTGCGTAAAGACGTTCATCAACGGGTGACGGTTCTTCGCTTTCCTCAATGAATACGGATACGGTGCCTGCATTTTTGTCCAAGCCGTTTTTCACCATGTCACAAAGAACTTCCCGCCGTCCTGAACCGGCGGCGCCGAGAATGATATAAATGGGAATCATGTCGACCCCTGGCTATCGAACTCGAAGGAGTGGCTCTGCGCTTGCTGGCGCATCCAGTGATCGACTAGAACCAAGGCGGTCATTGCCTCTACTATAGGGACGGCGCGAGGCAGCACACAGGGATCGTGGCGGCCGCGGCCTTTCAACTCGGTTTCTTTACCCTCGTCGGTCACTGTTTTCTGCGTCTTTAAAATGGTGGCGGTCGGCTTGAAGGCGATTCTGAAAAACAGCTCCTCGCCGTTGCTGATACCTCCCTGCACTCCACCTGAATTATTGGTGCTAGTGCGGATACGGCCCTCTCGATTTACGAAGGGGTCATTGTGCTCGGAACCGGTCATGTAGGTGCCGGCAAATCCGCTCCCGACTTCAAAGCCCTTGGTTGCCGGCAGGGACAGCATGGCCTTGGCCAGATCGGCTTCCAGGCGGTCGAAGACCGGCTCACCCAGACCGGCAGGCAAGTTGCGCACCCGGCAAATAATGGCGCCGCCGAGAGAGTCGCCTTCGCTACGGGCGGCCTTGATGCGTGCGATCATTTTTTTCGCGGTGGCAGCATGAGGGCACCTTACCGGCGATTCCTCTACCTGTTCCAAAGTTGGGAAAACTTCCATAAATGGGGCATCAATGTCCTGGACACGGTCGATGTAAGCAATGATATCGACATCGGCGGCGCTCTTGAGAATCTTTTTAGCAATGGCGCCTGCGGCTACCCTGCCAATTGTCTCGCGGGCCGAAGAGCGGCCCCCACCCTCTACCATGCGAATTCCGAATTTTTCCTGATAAGTGAAATCGGCATGCGATGGTCGAAACTTATTCTTCAACTCGACATAGTCCCCGGGACGAGCATCGGTGTTGTCCACAGTCATGGTGATCGGCGTGCCAAGCGTGCGTCCATTGTAAACGCCAGAGACTATGGTCACCAAGTCGGCTTCCTTGCGCGCTGTGGTGATAGCGCTCTGTCCGGGACGGCGCCTTTGAAGATCCGCTTGGATGTCCGCCTCGCTCAAAGGCAGATTGGGAGGACAGCCATCTACCACGACCCCTACGGTGCCGCCGTGGCTTTCTCCCCAGGTGGAGAGGGTAAACACTTTGCCGAATATATTGCCCATGGACCGTTCAACTCTTCGCCGCCAGCGGCAAATTTGCAAGCCAAAGGTTCAAGTGATTTACCACCAACCGCGTTCAGGCTTCCACGTAATTCCTCATCACCGCATTTTGATTGATCGTATTGATTTAGGAGCCGATCGCCTCCCTGGCATGGGTCATATCATGTTTGCTCACAGGTCGAACCTGAGAAGAAAGAATTGTTGTAATGGCTACTGTACGTCCATCAAGAGCCATGAATTCCACCTCAAAGGCCTTGCCTTGACTATGAAGGTGCACGACTGAGCCGACATCTCCAGCCTTAAGCCCATCTTGAGGTATGTCAACAGTCAGAACTATTCGATCGTGTTCTTGTATCATGGTGGGTGTTATAAGGGATAGGCGGTAACCAGTCTTGGTGTTTTACTATCAGTTTCGATTACCCAAATGGAACGCAGGAGAGGGTTTCTGCCATCAGGAGTTTCCAGTTTACCATCGACACTATAGCGTATGCCATATTGGGAATCAACTCTTTTACTGACTGGATTGACTGTACAGTGTTTACGAAAGGCATCCGCTAATGTTCCCCAGTTTTGTGACTGAAAACCGAAACTGTTAAAAAATGCGGCTTTTGGAGCACCATCAGGATGCGAGGTGGACAACAAATAATGTGTAATCTTTTCCCGATCCACTATTGCTTGGTCGGAATTAGGTAGTTTCATCTCGCCTTGGCCACGACCCCTACGGTGCCGCCGTGGCTTTCGCCCCAGGTAGAGAGGGTAAACACTTTGCCGAAGATATTGCCCATGGACCGTTCAACTCTCCGCCGCCGGCGGCAAATTTGCAAGCCAAAGGTTCAATGGAATGAGGGTTCAAAAGTTCAAGAGTTCAAGGGTTCAAGGGTTTAAAAGTCGATTGTCTTTGGTCCTTAGTCCCTTGTCTATGGTCGAAAAGGATAAGGATGAAAGAGAGAAATAGGATGGAAAGCGGAAGGGACTAAAAATTGAGGGCCAAGGGTAATCGACATTTTTATCTTCTGCGGTTTCCCCTGATAAATAGGGGCCTAGAATCGGAACTACGTACTTTTACGCAGTCCTTCTGCGGAGTTTCAACAATGCGTTGTCGGTGCTTTCTCGGGCAACATTACTTGTTCTTTTTCAGAAACTTACAAATTTGTCTCTATAGGATTAACTTGGGATTTGGGCTATTTTCTGGGCATGAACAAAAAGCCAATAGCCACATTCTTCAAACCCTTAATAATCACGATAGCCTTGATCCTCTGGCTCTCCGGTGCCACTGCCAAAGGCTCCATCAATTCGTCCGTCTCCTACGAGCAGGCTCTCGACGATGCCGTCCGCATCGCCCAATCAAATCAAAATTGGGAAGTGATGCGCTGCGCTGGCACTTCCATGGAACCTTTTTATGGTAAAGATTCCATTGTCCTGGTTGACAAGGTTGATATCTCCGACTTGCGCTCCGGCATGATCGCCGTTTACCGCGATGCCGATGGAGTACTGGTGGGGCATAAAGTAATCGATGCGACTTCCACCCAAGCATGGGGCCAAGGCGTCAATAACGATAATCGCGATCCCGACCCCATAACCGCCGACAATCTTTCAGGAGTAGTATTCACCATCCTGCACACCTCGGGACAACCCGAAGCCGGTGCCCTGGCCCAAGTGGACACCCTGCCCGTCGTCTACGGAAAGACCGTTAAATAATCGCGGATTCTTACATCACCGCCATCCACAGTCCTTCAAATAAACAATTTCAAAATTTATCGGCTAATAGTTCATAACGCGAATAGTAAGATACGGTGACAAAATAAAAGGCGCCCCTTGGCTAGGGGCGCCTTTTTATTGCCTAACTATATTTACAAATACGGTTAAAATAATTTACGGATCAATTTCTTCTGCACGTGGCAGATTACATCATGCCACCCATACCGCCCATACCACCCATATCAGGGCTTGGCGGATGATCTTCTTTCTTTTCCGGGGCATCCGTCACGAGCACCTCTGTGGTAAGCAGCAGGCCGGCCACGGAAGCCGCGTTTTGAAGAGCGATACGGGTAACCTTGGTGGGATCGACCACACCGCTCTTAACCAAGTCTTCGTATTCGTTGGTTGTTACATTGAAGCCGTTGTTGCCTTTGGCCTTGAGCACATGCTGCACGATCAATGAGCCCTCCACACCCGCGTTCTCGCACAAGCTACGCATAGGCGATTCGATGGCCCGGCGCACAATTTGGGAGCCGACTTTCTCGTCACCTTCGAGTTTCAGGTTATCAATTACACTGGCGCAGCGCAGCAATGCGACACCGCCACCGACCACGATACCTTCTTCGACCGCGGCGCGTGTGGCGTGTAAAGCGTCTTCTACACGGGCTTTTTTCTCTTTCATCTCCGTTTCCGTTGAGGCGCCAACGTTGATGACTGCCACCCCGCCAGCCAGCTTGGCCAGGCGTTCCTGCAATTTCTCCCGGTCATAATCGCTGGTAGTTTCTTCGATCTGGCGGCGGATTTGCTTTACCCTGCCCTGGATATCGGAAGTCTTGCCGCCGCCTTCGACGATGGTCGTATTCTCCTTGTCGATAGTTATGCGCTTGGCCTGACCCAGGTCGCTCAGTTGAACGTTTTCGAGCTTGATACCAAGGTCTTCCGTGAAGCAACGCCCGCCGGTCAATACCGCGATGTCCTCCAACATGGATTTGCGGCGATCGCCGAACCCGGGTGCCTTGACTGCACAGACATTAAGTGTGCCTCGAAGTTTGTTGACCACCAGGGTGGCCAGGGCTTCTCCATCGACGTCTTCGGCCACAATCAAAAGGGCTTTGCCTGTTTTGGCCACGGACTGGAGCAATGGCAGCATGTCTTGCAGGCTGCTCACCTTTTTTTCATGGATGAGTATGTAGCCATCTTCAATAACCGCTTCCATGGCATCGGCATCGGTTACAAAATAAGGGCTAAGGTAGCCCTTGTCGAACTGCATGCCTTCGACCACATCGAGTGTGGTTTCAATGCTCTTGGCCTCCTCTACGGTGATTGTACCGTCCTTGCCCACCTTGTCCATGGCGTCGGCGATGATGTCGCCGATAGTAGTGTCCCAATTGGCTGAAACGGTGGCAACATTTTTGACTTCCTCGCGGTCGCTCACATTCTTGCTAAGTTTTTCCAAGTGTGCGACGGCAGCCTCGACAGCCTTGTCGATTCCGCGTTTGAGGTAGATGGGGTTACATCCCGCCGCCACATTTTTGAGGCCCTCGCGGTAAATTGATGCGGCAAGGACCGTTGCCGTGGTGGTACCGTCGCCGGCGACATCGCTGGTTTTAGTGGCCACCTCGCGCACCATTTGGGCGCCCATGTTATGGAAAGGGTCCTTTAGCTCGATTTCTTTGGCCACAGTGACGCCGTCCTTGGTTATTGTAGGTGAGCCGAATTTTTTATCGATTAAGACATTGCGCCCTTTGGGCCCGAGAGTGACGACAACTGCTTTGGTTAGCAATTCTACGCCTATCAGGATTTCCTTGCGCGCGGCCTCGTTAAATATGAGTTGTTTTGCAGCCATTTTATTTATGTATTTCTATTTTAATAAGGGGTTATTTAATTATGCCGAGAATGTCTTCCTCGCGCACGAGCATGCACTTCTGGTCATCTAAATTGACTTCGGTGCCGCCATACTTGCTGATAATGACGCGGTCGCCCACCTTTACTTCGAATGGGGTGACTTTGCCTTTTTCATCACGTTTGCCTGAGCCGAGCGTTAAGACCTTTGCCTCCTGAGGCTTTTCCTTGGCCGAATCGGGAATAATTATTCCCCCCTTGACCTGCTCTGCATCTTCAATAGGCTGGACCAGTACGCGATCTCCCAGTGGTTTGATTTTAGGTTTCTTCATTGATATCGAACTTGAGTTTTGGGTTAGTATATAAGTTACGCGAAATGAACAGAGGAGGCATCTAAGATTTTGCCGCCGACTGCCCTGAAAGTGTTATTTTTTTTCTTCGTCCACGACCTCGAAATCGGCATCCACTACCTTTTCGTCTCCCTCCTTGGAATCCCCGTCGGGACTTGGCTCGCTACCTGTCGCCGCTTCGGACGTTCCCTGTCCGGCATCGCTCTGGGCTTGGGCATACATGGCGGCGACCGCTTCTTGCAAGTCTTTATTATTGGTAATTTGCTCGATCGCTGTTTTCATAGTCGCCGTATCGTTGGACTCAATCGCCTTTTTACCCTCGGCGATCAAAGCTTCGATCGGCTCTTTCTTGTCCTCCGGTATCTTGTCTGCGTTATCTTTGAGTAATTTTTCGTTCTGATAAACGAGATTGTCAAGCTGGTTACGAGTTTCGGCCCTTTCGCGTAGCTTGAGATCCTCTTCGGCATGCAGCTCCGATTCCTTGCGCAGCTTTTCGATTTCCTCCTTGTCGAGACCGGAGGAGCCGGTAATGGAAATTTTCTGGTCGCGACCGGTTCCGAGGTCCTTGGCCGTAACGTGCAGGATGCCGTTGGCGTCGATATCAAAAGTGACCTCAATTTGAGGTAATCCCCGAGGAGCGGGCGGAATTCCGTCCAGCCGGAAGTTACCCAGCACTTTATTATCTGCGGCCATAGAGCGTTCACCTTGCAGCACGCGCACATCGACGCTGTTTTGATTGTCACTGAAGGTTGAAAATATTTGCGCTTTTTTGGTGGGGACTGTTGTGTTGCGCTCGATCATGGCGGTTGAAACGCCTCCGGCAGTTTCGATTGCCAGCGTCAGCGGAGTCACGTCGAGTAGCAACACGTCACGCACTTCACCACGCAGAACCGCTCCCTGGATTGCGGCTCCCACCGCCACCACTTCATCGGGGTTGACCCCCTTATGCGGTTCTTTACCGGCCAACTCGTAAGCAACTTCGTGGACTTTAGGCATTCTGGTCATCCCACCCACCAGTACGAGGTTGCTGATATCGCCCACAGACAACCCGGCGTCTTTCAGACAACTGCTGAAGGGCGCCTGGATACGCTGAAATTGCGCTTCGCACAACTGCACCATCTTTGATCGCGACAGGGACAGGTTAAGGTGCTTTGGCCCGGATGCATCGGCCGTAATAAATGGTAAATTAATGTCGTAGTTCTGAGAGGATGAGAGCTCCACCTTGGCCTTCTCGGCCTCTTCATTGAGCCGTTGCAGTGCCATGGGATCCTGCTTAAGATCTATGCCATAGTCCTTTTTGAATTTATTCACCATCCAGTCGATAATGGCAGAATCCCAGTTGTCGCCTCCAAGGTGAGTATCCCCGTGGGTGGCTTTTACCTCGAATACGCCGTCGCCTATATCCAGTATGGAAATATCGTAAGTGCCGCCGCCAAGGTCAAAAACAGCTATCGTCTCGTCAGCTTTCTTTTCAAGCCCGTATGCCAGGGAAGCAGCAGTGGGCTCGTTAATGATGCGCAGCACCTCGAGTCCGGCTATTGCCCCGGCGTCCTTGGTGGCCTGGCGCTGTGCATCGTTGAAATATGCAGGCACGGTTATTACTGCCTGTGTAATTTCTTCGCTCAGGTAAGCTTCTGCGTCAGCCTTGAGTTTTTGCAGAATCATTGCGGATATCTGCTCGGGCGCGAACGTCTGCGTCTTGCCCTCGGACTCGCATTCTATGATGGCTTCTCCATTCTTGCCTTTCACAATTTTAAATGGCAAGTTGCGGGTCTCCTCCTTAACTTCAGAGAATTTGCGGCCCACCAGACGCTTGGCAGAAAATATCGTATTCTCGGGATTAGTAGTCGCCTGCCGCTTGGCTGCCTGGCCAACCAGCCGTTCTCCCGATTTCGTGAAAGCCACCACAGACGGCGTTGTTCGCGCACCCTCCGAGTTAGGTAGCACCACCGGTTCACCACCCTCCATGACCGCCATACACGAATTGGTAGTCCCCAAGTCTATTCCTAATACCTTGCTCACAGCGAAATATTAAGCAGTCTCCATGCCAAGCCCAATACTTTTAACTTATACTTCTTATCATCAGTCACTTATGTAATTTCTCAGAAAATCTCACCACCCTCTCCCACATCAATACCTGGACAAAGTGTCACACCCACTGTCACAGTAAATAAACATCTGCTCACTCAGCGTTGCCCCGGATACGCTCCCTGCACACCATGCAAACCAAGAAAAAAAAGGTCGATTACGCGGCGCTGGATTCGCCCCTAATGCACATCCCGAACATCGATGTCGCCACCGTCAGAAACCTGCTCGACCTCGGATTCCGTGAGATTCACGAACTGGCCGGGCGTGCCCCGGAAGTGTTGTTTGCAGAGCTGATAAAGGCAAACCCGCAAACCCCGAAAAGCCGGCTATATTCCCTGCGCATGGCCGTTTATTTCGCTGAAACACCCAAACCCGACCCGCTCAAGCTCACACCATGGGCATGGAAAGATTGAAAAATAAGGGCCTGTTGCCATTCTATATATCATTGGAAAACATATTCTTGTAGTGCCTGTACCAGTCACTCTGAAAGCGTTCTTTGGGGTCGTACTTTTTCTTAAGCTTAAGAAATTCAATGAACTGCGGGTAACATTGCAGGACTTGCTCACGAGTTGCCCAACGGTGGTAGGTGAGGAAGTAGCTCCCGCCATACTGGATGCCGCGATCTATTAACCGCAGGAAATCCGTTTTCCCTTTCTCGAGGCCAACGGCATCGTGGCCAAGGTGCAGGTTGAATATCACGCAGGCGAATCGCTCCCTCGCCCAGGCTAGAAAGGATTCATCGTCCTTCTCAATGAGCCGGATTGTCCCGTAGATTAGATTGACATCGTTATCGCGAAAATCGTCTCGAACGTCCTGCAGAAAATTTCCCAAGGCTTCGCGGGGAACATAAATCTCCGTAATCATCTCGGTTCCGTTCTGGAGTTCCCCGAGCCCTTCGCCGAGCATCACGTGATAGTCATCGATGTAGGTGCTCAATTGGTGAGTGTCGGACCAGTAAATTTGTCCGGAGGTGGAGAGATAATATTGTGAATATCGGGAGAAAGCCTTTCCGCGATCAACGTGCGCAAGGTGAATGAGTTCGGTCCAATCGTTCTCTGAGAGTTTCGCCTGCTTCTCCGGAATCGGTGTGCTGTTCTCCACCGGTCGGTAGCAGGAGAACACCCCCTTACGAAGGAATGTATCCGAGTTGATGTCGGTAGAATACTGGAAATCTCCATACATAAAGCCTTCCTCGATCCGTTTCTCGAAACGAGTTGACAGATCTGCAATATCGATCACCTCCACGGCGCGTTCGATCTTGCGGCGCGGGGCCAGACGCAGACGCACAGATGCAACGATTCCAAATAACCCGTATCCCCCGATCACGAGTCTAAAGAGCTCCGCATTCTCTGTTCGACTGCACTGTTTCGTATCACCATTTGCATCGACGAGAGTGAAGGACTCAACATCTCCTATAAACGGTTTGTAGCGGAGTCCCCTTCCATGGACATTCGCTGCCAGCGCTCCGCCGATGCTTAAGCGATCGGCCCCGGTTTGCTTCTGGATGATTCCCCACTGCTGCTCCGCTCCACTTTGCTCGCGAAGCAAGTAATCGATCAACTCGGGCCATTGAATTCCTGCGCCGACCTCGATCACCCCTTTATCAGAATTGAAGTCAAGCACTTCGTTCATCCGGCTCACGTCAATAAGGATCGTGTGCGACCCAAACTGCTGCCCGCCCATCGCATGTTTACCACCGGCGATGCTGACTGCCCGTCCTTTGGAGCTGGCGCGGCGAAGCGCCTTTTGAAGGGCTTCGAGAGAGCCAGGCCGCTTGATGCTGTGGATTTGCGTCCGATTAAGCTGTGAATGAATATCGTTAACCCAAAGTTCGGATGACTTCGAACTTGCACTTAAAATGGTTTTGGGCATAAGCGCGGCCCCGGTTGCGGCTGATGCGCTCAATTCCATAAACTTACGTCTAGTCAGCATGATTCCCTCCTTGTTTTGAATTCCGTCGCAACCAGACGCCGGCCTCCCAGAAAGAGCAGAAAGAGCGCAACTGCTTGGACAACGTGGTAAACGGCATTGTGATTGAAATAGACGCGATGGATCCCCAGCTCGAACTGTTGGAATATCGCCGCGGCGAAAGTGAGAACCAGTCCGCACGCGGCAACAAGAAAGCTCCCGTTTTTCTCCCGACGATACACTGCTAAAAACGCGATGAGCAGAAACAGGGCAGCTGGCAGGTAATTGAGTATGGCGATCCTGAAGCTTGCCGTGAGAAACAGAACCACGACGGCGTAGGCCAGGAACCCGGCGAAGGCGACAGCCGCAATCAACCGCGAAATCCGATCTGAAAAGAGAAGTTCCGCTCCGATCGCCCAAGCCGCTAAAGCTGTTAAACCGACTGCCAGAAGCGATGCCGGCCACAAGATAGCGTGTCCTAGTGAATCAACCTCCAGAAAGAAGCCGTGTACGGTGCCGCCGAAAAGTGACGCGGCGCAGATGGATGCGAATAAGAGGGTAAACCACCGCCGCAGCCTTACAGATCGAGATTTATTCCTATAAAGAATGACCGCGAAGATCAAACATTCGATCGCCAGAGCGTAGTCGGTAAGGGTAACATCGGGTTCAGTCATTGGCCAAAGGCCCGGAGTATTTTGTGCAGACCCTTAGGGCTCGATGTTTTCGAGTTTGCCGTCTGATGTAAGTCGCCGGTAGTAACAGCCCTTTCGGCTATTGCCTTGCGCGTTCCTGGTGTGACAACTGCCCGTTCCCTTTAGCCGCACACGATAGAGAATCGAATTCTGCGCGCAATTGACGCGGATATCTACAATTTCAAGGTAGTCGCCGCTTGTCTTTCCCTTTATCCAAAGCTCGTTGCGAGATGTACTCCAGTAAACTGCCACGCCCTCGCGTCGCGCGGTCTCCAGAGCCAATTTGTTGACATACCCGACTTGCAGCACATCGCCCGAATCGACGTCTTGCGCTACGGCAGGCACGAGGTCTTCGCCGCAAGCGTCCACCTTGTGCAGCTTTGTAAAATCGAGTTTAAAATCGCTTCCTTCTTCGAGGTCATTGGAATTCATGGTTGTTATAAAAGTGTGGTTTCCAAACGGATTTTCAGGATTAAATGTGATACATTTCCCTTGTTTCGGACCGCAGAAGTAAATCCAGGGTATATTCACGTGTCTTCGATTCGAGCATTCGGGAAATCTCTGTCCAAACTTTGGCCACTTGCGGACCGGATTCTCCATTACCGCTCATGTTTACTTCGAGCAGCTCTCCATCGATGACTCGAATTATGTCGTAGAGGGAAATATCTTCAGGAGCCTGAGCAAGGGTGTAGCCACCCTTTTTGCCTCGACGGCTATTGATGAGTCCGCCGTTGCGCAGATCGTTTAAAATCTGCACAAGGTAGTTGGCAGGAACATCTTCCGCGTTTGCCAACACGTCCATATGGGTCGGTTTGTTGTTCCCGTATAATCGTGCCAACTGGGTGAGAACCCTGCAGGCATAATCAACTTTCAGGGATATTTTCATCGCTGAATAGTATTAAATGTTAATCTTGGGTTGCCAACCTTTAAAAAAGCTCAACAGTGCGGGGCTGTTGCCCAAACCAGTTCGGGCTGCTTTGCCCGAAAAAGTGATAAAAAAGGCAAAATATCTTTAATTTTTTGTGGCATTTTAGTGCCATTTCCCTACAATCTAATCGACATGCCAACGAAGAAAAGCCCCTCAACATCAAAATCTGACAAAACCAGCAAATCCGACCGATACGACGCCTCGAAAATTCAAAAACTCGAGGGGCTAGAGGGCGTTCGCAAACGCCCTGATATGTATATCGGCGACACCAGGGAACGCGGTCTGCACCATTGCGTCTTCGAAATCGTCGATAATTCCATTGACGAATCGCTCGCCGGATACTGCGACCAAATCCGTGTCGCGGTACACCTCGACGGCTCATGCTCGATTGAGGACAACGGCCGTGGGATACCGGTCGATATTCACAAAAAGCATAAAATGCCGGCTCTCGAGCTGGTCCTGACAAACCTGCACGCCGGGGGCAAGTTCGGCAAAGGCGCTTATCGAGTCTCGGGCGGCCTTCACGGTATCGGCGCTAAATGTGTTAACGCGGTCTCGGAGAGGTTCGAAGCCGAAGTATGGCGCGACGGCAAAGCCCACCACATGGTATTCGAAAAGGGCAAGACAGTGCAAAAATTGAAGGTCATCGGAGCCTCCAAAAAAACCGGAACAAAGATCACATTTTTACCCGACCCGTTAATTTTCCAAACCGTCCGCGAATTCAATTACGATATTCTTGCAAAGCGTATGCGCGAACTGGCATTCCTTAACCCCGGTGTAACAATCGAAATTGTGGATGAGCGCGTCGAAAAATCCGAAAAATTCAAGTTTGAAAACGGGATCGCGGAATACGTCGCATTCCTCAACCGCAGTCGAGGCGTCATCCATGACAAGGTAATCTCCTTTTCCGACAGCATAGCCTCAGTTCAAGGTAAAGACGACTCAAAAATTATCGTCGACGTGGCCATGCAATACAGCACCAGCTTCAACGAGCAAATTTACGCTTACGCTAATTCCATCCACAACATCGAAGGCGGCACTCACCTCTCCGGCTTCCGCACCGCCCTGACACGCGCCGTCAACACCTACGCCAAGGCCAACAACATGGTCAAAGAAAAGGACCCGCAGATAACCGGCGATGACGCCCGCGAAGGTCTCACAGCCGTTATCTCCGTAAAAGTGCCGGAACCACGTTTCGAAGGCCAGACCAAAACCAAACTATCCAACGGCGAAGTGGACGGCATCGTCCAGAAAATCGTCGGCGAAAAACTCAAATACACTTTCGAGACCACACCTGCTGTCGCCAGAAAAATCATCGATAAATGTATCAATGCAGCCCGTGCCCGTGAAGCCGCACGAAAAGCACGTGAAACCGTGCGCAAAAGCGCGCTCGGCAGTGGCGGCCTCCCCGGCAAGTTGGCCGACTGTTCTGAAAAGAACCCTGCGAACTGTGAAATATTCATAGTCGAGGGCGATTCCGCGGGAGGCTCGGCCAAACAAGGCCGCAACCGCCTTTACCAAGCCATCCTGCCCATTAGAGGCAAACTTCTAAACGTCGAAAAGGCGCGGGACGACAAGGTGCTCAACAACAATGAAATTATCACCCTCATTACCGCCATCGGCACCGGCATCGGCGATCACGAAGGCGACGGTGCCTTCGACATCACAAAAGCCCGCTACCATAAAATTATTATAATGACCGACGCCGACGTGGACGGCTCTCATATCCGCACCCTATTGCTCACTTTCCTGTATCGAAAAATGCGCGGTCTCATCGAAAATGGCTACGTGCATATCGCCCAACCGCCACTCTATAGAATCAAGCGCAAACGCCGGGAACAATACATCGAGAACGATGAGGAGCTAAACCGCATCCTCCTCGAACTCGGCAGTGAAGACGTCACGCTCATCCGCCATCGGGACAACCATGAGTTCCCCGGCGCCAAGATCGACCGCATCGTGGAAGCCCTCTCACGGCTGGAAATAGTTGGCGGCGGTGTAACCCGCTACGGCTGTTCCCTCAGCCGTTATCTCGACAATCACAAGGAGAAAACCTTTCAACTCCCAAAATACCTGGCACGCATCCGCACCGGCAACGAAGAAGAGTTCAATTTCCTTTTCAACGATGAGGAACGAGTCAAATTTTACGTCAAAATGAAAATCGAGGATGTTTATGAGGGCGCCGTAACTCGTCAGATCAAACTGAAAGGACGCCTCATAAATCAGCGCATCGCGGTTCATGAAATTTATGAAGCCGAGCAAATGACCAAAATTCTCAAAGAAATCGCCCGCATCGGCCTGCCCGTTCGCCAATGGACTTCCACCGAAAAGCCCCGCTACAAAATCGTCGAAAACATGGGGCAGAAAAACGAACGCGTCATCGAACTACACTCAATCCTCCATCTCATCTCCCAAATACGCCAACTCGGCCGCAGAGGGCTTGCCATCCAGCGCTACAAAGGTCTCGGAGAAATGAACCCAAAGCAACTCTACGAAACTACTATGGACCCGGATAAACGACAACTCCTCAAAGTCGATATACCGGACGCCGCCCTGGCTGATGCCACTTTCAGCATGCTCATGGGCGAAGACGTCCCCTCCCGCCGCGCCTTCATCGAAGACAACGCTTTGAATACATCATACCTGGATGTGTAAGAGTTCAAGGGTTCAAAAGTTCAAAGGTTCAAGGGTTCAAAAGTTCAAAGGTTCAAAAGTTTCTATCTAAAATTTTCTGCCTTCATCCTTCTGCCTTCTGACTTTCTAAAAATGTATACCGACAAAGAAAAACTGATTTCTAAAAATATCACCGAGATTATGCAGACCGCATACATCGATTATTCGATGTCGGTAATAATCAGCCGGGCATTGCCCGATGTGCGGGATGGGCTAAAGCCGGTACAACGCCGCATTCTCTACAGCATGCTTCGCGAAGGCATGTTGCACAACCGCCCATTTGACAAGTGTGCCGGTGTAGTCGGCGAGGTATTGAAAAACTATCACCCTCACGGGGATTCCTCGGTTTACGATGCTCTCGTGCGCCTGGCACAAAGTTGGGTTATGCGCTACCCCCTCATATTCCCCCAGGGAAACTTTGGGTCCGTCGATGGCGATCCCCCGGCCGCTTACCGTTATACGGAATGCCGCCTCACCAACCTGGCTGAGGAGTTGGTCAACGGCATTGACGAAAATACCGTCGATTTTGTGCCGAACTACAAGGAAAGCACCACCGAGCCTACCGTGCTGCCTTCCTCCCTGCCAAACCTGCTAATGAACGGCTCCACCGGCATCGCCGTGGGCATGACAACAAATATTCCCCCGCATAACCTCGGCGAGCTTATCGACGCAACATGCGCCCTCATCGACAAGCCCGAAACTTCTATCGACAAATTACTGAAAATTCTTCCCGGCCCCGATTTCCCCTCCGGTGGCGCCGTCATGGGGCGCGACGGTATTGAAAAATACATGAAAACCGGCCGCGGCATCTTCCGCTTGCGCGGCACTGTCCACATAGAGGAGCTAAAAGGCGGCAAGGAACAACTCATCATTACCGAAATCCCCTACTACGTCAACCGCGCCACCCTTGTCACCAAGATCGCTGATCTAATTAATAAAAAAGTAATCACCTCCATCAGCGACCTGCGTGACGAATCCGACCTGAACACCCGCATCGTCATCGAACTCAAGCGCGGTGAAATCCCACGGGTAACCGTCAACAAACTATTTAAGCACACCGCCCTCGAGACCTCCTTCGGCACCATTCTCCTGGCACTGGACAAGAAACGTCCAAAGGAAATGAACATTAAGGAGATGATCCAATGTTTCATCGAATACCGCCGCGAAGTCGTCTCCCGACGTACCACCTTTCGCAAGAAAAAAGCCGAGGACCGCGCACACATCCTCGAAGGCTACATAATCGCCCTCTCAAACCTGACCGATATTGTAAAAGTCATCCGCGCTAGTTCCAACCGCGATGAAGCCAAGCAGCGTTTACGCAAAAAATATCCACTTACCGAACGCCAGACCGACGCCATACTTGACCTGCGCCTTTATCAACTGACCGGCCTCGAGCGCGAAAAAGTTGAGAAGGAACACAAGGAACTCAAAAAGATCATTAAAGAGCTTACTGCCATACTGAAAAAAGAACATCTCCTGCTGGACGTCATCAAAACCGAACTGATAGAGTTAAAAGAAAAATACGCAAACCCGCGGCGCACACAACTCCTCGAGGCGGAAGGCGAGTTTCGAATGGAAGACCTCATCGCCAACGAGGGCTGCGCCATAACGGTTAGCCACGCCGGCTTCATCAAACGCACCCCCGTAAGCTCATATCGCTCTCAAAAACGCGGCGGCAAAGGCGTCATCGGCACCGGCTCCTATCAAGAAGACTTCGTCGAACACCTATTCACCGCAAGCACACACGACTACATCCTCTTCTTCATGAGCAACGGCCGCGTTTACGTGGAAAAAGTTTACGAAATACCGGAAGGCTCACGCATCTCCAAAGGCCGCTCTATGGTTAACGTCCTCCAACTCCAGAAGGACGAAAAAGTAGCCGCCATGATCTGCGTAAAAGACTTTACAGACAACATCCACCTCCTCATGTGTACCCGCCGTGGCATTATTAAGAAAACCAATCTCAATGCCTACAAAAATTACCGCCGCGGCGGCATCATTGGCATCAACATCGACAAAGGCGACCAGTTGATCGGCGCCAAGCTAACCGAAGGTGACAACGAAATCGTCCTTATCACCCGCAAAGGCATGTCCATCCACTTCAAGGAAACGGACCTTCGCGACCAAGGCCGCGCCACCCGCGGAGTCAAAGGCATCACCCTGAAAGGCAAAGACGATTACGTCGTAACCATCGAAGTAGTCGACCCCAACGCCACCCTCCTCATCGCCGGAAGGAACGGCCAGGGAAAACGCACCAAATTTGGCCAATACCGCCTGCAGAAACGCGGTGGCAGCGGCATCATTGCCATACGCACAGCCGGCGTGGCCGGCGCCCTAAGCGTTTACGAAAAAGACGAAATCATGCTCCTCACCCACTCGGGCAAGGCCGTGCGCACCCGAGTCAAAGAAGTCCGAGTCATCGGCCGCACCACCCAAGGCGTAAGACTCATCAACATGGGGAAACGCGACCACCTGGCCGGCATCTCAAAAATCATAGAAATCGACCCCGAAGAAGCCTGAATACATTTAGATTTAGAAACCACTAATCCTCGCTAATCTTCACTGATACTTTTCTTTTAGTGAAAATTAGTGGTTTGTTCTTCTTTGCAGACTTGGCGGTAAACTTTGAACTTTCAGAACAAACCCTCCTGGCGATCATCCTGCGGCCGGGGTGAGCTTTGATCCAGCAGCCATTGCACGCTGACGTCCTCAAATCCGGATTGGCCGCACAGGTGAATGAGCAGGAGCGCGGCGGCAAGGGCGTCGTAGAGAGCGCAATGGTATTTGCGGCGGCGCGCGGGACAATGCTCGCGGGCCTCATGGTCTAATTTTTTTTGCAGCGTGAAGGTCTGGACCAGGTCGCGGAGTTTATGGCTTTCAAGGCTTGGAAAGAGCGTGGCAAAAAGCCTGCGGGTGTCGATCCAGGGACCCCAGTCGGCCAGTTCCCGTCCGGATTGGCGAAAGTCGGGCGAATATGGCGGGTATGGCCAAACGGCCTTGAGTAAATTTATCTCGACGGTAGCGTGGTGCGCCCCCAGCGGGCCATCCTTGCGCAATTGGACGAATGTTTCCCAATCGTCGGCAAACGGCGCCAGCTCAAGCGTGTCCACTTCGCGGATGCCGTGCAATCGAATATCCTCGGGCCGGATGACGCCGGTTGCCCGGCAAAGCCGAGTTTTGGTCTCTGCTACGCGGCCTCCCAAAAGTGTGGCCACGCCGTATTCGACGATACCGTATTCGCGGCTGCCTTCAAAGTCGATCAAGTGTAGCGGAATTTCAGTCCAGTGCACTTTATTCTTTAAAGACCTGAATTATTCAGCACACAATAGAAATCCATGGATGAGCAATCCTTAAAGGTATTCATCAGTGAACTGGTGGAGGCCGGCCGCGAGGTCATTTTACCCTATTTCGGGAGGCTGGATCTGAAAGTTGATACCAAATCAGACCAGACACCTGTTACGGAAGCCGACCGCAAAGCCGAGGAAGTCATGCGGAAATTGATTCGCGAGAAATATCCTGACCACGGCATAATCGGAGAAGAAAGCGGCGCTGAAAACGAGGACGCCCGATTTGTCTGGGTGCTCGATCCCATAGACGGCACAAAATCCTTCGTCGCCGGCTGCCCCCTTTTCGGGACTTTAATCTGCCTGCTCGAAGATGGAGAGCCCATCCTTGGAGCCATAAACAGTCCCACCACCCGTCAGCTTCTCATAGGCAATAACCGTACAACCACCCTCAACGGCCAGCCGGTGCGCATGCGGCCGAATAATGACCTGGCAGAATCCACTCTCCTGACAGTTGATCTGGCTGCTCCAGCTCAATATCAAAACGGAGAAAATTGGGACCGTCTCGTCAAATCGGTTAAAAAACTGCACACATGGGGGGATTGCTACGGCTACCTGCTCGCCGCCTGCGGAAATGCGGACATCGTGGTCGACCCAATCATGGCCCCGTGGGACCTGTTGCCGCTCATCCCGGTAATCCGCGGCGCCGGCGGCATCATCACAGACTGGCAGGGCAACGATCCGGTAAAAGGCAAGTCCATCGTCGCGGCCAATCCCGAACTGCACCCGCAGGTAATAGATATACTCAACGCCTGACGGACACCAACTCCTCTTTCAATCGGGCCTGGTGGAGATTTTTGCCTGTTGCGTGGGCCGGGCGATATGATTATCCGGCAGGTAACCTCCGTAGGCCATTGCCGCTAATACAATGGAGCGCTTGCCTATTATCGTACCGGGTTGCAGGACGGTGTTGCAGCCCACCTCGGCCTTTTCTCCAAGTATGGCTCCGAGCTTTCGCAAACCCGTTTCAACACGACCATCCGGCGTATGCACCTCCACATCTCCCGGCAACAACCTTAAATTCGCCAAAATGGCTCCGGCTCCAAGATGCGCTCCCGAGCCGAGGACGGAATCGCCCACGTAGTTGAAGTGGGCCGTTTCCACCTCGTCCATGAGCAGGCAATTCTTGTATTCGCAGGAGTTGCCCAGGACACATCCCTCACCTACTATCACCTGACTACGGATGAACGCGCCTGGACGAATCTCCGTGCCAGCACCAATGTAAGCTGGCCCGGTGATTGAACACACCGGAGGCAAACTTACGGTTGTGTGGACAAATACCGCCCCGCTCACACTGACACCCGGTGCAAACTCCGTCTGTCCTTCGGTAGAGGAAAAATCAAATGCCTCGAGCGCATCTTTTATCAGCGAGACCCACTCCCAGGGCGGCGCATCCGGCTTGAAAAAATCGGCGAATGGCAGCGATTCCGGCAAACTGAATAGATCAGAGGCTTTCATTTCCCAAATCGAAATCCGGCATTCTTTGACAACACCGTATTCATTTCGATGCCGGGCAAGCTAAGGATGGCGTCCTTCCAGAGCAAACAAGAATTTTGCGGCATCAATCGTATTGCGCCAGCTCCAACAAGACCCCGTCGGGATCAAGGAAATAGCACAAAGTTTTCTCTCCGGCCGAGTGCTCGACAATGCCGCTTGGAACCGTCACAGGAGAGCTGAATACCTTGAATCCCGCTTCCCGCAATCGCTTTGTAGTGGCCTCGATATCGTCAACGCGCAAAGCCAGGTGACGCAGGCCGATAGTGTCGGCCCGACTATTTTCGGCCAGAGCTTTTCCGCGTGGCGGTGAAGCATAACAAAGCAATTCCAGGCGCGGTTCGCCGGCCGGAGCCAATAAATAAACCACCTCAGCCCGCGCTTCCTTGATACCCACTATCTCCTCAATCCAATCACCCTCCAAAAACGCACGCCGCACCACCTCGAACCCCAGCAGTTCGGTATAAAACCGCACCGATCGCTCCATATCGGCAACCACAACATTGATATGGTCAACTCCGCGAATCATTCCTCATCCTCATAACCATTAAATAAACTACTGACAGCATAATATAATGAGGATGAGCGTCTTTGGTCCTTGGTCCCTTTGAACCTTTGAACTCTTGAACCTTTTTCTCTAGTCAAAGAGTTCGCGCTCGACCATGCCTTCAAGCTGTTCGATGTCTGCTGCAAAGAGCCTGATGCCCTCGGCGGTTTTTTCCGTAGCCATGGGATCCTGATTGAGATGCCAGCGGAACGATTTTTCATCTATGTCGAGGCGCTGGATGGGCTCCTTGGCAGCCTTCTCGGGACTTAGCTTTCGTTCCACCGGATCGGATTCAGCGGCAAGTTCGCCGAGGAGTTTGGGGCTGATAGTGAGCAAGTCGCAACCAGCCAGTTCAAGGATCTGTCCGGTGTTTCGGAAACTGGCTCCCATCACCTCGGTCGAGTAATCGAATTTTTTGTAGTAGTTGTAGATGCTGTTGACGGAGAGCACGCCGGGATCGTCGGCTCCGTTAAAATCGTGGCCCACTTTGGCTTTATACCAATCGTAGATTCGGCCTACGAAGGGCGAGACGAGGGTCACTCCGGCCTCCGCGCAAGCTACAGCCTGCACCAGGGAAAAAAGCAGGGTCATATTGCAATGGATCCCTTCCTTCTGGAGGGTTTCGGCGGCACGAATGCCCTCCCACGTGGAAGCGATTTTGATTAGGATACGATCACGGGTCACGCTGTTTTCCTCGTAAAAGGCGATTAGTTCGCGAGCCTTTTGCACGGTGCCTTCGGTATCGTAGGACAGTCGGGCATCGACCTCGGTGGAGACACGGCCCGGAATTATTTTAAGGATTTCACAACCAAAGAGCATTAACAGGTGGTCGATAATCTTGCCGATGAGGGCTTCGCCGTGGAGCCCTGAATGTTCGTTATCCGCGACTGCCTTTTCCAGCAGATATTCATATTCGTCCATTTGCACCGCCTTGAAAATGAGAGTCGGGTTAGTGGTGGCATCCTGGGGCGAGTATTGCTTGATGGAGGAAAAGTCACCCGTGTCCGCCACTACCGTGGTGAAGCGACGGATCTGGTCAAGTTGGCTTGCGGCGATATCGGTCGTTTTCATTGGCAGAGCCTAATTTATCGGTCGAACCGGGAAAAGAAAAGCCAAATCGGTCATCGATTCTCAGTCCTTGGTCTTTAGTCATTGGTCTCTCTGCCCCTCTGAACCTTTGAACTGCTCGACGGATTCGGTGGGTCTGGCGATGTATAATTTTAGCCAGTCTGGGGTATCGACCGGCATTTGGAGGTCGAAATTTCGCAAATTTTCAGAATTTTTCGGAAAAATATCGATTTGGCCCGGTATTGGCTACAACAGGGTAGAACATCTAAAAAATCACGGAATCTATCCCCAAACCCCTATATATAAAATTGTCATGAATTCATTGAAAAAAACGATTGCTTCTCTTGCCGCTGTTTACCTGTTTAGCGCCGGCAGTGCCTTAGCGGTAGACTTTTCCATAAGCACAACTTTCGACTTTGAAAGCGAATATGTCTTCCGTGGCGTCCAGTTGGCCGATTATTCCTTCCAGCCTTCCTTGGAAGCGAGCCTGGATAGCGCCTACTTCGGTATCTGGGCTAACCTGCCAACCGACGATCCATCGGGAGTAGCCGGGACTGAGATCGATTTCTACGGCGGCTACGGATTCGATATCAACGAACAAATCAGTTTAGACCTGGGCGCTACCTTGTTTCATTATCCCGAAATCAGCGACTCGACCTTGGAGGCCTATATCGGATTCTCCTTTGACGTGACACTCGAACCGGGGGTATACCTCTATTATGATTTAGATCTGGATACCTTCACCATTGAAACCTCCGGAGGTTACAGTCACGACCTTACCGATGCCGGGTTTGAAAATGCGTCCCTGGACTTCTCAGCTTATCTCGGCTCAGTAAGTCCTGACGTGGGGGATAGCTACGTTTATGTCGGCGGCTCGGTCGATCTCAGCTACACTTTCAGCGATAATGCCTCCGGCGCCATAGGCGTGCGTCTTTCGAAAAACGATATCGGCGCCGGCACCCGAGAATCCAATTTCTGGTTCGGCATATCTTTTTCGGCGGGGTTCTAGATAACCCTGGTCAGTGTTATAGGATATATTTGTAAGGGTCCGCGCTCTTTCGAGGGCACGGATTCTTTGGGTCTTTTGCCTAAATATAAAGTTGACAGGCCTGTGCTGGAATATAGCAATACCCCCTTTTTCCCATGAAATCCTATCTGGCAAAGAAAGGGGAAATAACTCCCTCTTGGTATATAGTCGATGCTTCAGGCGAAGTGTTGGGGCGGCTTTCTGTCAAAATCGCCAACGTCCTGCGTGGCCGCAACAAACCAACCTATACCCCCCATACCGATACGGGAGATTTCGTGATTGTCGTCAATGCCGAAAAAATTGCCGTCAGCGGTAAAAAAGAAGAGCAAAAGCAATACATGTTTTACAGCGGATGGGTGGGCAGCGAAAAATATCGCAGCCTGGGAGACATGCGGGAAAAAACCCCGGCTTTTATCATTGAACACGCTGTCAAGGGAATGCTGCCAAAAAACCGGCTTGCCCGGCAAATGCTAAAAAAGCTCAAAATTTACATCGGGCCGGAACATCCCCATTCCGCCCAGAACCCACAACCTTTGCAAAATTAATGAGCTGTTGCCCAAACTCCCAACCATGAGTAAGTCTACAACCATTAGTGACATTTGTACCACGGGCCGTCGAAAAACCGCCACCGCCCGTGTGCGACTCAAATCGGGCAATGGCACCATTACGGTGAACCGCCGCCCTTTGAATGAATATTGTTACAGCGAAACCTTGGTCAAGGCCGCCACCGCCCCACTCATCACCCTTGATGTCCGGGAAGATTTTGACGCCAATGTAAATGTGAGCGGAGGAGGACCAAACGGTCAGGCCGGCGCCATTGCCCTTGGCCTGGCGCGCGCGCTCGAAAAACATAATCCAGAGTGGCGAATCCCGCTAAAGCGCAATGGTCACCTTAAACGTGACCCACGAGAGCGTGAGCGCAAAAAGGCCGGGCAGCCGGGAGCCCGCAAGAGATTTCAGTTTTCAAAAAGATAAAACCTATCCGGGGAATTTCCTATTCATCGAAACCCTCCCTGGTATGCGGATACCTCGGAGGGTTTTTCTTTTCTGAAAACCCGGAAAAACTCAGGTATTGTTACCCAACCTTCCATTGGTCAATATCACTAACCTGGGCATTGGCCCTTCTACAATTAGCATTCATTCATATGAAAATTTATCACTGGCGCTGCCGGCCTCCGGTCGAACCGCCCATAACCCTTTAATGTCATGAAAGTCGGTATTATAGGAGCCTCCGGTTACTCCGGGGAACTGCTCGTGCAACTGCTGTCACGTCACCCGCGTGTCGAACTCTCCGTGGTGGCCTCCCGCAAGTTTGCCGGTACTCCCGTCGCCGAGGCCATTCCTGCCCTGAGCGATCAATATCTTGACCTCCTCTTCAGTTCCTCCGACCCGAATGAGCTGGCCGCCCACAAAGAAATCGACCTGTTCTTTCTCGCCCTGCCCCATGGAGTGGCGACGGAGTTTGCTCGTCCCCTCATAGACGCCGGCAAAGTGGTTATAGACCTCAGTGCCGATTTCCGACTCGACTCGGCTGAACGCTATGCCGAGTTCTACGGCCAATCCCATCCCGACCCCGAATTGCTGAAACTCTCCGTTTACATCGTTCCCGAAACAGCCGACGACACTTGGACATCGGCCATTCTGATCGCCTGTCCCGGTTGCTACCCAACCAGCATCCATGCGCCGCTTTTCCCCTTGTTGAGCGACGGCGTCATAGGAAGCGAAGGCATTGTCATCAACTCCTCGAGCGGAGTGAGCGGCGCGGGGAAAAAAGCGGCGGAGCAACTCAGCTCAGGAAAAGGCACAGAGAGTATCGTGGCCTACGGCGCTCCCAAACACCGCCATCTCTCGGAAATCGAGGAACAGTTGGGAAAAGCCGCCGGAGGTTCCCTCACCGTCCAGTTCACTACACACCTGGCCCCAATGCACCGCGGCATCCACACCACCATTACTGTTCCCTCCGAATCGAAGAACCTTGAGGATCTTTACACTTGCTGGGAAAAAGCTTACTCGAAGGCGCCTTTTGTTATCCCGCTGCCCACGGGTCAATTTCCCGACACCGCACATGTGGTCGGCACCAACCGACTCGAAATGTCCGCCGTGCACGACCCGCGCACCGGCAATTTTGTTATTTTCAGCGTACTCGACAATCTCATCAAGGGAGCCAGCGGCCAGGCCGTCCAAATTATGAACCTTCGTTTCGGTTTCAACGAAACAGACGGCTTGCAATAACCCGTAACTTATTATCCATCCATGTCCGCATTTGAAATCATAAATAAACCCGCCGGTATTGTTGAAGTGAAAGGATTCCGCGCAAGCGGCGTGCATTGTGATGTACGCAATAAAGGCGATAACCGGCTCGACCTGGCCATGATAGTGTCTGAAACACCTTGCACGCCCGCCGCCGTCTTCACCACCAACGTCAATCCCTCATCCACCGTTTCAATAAGTCGCGAAGTGGCCCGCTGTGGTTATGCCCGTGGAATTATCGTAAACAGCGGTAATGCCAATGCATGGACCGGCAGCTCCGGTTGGAAGGACGCCCGCGCCATGCAACGCGCCGCCGCTCTTTCAGTAGGAGCAAAACCCGATGATTTCTTCGTCTGCTCTACCGGACGAATTGGCCAGCGCCTTCCGATTAAAAAAATAATCTCAGGTATCGAGAACGCATCACACTGCCTTTCCAAATCATCAACAAACGGCCGCAATGCCTCCAAAGCAATTCTTACAACCGATACGCGCCCCAAAGTCTGTGCCGTGCGCATACCTACGCGCGGCGGCTCTATCACGATCAGCGGCATTGCAAAGGGCGCCGGAATGATCCAACCCGATATGGCCACCATGCTCGCCTTTATCGTCACCGACGCCGCCATTTCAAAATTGCTGCTCAAAAAAATCCTCACCCAGGCAGTTGACGTCTCATTTAACGCTATAACCATCGACGGAGATCGAAGCACCAACGACTCTGTTATCACACTGGCTAACGCGGCTTCTGGAATCACAATAAAGCCCGGAGACAAAAAACTTATCGAAGCTTTTACCTCCGCTTTTCAATATGTTTGCAGTCAACTCGCGGATAAAATTGTATCCGACGGCGAGCGCATTACAAAAGTTGTCGAAATAATTATAAGCGGAGCCAAATCCCGCTCCGATGCTGATAAGGTTGCGCGCGCCATTGGTAATTCACTCCTGGTAAAAACATCCTGGTACGGAAACGATCCAAATTGGGGCCGCATCATGGATGCCGCCGGATACGCCGGTGTTCGATTCACGGAAAATAATATATCTTTGCACTACCGTTCATACCCCGCTAATTCAGGCAACAAACCGATACCGGTGATCACAAAGGGCCGCAAATTTGATAAATACAAACCTCGCTGGCGAGCCATAGTAAAAAATCGACGTTTCAGCGTGCTTTTCAACCTCAATGAGGGCAAGGCCTCCTTCCGTCTATTGTCGACGGATTTAACCGAGGGTTACGTCAATTATAATAAAAGTGAATAATCTCCAAAATATCTCCGACATCGACGTCGTCACCAAGGCCAAGGTACTGCTCGAAGCGCTGCCCTACATCCAGCGTTTCCGGGGCTCGGTATTTGTCGTCAAATACGGCGGCAGTTTCATTGACGATCCTGTGGCGCTCGCTCGCGTGGCTACGGACCTGGTTTTCCTGGCCTCGGTCGGTATCCAAGTCGCCCTGGTACACGGAGGTGGTAAGGACATCAGCCGGGCGATGGAGAAAGCGGGCCTTCAACCAGTCTTTCTCAATGGTCTCCGCGTCACCGATGAACACACCATCAAGGTAGTCGAAAAAACCCTAAACGAGGAAATAAACTCCGGAATTTGTCAGGTCATCGAGTCCAAGGAAGGGCGCCCGGTGGGGATCGCCGGCAGTTCCGTCTTCACCTGCACTCGGCTCAAGCGCGATAAAGATAACGAACCCGTAAACCTCGGGTTTGTGGGCGAAATCAATTCGGTTAACAGCACCCTCCTAAAAAAAGCTCTGGCCGGCGGCCGCATACCCGTCATCTCCCCCACGGCCCGGGACAAGGAGGGACAGATGTACAACACCAATGCCGATGTTGCAGCTTTCCACGTCGCCTGTTCCGTGGGCGCCCGCCGATTGGTTTATCTGTGCGATGTGCCCGGCCTTTTGAGCGACCCCGACGATCCCGACTCGCTCATCTCCACCTTGCCGGTGAGTAAAGTCGATTCGTTAAAGCGTAACGGTGTTATATCAAAGGGCATGCTGCCAAAAGTGGACAGCGCAGCCCGCGCTTTGCAAAATGGAGTCCACCGCGTTCACTTGGTTGATGGGCGCATGCCCCACAGCATCCTGTTGGAAATCTTCACCGACAAGGGAATTGGCACCGAAATCGTGAGCGGCTGACCTTTCAACCATTTACATTACTTAGAAATGAATACAGTCGAATCTAATACCGAGGAACTTTACCGGAAATACGTTTTGGAGACCTACGCCAAACAGCCTGTCACCATCGTGAAGGGCCGCGGCTCCACCGTATGGGATGATGCGGGACGGGAATACCTGGACTTTACTTCCGGCGTCGCTGTAACAACCCTCGGACATTGCCATCCCCGATGGCTCCAAAATATAACCGACCAGGCAGCCGAGCTTGCCCACTGCAGCAACCTCTTCCGCAATTCCAACCAAGGCCTTCTCGCTGAAAAACTCGTGCAACGCGCGGGGCCGGGCAAAATCTTCTTCTGCAACAGCGGCACCGAAGCCAACGAGACGCTCATCAAGTTAGCCCGCCTTCACGGATGCGAGCAGTCTGGCGCTGACGGCAAAAAATTTAAAATCCTGGCCGCTGAAAACGCCTTCCACGGACGCACCCTGGGCAGCATGGCCGTAACGCCCCAGAAAAAAATTCAGGGCGGCTTTCGCCCTATGCTGGCGGGATTCGCGTTCGGAGAAATCAATAATATTCAATCCTTCGCCGACCTCGTGGATGAGCAAACCGCCGCCATCCTCATTGAGCCCATTCAAGGAGAATCGGGTATTCTAGCCTGCAGCGAAAAATTTCTTCAAGAATTACGTGAACTTTGCAACAAACGCGGACTATTGCTCTTGCTTGACGAAGTGCAATGCGGCGTTGGACGCACAGGCAGTTTCTTCGCCTACGAGCAAGCAGGCATTCACCCTGACGCCATCGCAATGGCCAAAGGCCTCGGTGGAGGATTTCCAATCGGTGCTGTCTGGATCGCCGAACCCCGGGCCCACCTTTTCACCCCGGGCAGCCACGGCTCCACCTTCGGCGGTTCGCCTATGGCTTGCGCTGCCGCACTCGCCGTCCTTGAAGTCATGGAAGATGAGAACCTGCTCGGCCGCGTGGCCGAACAGAGCGAACCTTGGCTTGCCGCTTTGCGCGAACTAGCAGACAAATTTTCCGGGCTTATAAAGGAAGTGCGCGGCCGCGGTTACCTTGTGGCCCTCGCGTTCCATGACAACCCAGCGCCGATTATCGCCGAATTGCGAAACGAAGGCCTGCTCACGGTCGGCGCCGGCGATCAAACCGTGCGCTTGCTCCCCCCGCTGACCACTACCTCCGAAGAACTACAACGCTCGGTGGATATTCTCGAAAAAGTACTGGATGCCGCCGCATCTTAAACCTGTAATACCTGAATCGAAATCAACACTCGTTTTCCCCATGAAACACTTTTTAAAGGAAACTGATTTCAGCTTTCACGAGATAGCCGAAATCTTTGCCCGCGCTCTGGACTTCAAGAAAACCCGCCTCGGCGGCAGCCCGCCACTGCTAAAAAACCAGACATGGGCCATGCTCTTCTACAAAAGTAGCACACGCACTCGGGTTTCCTTCGAGGTCGGCATTAACGAACTCGACGGCAACGCCCTTTATCTCGACAAAAGTAACATGCAATTGAGCCGCGGTGAAACCATCGCCGATACCGCCCAAATCCTTTCCCGCTACGTTCACGGACTTATCATTCGCGCCTACGACCATGAAATCGTCGAAGAATTCGCCCGCCACGGATCCATTTCCGTCATCAACGCGCTAACCGATTTCCTGCACCCCTGCCAAATCTACAGTGACGCCTTTACCATGGCCGAACATTGGAGCGACACCGCAAAGCTCGACTCGCTCCGGGAGCGCAAACTGGCCTTCCTTGGCGATTGCGCAGGCAACATGGCCAATTCCTGGATCCTCGCAGCCTCCCTCTTCGGACTGCGCCTCGCTCTGGCCGGACCTGAGGAATTTGCTCCCTGCTCGAAAATCCAGGAACTGTTAAATAAAGAAGGCTCGGAAAATAATTTCACTTTTACCAACGATCCGAGCGAAGCTGTACTAGAAGCCGATGTCGTCTATACCGACGTTTGGACAAGCATGGGCGATGAAGAAGAGGCCGAACTGCGCAGCGAGAAAATGACCCCCTACGCCGTCACAGCCGAACTCCTCGGAACGGCCAAGCCTGATGCCCTATTTATGCACTGCCTACCCGCTCACCCCGGTCAGGAAGTTACCCAGGAAGTGTTGGACAGCCCAAAGTCCATCATCTTCGATCAGGCCGAAAACCGCCTCCACGTCCAGAAAGCTATCCTGGCCGCCCTCGTCGAAGCCAACCGCCATTAACAGTTAAAAATACTTATGAAAATCGTCATCGCATATTCAGGAGGTCTCGACACCTCCGTTATTCTTCAATGGCTAAAAGATACTTACAAGGCCGACATCGTTACCTTTACGGCCGACATTGGCCAGCATGAGGACCTGGAAGGATTGCCCGAGAAAGCACGATCCACCGGAGCCGTCACCCACCACACCGTGGACCTGGTCGATGAATTCGCCTGTGATTTTATCTACCCAATGGTCCGGGCCAACGCCATATATGAAGGCCAGTATTACCTTGGCACCGCTATCGCCCGCCCGCTCATTGCCAAGGCCATGGTCGAAATCGCCCGCTGGGAAAAGGCCGACACCGTAGCCCATGGCGCGACCGGTAAGGGCAACGACCAGTGCCGCTTCGAGCTTACCTTTGCCGCTCTCGCGCCGGACTTGCAAGTCATCGCCCCCTGGCGTCTTGAGGAATTCCGCAAAATCTTTCCCGGCCGCAGCGAGATGATAGATTACTGCCGCAAAAAAGGCATCGATGTCGGCGCCACAGCCGAAAAGCCCTACTCCATTGACCGCAATCTGTTCCACGTCGCCTACGAAGCCGGCGCCCTCGAGGACCCCTGGTTCGACCCTACAACGCCCGAAAACAAGGACATGTTCGAACTTACCACTGCCCCGGAAGATGCCCCCGACTCTCCCGAATACGTTGAACTCGATTTCGAGCGCGGCGACTGCACCGCAGTCAATGGCCAGGCCCTCAGCCCTGCCGATGTGATACGCGCTCTAAACAAACTCGGCGGCACACACGGCATCGGCCGCACCGACATAGTTGAAAACCGCTTCGCAGGAATGAAGAGCCGGGGCGTTTATGAGACTCCCGGCGGGGCCATCCTCATGCACGCACACCGCCAGGTCGAAAGCCTTACCCTCGACCGAGACCTCATGCACTTGCGCGACAGCCTCATCCCCAAATACGCAGAACTCATTTATTACGGCTTTTGGTTCGCACCCGAACGCGAGGCGCTTCAGGCCCTCATCGACGACAGTCAGAAAAACATCACCGGCACAGTCCGCCTCAAACTCTACAAAGGCAACATAATCACCTGCGGGCGCAAGTCCCCCGTCTCGCTCTACGACCCTAAAGTCGCCTCCATGGAAGCCACAGACGGCGACTACGATCATTCAGACGCCACCGGATTCATCCGCCTGCAAAGCCTCCGCCTCCGCGCCCGCCACAATATCAAAGACAAAAAATAAGCCATCCCGCAACTGCGGGATCCCGCGATAGCGGGAGGACTATGTCGGGCATGGGAAAAAGGAAGGGAAAGGATTATGAGGAAGAGGATGAGGAAGAACCTCTGCCTTCATCCTTCTAACTTCTGACTTTATTCTTTCGCTTTGAACCTCTGAAATTTTGAACCTTTCCCGTGTTTCATCGGGTTAACTCATTCCAGAACTGTCTGGGTGAGGCGAAGCGTAATTTCTTATAATGTTTTAGCCTCAAGATTTCTTTGTCGCCTGTGACTAAGATTTCAGCCTTTGCCTCAAGCGCCGAAGAGATAACGATGAGATCTTTTTTATCTGTTATCGGTATTTCATGCAAAACTTTTGATTTCTCCAGATGGGTATCTGTTTGCAGGAACACAAGGATTTCATCGATAAGGTCACGTGGAACGCTGAACTTCTTTTTTAAAACACTCTTCAATTCTTCAAATAAAGCTTCACTAATCACCAATTCGTGCCGCGACAGCACTTCCCTGAATACATCGGCGCAAAGCCCTCGTGTCCCGAATGCGCTGGCGAGAATATTAGTGTCCAAAAAAACCTTCACGAGACTTCTTTAAAGACGTCCTCATCGGTAAGGAAGCCCCGTGCTTCCGCAAAGGGCATCACCCGCTTGCGCAGACTATTATACTGCACGACCCGCAACTGCCGCTCCAATGCCTCCCGGGCTATTTCACTTCTCGTTTTACCGGAAGCCTTGCCGGCCTTCTTGAGGGCCATTAGCAGCCGCTTATCAAGGCGAATGGTCAGAGAATAATTTTTCATGTATAACATTGTAATACATTTTCTCGGTTCGTCAAGCCGCTAAGAAAAAAGATGTAAAAAGAATTGCCACAAAGAGGCACAATAAGGCGCAAAGAGATATTTTGCATAACCACTAATTCTCACTAATTAACACTGATTTATTTTATTAGATTAGCGATTATTAGTGTCAATCAGTGGGTCCTTTCCTCTTCGCGCATTCACGCATTGCCCCTCATCCTCTTCTCTTTGAACCTCTGAACCTATTCACTCTACTTTTCATCCTACATCCTTTTGCCCTTTGTCCCTTTGCCTCTTTGCGTCTTTGCGTGTGACAACTTCTTATTCCAGGAATAAATCATCGGTGTGCTCCAGAAGCCAACGGGCGCGGCGCTGAGTGATAAGGTTCACCAGACGCCATCCGGGATAGTCATCCGCATTTATGGCGATCGCTTGCTTCAATAACCTCTGAAACTCCGACTTGTTTTGCTGTGGTATGGATACCGCTTCGGCCAACGCGACGTAGGGCGAGGCTTGCCGGCCCCCGGCAAGCTCTAAAGCACGCCTGAAATGCTGCCTGGCACGGTCGGCGGGATCCCCGGCGCCGCCCACCCGGGTCATTTCATAGGTTATGAGAAAAGTATGGATGGCCCCTTGTTCATAGCTCTCGTCGAGAAGCAGCGCCCGGTCAATCAGGGCTTCGACGATGGGTTGATCTCCGATTAGATAGGGATCGTCCTTAGCCATCGAAATGGCCAGACCCCAGGAAGCCGCCGTCCAATATAACAAAGGTACATCGGCAGCCTTCGTGCCACCCACAGCCTCGATGGGATTATCCCAAAGAGCCGCTTCGAAATCCGGGTGTGCCACTTCCAGACCCCTGAGTCCGTAATCCCTGGCGCGCAGGTAAAGTCGCTTGGCCCTGTCCCTCATGGCAAAAGCGGCCGCCAGATCCACCTCTTCCAACTCATCGGCTTCCTGCTGCACAAAAGCGTAACTGTATTGGGTGAACCCGCTGGCTGTAGCGTAAAGAAGGCCCTTGTGCCGCGGGGTTTCCGCCAGCAGGGTTTCCATTAATTTCAAACTGAAGGGAATTGCCGCCTTGACCAACTCCGGATCATCATCGGAATTGAAAGTACTGCCTCCTTCAGCCAGCGCGTCCGCCAATCGATCGACGGCCATATTTTTAACCGAACAACCCGTGGTCATCCCCCAAAACAGAACCGGCAGAACCCAAAGGCGCAAGTAAGCCGGGAACGGTAAATTCCTATGGAATGACAACCTCATTGATTTATCAAAAGTGCCTTAAATATTATAAAACCCGTTGCCCATATTCCCGCACAGGAATTGTCCTTTCACAAGACCATTTAGTGCGCAACAGGCTCGCCGGCTTGACACAACCTTCTAAAGCCATTTTCTCACTAGCTGGGTGCTGAAAAACACCTGCGCCCGGGTGGCGGAATTGGCAGACGCGCTGGACTCAAAATCCAGTTCCCGCAAGGGAGTGCGGGTTCGACCCCCGCCCCGGGCACCACCGATACTGGTTTAGGAGTTGTTGTCAGTTGACTTTGACATTACTGTCGGCTATTGTTCATTTTGCAAACGAGATGGAATTGCAATGTTCGCTTCCGATCCCTAAAAAACCGAAAGGACGATGCCATGGAGACTTCCAAATCTATTAACCCTCGCGGTCTAAACCGCCGAAACTTTATTACCGGCGTGGCTGCGGGCCTTGCCCACAGCCTGATTAGCCCATCGACCAGTTCGGCAGCCGATACAGCGCCCGCAGGAGTGCAGCGGCTTCTCTATGTCACAAACAACGCGGAGCAACGCGTTGATATCTTCGATATTGCCGCAGGGCACAAATTTTTGCGCTCTTTCCCAATGGCGGGCAATAAAGTCGGTGGTGTCTGCGCCGATGCTGCGACCGGCAGACTTTTCATCACGCAACAGAGCGAGGACACGGTTACCGCCTACGACCTGAAAACGGGGAATGTTCTTTGGACGTTAAATACAGTTTTGAAATACGCCCTCGATCACCCGGACCGGCTTAGCATCACGCTCGACGGAAGCGCTCTTTATGTTCCGATGAAAGACAGCGCCACGGTTTTGATCCTCGAACCCTCAAATGGCGAACGCATCACGCAATTTGAGCGACCGGGCCGCCCTCACAATTCCTTCTCAGGCGAGCAGGGCAAATATATGTACGTGGCGGGCCGAAGCCATCACACCATGTATGTGGCCGACCAGCGCACTCACAAGGTTGTTAAAAAAATCGGGCCTTTTATTTGGCCGGTTCGCCCATTTTCCGTGGACCGCGAGGAACGCTTCATTTACGCAAATCTCACATACCTCGCCGGTTTCGGTGTGGGAGATATCGAGACGGGAAAAATGACGGAAATCCACCGCTTGCCGCCCAAGGAAAGGACGCGGCACTGGGACAAAGTCAAGTCCGGCCTGCCTCATGGCGATCATCCCTTCAGCCACGGCATCGCGGTACGTCCAGGAGCCAAAGAAGTATGGTACGTGGATGATCAATGGGGCTATCTGAACGTCTTCGATACGTCAAAATCCCCCTTCAGGCCCACCTTTAAAGGACAAGTGGAGATGTTCGATGCCATTGATGAACCTTGGGAAAGAGGTCACGGGAACCGCTGGGTCGCCTTCAGTATGGACGGCAAGTATTGCTATCCATCCGACGGTTCAGTAGTTGACGCAGAAGCGGGCAAAAAGACCTCCATGCGGATTTCCCCAAGCGAGAAACTTATCGAAGTCCAGTTTCGGGGCGACACCGCTACAAGCGTCACCGGCCAAATGGGCGGTGTTTACGGCCGTGTAGTTTGAGTCCGGCTGCAATATAAGATTCTACCCAAAAAAAAGGGGGGGGGGGGGGGGGGGGGGTCTTTAATTCCGCCCCGGGCACAGAAACCGCATACTTCTCTTGGGGTATGTTGTCTAAATCTCTTGTACTTGACCCCCGCCCCGGACGCCAGTATGGGCCAAGAGATAAGCTAGCGGTTTTCAACGGCACAATTTTTCTAATATGGCTATCGACTCACTTGCTCTGCAAAGCCAATTCACCGGTTGGGACTGGGCAATAGTGGGATTTTACCTCCTGGCCACACTTGGAATCGGCCTGTTCGTAAATCGTTACATCGTGAACATGGCTGATTACGTGGTGGCGGGACGCTCCCTCAAAACGAGTTTATGCATAGCCACTCTAGTCAGTTCGGAAATGGGGTTGGTAACCATTATGTATGCGGCCCAAAAAGGTTTTACCGGCGGGTTCGCTTCTTTTCATATCGGACTTGTGGCGTGCTTTTCCACTATCCTGGTAGGATTGACCGGCTTCTTGGTGATTCCATTGCGGGAAATGAAAGTCATGACAATTCCGGAGTATTACGAGAGACGATTCAGCCGGGGGGTGCGTGTGTTGGGCGGCCTGATATTGACCGCCGCAGGCATTCTAAACATGGGCTTGTTCCTGAAAGCCGGTTCCCTCTTTCTTGCCGCCCTGACCGGCCTGAACGACCCGGCTTCCATAAAAATTATTATGACCGTTATGCTGGCTGCGGTGCTCGTCTATACTGTTCTGGGAGGGATGGTGTCTGTGGTTCTCACCGATTACCTGCAATTTATTCTCCTGTCCGTCGTCAGTCTGCTGGCCTGCGTCATCGCATTGCGGCATATCGGATGGAGCAGTCTCATCGAAACCGTCAAAGAGGTGCACGGGGAAGCCGGTTTCAACCCTTTGGAAAACGCCGGTTTTGGACCAGCCTATATTCTCTGGATGATTTTTGCCGCCGGCCTGGTATCTTGTGCGATCTGGCCAACTGCCGTAACAAGGGCCCTTGCGGCGGAAAACGTCAAGGTGGTCAAGAAGCTCTACCTGTGGTCGTCCATAGGATTCCTGATCCGCTTTATTTTACCGCAATTTCTGGGCATTTGCGCCCTGGCGTACTTTTGGAGTCATGAGAGTTTTAAGGAAATATTTTTCACTACCACGGGAAACATCGTAGGGAATTCTGAACTCACTTTGCAGGCTACACCACTGCTTCTGAGCCAGATTTTGCCTCCGGGTCTGATTGGCCTGTTCGGCGCCGGAATGCTGGCCGCATTCATGTCCACCCACGACAGCTACTTGCTCTGCTGGGCCTCGGTGATAGTGCAGGATGTAATCAACCCTATGCGCAAGAAACCACTTTCTGCCAAGAATCGAATTTTTCTGGCCCGAATCATCCTGTGCCTGATCGGTGTGTTTTTATTGGTTTGGGGACTCTGGTATCCTTTGGAACAAGATCTCTGGGATTACATGGCCGTGAGCGGAGCGATTTACTTTACAGGAGCCTTCGCATTGCTCTTTCTCGGTATATACTGGCGTAAAGCCAGCACCTTCGGGGCCTACATGGCGCTCCTGGCGGGAACCCTTGCCCTATTAGGGTTGGAACCGGTGCGTAATATCCTTGGCCTGGAAAATATGCTGGGAAGAGAGATTACCAGCGCCCATATCGGATTGGGCGTAGTCACTCTTTCCCTTGCCCTAATGATCGGAGGCTCGCTGCTCGTGCCTGACCGCAAGGGCAATCCAGGTCCCGATAAACTATCTCACAACACTGAAAGGAAGAACTGATGGAATTCTGGATGATTATTTGGACGGCGACATTGATTCTGGGGATTGCCGCTTTTGTAGTGCTGGCCATAACGGTATCCATCGGAGGTTACCACGATGTCAGGGAATTATTGCGAAATATGGAAGCACGAATTTCCAGCAAAGATGAGGACCGGTCCGCCGGTGATTAAACAAGGTCTGCACCCCGCATCTTTCACTTGACGCGGCAGTCAAAATTAGTCCACTTTCATACCCTTTTCAACGGCGGGCTGTAGCGCAGTCTGGTTAGCGCACTTGCATGGGGTGCAAGGGGTCGGGGGTTCGAATCCCTCCAGCCCGACCCGCCGTCGTTCTCCTTGAGAGAACTATGTCGGGTTGCAGAAACTGAATCCCTATTGGGGTTTGTTACGAAGAATGCGGCATAATGAGCATTATCCCTCCAGCCCGACCCGCCGTCGTTCTCCTTGAGAGAACTATGTCGGGTTGAAGAATCTAAACCCTCTTTGGGGTTTGTTACGAGGAATGCGTCGTAATGAGCATTATCCCTCCAGCCCGACCCGCCGTCGTCCTCCTTGAGAGAACTATGGCGGGTTGCAGAAGAGACGTCCAGATTAGAGCATGAATTAGAAGTTGTGAAAAAACAGCTGAATTATATTAAAAAAAATTTCACCAAAATATCCAAATTGGTCCAAACAAATCCATCCATCGAAACCTTAAAAGAGGCTTTATTGGCAAAGAAGAGCTAATCTACTTACTAGTTATTGGGCTGTTTCATTGGCATTAATAATAAGAATTATAAGTGTATTTTAACAGTGTAAAATCCTTGAAGAAGGCACTTTGCTTTGAAAAACCCTGAGGGTTTTAATTTCTATTATTTCCTTACCGAAGTAGTGGTGGTATAAATAATTTTTGCTTTATATTTATTGCATATCATTACTCAATATAATCCGGGATAGTGGGTAGAGAAGCGAAAGGGGTTCTCTTGGACCTTTAGTCCTCTCTGCTTCATGATCTCTTCAAGGGGGTTATATGTTATGTGCCTTCTGCGGTCGCTTCGCTCAGAACATAAGCGGCCGCCACGGTTCTCGTCATGTAAATTACTACTCTTAAAATCATAATGTAAGCACTGGGCCATAGATGCGGGGCAGACAAAGCTATAAACGATAGTAAATTGAGTAGATGCCATTAGGTTTAATTATTAATTCTCAACAATCCACTTATTTTGTTTTTATACCATAGAATTCTAATATTATTCTAATTTCATTATCTTCTTCGTCGTCTTCATTAGATAATATTTTTTCAATCTGAGAAACTATGCCATCAAGAGTATATAGGTAATTCTTTATAGATACTCTTTTCCTTCTACCTTGTTCTACAAGAACATTGTTATACGTTCTTTCGGCAAGAACTAGAAATACTTTTTCAGGAATTTTTTCAGCTGTAGCAGGATAGCTTTCCGATAGCTTGATTTTAATATAAGCTGCTCCGCGAGGAATTGATTTCTTAAAAACCGGTATCCAGCCGATAATGTATTTAAAGAAAAGATCCATCGTGAATACTATATAATAATGTATTTATATACATTCATTTTAGAATGATATGAAATATTTTCATGGTCAGTTTCTTCCGGGTGTAGCAGGTGCTGAATGACGCTGAGGTTCATATTGGTTTGGGTCATATTCTTCCGATACTGGCGCTGGTCCACCCCATATAGCGGTAATGGTATCAAGGACAATCCTTGCTATTAAAACTCTTACTTGATATGAAACGGAATTACTTAGGAGTAATCCTTCTCCTATTACTATTGGTGCAGCAATGCCTGCAGCAATCAGCGATAAATTTCTAACATCATCTTCCCGATAGTATGACTGGATATTGCTTAACGCATCGGCTCTGCTCCATCTTGCACGTTGGCTTTGTATCATATTATTATACCGACGATAGTTAGGATCATCAATGGGAAATGCAAATTGTTTTCCTGTGGATTGACTTGCGATAATAACATATTCTGGCAGATCAATGACAATGGGATCGGGTCCCGGAGTGGGATCAGGCGTTGTGGTTGGGGCAGGCGTGAGATCGGGCCCCGTAGTGTTTCCTAGATCAGATGTATTTCCATCACCCGATTGAATATTTATAACACTGTTACCCGTCGGCTCTTGTGTTGGATTACCTACGGGATCATTTGAGGGAACTGCCGACCCCGCTGTATCACCCAGATTTCCTGGGTCATCGGTTATTGGAGCAGGATCCGGATCTAATATGGGATCCGGATCAGATACCTGTTCGGGTTCAGGTGGATTACTTAGTTCTTCCAAGTAGACATTCCAGGCATCTTTGAATGAACCGTCATTATTATCCATCCAATTATCTAACCAATCATGCGCGTTTTCCTCCAGCCAATCCTCATATATAGAATCATCTGTCTCCTCAAGATCATCATATTCAATATCAAGATCAGATATACTAAGTGTACGTTTACCCCATATAAAAGGATCATAATATGTTCTTATAATGAACGGAGTGGACGTTGATCTATAAAGATCATTAGGAGTTGGTTTTAGCCCTAAATAATCCCAGCGGTTGAGGGGATTGTTGCCGACGAAGCCGTAGAGGTTGCGCCCGCCGGCCTCCCCAAGGGGATCGCGATTGATGAAACGGCCCATGCCGGGACTATAGTAGCGGTGGCCGAAGTAGACAAGCCCGGTTTCGGTGTCGGTGTATTTGGTGGAAAAGCGAAAGGGGTTTTCGCCAGCGTAAGAACCGCTGACGCGGATAATATTGCCGAAGGGGTCGTATTCGTAGGTTGCTGCTATACTGCCGGTGTCGTCGATTAGGCCGATGAGGTTGCCGGCCCCATCGTATTGAGGATAGTATTCTTTATCGGTCGCACCGCTCTGATCAAGTATCATGACCAGACCGCCGACCCCTCCGGCTCCCTGCAAGGTCTGGCTGGCATCCAGGCCCCAATAATAGGTTTTTAGGATGGCGTTGCCATTGAGCGCGTCCAGTTCGGCGATAAGGTTCCAGCCGTCGTCCTCCTTGAGAGAACTATGTCGGGTTGAAGAAACTGAATCCCTATTGGGGTTTGTTACGAGGAATGCGTCGTAATGAGCTTTATCCCTACAGACCGACCCGCCGTCGTCCTCCTTGAGAGAACTATGGCGGGTTGCAGAAACTGAATCCCTATTGGGGTTTGTTACGAAGAATGCGGCGTAATGAGCATTATCCCTCCAGCCCGACCATTATTAAAAAGGGAAATTCAGTGGTTTTTTGTTGGGTTTTGGAATATTCGGTCTACCCTGTTTTTTGTGAAAAGCTTAATAATCCTAATTTATTTATTTGCCGCATATTCAACGGGGATGGCCAGCGGCACCCATTCCGACCTCCCAATGGACGGTGTCACAATAAAGAAAATAGACGGCGTGGTAAAGGTATGGGTCGGCAAACGGCCCGTGCTTGTTTACAATATAGACACGGTCATGCCGCCCAGGGACGAGCCCGACTACTATAAGCGCAGCGGCTTTATTCATCCGCTCTATTCACCCCGCGGAGAAGTGCTGACTGATGATTTCCCGGTGGGGCATGTCCATCAGCACGGTATGTTTTTCGCATGGACAAAAGTTACATTTATGGGAGACCATCTCGATTTTTGGAATCAACATAATGGCACCGGAACAGTAAAGCACGTCGAGTTTCTGGAAATGCAGAGCGGGGCTGATTCGGGAATGTTCAAAGTGAGGTTACAACAAGTCAGCCATAAGCATGGGCCCGTTCTAGATGATATTTGGACCGTCCGGGTTTTAAATCGTGCTGACCCGTTTGAGATCGAAATAGATATTGAGGAACATTGTGCCACCGAAGCGCCTGTGATACTCGAAGAACATCGCTATGGCGGTTTTGCATACAGGGGAAGAGCCGATTGGAATGAGGAGGACCATGGGCTTTTTGTTTCTAATATGAATGTTCTGACCAGAGAGGGCAAAAGCAGGATTGAGAGCAATCACACTCGTCCCGGATGGATCGCAACCTGGGGTCCCGCCGGTGATGGAGTTTCCGGAGTAGCCATTCTGGACCATCCCGACAATTTCCGGTATCCCCAGCCGATCCGGATGCATCCTAAGATGCCATATTTTGTTTTTTCTCCAGCCGTTGCGGGTCAGTTTGTTTTAGAACCTGGGAAGACCTACCATTCCCGATACAAAGTAGTGCTTTTCGACGGAGAGCCCGATACCGAAAAGCTTGAACTTATCTTCAAGAAATTCGGCAAGAAATGAGGTTAACAAACCCTCAAAACCCTGAGCGGCCTGGAAAATGGTCTTTGCAGTCGAATTTGCGTTGCCGTTCCAGAAATGTCGATCCTTGGCGGGAAAGGCTGAACTCGTCGGCATGATAGGCCAGACGGATATTGCGCGACTCCTTTAATTTCTGGAAGCGCAGCAAGCCGTTGCGATGAGAACAGGATGGATCTGCACCGCTATGCCGGAATGGTCTCATGTTATAAAAAGTCGGTTTGAATTGCCGTAATTGTAATAAAATTGTAATTTTAATGGTATGTTGCCCAAATCCAGGCAGCTTGAGTTATGGCCCAACAGCCGCCAGAAATTTTGGCAATATACCCATATTTATAGACACGATGTACTACCGTTTGTTCTGGCCATTATGCCTGGCCTCATTGATCACCTTCGTATCGGGCCGCGCCGCTCCCCAGGTGCCGGATATTCTCTGGTTCCCCGATATCGACAAGGCGGCCATTTTTTTGTCTTCGGATTGCTCGCAACCTTGTTTTGCCGTTACAATCCCCGAACCGCCCTCCATCTATCCCAGGGATTGTTGGCAATAACCCTGACTTCCCTTTTCGGGCTAAGTGACGAACTCCGCCAAGCGGTCAATCCCGAGCGCACTTTTGAGTTGGCCGATTTGGCGGCGGACATCGTCGGGGCTATAGTTGCAATCCTCGTTTACCAGAAATCGGCCTTTTACCGCCGGCTGTTGGAGCGGGACATATTTTAGTTTACTGGTCGGTCTGAGGGCTTAAACTTGGCTTAATAAGCCTAATGAAAGAGCAAAACATCAAGCAGCGCATAGCCGGGTTGACCCGGGAAATCATCCGGCATAACGAGCTTTATTACCGCCGGACCGAGTCGGAAATTTCCAATCTCGAGTATGACAGGCTCAAGGAGGAGCTGGCGTCATTGGAGGCGCAATACCCACACCTGATAAGTCCCGACTCCCCTATTCGGATTGTCGGCGACGACCGCCTCGCAGGGTTTCAATCTTATCGGCACCGCCAGCCTATGCTCAGCCTTGAAAATACCTACAGCCGCAATGAGCTTGATGAATTCGATGCGCGACTCCGGCGCCTCATAAATCAAGATGCACTTGACTACGTGATCGAACCCAAAATCGACGGCGTAGCTGTCAGCCTGACATTCGAAAAAGGAGTACTGCGCCGTGCAGTCACTCGCGGCAACGGCATTGAAGGCGATGATATCACATCGAACGCTTTGACTATAAAAAACCTGCCGCGGCGCTTGAGCGGAAAAAATTTACATGATATACCGGACATCATTGAAATACGCGGGGAAATCTTCTTAAGCCTGGCCGAGTTCGAACGCATCAACGCCAAGCGCGCCGAACTAGGAGAGTCCCTTTACGCAAACCCACGCAACCTCGCTGCCGGCACCGTCAAACTACTCGACAGCAAGGAGGCCAAGCGGCGCAAGCTCGATATCGTTCTGCACGGCATGGGCTTTTGCGAACCTGCAACTTTCACTAATCAGAACGATTTCCACAAAGCATTACGCGCCTGGAACCTGCCGTCGGTAAACAAATTCTGGAGGGCTAAAGGCATCGACGAGGCTTGGGAATGTATTCAGAAACTGGATACACTTCGCAATAACTTCGCTTATGCTACCGACGGAGCCGTAATCAAGCTCAACTCCCTTGCAGGACAAGATGAAGCCGGATCCACTTCCAAAGCGCCTCGCTGGGCCATCGCCTACAAATTCGCTCCGGAACAGGCCGAGACCCGGATCAACAGCATCACCGTCCAGGTCGGTCGCACCGGAACTTTGACTCCGGTTGCCGAGTTGGAGCCTGTAATTCTTGCCGGCACCACCGTCGCGCGCGCCACATTGCACAATGCAGACGAGATTGCCCGCAAAGACATTCGCGAAGGCGATTGGGTAGTTGTTGAAAAAGCGGGCGAAATCATCCCGGCCGTCATCAAGGTGCTCCCTGACAAACGTCTAGCGGACAGCCGACCCTATGTCTTCCCGGCTAATTGCCCGGCTTGCGACGCAGAGGCCATCCGGCTGCCCGAAGAGGCGGCATGGCGCTGCCCCAACTTGAACTGTCCGCCCCAGGTAAGGAGACGCATTGGCCATTTCGCATCACGATATTGCATGGACATCGAGGGGCTCGGCAAAGCCGCGGTGGATCAATTGGTAGGGCAAGGCCTAATCCGTAATGTCGCCGATCTTTACGGGTTGCAGGCTGCGGACTTGCTGCCGCTCGAAAAATTTGCGCAAAAGTCTGCCGATAACTTGGTGCGGGCTATCGCCGATAGCAAGAACAGGGAGTTTTGGAGGCTACTGCACGGACTCGGCATCCAGCACGTCGGGGTGCAGGCGGCCAAGGACCTGGCCCTCAATATTAAAACCCTTCGGGCATTGATGGAAGCTGACGATGAAACCCTCATCGCAGTCGACGGTGTCGGAGAAACAATGGCCAAAAGTATTCGGTCGTTTTTCGAACAAAAGGCTAACCATAAAACTCTGAGCCTCCTTGTCGATGAAGGTCTCAACACAATATCAGAACCGGCACATGCCAAGGCGTCAGCCACACTCGCAGAAAAGACATTTGTTCTGACCGGAAGTCTTCCAAACATGAATCGCGATGAGGCCAGGAAGTTGATCGAGAGGGCCGGAGGCAAGGTAACGGCCAGCGTGAGTAATAAAACCGATTACGTCCTGGCCGGCGCGACACCCGGTAGCAAGTTTGAAAAGGCGCAAAAGCTCGGAGTGACAATTATCGACGAGGCGGGCTTGCGCTCCATGTTGGCAAACTGAAGGTCTGTTGCCCAAACCATGGCGAATCGGTTTCAGTGATGTTTCTTTAGAAAATTCTCGATGACTTTGTGCCGCTTTATCTCCGTACCGGTACAGCCGCAGCCGCTTCCACAACTGCCGCCATGCTTGCTTCCGCGCCACATACTCCGCACAAAGACCAGCACGGTGCTCGCCACAATCGCGTAAACCGCCAAGGTCTGCCAATCACTGTCCATATTCAATAAATCCATCTCTATTTCGCCGTGCGTTAACCATATCCCAGAAATCTGCCCGTTTGATATACAACCAGGGACGCAGTGTAGGCCAAAACGGTCATGTAGACCAACTGAAAAATCGGCCATCGCCAACTATTCGTTTCCCGCCTGACTACGGCCACGGTGCTCATGCATTGCAGCGCAAATACGTAAAATACCATCAGGCTTATGCAGGTTAGCGGAGTAAAAACAGGTCGTCCGTCATCCCGCTTTTGATTACGCAGCACTGATACAAGCCGCCCGGAGCTATCCGGGTCCGCTCCTTCAACATTGTAAATGATGGCCATTGTACTGACAAAGACTTCCCGCGCGGCAAATGAGGCCAGCACGCCGATGTCGATCTTCCAATCGAAACCCAGCGGTTTCATGATCGGCTCGATCGCTTGACCCATCCGGCCGGCAATGCTTTGCGAGAGCTGGTCCGTGGCGCTGCCTTCTTCCACTTTGGGATAGGACATCAGGAACCACAACAGGATTGAAATCCCCAGGATGATTGTGCCCGCCCGGCGCAGAAATATTTTCACCCGTTGCATCATTTCCATCAGAACAGACTTCAGGGATGGCATCCGGTATGGAGGCAGTTCCATTAAGTGCCCTTGAGATTCCCCGCGCAGGAGAGTGCTCTTAAATACCCAGGCGAAACAAAATGCCGCTCCAGTGCCCAGCGAGTATAGGAGCAGGAGCAAGCCCGATTTTTGCAAAGCACTGGCTTCCCCGGTCGGAACCAGGGCGGCGATCATCAAAAGGAATACCGGCAACCTTGCCGAACAAGTCATGAATGGGGCCACCATGATTGTGGCCAGCCGGTCCTTGGGCGACTCGATCGTGCGGGTGGCCATGATTCCGGGCACTGCGCAGGCATATGAACTGAGCAGAGGAATGAAGGACTTGCCCTGCAATCCCACCTTGCCCATGAGCCGGTCCAGGATAAACGCGGCTCGGGACATATATCCGGTTGCCTCCAGTAGCCCGATAAAGAAAAACAGCATCATGATTTGCGGCAAAAAAATTATAACCCCGCCCACTCCCGCCAGGACGCCGTCAATAATCAGATCGCTCAGAGCACCCGGAGGCATTACCGAGCCGATCCAGTTTCCGGCAATGGCGGTTCCCCTTTCGATCCAGCTCATGGGATATTCCGCCAGTGAAAAAATACTGAAAAAGAGACAACACATCACACTTCCCAGAATCGCCCAACCCCACAGCGGATGAAGCATCACCCCGTCAATCCGTTCGGTTATCGATGGCCGGTCTGGATGAGTGCGACGAACCACAACACGGCACATCTCGCCGATGCGCGCATAACGCGCCGCCACCAGTTCGCTACGCCATCCGGGACTCTCCCCGTCCAGTTTCTGTTGCCACTTTCTCGCCAAGTGCAGGGCTTCGGGATTGATGGGGCGCCCGCCCGGTGCGGCATGAGTAATCCCATCACCCAGAAGCAACGCCGCTTCGGCACAATCCTGTGGCTCCGGCCGTTCGCTATCAATCTCCAGGCACTCCTGCACCTCTCCCCTCGCGGTAGAAAACAACTCTGGAACTGAACAGCGCCAAGTGGGAACCGACAGATCCCTGCGGCTCATGGCCAAGCGCAATTCGATTAGTCCCTCGCCCTTGTGAGCCTGGCAGGGCACAACGGTGACCCCTAGAAGCCTTTCCAGTTTCTTTGCATTTATTTTAAGCCCGCGTTTCTCTGCCACGTCCATCATGTTGAGAACGAGAATCATGGGCAGCCCGAGTTCGATCACCTGAGTCGCCAGAAAAAGGTTTCGCTCCAGGTTGCTCGCGTCGATTATGCAGATGACCCTGTCGGGCCGGGCCGTGTCGGGACGCAAGCCCAGGAGCACCTCCTGAACTATGGCCTCGTCCACCGACCGGGCAGAGAGACTGTAGGTGCCGGGCAGATCAATGACCCGTATCGGATTGCCATGCTGTGAAAAACAAGTCCCCTCCTTCTTCTCTACCGTCACGCCGGGATAGTTGCCGACTTTCTGGCGCAGACCCGTCAGCGCATTAAAAAGCGTGGTTTTCCCGCAGTTGGGATTGCCGACAACTGCGTAAACCGGGCTTCTCGCACCGGCAGCCGGCGCTTCTCGGGGTTGCACCGCGGCTTGCATCAATTCTCTCCTACTTAACCAACCGCCACCATTACCATCGATGCCTCACAGCGCCGCATTGACAGGAAATAACCGCGCAGTTCAATCTCCATCGGATCACCAAGGGGGCCGCTGCGAACGAACCGAATAACTGTCCCGGGCAAAAGTCCCATCTCCTGCATTCGCAAGGTAAAACCACTCTTTTCGGGCATATTTTCGACCACTCCCGACTCACCCGGGCTCATATCCGACAGTTTGCGCACTTTTTTCATAATTTGCTAAAATGTGTATATATTTCACAAAAACCAGCGAGTGCAATAAAAATGAGACTCAATTTCAACTTATTTGCAAATTCATGCCTGTTTTGAACGTGTTACACCCGTAAACCCTGCACTGAACGGACATTTTTTCAAAAAAAAAGGGCTGACCCCTTTTGGGACGGAGCCATTATCACGGTTCATCCGGGGTTTTCAGCAGGTTTCTAATCGACCATTCGGAATGTAAGCGTCAAGGTGTAGGAGGTGCGGCCGGGTGTAGCTCCGGCGCCGCTCACCGTTGCAAAGGCAGCCAGGACGGAGTTGTCGAAAAGAACATTGCCGGACAAGCTCACCAGGCTCGGGGCGGTAATACGTCCGTCGGGCTCGACAATGAAGCGGACCTTTGCTTCCAGGGGTTGTCCGCCGAGTCCTTCCGGTTTGTCCCATGCCCGGTTCAAGGAACTTTTCAGGACTGTGATATAGCGGCTCAAGGCCTGACGGTCGGCAACGGAAAGGCTCTTCGAGGGTAATTGCTCAGGGTCTTCGATCAGCAACCTACCGAGATTTTCAACAAATTGACTGGCCTCGATTTTTTGCACAGTGACAGGTCTTTTTACCGGTTTGGGGAGCGGCGGACTTGTGGGTTTGCCGAATTGCTGTATGAACTCATCATAAGACATACGTTGCGGCGGTTCGGGTTGCACACTGGTCTCGTTTTCCACAATCATATCGGGAACCGCCACCAGGGAAAAAACATGCGGCACCTCCGTTTCGTTCCAGAGCGAGGCGAGCAGCCCAATAATCAAGACGCCCAGGAAAACAGCCGCGTGCAGAAACGCGGAGATAATAAAAGCTTGTTTGGAAGACAGGTTCATTACGAGCAGGGTTTACTCGACTTCGGTATCGAGGCTGATGCGGGTGAGGTTGTTGCTCTGTATCAGGTCGATAAGGGTTATTACTTTCTGATAGGGCAGGCTCTGGTCGGCGCGCAAGTGTAACACCGGCGGGTTCACTTGCGCGGCCAGGTCTCCGAGTAACTCGACCAGCTTGTTTTCGGTTACCTGCAGTTCACCCCAGAAATATGCGCCCTGGGCGTTTAGGGATACGGTCTGGAAACGGATCTCTTCCCTGGCGGCCTGTATTTTTTGCGATTCGTCCGGCAAATCGAGGGAGATGGACTGCTCGAGCAGGGGCGCGGTAATCATGAAAATTATGAGCAAGGCGAAAGCGAGATCGATGAGTGGAGTCACGTTGATTTCGGACAACGCGCTTAAACGTTCCTTACGATGAAAAGTGCGGGCCATTTCGCGATCTAGTTTTACAACTGCTTCAAGTTTCTTCTTCTTGTTTTTCTTCTTCGTATTGCCGGGCGTCCAGTTCAAAGCGATCGGCCATCGAACTGGCGAAGTTTTCAAGCTCGGTAATCAATATCTTGGTCCGTGTAAGCAGGTAGTTGTAGCCGAACACCGAGGGAATTGCTACCAGCAGACCAGCCACAGTGGTCAGCAGCGCTCCGGATACCCCGGGCGCCATGCTCTGGATGCTGGCCGATTTTTGCAACGCGATCGATCCGAATGCGTCCATGACCCCCCAGACAGTACCGAGCAAGCCCAGGAATGGAGCTCCGGTTACAATAGAACCGAGCAGCACCATTTTGGATTCATACTCGATGGTCGCTGCGGCCACGGCGCGTTGCAGGGAGTTTTCGACATGGCTAATGCGGGCGGACTGTGTAATCGTATTTCCATAAGCCCTGAAATAAGCGCTCAAAGCATCTCGAACCAGGGCGGCGTATGGACCGCGCGCGCTCTTACGCATGGAAGGATCGAGACGCAACAGGGAATCGGTATGGCCGAGGCGGGTTTCCAGATGCCGGTTGAGATCGCTGAGGCGTGTCAAGTCGATGTATTTGCCGATCATCACCGTCCAGGCCAGAAGGCTGAAAACGATCAAGAACAACACGATGACCTTGCCCGCCATATTGGCCTGCTGGAAATACATCAGGACTGACGGAGTATCAACCGCCGCCAACAACACCCCATGCCAACTTAGAAGATTCATTTTACGGTGAATTTTAAAAAAAGCTCAAATTTAGCCCCTTAATATATCGGATGCAGAACTGCCGCCTGGCAATCCAAAAGTCGAAGGCCTGTGGTCCTTGGTTCTTGAACCTTCCCACGCTTCCACGCATCATCGCTTAAACGCATTTTCCTTGCGGCGCATTTTGGTTGTTTGTTTACTGGATAAATAACGAGCATGAACTACAAATCCAAAACTTTGGAAGAACTGGCAAAAAAGGGCAGCGCAATCTCCTCCAAATGCGCATTGGTAGGCATGGACGGATTTGTAGACCGCATTATGTCGGCCGTAGACGAACGCACAGGCCAAGGTGAGAATTTCACAGCCATCTCCAAAATTAAGGAGTTCGGAAAGCGCATCACAGCCGCCGCCGGCAAGAGCACGAACATCGAGCTATTTCCGCGCATGGAAAAATTGGGCGGCAACGGACCCATTCTTGCCAATGCCCTGCTGGAGACAGGATTAAAAGTGAAATACCTCGGCGCTCTGGGCAATCCCTCCATTCATCCCGTATTCAAAAAATTTGCGGCTCGCACCGACGCCGTCTCCCTCTGCGAGCCGGGTCTCACCGACGCCGTCGAATTCAACGACGGGAAAATCATGCTCGGCAACACGACCAGTCTGGACCAGATCACCTATTCTCGAATTATCGATGTCATGGGCGAAGGATCATTTTTCGATGCAGTATCACGGGCCGACGCCATCGCCCTTGTGAACTGGACCATGATTCCAAACATGACATCCATCATGGTTTCTATGCTCGAGAAGATGCTCCCAAACCTCGGCCCGCGCGAAGGACGCCTGTTCTTCTTCGACCTGTCGGATCCGGAAAAACGTTCCGAAGGCGATATTAAAACCGTGCTGGCAACAGTGACGCGCTTTCGCTCCCACGGTAAAGTGATTTTGGGACTGAACCTCAAGGAGGCGGAGCATGTTTTCAGCGTGCTTGGACATAATAATCTCAAATCCAGTTCGGATAATCTAAAGAAAATGGCCTCGCGCATCCGGCAGGACCTGGATGCCTCATGTGTCGTCATCCATCCGGTGGATTCGGCGGCCTGTGCCACCCGGGACGACTCATGGTGGGTGTCCGGACCCCTAACGGACAACCCCAAAATAACTACTGGAGCGGGAGACCACTTCAACTCTGGATTTGTTACGGGCCAACTGCTGGGATTAAGCCCGGCGGCCTGCCTCATTCTGGCCGTATCCGCTTCAGGCCATTACGTGCGGACAGCCAAAAGCCCCTCGCTTTTCGATCTCGACAATTTTATAAGGAAATGGAGTTGAACTATGACAAAACCAAGTAAAAAGAAGAAAGGCATGCTCATCTCTTTTGAAGGTTCTGAAGGCAGCGGCAAGACCACACAAGTCAGCCGCATGGCCACGTTTTGCGAAGATGCCGGATACGATGTACTTGTCACCAGGGAGCCGGGAGGCACGGAAATCGGAGAGGAAATCCGGCACTTGCTCATGCATGCCTCCTCTGGCAGCAAAATGCATCCGGAAACCGAATTGCTGCTCTTTGCCTCCAGCCGGGCGCAACTTGTGCGCGAAGTAATTCTGCCCGGTTTGAAGGATGGGAATATCATTCTGTGCGATCGTTTCCTCGATTCGACCACGGTTTACCAGGGCGTGGGCCGCCAGATTTCGAGGGAGCCGGTGCACATAATAAATACTTTTGCTGTGGGCAATCTTATGCCGGACTTCACAATTGTAGTGGACGTGCCGGCAGAAATCGGTCTCGAGCGCATTAAGCACCGCGTAACCGACCTGCCCGACCGCATGGAGCAGGAGAACATCGAGTTCTACCGCAAGGTGCGCGAAGGCTATCTCATGTTGGCACAGGCGATGCCCGAACGCTTCATTGTGACCGACGGCACAAAACCCAGGGGTGAAATAGCTGATGAGCTTTGGGACAAGCTTAAAGAATTCCTTCCCTGAGTCGCTGCGCGAATGCCGACCCGTGCAGGCGCTAATGCGCGCTCTTGACAAGGGGCGACTGGCTCACGCCTTGTTGCTGCACGGGGATAATCTGGAGGCGCTCGAAGAGGTTTCCCAAGTCATTGCCGGAGCCCTGCTCGGCAATACCGAAAATGCTGCCGTTCATCCCGATTTCTTCGCCCTTCGGCCATCAAACAAGATGCGCCAGATCGGGATCGGGGATACTCGCCGTCTGATTCGGCGCATTCAACACTCGCCCTACCAGGCCGGCCGCAAGGTGGCGGTGGTTTTTGAAGTGGACCGCATGAACAAATCTTCCGCCAACGCTTTCCTCAAAACATTGGAAGAACCACCGGCCGATACCACTATTCTGCTGCTCTCCACCCGTCCTTACGATTTGCTCGATACCATTCGCAGCCGTTGCTTTCACTTCCGGCTGCCGGCATATCTCGATCGACTGCCGCAAGAGGAATGGCGGGCCTGGCTCGACGATTACCGGGCCTGGCTCGGGCGTCTCTACGGCGGCGCCGGCCTCAAAGATCAGCGCGCCGACCTGGTCATGTCGGTCTTCGGCCTGATCACCCGTTTTCAGGCTCTACTCAATCAATTTGGAGAAGACGCCTGGGAGGTCGAAAAGGCGAAGTTGCCCGAGGACTTGAGGGAAGAGGAAATAGAGGCCCTTGAGGCCGGTATCCGCAAAGGGATTCGCCAGCGACTTTTTGCCGAAATCGAGATGGATACCGGGATGTTCGCACGGAAGGCGGACGATAATGGCGCCTCATTTCCCTCCCTGCAACTCATTCAGGCCGTGACCGGTCTCGAGCACGTCAACCGGTTGCTGGCGTTAAACCTCAAGGAGACGGTGGCCCTGGAGCACTTTCTACTGGGATCTCTTCGGGCTTGGTCCCGCATGCGTGGGAGGGGCTGATCCGGGCTTCACCATTCTGTCCGTCCATCACCTTTCTGACCGCTTGAGTCAAGGTCCCGACGGTAAAAGGTTTTTGCAGAAGATTGCATCCATCATCTATGAGGTTCTGCCTGGTAATTATACCCTGGGTGTGGCCCGACATGAAAAGAACTTTTAGTCCGGGGTATTTCGCAACGAGACGCTGGTGAAGTTCTCTGCCGTTGAGTTGCGGCATAATGACATCAGTGAGCAGCAAGTCGATCTTTCCGTTTTGCTCGACAAGTTTTTGCGCTTCGGTGGGATCTCCGGTATCGATAACTGTGTAACCTGCTTGCATCAGAACGACGCACACAAAGTCGCGCACCATATCTTCGTCTTCGACTACCAGTATGGTCTCACCGCCTTGGTGAATATCCTTTGTTTTGGTAGGGGATAAGTCTTTTTCGGAGTCTTTTTCCACGCAGGGAAGAAGGATTTGAAACGCACTCCCTTCGCCAGGCCGGTTGATAACCTGGACGTCGCCCCCGTGTTTTTTGATGATGGCTTGGACGGTGGGCAACCCAAGTCCCGTTCCTTTTCCAATATCCTTTGTGGTGAAGAAAGGTTCAAAAATCCTCGGCAATGTATCGTCATCAATGCCCGACCCGGTGTCCTTTACACTCAGCATTATATAATCGCCCGGTTCGAGGTCCGGATGAAGCTTGGCCGAATACTCGGTCAATGTCACATTGGTTGTTGAGATGTATAATTCACCCCCTTCGGGCATGGCGTCTTCGGCATTGACCGTCAGGTTGACGATTACCTGTTCGACTTGCGTTTTGTCGGCCTTTATCTTGCCCGGGCAGGATTCCAGACTGGTCTTAATGGCTATGTTCTCCCTTAACATAGGCCGCAGCATCTTGATTAAGTTCTGCACAAGCTCGTTAACATCGATAGTTTGAACATCTATGGGTTTTTGACGGCAAAAGGCCATGAACTGCCCGGTGAGCTTCATCGCCTGCTCACCAGCATTCCGGATTTTTATGATGGTCGTATAATGTTTGTCTTCTCTGGAAAGGGAGCTGAGAACTAATTCCGAGCCCATTATAATAGGGACAAGCAAATTGTTGAAATTGTGGGCGATACCACCCGCCAACTGGCCGATAGCGTCCAACTTCTGAGTTTGCATAAACTGATTCTCAAGCCGGGCGCGCTCTTCCTCCGCACGCTTGCGCCACGAAATGTCACGCAAGGACACAAGGTATGCTTTTTGGCCCTCCCAATCGATTTCCGCGGTACGCATCTCGGCCACAACCTTTGTCCCATCCTCCAGCGGAATTTCCAGTTCGGTCATATCACCGGTGACTACCGGGAAACCGAACGGATTTCCGACCAAGTTCTCCACCTTTTTAGCAAACAAAATTTCCGTTGCGGGGTTGGCGAAACGGACCTCACCGTTCCGGTCCACGATGAGCAAAGCATCCGCGTTGGTGCTAATGATGGTGCTGAGGTTGGCCTCGCTTTTCTGCAACTCGTCGGCGCGTTGTTCTACTTCCTTTCTCAACCGATGCCGTTCCAGTGCATATAGAATAGAACGGGCTACCGAAACGCCGTCCCCCTGCCCTTTTACCAGATAATCCTGGGCGCCTATATTCAAGGCCTCCACAGCCCGCGCCTCATCATCCAGGCGTGTCATTACGATAATGGGGATACCTGGCGAGTGCGCATGGGCCTCGGTCAGTGTTTCCAGGCCATGGCTGTCCGGAAGAGAAAGGTCCAGGAGTAGCAGATCTATCCCGCCTCGGGCCAGCCGCTCCAACCCGGCCGAGAGCCTTTCCATGTGCTCCAGCTCAATTTTCAGAGTTGTTTGGTCCGACAGTATAAGGCGGAGCAACTCCGCGTCCCCCTGATCATCTTCAATGAGCAGGGCATTTATTTGCCCATTATGCACAACTATAACTTCGGCATAAGTTTCACGACACTAAACCAAAAATGCTCGATGGAATTAACCACTAGAGAGAATTGCTTCAGGTCTATAGGCTTTGTCACGTAGCAATTGGCCCCAAGACCGTAGGATTTTACAATGTCAGTTTCGGAATCGGAAGTTGTTAATACGATGACTGGAATATTGGAGATCTCCTCGTCTTTCTTAATAATCTGGAGCAGTTGGCGCCCGTCCATCTTGGGCATATTCAAATCCAACAAAATGAGATCGGGCCTGGGAGATTGCTGGTAGGGTTCTTCCCGTATCAAGTAGGACAAAGCTTGCTCGCCATCTCCTACAACCTCCAGGTTCACTAAAATCTTGCTATTTTTCATTGTTTCCCGGATCAATTCGACGTCTCCCAGATCGTCCTCGACTAGCAAAACATCGATAGGGTTGCTTACATTGTAATCAATCATGATTTATTGGTCTCCATTTTTGGGAATAGTAAATTCGAAAGTTGAGCCCTTACCGACTTCGGATATCACCCGAATAGTTCCTCCATGGCGTTCGACTATTTTTTTGCAAACAGCCAAACCGATTCCGGTACCCGAATATTCGTCACGGCTATGCAGACGTTGAAACATATCAAATATGCGTTCCGAATTCTTCGGATCGATACCGATGCCATTGTCCCGAAAGGCAAAGACCCAATCTCCGTTTTCGGGCTTGGCGCTGACCTCGATAATGGGCTGTAGATCACTACGATATTTTATGGCATTGCCTATAAGGTTCTGAAAAAGGCGAACCATTTGCGAGGAGTCCGCCGGTAATGTCGGGAGATCGACGCTTGAAACTCTTCCGCCAAATTCCGACAAAGCAGTATCGAGGTTGGCAACGGCGATTTGGCAGACCACTGCGAAATCTGTTGGCACAAATTTCTTACCCTGGATTTTCACTCTGGAATATAACAGCAGGTCCTGAATCAAATCCTGCATTCTGGACGCACCATCGACGATAAATTCGATCCATCGGTCGGCCTTTTCGTCCATCTTGCCCTGATAACGATCATTGAGAAGTTGAGTAAAACTGACCACCTTGCGCAAAGGTTCCTGAAGGTCGTGCGAGGCAATGTAGGCGAATTGTTCCAATTCCCGGTTCGAGACCTCCAATTGTTTCGCTTGCCGGGCAATCTCCTCTTCAGCCATCATGCGCTCTTCGGCCATCTCGTTGAATTTGAGGGCCAGCAAGCCCAATTCGTCCCTCGTTTTCACCTCAATGCGGTAATGGAGATTACCCTCGCCAACATTCCGGGCGCCTTCCGATAACTGCTGTACGGAACTGACAATAGACCGGATTATTACCCACGTCACAATGCCTGTAATCGAAATGGCCAGAACCCCCATCAATATTGTCATCGTTATTGCGATGACGCTGGAACGCCGGGCATCCAGATTAGCACGAACAGTTTCGGCGTGGATCAAGGGCTGGATGCGATCGTCCAGCAGGAAGTCTATGCGCTCGAGGTCATCCTCGAACCGTTCCAGGGCAATGTGCAAATCATCGGTGGTGTCGATGACCGTTTGGCCGGCATTCACCGCATCGGCGAAGTCGATCTCAATCAGGGTGAGCAATTCTTTCTCCTCTACCGACAATGGGGTTGAGTGGTATTTTGCCAGGTTATGCCTGAACGATTCTTCTCTCTGCAGGATTTCCCTGTGTATGACTTGATCGGAATCGAGCATATAAGATTCTATAGCGGCAAAGGCTGTATCGATATCGATCTCCATCCTGAGTGCGGATTCCATTTTTAGCATGCCGTATCGGTCCGAGCGGTTAATGGTTGCCAGGATTTTCGAGTCGAGCAATTCAGAGATTTTTTTGGTATCTGTTCTGAAGGCTCGCAAACCTGCCAATTGCCTGTCGGCCAAGGCCATTATCTGATCACCCAAATCCTTGAATTCCAGGTATAGCGAAATTACCTGCCGGCCCAGTTGCCGCTCTTTAAAAGTTTCGGCGAGTCTAATGTATTCATCGGCATACTCTTCAAAGTCGGACTCGGAATCATGGGCCTTGTTTCTATCGCGTGCCTCATGATCACGAATGTAATCGAGCACCGCCAGGGCCGTTTCACCGGCGTTAATTTCCATCTCCAGAATGGCCTCCTCGAGAGGCTCCTCCACCTCAGCCACCTGCCGGATATCGCTCGATATGCGTTCCAATAACAAATAGGTAGCCAAGGCGTTTATGCCCATGAAAAAGACCAGCATCCCAAAGCTCAGCCACAGCTTCCTCGTTATAGTCCAATCATGACCCCAAGGTATCAGCTTTTTCATAAGTATTTTGGACTACCGGCGGAAATCTGCATTTTAACCTGATTGTCTCCATATAGGCACTCACCCAATACCCACAAGATGGCTATCCCCACGTTAAAAACAATCCGCAGGCCAATTAGCAGTTAACGTCATTTTCAATATAAAATTAAGCTCATACCTGCCGAAGAATGAAAACGTCGGGAAATTGACCCCTTTGCGAACTGTTTTCCAGTTGCCAAGTAGAGCCAGTGGTTGGAAATATATATATCTGTTCTGCACACATGGCAAAAAGCTCCAAGAGTTCCCTGACACCGATGATGCGGCAATACCTGGAGGTGCGCCGCGATTTGCCGGCTGATACCTTGTTGTTCTTTCGACTGGGCGATTTTTACGAGATGTTTGGTGAAGACGCCCGTGAGGGCGCACAATTGCTCGGCATCACACTCACACAGCGCAATGGAGAGCCCATGGCGGGTATTCCACATCACGCCGCCGATAACTACATCGGAAAGTTGCTCGCGCAGGGCAAAAAAGTGGCTGTCTGCGACCAGGTGGGACAACCACAGCCGGGCAAAATCGTCAAACGCGCCATCACCCGAATCTTCACCGCCGGCACAACCCTGGAGGATCACCAGATCGATTCGCACAGGAGTCACTACCTGTTAGCCCTCGATTTCCGCAACCACGACCTGCAAGCCGCATGGCTCGACCTCAGTACGGGAGATTTTCAAATCGCTTCCGGGTCCAATCCGGAAGACCTCTTGTCTGTATTCACAGCCCTTGACCCCCGCGAGGTCCTTGTTCCGGAGCAAGCGCGAAGCAAGTGGAGTCAGGACGAGGTCTTGCGCTCCTGGCTGGAACAGTTCGAAGTTTTCTGTGCGGAACGACCTGTCAATGATTTACCTGATTACCACTTTGATACCCTCGATGGCGCGCGCACCGTTATGGATGCCCTCGGGGTGCTCAACCTCGATGGATTTGGTATCGACAAGAAACATCCCGCTCTTGGCCCTGCCGGGGCTCTCGTCTATTACGCCACCGAGAGTCTGAGGAACAAACCCGAAAACCTCAGCAAGATCCAGGAATACCGCAGCGCAAGCTCCCTACTGCTCGATCCCTGCACCTTGCGTAATCTCGAAGTTTTCCGCTCTGCCGCCCATACCAGGGAAGGCTCTCTGCTCGCTGCTATGGACGGGACTGTTACTGCCGCCGGAGCCCGCTTGCTCGAGCGATTTCTGGCCGCGCCTGCGCTTGATATTGATGAATTGAAACGGCGCCAGTGCTGTGTGGGAGAGTTCCTCGAAGCACCGGCATTTGCTTCGGAATTGCACGAATACCTAAAGTGCATACGCGATATCCCACGCATTCTCGGCCGCCTGCAAAACCGCATCCGCAACCCCCGGGAACTCGGCGGGATATGCGATACCCTGAAGCAGCTTCCGGGTATTTTTCAAGTGTTGCGGCAGTTTGACGGTCCAGCGATAATCAAGTTGTCGGGTAGCCTGGAGGATTTCCCCGAACTGCGCGCGCTTCTGGAAAAAGCCCTCGATGACGAGTTGCCCGCTCAACTCTCCGACGGCGGATACATCCGGGCCGGTTACGACGCCGAACTCGACCGCATACAGGGACTTGCCCGTAACCACAAGACTTGGGTTTCCGATCTCGAAAGGACGGAAAAGAAACGCACTGGAATTAAGAACCTCCGCATAAAATACAACAACGCTTTCGGCTACTTCATCGAGGTCACCAAGTCCAATATTCGTCTCGTGCCGGAAAATTACCTGCGCAAGCAAACCATGACCAATGCCGAGCGATACTACACGCACGAACTCAAGGACAAGGAAAGAGAAATTCGGCACAGCGACGAACAGGCACTCGATCGCGAGGAGAAATTACTCAACGTCCTGGTTGAAAAAATCCTGAACTTAAATAAAGGGCTCCTGGGAACCGCGCGCGCCCTGGCTGAAATCGACGTCTTTCTAGGCTGGGCCAAACTAGCCCGCGAGTGGGACTATTGCCGCCCCGTCCTCGACGACAGTGACATCATCGACATCGACCAGGGGCGGCATCCCATTGTGGAACAATCAATGCGTCGTGAGCGCCTCGGGTTGGCTGGCGCCCGCACCTTTGTCCCCAACGACGCGATGCTCAGTTCGGACACCGAGCAAATCCTCATCATAACCGGGCCCAACATGGCGGGCAAGAGCACCTATATTCGGCAAGTCGCCCTCCTCGTTCTCATGGCCCAGGTGGGCTCATGGGTCCCGGCGAAAAGCTGCCGTCTCGGCCTTGTTGATCGCATTTTTTCTCGCGTCGGAGCCACTGACGAGCTGGCTCGCGGTAACTCCACATTCATGACGGAAATGAACGAGACCGCCAATATTATAAACAACACCACGGAAAAAAGCCTCATCATTCTCGACGAAATCGGGCGTGGCACCAGCACCTACGACGGGATCAGTATTGCATGGGCCGTGGTCGAGCACTTGCATGGTGAATACGATCGGGGGCCGCGTACGCTCTTCGCCACCCATTACCACGAGCTGACCCAGATAGCCAGGCAGTTGAAACGGGTGCGCAATTATTGCGTGGCGGTCAAGGAATGGAACGAGGAGATTATTTTCGTGCGTCAGGTGGTAAAAGGCACTTCCGACCGCAGCCACGGCATCCAGGTGGCACGGCTCGCCGGCCTACCCGACTCCATTATCCAGCGAGCCAAATCGATCCTGGAAAAACTCGAATCGGATGATTCCTCGCACAACCTCCTTCGTAAGCGTCTGCACAAAATCAAAAAAGCCGAGGAAAAAGGCGAAGAGTTAGACCAAATGGAAATGTTTTAAAATTTGAAGAATTCAATTATGAACCCGGACAATTCGGGCGAACAGCCTATCCTGATATTTCTGCATATCCCCAAAACGGGCGGTCAAACTCTAACCGGGATTCTCGATCAAGTTTACCGGCCCGAGAAAATCTACACTATCGACTATGCCGACCCCGGCCGCGCTTTGGACGGTTTCCGCAACTTGTCACCAGAGAAACGGGCCGGCTACAGCCTTATTCGCGGACATGCGGCATTCGGTTTGCACAAAATCCTCACCCGGCCTGCCCGGTACATTACCTTCCTGCGCAAACCCGTTGAGCGAGCGGCATCGCTCTATGCTCACATTCAGCGCGACCCCGGCCACTACTTATATGAACAGGTGCGGAGCATGAGTTTATTCGAGTTCGCCACCAGCAGTCTTACGGCGGAGATGGACAACGGGCAGGCCCGGCTCCTAGCCGGGTTTAACGCCTCACCAAGCGGCCAACGGCCACCAGATCTAGAAGAGCGAGCCATCGCTGCCATGCGTGAACATTTTCTCTTCGTGGGGCTAACCGAGAGGTATGACGAATCCCTCCTGCTCCTCGCAAATCGGTTGGGCTGGCCGCGCCTACCCGGCTACAGAGCGCTCAATGTAAACCCGAAGCCTGTTACTGTCACAAGCCTGACCTCCGAAGAAATGGCGAAAATCGATGAATGCAACTCGATTGACCGGCAGGTTTACCGTTACGCCCGCGACAGCTTTGAAAAAGCCATCCGCCAGGCGGGGTTGCTGCATAACATGCGCCTGCGCTTTTACCGCATGCGCAACCGACGCTTGGCTAAGGCATAACGCTTGCATTAGGCAACGCCACCCTGGTTTGGGCAACAGGCCCAAGGGGTCTCCTGTCCGAATTTACAGGAAGCGCGAGCGGAGTTTCCAGATGCCACCGATGTCCTCGATTAGCCTAGCCAGCTTGTCGGGAGTCAGGCTCTGCACGGGATCGTCACCGATACCCTTGAAGGGATTTACATGAGTTTCCACGATTATGCCGTCGGCCCCGTAGGCAAAGGCGGCGAGCGAACAAGCGGGAACATAGGCCGCCTTGCCAACGGCGTGAGAGGGGTCCGCTACCACCGGAGCCCATGTCCTTTCCTTGAGCAAAGGGGTAATGGATTCGTCGGGATGGTTGCGATAACCATCCATATTGGGCATAGTGCCTCTCGGACAGAAGATTAGATTTGGATTGCCGCCTGACACAATGTATTCCCCGGCCGCGATGAATTCGTCTATGGGCCCCATATGCCTGCTTCGCTTGAGTAAAACCGGGGTTTTCGAATCGGCTGTGATCAATCCAATTTGCCTGAGGAGTTGATAATTGAGTGCGTTGCGGGTGCCAACCTGCAACATATCCACGCCTGCTTCCACAAGAACCTGGAGCTGTGTTTCGTCCATCACTTCGGTAACCACCGGCAGGCCGGTTAGCCTGCGGGCTTCGAGCAGGATTTCGAGCGATTTGTTGTCACCCTGGAAGGAATACGGCGTAGTGCGCGGTTTCCAAACGCCCCCGCGCAGCATATGTGCTCCGGCTTCCTTTACGGCGGCCGCGGTTTCCAGGAATAAATTGGAGTTTTTGGGGTCGATGGTGCAAGGACCGGCAATTATGAACGGCTCTTTGCCCAAAGTGACCTGGGCTATGGAAATCTTGTGTGCTGCCAGCTCGGAGCGGATATCCATCAGCTTGTAGATGGATTCCATCCGGTCGACTCTTGCTATATAATTGAGGCCCTCGAGACGGTTGACCATGGTTTCACTGCGCTCGTCGCCGATAATAGCGTAAACATTGCGAAGAGCCCCGGTAATGACCTGGATTTTACAGTCGAATTCGCCGACTATACCTTCGACCTCTTTGAGCTGAGCCTCCGTCAATCTACTTTCTCTGGAAATAATCATGGTTCAGGTGTTTTATCTGTTTTTATTAATGGCAGGAAACTACCGGTAAATAAATGTGACCCGCACTGTTTGTACATTTCCCAAGTCTTTAAGCATTTCAGGATTCCAATCATCGAAGGGCGCACGGTTGCGGATTGCATCTTCGCAAATAAGCGTGGCGGCGTGACTTGCTGAGGTAAAATCAACCATGATCATATTGACTTCACCTTTGTCGGTGAGGACGAATTTAACCATTACGCGGGTTCCGCTGTCCTGTTGTTCTCGCTCGACATGCTCTGCCAGCATTGTCCACTGGTCGGCAATGCTCTCGTATACCTTTTGGAAATAAGACTGGTACTGGCTGAAGTTGGAATCCCCGGTCACATAACCCACTTGCGGGAGAGACGTTTCCTGCGTGTTGGACACTGTATTGATGTTGCCGTTGGGTTTGGAAGCGATGGTTACGCACCCGGCCATCACAATGGCCAGGCTTAGGACGAGTCCACCGAGAAGAGGTCGCAGAGTTTTGGCTGGAAAGTTACAATTCATAGTGGCGAAGTCTTTTCTGGTGCGTGCATTCAGGACTTTCATCGGTATATGAAAGTGACCCTGATCGGTTGCTCTTCGCCGAGGCTGTCAATCATTTCTTCGGTCCAGTCATTGAAAGGTGCGCGCGATTGGACGGCATCTTTGCAAATCAGGGTACTGGCTTGCCCCGCCGAGCTGTAAGCTATCTCGATGGTCCTCAAGGTCCCATCGCTGGTTAAAACGAAGTCGACGATTACCCGCGAAGACGTCCGCACTGAACCTCGGCGGACCTGGCTGGCCAAAAGCAGCCACTGTGTGCCGATAATTTCATATATCCGGTCGAGGTATTCACCGAATTCACTGAACTTGGCATCAATGGCTATACTGCCCAATCCCGGCACGGCACCCAGGGACCTCATCACTGGTCCCGGCAAAACGTCCATTTTAACTTGTGGCCGCGGCAGCGGAACTTGCGGGCCGCTATCGGGCAGCGGCTGGGAAGTCGTATCGTCGCGGGCCTGACGCTCCGTGTCCTCCCCTGTCACAATCGGATTGAGAGTAACTTCAATAACACGGTTATCAGAAGATTCATCGACCGGTTCCACATTCAGTCCAGGATTTAAATAGCTTCCAATGCCCTCATCGGACACAGGTGTTTGATCGATGAAATCCGGTGCGGAAGGAGGAGGAGTTGGCAACGGCATAGCCGCCATTAAATCAGACTGGGCTGGAGTATCCATCCCCGTGACAACGGAAAACGGGATGGGTTCGGATGGCATATCACCATCCACGATTTTGGGCGAGTCATCCTCCTCGCCGTCCAGGAAAGGTGTCATATCCGGACCCAAGGTAGAGGGCTCCTCCTGAGCGGCCTGTTGGTCACGCGAGGCAAAATTTTCCGTTTCATCGGGTATATTGGTAGGGACATTGGGATTGGTCTCAACATAACGGCTTTCTTCGGGCACCGGAGGCTCCTCAACGGCATACTCGACTTCTCGTTCCCAATTCCCGCTGCTTGCCTCGGCATAGGAAATGTCCACGTGCTGCAGTTGTTGGTAAGCCAAAAAATTCACCAACAGCGAAATTCCCAAGGCAACAGCCCTAGGCCCGCTGTCCCTCCACCAGTTATCATTTTCCAGCATCGGATCATAAATCGGCAACTGCGCTTGGCGCCGGGATTTCTGTGGTTGGTCCGATAACATGAGTAATTTAACGTCGATGCAAGATATGACGAATTACGCCGGTATCTTGTTTGGATTTTTATTTAAGTAACTCGATCAAGTCGAATTCTTTCAACAAGCCGATTGTCTCCTCGACGGGCAAGCCCATGATGTTGCTCAACGATCCGCGGTAGCTCTCGATAATGAGCTCGCGCCCTTCCTGTATGCCATATGCGCCCGCCTTGTCCAGGGGATCGACTATTTTAAAATAACGCTCGATACGCCCCTCGTCAAGCTCGTGGAAGGTCACCTCGCTGCTCACACATCGAGATTCCCTGATACCTCGGGCCCGGAAAATCAGGCAAATTCCGGTATGTACAACATGCGTTCGATCGGACAGGCGGTTAAGCATGATACGAGCTTGCGCCAAGTCCGCCGGTTTATTGAGTACGCACCCGTCAATAGCAACAGTGGTATCGGCCCCGAGCACGGGTGAATCGGGATGGCGCGCGGCCACCGCGTCTGCTTTCAGTTCGCAGTTATGGAGCACTAATTGACGCGGGTCAGCATCCTCCGCCAATTCATCGACCTCAGCAGGCTCGATTGTGAAACGCACTCCCAATTCGTCCAATAACTGCCGGCGTCGCGGTGATGCAGAAGCCAGGAAGAGATTCATGGGGAGGAAATCAGGAAAAGATGTTGAAGATATTGTCTCACGCTAATACGCAAAGGTTCAAAGATATTTTAGCTACTAATCTTCACTAATTAGCACTAATTTCTTTTTAGACTAGCGATTAATAGTCCCGCAGTCGCGGGATGATTCCCTTCTTTTCCTGCTTTCCTTATTTCCTGCGTTCCCGCGTTAAATTTCTCCTCTATAGTATAATCTGTGGCTGGTTTTTTCGATAATTCAATAGTTCAGGAGCAGCCGCGCGTCGCCTCGGATGCTGGCCAGAAAAAGGCGGCTGAGGTTATACCGGTAGATGGATTCGACCAGTTCGTCCCCGGAACCTGCCAAGTTTGCCTGTGCGTCCACGACGTCTCGGTTGTCGGCCACTCCCTGAGTAAAACGCGTGCGCGCCAAGTCTAGTTCTTCCTCGCTGAGTGCGAGTTTCCGGCGAGCGATATCGATCTGGGCAAAGCGCGATTGAACGTCCTGACGGGCAAGCAGGTGTTCGGATTTTACACGCAGTTCTATATCGCGCAAAGCGTATTCCTGCAGGCGGATCAAGGCGCCAGCCCGCCGCTTGTTGGATTGGATGCGGAAGCCATCGAAAATAGGCACGGTGAAGGAGACGCCTCCCAGCCAAGCTTCCTCCTCACGCCCGTCAAAGGCTTCCGCTGAAGCGTATCCCCACTCGCCAAAGAGCTGGATGGTGGGTAATATCTCCCACCCGGCGGCTTTGCGGGCAAAGCGGTTGCGTTTGAGTTCGTATGAGGCTTTGAGGTAATCGGGCCGCGCATCAAGGATATCCTGCAGAGTGTCGTCACCAGCTAGCGCGGCGATTGTCTCGGCCGGCTCGCGATCATCGAGCTGGAGTGTTATGCCGAGGTCGAAATTGAGGATTTTTTTCAATTCCAGGTCGCTTTGCATAACGATTATTTCCTGCTGCAAGCGTTCTTTATGGTCGGCGGCCAACTGCACTTTGGCGCGGGTAACATCGATGGGTGAAGTAACACCTGCCTGAAACTGAGTTTGAGCCAGGTCGAGGAGAACCCGGTCGCGCTCAATATTGGCGTCAAAAACCTCCATGCGCCTGAGGTTGCGTAAATGGGTAAAGTAAGCACGGGCCGTCTGGTCGAGGATATCTTGCAACCGTTCCAGGTAGGATAGCTCGGAAATCTCGTATTGATACTTGGAAAGACGCCATGTGGCCAGATCGTTGGGATTCAGGAGGGAGAGCGCGCCGGTTATCTTGGCATCGAAACGGCTTAGTGGGGGAAATCGGGGCGCAAAATCCGCGAATCCGGAACCCGCATTTGAGAACTGAGTACGCCCCTGGAAGGCTTCCAAACTGATTTTTGGCAACAGGGCCGCACGATCGTGCAGCGCGGCCTGCCTGGCATCCTCGATGCTCTCGCGGTTGACCAACACCTGAAAGTTCTCCACTTCGACCCGCTCGAAAACATTGCGCAAGGTCAGGTACACTTCCGGCCCGGCGCCGCTGGAATATCCCGAGGCGCCTATCAGCAAGACGGCCAACAGCAGGCTACCGGGAAGCTTTGCCTTGCCAGAGCCCGGATATTTATGACTATGGCGGTTATAAGAATGGATAACAGTTTTCATATACTTTGTACTCCTGTTAATTAAGCACCCCTTACCGGGCCTCATGGGATAAAAATTCAAGCCCGCATATGGAGCAATGAAAATCGGTCTGGCACAAATCAATACCACCGTCGGCGACCTCGAGGGTAACCGATCCAAGATTATTGACGCCTACCATAGTCTTTGCCGCTCGGGCGCCCAAATTGTCGTGTTTCCGGAGCTTGCGATTACGGGCTATCCGCCTCGGGACCTGATTTTCAAAAGCCGGTTTGTGCGGGACAACGAGGCATCGCTGAAGATGATAGCCGAAGAGACAGGTAAAACGCCGGCGCTCGTCGGATTCGTTGAATCCAATCAATCGGGACAGGACAGGCGCTTATTCAACGCTGCTGCATGGTGCGTGGAAGGCAAGGTGGAGACTATGGCACGCAAATGTTTGCTGCCTACCTACGATGTTTTTGACGAGGACCGTTATTTCCGTGCCTCCGCCGATATTACCATTGTAGAGTTCATGGGGCAGCGAATCGGCATTACAATCTGCGAGGACATCTGGAAGGATGCTCTGGCCAACGCCGGCCGCCATTACGAGCGGAACCCGGTGGAAATGCTGTCCGAGGCTGGGATAGACTTGTTAATTAATTTGTCAGCCAGCCCGTGGAATTGCGGCAAGAGCCAATTTCGCGAGGAGCTTGTCAAAAACGCGGCCCTTCGCTGTCGCTGCCCAGCCGTTTATTGCAACTCTGTGGGCGGTAATGATGAATTGGTTTTCGACGGGCACAGCCTTTCGGCTTCGGCAAAAGGTGAAGTAATGGCCGGACTGGCAGGCTTCGCTGAGGATCTGAAAGTCGTGGACACAGAGTCTGCGGCTCCGGACCTGTCGCCGGCATTCCACCAGGAGGAAATGCAGGACGTTCACGATGCCCTGGTGCTGGGACTACGAGATTACGCGCACAAAAGCGGATTTCAACGGGCATTGGTTGGCCTCAGCGGGGGCATCGACTCGTCGATCACAGCCGTCCTTGCGGCGGAGGCGCTGGGCCCGGAGAATGTGATCGGTATCAGCCTACCCTCTGCGATCTCCAGCGATCACAGCAAAGACGACGCCTTCGCTCTGGCGGGCAATCTCGGCATCACCTGCCACTCCCTTCCAATCGCCGGGGTAGTGTCGTCCGCCGAAAAGACGCTCGAAGAAATATTTGAGGGAAGAAAGCCCGATGTAACGGAAGAGAATATTCAGGCTCGCAGTCGCGCCTTGTTGCTCATGGCCGTATCCAACAAGTTCGGAGCGCTTCTGCTCTCCACCGGCAACAAAAGTGAACTCGCCGTCGGATATTGCACACTTTACGGGGATATGTGTGGCGGCCTCGCCGTCATCTCCGACCTGCCCAAGGTCAAAGTTTATGAACTGGCCCGCTGGATTAACCGCGAGCGCGAAATCATCCCATCGAACTGCATAAAAAAACCGCCGAGCGCCGAGTTGCGGCCAGGCCAGGAAGACCAGGACTCCCTGCCGCCCTACAATATTCTCGACGGGATTCTGGAAATGTATGTCGAGGACGGCAAGTCATCCACAGAAATTATCGAGGCCGGTTTCGAGGACGACACGGTTCGCGATATTATCCGCAAGGTCGATCTCAACGAATACAAGCGCAAGCAGGCGGCTCCAGGTTTGAAGATCAGTGCCTTGGCCTTTGGAGTGGGACGGCGCATCCCCATAGTGCAGCGTTATGTCAGTTGATCCGGGAGGCCATGGAGACGTCCAAAGAGCTATATCGAAAAGCCATCGAACTGATGCCCGGCGGGGTGAACTCACCCGTGCGGGCTTTTCGCGCGGTTGGCGGAGAGCCATTCTTCACCAGAAAGGCTGACGGCGCCCGGCTGATTACAGTCGATGGCCGTGAATTGATTGATTTCGTCTGCACCTGGGGCCCGGCCATTCACGGGCACAACCATCCAGCCATCAAGGAGGCGGTGGCCGAGGCGTTGGCAGACGGCATCGGTTTCGGTACTCCTAACCCTTATGAAGTGGAAATGGCCGAATTGATAATCGGCCTGGTTCCATCCATCAAAAAAGTGCGTATGTGCAACAGCGGCACCGAAGCCACTATGTCCTGCCTGCGGTTGGCAAGGGGTTTTACAGGACGCAATAAAATCGTAAAGTTTTCCGGCTGTTACCACGGCCACGTCGATGCGCTGCTTGTCAAAGCAGGTTCGGGCGCGCTCACCTTCGGACATCCCGACAGCGCCGGCATCCCCGAGAGCGTAGCGGCTGAAACCCTCGTGCTCCCGCTCAACGATTTGGCCGCCCTCGGGGAGGCATTTTCCAGTCACGGTCCGGAAATTGCCGCTTTGATCGTGGAACCTTACCCGGCCAACATCGGGCTCATTTTACCCATTGAGGGCTTTCTCCAGAAGTTGCGCGACCTTTGCACTGCACACGGCAGCGTTCTCATATTCGACGAAGTGATGACCGGGTTCCGGATCGGCATTGGCGGCGTGCAGGAGAAAGAGCAAGTATTTCCCGACCTGACTGCCCTGGGTAAAATTATCGGCGGCGGTCTGCCGGTCGGCGCCTTCGGTGGAAAGACTGAAATCATGGATTCCCTCGCACCACTCGGACCCGTTTACCAGGCTGGAACGCTTAGTGGAAATCCCCTGGCCATGGCCGCCGGCGTGGCTTCGTTGAGATTGTTGAAGGAAACCGATCCCTACGCCGCCCTTGAGCAAAAGGGGCGCGACCTAAGTGTCGCCCTTAAGGATGCCGCCGAGCGCAAGGGGCTCCCACTGCAGGTCCCGCAAACCGGATCGATGTTCGCCCTGTTCTTTGCCGCTGAACCGGTAAATAACTACGACGACGCCTTGGGCAGCGAGAAGAAGCATTTTATAAAACTGTTTCAACATGCGCTCGATAAAGGCGTTTTTCTGCCGCCATCCCCTTTTGAAACATCCTTTATCAGCACCGCCCACACTGGAGAAATAATGGCTCAAGCCACCGAAGTGCTCGTCGAAGGAATAAATGCACTTTAATCTGCAACCGTAGATATTTGTCCATGCCGCCTCTACCCCAGCCACCCGAACGCCCATTGATGATCTATGATGGGGACTGCGCCTTTTGCAAACGGTGGATTAAACGCTGGCAATGTATGACCGGCGAGCGGGTGGATTACGCCGCTTCCGCGGACGTGGCAGATCGTTTTCCCGAAATCGCTCCTGAGCAATTTACCCAGGCTGTGCTGTTGGTCGATGAGGATGGAACTGTCCACACCGGGGCAGCGGCGGTTTACCGGGCCCTGGTTGGCGTGCCGTGGCTGGGCTGGCTCGACCGCGCTTACCGCCGGTGGACCATTTTTGCCAAGGTCTCCGAGTGGGGTTATTCGTTAGTGGCGAGGAACAGGCGTTTGTTTTCCTTTTTTACGACTATGCTGTGGGGGAAAAAACTGGACCCGCCGACATTCATTTTTTCAAGTTGGCTTTTTTTAAGGTTACTCGGGTGCGTGGCGCTTATAGCCTTTATTTCCTATTGGGTCCAAGCTTCGGGACTGGTGGGCAGCGAAGGCATTCTGCCCGTGGCGGATTATGTAGAAAATGCCCGGTTGGCACTCGATGACTACGAACCGCAAGCATGGAAATTCCCGCGCTTGCCAACCATTTTTTGGCTAAACAGCAGTGATACGGCCCTGCATCTAACCTTTGGCGCCGGAGTCGCGGCTTCATTAGCCCTCATAATCGGTATTTGTCCTGCCCTGGCCGCGCTTGTGATCTGGTTTCTCTACCTGTCCCTCACCGTCGCCGGACAAGATTTTCTAACCTTTCAATGGGATATCCTGCTAATTGAAATAAGTTTTCTGGCAATATTTTTTGCCCCGTGGAAAGGCCTCGATCGGCTTGTCCGGCATCCTGCACCCACCAGATTGGCGCGCTGGCTTCTGTGGTTACTGCTGTTCCGGTTGATGTTCGAGTCGGGAATTGTTAAACTGCAAAGTTACGGAGTTGGAGGGGCAAACACCTGGCGCGACCTGACGGCGCTAAACTACCATTACTGGAGCCAGCCCCTGCCGTCCTGGATGAGTTGGCATGCGCACCAATTGCCCGAATGGTTCCACCGGTGCTCACTCAGGCTCATGATTGTTATAGAACTGGCCCTGCCCTTTTTTTTCCTGGCTCCTCGGCGGTTGCGCAATATTGCAATAGCGGGTCAGGTTCTCTTTCAAATCCTCATTATCGTTTCGGGTAATTACGGTTTCTTCAACCTTCTAACCCTCCTGCTCTGCCTCTCATTGCTGGATGACCAGACATTACCCCGCCGGATTCGTGCCGTACTAAGCACCCGATCCAGGACGAAAGTATCAGAGCCCGCTATCATCAAGAACACACGACGCCTCGTGCTCGTACCGGCATCAATATTAATTTTAATGATGGCTGTCTTCCAACTTATTCAGAGTTGTGAAGATAATCGCAAAGCCAGCCCGACTGCAGAATGGTTACAATCACATTCACAAATCCGCACTGCCTATATAGCCTTAACTCGCTTCCACACAGTAAACCCCTACGGCCTGTTTCGCGTGATGACAACCACCCGGCCGGAAATCATCATCGAGGGAAGCATGGACGGTCAACACTGGGAACCCTACATCTTCCGGTATAAACCAGTAAATACAGACAGTGCCCCGAAATTCCTGGTGCCCCATATGCCCAGGCTGGATTGGCGCATGTGGTTTGCAGGACTGCGATTCGAGGGTTCGGGCCGGATTCCATCCTGGCTGGACAAGTTTTTGGGACAATTATTCATGGGCAACCCAAAAGTCTTGGCCTTGCTCGAGCACAATCCATTTCCCGACGCTCCGCCCGATCATTTCCGAATCCAGCTTTATCATTACACCTTCACAAACATTGAAACCCGGCGCCAAACCGGCCGCTGGTGGAACCGCCAACTACTGCCCCGCTACACAATCCAAGGTAAAGTTAATAAATAGCCGGGGTTAGATACTCATCCTCATCCATTTCTCAACAGCGGTACGAAGCGAACCAGGTCGCGTTCGAGGACTTTTAAGCGGCCTTTTCTCTTCTCGTAGGCGAAGAGCACCTGTTGCTGTTCGGGTCCGACAGGGATGACCATCCGGCCTCCCTCGGCTAATTGCACTTCAAGTGGCGAAGGCACTTCCTCTACCCGGCAGGTCACGATAATTCCGTCAAAGGGCGCTTCCCGAGCGAGGCCGTGGTATCCGTCTCCGGTTTCAATTAAGACGTTAGTGTATCCCAACTCATCGAGCAGAGCACGGGCTTTGTCGGCTAGTGGACGGTGAAATTCAATGGAATACACCGATTGGACAATTTCGGCGAGAATCGCCGTTTGGTAACCGCTGCCCGTGCCGATTTCGAGCACCCGATGGTGGGGTTCGAGAGCCAGCCAGTTGGTCATGATTCCCACGACGTAGGGCTGGGAAATCGTCTGCTTGCAATCAATGGGCAGCGCGCGGTCATCATAGGAGGAATCCAACATGTTCGGTTTTACAAACAGATGTCGCGGCACCTTCTCAAGAGCGGCAACGACTTGACTGCTGAACTTCTTCCCCTCTTTGAACTTGCAGATATGCCTGATGAGAGCGGCGCGTTTCCGATCATAATTCATTTTCCGAAAATCGCCTGAAGCTTTAAAGAATTTCCTCAATGTAGTTGCCCTCCATGCCTAATTCATATCCGCAGCTCGTCGGCGCAAGTATGAAAAATACATTTCCATAAGACAATGAAATGTTAATACTTTGTGTTCACTTTCAAGCCCGGACACCCGCAATTAATTTTTAATGACCTGCCATGTAAAAGTTGTCCTCGTGACCATGTACGGACCCGGCGGGGACCTCTCCGGAGAGCTCGATTTATTTCGCGAGGCTGAAAACCTGCAAAAGACCCATCCCTCGGCCGCCGGCGCATTCGACATATGGTCCAATGAAGCCGGACTGGTCGGCCTCATCACCGGCGTCGGCGCCTCAAAGGCCGCGGCGGCAACCATGGCCTTCGGGCTCGACCCGCGCTTCGATCTAAGCAATGCCTACTTTCTCATTGCAGGTATCGCCGGCATCAACCCGAATTTCGCATCCCTGGCTGGAGTTGCCTGGGCCAAATACTGTGTCGACGGCGACCTTGCGTTCGAGATCGATCCACGTGAAATACCCGATGACTGGCCCACAGGTATCCTGCCTCTGGGCGCCAATGCTCCTTACGCGCCGGCCGCCCTGAAAACCGAAACGCCATTTCCCGGCGACGAGGTTTTCAACCTCAACCCGGCATTGACCGACTGGGCATTTGACCTGACAAAAGACATCGACCTGAGCGACCTCGATACAGCCGCCCTGGCCGCCGCCCGTCAACCCTACGCTGATTTCCCCGAGGCTCAGGGGCAACCGGCAGTCCTGCGGGGCGATAATTTATCCTCCAACCGTTTCTGGCACGGACAACTGAGCAACGATTGGGCGGAACGCTGGGTGGATTTCTGGACCCGAAGCAAGGGCCGGTTCGTCACCGCCTCAATGGAAGATGCCGGCACCTTGCGCGCCCTCAACCAACTGGCCCTGGCTGGGAAAATCGACTGGAATCGCATCCTCCTCATGCGTTCCGGTTCCAATTACACCATGCCGCCGCCAGCAGGCCCAAGCGCGGCTCAAAATTTGCTTGCCGGATTCGGCGGCAAAAAGCCACTCGAGGGAAATCCAGGATACCTGCCGAGCTTACAGGCCCTCCAACGCGTCGGCAGCGTCGCCATCCGTAACATCATTGAAAACTGGAATCAATTCCAATCGGAAATTCCCGGTTAATAGAAAATGATCGTTGCAAGCAGTAAATATTGCAAAAATGGATAGAAAACCTTTTTAACCATATGAAACTCCAGCGTTGGGAACTATTATGAATAAGTATATTAAACGTCGTTTATTTGTTACGGAATCTAAAGCATTGATTCTGTCAGCGTTGCTCTGCTTCCTATTCCAATCTATATGGGCGGCATCGGTGCAAATGAAGGTCGAAGTAGACGCGAGGGAGATTTCGCGCAAACTGCTGCATTCCCGAATTGAACTTCCAGTCAAACCGGGGGAATTAATTCTCTGGTACCCAAAGTGGATTCCGGGCATCCATGCACCACGTAGCCCCATTGAAAATATCGGAGGTCTGCGAATTGAAAGCGATAAAGGAGTATCGATCCCCTGGCAACGCGACAAAGCGGAACGCTTCCGGTTTGTATGCAATATACCCAAAGGAGTTAAAAAAATAGTCATAAGCCTGGATTATATTTGCAATCAACCGAGTACCAATTCCAAGGGTATTGACAGTTTTGCAACTTCGACGATTGGCGTCATCAACTGGAATACATGTTTGTTGTATCCGGATGGATATTCCAGCGCAGAGGTTTTAATCGATTTAAAATTGCGGATTCCGGACGGATGGAAATGGGGCAGTTCCCTGCAGGAAATTACGGTTCAGCCCGATGGAATTCAGTTTGAAAATATCACACTGCATGACCTTGTCGACAGCCCTATTATTTTCGGCAAGCATTTCCGCAAGTTTCCGCTGAATGTAAATGGAATCCCCCCGGTTACTCTACATGTCTCTTCTGAGTCAGGTGCCGGACTTGCGATTCCCGACGAAATCATCGAGCACTACGGCAATATTGCGACAGAAGCCGGAATTTTATTGGGTGGCGCACACTTTGACAGCTATGAGTTGATGGTATTTTGCAGTGACGAATTGCCCAACCTGGGATTGGAGCATTTGCTATCCAGTTTGAACGGCGTGGGTGAGCGCGACTTGATAAAGATGGAGAAGCTTCAAGGTTGGGTCGGCACACTTCTGCCCCATGAAATGATTCACTCCTGGTGCGGTAAGTTTCGCAGACCGGCTGGAATGGATACGCCAAATTTTCATACCAATAAAGACACACACGCCTTGTGGGTTTACGAGGGTCTGACGCAATACCTGAGTCGATTGATCACTGTGCGCGGCGGATTGTGGACATTGGACCATTACAAAGAAAGACTCGCCCTGACAATCAGCCGTTATCTGCATCAAGAAGGCCGCCAATGGCGTTCGCTCGAAGACACCGCGATAGACAGCTATCACTTGAGGGGAGGAAGCCGGTCTTGGGTCAACTTGAGGCGAAGTCAGGATTATTACAACGAGGGACTGATGTTCTGGCTCGAAGTCGACACGATAATCCGAATCGAATCTGACGGCACATACAGTCTGGACGATTTCTGCAAAGAGTTTCTCGGGGCGGGTTATCCCGATCAGAATACCCTTCCATTCGAAACGGAGGACATCATCCAAATCCTCGAAGGATTGGCGGATTTTAATTGGCGCGGTATGATCGAAAAACGCATTCGGGAAACCCAGGAGCGGTTGCCCCTGGAATTTGTGGACCGCCTGGGATATCGGCTCCAATACGCAAACGAGCGATCAGAAGCCCTCGAAAAACTTGAGAAGGACGACAAATTTGCTTCCGCCATAGACTCGATAGGCATGACGGTTAACGAAGAGGGGAAGGTCTCAAGTTCGGTTGTTCCGGGCATGCCGGCAGACGAGGCGGGAATTGCGCCGGGCATGAAAATTATCGGCGTCAACGACCGCAAGTTCTCTCTGGACAGAATCAGAGAGGCAATCGCCGACAGCGTGGTAAACGAGCAGATAGAGTTACTTGTGTTAGATGGAGAATCGTTCAGCAACTACACCATAAAATACGCGGGCGGGCCAAAATATCTGGAACTAGTCCGAGACATGTCAAAACCGGATTTATTATCGCAGATTTTCAAACCCCTGCGGCTTTTGCCCAAAAAATGATTATCTACTGAAAAGATTGCGGGATTGTTTTTAGAATAACAAATGCTGGGACACATGCATTGGGGACTTATCAGAGCAATTATTATATTGCCGGGTACAGCGCTGGTTTTTGTTCCGGCGGCTATTCTGTTTGTTGCGAAAAATACAAATTATTCTCACCAATTAGCGGGTCCCGGCCAGCTTGCGTTCTGGCTTGCGTTAATGGCGGCGAGCCTCGGTCTCGGTTTGGCTTTCTGGACGGTCAAGCTTTTCATAAAGTTTGGCCAAGGCACTCCCGCTCCCTGGGACCCTCCCAAAAAGTTGGTTGTTCGAGGTCCATACCGCCATGTTAGAAACCCGATGATTACCAGCGTGCTGCTCATGCTTTTTGCCGAGGCGGCCCTGCTCCTATCCTGGCCGATAGCCGCATGGATGCTGGTCTTCTTCATAACCAATGCCGTCTATTTTCCACTCTTCGAAGAAAAGGGCTTGGAAAAAAGATTCGGCGACGACTACCGGGAGTATTGCACCCACGTTCCCCGCTGGATCCCGCAACTACGGCCATGGGAACCGGATAACGCTGAACAACCAGATAGTTCTTAGTAAAAAGTTTCGCGGCCAACTATTTACTGATACGCACCTAATGCTCATGCAGGCACCTTTCCTATAATGACTTGGAAAAATGCTTGTTATAGAAGCGGCTTTTGATATGATGCCTGACAAAGTGCAGCAAATAATTATTTTATTTGGTAATTATCCGCCACACCTAAAGTGGTAAATAAAATAAGGGGAGTATTCATGTACAAATTAATAAAATGGTGTCGCTACGTGACGATTGCATTCATATTGTTAGCTGGTTCGCTGGCGTTAGCTGAAGGTAAACCCACAGCACAGGGTAAGTCACCTGGCAAGGGAAAGGGAGAAAATAAAGGTTGGACGGGCGATGTGAACCCTGGAAAGGATGGAAAAGGCGGCCACTTGCCTTCCGGCATGAGTAAAGAAAATCCTCCCGGGTGGAGTCATGGTGATAAAGATGGTTGGAAAGGAGCCGGTATGCCTACAGGACTAGCAAAGAAGAATCCCCCTGGATGGGAGAAGTGGAATAATAATAAGAAAAAGGGATGGGAAAAGCGACTTGAAAACGCATTGGGGAATATTCGTAAGGGAGCTAAAAATAAAAAGGATTTCTCCAAGGAAGATTTGGACAGCGCCCTTGTTTCAGTAGAGGCAGCAGCAAGAGAAGGGGTACCTGTTAAAAATTCTCAAGAACTTGTTGAATTGGCTATGAAGAAAGGGATACAAGGAACAGCGCTCGAGAATTTAAGCAGGGCAGCGTCTTCCGGTGTCGGCAAAGATATTGATTTTGGGCAACTTAATAACTTTGTTGAAAATAAGCTGGATGATGGGTTAAGGAATGATGAATTATTGAATGAAGTATATAAAGAGATTGACGATCACGACGATAAATAACTTATTTAGACCTCAAAATGAATTCTTTGTCCCTCTCACTCCTCTTAGACAACTCTTAATCAAAGGCTGATAATGACATATGTGGTTACGGAAATATGCGTGGATTGCAAATACACCAGTTGCGTGGACGTTTGTCCCGTCGAAGCTTTCCATGAAACTCCCGACCGGCTCTACATCAATCCTGACACCTGTATCGACTGTAATGCATGCGTTGACGAATGTCCGGTAACGGCAATTTTCTCGGAAGCCGATCTACCTGAGAAATTTCAAGATTGGCTGGAAAAGAACACCGAGGCGGAGAATTTTCCTGTGATCGTTACCTCCGGGGAAGCTTTAAAGGGCCCCAAGTGCATTGACCCCAATGCCGACTAAAGTATTAAGGGGGACCTGTTTGTTACTTTAACTTAACGGCCAGCAAAAAGATATGTGCCGTTAGTTTGGAAAGGTATAAAAGCTTGTCCTTTTTTTGGATCGGAGGCACAACTTAGCTTCATTTCATTATGCCGGATGATAAAGGAAACTAATTTAACAATTCACCGATTTTTGAAGATAGATGGCGATGACGAGATAATGATTGATGTATTAGTTGCCAATGCCGAGGAACACCAAAAAATAATAGAAAATGTTGTTTTTGAAGAGTCTAATGCAGGTAGTATCAGGCTTGCAAATAAAGAAGATATGATCATGTTAAAAAAATCGAGGTATTCGGATCAGGATCAGGTGGATATAAAAAGGCTAAAAGATGACAAAAATTGAAAAAGTTGTATGGCAGGTGAGCGACCTTTTTGATTTTTATATGAAGATAAGAAAACTTCGAAATATAAAAGGGGAAGAAAAGAACCTTAACAAAGCGGTTCAATCATCTTCCATTAAACGCCACAATACGGCGCTTCATACCGGCAGCTAATTGGTGAATCGGGGTTCCCCATCTTTCAAGTTATAAAAATTGAAAAAGATTAATTCTTTGCTCACTTGGGCGGGAAACTTAATCCTGGTTTAGGAAACAGAACCTTATTTTTTCACGGAGGCGGAAGAACCGTAATAGGCGAGCAAACCGGCTACAACTCCTGAGGCGTATTCGCGGAAGATGCTGATGCGTTCGGCGCCGGCCACCAGGCGAGTTCCTTCATAGTCTCCGGCCTGAATGCGTGCAAAGACTTCGCGGTTGTTGGCCGCATATGGCTCGAGGTAGATTACGGGACAACGATACAGGCGGTTGGCCAGGAGGTTGCGCGCCCAAACGTATGGGTTTGCTCCAACTCTGTGGGCATTGGAGCCCGGGTAAACGTAGGGTGGCAGGCCGGTAACGCGGCTCAGCGAGGAAGCGATCGCTTCGGCCAAAGCGATTTCCTCAGATGCAGTTCGGCTGAGGAGCTTGTGCAGCATTTCGTAGCGCACGTCGTCATGGGACAATTCCACTGCGCTGTAAGCGCCGTTGACCAGAACGTGCAGGTGGTTTTCGCCGGACAATATCTGTTTATCATCATCGGTCCACGGAGCCGCGTTGAAATGGAGAGCAAGGACGATGTCGGGGCGCATTTCACGGTTGATTTTTTCGGCGCGGGCACGGATTTCGCTGACCCGGTAAAAAAGCAGTTCACTCAATTTTTGGATGGCATCGGCCGATTCATTTATTTCGGGATCGATGCCCGGTGGAAGTTGCCGGGACGATTCGGCGAGGAGTTGTTCGGCCCTGGGCCGCAAAGTTTGCGGGGTTTCGTGAGTTGCAGGGACGGGGCCCGCGCGCACCAATTTAACTTCCGCGCCCAGCCTGGTTAATTCCTTTTCGAGCAAGTGAGCCACTATCAGGACAAGGTCACCTTCCCTGACAGGGGGTGCATCCCCTATCTGGAAAAAGCGTTCCTCCATTTTGGCCCATCGCCCACCGAGATGACCTGCATCGAGCGCGATGCGCAGACCTTCAAGAGGTTTTTCACCTCCAGCCGGTATGAGAACGGAACGGGGACGCCAATACCGTTCGACAGGTTTCCGGGCCGCTTCTCCTGCGAAACGCAGGCGATAAACGGCAGAGGCGGTTTTAATACGGGCGTGGCCGGAGAAAATCTGAATCCAGTCTGCGAAAGCGTCGTTCGGAGCGTAGATTTCGTCGAGCAAGCGTTGAAATTCTAGGGCGGTAATCGTTTCCTGGTAAGCGTTGAGGCCCGACCAGTCGGGTGAGCTGCCGAGGGAAGTAAGCCGTTGCCCGGAGGCAACCGCCACGAGGCAGAAAACAAGAATCGGAGTGATGAGTGTTTTCAAAACTGAAATCAGATTGTGGCGGGGTTATTTTCGCAATTGAATCCCTTGACTGGGTGCGGTATATTTTTAATAAATCTACCAGTATTAATTCTGAACCCCAAAACAAAAATTATTATGAATAAGAATCAAATCTCACCCACACATACCGACTTGAGCCGGCGCCAATTCATGCTGAATCTTACCGGATTGAGCGCGGTCGGAGTTTTGTCCGGCGGCGCTTCGGCGATAGCATCGGTCACTACACCAGCACCCGGTTACTCTGTCGTGTCCAGCGTGCCCAGCGTAGGCCAGTTTCAGATTCCCAAACTACCCTACTCTTATGATGCCTTGGAGCCCTACATTGACGCCCGCACAATGAAGATCCATTACACCAAGCACCACAGTGGTTACGTCAGAAAAGTGAACAAGGCCTTACAGAGTATAGGGTTTACTGCGCCTCGAAAAATCGAAGACCTGGTGTCCAATATGCATATCGTTCCCCCGCAGATTAAAACGGCGGTGCGCAACAGCGGTGGCGGCCACGCCAACCATTCCTTGTTCTGGAACTCCCTCTCACCCGAAGGCGGCGAAAAACCCGGGGGCACACTGGCAGGAGCAATCAATTCGAGGTTCGGCGGTTTCAAGAAATTCCAGAAAGCCTTCGCCGAGGCCGCGGCTACTCGATTTGGCAGCGGATGGGCCTGGCTGAACGTCGCCGAGGGGGATAATTCCCTGTTTGTTTCCTCGACACCTAACCAGGACAGCCCACTGATGAACGGTATTGTCGAATTCCCCGGCACTCCGATCCTTGGCCTTGATGTTTGGGAGCATGCCTATTACCTCAATTACCAGAACCGCCGTGGCGATTATATCAAGAACTGGTGGAAGATCGTCGACTGGAAGACTGTAGCCATGCGCTACGAATCGGCCTTGAAGGCATAGAGCTTACTTAATTTCCTGAGAATCGAGAGGCTTGAGCACGAACCGATAGGGCTTGTGCGACCAGCTCCCGGCGTAATTAACACCAACTCGGGCTGTGCGTTGGATCGTGTCCGCAGCGGCAGTAAAACCGCAATCTTCGATCCACAAGCCCGAATCCCGGTCCGCGCAACGCGCATTGAAACGGTTGTCGATCTGCAATGCCCGGGTAAGCCGGCCCGGCCCATGGATATTTCCCGCACCCCGGATCAATATCGCCGCCGGGTATCTTTTCGGCCCGACAACCATGTTGAGCAACCAGTGCACGCCGTAGCACAAGTAAACATACCAACGGCCGGATGGACCGAACATGACGGAATTCCTGGCCGTCTTCCCGCGGTGAGCGTGTGACGCTTTGTCATCGTAGCCGTCGTAAGCCTCCACTTCCGTCAATGGCATTTTGACAATCCTGTTATCGATCCGTCGACAAAGCATTTTGCCAATGAGGTCGTTAGCCACCTCAAGGGTCGGCCGGTCATAAAACGAGGGAGTGAGAATGCGCGCTTTTACCTTGGCGGCCATCAATATTTATTCGGTTCAGAACTTTTTATTTTTTGTATTGAGAAACAGCGTCACCGGCCCGTCGTTAAGAGCCTGGATTTTCATCATAGCCCCGAACTCGCCTGTGACAATTGGCTTGCCCAGCGCCGTGGAGAGGGCCCGGACGAATTCCTCGTATAAAGGCATTGCGATTTCTGGTGGGGCGGCGCGATTGAAAGAAGGTCGGGCGCCCTTGCGCAGGTTACCAAAAAGTGTGAATTGACTGATGAGAAGAATTTCTCCGTCAATATCGGTTAGGGCCCTGTTCATCAGGCCGGCTTCATCCGGGAAAAGGCGTATATGCGGAATTTTTCCACTCAGCCAAACGAGGTCTTCAGAACCATCTTCCGATTCGATTCCGAGAAAAACGAGCAATCCGCGGCCGATTGCGCCTTTGAGCTTTCCGTCGATGCTCACAGAGGCTTCCGACACGCGTTGTATGACGGCTCTCATGGCTGGTAGATAGAGCTTATGGAAATCAAATACAAGGGTCAGTTCAGTATTTCTGTTAGTGTATCTGATATGGATTGGTGTCGAAATTTGTAGCCGTGTTCGAGAAGTTTTTTGGGATATGCCCGAATATCCGATAAAACAGTTTCCACACCCATTTGACCAAACACCAATTTCATCACCATTGCAGGCACCGGGAATATCGCCGGGCGTCCCAACGCCTTTGCCAACGCGCGGGTAAAGTCACGGTTGGACACCGTTTCCGGCGCAACGGCATTGACAACGCCCTCTATGCGGTCATCGCGTAAACAGAAGTCCATGACTCCGAGGAGGTCGTCCATTGCGATCCAGCTCATGTGCTGTTGGCCGTGTCCGATACGGCCACCGAGCCCGAGCCGGAAGATTGGCAGCATTTTGGCCAGGGCGCCTCCGGCGGGGCCGAGTACGACTCCGAGGCGCAGATTGATCACGCGGATGCCGGCATTGCCGGCCGGAAAGGTGGCGGCTTCCCATTCCCGACATACCTGAGCCAGGAAACTTTCCCCGGCCGGACCGGATTCATCATAAACACGGCCCGTGTGGTCTGGATAAATATTTACACCGGAAACGCTGATAAGCACCTGCGGTGGAGTGGCGAGCCCGGCTAATTTTTGACAAAGCAAAAGGGTACCGTCTTTGCGGCTATTCATGATACGTTTTTTGCGGGCGGTCGTCCAGCGGCCCGATGCGATATTCTCGCCTGCCAGGTGGACAACCGCACCGAATCCCTCGATTTTGCCCGATTCCAGGCTGCCGGAATCGGGTATCCAGGCAATATCTGATTTTTCGGTGGACCGGCGAGTAAGCCGATGGACTTCATGGCTATGGCTTAGCAGGAAAGGGACAAGTTCGCTGCCGATCATTCCTTTGGCGCCGGTGACAAGAATTCTCATTTCAGTGGAAGCGTATAACCGGAGCCAGAACTCCGGTGATTGCGCCTTGGGCTGATGGTAATAAAAAAAGGTCACCAACCGAAGTCGATGACCCTTTTTATTACTACTACTATCTTACTCTGTTTTGGCAGAGAAAGCTAAAAATGAATAAATACATAATTAATGGCTTTGTCAATATAAAATATAGTTTTTCTATATTAACCGTCCAAACAAAATTTCTAAAGTGGTTCCGCCGTCAGATTGCTCACTTCAGTGCGCACACTCTCGGCCAACGGGGTGCTCAAGTAGCGTTCTGTGGTGCTTGCGCCGATGACCACTATCATCTTGCCGGCCATATCGCTTCGTTTAGCCACTTCCATGGCTGCCCACACGGTGGCCCCAGTTGAGATGCCGGCAGGGATGCCATCGGTGATAGATAACTTACGAGCTGTGGCAAATGCATCGTCATTCTCGATCTGGACGACTTCGTCAACAATATCGACGTTAAGGTTGTTGGGGATGAAGCCAGCGCCGATGCCCTGGATTTTGTGCGGTCCGGGTTTGCCGCCGGAGATGACGGGGCTGGCAACAGGTTCGACTGCAATACTGGTAAGAGATTTGCGGCTCTTTATCACCTCTGAGACGCCACTGATGGTTCCGCCGGTGCCGACTCCGGCTACAAGGACATCAATTTTCCCCTCTGTCGCGGACCAAATTTCCTCGGCGGTAGTGCGGCGGTGGACTTCGGGATTGGCTGGATTATCGAACTGCTGGGGCATAAACCCGTTTTCGGAATGTTCTTCGAGCAGTTGCTTGGCTTTTTCAATGGCGCCGGGCATTCCCTTGGGTCCGGGGGTTAAAACAATTTCGGCGCCGAGCAGGCGCAAAAGCAGGCGGCGCTCGATCGACATGGTTTCAGGCATGGTGAGCAGGCATTTGTAACCCTTGGCGGCACAAACAAAGGCCAGGGAGATGCCCGTATTTCCAGAGGTGGGTTCGATCACAACGCTGCCGGGCTTGAGCTTGCCGTCGCGCTCGGCGGCTTCGATCATTGATTTTCCGATACGGTCCTTGACGCTAAAAAGTGGATTGAGGAATTCGCACTTCAGGTAGATATCGGCTTCGAGACCTTCGGCAATCTTGTTAAGCTTTATCAGCGGGGTATTCCCTACCGATTCGACGATATTTTGAGCTAGTATTGCAGACATAATGAGAAATCTATTTGGGTTAAAATGTATATAACGACTAACTTAAGAGAAGTATCTAAAATGTATTAAATTGCGAAATGCAAGTCCAAACATCCCCTTTTCAGCTTTGAGTAACGATGTAGGAGGTTCCGCTGTCCTGGTCTCGAAGCAGTTTTGCTTTCACCTGGAACACTTCCTCGATGATCTTGGGTTGAAATACATCGTCCGGAGATCCTGTGGCGGCGATTTTGCCCCGGCATAGAATTATTACATGGTCGGCATAAGAGGCGGCGAGATTGAGATCGTGCAGGATTGCGAAAACGGCCGTCCCCTTTTCGGCGAAATCTCTTGCTATCCGCAATGCGACAAAACGGTGGCAGAGATCAAGGCCGGCCGTTGGCTCATCCAGTAATAGGAGAGAAGCGGCGCCGGCCGGCGTTTCCCATACCTGGGCAAGTACCCGGGCGGTTTGTACCAGTTGTTTTTCTCCACCGGAAAGGGTCGTGTATTCGCGATCGCCGAAATCGGACAGGTTGACGAGTTCGAGCGCCTTGCGTGCAATTCGGTAATCGGCTGGGGACTCAAGGCCGCGATGATGAGGTGTGCGGCCAAGCAGGATGACCTCATTGACCTTGAAAGGGAAGGACAGGAGCGATTCCTGCGGGAGCACGCCGCGCACTTTTGAAATCTCTGCCAATGGCCAATCTTCCAGAGTCCGTCCGTCAAAGGTCACCTGTCCGGAGTCTGGGGTCAGCTCACCGGCCAAAATTTTCAAAAAGGTGGACTTGCCCGCACCGTTGGGGCCCACCATGACCGTAACCCGGCCCCCCTCCAATGTCAGCGAAAGGTTATCGAGGATTTTTCGTCCGTTGCGGGAAAAGGTTATGTGCTCGGTTATCAACATTTGAGAATTTCCAATTCAAGCCCATACGCGATGACGGGAGAAATAAAGCAAACTCAGAAAGAACGGCGCACCTAACAGAGCCGTCACGACTCCGATGGGAAGTTCAGCCGGCGCATTTACCATGCGCGCCAGGAGATCGGCCGCCAGGAGCAGCGCTCCGCCCAACAGGGCCGAGGCGGGCAGAAGATAGCGGTGGTCCGGTCCGACCATCAACCGTACCAGGTGGGGTACCACCAGGCCAACAAATCCGATGATTCCGCAGATCGCCACAGTGGCGCTCACCATTGCGGCGCACAGGAAGATGATCGTCATTTTTGTGCGCTGGGTATCTATACCGAGATGGCGGGCCTCAGATTCGCCAAGCAAAAAAGCGTTGAGCGCCCGCGCATAGAATGGATACACAGCAAGAGGCACCAATACAAAGGGTGCAATTGCACCGAGGTTTTTCCATGATGCGTCACTGAGCCGGCCCAGCGACCAGAACACGAAATCGCGCAGCTCCCTGTTGTCGGACACATTCATCATCAACCCGATAAATGCCGCGGCCAGGGCATTGACGGCAATACCGGTGAGCAGCATTGTGGCCACGAGGGTGCGGCCCTCCACTTTTGAAAGGTGATAAACCAGTAGAGTAGCTCCTATGCCGCCGAAAAAGGCAGCGAGGGGTACCGCCAAGGGATCCAACCATCCAGGCAACAAAACCAAAATATTTTCACCGATGACCATTACCGCGACCGCTCCCATTGCAGCCCCGGCGGAGACACCGATGAGCGAGGGGTCTGCCAGGGGATTGCGAAAGAGACCCTGCATCCCGGCTCCGGCCACGGCCAGGGCCGCACCAACCAGTATTGCCAGTAATGTCCTGGGCAGCCGCACCGCCCAAAGGATCGACCACAGCGTCTCCTCTGTAAAAGGAGCGTAATCCACCGCCCCTGCATTCGAGCCCAATCGCGATCCCGCCAAAGCTATGATTTGCCCGAATTCGATTTTAACCGGTCCCAGGCAAATAGACAGTAAAGCTAGAACAACCAAGAGAACAGCCAGCCCGGTCAGGAAGAGACGTTTCCGGGTATTTTTTGCGGCCCCACTCACGATAATGTTTCAGGGCGCGTTCCACGACGGACAGTGGAATACAGGCGGAGTCAGCCGCTCAACGTCTTCTGCGAGGACCGTAACTGCGGATTGGAGCATTGCGATTGGCCGAAGCATTTCTAAGGCGGTAAACGATCCGGGCTTTCTTCAGGTCATAGGTGCTCATTTCCATCTTCACAGTATCGCCGACAGTAATTTTAATGAAGTGCTTTCGCAGTTTACCGGAAATATGTGCCAGGACCTGGTGGCCGTTAGGCAACTCGACCCGGAACATAGTGCCGGGCAGGACGGCGGCGATTTTGCCCTCGATCTCAATTGCGTCTTCGTTGGCCATAGAATAACTTGAAAATAAATCTTCTGGAAAAATCCATTAAGGTTTACATACCTTCACACAGCGAAATTTCAAGCGAGTCAAGATTTAATCCCACGGCAACCCGCATAATATTCAGCAAATCCTGGTATGCCCGAAAAAAGCAATAGCGGTCTTTCCCCGGCATTGCCATGTCCGTTCCAGAAAATGTATCCCTCGGAACTTCAGCGGGACGACGAGTATTACATGAAATTCGCCTACAACCAGGCTATCGACGCATGGCACGCAAATGAAGTGCCTATCGGCGCCGTTATCGAATACGAGGGCGAGGTAATTGCAGCAGCCCACAATGAAGTTGAGACAACCGGGGATGCTACAGCTCACGCGGAAATGTTAACCATCACTAAAGCCGCCGCCCACCTGGGGGATTGGAGGCTCAACGACGCCACCATTTACGTGACCAAGGAACCTTGCCCCATGTGCAGTGGCGCCGCCGCCCTGTCCCGCTTAGCCAGAGTTGTATTTGGCGCTCACGACTCCGAAATGGGATGCCTGGGAGGCGCGGTCGAACTTAACGCCCTGCTTCGCCTCAATCACCAATTTACGATAACGGCCGGCGTCCTCGAACCGCTCTGCCGAGAACTCCTCCAGGCATTTTTTGCAGAACAAAGAAAATTGCCGTAAAATAAATTGACCTAAAGAAGTTTACTTAAAACAATACGTGCATCAACAATCTTAATTCTAACCCCTAAATCCTAAAACATTATGCCTTACGAACTTCCCCAACTCGGTTATAGTTACGACGCGCTCGAACCACACATCGACGCGCGCACCATGGAAATCCACCACACCAAACACCACAACGCCTACATCGGCAAGGTGAACGGCGCTCTCGAAAGCGAGCCTGAGTTGGCCGCCAAGTCCGTCGATGACCTTATAGCCGACCTGTCCAGCGTGCCCGATTCGATTAGGGGCGCAGTTCGCAACAATGGCGGCGGTCATTCCAACCACACTTTTTTCTGGACAATCCTCTCGTCCGGAGGCGGCGGCGAACCTGTGGGCTCTCTGGCCGATGCAATCAACTCCGAACTGGGCGGCTTCGATGCTTTTAAAGAGGCTTTCACCGCCGCCGGTATGACTCGCTTCGGCAGCGGCTGGGCATGGCTCGTGGTTAAGTCCGACGGCACCCTGGCCGTTACCTCAACACCCAATCAGGACAGCCCTTTGATGAACGGGGTGGCCGAAGTGGAAGGAACGCCGGTCATCGCTCTAGATGTATGGGAACATGCCTATTACCTCAAATACCAGAATTTGCGCCCCTCCTACATTGAAGCATTCTGGAATATCGTGGACTGGGCCAAGGCCGACGCCAACTACTCAGCAGCTAAGGGTTGATCCTACTCTTTGACCAGGAGAAAGGCAGAACCGCCGTCGTGGTGATTTTGCCATGGAGTGTATGTTCTCTTCTGTTCGAGTCGAAAAGCTCCTTTGGATTGGCTGATAAATTTTTCGACAACCTCGTGATTTTCCTCGGGTTCAAGACTGCAAGTGCTGTAAACCAACCGGCCGCCGGGGTGCACAAACTCGGCTGCTCTCATTAAGAGCAGGTATTGCAGCTCGGACATCCGGCTTATATCATCGGGACGCAGCCGCCATTTGGCGTCAGGCCGCCGCCGTAATACCCCAGTGTTTGAGCAGGGCGCATCGAGGAGCACCGCGTCAAAACGATTTGGCAGATTGCGGGCCTCGAAATCTGCCGGAGTAGTCTCAAGTAGATTGGACTCGAAAATCGTGGTCTCGACCTCTTCAACGCGCTGCAGATTTTCCCTGAGACGTTCGAGCCGACTCCCGGACTTATCAAGACATACCATAAGCCCGCCGCCGCCGGTCAATTCTTCGGCAATCAGCACACTCTTGCCGCCGGGCGCGGCACAAAGGTCCAAGACACGCTCCCCGGGCCGCACTGCGAGAAGCTCGACCGGCAGTCTGGTGGAAGGGTCCTGGATAAAGGTCTTTCCCTGTCGCAAGAGTTGCTCGACTTCCGGCCAAGCGCGGCTGTTGAAAAGGTAAAATCCGGGCCACCGGGTAGACTCCAGGTTGTCGGAAGGACTGGTGAGGGAATGTTTTCTGAGGCGAAGGTAAACAGGAGCGGGTTTTTGGTCCCAGATAAGGAGTTTTTGCGTTAATTCGGCTCCAAAGGCTTGCAACCAGCGTTGTACAAGCCATTCGGGATGGCTCCAGGTCAAAGCCCACTGCGCCACAGGGTCCTGCTCCTGGCTATCCGGTTCCAACAATACGGGTAAAAGCCGGCGCAGCACGGCGTTGACCAAGCCCGCCTCGCGAGAGCTCACGAGACCCTTCGCCTGTGACACAGCATGATCGATGATCTTGGGAGCACGAGAGACATCGCCAGACAACAGTTCAAAGCCGGCAACAAATAAAATTGACTTCAGCTTGGGACGCGGTTGTTTTTTTAGAAAAGACTTCACCGCGAAATCAATGAGCTTGAAATTTCTGACAACGCCAAAGAATAAAAATTGGCAGAGACGTCTATCCCGGGCCTCCAGCCCATCCGGCAGGCGCTCAAGGAGCACGTCCGTTTTGCCGGGCCGGCGCAAGTAAGCTTCGCAGAGGCATACGGCGTTATACCAGCCAGGATTCGTGGATAGAGGCTCACCGGTTATTTCAGGAAATGATTTCATGCGGACAGTTGAATGACAATAAGGCTTTGCATAGGATAGAAATTAGATAAATTATTAATTTTACACAGCATGGATAAGGAAAACGTCGATTTACTAATTCAAAAAAATCCGCACGTTGAGAAATCGCGGGAAAAACTCGAGTCGATGAGCCCGGGCGCTTATTGCCTGCATCGCAGTTGGGGGTTTGGCCAAATCAAAAGTTACGACGAACAACTGAACAAGTTAGTCGTCGATTTCGAGGAAAATAAATCCGGCCACCTCATGGACCCGATATTCTGTGTGGACAAACTTGATATCCTTACGTCGGAAAATATCCTGGTACGCCAACGCAAGCAGCCCAAAGTCATCGAGGAAATGATCAAGAAGAGGCAGACCGATCTCATAGTCGATATCCTGGCTCTCTCCCCTAACAACTCCGCGACCAATACCGAACTGGAACATCAGTTAAACCTCCTGCTTGGCCCAACCCGATACAAAAAATGGTGGTATGCTACTAGGAAACTGCTCATCAAGGACCCGCGCGTTGCCATTCCGGATAAAAAAACCGACCCATACATCCTGAGAGAAGAGCCTGTCAAAGCTGAGGATGAAATCCTGGATGAATTTCTCATCACCAAAGCGCCAAAAAAGAAAATTGACCTGGCTAATAAACTTTTGAGCTTGTCCGTCAAGCACGAGGATATCAAGGAGGCCCTGCCCGATATCCTGAAGACTCTCACCGTCGCCATCCAGGAAACCCGACAACTGAACGCCGGCGAACGGTTGCACGGCATCTGGGTGCGCAATGACCTGGCCCGCTTTATCCACGAAGACGTCGAATCGCTTCTGCCAACATCGGCCTCGATTATAGAGGAGAAAAAAATCCTCACCACTTTGGCAAGCCAGATACCGGGCACTTGTCACCGCCGGTTTCTCGAACTGGTGGTACGCTGCCATCCCGAGGAATGGGAGAAACTCCTTTTAAACCTTTTTCGCAACAGTTCCGGCAAGTTTACCAACGAGTGCGTGAACCTGCTCCTGGAAAAAGATTGTGGGGATAAATTCGAGGAGTCTCTGCAACGCTGGTTGAACGAGCAAACTATCAAGGGCCCGATCATGCTCTGGATTATAAAGAACCGCGACTCTAAAAAATTCTCCAAGATGCTCGATAAGCTCATATGCCCCCGCTTCTTGAATGCCATCTTTTACGCCATCGACAACACGGCCCTGCAATCGGCAAATCTGCGCCGCATTCCCCTGGCCGATGTCCTAAGCGACGACAAGGAATTGATCCCAGAGCTGCTCACAGATGCCACGCCGGAAACCGCCCATGACCTGGCCACCACTCTGATGCTCAACCAGGGATTTGAGGATCTCTCCAAGCGTTCGCTGTTGGCCAGATTCATCAAGCTGTTTCCGAGCGTGCAATCCCTGGTATCGGAGGAACCCACTGCGAAGCAGGAGGTTCTCATCGTCTCCCGGGACAGCTTTGAAAAACGCAAACTGGAATACGATGAAATCGCCACCAAAAAGATTCCGGAAAACAAAATCGCCCTGGGCCTTGCTCTCGAACTCGGCGATTTACGAGAAAACTCCGAACTGAAAATGGCCCGGCAGGATCAGGATACCCTGCTCGCCCGCAAGGAACTACTGGAAATTGACTTGTCCCGAGCTCAAATAAACGATTTCAAAAGCGCTACTTCAGACAGAGTCGGTATCGGATCGGTCGTAGAGCTCTTGCAGGGATCTACCAACAAATCCGTAACCTATTCAATTCTCGGCGCTTGGGACAGCGAACCTGACCAGAATATACTATCCTACGAGACCCCCCTGGGCCAAAGTCTGATATCTAAAAAAGTGGGTGACATTGTAACAGTGGAAATTGACGGACACGAAGAGGAATGGACGATCCAGGGAATTTCGCGGTGGGTGGATAAAGTTAAAGGGTAGCGGTTGTTAAATCTCCAAAAAGCGTTGCTGAAAACGGTTTTTGAACCAAGCTCCAACAATATGGTGTATTAAAATACCGATGACGGTGATGAGATCGATTTTGAATCTGAGCACCTGTCTCGGCATAGCTCCGCAGGAGCGACAACGGAAGGTAAACCACCTCCAGCAATGACCGACCCTTGGGACACCCTCAAACTCCTGGCCGATCCCACCCGGTTGCGCCTTCTGCACCTGTTGCTCAAGGAGGAACTATCGGTAGCTGAAATGCAGGATATCCTCGATATGGGCCAGTCGCGCATATCTTCTCACTTGGCCTTGCTGCGCAAAGGCGAAATGGCGGTCGATCGCAAAGACGGCAAGCGCACCTATTACTCCTATAACCCGAACATCGATTCTAGGCAACGCCGCTTAATAGATGCAGCTTGCCAGGCCGTAGTCGACCACCCGGAATTCAAACAGGACCGCAGTAACCTCAACCGCGTCCTGGAAAAACGCCGCCGGCATGCCGAGCGGTATTTCAATGAAGTTGCCGGACGCCTCGGGAAAAATTATTTGCCGGGCCGTTCATGGGAGGCGATCGGACATTTTTTGCTGCACTTAACTCCCGAAATAGAAATCGCCGACCTCGGTGCGGGCGAAGGGGTTATCGCCCAACTGCTGGCGAGGAGGGCCCGGACCGTATATTGCATCGACAACTCGCCGCGCATGGTCGAGGTGGGCGCCGAACAAGCTGCAAAGTTAGGCTTCAACAACCTGGTTTACAAACTTGGAGACATAGAAAAAATTCCTCTTAAAGATAATAGTGTGGACCTGGCGTTGTTGAGCCAGGCGCTGCATCACGCCCAACATCCGCAAAAGGCTATACAGGAGGCTTACCGTATTCTGAAACCTGGCGGGAAAATCGTAGTTATAGACCTGAAGCAGCACAATTTCGAGAAGGCGCGCGAACTCTATGCAGATTTATGGCTCGGTTTCACCGAAAACTCAGTTTACCAGTTTCTGAAAAAAGCGGACTTCCGCCAAGTGGAAGTCAACATTGTGGCCAGGGAGGAAAAAGAACCGAATTTCGAAACCTTGCTGGCCGGCGGGGTGAAATAATATGGGCCTGTTGCCCAAACCTGGGGCGCCCCGCCTGTTAAAGGTGTTTTCGGATTTCAGCGCCTACGTGCTGAGAATAAAAATCGCGCAAATGGTCGTAAATGCTGATCGGATCGTCGAGCCCCAATACCGTTTCGGCCAACTCTTGGGCATCCTTAATGTTCAAGTTGCGCACCATAAATTTTATTTCCGGCAAGGCGATGGGTGCGACGCTCAAATGGTCCATACCCATGCCGAGGAGCAGAATGGCGTAAAGAGGGTCTCCCGCAATTTCTCCACATACGCCCACCGGTATATCTTTGAGGTGGGCTGCATCGATTATGGATTTCAAGGTGCGCATAACGGCGGGATGGTTCGGTTCGTATAGGTGCGCGATGCGGTCGTTGACGCGATCGACGGCCAGCAGATACTGGATGAGATCGTTGGTGCCGATGCTGAAAAATTGACAATGATCGGCCAGGAGATCGATGGTATAGGCGGCGCTGGGCACTTCGATCATACTGCCCACCTGGAGGTCTGCATCGAAATCCCGACCACTGGCCTTAAGCTCATCTTTGGCCTCTTCAATCACCTGGTTGGCCTCGATTAGCTCCTTGTGGCTGGAGATCATGGGATACATGATTTTCACGCTTCCGTAAGCGCCGGCACGCAGAATGGCTCGCAACTGGGTCTTAAAGACTTCCGTATTTTCCAGGCAAAAGCGTATGGCCCGGAAACCCATAAAAGGGTTATCCTCCAAGTATTCCAACAACCCGCTGCCAAGTGTCTTATCGCCGCCGAGGTCCAATGTGCGGATAATTACCGGATGCGGTTTGAAAGTCTCGACCATCAACCGGTAGGCCTCAAACTGTTCCTCTTCCTCCGGAAATTTATCGCCGCGCAAAAAGAGAGCCTCCGTGCGGAACAAGCCTACGCCATCGGCGCCGCATTTTTTCAAACTCTCGGGGTCTTCGAACCCTTCGATATTGGCCATGAGCTCGACCTTGTGTCCATCGCGCGTTTGCGTCGGCTTGAAGATTTCAGCATCAAACACGCGCTGGATGCTCTGACGCTCCACCTTCAGCTTACCGTAGCGATATAGGCTGTCCTTAGTCGGATTAATGATGACAATACCGTCATAGCCATCAATCAGCAGTATATCACCAGTCTGTATCCTAGTGGTTGCGTCCTTCAGTCCAACGACTGAGGGCACCTCGATGGACCGAGCCATAATCACGGCGTGGCTGGTGCGGCTGCCGGCATCGGTCGCCAACCCGAGCACTTTGCCTTTTTCGATTGAGGCGGTATCAGATGGGGTCAGGTCTTCGGAGACGATAATGGTCTGCTCGGTAATGCTACCGATACGGAAATGAGTGTGCCCCATAAGGTTGGCGAGCAGGCGCTGGGAAACATCCTTGATGTCCGATACGCGTTCCTTGATGTAGGAATCGTCGATATTCTGGAATGCCTCGATATACCGTGAACATACCTGTTGCAGGCAATACTCGATATTCAGACCCGTTTCTTCAACCTCACGAATGGTATCGTCTATGAGCGCCTTGTCTTCGAGCACAAGCAAATGCGCGTCAAATATCAATGCCTCTTCCTCGCCCAGCTTGTCGCGAATTTCGGCGCTAATCTCGCTGATCTGCCGACGGGTCTCCACGAGAGCCTGTTCGAAGCGCTCAATTTCGTGGGCTCGTTTGTCCTCCGACACATCAAATGAAGGAATATCCAGAACCTTCTGCAAAAAGACCAAAGCCGGCCCATGCCCCACTCCGGGAGAGGCGGGGATGCCTTTCAGGATTATTTCTTCTTTATCTGGAGGAGTCATCGAGGCAGAAAATCCTTTGTTTTTAAGTTTAAGACGGTTCCGGCTAAAAAATAGTGTAGCGGAGCCCGTTGCGCGAAACAATGTTTTTTAATTTGGGCAACAGCTCCCAAAGGAGTTGTTTCCCAAATCAGGCAAAACGGGTTTCAATTATAAATGCCTCGGCTCCCCAATATTCTGCGATTTTGCGACGCACCGCTCCCGCATCGACACCGTTGCCGAGTAGAGCAAAGCAGGCGCTGCCGGATCCGCTCAAACCACAGGGCAGCCCAAAATCGGCCTTGAGGCGATTCAGTAAGGCCGGCAAGGCCAGGTATTTCTTAAAAATTACGGGTTCAAAGCTGTTATACAACAAATTATCAACCGGCTTGCCGGATTTAATCCACTCGGCCAGGCGGGTTTCGATTTCGCCGGCATCGGCGTAGGAATCTGCGGTTCGCTCGGCCAGCCGCCGGTAGGCCCAAGCGGTATCGATTCCAAATTCCGGTTTGAATATCAGGAGGGATTTTCCAGAGAGCATGCCGGCCGCATCAAGCGGCAAAGGCTCAATTCGCTCGCCTTTTCCACGCAACACCACCGGGCCGCTGTGCAGGAACATCGGGCAATCAGCGCCCAGGCCTGCAGCTGTGGCGTGCATCGCCTCTCGATCCAAGGGCCGGCCGGCCAGCGAATTGAGCGCGCGCAAGGCTGCAACGGCATCGCTGCTGCCCCCGCCCAGGCCGGCTCCGACGGGTATGTTTTTTTCAAGACGGAAATTCACGCCGTATTCCAATGAATATTTTTCCCGAAAGGCGGAGGCGGCGCGCAAAACAAGGTTGTCCTCGCCATCCGTCACGCATGGATGCTCACAATCAAGGTGGTCATGTTCGCCGGAATCGCCGGGAACAACCAACAACCGGTCACCGTATTCCACTGGAGCGGCCAGTGAAACGAGGTCGTGGCTGCCGTCGGGTCTCTGGCCGGTAACGGCCAGGAAAAGGTTTACCTTGGCGGGAGCGAAATATGCAGGTTTGTTGTCCAAATCAGGATGAGTGGATTGGCTTCTATGCGGACGAAAGTGGATATTCAAAAAATATCCTGTCTATTAGCATCGAATCATGGCATTTTTCAGGTAAATTCAAGAGTCAACAAGCCTTTTGACGACCAAGTGGACAATTTACCCATAACCATAAATGGCTGACACCGCAATTCTTCTGGCCGCCGGCAACAGCAACCGTATGGGCCGCCATGTCGAAGATAAAATCCTGGCCCCGATAGCCGGGAGGCCCGTCGTATTGTATTCACTGCAAGCTTTTGTCAGAAGCGGCGCCGTGACAGAGATCATACTGGTTTACCGGGACGAGCCGCAACGCAGCCTTTTAGCCAAAGTCATCGAAGACGAACCACTGGGCGGCGTCAGCCTGCGGTGGACGCAAGGAGGAGCGGAGCGTCAGGATTCGGTTTGGAATGCACTCGACGGTATTACGGCACAAACTGAAAATGTGTATATCCACGATTGCGCCCGGCCTCTTATCAAGACGGATACACTGGCGGCTCTGGGAAAAGCTGTTTCCGGCAATAAGGCAGTGTGCCTGGCCCGTCGCCTCAGCGACACCATATTGGAAGCCACACCGGAGACGACAGGCTCGAACGAGAGGCGGCTCAAAGAACTAGATCGGGATAGGCTCTGGGCCATGGAGACACCGCAGGTTTTCGAATGCCGGCTCATCACAGAGGCTTATCGCAAAGTGCGCCTCGATGGCAAAAAGGTGACTGACGATGCTTCCGCCGCAATTTTGGCCGGCCACTCGGTTACTCTATTGGAAAACCATCACCCGAATATCAAGCTAACGGTTCCCGAGGACCTCGCCTACGCGGAATTCCTGCTCAAAGCGGAGGAACCCGGGTGATTAAATTAATAAAGCACAGCGCCGGATAAATAATTCGGCGATTTACCATCATCGATCTTTCGCTTTGAATACCTGTTGAATCATGTCTTATAGAGTCGGCCACGGTTATGACATTCATCGCCTCAGCCCGGGACGCCTGTTGGTCCTGGGAGGGGTGCACATCCCTTTTGACAAGGGTCTGGAGGGCCACTCCGACGCCGATTGCCTCACACATGCCATAGCCGACGCGATCCTCGGCGCGGCGGGCTTGCCGGATATAGGCCATTATTTTCCCAACGACGATCCGGCCACAGAGGGCATCGACTCACAGAAAATACTTGAGAGGGCGGCCCGGGAAGCTGCGCAAAGAGGGTTTAACATCGAAAATGTGGATGCCGTGTTGATAGCCGAGGAGCCGCTGCTGGCGCCCCATATCCCGGCCATGCAGCAACGCATTGCCCAAACCCTGGGTCTCGTCGCAGATGTTGTCGGTATCAAAACCACGACCAATGAAAAACTTGGTGAAATCGGCCGCGGCGAAGCCATTGCCGCATCAGCGGTCTGCCTTTTGGCCGGGGAATAACCGGACAGCTTTTAACCGCCGAAAACCTCGCCGTCGGCAAAGAAGCGCTTGATTTCCAGTTCGGATGCCTCCGGGCTGTCTGACGCGTGCACAATGTTGAGCATTTTATCGGTTCCCCAGTCGCCACGTATGGTGCCCGCTGGTGCGGCATTGGAATCAGTCGGGCCTACCAGTTCGCGTATGCGCTCAACGGCGTTGTTTCCCTGAAAAATCGCTATAACAACTGGGATTGAACTCATAAACTCCTTGATTTCCGGGAAAAATGGCAGTTCGGCCAAGTGCGCGTAATGCTCAACGAGCGTTTCATCGCTGAGCACCAACATCTTGCATCCGACAAGGGCGAATCCGGCCTGCTCGAAGCGGTCAATCACCGCCCCGAGCTTCTTTTTGTTAAGACAATCAGGTTTGAAAATGATCAGGGTCTTTTCCATTTGAATAACCGTTAAGTTGCTCCGGGTAATAAGCGGGCGGCATGGGTCATGACAAGCCAATTAATACACCATTTCCGGCAAATTATGGGAGCAGGGAAGTTTTTTTAAAAAAATATATCGTAAAAGGCACATATAACACTTGACGGCTTGCAGGGTGGGAATTTTTTATATTTCTTCAGGGGAAATAACTACCACCGATATATGGGTATCGGGATAATGATTAAAGGGGCATGAGACTTACCGTCGTTAATAAACTTGGAATCGGTATCGGGACTCTCTTGGCCCTGATTCTGTTCACCGGTCTGGTTTCCCTCTGGCAAACCGATTTCATTGAAGAAAAGATCAGGGAGATAACCGAGGTGGAAGAGCCCACCAGCGCCGCCGCCTTCGAGATGGAGATCAACCTGATAGGCACTGGCTTTGCACTGGTCGCCTACTTGCACGACCACGATCCGTTACACCTCGAGCGCATCGCCAAGGACAAGGCCGATTTCGAGCATTTTCAGAGAAGATACCACGAATTGGCCGAATCCGAAATGGGCAAGGCCCTGGGCCGTCAGGTGGATGCCGGCTACACCAAATTTAAAACCATCGCCGATGAATTGATAGCGCTCGAAGACGAGCATACTAGGATATTGAGGATGTTGCTACAAAACACCCAAAGAATCGATGATCTGCTGGATGATTTTCTCCAGGACACCGCCGAGATCAATGTTGCTTTGAATCACCAGGAGATGGACGATTTTTTGGAAAACTTAAAAAGGCGAATCGAGAGTGGGGAAAGCAATATTGATAGCATTATTGATACCATGCACCAATTTAATCTCAGTGATATGCACGAAGACGATAAGCTGAGTGTGGCACAGGGAATGGAGGTCAACCTCTATGAAGTGAATGATGGCCTGGGCAAATTCCTGTTTTCCCAAGACCACACCTATGTAGATGAAATTAGAAATGACCTGTATAAATTCATGGAAGACCTTGATACTTATAGGAGCTTTAATCTTACCGAGCAGGAACAGGGATGGGGGCAGAGTCTCTTTGATCTCGGCAATACAATGGAGCAATTGGTCGAGAAGACTATTGAGATCGCCATTGTGAAAGAGACCAAACTGGCGGAGTTTGTCGAGATCCGCCGAGGCCTTGATGACATTTTGGACGATGAGATTCAAGTCCTTACCCACAAAGACCTCACACAGGCTAAGGTTGATGCCTTCGAGGCGGAGACACGGGCTAATGTTATAATATTCGCTGTGCTCTTCATCGGCCTTTTCATTGGCATCTTCGCCTCCATAATTACCGCTCGCAGCATCACCAAGCCGGTCGGTGAGCTAGTTTCAGCCACCGAGGCCCTTGCCAGAGGCGACCGGAGCCACCGTGTGGATATTAAATCCGGCGACGAGTTCGAGTACCTGGGCCTTTCTTTCAACCGCATGGTCGAGGAGTTGGACAAGACAACTGTTTCACGCGATTACGTAGAAAACATTATTCAGTCGATGTCCGAAAGCCTCATAATCATTTCCTCCGAAAATAAAATCAAAGCGATAAATCCCGCTACCATCGCCCTCCTAGGTTACCGCAATGAGGAGCTCTTCGGTCAGCCGATCAGCAAAATTTCAAACGATGAAAAGCTTCTCGATGCATTGGACGAAGCTACCAGTGAAAACGGACAAATCGCCGTTTTCGAAGCCACCTACAAGGCTAAAGACGGCCGCGAGATTCCAGTTCTTTTTTCCGGCTCTGCCTTGGGCAGCGGCGAACGGAACGATGAAAGGGTCTGCGTGGCACTGGACATAACCAAGCACAAACAGGTGGAGGAAGCTTACCTCGATCTGTTCGATTCCGCACCTGTCTCCTATCACGAAATTGACCGGAAGGGCAATATGATACGCGTAAACCAGACCGAATTGGACCTTCTTGGCTATACCCGCGAGGAAATGATAGGGCATTCAGTATCCAAATTTACCGAAAATCCTGAGGTTTCGATCATCGCTGTGAAAGAAAAGTTGAAGGGCAAAAAACCACTCGAAGGGTACGAGAGAATATACAGGCGCAAGAATGGGAGCTTCATCGATTTTTATATTGAGGAGCGCTATATCTATAGTGTGGGAGGACAAGTTACAGGCATCCGAACCGCCATGCAAGACATCACCGAGCGCAAGAAGATCGAAAAAGAGCGGGAACTGCTGATGGCGGAACTGGAAACCAAAAATGCCGAGATGGAGCGCTTCACCTATACCGTTTCCCACGACCTGAAAAGCCCACTTTTCACTATGAAGGGTTACCTGGGTCTTTTGGAGGAAGACCTGGAGGAGGACAATAGAGAGCAATTAAAATTGGACATGAAAACGATCCATGAGGCAGCCGACAAGATGGCACAAATGCTGGATGAACTGCTCGAGTTGTCCCGAGTCGGCCGTGTAGTCAATCAGTCCGTGAATATTCCTTTTGCGGAGTTGGCCCAAGAGGCTGTCGAACTGGTGGCCGGCAGCCTGGCCGAAAATAATGTGAAAGTGGACATCGATCCCAACCCTGTCCTCGTTTATGGCGACCGCCCACGGCTAGCGGAGGTTATGCAGAACCTGATCGATAATGCCGTCAAGTATAGGGGAGATCAGACTGAGTCACGGATACAAATAGGGGCACGCAAAGAAAACGGCGAGATCATTTGTCACGTGCGTGATAATGGCATGGGTATCGACCCCGCCTATCACGAAATAGTATTTGGGCTTTTCGAAATGCTCAACAAGGAGGCGAAAGGCACTGGAATCGGCCTGGCCCTGGTAAAACGCATCGTCGAAGTGCACGGTGGGCGCATCTGGATAGAGTCCGATGGCAATAACCGTGGCAGCACCTTTTATTTTTCCTTGCCTAAGGGCCAAAAATAGTCTAACTGTTTTAAAACTTAGGTAATAATGACGGACAAACCCGCAACGATACTACTTGTCGAAGATGACCCGGCTCACGCCGAACTTATCAAGCGGAATTTTCGGAGGCACCAGGTTTCCAACGTTCTCTATCACGTTTCCGACGGCGTTGCCGCGCTGGATTACTTTCACCGCCGGGGTGATTTCGCCGACCCGAAAAAAAGCCCCCGGCCAAAACTGGTTATTCTGGACCTCCGCATGCCAAAGGTGGACGGCCTTGAGGTGTTGAAGGATATCAAATCAAACAATAAATTGAAGAGCATTCCGGTCGTTATTCTGACTACTTCCCATGCGAGAAAGGATGTGGACCGGGCCTACAAGGAAAACGCCAACAGCTACCTGGTTAAACCAACCAACCCTGCCAAATTTAAACAATTGATGACTGATCTGGGCTTTTTCTGGCTGTCCTGGAATTATTGGCCATTCGTGGAAAAAGATTTTCCGCTGTCATAACCAACCCTCTACTATTGACCAAGGATGACTGCGTAGAGGTACGGGAGAAGGTGCAAAGGGACAGAGGAACAAAGGTTTTTGACCAACGACCAAGGAATAGGGACCGTCGTCCGTAGATCGATAATCAGGAAACGCTCGAAGCGGGCATGTCCTGCTTGAAACCCAGGCGGTCGTCCTCGACGATTACTTTGACGGGCTCGCTCTTTTTGATTCCACCGCGCAGGATCGATTCGGCCAATGGGTCTTCGAGGTAGCGCTCGATTGCGCGGCGCAGCGGACGGGCTCCATATTTTTCGTCGTACCCGTTATCGATGAGGAAAATTTTTGCCTCGTCACTGACCTCAAGCGTAATATTTTGTTCCTGCAGGCGCTTGAACACCTTTGAGAGTTCCAGCTCGACTATTTTCAGGAGGTTTTCGCGGGTGAGGGAACGGAACACGATCAGATCATTGATGCGGTTGAGGAATTCGGGCTTAAATATGCGCTTTGATTCCTCGAGGATTTTTTCCTTTATCTTTTCGAAATCGCCCTGCGCGTCCTTGGTGGTGTCAAAGCCCAGGCTGCTGGACTTTTGCAGAGTGCGCGCACCCACGTTGGTGGTCATAATGATGATGGTATTGCGAAAATCAACTGTGCGTCCAAGGCTGTCGGTAAGCTGGCCATCCTCGAGCACTTGCAGCAATATCTGTATGACATCGGGATGTGCCTTCTCAATTTCGTCGAAAAGGACCACGCAATAGGGTTTGCGCCGGACGGTTTCAGTTAACTGGCCGCCCTCTTCGTATCCGACGTAACCGGGTGGAGAGCCGATCAGGCGTGAAACGGCAAATTTTTCCATGTATTCGGACATGTCGATCTGCACGATAGCTTCCTGCTCGCCAAACATCTTTTCGGCGAGAATCTTGCCCAGGTAGGTCTTCCCCACCCCTGTGGGTCCGAGGAATAAAAATGTGCCGATGGGCCGGCGCGGATCCTTGATGTCGGCCCGGCTGCGCCTCAGGGCTTTGGCAATCGCGGTGGTAGCTTCGCTCTGGCCGATGACATCCTTATCAAGTTCTGATTCAAGCTTGAGGAGTTTTTCGGATTCCTTCTCTTCCATGCGGCTCAAGGGAATGCCCGTCCAGTCGGAGACAATTTGGAGCATGTCGTCTTCATCCACTATGATCTTGGTTTCGGAGCGAGTGCGTTTCCATTCCTCGAGGAGTAATTCGCGCTTGGCGCGCAGTTGTTTTTCATCATCGCGGAATTTGGCGGCGTCCTCGAAACGTTGTTTGCTGATAGCTCCTTCTTTTCGGGCGCAAACATCTTCGATCTGTTTTCCCATTTCTTCAATTTCGGGAGGGCGGTTGAGGGAATTGATTCGGGCGCGTGAACCGGATTCATCGAGCACGTCGATGGCCTTGTCGGGCAGGTAACGCCCGGTGATATAGCGTTCCGATAGCTTGGTGGCCGTAACGAGTGAACTGTCAGTATATTCGACCTTGTGGTGCTCTTCGTATTTGCTGCGGATACCCTTCAGGATTTTTATGGTGTCTTCAATCGATGGTGCTTCGACCACGATACTTTGGAAACGGCGGTCGAGCGCACTGTCTTTCTCAATATATTTGCGGTATTCCGCCAAGGTGGTCGCGCCGACACATTGAAGTTCGCCGCGAGAAAGGGCGGGTTTGAAGATATTGGAGGCGTCCATGGCTCCTTCGGCCGCTCCGGCTCCAACGATGGTGTGCAACTCATCGATGAAAATTATGACGTTCTTGGCGCGGCGGATTTCATCCATCACCGCTTTAATACGCTCCTCGAATTGGCCGCGGTACTTGGTGCCTGCGACCATGAGAGCCAGATCAAGGGTGATAACCCGCTTGTCGGCCAGAAGTTCGGGAATGATACCGGCGGCTATCTCCAGCGCCAGACCCTCCACGATGGCGGTCTTGCCCACGCCGGCTTCGCCTATGAGTACCGGGTTGTTTTTTGTGCGCCGGCAGAGTATCTGGATGACCCGGCGGATTTCCTTCTTGCGGCCTATTACAGGGTCGAGTTCGCCTTGGCGGGCGAGTTGTGTAAGGTCACGTCCAAAAGCTTTGAGGGCCGGGGTCTTCAGGTCTTTTTTCTCTTCGCCGACGGCTCCGGCCTCTTCGTATTCCCCGCTGAAATTCGGATCGAGTTCAGCCAGGATTTCGTTGCGGCAGCGCTCTATATCAACATCGAGACTTTTTAGCACGCGGGCGGCCACTCCTTCACCTTCGCGCAGGAGGCCGAGAAGGATGTGCTCGGTACCCACGTAGCTGTGGTTGAGGGCCTTGGCTTCCTTTCCGGCCAATGCCAATACTTTCTTCACACGGGGGGTGTAAGGGATGTTGCCGGCAGTTCTGGCTTCCGGACCCATTCCGACCTGTTTTTCGACCGCTGTGCGCACCGTTTCGAGGTCCAACCCCATTTTCTGAAGAACGTTGACGGCTACACCCTGCCCCAAGTTGATGAGGCCGAGCAGGAGGTGCTCGGTCCCTACGTAATTGTGGTGAAAGCGGTCAGCTTCTTTGCGGGCAAGGGCTAGCACTTGCTGTGCGCGCGGAGTGAAGTTGTTCATGGGTTCCATGTATGCTGATTTTCGGCTGGGGGAAGGTTCGATCAGTTCATTAGATCTTCAAAATTGAGAGCAGGTAATCCTGCAAAATGTTCCCTTAAATAGCGAGCACGAAATTTATCGCGTTTGGCGGGGTCAATCTTTTCGTGGGCCGCGAATTGCACGTGGCCGGGCTGGCTCTCGATCAAAGCTCGGTCAATGAGCTTGCGGTTTTCTTCAGGCAGCAAACTCAGGTCCACAGCCAGGCGCATCAGCGATAAAAGGTTCATGACTTCAGCCGAGCTTAAAAGGTGTCCGTGGGACAAAATTCCGTAGGCGCGGCCAATTTTATCGAAGAATTTCGTCGGATCCGTTTCGAGGATCTTTTGGCGGGCGTTTTCCTCTTGTTCGATTATCGAATCGAGTACGCTTATCAGGCGTTTGAGGATTTCCTCCTCGGATTCTCCCAGGGTCTGCTGATTGGAAATCTGAAAGATGCTCCCGCTGGCATCTGAACCCTCTCCAAAAAGACCCCGCACGGCGATTCCGAGCTTGTTGACGGCGCGAACCACTTTTTCCATTTGATTTGCCAGGACGAGACCCGGCAGGTGCAACATTGCAGAGGCTCTCATACCGGTGCCCACGTTGGTGGGGCAGGCGGTGAGGTAGCCCAGTTCGGGCACGAAGGCGTAGTCGATGGTGGCTTCAATAGCGTTATCGATGGCATTGATGGATTTCCATATTTCCTTGAGCTTGTAACCGCTTCGCACGATCTGAATGCGGAGATGGTCTTCCTCGTTGAGCATGATGGCGCAAGATTGGTCGCCGCTGATAACTACGCCGGCGCTCTTCTTGCTTTGCATCATTTCCCTGCTTATGAGATGGCGCTCCATTAGTATCTGTTTTTCCAGATCGCTCAAATTCTCAACCAGGAATTCATTGCCTTCATTCATCTGCGGCAGGGCTTTAACGGCTTCGAGACAGGATGCCAGAATTTCCCGCCTTTGAGACTCTTTGGCCCACTCCGGGAAAGGATATTGAGCCAGGTTACGGGCCAGCCTCACACGCGTGCTCAGCACGATGGCGCGAGTTGAGTTGCTGCCATGAGTCAGCTCAGCTTTGGCTTCCAGGAGTGAACGGATGGATTCCATTAGTTGTCTGATTTGGTTTTGGTGTCTTCACCCAATTGCTTGATTTCGTCGCGATAACGGGCCGCGTCTTCGTAGCGCTCGGCTTCTATGGCCTGCTCAAGATTTTGCTTCATACCATCCATACGTTCGCGCAGTGATACTTGCTGTATTGCGCGGCTGGGCACTTTGCCGCGATGCTCGGTGCCCATGTGCATATTGGAGAGGATGGGATCGATAATTTCGCGGAAATTCCCGTAACAGTCGGGGCAGCCCAAGTGCCCGAGCCTCTTGAAATCGGACGGTGAAAAGCCGCAACGATCGCAAACCAACTTCTGGTGCGAGGCTTCGGTGAAAATATGGGGTTTGGCCAAAAGATCGGCCAGGGAGAAACCGCTGGGATCGGTCACACCCTTCTCTTTGGCGCATTTCTCGCAAAGGTCCACCTTCTGGATGTGGTTGTCGATAATCTGCGTGAGATGCACCGTGGCCGCCTCGTGGCAAACTTCGCATTTCAGTGATTTGCCCATCTTACCTTTCAACATACTATTTTAATCGTGCTTTTTGAAGCTATTTCAAGGATTAAATAAATAAAATAAATTTTGTCCGGTTTCGCTTTCCCGCTACACAATGATATGCATTTATCGTGCCACTTTGAATAATAATTCACCTCGAAATGCGCCCGAAAGCAGAGCCATTCCAAATATCGGCTCATATGCAATCTTGTTAAAGAAGAGTGCCGTCGCTGGACACACGCCCCCGGAATTCTTTCATGAAACTGAGGGTAACAGGCCCCGGGCGCCCCTCCCCCACCTTGCGGCCGTCAATCTCGGTGACGGGTACAATCTCGGCCGCAGTGCCTGTAAGAAAACACTCGTCGGCCGTCCACAAGTCGTAGGTGGTCAAGTTGGTCTCCCGAAGAGGCACTTTTTTCTCTTCGGCAATTTCCATGGCCACCTGGCGCGTAATGCCGTCTAGGGCGCCCGCGCTGGTGTCCGGTGTGTAAACGATGCCCTTGCTGACCGTAAAAATATTTTCGCCCGTGCACTCGGCCACGAAACCCTGATCGTTGAGCATGACGGCCTCCATGCAGCCGCTCTGGATGGCCTGGCTCTTTGCCAGGATATTATTTAAATAGTTAAGCGACTTGATCTTCGGCGGAACCGCCCCGGGGTTGATCCGCCGCGTTGAAACGGTGATTATTTTCAGCCCCTCCTTGTAATACTTATCGGGATACAATTGCACCTTGTCGGCGATAACGATCAAAGTAGGGTCCTTGCAGAGAGTCGGGTTGAGCCCGAGAGTTCCCGCCCCCCTGGTCACAACCAACCGGATATACCCATCGCGAAGACCGTTTGCCCGGCAAGTATTGCAGACGGCCTCGGAAAGTTCATCGCGGCTCCACGGCAAATTTAGCATGATGGCCTTGGCCGAGCGATTGAGACGCTCCAAATGCGCCTCCAGCCGAAAAACGCAACCATCGTAAATCCGGATACCCTCAAAAACACCATCGCCGTAAAGCAAACCATGATCAAAGACCGAAATCTTCGCATCCGCCTCCTCAACCAAGTCGCCATTAATATATACTTTCATAAGTCCGTTAAATAAAAGAGCTTTCGATTTAGCCGTATTTGCGCTCGTTGTCTAGCGCGAACTTGATGGCCCGTTCCCCAAAATCATAATAATCCCTTGCTAAATGCCACAACCCGGACGATATTAAACCTGTAAGGAAGAATCCATGCGCAGTCTAACCGTGAACAGATCGAGAATACCACCCACAGTCGAAGATTCAGTGAGTTTCGTTCTTTCACGCATGCTTTCTGTCGTAGCCATGTGGATGCTTACACCACACCTGGCACAGGCCGGCTCGGGACTCTATGTGAGCAGCGAGTTTGGAGTCAACTTCACCCCGAACCTGGATATAACCGGCACGAGCAACGACCGGGCCAGTGTGTGTGATGAATTCATCAACCCGTTATTCGCGACGGTCACGCAAACTGAGGGGTATGAGAACTACAACTGCACGGGTGCGAATCGGGGTCAGGGTGACAACTGGATGAACAAGATTGACGGTTCCAAGGGTATCCTGGCCGGAGTGGCGCTTGGCTATAGACTATGGGATAAATATCAGGACAGTGCGTGGATCCGGTTTCGCGCCGAACTGGAATACTTCTACCGCGCCACCGAATACGACCAGACCTCCTCCCTTCTTGACGCCTCCGGGGCCAGCGGCGACAAGTTGGTCCAGGAAATTTTAACGGCCACGGACAGCATAGGCAGCCTCACCTCGCACAATCTGTTTGGTAACCTATACTTCGACTTTCCGAACAGCAGCCAGTTCACGCCCTACGGGGGGATTGGCGTTGGCGTGGGGTTTACCGATATGGACTACGGCGGTGTGTGGGCGCGGAATCCCGACCCCAACGCGATTACAACGGGAGCCGGTTTGCCCAACGTGGACGAGATCCGAAGGAATCTTGCCGGAAGCACCAGCAGTGCGCGAAACAAGCTTTCCGACAAGCTGTTCGGCTACCAGTTACTGTTCGGATTGGACTATGCACTCACCGAATCGATCACTCTGGGGGTCAAGGGCCGCTGGGTTAACTTCGAGTCCTTCAGCGGTGGTGGCGTCGTCTGGGATCCGCTGCGCAGTCACCAACCCAATCTGCGCGCAGACTTAAGCGAACCCGTATCGGGTGCAATCAAGACAGGGGACATCGAAATGTTCGGGTTCAGCGCAATCATAAAATACCACTTCTAGTGAGATCTGTGGCCCGGGTTGCCGGCCCTCCGCAAAAAGAGCCTTTAAACCGCCATTGTTCGCCTAGTTCCGAATTCACCGCTGCTCTCAGATAGTAAATCACCGAAATTTCTGGTTGAAAAGTAGTGCTTTGATTTAACGGCGACAATGCACCCTCCGGGTTGCCACTCTCTAAAAATGCAATTGCAGCACCAGTCAAAGCTCGTACGGAACCCGGGTTTAGATCTATGGCCTTCACCGTGTTTTCCAGCCGCGACATCGTCGGCTGGCTCGCCAGTGGCTGCTCCACCCCGCTGATCGTCTGCAGGGTCCCATCACTACGCATCCGGGCGCAGTCATTCGCATCCGGATAGCCGCCCATGATCTGATAGATCCGTTGGGTCAGCAATTCTTTCATACCATGCGTCGGATCAACCCGTCCGTCGCTGATGCATCCGGCCAGTTTCTCAATCCATCCAAGCGATTTTTCAAATTCCCCGATCGCCAGGAGCCCCGCATCCGAAGTTAATTCCGGTTCATCGAAAACAATCGAAACCTTTTTTCCGTTTAAGCCTTGAAATTCGAGTTCCTTTGCATCACGATTTTTTACCGGTGGACTTTTTGTTTTTGTTGGCATAACCTGTTTTATAACAGGTTCTTACAAAAGCCTACCTTTTTATTGGTGAATTACGCAGGCTAAATCAGCCTACAAGAGGTTGTGTTTGTGTAGTTAAGTATATAAGCCCCCGTGGAAGAGGCGACTATGACGAAAATGATGCTCCTTAACCCATCCAGCCGTCTTGCCTTCGTGCTGGGTTTGTGCATACTCGCTTCGGCAGGCGTGGCAAACGCCAAAACAAGTCGGCAGGGATTCTACGCCGGCATCGAGTTGGGGTTTGCAAATGCCGAAGACATGGGGTCCGTGCTGACCGCAGTCAATCATCCGACGAAATGCGACCAGCTTCTTAAAGACAGACCAGACCACAACGTGGTTCCACTCAGCGACCCGGACTGCACAAATAATACGGCTCAACCGACCACCACCAACTCATTTGACCTGGGCGCCGGGTTCTTGGGCGGCGTCAGCGTAGGGTATGCGCTGGACAGGTTTCGCGTTGAATTCGAATATTTGAACCGGTCTCACGGAGGCGATTCCGCGCTTTGGAGGGTCCATGGTGAGAACGTTCCGCTGGTAGACAAGAATGACGAGGTGAGCACGCTCGACCCGCCCTCGGAACGGATATCGGACTTCAGTGCTCATCAATTCTCCGTGAACGCCTACTACGACTTTCTGAACGACTCGCGCTGGACTCCTTATGTGGGCGCGGGCGTCGGTTGGGCCCGCACCAGTCTGGACTACGAGGCCCGCTTTTTGCGTAAGACGATCGCTCAAGGCTACCCGGCTGGTAAACCACCGGCTGCCGCCGGTACGCTAAGCCTTCTGAATACCGAGTTCACCGACACGCTCTTCGGCTTCCAATTCCTGGGTGGCCTCGATTACGCGCTGACGGAAAAGGTATCAATCGGCATGAAAGCACGCTGGGCTTCTTTCCAGGATCTTGAAGGCGACACCGTGTGGGACCTCATCAGAAGTCACAGACCGGTCCGGGCTGACGGGGAAACTCCATTCGACAGCACGCTGACGTTCAGCGACATCCAATACTGGGCGCTCAGCTTCGTGCTGAAGTACTCCTTTTGACCCTGACGCTTGGCTGCGCTTGTAACCGTAACGGATATGCCAAATGTGGGGCCTTGACACCTCCGAACATTTTTCCTAGGTTTCGTCGGGAGATGGCATCGACGATCAAACGCTTCGCTTCCTCACTGTGTATTCTCCTGACCCTGACGGTTCTGCTGGTCCCGGTTCAAAGTTTTGGTTACCAAAACGAGGTGGACTGGATGTGGAACGACACGAAACCTACGTCCAAAGCGGAACCTGTCAACGACTTTGAGACACTGTCTCGTCCTAGCATGACCCCATTCGAAAAGCCTTTCGAGCGGACGGTTTCAGGTTTTCCGCCACAGGCGGACCAGCCTATGGCTGGCAGGCGTCGGGTTTCAGGCTGCCGACGCTGCCGATGAGCAGGTATTGAGCGGCCATCGGCGTGGCTTGCTGCACAATACGCATATTTGCCGCTGTTTGGAGGCATACTCATCCCGTGGTGCTTTTTTCTCCGAGCTGCAAAGCGGTCAGATTCAGGCCGCCTGTTCCAGTTCCTCCCGTCGTCGTTTCTTCATCAGTATGATGCGGCAGCAGTTGTAGGCCAGAACCTTCTCGAGCAGTTAATCGCCTACCGCATCGATGCCGCGGCGGCCGAGTTCGCCAAAGGCAAATCCATCTTTAATCGTGAACATCAGCGACTCCACTGCGGAGCGATTGCGGCGTGCCTCGCGATACGCCTCGCTCTCCCAGTCCTCGGGGGTGGTCAACTTCTTGCCCTTCGCCCCACTGATACTGATCTGCTTTACCCCCATGCCCAGCACCTCCTTGCGCCCCTTCGCCGAAGCATATCCGTCATCGGTGCTGATCAGTTCAGCAATGACACCGGTGCGCTTGATCGAATCGCCGATGGCCGGCGCCAGCTCAATGGAGTCTGCCGCATTGCCTTGCGGTACGATCAGGCTGGTGACAAAACCGTTTTCGCTGCGAACCAGTTGTGGCTTGTACCCGATGACTGGATTGCGGCTGCCCTTCTTGATGTAGGCCGCCGATCCGTCCGACAGGCTCAGGACCTTCTGCGTGGACGGTAGCTTCTTTTCGTGAAACACCCGATCATGAGCATACTCAACAACCCGCTTGGCGTCGGCAATATCGCGCCTGATCTGGCTCAATACCCGCTTCAGAAGCTCCCGGCGAGTGGGAGGCAGTGAATCCATCGACAGGCCCTCTTCAAGATGGCTCAGTTCCCCCGTTAGTGAGTCGGCCGCCTTGCGGCCCCGCTTGAGCAACCGCCGGTAGTGTTTCTTCAGCTTGCCCTTCGACTTCGGTTTGCCCGCGGCCAGACAAATCTGAAACTCCAGCTTGTCCATCTCCTGCAGCCAACGCCCAACCCATCCCTTGCGAAAATCCTCCAGCCCGAATATATGCAACTTCTGACCCAAACGATTGGCCCGCATCAAAAGACCGGTCAGAATCTTCCCATCGGTGGGCCAGCAGCTGTTTGCTTTCACCGAGGTGCTGTCGATCGTCAGCTTCCCGAAATCGTCCCATTGCTCCTGGAGGATAAACCCAATCTGTTTATCAAAGATCAGCTCGCGGGTCCTATGGCTGACCAGGTTCACGTTCTCCAGAATCGTCGTCACCGCCGGCATCCTCAGTCCCCGCCTCTGAAGAAATCCGTACAAGCTCATCGACTCGCGCAGAAACCGCCGTGCCGGTTTCGTGGTCAACGAACCGAGAAACCCACGAATCATCACGAACACGTATACCGCATAAGCCGGCATCCGCGGCCGGCCTACCGCAAGATTCAATTCAGCAGCCAGAATATTCTCCTCCTCGATGTCCAGCTCCGGCAGCTCCGCTGTGCGCCCTTCAAAGAACCTTCGATCTTCCAATCGAAGTTTCTTCTTCTCACGCGCATGGGCGTCCAGATCCTTCTCGATCGCCTCGATGATTTGCGCCGCGAACCCGGCCAATTCTTCAACTTCATCCAGAAAATCACGAAAATCCGTGTCTGGAACCGGCAGAATGAGGTTGCTAAGGGCCGTCTTATCGCTTTTGTTCTCCTCTGTCGCACATGTTGGCATGTTTAACTCCTTTCTTAATCTTAAGTTGTTAAACACTAGTATGTTGCGACACTTTTTATCAAGCCGAAAAACTGATTTTTCTCAAGTTTTTCTTGCGCCTTTTGCGCCTCTTTGCGGCAAATCAGTAGCTTTTCGGATAAGACCAAGCTAGGGGCGCGCCACGGGCAGCCATCCCTGCACCGGCGTGCCCAACCGGATAGCGCCCCGCGTCTTCAGCGATGCGGCTTGCGATACGGTTGGCGGCGGCCTTGAGGGAACCGTAGGCGAGGTGGGTGTAGCGGCGGCGGTCTGCACCTTGTTGTGCCGGAGCAGGTTTCCAATCATGGGCAGCGCCTCGCCGACCGGAAACCCGTTTCCGGCATAGCTATGTCCGCAGGTCATGAATGCGATACCAAGGCTCATGAAGAGAGGCGTGCCGCGCTTGAAGTCGGGCATCACCCGGGGCTTTTGCCTACCTAAAGCGCGACACGGCGCTGAAGCTCCTCAAAAACTGTAGCCGAGCTTTCCGTACCAGAAGGCGCCATCAAACCCAAAGGGGCAGAACTGGCCGTACTTGTTTCCGGTAGTCGCGGCGGATGTCGGATTTTCGTCAGGGTAATTGTCGAAGACGTTCTGACCGCCCGCCGTTAAGGTGATTCGATCCGTAAGGGAGTAGTTGACTTCGAAATCAACGAGGAATTCGTCTCCGTAGGTTTGACTGTCCTCGGAATCATGCCAGGAACTATAGTAACGGCCGCGGCCCAGCAGATTCCAGTGATCCAGCATGGGCTGCGTCAGGGTTATGGTCGCCCGATGCCTGGGAAGACCTTCCTGCAATTCCCGGATGCGGACGTCGTTTATCGTCTCGGGGCTGAATTGGGTGACTTCCGTTTCCGTGTAGTTATAACCGAGGCTCAGTTCACCCTCCCGCACTCCAGTCGACAGAACGACATCGATGCCGCGGGTTTCCGTGTCAAAGTCATTGATGAAAAAGACGTACTCCACCAGATTGGAGGCGTCGGTGATGCCCGCAGCGATCAATTGCTCGCGCTCTGTATCCGTCAACACGAAGTCCTGTGAGAGCGACATTCGGTCATTCACGTCGATTGCGAAATAATCGACCGTGATTACCGTATTACCCATATCGGCAACGAAGCCGATACTGAAGTTGGTCGATTTTTCAGGCTTGAGCGGCTCGCCGCCCCTCAGCACCGCAGCGGGATTGGTGGAAGGAATCACGCCCCTGGTGATCAGATCCATCCGGTCCGCTTGGAATTCAGTGGTTACGTTGAAGGCGTTTTGCTGACCGGGAGTGGGGGCCCGGAAACCGGTGTTGAAGCTCCCGCGCACCTTCAGATTCTCGTTGATGCCGTAGGTGGTCGCCAGCTTGTAGTTGATTGTGCCTCCGAAATCATTGAATTCTTCATAGCGCAAAGCGGCGGCAACCAACCAGTCGTCGGTCAGCTCGTATTCCGCGTCCACGTAGACGGCATAGTTGGAGCGGTCCCATATACCGGCGGCGATATCACCGAAACCCGAAAAACCATTGGAAGCGCCGGTGAATCCCTGCTGTGCCAGAGGCTGGCCGATCGCATATGACTCGGGTTGCCCCCTCACGATTTCAAACTCCTCGACTCGGTATTCGAAGCCACCGGCGAGGAACAACTGCTCGCTTAGCGGATAGGTCACGCCAAAGTTGAGGTTGATTTCGGTCTGAATATAATCACCGGGATCGAAATAAGTCGGAGTATCGGGGCCGAGAGAGGCGTTGACGGTATTGAAGATAAAGAAATCAGCGTGATGACGCCCGTAAGCAGCGTTGAAATCCAAGCCGAGTTTCGATCCGGTTGTTCTCACCCCGGCGACAATGGATTGGTCCTTCGTGTACGCGCCAAAGCGGGGCGTGAAACCGCCGGGGAAGAGTTCCTGAAAGGTGAACAGATTGGGATCGTCGAACACCTGTTGCAAAGCGACGGGGTCCGGCACATGGTTAGTTATCGTTACCACAGGGACCTTGGACTCATCGCCATCCAAAGCGCCCACCAGCAACGTTTTTCCGGCGTCATTACTGAATACGCCGCGTCGCGTATTGGGATTGCGGTAATAGAACCCGCCCTCCACTTCCTTGCTCGCGTAGTTGGCATGACCGTAGAACTCGAGGTTCCCGCCTATGGCGGCGCCGTAATTGGCAAACAATTTGAGATCGTCCCGAACGAAGGGTTGACCCCAGATTTGAGCGGGATTCGCCACCTCGCTGTTTCCCACCGCGATCAGAGCAGCGGCGTCATCTCGCTGCACGGAGCGGATGGTCTCACCCGAGTTGCCGTACTCCCCGCTGAGATTGATCCAGGCCTTTTCGCTGCCCAAGCCGATATTGCCGGCGATGGACACTGTTTCGCCGTCACCGGCCTGGTAAATCCCCGTTTGAACGATGAGAGACCCTCCTTCGTAACTGTCGTTGAGCTCGAAGTTCAACACCCCCGCAATGGCATCGGAACCGTACTGCGCCGAAGCTCCGTCGCGCAGCACTTCAATCCGCTTCAGAGCGAGCGCGGGAATGGGGGCTACATCGGGCCCCTGTGCGCCATCGGCGACACCGTTGCCCAACCAGTGAATCACGGACGCGCGGTGGCGACGCTTGCCGTTGATGAGCACCAGCGTATGGTCCGGCGGCAGCCCGCGTATATTGAGCGGCCGAACGATCGTCGAGGAGTCGCTGATCGGCTGGGTATTGACGTTGTAAGAGGGGATGATGTTCCTCAATAGATCCTGTAAATCAGTGAAGCCTTGCATGGTGAGGGATTCGCCGGCGAATATATCGACGGGCACCGCTGAATCAACCACCGAACGCGGCTCCGCGCGCGAACCGATGATAACCAGTTCTTCGAGGACGATAACCAGTTCTTCGAGGACCTGCAGATTCTCGGAGTCGTCCCGGGGCTCGGACGGGGCTGGGGTCGAGTGAACGCTTTCGGGCTGCAGCACCTCCTGCGCGAAGGCATTTAAAGGAAGCAATGCAAGTATGGTAAGAGTAATTGTAGAATGTCTCATTGGTATCTGAATATGACCATTACACCACTCAACCAACTCGATGTCAAGTCCGGATTTTCCTGTAAGGGTCTACTGCCAGGGTAAAAGGATTCTAGGTTCCTCGACGTTTTCAGTGGTACTGGCACAATATCCTTTACTGAGAAGACGCAACCTGAGTACCTATTTCGAACGTTATTACCGCAATGTGTAAGCATCATGGCGAGGCTTCCTTAAACCCATGGGCCAACATAATCGAAAATCACCAAGAGGAAACCCTCGCCCACTGGGAATCGCACTTCACCAATACCTGCATTAAAGAACTCAACAGTGTCTTTAGCGCAACCAAACGCAAAGCCAGAGGCCATCACACCACTAAAGAAGCTAATCACCATGCTCCACTTCGCCGTCGGTAAACTCAACATCCCCTCCGCAATGTACCACTGAAAACGTCGAGGAACCGGATTCTAAGACGCAACTAGCTGATAAGCAAAAAGATAAAAAAGGAGCTAGACAATCCCGAATAAATCAGTCATGTTAAGATGGTATGAAAGACAAAAAATCTTACCAGCTGAATCCTTCGATCGATCGTCTAACTCTGCGTCTGATCTTGCCCGAAGAGCAGGAGCGATGCAACGATCTTTTGAGGCAACATCATTATTTGCACAGTGCGGGCAGCGCGGGAGAGACCCTGCGCTATGTGGCACAGATCGACGGGCAATGGGTGGGCCTGCTGTTGTGGGGGGCGGCATCCTACCGGCTGAAGGATCGAGACGAATGGATCGGGTGGGACGGGGCGCAACGGCATGCACGATTGAAACTGGTGGTGCAGAACCGGCGTTTTTTGATTCTGCCCGGGGTGGATCTTGCAAATTTGGCCTCCAAGACGTTGGGCATGTCCCTGAGAGTCTTAGCCGATGATTGGCAGAAGGCCTTTGGCTATCGTCCCTTAGTGGCGGAAACATTCGTCGACCCACAGCTTCACCGGGGCACTTGCTACCATGCGAGCGGGTGGACCCCTTTGGGCTTGAGCGCGGGATATGGTCGCCAACGCGAGGGTTTTTATCAACGCCATGAGCGCCCCAAGCAGATCTGGGTCAAACCCCTCCAAGCCAATGCCCTTGAGCTGTTGCGCGCTAAAGGGCCCTTGCCCGCGGCACAAACCCAGGCGCTCAATGAAAACGATAACTCCCATGCGGTCTGCCTCAAAGTGGACCAGATGAGCAGTCTGTGGGAACGCTTCAATCAGATAGAAGACTTCCGTAGGAAGGCGGGCCGTCGCTATCGGCTCGCCACGGTCTTGAGCATGATTATGCTCGGCACGATGTGTGGCAAACAAAACCTCAAGGGTATTGTGCGTTTGGCCCATCATCTCAATCAAGCCCAGTTGCGTGCCTTACGCTCCTGGAAAAACCCCAAAACAGGCCGCTATAAGGCCCCTTGCTATGATGTCTTCTACCGGGTGCTCCAAAACGTAAAGGCCGAGCTTTTCGATAAAATCCTCACCGAATTCATCTGCTTGCAAGAGGGCCGTTTGCCCCGCGATATTGCCGTCGACGGCAAGACCCTCAAAGGCACCAACACTGAAGCATCAAAGGCCCTGCACCTGGTGGCCGCGGTCGATCATCAAAGCGCTCAAACCTTAGCCCAGGTCGCTACCGCCGATAAATCCAACGAGATCACCGCCGCCCAGACTCTCTTGCAAAAGATGCCTGTGATGGACGGCTCTACCTTCACCTTCGACGCCCTGCATAATCAAAAAGAAACCGCCCACATCGTGGTCGAAGAACTCAGCGCTGACTATGTTATTCAAATCAAAGACAACCAACCCAAGATGCCAAGATGCATCAATACTCTCAGAATCTCTTCAACTCCACCCCCTTTTTCTCCACGAAACCGTGGACAATGACCATGGGCGACTCGAAATACGTCAAATAGCAACCCATTCTCTAAGCGCTCCCTCTGCCGGCCTGCCCCATGCCCGCCAGTTCGCCTGTGTGCAACGCACCTTCCATTATCCAAACAAAGCTGAACCTTCCTCTGAACGCTCTTACTACATAAGCAGCCTTGATCCCGCCCATTTGAGCCCTCCACAGTTCCTGTCGAAAATCCGCAACCATTGGTCGATCGAAAATAAAAATCATTACCCCAGGGATCGCTTCTTCGATGAAGATCGATGTATGATCCGTAACCATAACGCAGCCAGAATTCTTGCTGCATGCAGGCAACTGGTTCTCAGCCTCAAGTCTTCCTTGGCCGCTGAGAGAGCGTTTCAGGGTTATCCACAGTTCCCTGTGATTTGGGCCAGTTTTCCACGCCCAAACGTGTATACTCCGAACCTTGATCCTTCGACTACCCGTGTACACACCCATATAGTTGATAACAAGCAGTCAGAACGATGAGTCTGTGAATAAACTAACTAAAACGAAAACCCAGAACAAGAACCACAGAAGCGAAGGGGCTAACACCCCTCCGAGAGAGAACTACCCTCCCCCCTCTGGCGGCTTATCCGTCAAAGGCCTTTCCTTACACCGAGATGCGCTCGACGATATTGCGGGTGACCCGCCTGCGTCTGCGGTCATAGATCTGGGTCGTTTGGGGATTGGAGTGCCCAGCCAAGTACTGCACGTCCTCCATGGGCACGTTCTGGCCCAGCAGATCGGTGACCACCATCACCCGGAAACTGTGAGGGACGATGATCTGGGGCAACCCTGCCTCCTTGAGCCTCCGCTTGAGCATCCGGCGCACCCCGTGCGCCGTCATGGCTCGATCGAGGAGCCCCAACCCCCACCTGTCCGCCGCTAGAAACAACGGCGTCGCCTTTAGCGACAAGTCAATTCGGCCCGCTTCCAAGTAGGCGGCGATCCACTCGTCCAAGTCATGCCGCACCGGAATCTCGCGCTGCTTGCCTCCCTTTTCCCGGAACCGCAAGACCCGCTGCGTCTCCTGCTCTTGCAGGTCCCCACGTCGTAGCCGCACCAGGGCTCCCACCCGAGCCCCGGTGTAGGTCAGCACCCCCAGCACGGCCCGATCCCGCAGCCCCACGACGTGAGAGAGGTCCAGGGAGCCAAGCAAAGCCCGCGCCTGACCGGGGGCCAGCTCGGGCGTCTTGCCGTCCACGACGGCGTGCTTCCGCCCCCGCACGGAGGAAAACGGGTTCAGAGCCACCACATGGCGCGTCACCAGGGCGTCGAAAAAATGCCGCAGAGCGGCCAGCGCCAGATTCTTGGTGGGGTCCGATCCGGGCAACTCCTCAATAAAGCGCCCGGCCAGGCCCGGCGTGACCTGACGGAGCTCGATGCCCTGTTCTTCGCACCAGAGGAGAAAGCGCCCCACGGGGCGGGCATAGGCGCGGCGGGTGTGGGGGTTGGATATCTTGGCCGAGAAGAACTCATCGGCGGCAAACAGCGCGTTTCTGCCCGCCCGATGAAGGATGGCGGGGAAGGTTTCGGACAACGCGGCGGTGCGAGGAACAAGTCCGTTCATATTTAGCACGATAACATACTTTATCGTGCTATGTAAAGGCGTCTCCAGCAGGAATACGGAGCGAGCGAGATTGATGCTCTAATCGCGGAACGGCTGGAAACGCAGGGTGAAGCTGACGTTTCAGCGCATGAAACGGTTTTACGTCTCTCCAGGAGTGTTGACGACAAGCCACAGATTGTCACTACAAACTTCGATCTTCTCTTCGAGGAAGCTGCCGGTCAAAATTTGAGAGCCCATGTCCCGCCGGCCTTACCCAATCTTGCTGCTGAGCAGTCGATTAACGGACTCGTCTATCTCCACGGTCGAACAAATCCTGAAAGTCAACAGGGCGAAGATCGGCAAAGGTTGGTCGTCAGCAGTTCAGATTTCGGGCAGGCTTACCTAGTAGATCGCTGGGCGACCCGCTTCATGCAAGATCTCTTCGACCGATATACCGTTGTTCTGCTCGGATATTCCGCCAATGATCCACCCGTCAGCTACCTGCTGCAGGGGTTGCGTGCTCAGGGATACGGGAATCGCGATTCGCTCTTCACGTTTGACAGTGGGACCGAGGAAGAAGTCCAGCAGCGATGGCAAGATAGAGGGGTTCGAGCTCTCGCTTATCCTAAGGACAAAAAGCATTCAGCTCTATGGGACACTCTATCAGCCTGGGCAGACCGCGCGGATGATCCTCTATTGTGGCGGCGAAGGATTGTCGATCGAGCCCGGAATTGGCACGTAGATCATCCGCGATCATCTAGAGGTCCGCGTCGGATTTCTCGATGCCTGTTAGGTGGTCTGCAATCATTCGCCCGTGCACCGTTCTCGCCGGCACTGTCAAGTTGCTGGCCAATGCCCTAACTCTGAGCCCAATATGCTGCTGTCATTGGTCTCCAGCGCGTCGTAGAAGGCGAGCTCGTCCTCTGTGATCTCGAGCTCTTCGCTGCGGGCGGCGGTCTCGTGCAGCTCCCACGCGATCTGGATCAGTTCCTCGATGAAGCAAGTCGAACAGGGCGACTTCCGGACCCTAGCACCGCTCAATCGACCTTAGCATACGATTTTCCTGTTTCGTGACATGCCCTCACAACAGAGAATGCGTTGCGACACCACGGGTTCTGTACATTGGAGAAGAACGGCTTCGAGGTGATCTACTGCCCCTACACCAACCGCGAGCTCCCCGAGAGTGGGACCAGCCGTGAGCACATTATCCCGTTATCAGGGTACTGGCGCGGATATCACTCCTCCGGTCTGGGCGGACTTCGGAGACGCTGCACGAATTGCCGGATCAACAGCGGGATTCCGACCAGGAGCAGATACGGAACGAGAGCACCTATAACCACCATATGGGGGCCGAGCAATCCGCCGACAAGACTGAACAGTACGGCAAACGGAGTCGCCACCGCGATTGCGACCCATAACCCTCTGCGCCAGGATCCGACAACTCCTCTCAGGAGGCGTTGCGCCAGCAACCCGATCAGCAACCCGCCCAGAAAGAACAGGATCAGTCCGAACAGTATGGCCGGAATCGCAAACAGCAATTCCACTGGATTCCAAGAATCCATGGAGCCGAATCGGGCTAGCGCGACCAGGAGTTGCAGGACACAGAATCCGATGCCGAACAGGACCGGGGTCTTCCAGTAACTCCATCGAGAAGAAGCGGAAGCTCTTGAAGGATCGGCCCTTTTCTTCAATTCGAACGGGTTGTTTTCAGTATGCAATTCACTCCTCCATGCCAAAAGCTGACCCCGGATCGAAAGATTAGAGTAGAGGGGGATGTCGATGCACCGCAAGGTCAATTGGCGGTAGTGTCTTAGTTTTGTACCATTCTGGCGAACATGACCGAAGACGAACGGCTGGAGCTGGTCGGAACGGTAGCCGAGGCTAACGCCGGCCTGTCCGAGGTCGTCTTCAAGTTGCGGCGGGAACTGACGCCGAAAGCCCCTGCGCTGAAAGCAGCGATCAAGGCCGAGCGTGAGAGCTTTCGTCTCAAGCGCGAGCTTAAGCGGCTCGCTATGGAGGATCCTGAACAAGCAAAAGAGCGCGAGTTGTTGCCGGAGGTTCGCCGGGGCGGGAAGGTGGTAGAGATGGACCAGCTACTGCGGCAAAAGGTTCGACACGACGAACCATGAATGGTCGCAATACCGGCCGCGCTTTAGCGCACCGATGATGGCGGCGGACCATCCTCCAAACACCGCTTAACGGTCATCTAGCCATTCGTCATCGCCTGGGACAGCTCCAGCATCTGGGCCGCCAGGTTCCAGAGAGCTGTGCGGCGCTGCTGGCCGCTCGGAGAGTCTTCCAACTCACGCCATGGTGTCGAAACGCTTGTACGAATCGGACCTCAATGAGGTCGCGGAAGGTTAGTGCGAAGGCTTCCTCAATCTGCCTGAGATCTGCAAAGACGACCTCTGGCGAGTGGCCCAAAACGATCTCACGGCTTTGGGTGCGCACGGCTTCGGTCGAGACCCAGGACAGCAGCAGACGCGGAGCGCTACCAAACGGGAGCTTGGTTTTTCCCCCGGCGGTCATAACCAGCGTGTAGGGGCCGTTCTGACGGACATACCGGAGCCGGTTGCCGGGATTGGTGCGGGGCAACGAGCAGAGCGCCATCATTCGCGCCATGAAGCCCAGATCGGGGTCCGCTTCGCTGGCCGAGACAAGCTGATTCACCTGATCGGCCTGGGTGAAGTGGTGGCGCGCCTGGGGCGAAGCGTCGCGGATCGCCTGCACCAGGCCGTCCAGACCGCCGAAGGCTTCACCGATCGGAACCAAGCCATCTCGCGTACTATGTCATTGACGAACCACGCCGTATCGTGTTCATCATCGACGTCGCCGCTGGCGCGCAGGGACCCAAACGCGACAAATATGAGGGCAACGCATAACGTCGCATCCGAGCCGGAGGAGCCGAGCGAAAAACCTAGTAGCAGCACCTTATAGGAGGCCCGTGGACCACCCTCAATTCAACTGGATCGCCCCAACTTCATCTGGGGCGTCGCGGACGACGTGCTGCGCGACCTCTACGTCCGTGGCAAGTACCGCGACGTGATCCTGCCGATGACAGTATTGCGGAGGCTCGACGCAGTGCTTGAGCCGAGCACGCTGGCGGTGCTGGAGATGAAGACCTCGCTCGACAAGGCGAAGATCATCCACCAGGACCAGGCACTGCGTCAGGCCGCCGGCCAGGCGTTCTACAATACCTCGAAGTTCACGCTGCGCGACCTTAAGGCCCGTGCCAGCCAACAGCAGCTCAAGGCCGACTTCGAGGCCTATCTCGACGGCTTCTCGCCGAACGTCCAGGACATCTTGGAGAAGTTCGAGTTTCGGAACCAGCTCCCCCGCCTGTCCAAGGCCGACGCCCTCGGCACGCTGATCGAGAAGTTCCTCTCGCCGGACGTGAACCTAAGTCCTCACCCAGTCCTCCATGGCGACGGGTCGATCAAGCAACCCGGCCTGGATAACCACGCGATGGGCACGATCTTCGAGGAGCTGGTCCGCCGTTTCAATGAGGAAAACAACGAGGAAGCCGGCGAGCACTGGACCCCGCGCGATGCCGTGACGCTCATGGCGAAGCTGGTCTTCGTGCCTGTCGCCGACCGGATCGACTCCGGGACCTACCTGGTGTACGACGGCGCCTGCGGCACCGGCGGCATGTTGACGGTGGCCGAGAAGACCTTGCAGGAACTTGCCAGGGCGCACGGCAAGCAGGTCGCCGCCCATCTCTACGGCCAGGAGATCAACTCCGAAACCTACGCCATCGCCAAGGCGGACCTCCTCCTCAAGGGGGAGGGAGAAGCCGCCGACAACATCGTCGGGGGGCCGGAACACTCGACGCTCTCCAACGACGCCTTTCCGTCCCACGAGTTCGACTTCATGCTCTCCAATCCTCCCTATGGGAAGAGCTGGAAGAGCGACCTGGAGCGCATGGGCGGAAAAAAGGACATGCGCGACTCCCGCTTCCTGATCGAGCACGCGGACGATCCCGAGTACTTGCTGGTCACCCGTTCCAGCGATGGACAGATGCTGTTTTTGGCCAACATGCTGAGCAAGATGAAGCAAGACACGAAGCTGGGCAGCCGGATCGCCGAGGTACACAACGGCAGCTCGCTCTTCACCGGGGACGCCGGACAGGGCGAGAGCAACATCCGCCGCTGGATCATCGAGAACGATTGGCTGGAAGCCATCGTCGCCCTGCCGCTCAACATGTTCTACAACACCGGCATTGCCACCTACATCTGGGTGCTGACCAACCGGAAACCTGAGCACCGCCGGGGGAAGGTGCAGTTGATCGACGCCACCGGGTGGTACCGGCCCCTCCGCAAGAACCTAGGTAAGAAGAACTGCGAACTGTCGGAGGAGGACATCACCCGCATCTGCGACACCTTCCTAGCCTTCGAGGAGACAGAACAGTCAAAGATCTTCCCGAACCAGGCCTTCGGGTTCTGGAAGGTGATAGTCGAGCGGCCATTGCGGCTGGCCGTCGATCTGTCGCCCGAACAACGCCTCCGCTTCCGCGCCGCATGCCGGGAAGCGCAGGAAGAGCCGATTGCCAACGTCGTCGACCGGGTGGCAGAGGCATTAGGCGTTGGGCCTCACCTCGACTTCAATCGCTTCATGGCTGCCGTCGAGACGGACATCTCCGAGCATGGCGCCAAGTTGACGGCCAAGCGAAGCAAGCTGCTTCAGACGTCATTGGCCGCGCGGGCCGAGGTAGCCGAACCCATTATCAAGAAGATCCACAAACCGGGCAGAATGGAGCCGGACCCGATCCGGGGTCTGGTCGAATCCACAGTAAAAGGCAAGTGCCGCGTGGTTGAGTACGAACCCGACAGCGAACTGCGCGACACCGAGCAGGTTCCGCTGCTGGAAGAAGGCGGCATAGAGGCGTTCCTTCGCCGCGAGGTGCTGCCCTACGCAGAGGACGCTTGGTATGACCCGGCGAGCGTCAAGACCGGCTACGAGATCAGCTTCACGCGCTACTTCTACAAGCCCCAGCCGCTCCGCACGCTGGAGGAGATACGCGCCGACATCCTGGCGCTAGAGAGGGAGACCGAGGGGCTGTTGGACGAGATTATTGGCGGGAGCGCGTCGTGAAGGCCACCGAAGCCAGATTCGTCGAGTTCCTGGAGAAGTCGCCCCAGTTCGTGATCCCGATCTACCAGCGCACCTATAGCTGGACGGAGCGCGAGTGCCGCCAGCTCTGGAACGACATCCTGCGGACGGGCAGTAACGACGCCATCGCGGCCCACTTCGTCGGCTCCATCGTCTACATCCAAAAGGGTCTCTATCAGGTCGCTCGCCAGTCGGCGCTACTGGTCATCGACGGTCAGCAGCGCCTCACGACCGTGATGCTCATTCTCGAAGCCTTGGCGCGGCGCGTGGGTGACGGGGAGCCCCTGGACGGTTTCTCGGCGAAGAAGATACGCAGCTACTATCTCCTCAACCCGTTGGAAGAGGGCGAGCACGGATTTAAGCTCCTGCTCACCCAGACGGACAAGCAGAGCCTGCTCGCCCTGATGCAGCAGAAACCGCAGCCAGCCGAGCCCTCTCTCCGCATCACGGAGAACTTCACCTTCTTCGAGGAGTGGGTGCAAGCGGCCGGGGCCGACCTCACGCCACTGTGCAAGGGGCTCGCAAAGCTCATGATCGTGGATATTTCCCTCAGTCGTGATCATGACAACCCTCAGCTCATCTTCGAGAGCATGAACTCGACCGGCCGCGAGCTGAGTCAGGCCGACTTAATCCGCAATTTCATCCTGATGGGTCTGGACACCGTCCAGCAGACGCGTCTCTACGAGGAGCACTGGCGGCCGATGGAGGTTGCCTTCGGGCAGGGGGCCTACGACACAAACTTCGACGGCTTCATGCGTCACTACTTGACGCTCAAGACCGGCGGCGCGATCCCGAACGTCCGGGCCGTCTACGAGGCCTTCAAGAGCCACGCGCGATCCCTCGAAGTGAAAGCAGCCGGCATAGACGCCCTCGTCGCCGACATCCACACCTACGCTGGGTATTACTGTGCGATGGCACTCGACAAGGAGACGAACAAAGACCTGTCGCTAGCGTTCCGGGATCTCCGCGATCTGAAGGTGGACGTGGCCTTTCCCTTCCTCCTGGAGCTATACGACGACCACACGCAGGGCCGGATCCCGACGGAGGATTTCGTCCGGGCCGTCCGGCTGGTCGAGGCCTACGTGTTCCGCCGGGCGGTGTGTGCCATCCCCACTAACTCGCTCAACAAGACCTTTGCCACCTTCGGACGTGTGCTCCAGAAAGACCGCTACATCGAGAGCATCCAAGCGCACTTCCTCACCCTGCTCTCCTACCGACGTTTTCCGCGCGACGAGGAGTTCAAGCACGAGCTGTCTGTGCGCGACCTCTACAATTTCTCGCGTCGGAGCTACTGGCTGCGGCGGCTGGAAAACCACTGCCGCAAGGAGCGCGTGCCAGTGGACGAGTACACCATCGAGCACATCCTTCCCCAGAACGAGAACCTCTCGGCGAGGTGGCGTGAGGCACTCGGACCGGAGTGGAAACGCGTGCAGGAAACCTGGCTTCACACCCTCGGCAACCTCACGCTCACCGGCTATAACGCCGAGTACAGCGACCTGCCGTTCGGGGAGAAACGCGACATGAAAGGCGGCTTCAAAGAGAGTCCACTACGGCTCAACGAGGGTCTCGACGCTTTGGACACCTGGAACGAAGCCACCATTCAGGTGCGCGCAAAGCAGCTCGCGGAACGGGCCGTGGAGGTGTGGGCGCCACCTGCGCTACTGCCCGAGGTACTGGAGACCTACTACCCGAAGGCGGAACGCACCGACGGGTACACCCTAGACGACCACTCGCATCTCGCCCTCAGCGGTCCCATGCGGCCACTGTTTGAAACGTTTCGCAAAGCCGTGCTGGCGCTCGACCCCTGCGTCAGCGAGGAGGTCTTGAAGCTCTACGTTGCCTACAAGGCCGAGACCAACTTCGTGGACGTGGTACCGCAGAAGAGCCGCTTGAGGCTCTCGCTCAACATGCACTTTCACGAACTGCACGACCCTAGGAGTCTGACCAAGGACGTGACTAACCTCGGCCGCTGGGGTAACGGTGATGTTGAGGTCGGCCTGAGCACGCTTGAGGATCTGCCCTACGTGATGGGGCTCGTGCGTCAGGCCTTCGAGAGGCAAATGGGCGACAGGGATGGCGACGCATGATCCCCGACCTTAAGCCCTATCCCGCGATGAAAGACTCCGGCGTGGAGTGGCTGGGCGAGGTGCCGGAACACTGGGATGTGCTGCCGAACCGTGCGTTCTTTGCGGAGGTGAAGGAACGTGGCCATCCCGCCGAACAAATGCTTTCAGTGACGATCACAAAGGGCGTCATCCCGCAGCGAACACTTTTGGCAGACAGTTCGAAGAAGGACAGCTCGAACCAGGACAAGTCCGCTTACAAGCTCGTCCTGCCTAGCGACATTGCGTATAACAAGATGCGGGCTTGGCAGGGGGCCGTTGGGGTTTCTGACTACCAGGGGATCGTGAGTCCCGCGTACGTGGTAGAGCGCCCGCGCGCAGGTGCTAATTCGCGCTACCTTCATTACCTGTTGCGGACTCCTGCCTTCGCAAAGGAGGCTGAGCGGTGGTCCTACGGGATCACATCCGACATGTGGAGTCTGCGGCCTGAGCACTTAAAGATGATCTATGGGTGCCTGCCCCCTCTCCCGGAGCAAGCCGCCATCGTCCGCTTCCTCGACCACGCCGACCGGCGCATTCGGCGCTACATCCACGCCAAACAGAAGCTGATCAAGCTGCTGGAGGAGCAGAAGCAGGTCCTTATCCACCAGAGCGTGACGCGCGGCCTCGACCCCAACGTCCACCTCAAGCCCTCCGGTGTGGAGTGGCTCGGGGACGTGCCCAAACACTGGAAAATACTGCCACTGAAGCGGTGGGTCTCGACGAAGATAACCGACGGACCTCACGAAACACCGGCCCTCCTTGACGACGGGATCCCATTCATGTCGGCCGAGTCGATGGTGGGCGGTCGCTTGGACTTCAGTCGGCGTCGAGGCTTCATCTCGCGCGAGCAGCATGAGATCTATTGCCGAAAATGTCGCCCTCGGCGTGACGACATCTTCATGTGCAAGTCGGGAGCAACAACTGGGAAAGTCGCCATCGTTGAGACCGCTGACGAGTTCAGCGTCTGGTCACCACTGGCGCTCATTCGCGTCGAATCCCATAAGGTTCTTGCTCGCCTGCTGTTTGCTGTCCTGCAAACTCGCTATGTGCAACGGCAAGTTCAGGATACTTGGTCCTATGGTACACAGCCCAACTTAGCGATGAGGGCGATGGAGCGGCTAGTAGTAGTGCTGCCACCTATCGATGAGCAACAGGAGGTGCTCGCGCACTTGGATCGGACCACAAAGAAACCCTCTGAGGCTATCGACCGTGCTCACCGCGAGATCTCCCTCCTTCGCGAATACCGTACCCGCCTCATCGCCGACGTGGTCACCGGCAAGCTCGATGTTCGGTCGGCGGCGCGCCGGTTGCCGGACGAGATCAAGGAGCCGGAGCCGTTCGACGAGACCGGTGCCTTAATCGATGGCGAGGAAGAGCCTAGCGACGGCCTCGACACCGCCCCCGAGGAGGCTGCGGTGTGACGACTGACACCAGCGAACGCGGCCTCGAACGGATGATCTGTACGGCACTGACTGGCTCCCCCTGCGATGCCCCGTTGTCGCAGACAGATCTGGAAGGCGAAGCCATCTCCCCCTCGGGTGGGGCTGGCTGGATCTGCGGCGCGCCCAACGACTACGACCGCGAGTACACGGTCGATCTGGCGCAGCTTCTCGCCTTCCTCATCGAGACACAGCCCGACGCCTTCGAGGAGCTGCGCCTCGAAGACGATGGCCCAGGGCGCCGGAAGTTCCTAGCCCGGCTCCAGGGCGAGATCAGCAGGCGCGGAGTCATCGACGTGCTCCGCAAGGGAGTCAAGGATGGGCCGCATCACGTCGAACTCTTCTATGGCACGCCGTCTCCCGGCAATCCAGCCGCCGCCAAATTCTACGCGCAGAACCATTTTTCGGTTACACGCCAGCTCCGCTACAGCCGTGATGAAACTCAGCGCGCACTCGACCTCGGTCTGTTCATCAATGGCCTTCCGATCGCCACGTTCGAGCTGAAGAACAACCTCACTAAGCAGACGGTCGAGGACGCGGTGGAACAGTACAAGCGTGACCGCTCCCCCCGCGAGAAGCTCTTCGAGTTCGGCCGCTGCGCTGCGCACTTCGCGGTGGACGACCACGAGGTGCGGTTCTGCACACACCTCAAGGGCAAGACCTCGTGGTTCCTGCCCTTCAACCAGGGTTGGAACGATGGCGCTGGCAACCCGCCGAATCCGAACGGCCTCAAGACCGGATATCTCTGGAAGCGGATTCTCACTCGCGGCGGGTTGACTAACATCCTGGAGAATTACGCGCAGATCGTCGAGATTAAGAATGAGAAGACAGGCAAGAAGAGGAAGGTGCAGATCTGGCCGCGCTACCATCAGCTCGACGTGGTGGGTCGGCTCTTGGATGATACGCGCCAGTACGGCGCAGGGAAACGATATCTCATTCATCATTCGGCCGGTAGCGGGAAGTCCAACTCCATCGCCTGGCTCGCCCACCAGTTGATCGGGCTCAGGAAGGACGACGCGGGGGTGTTCGACTCCATCATCGTGGTCACCGACCGGCGTATCCTCGACAAGCAGATCCGCGACACGATCAAGCAGTTCGCCCAAGTCGGGGCCACCGTTGGCCATGCCGAACGCTCGGGTGACCTCCGCAGGTTTATCGAGAGCGGGAAGAAGATCATCATCTCAACAGTGCAGAAGTTCCCGTTCATCCTCGACGAGATCGGGAACGAGCAGCGGGGCCGGCGCTTCGCCATCATCATCGACGAGGCGCATTCGAGCCAGGGCGGCAAGACCTCGGCAGCGGTCAGCATGGCGCTTTCCGAGGCGGGCGCCGGGGAGGAGGACGAGACCACCGAGGACAAGATCAACCGCATCATGGCCGCGCGGCAGCTCCTCCCAAACGCGAGCTACTTCGCCTTCACCGCCACGCCCAAGAACAAGACGCTGGAGATCTTCGGCGAGGAGTACGACGCGGGCGGGCAGACCAAGCACCGCCCCTTCCACAGCTACACCATGAAGCAGGCGATCCAGGAGGGCTTCATCCTGGACGTGCTGCGGTACTACACGCCGGTCGAGAGCTACTACAAGCTCATCAAGAAGACCGAGGGCGATCCCGAGTTCGACACCAAGCGCGCCCGGAAGAAGCTGCGCCGCTACGTGGAAAGTCACGATTACGCCATCCGGCTCAAGGCCGAGATCATGGTGGACCACTTCCACGAACAGGTGCTTGCGCTTAACAAGATCGGCGGCAAGGCCCGCGCGATGGTGGTGACGGGCGGCATCGAGCGCGCGGTCCAGTATTACCACGCGATCCAGCGGTACCTCCTGGAGCGCAAGAGCCAGTACCAGGCCATCGTCGCCTTCTCGGGCGAGCACGAGTATGGCGGGGTGAAAGCCAGTGAGGCTGCCCTCAATGGCTTCCCGTCCAGGCGGATCCCCGACAAGATCCAGCAGGACCCGTATCGGTTCCTCATTTGTGCCGACAAGTTCCAGACCGGGTATGACGAGCCTCTGTTGCACACCATGTACGTGGACAAGATCCTGTCCGGGATCAAGGCGGTCCAGACGCTGTCGCGTCTCAATAGGGCGCACCCGAAGAAACACGACGTGTTCGTCCTCGACTTCAGGAACCATGCCCATACCATCCAAGAGGCGTTCGCGGACTACTACCGGACGACGATCCTCAGCGAGGAGACGGATCCCAACAAGCTGCACGACCTGAAGGCCGCCCTCGACGGCTATCAGGTGTATACCGACGCGGAGATCGACCGGCTCGTGACGCTCTACCTGGGTGGGGCCGACCGCGACCGGCTCGACCCCATCCTCGACGCCTGCGTCGCGGTCTACAAGGAGCAGCTCGACGAGGACGGACAGGTGGACTTCAAGGGCAAGGCCAAGGCATTCGAGCGCGCATACGGATTCCTCGCCTCAATCCTGCCTTACACTAACGCCGAGTGGGAGAAGCTCTCGATCTTCTTGAACTTCCTCGTGCCGAAGCTCCCCGCGCCCGTGGAAGAAGATTTGTCCAAAGGCATCCTTGAGTCCATCGACATGGACAGTTACCGGGTCGAAAAGAAGGCGGCGATACACGTCCAACTGGCAGACGAGGACACCGAGATCGATCCGTTGTCGGCTACCGGTGGCGGGTACAGCCCAGAACCTGAACTCGATCACCTCTCGAACATCCTCAAGACCTTCAACGACCAGTTCGGGGATATCCCCTGGGAGGACGAGGACCGGGTTCGCCGTCTCATTACGGAGGAAATTCCAGCCAAGGTTGCAGGGGACACCGCCTACCGCAATGCCCGGGAGAACTCCGATAGGCAGAACGCCCGGATCGAACATGACGAAGCCCTGAAGCGCGTGATGACTGCTGTGCTCAACGACGACATGCAACTCTTCAAGCAGTTCACAGACAACGAGGGGTTCCGGCGATGGCTGACGGATAACGTCTTCGGACTGACCTATGCGCCGCCGCAGGCCAACAACCAGACGGTGGCCCAGGATTAACAGCGCTGCTTCCCACGGCTGCTCGGGCATCCAGGAGCGGTCAATGCCACTCTCTGTTCACGATGAGTTCCGCAAACCGCCTATGAGATCACGCTCGACAAAATCGAGAGGGTCGGGATTGGCTTATTCGTCTACCCGTCTTTCCATCAACGAAATCGGAGTCAGCGTTAGGGCGGAATACTCGCACCAGAAAATGCCATTGACCCCAGCCAACTCCGGGTGCTTCAGGACAAGTTGGTGGAGGGTGTCTTCCACCTGGGCAAGGTCTTCACCCGCATTTTCAATTTGGTGTTTGACATCCCGACCTTCCAGCGGCCTTGAGCGTCTTTATTCATAGGGGCTAGAGCCCGATGAGGACGCCAGGGAGGCCAACACCCAATGGGTGAAAAACAAACCAAGCCATTCCAGCTAAGTTTCAACGGCTTGTTGAAAGTCGATTTCCAGGGATCGCACGTCACCTCCGACGGTGGCCTGATTTTGGTTCGGGAACTGGACGAACGGCTCGGTCTCGGAGAACTGATTGACGAGCATCTCAGCGACTCCCGGCAAGGCACAAACAAGCAGTTCACGCTCGCTGATCTGTTGCGGCAGTCGGTCTACAGCCGCTTGGCGGGCTACGAGGACCTCAACGACGACCAAACTAGCCCTCGAACAAGCGTGATTAAGTCCAAACTAACGCAAGAAAAAGCTCGGAACGCGCTTAAATACTGGTCAAAATAGTCATGAACAAAAAAGAAAACCAACCAGTCAAAGGACGTTTCGAGTGAAAAGAAAATACCGCAAAAATCTCCGCAATAGCAAGACAAGAATTAAGCGTCGTCTGAGAAATCGGGGCTGGTGCGAACAGGCCAAACCGATGTTCAAGGCGAGCAACATCCACTACGAGAGCGCGGAACGAGGCAGAGGAGTCAATTGTGGAGGGATCGGAGCGATTCACCTGATGGTGAAGAGACTGGGCCTGGTGGAGGAGCTCGACGAGACGGTGCAGTTGCTCAAGCGCCACGTGCCGTATCATGAGAGTGATCATGTTCTGAATATTGCCTACAACGCATTGCTGGGAGGGCTTCGGCTCGAGGACATCGAGTTGCGCCGCAACGACGAGGTATTTCTGAATGCCTTAGGGGCGCAGAGGATACCGGATCCGACGACCAGTGGAGACTTCACGCGACGCTTTGATGAAGTCTCGATCGAAGCATTGATGGAAGGGATCAACCGGGTACGGCAACGGGTGTGGAAGAAGCAGGCAAAAGGATTCATGGAGGAGGCGTTCATCGATATAGATGGGACGATAGCGCAGACCAACGGGAAGTGCAAAGGAGGTATGGGAATAAGCTATAAGGGGATCTGGGGCTATGGGCCATTGATCGTGAGTTTGGCCAATACCAAGGAAGTGCTCTACATGGTGAATCGACCGGGCAATGTGAGCAGCCATGAGGGAAGCGTAAAGTGGATTGATCGGGCGGTGCAACTTGTGGGGCCGTATGCGGGGAGGATCTGCTTGCGAGGGGATACGGACTTTTCGTTGACCGAAAACTTCGATCGGTGGGATGAGCAGGGAATACGAATTATCTTCGGGATGGACGCACGCGCCAATTTAGTAGAACTGGCCGAAGGGTTGAGGGCGCGGGATTGGAGCGAGCTGGAGCGGGTGCCCAGCTATGAAATAGCGACCGAACCAAGAGCCAAAGCGCCGCGAGTGAAGGAAGGGATCGTGCGCCAGAAGGGTTTCAAAAACAAGGTGCTCGAGGCAGAGAGCGTGGCCGAATTTGACTATCGGCCCAAGAAGTGCAAAAAGACCTATCGGATGGTGGTGGTGCGTAAGAACATCAGTGTGCAAAAGGGCGAAGCAGTGCTCTTCGATGAGATCCGCTACTTTTTTTATATCACTAATCGCCGGGAGCTTACCCAGGAGGAAGTGGTGGGCCTGGCGAATCAACGCTGCGATCAGGAGAACGTCATCGAGCAACTCAAAAACGGGGTCAATGCGATGCGCATGCCGGTGGATGAGCTTATGAGCAACTGGGCCTACATGGTGATGACAGCGCTGGCCTGGAACCTGAAGGCATGGTATGGACTGCTCATGCCCAACCGCAAGCGGGGCTTGGAGATCGTGAGGATGGAGTTTCGGCGCTTCCTTCACGCCATCGTTTTGCTTCCGGCGCAGATCATCCGCACGGGAAGGCGAATTGTTTACCGGCTCTTAAGCTGGAACGAATGGATGGGGGATTTTTTCCGCACCTGGGAACGGCTGCGATCGATGTCGCCCGGGTAGCGGGCCGAGTAAATCCGCTGGGGTAAAAAGCACGGGAGGACTGTCGGCGCATACAAAAAAGAGGCCAGAACTAACGTTAAAACAAAAGGAATATGTCTCAAAACAAGCAAACCCAAAAATCAACCCCCGGCTCGCGGCGGCAAAACTGCTGCCGGCACGACAAATAACGTTAGGAATAACGAAGTTTCGAGTTCGACCTTCAAACGCGCTTATTTTAGGACTAGCAGCTGGGGCCAAAGTCCCGCTCCGGCCCCCCGCGTTCCCTGCTTTGCCTTGCCGTCTCTTGCCTAGCCCACTCCAGCCTAGCCCTCTCCACTTGCCTAGCCTTCTCTTGGCTGGCCTTCTCCACTGCCCGCCTCATCTTCTCGTAAGCCAGCTCTCCGTCGATCTCCCGCACCTGCTCCAGCCGCGCCTCACCCGTCGTGCCACGGCGGACGCCCACGCGCACGTCGCTGGTCAGGTTGCCGTACGAGGCAAAGCGCTCCGCGTCCTGCGATCTCACCAGCAGAGACTGGCGGAAGGCGATGTGGCCCGATGTGAACGAGATGGCCCGTTGCCCCGAAACGTCCAGCGTGCGCGACTCCAAAATGGTGATGCCGCCCCCGACGATATCGAATTCCGGCGTTGCCGGAAGCAGCCAGATTCCCGGCCAGTCTGCGACGGGTTGTCGCATGAAGGTCAGGCGGCGTTCCTCCATCGCCTCGAGGGCCGTGAGCAAATCGGCCTCGTAGCCCAAGTGTTTGGCAAACCCCGGCGAGGATGGGTCCGGGTCCTTGCTGTAGCTGACCGGCTCGATGTCCATGACCCACAGCAAGCGGTTGGCGCCCTCCGATTGGTTATGATAATTACTCGTACGCGCCCACGAGGCCGAATCCAGGGCGAAGCAGCCTCCGATTCCGGGCATCCTCAGCCCGAAGGGGCTTCAAGAACGCCCCGAGACGCTGCCCGGAACCCTCTGGCCTACCTGACCCCTCTGAAGATCCATCCCCTGGAGTTAGCCCCGGCGCGATGTACGCCGTCTCCTTCGTGATCCATGAAGTGACTCTCCATCTCGAGCCTGCCTGAGTGAACATGCCAAGCTTCCGGCTCGAAGGGAGTCAAAGCCCGTGTACCGCATGGTTGTTTGTTCCGACGCTGCGCTCCAGCCACTCTATCCCGTTGCGGATGACCGATTCGAAACCATCGCCCTGGGCGACAACCGGGGAAAGGAATACGCTGCTGGCCATCGTCATCATGGCCGCTGCTCCGACCCGGGGTTATCCCTTACGGATCGCGAACGGCATCACAACTTTCCTTCGTATGGTGGTGGTTCTGGGATGCCTCCGAAGCACCCTCGCGCCACCGGCAACCAGTAATTGACGGTCCGGGAATGGGCGCCGCCTTGCGAGCTGGTTCTCGTAATCTGCCATCTCTCACGGACCTTGGCACAAACGGATAGTATCATGTCTGATATTCGCCAACCACATTGCGAAACTATCAGTATTCGGTACGCAAAGACCCTCGTTCCCGGCAATTTGAAAATAACTAAGTCTAAGCTGCAGGAAGGTTTGTGGGATAGTACCCGTCAGCCGGTTGTTGTTGAGGAAGAGGTTGATGAGGGGAGTCAAGTTGCCGAGTTCGGACGGGATGGAACCCGTCAGTGCGTTATTCTCGAGGTACAGGCCTTGGAGGCTTGAGAGGTTGCCGAGCTCCGTCGGGATGCGGTCCGTTAGGGAATTGTAGCTAAGGTTCAGGCCTTGGAGGCCGGAGAGGTTGCCGAGTTCGGACGGGATCGAGCCCGTTAGGGAGTTGAAGCTAAGGTTCAGGCCTTGGAGGCCGGAGAGGTTGCCGAGTTCGGACGGGATCGAGCCCGCCAGGGCGTTCCGAGAGAGGGTCAGGCGGCTCAGGCTTGAGAGGTTGCCGAGTTCGGACGGGATGGGGCCCGCCAAGGCGTTAGAGCCAAGGTCTAGGTCGGTCAGGCTTGAGAGGTTGCCGAGTTCGGACGGGATCGAGCCCGTCAGGTCGTTAGAGCGAAGGTCTAGGTCGGTCAGGCTTGAGAGGTTGCCGAGTTCGGACGGGATCGAGCCCGTCAGGTCGTTACTCCTAAGGTTCAGGTAGCTCAGGTTGGAGAGGTTGCCGAGTTCGGACGGGATCGAGCCCGTCAGCGCATTTGGGACACCGTGAATGAAACCGTAATCATAGGAAGGGCAGGTGATGGAGTCGGCGGAGCCCGCGAAGAAATTAATCGAGCGAACATGGGAGAGGTCACCAAGCTCGGGCGGGATGAAGCCCCTCAAGTTAATGCATTGGAGATGTAGCTCGGCGACCCGGCCATCCGCATCGACAGTAACCCCGAACCAATCTCTGAGGGGTAGGTCGGTCAGCCAGTTCCCACTAACAACCCAGTCTGGTCCGCCAGTTGCCCTATACAGTGCTACGAGTGCTGCACGGTCAGGGTGCGGTATCGCCGTCACCGTAAAGCTCTGCTCTGCCTTCAGCTGCTGGTGGTCGCGAGCGGCGACAGTTACGGTGGCATTCCCCTCAGCCACTGCGTTCACGGTAACCGTGCTGCGCGATACGGAGACAGTGACCAGCCCGTTGTTAGATGATTCCGCCTCGTAGGTAAGTTGATCGCCGTCCGGGTCGTTAAAGTACTGGGACGCGTTCAACGTCACCCTCTCGCCGGCGGTCATATTCTGCGCCGGGATCGTGGCCACTACCACGGGGGCTTGGTTGGCTTGGACCGTCACGCTCATGCTCTGCGTAACCGTGAGGCCGCCCGGATCGCGCGCCGTCACCGTCACGGTGACGGTTCCCGCAGTCTGCCCGATTACCGTCATCCAGCTGGGCGACAAGGGGAAGGATACCGAGGCCACATTGGTGTCCGACGATTCCGCCGAGTAGACCATCTGGTCCCTGTCCGGGTCGCGGAAGAAGGGGGCTACTCTCACTCTGGCAGTCTTGCCTTCGGTCAAGGTCAAGGGCGGGATTGTACCGACCGCCACGGGCGCCTGGTTGCCCTGCTGGACCGTCACGCTCGTTCTCTGCGCGGCCTCCAGTTCGACCGGACTGCCGCCGCCGCCACCCTTGCCGCAGGAAGTGGCGCCCGCGGCTGAGAGCACCGCAAGCACGAGAATGAAGTTAGACCGGAACGGTGGTGCGCTCGAATTCATGTGCGTGTACTCAGCTGAGGTAGGATCAGAAGAGAAATGATATGGCGGGAGCGGGGGGGAGTCAAGTCCCGAGTTGTGTGTAAAAGTGAGAGGAAGCTCCTCGATGCTTCGGTACAGAGCCAAGCCAGGATCAGCCGGGGAAAATTGCCGAAGGGAAGTTTGTTGTCTCCACCGGCAATCATGATGAGCTTGTAGGGACCGTTGCCGCGCTTGTACTGATGCCTGTTACCAGGGTTGGTGCGGGGCAGAGAGCACAGCGCTAGCAGCCGCGCCATGAAACCGAGATCGGCGGCCGTTTCGCGTGCCGCCGCCAACTGGTTCACCTGATCGAAGCGGGTGAAGTGGTGTCGGGCTTGTGGCGTCAACGCATCTTTCAGCATGGCTTTTCCTCTACTCGGTCTTCATTCCAGATCAGGTTCGGCACAGCACCACGGAGATTGGCGGTCCTGGGGTGCACCTTTGCATCGCCGATTGCTATTCCCCGTACATCTCCGTGATAAGGCATCGGAGTTGGGCTGATTCCTCGGCAGACAGGCTGTCGATCCGTTTCTTCAGCCGCTGCTTGCTGATGGTGCGGATCTGGTCCACGGCAACCTCAGCATCTTTCCCCGCGCAGTGTGTCTGTAGCCGTCCACGCCACCGAGGATGCAGGACGGAGGTGAGAGGACAGACGACGACCGTGTCCAAAAACCGATTCATCTCCTTCCGGCTGACCACCACGACGGGCCGTACCTTGCGAATCTCTCCGCCTACGGTGGGATTGAGGTCGGCAAGGTAAATAGCCTATCGCTTGGGAAAGGTCACCGTCAGTCCAGGCCATCGGCGACCGTCACGTCCAGATCGTTCCAGTCTTCATGCTCCACGGCCATGCATTGATAGGTGTCTTTCCAGGAGAGCTTGTCCCCTTCCTTGCCGTGCAGAAAGATGCCTTCCGCCGTTTCTTCCAGGACAAGGGAGTCACTCCAGCCATACTTTTGAAGCAGGGTTTTCGGCAGGCGGATTCCTCTGGAATTGCCGACAGCGATCAACTTGATATCTCTGGCACCAGTTACTTTACTCATTGTCGGATTTCCCTTGAGAATCTTGGTGTACTTACAGTAATTACGTTCTTGGGAGGTGTCAAGACATCCACGACGCCCTGTATACGACTAAACGTTTGGGAATAACATACTTAATTCAACAAAGCCGTTCCTTTTTCGCATAGATGCGGCAGATGTCATCGGGAGAAATCCGGAATTTGGTCCCGTGGTTTCTTAGTCCCTTGCTTCCCGGCTTGGCCTCTCTGGCGTCAAAATCAATTTTCACCGTTCCGGCTACGACTTCCCAAATAAAGAAACTCAATTGCAGATTCTCGAAACAGTCCGCTCGCTCATAGACGCTCTCTTGTCCGGCCATCCCCGCCATGTTCCACCGGACCTCGAACTCATCCAGATATCGCTGCAGATGCTTCCAAGTGAAGTGGTGAAAGACCCCGTAATAGCCGCGTTTGAGCAAGGCCCAAAACGACTCGATTCCATTGGTGTGAACCTTTCCCCGCACATATTCACCGATTGAATGCTTCACGTGGTCATGTTCATATTGCGATTTGAGGCCGGCATATGCCGCGTTTTCGTCTGTGTAGACCGAAGATCCGGGGATTACATGTTGAGTGATAAAACCGCACAATTCAGTGCGATCTGTCCTTGCTACGCCTTGGACCTTAACCCGCCCATCCCGCGATCTCGCACCCACTACAGCTTGCTTACCGACCGGGCCCCGTCCCAAATTTAGCTTCTTATCGAAGTGCTTGTTGCTCTCTTTCCCACCAAGATATGCTTCATCAACTTCGACTTCCTGATCGAATGGCAATTCATGGGAGTTGATCCCTCCGGCTACTTCGCGGATTCGTCCTAGCATGACCCAAGCGGTTTTTTGAGTCACCCCGATTTCCCTCGCTAACTGATAACTACTAATCCCCTTACGATTCGAGGAAAAAAGCCAAATGGCCGCAAACCACTTCCAAAAGTGGGCAGTGGAAGAAGCCGAAGGTTTTGTTAGCACTAAGCGAACTTCGGACGGTGGTATTGACGGACGCTTATATTTTGGATCATCAAAGGACAAAGAATTAAAAAGTATGATTTTGGAAGTTAAGGGAGGTAAAAACGTAAATATTGCTGATTTACGGTCGCTTCAAGGTGTTATGGAAAATGATGCCGCAGAAATGGCTGGGTTAATTATACTTCACCCTTTGCAAGATAGACAGTCCAAGAATTTTCACAAATTTATGGCAAAGTCAGGAGACTTCGAATATGGCGATCGTCTTTATCCGAGAATGCAAATCCGCACGGCTGAAGAATTGCTGGATGGTAAGCTATTCAATACACCATTTTCAATGGGTAAGAGAAAGACAGCACAACAAGATTTATTCAATGATTAAGAAGTTTAATCAATCCCATATCTTGTAATTCCGATGTTTTGTTGGGTCGCTCATCACGCTGAGAAATACTTCGATGCCGGGTCCTCCACTTCATCCGAAACAATATCTAAGACACGACCCTTGCTTGTCGCCGTCATGCCCATTTCCGCCATCATCCGAAGACATGAGTTCCGAGCATGATCGAGCATTCGCTGTAGAATCGTCATCAGTCGAGTATCGCCCTGGTCACCTTCAGGATCGCCCGTAGCACCTATAACAAGGTCAACGAGTTTCCGGTCTGCGACTACCATTTGATACCAACTCCTTGCAAACGCCTCAACAAGGAATCGGTCAGCCCTCTTCAACCAAGGACACTCCTGTCTCACCTTTCTCCAAATGCTTTGCTCGGCACGATTGAGGTTTCTAGTAGCGGGTCCTTACTCGGATCTGGCTCCGACATCGGCCTCCGTTGCGGATTGCCCTCTAGGACTCGGAGAGCGTGTGGTGTAGGTTTGCGGCCTGTAATCATATGAGGTCGCCGGCAAGGGTAGCCCCTCGGATTTTCCGATTCTCCTTCGCTGTTTTTTCTCATGGCACTCCCGACAGATTGCTTGGAAGTTGGAACTCTCCCAGGCCAACTCCGGCTCCCAATCGATCGGAATAATGTGGTCTACCTCGTCGGCCTGGGTAACAAAGCCAGCGTCGTAACATGGCTTACACAGTGGGTTCAGGGCCAAAAATAGCTTCCGATGCCGTCTCCAACGGCTGGTCTGTGAAATTTTCACGAGTTTCGCGCCGCAAAAAATTATATGCAGACGCACGGATGTCAATCATTGGGTGTTTTTCCTAATGACCCCCCCGGTCACGTTAGCGAACGCAGGGTGTCGTGAGCGTGCGCAGGGTGTCCGTGAGCGTGCGCAGGGTGTCCGTGAGCGCGTTCAGGGTGTCGTGAGCGTGCTCAACACGGTGTCGTGAGCGTGTTCAGGGTGTCGTAAGCGTGCGCAGGGTGTCGTGAGCGTGTATCCAATCCGACCAAAGAAAAGGCCCGGCGGGTTTGAATCGCCGGGCCTGATATTGCTTGATGTATTGCAAGGACTACTTAGGCGCTGGGATAAACCTGACCTTGTGACTTCGGTGCTCCCTACCCGGACGCGACAGCGACACTCCCATAAAAGGGAGGTGTCGCAGTGTCGCATG
>CAXXSV010000002.1:0-1252500 GCA_963666595.2 Opitutales bacterium
ACGTTTATTTAAACGCGCCGCTGCAAGTGAAGCGGATATTCCTCCAAGACCCCCTCCAATAACTAATAGATCACACGCTTGCTCTTTAGCTTCTGTCATAACGATAAACCTACTGTTCCACCGCCTGAGAAGCAAAGGATATTCGATTTGTACTAAATTTAGGCATACGAATATTCACTTTTTAGGATATGTCCCATTTTTATTTGAAACTGGGTGGTTCTCCACCGCGGTCAGGCAACTTCCTTTTGGTTTCGATTCACATACTTTTGAAGAGCGGATGCGAGTCGCTGGAGGTTGCGACATCCGCGGATCCGGTGAAAACCCTTTTTCGTACCGCTCCATTTTTTCATTCGAGAGCTCCATTCGCCGCTGCGCGAAAAGCAGCTCCTTTTCCGTAACCGCTTTCCACTGCCGGCTCATGCTGATTGTGCTGATCCCGTACCGGTTCGACCAGGCAATTGTCGATCGCTCCGGCATAATCGCGTGCCGAGCACCAACGCGTCAGCTGCCGCGGCACCGCATCCATTGCCTCTGTCCCGAGGGCTCTTGATGCCCACTTTCCGTCCCTGATCGGATCCCATCTTCACTACCACTTTAAGTGAGAGCATTCCTGTAAGTCCGAATTGACCATTAACGGCCACATCCGCATGATTGTTTCTGGAGATGTCGACTTATCCAATGTTGTTATTAACGCTGGAAGCACCCTAACCATTTATGTAGATGGCAACTTGGGCCATAACCAAGGAAGTAATACTATCAACAACGCTAATTCGGAGTCGGAAAGCCTCCTCATTTATGGCACCCAGTCGGAAGCCGATGTAACGGGAGGGGCCGTTCGGCAAGAAATCTCTATTAGCGGTGGAGCAGGCATGACCGCGGCCATATATGCCCCGAATGCCAACGTGACCATAAGCGGTGCCGCTAATTTCAATGGAGCGGCGGTGGCCAACCAGATTACGTTGAATGGCGGAGTAATGTTTCACTACGATGAGGGGTTGGCCGATTTTTACGGCGGCGATCCCACTTTTAAAATCGATTCCTGGACGGAAATCTACAACAAGGAGGACCGCATCGATTTCAGCGATATGCGCGCCCTTTCCTATTTTACGCCGCCAGACTTTTCCGCCCCCGACGATTACCCCAGCTTCTCCTTCGGCCTCTGACCGCCGCCACCGCCCATCTTGGGTCCAGGTTCGTAATCGAACCCCCCTCTTGCGCACCTGTTAAGTGCATTTTTGTTTAGGTTCGGTTAAAACCGTAACACCGATTCCTGCCGTTCAGGAAATTCTTAATGTGGCCATGCCCGCTGAAATTGCGCGATTCCGATTCCGGATGCAGAGTATCCCCGGCATGCAAAACCAGACTCCATTGCGTAGTCGTGAATTGAGCATTGGACCCTGGCAAAGCGGGATTCGAACTAGGGTCCAGAGACGGCATACGCGCAAATCTTACCGCAAACGCGCAAACCGACAAGCGTCTTTTGTGGATCGGAAATTCAATGGTTCCGATTCGCAGGCCTTTTCGCGCGCTCGTGAACGATTCGCAGGGTAGGGTCGATAGGACAAATTGAAATAGTTTCGAAAAGTCTAAGGCCTCATATCAACCGCGCGCATCCAGAAAACGATCGCGGATTAGTAAGCGGAATGAAAATATCCTTATTTTTCAGGCTACTTTTTCGGGGTATTCTGTTTATTACGCTTCGCGACAATCTTATTAATCTTCGCCTGCTCAATTGCCAGCACCTCTTTCGAAATAGTTGCAGGCGTAACTGGTGTGCGGTCGAGTTTATCAGCATCACCCAAAGTGCGCAGTTTAATATTACGGTACCATACAGGATCACCGTGATCCTGCAGTTGCAGGTGCCTACCACGCGCGTCCATCTCCGCTCCACGTTTTTTAAGTAGCTCAACTTCCCACGCGTATTTTGGGTTCGAGTAATCAAACCCAACAACCTTGTCACCATTCAGCCAATGCTGAATAATCGTTCCCTTGCATATAATGCGTCCCGTATTCCACTTGCCTACCGGTTTCGTATTGTCGTGGGACGGCGGCATGCAAAAATAAAGCGAGGCAGCACTACTACGCGGGTTGGCGCCGTCAGCATGCTTCGTATTGTCCAGAATCTGATACTCATACTGTCCTGGCCGATAATAAAGACCGCTGTTACTCTTATCTCCGACTTTCCATTCAAAGCGAAGTTCAAAATCATCTGGCAGCGTCTCTACGGAATAGCTCAAGTACCCGCCTTTTTTCTGGCGTGTGATCACACCGTCTTCAATAACCCAATTCCCGGCATGTTCCCAGCCATCGAAACTCTTGCCGTCAAAGAGCAGTTTAAACCCAGCCTTCTTTTCTACCTTGCTAAGCTGGTTGTGCTTAGCCGCTATTGCGCTCGCAGCAATACCCAGTGCAAGTAGTAGTAACAAAGTAATTCTATATATAGTCTTCATTGTTGATAGGAAATTCAATGGTCTCGATTGTCGGCCTGCTCCCGCGCTTAAGAACGATTCGAGAGAGGGGGCATTGCCGCTTGGAAGTCAGATGCACCCTAAATTCAACTGCGGTAGTACTCGCGCCAACCTTTGCGGACCTTCGGTTTGATATATCGATTGAGCGATCGGTGGTTGGTCACTTTCATGCGTTTGGAATCCCACTCTATAGTCTTCCCGGTACGAATGGCCAAGGCTCCGAGCAATATCAATTCCGTCAGGCCTTCCGCATAGTCGAAGTGCGATCCAGGCGTCGGCCCTTCGCCCTTAACGGCTCGTATCCATTCGGCAATGTTGCCTCCCTTGACACGCGGCAAGGTTTCCGGCGGACGATTGCGGCGAAACTCTTGCCACGCATCTTCGTCGTAGAGTCGCGGGCTATTAGGGCGCATTCCTGGGGAAAACAGGGTTTGCTTGCTACCGACCATGAAGAGTCCATCGGCATGGAGTTTCGCTTCTTTCGAGCTTCCCGATTTAGCCAAGACCGCCGCTTGAGCCGCTTGGTAATCCTTGGCTATTTGAGGAACCGTCGGACCCTCGATCCACTTCACCTTGACTGGCGGCAATCCATAGCGAGCCGGGAAATGATAGGTGACGACGCTACCGCTCGGCGTGTAGACGAGATTCGCCTTCCCGGTCAATTCCACTTCGATTTTCGTCGGATGCCCCAACTGCAGCGCCCAAAAAGGAATATCGATGGTGTGACAGCCGATATCGCCCAATCCGCCGCAGCCATAGTCCCACCATCCGCGCCAGAAGGCCGGATGCAGGTCCTTGCTGAACGAGGTCATGGGAGCCGGACCAATCCATTTGTCCCAATCCATTCCTTCGGGCACGGGCTGAGCATCGGGCAGTTTGAATCGCTCTCCGGGGGTGAAGCCGAATCCCTTGTTCGGCCGATTGGTCCAAGCGATCACTTCGCGCACCTCACCCAATACATCCGCATCGAACCACTCTTTGATGAGACGCATGCCTTCGAAGGCCCGCCCCTGATTGCCCATTTGAGTCACCAGCTTGTTGGACCGCGTCTTTTCGCACAGCGTTCTCAGTTCGTAGATATTGTGGACGAGCGGCTTTTGCACGAACAAGTGCTTGCCCAGATCGGCGGCCGTCATCGAAGCCACGAAGTGGTTGTTGTCCGGAGTCGCCACGCCGACCGCATCGATCTCATTGCCCATCTTGTCGAACATCTGGCGATAGTCGCTAAACGTCCGGGCATTCGGAAACGTCTCCTTCGTCTTCGCCAAAGCCCGAGGATCCACGTCGCAAATCGCCACCACATTTTCCTGAGCCATCCCTGTCAGGTTGCCCCGGCCCTGTCCGCCTACGCCGATGAAGGCGATGTTCAGCTTGCTATTAGCCGGCGGGCCTTCCTGCCCGATGCTAAACCGCGGCAAGATGTAAACACCGGCGGCAGCCGCAGCCGTTGTCTGGACGAATTTCCGCCGGGATAATTTTTTCATAAAGCGTCCGTTTGTTTTAAACCGAGATTTCCCATATGAACATTCATAATCCTTGAAAATAGCTACTTTCTAATATTTCGATCCAATTTTCTGCTTTCATTGTGATTTGGCAATCTTATCCTTCGTTATTTGATGATCAAATAGGCAGTATTTAACAATTATTGCTGATTTTTCCTTTGCCCGGTAAAATCAGGGACAGGTATTTTCTTCTGTTGGTGGTTTCCACAGCGCTGGTTCCTTTTGTATCGAAAAATCCTCTTCGTCACCCCGTATCGGATGTGAGTTGCAATCGCTCTACTCGCCCCAGCATAGTTCGGAACATTTTTCTGGGAATGGCCACCTCGGCCATCTGGAAGGTGATATACTTGGCATGGTGGACCACCTTCGCTCCGATTTTGATGAGTTTCTCCCGTAAAGAGCTCAGCATCCAGTGCTTCACCTTTGGGGGAAGGATCAACCGGCGCATGAAGTTACCCAGATTGTAGGCTAAGCCGAAGAGTTGAAGCCGAACGGCGTTGTCCTCAAAGTCATGGCAGGACAAGCGGGTCCAGTGGATGGCATGTTTGCCCTCTTTGATCCACTGCTCTGCGGTGCCCCGGTGGTTATAAAATTTCACTACCTTCCTGGGTGGCCAGTTCAGATTTGTCACGATGAAGCCGACACGCGCAAATAACTCTCCGGCCTGCCACTCGACCTTGGCCACCACCCGGCGAGCTCTCTGCCAACTGGCGGCTTGATACAAAAAACTCGTATAAAACACCTTGGGTGCCCGCGAGGGTCGCCCCACTGGCCTAGTGAGTAAAGGGGCGATATGTTTTTGTAAAATCGCGTTGCTCTGCAGCCTGATGGCGTAGGAAAAGTTCTCTTCCTCAAGGTAACGATAGAGGTCCGGATTGGCGAAGGCGGCGTCACCTCGGAAAAATCGTTTCAGGGGACGCTCGCGATAGCGGGCAACGACCGGTTGGAGCACCGACAACCAATCGTCAGCACTGTGCACGTTACCTTTACGCAGGTTGGCCCGTTCCAGATCGCCAAACTGGTTGAAACAGAACAGGGGATGGTAGCAGGTGCACCCGAAATGGACGTTGAAGGCCGAGCCTTCCTGTTTTCCGTAAGTCGGGCTTTCCGAACTATCCATATCGAGAATCAGTTTCTTCATCCCCACTCGGCTATTCACCCGTTCTATCCATTGACCGCTCATGTCCATCAGCGCGGTCAAATTCTCAGGTTTGGTTAACATCTGTGTTTCAAAGCGGCTCATTTCACTGGTCGAAGCCGCCAGTTGCCAATCGGTACGACCCCCGACAATCTGCCTCATGACGGGATCAGATCGTAGGCGCTCCGCATCGTTCGTATCTTTGTTGCCTGCCAGGCGACTGAAGACAGACTGCCGAAGCAGAGCCGTTCTGCCATGCTGGATATTTTTGCCCGTGCGCTCCTCCACCAAATTTCCGTTTCCTATCGCCGTCAGCCCGAAAACTTCATCGAGTTCCCGGTAGAGCAACAATCCCGCATCACTGGTAACCTTCGCGCCGTGGAACTCCAACTTGATTCGGCGGTTAAATTGAACCCGAAAACAGCCCTTTTTTGCGTCACCCATTGGATTTTAAGAATTTGCTTGCTATAAGTATATTTAAGTAACTGATTATTAATCACATAGCGATTATTTCAAGCTTATATTCTTATGATGAAATGGGAAATATGGGAGTATACTGTTTTTCTTCTTCATTGTCCTCCTCCAGTCGGATCAGTTTCATTGGAAGCGAAACGAGAACAATTTGGTCCTTGTCGATTCCATTACGAGCCAAACTTGCTTACCCTTTAGAGCCCCCAAATCTTTGTCCATCTGCCATGACACGATCCCACTGGTAGTATTGCCCGTGAACGGCTTGCAATCGTCGAGGCCGAAGCCGGGGAATGCATTCCCATTTACATCGACCAAGCCGACGCGAATTTCACCTAGTGCACCGGTGTCTACATTGAGCAGAAGACGTTTCCCACTCACTACAACCGCTTTCGTGCGCACCGTGCCCATAGCGATGCCCGTGTCGAGCGAGACAAAGCCGTCGATCCGCTGAACATAACGCACGATGAACCCGTCTGTCCGCTTATATCGTGCTGAAACGTCACCATGGCGCGAGTGAAACTCGGTCGCGTACTGCCAAAGCTCGTTTCCGCGTACCACCATACCCGTGCCCATAAAAACCATGTTGCGCTGGTCCGGGTCTACCAGCGGTGGCGAGACGTAAGCAGAGCGATCGTAGCGATACCACTTGATGCTGTCGTGGCTACCAGCAAACTGTACCTCAGCCGGTCCAATATGGCGTCCCTTATAGCCGGGAGCAGCCGTCTCCGGTGAGCGGCGCAAAAAAGTTGGAAACGCAACATACCAACTCGGGTCGACTGCATACGGCTGTGCCGACATATTGTAGATGTCCGTTCGGACCGGATCTTGTTCGTCGCATTGCAATACGGTGGGAATCTCGTTGTCGAAGTATTGCCTAAACCCGTGTCCGCTAAGTGCCAAATCGGATGGCTTCTTTAAGCTCGAAAGCGACAAACGAACAACCTTGCGGCGTGGCGGTGACGGGGTCCGACCGCGAAGATAAATCACATACTCCCGCCGCCCTTCATCCCACCAAACGACATTCTGCGTGTCGGCGCTAGCGCGTATCAGTGGGACGTCGTCCCTTTTCCAATTCAGACCATCGGGTGAATGGAACCGGTAGATCATTTTTCGATTCGCTGGTTTTCCGGATGGTCTGCTGGTCGAAACATATATATAACGCTCTTCGGCGGGCATGTTTGGATCCTTAAAAAAGACGCCACTAAGGTCTTGGAGGCCCACGAGGTTATTCTCTTTGGAACCGTTGTATTCATAGACCCCTAGATTTGGCTTGGTCCATAGAACCCCATCAGTCGATTCGGCATAGGCCACATTGGGCTGATTTTCCTTGTCACGGCAGGTGTACCACATCCTCAGTTTTCCCGCCTCATCGCGAACGGTAAGCCAGAAAGTAATCATTAATTGCTCCCAAGGTCGATCAGGTATAATGACCGTTTCCCTCCGCTGGGGAGCGTTAATCCTAAACTCGGCCCCGCGACACTCGATGAGAATTTCCGGATCAAGAAACAGATAGCGAGTCGATGATAAGGACGCGTCCGTGTTGGGGCTGAATGGGTTGACAATCGGCATATGGCCGTCATTGCGAGGTGAATAGTTTAGAGTGGGTAGTGAGACCCCCTGCTCTCCACCCAAGCCCCTCAAACAAAAAAGGACGATGCCTATGAAGATCAGGAGAAATTTGATCGTAAAATCCTTGCCGCATTCAACGGCAAGGGATATTCCGCGAATACCACCTCCATTAACCAATAGATCACACGCTTGCTCTTTAGCTTCTGTCATAACGATAAACCTACTGTTCCACCGCCTGAGAAGCAAAGGATATTCGATTTGTACTAAATTTAGGCATACGAATATTCACTTTTTAGGATATGTCCCATTTTTATTTGAAACTGGGTGGTTCTCCACCGCGGTCAGGCAACTTCCTTTTGGTTTCGATTCACATACTTTTGAAGAGCGGATGCGAGTCGCTGGAGGTTGCGACATCCGCGGATCCGGTGAAAACCCTTTTTCGTACCGCTCCATTTTTTCATTCGAGAGCTCCATTCGCCGCTGCGCGAAAAGCAGCTCCTTTTCCGTAACCGCTTTCCACTGCCGGCTCATGCTGATTGTGCTGATCCCGTACCGGTTCGACCAGGCAATTGTCGATCGCTCCGGCATAATCGCGTGCCGAGCACCAACGCGTCAGCTGCCGCGGCAGCCACCAAGTGCCGGTGCGGTCCCTCGACAGGGCCTCCATCATCAAGCAGGTCGAGAGCATGCTCAATCCCATTTGCGCCCTCATCTAGCTTGGCTTGAATTTCATTCCGCCTGCCAGTATCCGTGATGCAATCCTTGATCCTATCCCAGAACTCGAGCGCGAGCGGGTAGCCGGTCCCATCAAGGTAAGAGGAAGCCGGCACCCAAGAGGTAGCCGACTCGCTGGGCGCTTAGCTGCTCCCTAACCTTGGTTTCCAGTGCATGAATGAAATCCGGTTCCACAGTCATTGTCGTGTGCGCCTAACGTTCAAGCTATGCCACGGGTCTGAGACTGTCGAGCGTCGAAGGCGTTTCCGAACTTGAGTTAGCTAATCCCGTTGGCATCAGCGTCTTGTTGGGCATTACAGTTTCTGTTTATCTTTTATCAGGCGTGTTTTTAATCGCTTATAATTCACATCTTGAACGGCAATACTTTCATCAATGGCCATGCAGGCGGCAGTCGCTGCAGACTGACCTAAAATCATAAACACAGGCTCCATGCGGATTGATCCGTAGGCAATGTGCGATGATGATACTGCGCAGGGTACAAGCAAATTAGTGCACTGCTCTTTTTTGGGCACAATAGCACCATAAGCAATCTCATAAGGTGCTTTGAGTCTTGTTTGAATGTCGCCTTCGTTTCGTACTGTCCACTTGCCGGATTTTTTGTCGAAAAATGCGTAACGTTGGATGTTATGGGAGTCCATGTTGTAGGAACCCATGCCAATGGATTTTGGGGTTTTGATTTTTTTCTCTAAATGATTTTGGTTCATAACAACTTCGCCTATCATGCGACGAGCTACACGCACATAGATTTGCGTGGGCCAGTTGTCATTGTCAGTGAACTCGTCTTTGGCCAAGCCCCATTTATTCATGCGCTGTTGAACTTTTACAGGTACCCGTGGATCGTTGCAGATGAAATAATAAAAACCTTTTTGATAGTCCTCGTGTTCTTGTAGTATCTCTTTTCGTTTGGCATAGCTGCCTTCCGGGTATTCATGATTCATGCCGATGTTGTCGGTGGAGAATGATCCATGATTATTGGTGTCAGTTTTACCGTTAACCATCATGTCGAACTTGCCAAACACGTGCGTGCTTCCTGCTTTTAAGGTTCTTAGCAGAAGTCCATACTGTTTAGCATCATAGTTTTTGGGCCTAGGAAAGGGTAGTCTGTTCTCTGCAATATTCGTCAGGCATGTACGATAACAATACGCCTGAACACCGGAATCTCCACCGCCAAGTTTCGATGAAGGCTTTTTGCCAATACGGGGAAGTAGCCCGCTTTTGGGGTCTCCCTTCACCACGAAGGGATCAACGATGCCTTTAAATTGATGTGAGCGGCTTGCGATCTGAAAACCATTCAGGCGTTCACCGTATTTTGAATTGGACTCTCGTCCCACTTTATAGCTTACGCCAGCGGCTGCCAGTAAGTCACCTTCATATCCTGCATCAATGAAGATTTTAGCTTTGAATGTTTTACCACTGAGCATGGTAATCGATTTGATTTGGCCATTGACCATATTAACGCCATCTTGCCGATCAAGCCATTCATCGCGAAAAACCTCAATACCGTATTCGTTGACGAAGTCTTCAAACACTTCTTCAGCGATATGGGGTTCAAAGACCCATGCTGTTTGATCTTCGTTTTTAAAGGCCTTGTGTTTAAATCCAGCTTTCTTGCTTTGCCACTTCCAGTTGTCGTCATCTTGATATTTTTTCCAGACGCGGTGATAAAACTCACGGCTCAATCCGCCGATTACTTCTTTGCGTCCTGAATCTGTCCAGCCCAAACCTGAGGCGCTTAATCCGCCAAGGTGTTTTTCGGGGCAAACAATCACCACGGTTTTGCCCATCTTTTTCACTTGCACCGCTGCAGTCACCGCAGCAGAAGTCCCGCCGTAGATCACCACATCGGCCTCGTGCGTTTTATGGGTAGGCTGCGTCGTGGCACACCCGCCACATATAAGTAACGTAAGTGCTATTAAGGTTCTCATTTTGATTCAGTGCCCAACGTTATAGGTGAGATATGCGCCGATGATGGGCGCATATCAGGACATTGTCAATTCTGAGGGGAGCTAGTCGCATTGTCTCCACCGCCTTGTTGGGCTTACTCATTCATTTAACTAAGCAAACTCTGATCCGCTAGAGAACAGTCACAATCGCAGCATTACTAATCGGAGCAGGGGACCAAGTTCCGCCGGCGGTGGCATAAACTTGCACGGTGTAAGTCCCTGCATCGGCTGGAGTCATACTAGGAATAGATAAAGTGGATGACGTTGCACCGCCTATCAAAACACCACCTTTCAGCCATTCATAAGTCAGGTTGCTGCCTTCGGCCACGACACCTAAATTAAGTGTAGCACCTGCCGACAATGTTGTTGATGCAACTGGTTGGACAGTGATCTTAGCCTTAATGTATAAATCTAAGTTCGGGACATTAAGTCCCGTTGATGACCATGCCGCAATGCCACTGAAGCTAGTTTGATTCTTGTTGATATGGGAAATCTCGGTTACAATTAATGATCCATACCTTAGCGTTATTAATATGAAGAACAGAAACCTCACGCGCAGAAAATTCATCGCTCAATCGTCCAAGGCCGCCGCCTTAGGCGCTCTGTCTCCGTTGATCAAGCAATCGGCGCTAGGGGCCGCCTCCAACGGGAAGCCCTACAACATTCTGTTTATAATTATTGACGATCATGGGCCTAATCTGCACAGCGTTCTGAACAACACGCGAGTCCATACGCCCAATATGGAGCGCCTGGCCGCTCGCAGCACCTGGTTCTCGCACGGATACGTCGCGTCACCGGGTTGTTGTCCTTCCCGCACCGCTTTCTTAACGGGAGTGCACGCAGCGCGATCGGGCGTACATTACAATAATCAAGGCTATCGCCGCGCTTCAACATGGATCAGCGGAGTCGACATTCTTCCGCAGCATTTTATGAAAAACGGCTACCTGGCCGCCGGCTACGGCAAGATTCTGCACAACCGCTTTCTTGAAGACGACATCGATTCCTTTTCGCCCGGCTACTACAAAATGTTCAACCGCGAAGAATCTGTTACCTATACGGAAACCGAACTCCTCAAACGTGTCATACCCGGAACCCTGACAGAGATACCGGACGGTCCTTCCAATTACACCTGGGGTATCCTGCCGGACGAATGGGACCGGGACGACCCTTCGAAGATGCAGCAGGACACCGAGCAGGCGAACCGCACGATCGATCTGCTCAAACAAAACCACGACACTCCTTTTTTTGCTACCTGCGGGTTATGGCGGCCCCATGTAAGCTGGACCGTAGCGGAACGTTATTATGAGCGATACCCATTGGAAAATATAGAGATACCGGAAGGTTACCGCCCCGACGATTTGGAAGATATGCCCAAACCGGCTCGTTGGCTGGCCACACACCGCGGAATTCACGACAAGATCGTCAAATCCGCACTCTGGAAAAAGGCGCTGCAGGCATATTACGCCACGGTAACCTATGTGGACGAACAAATTGGGCGCATACTCGACGCGCTGGATGCCAGTCCCTATCGTGATAACACAATCGTTGTTTTCGCAGCGGACAATGGTTGGCACACAGGTGAAAAGAACCACTGGTCCAAATTTATCCTAACGGAATTGGCCTGCAAGGTGACCTTCTCAATATCGGTCCCCGGCATGAAGCCGCAAGTGTGTGAGACGCCGGTCAGCCTCCTCGACATCTACCCCACATTGATCGGTCTCTGCGGACTTCCGCAACCGGCGACGCATGAACTCGATGGCCGTGACTTGACTCCGATTCTGAACGGATCGACGAATGATCGCGGGGCGCCGGTGGTGTCCACCCATGGCGTCAATTGCCATTCCGTGCGCGGTCGCCGGTTTCGCTATACCCGTTACCGAAACGGCGACGAGGAACTATACGACCACAACAACGACCCTCATGAATGGCACAATCTAGCCGGCGATCCGCGCTACGACCGAATCAAGGCAAGTCTGTCCCAACATTTTCCCAAAGTGAACGCGCCCAACATCGCATTCGCAACTGGCGATGTCACGGAAATGGGCTACCATCCCGAAGCTTTTGACTAGTCCAATAGCACACGATGGTACAGCAATTCAGTGACATAGCGGGAGTGGAAAAATAGATTGCCGCTCCATCGGGAGAACGATCGCCACCCAATGCCGAAGGCTCGGCCTTGATGCTATATGATGACAGCTTCCTGTAGCTGTGGTCGAAATTTCTCGATTTCGACAAACTGCCCGAAGATGACAGGATGCGAAAAATTTTACGCGGTTTTCAAAACAGACCACAGGTAAAATCTTTAACTTTGCCCAACCTCGCGTTATTGCTTTCAATACGCCGTCGACGTGCAAGAACCAGTTAATATGAATGTGCTGGCGGCGTTTTGTAATGATTGAATACCAGAAGGGTTTGATGGCGTGGTTTCAACACACAATTTTCGCTTACGCCGTCACGCTGGAAACTTCGGCTTTCGGAGACGGTTCCCTATGATTGGGAGGTACGGCATTCGGGTGCGACCGCCTTCGGACCGAGTGAACCGCGGCATACCCAATCGGTCGAGTTCGCAGGACACCATGTTCAGTCCTATGCCTTCCGAACCGCGTGACGGGGACCGATAATCATACCTGTGTTCGAAAATGACACCCTATTGAAACTTGAGTCGTCTCATCAAGGCGGCAAGTTGGTCTTTACGTACATATGAAAAGACAACTTAACCTCCTTATTGTTATGACCGACCAACAGGCACCACAATTCAGTGGGTCCTACGGTCACCCGATGGTTATGACCCCTCACCTCGACCTCCTCGCGGCGGAAGGGGTAGTATTCGAAAACGCCTACACCAACTGCCCTATATGTGTTCCCGCGCGCATGAGTTAATGAGTTATATGACGGGTCGCTATGTACAGAACATCGGCATCTGGGATAACGGGGTGCCGCTACGCGAGGATGCCATCACGTGGGCCCACCGCCTGCGCGCCGCCGGATACCGCGTGGCAATCTCGGGCAAGATCCACTATCGCGGGAACGACCACCTGCATGGATTCGAGGAGCAGATCGGATTTGATCTCAACGCCACCGCAAAGCCGATGCCTCCGGACTGGTCGAAACCGACCCCCGTCAAACCACAAACCGTCACGATGCGGTGCGGACCCGGCAATACCCCGGAGATCGAGACCGACACTCAGGTCACAAATTCGGCGCTTGATTACATCCGCGACACAGCGCGCAAGGAGGAACCGTGGGCGCTCCATGTCGGTTACGTGTGCCCGCACAACCCGTTCATCGCACCCGAGCGGTATTATGAGATGTACAACCCGGAAAAAGTGGACGTCCCCCTGCCGGAGATTCCCGACGGCCATCTCGAGAATCAACATCCCGCCATCAAACGCCAACGCACCAGTCGTGGGTACCCCGACAGACCGTTGCCGAACGACGTCCTCCGGCAGGTTCGGGCCTCCTACTTTGGCCTCATCACCTTTGTAGATGATCTCTTGGGACAACTCATAGAGGCCGTCGAATCCACCGGTCAGCGCAATGACACCGTGATCATTTTCACGGCGGACCACTGGGAGATGATGGGAGAGCATGGGATGTGGATGAAGTCCAACTTCTATGAACACTCCGCGCGCATCCCGATGGTCATTTCAGTTCAGCGCCCGGACAACCCTTCGCCGACAAGCGGATACCCGATCCCGTATCACTCGTGGACCTCGTGGCATCAATCGTTGAAATGGCAGGCGCGGACTCACCCGCTGAACCGATTGTCCGGCTTGATGGCACCAGCCTCGTCCCCCTCATGCACGGCCACGGTCAGGGGCCGGACGAGGTTTTCTCGGAGTACTACGCCAATTTCTCGGCCGCGCCCATGGCCATGTTGCGGCGAGGGAAATTCAAGTATATTTTTTACCTCCGCGAGGAACCGGAACTCTACGATCTTGAGAACGATCCAGGGGAGTTCCGAAACCTTGCCCGAGACCCGAAGTATCGGAGCCTCCCGGTTAATCGCCCCGTTATCGTCTAGTCCGAACAGCACTGTGCAGCGGAAGCCATGTCGCTTGGCCAGAATCTTAGCGAGAGCGGGACAAGCCTCCTCCGAACGGTATTCGTGATCGTTCGCTATGAATACGATATGTTTGCCTTTACCAATGCCCTTGCTGCCTTCGTAGACCAAAGTATCTGCCATAATTGACGTTGTCATTATCATTAGCGCGATCGCCGCCATCCCAAATCGTTTCATCTTCATTTTCCGTATTTGCTATTCGTATACTAAGTTTTTCCGCGTCAGGCGATTTGTTGGTAGAGTCAAACGCGCTAGTAGCCAACCCTGAAGGGGACCGAGCAAGAAGTAAAGCGTGCCTATCGTCCCTAGCGAAATTCGACCTGAGCAGGCGTTTAAGTCCCGTCAATCTGGCAGTGTGGACTGGGTGTGTCTTTTGCAGGGAGTTCGATTTGTTCATAGAGTGGATCGAATTCTCCGAAGGCGAGGATCAAGCTGATTCTACTGATTCGTATTCGAGAAGCCGATCCACCTGATTCCCGCCGAAAGTGACACCCTCCTAAGGGGAGCAACCTTTTTTGCGGGGCACTGTTTTTGACGCAGAACCCTTTTTTCGGGCGCTGATATACCCTCAGAACTCACAAGTTTCTAACTTGATAGTGCGAAATCAACCTTTAGCCTCCCCTCCGAATCAAATCGGAACAATTGAATTTCCTATCAACAATTGAGCTCAGCTCGAATGCCCACTAAAAATGAGGATAGAAATGCACTAATTTTTCACCACGAAGGGCACGGAGGTAGGGAGAATAGATGGATTATTTCGCCTCCGTTCCTCCGCGAACTCCGTGGTTTATGAAACGTTTGGGTTAATGTTGATTCTAAAATTGAGATTGCGATTCTGGCTTTAGAAAACCAAGCCAGATGCTATTTGGAGAGATCGATACTTTTTGAAACGGTTACTATCGATCTGACTAATTGGACGCTTTCTTAAGGAGCAATTGCTTAAGCTCTTCGACTTTGCGGGGGAATTGTTGGGCGATGTTCTGAGTTTCTTTCTTGGGGGAATTATGGTCGTAGAGCTCGGCGTAACCGTCTTTGTGAAGGGTGAAACGATAGCGTTCGGTGCGGAGCGTTTGAGCAATAACACGCTTCCCTAATTTGCCGGCGTAGGCGTAGGCTGTGTGGCCTTTGGCGTTTGGCTCTTCGATCTGAGGAAGCAGGGAAACACCGTGGGCGAAGTCAGGTTGGTCCAGGCCGGTGAGTTCGCAAAGGGTTGGAAAAAGATCGACGGTTTCGATGACCGCGTTCGACTTTGCGCCCGGGTTTTTCATGCCGGGAACGGAAATGATGAGGGGGGATCGGAGGGCTTCTTCGAAGAGGGAGTGCTTGCCCCAGATGGCGTGTTCTCCCAGGTGCCAGCCGTGATCGCCCCAGAGAACCACGATGGTGTCTTTGTCTCTGCCGGTTTCCTTGAGTTTGGTGAGGATTTCTCCGACGTGATGGTCGACGTAACTTACGCAGGCAGCGTAGTGACGACGCACTTCGTCCGCGTAGGCTTTATCTTCCCGCGGGTCTTGTCCGTGATGGAAGTATTGGCTGAAGAATTCGCTTGAACCATGCCAGGTGCTTTTCCAGCTTGGCTTTTCCGGGTGGGGGATCGGAGGCAGGTCGACCTCTTCGTAGGGATCCATGTAGCGCTTGGGCGAACCGAAGGGGAGGTGAGGCTTGATGAGGCCGATGGCGAGGAAGAAGGGTTTGTCCGAGCCGGCCAAATCTTCGAGTTGTTCGAGACCGGCGTCCGCAATCAAGCCATCATGGTAGATGGTGTCTTCGCCTTCGGAGCTTTGGAGGACTTCCATTTTGTTTTCCGAGAAGGATCCGATTGGTTTGATCTCCCCGTGAGCCAGGCTATGCATAGCGCCGCGCGGGTGTTTCCATTGGCCGGTGGGCATGAGTTGACGATCCCAAGCGACTGGCATTTCGAGAACGTTGAGGTCGTACCAGTCTTCGCCGCCCCAGCCGCCTGGGTGGTGCGAGACTTTTCCGACTGATACGGTCTTGTATCCATTTTTTCGAAACCACTCCGGCATACTTGGGGGAATGGACGCATCGGGAGATTTTAACTTTTCGGCCCGTGCGAAGAGGGCTAGGTTGCCATAGGGACCGTACTGCCCAGTTAGCATCGTGTAACGAGAGGCCCCGCAGGTGGGGGCGTTGACGTAGTGGTTGTGAAAGGCTCTGCCGGAGGCCGCGAGTCGGTCGATGTTCGGCGAGTGAATGTAGTCGACGCCAAAGGACTTCAGCTCGGGACGAAGGTCGTCGACGCAGATGAGCAGAATGTTCTGTTTTTTGGGTTGGCTATCATCGGTTGCGGCAGATGAAGAGCAGATAGAGCCGAGGTGTAGCGCTGCGGCGAGAGCGAGGAGTATGAAGTGTTTCATTATCGAGTTGATTGGAAATTCAATGGTTCCGATTTGATTCGAGGGGGAGATTGAAGCTTGGTTTCGCCGTGTCAAATTAAAATCCGAGATTTCCCATATGAACATTCATAATCGTTGAAAATAGCTACTACCGAGATATCCCATATGAACATTCATAATCGTTGAAAATAGCTACTTTCCAATATTTCGATTCAATTTTTTGCTTTCAATCCGAAAAACTCGGATAGTTTTCCTCTAATCAAAACCCGGGTCAGATGCATTTGGAACAACCTGTCCTGAGCGGTTACATAGCCTTGCGCTTTTATTACATCATATGTCGGCAAAACCATATCCGACGCACACAAGACGGTTGATTGGCACCCTGTCTTGTCCAAGTGCACCACGGAACGTAGACCACAGCGCGGAGTATGGCGGGCTCATGGTGTCGCTCGCCTTCCGCCGTTGCGGTGGAATCATCAAGCGTTTCGTATTCTCCGGAATGGTGGATGCAAATGCACACCGGCGGATCCCGTTTGTCTCGCACTCATACCAGCCGACGGAGCCATGCAGTTTCAGCAACTGAATCGACTTGGCAGTTTCCTCGAACTGTCTGCCTCGGTGCGTCCCTCGGATACGACCGATCCGCTCCTCAAACACAGCGGGTTCAAAGAAGGCGTTTTCATGGCCCACAAAACCGTCAGAAAGACGTACACGCGCCTGTTCAGCCGCCCGTTCGATGAGCGGGTCGTAGTTGAGATTGAATACTTTGACCGACGGGTCTGGTCGCTGGGCCAGTCACCGCAACGATCCGCCCGCCGGTAATCTCCACCGATTCCAGATGCACCCTACGCTCCACCGCGATCCGGCTCGCACGCCGCACCAGTTCTTCAACCAGCTTTTCCACCACATGCGCTTCGAATCGTCCGTTGGAGTGCCCGCTCTCCCCTGGGAGCGCATTCCGGTAATCCTCGGAATCCTCGCCGTATTTATCGCGGTAATAATCGAAGATCGACTGGCGCAGTTCATCATAAATGGGCGACCGTCTGTCCTCATAAAGGGTGTCCCAGACGCTCAACCCGTTGGCGATCATTCCTCCCAGGATCGGCGTATGGGTCGTGAGGAGAACGTTAAGCCCTTCCCGAGCTGCTCTTACCGCGCAGGCCACCCCTCCCGGAGTCGCCCCGATGACGATGAAGTCGTATGCTGCCATGACTAACCTGGATAGCACATAAGAAGTACGGGGTAAAGGCAAAACCGCAGATAACGTAGGATATTTTCAGTTCAGCCCAGATCGAAGAATTCAAAAATTTCCAATCAACTTCATTCAAAGGAAGCACAGTCGTCAAAAAAATAGGAATTCCAAGACGGTCTATGATTTCCTAGCAGAACGTCTGCCTTGAGGCGCGGCCTTTAGGACGTCGCCTCCAAGGCTTTGTTCGATGTTTATTCTAGTCCTGCTCGATTTCGATATGCGTTCAGTTCCTTGAATAAACGATCGACCACTTCCGGATGTTCCTCGTTGATGTTTTTCCGCTCTCCAATATCCTTTGATAAGTCAAACAGCAGCGGTGGATCGTGTTTCTTAATTTGTTCTTGTTTTCGTGTGTCAGGATTCGAGGAGCGATCTTTCGTGCTGAGATGGATTTTATAATTCCCCGAGCGGAACGCCACCGCGCCGCTCGTGTAGAACCAATCTTTGCGCGGACCGACTTCGCCACGAAGCAGCACCCCGGACATGTCTTTCGAGATGTATCCGCGTTGGGTCGTCGGTTCGGCGCCGCCCGCCAGGGTCGCAAAAGTTGCATAGAGGTCCAGGTTTGCTGCCATGTCTTCGATAACTCCAGGTTTGACGCGGCCGGGCCAGTAAAAGATTCCCGGCACCCGGTAGCCGCCCTCCCATGAGGTGGCCTTTTCGCCGCGCAGCGGGGCTGCCGTGCCGCCGTGCGGGCCAAACATGCTCCACGGACCATTGTCACTGGTGAAAATCACCAGGGTGTCTTTTTCGATGTCCAGTTTTTTTAACGTTGTCATGACCTGGCCTACCGACCAATCGATCTCCTCCACAACGTCCCCAAAGCGCCCCCCTTTGCTCCGTCCCTGGAAGGCTTTTGAGGCAAAGATGGGAGCGTGCGGCATGTTGTGGGCCAGATACAGAAAGAAGCGTCGATCTTTGTTATCCGTAATCCACTTCACGGCTTCTTCCGTATAGCGCTTGGTGAAGAGCTCTTGGTCCGCCGGTAACTCCACGACCTCGCGTCCGCGAATCAATGGGACCTGGAAAGTGAAATTGTCGCAGGCGTCAAAAAGGGACCGCCGGTTCTGTCTCTTGCCCTTTGGCGCCGGCACGTCGTTGCTGCCTGGAGTGCCGTAATAGGAATCGAATCCGCATTCCAGCGGATGCATCGGACTCTTCATAAAGTCCTTTGGATAGCCCGCAAGGTGCCACTTTCCGAGGATAGCGGTCGTATAGCCCTGTTTCTTCAACATGGCCGGAATTAACTGGTTTCGGATGTTAACCCAATTGACCCTGCCCATGAGTGCCGGGTGGCGACCCGTCATGAGCCCTCTCCGGCTAGGGACGCATGTGGCTCCCGAGGAATAAAAACTCGTCCAACGTTGTCCTGCGGCAGCCAGACGGTCAATGTTGGGGGTCTTGTTTGTGGGATTCCCATAACATCCGAGGTCGCCGTAGCCCATGTCATCCACGAAGATCAAGATGATGTTCGGTTTCGGGGCGGGGCGTGCTTCCTTAGCGGCGCTAACTCCGTCCAGTAGCCCGAGCAACATTGTCGCAGCGCCAGCCAGTACTCTTAAAAACGCTCTTCTTTTCACTTTTCCTCCTGTGCTTTCTCAATTCATCCGACACAACCATCAACTGATCCTGCTGACTCGATTTGTTATCCGCCGACATAGCTCTATAAAATTCTCCAAAAAAGCCGCTTTACGATTGGGCCAACCGCAGCGTCCAACCTCTCACTCTCTCCGAGGGACGCTAATGTTCAAAGGAAACCACGCTGTAGAACGTCTCCTCCACCGCTTCTTGCCGGATCAGACATTAAATTTATGAGACATTGAAATTCTCAGAATGTGAAAGGACAGGAGCGCCGTTAGGTGTTGCCATCTCCGCCTTCTTGGGCTATTTTCCCGCTACTAATTGCGGGATGGCGATTGTCATTCCGTAAATCGAGTTGCGGCCACTGCTCTTACCCGAGTAGAAAACGAGGAACCACTTGTTGTCCTCCAAGTGGCTCATCCAAGGATAGCTGAAATCCTCAACGCGGGGGCAGGACGTCACAAGGCCAAGGCACTCCCATTGAAGAGCGTCTGCCTGTGCACGCCAGAGATATATCTCGTTCTTGGCGCTTCGTTCAGATTGAAGTGCGTAGAGCGTGCCTGGCTGTGTTGGATCCGCGGTGAGAAAAGGGCTGGGATGAACAGCCGACTTGTCGCCCTGGATAACCTTTTGTCGGAATTGCCATGTTGCGCCCAAGTCATCGCTAACAAACTGATGAAATGCGTATACTTTTTTCTCACGAACCAATCCGATAAGGCGTCCGCCAGCATAAATGAAAGCGGGCTCGTAGTATGGTTTTTTTGAGATTTCATGTGGGTCGTTCCATGACTTTCCGTGGTCTGTCGAATAGGCAATCCAGATACCATTGCCTTTAGGCTGCCGGTAATGGCCGCAAACAGCGAGTCCGTTACCCGGCACGTTAAACACATGGCCGAAGACCGACCCGGTTTTGCTATCGCCAAGTGTGGATGTGTCGGTTCGCTGCCAGGTCTTCCCGGAGTCTACAGATCGCCAGCCGTAGATATTGTTCCGATCGTTATCCGTAAATGCCATGGCCATCAAGATAATGGAGCCGTCTTCTGCCTTACCCATCGCCAGATTTGCACAATGCTGATACATCTTTGTTTTGTCGAAAGTCATCAGGACTTGGGGTGGGGTGAATGTCTTGCCGCCATCTCTAGATATTGACACAGCGGGGCATCCATCACCATTAGCATGCTTTCGCCCGGCAATGTAGGCCACGACGAGAGTGCCATCATTTGCTTTGACGATTTTCGGCCACGACAGATGCGCATATCGCGGGTTCTCCGGTGCCGGCACGATGATGCGTGGCTGGCCGTAGTCGCCCCCCAAGGGTTCTGCGAACATAGTCAGACCATTGGGGAGAATAGATCCTATCGCTAAAATGACGATAAGATTTTCTTGGGGGGAATTCCAAATATTGTTAAAACTCTAGGTGGTTTCTATTGGTTTTTACTTCGGCAAATGAATAGTATAAGGTGCTGGAACTCATTGAATCAGAAAGAATAACTAATCCTGAAGCGGACGTTACGATCCGCTCCAACACGCATATTCGTTGGAAATGTTGAATGCACTACATAGAGACTATCAAAAAGGTTAAAAACTCTGAAATCGAAGCGTATTTTACTCCATTGATAAGAAAATCCGGCATCGACGACATCATATGCATCGAGAGACCATATCTCGCTAATGCGGAAGAGACGGCTGCCTACATGACGGTATCCAATATTAAACCCCAGGTTTTGTAACCACTCACCCTCTTGGAATCTATAATTAGCCAAGACCGAGAAGGTTTCATCCGGAATCTGCGGAGCGTCAACAAGCACAATAGTCTGATTATCTTCGCTACCCACTGTCCTTTCAACCTGAGATGTTAGGGCACTGAAGCTCAATAATAAATCTAATCCCGGAAGAGGACGAATCGCTGCGTCAAGTTCGAATCCTTGAACGAACTGAGATCCCGCCGGAACTCGAAATGTCTGATTTTCAGCCTGATTCCAGATCCTGAGGATATTATTTGTTTCACTACTCTCAAAATACGAAAATGTGGCAACGATCTTATTGTGAAACAGGTTCAATTTGGCCCCAACCTCATCCATTTCTCCAAGATGATTCGGGAATCTCTCACCAAATGTGTCAGGCCTAGTATCAATGAGAAACTCAGGCCGAAAAGTCTGTGAGTTTTGATAAAAAATCGAAAGACCTTCGACGGGCTTGATAACGAACCCTAACCTGGTTGTCGTTACATCCACATCCTTCCGGTCAGGAACCCGATCAGGATTATTGAAGTCCGGGTTGTTGCTGCCACGTCGCCGGTCATAACGAGCACCCCCAATCAAGATCAACTTACCTTCGAACAAGGACAACCTTTCCAAAACCGCTGCGTTGAAGAAGTTATCTTCATCATAGACTAAGGTATCAAATCTCACTCGATTAGGAGAAAGGAGATCGTTAACGATTTGATTTAAGGTGAAACCATTGCTGTTTGTATTCGGCCAGATCTCATAAGGCTCTTGGCCAATTGTGTCCAATGGATCTGTTTCCTGGCGAAATCTATTTCTATTTCGTTCACTCCCACCAGCCTGTAAAGAAAATAGCAAGTCACTGGAGGTGGGACCTAACTTGAACTTGTTATTCATATCGAAAAAGACCAGATGTTGATCTGTATTGGTATTGGTATCACTGAATCTGAGTTGGTTCCGTGTCACTTTGGCCAGTTCTGTGTCAACCAATTCAAAGGGTATGGTGTTGGGATTAGCTGCGGCTATGAGATTGCCTTGGGCGTCCGTATAGGTATAAGCGCCCCGTATTGTAACATTTTTTGCAATGCTTTTGATTTGGGCGAAGCGTCCGCCTATCCTTATGGTGCTGTCTGCACCAAAGAACTCCAACGCGTGTGTGTAGCGTATTTCGTAATTATTGATATTTGTCCTCCGATCACGAACCGGCCAGAATGAAAAGAAGTCATTCTTCATGCCCCAGTGTGGTATTATATCGCCATAGGGGCCGAGAAATCCTTGGACGGAATCAGGTACAATTTCACCATCCTCCATAAAGGAAAAGTAGAACATGAACTCGTTACCAAGTTCTGTGCGGTAAGTGAATACAGGATTGATTACCCATCGGTCGTTGTCACCGACTTCGGTAACGGTTTCAACGTTTCCAGAACCATTGCCTATCTGATAGGCTGCATTCAACCGGTAACCGAATTTCTTATTCTTGTCTATCCAACCAGAGGTGTCCAGGGTAGATCGGTAATTATCCCAGGAACCTACCTGAAAAGAAACGATCGTGAGAGGTTCGACTCTGGGCCTCTTTGTCACGCGATTAAGCACGCCACCAATACTGGTCTGCCCATAGAGTACTCCTTGAGGGCCCTTGATCACTTCCAGACGCTCAGTGGTAATGAAGTCAAATCCGCCTCCGGAAGTGGTTCCACCTAAGGCAGCAACTTCAGCAATGCCATCCCTATGAGACCCACTCGCCGTAAAGCCGCGCAAGGTGTAGTTGACGCTGTCAGTGTAGCCCAATGGTGAAGCGCCACTGACGTAGCCCAAAGCATCATGAAGGTCAAAAGCAATGATATCTTCCAGGATCTCTGCGTTAAGAGTAATAATTGAGCTGGCGAGGTCAGTGATGGGTACCGCAATGCGTGATCCCACGAGAGATGATGTGGTCGCATATCCACTGACAGCGTCAGTTAAAACTTCAAAGGTAGTCAATGTAATGATCTCATCTTCATCCGTGGCTTGAGCTTCATCCGAGGTTTGAGCAGATGCGGTAAGATTCAATAATGATACGAATAGCCCAGCAGAAATTATGTTAAATATCTTATTTAGTTTGTTGTTTTTCATTTTTTTATTTAGTTTGTTGTTTTTCATTTTTTTTGTGGGGATTAATTTTACGATCTGAGTCTGAAACCTCCTATCAATTCATAGTGAGGCGGAAATATTATGTAATGTAAAGATCTTTCTTTTAAATCATTTGACAAAGGAAAATAATAAGTATAAATTTTATACAAGTTGTGATTTGAAGTGGACGGGGTTGTTTGGACAACTTTGATGTGGGATTAAGGTGGAAAACGTGTTCATATTAAAAGAATATTTTTCGTCCTTTCCAGAAAGTCGGGCTCGCAGGTGCCCGCAGATTGTCTGGGGGGTAGGGGTAATGCCCATAAATTAATGATAGATAGAGGTGGACGGATTACTAAAAGCTAACTATTTGAACAGGTAATATCAGCTTACCAAAAGTCCAACCTGTATGGGATAAGAGCAGATCAGGACCTTACCCGAGGCTTTCGCCGGGAACGAACTCGGGCATGAGTAGCTTCTTTCGCTTACTAAGGGATTCGCCACGGAGAACCTCCAAGGCGGTCCGAAAGACGGTGTGCTCCATGATCGTTTCGAAGCGGGAGTAGTTGGCGATGGAGGGGGTCACGTAGTCTAAGAACTTGTCCCAGGATCTGCAAGTGACGGCGATATCTTCGGGAATCCGTTTCCCCTTCCGCTGCAAGTGCGTCACCACCGCAAGACAGCACATGGGATCTCCCACGAACAGGGCAGTGGGATTGTATTTGCGGAAAGCAACGGACTCGAGTGTATTCCGGATCTGATCCAGGCTCCCGTCATGGCGCATAACCAGAGGACGTCTCGTTTCGATTTGGCTTTCGCGCCATGGTGCAGTAAAACCAGCTATGGCCGCCTCATCCCCAGCTGTGCATCTCTCCTGCAGGATAAAACCGATGCGGGTATGACCGCGACTTCGGAACAGACCGATAGCGTGGCGGGAAATGGCGTATTGATGGGTGTCGATGCAGGGGATTTGAATGCCGTCGTAGGTCATGCCGGAGATTACGCAGGGCACCTGATTGGCAACGAACCACTCCTGGACGGCGCGGTTGGTGCGGATAAGAATCCAGCACCCGGCACGGATTTCACTCACGATGGACTGTAGCATCCGGTTGGGCCGAGCGGTGAAGCAGCGTGGCCGTATGTAAACATGGAATTCCACCCCGACATCGTGGAAATGCCCTCGCAGCTCATCGATACGGAGGAGGGTGGAAGGCTGTACCTGGTCCAGACCCACAGGAGAGAGCAGGGCGATCAGGTTGGGGTTGACTTGCGGCTGGAGTTTTTTTGGCCGCTCCAGTATTTGGGAGCGGCGTCCTTGGGCGATTCGGACCCGACCTTCCCTTTGCAATATGCCTAGGGCGGATCTGACCGTGGGCCTGCTAATCTGAAGCTGCACCGCCAGTTCGCGCTCACTTGGAAAGCGATCGACCCAGCGGCTCATCCGAATGCCGTCTCGAAGAACCGAAAGGGTCTCGGCCAAGAGCGAGGAACGTTTGGGCACACGATTCATACTCAGAGTGGGTAGGGAGGGGCATGGGAAGTTAGTTTCCCTGCGTGATATCGGCCAGATGAAATCATCTGTTAAACAGGCGTCAAGTGGTAATACGAGATTTCCACTCTGAAGCCGTTGACACCGAAGGGGGGTATCGGTTGAGTTCCCAAATTCATCGGCTGGCAATGGCTCCAACTCCAACTAAAAAGAAAATTACATGAAACGAAGAGATTTCTTGTCCCTCGCGGGTTATTCGGCAGCGGCTGCGATGATGCCGGCGGGATTCGCCGTAGGCAACGGCGGATCGGGGCCAAGGCGGCCTAATATTTTGCTCATTGTTGCGGACGATCTGGGCTATTCCGACATCGGGTGTTACGGCGGTGAGATCGAGACGCCGCACCTGGATAGCCTGGCCGGGCGCGGGCGGCGTTTTTCGCAGTTCTATAACTGCGCCGCCTGCGTGCCGACAAGAGGGTCCATGCTGACCGGGCTCTACCCGGAACAGGCGCTCAACATCAACTACGGCCAGGCGGGATGGAATCAAAGCTCGGATTACCGTTACACGCCGCCTTTGCGGGGCGATTGCGTGACCTTTGCGGAAGTCCTGAAGGATGCCGGTTACCGCACCTACATGTCGGGAAAGTGGGGGTTGGGCGACGACCTGCGATACGGTCCTTCGGCGCGGGGATTCGATCGCTACTTCGGGCTCTTGAGCGGGGCCAGCAATTACTTCGAGGTCAGCGCCGGGCGAGCCATGGCATTGGACTGGGCGCCCTACACCGAGCCGGTGGGGAAAGACTTCTATATGACGGACGCATTTACGGATTATGCGGTCGATTTCCTGGGGCAACACACAGAGGCGAAGGGGCAAGACCCATTCTGCCTCTATGTTGCTTATACCTCGCCTCACTGGCCACTGCATGCCCTGCCCTCCGATATCGAAAAATACCGCGGAAGGTTCATGAAGGGGTGGGATCAGTTGAGGGAAGAGCGCTACGAGCGGATGCAGGGGATGGGTCTGATGGGCGATAATGCGACGCTCCCTCCGCGAGATGATCGGGCGCTTCCTTGGCGTGATGTGTTCGACAAGGAGGCCGAAGACCTGAAGATGGCGGTCTACGCGGCGCAGGTGGATCGGATGGACCAGGGTATCGGGCGCATCCTGAAGAAGATCCGGGAGATGGGGGAAGAAGACAATACTCTGGTACTATTCCTTTCTGATAACGGGGGAGCGGCGTCGAACCTCTATCATCGGGTGGAGGGCGCAGCTGCGGTGGGAGTGCCGCCGGGTCCGGCGGAGTCCTTTTCTGGCTATGGTCTCCCTTGGGGCAACTTGAGCAACACACCATTCCGGGTGTTCAAATCCTGGGTTCACGAAGGGGGCATCTGTAGTCCAATGATTGCGGCCTGGCCAGGAAAGGTCGGTTCGCCGGGTGGAATCACACGGGAGCCCGGACATGTCATGGACGTGCTCCCCAGCTTGATGGAAGCCGGAGGCGGCTCCTATCCGAAAGAAACCGATGCCGGGCCGATAACGCCACTGGAAGGCCGCAGCCTCATCCCCACCATCCGGGGGAAACGCCGTCAGAGTCACGAGATGCTCGCGTTCCAGCATGGCGGGAACCGGGCGCTGCGGATGGGCGACTGGAAGCTGGTGGCTCGCGGTGAGCGTGACATCACCCATTTTCACCGTTGGCAGTATCCCGCCGCGCCGCATGACGGTCGCTGGGAACTTTACGATTTTGCGTCTGACCGGACGGAAATGAATGACCTGGCGGCGGACAATCCGGGCAAAGTGAAAGAGATGAGCGACCTCTACGAGGTCTGGCTCGAACGAGTGGGAGTCAATCTTGAGCAGTCCTGATCCTACAGAATCCAACCCGATCGCGAAGAGTGACGGCGCCTAATTTCTATGCCAGCGATCGAGATAGAAGATTCAGGGTTTATCGAGCGGAGCGATTCAGCTTATCCCACATTGGTGCGTATGGACGGGGGTGATCTGCTCGCCGCCTATACGCTGGGAGGGGGGGCTCTGGCGACCGGAGGTACGGTTTGCTCGCGCTCACGGGACAATGGCCGCACATGGGAGCGATGCAATGTTATCCTGCCCCCGGGCGAGGACCCGCCTACGCGCAATTCCTTGCGCCTGAGCCGGACCGAAGACGGAACGGTCCTGGCCTACGGGATGGAGGCTGACCGCAGGGAAGGGAAGATGCACTTTGGCCAACAGCAGCGCCGGGACCCCGTTCTTTGTTGCTCGGGCGATGGAGGTGCCACCTGGAGCAGGAAAAAAGCCCTCGACACAACGGTGTCGGGTCCTTTCGAGATTTCAAACCCGATCCTCGTATTGCGGGACGGGCGTTGGTTGGCGCCCGCCGCCACTATGGCATCAGCGGACCGGTTGGGGGAGCGCGTCCTTTTGTTCGAGTCTATCGACGGAGGCGAAACCTGGCCGCGCACGGTGGTCGCGATGGAGGACCCAAGAGGAGAGAAGGGATTCTTCGAGCAGAAGGTGATCGAGTTGAGCCCGGGACACCTGCTCATGACAGCCTGGACTGTAAGCTTGCCTGGCTATACCGACCAGGAGAACCATTTCTCGGTTTCGCGGGATGGCGGCCAAACCTGGAGCGAACCTCGACCAACTGGGATCCGGGGGCAAACCTTGACGCCTGTGTGGATATCGCGAGACCTCCTCCTTGCCCTCTACAACCGGAGATATGGGGATCAGGGAGTGCAAATGGCGTTGATTCGATTTACCGATGAGAGTTGGCAGGTACTGTGTGAATCGACGATCTGGGATGCTAGCGCCAGCCGCCAAGCGCCGGACCGGGGCACTTCCGGCCTGGAGGAATTGAAGACAATTGCATTCGGACTGCCGTCGGCACTGTGCCTGGATGCGGAAACGAGCTGCTATTTGGCGGTGCATTGGTGTGAGGAGCAGGGCGTTTGCGGTATCCGGTGGATTCGCCTTCGCGTTATTGAAGGTAAGGAGCGATGATGAGTGTGTACTCCTACAAAACGGATGTCCTGATAGTCGGTGGTGGCGTGGGCGGGTGCGCAGCTGCACTGGCTGTGGCGGAGTCCGGATTTAACGTCGTCATGACCGAACCGACGGACTGGATAGGCGGGCAACTTACCTCACAGGCTGTACCGCCGGACGAGCATGGGTGGATCGAGCGATTCGGTTGCACCCGGGGGTACAGGCGGTTCCGCGAAGGCGTTCGCGCCTATTACCGGGCACATTATCCGTTGACCGATGCGGCGCGTCTCAACCCGCTACTCAATCCGGGTAACGGTTGGGTTTCGCCTCTCTGTCACGAACCGCGCGTGGCTCTCGCTGTCCTGCAGGGACTGCTCGCTCCGCATCGCTCGGCGGGCCGTGTCAGGATCCTTTTGCAACTCGAGCCGATCGGAGTGGAGCACTTGGGAGACGATGTCCTGAAGGCCGTTCATTTCTCGAACCTGGAGACCGGCGAGGAATGTTCGGTAGAGGCGCCCTTCATCCTCGACGCGACCGAACTCGGCGAGCTTTTACCGCTTTCGGGGACCGAGTATGTGACCGGGTTCGAAAGCCAGGCGCAGACCGGAGAACCGAGCGCTCCTGCAAAGGCGCAACCGGAGAACATTCAGGCCTTTTCCATGTGTTTCGCGCTCGATCATCTGGAAGGGGAGGATCACACCATCGAACAACCTGCCAAGTACGCTTTTTGGAGGTCTTTCATACCGGACCTGGACCCACCCTGGCCGGGGAGATTCCTGAGCTGGACCGGGGTGAGCCCGCGGACGATGCAGCCCTCCCATTACAAGTTCAACCCTAACCGGGAAGCATCGAAGATGTTCTCCGGCCTCTGGACCTTCAGGCGGGTTCTGGATCGTGCTAATTTCGAGAAGGGGCGTTTCCCGAGCGATATAACAATCGTGAACTGGCCTATGAACGATCACCTCCATGGAGACCTGCTGAGTGTGAACAGGGAGAGACAGAAGCGTCTAGTCGATGAAGCCAGGGAGCAGAGCCTCGCCCTGCTCTACTGGATGCAGACCGAAGCGCCCCGGCCCGATGGAGGAGATGGGTGGCCGGGGCTGCGCCTTCGTCATGATGTGGTGGGGACCAAGGATGGGCTCGCGAAATATCCCTACATCAGGGAATCGCGTCGTATCCAGGCGATTTTCACGGTCCGCGAGCAGCATGTGGCAGCTGCCTCCCGGCCGGGGAGGACACTGGCCGAACCATTCGAAGATTCTGTTGGTATCGGGTCCTACCGGATCGACCTGCACCCATCCACCGGTGGCGACAATTACATCGATGTCGCCTCTTGTCCTTTTCAAATCCCACTCGGGGCACTCATCCCTCTACGGGTGGAAAACCTACTCCCGGCATGCAAGAACCTCGGGACGACGCACATTACCAACGGGTGCTACCGGTTGCACCCAGTAGAGTGGAATATTGGCGAGGCGGCCGGAGCGCTGAGCACTTTCTGCCTGCAAAGAAAGATGAAACCGCGGCAGGTTTACGAGAATCCGTCCGTCCGGGAGGATTTCCAAAGTTTTTTGGACGCCCGGGGAGTGGAGCGTGCCTGGCCGGACAACCTTAATGTCGAAGAGGGGGACGCACATGCCCATGCACGGTAGTGCTCGTTATCGGTGGTAGAGGCTTTTTAGGAGATAAAATTATGAGAAAATCAATAGTTAAGGAAAAGATAAAAAACGGTGAAACGATAATATGCGCACGCTGTTGCTATACCGACCCTGAGATCACCGGGTTGATGGCGATGATGGGGTATCACTACGTTTGGATATGCACGGAGCACCGCAGGATCGATTCGCCCATGCTTGCCGCTCTCACTCAGGCCTGCGTGAATAACGGGGCGGATGCCGTTGTTCGGTTACGGCCCTCGAATTACAGCGATATCGGCACGTTACTCGATTCGGGAGTGACCGGCATCATGATTCCCCAAGTGAAAGGCCCAGAGGAGATTCGCGAGGTGGTTGCCGCCATGAAATTCCCCCCGGATGGTCACCGGGGAACTGGCGGGACAAGCGTAGATTCCGACTACGGCCTAGCCAGTCCGGAGGAGTATTTAACCACCGCCAACGAGAACAACTTTCTGATCGCTCAGGTGGAAGACCCGGCGGTAGTCGACCATATCGAGGAGCTCGCCGCCATCGACGGAGTGGACGTGCTCTTCGTGGGTCCGAGTGACCTCACCCTGAGCATGGGAATTGCGGGACAGATGGACCACCCCGAGTTACTGAAGATCATGCGGAGGGTGGTGCGTGCTTGCGAGGACCACGGTAAAGTTGCGGGTATCGCCTCCCCACTGGCGCAAATCCTGGAGCAGATGGAGATGGGTTTTCGCCTCTTCAGCGCCACCAGCGACTTTCGCTCCGTACACAATGGTCTGAGCGCCGCCCGTCGCGAACTCGAAGCCCTCGATATTAATTTCAACGGCAGAGGTCAGACCTAATGGCACTGACTTTAGTTGTAGCTACTACACTTTAAACTACATAGTCTCCAACTACACTAACTTGAATTCGAAACCCACTTTTTCAAAATCGATTGGTTACACCCAAGTACGTGTGCTCAAAGTTGATCATCACATTCGGCCTTCAAATAAACTGTAGAAATGGAAAAAAACCATAATTAAACAGAACGCCCGGAAGAAGCGCATCAAACATGAATATTCATATTCACATATTTCTTGTAAGTCTCTGGTTCACAAGTGAAAATTTGGCCTCGACGATCGAGGCTTCGAGGCTTCCCAAAGGGGAGACACAGATCATGGTTGATGATCGGAGGATCTCTCACAAGGAAGGTGTCATTCGGCGAGTCCACGCCGGTCGAAAGCTCGACAATCCGGTCTTGGTATCCGAAATGCCCTGGGAGTTATCGACCAACGACCGAAGGGTTTACACCTACGGCACCGTGTTAGCGACACCGGGCGGGGACGGCTTTCGCATGTGGTATGAGCGATTTAACAGACAATTGTATGCGACCTCTGCAGATGGGATCCGGTGGACACGGCCGCAACTGGGTCTGGTAGAATTTGAGGGTTCAAGGAAAAACAACATTCTTCCCATTGATTTGCACAGCAGCAGTGTCGTTCTAGACGCCAAAGCAGAGCTGGCTAAACGCTACAAAATGTTTGGCTATCATCGTCCCACAAAGTCCTATCACACCGCCTATTCTTCCGATGGACTGAATTGGAAACAATATGAACATGGCAATCCGTTTTTTGGCGGCGATACCTGTACATTGGCCCAAGATCCGAAAACGGGTGAGTTCCTGGCTTTCCATAAAAAATACCGCGAACACCGCGGGCATAAACGCCGCCTGGTTTACCTGTCGATCAGCAAGGATATGCAAACCTGGACCGAGCCAAAACTGGTAATGGCTCCGGATGAGATCGACGATCACCAGACGCAGACCGAGGGCGGGCAGTTCTCGGAGTTCTACAACATGTCAGCTTTTCCTTGGGGAGGGCAATGGCTGGGGATGGTCACTCATTTTCGATATACCGGCCCGCCCACTGAGATTGGTCCTGCCCAGAGTAACCAGAACGGTATAACTAACCAAAGTCCCCACGACGGACCGATTGATGCCCAGCTCGTTTATAGCCGTGATGGACGCACCTGGAATCGTCTTGAAGATCGATCGCCGGTCATCCCAAACGGCCCGCACGAATACGATGCTGGAACCATTTTGGGGGTCTGCAACGCGCCCGTTGTGGTGGGCGAAGAGATGTGGATGTACTACACAGCCATCACCACCACCCACGGTGGGTATCTTCCGAGAAAAAAGATCACCGTGGCCCGGGCGGCATGGCGTTTGGACGGAATGGTCTCACTGGAGGCAGGAACGGAGGGAGGTACCGTGACGACCGTTCTGTTGCGCCCTGCCGGTCAACACCTGTTTGTCAACACAGATGCTGCCCAAGGTGAGCTAAAAGTTGAGATACTCGATGAAGCAGAGAACCCACTGCCCGGCTACGGAGAGGGTGACTTAATACCTGTGCGGAGCGATACTGTTAGACAGCCGGTACACTGGAAAGGGAACAAGACCTTGCCGCCAGACCGCCCCATTCGTCTCCGGTTCCGCTTGAGCAACGCGCACTTGTTCAGTTATGTGATAAGGTGATGCCTCAAATACAAATGGAGAACCTTCCGCGTATCTGCTCTGTTGAACCCGGATTCGGACTAAAAACGTATTCATGTGAACAACCGGGATGGTGGAACGAGTAGGCATCTTCAAGTCGCACGATATGGAGTATAGGGAATTAAAGAAGTCCAATCGATGTCTCATATGCTTTCCCTATCGCGTGTTCTCACGAATTGTGATCGCCCTTGGAAGAGCCTTGGCCTATTATCATCAAGGGAGGCGCCGCTCCTCATGACTTATTTAGGAAACGGGATTTTGTTCCTCCTTTTTATATCGCTCAGCGTTTTTGGTTTAACTACGAAGGGTGACGAAGATGGCAGCCGCCGCACCAAAGAAGGTCTTATTGATTGGTCCTCCCTTCCGCCATTGCCGGCGCCTGTATCGGGAAAGACGAAGAGACCGTAATTCTTGCCGGTGGCCGACAGGTAACTTCGAGCGCTTCCGGCGCCGGCGACATCCGGTTTCTTGATTCCATTTTCGTGCTTGAGAAGACTGTCGACGGGAGATTCTTCTGGTCTCGCGCCGGACGTTTGCCGCAGCCCCTGGCCGATGGAGCTTCCGTTTCCTCGAGCGAAGGTCTCCTCTGTCTGGGTGGACGAAATGCTCAGGGAACCTATTCCGGTGCGATTATCTTAAAATGGCAAAAGTCCGAGAGGGTCATTGAAATCGTTTCACTACCGAATCTCCCTCAGCCAATTTCGCACCTCAGTGCGGCAGTTCTGGAAAACACGATCTACGTGGCCGGTGGTCAGTTCGAGGGGAAACCAATGCACAATTTCTGGGCCCTTGAAGGCGGCACTAACGAAAAACCCCGCTCCTCACATTGGAGTATTTTGCCACCCTGGCCGGGACCGCCTCGACTTGGTGCGAACTTGATCAATCAATACAACGGAGATCATGACAGTCTCTTTCTTTTCGGTGGTCATGATGGTATAAATTCATACCTCGACGCTTACCGGTATGATATCAAACGCAAAAATGGCAGAGCTCTTTGGAAATCGATCGCCAGCCTGCCGCGTCCGGTCATCTCCGCTCCTGCTTCAGCATGTGGGCCTGCACATATCATCGTTATTGGAGGAATTTCCGGAAATCCAGTGAACGAAAGACCGATACGCTTTCAGCATGATACCCTCTTCTATCATACGATCACAAATACCTGGATACAGTCCGGGAAATTACCAAAGCCCTTCGCAGATACGAGTGCCGTTCACATTGGAGAGTCCTACATCATCCCGGGCGGAATTAGCGAAAAAGGCACACCCACATCGGAGGTGTATCGGGCCATCCTGATACCTCGCACCGGGGAATTATTCTCCTCGTTCGACTATGCTCTACTTTTTGGCTACCTGGCCGTAGTGGTTATGATAGGAGTCTATTTTTCCAAACGCGAGAAGACGACCAAGAATTATTTTCTCGGAAACCAGCGCATCCCATTCTGGGCCGCAGGTATCAGCATCATGGCTACAGGGGTCAGCGCCATTGGGTTTATGGCCATACCGGCCAAAGCATTCGCTACTAACTTTCTCTATCTGGCCGGTGTGGCCACTTGGATTGTTGTCATACCCTTGGTTACCTGGGCAGTGGTCCCCCTCTACCGCCGTCTCAATGTGACCACCGCGTTTGAATATCTTGAGGCCCGCTTCAACCTTGCCACTCGCCTCGCCGCAGCCTTCGTTTTCTGCATTTTCCAGATCTGTGGGCGCCTCGGAATCGTCCTTTATATCCCTTCTCTGGCTCTTTCTGCGGTGACTGGGCTGGACCCGGTTATATGTATCCTTCTGATGGGTTCGCTCGCGATTTGTTATACCGTTTTGGGGGGAATAGAGGCCGTTATCTGGACGGATGTGCTGCAGGCTGTAGTTCTTTTGGGCGGGGCTATGATCTGCCTCGTATTGTGCCTGGTTGGAGTAGATGGAGGCATCTCCGGATTTTTCTCCATCGGATGGCAGGATGAGAAATTCACCCTGGCCATGACCGGGTGGGATTACACCGCCCCTGTTCTCTGGGTCGTCCTCGTGAGCAACATTACGGAGCGGTTTAATGGCCTTACAGCTGAACAGACAGTCGTTCAGCGATTCCAGGCCACCGCCACCGCCAAGGAAGCCAAAAAGTCGCTTTGGTTCAGCATCGCGGTTTCGGTTCCGTGGGCCTTTATTGCCTTCGGACTCGGTGCAGCCTTGTATGCATTCTACAAGACCCATCCGGGCGACCTCGACCCCACCATGTCCATCGACGGCATCGTCCCCCTCTTTATCGTTCAACAAGTTCCGGCCGGACTGCGCGGCCTCATTATCGCCGCCATCTTTGCGGCCGCCATGTCGAGCCTCGACAGCTCTATGCACAGCGTCGCAACGGTCCTGGTCTGCGACTTTTACGACCGCTGCCGAACAAATTCTATCAGCGAAAAATTTCGCCTCGGACTGGCACGTTGGCTGACCGCGCTTTTGGGCATTCTCGGGACCCTCTTCGCCCTTTGGATGGCCTCACTCGAACTACCGACCATTTGGGATACGTTCCTCCTAATCGTCAGCCTCTACGTCGGACCTCAAACGGGCCTTTTCCTTCTGGGCATTTTCACGGAACGGGCCAACGGAGTCGGCGTTCTGGTCGGCTTTTTTATCAGCACCGGGATTGTTTACCTGGCCAGGACTTACACCGAGATGCATTTCTTTCTTTATGGTGTTGTCGGCATCATTGCCTGCTTTGGTATTGGGTATCTCGCCAGCCTCATCCTTCCAGGCCAATCGAAAGTGGCCGGTCTAACCATTTATTCGGTCAATCGAGACTGAAGAACCAGTGTGGTGGAACCTATGAGCAGCAGCAACCGCGAGCGCAGACAAAAAACAGCCGATTTTGTCCGCCAGGTGCGAGGCCAATTAATTGTCTCGTGCCAGGCTCAGGCTGATGAACCTCTATTTGGGGCTGAAATTATGGCCCGTATGGCCTTGGCTGCCCGGCAGGGCGGGGCCAAAGCTATTCGAGCCAACGGTCCGGAAGATATCCGGGCTATTCGGGCTACCGTAGATCTGCCGATCATCGGCTTATGCAAAGAAGATCTGCCCGATTATCCGGTCTACATCACCCCCACTCTGTCCCACGCCCAGGCCGTAGCAGCTGCCGGCGCCGATATTATTGCTATAGACGCTACCGCCCGCCCCCGGCCCGATCCGGGTTCCTTGGCCGATTTTATTAGTGCCATTCACCGGGAGACCGGCTGCCCGGTCCTAGCCGATATTTCAACTTTTAACGAAGGGGTGGCCGCTGCAGCTGCCGACGCCGATATGGTCTCTACCACGTTGTCAGGTTATACCGGCTATAGCCCGGCGCAGGTAGAACCGGACATTGAATTGGTGCGTCGCCTAGCAGCTCGTTTGCAGATTCCGCTCTTGGCCGAGGGCCGTTATAAATTGCCGGATCAAGTGCGACAAGCCCTGCATTACGGCTCGGTTTCTGTGGTTGTAGGCGGAGCTATTACCCGGCCTCAGCTGATAACCCAATGGTTTGTTAAGGCGTTGACGAAACATGATCAGTAACTCAGCCGGCCAAGATAAATCTATTCTGACTATTGATATCGGCGGCACAAAGCTAGCCGCGGGGATTATGCTGGCGGATAATAAGATTCATTTCCGGCAAGAGACGCCCACCCTGGCCCAACAAGGGGCGGCCGCAGTCTTGGCCTGGGTCGGCGGGTTTTAGCCGCGTTGGCCGAAAATAGGCGGTCTTTAACTTCACCTGTGATCGCTGTTGGCGTGGCCAGTGGAGGTCAAATTGACGCTCACCGGGGTAATGTAGAATTTGAGAATCAACTCTCAAAGTTTCCCCGCAAAGTTGCGGCTGATGCTGTAATCAGATTTTTAGATTCTGAAGAAGACGTCCAAACAAAAATCGGGTTCACCTTTGGCGAGAATGGAATTTTGGTGGGAACGCCATCAATGAGACTTTTCCTGCTCGATTGGTTAGGACAGAATAATCTGGCGGCGGCAGGACTTTACGCAGAAAAAATCTTCAGAACAAAAAATTCGGCTGACGAATGGGCTCTGGCGTTTCGTAACTATGCCTGGAGCCACGGCCCGGATGAAAGCCGGGAATATTTACGCGAGCGATTTCAGGAAATGCTTGAATTTGATCCGTGGATGGCAGAACCGTCGCCGGGCTTCCTCGAATCTTTTGATGTCGCTGTTTACACGGAAAGCTATGCCCTAATTCCCGCGCTTGAAGAGCTTTTGGTCCGAGACGATGACTTCAACCAACAAGTCGCCCACGCCGCTTATATCGCTTTGGATCGGCTAGTGTTAGGGAATCCGGTCGAGAGTTTGGATTTCATGTTGAAGGAATGGGATCTACTGGAAGGAAGGGAAGGAAGCCGGGCGGGCTTTTTTGCTCGGGCCGATGTGAGGGATATTAACCAACGGGAGATCATTGAGGATTATTTGTTAAAAAATAATATCTCTCAGGAGGAACTCGACTTATTTGCGGGTCTTTTCCCGAACCAGAACTATTTTCTCTCCAACAACCTTTTGACACAAAGCGATATGCCATCGGGTTCGGATATCATTGAACGCGACAGAGCAAGTTTGGAGATAATTAACCAGTGGTTTTTAGATGAACGGTATGAGGAGTTGAAACCACAGCTGAAAAGAATAAGAGAACGCCTGGAATACTTTCTGCGAGCAGGTTCTCGGTAGGAGGAAGAAAGACAGGCTGTGGTGTTTTTGCGGTGCGAATGTTTTGACGTCTGAAATGGCCGCAGACTAACTTTTCAAGTGGGACAGTCTGTGTGACCCCAGCCAATCTTGCCTATTCACTGAGCTTCGGTATTTAAAACCTTCCCCGGCGTTGACAGTTTGTCTTCTTCACTCTCGTTGACCTGTTGTCTGGTTGCCTATTTGCTCTGAGAACATCGGGAGTCTCTCCCGCCATTTCGCCCCCAAGGACATCTCCAAGGCAGCGTCAAGGAGGCGCAAGAAGCTGGCGGGCTCCAGCCTGTTCAGGAACTCCTTCGAGGCGAACTGCGGTGGGAGACACTGTTGGAGATAAGCTTCAGAGTCTTCCTCCAGTAGGAGATCGGCTAAGAGCTTGGCAGCGATTGAGGCGTCAGGGGCTTTTACTGGCACCTTCTCCGGAAGGTCTTTGGGAACAGAGCCGCGCCGGTACTCCACTGGAACCTCGACTACCCCTGCGTCGTGCTCGCTCTCTCCGATGCTCTGACGCCTGATCGGGATTGCCTCCAGCAGCCGGAGGATCCCCTGTTTTTCACCGGGCTGCTTACGCAGACCGGCGTTCACTTCCGCTTGCTCCAATCTCAGCAGCACTCGTTCACTAGGCTCGTAATCCCCCTTTCGAATCAGATGCAGCTGAGATCTCGAAATGCCGAGAGCGCCAGCTATTTGCGCCCATGTCATGCCGGTTTCGAGGCGGATTCGGCTAAGCCTGTCCAAAAATGTCGGATTTTCTATATTATTCGCTTGCAAGTGTCCACTGATGTGTTAATCTGTGTAAAATGAAAGAGTCAATTCAAAGCCAAACACAGATTGCACAATATATGACAGGGGAGGGCGAGCACAATCTTTGCATGGGTAAGCGGCGCCGTCTCAAACAATCCAGAGCGGAAACCGAGTCCATGTTGGCGGTGTGCGGGCAGGGCCAAATGACCGCAGCCGACATCACAGGCGGTGAATATCGCCAGTTTTCCGAGTTTGCGCCATGATGGATTCGCGACAGTTCGAAGACTATTCCCGGCGGCTCGGGATCCCGAAGTCCGGCCAAGCGTACCTGGAGCGTGTCCGGTCGTCGCCGCCGTCGCGTCGTGTGAACAGCCGGATCGGAAACAATGTCTGCCGATTCCCGAGCCGAAAAATGAGTTTTGTGGTGTGCACCGAGAGCCGGCATGGCGAATTGAATTTCGTCTACCAATTGGAGCACGACATTGACGTGCTCGAATTCTATGATCAACCCGAGCCAATCAAGCTTAAGTACGCATCGCGATCCGGGCGTATGACGGGCGCCATGCACACGCCGGATTTCTTGGCTCTGCGTCGCGACTCGGTCACTTGGATAGAGGTGAAGGCTGAAAACGGTCTGCTGCGATTGTCCGAGACGCAACCAAACCGATATCAACCGCACGGGTCTGGCCTGTGGCGTTGTAGACCCGGTGAGGAGGCCGCGAAGACCTTCGGATTTTCGTATCAGGTAGTCAGCACAGCGGAACTGAACCGCGTCCTCGTCCGGAATCTGGAGTACCTGGACGACTTCTACCGTGATCCGGCTCCGAAGATTCCGGCTGAGGAGCGGAAGAACGTGACGAATCTGGTTCGAGAGTGCCCGGGCATCACCATCGCCTCTGTGCGTCAGCAATTGGGAGCGGAGGTTATGGATCCTCTTTTGGCACTGATCATTGCCGGTGAAATTTATGTGGATCTTGCGGGCCAGGTGATTTCCGACCAGGAGACCGCGCAATTGTTCGAGAGCGAAGATATCGCAAAAGCCTACCAGATCGTTAGTGCCGGGGTGCCAATTTCGGGAACAGAAGGCCCCCCTCGAATTAACTGTCACGAGTCAATGAACGGAAATGCGCCGGGAGCCTTAAAGCTTCACGCGGAAATCCCTCCGGGAGATCAGGCGACGAAGCCGTCACCCGTTTCCAACGGGGGTATGCCGAAGGCAGCCGAAAGCCCTGATGCAGTGACTCTGATCCTGCGCGCCTCGTCCAAGGACATCGCCATCGCCAACAAGCGGCACGCGTTCTTAAAGGACCCGAACCTAGCAAAGCAGCGCGGAGTGCCTGAACGCAACCTGCGTAGGTGGAGGATGCACTTCCGGCAGGCGGAAGAACTCTATGGCCAGGGCTACGTCGGTCTCATTCCACGGTACAGCCGACAGGGCAATCACGCACCGCGCCTTCCTTCGCAGGTGTACGAAATCGCGGACCAAGTCATTCGCGAGGTTTACATGACGCCAAAACGAGTGTCGAAGATGTTTGCGTACGGTCGCTTCGCCAACCGATGCGAGGAGGCAGGATTCCAGGCACCGAGCTACGTATGGCTGCTGAAGGCAATTCGCAAACGCAGAGCCTACGAGATCAAGCTCGCCCGCGAAGGTAAGCGCGCCGCCTATGCACTTGAGTTTTCGACGCAACCACTGTCGGCGAAGAATGACAATCACGGCGATTTCCCCTGGCAGGTTGTGCATATTGACCACACAAAATTGGACGTAGAACTTGTGGACGAAGACACTGGCCTGGAATTGGGGCGGCCCTGGCTGACGTTTATGTTCGACGCATTCTCGCGGCGCATACTTTGTTTTGTAATTACTTTCGACGCGCCGTCCGTGAACACATTGAAACTAATTCTTCGGGAATGCGCGAGACGTCATTCACGGCTTCCGAGTGGCCTGGTTCTCGATTGGGGCAAGGAGTTCGGCAGTGGGTTTCTTGAAACGCTGACTGCCATCTACGAGATCCGAATCATCAAACGCCCACCCCATGAGTCTCGCCATGGGTGCGTGATCGAAAGATGCTTCGGGACGCTCAACAAGTTCTTCTTCCACAACCTCCGAGCGAACACGCAGAACACCCGAAACGTTCGCCAACTCACGAAGTCGATTGATCCAAAGCGACTTGCTGTGTGGAGCCTGGAAGGGCTGCATCAACACCTGAGCCGTTTCTGCTTCGAGACCTACGACCAACTACTGCATTCCGGGATCGAGACCACGCCCGCGGAGGCTTATGAACGCGGAATGGCTATGGCAGGCTCCCGGCCTTGGCGCCGGGTCGAATATGACGAGACGTTCAAATTGCTGACGATGGCAACGACGCGAAAGGGGACGGCCCGGATTCAACCCGGCTTGGGTGTCAAGATTAGTTATATTTATTACTGGAACGAATTGATGCGCGACCCCCAGTGGGAGCGCAAAGAGATCCCTGTTCGCTACGACCAGGAGGACCTCGGTGTCGCTTACGCCCGCATCGCGGGTCAGTGGCTTCGTTGCATCTCTTGTCACTTCGACACCCTAAAGGGCAAATCGGAGAAACAACTGAAGCTGGCTGTCGCTGCACTGCGTCAGCGTCGATCTCGGATCGAGGGCAGTCGGACGACCACCGCCCGGCAGATCGCACGGTTCTTCGAGTCTGTTGAAGGCGAAGAGGTTCTTCGCGAGCAGCGCATGAAGGACATGGCGCGCAAGCGAATTGTCGGAGACGCGGTTTCCAGTACCGTCGCAGCAGAAGCCCCATCCGCTGAACATTGTTTGGGGACCTTCGTCCAGCCTGCGCCGAAGCGGAACGTGTCCGAGGAAACCGATTCGGCCACTGCCTCGGGATCCGTATTCCCCGACTTCTGAGGAGCACTCAATCCATGCCACTACCATCAAAGGAAGCAGCGGATCTGTTGGACCGGTTCAAGCGCAAGATCATCGGTCATTCACTTCTCAAGGATGCATTCGTGAGGGTCATCGATCTGATCGAGGAGCCGGCGGATGTGGAAGTTGCCGCCGTGATCGGCCCTACCGGTGCTGGAAAATCGACCCTCCTCGACCGTGTGAAGCAGACCGTGTTGAAGCAGAATGCCGCGGAAATGGAAGCCGATGCCGGATTGATGCCGGTGATCGCAGTCGACGCGCCTGCGCCGGAACAGGGAAGCTTCAGCTGGCGGGAGATGTACCTTCGAATACTCGTGGAGCTAAAGGAGCCGGCGTGTGACTGGCAAATCGCACTGAGAGAACGTCAACCAGGGAAGCCTAGGGTCGGCCGACTGTCCTCCCTGAATCAAATCGAGCTGAAGGGACGCGTCGAATCGGGCTTTCGCTCTCGGGGCGTTAAGGTTCTGCTCGTGGACGAGGCGCAACATCTGGGCAAGATGGCCAGCGGGCGCCGTTTGCTGGATCAAACCGACACTGTTAAAGGTCTCGCCAAGAGCACGGGGGCATTTGTTGTGCTCTTTGGCACCTACGACTTGATCCCGTTGCTAGGTCTCAACGGCCAGGTGGCCCGCCGATTCGCATCGGTTCATCTCCCTCGGTATCGCTGCGATGAGCCCGATCAGTACAGCGATTATCAGACGGCCATTCGCACATTCGAAGGAGAAATCCAGCTCGCAAAAACCCCGGACTTGGTTCGGAACGCGGAGTTTCTTTACCGCGGTTCGGCCGGCTGCGTTGGAATCCTGAAAAGTTGGCTTACGGCGGCCTACTGCCAGGTGCTGCGTGCGGACGGAAGCGCAATGACGAAGGATGTCCTGCGGTCTACTCGCCTGCCGATCTCGTCTTTGCGCAAGATCATCGACGAGATCGTCGAAGGCGAGAATCACTGGGCGAAGTGCCATGCCGAGGATCGTGAGTTGGACCGGCTCCTCGGCCTGTCATCGCTGCACCCGGTTGGGGCCAACCTGGGTGAGGCGCGGAGTAGGAAAGCGCGAACCTCGCCAGTCGGGATGCGGAAACCGGTACGAGATCAGATCGGCCTGGAAGCTGCGTCAGTATGAGGGAAGGAATTGAACCAAACTGGGACGAACCGCCCGTTCTCGTGCCACCGCGGTCCCGGTTTTATCGGCTGGAGCCGATCGGGATTGGGACGGCCATGGTGGAATGCTTGTCGAGTTACATCCATCGGCTTGCTCGGGCACACGGCCTGCCCGTGTCGGTTATTGTCTGCCGCGAGATTGCTCCTCTTTGTCACCGAAAGTCGATTGCCGGCAATAATGGGAACTATGACCTGTTCAGCAAAATGGGAATCACGATCAACGGCAACAACGGCTCTGCGCGAGAAATCGTGGAAATCTTGAACCTCTTGACGGGGAGGAAGGACTTGCGTCGGCTCACGTTTTTACCGTTGGGGAGCTTAGTTTCGCGGTTCCGAATCATGCGCTCGGCGCAGGCGTGGTGTCCCGCGTGCCTGGAAACATGGCGAACCAGTGGGTTTGCAGTTTACCAGCCCCTGAAGTGGATACTCGCGGATGCTCGGGCTTGCCTCAAGCATGGATGCCCACTTGAAGAGCGTTGCCCCGCTTGCGGAAAGCGTCACACTTCCTTGCTGCGAAACCCATGGAACGGACATTGTCCAAGGTGCAACACATGGCTGGGTAATCCTTCCCGTGGGGGCGCGCATGACGGCTCAAAGCGGGCCCAAGAGTGGGAGGCATTTTCCATGGCTGCTCTAGAGCGTTTTTTGGAAGACGTGCAGACCATGCCAAATGATGCGCCATGTTCCTTTTTCCCGCTGAACTTGGTCAACTTGGTTCAGCATCATTTTAAGGGCAACACCTCCGCACTTGGCCGTGTTCTGCGAGTTAACCGAATAACGGTAGTCAGTTGGTGTTCAGGCAAGCAGAGACCATCTCCTCATTCCCTTCTCAAGCTGGCCTATTGTTTCGGTGGTGAAGTTTCGACGTGGCTCACAAGCAGGATGCAACCTGCCGATATGCGTAATATGCGGCCGATCCCGCAGTCTGTGGCCGGGAGTGTGCGCCGTCCCCTTCGCCGTCATTCTCCGGAAACCGTGCGAGCGCATCTGGAATCAGCAATACGGAGCGCCGAATATCCTCCCCCGTCCTTGACCGCTGTTTGCAAGCGACTCGGTGTGAATCAGTCGACGGCAAAGCGGATGTTCCCTGATTTGGCCGCGGAGATCTTGTCGAGGTACAGACTCTTCCGAGCAGAGAGCAAACGCACCCGTGAGAAGTTTCGGGATAATGCGGTCGAATCTGCAGTGAATCAGCTTCTGGCCGAGGGGCGTCCCCTGACCTACAAACCGTTTTGCAGTTTGCTTCCGCCCGGCATCTCGACACAGGACACGCACGTCCGGCGCCAATTCAAGCGTCTCCGGAAGGAATCCGAGGATAAAATGCAGGCCGTGATGCTGGCGTCGGTGGTGTCGTCCCAATGAATCGAGGCTCAACCATGATTTCGAAATCGGCAATCCCTCCGCTCCAGATCCTCCTTGGATTCCGGGCGAACCCCAGCTCATTCGTTTCCGTGTGAAAGTGCGAGCGTCTCCCATCAGTACGCTTCGGTTTGGCCGGAGGTCATTTAACGCAATTCTGGGCCGGAAACGGACAAACCTAATGGTTCAGTCACAATTTTCTCTCCTATTTGTAAAAAATTGGCGGGATAGACGGGACTTGAACCTCCACGTGCAGTTTCCCAAGATATTGACAGTCAATGCAGGTCTGAAAGCGGAGATCAGCCAGTCTCACTGTATGTCTCACAGGAATCTGAGCAGTTGTGTCAGGAATTGGCTGATATTGTTCGAATTTGGCCAAAGTTAGAACCATCATTACGTGAGAAGATCAGGCGGATTTTGCGGATCTCGAAGGCCTTGTGTTTCCCGCCTTCATGCTAACGGGTCAAGGTCGTGAGAAGACCGCGGTGGTCCTTGGCCTCCAGTAGAAGCGTCCCGTCAACGCGAATCCGGGAGCCATTCACCAGACAACACCTCTCTGAGGACATGCTGACCGATATCTCGCCCGAGGCCCGTGCAAATGCTCTCGAATTGTTCAAGCAGTATCGAACAGATGGGCAATTTATACCGCCGAGCCGGGAGGGTACACTCATTTACCCGGGCCTCGACGGCGGCGGGGAATGGGGTGGAGCCGCTATTGATCCGGAAACGGGGATCCTTTTTGTTAACGGCAATGAAATGTCCTGGATACTTCAGTTGGTTGAGATCTCCAGTGGGGACAAAAACGATCCTGTCAATTTTGGAAGATTAACCTATGCGCAGGCTTGCCAGCTCTGTCACGGAGTCGATCTCGAGGGTAGCGCCGAGGACAAATTTCCGTCCCTGGTCGATATTGCATCGAGAGTTAACAAAGAGCAATTTAACCAGCTCATCAAAGAAGGGAAGGGGGACATGCCTTCCTTCGGTTATCTCACGGACAAGCAAAAGAATGCCTTGATCTCATACTTGTACAACGAGCAGGACGTTATGGAACCAACTCAGGCTCAAGACACGGATCGACCTCTGTTGCCTTACGCATTCACAAGCTACAAGAAATTCCTGGACGAGGACGGCAATCCGGCCGTTAAACCGCCGTGGAGCACACTGAACGCCATCGACTTGAACACAGGAGACTTTGTGTGGAAGGTGACCCTCGGGGATTTTCCTGAATTCAGGAAGGAAGGAGATCCTCCGACGGGAGCGGAAGGTTACGGCGGCCCGATAGTCACTGCGGGAGACGTGATATTCATCGGGGCAACCAGGGATGAAAAGTTTCGGGCCTTCGATAAACGAGATGGCAGGCTCCTATGGGAAACAGGGCTTCCTGCCGGCGGATACGCTACGCCAAGCACCTATTCGGTTGATGGAACTCAGTATGTAGTTATTGCCTACGGCGGCGGCAAGATGGGAACCAAGTCCGGCGACGCATACTTAGCCTTCAAGCTGGAAAAGTGAATCCTTGCCAACATGATCGAAAGGAGATCGATCACCTCTTCTGCAAATCTCTACATCTTGAAATTGAGTCTCCTATTCCTCCTTACGTTTCCTACACTGTCCTTGACTGCTCCCACTCACGAACCCGCATGAACCGAGTGCATACGATTGTGACGTGAGACGCGCTTCGGCTCCGATCTTCATTTTTGTCCATAGTAGGCATTACTGCCATGTTTACGATTATAGTGTTTTTCTATAAGCGTCTGCTTTAGCCTGCCTGAATCCGAATTAATCTGTAGCGTTAATAGAGCCATCTTTGCCAGCTCTTCTAACACAATACTGTTAAATACTGCCTTTTCAGCTGAAGCCCCCCAGGTGAATGGTCCATGACCGGCCACCAGCACCATTTCAACTTCTTCAAAGGAAATCGTTTTAAAGGTCTGAAGAATCCGGGTACCCGTTTCCTCTTCATAATCACCTAGTATTGCGTCATCTTTCATCATCTTGGTACAGGGTATATCTTTTGCCAGGTGGTCAGCGTGTGTTGTACCAAAAATCGGTATCGGCTTCATAGCTTGTGCCCAGGCAACAGCGTAAGTGGAATGTGTGTGACAAATTCCACCGATTTGCGGAAAGTTCATGTAAAGAACACAATGTGTTTTAGTATCTGACGAAGGCCGCAATTTGCCGGAAATTACTTCACCATCAAGGTCTACGATCACCATGTCTTCCGGTACCAGTTTTTCATATGGAACACCACTCGGCTTAATAGCAAAAAGGCCTTGGTTTCGATCAATGGCGCTGACATTGCCAAATGTCTGAATAACCAGCCCGCTTTTCGGAAGCTGCATGTTCGCTTCCCAGGCTTCTTGTCTTATCGTTTTATAGTGACCCATCTATTGACCTGATTATTTCACCTGGTTGCAAATTTAAGAACCGTTAAATTTGAATACTTCTCTTGCGGCCTGAGTATGGTTGAGGGAAATTGCAACATTGCATCATTATTTATGCAGTCAATTCGCTTTCGATGAAATTCCCAAGTTTGGAATATTTTTCATACAACACTGCATACTTTCGAGCCTTCTCTGGATTCGGATGATACTCAGCCTCAAAGCCGCTGCCCATGACTTGCTGAGCTTCTTCGATGTTGGAATAGATGCCTGCAGCAGTTGCTGCACACATAGCCGCTCCTAACGCACATGTTTGATCAGATTTGGCAACTTTAATTTTCATATTTAGAACATCCGCATGTACCTGCATGACAAACGGCGCCTTTTTAGCCACACCGCCAAGTGCTATAACGCCTTCAATTTTGATGCCCTCGGAAATAAAACGGTCAACAATTTTTTTTGCGCCAAAAGCCGTAGCTTCGACAAGAGCGCGAAATATCTTTGGAGCGTCAGAACCAAGATTCAAGCCCGCAATTACCCCTTTCAGCGATTGATTGGCGTCCGGGGTTCTTCGGCCATTGAGCCAATCGAGAGCAACGATTCCGGACTCGTCAATTTCTATTTTCTCAGCCTCATTGGAAAGCGCGGGAATAGTTCGCGCGGCAATCTCCCCCATTAGTTTTTCCTTCGTCGCATTATCGAAGGCTATGCTTTCTTTGATGAAATTCTCTAGCGGCCACATAAGAAGGTTCTTAAACCACGCATAAACATCTCCGACGCACGATTGTCCCGCTTCCATTCCCAACATGCCAGGAACAATGGAACCGTCAACCTGGCCGCAAATGCCGCGCACAAGTTTGTGGCCATGTTCTTTAGTGGGTACAATTAGCATGTCACATGTAGATGTGCCGATTATCTTTGTGAGAATGTAGGGCTTGATTTCACCGCCAATAGCACCCATGTGGGCATCAAATGCACCTGTACCAATAACTACTTCCCGACTTAATCCCAATTTATCTGCCCATTCATGCGAAATATGCCCAACACTTTCGTCGCAAGTATAGGTATAGTGATAAAGCCGGTCTCTCAAGCCGGCAAGTAACGGATCCAATGTTACCAAAAACTCCTCTGCCGGCAGACCTTCGAACGATTCATGCCACATTGCCTTATGGCCTGCGGCGCAGCGACTTCGTCTAAACGTCAACGGGTTTTGGTGTCCGGTTAATAAAGCCGGAATCCAATCGCAATGTTCCATCCATGAATACGCCGCTTCTCTTACTTTTTCATCTTCACGAATCACGTGCAGTATTTTGGCCCAAAACCATTCCGAAGAATATATGCCACCTTCAAATTTTGTGTAATCAATTCCGCCGAAGGATTTAGCTATTTCATTTATTTCCGATGCTTCTTTAACACCAGTATGATCTTTCCACAGGACGAACATAGCGTTGGGATTTTCTTCAAAACCGGATGTCAACGCCAATGGTGTACCCTGCTTGTCAACTGCCGCTGGGGTCGAACCAGTTGTACATACGGAGATACCTTTGATTTTTTTTGCTGTTCCCTCTGCAGCTTTAGACACAGCTTCCAGGATGGTATTTTCCAGACCTTCGAAATAATCCAGCGGATGTTGGCGAAATTGATTTTTAGCGGAATCGCAGTATTTTCCCTCACCCCATCTTTTATAATTCTGAACAGCCGATGAGATCTCGGACCCATTCACGGTACTTACGATAATCGACCGAACGGAATCTGTACCAAAATCTACTCCAATGACAAAATGTTCACCGGCCATTTTGATTTTCTTCCTCACTCTTACCTACAGTTTATCAAGTTATAGCAAAGACCAACACATGACATTCTTTCAGACAAATGTATTCGATTTAAGAACTCGAGAATTCTTGCCCCCGGCTTATATTGTTATCTGCGTAGGTGTGGTAATAATCAACATTCTCTTTGTTTACAATATACAATAGCATCATTTTTCCAGGTTCTACTTTTTCATTCAATACCACATGCCTGTATAATGCACAATGAACTTCCCCCATAGTTGTGGACACAAAGAAAAGTCAGAATTCTCCTCGCAAAGAGTTGAATCAGCAAGATCGTACAAACGTCGGAGTGAATCGCCCAACACACGAATGCATGAACTTCATTCGCTATTTCTCTCTACGATATTCAGCACTCTTACTCAATTCTGGAGCCACAAAATTCGGTTCTATTTCAGCTTTAAGTCCTTCAAACGGGATCTCATCCTCCCTGCCCAGGGCCCAATATACGGCATTTACCAGCAGCCTTCTGATTGGGAGGCGCTTAAAATCTTTCGGATGTCCCATGGTGGTGAAAAACACCCGTGCGTTTTGGTAGGTCTTAACCCAGGCAACCGGGCTGGGTGGGTAACGCCCTGGCTTACGATTGCGATTTATGATTTGATTGCCTTCCGCATCCTTGACGAATTCCGTATGCCCTTCGATCGCGTAACCTGTCATTAATGGTACACAATCGCCATGCAAGGGCACAACTTCGTACAAATCCCCTAACATCCAGAACTCGTCATCCATACCACGCATGATGGGATGGTCTGCAAGATTCTTTACTAAGCGCGTACTGCCGCCAGGATGATGAATCCATTTTTGTCCGAACACGTTAATGCCAAAATCTTCATTCAAATTATGATACTTATGTCCTTCTGGAAACTGAAAAGCATGTGTGCTGGTGCGCAGACCCAGAATCGGTTTGCCGGAATTGACGTAATCCAGAATATACTGCATCTGATCGTCGGGCAGACGGCGAAAACGCAGAAAAAAAACAACCAGGTCAGCATCCGTCAATATCTCCAACCCATCGATATTCTGTCGGTATTGTGGAATACGTTCTCCGGTTTCCGGAACTGTGGCGTATAATACCGAGCATCTGAAACCATGTTGTTCGGACAAGATCTTCGCCATCAATGGCATAGTAATCTCTGAACGATATTCATCGTCTCCGGTAACGAACACCACATGAGTTGGATCTCTCCCGGCAGTTTGACAAACTGATAAAAGCAGGCCCATTAAAATCAGTGAAATTACATTACGGAGATTACGCCTGTCTGCACAAGAACGCCGGGTTCCCGCTTTAAATGAACTGAAGATTATTGTCATTTTTGTCTCCTTAATTCTCTGGAACCTTGTTTATTGTCAGATAAATGGATTCATGCAAATCCGTGCTGTCTCTTGCGCTGACTTTTAGCAGGATGCGCATTTGATCTACGGGACGAATGTCCGGTATCTTAAGCAGTACGGACCGGCCATCCTCCATGAGTTCCGCTTCGGTAATATCGACAACATCAATTCCGACTTCTGCAGGATTCTTGACGGAGTATTGTTCTGAGCCATATCTAGCTGCCCATCGGTAATTCCACTGTGCGATGTCATAATTGTTCTTATTCTCCGCCGTGGCTTTTTTTAGGTCAAAGCTGAACTTAAGCAGAATACCCTCAGAGCTCACCTGGAATCCCACAACCATATAAGCAGGTGCTCCTGTATACCGGACACGTATTAAACATCCATCCCGAATTACCGATTCCGCATCCCATCCTGTAAGTCCGACAGCATAAACCTGACCATCAAATGGATTGACCCGGGCGCGCATCAGTCCGGCATCAAACTGAAACGGTAGTGCAATACCTGCCGCCTGGCGCACGTCACCAACCTCTTGCTCCAGGATGTAGTACATCCATCCCTTACCGAAACTCGTATGGATTAGTTTGCCATCCAGCGGACCCCACCGGCTGTCATGCACAACAATCTGACCTGCGCTGGAGTTGTCGAATTCACGTGGCAACCAAAGAATCGGTTTCACGAAAGTCTCTTTTACCTTCTCATCCGTTTGTGAGACGCCAAACCAGGGCATCTCGTCCAGGTTTCGTGGAACAACACTAATTTTCGAAGCCGGTACCCAGTGTCCCTCCTGACCACTCACATAAATGACATTTGTTGCAGAGTCGATCCCCATACCATTGGGGACCCGGAACCCACGTGCAATTACCTCAGCCTGTTTACCATCGGCAGAAATTTTCATCATCGCGCCGGGATGTGTATAATCTGTATATCGACCTGGCTTGGTATAATAAAAATTGCCGGCTGAATCGGTCTGCAGATCCAAATTAAAGGCATGAAAGCCGTTTGACACATCCGGATCCTCATAGAATGTTTCATAAAAATCGGCTTCGCCATCATCATTTAAGTCATGCAGCTTTATGATGGCATCTCGGCAGGTCACATAAATCTCATTCTTGATGATTTTAAGGCCGAGGGGTTCAAACAGGCCTGTGGCAAATCGCCGCCAGCGCAAAAACATAATTGATTCATCAACTCCGGATACAATCCAGACGTCACCACCAAGCGTAGCGACGGCGATACGCCCATCGCTGAAACAGTCTAATGCTGAGGCGCGCATCCATGCGTTCCAGGGGTTGTCCACCGGCAGCGGTAAGTCGTCATATTCATATGGAGCATTAGCGGGTAATCTTACCTTCTTAACATCTCCCGTCGGCGGCTCTGCTTTTTTCAACTTCGGGGCGTCGGTGTCCCTATAGTTGCTGCCCTCGATTGGCACATAGTGCGTATTTCGTACATTTAACTGACCTCTGGTCGCAATAATTTCATGCCATCGTTTTGGTCCGCCGTCGAAAAGTTTCGTCATATCCCAGGGCTGTGAGCCACCCGGCAAAAACCTGGTCAAGTCCCAGAATTTTTTTCTCAGGCTCTCGTTCTCTTGCCTTGTAAAAGTCTGGAACCAGCGAAAATCGCTTTCCTCAGCACCTGCAAACCGGAGCACCTTGAACTCAATGGGTTTATTGCCGGCCGGGATGTGCAAACCGAGACGGTGTTCAGAATCCAATTCCCATTCAAAACCATCGGTTTGTCCGACAACAGCTGCTGTGGTGAAGTGTCCCATTTTTCCACCATGGGAAACCCCCGCCAGAATAATAGACTCAAACGCAGGCTCTCTTTTGGATTTAGAAAACACTTGCTGCGAGTCTATCGGTATGATCCCTTCGATTCCAGCATCGCCGGAAAATTTCCCAACACAAAGACGCAACCCTGACGTGCCGGGTTCAATCCGGATAGTATGTTCGAGAACAATCCGTTTTCCGTCCTGAACGACACCCGGCATTTCCATTATCCGGCGTCCGAGTGCCGAAAAGGACAAAGCTGCCCTGTTAGCGTATAAATAATGGCCCCTATACACCATAAACTTACTATCGATCGGGCTTCTCGAATGGCCTTTATCAATGCCAATCGGTGCCGCATTATCCGGAGCAGCTGCAAAACTTTCCCCAAATGCCCAATGATAGGTCTCGAGACCTTTGAGCGGTTCGCCATCCGGAAAAGGCTGGCCCTCGCCTCGATACTTCATGTGTTGCGTCTCAGACAGGTTGAGAAAGCCGGACCAAACCGCTGCCTGCCGCATGCGGTGAAGATCATAAGTCAGATTGATATTATCATTGAGAAAAAAGGTCATGGCCCGATTGACTTCACGCTGCAACTGAGAGGTTAGAACCGGTCCGAAATCCCGTGTCCGTTCTCCTGGTTTGAATGGCGTGACTTCCATCTCACCCTTAGGAAGACTATCGAGATAGGTATCCGTAATAGTCCAATATTGATCCGGATTGTTGGGCTTAATTATGCTTTCACGGATGTAATTGATGATATCGTATTGCTCAGCAGCTGAATATATATTCTGCGGCAGCATCTGTCTGTAACCAAAATTCAAGGTTCTCCACATGCTATATGGGTCATTACCAGCCCGTAACTTATCTTTATTGAATGACCTGGAGGTTTGAAGGTTCGCCGTTCCGTCCAGGCCATGGCAACTTGCACAATGGCCAAGATAAATTTTTTTGCCGCGCTCCAAGCTGGCTTCATCCCAACTTCGAATGAGGCCGGCGTGATCAACATTGCTCTGCTTGCCGACAGACATACAGGTGAAACATAATGCGGCCAGTATAGTAAGAATCCAGGACATAATGGAGCGTCAGGTTGCTTTAAAAATAAGAAGACTTCTCAATATCCAGAAGGCCCATTTATCGGAGCCGGTCCGGGGTGGTAAGTGGATCGAATGTCCCACCCACCAGGAACATTCCAGATAAGTCAAGATTCTATGATCCATGCTGTTCGACTATTGGAGCAAGTTTTTCTCTGATTATCACACCATCCTCAAGTGTCACCAAATCCGGTTCGGATACGGCCCGAGGACATTCGTCTTCGACAATGATCCAGCCGTCATAATTTGTTTCAACCAAGAATGCTGTGATGCCGGTAAAATCGACCACACCCTGGCCCATTTGTGTCCAAGTTCTGTCGCCGTGCATATCCTTAAAATGGACATGCCTTACCAAGGAACGATATTCCCTGATCTTTTGCAGAGGATCCATCCCACCATTAGCGATATGTCCCACATCGGGTGCCCAACCGGTTACAGAATCATCGAGGCCATTGAGTAAAATATCATAATCTTCAGCCGTGCGATAGATGGATCCTACCGGCGAATTGGGATGGTATGAACTATGAACGCCCTGATCAAATGCGCGTCGGGCGATATCCCTGACACATTCGAGCAGATTGATTTGACGCTCCTGGAGATCTGAGCGATCGCTGCCAGGCATCTGGCATAACGCCAGCATGGTTTCAGGAAAATGTTTTAAAAAGTCGATCAGTTTGTCTGCGCTAACTCTTTCCACGTCGGTTTCTTTGCTCGACCGCCAATCTTCCACAAGACAGATTGCAGCCAATTGGAGTTGATGCTCATCAAGCACCTCGGCCATTTTCACCGGATCGTAAAATTGACGCAGGAATTGCACCTCTGGTTCTATACCTGCAAATCCAGCGTTAAAGACTACGTTCATAATATGCTGCAGTTTGTCGAGATAGAGTTCACCGGACATTTGCCATGTGTAAGTTTGACAGCCTATTTGAATTTTTGCCATAATTCATACCTTTTAGAATCAATGTTCCAATAGGAACTTCGTGGTTTTTTGATTAAATTCTTCAAGCGATTCCCAATGATGCGCATGTCCCACGTTGGGCAGGATCATTATCTCAGAATTAGTGAGAAGTTGACTCAGTTCCCGCGAAAAAACCAGCGGAGTAAATATATCTGATTCACCGACGGTGATCAATGCCGGTACTGATACTTTTTGTAACTGTTCGATGGTATTATGCGTGATGCAGGCATCGCACTGTGCTTCAAAAGCATGCTGAGGCATAGGATTCGCGCGCGCTTCCAATTGAGCCTGTTGCAAATCCTTGATAGTCTTACCAAAATATTCCGTAGCAAAAATCCACAGTTGAAGCAGCTCTGTAAAGTCTGCAGGATCTGATGCTCTGCGCATTTTCTTAAAATGTTCAAAAACTGTTTTGGCGTAGGCGTCGCACCTGGCCCATGTGCTGACCAGAACCATGGATCGAACTTTTTCGGGATGACGGATGGCCAGATTCTGAGCGATGGCGCCTCCCATTGAAATCCCGGCAATACGCGCCTGTTCAATGCCGATAGCCTCCATAAGTCCAGCGGTATCATCTGCCATCATTTCAGTAGTGTATGGCCCTGTAGGTTTGTCAGAAAGCCCCGCACCACGGTTATCCATTAATATACAACGAAAATGTTTTTCATATGCTTGAACATGGTCTTCCCACACGGAGCCGTCTGCGCCTAATCCCATGATCAGGATGACCGGTTCACCCGATCCACGCTCCTCATAATGTATCTTTATTCCATTGCTGATTACGTCTGGCATAGATGGTCTCCTTATAACATTTTGATGAGATCTTTTACAAAAGGTACGGCTTTGCGCGCGTCTGTTTCCGTGGTGGGACAGAAGCAGAAATCTATACACCACCATGACACGGCGTCCAGGGACGGTTTTAGCGCGGTTAGTACGTCCTCAAAATCGATAAATCCTTCACCAAACGGAGTGTGAGTACTGGTTTCATCATTATGGAGAGTGCCGTTAGAGTCGATCAGGTGCAGATGCCCGACGAATCTCCGCAATAATTGCGCATATTCGGCAACACCCCGGGACAGGGTTTCTTTTTCACCTGTTTGGCGTGCACCTACCACCGCGCCCATGTAAGAATGACTGGTATCGAAAAGCGCTTTAAAACTTTCATGGCCGACTGCTTCCAGCATCCTTACCACTTCACCTGGTTTATTGAGCCAAAAGCCGGGCTCGTATTCCCAAACCAGTAACACCCCTGCCGTGCGACATGACTCGGCAGCGGCATACCAATTCTGTGCAAGTTTTTTGAATCTCGCTTCGTAAACGTCCGGTTCGTAATACAGGGGTGGACTTATCGTATCTGTACGAAGGATGTTAATTTCCATCCGGTTACAAAAGGCCAGCATTTTGTCCACAGTCTTGAGAAAAGTAGAGGTTTCCACTTCAGCCGGAGGAACATGACGAAAATCAGGCGCATAACCCGAAATACCGAGTCCGAAATCGTTGAGCTGTTGTTTTAATTCTGCACATTTTTCCCTGGTGTCGTAATCATCGGGGTGTGGATGGGGGCGAAAGCCGTTGATTTCTATACCATGGTATCCCGCATCAGCTGCGTAGTCGCAAACACGTGAGAATGACCATGGATCCTTTTCGAATGGGCCAAATGAAAAGGCCCAACTGCCAAGCGAGAGTTTAGGTGTGGTCATTTTATTGAGAACTAATTTGTAGTCGAGACCTGACTAACAAAATGGATTATGTCACTTCTTGCCACATTCTCTGAATAAAACGCAATCCCTCTGTGTAAACTTCTTCTGCTGATGCTGCGGTGTCACGCCAGACATTAATAGCAGAAGCAAAATCGGGTACTGCGGTGGAAAAAGATTCGATTACCAACCAGTTTTGATAATTAATACGCTTTAAGGCTTTGAAATTCTCTTCCCAGTTAACCTGTCCCGTTCCAGGTGTTCCGCGATGATTTTCGCTGATGTGGACATGTGCAATATAGTTGGCACAACTTTCGATCGCAGTTGCCGCGCTTTTTTCCTCGATATTGGAATGATGGGTATCGTATAGAAGTTTACAATTCGGATGAGCGATCTGGCTAACAAAGGCGTGCCCATCAGCCATGGTATTGAGAAAATAGCACTCAAAACGATTCAAAGGCTCGATGGCCAGGCATACATTATGACCGGCTGCAAATTCAGCAGCCTGGCGCAGTACTTCAATACCCCAGCGATTTTCATCCGCTGTTGGCGCCATTCCCGAAAAGGTTTTAAATGCAGAGTGAAAAGGACCGCACAGCAACTCGCTTCCCATTGTTGCTGACATCTCAATAGCCCATTTTAGCCTATTTACAGCGGCCTCCCGGATAGCGGGATCAGGGCTGATGGGATTATTTTCCGGAGTTAATGCTGTTGTTGTCGTGCAGGACAGTCCGAGATTATCTAATTGTGTGCGAATGGTGCTGTAATATTTCCTATCCCCTTCTCCGAGGGGAATTTCCACACCATCATAGCCTGTTTCGCGCAATTTCTCCATTATGGCGAAGGTGCTCTCAGTGACATGTGTGGTCCAGAGAAGAAGATTCATTCCTATTTTCATTAAACCCTCTCGCTTATGAATTTGAATTACAAAAAGGTGCCCGCCTTTTAGCTCCGAGGCGGGCTAAGATTCTCGGTTTAATCCGGTGCTTCGGGCATAGCTTCACTCTCCAGGTCGATGGCCGTGTAACCGCCTTTTGACCTGAAGTAGAGAATCAAACCGACATAGCATACAAGCATTATTGCGGGGAAAACCGCCACTGTCGCAAGGGCATTCTTCTTGGCGGCCGTCGAAATGTTATTGATGGTTGCCTTTTGATTTTCGTCGAGAGCCATGACCTTGTCTTGATCCAAAGGCCTGTAGCTTCCAAATACGCTGGCTCGCTCTTTCATTACCACCTGTGAATGAAGTGTGGAGTCCGCAGCGAGCAATCCTCTATCGATCTCTTTGTCCTGTATATTTCCTAGAAACGCAGCGCCAACGATGCCGACACTCAGCATACCAACGCCACCAATCGTGTTCAAAGTCATCGCCCCGCCCCTCGGAAAACGTTCAGCAACAACACCCAACATCGTGGGCCAGAAGAACGTTTTTCCAATGCCATAAACTGTCGCCGCCAAGAAAATTGCAGTACCGGTAGCCTTGGAAAGAGCAACCAAGCCGATGATTGCAACCGCGCTACTCGTAGCCAAAAGACCAAGCGGTGATAGTTTGTGTACAATGGGGCCTGCAAAGAAACGAAGAACCATCATAATTAAAGCGGTGTAGACCAAAACCCACAGAGCGTTCGCACCTAGAAACGGCACCATCAAATCTGTGATCCAACTGTCAGTGCCAAGTTCAGTTGTTGCCAGCGGCATCATGATCAAGAGCAATAGTATGAACATCGGCCGCCCAAAGCTTTTTACATACCAACCGTAAGCAGATACGAGACCCCCCGCGACAATGATTTGAGCCATGAGATTCCATTCAAAAACCCTGCCAACTTCTCGAATCATCAACACGATCACGATCAAGGCCCCGATGGTGCCAACTTCCTGCAACATTGCTTTGTGCGACACGCCTGCTTTGACCCTTTCCTGAACGGGAAACTCACACCGGAGCATCATTGCGCCATATGTCAGGGCCGGTATCAGAACAAGCCCGACCTTCCACCCCCAATGAGCGCCACTTAACGTGATGGCTAATATTCCCCCGATTGCCAAACCTCCCGGCCAGCCGGCATGCAAGATGTTTAGCCATTTGGTTTTATCTCTGGGAAACATCGTGGCCACAACAGGATTTATCACCGCTTCAATAGCGCCATTTCCAAGAGCCAGAACTAAGGTGCCGACATAAAGCATCCAGTAACCGTTGGCAAAAATGGTGATAATAGCCGAACTCACGTGGCAAATGAACGCAAAAACCATCACGCGGCCATAACCGATACGATCGATTACCATGCTAAAGAGGATAATGCTGATTGCGAATGGCCAAAGCCCGACACCGAAAATCTCGCCTTTCTGAGTCTCGCTCAAATTAAATTGAACCTGCCACTCACCGATTATCTGCGCTCGCACAACGAAACCAAAGGATGTTGCGACGAGCGCAACAAAGCAGGCCCAGAACAACCACTTCTCTTTTGAATTCTGCATCTCTATCCTACCTCGTTAGATGAACTATGTTATAACCAGCCTGAAACACGTCTAAATACGCAACTGCTATTTGATGGAAAGGCATGATGTGAACGGTTTGTATGATTTAGATGTAAAGTAGTAAAATGCAAATGAAATCTTGAAAGCAATATGACTGTTAGAATCATTTATGCAAGCCAGTCTGGAAGAAGGAGATTGAAGATGAGGGAGAGACTGACATATGCGACAGTTGGGCTTCTCATGTTCGCCCTTCTATTTATACTATCACCTGGAATTGCGGCGGAGGTCGATCGGGAAGAAGGTTTCGTTGCTTTGTTCAACGGGCGGGACTTCACCGGTTGGGAGGGCAACCTCGATCATTTTCGGATCGAAGACGGTGCCATCGTAGCAGGTTCTATAAGCCGTGGCATTCCTCCGAAAGGGCTATTGGCGGATGAGTCGTAATCGTATCGTCCAACAGGCCCTGACCAATCGGTGGCTCCACCAGCAAGGTGTTCCCGACATGCGCAAAACCTGGATTGTTCTTCACTACGGGCCTAACGCCCGTGTCTAGTCGGAACCGCCCGGTACGGACCCGTACGCCGGGTGGTGTGGGACCCGGGGCTGGCTTCTTCAGTCAGTCCCGGGGACCCGATTCGACCGGTTCTACTGAGCATAACTGAACGAGTAGAGCTTCGCTTTGTTTATCTCAAACTTGAGTCGAATCTTGTCGGGGCTAATCTTCTTGCTCCATTTCAAGCGTCCGTCGGTCGCCGTCTTCGACACGGTTCCAGCCGTCACAACGTCTTTTCCTTTATCATCAACAATACTCACCTTGATCGAGCCGCCATCCTCTACGTCCGCCGTGATCCGGATTTCCTGGCCGGCATAAGGGATTGCAGTCGTCGTTATGACCGCGGGCTTGTCTTTCGATTCCTGCTCATAGCCTGCAAAACCATCAGGACGAAGTGTGGCCAGGGAAAGGTTCCCGGTACGCCAGCCTCCATGTTTATAGTCGCTGCCGCCGTAGTAAAGGCGAATTTCGTTATCCAGGAACACCGGATAGGCACAGGCATATACACAGCCGTAGTCATAGTCCAATATTGTCTCCGAATTGGGTATCAGGTCCGCGTCGGGATCAATACGGCGCCATTTGACCGAATCCGGACTCCATGCCAGTTTCGACCTGGTACGGTCTTCGTGGCCGAATGAAGCCAGCAGCCCCAGATAAACACCGCCGTGCCGAAACACGGGCATTGCGTATGGCTGAGCGCCTCGATTCAGCGCTTCCAAAACAACTCCGGAGCTTGTCCACTTCTTGAAATCAACGCTCTCTATGCGAGTAACCTCTCGCCCCTTCTTGCCCCAGGTCCTGGTAATCCCAACATACTTCTTCAACTCAGGATTCCAGAACGCATTGTTATGAGTGTCACCGGCGATGCCTCCCAGGTTGATTTTTTCCGCCTTGCTCCAATGAATGCCGTCGGCCGAGTAGCTCGTCCTGATGCCTTGCATGATCATCTTGTAGCGGCGTGCGGGATTCGAGTCGAACGGGTCTTTGAAGATGCCCGCGCCATGCGGGCCGCGCCAGATGATGTTGTTCGCCTTGCTTCCCTCATACTCGACGAGCCCCAGTTCAGGCTTCTCCCACTTAATGCCATCCTTGGAAGTTGCATAGCAGATCCCCATTTCACGACCAGGCCCCGGACTATATTTTTTCTGACGTTGCTCCAGGGTCATACCCTTTGCCGAACGGTCCACGATAAACGGACTATACCAGCATTTGTAGAGCTTCGCATCGGCATCGTAAATAACGTTGCCATAAAGATTATCGAACCGCTTCTCCCACGGCTTGTCCTCTCCGAAGAGCGGGTTGCTTGTGGATTTCTGGACAGCGCCCACTTTGAGAACGGCATTCTCAGCCGTCTCTATAATGCGACTGTCAAGGATAAGGAAGCGGTTTCGGGCAGGATCCGCGTCGTTTGCCTTTGCGGGCGATTGCATCAGAGTGGCGTAAGCAACAGTCATAAAGACAGCGCAACGAGCCATCACACTCGTTTTGCTGTTAAGGATATCTTTCATACAGTTTGCTTTTCTTTCAGGTCGAACGTTATGGGTTACGGGACGCGGTCAGCGTTCTCGTGCACCCCTTTGTTAGGGAGTGGTGGGCGATGAGGTGGCCGGCCTTGCAGGGGAACGACACCGTGTTTTCCCGGTCGAAGTCGTTTCCGAAGTCGAGCATGCACTGGGAGAATCCGAGCACCCCACTCACAACGTGGGCACGCATGCCGTATTTGTGCGACCCTTGCACGTAGTTGACGCAGCCCTGTTCTGGTTCCACGTCTTCCAGAGCAAATCACATGGTGATCGCGTGGTTGGGAGTGAGGTGGTCGAAGTAGCCGTCTTGGTGAGGAGGTGTCGGTTGTCCGCCGCCAGCATGCTTGTTGAAGTATTGCATATTGATCGGCTTTGTTTTTTCGCCCAGGCAGATGTTGGACAGTGTGCTGAGTTTGCTTTGCTCGGCCATCATGGCGCCAAAGAAGCCATCATGTTTCCATATATGTATCAATTGCTTCAGGGTTGAAGTGTCATTGGGGTCTTCATAGTAAACTTCAGTGCTGGGCATCGTGGGCACGATGTCGCGGATGAAACGTTCTTTGTTCTCGTGGATTTCAGAAATCTCCTCGGCATTGAAAAATCCCGGAAGAGAAACGTAGCCGTTGAGGTTGAATTCGTGGTACAGGCGCTGACTATGCTTGCTTAGCCAATCAGTGGTTAGTTGTGTGCTCATATGGTGTATGTTGTTTGTATGGGGTATGTTGTTTGTTTTATTATCCTGATCTTATTCTACTTCCTCACCCATTGATAGGATTCCGTCTTGAATTGGAAGTTGGAATAAGGTTCTACTTCTTCAGCAAATTGCTCCGGGATATAGGTGACTAGCCGCTGCTTAATATCATTGAATTCCGGGTTGTTTGCCTGGTTGGTCCATTCGTGCGGATCTTGTTCATGATCGTAAAGTTCTTCAGTGCCGTCCTGGTAACGGATGTATCGGTAGCGTTCATCCCGAACTGAGAAGTTCCCCGGCCCGTGTATAGTAATGGTTGGTTCGTTTATTTGCTTAGCATCGTCTTCAAGAAGGTTCCGGAGACTGTGTCCATCCAGCTTGTGGTCGATAGCGATTTCGCATAGGTCCATGATAGTAGGATAAATATCGATTAGTCCCACAGGCGAATAGCTGACCTATCCTGCTCTCGTCGTACCTGGCGCTTTTATTATCAAAGGCACATGCGTCGCTCGCTCCCACAGTGTTGATTTGTGCCAGGTTAATTTCTCCCCGAGATGCCATCCATGGTCGGATGTCAGGATGACAATGGTTTCCTTTTCCAGTTTGTTTTCACCAAGAGCATCAAGGATCCGGCCGACCTGGGAGTCTGCGTAGCTAATTGCGGCTCTGTATGCGCGAACCGCTTTCTTGTATTGACCGCTCTGGGCTACCAGATGGAAGTCGTCGCCCCGCTTGGCAGCTATTGTCCTTCCCATGGGGGGCACATCATCCAGATCGCTTAGGGACACCTCAGGTAAGGGAGATTCTGATTCGTCGTAGAGGTCGAAAAATTCCTTTGGAGCGTACCACGGCAAATGCGGCTTGTAAATACCAACCGCGAGGAAGAACGGTTGATCCGTATTCGTAGCTAAGAAGTCGACTGCCCAATCCACCATCTGAGTATCTCCCATGCGATAATGTTTTTCTACAGCGTCAATCGCCCCCCAGTCGAATTCGTCTGGATAGGTAGGAGCGAATTCTCCGGCTAGACCATTCAACGGAAACCATAATGGTTTTGGCCGAGGTTCAGTCTTTTGCCATCCTCGCGAATATTTATATTTTTCCCTTGTCCAGTAATCTTCGAATATTTGAACAAAGTATTCGTGCCATTGCTCCGGGGGATTAAATCCCATCACATGGTGATGAACCTTACCCCCGCCTGCTACATGGTAGCCATTCGCTTTCAATACAGCTGGAAGCATCTGTTCAACCGGAATGAAAGGCATCCAATTATCTCGATTATAGTAAATGCCAGTGGTCGACGGTTCCAATCCGCTCATAAAGGAAGTGCGTGACGGAGCGCACTCCGGAGCTGAGCTGTGAGCATTGCTAAAGACCATTCCCTCCAGCGCCAGTCGATCCATGTTGGGGGTGATTGCATCCAGGCTGCTCTTATTTTGAAAGCCGACCCAATCGTTAAGGTCATCGATCATGACCAAAATAACGTTGGGTTTCGAAGGTGGAGAGCCTTCGGTATCTCCTTTCGCTAGAATAGGTATCAAGAGGGCCATCAAAGCATAGCAAAGGACGTCTCTTGGTAATAGTATAGAGAATCTGAGCAGAACGCTTAAACCTTCCTTGCGTGCCGCCAGTGCCGCCGCGCCTATAGCCCCGCCGACAATCCCTTTTCCAAAGTCTCTACGATTCATAATTATACTCCTTGATTTATAATTTTTATTAATAGTATAGAGCGCTAAATCGCTACGCAATTGATACTAAAAATATAATTAAGGCCGTGTCCAATTATTTTATCCGAGATTTCCCATATGAACATTCATAATCGTTGAAAATAGCTACTTTCTATATTTCGTTCCAATTTTCTACATTCAATTTGATTTGTTAATCTTATCCTTGGTTATTTGATGAGCAAATCGGCAGCCTTTAACAATTATTGCTGATTTCCCCTTATACTAAACATATAAAATTCTCCTGGATTGGTTCATTGCTAATGAGATGATTTTCCGGCAAAGAAAAGGAAGATTACGAAGATTGGGTTCAGAAGTGGTTCGATATCAAAGCGGCCAGGCTGACCTGAAATCAGGTCAGCCCAGCTTCACTGAAGGAATAATATCCCTTCAGTTGTGGATCGTCTTCGGGTTCTCCGCATATGATGTGATCCAAAAGATCAATTCCAACGATTTTTGCGGCACTTTTTAGCTGCTTCGTTATGTGGATATCTGCGGAACTCGGCGAGGGATCTCCGGAGGGATGATTGTGAGCGACAATAATGCCCGTTGCTCCGGCAAGTATTGCCACCTTGAAAACCTCCCTCGGATGAACGAGCGAACTTGTCGCCGTTCCGATTGTGACTCTCGATCGAGCTAATGGGAAGTTCTTTCGATTAAGGCACACGACCCAGAAACTCTCTTGAAGGGGAGTTTCGTCGAACACGTTTACGTGTCCGGTTTGGAAAATAAAGAACTTACGGCCAAGAAAAATATCGACTTAAAAGACCTTGATTTGGAGCAGGTTAGGGCGCTTTTGGCTGAGGTTGTCCGTAAATGTGCTGACGCACAAATGGTGCCCGGGGGGACTCGAACCTCCATGTACAGTTTCCCAAGATATTGACAGTCAATGCAGATCTGAAAGTGGAGATCAATCAGTCTCACTATCTGTCTCACAGGAATTCGAGTAGTTGTGTCAGGAATTGGCTGATATTGTTCGAATTTGGCCAAAGTTAGAACCACCATTACGTGAGAAGATCAGGCGGATTTTGCGGCTCTTCTAACACAATACGTTTTTATGCTTCCTTTTCAGCTGAAGCCCCCTAGGTGAATGGTCCATGACCGGCCACCAGCACCATTTCAACTGCCTCAAATGAAGATTACGAAGATAGGGTTCACAAGCAGTTCGATATCAAAGCGGCCAGGCCGACCTGGATTGGACGCACGAGGTTTAGTTTCAATTGGCGTTTACGTTCGCCCGCTTGCGCACTCTCTCAAGGATGCGTTCGTCCTCATCCCTTGCTCGGCTGCGGTTGGCCATACGCCATCGCATTTCCAGGGCGAACAGGTCGATGTTATAGCGGCGCCCAGTCTCTTTGTTCAGGCCCCAGGTCACGCCTGGGGTTTTTTCAAACTGCTCTAGTTGAAGCAGGGCATCCTCACACCACATGCGGTATTCCTCCCGCGGGTCCTCCATGTAAAGGCGCATGGCAAAATATGCGCGAATCCACTCGCGCTGCAGTCGAGCAGCGTCGAGCAGGAATGCAAAATCTTCTCGCAACGGCGCAACTTGCGATGGCGTCAAATGCCGGGCGGCTCGCTCGATGTCCGCTATGGAAGCTTCCACTTGACGGATGACCTCCTCCTTCTCCTCCACGAGCTGCTCGTAGATCTGTCTATCCGGGTGGTAAAGGCGATTCTCCAATTCCTGGTCCGCAGGGTTTCCGGTCCATTTGAAACGTGAGCGTTGTAAAAGATGCCCGTAGTAGTATCCATAATCTCCCCACTCCCCACCGATAGACTTGGTGAGCCAGTTTTCCAAGTGCCAACGTCCTCGAAAATTAATGAATTGGGTGCGGGAAAAAGCGGAGGCTATTTCCGGAACCACCTCCGCCGGGTAGCGCAGTGAAGCCCAATCTTCCAATACCGATTGCACGGAAAGGTCGGGGTCTTTCATGAATCGGGCAAAAGCGTAAAGATTTATCTCGTGACTGTTCTCAAAATGATTATCCCATTTGAAGCGGCAACGACCGACCATACCGGCCAAGCTCTTCTCCCGCGCTCTGCGAACATATCTCTGAATGTATTCAGTTTGCGCATAGGCGCCGTGGCTCGACCAGACTTTCTCCACACCGAGGTCGATTTCGATTATCTGTTTTTTTTTACCGACCGCGCCATGCATCGGGTCCGACGGATAGAATGGATGGAATTCGTGCACGGTGGTTTTGCTCATTACGATGATATCATCCGGCAGTCTTCGTAGGGCTTCGGCAGAGAATTCCATTTCGCGCGGTTCGTAGAAAAAGTTGCGCAATATCAGGGTTTTGCCGTTTCTCTTCGCAACTTCGTAAATCACACGAGTGATGCGTTCCAAGCGTGAAGGAATGTCGAGTTCCGACTTCACCTCGGTCCGCCGAAATGGTTTTCGGTTGCTTTCGTGAAAAGTCAGAACGAACCCGGCGGTCCCGGGGGCGGCATCAATTAGTTTCTGGTAGCGACTGTCCAGGTAAGGGAAAAGGTCGGGATGGTCCATGTTCACCAGGTAATTCTCGGTGATAAACCGTTTCGGTAAGTCGTCGAATTCATGTATCCAAAGATACCAGTCGATCCCGCGCTCATTGGCCATTTCCCCTAAATGGTTGATGTCTTTCTGCCAATGGGGGATGAGCCGGAAATGGCGGCTGGGCGTGTACAGTTCTTTCAAGTAAGTTGGCGGGTGCTCCAGATTGAGTTCTTCGTCGGAAGCGAGAAATCCCTCGACTGAGCGAAACAGCACGTGAGAGAAGATGACAAAATTAACTCCGTAATCGGGTGCGCGCCGAATGGCTTCTTCCACTTTGGGCACGTCGTATTCGTGGAATTGCCATCCGGTCATTGTAAAGGTGCTTTCGGCGGTGGCAGACACTGCCAGCAAGCCAACAAACGCAAATAACAGTGAGCGAATCAGTATTTTCATGGTATAATTGGGTGAAAGGTTATCCTATCGGAAAGGTTAATCCCGTGTAAGGTTTACGGAAATCCCGTGTTTCAATCGGCCAGCCTTCCTCGATAATATCCACGTATAGTATTGCATCGCGATGTCGGCGTCATCAACTCAATTCCACTGACCGACAGGCGGCTTGACCGGGTAATTTCGAACGGTTTCAGCCATCTTGAGGCATGGATCAACTTTCCAGGCTTCGATTTTTTTGCGAAGATCATCCACCCGGTTCGGATGCTCCTTGGATAAGTCCTTTTGCGCTTTCGGGTCTTCTTCCAGATTGAACAGCTTCGCGCCAGAGCCCGTCTCCATATGAAGTTTCCAGTCTCCTTCCCGGATCGCATCTGCATTACGGTAGGTCCAATAAAATGATTCGTGAGGCGATTGCCCATCCCCGGAGAAAAGATATGATACATTCTTACCGACGATTAAGCGGTCCGCAGGAATCTTACCGCCACCCAGTTCGGTGAAAGTGGTGAACCAGTCGTAACTGATAATTGGAGCCGCCACTCGGGACCCTGAAGCGGTCTTTCCTGGCCAGAACGCATGGCAGACCACCTTGAGCCCTCCCTCGGTCACGTCCCGATTATAGGGATTCATAAAACTAGAGCCCTGATCGCTCATAAAAACGACCAATGTGTTCTTTTCGGCCCCGATCGCTTTCAGTTTATCCAGTATCTTGCCTACATTCTTGTCCATGTTGTCGATCATGTAGCCGTAGGTTTCCTTTTTGCTCTCTCCATTGGGATAGCCCGGAGGAGACTGGTAGGGACCGTGCGGGGTGAATAACGGAAGATAAAGGAAGAAGGGATTGGCGCTGTTCTTCAGACTGTCGAGCCATTTGAGCGCTTCGTCCACACAGAGATTATCCACATAACCAACTGGATCGATGCGATCAGTGTCCCTATAAAAGTACTTTTTCTTTTTATAGATGTGTGTGTAGTAGTCGGCATGGCCCGCATTGATGCCGTAATAAGTATCGAATCCTCTTCGCGTGGGAAGGACCCGCTCGTCGTATCCCAGGTTCCATTTACCGAAGATGCCTGTGTGGTACCCGGCCTGCTTAAGCGTCTGCGCCAGTGTGACTTCATCTGGCGCAAGATTCCCTACATTTGGTGTTTTTGGGTTCGGCTGTCTGTCATGAAGAACGCCAGCACATTGGGGGTACCGTCCCGTCATGAGACCAGCCCGTGCCGGGGAGCAAAGGGGTGAGCCAATGTAACACTGATCGAAAATCACTCCTTCCCGTCCGATACTATCGATCCGGGGCGTGGAAAAGAATTTTCCGCCGTAGGTTCCTACGGATTCCTTGCCCAGATTGTCGGCTAAGATTAGGACAATATTGGGACTCTTCCCTTTCTGCTGTTCTGCACTCAAGTCGAAGAGGACGGTCAATCCAATTAGACCGACGATAGCTGCTTTTATAAACTTACGTATATGCATATTATTGAGTTCCTTTCGTTCTTGATTGTTGATTTGGCTTTCGAATTCGAGTTCCTACCTACCTGCCTGGGATTGAGGAAAGGCATAAGTCATCCCGCCATTGGGATTGGCAAAAGCTCTCGTTGTCTCTGGCCAACCGTCCACCGTGATGAGCCGAACATATTCGTCCACCGCATCGGCATCGGACTTCCAGTCCCACTGGCCAACGGGAGGCATAACGGGGTAATTCCTGATTAAATCCGCCACCTTTGTCGCTTCGCGCAGGCCGTTTTCGGTGATCTCTAACACGTAGTCGCTACGGAATTCTTCGCCTCGGCAATAGACGCGGAATCCATAGTAGGCAGCGGCGACTGCCCTATACAGGCGGGTGGTCAACAATGTGCGGGCGAAATAGTGATGCAGTTCCCGGTAATCATTTTTGGATAAGTGCGGCTTTGCTTTCTCGATCCATGATAAGGCCTCCTGCGCGCGCGCCACGCCAAAGTCTTTCTCCTTTATAATATAGCGGAGGAACTCTTCGTTCATGCGCTCCTTTGGCGTTACCCAGTCCTGCTCCAGTACCCATGGAACCTCCTCCCAGTGCGCGCCCGTCGGCGCTTTAGCCCAAGCAGGAGCAATGTGCTCGACGACGTCTTTCCAGTAATGAAATTCCCTGTCAACACCGTGTCCCACATAAACCACGGGAGGGTCGAACCACTTTCCCGAAACATGGCGGGCATAGCTCGACCGGTAGGGTTCGTAATTGATTTTGGAGTGGTTCGCCACGTTGGTCCCAAGAGTGTATAGACTGGAAGAAATCACGTCATAAGCCGCTTTGAAAGCCGGTTTCACAAAAGGCGCCGCCGCTTCGCCGTAGTTCTGCGCAATGAATTCATCGTAAACCGTTTCCGCCGTTACATCGAAATCGTCCACCAGGCGCATCAATGCGTAGAGGTTAATTTCTCCCGACCGCCCTACAAGCCGCGTGTCGCCGAAGCGATCTGTTCGGGCCACATAACCAATGACATGGTCCCTCTTTAGCAGATCGCGTCCTCGGCGCAGGATATACTCCGGCCAGGTGTTGGCGATGATTCCCTGCCCGTTGAATTCTCCGCAAGCGTCAAACTCGATGATCGTGGGCCGAGGAATTGTTCCCGCGATAAAATCGTTTGGATGCGTCAGGAAGAAATCATGAGGCGTCTCCTTCATCATCAGGCGAATCTCAGGCCACGCAAAGCCTTTGATGGCGCCGACAATGTTTTCGTATTCCGAGTGCGTATAGGCGAAAGTCCGCGCGTAAATAGCGAGGTCTCGCTCCCCAATGAGTACCTCGGCCACCGCATTTACCACAGCAGCCAGTTTTTCCGAATTGGTTTTCCAGCGGCTCGAATGTTGCTCCTCTACCCGTGCTCCCGTCTCAATGAATGTCAGAACGATGCCGTCGATTTCTGGAACCATGTCCAACATTTCCCGGTAATCGGCTTTGAACCACTCCCAGAAATCCGGGTTATCCAGGTCGAGCGTCCCGACCGGGCCAGTGCGGAATCGTTCCGGGTAGTAATCGAGGTCGTAAAGCGCATGATCCCATACGACCACTTCGTCGATTCCCGCATCGTGCGCGGCGCGCGTCAACCGGTTAGTCAATGCTCGTTTTTGAGAGTCGCGAACTTCCATGAGGTCGTGAACAATACTATGGGAGATTTGCAGGTGATTTATGTCATATTCCGGCGCCGCGGCTATAACCGCCATGGCGTCTTTCTCGCTGTCGGAAAGGATAGTCCAGCCTCGTATCGCCTCACTGTGCGGGAGAGATTGCGGTTTATCTTCGGTCCCATCGTCCACTCCATCAGCCAGGCTGCCCCAGCTCAGGGTGAGCAACGTCAACAAAACAGTGCACCAAGCCTTCGGACCGCGGGTGGTGTATTTTTTCTCCATCGATTCAGTGTCCCCTGTGTCCGTTGACGTCTATGTAGGAGGCAAACACACGGCCAGGGGTAAAGGGCGAGTATCCGCAATCAACTCATATCAGGAAGAAAAGACCCCACCCCGGAAAACCGGGGTGGGATCCACCAAAATTACTCTGTATAATTTTAATCCCTTCGTGTTTCCGATCGGCATCTCAATCAAAAATTGGCGAGAACCCCAAACGCAATCGTTCGGCCCTGCATTTGAGTTTGTCGATGTCGCTCGGGAATAAACATGTGTTGAAGTATATGCTGGGTAGTCACATTGGTTAAGTCTAAGAACAGGGTTAAGCGCTTGTTGAGCCGCCAACGGGTATTAACGTCGACTACAAATCGATCGTCAAAATATGTGTCATCCGAGGCGTCACTAAGCGTCCTCTTGTCGTCAAGCCATTTACCGACATAGTTCGCTTGAACCCGACCCGAGAAGCGGCCCAGGCTGTAGCTTACGCCAAGGTTGCCGGTGCGCGGCCTGAAATCTTGGATCTCTCCGTCGTATGTGCCATCGCCGTCGTAATCTCCACTTGTTTTAAGATAGGTGTAATTGGCAAAAACGGCCAATCCCTTCCATATTCCGGGGAGAAAACTCAATTGATGTTGATAATTGATCTCTATTCCATCAATCGTGGCAGACCCTCCATTGATTTGGGTTTCCAAATCGAATCCTTCGTACAGTCCGTCGAAACCGTTGCCCGGTCCGGAACCCACGGTGGAAGTTTGATCTACAATGAAATCGTCGAGTTCCTTGCGGAAGATGCTAATCGATATCAACCCTGCGGGTTCGAAGTATTTTTCCACGGATATCTCATAGCTGGTAACCGACTGCGGCAGTAGACCTGGGTTGGTCGTGTCGATCTTCTCGTCTATTTCGTCAACCTCTATATCCGGGATGATGTCGCTTAAATCAGGCCGACCGATGGAAGTGTTCACCGAAGCGCGGACGATCAAATCGTTAATCGGCTCCCATTTAAAATGAATGCTTGGAAACAAATCATCGTAAGATCCACTGCCCGTGTTCCTCTGCCCATATTCTTCCGCTACCGTATCCGCGTTAGGATCCCGGAGAGGAGCCTCGCCTTTGACATCCGTGCTTTCGAAGCGGACACCCGTTGTAATGGACAAGCGCCCGATATCTATGCCGCCCATGATATAGGCGGCAAAGATGCTTTCCTCAAGAGTCGTATCGTCCTCCAGCGATTCTTCGAGGCTGTTTTCTGCTTGAAATCTCCACATGTCGGGGTCGCTATCTATGCTTGCGAACATCGGGTCAACCGAGAGGTGCGGCCATAAGGGGTAAAAGCCGTCGGAAGGCAACCGGTCCCAAGCCGTATCCAGCCAGATGCTGCCGTCGATGGTTCCGTCGGATCCATATCTCTCCTCATTGTCGTCGCGTACCTTGGTCTGCTTGCGGTAGCTAAAGCCCGCTTTGAGATATGTTGGATTTTCGGTATTAAAAAAGCGTTTGATGCTTGCCCTGGCGTTCAACACTTCATCGGAAGCCTTACTATCTACTCTATCGGCGTCTAGAATTCTGACATTGCTGAAATCATCGTCCAAGGGATCGACCCCATCCGTAACGATAATGTTTGGCCAATATATGGATTCACGCCGGTCAATAATCACGGCGAATTCCTCATTGGATCTTGCTGCATATACTCTGCGCTTTTCAGTCCCTTTGGACTTCCCATAACTTAACGTATATTCCAACTCGTAATCTCCGAGTTCATGTTCGCCTCCGATCATGGCGTTCCAGTCATCGGTAGACTCGTCACGCAAATTGCGTTGGCTGTCGTATTGAATGTCACTCCATGCAGTCTGAAACCTGTCGATCACCTCTTCGAATCTTTGGCTTTGAAACCGGTTCCGGTTTCGAAACATGTCGTCATCGTAGCGCGTGAAACTCAGCTTTGTATGAATCATAGACCGCTTGACATCGCTCAGCCTGAAGTCCAGTACGGCTGATGCGCCTGTGCGCGTCTGGTTGTGTATGTCGTACCCAGTGCGATCCCAGCGGACCTGATAATCACTTGTGAAATCCCAGTCTTCCTCCACACTCATTCTGGTAGTTGCGCGAACCGTGGTCACTTCGTCGCGATTGGCGATCAAAACCAAGCCGATATTTTTCTTTTCGCCAAAAATTTTCGAATAGTACACATCGAACGTCTTATCAGGAGCTTCACCGAATTTGGCATCGTAAAGGAATCCCAAAGAAAACCCGGCTTTTTGATCCTCGGTAAAATCGAAGGCGGTTTTCGAAATCAGATTGACCGTTCCTCCAGCGGACCCGGCGCTCATGTCGGGTGTTGGGGCCTTGGTCACTTCTACTCTCTTTACCAATTGAGCCTGCAGGGCGTCGATGCGGACCTCTCGGTTGTTCGATTGCGTCTCCGCGTGCGCCACCAAAGTCCCATCGAATTGCACCTCGCTTAGGTGTGAATCAAACCCGCGGACGCTGATCTTAGTAACATCCACTTCGCTTTGTAACCCTACAAGCCCGGGAACGCGCTGCAGGAAATTTCCGATGTTCGCCTTGGCGATGCTCCCAAAGGCATCGGAATCGAGAATGCTCACAATATTATGCGCATTTCTCTGATACGTGATGGCCGCCGCACTTCCTTCACGCTCGCCCGTGACCGTAAACTCCGACAGCTCGTAAATCTCTCCGGAGAGAGCGAAATCGCTTCTGACGGAGACGTTGGACTCAACGCTCACGGTTTGCGATTTCTGATACATTCCGGTGTAGCTCACCTTGACCGTGTACTCGCCCGCATCCAATCCGCCTATGCGGTATCGGCCGCCTCTCGCCACATAAACGGTATGATTGCCAGGATCCACAACGACGCGAGCGCCCTCTAGCGTCGCATTGGTGCTTTCGTTATAGACTATGCCGTAGATCGAGCCGCTATTCTGCGCCGACACGTCTGTCGCCGTAATGGCAAAAATGACTGAACAAAGAGCAGTCATCGAGTAGATAGATATATATCGATTTTTCATATTTATGTATTTGGTTTGGGTTTTTTGTTTGAGAATCAGGGGTTAAAAGCCGGTCAAACGCCTAAAGCGCACGCGTGTTAGGTTGTTGGCCCTAATCCCCCCATAGGAATTCATTTGGCATTATTAAATATAAAAATCAGTTAATTTCAATAAAAACCTCAACCTTTATTTTATAAAACAACCGTTCACAACAGTAAATAGATGTGAATGCTTGAATGTAAAATACTTCCGGCTTAAAATCGGAAGGATTTCCCGGTCCCTCCACCGCCCGTCCCGCTACTGCGGGACGGGACTCAACCTGATTTGGGCGAAAGACCCGACTTTTTCACCTTTTCTTCCCGCAAACCGTCGGTCGTTGTTTCGATATACCTCGCTGCCGCGCCTATCATGGGACCCAGGTAATCTTCAAAATTGGAATTCTCATCACTGTTGAGGACTGTGACGCGCCAAATTTGCACCGCTTCTTCCATTCTATTGAATTTTTCAATATCCCAGGCGCTAAGTGAAAGATATTTTGCGTAATGCACCTCTGGTTTATAAGTGGTTTTTGGTTCCATCTGCATTCGTTTCAGCATATTGTTTAGAATAAGCGGTGGAATCACCACGCCGTCTGCGTCGCGTGTGGGCAGGTCGCTGGTATCGACGTAGGGATCGTCATTCAATAAAGCGGTGTACCGCCCGCCTCCGACCATGTCGGCAAGGTTTTTATACTTCACTGAATCCGGATTAAGTTCTTCAGGGCTGAGAGATCTTTTTTTATAGGACAATTGTGCCGGGCCCACACCGCAATCAATGACGATGAGGATATTCGCATCACTGGGGCGAGGCGCTGCGGAATATCCCTTTTCCTCTAGGGAATTCTTGAAAGAATACAGAGCATCAGCGTTTGCACTGACGTGTTTCTTAGATTCGCCATTACTGAAAACGAGCAAATAAGACTTATCCGCATTAAGGCCCTGTTCATCAAACGAGGCGCTTACGCTTACAGGGTAGGATGCCTCAAACGTTTCGCAGCCGGTCAGTCCAGTTAAAATACAGACTGCCGCACAAAATTTCACCGTTTTAGACAGGCGCTTCATTCTAATAAGGTTAAACCTTAATGAATCAAAAGTCAAAGTCCGCGTTTATTCTTCTCAACGGCATGGATTTTTTCACGCAGTTGCCGGACAAAACGCCGAGTCCTTTCAGGATTATTCCTCATGATTTCTTCTCCGAACTCCTCAGCCGTGAGATCGGCCCATGATTCCAGGTCCATTAATGCCTTCTTGGCCCTGCTTAACATTTCAGGGTCCCCATGTTCTTCAAAAATCCGGTAGGTAAAGAAAGCCTCCGCAAAGGCCCTCCAGGTATGAGTACAGTGACGCCATAAATTAAAACGTCGTGACAGGTCCTCATAGACCTGATCGCCCAGCAGAGGTTGGGCTTTTTGCAGGGCAGCCCGGCATTTCGCCTGAATACGAATGGCCTCATCCTTTTCTGCAAGTATCGCATCTAACAGTTCGGATGATGGCTGATTCATGGCCTTTTCCATGGCAGCATAATGGGCTTGTTTCTCCCCGGTCCACTTGGCCGGACTCCGGGAGGAGATGTGGCCCAAGGCATATTCATAAGGCGGTATTCTGGAATGGTCGGTGAGCCACATTCCTTGAAAGAAAAACATTTTGTTTACCCCATCAAAAGCGGGGCGTAATGCCGAGATCATATAGGGAGCGGCATCGACCCCATACTTTAGAGCCGCCCATTCCATCCATAGAATGTCCGTATCGAAGTTGATATCTTCGGTGAAACGGTGCATCGCATAGAGGGAAATCTCGTTTGGGGTGCCGAGCACATGATTATTCTGGGTTTCCAGCCGGGCCACGTATCCCTCAACTCCTTTCGATAGAGCGTAATTAAGCCGCATTTTGATGTAATCGGCCTGGGGGTAGGGAATGAGATTCATGCCTCCGTTTTCGGCATTTGTGCCCATTTCCAGAATTTGCTGGTGTTCCGGGAACTGACCCAGCAGCGGATGATTCGGCAAGTAAGGATACCAATCGTGAGGAACGACTTTCGTCATGACAATCACGTCCGCAGGGCTATCATTTATCCCTGCATGGATCCACTCGAGTTCTTCCGCTTCGAGGACAAAAGTGCGCACCACGAGACGCTTGTTGTATTCCCGGCATACCTCATTAATAACCGTAATAAGTTTCGTAATACGCTCCGGTTTTGATAGTTCAGATACCACAGCGTCATCCGCAAATATCCGATATGGCGTTTCATGCATACTGAGAATAAGCCCATCCACCTCGGGTATGATCGTGAACAACTTTTCATATTTCGCCTTCACCCAGTTCCAGAATTCGGGTTTATCGATATTTACCCGGGCATCCGCCTCAAAATCTTCATGCAATTTTCCAATCCAGGCGCTGTATTTTCTGGCTCTCGGTTTGCCCTGCGGTCCAGTTAAAAACTCCCGGGGCACGGCATTCAACTCATGAGTCCAGACCCAGGCTTTAAGACCTAATCGATGCGCTTTTTCGCTCCAAAGATTTATATACCTGGGCTTGTAGTGATCATAAAATATTTCCTCGGCATACCACATAATCGCGTGTGAGAAGACTACCGTGTTAATATTATATTCGGGTGCGAGTTCCAGTGTCCTCTCAATATAACGAGGATTGTAATCGTGAAACTGCCAGGCGCGTATGGGAAGGAGACTCTCGGCCTTCAAACTTCCCGCGAATATGGCCAATATCAGCAACGGTGATGCATAGAGGCACATGTTTTTACAGTCGTTTATTATAAAGCTTCGTTAATTGTCCGACGGTTGTTCAATTAGGAAATATTGCGAAATGCAACCCGGGAATCGCAACCGGTCAAGATTGGAAACCGGACGGTTAGTGTCGTTAGAAAACCTACAAAATCTGCGAAACTGCGAGACGTTTTACGGTCATTAAGAAACAAAACAGGGGGCGTGGGATGTCGTGAGCATTCATTTTGGACTGACTTCCCAGACTTTGAAGTGACCATACGATACGATATGGGAACTGCCCATGTTGCGCAGGCCGATCCGACCGGCGCCGTAGACGTTTTCGTCGGGATCGCTCCACTGCAGCGCATTCTTGCCGTCGGTCTCCAGTTTGATGTCAGGGCCGACCTTCAGCACGCGCACCCGGACAATTTTCCCCGGGGCGCCGCTGGAAATATGGTCCATACCCGAAATCTTCAGATTCGCGCCATGATTCTTGCGCAAATTGGCATATCCGCGCCCGGCCCAATAGGAGATATGATAACTATCGATTTCCCCCTTGGTAGTATTTCTAAAGGACCCGCCACGGTATTTCTGATTGAGCGCGAAAATACTCTCGCCGTCCAGCCCCGTGGCGCTCAAGAAAACGATCGCCAGCCCATTCGTGGGGTCGATCGGGCTCACATCGAATTCCAAAAGGAAGTTTGCGGGGAATTCGCGCGTGTTCCACAACACCATGTGCTCTTTGGTTTCCTCGGTCCATTCCTTGCCTACGGGATAGGTGTGAAATTCGAGGCGGTCGTTGTTCATCGTGACATGCGCCCCGCCCTCGAGGACCCAATCGTATTGGTCGGGTGGAATTTTGATTCGCTTTCGGTTTTCTTCGTCACCGACATTTTTAAATAACTTCTTCTCCCTTAGAATGCGTTGTGGCTCGGAAAAATCTGCCTCGTAAAGTAGCTCCAAATTATACCCCGACAGATCGAGCGGCTTGTCGTCATAGTAACTAAACTCCACCCCTTTGGCGCCTTGGGGCGGAGGCAGATTATCGGCGCCGGACTGCGCGACACCGGCCGCCGCGACGAGCGTTTCGGAATCAACGCCGGCAAATCCTTTCCGTGTCGGGTTTTCATACCAGATGGCGCCGATGCCCAAACTGTCGGGGCCGAAATTCTCTTCAGTGGTCAGCGCGTCAAGATCGCCGTCGCCGTCGAGGTCGATCAATTCGATGCGGTCGAATTTGCTGCCGGCGGGTCCGGAAATTTCATGGTCGATCCAGGTGGAGTCAAGCACGCTTGTCCCATACTCCATCCAAACCATGCCCGAAAGCGGATACTTGGCCCTCCCACACGACAACACGATGTCCAATTGGCCGTCCAAATTGATATCTCCCACGTTGACGCCCTTGGCCTCGCCCATGTGCGGGGGAAACAGTATTTTATGCTCCGTCCAATTGGCGCCGCTTTCATCTAGTCGTTCGTACCAGTCGATGCTATTGGGATATTTGGATGGAACGATGGCATCGAGATCGCCGTCGCCGTCCATGTCGGCCAGGGTCATAAACATAAACTCGGTGCGATCGCCCCCCCCTTCGCTGATAAAGTGATTGGGCCAGGGGCCAGTTTGATCGCCGCCGGGCGCCGGGTTCTCAAGCCACCGCACGCCTATGAGTCCACCATCAGGCCTACGGTCGGAGAGCACTATGTCCGTATCGCCATCGCCATCCATGTCTTGGGGGATCACCGACATGATCCACGTCGCATTGCTCATTTCGTGATACCCCCACTGCGACAGATCGCGTTTGTTTGTCTCCGGCGCCTCGAACCAAGCGATTTTCGCGTCGGTGTCTTTTCCGCCGGCGACGATGTCAAGATGGCCGTCTTCGTTCACGTCCAGGGCTATGGCAAACATCCACTTGCGATCCCCCGCAAGGCTTTCGGGAAATTCGACGGTGGTCCAGGCGGCGCTATCGGCATAATCGCCCTCAGTCGGCGCGAAGTGAACCAGGACGCGCCGATTGCCGCCTTCGGTGCAGCTCACCACATCGATACGGCCGTCGCCGTCGATGTCAGCCAGCATGGCGTCTTCGACGTCTGGCGCGACGCCGCAGTTGATCGCCGGCCAGTTGTCGCGCACTTCAGGGACGGGACCGGGGTTGAGATAGAGCCGTGTAACGCCGCTTTGCTCCCAACCTACCGCGAGGTCCATGTCGCCGTCGTTATCCACATCGAGCAGGCGCACGCCGTCGCCGCCGCTCAGGCCGGAATCAATCACATTCACCGGCCAGGCGGGCCCCCGTACATCGGCCAGCGCTTGCTGTCCGATAAGCGCGGCCAGGCTCAGTAGGACGGCCCACTTTGCATGGATAAGAGCGTATGCGCGCGGCACAACAATTCTTTTATACATCATCTCCCGATTTCACAAATGAAATCTCACCTATTCTCCATTTTTAATCGATAGCCAATGATCATAAAGATCAACCAAATCACTGGCTTCTCTATACATTTGCTTACTTAAATCAAACTTCTTTTGGGGATCCTTTTTAATATTGTATAATTGCCATTCATTATCATTTGATTTCAAAAGTTCCCAGCGGCCCACTTTAAGCCCCCAATCTCCTATCAAGTCTCCTAAAACAATAGGTTCAGTATTAGAGTCGACCGTTTGCAGCAGTGATTTTAACTCTTTTCGCTCCATCTTAGACGCCCAATCTGGACGTGGGAATTCCCTCATCGAAGCATAACGCCTATGGCTTTCGAAAATATCAGGATTGGGACCGACCACTCTTGGATCATCTGTGTCTTTCAAATAATCGAAAAGATGTTTTTGGAGTTCGTTTTTCACGGTGGTAAACTCCGGATCATCAGCCAAATTATTCATGCACCCAGGATCGATATTAATATCGAACAGTTCTTCTTCAGGACGTTTGCCAAAAGCGTGCTCGAAAAACTGTGTTATTAGGGGATTGTCTTTATCGTCAACTAAAATTGCATTGGCAATTGGCTCGCCTCTGTCTGCGCGATCTATATCTTGATAGGCTATAATTAGATTTCCATTACTATCAAATTTCTCGGGTGACCCGGCTGGCCATCTTTCAGGCCGACAGTTCCAGATATATAGGTATCGGTCTGTTCGAATGGCTCTTTGTGGATAGCCTAAATTCTTCCATCGAGAGCATGAATGTCGTTCTCGTGAAGCAAACACAGCCTTTCTCGTGGTATCAATTATTCCCTGATCGCTTGAATGCAATATATTGGCAAAGCTTTTACCCGCGACAGGAAAATCTTTTGGCAGCGGAAAATCCAGTATATCAAATAGAGTAGGATAAATATCAACCCAGCTGACAAGATCATCAACTACTCTTCCCTTCGCTATCTTATCTCCCCAGCGGATTGCCAGGGGGACATGAATGCCATATTCGTAACAGTTCGCTTTCGCAGATGGAAACGCCATGCCATTATCGGAGGTAACGATAATGATTGTATTCTCCAGTTCGTTTTTTTCCTCTAATACACTTATAATCGTTTCCAAATGCTTATCGAACCATTCAATCTCCGTTGCATAATCAAGCAGGTCACTTTTAATTTCCTCAGTATCAGGCAAAAATGGCGGTACTGTAACATCTCGTAAGTGTTTGCCACTCTTTATGCCTGACCCAATATCAAAACGTCTATGTGGCTCTTTAGAACTATACATGAAATAGAACGGTGAACCAGTGTCCCTTCCGTCCATAAACGCCTTAAAGTTTGTAGCATAATCGACCTTGTCGATCCCTTCGGGAAGCGGCTCAATTCGAAATTCATTATATTCATCGCCTGCGGGATTCCTATCTCTGCCCCCTAAAGCAGGTTGAAATGGTCCAACTCCTTTTCCTGTAAATCCAATCTGATAGCCGAGTTGTTCCAAAATATCCGGAAATGGTACGAACTTATTCGGCCATATGCTGGAATGGTTACCTGCGTGTTCGTTTTGCCACGGATACCTTCCTAACATTAGGGAGGCCCTTGAAGGGGCGCAACCGGGTGATGCAACAAACGCATTCGTGAATAATATGCCTTCCTTCGCAATCCGATCAAATGCTGGCGTATGAACGAACTTGCAACCGTATGCACTACTGTGAGGATAGGATTGGTCGTCAGAAATAGCGATGAGAATATTTGGGTATTCGGTTTTAGAGTGGCATGTCAACATGCCAAACAATAAGATTAAAGGTGTGACTAGCCCCGCATATATCAGAAATGATCTGCAAGAGCACTTGGAATTCTTGCTCCTGTTCATATTACTCCTATCATTCTAAATAACATATTGAAGATAGGGATAACAACCAAGAAGCAAATCCTCAAGGAATACCTCTATGTCTTCTTTGAGTAGCCCGTTTTTCAACGAGCTACTATGGGGTACGAATGAGATCCCCGCCGGATCTCGACCCACAGGTAGCCGGTCATTCCCAGCAGCGCCAAGTTGCGGAAAAAAGCAAACTCCACGCTTCCCAGGAAGGTGTTTTTTTCTAATGCCGTTCCGAAACACCCGCAATTGATTTCCAATCCTCTAATCCACGCCTGTCCGGTAGCCGCCAGAAAAAACATCATCATCAAGAAGACAAGCGCCAGGGCGGATTCCTTCCAAAATCCCGTTAGCATGGCCAGTCCGCACAAGAGTTCGATCCAGGGCAAAGTCACTGCTACATGGCGAAGAAAAGAACCCGGTAAAGGAATCCGGTAATCATAAAGATTGGCCAAAAAATCCTGTGCGTTGGCCAGTTTCCCCAAAGCGGCCCAAATGAGGACCACGCCGATTAACCATCTCAGGACGAGTGTAATTCCATGTTTAACTTTCAGGTTCATTTTCCGACGATCTCTCTTTTTCTTACCACAAGGGAATGCCGTTTGGATTAGCCGAGTTGAAAACGAGACTCATGCCGTAAGCCGCTCCCAGCAGGACGGCTATCCTAAGGCAAATCTTTAGAAGCTTTTTTCGAGAAATCCCTATACGAGAAGTCTGATGAGTTTTTATATTTCCTGACATGTAATAACCTCAATGCTGGGTGAGCAATTTGTCCACAAGGCGTTTGAAATTGGTCCAGTTTGGCGAACTGGATATGAGACTGCCTTCAACTACTCCTCCACCCCTGGCCAGTCCGATAATAAAGCTCGGTGTCGAAACAACGTCGAAGTTTAACGCCTTCTGTTTTTCGTCCCGGATTTCTTTCGCGTAGAGACCGCTTTCCAGACAAGCCTCAAACCTGGCCATGTCGAGTTTCAACCCGGCGGCAAAGTTCAAGTATTTTTCTTTTCCAAGGGAAAGGCTGTTTTCAAAAAGTAAATCACGCATAGCCCAGTATTGCCCTTGTTCACCGGCACAGTAAGATGCCTCGGCTGCTTTCTGAGAGGGGCTATTATTTTTCAAAGGGAAATTTCCGCTCACGAAATAAACCAATCCCGTATCGATAAATTCTTTCTTGATTTTAGGAAACGTCACTTCATGGAACACCTTGCAATGGCTGCACTCGTAGTCAGAAAATTCAACAATGACGACCTTGGCCTTTGAGTTTCCGTCGCCATAGGGAAACCAATTCTGAAAATAATATTTTGTACCTTTAAATACTTTGATTGTTTTGGCAGGTTTTTTATCTTCCTCCTTTTTAATCATACTGAAAAGGTCCGGAGTGAAATTTTGCAGAAGGGGAAGGCCATCTACATGGTGATGGAAGAACTTGAAAAAGCCGCCCCTTTCGGCGAACTGAAGTCCGCTTAAAACTATCACTATCCAGGCCAAGGTGAAAAAAAAGGCCTTACAGACCCAGTCTCTTTTCTCACAGACAAAATTCCACTCTAATTTCATGCGCTTATTAGTCCGAATTTAAACCAGGATTCCAAGAATTGATGCCGCACTAAAGTTTACCGTTCAAAACCAGTGATTCATTCCGAGAAACATCATAAGTCAATTCTAAACGCGGTTTACGCAAAGGCATTCTCTCCGGCGAGGGAAGAAGATAAAGAAGAAGATAAAAGAAGAAGATAAAGAAAGGAGATAAAGGGGTCAGCCCTTGAAGTATGGTATTGATTGACGGGAAGCATTGTATTGCGGCTGGGATCCGGAGAGATTGATTGGAAGCGCGATGCTGAGGGCCTGCATTTGACGCTCCCAGAAAAACTTCCCGACCACATTGCGCTGGCATTCGAGATTACCGTGAAATGAACCCTGGACCTTTAGCTAGCTAATTGTTCGAAAATTTTTTTACTTACGAATATATCCCGTAGGCTTCGACGGCTGTACTACCCATAATTCGATCCTGCTCATTCGGACTTAGTGGCTTAATGAAATCGGAAATTATCTGGTGCCATTTCAGGTAAGAACTGGCGAGTAGGCAGACTAGCCAGTCGGAGCCGAACATCAATCTTTGTGGAGTAAATGCTTTAAGAATCGTTTCAAGATAGGGCAGGAGTTGGAATTCCTCCCAATCTGTCCAATCCGCCTCAGTTACGAGACCGGAGATTTTGCAATAGACATTCTCCCGCTTGGCCAATTCTATTATTCTTTCCCTCCAGGGTGAATATATGTTTTTTCGTATTCTTGGTTTGGCAATATGATCAAGTATAAAAATCTGCTCTGGATGGCGATCAACCAGCTCGATCGTTTGTGGTAGATGTCTATCAAAGATTAGAATATCGTAGCTAAAGTTATTTTTGGTTAGTATTTTGATTCCACGATTGAAATTGTCTTGAAGCATGTAGAGGTCATCTTTTTCATCATGGAGCACGTGCCGATAACCCTTCACATTTTCACTTACGGTAAAAGGTGCGATAATTTCTTCGAGATTTGGTGACGTTAGAGGCACCCAGCCAACAACGCCTTTTATAAATGAATTGTTGTCGGCTAGGTCCAGAAGCCAGTGAGTTTCTTCTAGAGTTTGCCGTGCCTGAACGGCAATGGTTGCGTTGATGCCTGCCTCTTTGATTTCCCGCTTCAAGTCACCAGGAAGATAGTCCCGGCGGAGGATAGCCATGTTTTCGCTAATCCAATTGTAATCTTCAGGAATATATTTCCATAAATGATGATGTGCATCCAATCTCATGCGGATTCAATAATCAGATTTGCATATGGAATACTATCGCCGGTACGGATTAGCCCGATGGCTTGAGGAACGCGTTTTTTGAAAGTGCCATGAGGTTCAAAATGTATGTCAATGCCCCGTGTCGCATCCATAAATATCTCGACGATGCCTTGTGCATTTACTTCACGGAATTCTTCCGCTTTGAAAATATGCCCGATCTCGAAGTTGGAGCGTATGCTATTGAATACCTGTATTACCGTGGGAAGATCATCGATGAGACTGATATCTATGGTTTCAATCATCGGCCAGAAAGGGAAACCACGGTCGGCTATGACAAGAGTGTTGGTATGCCTGATACGGCTTAGAAGCTCATTAATCGCTGGATTTAAGATTCCTTTTCTCAACATGATATTGATCTTCCCTCAATTGTTTACATCGCGTCCACTGGGCCAGGTCCGATTGGCAATTGGTTTCAGGTTAAAGAGAATCTGATTTAGCAATGTTATATCAAGCGATTCTTTTGCCCACCGGAGGTTGCGAGCCATATTGTCCTCCTTGGCAGTACTGAAAAGCGTTGTTTGAATACCTGTCAAACTAAGTGAATATTGCAGCGAGATCTTCGCGATGTCAGTACCCTGTTGAGCGCAAAACTCCGCTGCCTGTGCGCAATAATTCCTGGTTTCCTCGTCAGCGGGATGCCAATCAGGAGAGCCACGGTTGGTCAGCAGCCCCATTGAGAAGGGTGAGGCATTAATGATGCCAATGCCCTTTGCCTCAAAGTAGGAGATTAACTCGGTAAGTGATTTGTCATTAAGCGAGCAATGACAGTATGACAACACAGTATCCACTTCCGCACGATCAATCACTTCGGTGAAGATCTTCAAGGGCAACCCGGTAATACCGATATATCTCGCCTTGCCCTGCTCACAAATTTTGCGCAGAGCCGGCAGGGTTTCATTGACGATCTGATCGAGGTTTCCGAATTCGATATCGTGGCATTGAATTAAGTCAACATAATCAACTCCCAAGCGTTGGTGGCTTTCATCCACACTGGCTATAGTTCCATTTTCTGAAAAATCGAAATCGGTTTCGTTATAACCAAAACGCCCGGTCTTTGTTGCCAAAATGTAATTATCGCGGGGGACTGAGGCGAGCGCTTTACCCAAAACCTGCTCTGCTTTGGTCAAACCATAATATGGAGAAACATCGATGAAGTTGATCCCTTGATCGATTGCCATGCTCAAGGAGGGCCAGCTACGCAACTATGTGAATGGGACGTTGGAGCTCGAAGGAGAAGTCGTATTCGAGCCAATGAAAGGCGGCACACAATCTCTGGGAGTTCGTTTGAATAGGGAATATTGGTTTAAGGGCACTGTTTACCAAGTACGCGTCACTCCTAAAGCGCTGAGTCCCGATGGTTTTCTTGATTGGAGACGTTGAAGAGGGGATTTCTGTTTCTGCGATACTAAACTATCATCCAAGCCCTCATACCGCAGGTCTTTTTGAGTCGGTCCTTCGGTGTAATTACTGCCGATTTAATCATCAAATAACGAAGGATAAGATTACCAAATCATATTGAATGCAGAAAATTGGATCGAAATATTAGAAAGTAGCCATTGTCAACGATCATGAATGTTCATATGGGAAATCTCGGTTAATACTATTCAAACACCTTTAATTTGACGAAAGTATAAATATGAGAAAGCTCGTTGTAACGTGTGGAAATTTGGCGTTAGCTGTTACCACTATACCCCGCACTGTTGATTTCTTCGCCTATCCCAACCCCATGAAGAACTCATATCGTACCCTTTTACTCTTCCCCTTGCTACTCGTCCTGGGTTTGAATGCAGCCGCAGACGAATCCTCGCTATTGTTTTATCTTTCCGGCAATTACGGAACGACTGCCGATTTTTCCGCTAGCCAGATGGTTGAGCCAAACTTTGTTAGCGGCATCACTTCTATCGATGATGGCGCGCAAGGAGTCGGTCTCCAATGCGCCAACGACCAGCTCCTCGCCTATGAAGCGGCAGGCAACATCTTCGCCCAGCGGGGCACCCTTTCCTTTTTCTGGCGATCGCGCTATCCAGTGGGACCGACGGAGTTTCCGATCTTTCGTGTTGGTTATGCCGATCATTCGAGCTGGGATATGGTGTGGTTGCGTATCGACTACAACGGCCACGGTTTTGACGCGTTTGTCACCGATGCCAATTTGGCCCGTACCCGCGTATCGGTGACAGTGGACCCGTTTCCCCAGCCGGATGAATGGGTGCACCTCACGCTTTCCTGGGATGAAACGCGCGGCATTCGTTTTTATGTCAACGGACAAACGGCCGCAACCGTCGAGACCCAAGCGCGGTACGACGCCGGTCTCGACCAATTCGGCCCGCACTCACGCATCATCAGCCCCTATCAGGTTCAGAGCGACTATAACTTCCAGCGGGGCGGCGACATCGATGAAGTCCGTATCCACGATCGTATGTTAGAGGACGGCGCGGTCGCAAAACTAGCCAGTGGAGACGAACTAAATGAACTCGGATCGTTGTCTCCACGCGATTTGGCAGATACAAAATGGCGCGACGAATGGTGGTTTAGGTACGGCTGGAATCGCCCTAACGATCCACCGCCCTCGCTTGACTCGGCCGCGACCACCATACGCAAAGTCGAGATCCACGACGTTTACGATCTGAAGCGCTGGTGGTGGAAGAGCAACGACGGGATTCGCGAAACCACCTGGCCGGGCGTGTACAACCGTTCGCGTCTGCCTGGACGACTCGATTATTTCGTTTTGCCTGACTGGGATTGTTACTCGCTATCCGGAAAAGCGGTCACATTCACGATGCCGGACGAGCCTTGGAACCACATCGAAATCTCTGGAGCAGCATGGGGTGATATGACGAATAACGACGGCGACATACTCTTCGAGCGCCCGGCGCAGCAGGAGAAAACCTTTCACCGCCTGCCTTCGGATCTGCGCAGTGGACAAATGGTGTTCACTAATGAGGAACAGGAAACCGCCATCGGAGAACTCGCCGCCTATCACGTGAAAGCCGGTGAGGAACCGAAAGGCTACGGCAAGCTGACCTACCGCCTGACCAATACGACACCGGACAATCCGGCGCTCGAGAATCTGGTAGATTTCATCAGTGGACGGCATCCCTTGGACGAACGCACATTCATGGTCGCCCAACCGGAGGTCGGTGCATCGCGTGGCGATATATCGAATGATGCGAGTGAATCTGCGCTGCCGCTAGTCCACATTTTGATTCCTAATGATCATCGCGACGCGTCCCTTGCGCCACGCCCCAAATCCTATACGTGGGATTCGATCAATGCCGGGCTGGACGGCATCGCGATCGATCTTCCACCGCTCGACCTCCCGCCCACGCACGGCGAGTTGATTCCGTTTAACATTCAGGTCAAGGATCCACTGTGGCCCTCGCGCAACCTGTTGGACTTCACTTTTTCCATTCGTCCCGGGAACGCCCGCACGCTTTGGCTTGATTTGCGCGACCGAATTCTACCGCCTGGTAAGAGCCTTTATCTGACGATTGCCAGCGCCAGTGGCGCGTTTGGAGCCGATGATTTGAACGGCTCGGAGATTCGGCTGGTGTTCAAACCACGCGCGGAGGCGATCGCTGAACACACGATCGACCGTTTCACGCAGGTCCGCGACAACTACGCGATGCTTGTAGAAGAACACGCCAACCACCGGAAGCTGAAACTCTACGCGCGCCTCGAAAGGGACCTCACCGACCTCTTACGTATTGAGCCCGATCACCTACCGGGCCGCTACTACTGGACGCAGATCAATCCAGAACAACCTGCCCCCAAATTCGCGCACGCTCAACCTCCGGAGAGCGTTCCATTGTGGGCATTCCGGCAGGTTGAGGTGCTGAAGCGGCTACGGGAGTTCGTCACCTGGTACATCGATCATCGCCAGATTGAAAACGGCGAATTCGGCGGCGGGCTTTCCGACGATACCGACATGACCAATCACTGGCCGGCCACAGCCTTGATGGGTGTTGCGCCAGACAAGGTGACGGAGTCACTGCGACGCGTTCTCGAGGCCTGTTACGATCAAGGCCTATTCACCAACGGACTGGCCACCATTCAGGCCGACGAGCTCCACAGCTACGAAGAAGGCATCAACGCTCTGAGTCAGATTTTGTTGCTCGATCACGGCAGCCCGAAGCAATTCGAGCGCGCCATGGAGACGACACGTGCCGTTAACGGTGTCACGGGTATCAACACCGCCGGGCACCGGCATTTTCGCTCAGTCTACTTCGGCGGCACGAAGCTGGCAGAGGAAGAACCTTGGGGCTGGTCCAAGTTTTATTCGTACCTCGTGCTTCATCCCGGCTACCTGCTGGTAGAATACAATGGCAACCCGACAGCGAAAAACGTTATCACCGAACTGGCCAGCGGTCTTCTAGCGCACCGCGATGAAAACAGCCAAAGCAACTACCGCCTCCCTACGGCGATTCGCTTTCATGACGACGCTGAAGGATCCTCAACGCGCGGTTCCTTTCCTTGGGATTTATTTTGGTCTTCCTGGAAATGGACGGGCGACGACCGGTACTTGATCCCCATTGAGGACAGCGGCGCGGCGTCATTGCTCCGCATCAATGCCAACGCCCTCGACCTGCTCGGTCGCCGCGACGACTGGGGCGCCACGATACTGAATTCGGTCTATGGCCGCAATTCGATCAACCCCGGGCCCTACCGCAACCGAAACTATACTGACCAGCACATCGCGTGGCAGGTGAGTGGCGACAAACAACACCTCTCCAAATCTTACACCGAGCAAATCGAGGCCGCGGAGATCTTGAAATACACGAACACCGAAGGCAGTTTGTGGATTGATCGCGTCGGAGTTCCCTACCGTGAATTGCAACGCGCCCGCCTCGGTGGGGTTGCGTTGGTGCGCGGTTCAAACTTTCCCAGCCACGCAGTGAGCTGGAAATTCGACGAGCCAGCGACGGCGGAAAGTGTCGCGATTTTGATCCCCGACGCTAATAAAGAAAGCCTTACGGTAATCGCTTTCAATCTCGAAACCAATCCTGTATCGGCCACCATGACTGGCTGGGGCGTTGAACCTGGTACTTGGGAGGTTTCTACAGGTACGGATACAAACGACGATGACCTCGCCGACGAAGAAACCGAAACTCGCACTGTTTCGTTTGGCCGAGATGAAGACATTCAGCTAACGTTTCCGCCACGGGTAACAACGATCGTGAAATTGCATCGAACGGAACCGGGCAAGCCGTACTGGTCGCGCCCGGATCTGGGCATCGGGAAAGAAGATGTTGAGATCCGCGACAATGAATTGCAGATCACAGTTCACAGTCTGGGCTCGGTGGCGACGCCGGTGTCAAGGCTGGTGGTACGTGGAAACGATGGCCGGATTGCCGGCAGCGTCGCTATTCCAGCTCTACCGGCGCCGGTGGATCTCCTGCCCCAACGGGTGGATGTTATCGTGCGTCTCCGCGCAGAATTTCAACACGAAGGCGCGACCGTGGAAATCGATCCCGATGAACGGCTCACCGAAATCACGCGGCGGAACAATTCGGTGCAATTGTAGCTCGCTCACGGATACGTAGCTTCAAGGAGGCCCCTGTTTTGAGATGGGTACTGCAGATAACAAGGCCAACTCCCAACGGCTCGAACTCATGAGTGGTGTTTCGAGCGAATGCGACACCTCAACGAACGAAGTGAGAATAACACTATGTGATGAATTCATGGAGAACTATGAATTGAACCTTCTCATCCACCAATCCTAAAAATCCGCAGGTAGGCTTTTCAGTCGTAATTCCTAGTCAGATCGGTTTGAAGGATTGCCCATTTAACGTCGCTGTGTGGCGCTGAGAGCATTTTGAATGGTAAACGTTATACCTACCAGTAGAACAACAAAACGCCTAGAATCGCTTGATTTTTGAATCGAGATCTGATGGATAGAATAATGGACTGCTCCTATAGTTCTCTGCCACTTCTTTAATTTTTGTTACTGCTTTTCCGGATCTGCGGCGGGGATACCAGTCCCGTCAGGTCGTAGCTGAATGCATAGCTGGTATTTCTGTTCACCGCTTTGTTGTAGTAGAGTCTCATGCCATCATGGGAAAACGACGGATTCACGTGATGTCGACCACCGGGGCCCCAAGTCAATTCGACAAAGCTGTGGGAAAAAACATCGACAAGAGCTTTGCTCTGGCCGCGACTGTAAAGGCGCAACACGATCGGATCACTCTTATACCACGATTCCCCTGCGAAATACTTGCCGTCGGCTCGACCTGCGCCATGGCAACCATGCCCAGCAAGATACTCGATAATTTGGCCTTTCATATTCCAGCGATACATTTCGTTGATGAGGTGCTTGCTGCTGTCTACGCCGACAACACCTACTTTAGTGTAACCGAAAAAAGATTGGTTATCGAACCATTGGAAATGCATGGGTTTTATGTCAGGAAAAATCTTGACATCCCCGCTTTCTAGATCCGCTACCACCAGTTGCTTATTTTTGTTAGTTGTAAACAAGGCTTTCTGACCGTTTGGTGAATATTGCGTGTGATCTATTCTTTTGTCGTGCGGTACAACCAGTCTCATTTTGCCACTTGTTGTATCTAATTCGTAGAGGCCATGCTGCTTGCTGGAACCCGCATTAGGGTACATCAGGACTTTCCCGTTCAACGCAAAATGGCAAACTGAAAACTTCTGGAATGGTCCAAAGTCGATTTTGCCGGTGTTGGCGTTAACGATGTATACCGCGTGCTGATCGGAAAAGACGATACGATTGTCGTCGACCCAGCTCTGCTGAAGCCCATTGTGAGCGGGATCTTTTCCCTTAAATAACATACGGTGGCCGCTGCCATCCATGTTGCACACCCACAGCTCAACAGGACGCACGGGATAGTTCTCTGGCGTGGGGAGGTCGATAACACCGGGAAAGAGCGCATAACAAAGCCGCTTTTGATCGGGACTTTCAGGTGTGACACCGTAGTATCCCCACACGCTCGCGGCATCGCTTAAGGGGATCTTTCGTTCCCGCGTATTCAGTTTATGTGATACATTTTCCTTCGTTTTGGAATTATTCTGGACCGTCGCGCTGGTCCGGGATTTAGTCTCGGCCGCCACCAATGCGTATATATTCAGACTCCCAATTACAGCCAAAACCAACCCGATTGTCTCGATATTTTTTTTCATGGTTTCTATTCCTTTAAAATTTTTCACCAGTTAACGTTGAGTTTACTGTTCCATCATTATCTACCATGATATAAAAGCACTATAACCCGCGCGCTTCTGTTGTTGCCGTTATGAATTATCCGAACAACAGGGAGAATTCGAGGGGAAAGGGAAAGCGGAAGAGATGAAAGGTGCGTAAGGTAGTTTGTACCGATCAACGCCGGGGGGCAGAGGTTGGTACCGTAGGCTCGACGTTCATGCTTGGCAAGGGTATCCAATGCGGACTACTGAATCGCTAGCCTCAACCCGAAGCCTTGACTCTAGCATACAACTTATGAAATATTCGTTTCCCATGTTAGATACACACCTATTCAGAATCTCCGTACTAATAATCTCCTTCCTGGCGCTCACAACATCCGTCCTTGATTCAGCAAACCCGGTTCAATTAGACCAGGCCATTCACAAAGACATGCTTTGCGTGGGCCATCATTGGACCCCAGATGAGGCCAACCTGAAGATGAAGGAGTTCGCCTCAACCTGGGGCGGTCGCGATTCGTGGGAAAGAAGAGCCAGACAGATCCGGGAAAATATCCTCAAGGGATTGTATTGGGATCACATGCCTAAAATCGAAGGTAACTTTAATCCAATCATTCACAGTAACAAACAAATGGATGGTTATGTCGTCGAGAACATCGCTCTCGAAAGTTTTCCCGGATTTTACATCACCGGCAATTTATACACTCCTGCCAAACCAAAGGAGAAAAACCCGGCCATTCTAAGCCCTCATGGTCACGTGTCTGATAAACGCCTGATGGAGGATGTTCAAAAACGTTGCGCTGTGTTTGCACGAATGGGCGCTATCGCATTTGCCTATGATATGGTCGGCTTCGCCGAGTCGACCCAGATAAACCATAGGATGCCGATCGCTGCCTTGTTACAGACTTGGAACAGCACCCGTGTGCTTGAATATCTTTTGTCTCGACCGGATGTTGATCCCGAAAAAATTGGTATGACCGGCGGATCCGGGGGAGGCACTCAAACATTCGTGCTCACCGCAATCGACGAACGTATCACAGCGGCTGCTCCCGTGGTACAGGTATCAGCCCACTTCTTTGGCGGCTGTGTTTGCGAAAGCGGCATGCCCATCCACAAGAGTCCAGGCCTCCAGACCAACAATGTGGAGTTCGCGGCCCTGGCTGCCCCACGCCCGCTTTTGCTGGTCTCAAATGGTTCGGATTGGACGCGAAACACACCGCGTATCGAGTATCCCTATATCAGAAGTGTCTATGCACTGTACGATGCCGAACACAAAGCAGAACACGTCCATCTGTTTGACCAAGGCCACGATTACGCTTATTCCAAGCGAACAGCAGTTTATCCATTCTTCGCCTACCATCTGGGCCTGAACTACAAATCCATTCCTTACGACAACGGTTTCGATGAAAGCTTCGTAACCGTGCTTCCACCAGAAATGCTTCATGTGTTTGACGAAGCTCATCCGCGCCCATCGGATGCATTGATTGGAGACGAGGCTGTAATGGCATACCTTGGCTTCAAATATAAAGCACCGGAACCATAAACCGAACTTCACAAAAGGCCGCTCTGGAAACGTGGCGGCTCCCCGGAGTGGACTATGGCGCGGCAGGCCCAAAAGGTCTGCGAAAAACACTTGATACTGTAGCCGATAAGAATACGATACCTAACCAGCAGATGCGTCAAAGCCGCCTACAAGAAAGTTCGGTTGCTCGCCGAGAAGGTTTTCCAATGGCACGTAATATTTCATTGATCGGGAAGTTGCTCCTCATTCCGGCCATCGTATTACTCGCGCGTTGCTCGAACCCACCCCACGTTCGTTCGGTCCCAACATTCCAGCACGCTCTTAATACTGGAGCCACACCTTGGACTCACGATCGTTTTGATTATGCAGAGGACAAGTTCACGTTTGCCATCTTTTCGGATTTGAACGGTGGCGAACGCGAGGGTGTGTTTGAAGTTGCCGTGGCGCAGTTGTCTCTCTTACGCCCGGAGTTGATCCTCAGTGTCGGTGATTTGATCGATGGCGATAGCGAAGATCGGGGCAAGCTGGGCCGGGAATGGGACTCTTTCGATGCAAGAGCCTCGAAAGCGCACGCCCCGGTCTTCTATGTCGGGGGCAATCACGACCTTACAAACCAGACCATGCGGGAAGTTTGGGCAGAGCGATACGGCTCCCGGTACTATCATTTCGTCTATAAGAACGTGTTGTTCTTGGTGCTTGATACGGAAGACTATACCGACAAACGCATACAGGAAATCTACTTGGCACGCGTTGCTTATATCAAAGTGCGGCACGGGGATCAACCCGAAAGAGCTCAGGAGATGGAATACTACCAGATGCCTGAGCGGATGACAGGGGAAATAGGACCGGACCAGTCGAATTATTTCCAAGAAGTCATTGCCGATCACCCCGATGTGCGGTGGACGATGCTGTTCATGCACAAACCGGTCTGGCAGAGAGATGACGAGCCTGACTTCTCTGCCATTGTATCGGCGTTGGCCGACAGCCCCTATACCGTTTTCAACGGCCATTTTCACACGTATTCCCACACGGTGAGGAACGGACGGGATTACATTATGCTGGGGACTACAGGTGGATCCCAGGACGCAGACAACGACATGTCCTTCGACCATGTAACCCTAGTGACGATGACCGAAGACGGGCCCTCAATCGTCAATCTGAAACTGAAAGGCATCCTGGACAAGACCGGCCACGTTCCAACCGGTGGGGGGCAGTGAGTGATGAGTGATCCGGCGTTTGCAGTTCTCGTTGCGGTTGCTGTGTTCGCGCAAGGCGCAGGCACTGAATGGGACAATCTTAATCAGGAGGTCATGGAGCTATATCGTACGGGCAATTATGACTGTGCCGTCGTTGTCGCCAAGAAGGCCCTTGAAGTAGCCGAGCACTACCGTTATTGATCCGCCTCGGCGTTCTCACTTCGATTCCGCGACCTCTCGCCACCGAGAGACCGCCGTTGGGATTTTTTAATAGGATGAGGACGCTGCTACGCTGCCTACAAGAAAACTAGACGTTAAATCACGGAGTAGGAGAAATATGGCAATTTTAACTGATGGCCAAACAATACGTGAAACCTATGAGATCGAACGATATCTTGGCGAGGGCGCTTTCGCCGAGGTCTATCGCTCAGCGCTAATGGCCTCGGCGTAGAGCAGATCGCCGGTGCGCCCGCTATAATACTGAAAAATCACCTGCGGGCGGGGAAATGCGACCCAGCGCTCTTGGCCGGCGGCTTGGGGGTTGTTGAAAACGTTGTTCAGCTGCACCACGCAGTAGGTTGGGTGTTGTAATTGCGGCCTGGGGATGTCGTCGCGGAAGTAGGTTGACCAGTGGATGTCGCAAGCGCGCGGCCCATACTGGAACGGGCCGCTCGCCGGGCGGCTGCCCTCATCGGTGTACCAGTGGTTATTCGAGTTGTGCGGTCCCGAAGCGAACTCCCAGACGCGGTCCGTGATCTTGATTACGAAGCTGTTGTGCAGATCGCCCGTGAGCACGAATACCGGCTTGCCAAGTTTGTCCCAGGCATCGATGAGTTGTTCGCGCTCATCAAGAAACACCGTCCAGGCGTCGTCCTTGTTGCCACCGCGGATTTTGCCCCCGCCTACGTGCGGCACCATGAAGTTGACGCTCGATATCACGAAAAGGAAGTCGGCGTTGCTCGCGCGCATACCGTCCAAGAGCCATTTCTTTTGTTGTTGCCCCAGCATCGAGAGCCCTGGTTTGTCCGGGTGCTTGGTGTCATGCATTTCCCGGTGCGAACGTGTGTCCGTGAAAAAGAATTCACAATTTGATATCCGCTTGCTGTAATAGGAGCGGCGGCCAATGGAGTACGAGGGCGCTCCGGTGGTTTTGGCCGCGGGCCAAATCTTGAGGCGGTGTTTGTCCAGGACCTCGGTAATTGCGTAAACGCCTGCGTTCGGGTCGCCGCCGACCCCGTCCAATTCGTTCTCGTTTACGCCCGCGGTCGGCCCGCCCCAGTGGACGAGCAGTGTGCCGATTTCCTCGAGGTCGAGCTTGCTGAAGTCGGCCCTCGAGTCGATCAGCTCGTCGCTGCCCCCCTGCAATTGCGCCTGCCCAAAGACAATTTTCTGCTTGAAGGTTATCGGGTTGCTCCAGGCGAGATAGTCGTACCACGCCTGGACGCCAATGTCGCGGAAAACCGCACGCCGGTCGCGCAGGCCGGGCGTGCCCGTGCCCCAGACGTCATTGAGCACCTCATGGTCGTCTAACGTGAAGAAAGTTGGCACATTGCGATGATACATCGACAAGTTCCAGCCATTGCTGAGGTACGCCTTGTAGTTTTCCCATACCCCGGTGATCGTGGGCGCATGGCGCACAACATCGGGCAGTTGGTCCGCCGTGGCGCCTACCTGGGAAAGCCACTCTTGCGACGAATACATTCGCTTATATTCGTAGAGCCAATCGCCATTTTGAATCGAGAAATGGATCTTGTCTTTCAAGTTGTCGAGCATGGTCTTAAAGGTGGGCAGATCGGGCCCCAGACTGCGGGTTGGGTTCTGGTTGTTGCCGCACGCAAATTCGAAACGGAAATTGAAAAGCCCCTCGGGGTTCAGCTCGGGATCGCGGTAATCCGCGGCTCTGGGCAGGGTGAGAAACGACCCTCCGGGACCCACGTGTTCCGGCGTCTCGACCCGATAATAGTATTTCGTGTTTGGCTTTAGCCCTTTCAATTGCGCCCAGCCCGTGTTGTCGTGTTCGAGCTGCGTCAAAACGGAGCGCGAGGTCTGGTCCATCGCGCCGGGGGACAGGCCGTATCGAACTTGGAAGCTGCCCGGCTTTGCGGTGCGCGCCCACACGCCCACACTGTCCGATTCGAGGCGGCCCAGGATCGGCCCGTGCGTGATAGTGACTTCTTGGGCATGGGCCGTCACGGCGAGGAAGCAGGACAGGGCAAAAATTACACGGGCATGTTTCATGATCTCGAGGCCTCCATAGCAATCGACACAGGCGCCATCCAACGGACACTGGGTCCCATAGCAGTGAACCGATGGCGGACCCCTGAACCGAGATTTCCCATATTCATCGTGCATTGCAATCATCATGGCCTTATGAGCATTTCTGTCAAAGGCAATCGAAGCGGGAAACGCCCTTATACCCGGATTTCCCATAGGGTTATTAAGCTATAAGTGTTAGGATTGCGAGGAAAGGCCGAGGAACAGAAGTGATCGTGTGCCCAAAGACGGGCAATCTGGGGAGATTTGGCGGGGAAACCAGGTTTCTTGGGTGCTTCTCATCGTCGCCGGGACCGAAGGATTCCTACAGATTCAAGCGCGAAAATAACTGGGGCAATAGGGGGAAGTTCGCGTCGCCATTCTGCCATCATTTCCCGCTAAAGCGCGAGCTTTTCACTCTAAATGAGAATTAGACAGAGAAATCGTTGAATAGGGCCGTGACAAAACCTGCGAATAAAATACGAAATCAACCTGTAAGGCCATTGGGGAGTCCTTACTAAGCAGTTCTCGCCTTCAAGCCTCTTGGGATAAATCCTGACTCGTACATCATCGCGCAATTCTCCAATCCTGCTAACTGCCAATGGGTTGACTATTCTTACCCTCGGACTACACTCTTTTCGTACGTCAAAATTGACGCTCAATATACTGTTATGCGAAAGAAACTGATTATCTCTCTACTTACTCTCTTAACATGCAGTCACATTAGCTCAATTCATGAACAGAAGAAATTTTATTGTTAAGACGGGGTTACTGTCCTGCGGCGCAAGTTTCGCAACGGGCGATATACTTGCTCGCGTGAGACACCGGGCGAAGCGCTACTCTTCCCTGAGAGAACATCGGATTGAAAAGGTTGAATATGTTTCGCCGAAGTATCACTACCCTCGCCTGGTTGGGCGGAATTCCAGGAGGGGCATCCATGGTCAGTATCATAAGGTCAGTTGCGTGAAGCTATATACCGATCAGGGCGCTATGGGTTGGGGCAGTGCGAAACGGCAACTAAAAGACGACGAATTGCATAAGACTGTCATTGGTAAGACGGTGGATGAATTATTCATACCCGATGAAGGCATTAGCGATGGTGCTCATTTTTCGCTCGACCAGGCGCTGCATGATTTAGCGGGTATCATCCTGAACAAACCCGTTTACGAGATGCTTGGCGCGCACGGCCCAAAAGCAACTGATATTTATAGTGGCATGATTTATTTCGATGAGCTCGATGCTGAGGGAAAGCCGACCGGCCTGGACAAGGTCATGAAGAATTGCCAATGGGATTATGACTACGGCTACAGGCAACTCAAAGTAAAGATAGGTAGAAGTGGGAAATGGTATCCGCATGATGAAGGCCTTGCGATCGATATCAAAATCGTCAAGATGATACATGATGAGTACGGTGACAAAGGCGTCGACATACTCGTTGATGCGAACGACAGGTATAGTCTTCAGGATACGATTGATTTTCTAAAAGGCGTGAAGGACGTCCCTATTTACTGGGTGGAAGAACCATTCCGGGAGAACCTGGAAACATCGCGCGAACTTAAAAAGTGGATGATGGCCAACGGCCGCGAAAACACTTACTATAGCGACGGTGAAGCAAAACCTGACTATGACCTGGTCAAGAAATTGATCATTGAAGGAACGTTGGACATGCACCTCACTGATATTGTGAACTATGGATTCACAAAATGGCGGAAACTAATGCCGTTTCTAATCAAACATAAGACAGTATCCAGTCCGCATGCCTGGGGGAACATGCTGAAAACGCATTACATCTCTCATCTTGCCGCTGGTCTCGGGAATGTGGTGACGATTGAGGGCGTCACTTGTATTTCGGATGAGATAGATTTTGGTGATTATAAAATCGCTGGCGGGAAATTGCACGTGTCGAGCAAGCCGGGGTTTGGGATGAAGCTATTGATTTAGAAATTTGATAATATGCGATGTCAGTGTTGAGCAACTCGGATAGGCATAACAAGACAGTGGAGACAATGCGACTAACTCTTCTGATAATTGACAATGCCCCTGCACCTGATAGTCTCAGGCGCATGTCTCACCTATAACGTTCTACATAAGAAATAATGTAGTGCTATGTCATTGGATACAAACTTACGAGTCTAGAGAGCAAACAATACTACGGTTAGTACGACCTTTGCTGATTCTATCTTGTGTTGTGGTATCCACGACCTGCCTAGGCGGAAATGCCGAGGAGGTTCTGGATGAGCCTATCCTATTGAAGAAGATTTCCGTTCCTGATCGGTTGCTTTCCGAGAGCTAATACGGCACTTTTGGTGGTGACATCCGCATCGGCGATTTGACAGGTAATGGCGAGATGGATTTTCTTGTTTATCGAACTGTCGACGGCGTTAAGCCATGTTTCATTGGTGCCTTCAACCTTAAAGGCGAAGGGCTTTGCGGAAGGCGCGCATCAGTTCGAGCTGGCCGACGCTCCCACAGCGAGGGCGCTTTCCCGCAAACCAGCCCTGGCCATCTGGGGAATGGCCGACCAAACCCTTCAGCCGGAGCACTTCATTCCGCTGTTCAGCGAAGCTTTTCCGAACGGTACTACGCATCGTCTAGAGGGCGTTGGCCACTACAGCCACGAGGACGCGCCTGAGGAGGTCGCAAAACTGATCGATGAGTTCCTCCAGAAGACCTGACTTTATTAGGACTAAAAAGGGATCATGTATATTATGTTGATTTCCTGCGGATCTTAGAGCTTTTGGTCCTTTTCCATCACCTGGCATTTGCCTATTATACAAACCGTTAAGTCAATTAGTAAGTCCCGATCTCTTTTGCTCTTCATTTGCTCTCCGGTACCAGGGAACTGTCGTCGGGCAGGCTGACCATGAGGGAATACCGCGCTGACTCAACAACGGGTGGCCTCAAGTTACTGCGATTGAGATGGTTCATCTTTTTTTGAAAATAAGAAGTCACTTAATTGTAAGGAAAAGCCAAACAGCTCCACTAACCAAATACAACAACAACACGATTCAAAAATGAAAGGATAAGCAATATGAAACTATCACACATTGAAAATCATAGGCGATACAGGCGGATTGCCGTGGTCCTGACAACCCTCTTTGGGCTGAGCTTTGGAGCTCAACTACATGCGGGTTACTACCGGTCCTACCATGGCGGGCACGGTACCCACGGTTTTAACCACGGGGGGATCGGTTATTCCCATTATTATCCGTATAGTGGTTATGGTTCCTACGGTTACCGGCAAAGATCGTACCACGGATTCTCACCTTTCTATGGGGATTACTACTGGCCACAGACCACCTTCGGAAAACAGAGCGTGGGATGGAAGCACCTGGCAAACGGCAAAACCGAGCGAGCAAAGGAGAAATTTTCCCGATTACTGAGGAAGTCTCCTAGAAGCGGTTTGCCGAGAGTGGGATTGAGCCTCTCCGCGGCGATCGGTGGGGATTATGATAAAGCGGCGCACGAAATGCGCTACGCTTTCGTTCAGGATCCTGCAGGTGCCGGCGATCTACCATCCAGACCACGGCTGCAAGAAAGACTTGGTTTTCTGGTGGATTATTACCGGGGAAATGTCACACGTGACCGAAACGATGTAGATTCCGCATTCATGCTGGCAGCGTTGAGTTACTTGCTGAATGATTCGCAGAGTGCCCTGACAGCGATCCGCGATGCAATTGAGCAAGGTGATGACTCCACTAGCGCCCAGAACTTAAAGAAGCTTCTGGCCTAATAGAAAAGTCTGGTTATTAAGAGCGGTTCCCGTTCATGGGAATCGCTTTTCTGTTTTTCCCGGAAGACGTCACCCTAATGTTTCATTGGTGCCTTCAACCTTAAAGGCGAAGTGCTTTGGCAGAAGGGAAAAGGCGGGGAGCAGCCTGCGAGGCCGGGACCGGTGGCGGTTTATGATATCGATGGTGATGGCGAAACCGATGTGATCTGTTTCTTCCATGATCCTACTGTCAGTTCTCCGTCAGATAGCCTGAAAGATGTCAATATTCAGATCCTTGATGGCAAGACGGGCAAGGTGAAAAAATCGCTGCACCCCAAGGAGTTTGATTCTTTGCAGGGCTCTGGTGCAAATTGGGTTCACCAGCGAATTCTCATCGCCAAGCTACGCGGGCATCCAACACAACGCGACTTCATTGTCAAATTGGGCAACACTACCCTGGCATTCGACAGCAATCTCAAAGTTCTGTGGACGTATACAAACCCATGGGTGGAATACAGTCGCTGCCCCGCCTACATTCCGAGTGTGGGAGACATTGACGGCGATGGGAAAGACGAAGTGAACGGCGGCTATTTCATGCTGGATGACGACGGGACCATTTTGTGGGAAAAGCAACTTGGCAGGAATATGGATTCAGTAGCCATTGCTGAGTGGGATAACAGAAAGCTGCGGGCCTTCTGTTCCGGTTTTGGCCATGTGATGGATCACAAGGGTAAGGTGGTTCTCAAACTTGGCAAAAAGCTAGTCCCGCACGGCCAGGAGCTTCGGGTAGGTCGTTTTGATGATTCCGTCCCGGGCCAGCAAATGATGATCAGGTACAATGGCCACACCCCTGAGGTCATGCTCATCAGCCAGCGGGGCAAAGTAATCAGGCGATTCCGCATCAATGAATCACCCAATAACACGGGTATGGAAACTATCCAATGGCATGACCCCGACGCACCGGCGCTGCTCTACAACGGCGGAACCCTCTGGCGGGGAAACGGCGAAAAGTACAGCGATCTCCCTGGACTGCCCAAAGCGAAAGGTGATAAGAAGCAGGGATGGTATCACTGCATCCCCATAGATATCCATGGAAGCCCGACTGAAGAGCTCCTTATCTACAATCCCTGGGATCGCTACCTATTTCTTTTTACCAAAACGAGCCAGAAAGGATCGGCGCTCAAAAAGTTCACAGCAGGTCCGAAACAGCACAATGTCCGGCTGATGGATTGATTTTAAGAATGTCATCGAACAAGCCGGATGTGGGCGTTACCAGGTAGAACAAGCCATTGGATACAATCGCACTAGCTCAACTCATGATCGACAATTCACAGGTATCTGTTCATCATTGGTCGATGTCTCACCTATAACGTTAGGATCATATGCATATTCTTAAAATGAGATACTTGCCATTGTTTGTGTGGATAATAACATCATGCATTGCTTCCGCTCAGGCTCCAGCGGATTTTGGTGTGAAGACCGCTGAGCTCTTGTACGAATCAGCGATGGATTCCGAAACAAGTGTAGAAGGATGGATAATGGAGGGACCAGGTCGCGTGAAGTTCGCGGATGGTTGGATGACCATGGAGTCGCCATCCGAAAAGATGCATCACGTATTCTGGTGCCCAAAAACTTTTCCAGACAGCTTTGTGGCACAATGGGAGATGCAAAATCAGAATCTGGACGCAGGGTTATGCATTGTGTTCTTCGCGGCGACAGGGTTGAAAGGTGAAGACGTGATGGATCCGTCGCTACCAAAACGCGACGGCACTTTCAGCCAATACAACAACCAGGCATTGAAAAATTATCATATATCCTATTACGCGCATAATCCCAAGCGCCCCAATCGCGAAGCAGCGCATCTACGAAAAAATCCGGGCAAAAAAATGGTCAGCGAGGGACCGCGCGGGATTGAAGTCACAAGCTCAAAAATACACAAGGTAACACTGATCAAGAAGGGCAACCGTATCCGCCTGTACGTAGACAAACGCCTCATCATTGATTGGACAGACAATGGTGAGGTGAATGGTGAAGCACTCGGCGCTGGCAAAATTGCGCTACGACAGATGCAATGGACTCGCTTCAGGTATCGGAACTTTACCGTATGGGGCTTGGAGCAATCCTAACAAGGCGATGAAAGCAACGAATTACAGCTACCTGTCATTCGGAGAGGCCTCCGATGTTTGACACTCTTTGCCCCGTGCTTTATCTAGAACGTTATGACAAAATCCCAATCTCTCATCATTCTTGTTTTACTTTTAGCTACCTATTCGGTTTCTGCAGCTGAGCGTCCGAATATTCTGTTCATCATGACCGATCAACATTTTGCAGATGCGATGAGCGGCACGATGGGTAGCGAGTATATTGATACCCCGCATTTCGACGCACTCGCCGAAAGCGGCATTCGTTTTGACCGAGCTTACGCGCCGAACCCGATTTGCAAACCTGCACGAAATTCGATATTCACCGGTCACTATCCCTTTGAGACGGGCATACAAACAAATACCGGTAAAAAGCTGCCTCAAGAGCTGGTTTGCATGGGCAGGCACTTTAAGAATGCAGGATACGACACCGGCTATTTTGGGAAGTGGCATATCAACATTAAGACCAAGGATGCCGCACGCCATGGCTTTGATCAAACCGGCGTGCTTAAAGGGAATGGCGCGGACCACCTGATCCCTGAACCAGCGATCGCGTTTCTGAAACAGAAGCGTGATAAGCCTTTCCTCCTGGTGGCGTCCTTCACCAGTCCACACGACATCTGCCAAATGGTGCGTGGAGAGAAAATCCCCGGTGGAGCAGTCGGCGCTTTCCCCGACCCTGATGACTGCCCTCCCGCGCCCATTAACTTTGCACCACCGATTGATGAGACCGACAGCATGGCCTTGATGCGCAAGAGCTACAATGCCAATCGCAGATTCCCGGTTGCCGATTTCGATGAAGCAAAATGGCGGCAGATGCGCTGGGGCTATTACCGCCTCATCGAACGCTCGGATCGCGAAATTGGCAAAGTACTTACTGCCTTAAAAGAAGCCGGACTCGACAAAAACACCCTTGTCATCTTTACCGCCGACCACACAGGCGCACATCGATTCGCACAGAAAACCGTTTTTTACGATGAATCCGCACGCGTACCCTTCATCCTCTCATACCCTGGAAAGGTTTCGCCGAATACCACAACGAAACTGGTGAACGTGGGCATCGACACATTTCCAACCATGCTGGATTTTGCGAACCTTCAAATCCCCTCCTCCTTTAAAGGTCGCTCGCTTATGCCTGTTTGCAAAAAACCTACGTCGGCAGACTGGCGTGAATACATCGTCATTTCTAATCACATGGCACAGGGAGGCATACCCGAAGGAGAGACCGAGAAGCCCGAATGTCGGGGACGCATGGTACGCACAGAAGACTTTAAATACGCAGTCTACGATCTGGGTAAACACCGTGAATCGTTGGTGGATATGAAAAATGATCCGTATGAAATGCAAAACCTCGCACGCAATCCGGAATACAAGCGTGAGCTAAAAGAGCATAGGGCACTATTGCGGAAATACGCGGAAGATACCGGAGATACCGAAGCGGTAGAAATCTTAGATCTGCGCTGATCATAACAAGACATTGGAGGCAACGCGATTAGCTCGATGACATTCGGAAACTCACAGACATTTGGCATTCACCGGCGCGTGCCTCACTTTTGACGTTAGTCAGCGTCAACGCATCTAAAAAAACTGCTTCTGAGGGGGTCTCCGGAGTGGGTTCGGTTCCAAACCAAAAGGCCAAGATATACACTTGAAACTGTAGTCGATGAGATTACGGTAACTAATCGGCAGATGCGGCAACGAAACTCAGGAACGGCCGCAAATATTGAAAATTGACGGAAGAATCACTTAACTGTATCTGTGTTCCCGGCTGAATGTGAACTGCAGTGGAAATTCATGCTTCTATGTTTACAAAATCAAACATTAGAACAACTTTGAAAGGAATAGAAAAAGATGATGAATAGAAGAGAAATGTTACGTAATACTGTCGTGGCTGCTTCAGCGATAGCCATATCACCTTTACCCAGACTGGCCTACGGGATAGATTATGTAAAACCGGTTGAAGCATCAAAAGGACTGACAGCGTATCAAAAAGATAACCTTATCCTTATTCGGTATGATGATATGCCCGTTCTCAGTTATCGAGCCAGCTCTGACGCAAAGTACCCTTACTTCTATCATCTTGCCGGACCAAAGTCGGGCGTTTCGCTTATCACCGAAAGCGCCTTGCCCTATCCACACCACCGCGGGCTTTGGATGGGCTGCGATCCACTTAATGGCGGAAATTACTGGGCCGATAACGGATTGGAATCCGGGCAAATAAAATCTCTTGAACTAAAATTGCTCAAATCCCAAACAATCTACGATACGGTCACCTTTACGCAAAAATGCGAATGGAAACGTGTTGGCTCTCATCCTTTTGATGACGAACGTAGCTATAAAATCACTCGGCCCAATGACAATCTCGTCTTTATTGATTGCGACCTTAAACTCACGGCTGCTGAAGAGGTTACCATTGAAAAGGCAAAGCACTCCTTCTTTGCCATGCGAGCAGCATCAGATATTTCTCCGGCTTACGGCGGGACCTTGATGAATTCTAAAGGTGGAATCGGAGCTGAGGGCACCTACGGCAAAACAGCAAACTGGTGTGGATACTTTGGAAAACGTCGGTTTAGTCCTGATATTACAGAAGGCATCGTTATCATGAACCATCCCGACAATTTTGGCGGCAATTGCCCCTGGTTTACGCGAGATTATGGACACCTCTCCCCTTCACCATTTAACTTTCGGAAAAATGCGACTACTTTCGCTAAAGGAGAGTCAATCAAACTTAGCTATCGCGTTGTTCTTTTTGCAGGAACACCCCAGGAAGCAAATTTTGACGCTGTTTTTAAAAGTTGGTTGAATGGATAGGATGAGGAGGGAAGAATTAAACCACTAATGGACGCTAATAATCGCTAATAAAGAAGAAGAATTCTCACGCAAAGGCACAAAGAGATTAAAATGCCAAAAAGGACTGGAAAAAAACTCTTTGTATGAGCTAACTAAGCGCTGCCGGCGTAGTGGTGCACGCGCACCTGAGCTTCGGTGTTCGATAATCACTAACCGATAATTTGGAGTTAAAAAAATGTTTAGAAAAAGGCTTTGCATTGGAATCCTTTTGATTTTTGCCGTGATTACGGTGAATGCTCAAGCCGAACGTCCCAACATCGTCGTGATCATGAGCGATGACCAAGGTGTTGGTGATTATGGGTTCATGGGCAACACCGTGATCAGAACACCTGAGTTGGACGCCATGTACGAGCGCAGCGGCTACCTCAGCAAGTTCTATGTTAGTCCCGTATGCGCACCGACGCGTGCCAGTCTGATGACTGGCCGCTACAATTACCGAACACGCTGTATCGACACTTATATCGGGCGGGCGATGATGGATACAGAGGAGGTTACGCTTGCTGAATTTCTGCGGAATGCCGGATATAAGACCGGCATCTACGGGAAGTGGCACATGGGCGACAATTATCCCCTTCGCGCCATGGATCAGGGGTTTCAAGACAGTCTCGTTCACCGTGGCGGCGGCATCGGACAGCCCTCAGATCCCATTGGTGCCGAAGGCAAGTACACCGACCCGATTCTGATCAAGAATGGCAAAGAAACGCAAATGAAGGGTTACTGCACGGATATTTATTTCGACGCAGCCATGGAGTTCATCAGCGAGAGCAAAAAAGCCAATAAGAACTTCTTTGCCTACATCGCCACCAATGCACCCCATGGCCCTTATCATGATGTACCGAAGGCACTGTATGACGAGTATAAGCAGGTCGACTTTTCTCCTATCATTATAAACAAACTTAATCCAGCTCAGCTGAAGAAGGAAAACGATAAGCTGGCGCGCATTGCTGCTATGATCACCAACATCGACGAGAACGTAGGGCGGCTTTTCAAGAAGCTTGATGCGCTTGATCTCAGTGATAATACGATTGTGATATACCTCAATGACAACGGTCCGAACTCCCTTCGTTTTGTGGGTGATATGCGCGGTATGAAAACAGGTGTCGATGACGGCGGACTTCGATCGCCATTGTTATTCCAATGGCCTGCGAAGGTGAAGGCCGGTAACCGCTCGGATCGTTTATGCGCGCATATCGACTTGCTGCCAACCATTCTCGATGCCTGCAATGTCGACATTCCCAAGGGGCATAAACTGGATGGCCGCAGCTTTCTGCCACTGTTGACAGGAAGTAGTGCGAATTGGCCGAAGCGCCAAATCGTATTTCAAACGCATCGCGGCAACGTACCACAGCTCTACCATCATTTCGCTATCCACGAGGATCCTTGGAAGCTCGTTCATCCGAGTGGTTTCAGCGAGGAAAGCTTCATAGGCGAACCAAAACTACAGCTCTATAACTTGAAGAATGACCCACGCCAGGCGAACGATGTCGCCAGCGAACATCCAAAAGTGTTTAAGCGACTGAAGTCTGCCTATGAGGCATGGTTCAAAGACGTCAGCTTGACGCGCCCGGATAATTATGCACCGCCGCGAATCATCATCGGCACGGCACATGAAAAACGCAGTGTCTTGACGCGTCAGGACTGGCGTCACACCGCAGGGCGGCCGTGGGCTAAAAACTCCAACGGAGTATGGCTGCTTGAAGCGCCAGTGCCTGGAGATTATGAGCTTGAACTGATATTCAAGGAGGTGCGTCCCACTGGCAAGGCGATCATTACTGTCGGAGCTGCGACAAAGCATCTGAATATCCCAGATGGCAAAAAGCGAGGTCATATCACGGGAATAAAGCTAGCCGCCGGCAAGATGACCCTCTCTGTCAACGTTGTCTTTGACGGCATCACGGTGGGACCGCATCAGGTAATTCTGACCCGTATGTGATGTCGAACAAGGCGTTGGAAACAATGCGATTAGTTCCCCTCAAATTTGACAAGTCGCTGGCATACGAACTATAATGGCGCAGGTCTCACCTATAACGTTAGTCAGCGTCAAGGCATCCTTATCAATCTGCTCCTGAGCAGCTCTCCGGAATTGATTCAGTACCAAACCAAAGGAACTGCGAAAAACATTGAAACTGTAGCCGGCAAGATTACGGTAGCTAACCGGCAGATGCATCAACGCTGCCTGCAAGAAAATTCGGGAAAATGCGATCACTATTGCAGCGATGAAACATAGCATTGAGCGTAATGGTTCTTTTAATACTAAATAGCAAAAACCAATGAAAATCCAGACACGCACTATCGTCTTAATATTTTTGAACCTTTGCGCTATGAGTGCTTCTGTATTTGCTGCGCCTCCTAATATACTTATTTGTATTTCTGATGACCAGTCATGGGAGCACACATCGGCTTATGGTTACAAGGCTATCAATACACCCAACTTTGATCGTGTTGCCCGAGAAGGCATTATTTTCAACAATGCTTTTGCGCCATCACCGGGTTGCAGCCCGACTCGCGCTTCGATGCTGACCGGTCGGCATATCTGGCAAATAGAAAACGCCGGGACACATGCTTCATCGTTCCCGGCAAAGTATGTCACCTTCCCCGACCTGCTCGAAAAGAGCGGCTACTTTATTGGCGGTACCGGGAAGTTATGGGGGCCGGGCAATTACGACGTGTCAGGCCGAAAGCGTAACCCGGCTGGCCCGGCTTACAGTGAGCTCACGCTCAACCCTCCTTACAAAGGAATCAATAAATGGGGCTACGCTGCTAATTTTGAAGCTTTTCTTAAAGATCGACCAAGCGGAAAACCATTTTGCTTTTGGTATGGCGGCAAGGAACCGCATCGTTCATTCGAAAAAGGTCGTGGTCTAAAAGAAGGGAAAAAACTGAAGGACGTAAAAGTCCCTGCCTTTCTTCCTGATACACCGGAAGTGCGTAGCGACATACTGGACTATTGCGTGGAGATCGAGTGGTTCGATTCCCATCTCGGCAAAATGCTTAAGAAACTTGAAGAGATCGGCGAGCTGGATAATACGCTAGTCATTGTCACCAGTGATAATGGCATGGCGTTCCCCAGGGCTAAGGCAAATGTCTACGAGTATGGTATACACATGCCACTGGCGATCTGCTGGATAAACAAAGTTCGTGGAGGGAGAGTCGTTGACGATGTAATCGGTTTTGTTGATCTCACAGCAACGATATTGGAGGCGGCCGAAGTCCAGCACCCCAGCACAGAGTATCCGCTCGCCGGCAGGTCGATCATGAATATTCTGGAATCTAATAAGAGTGGACTGGTCGATGCTTCCCGTGAGTATATTGTGGCCGGTCGTGAGCGTCACTCTTCATCGCGCTTTAATAGCTTATCCTATCCACAACGCGCGATTCGCACGCAACAGTATCTATATATACGCAATTTCAAACCAGAGCGCTGGCCAGCGGGAGCGCCTCAAAAGTATGACCTTAAACAGAAAAAAACTAATTTCAAAGGTGACGATGCGGTGAGTTCGCTGTCCGCGAAACCTAAAAGCGACACCAGGCTCGGCGACCCGCATGGAGCTTACCACGATATAGATAGATCACCTACTCTACATTTTCTTGTAGAGAATCGCGAAGATCCGAAAATCAAACCTTTCTTCCATCTGGCAGTGGATAAGCGCCCCGAAGAAGAGTTGTACGATATCAAAACGGACCCCGCATGCATCCACAATCTCGCCGAGGACCCTAATCACAAGAAGACAGCAAAGAAACTGTGGAAAATGCTAGCTGCGGAACTGCGCGAAACAGGTGACCCACGGATGAAAGGAAGCGATGTATTTGAATCTTACCGGCGATACAGTTCGCTACGGTATTTCCCCATACCCGAATGGGCGAAGACCGGTGACGTGCCAACACCCAATTGGGTGGAGCGCTAGAGCGGTGAGATTGGATTGTCGTTCTTGATGCAACTGCTAAATTCCGATCGAAGCGGGCAGATCGTTTGCCCATTCATCCCGAACTGGCCAAAATATTGACTGAATACCGCACTAACCACCGTCCACAACTTAAGCGTGTCTTTGGTCGTGGCGTGCCTTTGGCAAAGACACTGAAGAATGATGCTCATAACGCGGGAATCGATATCATAGATGACCAAAAAAGGGAAATCAGCCTGCACACCTTTCGCCGGACGTTTGACACACAACTTCATCTTGCGGGAGTGTCTCCATTAGCTGTTCAAAAGCTTATGCGGCACAAGGACCTCAAGCTGACCACGAACACTTACTTTGATGCTGGGCAAATGAAGTTGCGTGAGGATATTGAGAAACTACCATCCCCCCTCTCTGTCTCACTGTATGTCTCACACAAATCCGGGAAAAACAGTCCAAACGTGTCCGGTTTGAAAAATAAAGAACTTACGGCCAAGAAAAATATCGACTTAAAAGACCTTGATTTGGAACAGGTTAAGGTGCTTTTGGCTGAGGTTGTCCGGAATTGTCCTGACGCAGAAATGGTGCTCAGGGGGGGACTTGAACCCCCACGCCTTTCGGCATACGCCCCTCAAGCGTACGTGTCTACCAATTCCACCACCTGAGCTTTTATGGAGGGACGCATTATCAATGGCAGCCAAGAAAAATCAATCAATATCGGCGGGACGCGCCGGGAAATGGTTATGGCGCAATGAGATATTGAGCAACAGAACAATTTGCCGGGAATAACTGGACGTTCCCGGCTTTCTTAATACCGTAGTCGAACAAAACCCACCGCACCGCTATCTCATCCCCGGTTCATGGCGTTTCACCGTGACTTGTGGGGGCTCATTGCTTTATATTTAAGGTCTCTATTCTCTTGAACAGTTCTATGCAGGAAGATCCGGTACAGGATACGGATGTTACAGGCCCGGAAAGCTCGATCAAATTGAGCGATCTCCAAAAGCTGAATATTGGACCGGCCTGGAGCGATCCAAAATATGCTCATTCGGCCAAGGCCGTGCGGGAACCGTCCCGATCTTCATCCCGTCCTGTTCAACGAACAAGGTCCGGTACACGGGAGCGTTCCAGCCCCGGTCCCAAACGTGACCGCCGACCAAGGTCCGCAGATAGAGCAAAACCTCGCACGCCGTCCCGTCCGGCTGCTCCCTTTAATCCGACCGTCGATGTGCTTTTTTACCCAGAGGACGCGCCATTTCGTGCATTGATCCGGGCAATTCGCGAATCCGCGCTCACATACGAGCTTTTCCAGATTGCACGGTTGATACTGCAGAAACCTGAATGGTTTGTCGTTGTGGTGCGACCCAGGGAGGTCGAGGAGGCGCCTCTTTTCAAAACCCTTCCCGACGGCCTTCCTTTTGAGACGGAGGCCGATGCCATAAATCACGTTCTCAAGCATAATCTCGATGCCTTTTTTACTATCGAAACAGTTGAGGTTGAAGCGCCCAAAGGCGAATTTCCGTTTATCAGCCGTTGCACCATAACCGGCGAGTTGCTGGCGCCGCCCAACTACCACCGCTACAAGCAAATCCTGACCGAGCACCATGCCGACCGGCTGCCGCACATTTCTCTTGATAAGTTTAATAGCAAAATCGAAATGGTCAAAGATCCCGAGGTTGTGAACCAGTGGCTTGAAAAGATGAAGCGCCAACTTCGTTATACATTCAAATGTTCAGAAGATGTTACTCCTCCGGTATTTGATAATAGTGAGAGTGCCCGCCACCACCTGCTCACCCATTGCAAAAGTGAGATGGCCTGCGCCGGCGCATCGGCACGATTCCATGGTGCCTTGCTAAACCGGATTCCCGAAGGGAACATCAAGCGCTCTGTGCTGGCTGTCCTTGAGGAGCAAAGGCATTATCCGCTTGAAACCGCCAACCACTTGCGCGGGCATTTTCGTAAATTAGGATTCATCCTTTATAAAAAGAATGCCAAGGGGGTTACTTGTCTTTGCGCAATCAAGCGCAAGTTCCGGGAACCCGGCCGGCCCTTATCCGATTCGGTACAATCACTGATTGATTTTATAGAGGAGCATCCAAACATACCCGTTACCCGGTTGCCCAAGGATTTTCTCGGCATTGCCGAGTCCGGAGACAATAAGGACGAGCACGAAGGGATCGAAGACAAGACTGAAACCATGGCGAACGAACCCTCGGGGGAACAGGTTGAAGCCGCCGAGGGCAAGGATGAAAACAGCTTTACGGGCGCCCTGAGCGCTGAGGATGAAGAGCGCTTAAATCAGATGCGGCAGGACCTCCACTGGCTAATTGCCGAGGGATACGTAGCCGAATTTGGTAACGGCGCACTATTTGCCCATCCAGCCAGAGCGTTGTCTTCACGAACGGTTAAAAAACGTCGGCGTTCCATCGGCAAAAAGAGCGTAGATAAAACCTCCCCTCACGTCGAAGCTCCGGAGGGGAAAAAAGAGGCTGAACCGCAGATTACGCAGATAGAAGAGCATAAAAAGGGGCAAAGGGACAAAGGTTCAGAGGGAAGTAAAGAGGATGAGGATGAGCGAAACTTTCAAGCGTTCGATATGCCTGATTGATCGAGATGCACTTGATGCCGGTTTGGTTCGAGGATGGTGAAACTGATGCGCCAAGTGCTTTTCGGAAGGTAGTTGCCTACATTTTCAGGCCATTCGACGGCAAGGCAATAGGGAGAAGTCAGGAAGTCATCGATCATAAGGTTGTCCATTTGCGTTTCGTTCTCGAGGCGGTAGGCGTCCAGGTGCAGGAGGTTACGGCTTCCCCGGTGAATTGTAAGCAGGGTGTAGGTGGGGCTGGTCACAGGCTCGACGATGTCCCAGGCTCGCGCCAGCCCGCGCACAAAGGTGGTTTTGCCTGCGCCCAATTCTCCCTGCAGCGCCAGTGTTTCGTCTTCTGGAAAAACCGACGCCAGCTCTTCGGCAAGCCCTTCGGTTTCTGCCGCGGAGCAGGTGATTACACCCCGGCGCAACTTATCCAAAATGCTCATAACCCTTGCCCATCGCCAGAGGTTCCCCGGTTGCAGCATCAACTATTCCACCCGGTTCGGCTGCTTTCCCGGCTCCAACCATCTTTCCTATGACCGTCAACTCCGTGTCAAAGCTCTCTTTCCACTTTTTAATAAAAATTCCCGGATTGGTATCGCCGTCCAAGGTGAAGAGAAGCTCGTAATCCTCCCCATCGCCCAAGGCATGGGCTTCCGCCGTTATATCGGATGCGAGTTCATGTGCGGCGGAGCTTACCGGCAAGGCCTTGCGCTCCAGAGATGCCGAACAATCCGGTGGCACTAGCGCGGGCAGGTCTTTCAGGAGTCCGTCGGTGAGATCAATCATTGAATGTACTTCCGTTAGTTCGGCCAGCCATATACCTTCCTCAATGCGCGGCGTGAAGTTATAGTGTTTGCCCAATGCGCTTCCGCCTAACTCTCCGGTTACCATTATGGCATCCTCGATCTTGGCTCCGGTTCGGGTAAGGGGACGGCGTGCCCAACCCAGTAGCGTCAGGTGTCCGCCGAGGGAATTTTCACTTTCGCACAAATCACCACCGAGAAGAGTTACCTGAAAGGCTTCGGCTGTTTCACGAAGGCCCTCGTAAAAATATCGCAGCCATTCGAGCTTCAATCGTGCCGGCAGAGTTAACCCCATAACCGCGAAATTCGGCTTGCCTCCCATGGCCGCAATGTCGCTGAGATTGCGCTTTAGAATCTTGGCTCCGGCGTCGCGCGGGTGCAGGGAGTCGTCAAAATGCTGTCCGTAGAACAAGGCGTCCACGGTCACGAGGTTGAAGTTACCGGCATCGGATGGAAATACGGCACAATCGTCGCCCATGCCATATGGTGGTGGCGGAGTAACAGCTCCGAGCCAGTCCCTGATATCCTGCAACAAGGCAGATTCGCCAATCGCGCCCACAGTCTCGCCGGCATTATTGGTGAAAGGGTGCATAACGGATATTACCATGGCATCCGGAGTAAGGCCTCGGGGAATAATTCCGGCAGTTCCGGCTGAAGGTAGATTAGGAAAATGGAATTGAGGTTAAAAATGGAATGAAAGATAATCGACACTTCCAGGTTGCCACTCAATTCATAGGCGATACACAGGAAAATCCCCAAAACAACCAGCGATGGAAAGCTCGCCAGGTTAAAATGCAGCAGTGCAAAGAACGACGAGCTAATGATCATGGCGCTTGGGGTAGAAAACCGTCCTTTGAAAAAGCGGTAGATAGCTCCACGAAAAAGCAACTCCTCGGCCACCGGCGCCATTACCGTAGCCATGAACCATAGCGCGAGGAATGACAGGGTCGAGTCCGCCTGTATGAACAAATTGATTATGCCTTGTTGCTCGACAGGCACGTTGTATCCCGCGCTTTGCAAGTAAGTGAGCAAAAACATCCAAGTATAGCCGACGAGTAACACTACCGGAAACGCCGCCATAAAAATATATAACCCGAAAGGCAAAACCTTCCACCCCGGCATTTGGTGCGTATTAAGCTTTCCTGTAATTAAACGCCCTCGATGATATATCTGCGAATCGGCAAATATCGCGATTATGCCAATTTGCATTATAAGCCCCCCGGCAACTGTCTGCCAAACCACGGATTGAGGTTCGCGTCCTTCACCGTTTTCAAACAAATAGCCTATCAGTATAGTCGAGATAAATATCCAACTGAACACGGTCCAGATGAACAATCCAAAATCGAGCCAGCGTATGCGCCATTCCTGCACCTTCCCGATAAGTCTTTTACCTCTTCCAAAGCCGTGCCGCATGATCAGCGAAATACAGCAGCCCAACCCGGCAATCAGGAGTATGCCGATGTATATGATGAACCACATGTTCTCCTCGAAAATCTCCAATGCTTGCGCCTCATTCATTTTCGAGGGTACTCCTTCAAAGTTTTGAGGGTATTAATCTCCCTGAGCGGGAGTGGTAATACGTTCGCCGTCCCAGACAATTTTCCCTGCTACAAGGGTGTGTTTAACTTTCCCCTTCAATGTCCGGCCCACCCATGGAGAGTTCTTCGATTGGCTCTGGAAATGGTCAGCAGATACTGTCCAAGCTTCCTCGGGATCGAAAATGATCACGTCGGCATCTGCCCCGGGACTCAAGTTGCCCTTGTCCAGATTGAGAATGTCGGAGGGTTTGAAGGTAAGCCAGCCAAGCAGTTGTGGCAGGGTGACTTGACTGGTATGCACAAGCGCTTCAAGGGAGACGGCTAGGGCGGTCTCCAGTCCGATTACGCCGAATGGGGCATAATCGAACTCAACATCCTTTTCGTAGTCGGTATGAGGAGCGTGGTCGGTGGCAATGCAATCGATGGCGCCGTCCTGTAACCCTTCAATCAGCGCCTGCCGGTCATCCTCGGTACGCAGCGGAGGATTCATTTTGAAGTTCGTGTCGTAGTTTTTAAGACATTCATCGGTCAAGTGCAGGTGGTGGGGACAGGCTTCAGCTGTTACCGGGACATTGCGCGCCTTGGCGCGCCGGATAACTTCTACCGAGTAGGCCGAGGTGATATGTTGCAAGTGCAGGCGCGCGCCGGTGTAGGCCGACAGGATGACGTTTCGATTAACAATTATGTCTTCGGCCGAGTTAGGCCAGCCAATCAGGCCGAGGCGAAGCGACCAGATGCCTTCGTTCATAACGGCCCCATTGGTCAGGGCATAGTCCTGGCAGTGGTCCATGACTACCAGGTCGAACATATGCGCATATTTGAGTGCGTTCCGCATAATTTCGTTGTTCTGCACACAAGAGCCGTCATCGGTGATGGCCACTACGCCGGCGTTTTTTAATGAGCCGATGGGCGCAAGGCTCTCACCCTGCATTCCAGATGTGATACAGCCGGTGGGATAAACGTTAACCACCGCATCGCGTTCGATGGCGTCCTTGATTTGCTGGATAGTACCGACGTTATCTGCCGGCGGCATGGTGTTTGGCATACAAACAATGGAAGTGAAACCGCCCGCCGCGGCCGCGCGGGAACCACTCGCGATAGATTCCTTGTGAGTTTGCCCCGGTTCGCGCAGATGCACGTGAATGTCAACCAGTCCCGGGCAAACCACCAATCCATCGGCCTCGATGCGACGGGCCTTTTTTTCTGCGCGGCGGACATATCCGGCGCAATCTTTCCATCGGCGATGAAGATATCGCCAGATTCGTCCCGATTGTTTGCGGGATCGATTATCCGGCCCCCTGATATCCACAATGTGTTGCTCGCTTTTGCCATGACTATGGATTTCCGGGCTTCATGCCCGCGGCATGCGCGCATAAATAGAGCACCGCCATGCGGGTGGCTATACCGTTGGTAACTTGCTCGAGGATTACGGAGCGGTCCGAATCAGCCAGGTCGGAATCGATTTCTACTCCCCGGTTGATAGGGCCCGGGTGCATGATAATGGCGTCGGGCTTGAGCCAGGAGGCGCGCATGCGGTTTAGACCGAACATGCTCGTGTATTCACCAATCGACGGGAAATGGGTGGCGGTCTGACGCTCGTGCTGAATACGCAGCAACATAACCGCGTCGGCGTCATCCAACGCACTCTTTAAGTCGTGTCGCACTTGCACCCCGAATTCCCGAAACAGTTCTGGCACCAGGGTGGAAGGGCCGGCCAATGTCACCTCCACGCCAAGTTTTTTCAGCGCCCAGATATTGGAGCGTGCAACCCGGCTGAAAAGAATGTCTCCCAGGATAGTGACTTTCCTGCCGGTCAGGTCTCCCAGTTTTTCCCGCAAGGTGAAACAGTCCAGCAAAGCCTGTGTGGGGTGCTCATGCGCTCCATCCCCAGCGTTTATAACGGGCATTTCCAAAAGTCGGCTCAGGAAATAGGGAGAGCCTGCCGCCTTGTGACGCACGACAATCATATCGGCGTTGAGGGCTTGAATGGTTTGCGCTGTATCGCGCAGAGTTTCCCCTTTGAGCAGGCTGCTGGCATTGCCGGTGACGGTGGTGACGTCGGCGCTGAGGCGTTTGGCCGCTATTTCGAAGGCCACCCTGGTGCGTGTGCTCGGCTCGAGAAAGAGGTTTACAATGGTTTTACCGCGCAACGATGGCAGTTTTTTCTGGGAGCGGCTCAAAGTTTGCTTGAACGAAGCAGTAAGTGAAAAAATGGTTTCCAATTCCTCGATTTTGAGATCCTCGATGGCGATCAGGTCTTTACGGGTCCAGTTTAAATTTTTGGTCATTTCTCGTAAATTATAATGGAATCGCCGGACGGATCATCGATGTTGATCACCACCTCCACTTGCTGTTCCGGTGTGGTGTCTTCTACGAAGCCGGTGTAATCGGCATGGATGGGCAGACAGCGGTTCCCCCGGTCGCAAAGAACCGCCAATTCCACACGTTCGGGTCGTCCCATGTCGAAAATTTCGTTCATTGCCGCACGAGCAGTGCGGCCTGAGAAAAGCACATCGTCGGCCAGGATGACAATTGCGCCCTCCACGTTCAGCGGGATATCTGTGCGCTGAAAGGATTTGGGTATGGGATTGTGCCCAAAATCATCCCGGTGAAAAGCGGTATTGACCGCTCCGCAAGGCAGCTCCTTACCAAAAATATCTGCGAGACGCCGGGCCAGAGCCTGCGCAAACGAGATGCCGCCATCAGCGATACCCACAACCGAAAGTGTAGCAGAATCGCTGTGGCGTACCGCTATCGACTCAGCGATACGGTCTATGGCCTTGTGCAACTCCGTGCTCTCGATTTTCTTGATATCCTTTCCCACCGTTAAGGTCTTATAGAAAAATTATCTCCATCAGGGCAATTGCAAACTGCGGGCTCTTGAAAACTGCCGGGCAGAGACCGAACCAGGTGATGGGCGGTTAAAGCGTAAAAACAAGACCGTAAGTCCTGACCGATTCCTCGGAGCATTGCCCAAATCCCGAGAGTTATGTAAGGCCGGAGTCCAGCCAGTGCAGGAGGGATTCCTCATTTTTGATCGAGGTGGTGGTGCGGTAGTCCGGGGCAAGAAGTTGTTGGTAGGAAGGCTCGGCGAAGCGGCGGCAGTGCAGCAGAATACTGGCGTGCTGGCCTGGAGCGCGCACGAGGCGGCCCAGGGCCTGGTTGATTTTCATTATGGCCGGCAACTGGTAAACCTGGCGGAATGCTTCCGCACGCGACAAGTGATTGCGGTCTTCCATGCGAGCTTTTTGCTCGGCGTTTACTTCCGGCAAGGCCGGCCCAACGATCACGGCGTAGGTTACGCGGCCACCCAGCAGGTCGATACTTTCGGCGAACCCGCTGCCAAGAACCAGGAGAAGGATATCTGCATGCTCAAGTGCATCCTCGATGAAGCGGTTTTGCTCACCGAGATCGACACCTCGGGGCTGTCTGGCCAGTAGTAGCTCGGGATGAGTTTCTTCGAGTTGTTCATTCACCGAATCGGCATAGCGGTAGGAAGGGAAAAATACGGCGACCGGTCCCTCGGAGAATCCGTGCATCAAAGCAACGGTTTGAGCGGTAGTGTTGTAATAGCGGGGGCGGGCGCGAAAGCGAGTGTCCACACGCAAGTCAATCGCAACCTTGTAGGCGTCTTTTCTCCAATCGGTTTGGGCTTCCAGGTATTGAGTTGAAGTGCCGTCGAGACCGCAGGAGGCCAGGAACAATTCAGTGGGGGACAAAGTTGCAGACATGAGCACCGTTTCCCCGAACTGGTTAATAGTGGCAGCGATTTCAGGGGCGGCACTCAGACAGGTAAGGTTCAGGCTACCGATAGCAGGTACCCAGAGCAAGTTCTCCAGCCCCGGGTGTTCAAGGGTGCTTTTGATATCGAGGTAACTCCATATTTTCTCCCAGGTCGCGGAGGAGAAATTTTCGGGGTTGAGACGGGATTGCAGGATTTTTTCGTTTAGGGAATTGAGGATCTCGGACAACTCGTACTCGTGCGAGGCTTCTAGCCGATCAATTGGTTTGAGCGAATCAAGGAACTGTATCCAATGCTCAAAAGTAGCTAACAATGGAGCCGAAGCGCCCGCAAATTGAAGTTCAGCCAAAACGGCCAAGGCCTCATCGAGCGTATAGCGGCAAGACCAGGCGTCGGCCGCACGGCTCGGCAGGTTGTGGGCCTCGTCTATTATCAGGAGGGTCTGGCTCGGGTCGAAACCGGGTTGATTGAAGAGGACTCCGCTGCTGTGTGGTGAAAAAATGTAGTTATAGTCGCATGCCCAGAATTCAGCAAAGGGAAGGGCGGCCCGGGATATTTCGTATGGGCAGACTCCGCTATGGCGACCAATATCCCGGATGCGTTCCAGGTCTATGGTGCCGTTTTCGTAAAGGAGCATGGGAGCGATGCCGGCCTGTGACCAGCGTTCTTCAATATCCCGAAGGCACCCTCCCTTTTTGTCGCAGGTGTGTTGCGGGGAATCAATTGCATGTTCGGCACGGTTACGCAATTGGAAGTAATTGAGGTCGCTGCATTCCTTTAGCATGTCAGTCAATTGCCGGATTACCTGCAATTGTCCTGTTGACTTGCCAGTGAGATAAATCACGCGGTCGAACCGGCCGTCCCGCAGACGATTCAGGGCGAACTCGAGAATGATCCCGGTTTTACCAAATCCGGTTGGCGCCTCGAAAAGCAAGGGACCGGATTGATTCAGGACGTCCAGAGATTGGCGAGTCTGTTCCTGGCCGTGACGAAATTTTGCAAATGGCGGACGGAATTGCATCCGGCGCAGGCGACCACGGGCCTTCCATCGGTGTTGGATGAAAGTGTAAAGACATTCCAATTGATTCTGGAAAATATTTTGAACTTCCGGCCCCATAGTCACCACTTGAGTAACGCCTTCTGCGATGTCTATGAATACGAGTTCGGCTCTTATCGTGGCATTTCGGTAATCGGGACGAAGTTTGGCGAGCATGTGGTATGCCGCCAACTGATTGAAATAGGAGCGGTAGTCGGTTCGCAATTCCTCCTCTTTACCAGGCAAAGAGGCATTGATCGTCTTGATCTCCCGCAAAATCACCGTGTCGTCATCTATCACAATCTGGTCGATGCGGCCCTGCAGTTGCACCGTCCAATCTTTATGCAGCCAGGCGCCGGCTATCGATACCTCGAAATCGGCCTCATCGTATTCATCCTTTGCACGAGTCTGCAATTGACGGTGCCAGGACTGACCTAATTCCGCGCGCCAGCGGCCGGTGCGAGAATAAACAGCGTCGCTGGGACCGATTTTAAACTCGGCAAATTCCCGTACGCTTAATGAGACCTTACGCTCGGTCAGAGAGAGCTGCATGAAGACTCGGTGGCGGCCCTTACATGCTCTTTTGGCGCAATGTAAATTGTTTTACCTTGGGTAGTGTAAATAAGTCGTCGGAAATATCCGTGTTGGCTATAATTTCGTCATAGGCGATGGTCCGGTAAACCTGGTTACTGGCGGTGAATTCGATAGTCTCATAGTGGTATGTGCCGTTAACTGTTTTAATTTTTGTGGGATAAAGGTCGGCATCGACCTTGGTTCCGGCGAAAATTTCTGTAAAGCCGAGCCGGATCACCAGAAAGGTTTTGGGGTCAAAATAATACCATTTCACCTCTCCGTTATTCAGGTATGCCTTTAGGAGGAAAGCGGGCCGACCATTAACATTGGATTTGCCCTGGTAGGAAAATCTGTGGCCCTTTGTCTTCCAATCCACCAGTTCGCCGTAAATATCGGCGTCGGCCAGGAACTTTTTAGCTGCGGCCCCTTTTATTACAACCGGCAGTTTTTTCTTGGGAGTAACTTCGCGGCTCCAGACTGTCTTTCCGTCAGTGGCGAAGACTGAAAGGTATTTCCGGCCGCCCAGCCGGAAACGTTTTTCGAGGCGGTATTTATTGGGCGCTTTGTAATATTCCGTAATTTGCAAGAGTTCTTTGCCCTCTTTAGAGGAACCGGTTTTCTTGAGTGTTTTAATCGATTTAATGTTTTCCACCCCGCCATTTCGTGCTAGATGCAGGGATATTATTTTAGCGGAGGTGGCATCGGTGGAAGCGGAGCCTCTATTAACTTTTTGCTTCTCGCCGGATTCATTTTCGGTCTCCAGGTCCGACTGGGCCATGAGCGGGACGGGGAAGCAGGGAGACAGGAGCAGACAGATGCACACAAATCCAAATTTTAATGTAGGGATTGGCATGATGACATCTTTTGGGAATTGGCCGCTTTTGGCAAATCCATAATGCCTGCGGCCGGCACTTATTGGCTCTTGCCCGGGGGCACCAAGATATCGGTATGACCGGCGAGCCATACCTTCAAATCCTTTATTAGTTCTTCAACCTTCTCCTTTCTGTTTTGCTGCGTCTCCACCGGCTGGTTTAATATGGCGATAACGGCGTCCTCATTGGATGGACTTAGCGAAGCCCGCCAATGTTGCTTGACCGCATAGCCCTCTTCTCTCGCAAACACGTAAAGGCATTTGAAAAAAACTACTTCCGGGAACATTCCTGCCTCCCAACTTTCGAAGGCACGGGCACAGAGGCGGTAAATGCCTGCGAACGATTCGGCATGTTCGAGGTTTCTTACCAGGATACGGGAAAACTCCGAAGCGTAGCGAAGGACTTCATAGTTGCTGCCTATGGCGGAATGACGTTTGAGCAGTCGGTATTCTCGAATGAACCATGATTTGCTCCGGGCCGGCTGCTCGAGTTCAAGCGCTGCCAAGTCGAAAAGGTCGGGCTGCGAACTGGGCGTCCTTTTTACAGCCTGGCGCTTGAGGCATAGCAATAAGCCGTGATCGCGACTCAGCACTTGGTAGCGGAGATAGGATTCTCCTGTTTCCTGCTTGTCCAGCAAAAAACCTTCCGTCGATAACAGCTTGCCGGGCATTCCTGCTAATTTATCAGCACCCTGTTACTTAAATCCGAAAATCGCTGTGGCATCACTCTGACTCTGGAGGTTTGGGAGCGGGGATGGTTTCGGGGTTATTAACCTCGAATAATTCGGTTTTGTCGGACTTGGGGTTGTAGGCGGGCACTACTGCGCCGCCTGAAATGACCAGCTTCATGCCTTCACCCACTGTCATATCCAGTTCCACGGCTTCATTTTTCGGGACCATGAGGAGATAGCCGCTGGTGGGGTTGGGAGTGGTGGGCAGGAAAATGTTAAGCAATTCCTCAGAGGTTCGTTTCGGGATTTCACCTTTTCCACTACCTGTGAGAAATCCCATGGCATACATCCCCTTGCGGGGGAATTCGATGAGCATTACTTTTTGAAAGACTGCCTTTTGCTGTTGCCTGAAGGTATCCACAACCTGCTTGACGGTCGAGTAAACGTTGGTGACAAAGGGCACCCTTGAGAGTAGGCGCTCGAAGCTCTGCAAAACCAGCTTGCCAACCAATAGTTGGGAGAACCAGCCAAGTAGAGTTATGATAATCAGGACGATGAGGGCAGCCGATACATCAAGCAGGATGCTGAAATTGTCGAACCACTCTTTGGGTAGAAAGAAGAAAATGAAGCGGCTGGTGGGACCACCCATTTTTTCCACCAGTAATTTGATGACCAAATAGGTCACATAGACCGGCGCCAGGAGTAGCAGGCCCGAGAAAAAGGCGTTGCGCAGCGATTTTAGAAGATTGGTTAAAACGATTTTCATAAAACAGAATTAATTGTGCAGTTGTTGATAACGGTCTCAAGCAAATATTGTACTTTCATGCAATTTGACGCGGAATAAGTTTCCGTAGGCGGAAGTTGGGTATTTTCCCGGCACGATCCAAATTGTCCAGGAGGCGGGTTTCGGCCCGGCGCATTCCGCGGCGATCCTCTGGATTGTGGTCGTCTAACCCGGCAAGGTGCAGCCAACCGTGTACGAGGTAGAGAGTCAGTTCGTGGGCCAGTGTGTGTCCTCGATGCCCCGCCTCGTACTCTGCCCTGTCAACCGAAACGCAAATTTCCCCCGCATGGCCGTGGGTTTCATCACCGGGAAAGGTGAGCACGTCGGTCGGTGTTGGTTTTTGCAGAAAGCTTCCGTGCACACGCGCCATCTCCTCGTCGGTCAGAAACACTATAGAGAGTTCTCCGGACGGGATTTTCCCTGCCTCCAGGGTGTCCAGATAAAGGAACATGTCCCGTACTTTGGCCGTTCGGAGGACCAGACGCTTACATTTGTTGAGGACTGGGATGGGGCGGGACATCTCGGGGGGAGGCGCTACTGACAGGTGTTTCCGTAGCGGGTTTGGGAGTGAGGGAAGCGGCTCGTTGAGATTGGGTAACAGTTTGCGATTCCTTTTTAGGGTATTCCACGCGGCCGTGCAGCATATTCAGGGTTGTAAAGGAGAAACTCTTTTTGATGGAGGCAATATCTTGCAAGGTCAGCGGGCAATCTGAGAGTTGGTTATCGTCGATGCGTTCCTGAAAAATGCGATCGATTAGTTCATCAAGGCTTTGGGGAGTAACTTTGCGAACACAACGGCTGGCCGCCTCTATGGAGTCTGCGAAAAAGATGATGGCGCTTTCCCTGAATAATGGTTTTGGGCCTTCGTAGCGGTAGGTGCTCTCATTAACCTTGTCGATTTTAACTTTTGGGGCGTTGGCGAAAATTTGAGGGGTGCTTCCCTTTTCGCGCCGCAGTGCCTCGTAGAAAAAATATTGAATTAGCGTGCTTCCGTGATGCTGCCGGATAACATCTATTATGATCTGGGGCAACTTATATGCCTTGGCTAGGCGCACCCCTTCCTTGATGTGGCTTTTGATTATGAGGGCGCTCATCGACGGATTTTTCACGATATGAGGATCGACGCTCTCAATCTGGTTCTCAGTGAAGTATTCGGGTTTTACCGTTTTACCGATATCGTGGTAAAGCGAGCAAACGCGGCAGACCAGTGGGTTGGCGCCGATGGCGTCAGCGGCGTTTTCCGAAAGGTTGGCTACCATGAGGCTGTGGTGGTAGCTGCCAGGGGCCGTGACTTGCATATTGCGCAGCAACGGATGGTTGAAATCGGTCAACTCCAGCAGGGTGATGTCGGTTGTGTAGTTAAAAAGTTTTTCGAGGATGGGCAGGATTCCGACTACGGCGATTCCCGTTATGGCGCCCGCCAGCAGGGCGGCGATCATTTGCTGGGCGATGATGGCGAAATCGAGATCGGCGCGCAGACCCAGGGCAAAGGTGCTGAGCGCCATTACCAGTCCGGCCAGCGCCCCGGCGCGTACTACCCGGGTTCGCACCTGAATATTGCGGCAAAATTGTATTCCCACCAGCGCCGACAAAAATGATACAAGCATCACAGGGATGGAATTGTCCTGCATCATGGCGTTGAACAAACTTATCAACAGGGCTACGAAAACACTTGGACCAGCCCCCGTCAGAATGGCTACGATGAGCGGCCCTAGCGCAACGGGAGCCAAGTAAGGCAGAACCGCGATAAGCGCAGGATTTTCACCCCCAATGAGGTTCGACTCTCCCAGCTCCAGGATAAGCCGGATTATTGCAACGTTCAGCAGGATGAGCAGGCCCAGGAGGGCCAATTGGCGGTTGCCGGGGTGCAGCCGCCGGCCGCCGGCCATGACATAAATGCCGGCCGAAAGAAGAACGACCAGGGTGAGTACCACCCGTTCCCATAAAAGGGAATCCAGGCTGATCCTCCCCACTGTTCCCTCATTAAAGCGTTTGCGGTAAAAATTGAGTTGCTCGAGGTGAGCGGCGGTTACGCGTGTACCAGGCTCAATGATTGACTGCCCTTCTTCCACGGTGACGGATATCGGTTCCACACCGGCGAGCATTTTTTGTACCCTTTCCTCGCTCATGACCTCATCGTAAACCAGGTTCGGGGCGATGCCGTTGCGCAGAATTCGGTAAAGCCCTACCGATACCTCTCTTGGAATATCGAGAGCGGAAAGATTGATGCGAAGGGAACGTAAGGCATCCTCTTCCGATTGCACTTCCACCTGGGTAATTCGTCCCGACTGTTGATGGATATCGAAAAAGCTGAGAGTGCCGAATTGCGCCTTGATCTCGGAGTGTTCTGCATCATATATCCCCTCGCGAGTAATGTTGCGTAACAACATCAGGCCTTCTTCAATCAGCCGATCGCGCCGTTCGGAATCCAGTTGGTCGAGCAATATGGCGAGATCTTCAGCGTTTAGAAAAAGGGGACTGTCCGGCGCGAATTCGGCCGCAAATTTTTGCAGAGCCGCTGTCCTCTCATCGGCGGATATCCCTGCTGTAGTTTCCATGAATTCGTCCAGGGCTGTGTGCAGGCCTCTGATATATTCCTGCAATCGGTCGAAGTGATCATATGTGAGCCGGTAAACCGGGGGGACTCGCTTGAGCCGCTGTTGCTTAAGCCGTTCGGTAAGGATTGTGCTTTCGTAGAAAAATGAAAATTCAGCCACTATGCGTGTGCGTGCCTCCTGGTTGAGAAGAATTCGCGGGCCTGCCGGGGATAACCCCACGAAGCATACCAGTATAACCAGCGCAGCAAAACCGGCAAATAGCAGTATAGCCACGACCCGGCTTTTTTCAAACAGCGGAGCTTCCGTCTCCTGCTGCGATCGGGTTTCTTGCCGGCGGACTGCCGCTTTTTGCTCCAATTTTGACTTGCTGGGTATTGCCATTATCCTCGGGGGGTATTAAAATGTGTTGCCTGCGAGCAGCTCAAGCAGGCTCGTCTTTATGATGGTAGTTCTCGTAGGCTTCGATTATATTCTGCACCAGCGGATGCCGTACAACGTCCGAGCCCGTAAATGAAAAGAAGGCAATGCCCTCTATTTCGCCGAGCACCTCCGCAGCTTGCTTGAGCCCGGATTTCTTGTGACTGGGCAAGTCTGTTTGTGTGATGTCACCAGTGACGACTATTCGGCTATCATCACCCAGCCGGGTCAGACACATCATCATTTGTTCTGGGGTAGTATTTTGCGCCTCGTCGAGAATAATGAAGGCGCTCGAGAGTGTGCGGCCGCGCATGTAAGCTAATGGTGCGATTTCGATAACCTCTTTTTCCAGGAGGCTTTGCGTGTATTCGCGTCCAAGCATGTCGTAAAGGGCGTCGTAGAGTGGTCTCAGGTAGGGTTGAATTTTTTCCTTCAGGTCGCCCGGGAGGAACCCCAGCGCCTCTCCGGCTTCTACGGCCGGCCGGGTCAGAATAAGTCGTTCGACCTCATTATTCATAAGGGCTTCGAGGGCGGCGGCCACGGCCAGGTAAGTTTTTCCAGTACCCGCCGGACCCATGCTAAGGACAACTTCGTGCTCGCGAATGCATTGAAGGTATTTTTTCTGATTTATAGTTTTTGGAATTACGCTGCGTTTCTTGAACTTGAGTACAAGGGGCTTCTCGAAGACCGCCTGGAACTCAGAACCGCGGTCCTGTGCAACGGCACGCAGCATGTGGTTGAAATCAGAGTTTCCGATTTCCAATCCCTGTCGGCGGCCGTTTTTGAGGAGTTCAAAAAATGATTCGGTTTTTTCGATGGCCAGGTCCTCGCCTTGGATGCGCAGCCAACCCTCCCGCGTCACAAGTTTTACGTCGAGTGCCTGTTCCACTTTGGACAGGTTGTTTTCACGCGCGCAATAAAGCTCGTTGAGCTGTCGCGGGTTCTGGAAATAAAGCGTTTTTTCGGGCATCAAAAAGACGGTCCCGGAGCAATGCAAGGTGACCGATTAGCAGAATTCGGATAGGCGGTCCCAAGTCTCCTCCAAGGCCTGTGGAAGTACCCGGGTTTTTCCCAGGACCGGCATGTAGTTGGTATCGCTGTTCCAACGGGGCACGATATGGCAGTGCAGGTGTCCGGGGATACCTGCGCCGGCAGCGTTTCCGAAGTTGAAACCGACATTAAAGCCGTCGGGTTTGAAGGCTTTATTGAGAATTTCCTGGGCTTTTATGATGGTGTCCATGAGGTCGTTACGCTCCTCGGCAGTCAGTTCGCATAGTTCGGCCACCTCGCGGTAGGGGACAGCGAGGAGATGGCCGGGATTATAAGGATAGGTGTTGAGTACCAGATAAGTTTCGGGGCCCCTGAAAACGATCAGGGACTTCTTGTCGTCGCCGGAAAGCGGCAGATTGACAAACGGATTTTCGAAGCCTTCCCCATCCTTCTTGGGGGTCTCGATATATTCCATCCGCCAGTATGAATGCAGGATTTCCATGGAGTACACTTACACAGCGCCATCGTGTGCCCGGGAACGCTGAGTAAGGCTTTCCCAATGAATTTAGTAAAATACTAGAAATTTTTAGGCCAAGAGTCCATAATTTTTGTTATAGCCTCCGATTACGCTATTTTCCATGATTTTAATCTAAAATTTCATTATAAAGCCTATACTTGACAGGCGCGGAGCGCCGGGGCGCGGTCCGTGGGGATGGCGTGATGCAATATACCTGCGGTCAAAGAGATTATCGATTTTTCCAAAAATTTCCACATTTTCCACTACATTGTAGAAAACCCTGATATCCGCCACCGCGTGACTGTCGGTGCGACCGAAACGGGCATCTGCCAGGCCGGTCAATGGGTTGATTTCGACGTTGGAGTTGCTGGCCGAAGTGAAAGTGGCGCCGGTATAGGTTAAATTCAAGAAGCATCTTAGCCGGTCGAATTCCAAACCAGCCGTCACGTTGACCTGGAAATTGGGGATGTATGGCGTTCTATTGCCGTCCATTCCACCGGCGAAAAGGGAATTGGCATCAGTTGTGGCGCCATCGCCTGCAAGGGTGGAATCGGTGAAGGTCAAGGCTGCCGTCCAAGGCATTTTGAAAGGCAACGTCAACCATTCCCCGAGGTCTGCACGCAGGGAAATCTCCGCACCTTGGCTGACGACTTTCCCTGCGTTTTCGGTTCTGCCTGAACCGGTGCCTCCCAGGTTGTCCACCACGATAAGGTCTTTGAACCGTGAATGAAACAGGACAACTTCGAGGTAAAAGTCATTCTCACCCAGTAGCCGAAAGCCGGCCTCGAAGCTGTCTGCTGTTTCCTCCGAAATACCCTCTCGCAGGTGAGCGCGGGGTCCCGGTGTGGCAAAGCCTCGGTGGTAGCCTGAAAAGAGCATCCGGCGATAGGATAGGGCATAAGTAATTCCGAGGCCCATGGCCCATACGTCCATGTTTCCTTTTTCGGTTATAAGTGGTAGATTGCGGCCATCGGTGCTGAAGTCGGTGTATTCCAAATCGAGGTATTCGTAACGCAGGCCCGGAATAAAACTCCAAGGACCTTTCTTTATTTCATCTTTGAGGTAGAAAGCGTAGGCGTGGGTTTGTTGCCGCCTGTTACCATCCGATCCATCCGGGCTTCGAACTGAATCGATGACTGAACCATCTTCGTCCTGCTCGAATAGCACATGCCACTGGTGTCGGCGAACACGGTCCTTATGTATGCGAACTCCGAAATTAACCAAATGTTCGGTCGTTGCTGTTGCGAAAATAGCTTCTCCATCCGTTTGCCAACCGGCCAGGTAATAGTCTCGATCGTTGGCCCGCACCCTCAAATTGCCGGGGGCCTGTCCGGTAAGAATTGCGTAGGCGGGATCCTGGTTGAAAAGAGCGGAGCTTATTTGCCTGGTTGGATTACGCAGATCATGGAGCTTGAACCAATTGCGCTGAAACTTGTTGTAGTAGGCGGTGCTAGTGAACTTGAGACCGGACGATAGCGCCACCTGGTGACGAAAATAGGTGCGAGTATGATTGGATTTAATGTTGTCGTAGCGGCTGAAAGTGTAGCGGCGGACAGAATTTTTTCGGAAATCTTCCGTGCTGAGACCCAGGTAAGTCTCGTCGGCGTCAAGATCGGTATAGCCGACCTTGATCTCAAACAGATGGGATTTTTCCCAGGACGGCCGCCAGGAGAGTTTAGCGGTGTAGTCGGTACGGTGAAATCCTGTTCCGTCTGAACCGGGAAAAGATGTAGCCCCGTCGACGGTCTTGAACCCATCCGTGCGCCGGTCGAAGATTTCGAGGAGGATTCCCGTTTGGCCAGACTTAGCTCGGGTATTTCGTCCCACCCAGGCATGTAGTATGCGATCCTGATTCGAGCCATATACCATCTTCAAATAACCTCGGTTTGTGTCCGGGATGTGTGTTGACTGGTAATTGATTACTCCTCCGGTTGTGTGAGGACCGTGTTGTATCTGGCTGGAACCCTTGAGTACCTCGACTGCATCCATGCGGCCCATCGTCGGCGCGTAGTAGGCTGCCGGCGCAGAGTAGGGGGCCGGTGCGCTCAGGACGCCATCTTCCGACAAGGTCAATTTCGAGCTGCGAGAGGTATCGACTCCCCGCAAGCTAATATTGGGAAACAGACCGTAACCATCTTCCTCCCTAATATATACCCCCGGTACGCCTCGCAAAGCTCGGTTAATATCGTCAACCTGCAATCGCTCCAGCTCAATTGCGCTCAGGTATTGGCCCGACCCTGGCAATGCGTAAGAGCCCTCGGACGATCCGATTATCGCATAATCTTTGAGTTCGATAGTACCGAAAAGAATCTTCTTCTGATGCGATTCTGGTTGGGCCGTCACGCGACCCGAAGTCCCAATTAAAAGGACCGAAAGAGTCATTAACGCTATGTTTCTACACTGTATCATAGAAATCTAATCAACTTGGGAAATATACAATTAGATGAAAATGAGTATCAGTATCAGCATGTCGAGACATAATCTAATTAATTAATGAAAATCCAGAAAATATGACCCCTGGAGCGTGGGTCCGTTGCCTAAATCAGGATGAGTATGACAAATGCGGTGGCGAGATAACGCCGCCGTAACTCTTTAAGCGCCAAACCCTTACGGTGCAGGCGATTCCTGCTTATCGGGAGTGGGCAGATGCCAGGACAGTAAAAGGGGAATTATCAGCACAAAAGCTCCGCAGAGATAGGAGGTTCCAGACCCGAAAAGCCAGAAAATCGTCGCGGCGAGGAGAGGCCCTACGGTCCGTGCCAGAGCACCTGCAGAACGGAAAGTACCCAGGTTGCTGCCTTGTTCGCGCTCGGTCGAATAGAGGGAAGCCAGGGCCGACAGGGTAGGAGTGACCAGACCCGCAGACAGGGCTATCAGCGCCAATCCTGCGTAAAATGTTATCGAGCCTACAGCGAAGGCCAGAAATACGAAGGCTGCCATACCACTTAAAAACCCGGCCCGGGCCAGAGACCTCTCCCCGGTCTTTGGAACCAGATTACGAACTATTCCACCTTGTGTGAGTATCAATATGATCCCAATAAAAACAAACATCCAGACATTGTCCTCGGGGTTATATTGGAGTCTCTCAAGGGCCAGAAAGGTCAGTGTAAATTCCAGTCCGCTGAAAGCGGTTATATAGATGAAATAGATCAGGTTTGTTTTCTTGTTGGCTATGCCGCCCTTGGAAAAAATTCCAGTGAAACGTTCGACCTGATTTAAGGAAATGGCGGAAATACGGTTATGGTGTGGCAGGGATTCCTTAAACCGGCAGATTGCCCAGACTAGGTTTGCGGCAGCAAGCACAAAGGCAAACAGGGCCGGAATGGAAAATGGGTTGATGCCAAAAATTTCCAGCCGTGGGTCCAACTGAGTCAAATCTATGAGTGATGAAAATCCACCAATGGCCGGGCCGATAATGAATCCCAGGCCGAAAGCTATGCCGATCACAGCCATTCCACTTGAGCGATTTTCTTTGGAAGTCACATCGGCGACCGCCGCGGTGGCAACGGCCAGGTTGCCGCTCATTATACCGCCCAGGATTCGTGAGATTACGAGCAGCAGGAACGAACCGCTGAAAATCCAGATAAGATAACTGAGGGCTGTGCCGGCGAGAGTGAAGATCAGGACGGGACGGCGGCCGTGCCGATCCGATATGCGCCCCCAGATCGGCGAAAATACAAATTGCAATAGAGAGTATATGGAGCCAAGGATGCCCCCAAAAAAAACCGTCGTGTAGAAGGAAGTATCTGCCGAGCCGATCAGGGTCATAGAATCCAGCCAACCGATAAAATTCGCCAGCAGGCTTTCCGGACCTTCCTGCCCGAGGTAATGTTCGAGCATGGACGGAAATAGCGGAAAGATAATAGAGAAGCCTATCAAATCTATGAAAACTGTGGTAAAGATTATTCCCAGCGAGCCTTTCTCGGATGGGTTTTCACCCTCAGGGCGAGTATTAGATTGAAATAAATCAGCCATCGACGTTTGATTATCTATTCGTTGGGTACTCAGCGACGAGGGAATCAATGCGGCCCTATTTTGGGGTGTCAAGGCTTCGTGGGATCTGTTGCCAACTCAAAAATTTCACTTTGTCAGAATATTAATCGAACTTGTATTGCGACCACGTTAAATATCACTCCTCGAATTGTCAGGAAAATGTCTGAGAAAAATTCCATGACACACCGGGAACGCTTCCTGGCTGCCTGTCATTGCCAACCGGTTGACAAAACGCCGATCTGGATTATGCGGCAGGCCGGACGTTACTTGCCTGAATATAGGGCGCTGAAGAAGCAATATTCATTTCTACAACTCGTTAAAACACCGGAACTGGCTGCGGAAGTCAGCTTGCAGCCAATGCGCCGATTCGACCTCGATGCCGCTATAATCTTCAGCGACATCCTGATAATACCAGAAGCCTTGGGTCAGCCTTACTACTTCACCGAGACAGGCGGCGTCAAAATGGACTACAAAGTTGACAGCTCCGATCACATCGACCGGCTCGATCCGGCAGGCATTGAGGATAAACTGGATTACGTAGCCAACACAATGCGCCTGATCAGGACGCAGATGGGCGATGAAAACGCTCTGATCGGCTTTGGCGGTTCGCCATGGACATTGGCCGTTTACATGCTGGAAGGCGGCTCACCCGGAAATATTGCCACTGTCAAAAGTTTCTATCAGGATGAACGTCAAGCTTTCTACCGGCTGCTGGAAAAAATCACGGCTGCACTCATTGATTTGTTCAAAATGAAAATTCAAGCCGGGGCCGACGCCTTGCAAATTTTCGATTCCTGGGCTGATCTCTGTCCCGCTCAAGCTTACGAGGATATGTCTTTACGCTGGATCAGTGAGATAATTCAAGCCCTGCCTAAACAGATTCCGGTCATTGTTTACGCCAAAGGTATGGCGAGCCAGGTCCGGGGCTTGTCAGGTACCGGCGCTCGGGTGCTCTCAATGGACGGGACGGCCCGCCTGGGTGATCTACGTGCCGAATTGCCTGGCGACGTGGCCTTGCAAGGCAACCTCGAACCCTCAATAATGGATGCCGATGATCCAGAAACAGTGCGCCTGGAAGCATTGAAAATCCTCAACGAAATGAAACCTCACAACGGTCATATCTTCAACCTCGGTCATGGGATCCGCCCCACAGCGAAAGTGGAGAATGTTTCCGCCCTTGTCGAAACCGTCCATCAGTTTTCTTGAGCCCAATAACCACCAGTCAGGATTTAATCCTAAAATACAACCTGCCGGGTCCGCGTTACACCTCCTACCCGACGGCGCTGCAGTTTACTAATAAAGCAGACGTGCCGGCCCTTTTGGACGACAGCGAGAAGGAGGATGGTCCCATATCGCTTTATTTTCATCTGCCTTTTTGTGAAAGCCTCTGCTGGTTTTGTGGCTGCAACACCGTCATTACCACTGACCATTCCAAGGCAGGCATCTACCTCGATTTCATTGAAAAAGAAATCGATCTGTTCGTTCCCCGCCTTCGACCGGGCCGCCAAGTAGTACAAATGCATTTTGGCGGCGGTACCCCAAACTTTCTGGAACCGTCCCGCATTCGACGTCTTGGAGATTATATATTAAAAAATTTCCAGTTTGACCCGAAAGGCGAATACAGCGTCGAGCTGGATCCGCGCTGGATCACCCGCGACCACCTGATCGCCTTCCGCGAAATGGGTGTCAACCGAGCCTCATTCGGCGTGCAGGACTGCAACCCCGATGTGCAGAAAGCCATCAATCGAATTCAACCTCGTGAGCTAAATGAATGTCTCCTCGACTGGTTGCGCCGCGAACAGTTCGCCTCAATCAACATCGACCTGATTTACGGCCTTCCGCTGCAGACGGTAGATACCTTCAGCGAGACTTTGGATGAGATACTGGAATACGATCCGGACCGCCTCGCCATTTTCAGTTACGCCCATGTACCTCAACTCAAGTCGGCTCAAAAAATTCTCGAAAAGGCCGGTCTTCCTGACCCTCGTGTCAAAATGGAAATCCTGACGATGACAATCGAAAAACTTACCAGTGCAGGATATGTATTTATTGGCATGGACCACTTTGCCAAGCCAGACGACGAGTTGGCGCTGGCCCAGCAAAACAAGAGTCTCCAACGCAATTTTCAGGGTTATAGCACCCGCGCAGGACCGGAAATTTGCGCTTTCGGAGTTTCCGCAATTTCTCAGACAACCCGGAGTTACCGGCAGAACCATAAAATGATTTCCCATTATTACGAAGCTATCGAGCGCGGCGAATTGCCCATAGAACGCGGCTACCGCCTAAGCCATGATGACCATATACGGCGGGAGACTATCATGCGGCTCATGTGCGACCTCTCGCTCGATTTCAAATCGTTATCCAGCAAGCTCGACATCGATTTCCGCGATTATTACGCAAAAGAACTGGATGAGATGAGTGCATTGGAAGAAGACGGCCTGGTGCATATCAGTCAGGATAAACTGGAAGTTTCAGAACTTGGTAGATTGCTGATACGCAACATCGCCATGCTCTTCGACGCTTACCTTGACTTGGGAAAGGACCGCTTTTCCAAAACCATCTGATGGCCCAAAAAGCGGTATTGCTTTTAAATCTAGGTTCCCCGGCATCCACAAAGGTTGGCGACGTCCGGCGCTACTTGCGGGAGTTTTTAATGGACTCCCGGGTAATCGATTCGTCGGCATTGCTCAGGGCCATGGTGGTCCACCTGACGATCCTGCCTTTTCGACCCAAACGCACGGCCGAGGCTTACCGGCAAATCTGGAGACCGGAGGGATCTCCCCTGCTAATTATGAGTTCCCGCCAGCGCGACCTGGTCCAGGCAGAGGTCGATACGACTGTGGCCTTGGCGATGCGCTACGGGTCTCCTTCCATTGTCGAAGTGGTGGCGGGTCTGGTCGAGGACGGAGTGGAAGAGCTTTTTATTATGCCGCTTTATCCCCAATATGCCATGTCGAGTTACGAAACCGTAGTGGTCCGAGTCATGGAAGAAATCCAGCGCTTGAAGCCTTCCATGGGCACGACGCTTCTTCAGCCTTTTTACGATGATCCGGAATATGTGGACGCGCTCGTGCAATCAAGTGAATCCTATTTAAAAGAAGGATTCGATAAGCTGATCTTCAGTTTCCACGGACTTCCGGAAAAGCATTTGCGCAAATCGGATCCATCACATGCCCATTGCCTGGCCACTGCCGGGTGTTGCCAAAATAGCCATCCTGCGCATGCCACCTGTTACCGGCATCAATGTTATAAGACGGTGGAAAAATTCACCGAACATGCCGACCTTTCTCCCGACAACTATTTGGTCACCTTCCAATCCAGGCTGGGACGCGACCCATGGCTGCTTCCATGTACCGAACAGACTATTGAATCATTGGGCCGTGAAGGCGCCGCAAAGGTTCTGGTCATGTGCCCGGCATTTGTCACCGACTGCCTGGAAACACTTGAGGAAATTGCCATGAGAGGCAAAGCCGTTTTCCAAAAGGCCGGAGGAGGATCTTTGACGCTGATTCCATGCTTGAACGATCATCCGGCCTGGATTGGGTTTCTGACCGCAAAGATAAGATGCTGGCTTGAACAAAAATAGAAATAGCGCGTATCTTTATCCCTTGAGATTTGCAATTACTTCCAGTCATGACAGGTATATTTGATGACGAGCGCAGTTTGCTGTGGGTCGCGGCGATCCTATACAGCGTCGGGTTTTTGACCTCTCTGGCTTCATTAGCCAAGGGTTGGCGGTATCCGAGGTGGCGGTTATTGGCGTTGATCGCGACCGGATTCGTATTTCAGAGTCTGGGACTTTATCAGCGCGGTCTTGAGGCCGGGAGTTGTCCAGTCGGCAATCCCTTTGAAATACTTCAATTTATCGCCTGGGCGACCACTCTTATCTATCTGGCTGTGGGCCCGGCCTTCCGCATGAGCCTGCTAGGGTTCTTTTGTTCCGGCACGACGGCGTTTCTTGGGCTGTTCTCATTATTGATGCGTCCTTGGGATTATGTCCGGGATACTCGCGTCTTCGGCAATAACCCCTGGGTTGAGACTCATGCCGCCATCGCCATATTCAGCTACGGGGTTTTCACCATCATGGCTTTGATTTCTGTTATGTATTTAACTCAGAACTTCGGGCTCCAGCACAAACGATCCCACGGCCTTTTCCCATTATTACCCTCCCTTGTTCAGTTGGACCTGATGAATGCCCGACTGCTGTTCGCTGGGGTAGGGGTGTTTACCTTTGCCATGACGGTTGGGTTGGTTAACTGGCTGGAAGATTTGCAAAGCGTGAATACGCTTAAACTATTATTTGCCTTTGGACTTTGGATCACCTGTCTCGCGGTGTTCGTTCTGCGCATGATAAAAATGCTGCTGGCCAAGAGATTCGCGTGGTCCTGCCTCCTGATCTTTATATTGGCGATGATTACCATTTGGCCGATTGGCGCCAACCATTAGTTCCCGGTCAATGCCGCCCACCTATACTTGCCCCTTACTATGAGCAACCTGGATTCCAGCCTGTTTCTCCTGGGAAGCAGCCATCGCACGGCGTCTCTGAAAATCCGCGAGCGGCTGGCAATCGTGCCGGAGCAAATGGAAAGCATTTATGCGGAGCTGGCCAAGCTCGATCATCTGCAAGAATTTCTGGTCCTGAACACCTGCAACCGCGTCGAGTTTTATGGTGTTTCCGAACATCCGGAAATAAGGAAGGAGATCGAGACTGTGATTTGCCGTTTTCACCAGTTAGAGCAGGAATTTTTCAATCGTTACAGTTTTTGGGAAACCGGCTTTGAAGTCGTTCGGCATCTATTCGAAATCTCCGCCGGGCTGGATTCGCAAATGCTTGGTGAAACTGAAATATTCGGACAGATAAAGGAGTCATATACTCGATCCGTGGACCGTGCCTCAATCGGCCGCACTCTGCATCGCATTTTCCAAAAATCCTTCCAGACCTCCAAGTGGGTGCGTACACACACTGCAATTAACCGGGGTAATATCAGCATCGGCAATGTCGCCGTCGATCTGGCGGTACGGATTTTCGGCAGTCTGGAGCAGTGCCGGATTCTGCTTATGGGATCAGGACAGGTGGCAGAAAGCACAGCGAAGTCCCTGAAAAACCGTGGAGCCGGCTCATTGGCCGTTTGCAGTCGTTCGGACGATCGGGCCGAGGATCTCGCCGTCAAGATAAATGGCCAGGCGGTCCCATTAGAAAAATTCGAGGAAATATTTTCAGAACAAGACATATTGATCTGCTCCACGGCTGCCTCCGAGCGAGTGGTATCTGTGGAGACGGTGCAAAAGGCCATGAACGAAAGGCCAGGCCGCCCCCTGTTTTTGATAGACCTTGCCGTGCCCCGGGACATCGATACCGGCGCTTCCGAAATTAACAATGTTTACCTGTATAACCTTGACGACCTGGCGGAAATCGCTCGGGAGAACCGCAAAATCCGTGAAGCCGAAATCGAAGAATGCAGCCTCATTATAAATTCCCGCGCCCGGCATTTATGGGAAAGGCTTAATTGATTTCCAGATTCAGAAAAGGTCTAATTTCGGTGTTACAAGTCGAATTTGAACCCCACTTCGGCTATCCATTCAACCCAGTCGTAAGATCTCGGGCGGGAAGGATCGCCGCTGTATCTCACGCGGTTCGGTTCACTTGTCAGGTTTTTAATTTCGGCTATCAAGCGCACTTTGGGGTGTAATTGGTAGCTGATTGAGAGGTCGAATTCGTGGTTGGCGAACAGGTATGAATCGCGCTCCGGCTCGCTGCTGATCCTGCTCAGAGATAAGCTTCTCTTGGAGTATTCGAGTTGTCCGAAAAAAGGCCCTTTTTCATAAGTGAGGGTAATCTTGATCTCGTTCTCGGGAGTTCGAGCCAGTGGAAGAATAATCCCAGGCCGATCCGGATAGATGATTTCTGAATCGGTATAGATGTAATTTATGTTGAACCCGAAACCATCCAGAATCCCTGGCAGAAAAGACAGAGATTGTTCCCATGTGATTTCGAAACCGATCAGGCTCGCTCCCCCGGATGTATTGATATCTTTCCTTAATTCAAAACCTTCATACAAGCCGCTTTCTTCGATGGATTTAAAGGTGAAAATAAAGTCATCCAGTTCCCTGTAAAAGAATTCCACCGAGATCAAGTCTTCGTCGTTCAGGGCGTAATCGATGGACAGGTCATAGTTGGTATGCAGGGTAGGTTTAAGCGATGGGCTGCCCTCGTCGATTTCCATTTCCTCAATATCGATAGAACGGAAAGGAACCAGAATTTCAAATTCGGGCCGCTCGATGGTTCGAGTCCATGATGCAATTATTGTAAGCTTGTCCCCCAGCAAATACCGCGCGTGAAGCGAAGGAAAATAGTTGGTATAGGAGTTCGAACCAGCGAGGCTATTCGTTTGTTGATATTCACCGTTTTCATCGATGATGACTTCTTGGCCAGTGAAAGAAAGATCGGTTTTTTCATACCTCAAACCGGCAATAGTCAGCAGATTTCCGAATTCAAAGCTTCCCATGGCATAGGCGGCGCTAACATTCTCGGTAGCATTAAAAGTATTAGGGTCCGAGTCCTCCCTCGATTTTTTTTCGTCAACGATAAACTGCTCCAGATTCTCCCGGAAAAAGCGCCTGGCCTTGCCGGGGTCTGTTGCCGGGCCGAAATCATAACGTCCTTCGATTAAACCTGTCCGATCACCGGCGTCTTTCACCTCGCTTAAAAGGAAGAGGCCGTTGAAACCTTCATAGAACATGCTATCTGTAATTTGCTCAATCTCGCGCGCGCGGTATTTGACTCCGAATTTAAAGAAACCCGGCTCGCTTCCGATTTTGTGCCTGATCTTAAAGTTGAATGTGGCAATAAGGTCCGAATTATTATCAGAAATACGGGCGCTGCTCAAATCCTCGAATTCAAACTCATCGGAATCGCCGATTTCGACGTCATTATCTACGGTGTAGGTTGGAAATTGACGATCATCCAATCGATAGGTAAGATCGACGTCGCGCCGGATGAAATTGATGTCGAAATTATCCGGTGCTACATCATCTACGGCGAAATAGGAAAGGCGATAGTCGAAGGACACCTTATCCCAATCGTAAAATCCTCCGAGGGCGAGCGTGTATTCATCAACTTCTGATCTGGTGTAATCTGAATCCCGTTTGACATGGGCATCGACTATTCTGGCGGTGTCGGGATCTGCCTCCACATAATCTCCCTTGCCATATCGCAGCCGAAGAGTGTGGTCGTTGGATATAACTTCGCTACGGTTGTAAATGACCCGGAAGTAAACTGAGGCTTTGTCGGAAATCCGGTAATCAAACGTGCCGTTGAAATCAAATGTACTTATATCCGTTCTATTATTTTCAATAAATTGGTCCTCGAGCACAAAGATCGACCCGGACTCGATAGGCTCAGGTTCCCACTCCATTTTAATGGAATCAGAACCCACAATACTTTTTGCAGCAGCTGCTGTAAAAAGGAACCCAAATTGTTTTTCAGCGCCGAAGGCCTGGCCGTAAGTAAATGAACCTTCCTGGAAAAATTCATCTAGGAGCGAATTATACTCCAATTCCAGGCCGCCCTTTATGACGCGCTTTTTCAACTTAAAAGCCGGTTTCGAGCGCAGACTGATCAAACCGCCCCGGGTGTCGGCATCCAGGTCCGGAGTGACGGCTTTCATTATCTCTACCAATTCCACCGAATCGGTCGAGATAGTGGACAAGGAGACCCGGCTGGTCTCGCCGTCGATCGTCACATTCCGAAATTTCAAATCCTGACGGCGGCCCAATGCCTCGCCAACGCTGGAATCCTCCAGCAAATCGAATTCATCCGCCTGACTGGTAATGACCTCGGATTCCCTTGAAACTGAACTATCGGATTGAGTCACCTTGGAGACAGGGTTATTTGGCGTCACTTCGCCAACAGATATAAGAGGTATTAAAAAGAACAGGCAAAATCCGAGCCTGGCAGAATTTTTAGTCTGGCGGGTCATACCGAGGCGAGGAGGCCGCCGTCAACGTATAGGATTTGGCCGTTGACGAAATCTGAAGCCCTGGAAGCGAGAAAAATGGCCGCGCCGACAAGTTCTTCAGGTTTTCCCCAACGTCCGGCGGGAGTGCGGGATTTCAGCCAGGAATCGAATTTCTTGTTTTCCCTTAGTGGGCGTGTCATCTCCGTTTCAAAGTAACCGGGGCCGATGCCGTTGATCTGAATGTTGTGCGGGGCCCATTCGACCGTCATGGCCCGCGTCAACATTTTGAGGCCTCCTTTGGCTGCTGTGTAATTGCCGACCATGGGCCTGGAAACCTCGCTCATCAACGAGCAGATATTGATAATTTTTCCGGCCTTTTTGTTTATCATCCCTTTGGCAACTGCGCGGGAAACCAGGAATGCGCCGGTTAAATTTGTCCCGATGACTTCATCCCATGCCGTCTTTTCCATCTCCAATAAGGTAAATCGGCGCTGTATACCTGCATTGTTGATCAGGATGTCAATAGAACCCAAATCAGATTCGATGGTGGCAATCGTCTCGTTGACTGCATCTTCGTCTGTGATATCAAAACATTTCCCTTCCGCCTGGAGGCCGTCGGACTTGAGAGATTCCACTGCTTTTTGAAGTGTTTCCTTGTTGCGGCCATTTAGGATGAGTTCGGCGCCGGCCCGGCCCAGTCCTTGAGCCAAGGCCAGCCCGATGCCCCTGCTTGAACCGGTTACCAAGGCTCTACGTCCCGTTAAGTCGAAAAGATTGTCGGTTGTCATAATGCTTCAGCTGGTGATTTGTTTATTAATGTAATGATTAATTGTAAATTCGGGTTCGCTGCGGACAACTTCTTTCAAATCGAAGTCATTTTCAAATTCCGGAAAAAAGACATCACCATCTACTATCTGCTGATTGACGACCGTGAGGTAGAGGTCGGAACAACGGGGTAGGGCTTGCTTATAGATTTCCGCGCCGCCGAATATCCATATTTCCTTGTCTGTCTCAAGTTTTTCTACCTCATCGAGGCCGCGAAGGATGCGCACGCCCGGAATCTCGATATCGCTTCTGGTGAGCACGATATTTTCCCGGTCTGGCATTGGCCGGCCCATGGATTCAAATGTCTTGCGGCCCATGACGATTACTTGTCCGTGTGTAATTTTTCGCAACCACTTCAACTCTTCCGGCAGGTGCCAAGGCAGGCGGTTGTCCTTTCCAATTACGCGGTTGAGCGACATGGCGGCGATGGCTTTCCAGGGCTTCATACAGCTATTGGAGCTTTGATGGGAGGATGGGGGTCGTAGTTTACGAGTTCAAAATCCTCGTATTTGAAGTCCTTGATGTTACTCACCTCCGGGTTTACGCGCATCGTTGGGAGTGGACGCAATTCCCGTGTCAGTTGCAGTTCGACTTGTTCCATGTGGTTGGAATAAAGATGCAAATCGCCGAAAGTGTGGATGAATTCACCGGCTTTTAGATCGCAAACCTGGGCCATCATCATTGTCAGCAACGAGTAGGAGGCGATGTTGAAGGGAACGCCGAGGAAGAGATCGGCACTGCGCTGGTAAAGCTGGCAATTGAGGAGGCCTTCATCGGGTTCGACATAAAACTGGAATAGGGCGTGGCATGGCGTTAGGGCCATCTGATCCAGTTCGCCGGGATTCCAGGCCGTTACCAGGTGACGCCGGCTGTAGGGATTGGTCTTTATCCTTTTCAGCACCCATTCGATCTGGTCGACCGAACCGCCGCCAGGTTTTTTCCAATCGCACCACTGGGCGCCGTAAATGCGGCCAAGGTCTCCTTTTTCATCGGCCCAGTCGTCCCAGATGGAAACCTTGTGCTCATGCAAGTATTTTACGTTGATATCGCCTCGTAAAAACCACAGCAACTCGTGAATAATTGACCGGAGATGGAGCTTTTTGGTGGTCAGTGCCGGAAACCCGGATTGTAGATCGAACCGCACCTGTGCGCCAAAAACCGAGAGCGTGCCAACGCCTGTTCGGTCCTTACGTTTCTTGCCCTTTTCGAGGACCAGACGCAGAAGGTCATGATATTGTCGCATGGTAAATTCGGTAAGAGCAGGTTTGGGTTGTCGCAAAGATAATTGAGCCTTAAAAATCCGGGAATTCTCCGTGAAGTCAACGGCTTCCTGCCTGGAACCCGTTACGGCAGGGAAAAAACTTGCCTCCCGGCAGTAAAGATACCTTGAATGCCTACATGATCGGCGCCCGGCAGACCCTACTGGCCTTGAGCATTCTAATAACTCTTCCGGCTCAAGCCCAGCTTAAGCAAAACGACTTTACCCTGCGCGAGAACCAATTGAGTGAAATGCGCTTTTCCGTTCAGAAAATCGATCTTCATGCCAATACGAGTATTTCCGGCAAACGCTACATCACCGCGCAACTGCCGAAACCGAAGTCAGTTATCCAGGAAAAAAAATCCCCGGTTGTCCTTGCCGAATTGAGATCTAAAAAAATGTTCGGCAAAAAGACCAACATCCATCCGGTCCGCCGATTCAAAATCATAAAGCCTCGAAATCGACCTGGCATTATCGAAAAGAAAAACCGGGTTATTCGTCCGGTTCAATCCGGCAAGTTCGCCAAGGATCCGTTAGCGATCTTAAAATCGAGGAGCAGGCCGCGCAAAAGCAAGCAAGTTGCGCTTTCGTTGCAAGATATAAACCGCTATGTCTTCCGTCGTGAACACTCGTCAAAGCCGGGTCTTCCGGTGCATCGGGCTGGAAGCGGAAAATCTGTCGGGGCAGTAAAAAGGGGTCAGCTCTAGGATTTTCGTGTTTTCGATTGGATTTTATTTTCGGACAGGATTAACAGGATCGATTAAAAAAAGTCAGCCAGGTTATATGGGATGGCTTGATTTATGCGGTATTTTGGAGTGGGCTTGCTTTCATGAAAACCGGGTATAACGCGATTATTAAGGAAGATGGCGGTTGGTGGATCGGTTGGGTCGAGGAGATTCCCGGCGTTAACGCACAAGAAAGGACGAAGGAGGATTTGATGGAGAGCCTCAGAGAGGCTCTGAAGGATATTTTGGACCTGAATCGGGAAGATGCCCGATAATCTGTGGTGGAGGGTTTCATTGAGGTTCCTCTGGAGAAATGAAGCGGGGAGATTTGATCCACCACCTCCGTATTCATGGATCGTTAATAGACGCGTTTATTTCGATTTCCGGCGGACTTTTTCGCGGGCGTCTTCCGATTCTTCTTTCAGGCGGGCTTTCTCGTTTCTGAGTTGCTGTTCGATCTGCTCGGCATCCTCATGTCGACCTGCTTCAAGGGCTTCCTGTAACTGGGTTTTCAGGAAAATTTCTTTTTCGGCGATTTTGGCCTTATAGCGACGGTCAATTTCGGCAAGTTCTTTTTTTTGCTTTTCGGTGAGTGTTGTTACCGAGTCGGGATCGGAAGCTTTGAGGCGTTCCAGGGCTAGTTCGTATGCGCTTTTCATTTGAGGGTCTGTTTTTAGGGAAGGCGGGTTCCAAAGATTATGAACATTATCAATATAAGGGGCGGAATCCAATAGGCAATAGGTGATTTTACCAGCCGCCGGCTGCGAGTTGCCAGCAGGGCGACAAGCAAGATCAGCACAGCCACTATTCCCAAAGACTCCCAGCGGAAGGATGCTTTCCAAAAAAATCCGGGTATTTTGAGAAATCCTGATATTAACTTTTCCATGACCCAGATTAGGACCCAGGCTCCGTGGTTGAAAAAAGCGCTTACCCAGATCACGTGCGACAGTCCGAAAATCAGGGAGATGAAGCCGCTGATTATAGCCAGGCTCGCGAGGGGCATCAGGGGCATGTTCAGGAATACGGCGCCCGGCGTGAATACCTGAAAGTAGTGAATAACCAGGGGACTGCTGACCAGGGTGGCGGCAAAACTGATGCAGAACAATTGCACGAGTTTGCGCTTTAACTCAGTCCCGGTATACTCCCATCTGTTCTTCGCCGGTAATTCGCCAGAAATTACGCGCCAACCCTCCAGTTTTTCCATTAAGGGCATGCCATAAAGAAAGATGGAAGCAACCACCGCATAGGATAACTGGAATCCCGCGCTCCACAATTGCAGTGGGTCCCACAGCAGGACTACAAGGGCCGAAAGAAGGAGCGACCCAAAGGGGGATGACTGGCGAAGGAAGACAACGGATCCCAGGAAAAAAACAACCATCAAAAATGCTCGTGTGGCCGAAGGACTGGCCCCGGTTATCTGCACGTATAAAAACAATGCAGCCAAGCTTATCAAGGTGGACACCTTGCGAGGAATTCGCAAAAGCAGGAAACAATGATACAGGGCGGCCGCCATCACACCTACATGCAGTCCGCTGATCGCGAAAATGTGCATCGTGCCGCTGGCAATAAACGCGCTCTTCTGTTCGGATTCGAGAGCCGATTTTTTCCCCAGCAGCATTGCCACGTAGATATTGCCAAGGGCGGCGTCCTCAGCGTTGCCGCTCTTTAGGATTTGTTCGAATACCGCGCTTTGCCGGCTGCAGAATCGCTGGAACCACGAACCGCCGTGCAGAGTCTGTAGAATTACCCCGCGTCTCAACTCGAAGTAGGCGCCGGAATTGACAAGAAATTGCTCGAAGCCGTCTTCCATCCCGGATGGGTCCAGATAACGCAGGGTTCCCCTTGTCAGAATGATCGAAGAACGCACCGCCGGTAATTCATCCCGAACAGGTTTCAATTGAAAGTAGATCCTATGCCCGGCCAAATCTCGCAGATGCGGTGCGGCATCCTGCACTCGGGCCAGTCCGGTCACACGGCCGTAACGGTCGGATTGCTGAAACAGGCGCTCGATCTGCAGAGTTAGATCCGCCTCCCGTGGCGGCAATTCATTCCAGTCCCGGGGTGGAGGTTCCAGGCGGTGCAGGTAGTAACTTGAGGCTAGAAGCGTGCCGCCAATTAGAAACAGGGTGGGCCATATACGCCGGGCCAATGGCCGATTTGAAACAGTAAATGGCAGAGCGGCCAGCGCGATCAATAGACCCGGTATGCCTACTGTCACCGGATGAAGTTCGGGCAGAAAATGTCCGATGATGTAGCCCCAAATTACAGGAGCCAGCAGCCAAATCAGCGGTGCGCGTAAACTCAGGCGAGCCTTTTTAGACTCCATGGGCAATAAAGCGTTGGCCTCTCAGCCGCAGAGAGCTTTGCAAAGCCCGCTGCAAGTAGGATTGAGCATCCCGCACGGCGTCCGGCAAGCTTCGATCCCGGGCCAGGCCAGCAGCGATGGCGGCGGACAGGGTGCAGCCGCTGCCGTGGGTGTTTGTAGATTGCACTCTTTCGGTCTCAAACACGTAGCAAGCACCATCCGATTGGCAGAGGACATCGGTAATGGCGTCGCTTTCGAGGTGTCCTCCCTTGATCAGAAAGGCGGTCCCGTAAGTGGATGCCAGCTCCAGGCCGGCCTCCTTCATTTCTTCTACAGTGACAGGGCAGCGTCCGAGCAAGACAGCAGTCTCATCCAGGTTGGGTGTTGCCACTGTGGCGAGGGGTAGAAGTTTTTCTTTGACCGCCTCGATAGCTTCGGGCTTCAGCAAGGTGGCGCCGCTGGCGGCTACCATCACCGGGTCGATAACGGCCGGGATGTCGCGCCGCTCGTTTAAAAATCCGGCCACGGCGGAAATGATGTCTTCATCGTAAAGCATGCCGGTTTTCAATGCCTTTATGGGGAAATAACCGGTCACCTGGTCGATTTGTTCGCGGATAAATTGAGATGACATGGCTTCAACGGCTGTTACCCCGTCAGGGTTTTGAGCAGTTAGACAGGTAATGGCCGTTGTACCGAACACTCCGAATGCCGCAAAGGTCAAAAGATCGGCCTGAATGCCGGCCCCGCCACCGCTATCCGAACCGGCGATGGAGAGAACGACGGGCAAGTTGTCAGATGATTCTGATTTTTCAGATTTGGCGGTATTCATTGATGTCTTTTCTTATGTAATCATCGCTTGCAAGCAAGCTCCCGTATATACCAAAATAATGCGAAATGGAAGAAGCTGATCAAACTTCTCTATTCGACCACAATACTGCAATTCCTGGCAACTCGGCAGAAGGGGAATCCGGCCCGACCCGGCCTCTGGCCGTTCGGATGCGCCCCAAGGGATTAACCGGTATCGTCGGCCAGGACCACATACTGGGCAAGGGCTGTTTGCTGCCGCGACTTATCAAAGCCGACTCATTCGGCAATATACTTCTTTGGGGGCCTCCGGGAAGCGGAAAAACCACTTTGGCCCGGGCACTCGCAAATGAGACCAGCAGTCGGTTTATCAGTGTAAGCGCAGTGCTTTCCAACGTTGCGGAAATCCGAGATATACTGAAATTTGCCCGCAGCCGTCCGCAGGACCGTACCATCCTCTTCATCGACGAAATTCATCGCTTTAACAAGGCACAACAGGATTTGCTCCTGCCCGACGTTGAAACCGGCGACATACGGCTGATCGGAGCCACCACCCACAATCCCGGGTTTTATGTCATCGCACCGCTGCTTAGCCGCAGCCACCTTTTCCGCCTCGAACCGATTCCCGAGAACGATGTCATAGACTTGCTCAAGAAAGCGCTAGACGACGTGGAGAGCGGCATAGGCGCACGGCGCTGCAAGGCCGGGGATTCCGTGCTGCGCGACCTCGCAAAACTCTGTGACGGCGATTTAAGACGCGCCTATAATTCGCTTGAAACCCTGGCGCTCAGTTTGCCAGAAGGAGCAGATATAACCGAGGCGGAGGTCGCCGCTTTCGCTCGGGAACGGCAGATTCGATACGATGCGAACGAAGACGAGCATTACAATACCATATCGGCTTATATAAAAAGTATGCGCGGGTGCGATCCCGATGCCGCTCTCTACTGGCTGGCCAAAATGCTGGCCGGAGGTGAAGACCCACGTTTTATCGCCCGACGCCTCGTAATCCTCGCTTCCGAGGACGTTGGCATGGCCGATCCGAGGGCGCTACCAATGACCGTTGCGGCCTTCCACGCCTGTGATTTTATTGGTTTGCCCGAATGCGAATACCACCTGGCTCATGCGACGATATTCCTGGCAACCGCGCCGAAAAGCAACTCGGTGGGCAACGCACTCTCCAAAGCCAAAAAAGCCCTCCGAGAGGAACCGGTACAGCAGGTACCGATTTATTTACAAGACGCCGGACCGAAAATGAACAAACTGCTTGGACATAACAAGGAATACATGTACAGCCACGAATATCCCGAAGCCATATCCGGGCAGGAGTACTTGGATAAACCTCTTTCCCTTTATCAGCCCAACACCGCCGGGGCCGAAGCCGCCGTGGCCGAACGGCTGGCGCGCTGGAAGAAACTGAAAAAGAAGATTCACCACAAAGGGGAAGAAGTTCAATAGTTCAAGGTTCCGCCTGCATCAACGCAATCACTTTTAAAGTTGTGGAGTTGCGATTTCAGCATATTATAAGAATAGAATTTCTGGTTTTAATAACGAAAGGTTCACGATGAAAACAAAAGACTTTTTTTGGCGATCATTTGCAGTGGCGCTGTTTTTAGGTTTTCTATGGCTGCCCGTGGGGAATGTTCTGGAAGCCGACGAGGTAGTCGTCGATGAGGTTGTCATCGAAGAGGTAGGGGCGTTGCTGCCGGAGTTGGGACTTTACATGGATGACAATGGTGGAGGATTCCTAAACATCAGAATTGTGGACAATCAACTCCGTGTATATTTTACGGATGCCGAGAAAAAACTGGTAAAGCCCACCTATCGAACGGCACGCGTAAAATACGAGGATGTCCGCAATAAAGATAAGGAAGGAAACATGCGTCTGAATATGGACGGCGGGGGACTTTTCCTTTTTGGCCGGCGAAAGTTATTTCCTCCTTACTTTCTGTGGGTAAAGCTGGTGCTTTTGGATGAAAGCAACAGCGATAACAACAAGTATTTTGCTAAGATGCGTCTGCGGCAATAATTGTGGGCAGGCCGGGAATTTCCGTGTAAGAATCCAAGACGGCCTCCCGTGCTTTAATAGCATAAGCGCCATCCTGATTTGGGTAACAGACCCGTGGGTTTGAAAATTTGTATAACAAACAAAAGTTAAAGAGATTACTGCAGAGCAGCCTTTTAATTGCAATAGGTGTGCTGGTGGCGGCGCATACATCGGAAGGCATCAAGTATGATAACATGGGGGCCCTTTTTGCCGTGGTTATCATGTTGAGTGTTCTGAACCTCGTTCTGAAACCGCTGTTGATTTTGTTCACCCTGCCTTTCGTTGTGCTTTCCCTGGGTTTAGGGTTATGGTTTATAAACGCTTTGCTTTTCCTCCTGGCCGGCAAGCTGGTTAGCGGTTTCGAAGTTGCGTCATTTCCATCAGCCCTATGGGGCGCGCTGGTGGTCAGCCTTACTTCGGTTCTGACCAATGTGCTGTTGTCCGGTAAGATCTTGTCCAGTAATGTAAAGGTATCGGTCAATCGTAATGTCCGTCACGACCGGAGAATGGACCGCCGAGATGACAATGATATTATCGATATATAATTATGGCACTGCAGATAGATATTGATAATTTTTATCGTTCATCAAACTCATGAATTACGACCTTGTAGTAATAGGCGGTGGACCGGCCGGGTATGCCGGCGCCATTCGGGCCGGACAATTGGGCAAAAAATCGGCCTGTATCGAAATGGAACGGGCCGGTGGGACCTGTCTGAATTGGGGATGCATCCCATCTAAAGCGCTGCTGCACACAGCCGATATTTACGCAACCATGCTCAACGCGGAGACATTTGGTCTGTCATGCGGTGAGATTTCTGTAGATTTCGAAAAGGTCATGTCGAGGTCTCGCCAAATTGCCGAACGTATGGGCCAGGGGATTGAATTCCTTTTCAAAAAAAACAATGTGGATTACTTTTCCGGGCGCGGCTGCATTACTTCGCCAGGCATTGTGGAAATCACTTCCGGAAAAGATATCGGCAAGTCTTTCACCACTTCCAACATACTCATCGCCACAGGCTGCAAGGCCGGTGTGCCTCCCGGGTTGGAGGTTGACGGCGAAAGACTGATGACCAGCCGCGAAGCTCTCTCCATAAAAAAATTGCCCGGCTCGATTGCAATCGTGGGGGCCGGAGCGGTGGGCGTCGAGTTTTCCTATTTCTTCAATGCTTTCGGCTGTAGTGTATCGCTCGTGGAAATTCTCCCCCAATTGCTGCCGCTCGAGGACGCCGAAATCTCAACAGTCCTTCGGCGATCTTTCAAGAAGCAGGGCATTAAATGTCACTTTGATACAAAGGTGGAAAATATCGATGCCGGACCGAATTCAGTAAAACTTGACCTCGTCAAAAACGGCAGCTCCACACCACTCGAAGTGGACAGTCTCTTGCTCGCAATCGGGGTGACTGCCAACCTCGAAGGACTTTTTTCTACCGAAATTAGTCCCGACTCGAGCCACGGTTTCCTCAAGGTCGATGACGACTATCAAACCACCATCAAGGGCATCTACGCCGCAGGCGATATCATAGGGCCTCCGTGGCTGGCGCATGTGGCTACCTTCGAAGCAGTCCAGGCCGTCAATGGCATGCTTGGCCACAGCAAACCGGAACTAGTGAAAATATTTCCTTCATGCACCTATTGCCAACCGCAGGTAGCTACCGTTGGATTGACTGAAGCCCAAGCCAAAGATCAAGAACTGGATTACCTCGTAGGCAAATTCCCATTCTCGGCCTCCGGCAAAGCCGTCGCCGTTAACCATCCGGAAGGCTTCGTCAAACTCATCATCAATAATAAAAACGACGAAATCCTTGGCGCACATATAATCGGCGCCGATGCCACCGAGCTTATCGCCGAATACGTTATGGCCATGAAAAACGGTATTACCGCCAGGCAAATACATCAGACAATTCACGCTCACCCAACGATGAGCGAGACCCTCGCCGAAGCCGCCGGAGCCGCCTACGACTCCGCCATCCATTTATGAATCAAAAATTCATACAAGGCTAACAGGTGAAAAGGATCGACCGGCGAAAGTAATCAGAATACCTACTGAAAATCCTGCGCACCCATAGTTCAACGGATAGAGCGCTGGCCTCCGAAGCCAGAAATCCGGGTTCGAATCCCGGTGGGTGTACCAGTCTTCGCCACAACTTCGCTCTGCGATCTTCGTAGGGCTGCGCTTAGGTAGCTACGTCGGGCTGCTCTTTTCGAGCTTCGACTGGCTACGCCACAACATCTTTCAAGTAGCTTCAAAATTCTGATTCCTGTAAACCTCCTGGACAGTCCGCCGATCAAAAACTTAATTGAGCTTGATGATATACACCTGCCTTTCGCCCGTGGTGACGGAATTAAAGCCGATCATATCGCCCTTCGGACTCCAGCGCGGGTGTAGATCGCACTGGGCGTCCTTTCCGTTTACCCTGAACACGGGCGGATGGACGTATCGGCCCAATGGCAAAACGGCTTCGGTCTTCATATTCATTAGATAGAGTTTCTGCTCATATAATCCTGTACTGGGATAGGTGTCGGTCACCATCCATTTCCCGTCCAGTGAAAAGGCGCCGTGTCCGTCGTAATCCAGCAGTCCATTGCCGAGGCGTTTATAGTTGTCCCGGCCAACAGTGAAGAGTATGTGAGCATTGGCTGTCGCCTTGTATTTGGCGGTGATCATCAAGTCGTCCTCATTGAGCCAGTCAAAATGCGATCCTCCCCAGCCGTCCGGAAAGCAGCGCCGCAGATTTGTTCCGTCCTTGTTCACGGTAAAGGCCGTGGTGTTGCGACTCGGAATGGCGCGGGCCAGCCAGAATATTTTTCCTCCTTCGCGGCTAAAAAGAGTATGATTGAAGTATTCGATCCCCTCTTCCGGTACGGCGGGAACCTGTTCTTTCACGTCGTGCATGGACACGAGTAGTTTCGCTTCTCCGGTCTCTAGGTCCACGAGGAACAGCCCGTCGTCCTTCGGAAACTGTACGGTTTCTCCGGCGTCCTGGCCGTCTCCTCCGTATCCATAGGCCTTGCGCGTAATGCGAAGCCGAGAGAAATTGATGCTGACAGCTTCTTTTCCATTCGGCGAGACGGCGCTGACCGGGTGGGGAATCGTCTTGATTTTCCGTTTTGTGTGAACGTCCATAATGATAGAAACGTTTTTGCCGTCCACAATATCGTTGTAGATAATCCGTGAATTCGGAAAATTCCCGAGCCAATGCGCCATGCAGCCTTGTTGAAAATTCCAGGCATGCGTTTCAGCGAGCGGGATGAACTCATTCGTTTCCAGATCGACCAAACCGAGTGTTGCGGAATCATTTTCGGTCGACAACCGATACTTGATAGGCGTTTCCAGGACCGTGACGTATCTCTGATCCGCGCTCCAGGAATTAATGCCATAATAGGAGGCAAAGAAATGTTCTTTGGGACCGGACGTGATGGCCACGGGTTTGGAAGCCATTGGGAAGGCCTTGGTGTTGCCAATCTCCCCGTGCCCCGCGTTCGATATTTGCGGCTGAGCCTTGATAAGAGCGGGCCAAATCATCATGACAACCATCCAGAAAATCGCCGCCTTGATTTTTTCAGGTTTCTTCATACTTCTTAATGCCTTTAGTAGAACATCTGTTTGTCGGCTTCGGCAATATTCCGAGCTACCCCCTTGCCACGTGCATACATTTCCACAAGGTTAGTTTGGGCTGTCGAGATATTTATCAAGCCTGGCTCAACTCCAGCCATTCCTGGATGACATTGACGATGGATTCGGGCGGAGCTTCGATGCTGACTTGCAGGGCGTTTATTGGCTCTTCGAGGGTTTCAAACTGGCTCTGGAGCAGTTGTGGCGAAAAATAGTGGCCGCGTCTATTTTGCATTCTCTTCTCAATGAGGCTGAAGCTGCCCTTGAGGTAAACGAATTTCACCCGCTGATCATTCTGTTGCAGAAATTGTCGGTATTTTTCCTTCAGGGCGGAACAGGAAATCACGGTCAACTCCTCTTTTTCCAGGTTTTGCTCGATTATTTTCCGTAAAGCTTGAAAGCAAGGCTGCCGGTCTTCGTCCGTCAGGGGTATTCCCCGCCGCATTTTAGCGATGCTTTCGGATGAATGGAATTGGTCGCCATCGAAGAACCGTCCGCCGGTGACTTCAGCCAATAATCTGCCAACTGTCGTTTTGCCGCATCCGGCAACACCCATAGTGATGACGACCATTTTAAATCCAAAATTTTTGCAACCTTTATTTCTATGCGGGAGACAAAATCAGTAGATCAGGCTTTTGGGGTCTGTTTCCCAAACCAGGATGGTGTTGCTGGAAGCAAGTTTGACCTTGAACAAGGCGGCTTCGAGATAGGAATGCTTGGTGCATTTCATCTCGAAGCGAACGCCGTACAAGGTTCAAAATTACTCCAGCCCGAAGGGTTGCGGCTGCGTGGGCTTCTCACCGCGTTGCTCATGCCGGTAAAGCCTGCAAGGATTCACCGGCATGAGCAGCCTTGCGTAGAAGCTCCACGGAGCTAGCAACAACACTCATCCTGATTTGTGATACAGACCCTTTGTAACTTTGCCGGCCTTTAGTGCTTTTGCGGAAACCCAGATGCGTTTCACTTGGCCATTGGGCAGGATCGCGCGAACACGTTGCAGGTTGGGCCTGAAAGTGCGTTTGTTCCACTTTGTAACGTGCATACCGATGCCGCCGCTTCTTTTAGCTATACCTTTACGGCGGATTCGGCCGCCCCGCACGGGGTGTTTGCCGGTGATTGCGCAAATTCTGGACATGGATGCTCTATCGGTTGGAATGGGAAATGATGGAAAGTAGGAATTTTCAAGCGGATGGCAAGTATTTCTTTGCTTATTCTCCAGGAATCTTCCGGAGGGGTTGGGGGCGAAAGTCATTTGCAATTTTTTAATCAATGCGTATAATGCTAAACATGCTCAAGCGTGTAATTTTTCCATTGGTTCTGGTTTCCGTCCTTGGTAGCCTGACTTATCAATTCAATCGGCGTCCGCACCTTTGGGAATTATTTTCCCCTGAATATTGGGAACAGATTAGTTATGTCAGCTCGGCAATGCGCCTTGTTCACACGCATTATGTGGATGCCGAGGAAGCCTCCTATGAAAAGCTGTCTCAGGCTGCGCTTTCCGGCCTTATGGGCTCTCTGGATGGCTATTCCGATTACCTGTCTAAGAAGGATTACCAGAACTTGGGGGAGATGGCTCGACAGGAATACGTGGGCATCGGCATTGCCATAGAGCGGGTCGGCTCACGAGTCACGATTGTAATTCCATTTGCAGATGGTCCAGCCCAAGTCGCCGGATTATTGCCGGGAGACCAGATTGTAGAGGTGGACGGCCAGAATACCGAAGATTTTACAACAGGGCAGGTATCTAAATTATTGGGCGGCCGGCAAGGCACGTCCGTGAATATTCGAATTTACCGGCCGGATGAAGATAGGCACGAGGAATTTGTCCTCCATCGCCGTTCGGTTTCAATGGCCAGCGTACGTGACGTCGATTTGGACAGAGATGGTATCGCCTATTTGCGGATAAACCAGTTTGGGATGAAAACGTCCAAGGAATTTTCAAAAACACTCAGCCGTTTGGAGTCAGAGGGCATGAAGGGGCTGATTATCGACTTGAGGAACAACCCGGGGGGCATCTTGAGCGCGGCCATTTCTGTGGCCGGGCAATTTTTTGACGAAGGGGAAGAGGTCGTTTACACCAAGGGGCGAACGACTGCCAGCAACCGCAAATATTTTTCGTCCACTCCGGCCCGCACGGATAATTATCCAATTTGTCTCCTGATAAATCAGAGCAGTGCAAGCGGCGCTGAAATCGTGGCCGGAGCTCTTCGTGACAAGGGTAGGGCAATTACCGTAGGCGTACGGTCTCTCGGCAAAGGCTCTGTGCAGAAAATCTTCGAACTCGAAAACGGTGTCGGCATCCGGCAGACAACCGCATTTTTTTATACCGTCGGCGGTCAAGGCCTGGATAAGGTCGGAGTGGAGCCGGATATCCTGGTCGAGGTGAGTCGGGATGAATACAACAAACTTCGCCTTCAGCGCAACCATAGGTCATACTTGGGAGATGAAGGCTTCCGCCGGGAGTTTGGTTTCGACCCCATTGTGGATCGTCAACGTGAGGCCGCCAGGGCTGTTTTGAAGGACATATTGTCGTCTCAGGAATACCGCGGATAACCACCCGTGCTGTCATATGATCCTGGGTATCGAGAGTTCGTGCGACGAATCAGCCATCGCTCTTTTTGATCCCAAACGCGGCTTGGCGGGAGAATGGGTTTATAGCCAAATAGCCCAGCACCGGGCTTATGGCGGGGTAGTGCCGGACTTGGCCAGCCGCCAACACCTTGCCAATTTTCCGCCTTTGCTGGAGAAACTCGATAGCATATCGGGGGATAGACCGGTGACGAGTGTGGCGGTTACCTGCGGACCGGGATTGGCAGGAAGTCTGGCTCTCGGTATTGCCCTTGCTAAAAGCCTGGCGATGTTGTGGGAGGTCCCGTTGGCAGGGGTTAACCATCTCCGTGGGCACGCATTCTCGCCTTTTATCGAGATGCACCAGGAAAACCCGGATGGCTTTGGGGAAGCTTTACACAAGTTACTTCCGCACTTGGGATTGATAGTCTCCGGCGGCAATACTTTGCTGTTTGAAATAGGCCGGAAGCTGGACTTCGGGATTATCGCCCAAACGGTGGACGACGCGGCGGGCGAGGCATTAGACAAAGGCGCCAAACTACTGGGTTTGGGCTACCCGGGAGGACCTGTTATCGAAAAAACAGCAAGCAAGGGCAGCCCGGATGCCATGGACTTTCCTCGGGCCTTTCGTAGTAGTGAAGAGATGAAGTTCAGTTTTTCCGGACTTAAAACCAGCCTGCGCTACCAGCTCGAAAAAACGAGCGACCAGCAATTGGCGGCGCAGCTGCCTGATATTTGCGCAAGCTATCAGCAGGCAGTGATTGATGCCCTGTTGCGCAAAACCAGGCAAGCCCTGCATAATGGCCGATATCAAAGCCTTGGCCTTTCCGGCGGTGTTGCCAATAATGTCCGGCTCAGAAAAACCTTTGATTTACTCGCACAAAAGGAGGAGTTGCCCGTGTTTTGCGCGCAACCTCAACATACTGGCGACAATGCCGCAATGGTCGCCTTCGCCGCCTTTGCGGATCCGGGAGGCCTCATCGACGCCCCCGGCCTCCAGTTGTCTTTCCATCCGGCAATGTCTTTGGCCAAAACGGGTTAAGTCGTTTCCGGCAAGCGAAATATTGAAAAGACCCATAATTGCCAACAACCCGCGGGGCATGAAATTGGCATTTTATATTTACTATTAAAACCCATGTAGTAAGGTTAATAGAAACAATTTTCTTTAATAGATATAAGCCATGTCCGGTACACCAGAAACTTCCCCGAAACCTACCAAAGTGGAGGTTATCAAGGAGGCCAGTCATTATCTTCGAGGAACCATCCTCGAGGGGCTTGCCGATGAATCGACCGGAGCGATTGCCCCTGACGATACCCAGTTGACGAAATTTCATGGCATCTACCAGCAAGACGACCGCGACTTACGCAAGGAACGTCGCCAACAAAAACTGGAACGCGCCTTTTCTTTTATGGTTCGGGTGCGTGTCCCCGGCGGAATTTGCACACCGGCACAGTGGTTGGAAATAGATCGTATTGCGGACACTTTTGGCAACGGATCCATAAAAATTACCACACGCCAAGCCTTCCAGTTGCACGGAGTCCTTAAAGGTAACCTGAAGGGCACGATCCGGCAAATAAACGATGTCTTACTGAATACCCTGGCAGCATGCGGCGACGTCAATCGCAATGTAATGTGCAACCCAAACCCTTACCAGTCGGAATTCCACCAGGAGGTATATGGAGTCGCCCTCAAGGTCGCGGGCCATTTGTCGCCACGAACAAAGGCTTACCATGAAATCTGGCTCGACGGCGATAAGGTGGCCGGAGGGGAACAGGACCACGAACCTATTTACGGCAAAACATATCTGCCCCGTAAATTCAAAACGGCTTTTGCCATTCCTCCCAGCAACGATGTCGACGTTTTCACCCACGACATGGGCTTTATCGCGATTGTCGATGATGGCAGGCTGGCCGGGTTCAATGTTACTGCAGGAGGCGGCCTCGGCATGGACCACGGCAAGGTGCAAACCTTTCCCCGGCTTGCAGACGTTCTCGGCTTTATAACCATCGAACAAGTTATCCCGGTGGCCGAAGCCATTGTGACTACCCAGAGGGATTTCGGGGACCGATCAAACCGCAAGCATGCCCGCATGAAATATACAATCGAAGATCGCGGCATCAAATGGTTCAAACAAGAGATCGAGCAACGCGCGGGATTTAACTTGCAACCGGCCCGGCCATTTAAATTTGACAGCATGACCGATCGCTATGGCTGGACCATGGGCATAAACGGGATGTGGCATTTTAATCTCTTTATCCAGAACGGCCGGATAATGGATACCGACGATTTCAAATTGAAGAGAGGCGTTAGTCTAATCGCCGGAATGCACCAGGGCGATTTTCGCCTGACTCCAAATCAGAACCTCATCATCGCCAATATTTCTGAGGAAAAGAAACCCGAAATCGAAGCGCTGCTGTCGGAATATGGACTTATCAATAGTCATTTACAGACCGGACTGCGTCTCAACTCACTCGCTTGCGTAGCTCTTCCCACTTGCGGCCTGGCTTTGGCCGAGAGCGAGCGCCAGATTCACGATATATTGATAGAACTGGAAAATATTTTAGATGATTCGGGTTTGCGGGACGACGAAATTACAATACGCATGACCGGCTGCCCAAATGCATGCGCCCGGCCCTATGATGCCGAAATTGGCTTGGTGGGACGCGCTCCCGGTAAATACAATCTATACCTGGGAGCAGCTTTCGATGGAAGCCGTCTGAATAAACTATACAAGAAACTGGAAAACGTGGAGCAAATTGCCGAGGAACTCGATCCGATCATTCGCCGTTATGCCGTTGAACGGAATAATGGTGAACGCTTCGGGGACTTTTGCATCCGCGCCGGATATGTGAAAGCTACCGAAAGAGGCAACCAGTTTCACGATTAAATCGACGGCGAAATGCCGCCGGTCCTTAGTCCTTTGTCGAGGTGAGTGGATGGGGCAGGGCGCGGCGGCTCAATCGAGCATGGCGATGCGACGGGTATGGCGGCCACCGTCTTCGAAGGGCGTTTGCAGCCATTCCCTGACGATCTCGAGGGCTGTCTCCAGAGTTATCATGCGTTGTCCAATCGATACCATATTGGCGTCATTGTGTCTGCGGGCCAACCGGGCGATTTCAGTGTTCCAGCATAGGGCGCATCGGATACCTTTTACCTTGTTGGCGCACATTACTTCGCCATTACCCGAGCCGCCAAGGACGATGCCGCGTTCACAACGGCCGTCCGCCACCGCTTCGGCTGTCGGCTTGATGAAAAGCGGGTAGTCCACCGACTCAGTGCTGTCCGTGCCAAAGTCCTCGACCTCGTGACCGAGTTCAACGAGCATGGACTTAATGGCTTCTTTGTATTCGAATCCTGCGTGGTCCGAGCCGAGTGCGATTTTCATGGCGGTCAAGGAGTCAGTTGAGCGTAATCATTCGAGGAAATCTGCGTGAATTGGAAAGGTTCATCAACAAGTTATAACAGGATTGGAAAAAAAGAGAGATAATTTCGATTGTTTCCGTAGAATCCTGCTTTATATCGGGTGACAAATACTTCTAAAGGCTCATGACACTGCTGCACCGCTATATTTTCCGCTCCGTGCTGTTTACGAGCCTGGCTTCGGTTGGATTGTTCGTATTTGTCCTGCTGGCCGGGCGCACTCTCAAGGATATTGTTGGGTTGCTGGCGGCAGGCCGGTTATCGGGACAAATGTTTGTCGAGCTGATGCTCCTGCTGATCCCTTACATGGTTTCCTATGCCCTGCCCCTGGGGATGCTCACGGGTATGCTGTTGGTATTGGGCAGGCTATCGGCTCAGCGCGAAATCGTGGCGCTGAAAGCGGCCGGGGTATCGATCTGGTATATCGGAGCGCCCATATTAGCTCTGGCTCTGCTCGGCGTGGTTCTCAGCGGAGCAATTAATTGTTATTACGCTCCCCATGCCAAGACACGCTACCGGGCCAGACTTGCCGAATCGGTAAGTGAAGACCCGTTACGCTATATCGTTCCCAAAACTTTTATTCACGATTTCCCCGGATACGTCATTTACGCCGGCGAAAAGTCCGGCCAAACCCTGGAGGACTTCTGGATATGGGAATTGGATGATGAGCAGCGTGCTGTGAGGGTGCTGCGAGCCCGGTCCGGCCAAGTTCAATACGATGCCGAGGGCGACGCACTGATACTCACCCTTGAAGAAGGCTTTACAGAGCTGCGCAGCGAAAATAACCCCGATGATATGCAAACAATCCGTCCCACGATCTCATTTAGCGAAGCAATAATTCGCCTGCCCCTGGACAAGCTTTTAGGCACCATCCGGCAGACTCAAAGGCTTTCGGACATGGACATAGGGCAACTGCTTAAAAAACGCTCGAATCTTGCCTTGCAACTGGAACAGCTCGACTCCGGGGAAGATACCGAAGTTCGAGCCGCCCTGGAGGTCGAAAAAATGAAAACGCAGGTGCAGTTGCAGAAGAATCTGGCAATGGCGTTCTCCATTCTCTCTCTGGCCCTGATCGGCATTCCTATGGGCATTCGTGTCAGTCGGAGTGAAACACATGCCAATATCGCCCTGGCGCTCATTCTGGCGCTTACCTACTACTTTCTGATGATCATGGTCGGGTGGCTGGACAAAAATCCGACCCTACGTCCCGATCTGTTGGTCTGGTTGCCCAACATCCTCTACCAGAGCCTCGGTGTATGGCTGTTGGTCCGCGCCAACCGCCATTAGGGCTAACATTTTCGAGCAGTCTCAAGGGTCTCAGAAACTTATTCCCAATTGGCGCTTTTCCCTTGCTGCCTGGGACATGCCACATTCAAATGCTGCCCAAAAGACCGGCATGTATCTCAAGGAATTACGCCTGAATGGTTTTAAAAGCTTTGCCGACGAAACATTTTTGGCGTTGGAGCCCGGGCTGACCGCCATAGTTGGTCCCAACGGATGTGGCAAAACCAATATTGCCGACGCCATTCGATGGGTGCTTGGCGAGCAGAAAACCAAATCTCTGCGGGCCGGGACCATGCAGGATGTCATTTTTCAGGGCTCGGACACCCGTAAACCGGTAAACCTTTGCGAAGTCTCCCTGCTCTTTACCGATTGTGAAAAGGAACTTAAAACATCTTTTCACGAGGTCGAGGTTGCCCGGCGATTAAATCGCGATGGCGGCAGCGATTATTATATCAACGGCAAGATGTGCCGCCTGAAGGATATTCAGAATCTGTTCATGGATACGGGGATCGGACGGGTTTCCTATTCGTTCATGCTGCAAGGGCAGATCGATCAGATTCTTTCCTCTAATCCCGTGGAGCGGCGTGCGATTTTCGAAGAAGCAGCAGGCATTTCCAGATACAAGGCCCAGCGCAAGGAAGCTTTCAATAAGTTGGCGCTGGTGGACTCCAATCTGGTCCGGGTCACCGACGTAATTGAAGAAGTGGGGCGCCAAATCGGTTCGCTCAGACGCCAGGCCGGCAAGGCATTGCGCTACAAACGGATAAAGCGGAGGCTCACCCATATAGACTTGGCTGGTCAGGGCCATAAATATGGCCTTTTGCGCTCCGATATGGTTACGATTGACGAGCAAGCGTCCGGACTGCGCGGTAAGGTCAACGCCATGCGGGATCGTCAGCTTGCCGGCGAAGCGGAGGTAGGAGTAAAAAAACCCCATCGGGCCGATCTCTACGAATCTCTCCAACGGGCGCAGCAAACCGTATTTGATTTACGCTCCGAAAAAGAACAAGCCGAAAACCAGGCGGAGTTATCAGCCGTCCGTGCCAATGACCAGAGTAACCGTCTTGAACAAATCCGAAAGGAACAAACCACCCTCCGATCGCAGAAGGAGGAATTGGCTGACCAGGCAGCAAGTGAAGCACGCCGCAAAGGGGAGCAGCTGGAAATCATAGGCTGCTCCGATCAGGATTTTCAGGAAAAAAGCAGTCGGCTGTCAGTATTTCGGGAAAAGCTGGGCCTGCTGGAAAAGGAACAGCAGCAACACAAACAAGACCTCCTTATACGAGAGAGCCACTTTGCAGGATTGCGCTCCAACTGCAACGATATCGAAGTAGAACTGAAAACTTGCCAGGCGCGTCACACCAGTTTGAACGAGGATATTTTAAACATGCAAAAGGCCTGCGCCGCCGGGGAGGATAACCTGGAAAAGACCCGCAGTTTGCTGGTTGCCCGCTGTGTGGATAGGAAAGAGGCGGAGGATGAGCTGCAAAAATTGCAAGATGGGGCCGATGTCAACCGTAAGGCATCTTACCGTATCCAGAATCAAATTCAGGAAATTGATCGTGTCATAGTAAGGATTTCCGCCAGGGCCGAAGTCCTGATAGCCTTGCAGGAAAATTTTGAAGGGTTCGGCGAAGGCGCCAAATCAATCCTGCAGGGCAAGCTGGATGGGATTTTGTCCACGGAAAGCTACAGGTTACTCACTCGGCATCTACATGTGGAGCCTGCTTATGCCAAGGCCATCGAAGCCCTTCTGGGTACCGCCGAGGACACAATCGCGTTGAGCAACAAAGCTGATTTAAGGGCTGTGACCGAGCGATTGGAGACAAATAAACTTGGCCGTGCCTGTCTGCAAATATCGGCTCCACCCAAAGGGTCCGGGCAAGTCAACGGTTCCCCGGAATGGCTTAGACCGGCCTTAGAAGTGATCAGTTGCGACATTCCGGAAATGGAAGCGCTGTTGAAAAATCTTTTTGCGGATTGTTATTTTTGCGAAAGTCTCAGTGATTTCCTGAGCTTTTGGGAAGAAAATGGGGAATTCGAATTCCTACTCGTGGCAACAACCCAGGGCGATCTGATTGATCGGCGCGGATTGATCTATGCAGGCCACGGCGCCGTCCAGGCCGAGGGTTATTGGCAGCGTGACGCCGAAATAAAACGGCTGGGCCGGGAACTTGGTGAGCAGCGGGAATTTCTCGAAAGCCGGCGCTCCGAGGCTTCAAAATTGAAGGACGATCTCGACGAGTCGGCAGAGCGGATTGAGGAAAGACGCAAAAGTCTCATGGAAACGGTCCAGGAAATCTCTACCCTGGAAACACAGGAAGGGGCTTTCCTGGACACCTTGACGGAAAACCGGGATCGAATCGACCGGGCAGAAAAGAATTTATTGGAATTCGAAGACAACAAGTCGGATTCCGCAAATCGTCTTGAGAGGGCCAACGCGCAATTGACGGATGCAGAGGCGGATCTCGAAAACCTCAGTCAAACCATTGCCGGTCTTGAGCAAAATGTAACCAGGTTGAATGAAGAACGCGAGGCCCATCAGGAAGGAATCTCGGAAGCTCGCCTTGTGCTGGCCGAGAAACGCCAGAGCCTGGAGATGCTTGACCGGGGCATTGATGAGCTGGAGGCCAAGTCAAAGGAGATCGATCAGATCCTATTTCGAAGCGATCAGGAAATCGACACACTGCGTGCCCAGATAGATGATCTCGAACGTGAAGCATCGGAACAGCGTGCACGAGCCGCGGAAATTGAAAAAAACCTTCAAATAACATTGGGTACTCTCGAAGAAACCCGCGTATCGATGGCGACTTCCGAAAAGGAAATCAGCGACATCGAAGAATCCATGGCCTCACTGCGTGAAGAAATCCATACAGTGGAAACCGATCTAAACCGTCTGGATATTAAACTCGCCCAGCAGCGATCCGAGCTTAATTTCCTGCTCGAAGAAATCCGACGAGAATACGACCTGGACCTGGATTCGGTGGTCTGGAGACGAGAATTGTGGTTTGCCGGAGAGGCATTGCCGGAACGCATACGGGTCGATATTGAGGAAGAATCACCCGATGAGGAAGATGTAACCGAGCCTCGGAGTGAACCTTCCGCCGAGGAATTGGAAGCCCTCGAAAGCCCCGATTGGACCGCTCTGGCCGAGGAAATTAATTCCCTGCGCAGCCGACTCCATGCTATGGGTCCGATCAACTTGATTGCCATCGAGGAACATGAATCGCTGAAAGAGCGTCATCTTTTCCTGAAAACCCAAAGCGACGACCTCCACAAGTCAAAGGACCAATTGTTGGCCGCCATCGACGATATCAACAAGATATCACTGAAGCTTTTTGAAACAACCTTCGAACATATCCGCAAGAATTTCCAATACACCTTCGATATTCTTTTTAGAGGCGGAGAGGCCGACCTGAAATTGATCGATACTGAGGACGTCCTCGAATCCGGAATCGACATTACGGCCAGACCCCCGGGGACCCGTTTAAAAACCCTTGTTTTACTCAGTGGAGGGCAAAAGGCCCTCACCGCCGTGGCGCTGCTCTTTGCCGTTTACATGGTCAAGCCAAGCCCCTTTTGCCTGCTGGACGAATTGGACGCTCCTCTCGACGATGCCAATGTGGGACGTTTCACCGACCTGTTGAAACGTTTCCTGAAATATTCGCAATTCCTCATAATAACCCACAATAAACGCACCATCGGAGTGGCTGACTCCGTTTATGGGATAACCATGCAGGAAAAAGGTGTCTCCAAAGTAATATCCATGCGGCTGGATAAAGAGCCGGTACATGCGGAAGAACCCGAGGAAGTTGAGGCAAAAATCGGCTGAAAATAAAATTTTTATTGAAGAAAAGAGTATTAGCCGTAAATACATTGGGCCGCCGCTCTTTGCGCAATCCCAACCTGGCCCTCCGGTCGTGCCGTAAAACACGAATTTAATTTCAGTAACTCCTGAAATGTTTTTTTAAAATTACAGCAATTAATGTATGATCAAAATATTCACCGAAAGCATTTTCTCACAAAACTGGGGGCTTTGGCACTGAGTGCCGTTGGGCTTTCCAAAATTACCCGCGCCGACGAACCTTCTTCCGGGGAAACGGAGGATTCGCCCAAAGAAACGCCTGCCATTGCGGCGAAAAAAGAACCTCGGGCGGTCGAACAGTCTGCCGACCGGGTCTAAAAACATCGCTGACTGGGGCACGGGGCATTCGCAATGGCAAATATATTTCCCAAATGGTCAAACGCAGTTCCGTTGCAGCTGCTGATTGCCTTGCTCTTGCTCGGGACGGCGGTTACCGCCGGTGTCACCTATTACTTTACGCCCAAATACACGAAGGTTGGTTATATGCCCGTCCAGCCGGTCGCATACAGCCATTATCTGCACGTCGGCCAACTCGGTCTGGATTGCCGCTACTGCCACACATACGTTGACCGCTCCGGCCACGCCAATATCCCCGATGCGGCAACGTGTATGAACTGTCATAATCAGATATTGCCTGACAGTCCGGCCTTGGCCCCCATTCGGGAGAGTTATGCCTCTGGCGACCCGGTTCCGTGGGTAAAAGTTCACACAATGCCTGATTATGTCTATTTTAATCACGCGGTGCACGTAAACCGGGGTATAAGTTGTGTGGAATGCCATGGGCAGATTAACGAGATGGAGGTTGTTTACCACGCCAAGTCGTTGAGCATGAAATTTTGCCTGGATTGCCACCGCCACCCGGAAAATTTCCTTAGACCACTTGACAAAGTTTACGATCTGGACTGGAAGCCTGAATCTTCCCAAGTCCAGATAGAAGCAGGGCAGCAAATGGTTCACGACTGGAAGATTTCTCCTCCGGAAAGCTGTTCGGGCTGCCATCGATAGCATGAAGACAAATTCGCATAATTCCCAAAAGGTCGTAGACGAGGTAGTAGGACCTCGTTACTGGCGGAGTTTGGACGAATTGATGGAAACGCCCGGTTTCGAGGAGTTCGTCCAGCGCGAATTTCCACAGGGCGCCTCAGATATGGAAGGAGTGAACCGGCGGCAGTTTATAAAGATCATGACCGCCTCGTTTGCCCTGGCAGGCGCCGGTTTATCGGGCTGCCGACAGCCTGTGGCCCGCATAATGCCCTATTCCAGGCAGCCGGATCGAATTGTACCCGGTGTCCCGGTTTATTACGCCACCTCTTTACCCACGGCAAAGGACAATATTCCCCTTGTCGTTGAAACGCACCAGGCACGTCCTACCAAGATTGAGGGCAACCACCTATACGGAGCCTACGGTGGATCGACGGATGTTTTCGCCCAGGCCAGCGTGCTCGACCTTTACGACCCCGATCGGGCCACGGCCGACAGCCGGGGAACCCGGTCCATCACGCGGGCCGAAGTCAACGACCTTTTACAGTCGGTGCATGATAAATACCTGTCCACCGATGGACAGGGGCTGGCTTTTCTGGTGGAAGAATCCACATCTCCAACCCGCGCCCGCATGCAGAGTGAACTGCTCGAGAAATTCCCGCGCGCAGTATGGGCGGAATACGAACCGGTTGACAGCAACAACCCGGAAATTGCAACAAAAAGGTTGTTTGGTCAGAGATTGCGCCCCCAATACCAATTGAGAAAGACTCGGCGCGTACTCTCGCTCGATACCGACTTTCTGCACAAGGAACCGGGCAACCTGAAATATGCCCGGGATTTTGCCGACGGACGGCGCTTTCTCCACGCCGGAGAAGCCGAGTCGGACAAGATGAACCGTCTCTACCAGGTAGAAAGCGCGTTGACCGTAACAGGCTCGATGGCCGACCACAGACTGCGGATGTCTACCGGCCAGATTCCAGCTTTTACCGCCCTGGTGGCTGCGGAGGTCCTGCGTCAAAAACATAGCGATAGCGCCCTCGAAGGGAAATTCAATAAATGGGGAAAGGGCATCTCCGTCGACCAGCAGTGGATAGAGGAATGTGTATCGGACCTGATAAACTTTGAAGGCGAGGCCCTGGTTGTATGCGGCAGCCACCTTCCCGTTGAAGTGCATCAATTGGTGTTTTTCATCAATGATCTTATCGGGGCGAACGGCCGAACTGTGGCCTACCTCGAGTTGCCTGAACGGGAAGCGGCCACCATCTCTGATTTAGCATCGGAAATCGAAAAAGGCAGAGTGGAAACCCTGATAATCATCGGGGGCAATCCCGCCTATAATGCGCCGGCCGACCTCAACTGGGGGCAACTGCAATCCAGTGTAAAGGAAGTCATTCGCCACGGTTACCATGTCGATGAAACCTCTCTCCTGGCGATCGAGAATAAGGGCCATCACATCGCTGCCACCCATTTTCTGGAGTCCTGGAGTGACGGGCGCGCATTCGATGGCACAATTTGTGCGGTTCAGCCAATGATCCTGCCGCTCTTTAAAGGAATGCAGGAACTAGAATTGCTGGGTAGGCTGTCCGGAGCCGCGAACACCGATCCATATACCCTGGTTTTTGAAACCTTCAGCATCCTCACTGACGAGGCCGACAAGGAGAAGGCCTTTAACCGGTTTCTAAACTCAGGTTTGCTGCCTGATACGGCCTTTAAGGCCGTAAAAGTCGATCCGGACAGACCTCTTTTAAAATCCACCCTCGCCACCGCAGATTTCTCATCTTCCATACAGAAATTAAACAATTTGGAGGTACGCATAGTTCCCGATAACCACACATGGGACGGCCGTTACAACAACAATGGCTGGTTGCAGGAATGTCCGGACCCCATGACCAAATTGACTTGGGAAAACGCTATCCAGATCAGCCCGAGACTGGCAAAGGAAATCGGATTCGATCCACGGACTTCCACTTTACTGAAAGTTTCTGCCAAGAGCAGCAGCACTTTCGAAGGAGGTTTCGATGTTGCCCCGGTGGCCGAGATCACCATCGACGGCGTTTCCCTCAAAGGGCCAGTGCACATTCAGCCCGGACTGGCGGATTACACAGTCCTCTTATCCATAGGCTACGGGCGCACCAAAACGGGCCGTGTCGGCAAGGGTGCTGGATTTAATGTATATCCCTTTTTAAAGGTAAAGGCTCCAGCTTATTCATCGGGCGCAGTCCTCAGTCTTACCGGTGAAACTTCTTACCTCGCCAATACCCAGAGACATTGGTCCATGGAGGGCCGGGGCATTATCCGCGAGGCAAATGTTGAGGACTACCAGGAGCACCCGGACTTTGCGCAAAAAATCGGCATCGAATCGCATTCACCGCCAATATTCGGCACCGCCAAAGATAAGTCCCTGCAATTCAAAGTCGCCAATCAACCGCGGGGCGGTTCCGCCTACGAGATACCTACATTCGGCGGCGCTCAACAGTGGGGCATGACGATCGATCTCAACACGTGCATCGGCTGCAATGCCTGTGTGGTCGCCTGCCAGAGCGAAAACAATATTCCCATCGTGGGGAAAGAACAAGTTTTGCGCGGGCGGGAGATGCAATGGATACGCCTCGATCGTTATTACTCCAGCGGCGACGAGGAAGCCAATAGGAAGGAGATTCCGGCCGATCCGCAGGTTTCGCTCATGCCCGTAAACTGCATGCATTGCGAAAACGCACCCTGTGAGCAGGTGTGCCCGGTCAACGCCACAGTGCACGACGATGAAGGCTTGAACGTTATGGCATACAACCGCTGCGTGGGCACCCGTTATTGCGCAAACAACTGTCCCTACAAGGTGCGCCGCTTCAACTTCTTCGACTGGAATAAACGCGATCTCGATCATTTATACGAAGGACCCGTCGGGCCGGCCGGCATGCCCGAATTGCAGAAAATGAAGATGAATCCGGACGTCACGGTGCGCATGCGCGGTGTTATGGAAAAGTGCACCTACTGCCAGCAACGTATCGATCAGGCCAAGATCGCGCAAAAGGTAAAGGCCCGCGATTCTTCCGACATACTGGTGCCCGACGGGGCTATAAAAACAGCTTGCCAGCAGGTCTGCCCGACCAGCGCTATCGCTTTCGGAGACATACTAGATCCCACCACCGAAATTTCCAGAATCAAGGCATCCGACCGCAATTATTCGCTGCTCGGATACCTCAACACCCGTCCGCGCACCACTTACCTCGCCAAACTGCGCAATCCCAACAAGCGCATGCCCGATTATCACGATATGCCCCTAAGCAGGATGGAATACGAGGCCAGGGCCGGCCACGGATCAGGACACGGAGGGGAGCATCAACCTGATGCTTCCGAAAACGGCGGGCATTGATACCCTAAAATACTTTCAGAAAACCTTTATCAATGGATTTAGCAGAACAGGTTACTATTCAAAAGCCCGCTATTCTCGATCAGGTCCGGCCGGCTGAAATGCCCCGACGTCCACTGGTCGAAAACGACCGTAACCTGAACTGGATGACCGAGAAAGTCTGCGGAATCGTAGAGGAAAAGACACCGAAGTGGTGGTGGTATTGCTTCGGTTCGGCCTGTTTTGTAGCCATGTTCACCGTGGTCGGGCTCACCTACCTGGTGGCAACGGGAGTCGGAGTGTGGGGGTTGCGTAATCCTACCAACTGGGGATGGGCGATTGTGAACTTTGTGTTCTGGATCGGTATAGGCCACGCCGGCACACTGATATCGGCCATCCTTTGTCTGCTAAAGCAGAAATGGCGTACCAGCATCAATCGTGCAGCCGAGGCCATGACGATTTTTGCCGTTGTCTGCGCGGGCCTGTTCCCCCTTTTCCATACAGGGAGGGTCTGGTTCGCATACTGGCTTTTCCCGCTGCCTTCAAGTCAGGGAAACTGGCCGAACTTCCGCAGTCCGCTGGAATGGGATGTTTTTGCGATTTCCACTTATCTCACCGTCTCATTGCTTTTTTGGTACATGGGGATGATACCCGACTTGGCCACAATCCGCGACCGGGCCAAGAGCAAGATACGAAAGTTTGCCTATGGCATATTAGCTATGGGATGGCGCGGCTCCAACCGCCATTGGAGCAACTACGAAATGGCCTATTTGATGCTCGCCGGATTGGCCACGCCGCTTGTGCTCTCAGTGCACACAATCGTCTCCTTCGATTTCGCAGTGGCTAATATACCCGGCTGGCATAGCACCATATTCCCCCCTTACTTTGTTGCAGGCGCCATATTCTCCGGATTCGGCATGGTGCTGACACTCGTGCTGCCATTGCGGGCCATCTACAAGCTGCACGACCTTATAACTCAATATCACATCGACTGCATATGCAAAATCACGCTGGCGACAGGCAGCATGGTAGGGTATGCATATCTGATCGAGTTCTTCATCGCCTGGTATGGAGCGAATCCCCTCGAAGGCTTCGCTTTCGTTAACCGGGCGTTTGGCCCTTACGCCTGGGCTTACTGGATCATGATTAGCTGCAACGTCATTATTCCGCAGCTATTCTGGTTTCGAAAAGTCAGGGAGAATACCGCGTTAGTGTGGATAGTTGCCATACTTGTAAATGTCGGAATGTGGTTCGAGCGATTTGTCATCATAGTGGGAACGTTGGCAAACGACTTCTTGCCTTCGTCATGGGACTACTTTTCACCAACCGTCGTAGACATCTTTACATTTGTCGGAACCTTTGGAGTGTTCTCCGCACTGTTTCTGTTGTTTATCCGGTTCATGCCCCTGATCGCCTTAGCCGAGGTGAAGGCCGTGAGTCCCCGGGGCGATCCCCACGGCTCTCATCATCAATAACAAATCTTTTTAATCATCATGTCAGAAAAACCATACGGACTGGCCGCCACCTTTGATTCGGCCCCGGCCATTTACCGGGCCGCAAAGCGAGTGCGCGACGCAGGCTATAAAAACTGGGACGTATTTACGCCATTCCCGGTCCACGGGATGGACGAGGCAATGGGATTGTCACGCTCCCGGGTAGGAGCCTTTGTCCTGGTCGGCGGGGTGATCGGATTTTTCACAGGCATGTTGCTCGCCTGGTATATGGGTGCATACGACTTTCCGCTGATCGTCAGTGGCATGCCCTACTTCAGCCCGATATTCCCCTTTCCAATTGCATACGAACTGGCCATTTTGCTCGGCGCGTTCGGAGCCTTTTTCGGCATGTTTATAACCAATTTCCTGCCTCAGCACTATCATCCGATCATGAACATGGATGGCTGGGAGCAAATAACCGACGATGCTTTCGCTCTTGTCATCGAGACCGGCGATCCGAACTACGATCCGGAAAGAACCAGGGCCTTACTTGAGGAGATAGGGGCCGTAAAGATCAACGAAGTGGAATCGTAAATGCGATATTTCATCACAATTTTTATATTCCTGATAGTGGCTACACTATCTATTGCCGGCCTGCGCGGCCGCAAGTCAGCCAAACCCCCGTTGGAGGTGTTTAATGACATGGATCGGCAATACAAATACCTGCCCCAAGCGGCCAGCCCTTTCTTTGCCGACGGGCGGGCCGACCGTCCCGTGGTCCCGGGTACGGTGCCGCTTGGTTCATTTCAGGAAGACACCTATTTTGCCACCGGCAAGGATGGGGATGAATTCGGCCGGGACTTTCCCGTGTCGATCGACCACCAGTTGTTGGAACTCGGACGTGAGAAATACGACATTTTTTGCGCCGTCTGTCATGGAACTACTGGCGACGGCAATGGAATAACAAAAAGTTACGGCATGGTAGCTACTCCCACCTACCATGTCGACCGGTTGCGTGGATTGGCGGAGGGCGAAATTTTCGACATCATTACCAATGGGAAAAACAACATGGGCCCATACGGTGCCAAGTTGAGCTACGAAGAACGCTGGGCGGTCATCGCCTACTTGCGAGCTCTGCAGTTGGCCCAAAACGCCACATCGGAGGATGTCCCTTCCGCGAGTCGAAAGGAACTAGGCCTATGAGTTTGGAAGCACTATCAAATCCTGCGATTGCCGCAGAGTCCGGCGGCAAAAAGGATTACTCGAAACTTGCCTTGATAGTGGCGACAGTTGGTCTGGCGATTTCGGCTTTCGGGCTTTACTCAGGTTTGGACCAGGAAAATGTCCGTCCGTTTTTGGGCTGGTTGATTGCCTTCAGCTATTGGCTTTCGGTGGGCCTGGGCATGTTGTTCTTGATCATGCTTTTTTACCTGTTCGACTCCGGCTGGTCTGTCGTTCTGCGAAGACCTCTAGAACATGCCTTGGGCGGAATGAAGTGGTTGGGACTGATATTTCTGCCGCTACTTCTGGTAGGTGTTTTCGTCTCCGGCAACGGAGCAGTCCTCTGGAAATGGATGGACCCGGCTCATGTGCTAATTGGCGGAGGGACGGTAGCAGAGGATCCGCTTTACCAGGCCAAGGCCGCATTCCTGAACGTGCCGTTCTTTGTTCTGCGCTCAGTCATATATTTTGGAATCTGGATCGGGTTGGCCGCCGTTTTGCGCCACGCCTCATTCAGCATGGACAAGGATGGAGACACTCGCTGGACCAGTCGTTGCCGAAAATGGTCCGCATTCGGCGTAATAGCCTGTTCGATTACGGTTACCTTCGCTTCAGTCGACTGGTTCATGAGCATTGAATATCACTGGTTTTCGACCATGTATGGAGTGTGGTTTTTTTCCGAGAGCATGCGGGCTGGATTAGCTGTGCTGGTAATAATATGTTGGTTTTTATCGACGCGAGGGGCGCTCAAAGGATTATACAAACCGTCCCATAATTACTTGCTCGGTTGCCTGATGCTGGCATTTACGGTTTTCTGGGCTTACATCGTATTTTGCCAATATTTCCTCATCTACAGCGCCAATATTCCGGAGGAAACATTTTGGTATAACATGCGCGAGCTGTCTGTGAGTGGAGAAAATATTAAGAGCAGTTGGTGGTGGGTTAGTATGGGGCTGATCTTCGGACATTTCTTTTTCCCATTCTTTTTCCTGCTGTGGTATAAAAATAAATTCGGCCTGCGCATAGTATTTATCTCCGTCTGGATACTGGTATTCCATCTGCTCGACATTTATTGGAATATTCTTCCCGGCCTTTCCCCGGCCGAAAACCCGTTCGGTTACGACATCAGGCAATTCAGTATTTCCATCTGGGATATATCCGGATTGCTAGGCATCGGGGGCCTTCTGGTCTGGTCTTTTCTCAACGACGCTAAAAAAACGGCCTCCATTCCACTGCGGGATCCGCGCATCATGGAGTCTCTTACGCATCATGAGTAACCCTCACGATACATCATCGAATAACCGCGATCCAGGTGGCTTCAAAGTCATGGTTTCCGCCATTGGGTATATCGGGGTGATGTTGATTTTCATACTCATCGTTTACCTTTCTTACGTATCCAACCAGCCGCCTCCGATTGACGAGCAGATAATCGATGAACGCCTGCAAACATTAGCTGAGGTGCGCGCCAATCAAAAAGAAGCGGCCGTCAATTACGGTTGGGTGGACCGCTCGAAGGGAATCGTGCGCATCCCGATTGAGAGGGCCATGGAACTCACCGTGCGGAAGCTCGCCGCAGTTCAGGAGGAGACAGAAGTCTCCCGGGAAATTGACGAAGCAACACCATGAGCGAGCAATCTCTTCAGTCAACGCCAACCAGCGATATCGACTGCTCGATAAAATGGCCGGCGCTGCACTTTTTGGTATGGGCTGTCATCTGGCTGTTGGTTGGGTCTGTCCTGAGCCTGATCTCCTACGTCAAGCTCACTAACCCGGCGTTTTTATCTTCGTGGGAGTGGTTGACCTACGGGCGGGTGCATCCCGCGGCAATTAACGCCATGGTATACGGCTGGTCCTGCAACGCTGCTTTCGCCGTAGCCTTGTGGATAATGGCGCGGCTATGCCGTGCCGGCATAAGGGGCGCCGGATTGTTGTTAACGGCCGGATTGTTCTGGAATATCGCTGTAGCCGTCGGAATAGGAGGCATCATTTACGGAGACATGATTGCGGTCGAATTTCTTGAAATGCCGGCCTACGTCACGCCGCTGATGGTGTTGTCTTATTTAGCGATCAGCGTATGGGGAATCATCTCGTTTCGATACCGGCGGTGCGAACAAATCTACGTCTCACAATTTTATATTCTGGCGGCATTTTTCTGGTTTCCGTGGCTTTACACCGTAGCGCAGATTATGATTGTATTTGCGCCTGCACGAGGCGTTGTGCAGTCGATAGTCAGTGCCTGGTATTCGCACAACTTGATGTGGTTGTGGATAGCTCCAATTGGGCTGGCCGCCGCATATTACTTGATACCAAAGGTGCTGGGCCGCCCGATTTATCAATACAAACTCGCAGTTACGGGGTTTTGGACCTTGGCATTGTTTTCCAGTTGGGCCGGCATGCGGCATCTCGCGGGAGGGCCGGTTCCGGCCTGGGTAATTTCCACAAGTATTGTCGCCGGTATTTTTGTAATCATTCCGGTCGTAATCATTGCGCTCAACTGCCATGTAACCGCCTTCGACAATTTCGACGGGGTTTTGCGAAATCCCGTATTGCGCTTTGTCGTATTCGGAATGGTCTCCTTTACCCTGGCCGGATTGATTGGGTCGATTACGGTATTGCGAACGGTTAATGAAGTAATCCAATTTACATACTTCACGGCAGGCCAATCACAACTCTTCAGCTACGCCTTTTTCTCCATGGTCATGTTCGGGAGCATCTATTTTTTAATACCCCGTCTGCTTGGTCGCGAATGGCCATCCGCTCGCCTTATCAATTGGCACTTTCGGGCTTGCTCGACGGGTATTGTGATAGCGATTGCGGCCCTTATGATGGGAGGTTTGATACAGGGCTGGCAGATGAACGCCTTGGATGAAAGCGGCGCTCCCGTTTTCGAGTTTCTGAAAGTTGTGGGTTATACTGGCCCCTGGCTTAAGATTAAATTGGCGGGAGAGATTCTGCTTTTAGCCGGGCACCTCGCATTTGCCGTCAATTTTTCTCGGTTGTTGGCCGGACTGCTTATAAGCGAGATTGCCGATAAAATCCCGGACTGGATCGGACCTACATTCAATAAATCCCGAGAGGTATCATGAAGAATTTTCCACTGTTTTTTTGCGGAATCTTTTTCACGCTGGCCTTCTCGTGGGCCGGGTTGGTGCTCATCGGCCATAACCAGCTAGGCTCTCTAACTACCACGACGGAAAGAATTGATGGCGAAACGGGAGGTCCGGTGAAGGGCAATCCGCTCTATCCGGTTTCTTCGGCAGGCATGGCCATGCAGGGAAAGCAAGTTTATATGAGTATGGGTTGTTTCAATTGCCATACTCAACAGGTGCGCCGACAAGGACTCGGCGCTGATTATGAAAGAGGATGGGGCGACCGCCAAACTGTGGCTCGCGATTACATACGGGAAGAGCGCGTACTATTGGGTAGCTATCGCATCGGCCCTGACCTGCGCGATGTTGGCAGTCGGCTTCCCGAATCCGAATGGCATCACCTGCATCTTTATAACCCCCAAATCACCTCCGAAGGCTCAATAATGCCGCCTTTTGGATTCCTTTATGAGACCCGAAAAATAAAGGAAGAAATCCCCTCTCCCAAAGCTTTGAACCTGCCCGAAGAATACTTGGCGCCGGAAGGTCACGAAGTCGTTCCCACACGTCGAGCTGAAGCTCTTGTGGCTTATTTAATGAGTCTGCGCCTCGATTACAGCCTGCCCGAAGCCCAACTCACCCAATCATCTCAATGAACGATTTACCTTCATTTCCAACACCTCCGCGGCCGGATGACCCACAAGCGTCGAAAGGGACCGGGTTCGGCGATGCCGAAATGCAGGACGTCCACGCCCGGCTTCTGCGAGGAAAGGAAAGATCCACCGATCACATTTTGGAACTTTCCCTGGTCCTGGTATTGCTGAGCATTGGGATCATTGTTTCGGCGGAATACTTGATCGAAAATTCCGGTGGATTTGATCCCATGGTCTATGATGAGACCAAAAAGCAGGGTGGGGTGGTAATGATGGTAGAGCCGCCGTTCGATGCCGTGTTGGCCGGAGAGAACTTTTACAAGGCTAACTGCGTCGTCTGCCACCAGTCGAATGGCGGAGGGATTCCGGGCGCTTTTCCGCCATTAACTGAATCAGAATGGGTGGCCGGCAGCGAGGACCGCCTCGCCAGTATTCTACTGAATGGTCTAAGCGGGCCGATTACTGTAAAAGGCGCTCAATACTTCAGCGTTATGCCCCCGTTAAATCAATTTTCCGACCGCGATCTTGCATCGGTTTTGACATTTGTGCGCCAGTCATTCGGCAACAACGCGGCCCCGGTCAGCGAAGAAAAGGTTGCTGAAATTCGCGCTCTATATAGTGACCGCCCCGCTCCGTGGTCACCGGAAGAACTCCTGAAGTTTTATCCAATTGAATAAAGTTCAAAGGTTTAATAGTTCAAGGGTTTATTCTTCTTCGCCGAGTCGTTTGCCCGAAACCAGGTAGCTTTTTACGCAATCGGTGACTGCTTCGGCAAGTGGGGTGACCTGCTTCTCATACCCGGAAGACCGCAGTGTTGATATGTCGGCCTGGGTAAAATACTGGTATTTGGAGCGTAAGTTCTGAGGCATTTCGATGAAGTCGATTTCCTCAGGCTTTTCCATTGCGGCAAATATAGCTGATACCAGGCTTATCCAAGTGTTGGCTACGCCGCTGCCAATATTGAAAATACCAGCTGCGCCGGACTTTTCGGCCAGATGCATTGTCATAGCGACGGCGTCCTTGACATACAGGAAATCCCGCCGTTGTTCGCCGTCGCGGTAGTCGGGGTGATAACTTTTAAATAGACCTACGCGGCCCGTATCCCTGATTTGTTCACAGGCTTTGTGGACCAGGCTGCGCATATCACCCTTTTGGTATTCATTTGGTCCAAAAACATTGAAATACTTTAGACCCACGATGTGATCGAGCATTCCGTGCCGCCGTGCGAACAGGTCGAATAGGTGCTTGGAATAGCCATACATATTCAGGGGGCGCAATTTACCGAGTCCATCCTCGGCGTCGGACATGCCCCGCGAGCCGTCGCCGTAGGTAGCTGCCGAGGAGGCATAGACGAATCGCTTGCCCTTATCCAAAGCCCATAGCGCCAATGTCCTGGTATACTCGTAGTTGTTCCGGATGAGGTAATGGCTGTCACGCTCGGTTGTATCCGAGCAGGCGCCGAGATGGAAGACGGCGGTGACATCGTCGTATTGCTCGGGGCGCGAATCGAGGTCCGATAGAAATTGGTCTGCGTCCTGAAAGTCGTCGAACTGAAGTGGTACGAGGTTTTTGAACTTGTCGTCTTCACCCATGCGGTCGATTACAAGGATATTGTCGATGCCTCGCTCATTGAGCGCCCACACCAGGGAACTGCCGATGAACCCGGCTCCTCCGGTGACGACTATTTTGCCCTTCTCCAGGATGCTCATCAGGATTGTGCGAGTTCGATCGAGCGCTTCCTGGCCGCCTCAACGGCGTCTGCAAGAATGCGTCGGAATTCTTTTTCGCCCAAAACCTCTAGGGCCGCCATTGTGGTTCCACCGGATGAAGTGACCTGGTCGCGCAAGTTCTCCGGGCTTTCACCGGTGCGGGCAAGCAAACGGGCGGCGCCCAGAGTTGTTTCCAAGGCGAGCTTGTAAGCTACCTTTGGGTCCAGACCTGCAGCGATACCGCTGTCTCGCAGGGCGGCGACAAACTCGAACACATACGCGGGGCCGCTGCCGCTAACCGCAGTTACGGCGTCAAGGTATTCCTCGTCCAGGGGGATTACATGGCCCATCGAGCCGAGGATTTTTTCAACGGCCTCCATATCTTCGCTCTCGAGGGGATCGAGAGATGCGTAGCATGTGATACCGGCTCCAATCTGGCCGGGGGTATTGGGCATGGCCCGCACTATGTTCCCGGCCTTTGGAAATCTTTCATTGAGCTTATTAAGAGGAGTCCCGGCCAGAATGGAGATGATGAGTTTCCCGGCGGTCAATTCGGACACAGTCTGGTCGATGTCTTCCAACTGCTGGGGCTTGCAAGCGAGGACGACGATGGCTGGTTCCTGGAGCAGACTGCGAAGGTCAGTGCCATAACCTATGCTAGTGCTGTCAGCCAGGGCTTCACCTGTACCGTCCGGAGCACTGGTGCAGACAAGCTGATCCGGTGTATATAGTTTTTTGGCCAGGAGGCCGTTCACCATGGCTGACGCCATCCTACCGGCTCCGAGGAATGCAATATCGGTCATAAATTCAATAATTTATGTATCCTGAGCCGAAAATCGAGCAAATCTTAAATTTGCCCACCGCAATTCCGATCGGGCTCCCGTGCTCACTCCGCAGCTAATCGTGGTTGCGGATGCCGTAGTCGATCACAATGGATGTGTAAGCAGTGCGCAGGTACCGCCCATGGGGCGGTTTTGCAGGATCAGTTCCCCGCCGAAATTGCGAATACTGTGTCGTGCAACGCTTAACCCCATCCCTCGACCGACCGAAGACTTGGAACTGACGAAGGGCTCGAACATATTATCCTCGATTTCGGCGTCGATCCCGCTTCCACAATCGTTCACCCTGACCAGTAGACGGTGCTTTCCGTTAATTTTCATAACCTCTGTCTCGATGTCTAAGGGGCGATTGCCGTTGTTTTCATTGGGATAGCTTTCCCAGCCATTAATGAGCAGTTTACCTAAAATGGACTCGAAAACCTCGACATTAGTCTGCACCTCGATATCGGGATTCGATTTGGATATATTTACATTGGCATCGACCTTGTATTCTCTCTTAAATCGCTCGACACTCTTTTGCAGCAGGGGCAATAGAAGAATCTTGGTCGTGCTGAAACATTCATTATCGGCAATAATGCCAAGCTGTCTGATGATATTGACAATGCGCTTGATGGCCTTATCCATGAGTTGGGTGCTGCGCTTTACCATATCGGGATTGTCATAACCTGTTTTTACCAGGTCCAGGTAACCGACCACCACACCTAGAAGGTTATTGAGGTTGTGTGCGAGACCCTGTGTGACGGCCCCGATGGCAGCAGTCTTCCGGGTGTCGTCAAGGCGCATTTGCAGTTCAAGGTTTTCACGGTAAATTTCCTGAAAACGCAACTGAGTATTTACACGGGCCAAGGTTTCGTCGAGATCGATGGGCTTTGTAATGTAATCGACCGCCCCGGCATTCAATCCTTCCAGTTTACCCTCCTTGGAAGACTTGGCCGTTATAAATAGTATGGGTATTGTACGGGTATCTTCAGAAGCTTTAAGTCTCTCGCAAACCTCGATGCCGCTCATTCCGGGCATCATAACATCCAGCAAGATGAGGTCCGGCGGTGTTTTTGCAACGATATCGAGACATTCCTGGCCACTGAAAGCCTGGAGAATCTCCATTCCTTCCCGCCCGAGCTTGCGCTCGAGCAGTTTAACGTTAAGTATATGGTCGTCAACAACCAGAATTTTCGGCTTGGTTTTCAATTTTGTGTTTCTATGAAATTAAATGGCATTCGCCTGAAAATCTACAGGCGCCTTCAATGTAAACGGTTAATTGAGCCGAAGAATAAGAGATTTTTCGGTTTTTTGTAATCAAGCAACCAGTCTCAGGCGATGGCAGCGGCTAGACGGGCTTTCACCGTATTGCGCATGAGCATCGCAACGGTCATAGGACCGACTCCCCCTGGAACAGGTGTGATTTTGTCAACAAGAGGCGCTACGGCCTCGAAATCAACATCTCCTACCAGCCGATAGCCGGATTTGCGTGTATCATCCGTCACACGGTTGATACCGACGTCGATAACTACCGAGCCTGTCTTGACCATGTCGGCTGTTATGAAACGCGGCCTTCCGGCGGCGGCTATCAAAATATCGGCTTGGCGCGTAATGGCCGGCAGGTCAGTCGTCCGGGAATGGCAGATTGTTACCGTGGCGTTTCCCATACCGCTCTTTCGCAGGAAAAGAAGCGCGCAGGGTTTGCCAACAATAAGGCTGCGACCCACCACCACCACGTGGCGGCCGTCGGTAGCTACTCCGGAGTGCTTGAGCAACTCGACGATTCCTCCGGGAGTGCAGGCCACGAAGCCGGCAGGATCATCCTGGCAGAGGCGTCCAAGATTGGCGCTGCTGAAGCCATCGACATCCTTGTCGGGATGCACGCGGTTAAAAACCACCAAATCGCTCAAATGCTCCGGCAGGGGAGCCTGAATGAGTATTCCGTGTACTGCGGGGTCGGCGTTGAGGGCATCAATATGCTCCAGAAGTTCGCCTTGTTCTATGGATTCGTGCAAAAGCAGGAGGCGGCTTTCGATCCCGATTTGGGCGGCCACCTTCTGTTTTTTATTAACGTAAGTTGCCGAGGCTGGGTTTTCGCCCACCCGGATAAGGGTCACACAGGGCGCCGGAGGTGCGATTTGCTCCACCTCGACAGTCAGTTCATCAACGATTTGTTTGGCAATAGCATTGCCATCAATGAGTTCCATGAGCGGTTCCTGGTGTTAATCAGGGACGGCGAACGTTTTCAGGCGAATAGTAGTCGCCTTAATTTCGTAATACTTCATGTCCTTTAAGGGATCCTTTACGCCATATATGACGACTGGACGGCCGAGATAATCGTGCAGAGACCCGTTTATGAGTAAATTCTTATCATCTACAAAGGCGATGAACTTGCCCCTTTCGTCAACTAATTTCAGAGAGTATTTGGAAGGCAGGCGAAAAAAGTTGCGGTAAGGTTTAAGAGTGCCCTCGAAATGCGGAGGCTGGATATCGCGGGACGCGACAGTTTTAACACGGCCTGGCGATACTCTGGGGGCCGAGACCGCAGGTCTGGCATCTACGGTGGATGCACGTACAACCGGCGTCGAAGGGGAGACCGATGCAGATTTTTGCAGGTAAACGGGAACTGCCTTGGTCAGTCCGATTTCCGACCAGTCGCCGACGCTGATCAAATCGGTAACATCCAACTCCTCGATAATAGTCAGGATCGGACTTACGTCATCGGGTCTCAAGCGCACGTACACGCCAGTTTTCACAGACAGGTTTTTACCGATTTCCTCGTTTTTCACAAAACCATTGAAATTCACCACATGTTCCATCCAGAGCCATCCCTGTTCCCGTTTTACAGCCTCGAGCACTGGTTCCGCTCGATCCAGAGCCGGATCGTTGGGACTAATTTCCGCAGCTATGGCCGCCTCGGTATCGGGTTCAAAATAAAGTGTAATCGAAGCGGCGCCCAGGAAGGCCTGAACGAAAAGCTGAAATACTAGACATAAAACGATATTTTTCATGGTTCGCATCGTGGAAAACGGCTTTGCCGGTAGCATTTTATTATAAGATTAATTGGAAAATAACAAGCTGATTTCTTTCTCCTGGAGGAGGCGGCAACGTCCCGAACCCAACCCGCGCAACACCAGTTTACCTACCTGAAATCGGTAAAGCCGCTCAACATTATAGCCAAGAGCTGAAAATAAGCGTCTTATTTCCCTCTTGCGGCCGTGCTGCAAATGAACCTCTACCCGCCGGACCTTTTCAACTCCTTTCTTTGCCGTATAGACCTTCTCAACTTTCAAAAGCTCACCCTCGACGGTTAATCCGCGAAGCAGCAGCGGGATTTTTCCGCGGTCGAAAGGCTTGTCCAGAGTCAGCCGGTAGCGCTTGAGAACTCGGTATGAAGGGTGGGTGAGGCGTTGGGCCAGTGCCCCGTCGTTGGTTAAAATCAGCAGACCTTCGCTTTCCTTGTCCAATCTGCCTGCACAAAAGAGGCGTATTTTGCAGTAGCGGGGAGGCAACAGGTCAAAAACTGTTCTGCCATGGTGAGGATCGAGGTTAGTGCAGACGAGACCCTTGGGCTTGTTTAGCAGGAGGGTGCAGGTTGTTTGCGATGACGATTTTAGCGTTTTACCCTGCATGGTAATATGGTCTTTACAAGGGTCAACTTTCTGTCCAATCTCGGCCAATTTCCCGTTCACACTGACTTCGCCCGCTAAGATAAAGACCTCGGCACGGCGGCGGGAACAAATACCAATATCAGCTATAAGTTTCTGCAAACGAACAAGTTGAGTTTTTGTTTCCATCGGTTGGATCCACCGCTTTTACCAGTCGGGGAAAAGTTAGAGTCTTATTAGCTGAATAGATAAGTTTAAGTAGTATTATTGAAATTTACCATATAATGCCAAATATATTAGAAAAATCCATATACAACAAAAACAACCCATTCTTATCCAGGCTTACGGAAAATACCCTCATGTCGAAGGAAGGGTCCATCAAGGAAACCCGGCATTTCGTGGTCAATTTTGCAGGGAGCGGACTGATATATACTTGCGGAGATTCACTGGCCGTTTTTCCCACCAATCGAAATGAGGATGTGGAAGAAATCCTGGCCGCTCAGGGTGCAACCGGTGAGGAACTGGTGAGCCTCCCGCGCTCCGAGGAAAAAATATCCTACCGCGAAGTGCTTACCAGCAAGATATCATTGGCCGTGCCAAATAAAAAATTCCTCATCCTGCTGTCGGAGAAGGCGACCAGTGAGCCGGAAAAGGCCATGCTTCAGAAGCTACTCGATCCCGAAGCGGCGGAGAAATTGAAATTGTATTTGGCCGAACGACACTTCATCGATTTGATCGAGGAGTTTCCCAGCGCTCGTTTGAGTCCCCAGGAATTAACGGCCCAATCCAGGAGACTTGTTCCTCGCCTTTATTCAATAGCTTCTTCGCCAACCAAGTATCCGGAGGAGGTGCACCTTATCATAGCGATTGTGCGCTACAATACCAACAATCGCGAGCGCGTTGGAGTTTGCTCGACTTACATCGCAGATCGCGTCCCGCTTAACGAGTCCTTCGTACCCGTTTTTATGGCAAGCTCCCATTTCGGTCTGCCAGAGGACGACACCACCGATCTCATCATGGTAGGCCCGGGCACGGGCATTGCGCCTTTTCGCGCTTTTCTGCAGGAGCGCATCTTGCGCAAGGCCACGGGGCGCTCATGGATATTCTTCGGCGACCAACACAAGGCCACGGATTACTCCTACGGGGAGGAATTCGATCAATACCTGGCGGAGGGCAGCCTGGACCGGCTCAGCCTGGCCTGGTCGCGCGACCAGGAAAATAAAATTTACGTGCAGGACAAAATGCTCGAATCGGGCAAGGACTTGTGGGATTGGATCGATAAGGGCGCCATTTTTTACGTTTGCGGGGATGCCAGTCGGATGGCGGCAGATGTCGATGCCGCCCTACATAGCATTATTCAGGAGTATGGTGGTATGAGCGAATCAGACGCGCAGGCTTTTGTGAAACAGCTAAAAAAGGACAAACGATACCAGCGTGATGTTTACTGACAGGATCCCATTTTTCTTAGACCTTCCGATATGCACAATTAATCCCCTAACATAAATGCAATTAACTTTTGATAATCGTGTTGCTCTGGTTACCGGCGCAGGCCGGGGCATCGGACGCGCAATTTCCGAGGAGTTGGCCCGCCAAGGGGTCAAGGTTATCTGTGTGAGCAAATCTGAATCCAGTTGCGGAGCCGTAGCTGAATCAATCAAGGCCGCCGGCGGTGACGCATTCGCTCGTCCTGTAGATGTCTCAGACGGTGAGGCCGTTGCCCAGGCGGCCAAGGAACTCCTCGAACAATTCGGCCAAATCGACATTCTCGTAAACAATGCCGGCATCACCCGCGACGGTCTCATCCTCAGGATGTCCCACGAGGACTGGGACGCCGTGATATCGACCAATCTATCCAGCTGTTTTTATTGGAGCAAGCACTTGATACATCCCATGGCGCGCCGCCGTTGGGGTCGTATTGTGAACATCACCTCAATCACCGGCCTGGTCGGCAACGCCGGGCAGGTAAACTACGCCGCTGCCAAAGCCGGCATGATCGGGCTGACCAAGAGCCTGGCTAAGGAGTTTGGCTCCAGAACGCTCACAGTTAACGCAATAGCCCCGGGTTTCATCAAAACCGATATGACTTCGGGGCTCAGCGATCAGATCACCGAAATCGTTTTGAAGAACATTCCACTGCGCCGCCTGGGACAACCCGAAGACGTCGCCGGCATTGCCGTATACCTCTGTGCCGAGGAAGCATCATATATAACAGGCCAGGTTTTTTCCGTTGACGGCGGTCTTGCGATGTGATGCATAAGTTAAACCTATAGTAAATCACTTCAATAAATATGGCTGACAAATCCATCTCAGAACGCGTCAAAGAACTTATTATTAACCAGCTCGACGTAAATGAAGAGCAAGTTACCCTTGAGGCCTCCTTCCTGGACGATCTTGGAGCCGATTCCCTGGATACCGTCGAACTCATCATGGCCTTCGAAGAAGAGTTTAAAGATGAAATTCAGGGCGAAATCCCAGAATCAGAAGCGGAAAAGCTTCAGACCGTTGGAGACGTTACCCGATACATTGAAGAAAAGGCCGGAGCATAAGTTCCGCCCCAAAATCGGAACGTTATCAAACGCAAAAGCACGGCAAACTGGTGACAGCTAACCAGCAGCCGAAGCCCAAAGTGGTTGTCACAGGGCTGGGGGCAATAACTTCGCTTGGCCACGATGCCCAATCTCTCTGGTCAAACCTGCTGGACGGAAAAAGCGGGATAGGCCGAGTGACCCGCTTCGACCCTGGCCCCTTCACCTGCAAGGTTGCTTCTGAAGTAAAAGATTTTGACCCGACCCGCTTCATGGATGCGAAGGAGGTCCGCCGCAGCGATCCTTTTACGCATTACGCCATGGCGGCCTCCAAAATGGCCATTGAGGATTCCGGCCTGGATTTAAACGCAGTCGATAAGGAGCGCATTGGAGTCATTATCGGCTCTGGTATCGGTGGTATAAAAACTTTTGAAGATGCGGCCATAAAGATGGCGAAGGGGGGACCCAGGAAGGTTTCCCCATTTATGATTCCCTCCCTAATCGCCAACATGGCCTCCGGTATCGTAGCGATTGAAATCGGCGCCATGGGCCCAAATTTCGGACTTGTCAGCGCCTGCTCCTCGGCATCGCACTCCATAGGCGAATCCTTAAGATTACTCCGTTCCGGCGGTGTGGATGTTATGGTTGCCGGTGGCAGCGAGGCGGCTGTAACTCCCTTGTCCTTTGCCGGGTTCTGCTCGGCGCGGACAATGAGCACTTCTTTTAACGATGAACCACAGCGGGCCAGCAGGCCATTCGACGCCAAGCGCGACGGATTCATAATGGGTGAGGGGTCTGGTATCCTGATCCTTGAAACCCTCGAGAATGCGCGTGCCCGCGGAGCGCGTATCTACTGTGAACTTGCCGGTTACGCGGCCTCTAGCGATGCTTACCACATCACATCACCCCATCCGGAGGGCAGCGGATTGACTCTGTGTATCCGCAATGCCCTGGCCGATGCTGATTCGAGACCCGAAGAGATTGACTACATAAACGCCCACGGCACATCCACTATCTATAACGACAAGGCCGAAACCAAAGCGATCAGAGAAATCTTTGGGGACCATGCTGACAAGCTCCTCGTAAGTTCCACCAAATCGATGACCGGTCACTTGTTGGGGGCGGCCGGCGCCATTGAGGCCATCGCTGCCATAAAAGCCATCGAAACGGGAGAGGTGCCGCCAACCATCAACTACGAAAATCTAGATCCCGATTGCGACCTCAACTACGTGCCTAACAAAAAAGTGCGTGTTAAGGTCAAAGTAGCCATGAGCAACAACATGGGTTTCGGCGGCCACAATGCCGGTATCGTGTTGCGCGCTCTTGAGAAGTAGTTACAACACTTTCAACAAACTGTTATAGAAAATTCTGAAAGCGATTCTTGATGCTGCGCGAGTCTGCGCTAAGCTGGCATGCCCGTATCCAACCGCGTTTTCAAATGTCTAGTAAATGGCAGAAGTTGCTGAAGATGGCGGACCGTGAAGTCGCTGAGATTATGGAAAAGCTGCCAAAGATTCTGCGGGATAAAACAAAATCGGTCGCCGTTATTTTTCAAAGCAGACACGGGCCCGGGGGGCAGGACAACGACTTCGATCCCGACCTGTTGGGACTCTTTATAGGCGAACCTTTTTCCGATGAAGGGAGCGGCCTGGAGCCGGCGCCATCTCAAATTATTCTTTTTCCCGAAAATATCTGGAACTATGCGACAGGAAAAGAGAAAGCTTACAGAAGGGAAGTGCGCCGTACATACCTGCATGAACTAGGCCATTATCTGGGCCTTGAGGAAGAGGACCTGATGCTGCGCGGACTGGATTGATAACCCTGCCGGTCCCTGCAAGGAATTATATTCTACCGATGGAACTATCTGAAGATTTCAACAAGGTTTTTCAGCTCCTTCATATTTTGATTATTGTCTGGGGCATGGCCGATTGTTTTTTCGGCTTCCGGATATTCAAGCTGACTCTTACATTGCTAGGTGTGGTGATGGGAGCAATCCTGGGAATCGTCATCGGGTGGGCGCTGTTTGATGGCGGGCTGATAGCTATGTCTTCCGGGTTTATCCTGGGAGGTATTCTGGGGGGAGCGCTGGCATTCTATGTTTACCTGGCTGGAGTTTTTGTTCTGGGCTTCGGCGTGGGGTTCATTCTGGCGGCCCCCCTCCTGGAACCGTTTGGGGGGAGTGTCATTAATATCCTTTTGGTGATCGGTGTCCTCTCCGGAATATTATCCATATTTCTAGTCAAGGTGATGATTGTAGTCGCCACTGCCGTTACAGGAGCCTTCAGGGTGGTTTTTGGCGCCAGTTACCTTATGGGCGGCTACAACCTTTTCGACGCCATCACTGATCCCGAGAGCCTGTCAACTGCGCTTGCGGAATCGCACGGGTTATTCTGGACCATGGCGCTCACGGCCGCAGCCGGCATACTGGTTCAATTTCACTCCAGGAAACGGCGTAGAACAACTTGAAGAGAAGCCGGATTTCTGGTTGCGGGCAACTCACTTCGTCATTTTTTCCTTCGGAATTGGGAACGGTTTTGATATGGTAAATAATAATTAATGTTCCCGTCGTCTTCAGATTAACCGGGAGCAATCGGTAATGCCGTGAAGCTGAATTATGAATTCCTTTGAAATATTCACTGTAGCCTTGGTGGGCTACCTGCTCGGTTCCATACCTTCCGCTGTTTTGATTGCGCGGCGCAAGGGAATTGACATCCTCAAGGCCGGCAGCGGTAATCCGGGCGCAACCAATGTAAGGCGAGTCATCGGAAAGAGGGAAGGCGCCCTCTGTCTAGTTCTGGACACCCTGAAAGGGTTCCTGGCGGCCGGTATGCCGATGATTCCGGTTCTGCATACTTCCGAACCGGCCACACTGGGCATTATTGGTCTGATGGCGGCGTTGCTGGGACACAGTTTTTCAGTCTTTTTGAAATTCAAGGGAGGTAAAGGAGTGGCAGTGATAGCCGGGGGGCTGTTCGCACTTGTGCCTTTAATAATGTTCATTACTGGAGGATTAATTTGGTTGGCGGTGTTTTTCACAACCCGCTACGTATCACTGGCCTCAATTACCCTTGGGCTCAGTCTTCCGCTAATATGCCTGATTTTTCGGTTGCCGAGGGAGCAAACCTTGCTTTGCCTGTTGCTGGCTATTATTATTGTAGTTCGCCACCGAGCCAATATACAACGCCTGCTTAAGGGCACGGAAAACCGTTTTACCAAATAACCTGCGGTTTTTTGGCCGCCATTGCTCCCAGTCGAGCGCCAATAAAAAATTTACCATTGTGAGCGATAAACCTGTCATAAAAATAGGACTGATCGGCTTCGGAGTTGTCGGCCAGGGAGTCCTGAAGCACTTCAACCGAAATCGTATTCCCCTGGAGGCACGGCTGGGCGCCGGCCTGGTGATGCACCGCGTCGCCGTTCGGGACATGAAGAAAAAACGCGAGGTTCAGCTTTCTGCCTCCCAGTTAACCGACGATGCCATGGCTTTGGCCACCGATCCCGATATCGACATAGTTTGTGAATTGATGGGAGGAACCGACCTGGCTAAAAAATTGACTTTGGCCGCCCTGAAAAAGGGCAAGATAGTTGTTTCGGCCAACAAGGCTCTCATCTGTGAAAGTGGTGAAGAAATCTTTCAGGCGGCGCGCAAGAACGGTGGTCACTTCTTTTTTGAGGCCAGCGTCGGCGGAGGCATCCCAATAATCAAAGTCATCCGAGAAGGACTGGTGGCCAACCGTTTCAAGCTGATCTACGGCATCCTCAACGGTACCTGCAATTACATACTCTCCCGCATGGAACGCGAACGGCGTCCCTTGGATGAGATTGTAGAGGAAGCCAGACAACTGGGCTACATGGAGACCGACGAGTCTCTCGATCTCGATGGCTGGGACACCGCCCACAAGGCGGTAATCCTGGCATTTCTGGCCCATGGAAAATGGATGCCTCTAAAAGATGTCCCCGTTACAGGTATTCGACATATTACTCTTGAGGATATCCGCTGGGCTGAGGAACTCGGCTACAAGATAAAATTGTTGGGAATCATCTCTCGCGATTTTAAAACCCGGAGGGTTTTTGTGAGAGTGCAGCCTACGCTCATCCTGCGGCAAAAATTGCTGGCAGGTGTTGATGAGGAATTCAATGCCGTAAGTCTGACCGGCGACGTGGCAGGAACCACCGTATTAATAGGGCGCGGCGCCGGGCAGGATGCTACCGCAAGCGCTGTAATAAGCGACATCACCGATGCCGTCACTGCCCTTTTGGGAGTTCCGCCGCCGAAGTTCTCTGAAGCGGATATGGAGTCCTATGAGGAAATTGGGAAAAGATCGAGGATCGCCTCTCTCGAAGAGGCATTCGGAGAATATTACCTGCGTCTCCTGGTCGTCGATCAGCCCGGTGTCCTGGCCGAATTGACATCGATTATGGCCACGCACTGTATAAGTGTAGCTTCGATGCTGCAACAGCCGGCCAAAAAGGAAAATCTCTCCAATGTTGTCCTCACCACTCATACCTGTAATGAAAGGCGCATTCAGAATGCCGTGCATGATCTCGAAGCACACGAACACGTGCTCGAAGCTCCTTTGCTGCTGAATATCGCCAATTTCGAGGATTAACTTCTCCTTGAGCTTCGCATGGCCTTGATAGTACAGAAATTCGGCGGCACCTCGGTGCGGGACCTTGATCGCATTCATGAAGTGGCAAAGCGCATCAAGACTGATTGCGATGCCGGGCACCAGGTCGTGATAGTTGTATCGGCCCGTTCCGGTGTTACCAACCGTCTGATAGAAGACGCCAAGGAGATATTTGCAAATCCCTCCGCTCGCGAAATGGATATGCTTCTGGCCGCAGGCGAGCAGGAAACCATCGCCTTGACCGCCATCGCTCTGCAGTCCATCGGAGTCCCGGCCGTTTCTTTTACCGGCTCCCAGGCCGGCATCCTCACCGATAATGAGCACACCAAGGCCCGCATAGTTGATATCAAAGGTGACGAAATAAAGCGCCAACTCGATTCCGGCAAGGTGGTCATAGTGGCGGGCTTCCAGGGGTATAACAAGGACGGGCAAATCACCACCCTCGGCCGCGGAGGGTCGGACCTTACCGCCATCGCCTTGGCCGCAACGCTCAAAGCCGACATTTGCCGAATCTGTACTGACGTGGACGGTGTTTACACCGCCGATCCCAGTGTTGTGGACGATGCCCGCAAACTTGACGAAATCGCCTATGATGAAATGCTCGAGTTGGCCAGTATGGGCTCAAGGGTCATGCAGTCCAGATCGGTTGAGTTTGCCAAGAACCATAATATTGAATTTGAAGTATGCTCCAGTTTTAACACCAATCCCGGAACAATTGTGAAAGAAGAAATTGCATCAATGGAAGACGTCGTTGTCCGAAGCGTCGCGGCCGACAAAGACCAGGTCAAAGTAGTGGTAAGCGATCTGTCTGATAAGCCCGGCACCGCAGCCAAGGTGTTTCAAGCTCTGGCTGATGCCGATGTCAATGTGGACATGATCGTGCAGAACGTGGGCCGGGGGGGCCACGCCAACCTGACCTTTACAGTGCCGTCGGAGCAGGCCAACAGCTCTGAGGAGGCAGTAAGCAAGGTGTTGAAAAAACTGGGGAGCGGCCAAGTGGCAGTGGCTGGCCCAATAGCAAAAATTTCAGTGGTGGGGGTAGGTATGCGTACGCATTCCGGAGTGGCATCAAAATTATTCATGGCACTCGCCGATGCCGACATCAACATACAGCTCATAAGCACTTCGGAAATTAAGATTTCCGTAGCTATTCAAGTGGACGACGCCGACAGAGCATGCCGCGCCGTCCATGATGCCTTTGAACTGAGTGCCGATGGCGCGTCATGAATTTCCAAAGTACGCGGGGGCAGGCTGAAGGAGTGTCCTTTTCCCGAGCCGTGGCCACCGGCCTTGCTACGGATGGAGGACTCTATCTGCCCGAAGACCTGCCCGACCTCGGCGGGTATCTGCAGGATTGGGAAAAACTAACATATCCCGACCTCTGTTGCGCCTTCTTCCAAATTTTTGCTGATGATATCGATCCCGATACCTTGCGGGACTTGATACACCGTTCCTACGAGAACTTCGGCCATCCGGATATCGCTCCGTTACGGCGACTTGACGACCGCCTCTTCGTGCTCGAACTCTTTCACGGGCCTACTCTCGCGTTTAAGGATTTCGCCCTGCAAATTCTGGGCAACCTTTTTGCTGAACAAATCAGGCACTCCGGAGCCTCAATCAATGCCCTGGGTGCCACCTCGGGCGACACAGGATCCGCCGCTATACATGGGCTGTTGAGCAAGAAAGGCGTCAACATCTTTATCCTTTACCCGGAGGGAAGGATTTCCCAACTGCAGGAGCGCCAAATGGCCTGTACCGGAGCGGCCAATGTTTACCCCCTGGCCATCGATGGCTCATTCGACGATGCACAGCGCGCCCTGAAGGAAACTTTTGCGGACACCGGGTTCCGCGAGCAATACAGCCTCTCCGCTGTAAATTCCATTAACATTGCGCGTATAATCGCACAATGCGTCTATTATCTCTACGCTTGGTTTCGACTGCCCGAAGACCGCAGGGAATCGGTCGAGTTTGCCGTTCCAACCGGTAATTTCGGCAATATTCTGGCAGGTTGGATGGTTCAAAAAATGGGTTTGCCCGCTGCATCATTCAAAATTTCTACGAACCAGAACGACATTCTTTACAGACTGTTCCAATCGGGAGTTTACGAGGTCAAAAAGGTCGCGCCCAGTCTGGCCCCGTCCATGGACATTCAGGTTGCCTCCAATTTTGAACGATTCCTTTTTTACGCCGAGAACAAGGACAGCGACACGGTGCGCGCTATCATGGCCGAGCTTTTAAATACTGGAAAATACTCTTTCAACAGTTTTGACCAAGACATCTTCTCAACCTCTCGGACTACCGATGCGGAAATTTCCCAGATCATCAATCGGGTGTATAAAAAATACAGTTACGTTATCGATCCGCACACCGCTTGCGCTTTCAGCGATCTCTCTCCGGACAAGACCACCGTCGTTCTTGCCACGGCCCATCCTGCGAAATTTCCGGAAACTATTATCGAAGCAATCGGCGAGGAACCGCATGCCGAATCCCTAGAAGCGCTCAAGGACCGTCCCATTATAAAATACCACGTCGCTGCCGACAAAGCCTCCATCCAAAACTTTATCCGGGAGCATTCCACAAATTAAACCAACCCGGATCCGGGCATCCTAATATTGGTTCCTTAGAGAAAGGTTGTAAACTCAACCCGACTCCCTAACCTGAATTTTTCATTCTTTTTCATCTCACCGATGGCCGATAAACCAAAAATCATCATCTACGATACAACCTTGCGTGACGGCACTCAGGGCGAAAACGTATCCTTTACGGTTACGTCCAAACTCCGGCTTACAGAGAAGCTGGACCAGTTTGGGATCGATTATATCGAAGGAGGATGGCCGGGGTCTAATCCGCGTGACATGGCATATTTTGAGGAAGTCGCGGGTATCAAACTCGAACACGCCAAGGTTGCGGCTTTCGGATCCACCCGCCGAGCCAATCAAAAGGTCGAAGACGACCCGCAAATCAAACTCCTGCTCGATTCCAACACCCCCGTTATCACCATCTTCGGCAAAAGCTGGCTCCTCCACGTCTTACAGGTATTGCGCACCACCGAAGAGGAAAACTTGCTCATGATTGAAGATTCGGTGCGCTTCCTGGCCGAGCAGGGCAGGGAAGTCATATACGACGCCGAGCACTTCTTCGACGGGTATGCGGACAACCGCGATTACGCAGTTGCCACTCTTGAAGCCGCCGCAAAAGGCGGTGCCCATTACCTTGTTCTTTGCGACACTAATGGCGGCCGCCTCGTTGACGAGATTGGCGAAGCGACCGCGGCCATGGTTTCACGATTTCCCGACAACCTCATAGGCGCTCACTGCCACAACGATTCGGGCGTCGGCGTAGCGGTTTCGCTCTCCGCGGTAAAGGCCGGAGCCACTATGGTCCATGGCACCATGAATGGTTACGGCGAGCGCAACGGAAATGCCAACCTGACCTCGATCATTCCCAACCTAGCGCTCAAATTGAACTATTCTCTCAACTGCGCGGCACACTTGAACAAACTCCGCGACCTCTCCCTGTTCGTAGACGATTCGGCAAACCTCAGGCCCGATATTCGAGCACCCTATGTCGGGGCCAGCTCCTTCGCGCACAAAGGCGGCGTGCACGCCAATGCGGCTTCCAAGGTTGCCCGCAGCTATGAACATATCGAGCCGGGATTGGTGGGCAACCGCCAGCGCGTCCTCATATCCGACCTCTCCGGCCGTAGCAGCATCATGATGAAGGCCCACGAAATCGGTATCGACCTCGATGAAAAATCCGATGCCATGAAAAACCTTCTCGAAGAACTCAAGCAGCTCGAATTCCGCGGTTACGAATTCGAATCGGCTGACGCCTCTTTTAAACTCCTCCTGAACAAGTGGCTGAAAAAGAAAAAAGATTACTTCGAACTCATCAGCTACAAGGTAACCACCCAATGCGACGAAAAAAAAGGCAAAATGATATCGGAAGCCTCCGTGGAACTCAAAGTTGAGGACGAAATCCATCAATCAGTGGCTGAAGCAACGGGGCCCGTCGGTGCCCTCGACCACGCCCTGCGCAAGGCATTAGCCAAGTCCTATCCTTCCATCAACGATGTTGTACTCAAAGACTACAAAGTACGCATCCTCGATACCGGCAAGGGAGCCGATGCACGCATACTGGTGCAAATCGAATCCTCCGACGGTAAAGAATTTTGGGGCACCGTCGGCGCCAGCGACAATATAATCGAAGCCAGCTGGGAAGCCCTCAAAGACTCCGTCGAATACAAACTCCAGCGAGAAGACGAATTGAAAGAAGGAGCCACCTAATTCCCATCCTCATAATCCCTTCCCTTGCCGCGCCATAGTCCCGCGGCTGCGGGACGACGGCAGGTGATTTCCTGTTTAAATCTTGCCGAGAAGATATAACCATCTTTGCCACGCCGACATCATTGCTCTGCGGTTAGGCATTTCCCCGGTCTCGGTTTCTCCCCTGCGCATGAAGGCATGCCGGGCGCCATCGTATATAACCGGATCATACGTTTTTCCATTTTCCTTCATCCACTTTTCGGTTTCGGGGATGGTCGCGTTAATGCGATTGTCGTCCTCACCGTAAAATCCGTAAACCGGGCATACGATGTGCTCGATACCCGATTCCGGCGCGCGGCCGTAAAAAACAGACGCGGCTGAGAGGTCACCACGGTTTGTGGCAAAACGAAAAGTCTGCGAACCTCCCCAGCAGAAACCGCCGACGGCGAGACGGCCGTTACAGGGCGGAATCGCCTTAACGTAATTTGCCGTCGCGTTCAAAGCCGCGGTCACAAAATCCGGTTTCAGCTCGTAAATAGCCTTGCGGGCATCGTCGGTAGTCGGGAAATCGGAAGTTCCGCCGCCGTCCGGCGCCATCCCCGAAATCAAGTCTGGAGCGATTGCCAGATACCCCTCTTCGGCCAAACGGTCGGCCACTGACCGCGCCCAATCATTCAACCCACGGTTTTCATGAATAACCAGAACCGCCGTCACCTTCCCTGTAACCTCGGGGAAAACCAGGAAAGCCTTAATCGAACCCCCGTCAAATTCGATATTCACCCACTCCTGGTGCCGCGGCGAATTCACAAGGCGCTCAAGCGCAGAGTCTTCAGCCCACGCCTGAACCCCCAAAAGGCACACCATAGAAAAAATAAAAATCTCCCGCAACCTCATATCACCCAAAAGCATGATAAAAACAAAAATTTAAAACAACAACAAACCAAAACTAAAAATAATAAAAACCGGTCCTTAAAACCTGACCCCTATTAAAAATATTCATTTGGCAAGAGTGGTAACGGTTAGCTACAAACATAAGGGTTTGACCCCCGTTTGCTAAATTATCCTCCGTTCGCCGACTCAAACGGCCAGATCTTCGGGACAGCAGGATTTTATGATTTCGGGATTGAGGTGACCTGCCTCAGCCGCTATTTGAGCAAGAGTGTAGCGGGGCGTGATATGTTGAGGGCAGTTCCAGTCATAGCCACGGATGCGCAGGATGATGACCCGCTCCACGTGAGCTTTGTAATTATCTTGGGTGAGTTGTTTCACCAGGTCCAGCTCATCCGATGCGTCACGAATCTCGGCCTCAGCCCAAATCTTCAGGCGCTGTTGGGTGGGGTAGTCGAGGAGGATGAGTGAGGCCCGCCGCGTATCAGTGATGTTGCCGGCGCTGATGTATTGTCGGTTGCCGCGGAAGTCGGCGAATCCGAGTGTCGTGTCGTCCAGAACGTGCAGGAATCCCGGGGGTCCGCCACGGAATTGCACGTAAGGCCAGCCGTTTTCCCCGACCGTCGCCATGTAAAAACTATCGCGCGACTCGATGAAAGGCTTCTCGCGGTCAGTCAGGACAAAGCGATCGCCGGATTGCTCCATTTTTGCATAGGACATTCTGGAGCCATACTTTTCCTGGATACTCTTTACTGTGTCAGTAAAGGCTAGCTTGGTGAAGTTTTCGTTCATGATAATTAGGGCTTAGGAGACTAACTTTCTTGTAGGCAGCGTTGACGCATCTGTCAATTAGGTAATCGCTAAGTTAGTCGTGCCTGAATCGAATATCTGACAGAAAAAAATACCTTTCCTCTGTGACTCTGGGAATGTAGTTTACGGAAATGTCTTTTATACTAGCGCTTGATCAGGGGACTACGAGTTCCAGAGCTATTGTGTTTAATAAGTCGGGCGCAATTCAGGGGGTAGCCCAGAGGGAATTTGAACAGTTTTTCCCCGAGTCCGGTTGGGTGGAGCATGACGCCGGAGAAATCTGGGAATCGCAACTGGATGTGGCCAAGGAGGCGCTTTTGGCCTCAAAAATAGAGGCCTCGGACTTGGCCGCCATCGGTATAACCAATCAGCGGGAGACGACGGTGGTATGGGATCGTACTACAAGAAAGCCTATCGCGCCGGCTATTGTTTGGCAGGATCGGCGAACTGCTGGCTTTTGCGATGAATTGAAGGCAGACGACCTTGCCAAAACTATCCAGGAGAAAACGGGCCTGGTAATCGACGCTTATTTTTCGGGAACCAAGTTGCGCTGGTTGCTGGACAATGTGCCCGGCGCGCGAGCAAAAGCTGAAGCTGGAGAACTGGCTTTCGGAACTATCGATTCGTGGCTAATATGGAATCTGACCGGTGGCAAAAAGCATGTTACGGATGTTTCCAACGCCTCGCGCACCATGCTTTTCGATATCCATAAAGGTGATTGGGACGCCGAATTGCTGGAGATGTTGCAGATACCCGCTGCCGTATTGCCGGAGGTTTGTTCCTCCAGCGAGGTTTACGGCGAGACGGAGCCTGAAATATTAGGTCGAGCCGTGCCGATCGCGGGTATTGCGGGCGATCAGCAAGCCGCGTTATTCGGCCAAATGTGCCTGGAACCGGGGATGGTGAAAAATACTTACGGCACCGGTTGCTTTATATTGATGAATACCGGGGAGCAGGCAGCGTCCTCGCGCAATCAACTTCTTTCAACGGTGGCCTGGCGGATCGGCTCGCAAACGGTCTATGCCCTGGAGGGCAGTGTTTTTATCGCAGGTGCGGTTGTGCAATGGCTGCGGGATGGTCTGAAAATTATCAGTGATTCCAGCGAAGTGGAAGGGCTGGCCGCCTCGGTGCCCGACAATGGAGGCGTTTATTTAGTGCCGGCTTTCACGGGACTTGGCGCTCCGCATTGGGATCCTTACGCTCGAGGCGCAATTATCGGTCTCACTCGTGACAGCTCCGCTGCGCACATCGCTCGTGCTGCCCTGGAATCCATAGCTTACCAGGTAGCCGATGCTGTGACTGCGATGCAGGATGACGCCGGATTCTCTTTAACCGAATTGCGTGTAGATGGCGGAGCTTCAGTCAATGACCTCTTAATGCAGTTTCAAGCCGATGTGCTGGGCGTTCCCGTAGTGCGTTCACAGATGGCGGAAGCGACTGCACTGGGGGCGGCTTACCTGGCCGGTCTGGCAGTGGGATACTGGGAAGACATAAAAACTATCTCTTCACAATGGAAGGCCCAAAAAGTTTTCGAGCCGAAAATCTCGGAGTCCGAGCGCCGAGATTTAAGGGAACAGTGGACCCGGGCGGTGGAACGTTCAAAAGGGTGGGCGCGGCAGTCCTGAGACTTCTGATAGTTGAGGAACGAGCAGCAGGGCGGGCAACAGAAATCCGTTTAGCTGTCAGGCGGGGATCCCATTTTGCTTTAGGGGCAATTGAATAAAGAAGTTTGTGCCTTCTCCCGTTGCGGTTTTGAAGTGAATTGTACCGCCGTGGGCTTCAATAATGGATTTTGCGATGGCGGTTCCCAGTCCGGTTCCCCTGGTCTTTCCGTGGGTGACAAACGGCTCAAAGAAATGAGGGCGAATTTCTGGTGGAATGCCACCGGCATTATCGGCGATTTTCATCACCAGGTTGTCATCCCCTGAGCACTCTGCAGTAATTGAGATACGGCCTTCAGCGTCATCAAAAGCATCTATGGCGTTGCTTACCAGGTTTTGCAATACGCGCAGCAACTTGCTTTCCTCTCCCTCGAAATTGATGCTGGGGACGGATATGCTCAGAGCGATCTTATCTTGATGAAAGTATGGAGCGTTCAGCTCCTTAAAGTTTTTGAGGAGTGTTTTTAAATTGAGGGTCGTGGTATTGAGGTTTTGTTGACCCCGCGAAAATTCGCTCAGTTCCTCCGCCATGCCGACCATGCGCTTGATTTGGTCCTCGATGGTATTGCATATTTTGTTAGTCTTTTTGTCGTCGTGCAGTTTGCTGATCATCTGGGTGCCGAGACTGATCAGGGTAAAGGGGTTTTTAAAATCGTGGATTATCGAGTTCATTATATTGCCGACCATCGCCATTTTTTCCTGTTGTATCATGTCATCGATATAATGGCGGGTGGTGTCGTGCAGGTGGTCTACGACGCTTTGAAGGATACTTCCAATTGGCCCCGGTGTCTTATTAATATATTCAATGAGCGCCTCCTTGGGAATCTTGGCCACTTCAACTGTGCCCCGTGATTCGGCCCGCAGGGCACGGGCGCTGTCGGTAACCAGGCCGATCTCGCCAAAAAATTCCCCCGCCTTCGAATAACTGACCGTACGGTAATCGCCTCCGGGAAGTTTTTTGCGAAAAGCAATCTCGCCCTCGAGGATAAGAAGTATACCGTCGGAAGCGCTCCCTTCCTCGAAAATTACGGAATCTGGTGGGTATTTATGGTGAACGGCTACATCCGCCAAGGCGGAAATATGTTCCGGTTTCACATTTTTAAAGAAGGGATGCGATGTTGTATCCATTTGATGCGGCCATAAATGATGTCTACGGGTATTCCTAATTGCGGCGCAAAGCAAAACAGTCAAGACATATCCGGACAGTCCTGAATAGCGGTTAAATAGGCAGCTCTTAAGCTATTAATTAGCAAATAGTTACAAAAATATCTTCAATGAACAAGAAAAAAATGCAATATATCTTTACTATTCTGCCTATTATAGTAAGGATATAAGGCTATATATCCTTGAGGCGACCGATAAGACCATATGCAATTTTCACCACAAGAGCTTAGAGAAGCTGACCAAAAACTGGAAGCGATGACCGCTCCAGAACGCATACACTGGGCCGCCGATACGTTTGGAAACAATCTGATGCTGAGCACAAGTTTCGGCATCCAGTCCGCCGTCATGCTTCATTTGGCCACCAGGGTTAATCCATGCATCCCGATAATCTTTATCGATACCGGCTACCTCTTTCGGGAGACATATCTTTTCGCGCTCCGCCTTACCCGACAACTCAATCTTAATCTTAAGAAATATAAACCCTTGATAAGTCCTGAGGAACAGGAGGCCGCCGATGGACTCTTATGGGAAAAAGGCAAGGAAGGATTGGAGAAGTATAATTTTACCCGGAAAGTCGAGCCGATGAACCGCGCGCTGCAAGAGCTTGGGGCAAATGCCTGGATGGCCGGATTGCGACACGATCAAGCCCAATCTCGTAAAAACTTACCGGTTCTTCAAAAACAAAACAAAATTATAAAAATCCATCCCATCATCGATTGGGCCGATGAGGATGTTCACAAATACATACAAAAACACAACCTTCCAACGCATCCACTCTCGGAGGAAGGTTATGTATCGGTCGGCGATTGGCACAGCACTTCAAAGTTGGACGAAGGTATGCTCCCGGAAAACACTCGTTTTAACGGAGTAAAACGTGAATGTGGCCTTCACGAGCTTTCTAACCGCATCGATTTTCAAATTTAAATCATCCGGCAGCCAGGAATCAAAACTAACAGACTTGCTGGCAACGATTTGAGTTTGGTTTTTTTGAACCGGGTTCCGTAAAAATAACGGCCTAGATTAATTATGAAAACTGTCCCAAAAAATATTCATCCGGAATTTGCCCGCCATCTAGATAAAGCAAAAAAGGAAGCCCTATTAAAACAAAGCGGTAAGGTAGTGTGGCTCTACGGATTGTCGGGCTCGGGCAAGAGCACCCTCGCAAACGCGCTTGAAAAACGCCTGCACGCAGAGGGATTTCATTCCGTGGTTCTTGATGCCGACAATATTCGCACGGGCCTAAATCGCGATCTGGGCTTCTCCGATGAAGATCGGCGTGAGAACATCCGTCGCGTAGCCGAGACGGCCCGTTTATTTCTTGATGCCGGTGTCATAGTAATAACAGCATTTATCACGCCCAGTCGTGAGCTTCGCAAGATGGCTCGTCAGATAATCGGAGAGAGTGATTTTTTTGAGATTTTCGTGAAATGCTCCTACGAAACTTGCGCTCAACGCGATGTCAAGGGACTCTACGCCAAGGCCCGGGCTGGCGAAGTAGAAAAATTTACGGGTCGCGATTCCACATTCGAGGAACCGGAGAATCCCAACTTGCTGCTCGATACAGAGAGTAAAAGCCTGGCTGAATGTTTCGAAGCCCTTTATGCGTTGGTCATTCCCGCTCTCCGGCTCAATTAAAGCGAAAATTCCTTTTTCGGATTGCCATTCAAGATTGTACATCTCAATTCCTCTGTCCCTTTCAGTCATATCGGCCATGCAACACCATTCATATACTGTAAAGCATTTGCAGCACCTGGAGTCCGAAGCTATTTTCGTTCTTCGGGAAACAACCGCGCAATTTCAGAACCCCGTCCTTTTATTTTCCGGTGGCAAGGACTCGATAGTGCTCACCCGGCTTTCCGAAAAAGCTTTTTGGCCGGCCAAATTACCATTCCAGCTTCTGCACATCGACACTGGACACAATTTTCCAGAAACCCTTCAGTTTCGAGACAGTTTGGTAGAAAAGATAAAAGCAAGACTCATTGTCCGTACCGTGCAGGATTCCATAGACAATGGAAGGGTGGTGGAGGAAAAAGGCTCGAACGCCAGCCGCAATGCCCTGCAGACAATTACTCTGCTGGACGCCATCGAGGAATTAAAGTTCGATGCCGCCATTGGTGGAGCACGTCGCGACGAAGAGAAAGCGCGAGCCAAGGAGCGCTTTTTCTCGCACCGTAATGAATTCGGTCAATGGGAACCCAAGCAACAACGCCCGGAATTGTGGAACCTTTTCAACGGACGGAAAAATTTCGGCGAACACTTCCGTGTCTTCCCGCTGAGCAATTGGACCGAAATGGATGTCTGGCAATACATCAGTCGCGAGAAGCTGGAACTTCCCAGCCTCTATTTTTCGCACGAGCGCGACGTGGTTCAGCGCAACGGCGTATTACTAGCCGTCACCGAACACCTTACTCTGAGTCCAGGTGAGCAAGTGGAGCGCAAATCAGTCCGCTACCGCACAGTCGGCGATTCCGTCTGCACCGGCGCCGTCGAAACCATGGCAAAAACACTTGATGACATTATAGCTGAAGTAGCTGCCGCCCGTCTCGGCGAACGCGGGACCCGAGTCGACGACCAACGCTCTGAATCTGCGATGGAAGACCGCAAACGGGAAGGCTATTTTTAATATACTAATGACTCATAAAGACCCAAAATATTCAGGAATGGACCTGTTGCGTTTTACTACCGCAGGCAGTGTTGACGATGGCAAGAGCACGCTCATCGGCCGGTTGATGTATGAAACGAAGAATATTTTTAAAGATCAACTCGAGGCCGTCGAGAGAACCAGCAGACAGCGCGGCGATGATTATATCAACCTTGCACTCCTTACCGACGGCTTGCGCGCAGAGCGCGAACAGGGCATCACAATCGACGTGGCCTATCGCTACTTTGCCACTCCAAAACGCAAATTCATTATCGCGGATACGCCCGGCCATATTCAATACACCCGCAACATGGTTACCGGCGCTTCTACCGCCAGTCTGGCCGTTATTCTAATCGACGCTCGCAAAGGGGTCCTTGAACAAACCTGCCGCCACGCCTTCATCGCTTCCCTGCTGCGCATCGGACATGTGGTCGTTTGTGTCAACAAAATGGATTTGGTGGATTACCAGGAGGAGGTATTTGAAAAGATTGTTGCCGACTTCATAAGCTTTGCTTCCCGCCTGGATATCGCCGACATGACTTTTATTCCCATCAGTGCTCTGAAGGGAGACAATGTCGTGGAAAAATCTTCCAACATGCCTTGGTATGAGGGGCCTACCTTTTTATACCACTTGGAGCATGTTTACATCGGACCGGACGCCAACCAGGTCGACGCCCGCTTCCCGGTGCAATGGGTCATCCGGCCTCAATCAGATAAATTCCATGATTTCCGGGGATATGCCGGTAAAGTAGCCAGCGGAGTCTTCAAGCCGGGCGACGATGTCCTGATTTTACCATCCGGATTCACATCGCGAATCAAGGGCATCCACACAATCGACGGCGACCTCAAGGAAGCCTTTTACCCTCAATCGGTGAGCATTACTCTGGATGATGAAATCGACATCAGTCGCGGGGACATGATTGTTAAACCGCAAAACCAGCCAAAGGTGGGCCAGGACCTGGACCTTATGCTCTGCTGGTTCTCGGACAATAAAAAACTCCTCCCTCGGGCCAGATACATACTCCGACATACCACAAGGGAAGTTAAGGCGCTGGTGAAAGAAGTTTCCTACAAGGTAAATGTAAACACCCTTCACAAAATCGAAGATCTACACGAACTTGGCCTCAACGACATAGGGCGTGTGCTACTGCGTACTTCCAGCCCTCTATTTTTCGACAGCTACAGGCGCAACCGCAATACCGGCGGCATTATTCTCATTGACGAGTTATCTAACGAGACAGTCGCCGCCGGCATGATTCGCTAATTGCGTGATCCCCGTTCGGCCTTGTTGTCAAGTTAGCCCGGCCTTGCTGGAAAACACGCAAAATGTGCTAACACATAAACGTATAACTGCGTTATACGAATAGAAGGTTAAGTTGGAGTTATTAAACGCCTGGTCTTGATTTTGGCAATTGACCTTTACTTTACAGCAGCGAGGAAGTCTTCGAGGGCCTTTTCCAGTTTTCCGGGTTCCTTGCCGCCACCCATTGCAAAGTCGGCCTTGCCACCTCCTTTGCCTCCCAATTGTCCCGCCAATTCCCGCACTATGTCTCCGGCCTTGTGTCCCGCTTTGATGGCTTCGGGTGAGCACAGTGCCAGCACGGAGGCCTTGCCTTCGAAATCGCCGCCGAACACAACTACGCTGGCTGTCAGTTTTTGCGAAACATCAACCGCGAGCTTTCTCATTTCATTGGGGTCGGCCACATCAACCTTGGCAGCCACCCAGTGAATACCACTTTTCTCGGAGGCGCTTGAGGCCAATTCGTCGGCCAGGGCGGCCACGTCTTTTTTCCTTGCTCCGCGTAATTCCTTTTCCAGTGCGCTTCGTTGCTTGAGCAGTGATGCAAAGCGCGCTTCCAGCTCCTGAGGCTTGCAGGATAATTTCTGACTCAAGGTCATTAATAGATCGTAATTACCTTCCATCAAGCCGTAGGCGGTTTGTCCTGCCACCGCTTCGATACGGCGGGTGCCGGCGGCAATGGATGATTCACTCACTATCTTGACCAGGCCGATTTCGCCGGTGGCGCCGACGTGAGTGCCGCCGCACAATTCCACCGAGTATCCTCCGATATCGACCACGCGCACTACATTGCCGTATTTCTCTCCGAAGAAAGCGATGCAGTTTTCCGGTTTCTCGTTGAACGGAACTTCATACCAGTTAACGTCTGCGTTTTCCAGAATGCGCTTGTTGGTCAACGCTTCGATTTCATGCAATTGTTCACTGTCAGGATGCTCGAAGTGGGAGAAGTCGAATCGCAGTCTGTTTTCCGCCACAAGCGATCCCGCCTGTTTCACGTGCTCGCCCAACACCTTGCGCAATGCCCAATGGAGAATATGAGTTGCGCTGTGATGGCGCTGGATAGCCAGCCGGCGTTCCATATTAATTGTTAACGAAGCCTTTTTCCCCGCGAGGTTTTCCACGGTATCGACTTCTATATGGTGCAGATATTGTCCCGCATTATCCAAAATCGTATCCAGAATTTGAATACGACTGTCTTCCATTACGACTTCTCCAGTATCTCCGACCTGGCCTCCCATTTCGGCATAGAAGGGGCTTTTTGGGAAGACGATGTAGGTACGGTCATTAGATTGAATGACCTCCTGCACCTCTGTCTCCAGATCTTTCAGTGAATTGCTCTCATAGCCCACAAATTGAGTGGAGGCCGCTCCCCCTTCTTTATCGGAAACGGAAACGACGTCTTTTTTTCTGGCGTCGCGGGCGCGTTTGCGTTGCTTTTCCATTTCCTTGTTAAAGCCCTCAGTGTCCACTTCCATGTTGCGTTCTCTCGCGACGACCTGGGTGAGGTCGAGGGGAAAGCCGTAGGTGTCATAAAGCAAAAAGGCGTCTTCGCCGCCTATGCCACCTTTTTTTTTGGCGGTTATCTTGTCAAGGATCTGAATGCCGCGGTCTATTGTGCGGTCAAATGCCGATTCTTCAGCAAGGATAACCTTGCGGATGACTTCCTGTTGTTCGCGCAATTCGGGAAATACCGGGCCGAGTGTATCCAGTACCGGGGAGACCAGTTGGCTGAAAGAGCCGGGATCAAGATCGAGACGCCGGCCCCAGAGCACCGCGCGGCGCAGTATACGCCGTAACACGTAATTGCGTCCCTCGTTGCCCGGCAGTATACCGTCGCCGATGGCGCAACAGAGAGTGCGTATGTGGTCGGCCAGCACGCGGAAAGCGCAATCACGCATTTCCTCAACTGACAGATCGTGGCGGTTGACCGGCACGGAGCCTCCGTAGATATGGCCGCACATTTTTGCAAGGCTGCTGAAGATAGTTTTAAAAAGATCGCTCTCGTAGTTGCTGGGGGGGCGGGAAAAATCGGTAAAATTACTTGTCGATGCCATGATGCCGGCAACGCGCTCGAAACCCAAACCCGTATCTACATGCCTGGCCGTCAGAGGCAGGTAGGAGCCGTCCTCCGCGGCATTGAATTGGATAAAGACCAGGTTCCATATCTCGATGCTAAGGGGCGAATCGCCGTTTACCAGGCTCCCTTGGCTATCTCCCTTTTCTGTCAAGTCCATGTGAATCTCACTGCACGGACCGCAGGGACCCGTTTCGCCCATCATCCAGAAATTGTCATTTTTCCCGCCATGCAGTAAATGAATCTTAAGGTCCATGCCCTCCGCCTTAAAAACTTCCGACCAGCAATCCGATGCCTCCTGGTCAAACTCGGCTGGATCGCCTTCACCGGGGTTGTAAACGGTGACGTAGAGACGCTCTTTGGGAAACCCCCAAACCTCGGTCAAAAGTTCCCAGGCCCAGGAAATCGCCTCTTTTTTGAAATAGTCGTCGAAAGACCAATTGCCCAGCATCTCAAAGAATGTGTGGTGGTAAGTATCGAACCCGACGTCCTCGAGGTCATTGTGTTTACCGCCTGCTCGAATGCATTTCTGGGTGTTTGCAACTCGCGGATGGAGGGCTTCTCTCTCGTCCAGGAAGTTTGGAACGAACTGGTTCATACCCGCGTTGGTGAACAGCAAGTTTGGCGAATCAGGCAATAGCGTGCTAGAGGGCACGATGGCGTGCTCTTTCGCTTTAAAAAAATCCAGAAAGGACTGCCGTATTTCCGAAGAGGTCATTTGGGAGGTGCGACTGAAGGTTAGATTATAAAAATCTAGATTCCAAGAAACACTTTTTAGTCCCGGCCACCCGGGATAAGGATTTTCACCGAGTTCAGCCGGCAACAAGCTCGGCGGTCATATCGCCGACATCGGAGGTACTGTAGCCCATTTGGCCTGCGCCCAGTCCTTTAAGACGGTTACTCGTGATTTCAATTACCGCTCTTTCTATGGCCTGGGCTGCGTCGTTCTGCCCGAGTGTTTCGAGCATCATCTGTCCGGCGCAAATGGCGGCGAGGGGGTTAATGACGTTTTTGCCTGTGTATTTTGGGGCCGAGCCGCCGATGGGCTCAAACATGCTTACACCCTCTGGGTTGATGTTGGCACCCGCGGCGATGCCCATTCCGCCCTGGGTGATAGCACCGAGATCGGTGATTATGTCGCCAAACATATTTCCGGTCACAATAACGTCGAACCACTCCGGATTTTTAACCATCCACATGCAGGTGGCATCGACGTGGTAGTATTCGCGGTTAACTTCCGGGTAGTCCGCCTTGCCCATTTCGTGAAAGGCACGTTCCCAGAGATCGTAAATGTAAGTCAGCACATTGGTCTTGCCGCACAGTGCCAGGGTTTTTTTCTTGTTTCGCTTGATGCAGTATTCAAATGCGTAGCGCAGGCAGCGATCCACCTGGTGACGGGTGTAAACCGCGCTCTGGACCGCGACCTCCTGCTTCGTGCCTTTCATGCTGAATCCTCCGATGCCGGTGTAAATTCCGCCGGTGTTTTCCCGCACGACGACATAGTCGATGTCTTCGGGCCCCTTGTTTTTGAGCGGTGTTTCGACGCCGGGGTAGAGTTTGACGGGGCGCAGGTTTATATACTGATCAAGATCGAATCGCAGGCGCAATAGTATGCCTTTTTCGAGAATGCCCGGCTTGACATCGGGATGTCCGATTGCCCCCAAAAGGATGGCGTCATGTCCGCGAAGTTCCTCAATCGCGGAATCAGGTAACACCTCTCCGGTTCGCAGGTAACGTTCACCTCCAAAATCGTATGGGGTCGTATCGAGCTTGAAACCATATTTACCGGCCGCGGCATCGAGAACCTTTAGGGCTTCGTTAGTGACTTCGGCTCCGGTTCCGTCACCGGGAATAACCGCTATTTTATAGGTCTGGCTCATGAATGTTCCATTTGGATTGATTGTAAGTAAAGGCTGAAAAGGTGGTTTAAAGGAAAATACGAGACATGCCGCAACCAAAAACCCTGCGGAAAACTCATCCCGAACGAAATCGGGTTGCCTCGGAGCCGTGCCCAGGTTCAATCTGGTGGGCATGGAATTCCGCATCTATGAGTTGCCGCCCATCGGCACAAACGCCTATCTCCTGCTCGATTCTGACCGAAAAGAGGCATTGCTCTTCGATGCTCCAATGAATGCCTGGACCGAAGCAGACAAGGCGTTGCGCGAATTGGACTGCCGGCTATCGGCCCTGCTGCTGACTCATGGCCATTGGGATCACATTATTGATGTCGCTGAGATCACAAAACATGGAGTGTCCGTATATGCCCACCCGGACGATTTGAGCCTCATTGAAAATCCCTCAAAGATGGGGAGCTATTTCCAGCCGGGTTTAAAAATCCTGCCCGGTCGTGTGGACCACTTTGTCGAAAATGGCCAAAATCTAAGCCTGATTGGCCAGACTATCGAAGTGCGCCACGTTCCTGGCCACAGCGATGGAAGTGTGCTCTTTTATATTAAGGAACTGGAATTGGCGATCTCCGGCGATGCCATATTTGCAGGCGGCGTCGGACGCACGGACCTCCCAAATGGCAGTATGGATGTGCTGTCGCAATCCATCCGCGAGAATATATATTCGCTCCCCGATTCCACGGTGCTCTTTCCAGGGCACGGACCCCGCACAACGGTCGGAGAAGAAATGCAAAACAATCCCTTTGTCCGCGCCTAGACAGAAATTATGCCCGCGAATAACGACAATACTTTCATGCGCCGGGCGCTTCGCCTCGCCCGCAAAGGATGGGGCGCAACCCATCCGAACCCCATGGTCGGCGCCGTCATCGCGGATGGCGCAAAACTTTTAGCCGAGAGCTACCATGCCGTCGCTGGAAAACCTCATGCAGAAGTCGACGCCCTCAGCCTGCTCAAGCCTCCATTTTCCGGCGAGACCACACTCTATGTGACGCTCGAGCCGTGCTCAACGTCCGGACGCACTCCTCCATGCACCGATGCCATTATCAAATCTGGCCTAAAACGGGTTGTCATCGGCGCAACCGACCCCAATCCCCGACATACGGGTCGCGGCATTGACCTATTGCGCGAGGCCGGTATCACGGTGCGAACCGGCGTACTTGCCGGTGATTGCAAAGACCTGAATCTCATTTTCAACCACTGGATAACTCGACATACACCTATGATCGCCGGAAAGACCGCCGCTACACTTGACGGCCGTATCGCCACCCGTACTGGCGAATCTAAATGGATCACCGGTAAACTAGCTCGCAAAGACGTAATGCGCTGGCGCCGTCTTTTCCCATCCGTCGCCGTGGGTTCCGGAACCGTGCTAGCCGATAACCCGAACTTGACAAGTCGCATAGGCAAGAAGGTCGTTTGTCCAATACGGTTCATTTTTGACGGCAGACTGCGAACGGTCGGGGATCCGATGCCAAATGTTTATACAGATGAATATAAAAAGCGGACTATTGTAATTACCTACAAAACCGCCGACAAAATTCTTAAGTCACGGTTGGCAGATGCCGGCATTATTATCTGGGAGTTTTCAGGCGAAGATGACATTGAAGCATTCTCACATTTCCGGGAGCGCTGTCTGCAAGAGGAAATAACCGGAGTTTTATGCGAAGGCGGGTCCAACCTGCTCAGCTCAATGCTCCTGACCCGGAACCTGGATTACCTGTTCAGCTACCGGGCCCCAAGGCTGTTTGCCGACGAACAGACGCTGCCGATGTTAAAGGGCGCTTTGGGTAAAGACATCGAACAGGCCCCTTATCTATCTGATGTAAAACACAGGATTTTAGGTAACGATCAGCTGATGCGTGGGTATATGGTTTATTCGTAAAAAAATAGAGATTTTAAATGCTTGATATCTAAGTGGTTGCAGAATTTGACAAAGAACCTAGCAGAAATATGATTGACAGTATAAGTATACAGTATAATTATACTGTATATATTACATAATATATCCAAATAATTACTTAGGGGAATGGTCAACATTCACTTAACGGGAATAAAACAAACTGCCAATCATGCTGACAAGTAAGCAAATACTGGATGCGACCAAAATATCACGAGCCACATTGAACAATTATATAGGCTTGGGTGTTTTACCGAAACCGGTAATCCGCAAACCCGGTCCCGGTGAAGGTCGAGCCAGACAGATTGGTTACTTTCCTGACGAATGTTTGGCTATAGTTAGACTAATACAGAAACTAAAAAAAGAGGGATTAAGCATGAGTGAGATTGTGAACCGTATAAACCAAGAAGAACAGAACATGGATCAGGCTTCATTGTCAGACAGAATGATTGAAGAAAATATTGAAGTCGAAACACCAGAGACGAATGGGAAATCAAGAAAAACCGGAAAGAAAAAAGAGATGACCCTGAGCGACCTCAATCTTCCAATTTGCATGGTCAATTATAACTTCGAAGTGGAATGGTCAAATTCGCAATTTAACAAGGAGATTCTTGGAGATGAGAGCACAATGAGTCCGGAACTCGAAGATAGGGACCTCCTTCAATTATTACTCGATTCTCCAAATTGGGATAGCTCTAGGGACTGGGGAGAGTTGCTGAATTTTCATTTGGGAATAGCCAAGAACCGTTTATCTAAAGCCGCGCTCGACCGTCTTTTATCGAAGGCGGAAATTAGCAAGATAAGGATACTTAAAGGTTTGTATGAACAAGTGGATGTAATTGAGCTTGAGCCGATCATCCAAGCATCATTTTTACTGAAACTGTCCGAAGATGGTGAAAATTCTTATCGTGTATTTGCCTCAACTTATCGCGAACAAATTATATTTATATATACTCCTGAATCGTCCGACCAAGATAGCTTGCTGAATTTTCTGGCCGAACGAGATCAAGTGATACGGGACTTGATTCGCAAAAGGCCTCCCGTCATAACATCAGTTTGTGTATTAGTGGCAGACCTTCAGAACTCGATGAAAATATCGGCTGAATTGCCTCCAAATGAATATTTCGAACTGATAAACGATTTATGGATATCAGTTCAACCGGTCTTTAAAAAATATTACGGCACCCATGGCACCCATGGCAGGCATGCAGGAGACGGCATGGTTTACTACTTTTTTCCGCAGCCGGACCAAAATTACATTCTAAATGCGTTGATATGCGCGCAAGAAATAAAAAATGCGGTAAGAGGGGTCAGTAAGGAATGGCAACTAAGAAAAAACTGGCCCACAGAGCTCTATTTGAATATCGGCATAAATGAGGGCCGGGAATGGCTTGGCACTTACGTGACTCCAACCCAAGTGGAGTTTACAGTGCTGGGAGACACTATAAATTATGCAGGCCGTTTGAGCGACTTTGCGCGATTTGGTTCCATCTGGGTCACGAAAAACTTACTGAGCGCGCTCGATAAAGAAGAATGCGGCCAGATAATGTTTGGGATCCATCGTGAAAACAACGAAGGCCGGAAAATCCTTGTCCCGACAAGCTACTCGCGCATCTTAAACCTGGTTGACTTGACCAGCGACAAGTTTGAAAAATTCAATGATGTTGCGAATTTAGCGGTTACTGAAATTATTGAAGTTTTTCTGCCCATAGAAAAATAAAGACCGAAGAGCGGTCTGCATTATCGGCTGAAAATCCGCGACGCTTCGCGCACTTTATACCAATGCGCCTCTATCTTGCCACGGGGAATCCTCACAAAGTTGACGAATTGGTCCGGATGATTGAGACCGCCAAGCTCGATATCGAGGTATTTCCCGGCAACAAAATTTGTAATTCACCTCCCTGCGAGGAAACCGGTGTCACTTTTCAGGCCAATGCCTTTCTTAAAGCCCGTACCCTTCGGCCGCTGATTCCACCGGAAGACTGGGTGCTGGCCGACGACAGCGGCTTGGAAGTTGATGCCCTTAACGGAAGACCCGGCATACGCTCCGCTCGCTACGCGGGAGAGGATGCTTTGGACGCCGACAATATCCGGAAATTGCTGAAAGAGCTTGACGGTGTTCCGGACGCGGAGCGCACGGCCCGTTTTATTTGCTTCCTCGCACTCATTGGGCCAGAAGAGCGCGTTCTAACCTTTCAAGGTACCTGCAAAGGAAAAATCGTCAAAGAACCGCGTGGTTTAGAAGGCTTCGGTTACGATCCGCTGTTTCAACCGGAGGGTTATGATAAAACCTTCGCAGAACTGGGCCCATCGGTCAAAGACACCGAAAGCCATCGCGCGCGTGCCCTGACTGGCCTTCTCGATTGGCTGAAGTTACAAAGATAGACGGTTAAATCGACTCGAGCTTTCGGCAGACTTCATCTATTATAAAGTCTGGAGTAGAAGCCCCCGCCGTGACGCCAACGGTGCTGTATTTTTTCAAAGACTTCGGGTCGACTTCTGCAGCCGTTTCGATGTGAAAGGTGGGCAAGTCCTGGAGACCTGCTAGCTTGGCCAGTTTGCGGGTGTTGGCCGAGTGGTGCCCTCCGATTACCACTATGGCCTCTGCTCCCTCTTTAGCAAGATATGTAACGCCATCCTGACGCTCTTTGGTAGCTCCGCAGATAGTGTCAAAGACCAGCAGATGAGGATATTTTTCTTTGAGGCGTGCTGAAAGCTCCACGAATTCGTGGGTGAACATAGTCGATTGCGAGACCATGATCACTTTCTCACCCAGCGGAGGCAGGTTGTCGATGTCCTCTTTGGTTTGGACGACATGTCCTTTGCCTTCGGTATAACCCAGAAGGCCGATAGCTTCGGGATGTTCGGGATCGCCGAAAATGACCGTTTCGTATCCCCTTTTAGTATGGCCCCGGATTTTTCCGGCGATGATACCCACGTCCGGGCAAGTGGCGTCACGGAATTCCAGGTCGAGGTTCTTCAGATATTTGCGCCTTTCCGGCGAAATGCCGTGAGCGCGCACGACCATGACCGAATTTTTCTTATCTGCATTATCAATTGCGAGTTCTGACTTGCTTTGGTAATCGCCGACTTCACGGATGCCCTCGTCTTCAAGCTTTTCCATCATCTGTTTATTGTGTATGAGCGGGCCGTCGGTATAGACAGGGTGTTTGCCTTTACCGGTATATTCCCGGGCGATATTGATAGCGCGTTCGACGCCCCAACAAAAGCCGGCGCTTTCTGCTCTGATTACTTTCACAGTATGTAATATTGCACACTAATGGCCAATACGTCAAACAGAGCTTTACGAAATCTTCAAAATATAATCCTTGTTTCTTGAGGCTCATTTAAAGTTATTGTGTTCCCATGCAAATTATTCCACCTGAGCTTTTTCGCAAAACAGAGCGCAACCGCGAATCGCTCCTGACCTTTCTGGAAATGTGCCGGGATCAAGCACGGCAGGACGAACATTTTAAAGTGGCCAGTATAACGCTGGAAGTAAAGCACATCGATCCTCTGGCCGTTCTGGAATCAATCTTTGAGCCGGATGAGCTTCATTTTTACCTGGAACATCCTGTAGCGGAAGAATCGGTGGCGGGGGCCGAAGCCATAATCGAAAAGAGTTTTGCGGGCCCGCAAAGGTTCAGGAAAGTGCGTGAGTTCGCTCAATCCGTCCTCGCCTACACTATCGCCGTCGGGGAAATGGACATTCCTTTCGGCGGCCCTCACTTTTTCGTCGGATTTACCTTTTTCGACGATGCAGAGAGCGAGGATTTCTTTCACCCCGCTACCATATTTTTACCCCGTTGGCAGGTTTCTCACTGCAAGGGTATTTACGGTGCAGTCGCCAACATCCTGGTAGAGCCGCAGTCCGAACTTGAACCCATGGCAGACAAGGTTTTGTCAGCTCATGCCAAGTTTTCCGCCTTCGATTATGAAGAGTCGGTGGTTTCAAAACCGACGAAAGCCAGAGATCAAACTCGAATTACAGAGGTGGGAAGGGAGGTTGGTTTCGAAGTGGCTGTAAAGATCGGTCTTGAGCGTATCGCATCCGGCAAATATCAAAAAATCGTTCTGGCCCGAGCAGTGGACATTGTGTCCGATTTGCCATTCGATCCTCTCGGTTCTCTCAACCATTTACGTAACAAGTTTCACGATTGCCATGCTTTCTCCATGGCCAATGGTCTTGAGCAAAGCTTCATCGGTGCAACTCCCGAAAGATTGCTGCGGGTGCGCGGCAAGGAATTATTTACCGAGGCCATTGCCGGATCCGGGCCACGGGGGCCAACGGCTCGCGACGATGCCCGGTTCGCCCGCGAATTGCTCGGCAGCGACAAGGACCTGCGCGAGCATAGCATCGTCGTCGATTCAATCCAGCGCCGTCTACGGTCGCTCGGTATCGAGCCGGAAATTTCCGAACGGCCTAATTTGCTCCAATTGTCCAATGTTCAGCACCTGCGTTCTTCAATTTACGCGGAAATTCCCGAGGAAATTCATATCTTGGACATCCTGGCCTCATTGCATCCAACTCCGGCCGTGGGAGGAACTCCTCGCGAGGCAGCCATTCCCGATATACGGGAAATCGAAAATTTCGACCGCGGGCTTTATGCCGGCGCGATAGGGTGGTTCGATTACAAAGGCGACGGCGAGATTGTCGTGGCTATCCGTTCGGCCCTTATTGACGGCTGCCATGCTCGCGTCTACGCCGGCAACGGCATCATAAGCGGTTCCGATCCGGAACGGGAAAAACAGGAAACCGACCTAAAACTCCGCGCCCTGCTCGAAGTATTGACGATACGATAAAGGGAATTTAAAAAGTGGTCATGCCGCGATATGCGGATAACGGCTTAAAGGCTGCTGTGTGTGCCGTCACAGAACGGTTTGTTGCCCGTATGCTTGCAACCGCACCAGGCAATCGTTTTATTTTCAGCGATTTTAACCTGGACGGGTTTGATGTCGGTCTCTTTGTGCGACCCATCGCAGAAGGGCTGGGTCTGCGAAAGTCCGCAAGCGCACCACCAATAAGAGCCTGGATCGGTAGCTTGCACGAAGGGATTTTTTTGTGCGATATTTGGTTCGGTCATAGTTTATTGCGGCTTGTGTTGTTTTGTTGCTGAAACCCGGCAACACCAAAGTCAAATATATTATGGCGCCGATTGCGTATCCAGCCAAGCCTTTATTTCACGCTCGGCGATGTCGAGTGGCACCGCCCCGGACCGCATGAGCGCGTCGTGATAGTCACGCACATCGAATGCTCCACCCAATGTACGAGCGCATAACCGGCGCAATTCCTTAAATTTCAGCTCTCCGATTTTGTAGGCCAGGGCCTGGCCTGGCCATGCCAGATAGCGGTCGATTTCGTTTGTGATATCCAGTTCGCTTTTGGGCGTATTTTCCAGGAAGTAGTCGATTGCTCTTCGCCGCTCCCACTTGAAAGAGTGCAACCCCGTATCGACTACCAACCGCAGGGCTCGCCACATTTCGTAGGTCAACTGGCCGAATTTGTCGTAAGGGTTTTCATAAAGGCCGACCTCTTCGCCCAGGAACTCGGCATATAGTCCCCAGCCCTCGACAAAGGCGGTGTAACCGCCATAGCGCCGGAAATTCGGCATATCTCCCTGCTCCATGGCCAGCGAAATCTGCAAGTGGTGTCCCGGAACGGCCTCATGCAGAGACAGGGCCATCATAGCCCATTTGGGGCGCGTTTCGGGCTTATAGAGATTTATAAAAAACCTTCCCGCCCGCGATCCATCGGCTGCCGGCCGACTGTAATAAGCGGTCGTCGTATCTGGTGCGATGTTCTCAGGGATGGGCATGACCCCGTAGGGCATCCGGGGAAGTGTTTTAAACAAGTTGACCATCAACGGATCGATTCGCCGGGTGAGCGCACGGTAAGCGTTTAAGAGTTCCTCTGGCGTTTCGTAGTAAAATTCCGGATCCGTCCGCAGGTAGGTGAAAAATTCTTTAAGCGACCCATCGAATCCGCTCCTTTTCTTGACTGCTTCCATCTCTTTTCGGATGCGGGCTACTTCTCTCAGACCGATGTTGTGGATCTCATCCGGCGTCAATTCGGTGGTTGTGAAACGCCGTGCCCGGAATTGGTAGAGCGCCTCTCCTTTTGGCAGCTGCCATATGCCTACTTCGTCAAGGGAGGCAGTCAGGTATTCCTCGACAAAAAATAATTTAAATCTGGAGAAAGCGGGAATAACGGAGCCGCTAATGGCCGCCGCCGCTTTTTCTTTCAGGCGCTCCTGCTCCTCCGGAGGAATCGAGGTGTGAAAGGACTTGAAGGGTTTGAAAAAAGGACTTTCTTCGGGTGCAGCCACAATCTGTTTGTCGATTTGCTTGGGCACCCGCCGCATGAGAACCTTGGGGTGAAGCATTCCGCTTCCTATCCCCTCGCGCATTATGGCTATTGTTTGATCCATCAAGGCAGGCATCGCCTCCAGTCTGGTAATCCAGTCGGTGTAATCCTTCACCGTGGAAAAGCGCAGCGAATTGGCCAGGTCGTCGAAAGTTTGGATACCTCCGCGATGGGATAACGGCAGAAGGTAGGTTCGATAGGAAAACTCTTCGATATCCACTTCCGTTTCCTTGACAAACAAATCGTAGTTGAGTTTGTCAGCCGTCGTGAGCCGGGATCTGTCAATTACCAAGACCCTGCGCAAAAATATCTTATCCTGATTGTGGTGGCGCTGAAATGCTTCCGGGCTGTAATCTGTCCAACGGTCGTTGTAGCGCCGATCACCCAGCCTGGATGCATACTCCGGATGTCGCTCCATCGTGTATTCCCAATGCTCGGCAAAGACGACATGCAAGTCGCGGGCCGGATCGCTGGCGCACAGGGCAGTAGTTATACAAACAGGGAAGAAGAATAATATTGCTCTCAACATTCCGATTTTGACTTTTATCTTCGATTCAAGAGTGGTTAACTCGGGAAAACCTTGTATAATCCAGAGCGTTATTCAAAACATTTCGGATGGCAAGACACCATTCCAAAGACAGCGTCACTCTCTTCGACGAACATGCCAGGGCCAATGCCAACAGCCTTTGGGGTGCGGTTATAGCGGCAACTTTGGCCAGGCTGGGTCTGCGCTACGCGGTTATATCACCGGGATTCCGATCTACCCCAATGACCTTCGCTTTTTGCCGCTATCCGGGCATAGAAGCGATCCCGGTGCTCGACGAGCGTTCCGCCGCTTTTTTCGCCTTGGGTCTGGCCCGCCAAACCGGCCGGGCAACTGTCTTGATTTGCACCTCCGGAACGGCAGCCGCCAATTTTTTCCCCGCCATTATTGAAGCCAGGGAAAGTGGAACGCCATTGTTGGCCCTCACAGCAGACCGTCCGCCGGAAATGCGCCACTGCAATTCCGGGCAGGCCATAGATCAACTAAAGCTCTACGGCGGTTACCCTAATTTTCAGGCCGAGCTGTCAATGCCATCAATGGAAAATATGCGTCTTCGATACCTGCGCCAGACCTTGGTCCATGCCTGGGAACGCACTCGCTTTCCTACCGCCGGCCCGGTGCATCTCAATATACCATTTCGCGACCCACTGGCGCCGACGTCCGACATTGAACATTCCGATACGGAAATATCCTTCGATCCCGAAACATTTTTTTCCGACGTTGCACCATTGCCGGAGGTATCGGTTTCACTCCACGAAACACAAAGGCATACTTTGGGCAAAGAAATGATCAGTTACCGCAAGGGCGTTATTGTGGCTGGCCCCAGCCAGCCGGAGAATGCGGAAAACTTCGCAAAGGCCGTGGCCTTAATTTCACGAAGGTTGGGCTGGCCGGTTCTGGCCGACGGACTCAATCCGTTGCGCAATTACGCCGCATTGCTTCCCAGCCTGATTTCCCGTTACGACATTCTGCTGCGCAATCCCGAGACAGCAAAACAATTGGCCCCTGACGCCATCCTGAGCATAGGCACTCCGCCTATCAGCAATGTACTGCGAGCATGGCTGGAAAGATCCAATGCCCGGACCTGGCTGCTCGATGCCGGACAGGACAATATCGACCCGCTACACCTCCGTTCCGTTCCGCTGCGTTTCGACGTGGAAGCGCTGGCAGATGTCCTGGTTGGCAAATCCCGAAAGGCCGGCCCGTATTACAAAAAATGGCTGGAGTCCGACAAGCAGGCCGGCCTCTTTCTCAATCGTGAACTGAGGCGGTGCGATTTTAACTTCGAGGGCAAAGTTTCCTGGCTGTTGTCAAAGTCCCTTCCCCGAACCACGCCTCTTTTCATTGCCAGCAGTATGCCGGTGCGCGACGTAGAATTTTTCTGGCAGCCTGGCAACCGGGCCATCCGGCCGTTTTTCAATCGTGGAGCCAATGGAATAGACGGCACACTCTCCACTGCACTCGGTGTCGCTCACAAAAACAAAAGCGCGGTTCTGCTTACCGGGGACTTGGCGCTCTTGCATGACACGAACGGGTTCTTGTTGTGCAATAAATTCAGGGGCCACCTGAGTATCGTTGTCATAAATAACCGGGGCGGAGGAATTTTTGAGCATCTGCCGATCGCCCGCTTCGATCCGCCATTCGAGGAATTTTTCGCAATGCCGCAAAATGTGGACTTTAAAAAACTGTCCGCAGCTTATGGAGTCGATTATATCAGGATAAAAAACCTGAAAGAACTTGTGCCGTTGATGCGAAAGTTGCCTCGTTCAGGCATCCGGATCATCGAAGTCCCTACCGACCGCAAGCGCGATACCCGATACCGCAAAGCCCTTTTCAAGGTTCAATTTTAAACAATATTTAATGAGTTAGCCACAGACCCCGCAGTTGCGGGACAGGTGAATACAGATGGACACTGATTCTAAAAAAAATATGATTGGCACCATGGATTGGAATAAGGTCAAAGACTACAAGGATATTATCTACGAAAAAGGAGATGGCATCGCCCGGGTAACGATTAATCGACCGGAAAAGCGCAATGCCTTCCGTCCTGAAACGGTGACGGAAATGATAGAGGCATTTTCCGACGCGCGCGACGACAGCTCTATAGGCGTCGTATTCCTTACCGGCGCCGGACCTCATAGCGACGGCAAATACGCTTTTTGCGCAGGAGGCGATCAAAGCGTTCGCGGCAAGGCCGGCTATCTGGACGAATCGGGAATGCCAAGACTTAATGTGCTCGAACTGCAGCGGCTCATCCGCTCAATGCCAAAGGTTGTCATCGCGCTGGTGGCGGGCTACGCCATCGGAGGAGGTCAAGTTTTGCAGGTCATCTGCGATTTGACCATCGCGGCGGACAACGCGGTGTTCGGGCAGACCGGTCCCAGGGTAGGCAGCTTCGACGGCGGGTTCGGAGCCGGTTACCTGGCCCGTATAGTGGGACAAAAGAAGGCACGTGAGATCTGGTTTTTATGCCGACAATATTCCGCACAAGAAGCGCTGGATATGGGACTGGTCAATAAAGTGGTGCCGGTCGAAGAACTCGAAGCCGAAGGCATTAAATGGGCACAGGAAATCCTGGCCAAAAGCCCACTTGCTATTCGTTGCCTAAAGGCTGCCTTTAACGCCGACTGCGACGGACTGGCAGGCATCCAGGAATTGGCAGGCAACGCCACGTTGTTATATTATCTTTCCGAAGAGGGCAGTGAGGGACATAAAGCCTTCATGGAAAAGCGCGAGCCGAACTTCCGTAAATATCCCTGGTTGCCTTAACAGTCACTGACCGCTTCTAGCTCAGTTTTTTCTCGGGAAAAGTTTCCGGTCAATGAGGGGAATTACCTGGATAACCATACCACCCTTAGATCTGTCCGAATAAAGTCTTGTCTTTTGAACGCAAGTCATCGGCGCCTTTTTTGACGCGAACTGACATCGCCTCCTCGGCCGCTTTCAAGTAGGAGCGTGGATCGTAGAATTTTTTGCCGCCGATTTCACCATCCACCATCAGCACGCTGTCATAGTTTTTAAGCATATGATCGGCGATGGGTCGGGTAAAGGCGTATTGGGCGTCGGTGTCGATATTCATTTTAATCACACCGTAATCCAGGGTTTCGCGAATCTGCTTCACGGGCGAGCCGGAGCCGCCATGAAACACCAGATCAAACTCGGCTTCATTGCCGTATTTTTCTGTAACGGCCTCCTGACCTTTCTTTAGAATGTCGGGGCGCAACTTGACGGCTCCCGGTTTGTAGTGACCATGAACGTTGCCGAAAGTTGCCGCAAACATGTAACGACCCAGCCCCTTTAGTGATTCATATACGAAGAGCATATCCTCCGGGGTCGTATAAAGTTTTTCCTCCGGGGTATCCTCGGTACCGGCGGCGCCATCTTCTTCGCCCCCGACGACTCCCGCTTCAACTTCGAGGATTATATCATTTTCGGCGCAGAGTTTGAGATATTCGCTTGAAATTTTCATATTTTCCTCCAACGGAATTGCAGAGGCATCGAGCATATGTCCCTGGAAAAGAGGACCCAGGCCTTGTTTACGGCGACGGGCCGATTCCTCGATGAGTGGCTTTAGGAAGCCTTCGGCTTTATCGGGTTGACAGTGATCAGTGTGCAGCGCGATCAAAATATCGTATTGGTCGGCCAACCGGCAGGCTGCTTCAGCCAGGATAATGCAGCCCATTGCGGCGTCCTTGTTATTTAGGCCCGAGGCGAATTGACCGGCGCCTGTGGAATATTGAATTATGCCGTCGGACTTTGAATCGGCCAAACCCTTCAAAGCGGCATTCATGGTAATGATGGAAGTGCAGTTTATAGCCGGGAAGGCATAGTTGTTCTCTTGAGCTGCATCTAGCATTGCAGCATACTGTTTCGGTGATGCTACTGGCATGGTTCTATCCTTTATTTCTCAAATAAGGTGTTTTTCAGCACCCTGCTAGTCTCATTTTTTTGATTTTGGCGTCGATTTTGTTTTCTTTTCTCGTGCCGGGAACTCAAAACCTATACTGCCGTCTTTTCTCAGAATCAAGTAGGCGGAGAACAGTTTCCCTGTTTTCTTTGAGCGAAATTTTTCCAGGAGATCAGTCTTACCGTTTTCGATCAGCTTGAGGAATTGTTCGTTGGGGATAGATCTGCCTAGCATTTTACGGCTTACCCTGAAATCACAAGATTTTTTTTCAGCAATCGCATTTTCGCAAATAAACGCGTTTGGAGCGTCCAACAATTTTGCGCCATCTTTAGGGCATTTCCCGAGAACCGGTAGATTGTCAGGGTCGATTCCGTCCATCGAGTTGTCGCGGCGGCTCTTGTCGAACACGAATTCAATCTTGTTGAAGTCATTCAGCCGGAGAGTGGCTGAAAAAGGCCTGCCGGCTTTGGAGAGGAAACCATCCAGTGGCCCCAATTCCCGGTTTTTAATGATGGTTCCGATTTCCTCTTCGCTAAATTTTCTATTACAGATTACTTTGTATATGATGATGTCTCCATCCTGCGATTTATATTGTCGCAGGCCTTCTTTAATTGGCTTTCCATCGGTGGGAGATATTATATTTGTGATGCGATCCTCCACGTCCGATTCTTCGAAATCCTTTGTCTTCTGAACAATTTCCGAGGTCATATCCGAAATACCCTGCATGAATTCTTTACGGGAAAGTTTGCCTTCCTCGATAAGACTCAATTTGTGCTCCCACTCTCCGGTCAAGGCCGGGCTGGTGAGAGCTTCGACTTTGAGGGCGGCGAGGAATTCGATCAAACTTTCGGCTTTGGCGGTAGGAGACAAATCTCGTTTGTGCCGTTCCATGTAATTTTCTTTTATCAAGTGCTCGATGATTTGGGCGCGTGTCGCAGGAGTGCCGAGTCCCTTTCCTTTCATGGCTTCTGCCAATTCTTCATCCTCTACAAATTTACCGGCGTTTTCCATGGCGGAAAGGAGGGTGGCTTCGGTATAGCGTGGGGGCGGTTTGGTTGTATCCTCCGAGAGTTCAAAATTCAGCACTTGTGCTAGTGCCGGTAAGCCGTCTTCCGGTGAGAGGGCGGGCAGTTCCACCGAGCTGTCTGTACTTTTCCCGTAAACTTCGAGCCAACCTGGCTGGATGAGCACTTTGCCTTCGGTTTTAAACTGGGTGTCTTCGACGGTGCTCAGGCGGATTGTAACATCGAACACAGCCTCGGGGAAAAATACCGCCACGAATCGGCGTGCTATCATGTCTAGAATTTTGGTTGCGTTGAAGTCCAGATTGCGACTCTCCCTGCCGGTAGGAATTATTGCGAAATGGTCGCTGACTTGCGCGTTGTTGAAAACACGCTTGTTCGGGCGCACGCCTTCGCTGTCCAGGACCTTTCGGGCAAACTCCTGCAAGTCACCGCCAAGGGAGTCCAGCGTTTTCTTGCAGGTCTGGATGTAGTCTTCGGGCAAGGCTCGCGAGTCGGTTCGCGGATAAGTTATCAATTTGTGCTTTTCATAGAGTTCCTGCGCGATCTGTAAAGTTTTGCGGGCGGGGAGGCTGAAACGGCTGTTGGCCTCGCGTTGCAGTGAAGTGAGGTCGTAGAGGCGAGGCGGAAGTTGACGGGTACGCTTTTTCTCATCTGTAACTTCGGCGGTTTTGGCCTCGCTGATTTGTGTCAATTTGGTTTCGGCATCGATACGTTTCCATATCCGGTCGATGCGGTCATCGGCGGATGCCTTGTCGGAAGATTTCTTGAAGTCCGGTTTCTGATAAACACCATCGTATTCGCCTTGATTGACTCCGAATTTGCCGAGTATGCGCCAATATGGGCGTGGCTGGAAGTTTGTGATTTGCTTTTCCCGTACCATAACCAGTGTCAGGGTGGGAGTCTGCACTCGTCCCACGGTAGCCACCTGTCTGCTCTTGGAGCCCGACTTATACATACGCCGAGTAATGGCGCGTGTGCCGTTAATGCCGATGAGCCAATCCGATTCTGAGCGGCAGCGCGCGGCGTCCTGCAAGGACAGCATCTCTTTTTCGGAGCGCAATTGAGAGAAGGCACCCCGTATGGCTTTCGGCAACATGGAACTGAGCCAAAGGCGATGCACTGGTTTGCGACATTTGGCCAATTCGTATATATTGGTAAATATGAGTTCGCCCTCCCTGCCGGAATCGCAGGCATTGACGACCTTATCGACATCTTTTCGCGAAAGGAGTTTCTTCAACTCGGCAAACTTCTTTTTCGTTCTCTCAATGGGCTTGAGGGAGAATTTATCCGGGATAATGGGCAAGTCCTGGAGTTTCCAAAAAGTCAGTTTCTTATCGATATCCTCGGGCATGAAAAGTTCGACCAGATGGCCGATGGCCGAGCTGATGATGTATTGCTCGTCCTCAAACCAATCCCCGTTTTTTTTGACGTTATCGAGGGCCGAGGCTATGTCGCGTGCGACGCTTGGTTTCTCGGCAATAATCAAAGTTTTCATTTCAGGTGACGCTTCTATTTAAAAAGTGTGTATTTGGGGTGGAAAATTGATCTGCTTAGAGTTCCGCCATGAGGGTGTCGAGGTTTTCCAGCAAACCTCCTATGGATTCTTCGGTTTCATCTCCCATATTTGATATCCTGAAAGTCTGCCCCTTGATTTTTCCATAACCTCCGTCTATTACGCAATTGAACCGTTCCTTTAGGCGGCTGATAAGAAGCGGCACATCGATGTCCCGGTTATTCTTAACGCAGGTCAAAGTTTTCGAACAGAAGGCTTTTTCTGGATAAAATTCAAATCCGTTCCTCTCCACCCAGGCATGGACCATGGCGTTGAGCCGGTCATGGCGGACATAACGGGCTTGCAGCCCCTCGGCCTTTATGTCCTCCAATTTGGAACGCAATGCAAAAATGTGAGGGATATTCGGTGTGGTCGGGGTCGTTCCATTTTCGTGGTTTTTCAAAAACTCCAGGAAATCAAAATAGAGCCCTCGCCCGGGAATCTGAGCGGCCCGGTCCAAGGCCTGTTGCGACACGCTGAAGAGAGCCAGGCCGGGAGGCAGCGCTAGGGCTTTTTGGGAGCCGGTCAAAAGAACGTCGATGCCCAACTCGTCCATTGGCAGCGCAACCGCGGAAAAGGAGCTTACCGCATCAACTATGGAGATGACATCGGGAAATTCTCTGACAACGGCCATGATGTCAGCAATGGGGTTCATCAGTCCGGTCGAGGTTTCATTGTGAACGATAGTGACGGTGTCGTAACCGCCCTTGGACAATTCCCTCCGCACTGCATCCGGGTCAACTGGCCGGCCCCAATCGAATTGCAGGGGCGCGGCCTCCTTACCGCATCGAAGACTGACGTCGTGCCACTTGTCCGAAAACGCACCGCACATGCAGATCAATACTTTCTTGGCGGTCAGGTTGCGCACCGCTCCCTCCATCACGCCCCAAGCGCTGCTGGTGCTTAAAAATACCGGATCGGTGGTGCCGAAAAGCTCCTGCAAGCCGGGTTGCAGGGAGCGGTAGAGTTCGGCGAATTCTGAACTTCGATGACCGAAAATGGGGGTCGTCAAGGCCTGGTAGGTTTTATCCGATACCTGGACCGGACCTGGAATGAAGAGTTTATAGCTCATGTTTATCCAGTTTGATGATTGTATGATTGGCATCACCTAATACAAGCAAGGCGGGTTTCCATGCCTTGACCTCTTCCGGAGAAAAATCTGCGAATATGAGAATAACCAGAAGGTCTCCAACCTTCCCTAGATGTGCTGTTGCTCCGTTTAATGTGATTGATTTGGAACCTGGGGGTTCCCGGAATGCGTAGGTCTCAAAACGCTCGCCGTTTGCGATATTTCCAACAAGCACTTTTTCATGCGTATGAATGCCTGTCATGTCCATAAATTCGGAGTCGATACCGAGGCTTCCTTCATAATTCAGGTTGACATTTGTCACCTGAGCGCGATGGATTTTTGCACTGAGTAGTTTGTATAGCATTATATATTTGCTGCAAATCGTTTATGCATTTAAAAAAGGTTCCGGTATTATTCCGTCAATACTCTTTATTGTAAATTTACATATTGCGCGCGTCTTTTCGCTCGGTGACAATGTATTTAACAATTTTTGCCCAAAATATCCATCCATTGACACACGCAACGGAATTTACAATACCCGCAGCCCATACGGGATCCAGTGGGTGTTCGCAAGCTTTCCAAACATCTTGAAATCATGATACGTAGATTAAACCGCCGCCTGGCAAGGGGCATGGAGAGGTTTGAGCAATTTACCGTCGATGTCATTTATGGACGCTGGCGCGGTCTCGGCGCCAGGTATTACGCATTCCTTCTCAACCTGCTTTCGAGAGTCTTCAGTGTTGTCGTACAGGCCAGGCATCTGCTTTACAAACACCGCATTTTCCGCAACCGACACCTGGGATGTCTCGTGGTGGTAGTGGGCAATCTGACCGTGGGAGGCACGGGCAAGACACCGGTAGTGGAAAAATTTGCCCGCAGCCTTGTCGAACGCGGCCGTCGTGTCGCGATTTTGAGCCGTGGCTACAAAAGCAAGACCGAGCCCTTATTTAAAAGGTGGTGGTACTTCATCTTACACCGAAAGTCTCCACCGCCCAAAGTGGTGAGCGACGGCGAGCAAATTTTCCTCGATTCCGAGTGGGCCGGTGACGAGCCATACATGCTGGCAAAAAACCTCCCCGGTGTTCTAGTTATAGTGGATAAGAACCGCATCAAAGCGGGTCTCTTCGCCATCAAAAAATTTGGGGTCGATACCCTCATACTCGATGACGGCTTTCAATACCTCGCGTTAAAGGAACATCTGCATTTGCTGTTGGTGGACAAGACCAACCCATTCGGAAACCAGTGCCTTCTGCCACGCGGCATATTGCGCGAGCCAATTAAGCATATCAGGCGTGCTTCTCATATTTTTATAACCAAATCCAATGGGCAGGCAGGTCCGGAACTCGAACGGCTCATCCGTCGCTACAAACCAAATGCCGAAATCATTGAGTGCAGGCACGCTCCCCGCTATCTGCAGGAAGTCAACGGAAGCCGCCGCCTCGATCTATCCTTCCTTAAACAAAAACGCATCGGTTCCTTCTGTGGCATCGCGGCTCCCGATAGTTTTGAAGAGTTCCTTCGAAAGCTGGGCGCAGAAATCCGGTATAATCGGCGATTCGTCGACCACCATCGATACGAACGGTCGGAATTGGAATACATTTCCAATTTGGCCGAAAAGAGGGGATTGGATATGCTCGTTACCACCGAAAAGGATGCGGTACGAATACCAGCCGACTTCAATTCGAAGATCCCCATATATTACTTACGCGTCGAGATCGAAATTCTCTCCGGTGGCGAGGACTTCGAGGATGCAGTTTCTCGAATTTGCTTCGACAGGAAAAACTTGCCGTCAACCCGTTCTCCATTTCCAAGTAACGTTCAAAAGAACGAAATTGAATAGACTAAAATTGAATAAACAGATACCCGATACCGGTGACTCGCACCAGTTTTTCGACTCCGTATGGACGGAGATAGAAGGCAAATTCGGCAGGGAAAGCATGCGCTTTCCCAGAAAAATATTTTGGCTTAACGGAGCCCCTGGCTCCGGCAAAGGCACTCAGACCGACGTTCTCCTGAATGTCTGCGGGCTGACGGCGGCTCCCATCGTGATCAGCGATCTGCTTCAAAGTCCCGAGGCTAAACTCATGAAGGATAAGGGAATTATGGTGGGTGACCGCGAGGTAACTAATCTCATTCTGCGCAAGCTGCTCGAACCGGAATTCGCAGATGGCGCAATCGTCGACGGGTTCCCGCGCACTAAGCCGCAGGTGGATTGCATAAAAGCGCTACATAGCAATATCGAAGCGCTCAGCGACGAAATGGTGGAGGAGACCCCCTTTCCCAAGTCCGAATTTCATGTAATAGTGTTCTTTGTGAATGAAACGGTGAGCGTGCAGCGCCAACTCTATCGAGGGCGCAAAGCAGCCGAGGAGGCAAAAGAGTCCGTCTCGGAAGTCGAAGAATTGCGAAAAACAGACCAGAGTGAAGAGGCGGCGCGCCACCGCTACCAGGTCTTCGAGGAAACGACCTACGAGCCATTGAAAACATTACGTGGAGTTTTTCCGTTCCATTTTATCGATGCTCATGGAACCATCGAGGAGGTGCGGGAATGCATCCTCGAAGAGTTTAAATAAATTCGGTCTACGGCAATACGATCGGGACCTCCGGCGCTTTTACAGCTTGCCTGCTTTATGTTTTAGAATAATTCTTCGGGGCTATGGATCCTCATTACAGTCGACTGGCCGAAGTCCTCACCAGCTTTTCCATCTGCCTGAAAAAAGGCGAGAAGGTGCTAATCGACGCATATGATGTGCCGGACGCAATGGTTATCGCCCTTGTGCGCGCCGCTCGAGGCCGAGGCGCAATACCTTTCGTGCAAATCGGTCACGGGATCATAGTCCGGGAGCTGTTAAAGGGAGCCACAAACGCGCAATTCGAGGTCTTATCGAAACTGGAATTGCAGCGCATGAAAAAAATGGATGCCTACGTCGCGTTGCGCGGATCCGACAATATTTTCGAGCTGTCAGATGTGACTGCCTCTAAAATGAAATTGGTCACCAGCCATATGCGTCCGGTTCAGAATTGGCGGGTCAGGAAAACGAAATGGGTCGTATTGCGCTGGCCCACACCTGCCATGGCCCAACAAGCACGTTGCAGTACAGCAGCTTTCGAGGACTTCTTTTTTAAAGTGTGCACACTGGATTATGCTCGCATGCGCCCTGGCATGAACGCGCTTAAGCGTTTAATGGACAAAACCGACCAGGTCCACATCATCGGCCCCGGGACAAACCTGCGTTTCTCGATAAAGGATATCGGGGCCGTTACTTGCGGAGGATTGCGCAATATACCAGACGGCGAGGTCTTTTCCTGTCCGGTAAAGAACAGCGTCCAGGGCGAAATTACTTATAACGCACCATCGGTCTATCAAGGAGTTTCTTTTGATCGGATAAGGCTGAAGTTTGAAAAAGGCCGGATCATAAAGGCTTCTTCCGACGGCAACCAGCGCAAGCTCAAGCAAATTCTGGATTCCGACCCAGGGGCTCGATTTATAGGCGAATTCGCATTAGGGTTCAACCCGTACATCCTCGAACCCATGCGCGACATTCTTTTCGACGAGAAAATCGCAGGCTCTTTTCATTTGACTCCCGGGCAGGCTTATGAAGAGGCGGACAACGGGAACCGATCGCAGGTCCATTGGGACCTGGTTTGCATCCAGCGTCCCGAATACGGTGGCGGTGAAATCCATTTCGACGGCAAGCTCATTCGAAAGAATGGTTTGTTCGTGCCGAAATCCTTGCAAAAACTGAACCCCGATTATCTCTCGGGGAATTAAATGCGGGTTTCAGCGATGCCATACCAGCCAGACAGGAACCTCGCTGAATTTATACAAGATCTGCCTAAAACAGAAACCCATATCCATATCGAAGGAGCCCTACCGTTTCACTTGCTGCAAAGCGTTGATGGCGATCGTTTTCAGCATCCACCGGATTCCTGGGCCGATGATTACAAAGCCAAAAGTTTCAAGCAATTCGAAGATGAACTCATAGGAATGGCCATGGCGTGGTTTACCACTCCGGAGCGTTACCACGAGGCCGCTGTGGAGATTTTTCGCACCCATCTCGACCAGAATGTTAAATACGTCGAGACAAGCTTTCATTCCGGCGTAATCGATTTACTCGATATCCCCGGCCCGGAAATTATTTCAGCAATTAAAGAGGCGGCGCCCGACGGACTGGAAGTCCGCGTGTTTATGGGTATCCTCCGCCAAGGCTATAATGAAAAAATGGGTCCGGTTCTCGAAGAAAGCATTTCCTGGGAAGGATTGGACGGAATTGACCTGCACGGTCCAGAGTCTCCGCCTCTTGAAGTCTGGACAAAGCGCCTTTGGTCAGTCGCGCGCGAAGCCGGCAAGTTTACCAAGGCCCACGCCGGAGAGTTTTGCGGGTCAGACTACGTGCGCGATGCAATAGAACAACTGGGCGTGCGCCGCATCGAACACGGAGTGCGCGCAGTGGAAGATCCGCAGGTACTTCAATTTGTTCAAGACCTGGATGTGACATTTGATTTGTGTCCTATAAGCAACGTCAAATTGGACGTCGTGCCTACAATGACCGAACATCCCATTCGCCGGCTTATTGACATTGGGTTGCGCTGCACCCTCAGTACCGACGACCCTCTTTACTTTGGCAACCGATTATGCGATGAATACGCCGCCCTGGCAATGGACCTGGATTTTACTGAAAGGGAATTGGCAACGCTCGCCCGTAACGGCTTTGAAATCGCCTTGATGTCCGAAAAAAAGAAAGAACCCTGGCTGCGGCAGTTAGATGCCATTATCGGCGGCAATTGAGCCTGATCGTCAAGGGTTTGGAAATCTGTTGCCTATGTCTGAGGGGAAGGAATTTACTTTTGAAGTGACTGAGGCTTTCGACCGGATACGTGCGGATAAAGTTGTTCATCACCAATATCCCGATTTTACCCGGTCTCAAATTCAGCGGCTATTCGAAGCCGGCCTTGTTTGGCTGGACGATGAAGCTATCCTGAAAAACCGCAAGGTCAGGAAAGGAAACAGTGTTACCTTCAGTATCCCTGAGGAGAAGCAATCAGACGTCGAACCGGTTGCTATCCCCCTCGACGTTATTTACGAGGATGAGTACCTTATAGCCGTCAACAAGGCTCCCGGCATGGTGGTACATCCCGGCATCGGCACCGGCCGTGACACCCTTGTCCATGCTCTCCTTCACCAATGCCAAAACTCCCTCAGCATCTTGGGCGGAGCAGAGAGGCCTGGCATTGTCCACCGGTTGGACAAGGAGACCTCGGGTGTCATCGTCGCGGCCAAGTCCGACGATGCCTTCCTGGGTCTGAGCCGAATGTTTGCTGAGCGCACTTTAAAAAAAGAATACATGGCGCTCGTTTGCGGTGTCCCTAACTTACTCTCCGGTAGTATCCAAAAACCACTTGGACGTCATCCGGTAAAGGGACATAAGATGGCTGTAGTGGAAAATGGACGGATTGCCCGCACGGATTGGGAGAGGGTCGAAGCGTACGGTCGGCACTTTGCGTTAATGCGCCTGCACTTGCACACGGGGCGAACCCATCAAATACGGGTTCACCTTGCCGATTTTGGACATCCAGTATTGGGAGATCGCCTTTATGGCTATAAACCCAAATCGATTGAATCGAAACCGGCCTCACGGGTCATGTTGCACGCTTCCCGCCTGGAATTTTTCCATCCAGTGACCGGTGGCTTAATTGTTCTGGAAGTCGCGTTGCCCGAAGATTTTTCAACCCTTTCTAGCGAGTTCCGCCAAAAGTTCCCCGGCTAGTCCATAACGCAAATTGTAGAAAGAGTGGGTCAGCGAGTCCCGACCGGCAAGTTCCGCCACCGTCAGCAAGACAAGGAGTCCCGTGGGAAAAATATCCGCACGCTCCTTGGGCAACAGGGGGATACGGCAACGCCGTTCCAACGTCATTTGTGATGTTTCCAAAAATAAATCGCGCAATGCGGCGACGGAAATATCGGAAGAAGTTTCAGCCGGCGTTTCCCATATCTGGTCGTCCAGCAATAATCGTGCGTAAGTCATAGTCCCCCCTGTTACAATCAACGGGTAAGCCCGGTCGGAGAACTCGAAGCCGGTGTCAAGCACGGCGGTTTTTACGGCGTCTCCAATGCCTTCCATCGCCTCGTCATTGAGGGGTGCGTCTACATCGCCGACAAATTTTTCCATCAGTCGGACTACGCCGAGTGGCAAGCTAATCTCCTGTTTCACAAGCCCAACCGCATAATCTAAAAGTTCCAGGCTGCCGCCACCGAGATCTAGCAGGTAAAAGGATTGGCGGCCCTGCAAGGACGGGTCCAGTGCCACACCCATGCCGGTATAGCGCGCTTCTTCCTCTCCGCTTAACAAGCGCACCGGCAAACCGCTACGATCTCTCACTCGCGCCATAAAGTCGTCTCCATTTACGGCGTCACGCACCGCGCTAGTGGCTGTCACCAAAGTTTTGACGGGAGTATAGGACCGTGCTCGGCACAAAAGTTCGTCGATGCTTTCCAACGCGGCCTCGATTCCGGCCTCGCTCAAGCGTGGTTCGTTTTCACTAATACCCTGGCTGATTCTTGTTTCCGAGGCGGCCCAATCAAGGGTTTGAATGTTGGGACCCGGACCGGCAACCAGGAGCTTGATCGTGTTGCTGCCGACCTCAATGACGGCGATTACTGGAGATTTTCCAACCATGCGAATCCTTCAAAGCAAGTATCCGTCCTTGGCTGCCAGAACAACAAATTCGCCTTTTTTGCTACCCGATTTCAAGCGCTTTCGGACTTCGCCGGCCGGTCCCACTAGAAATGTTTCGTAAATTTTTGTCATCTCTCGCGCCAGGCAAATGGTACGTTGCGGTCCCAAAGTATCCACGATGTCGTCCAAAAACGCGTCAATGCGATGGGTTGATTCGTAAAAAACCAGAGTGTATTCAAAATTCCGATATTTTTCAAAAAAACGACGGCGGGCCAATTTCTTAGCCGAGAGAAAACCGACAAATAGAAACCCGTTGCTCGGCAATCCTGAAGCGGCCAAGGCTGCCAACCCGGCTGAAGGTCCCGGCAACGATGATACCGGAAGGTTACGGTGCCGGCATTCGCGCACCACTCGAAACCCGGGGTCGCTGATGCAGGGTGTGCCCGCTTCTGAAATCAGAGCGACAGATTTGCCCGAGGCAACCATGTCGGCAATGGTCTTGGCTTGGCGCTTTTCGTTGTGTTCATTACAGAGCATGACCCGGGTCGTTATGCCCAAGGGATCAAGCAACCTCCGGGCCTTGCGAGTATTTTCGCAGGCAATCACATCGCTATCGGCCAGGGTAGCTACGGCCCGGTTTGAAATATCCTTGAGATTGCCAATCGGGGTGGCAACCACATAGAGACACCCAGACTCGGCATAAGAGGAATTTGCGGCGGGCCCCATGCCTTTGGTAGCCGTTTCAGAGTTGGAAGGTATGGTTAGTATGCGCTTCCGCCAGCGCCTCCCGGCATGCCGGGCCCCTTTTGTTCCCATTCAGCAGGTTGGCCCCAGGGCATTTGCGAGGCGTCGGGATTAGTGGGGGCGCAACCATTAAATAAAAGGCTAAAGCCCATTGCTAAAATCGAGGTCAGGATGGATTTGATGAGTATTTTCATAAACTTTAAGAGAGTATGATAGTTATTTTTTGGCCCTTTTTCAACTCATTTAATTTCCCGGAATCGGCGGGGATATACCCGACGCTGAAGCGTTGGTTAACCGGGATACCCGGACACGTAGATCGCCTTGGTCTTGGTATAATCGCGCAGCGTTTCGGCACAGTTAACACCACCACCAGGACCGCCGGAAATTCCCTGTCCACCATAGGGCATGCCGTACGCGACCGTATTGTGGCAGTTTACCTGACCGGTTCCGTCCCTGAACTGTTTGGCGATACGGGTGCCAAGCTCCAGGTCTTTGGTCCAAACGCTCGAACCGAGACCATAGCGTGAGTTGTTGGCGAACTGAATTGCCTGATCGACTGAATCCACCGGCTGAACGTTGACGAAGGTATGGAAGACTTCGCTCGGATTGCAGTCGGAACCATTCCCTGATCTGAGCAAAGTCGGCTTCATGTAGAACCCGTCGTAACCGGATACGGAGGCACGGCCACCTTCGATGATCGTCTCGGCGCCGTTTGCCTTGGCATACTCTATTCCTTCGAGGATGCGGACAGGCTGCCGGGAATTCACCACGGGCCCGAGCTGAGTTCCCTTTACCGCTTGATTGCCAACCTTGAGATCGTTAAAAAACGATCCCGCTGCGTCTATGAAATCATCGAAGATTTCGCGCTGCGCAAATACGCGATGGATTGTACAACAGGTTTGCCCGTAGTGCTGGTTCGCATTCTTGCCAATCAAGCGAGCTACCAGTTCAGGATCAGCATCGGCACAAACTATGGCCGCACCATTTCCGCCCATCTCGCGTTTCACCCGCGTGCCATGCCTGTCGGCAGCCTGCAGGATACTCTGACCCACTCCCGGAGAACCGGTAAACGCAATAAAACGGATACCCGGATGCTCGGCGATGAACCTGCCCGTAAGTTCGCCTCTGCCCGGTAGAACATTGATCACACCTGGCGGGAACCCCGCTTCTTGCGCCAATTTGGCAAAATAAAGGGCACTGAGCGGCGTTTCTTCACTTGGTTTGATAATGATGCAGTTCCCGGCCGTAAGAGCGGGCATCATGAACCACGCCGTGAGAACTACCGGGTAGTTCCAGGGAATGATCCCAGCGACCACACCCCATGGTTCCACAAAAGGATAACCCTCGACGCCATCCGCGACCTTTATTTTCTCGCCGTCGCCGAACTGCATCTGCCGGGCGACTTCAATGAAATACTCGGCACAGTTCCGAACGTGCCCTACGTCTCCATTTGCCAGTTCCGAAACCTTTCCGCCGTTCAAGATCTCACATGCGAGAAAAACATCCAGATCACGTTCGAAGAGATCGACCAGCTTCATTAGGAGCGTGGCACGCTCATCGACGGAAGTGTTTTTCCAGCCGTCGTTGTAGGCACGATTGGCGCTCTCTACGGCGAGGTTTACTTCGTCCCAGCCCATCTCCGAAACCGTCGCGAGGACTTCCTTAGTACCGGGGTTAATCACCTCAAGTACGGCGTTCATTGAACCGGGGACAAGCTCCCCGCCGATCATACCGTTAAGCGGTTTCCCGCCATTGGAACAAAAGCTGGTAAAGGCTGCGGGCGCTGTGAAATCGTCCGCGGTGAAGGCCTGAATGTCGGCCGGTGACAATGTTACTGTAGACATGATATATTCTCCTGGTGAATGCTTGAGTATTCGAAACGTCCCTTATACACTTAACGGAAATTTCGGTCAATTAAAACGTTTAGAAGGCTATACGCTCTTTCGGTAAGATTAGCAAATTAAATAGAGGCAAGGATGGATTTGGTGAGTGTTTTCATAAACTTTAAGGGAGGATGATGGTAATTTTTCGGCCCTTTTTCAACTCATTTAATTTCCCGGAATCGGCGAGGATATACCCGACGCTGAATCTGGGCCGCACAATCGTGAGAATGACCTGCGCCTGGGCTCCGTTGCTTTGCCGCAACGTCAATTTCATTCCCTGTCGGGCGCCTTGTTCGACTCCAATATTTAGGGCGACAACCGATTTTTGCGGTCCTATGTCCAGAATGGTTCCTTCGAAGAACTTATCGGGATTGGCCGGAGAATTTGTCGCAGGACCCGGAATTTCCCATGAACTGGATCGGTAAATCGCAAGTTTATCCTGGAGATCGACGATATTTTCCCTGAGGCCGAAAATCCTGGCCTCGTAATCTGCTGATGCGTATCCGAGTTCTTTTTGGCTATCGTCTCCTGCCGATAGAAGTTGCCGCTTGAGGCTTTGAGTTTCGTTCTCCCAATTGTACCGCTCTTCATCAGCGGATTTAAGTTCCTCACCAAGCTTGGAAATTTCCCGGTGGGCCTGGAGGTTTTGACGTTGGAGGGAATCGGACTTTGTTTTATTTGCCTCCAATTCTGAGTTTAGGTCACCCATTTTATGATTCAGCGCAGCAATGTCAGCCAGTGCCCGGTCTCGTTCTTTTTCTGCCGACAGCATCGCATTGCGGGTCTACGTCAACTCCCTTTTCAGATCGACCCTGGAATTACTGATCAGGATGTAAAAAATCACTGCTGCCAGGGCTCCGGCAAAGGCGATGGTTTTAATCAGAACGTTGAGCATTTTCGGCGGCCGGAGGAATGATTGCGTTGAGGACGGACGACAAAGAAATCTAAACAGATTTTCCGGGTTATCAAGGTTCAAACAGGTAGCCGGAATCAAAGAAATCATCCGCTTCAATTTTCCGGATGCCTTTATCCGGATTGGCGGCGAGGTGTTGGAGCAGCTTGAAAATAATTTCTTTTTCTTCGGGCAGATCAAGTTCTTCGGCCATCGCTTCAGCGGTACGGCTCTGGCCCGGAATATTTTTTAGGAGGGCAAGGATTTTTCGGTTCAATTCGATAAAAGAGGCGGCTGCCTTTTTCCCCGCCTCAACTCCAGGCTGATGGTAAGCGTTTATTCCGACGAGTGCGGCATAGAATCCGACCGCTCGTTCGTATAATGCGATCAACATTCCGACCGTAAAAGGCGTCACCGCATCGATTGTGATGGTGATGGACTGGCGGCCTTTTTCATAGAGAGCGCTGCGCGTTCCCAATAGGAACCCTTGCAGGAAATCTCCTGATGTCGTATCCGATTCCACCTCGATGGAAGGGCCTTCACGATGCTTTAGCACTTCAATGAAAGTAACAAAGAAATTTGGCACGCCCTCGCGCAATTGCTGCACATAGGCATGCTGATCGGTCGAGCCTTTGTTGCCATATACGGCTATGCCCTGGTTGACAACCGCACCGGACAGGTCCAGCTCCTTGCCCAATGATTCCATAACCAGTTGCTGCAAGTATCGAGAGAAAAGCTGTAAACGGTCTTTATAAGGCAGCACCACCATGTCCTTGGTCCCGCGCCCATCTGTTGCGTAATACCACATAAGGGCCAGCAAAGCGGCCGGGTTTTTCATAGTATCCCGGTCTCGGGTATGGACGTCCATGGCGGCGGCGCCCGCCAGCAAGCCTTCTATATCGATACCCTGCAGCAGGGCAGGGAGAAGCCCCACGGGTCCCAACTCGCTGGTTCGACCGCCGACCCAATCCCACATTGGAAAACGCTTTAGCCAGTCTTGTTCGGCAGCCAGCCGGTCCAGCTTGCTGTCCACCCCGGTTATGGCGACGGCATGACGGGCAAAGGACAGACCTGCGTCCTGGTAGGCGGCTTTGGCTTCTACCATGCCGTTGCGAGTCTCCGCTGTGCCGCCAGACTTGGAAATCACCACGACCAGGGTTCGCCCTAGTTGTCCCTCCAACCGGGAGAGAACAATATCGATGCCGTCAGGGTCTGTATTGTCGAAAAACGATACTGCAAGCTTGTCGTTACGGTGATGGCCGAGGGCCTGGCTGACGAATTGCGGCCCCAGCGCCGACCCGCCTATGCCGATGATAAGCAAATTTTGAAAAGACCCGGATTCGCCCGCTATTTCCCCATCGTGCACCTGTCGGGCAAACTGTATTATCTGCTCCAGGGTATTATCAATGTCCTGCCTTATCTCATCAGATGGGGCAAGCGATGAATTCCGCAGCCAATAATGCCCCACCATGCGATTTTCGTCCGGGTTAGCGATTGCTCCGCTTTCCAACTTTTCCATGGCCTTATAGGCATTTTCCATTGCGTCCGCCGTATCCTCGAAGAACGCATCAGGGAAATCCATGCGGCTGATGTCCAACGCGAAAGCGATGTCATTCAAGTGGACGCAATATTTGATGAATCGGGACCAGGTCATGGAAATAGGAAGCCAAAAGTTAGAAGAAATAGATAATGGTCAGTGGAGAATTGTTAATCGATGCGGTAGTAAGGTAGAAATCTTTAAACTCTTGAACTTTTAAATCTCGCTTCTATTCATCGGTGACAGCTCCGGTGGATGCGGAACTGACCACTCTAGCATATTTTGCCAGGACGCCACGGGTTTCACGCGGCGGCGGTCTCTTCCAGGAGGCGATCCGGCTTTGCATCTCTTTTTCCGAAATATCAAGGGTCATTTCATCTGTTTCGGCTGAAATGGTTATGGTGTCACCGGATTCTATGATAGCGATAGGGCCGCCGACCGCGGCTTCCGGGGTAATATGCCCGACTATGAATCCGTGGCTGCCTCCTGAAAACCGTCCGTCTGTGATAAGGGCGACTTTACCGTCCAGACCACGTCCGGAAACGGCCGACGTGGGGGCCAGCATTTCGCGCATGCCCGGCCCTCCAATGGGGCCTTCGTTGCGCACTACAATGACGTGACCTGCCCGCACCGTTTTGTCCAAAATGCCTTTGAGCGCCTCTTCTTCCGATTCGAAGATGATTGCCTGGCCCGAAAAGCTGAGTCCTTCCTTGCCCGAAATTTTTGCCACTGCTCCTTCCGGAGCGAGATTGCCGTAAAGGATGCGCAGGTGGCTGTCCGGCTTGAGTGGATTGTTGAAGGGAAGAACAACATCCTGGTCGGCAGGGTAGTGGGCCGTGTCTTCGAGGTTCTCCCGGAGAGTTTTTCCGGTCACCGTCAGGCAGTCTCCGTGGAGCAACCCTTCCTCAAGCAGGATTTTCAGGAGAGGAGGCAGACCGCCGATGCGCACCAGTTGGCTCATGTGGTGAGGTCCACTGGGCCGGAAATTGCAGAGGACGGGAACTTTTTTACCGATGCGGGTAAAATCGTCGAGGCCCAGGGGCACTTGAGCGGCGTGGGCCATGGCGAGCAGGTGCAACACGGCGTTGGTTGAACCGCCCAGGGCAATGACAACTGTGATTGCGTTTTCGAAAGCCTCAAGGGTCATAATGTCAAGTGGCAGGGTATTATTCGCAATCAGGTTCACCACCGCAGCGCCGGCCCGGTGGCAATCCTCAACCTTGTCCTTGGAAACGGCGAGTTGGGCGGAGCTGTTGGGCAGGCTCATCCCCATGGCCTCGATTGCAGATGCCATGGTGTTGGCCGTAAACATGCCTCCGCAGGACCCAGGGCCGGGTATGGCGCAGGCTTCGATTTGCCCCAGCTCCTCCCGTCCAATCGTTCCCTGTGCGTGCCTTCCAACTGCCTCGAAGACTGAAACGACGTCCAACAGCTTCTTCTTGTAGATTCCGGGCAGGATGGTTCCACCGTAAACAAAGACCGCAGGCCGGTTCAGGCGCGCGATGGCTATCAGGCATCCGGGCATATTCTTGTCACAACCGCCGATGGTCACAAGGCCGTCGAAACCCTCGGCTCCTGCCACAGTCTCAATGGAATCGGCAATCACTTCCCGCGAAACCATAGAGTATCGCATTCCTGTCGTGCCCATTGAGATACCGTCGGAGACAGTGATGGTGCCGAAGATTATCGACTTGGCGCCTGCACCGTCAGCTCCCTGGACCGCCTCGCGGGCAAGCTCGTCGATATGCATATTGCAAGGAGTAATCATGCTCCAGGTGGAGGCCACGCCTACAATTGGTTTGGTGAAATCCTCATCCGAGAAACCGACCGTGCGCAGCATGGAGCGATTGGGCGCCCTGTCTGTGCCGTCGACTACGACGGATGAAAATTTTCTGTCGATTTGTGAATTTTTTGTAGTCACTGTTAATCCTTGGATGGGTTGGCGGTCAAAATGGATAAAATATAGACTCGGAGGTTGCTTATACGCAATTGGTCGAAATTTTGGCTTTTAAATTCAAAGTATAGCGGCATAAACTACAATTCAAATCTACACCTAGGTCTTAAAATAAGCACAGGTTTCAAATTTTTCTCCATTAATGGATTTCAAAATTGAAAATATCCTCAGGGCTCTCCTGTTCTCGACATCCAACTTCCTGTCCATCAAGGATGTCCAGACCGTTATAACCCGATACCATGGACAGGCCGATAAGCATAAAGCGGCTGGTGGAATCCCGACGAACTCCCCGGGAGGCAATTCCGGAAAAGCCGCAGGGCCGCCCCCCGCCTTTCTGACCGCCACCCAAATCCGCAACGCCATGGAAACAATTAAACGTGACCTGGACGAGCAGGGCTCGGTGTTCCGCCTGGCGCAAGGCCCCGGTGGTTACCGGTTGGCGATAGAACCCCAGTATGCGGGCTGGGTGAGGCTTCTTCGCGATGAGCCTAAACCATATAAGCTCAGTCCGGCCTCCATGGAAACCCTGGCCATTATAGCTTACCGCCAGCCTATAACCCGGGCCGATCTTGAATCCATCCGGGGGGTCTCCTCTGACAGTGCCCTTAATACCAATCTGGAACACGATTTGGTCAAAGCTACCGGAAGAGCGGATTCACCCGGACGCCCCATCCAATACGGCACTACACACAAATTTCTTGAATTCTGCGGCTTGAGTTCACTTGATGAACTGCCGGCTTCAGATGTGCTATCGCCTAATCAGCTTACTAATTGGATCCGGCAGGCCTCAATTGAGCAAAGCGAATTAACGGACAGCGATTTCGGCCTCGCCGAAGAAGAAGATGCCGAAACCTGATCAACTCACAAGAAGCAATGGACCTCGAAAAATTACGTAAAAAAATCGATTCGATCGATAAGGAGATTATCGACCGGCTCAATGCACGTGTCGAACTGGCCGGCCAAATCGGGCAAGTTAAATTGAAAGCTGGGGACGAAATCTATGCCCCCAGCCGGGAGGAGGAGGTCTTTCAAAAACTTTTCGAGGTGAACAAGGGACCGCTGGACGAGAAAGCCTTACGCGCCATCTACCGCCAAGTCATGTCAGCCGCGACAGCTTTGCAAAAAAAGATGTTAGTGGTCTTTCTCGGACCCGAGGCAACCTACACCCAACAAGCCGCCCAGAATAATTTCGGCTCAAGCGCACAATACCAGGCATTGCGCACAATTCCCGACGTGTTCGCGGCTGTTGAGCGTGCAGAGGCCGATTATGGAGTTGTGCCCATCGAAAACTCAACCGAGGGAGCCGTCTTTCATTCGTTCGATATGTTGGTCGAGACCGATCTGAATATAGTCGCACAGGTTTACCTCGAGATTTCTCATTGCCTCATTTCCCATTCGCCGATCGATAAAATCAAATCCGTGCATTCCAAGGACAACGCCCTGGGCCAGTGCCGGCAATGGCTGGGACGCATGTTGCCCGGGGTGCCATTGGTCGATTGCGACAGCACCGCCATGGCTGTGCAACACGCCAGGGATAATCCGGAAACCGCCGCTATCGCAGCCAGAAATGCCGCCGAGTTATACAAAGTCCCCATTGTCTCGGAAAATATCCAGGACAAATCAGACAACATTACCCGATTCCTGGTAGTCGGGAAAAAATCCACCGGCCGACTCGGCAAAGGCCGCGATAAGACTAGCTACGTGTTTTCGTTGCGCGACGAAGCAGGCGCGTTGGTTCGGGTGTTGGAAGCGTTCAGTTCACGCGACATCAACTTGTGCAAAATCGAATCGCGGCCCAGCCGGCGCAAGCTTTGGGATTACAATTTCTTTATCGATATCATCGGGCATTGCGACGACGAGCCGGTAGGCGAAGCCATAGCCGAATTAGAAAAAAGCTGCCCGTTTGTAAAATGGCTGGGCAGCTATCCGAACACTTAATAAGGGCAGGGCATGTTCAGGGACTGACCACAAAATCATTAGTGGACCGTCTTTCCAGATTGGACCCGATTCATGGAATCCGCAGATTACGCAGATGAACGCAGATTTTGATAAACATAGAGATGGCCAAACCTATGCCATTATCGGGGCGGCAATGGCAGTGCATGGTGAGTTGGGCAGTGGTTTTTTGGAAGCCGTTTACCAGGCCGCATTGGAAAAAGAGTTTCAGCACCGTGGCATCCAGCATGTGCGGGAGAAGCGATTGCCGGTGTATTATGGCGGCGAGCTTATTGCGGAATATCAAGCGGATTTTATCTGTTACAAGGAAGTGGTGGTAGAATTGAAAGCTTTGCAGAAGATCTCCGGCAATGAGGAGGCGCAAGTCATAAATTATCTAAAAGCTTCAGGTTTAAACCGAGGACTTCTTATCAACTTTGGAAGCCGAAGTCTGGAACATAAAAGACTAGTTTTTAATCTGCGAGAATCGGCGTCATCTGCGGATTCTAATCCCATCGAATTCGATGGGTTTAAACCTCAACCCGGAAGTAAGAAATAATGGCGCTGCACAAGAACTCCCCCGATTCGCCTCACGCAACAAACTCATAACCATCAAGGGCATGACGGCAATATCAGTTAAAAACTGTCTGCCAGGAGAGTCGCGGATAGCCTGAGATCAAGGGATTAGAAGCAATTTGCCGGTTGTTCGGCGGCTTTCGATGCTGCGGTGGGCTTCTTGTGCCTCGGAGAGCGGGAAGATGTATTCGATTCTTAATTTGAGTTTGCCGCTTTTGAACCAGGAAAAGAGGTCGTCGGCCCGCCGCTGAAGGCTTTCGCGATCGGGTATGTAATCGAAGAGGGTGGGGCGGGTCATGTAGAGTGATCCTTTTCTGGCCAGAGTCTCCGGCGCGAAATCTTCGACCGGCCCGCTTGACTGCCCGAATAGCACCATGGAGCCGAAGCGAATCAGGCAGTCGAGGCTTTTATAAAACGTGGTTTCTCCTACCGAATCATATACCACGTTTACTCCTTCGCCATCGGTGAGCCGTTGCACTTCCTGCTCGAAATCGGTCTCGGTATAAAGGATGACTTCATCGGCTCCAGCCTGGCGGGCGAGCTCGGCCTTTTCATTGGTTGAAACCGTCGCAAGTATCCGCGCTCCGGCGAGTTTTGCCATTTGCACGAGAAGCAATCCCACTCCTCCGGCCGCGGCATGGATAAGGCAGCAATCGCCCGGCTTGAGAGGGTAGGTGCTATGCGAGAGATAATGCGCGGTGCAGCCCTGCAGCATTATCGCGGCCCCTTCCTTTATTTCCATTCCGTCGGGAAGGTGAACCAGTCGTTTTTCTGGAACTATGCCATATTCGGAATAAGCCCCCGGAGAGCTGGTGAATGCGACCCGGTCTCCCTTGGAAAAACTCTCAATGCTTGAGCCGACCTCCTCGACAATCCCCGCTCCCTCCAATCCCAGGGTGTAAGGCAATTCCACGGGATAGAGTCCCGTGCGATGGTAAACATCTATGAAATTTACGCCGGCCGCCTCAATTTTTACCAATATCTCGGAAGGTCTGGGAGTGGGCGTTTCCACCTCGACGCAGGACATTACCTCCGGTCCGCCGCAGGTCTTTATACGAATTGATTTCATGGTCTTACCGCCCTGCTGGTACGGTGCCTGTCTCGCGTCTCTTAAGCGTCGAATGAGGATCTGTTGCCCAAATCAGCTGTCAAGAGCATCAATTGAGACCCGGCGGTGTGGACCGTCCCAATTCACGGTGCCGTCAATGAGGGCGAATAGCGTAAAGTCGCGGCCCATACCGACATTACGGCCGGGATGAATGCGGGTTCCGCGCTGGCGTATGATGATGTTGCCGGCCAGGACGCGCTCGCCGCCAAACTTTTTAACGCCCAGTCGTTTGCTATTGCTGTCCCTGCCGTTCTTGCTGGTTCCCTGTCCTTTTTTATGAGCCATGAGAATCCTCAGTCTTTGATGGTTTCGATTTTAATTACGGAAAGTTCCTGTCGGTGGCCCCGCTTACGGCGATAACCTTTGCGCCGTTTCTTTTTAATGATAACGACTTTAGTACCCCTTTTATTCTCGAGTATCTTGGCCTTGACCGAGGCTCCTTCAACGTAAGGCGAGCCGAACTTGGTATTTTCGCCTTCGCCTACCATCAGGACTTCCTTTATGGTAAGGCTGTCGCCCGCCTTGGAGTCCTTGTAGCGGTTGACGAAAAGGACGTCACCTTGCTCTACGGTAAATTGCCGGCCCTGAGTTTTAATAGTAGCTTTCATGTGAAAAACTGGGCAGATAAATACAAACAGGCAAAAAACACAAGTCCATTAATTGATAATTGTTGCCTTGGGGCGTATCCGACAGCAACCCTTTGATGTATGAAGGCTGATCGAGTCAAAGCATATTTCCAAAGTTCGATGGTTGTCGAGCATTATGCAGGAGCCACCCGCAACCTGGGTTTATGGGCGTCGGAGGAAAAAATATTTACCCGCGTTTTCAAGCAGGAGAATGTCCTGATCGATCTGGGGACGGGAACGGGCCGCATACCTATCGGCCTATGTGAACTAGGGTTTCACCGGGTGCTGGGCATAGATTTCGAGCCCAAGATGATCGCTGAGGCCAGGCGCATGGCTAAAATCCTCGAATACTCAGTGCATTTCCGTACGATGGATGTCAGACGTCTGGAGTTCGAGGATGACCTGTTCGAGGGCGCGATATTTGGTTTCAATGGTCTCATGCAGATACCCGGGCGCGAGGACCGCCGTCTGGCCCTCATTGAAATTTTCCGGGTGATCGGGCCGGGAGCCTATTTCGTATTCACTACTCACGATCGCGACCAGAATAAATACCGTGAATTCTGGGCGCACGAAAAACAGCTTTGGCGCAACGGCAGACAAAAGACTGAATTGCTTGAATATGGTGACCGTTGCGAATCCACGGATTTTGGCAACCTGTTCATCCATATTCCTTCATGCGAGGAAGTGCGCGAAGACCTCAAGGCGGTCGGCTTTCTGATCGAGGCCGACGTGATGCGCTCAGCTATCGCAAACGAATCCCGGGAGGTTCGAGAATTTTCTGACGAATGCCGATTCTGGATCGCCCGAAAGCCCATTCAATCAGACAGAAAAAAATAAGCTGCTTTTAAAACCCGAGGACTTTCAGTATTGCCTCGATGAGGTTGCGCAAGTCCTCGGAGAAAGTAGTCTCGCGCATAATCTCTTCCCTTAATTCAGCCTGACGTTGAAGAGTGACCTGGTATTCCTCATGGAGTTCCTGCTTCTGTGTTTCAAGGCGGGCCAGTTCAGCCTTTTTTTGCTCGAGGTTGGTAAAAACCTCTTCAAGTTCGCCTTGCAAGCTTCCGGGTATTTCTTGCCGAACGCGGGCTTCTTCCAGGGTAGCCAGTTTTTCTTCGGCATCAGTCTGAGCATCCGACAGGGCGGCAATTTTCTCATTAAGTTCGACCAGGATTGCTTCTGCTTTTTTTCGGTTTTCGACCTCGAGGGTTAATCGCGCTATCAATTCGGTCACTTGTCTCTGCTGCTCCTGTTCTTCCTCCCTGGCTTTGCGCTCGGCCATACGGGCGCTATCTTGAGCTTGCATGGTGGCTTCGGCATCGCTCTGGACGGCGGAGACCTTGTCGCGCAGTTCAATGTTTTTATCTGCAATTTGCTCGACCTGCGTCTGCAAGTCCATGATCGCGGAACGCTCGCTATCAAGCGCCTTGTGGTGCCTGTCCTGTTGAAACAGGAACCCCGCTAAGGCTGCCAGGAGCAGCACTGCGATGGAAATCACGTATTTATTCATAAGGAGCCCTCCAAATTACCTTGTTTCGTCTTAGATAAAAACATTTTTGTAACCGAATAATTAGGTGAATTCAAGCTTATCTTCAGTTGGAAAGCAATCAAGGAAAAACCGAGAGACAACCCGATGTATTTGGGCAAGATACCCTAAATTAACTTGTGCCCAAGCGCTTAATCGATGTATATAACGAAGCATGAGAAGTTTTATCAAGCAGGTGTTTACGCAAATGGCCGCCATGGCTGTGGCTGGCCTGTTGATGGGGTTTTTCCTGATAATACTATTTGTTGCTTTGGGCATCCTGTTCGAGGAGCGGCCTGTTACTTTCGAAGAAGACTCTGTTCTGGTACTCGATATGTCGGTCAGTATCTGTGATTCCCCGCGGGACCTCAAGCCCTTCGATTTAATCATGGAGAATCTGGACGGGCCTTCCGCTCCCTCCCTCGCCCTGAAAAATCTGGTTGAGGGGCTGGACCGGGCCGCAGAGGACGAGCGTATCACCGCTCTTTTTCTACACGGCAGTTTGAAGACCGATAATTACGGATCAAGCTACGCCGCTTTGCGTGAAGTGCGGGAGGCTATCGGGCGTTTCCAACGCTCCGGCAAACCCGCCATCGCCTACCTGGTGGACCCGTCTCTGAGGGATTACTACGTCGCTTCGGCGGCCGGCACGGTGATGCTCAATCCCTTTGGCATGGTCATGATAAAAGGACTGGCCTCTGAACTCATATATTTTGGAAATGCTTTTGAAAAATATGGGATAGGCGTTCAAATTTTCAATGCCGGGAAATACAAATCGTTTGGAGAGCAGTTTACACGCAGTTCCATGAGTGAGGAACACCGCTTTCAAATGACGGTGTTGCTTAATAAACTCTGGGAGGAAATTCTTTCGGGAATCGGCCGGGAGCGCGGTATCGACATCGACACTCTACACGAAATTTCTCAGCAGCGTGGCTTTTTCACTGCCAGGCAAGCACTCGATCACGGGTTGATTGATGAAATAGCGTATTTTGACCAGGTAATTGATAAGCTCACCGATATCGGCACCTACAACGAAGATATTGAGAGCTTTGCCCAGGTAAACTTCTCCGACTATTGGCGGGCAGGCGATAACTCAAGCGAAGTGATCGCAAAGGGCAAACCAAAACTCGCCGTCATTTATGCCGAAGGTGTAATAGTCGATGGAGAAGGTGGTCTTGGTTCGGTAGGCGGCGATAAGCTGTCGCGCCGACTGCGTAAATTGCGCCGGAACGAGAAAGTTAAGGCCGTGGTGTTGCGGGTCAACAGTCCTGGCGGCAGTGCTGTGGCTTCCGAAATTATTCTACGCGAAATTCGGTTGTTAGGCGAAGAAAAACCCATCATCGTCTCCATGGGAGGGTTGGCCGCTTCGGGAGGTTATTGGATCGCGGCGGGGGGCCACACCATCTTTGCCGAACAGACTACGATAACAGGTTCGATCGGCGTGGTGGGCCTCTTCCCAAACGTGCAAGAAATCGCCAGCGAGCACGGTATTAACTTTGATGGTGTCAAGACCGGTCCATTTGCCGACATTTTTTCCATCTCAAGGCCAAAGACTCCCCGTGAAACCGATCTCTTTGAAGAATTAATCGATTTGATTTACACAGAATTTGTCAAGTTAGTGGCTGTGGGACGCAACCTCACCATCGAGCAAGTCGAGCAGATCGCCCAAGGCAGAGTCTGGTCGGGGGACGACGCTTTGAAAATCGGGCTGGTGGACAACATTGGCGGCCTAGACGATGCCATCGCTCATGCGGCCGAAAAAGCAGGCTTGGGCGATGAATTTAAGCTCATCCAGATTCCCGATGGCAAGGACGTGTCAGAACTGCTTGAAGAATTGCTGGGCGGCGATCACGGGCAGAAGCCCCAGACACTCCTCGGCCCCTTCTCCCTCAGCCTGCGGCAGTTGCAGCAGGAGCTTTCCATTTTGGGCAGACTTAATGATCCCAGGGGTATTTACGCGCTTATGCCATTTATTTTCAGTCTTAATTGATCACCGCCAGCTTTTCCCATTATAATAGTATGCAGAATAAAGAAGTCACACTGCTCGATGATTGCCGGGCCACGCTGATTCCCGCCGGCAATTCTGTAGTGCTGCCCAAGGGAAGCCGTGTATCCATTACACAGTCCCTCGGCGGATCGATTACCGTGCGTTACGACGCGGAACTTTTTCGGATTGAAGAGATGGACCTGGATGCGCTGGGTGAAGAAGCCTCCAGTATCGGTCGTAAATCTACGCCAACACCGGAGGCTGCTGAGGAGTTTGGGGTGGAGAACGTGTGGGAGGCCCTCAAGTCATGCTTCGATCCGGAAATCCCCTTAAATATTGTGGACTTGGGCCTCATATACGACCTGTCCCTCGAAGACGTCACCGGAGGCTGCAAGGTAAATGTTAAAATGACTTTGACGGCGCAGGGTTGCGGGATGGGCCCGGCCATTGCGGCTGACGCCAAGGCAAAAATCGAGGCCCTGCCCGAAGTTTCTTCAGCAGAAGTGGAAATCGTTTGGGACCCTCAGTGGACTCCGGATATGATGTCCCCGAAAGGCCACAAAGTCCTGGGACTGGATTGATGGGCCGCTTATCGCCGATCTTTTCGAAAATAACAAAACTCTCTGCCGTTCTCGGGCCGTGAATAAGACCAAGAGGTAAATTGAGGTCATTGGTCCATTAGTCCTTAATTCGAATGGCGGGAGGTTTATCATGAGCGGTGTGAAAGACAGCGTGGCCTTGGGCGATACTTTTCCGGAATCGTTGTGGATTAAGCGTTTCACCAGCCATATCGAGCTGGAACGTCGCCTCTCGCCTTATACGGTCAGGAATTACCGGCACGCTATAATCAAATTTTACCAATGGCTGCGTAATGAAACCCGCTGGCGGGGAAATCTCGATAAAATAGACTCAAAGGCAGTTCGCGACTTCCTGATCGAAAGCCGGCGCCGTCTCTCCCGCCGGACATTGCATAACCACGTGTCGGCCCTTAGGACCTTCTACCATTATCTGATGCGGCAAAAGGCGGTGAAAAGCAATCCCTTCGACGGAGTGACTTTGCCGAAACTACGCCGAAACCTGCCCAAGTTTTTAACCGAAAAACAAGTTTCGGCATTGCTGGACGGCCCCATGCGCTTACTCGAAAATGAAAGCATCGAACCATTCCAGGCATGGCGCGACCGGCTTACCCTCGAACTGCTTTACGGCGGAGGCCTTCGGGTGAGCGAACTTGTGAACCTGGATTATGGGATGGTTGACAAAAACAGCGGAGTGGCCCGCATCCTGGGCAAAGGAAGCAAGGAACGAATCTGCCCCCTGGGTGGTTTAGCGCTGGCTTGCATGAATAAATTCCGGAAAGATTTTGCCCACTCAGCCAGTTATGATGACCCGGTGCTCGTCAACAAAAACCATCGCCGGATGAGTGTGCGGGCGGTTCAACTGATCGTTAAAAAATACCTGGCCCTGGCAGATCTGCCTATGGACATGTCCCCTCATAAAATCCGCCATTCCTACGCCACCCATTTGCTCAACAGCGGCGCAGACCTGCGCCTGGTGCAGAAATTACTGGGTCATGCCGGCCTTTCCACAACCCAAATATACACTCACGTCGGCATCGCCCGACTAAAGGAATCTCACCGCAAGGCTCACCCCAGGCCATAGAGGGTAAAAAAGCATTGGAAGTTAAAAAAGGAAGTTAAGGAGTTGAAAAGGGGTCAGCCCTGGATGTTTTGTGTCAGGACATTGGTGAAGTGTTTGGCTATGTTTTCTTGGCGGATTAGCTTGTGGATGCTAAAGAAAAGTAAATCGCCGTCGGGACAGTGGTATGTCTTGACAGGCTTGACCTTTGAATATAGCAAGTCGGGGTTTATACTACTACCGGGGGAGAAGATGAGATTTGGTCTGGAGGCTGTTTCGTGCAAGGGCGGAGTCTTTTAATCCCCTGAACAATACCTTTTTTATATGGACATGGCAGATTCAGTGAAAAGCGTTTCTGAGAAATCGGACGTTTCTCCTGTAAACATCGGCGTCAAATAACGGATAAAAATGCCGGGCGATACTGTCAGAATTCTCCTCATCGAGGACAACGCCGGAGATATTCAACTCATACGGGAGGCTATGGCAGACAGCGAGGCCGTCAAATCGGACCTTTTCACATTTGAAATAGAAATCGCTACCAGGCTCGATGACGGCCTGGAGAAATTATACCGCGGAGGGTTCGACGTGGTGCTGTTGGAACTCACACTGCCCGACAGCCAGGGTTTTGCGACCCTCGCAAAGGTGCGCGAGCAAGAACCGGGGACTCCCATCGTTCTATTGACCGTTATTGAGGACGAAGCGTTTGCTCTCAAAGCCGTTCGGACGGGCGCGCAGGATTTCCTGATGAAAAGCCAAATGACCGGCAACCTGCTGGCTCGTGCGATCCGTTATGCCATCGAACGCAAACAGACGGAAATGGCCCTTCATAGGGCAAATGAAGAGCTTGAGATGAAAGTAGAGGAGCGCACCGCTCATTTACGGGAAGCCAACGACCAGCTTATGATCGAGGCGGCCGAGCGCATGGAGGTCGAGAAGTCATTGCTGTTAACCCAGTTCTCGGTAGATAACTCATCCATCCCATCTTTCTGGATACGAAAGGACGCACGGATTATCTATGTTAATAATGCCGCCTGCGACTCACTCGCTTATACGCGAGAGGAACTGCTCTCCATGAGCGTGCCAGACATCGACCTCAATTTCTTACCAGAGACTTGGACGGAGCACTGGGAGGAAATCAAGGAACGCACAGCCTTTACGTTAGAAACGACTCATCAGACCAAGAGCGGGCGTAAATTCCCGGTTGAAGTCACAGTCAATTACCTGGAATACGACGGGGAGGAATACAATATAGCGTTTGCCAAGGATATTACCGACCGCAAGGAGGCCCGGGAAGCATTGCAAGAAAGCATAAGGCGCTACAAGTCCCTGGTAGATGCATCACCCGTCGGCATACTCGCCACCGATTCCAAGCGCAACGCCTACTACATCAACAAACGTTGGACGGATATTACCGGACTTTCTCGTGAGGATTTGATGGGCAGGAGATGGATAAATACGATACATCCGAACGACCGCAAACGTGTCTCCAAGGTCTGGTATAAGGCAGTGAAAAATGATAGACCGATAGTAGATGAGTATCGCTTTGTGAGGCCCGACGGCAGCAGTGTATGGATTTATGGGCAGGCCGTGGCAGAAAAGAATGAGCATGGGGAAACTGTCGGATACATAGGAACAATTGCCGATTTATCCGACCGCAAAAATGCTGAGAACGAGCTTCAGCGCGCCTTGAAAGAGGCTGAGGCGGCCAATATTGCGAAAAGCAAATTCCTCGCCATGGTCAGCCATGAATTGCGCACGCCGCTGACCAGTATAATCGGTTTTCCGGAGCTTCTTTTGGAATCCGAGCTTACAAAGGAACAACGGACTTACATAAAGACCATCCTGTCCAACGGTTTGTCATTGCGAAGGCTGGTGGAGGATATTCTCGATTTCTCGAGCATCGAAGCGGGTAAGCTGGAGATATATAACCAGCCGTTTAAACTCTTAAAATTCCTGAAAACCCTTATTTCAATGTTTGCTATCCGCGCCGAAGAAAAGGGGTTGTCACTTGAATTGATTACTGCTTCGGACCTGCCGGAAACGGTGCTTTCGGACGATGCCCGGGTGCGGCAAATCCTTGTCAACCTTCTCAATAACGCCATTAAATTCACTTCACAGGGCGAAGTTACCTTGAAAGTAAGAAAAGTTTATTCGGCCCGCAGCGAGACATTGACAGTGCCGGGAGAAAGCGAAGGTTTTCTCCTTGAATTTCGCATCGGTGATACCGGCATCGGTATATCACCGGATAAGCGTCACCTTTTGTTTAAACCGTTTACCCAGATGGATTCTTCTTTGACTCGAGAATTCGGCGGGACGGGTCTCGGTCTATCCATCTGCAAGCGGTTAAGTGACCTGCTGGGCGGCGAAATAGAAGTCGAGAGCGAACCGGGGAAAGGTTCCGTATTTACCTTCACCTTGCCTGTAATGGTCGAGGGGGAAGTCGAGATATCAAAAGTGTCCATTCCAATCGATGAACCCGAGCCTCCCGCACAACCGGCGCCCATGCGCATCCTTGTAGCAGAAGACCATGAGGGCACACGATTTCTAATTACAAGACTGATCAAGAAAATGGGTTACAAGCCTGAGTGTGCCGCCAACGGTCGGGAAGTTATGCAAGCGGTCGAGAAACAGGACTTTGACCTGATCCTGATGGACATTCACATGCCGGAACTCGACGGTTTTACCGTCACAAAACAAATCCGGGAAAATGAAGAAGGGTCCGAAAAGACGGGAAAGGTCCATATCATAGCGCTTACTGCCGATGTATTGCCGAAAGTCCACAAAAAATGTATAGACGCCGGGATGAATGGCTACCTGGAGAAGCCGGTCCAAGTGAAAAACCTGAGGGCTGCCATTTCGTGTGTCGCCTCCACACTAAAACCGGAGCTGGAAATTTCCTCTTGATCCATCTGTGCAACAGTCCTGTTTCTTCTCACTCCCGGGGTACATGGGGCAGGGCCCATGAGGTTTTCTCAGGATCGACAACCAATTGGCGCGAAGTTTCCAGTAATTGCGTTTTCCTCTTTAATCCATAGGATAGCGGGAGTTGCGCAACCCCGATAATCCGCCGCATAATTTCCACTCCGGCCAAGCCTAGTGCCAGTTCGATTGCGAAAGCGTCCGGAGGCTGGTAAGACTGCTGGAACCGCTCAATGCTTTGAATGCTCTGGTTGGACAGGTGCAAATGCGCCAGGATGACCCCGGCATCGAACTCCGCCCCGCCAAAGAAACAAAATTCCGGGTCTATGATGCGCAGACCGGAATCGGTTCGCAGCCAACTACCCGGAAAGTAATCGCCATGGAGCAGGGTAGGGCCGTCGGCAAGATAGAATTTACCGAGATCGCGGGCCTTTGCCACGTAGGCGGTGTCATCTATCAACTTGTCGGCAGCGGCCCGCAAGCCTGATGTGATGGTGTCGAGATCGAGTCCGTTTTCCCGCTCGAGGGGGAAGTGAAAGATGTGTTCGTGGTTGAGCAGGCGCATGTCCCGGTTCGTCAAGCCGGAGCGTATGTTTAGCTCGAAGTTTAACCTGTGCAATGCACTCAACCATGCGGCCAGGGAATCGATCTCCCCGACACTCAGATTCTTGTCTCCGTAAATATCAGTAAAATCGCCAGCCTCGCCGAGGTCCTCGCAAGCCATGACCCGAGACAGGGGATCGATCCCGATGAGCGCAGGCATGGCGCCGGCCACCTCCGGGAAGTCCTTTATCAGTTCGTAAAAGCGAGCTTCGCGGATTACGCGGTCCCACGGTGCGGCTATGTGAGGATACTTTTCCACCCATGGCCGGGATTGCTTAATGATGAATGTGCGTCGGCCTGTAAATACGCGCAACGCGAGGTTCATGTTTCCCTCGCCGGCCTTCTCGATCCTGGTCAATTTTTCGTCCGAACCGATCCAGGCCCGCTCCTGCAAATAAGCGCTTATCCCCGGCAGATTTTCAGGCTCAAGCAATCTCACATCGGGATGAGCGCTCAGCAGTTGTTCCTTATTCATATTGGTATGAAGAGGTTCAGAGGGGAGGAAAACGGTTGGTCATGTTTCGGCGGTTCGGGACTGCACTACCTTGCCTAAAGCCCGGGACTGCACTGGTAAAGGTTTATTAAGGCCCTGCGTAGATAGGCGCAGGCAACGGTGAGCCTGTGGAATTATTTTTTGATTGAAATCATGGACTTTATTGACATATATAATAGCAGGGCTTGTAAAAGGGTTTGGCCTGCGTAAATTATATTATGATATGGCGAAAGACTGGTTAAAAGAGGCCTCCGACCACTACGATGTGATCGTCATCGGCAGCGGTCTTGGCGGGTTGACAGGAGCTAATTGCCTGGCCAAGTGCGGGCACTCTGTCTTGCTGCTCGAACACCATTATCAATACGGGGGTCTGGCCACCTGGTTCAAGCGCAAGGGCGGTCATATATTTGATATTTCCCTGCACGGATTCCCCATCGGCATGATCAAGTCTTGCCGTAAATATTGGACCCAGGAAATCTCCGATTCAATCGTACAGCTCAAAAAAGTTCGATTCGTCAACCCGCAGTTCAATGTCCTGACCACCTTCGATCGAAAGGATTTCACGCATCTTTTCGTCGATACATTCGATATCGCCAGAGAAAAAGTTGAGGGGTTCTTCAATCACCTCAAGACCATGAATTTTTACGATGAGATTACTCAGACCACCGGCGAAATGTTCGAGCAGTTCTTCCCCGGCCGTGACGATATTCACCGTTTGCTAATGGAACCCATCGCCTACGCCAACGGATCTTCCATGGATGATCCGGCCATAACTTATGGCATTGTCTTCTCCAATTTTATGAATAAAGGCGTTTACACTTTCAAAGGAGGCACCGATGTCCTGATCAAGAAAATGGTGGCCGAAATGAAAAAGAACGGGGTCGTCCTTTGCAAAAAAGCTCTCGTCGAAAAAGTCTTCACAGAGAGAAATAAAAACAACCATCCCCGGGTGACAGGCGTCCAGGTAAACGGACGACGGATCGGATGCCGGGCCCTGCTCTCCAACGCCAACATCATAAGCACTATATTCAAATTGGCCGGCGCCGAGAACTTTACCCGCAAATTCATAACCGCAGCCAAAAAGGTGCGCATGAACACCAGTTCCTGCCAGGTTTATATCGGCGTCAAACGCGGCGAGTCCATCCCCGATATCGGGGACTTGGTCTTTACCTCACAGGCCGAACACTTTTCCACGGGCGAACTCACTGACATGCATACTTCCAGCCGAACCTTCTCCGTTTATCATCCGGACACCCGGCCCCATCTAAAGGAGCCGCGTTATTCCATCGTTTGTTCCCTTAATAGCAAATGGGAAGATTGGGCGCGATTGAGCGACGAAGAATATGAGGTCGAAAAGAAACGCCTTTGCGAGGAAACATTAGACGCATTGGAAAAGCATATTCCCGACATCCGCAGCAAAATAGACCACGTCGAAGCCGCAACACCCAGAACCATTCACCATTACACCCGGCACCTTGCCGGAACTTCCTTCGGCACTAAATTTGAGGGCCTAAAGATTTCCAGAGACCTGCCCAACCAGGTGCGCGGCCTATTCCACGCCGGATCGGTCGGGATTATTATGTCTGGCTGGCTTGGAGCTATAAACTACGGCGTGATGATCACGGACAAGATCGACAGGCTTCTCAGTGAAGAAAATATGGCCGCCTCGTGAACGAAATTTACAATATTATCCCGCACCGACCTCCGTTTCTATTTATTGATAAAATCGTCGAAGTGACGGAACAAGGCGCCGCCGCCACGCGGGAGATCAGGGCCGACGAACCGCATTTTCAGGGCCATTACCCTGGCAACCCCATCATGCCCGGAGTGCTTCTCTGCGAAGCCGTCTTTCAGACTGCTGCTATCTATCTAGTCAAGAAAATGACGGCCGGAGGAAAATCCTTGGAAGGCCTGACTCCCGTGTTGTCACGTATTCAACAGGCCAAGTTCAAAAACATGGTGCGTCCCGGAGACCACATCGAAATCAATGTGATTTTCAAGGAAACCTTAAGTAAATTTCACTTCCTGCGCGGCAAAATAACCTGCGACAACCGAACTATTCTCACACTCGACTTCGCCCTCGCCCTTATCGAGGAGTAACATTGGATTTTAATTATAAAAACGCCAGTTTTCACTAACGGGCAAATTAGCGCATAATAGTCACTGAGGGTCTGTTTTGTCCTGCCATTGCAATCAGGCAGATTGAAGCAGGAACTATTCTTGATTCCATCAGGGTTAATCGGTATTAATCTGTGACGAAAATCCAATTCTTAAAGTTAAATGAGCTTTCTCGATCTTAAAAATAAATCTTTCATTGTTTTCGGGGTGGCCAATCGCAAGAGCGTGGCCTGGGCCATCGGCCGAACCCTGGAAGAGGAGGGGGCCAAAGTAGTTTACAGCGTGCGCTCGACGGAGCGCAGGGATTCGTTGTCGAAACTTCTCGAGGGGCGATCCGTATACGTTTGCGATGTCGAGGACCGGGCTCAAATTGATCAAGTGGCCGCGGATACCGGTCCTGTCCACGGGCCCTTTGACGGGCTGGTGCACTCCATTGCCTATGCAAACTATTCCGAGGGCTTCAAACCTTTCCACGAAACGGTGCGTGAGGATTTTCTCCAGGCCGCAAACGTGTCAGCTTTTTCGTTAGTCGAGATATCACAGGCTTTCAAACCGTATATGAAACCTAAGGCATCTGTAATTACCATCGGCATATCCACAGTCCATGTGACCGCGGAAAGCTATGGTTACATGTCGCCGATCAAGGCGGCGCTCGAAGCCTGTGTGCGTAATCTGGCAAAATCCTTCAGCGCCGGCACCGAGGTGCGCTTTAACACGGTCAATGCAGGCCCCTTGAAAACCAGCGCTTCGGCGGGTATCCCGGGTTATCTGGAAAACTACCTCTTTGCCGAAATGCTGACCTACCGCAAACGAGGCGTGCAAGTCCAGGAAGTTGCCAATGCCGCAGTCTTTCTCCTCAGCGAACGCTCCAGCGGCATTAACGGACAGGGCATCGTGGTCAATGCGGGCATGGACTTTAATTATTTCGACAAGGAAGTGGTGCGTATCGCTACACGACCTCAAAAAATGGAGAAGCCATCAGATGCGGTTTGAAAACGTATGCCTGGAATCCATCGCATATGATATGCCCCCGGAAGTTTGGACATCTGAGGACATTGAGCGCAAACTGGCAGCTCTCTATGACAGGTTGAACCTTCCCTACGGAAGACTGGAGTTAATGACCGGCATCCGGGAAAGGCGTTTCTGGGACCGCCCAATTCTGCCCTCCGAAGCCGGCGCCATTGCCGGAGCAAAAGTTCTGGAAAAATCTCGATTTGGGCCCCAGGAAATCGATCTGCTTATCCATGCCGCGGTTTGCCGCGACCGGCTCGAACCCGCCACCGCTGCATACGTCCACCAACGCCTGGGGCTCGGTTCCGGGACGCAAATTTTCGACCTGTCTAACGCATGCCTTGGCTTTCTCAACGCAATGTCCCTTGCCGCCGGAATGATCCAAGGAGGTCACATCCGCAATGCGCTGATAGTTGCCGGAGAGAACGGCCGTCCACTGGTCGAACGCACAATCAGCACACTTTTGAAAAACAACCTCGACCGAAATGCCATCAAGCCTTATTTCGCCAACCTCACAATCGGGGCAGGTGGAGTGGCGGCAATGATGTGTCATACTTCGCTGGCTCCCGATAACGCTCCACGCCTGCTTGGAGGCATCGTGGAGACAGATACAGCACAAACCAACTTGTGCGAGGGAGATGCGGCTGAAGGCGGCGATGGTCTGGAGATGCAGACCTCTTCCGAAGAGCTTCTAAATGCCGGGATAGAAGTTTCGAAGCGTGGTTGGAAAAAATTCAAGAAAGAAACCGGCTGGGAAAACTCTACGCCCGATCGCGTTATTACACATCAGGTGGGACGGGTTCACCAGAAGCGGCTCTTTGAAGCGCTGGACCTCGACCCGTCCCGTGACTTTTCAACTTACCAGTTTTTAGGCAACGTCGGTTCGGTTTCTGCGCCAATATCGATGGCCCTTGGCATTGAGTCGGGGAAGGTGCAATCCGGTCACAAAGTAGCCTTGTTGGGCATAGGCAGCGGAATTAGCTGTATCATGCTTGCGATGCAGTGGTAGTTGAAAAATGGATACATTATCGGAATCTCTGCGGGTAATTTACCCCTTCCGCAATAACTATCTTGAGATAGGTAACCACCGCTTGCATTACCTGGATGAGGGGGTGGGGGAGGTCGTGCTAATGTTGCACGGCAATCCGACCTGGTCTTTCTATTACAGGAACCTCGTGCTGGGGTTACGCGACCGATTTCGATGCATCGTGCCGGATCACATGGGATGCGGACTGTCCAGCAAACCACAGAATTATCCATACAGCTTGCAAACCCACATTGACAACGTCAACCGGCTGCTCGATCACCTGGAATTGGAAAAAATCCATCTCATACTCCATGACTGGGGTGGCGCGATCGGTATGGGCCTTGGCCAACTGCTGCCGGAGCGCATAGGCAAGATAGTTTTGCTGAACACGGCGGCATTTTTGTCACAACGCATGCCCCTTAGCCTGAGATTATGCCGTCTGCCCGGAATCGGAGCTTTGTTGGTCCGAGGTTTGAACTGTTTCTCAAAAGGAGGCATATCCATGACTGTTTGCAAGGAGATGGCCCCGGAGGTCAAGGCGGGCTATCTGTTGCCTTACGATTCCTGGAATAACCGGGTCGCCATCTTGCGTTTTGTTCAGGACGTTCCCATGCGGCCAAGGCATCCAACCTATGAGCTGTTGCGCCGGATCGATCACGGCTTGAGCGTATTTCAAGACAAGCCCATACTAATATGCTGGGGGGGTCGCGACTGGTGTTTCGATGACAATTTTCTAGAAGAATGGAAGCGTCGCTTTCCGACTGCTGACGTGTACCGGTTTGCCGACGCAGGACACTACGTTCTTGAGGATGCGCTCGAAGAAATCGTGCCGTTGGTCAGGAGATTTTTATGAGTCCGGACCGTCAAAAGACAACACAATCCCTTGGCAATCATAATTGTACGTATAACTGCGTTATACGTTTAACTACATAATAGGGTTTGGCATTGGCCTTAATGGATCAGCGGTTGTTAGTTTCAGACAGCTCGCGCAGGGTGGGGGCTAGTTTGAACAGCCTATCAAAATCATCGCGTGAAAAACGCCATTGCCAGTTATCGGAAGCCTTCCCCGGCAAGTTCATTCGCGAGCTGGAATCATGCCCCAAAATATCCTGTAGGGTAACAATAGCCATATTGCTCACGGAAGAGTAGGCGGCGCATATGAAATCCCAGGATATATCGCTGTCATCCACGCTCAGGTAGAGACGCACTTGGTGCTGAATTTCCGGCGGCATGGAGTCATACCAGCCTCTGGTGGTATCGTTGTCGTGCGTTCCGGGATAAAGAACACTGTTGCAAACAAGATTGTTGGGCAGGTAGAGGTTTTTGGGATCTCCGCTGAAGGCAAATTGCAAAACAGCCATTCCGGGCAGACCGGTGCATCTCAGCAATTCGCGCACTTCGGGCGTTATCAGGCCAAGGTCTTCGGCGATTAATTCGACCTTGGGAAATCGCTTTTTAATGGCAAGGAAAAAATCGATGCCGGGACCATTCATCCACTCCCCGGAACGAGCGTCTTCCGCTCCGGCAGGCACTCTCCAGTAGCTCTCGAAGCCACGGAAATGATCCAATCGTACTATGTCGAAAAGCTTGGAATTGGCGCTCAGCCTATCCATCCACCATCCGTAGCCGCACGCAGCCAATGTCTCCCAGTCGAAGAGTGGATTCCCCCATAACTGTCCCATCGGTGAAAAATAGTCGGGCGGCACACCGGCCACGGCCTCCGGGCGGCCGTTATTCTTTAGTTGAAAAATCTCGGTATTTGCCCAAACATCGGCGCTGTCAAGCGCGACGAATATTGGGATATCGCCGATGATGCCGATTTTGTTCTCGCTCGCGTATTTGCGGAGTTGCCCCCATTGGCCGAAAAAGAGGTATTGGGTAAATTTTTGGAATTCAATTTCTTCGGTTAGCTGACCGGATAGGGGGGCGCTGTGGGCGCCGGCCATGGAACGATATGGGTCCGGCCAGTCCAGCCATGATTTGCCATCGAAATGGTTTTTCAAAGCCATAAAAAAGGCGTAGGAGTTGAGCCATCCCACATTTTTGGCCTGAAAATCTTCAAAAATCCCATATTCAGGCAGATCGGTCTTTCCTTTTTCCCCGAATCGTTTGTAGGCCAAGCGCAGTATTGGCCATTTACGTGAAAATAGCGCTCCGAAATCTACCTTATGATTCGGCAAATCTTGTAAGGGTTCCAATTCTGTTTTTTCGAGCAGGTCTAAAGAAATCAGCGCATCGAGATCGATAAGATACGGATTCCCGGCAAAGGCAGAGAAGCATTGATATGGTGAATCTCCATATCCAGTGGGTCCAAGGGGACAGACCTGCCAGTATTTCATGCCCGCGTCCCGCGCAAAATCAATCAGTCGGTATGCATCCGGCCCTAAAACCCCGATACCCTGGTCACCCGGAAGACAGGTGGGATGCAATAACAATCCGGCGGAACGGCCATTCAGCCATGAGAATAGGGGATATTCGGGCATGAGTCGGCAGAAATACAGCAAAACCTTAATTAGACATAATACATATTGTGCGAAGTTATTGTATATACGCTATTAATCCACGATATCACGCATATATTGAGAATTTAGCCTTTTTGTACATATTTGCGGTAATCCTCCCGGGTATCAATGTCCTGGAGTATCAGCGGATCGGTTACCTGCACTTCTAATGTTTCCTCTAGGTTAGCACGGATGATTGAACGAGCGCCCTTGTCACCGCCAATACTCCGCAACAGATCGTTGCGGTAGCGTGAGGAAAATATGACGGGGTTGCGTTGCTCTCCGTGTAAAACGGGAAAAGCGATTCCTGATTTGGGCCTGGAGGTAAAAATCCGGCAAAGATTTAACAGGAATTCTATTTTCAGGAATGGCATATCGGCGGGACAAATCAGGAAGCCGTCGGTTTGCATATCGGCCGATGCGACTCCTATGCTTATTGAACTAGCCATGCCATGTGCAAAATCGGCATTATGCACAAATTTGACGCGGCGTTTTTTCAAGATTTCCTGAACTTGAACTGCATCATGGCCGGTCACGACGATTATTTCGCGAATGGGCAGCGCGGTCAAAATTGCAGCAGTTGTCCCGATAATGTTTCCGTCAGCAAATGGCAGGAGCAGCTTGTTATCGCCATCAAAACGATTCGAACTCCCGGCAGCTAAAAGTATGGCCGAGATATTGTATTCAACCTTCATTAATTTTTCTGCTGTGGTTTTTTATCTTTGTAATTTGGGCGACGACACTTAAAGCGATTTCAGAGGGTGTTTGCGCGCCTATATCCAAACCCACCGGACCGTGAATTCGAGTCAGAGCCGACTCATCAAAACCGGCCTTTCGCAAGCGTTCTAACCGCTTTTCATGAGTTCGGCGGCTGCCCAGCGCCCCAATGTATGGCACTGAACTCTCCAACAACACTTTGAGGGCCGGATCATCAATCTTGGGGTCGTGAGTAAGCAGGACTGTGTAGGTGTCTTTGTTTAGATCAAATTCTTTGAACGCCTTTTCGGGCCATGCTCTTATTATGATATCGGGTTGAACCGAAAACCTTTCCCTGTTGGCAAATACTTTGCGTGGATCGACGATGATGGTTTCGAACCCAAGCTCCCGGGCATATATTATCAGGGGTATCGAAATATGAGTGGCCCCTATAATTACAAGCTTGTCACGGCGCGGCAGGACATGCAGGAAGACCACTTCGCCTGCCATCTCTGATTCTCCGCTACAGCCCTTATTGAAGGCTCTCGACGCTGTCTCAACCGCCTCATCAGCCAGGCGGCCGTCCAACTCGCCTAAGAATGAACCGTCCTCTGGAAAAAACAGGAAATGTTTCGGCCTCAAGGATTCCAAACTGGAAATCAAAACCATCGGTTGGTTTTTTCGCAGTCCTTCTAAAAGATTTTTGCCAATCTCTCGTTCGGCCGGTATTTGAGAAAGAGCAGCATGTGGCTCAACATAAACATGGATCGTGCCTCCGCATGTCAGCCCCACGGACAAGGCCGTCTCGTCCGTAACACCGAAGCTCAACATTTTCGGAGCGCCGGTTTCGATCGTTCTTACAGCTTCCTCGATGACGGCGTTTTCAATGCATCCTCCACTCACGGAACCGGCTATTTGCATGTCTTCCCGCACGGCCATAACCGAGCCGACCGGACGTGGCGAAGAACCCCATGTGCGGGTTACCGTAGCCAGGGCGAACCGTTCTCGATTGTCTAACCAACGGCCGATTTCTTCGGCGATGTCGCGCATTTCTTAACCCTGACAGTTCACGAATATATTCCTGTTTACCGCTCTTACTTAAATATGCAAAATGTTGAGATATAATAACTTACTCTGCTAATCCCCAGCGCCGGGAAAATGGAAAATATATGATAATCGCTTTTCCTACAACCTCCTTCTCCGGCACAAAGCCCCACCGCCTACTATCAGAACTTTCATCGGAATTGTCTCCCATGGCAAAAAAATGTCCTTCGGGAATTGTTTCTCTGTAATCCTTTCTGAGACGGTCCATGTAAGTATATCCTTCGTATTTTCCTATGCGATCCGCATTCATTAAGAAAGCCTTGGCGCCTTCGATCGGTTTGGTGTTACGGAAAAGCACGGGCTGGCGCACCTCCAGGGTATCGTCCTCTTGACCAACCAGGCGTTTAATGTAGTATTTATCATCTGGTTTGCCGCCGTTTCGCCGGGTGATGCCCGGTATCTTGCCGGTGCGAAAGACGAAGGGATCCCCTACTTTGGGCCGGAAGAAATGATAACTGAAGCGGTCAACAAATAGCGCGTCACCTGTCAGGATTTCGAAGGACAAAATAGCATCCGATTTCTCAAACCGCTTTTCGGTAACCAGGACGGGGCTAGCAGAATCGAAACGGGATCCGTAATCATCGTAAACTCCGAACTCGTTGTAAACCTGGCGTAAAGAACTTTTGCCCGGGTAAAGAGCTTCCAGGAAGACTTTTTCAAAATTAAAATCCTGTGGTACGCGAATTTTGACCGGAGTATCATTTACCCGGAATGTATATTCCTTGAAATAAGCAGGAAAGAAAAAGAATTTGCGTCCCCGCACCGTTTTGAAACGCAGAATATAACCGTCCACCCTGCCCGAGGCGCTGAAGCGGGCCACCGGCTGCAAGGGCGTCACAAGGTTTCCAGTAGTTGGCGCGGTGAGGTCATAGTGTGTCGCCCAAAGAAAAATCTTTCTAACCGCCCTTTTCGTCAAGCCGGGTTGTTCGGCGGCGCTATGGTATACTTTGTAGGTCATCCCGTTATAGGTGGGATACATCGAGTTGGTTGGAATTTTGAAAGGTTGCAAAAAGAAGGTGCGAATACCGATGGCTAGAATGGCCGCCACTAGGAAAACCTCGGTGTTTTCGGACCAGAACCTGCGAGGATAAAAAGCGCCGCCGGAGTTGCGCAGGATTTTTTCGATGTTTTCGGAGGCGTGCGATATTTCTTCGCCCTCCCCCTCTCCGGCCGCCACGGCATTCTCCAGATTTTCGACATCCTTCAAAAGCTCTTCGAGTTGGCGGTCGGTCAGAATGTCACGGCGGTAATGGTAAACTTTGTGGGCTAGCCTCAATAATTCTTCAGCTTCATAGCGTCGCTTTTTCAGGGAAGTTGTTTTGCCGAAAAACATATGATTGGTTTCTTTAGTTGGGTTGGTGGAACCCGGATTTAAGGCCGAGGCGAGACGATCGATGACCGGATCAGACTGTTTTCAAGATTTTAAAAAAAGCTTCCTGTGGAATAGCGACTTTGCCGATATGCTTCATGCGTTTTTTCCCTTCTTTTTGCTTTTCCAGGAGTTTGCGTTTGCGGGTGATATCACCGCCGTAGCACTTTGCGGTAACGTCTTTGCGCATTGCGCTGAGAGTTTCCCGGGCAATGACTTTGCCGCCAATCGCAGCTTGTATGGCTACTTTGAACAATTGCCGGGGCAGGAGTTCCTTTAATTTCTTGCACAGGGAGCGGCCCTTGGCATCTGCCCTGGAGCGATGCACTATGGAACTGAATGCATCGACTGGTTCATTATTCACTAGCAACTCGAGTTTTACCATATCTGCATCTTGATACCCGCTCAGTTCGTAGTCCATTGAGCCATAACCGTGGGTAATACTTTTAAGGCGGTCGTTGAAATCCACTAAAATTTCGTTGTATGGCAAAGTGCAGCGTAGAATAACACGTTTTTCGTCCAGCGTATCGGTATGATCGCAAGTTCCGCGTTTTTCCATGATCAGTGCGAGGATGTCTCCAATACTGTCTGACGGAAGGTGCAGTGAAGCGCGAACCATGGGCTCGCGGATTTTATCAATGCTGACGGGTTCCGGCAGGAGTGTTGGATTCTCAACATGTATTTCGTCGCCTGAGGTCGTTGTGACCTTGAAGACTACGCTGGGGTAAGTGGAAATTATGTCCAGTCCGTATTCTCGGCGGATGCGCTCGATAACAATTTCCATGTGGAGAAGTCCGAGGAATCCGCAACGGAAACCGAATCCGAGGGCTATGGAGCTCTCGGACTGGTAAACGAAAGCGGCGTCATTGAGACGCAGTTTGCCCATGCTGTTTTTAAGTTTTTCAAAATCCGAATTATCGAGCGGATAAATGCCCGCGAAGACCATTGGGCGCACCTCATGGTAGCCGGGGAGCATCTTTTTTGCCGGGTTGGACGCCGTGGTAATGGTTTCCCCGAATTTTATCTCGGCCACATCCTTGATGTTGGTTACCAGGTAGCCCACGCTGCCTGCTCCCAGCTCTTCGACTGGAAGCATTTCCGGCGTAAATCGTCCGACTTCCTTCACCTCAACCTTGGAGCCATTACTCATCATGATTGCCGCTGAGCCGTTTTTGAGAGAACCGGAAAAAATTCGCACATAACAGATAACACCCTTATAGGTGTTGTAAACGGAATCGAAAATCAAACCCCGTGTAGCATCGTAATCACTCCAGCGCGGCGGAGGGATTCGCTCTATAATAGCCGAAAGCACATCATCGACCCCGTCACCCGTCTTGGCGCTGACCAATATGGCGTCTTCGGCCGGGATAGCCAGGATTTCCTCGAGTTGGTGCGATACGGCCTCCACGTTGGCATTGGGCAGGTCAATCTTGTTGATAACGGGAATGACCTCCATGCCCTGGTCGATGGCCAAGTGGGCGTTGGCTACCGTTTGAGCTTCAACTCCCTGTGCTGCATCTACGAGAAGGAGCGCTCCCTCGCAAGCAGCCAGGCTTCGTGATACCTCATAGGAGAAATCTACGTGACCGGGAGTATCGATAAGGTTCAAAGTGTATTCCTTGCCGTCGGGAGCACGGTAATTGAGCATAACGGGGTGACTCTTTATGGTAATACCGCGTTCGCGTTCCAAATCCATGGAGTCGAGCATCAGCTCTCTCATCGCCCGTGGTTCTACCCGGTGTGTGCGTTCCATCAACCGGTCCGATAAAGTAGTTTTACCGTGGTCGATATGGGCAATTATGCAGAAGTTTCGAATGTGATTTACGGGAGGCATGGCACGATGTATAATACGTGGGCGGAGCTGCTTAAGTATAAATTTGTAATATCAGTGAATAACGATGCCGCAATTTGACGGTTGAGCCGGAGTCCTTACTGTGGCAGATCGTCGTATTCACAAATCTTTGTGACTTTCCACGAGCGATCGGTTCTTTTTGCAAGCCCTGCTAGTATTCCGCCTGGACCGCATTCATAGAAATCTGAGATTCCCAGAGCTGAGGTGTTTCGCATGCAATCCTCCCAACGCACCATCGAAACTATTTGCTCGACCAGTAACTTCTTAATTTCATTGGGTTCTGATACGGATTGTCCTGAAACATTGGAAAACACCGAAAGGTTTGGCTTTTTCACCTCCACCTCGGCAAGGAATTTCTCAAATTCCAGTCTGGCCGGTTCCATTAACCTGCTGTGGTAGGCTCCGGCCACGTTCAGCGGGACTACCATACGGAATATTCCGTTCTTTCTGGCTTGTGCTACTGCCGCTTCAACCTTGGACTTGTCTCCGGAAATAACTATCTGGCCGGGACAATTTAGGTTGGACATTTCGATTTCGAAGTTGTCGCATAAATCAGTCACTTGGCTGTGCTCGCCGTCGATGATGCAGGCCATCGCTCCTGTTGTCTCTTCGCAAGCCAATTGCATGAGGCGGCCCCGCTCGGCCACCACGCGCAGGCCCGATCCGAAATCCAATGAACCGGCTGCTGCCAGGGCGGTCAATTCGCCAAGGCTTAAGCCGAGTGTGGCACGAACCGTATCCAGCTTGCCATTTTCCCGGAGCAAGGCCTGCAAGACGTAGCCGACGACGTAGAGGGCGGGCTGACATATATGAGTCTCAGTTAGACTCTCCTTTGGACCGTAGAAAGAGATTTCTTTCAGGCTCCAGCCAAGAATTTCATCGGCCTGGTCGTAAAGATCCTTTGCCAGTTGCGAATGTTCATAGAGGCTGAGCCCCATTCCGACCACTTGGGCGCCTTGACCTGAAAATAATATTGCTGCCGGCATAAGGGCATTGAATTAAGAAAGCTCCTGACAAAAAATCAACAGGGAATTTGTCATCAAATTGAGTTGTAACAACCGCCTGTTACGCTCAATCGATTTTAGCGCAACACAATCGATGTGATCTTATACGGAAAATATAAGATGAGACGTGTCCTGGAACTCAACCGACCAGGCCGCCTGTGCTTAGGAAGATGCCCTTTAAGTTCATTTCCAGAGCTTTTGCGTTGGGCGAGGCGGCAAGTCCGCTCTGTTTAGTAATAAGGCCGGCCTTTATTAAGCGGAACAAATCGGCGTTAAAGGACTTGGAACCGGAATCCTTTCCCGCATCTATCACGCTTGGTATTTTTTCATATGAGCCTTCTTCGATTACTCTGCGTGCTAGAGCATCTACGACAAAGATTTCTATCACGGGCACTCTGCCTTCGCCCTCGAGTTTTACAACAAGTTTCTGGGTAATGATACCGCGCAGGGCACCGGCTATTTGGCGGCGCATTCCGATTTGTTGTTCGGGCGGAAAGAATTCGAATAGACGCTGCACGGCCTGCTGGGCGTTGGCCGAGTGTAGAGTGCCAAACACAAGGTGGCCTGTTTCGGCGGCGGCCAGGGCAGTGGTGAATGTATCCGCGTCGCGCATTTCACCGATGAGTATTATATCGGGGTCCTGGCGCAGGACTGCTTTCATGCCCATTTGAAAAGTTGGAGCGTCAATACCGATTTCGCGTTGGTTGAAGAGTGATTTGGCATCGACATAAGTGAATTCGATTGGGTCTTCCAGGGTAACTACGTGCTTTTCGAAGTTTACATTAATCCACTGGAGCATGGCGGCCATTGTGGAGCTTTTTCCCGAACCGGTTGCCCCGCAAATCAGGATAATGCCGTCATGGTGCTTTGCCAGGCCTACTAGCTCCTCCGGATTGTGCCCGAGGTCCTCAAAACTGGGCGGCTCGCCTTTTATGTGCCTGAAGACCATGCTCGGAGTGCCGCGTTGATGAAAGCCGTTTACACGGAAGCGGCCAATGTCGTCATCTATGTAGCAGTAATCGACCTGGCTATTTTCATGCCAGTCCTTAATATATTGCTCGGGGCAGGATTCCTCTATAAAAGCGCGTACAATATCCGCGGTAAATGGATCCATATCCACAGGCTGCAGGCCGCCGTGAAGGCGCAGGTAACCGGGATTACCGGTTTTTACGTGGATATCGCTGGCGCCATTATCTATGGCCAATTGCAGAAGGTTGTTGAAAATATCTACGGCTTCGGACATGGGAATTAGGGGTTGATGTTAGATTAATGTAGTTTACAAAATTATTTTAGAAAAGTCTTGAATAATTTGATGGGTTTGGCCCGGATATGCAATAAATTATTTTTGGAACCGCACACGGCACTTTCTCCCGAATTTTTGTTATGAGCACACAGTCTTTTTCAGGCGTATATACAGCCCTGGTCACCCCAATGGACAAGGGAGCCGTCTCATTCGCCGATCTCCAAAAACTGGTCGAATATCAGATTAACGAGGGTATCGACGGTCTGGTGGCTGTCGGTACGACGGGAGAGTCCCCTACCCTCGACCACAAAGAACACCTGGAAGTGATCCGCAAGGTTATCGAGGTCGCAGCAGGCCGAGTGCCTGTGATTGCGGGCACCGGTTCCAACTCCACAAGGGAGGCGGTCGAGCTGACCCGTCAAGCCCATGAAGCGGGAGCAGACGGAATGCTCCAGGTAGCGCCCTATTATAACAAACCCTCACAGGAAGGCCTTTATCAGCATTTCCAGGCCATCGCCGAGGCAACTGACAAGCCGATCATTCTTTATTCCATCCCCTCGCGCTGTGTCATCGAAATCGGCATAGAAACAGTGGTTCGTCTCGCAGAGAATTACACCCATGTACGCACCATTAAGGAATCCGGTGGCTCAACCGACCGGGTGTCTCAGTTGCTTCAGGCCGGTGGAGACCTGCTGACGGTTTTAAGCGGAGACGATAATCTCACCCTTCCCTTCATGAGCGCCGGTGCGAAAGGTGTCATCAGCGTGGCCTCTAATCTGGTGGTCAAGGACCTGTCTGCAATGGTCCGCTTCGCACTCGACAACGATTACGCTGCTGCGGCGGCGCTAAACCGCAAGTATTATGCGCTGTTCAAAAACCTTTTCATAGAGCCCAACCCTGTCCCGATCAAATATGCACTACAGCGGGCCGGTATAATTGGTTCGGCCGAGGTGCGCCTGCCATTGTGCCCGATGAGTGACAGCAACCGCAAAATCCTGGACGAAACCCTGGATTCTCTGGGTTAGGAACCAGTTTAAAAGCCTATCTCAAGCCATGCCTTTAAAAATTTTACTCAACGGAGCCAAGGGACGGATGGGACGAACCATCGCCGCCGCTGCACGCTCCGAACACGAAGTTATCGCCGTCGAAGTAGATTTGGGGGACGATCTGGCCGCCGCCATGAATGATTGCCAGGTGGTGATCGACTTTAGTTCCCACGATTGCACCGTGGAGCTTGTGGAACTGGCGGTGCAGTACGGAAAACCGGTAGTAATTGGCACCACAGGTCATACCGGGGATGAACGGGCTAAAGTAACCGCCTTGGCCGAAAAACTGCCCATTATCTGGGCTGGAAATTTTTCCGTCGGCGTCAATCTCCTCAACTCCCTTACCGCCAAAGCCGCCTCCATTCTGAGCGCAGACTACGACCCCGAAGTGGTAGAGATGCACCATCGCTTGAAAGTGGATGCTCCCAGCGGAACCGCCGAGCGTCTGGTCGAGATCATTAAGCAGGCCAGGAAGCCGAATCCTTCACAAGTGCGCCACGGTCGTCAGGGAATTACCGGTGAACGTTCCAACGAGGAAATCGGCGTTCATTCCTTGCGCGGCGGGGATATAGTGGGCGAGCACACGGTGATCTTTGCCGGTGAAGGTGAACGCCTTGAACTCACCCATAAGGCCACAGACCGGCGCATTTTCGCCCGCGGAGCCTTACGAGCAGCACATTGGGTGATTGACCAGCCAGCGGGGCTTTACGACATGGACGACGTGTTGGGCCTTGGAGTTTAGAAGTGATTGCCACCATCGAAGGCGTCTTAACCGAGGTTGGCCCTCTGATGGCCGTATTGGAAATCAATGGATTGGGCTACGAGATTCTCATTCCGGTTACCACGACGGAAAAACTGCCCCAATTGGGCAAAAAGGCCAAGCTTTTCACCAAGGTCGTCTATAGGGACGACTCGCAGACCATCTATGGTTTTCACAACCGCGAGGACAGAGAGTTTTTCGTCCTGCTGGTGGATAAAGTATCGGGAATAGGCCCCAGGATTGCTCTGAGTATTTTAAGCAAAATGTCGGTGAGGATTTTAAAAAACGCCATCGCGGCATCTGATACCGGGCTGCTGGCCAAGTGTCCCGGGATAGGTAAAAAAACCGCCGAGCGTATTGTTATCGAACTCAAGGATAAAGTGGCCCCTGCGAGTCCGGCAGGCGCTTTAGCCGTCGGCGATGGGACGGCGGACACCCCGGCTGCTAACAGGAACTTGCAGGATGCAGTCGCGGCTCTAATGACGCTGGGCTACAAAGCCTCCGATGCCGATAAATCGGTTCGTGCAGTTTTGAGTAAAATTGGCTCTGAGGCAACCGCCGAAGAGTTGATCAAGGCAGCGCTCGGGTAATCCGACTTCTGTACGCTCCATCAACGTCCGAAACGCAGACCTGCCTGCTCGAACTGAAAATCCAAATCTCCCGAATCCCGGACCGGGAATGTAGTGCTTCGCAATTCCGGCCAAGTGTTATATGAGTTCTGGCGCTCGAAAAGCTGACTTCTCTGCGGCCAAATTTCCTCCAGATTCGGGTGCTTCGGATAATCAACAAACTCGAACTGAGGATGGTTGAAAAAGCGTTCCCAATCGTTCTGGCCGGACAATAGGTCGGTTGTCAGGGAGAAATTGTCTTGTTGGAATCGTTGGTTTCCGGTGGTCGGCTGGATTTCACGGACAGGCTGCTTATCTTGAGTGACGGCGACGGCTGTTTTAGCAGCAGGCAAATATGCGGGTAACGGAGTATCCATTTTTGAAGGCGATGGAAAATACAGGATCGCCGCTACTGCGAAACAAGCCGCTAAGCCGGAGACTGCATAGGTGTATATGCGCCATTTTCCCATCGATGGTGTGGCAGTCGGTTTTGGGCCCATTTCGAGAGCCAAGCCGGGAAAATCCCGTAGCAACGCCAATCGCGAGGCTTTATATAGCCGGCAATACTGTTTTAAAAAATTCCTGCGTTCCGGGTCGGTCTTCAACTCCTCGTTGAGGATGCGCAGCCCTGACGAGGATATTTCCTTGTCGAGGTAAAGATTTACCAGTGATTCGAACTTTGTTCTCTTCATTGGAAATCACTACCGAGTTTTTCCCTCAGGCTCTCCCGTGCACGAGCGATGCGGCTTTTTACCGTCCCAACGTTGATCTGCAATCGCTGGGAAATTTCAATATAGGACAGATCATGTACAATTCGCAAGGTGAGGACTTCCCGATGCTTGTCGCCCAGACAAGGCATGCATTCGTACACCCGGTCCACCATCTCATTTGTTACCGTAATTTGCCAGGGATCCTCACCCTCCGCCGGCAGAAAGTCCTCCAGGACGGCGTCTCCGTTACTGCCCACACTTTGATCAAGAGAAAGCGAAGCATCGCGTTTGCGCCGCCACCAATACCAATACTTGTTGTGGGCGAGGTTGGTTGCGATCTGGAAAAGCCATGTCGAAAAAGACGATTCGCCTCGAAAATCCTGCAGGCCCCTGTGGGCTCGAATAAAGGCGTCCTGGGTAACTTCCTCGGCATCCTCTCGGTTCTTGAGCATGTGCATAACCCGTGAGAATATACGGTCCCAGTAACGGCCAACAATTTCCTCGAAGGCCGCATCGTCGCCTCTTTTAATGCGGTCCACCAGGAGCTTATCGATCAATAAATTCTGTGTTTTCGATGCCATGCCTGTCATATTTTATGTAAGAGAGCCGGGGGCCGGGTTTTGTTCCCGCAATAGTGGAAATTAGTTGGCCGTTTCTAAGTCCTTTCGGGCCAATCTACCAAAGGCAGTGATCGATGTATTTGACTGTTATCCAAGCGCAAGTGTTCAATTATTCTGTTTTTACTGGACAGACCCAATCGGTTTCGACACTGCAACACGAAAACCGTTGACAACAAAACTCGGGTAAATTTGGTTGGGATGTGGCCGGGTGGATAGCTCAACGGTAGAGCAGTGGCCTTTTAAGCCATTGGTTCAGGGTTCGAATCCCTGTCCACCCATGATAATACTCCATCGCTTTTTTTACGAAAAAAATGGAAGATTCACTCAATAACAGGTATTGCATACACCGACAATCCCAGATTTAATATTGTTTGAGTTTAACCGATACTTTAATAGAAGAACGATTTTTCATTCAACATTAGATATTGAGCTCCCTTCATGAAAAAAGTGGTAGTTATTGAGGACCAGACTGCAGTGCGGGAAATGCTCTCCCATGTTGTGCGTACGAAGCCCGGCTTCGAAGTTGTGGCGGAATCCGGAGACGGTCATGAAGCTTATAAAATCTGCATTGAACATAAGCCCGATCTCGTGATCCTCGATATTATGCTGCCCGGACTCAACGGCGCAGAAGTTCTCCGTAGATTTTCCAAGCTATTGAAGAATACTCGAGTGTTGGTGTTTTCGGGATATGTAAATCATGCGCTGGTGAGTGAATTGATCAAGGCCGGCGCCCATGGGTACGTGGAGAAATCAGCCTCACTATCCGAGGTTAGAGAGGGAATTGAAACAGTCGCGGCGGGCGGCACCTACTTTAGCCCGAAAGTTTCTAAAGTACTGCGCGAGGTGATGGCTAAACCCTCGAGTCAAAACCCTAGCTTTGATTCCTTGACAGCTCGTGAGCGTGAAATACTGCAGTTGGTTGCCGAAAGCTACCCCACCAGGGAAATATCCAAAAAACTTAATATCACCGTCAAGACGACGGAAAATCACCGTGCAAACCTGATGAAAAAGCTGGATTTGCACAATGTGGCCGGTCTCACCCGATACGCCATCGAACACTGCCTCATAGAGCCGCCCGGCGGGAACAACCAACTCTAGTCTCGAATTCCTTCAGGCCACGGGTGTGGCTCTCAGGCACATTTGCAGACGCTCTTCGAGGATATGGAGCAAACGTTTATCCTCACCAATCAATGGAGCTATGTGAGTGCGCAAATCCGTATGCCGCTTCCGTGCCGACGCGCAGATAGTTTCGATATCACCGCCGGGACCTGCATGCGTTCCGGGCAGCAGGAACAGCATCGAGATAACCACGTCACCCCGACAGTATCCTTCCCTGTCCAGCAATCTTTCCAGTAAAGGTTCGTTGAAATCGTATTGCGCTCCTTCCCGGCGTTCCATCGAGGCTGCCGTCAAATTACCGGTGCGCTCATTCAGAAAGGCCGCCAACTGCTCCAGTAGCCTTTGGCGCACTGCGTTTACGGCTTGAATTGGTGTGCCGTGGTCAACCAGGACTACAGCCGGCTTGTGCAAGCCTTTATCCCGGATTACCCTTACAACCCCGTCGCTCAATATTTCCACCAGATTGCGGTCGCCTGCAACCCCGCCACAAGCAAGGCTGGGCGCCACCCTCACCTTCAGATCCGGAAACTTGGTCCTGATCGACCTGATCCGTTCGGGCAAGTAATCAGTAATTGCCAGACTAGGTCCGATAAACAAAGGCAGTACCAGAATATCATGGGAGCCCAGGGCATCTAATCGCTTCAAAGCAGGCTCGAAAATTTCCGCATGCCGGCCCCCTAGAAGACCAGGATCAATCGAACTTGAATGGAGCAGCGAGATCGGCATCACCTCCAGCCCCGTCAAATCGCCCAAATTGGCGGCTATCCGCCTGAGACTTAATGTGGCATCGGGTTTCAGCGATCCATTATCGAGCAGAAAGCAGACTGGACTAGTAGGCATAAAATATCCTATTATTTAACGAATGGGTAAATTTGCATTATATAAATTTCTTGCCATCGGCCATTCTTTAATCCTTACTCCATTAAACGAAAAGGTTTAGATGAAGATAATTAAAATCATCCCTCTTCTTCTCGCATGCCCTTTTCTTTTTTCGGCTTGTGCGAAAAAATCCATCCCCACGCCAGATCAAACATTGCTGGGCGGAGTTGGCGCTCAAAGACCTGACTGGCTGGATATTACCAGTATTTACGGAGTCGGAGCCGAGGACCTTGAATTGCGCGACGACACCTTTGATCAATCGAATGCCGGCAGCCACATCGAAAACCTTCTACCATCGGTATTTTTCAACTTTGATCAGTCAGACGTCAGGCCTGACGAACGAGCTGAACTTATACGGACTTATAACCATCTGCTCAGCCACCCGGGAGACCGCCTATTGGTCGAAGGTCACTGCGACTGGCGGGGCACGTCCGAATATAACCTGGCGCTGGGTGACCGCCGGGCTAACAACGTGAGAAAGTATCTTGAGCGCCTGGGCATAGAGACCTCCCGAATAGAAACCCTCTCTCAGGGCGATCTGGAATCAACCACACAGGGCACCTCAGAGCAGATGCAGCAAGACCGCCGGGCCGACCTAATAATCGTCCGCTGATACCCGGATCGCTTTCACAAGGCAGCGTCAGATCGCCGCTTGTTGTCGAGCCATTTCGATGATTTGGGTAAAAGCATGAGCCTTCAGGGAAGCGCCGCCGATAAGCCCACCGTCGATATCGGGCTGTTCGAGTAAATCCGGAGCATTGCCGGGAGTCATGGAGCCTCCGTAAAGGATACGGATTTTATCGGCCCTTGATTTACCCAATATCGCGGCAATTAATTCGCGAATTTGCAAGTGTACTTCCTGCGCAATCTGAGGTGTAGCGGTACGGCCGGTACCTATAGCCCAGACCGGTTCGTAGGCGATGATCAACCGGGAAGGATCATTGTGGGTCTTCAATCCGGCTAGCCCTTTTTTAACCTGCCTTTCGATTACCTTGCGGGTGCTGCCCTCAATCCTTTCATCCAGAGTTTCACCCACACATAAAATGGGGTGCATGTTGCCGTCCAGGGCGGCATGAACCTTTTTATTGATAAACTCATCGCGCTCGCCGAAATGTTTGCGCCTCTCACTGTGGCCGAGAATGACATAATCGCAGAAGTAGTTTCGGAGCATTTGCACAGAAATTTCACCAGTGAAAGCCCCGAACGAATCGTGATGCATATTTTGAGCGCCCAATTGAATAATCGAGTTATCAATGACACTCGCCACCTCTTGCAATGAGGTAAACGGAGGGCAAACAACCACCGTCACGTCGGTCTGATCTCCCACAGCTATATGAATGCCTTTAACCAGGTCGACGGCCTCGACCGAGGTCGTGTTCATTTTCCAATTACCTACAATCAGGTATTTACGGTGACTGTTCTGCATATACATATGCTATCCAAGGTATAACCTTCTATAGGAGCAAACCATATTTACTCCCGAGATTCAATTTCTCGACAGATAGTTTGTTGCCTCAATGTGTTTCCAGGGCGGCCACCCCCGGCAAGACACGTCCCTCCAGAAGTTCGAGGCCGGCTCCCCCGCCGGTGCTGATGAAAGTCACCTTGTCGGCCAGACCGCTACGGTTGAGTGCGGTTACGGAATCACCACCACCTATAACGGAGACAGCTCCGGAATTGGCAGCCACCGCTTCGGCAATTTGAAAGGTTCCATTGCCGCATGATGGTATTTCAAATATCCCCATGGGCCCGTTCCAGAAAATAGTTTTTGCTCCGGCGATTTCCACCCGGTATAGCTCGATTGTATGATCCCCAATGTCCACTCCTTTCCAGCCGTCGGGAATGCCTCCATCGGCGGATTTCACTTTTCCAACCGTGCCGGTACCCGGGTCGAACTGATCCACTATTAAATGATCCTCAGGAAGCAAAAATCGAAGTCCCCTTTCTGCAGCCTTGTCCAAAACCACTTCGGCCACAGTGATTTTGTCGGGCTCGCTCAGGCTGTCGCCCACCCCGGTCCCCTTGGCGAGCATAAAAGTGTAGGCCATGGCTCCTCCTATGAGGATGGAATCAGCCTTTTCCAAAAGCGCCTCGATGACGCCGATTTTATCGCTTACCTTGGCGCCCCCCAAGATCACCACGAAGGGCCGTTGCGGTTTGGCAAGTTTGCCTCCGAAAAATTCCAGTTCTTTCTCGAGGAGCAGACCGGCCGCCCGGTCAGGCAGGTATTCGGTCACACCTTCTGTCGAGGCGTGTTCCCGGTGGGCGGTGCCGAAGGCATCGTTTACATAAATCTCACCCAGCCGGGAAAGCGCTTGGCTAAACTCGGGATCATTTGCCTGCTCTCCGGAATGAAAGCGCAAGTTTTCCAGCAAAATGATCGAGCCGGCTGTCATTGACTTGACTGCATTTTCTACTGCGGGTCCAATGCAATCCTCGAGAAAAGTCACTGGCCGGCCCGCTTTTTCGGCAAGTGAGGCTGCGGCCGATTTAAGGCTTAATTTCGGGGTCTTCACTCCTTTTGGACGACCAAGATGGCTGACAAGGACTACTTTGGCTCCTTGCTCCAGCAGGTAATTAATGGTGGGCAAGGCGGCTGTGATACGCGTGTCATCGGTAATATGCCCGGAATCATCCAGAGGCACATTAAAGTCCACCCGCATCAACACCCGTTTGCCGGCCGTTTCAATGTCTCTGACGGATTTTATTTTCGCCATTGGTAAATTCTCCAAGAGATGCCCTAAAAGAGCCGGTTTGCCGAGCCGGTTCTAGGATAAAAGCGCAAATGGTTTTATTGGGAGCCGGTCAGAGCAAGGCAGATACTTTTTGCAGGAGATCAATACAGCGGTTGCTGTAACCCCACTCATTGTCATACCAACTTATAAGTTTAAAAAACCGGCTGTTGAGTTCGATGCCGGAACCGGCGTCAAAGATCGCAGAAGCTGGATCGTGGATGAAATCCGTCGATACCACATCATCCTCAGTATAAACGAGGATGCTTTTCAGTGGGCCCTCAGCCGCTTCTTTTATCTTTTGGCAAATCTCCGCGTATGAGGTTTCCTGTACGGTTTTCACGGTGAGGTCTACTACCGAAACGTTAGGCGTGGGGACCCGGAGAGCCATCCCGGTAAGTTTGCCTTCGACCTCGGGCAGTACCAGACCAACAGCTTTGGCGGCTCCAGTGCTGGAGGGGATAATGTTGAAAGCCGCGGCGCGTCCACCTTTCCAGTCCTTGCGTGAAGGACCGTCATTGGTCTTTTGAGTAGCGGTGTAACTATGAATGGTTGTCATAAGCCCCTCCTCGATACCGAAATTGTCCAGTATAACCTTGGTGACAGGTGCGAGACAATTGGTGGTGCAGGAGGCGTTGGATATGATGTCGTCATCGGCGGTGAGAGTTTCTTCGTTCACACCCATGACCACTGTTTTGACCTCCCCTTTTGCGGGCGCCGTTATGATCACTTTTTTAGCCCCGGCATCAAGGTGACCTCTGGCCTTTTCCGCTTCGGTGAAAAGTCCAGTGCTTTCAATGACTATATCCACCTTCATTTGCTCCCAAGGCATGGCGGCCGGTCCCTTCGTAATGGCAAGGCATTTAATCTTGTGGCCGTTGACAATGATGATGTCTTCTTCGGCGGCTGAAGGGTCAGATTTTTCAGTAGTCACTCTACCGTTGAAACGCCCATGGACCGAGTCGTATTTGAGTAAGTAGGCCAGGTTGTCCGCCGGTACCAGGTCATTGAGTGCGACGACTTCATATTTAGATCCCAGAAGGTCCTGCTCGACCAGGGCCCTGAACACCAAGCGGCCTATTCGACCGAATCCGTTAATAGCGATTTTTACTGCCATAATTCTTATATGTTAAAAATTTCTTGTTTAATAGTGATTGTTCCCATTACTCCCGAACAATGTTAAAAACGACTCTTCCTTGGCAAGCGTTAATGAATTAATTTTCCACCCACAAGCCGCAACTCAACTCCGGCAGCACAAGGGCGTTGCCGGTAAATTCGAAACACCCATCATCCAATCCCTTCAGCACAAAGCGTTCATGGTTTGAGATCTGGGTCCAGCATTCGGCGCTGATCTCATCCAGTAGAATTTTTACAGACTCCAAATGAGGGTTCACTGCGAAAAGCAACCGATTAGGACCGTGGGTGCGTTCAGCGTTAAATAGCGCCGCCACGGCCAGCTGGCTTGAATCTCCGAAAAAGCGCAAATACCCTTCCGGTGGCGTTGAATCCAATCAGAACACCCTGCCCCGCTCCGAAAGTCGGAACTTGATCCAATCACGAAAGTAATCACGGGTGCCCGGAAACAAGGCAGCTCGGCCGTAGTCGATCGCATTCAGATCGCTCCGGCGGTAAGTGTTGTGTACCCCCTGCTTAGATCGTAACAAGTCCTGGCCCGCCGATATCATCGGAACGCCCAGAGAGCTGAATAGTATGGCCGCCATGAGGTGAGTGCGTCGGCGGTCGTTGGCCGTGGGATTCAATCCGTTATGTCCCGTATTTTCAGTAATGCGGTCCAGCCAGCAGTAGTCGTCATGGGATTCAACGTAATTGATAGATTGCGCCGGATGGGAAGTAAGGTGATCTGTTGAGCCGCCAAGAAAATACCTAATCCCTTTCTGGTCGCCTCGCTCCAACAGGTATTTATAAATGAAATCGCGATAAAGGTCATTCCAGGAAGCGAACCCGGTGCGCTTGAGTGCAAGAGCGATGTTGTCCCGGAAACTCCATGGTTCGGCGATAAGGATGACCGATGGCTTCGCGGTCTTGAGGGCGGTCTCGATTTCCACCAGGACATCCATTCCCAGCAACTCCGCAAGGTCGAACCTGAACCCGTCGATATCATAAACCTCGATGAAGTGTAAAAGGCTATCGATAATAAGCCTTTTGGTCATCGGCGCGGAACAGCGAAGGGTGTTGCCGCAACCGCTCCAATTCATGTGTTTACCCTCGTGGTCCAGTTTAAAATAATACTGCTTATCTATGAGGGCCAAGTGGTTGGGCAAGCCAACGTGGTTGTAAACCACGTCGAGGATCACTGCTAATCCCTGCCCGTGTAAAGCATCCACCAACTCCTGAAGTTCACCTATCTGGGAGCCTTGCGTCGGGTTCAAGGCGTAGCTGCTTGCGGGCGCGAAGTAATTCGTCGTCATGTAGCCCCAATGGTAATCCTCAGGCCGTTTGGCATCGAATTCATTCAAGGGCTGCAATTCGATGGCGTTAACTCCGAGTTCTCTCAGGTAAGACCCTTGGGCTTCTACCCACTTGCGCAGGCCGGTAAATCCCATTCGCTCCTTCGAGTTCATAGTGATGTGGGCGGCGTCAGTGAGATCGCGTATATGTGCTTCGACAATTACAAGGTCCATCAGGGCAGGAGGTTGATAACGCCTCTTTGAAAATATCGAGCGGCCGCCCTCCCAGATTATGCCTGGCCCCGACGGCCCCGCTGTGGCCCATGCATAAGGATCTAGGATTTTGCATGAGTAATCGAAGTCGCTGAAATTGTCCGTTGCCCCGCTATCAAGGTAATAGTTGTAAAACCAGCCGTGCAGATTGCCCGGATATTCCGCTTCCCACGTGAATTCATCGACAAGAGACATTTCAAGCCTTTCTCCCGGTGCACCGTTTGGCTCCGAGAAAAATTCCACCGTCACCCGACTGGAACGAGGGGCGAAGAGTCTGAAAACGGTGCGGTCTTTCAACACTTCGACTCCTAGAGGCAGGTCCGTTTTGAATTCCAGAAAAAAGCGTCCGGCGGCCATGGGGACCGACTCCTCAAGATCGAGGCCGGCCCAGCAGAGGTAAGCTTGGCTGTCTCGCGGCATAGGCTCGGGAGCCGTGAACTGAAAGAGATGCAGGCCAGTCTGTCGCATATTAATCTGGAAATTACGGTGACCGTCTTTGCCCTTCTTTGCATTGGGCGCACCGGCCGGAACCGGCAGCCAACGAGCATCACCGGTTATGAATTTAAACTGTGCAGCGTCTTCCAGCAGGCATAATTCCCGGTCTATGTTTAGCAGGAAATAGTCCACTCCATCTATGGCCGTTGGCTCTAGCTTCCAAGTATCGTATCCGAATGCCGGGTTCCAGTCATTGAAATCGCCGGCCACATATAATAACGAATTTTTCCAGTCAATGGCAGGATATCGGGCGGGGCGAACTACGAAAGTAATCCTGCCTTGGTCCAAATAATAGCCGCTTTCATCGCCAAACGTAATCAGTGGAGCCGGTTGCAGGTCCTGCAGCGGGGTTCCGCCCGTACCCCATTTAAGCGGAGGTGGATTCCTCTCTATCCAATCCTCTGCGAGTACAACCATGCCGGTTTGCCGCGAGGTCCAGCAAGCGGAGTCGATCTTTTTTCCATCTCGGTTCATTAAGCGCTCAATCCAAAGAAACTTAAAAGTTTTGCAAATGCCTTTAACTTATTAAGACTTGCCTGATGCGGTTACAACAGTTTGGTTCGTAACAGTTTTTCAGCCCTTATTTATCACGCTGAATCATTTGGGATATGAAAAGAATACTCGTTGCCATGTCGGGCGGAGTCGACAGTTCGGTAGCTGCCTTGTTGCTCGTGCAACAGGGTTTCAGCGTGGCAGGCGCCTACATGAAAAACTGGATGAACGAGGAAGACATCCTTGGGCAATGCCCGTGGCAGCAAGATATCCATGACGCACGTGCAGCCGCCGAAACCATCGGCATAGATTTTGAAGTCGTCAACTTCATGAAAAAGTATCGTGAAAACATTGTCGGTCCCCTGGTAGAAGGCTATCGCAACGGCCTGACCCCAAATCCCGACGTGATGTGTAATCGCGAAATCAAGTTTGGGGTATTTTTGGACTATGCGAGTCGGCGCGGGTTCAATTCCGTGGCTACCGGCCACTATTGCCGAAAAAGTGAAAACGAAGATCGAACTTGCGAAATTTTGTAGGGCGCCGACAAAAACAAGGACCAATCTTATTTCCTGGCAATGCTGAAACAGGAGCAGATCCAACAAGCGGTATTTCCGGTAGGTCACCTGCAAAAACCTGAGGTGCGGGCTCTGGCGCGCCGCCACGGCCTGCCTAATGCCGACAAAAAAGACAGCCAGGGAATTTGTTTTGTTGGCCAAGTTCGCCTCGGTGATTTTCTGGAAAAATTTATTCCCGATAAGCCGGGAAACATAGTCGATCAGGACGGCCGGGTACTTGGACGGCATCGCGGCCTCCATCGCTATACTCTGGGCCAACGGAAGGGAATCGGCATTCCTTCCAATTCTGATCATAAATTCTACGTCGTAGTGGAAAAAAACTGTGCAAAAAATTTTCTCATTGTCGCTTTCGAAAACGAGCAAGCTCATGGACTATATACCGACACCATGAACCTGCACCGGCTTAGTTTCACCAATCGGATATTGCGCAACCCCGCACGCCTGCTGGCACGGCCCCGTTACCGCGATGCCGCAACCGATGTCACATATTATCCCGGACCAAACGGTGGAGGAGCAGTTCATTTCCATGAGCCGCAACGCGCTCTGGCGCCAGGCCAAATTTGCGCCTTCTACGAGGGAGAAAAACTTATCGGTGGCGGAGTGTTTTGCTAACAGGCCAAGGCGATATCAAGTGATTTGGCCTTTATAATGGCGTCGATATCTTCACGGTCGGGCGGAATGGTGGTAATGGCCTCTTCTATGGTAGTCAGGCCATCACGAACTTTTAACATACTGTCCTGGTGAAGGGTCCGCATATTATTGCGCACGGAGATACGTTTGAGTTTGGCTGTTTCCATTCCGGCATTGATTCCTTTGATCAATTCTTCGTTGTTAGACATTAATTCGTGGATGCCGACGCGTCCACTATAGCCGAGTCCTCCGCATGTCGGGCAGTTGCCGCGATTGGCCTGGTAAATGGGTCCCTGCCACTTGATGGCGCGTTGAAGGATTTCAGCCTCTCGGCCTTTCGGGGTGTAGGCGCGCTTGCAGGTTTTGCAAACGCGGCGCATGAGTCGCTGAGAGCAGACGCAAACCAGTGAAGCCGAAATCATAAAGGGTTCGATGTGCATCTCTGTAAGTCTGGTAATTGTGCTTGGGGCGTCGTTGGTGTGCAGGGTACTGAAGAGCATGTGGCCGGTAAGAGCTGCTTCGATCGCGATTTCGGCAGTTTCACGGTCCCGGATTTCACCCACTAGAATAATGTCGGGGTCTTGCCGTAAAAAGGATCGCAGGGCTGAGGCGAAGGTTAGGCCTATCTTGCGGTTCATCTGCATTTGGCAGAGTCCCGGCAGAGTATATTCGATTGGGTCCTCGGCTGTGCGTATGCAACGCTCCGGAGTGTTGATTTCGTTGAGGGCCGAATAAAGGGTCATTGACTTGCCCGAACCGGTGGGGCCGCAGTGCAGGACCATGCCGTAGGGCTGCAGGATAAGTTCGCGGTATTGTTCCAGGTTTTCCGTAGAAAACCCCAGGGCCGGCAGCGGCAATGTGCTCTTTTTCTTGTCGATGATTCGCATCACCGTTCCTTCACCGTAATTGAGCGGGGCGGTCGAAATTCGCAAGTCGATATCGATCCCCTTCTTATTGAACTGCTTGAACACGATTCGTCCGTCTTGCGGAAGGCGTTTTTCGGCTATGTCGAGGTTGGCCATCACTTTGAGCCTCGCCAATAAGGCCCCAATCACTGTGGGCGGCAAGGTAAGCTTTACTCTGCATATTCCATCGATTCGGACCCTGACGCGCGCCTCATTTTCAAACGGCTCGATGTGGATGTCGCTTCCTCCGCACATATAGGCGTCTTCGATGATTCGGTTAGCAAGTTGGATGATGGGAGCCGATTCCTCCTCGAGGTCCTCTTCGTCGATTTCGTTTTCTCCGATACCGAACTGCATGTCTAGAGCGTCGACTACGTCTCCGAAATCCACCGAAGTCGCCGGGTTTTCATTATCGGTCAAGGCGTCCAGGATGTCCTTTTCAATGGCCAGGACGATGGAGACCTTGCGTTTTGTAATTTCGTTTATTTTACGGCTGATATTAAGATTGAAAGGGGCAGCCATGGCTACCACCAGGAAGTCGCCGACCGTGCCAAGAGGGAGGAGCGTATTTTCCAGGCAGAAATCCTTATCTAGTTGAGCAAAGGTGGATTCGTTCGGCTTGAAAAATTTCGCGTTGAAAGGATTGAGATCGAATGCACAACTTTTAGCCGCTAAAATCTGAAACTCTGAGACATCGTAATCTTCCATGAGAAGTTTTTCCATAACCTCTCCCGAAATTTCCTCCTTTGCTTCAATAATTTTGCCGGCCTGATGGTCTGACAGGCTGCCAAAGTCTTTTAGGTTGCCGACTATGGTGGTCTGGATTCGTGCTAACGCCATGATTTTCCGCCGGGCTTACGATTGCTCAAGCACCAAGCTTTTTGCCGGACGCTTCGGTTGTAATAATTCCGGATAAAGCAATCCGAGTTCCTCAATTTGTTTGCCGGAGTTGAGCAAGTTGAGACTTACCCCGGCCCCGGCCAAGATGGAAACCGGATCCGGGCCCGTCACCCGACTCACCTCTTCGAGATATGCTTGCTGCTTCTCTTTCATGAAAGCGCTAAGGCTGGAATTATTCTGCGGCCAGGATTGTCCCTGCCGGTTGCACTCTATTACGGTTTGCAACTCCTTGGCTGTGGTGATGTCGCCTTGTCCCAAAACAACTGCTCCGCGCAAGGTATCTACCAGCTCGTTGTAATTTCCAGGCCAATCGTAGCGCAGCAGGAATGCGATTCCGTCGGAGCTTAGGACTGCTTTTCCAGGACGGTTCTCCAGTTGCGCGAAAACTGGAAGTTGGCGTTTAGCATAAACTGCCAGGTCGGCTAATCGTTCTCTCAGCGGAGGCATTGAGATGACAGGCTCAAGCAATGGCGCCTCCGTGTTACGACCACTTGGTCCGTCATGGATGTTGCCGCTTATGCGGTATAAATAAACAAGTCCCCTTCCCTCCTGGTCAATTTCCCGTGTAGCTCGCATGAAGTTTTCCAGTAAGGCCTCGAGGTCAGGATGTGCCACATTCACCGGGTCAATCGTAACGACGCAGCCGGCGTCGGGGTCTTCAGCGATCTGCTTCACCAACCCCCCGGCCGTGGAGGATATTACCTGGCTTATTGTCAGGTTGTAGGCAATTTTCTGGCAACATCCCATCCAATTAGAGACCTCGCGCGCTACTAGATCGAATTCGGAACCCGGTGGAACCGCTAAAAAAACGTGCTTGCGCGGCTTGGCAGCCTTAAAGAGTTTTTCCAGGAACTCGCGCGAACGAAGGCTGGCGCCGGGAAGGAATTTCAAATCATCCGGATACGATTCAATGAGGTGCTCAATGGGGCCGTCATGCCCGGTCGTTTCCGATAAAACTCCCGTTCGCGGCACCTCGGAGCCTTCAGGAACCGGAGTGACAAACCGCCGGACATATTCAAACAAAATCTCTCTTTTAAAAGGTTTCTCCAATACTAGCGTTACCCCGTTATTGGCTACCTTTACCAAGTCGTCGATGTTCATGCGCCCGGAAATCAAAATTACTGGAAGATCGGGATAGATTTGGCGCGCGCTTTTGAGGAAGTCGCCGCCGTCCATTTCCGGCATTTTGTAATCGGACACGACCAGATCGAAATGCTTATGGCGCAAAATTTCGAGAGCCGCCTTCGGCTGGGTCGTTATCTCCACCTGAAAGCGTTGCTTGCTGAGCAGGTCGCTCAACATCTCGGCAAAGGACTCTTCGTCGTCCAATACTAGTATTCTACCTGACATTTTGAATTCATCGAAAATTTCTGATTGTTACTTAAGCTGGAACTATCGATTTCAAGAAATTCGTTTCGATCTCGAGAATATCTACAGCTTTCTCCGTATCCCCCTCACAGAGGCCCAATACCGCCACAGCGTAATCCTCGCGGGCATCGCGCAAGTATAGATCTAAATTTTTAAAATTCAGCCTCAATGGGTTCCTCCCACGGGTGGCAAATGCGCATCTCAGGTCCTCAGAAGTTATTTCCGTTCCTTTGGCCAGTTGCATTACCGCCTCCGTGATTTTTTTCAATTCCGCGAAATTACCCGGCCAATTGTAATGCATCAGATAGGAAATTCCCGAGCCGTCTATTTGAGGAGTCAGCTCCAGTTTTTTGGCCTCTGCTTGCTCGTAAAGTAGAAACTGCGCCAGCAGCGGTACATCTTCCAGACATTCTCCCAAGGCGGGAATACGTACCTCGGAAGCCCCAAGAATGAGATATAGGGCTTCGTCCAACTGTCCCTTGTCGAAGAGGACATCGACGTCTTCCTTGAAACAAAAGACCAGCCGGACCGGCATGGGCAAGTCCCCAAAAGGTTTAATTTTTCTGAGAATGCCGACTAGTTGCGCGGACTCCTTCTCAGTCAGGATTTCGGGTTCAAGCACCACGAAGGTAACTCGTTTTGTTCCTTTTTCTACCGACTCACGAAGACAATCCGGTATTCTGTGTTCCCCGAAGTTATCCCGGCCGAGAAAAATAAACTCATCGGAATCATTTTGGGCGAAATTACGCAAATCCAGGCACACGCCCTCAAAATTATTTCCATCTTCCCCATAAAGGATCAGTGAGTAGTTGAAGTTGCGCAGGGAATAAAGTTTTCTGGCAAAATCGGCCGCCTTGCCCGATATACAGGCGAATGATTGAAATTGAAAAGGCAGATTTTTCCCAAGCTCGGGCCGCCCAGCCACAGTTACTTCTTCCCGTGAATTACCGGGGGCGCCTGTGCCTTTTTTTCTATCAACTCGCCTGTCTTCTTCAGCAGCGAGAAGACATTCAAAGGTTTTAGAAAAATACCGTTCACTCCCTCGTTGATCAGCTCTCGGATTGAGGCTTCGTCCAATTTTCCCGAAACCATGATTATTGGCATGTCTTTATCAAGGGCCCTTATTTTCCGAACAATTTCTACTCCGGACAACCCCGGCATCTCATGGTCGGTGACCACAAGATCGAAGTCATTGTCGCCAAAGGTCTTAAGAGCTTCTTTTGGCTGAAGAAACGACTCTACCTGGTAGCCGCCCTGATTGAAGACATCGCTCAACAGGTCATTAAACGTCTGGTCGTCGTCCAATATGAGTATATGATGGGGCATTCCGGTTTCATTTGTCGGTTTCCAATGTTAAATTATCGGCAGAAAGCATGGAGAATTAAAGAACTGACTGTTGGCCAGCTCAGAAATTTACTTTTCAGACCAAAATTGACTCCAGTCGCAGAACCGCCCCGGTTTACACTACAGACCCGTTAGTGTCTCCTTGGGCCTTGAAATCAAGGATCAGGACTTAGTTTCGTCCTCGATGAGCGCCTCGATTTTGCCCAAAGCCTCATAGATCGACTTCAGAGGAGAGATATACCAGACCAGGTTTCCTTCCAGAACCCCCTCCCAATACTTCAGCACCGGGCTGCTGAGGTAATAAGCAGTCGTTATAAAGTGAAAGTTTTCCTTCTTATTGAAGGGCAGAGTCCAGGTCGACCAGCAGGAACCCAGGTCGAGACCTGGATCGACGCTTCCATCCAAATCGTAATTTTGTAGGTCGATCAGGCCGGGATTGAAATTCTCCACTATATGATTGATAACATCGGCTTCCTTGAGCACCTCCATCTCGTCGAGCAGAATACTCATCAGGCAGGCCCTCTTGAGGTTTCCTTCCTCAACCAGGTTCATTAGTTTCCTGTTTGCCGCATCCAGGTCTTCGGTCGAGATTAAGCCGTTACCGACCAGAGCTGCCCCCATGGAACGGTTGCTGCGAAATAAAAGTGAACGGTCAGGGTTCATCGTAAAAAAAAGGAGCGGGTATGCTCCCTTAATAATCGCTCGCAATGCATTTTATTAAAAGATTTACTTTGAATCATGAACCACTCGGTCCTGACGTTAATGTGTCCGCCGGGCAATATCTCTCGGTACCTTCATCACTCATTTTCTGCGGCAAGGCTTTTATCAGGTCTTTGATTCCCTCTTCTGTAAGACAGGAAATCGGCAGCACCGGAACAGAAAACTTTTTTCCGAACCGCTGGAGGTTTTCCGCCGCCTCATCCTCATCCATCTTGTTGGCAGCCACCAGGAAAGGTTTTAGAGCCAAGGCCGGCTTGTAGAGGCGCAGCTCTTCCAGCAGATTCTCGTAATCGTCCCACGGATGCCGGCCGTCCACTCCCGCCATGTCCAAAACTATCAAAAGCATCCTGCAACGCTCGATATGCCTCAGAAAACGATGCCCGAGCCCCTTGTTCTCATGGGCGCCCTCGACCAATCCCGGGATGTCGGCCATGTACAACCGCTCGTATTTATCCGGGTATTCGATTACCCCCACAACCGGATGCAATGTCGTGAACGGATAAGCCGCCGTCTTTGGATGCGCTTCCGTAACAAGATCAATCAGCGACGATTTGCCCGCGTTTGGATAACCGACCAGACCCACGTCCGCAATCGTTTTGAGCACGAATTGGAAGCGACCCTCCTCACCCACCTCGCCGACAGTGAATTTCCTCGGAGACTGGTTTACGGAAGACTTAAAAGTCAAATTGCCCAAACCGCCCGAACCACCCTTGAGCAACACCACCCTATCGCCGTGCTTTGTCAGCTCGGCCACCATGTTACCCGTCAGCTCACTTGTTACTTGGATGCCCGGTGGCACCTTAAGATCGAGATCGGCTCCCCCGCGCCCATGCTGTTCCTTACCCCTGCCGGGCTCGCCGTTTTTCGCGCGCCAGTTCGGTTTGAAATAATAAGACCTCAAGTCGCCGACATTTTCGTCACAACACAAAACAACGTCGCCGCCCTTTCCGCCGTTGCCGCCATTGGGACCACCCATCGGCTCATATTTTAAGCGACGAAAACTACTGCAACCATTGCCCCCGTCACCGGCCTTGATCGCCACAACTGCTTCATCTACAAACATAGTCCATTAGATACTACAAAACAGGACATAATGAAAGACCTGAATAAACCAGGCCACACCCCCTAAAATACCCCCATAACACCATTTTGAGTTCCCATTTTCATCCCATATCTTCTGTCTTAAAGATTCAATTATTAGACATGATTAACAGGATTTTATATGTTTATGTTCACCTTCCAGAATATCTCTTATTTTAGTACAATCATGTTAATCTTGTTAATCCTGTCTTAAAAAAAGATGGGAATGCTCGCCGAACTCATCAAAACCGCCGACCCCCGCCTCGGCGTCACCCCGACAAAAAAGACCCGCAAATCCACAAAACCCCTCGACGGCAGACCACCCCACCTGGCTTAAACGAACGGTAAGGGACTAACTCCTATCTCTTATCTAGGCAGCGTTGCACAGATGCATGGATGCGTTGCCTCTGCCTAATGTGGAGATAAGCCGTCGCCTGCTTCCGGCGTGTTCAACATTCGGTCAATTATTTTTTGTCATCATTTGTGCCCCGACCTGTTCTCTCCATGACTTAAGTTTGTTTTTCAATTTCGCGGTCACGTCGGGAATGGTGTCAGCCAGGTTCTTTTGTTCGCCTGGATCATTGGTTAAATCATACAGTTCAAAAGCGTCTGATTCGCCATAAGCGGATTTCTCGAACCATTCGATCAACTTGTAGCGGCCCATGCGGATTGCACCTTGAGGCCCTAATCCCTGGCCGTGATAATGCGGGAAATGCCAATAGACTGCTTCACGGTTGAGGCTGGCGCTGGAATCTTTCAGGAGTGGAAGAAGGCTTACGCCGTCAATATCCATGGCAGTGGAAGATGCACCGTAAATGTCATTAAATGTCGGGAAGAAATCATTACTGATTACAACCTCATCGCATACGCTGCCGGCTTTTGTGATGCCCGGCCACTTAATGATTAGCGGCATACGAATTCCGCCTTCGTAATAATCACCCTTACTGCCTCGAAACGATTTTCCGTTTTTGGGCCCCTTTTGTCCGTTGTCTGAAAAAAAGATTACAATGGTATTATTTTCCAGGTTTAGTTTCTTGAGCGTGTCCAAAATTGTGCCGACACTCTTATCCAAAGTCTCAAGCATAGCCGCCTGCTTTGGATTGTTCCTTTTTTCATTCCCCGACTCGGGTTTCTCGGTGTATTTACTGACAAGAGTCTCCTTTTCAATTTCAGGGGAATGAATGCTATTGTGTGTGACATAGCAGAAGAAGGGGGTGTTTTTATTCTTTTCGATAAAGGCAACGGCTCTTTCGGTGATTTCCCGAACATGATGCCAGTCTTCGTTATATTTACTCTCCGGGCCTGCACCCGGTTTATGCGTTGTCAGTACATCATCAAAACCCTGTGAGCCAGGGTCACCGGGCCTGCCTGCTTTGTATTTCTTGTCAACATTCAGGTGCCATTTTCCGAAATGACCGGTTGCATATCCGGCTTTTTTCAAGGACTCCGCTATAGTCACCTCTTCCAAGGGAAGATGTTTCATCCACTTCGGTGTAAGAAGCTTTCGGTTGAGAGGAGCCTGTCCTGGAATATAATCAGTGAGGTGCAGGCGAGCCGGATATTTGCCCGTCATTATACTCGCTCGTGTAGGAGAACAGACAGAACATGCTGCATAGGCATTGGTGAATCGCATCCCCTTTTTTGCCAGTCGGTCGATATTAGGCGTCTCGTAAAAAGTACTGCCATAGCTACCCAACTGATGCTGTCCCAAGTCATCCGTAAGAATGAAAACTATGTTGGGTTTGTTTGCTGACTCCACTGCGTTGACGATAGGAGCAAGACACAGAATACCTGCAAAAACGGCTCCACGGATCTTCAAGAACGATCTGCGACTTATAGAAACTACGTTCATAACTCTTCTCATTGATTATATCGAACTTTCCTGTAGGCGGCATTGATGTAACTGCTGATCAACTAACGTAATCTTATAGGCGATAGTTCCAAGTGTAGTAACCATTTGGTTTAGAAACGAATCCGCTCCGGAGAGCCGCTCAATGGCAGATTTATGTGAATACTTTGAGAGCACCTAACGGCCATGCTCAGTGGCGCTAGATGTAAGTTTTCCGCTGGGACGGTTTGCTTTGCCCATTTAGATAAATTTAAATGAAGTGTAATAAGCCCATGCAAAAGAATCACCGTAAACTCGCCAGCCACTCATCATGGAATATTCCATTTTAAAGTACCGTATATCCATGCTTTCGGAAGGAGTATTTCCATCAATACGGATTTCGGCACGAACAATATATATATTGTCCCTTCCTGGTGCTTTGCCCCTGCGTGCTTTCACAGACACAATTTCAATATTAAATTTGTCGAGTTTTGAAGTAAGTTTACTTAATTCAGCTTCCTTCCCTTCAGGATTTTTCATGGCATCCGAGATCTCGGAGGTTACATTTCGCAAATATTCATTTTTCAAATGCATTTGAAGAACCTCTACCCCGTCGGTATTGAGTGTTTCGGTCATATAAATGTAATAACATCCGCCGATAATCGCAATAATTACAATCGCAACCACAGCTTGCCAGCCACTTAATTTAATAGTTTTTTCCATTGTATTTCTACCCCATTTAAAAACGAATTATCTTATTGTTGACCGCCCAAGTTTCTCGCAGGCTCCGTTGGCGCATCCGCCGATTTGGTAGCGTAAGCTTATAGGCTACAGTTTCAAGTGTATTTCGTAATTGAATTTGAAATCAATTCCTTCCGGATGGCCGGGTAGCGGTATAGTTGGCCTGTACAGCGTGTGGTCAGGATTTGGGTTTTCGAAATCTAGCCCCCATTTGGATCAACATATTCCGACGTAGTGGTAAAGGAAGGCGCTGTGTTGTTACCTCGATAGCGTCCACAATGCTTCGTGGAAGCACCTTAAGGAACAGACTCATCTTCATGTGACCGTTAGTCAACGGATTCGTAAACAGCGCGATCTCCTCAATCTGCAAGCCGGCATGAGCAGCCAACGCCTGAACCTCGTCTGGATGTAAAAGAAAAATGTGACCATCAGAGTTCGGCTTGAACTGAACTGTCTCGTAAACGCTGGGGTCTGCGCACTCCGAAAATCTTGGAAGCGTGTTCCTAAAATACGCTCCGTTCGGAGTAGTCATAATGATGTATCCTCCCGACTTGACGAACTGAGCGATCTTGGCAAGGAATTCATCTGGATGAGCTACATGTTCAATGATTTCGGTGATCAGTACAGCGTCGAAAAGCGACGGAAAATTGAGCTCAAACACATCCCCCGGAGCGAAGTCAATCTCGCCTTGCTCGTGCTTGAGCCGGACGTAATCAGCTAAGTCTTCACGGAGATCGTTCCATGTAACTTTGTAGCCCATTTCGGCGAGAGTGAGAGAGAAATTGCCTTGCGCTGCAGCGACGTCGAGTATCCGCGCACCCGGAGCAAGGACATCTGTCAGGAGTCGAAGAGTTTGCCGACGACGTTGGTCGTAGGCGTAAGCATACCCACGGTTGGTGATCGCATCATATACCTCCTCAAGGTCATAGGGATAAGAATACTTCCATGAGTCCGGCCAACTTTCTTCGAGGTGGACGCGTTTCATAGTGGAGGCCTAACTTTTTTGAAGGTAGCGTTAACGCATCCTTTTAATATCCCATTGGCGGGATTGGCGAGAACGAAAAGACAGCGCCAAGTGTATTCGCGGAACATTCTGGATAAATGCTCAAGGTAATAGTGATCAGATGTACTCCAAGATTTCTTCGCAGGTTTTGATTTCCTATGCGATAAACCCTGTAATTTATCATTAATAAAACAAAATCACCGCGCCGCCGGTGATCATGACCATGCCTATCCACCGGGCGCCGGTATTGCCGAGGGGCAGCACTTTTTCCAGGAGGACAAAGATAGTGATTGCCGCGATCCACACTAGGTTCATCACGCCGCCTACGAATAGCAGGAGCATCAGGACCCAGCAACATCCAACGCAGAAGACACCGTGCGATAAGCCCATCTTGAGGGCGCCGATCTTTCCGGGTTGCCAATGCGTCGAGATAAAATGTATTGGTGAGCGGCAGTGCTTGAGGCATGCTTCTTTAATCGGGAGCATTTGATATATTCCCGCGGCAACTAAGATGCCGGCTCCCACCCAGGGGCTATTTGCTACCATCATCGGGGACAAAAGCGCGGCCTGGTCCAGGCCCCATTGGGCGATCGTTGCAAGGAGACTGAAAACGACCCAGATGACGACATAACCGAGGGTGAATGCCCAGGTCGAGGCTACGGGCATACTTTGTTCCTCCGATTTTCGCGCGACGGCGGCGTATATCAGCACCATCGGAGAGACGGACGGTAGCATCATGCCCACCATCATGACCGCCCACATCGAGAGCATCATCCAGAAATAACCTATGCTCCATTGCTGAATCTGGAGCGTGGCAATCTCGAGGTATTCCGGCGACCGCATACTGCGAGCCATCATAACCAGGTAGCTCCAACACAAAAGTGTCACGCCCCCGAGCGAGAAGCTGATCGCGAGAAAATCCCGGCGCGGGAGGTCTCGGAGGCCCTTCATCGGTTTAGACCGGTATCTCTTGACCCTTGATAACGCCGTCCTGGTTCATGTGCAGGACGCAGAACTGGCCGTAAGAATCGCTCATGCTCAGTTCGAGTCCAGCCGTGATTTTAGAGTTTCCGTTTCCCATTTCGGCGTAAATATATTCGAAGCCGTCAGGCAAATGTATGCCTTTTCTATCTTCCTCGCCGCTAAAAGGGCTTATCAACGGAGAGCCTTTAGAATCGACGAGTCCTTCAATACTGGTGAGGGCTTTTCGGGCTCCTACATCGATGCTCATTTCGATCGGCGCGTAGAGTGTATCAAGCACTTTGGACATGGTGCTGTTGAAGACGTAGAAATGTGTGGAGCCCGGGGCCGTCGATTCTCCATGCGCAATCTTATTGATGGCATCCCGCTGACTTTCGTCGGCTTTTTCTTCAATGATGAGTTGCGACTGGCCGTTGCCGTCCGCAATTTCGCCGGGCCATTTAATGAACAGACAGAATTTGAGGCCGTCCAACGGTGTGTCATTGAAGCGCCCTTCTTCGATTAAGATACTGGCGACGGCCTCGCATAACCCATTTGTCGATGGCGAATTGAACTGGCATGGACATCCATAAGCGCAGTTGCAGTTTACGAATTCAGAACCACGAATCATCCATTTATCATTCATAACGTTTACCCCCTTTTTTTTGATTAATTGTTCATAGATTTGGTAGTTATGTGGTTTCAAATATTGCTGTAAAAGACGTCGACCGATTGGGTATCGTAATCTTACCGGCTACGGTTTCAAGTGTTTTTCGTATGGTTTTGGTTTGTGATTTATGACAGTCAGAGCCACTCCTCCAAGTATCAGGGCGCTCGCGGCGATCAGCCTTGCTGACACTTGCTCCGAAAGGAAAGCGGCTCCGCCAAAGGCGGCAAGAACCGGCACCAGGAGTTGTACGACTGATGCCTGGGTAGTTGTCAGGCCGCGGAGCGCCTTATACCAAATGACATATCCCATCCCGGATGTAATGACTCCGGATATCAGCGCGAGCAGAATGCCGGACTGCTCCAGGTGAACCGCGGAAAATGCTATCGCGCTTGCAATGATCGCCATTGGCGCCGACCGTGCGAAATTCCCGGCAGTCATAGCGATTGGCGCTGAAGCGCTCTTGCCGCGGATTGAATATATACCCCAGGCTATCCCTGAGACACACATCAGCAGTGCGCCAAGCGGGTTGGGAGCTGAAATACCCGGCAGCACGAGATAGATGAGACCGCCAATGGCGGTAGCCGAGCCGAGCCACTGCGCAGGTGCAAGATTCTCACCTGATTTCAGCGCAGCCACTATCATCGTGATTTGCACTGATCCGAAAAGGATGAGCGCGCCCATTCCTGTATTGAGTGAAACATACGCCAGGGAAAATGCAGCCGCGTAAGCGAACAACACGAATCCTGAACCCCATGAGCCTTTCGTCTCTCGCTCTGTCATTGATTCTCCAAACAGCCGGGAGATCGGGATAAGCGCCAGTGCGCCGCTAAGGAGTCGAATAGTAGTGAACGACACCGGGTCGATGAGATGCCCACCGAGTGCCATGCGGCAGAGCAAGGAGTTGGTAGCAAATGCGACAAGTGTTATGGCAGTCAGGATTACAACGCTCATACGTTATGCGTATAAGTTATAGGTGTTCCTCTCTTTTGCCAAGACTTTCTTGTGGGCAGTGTTGCAGCGTTCTCGTCCTATTAAAAAACCCAACGGCGGTCCCGCAGTCGAGGGATGTCGCGGATTCGAATTGAGAATGCCGGACGGATCAATAGCGGTAATACTCGGGCTTGTATGGGCCTTCGAGGGGAACTCCAATGTAGTCGGCTTGTTTTTGGGTCAATTTGGTTAACTTGACTCCGATTTTTTCTAAATGCAGCCGGGCCACTTCTTCGTCGAGTTGTTTGGGCAACAGGTAAACTCCGGGCTTATAATTGTCTTTGTTTTCCAATAAATCCAATTGGGCCAGAACCTGGTTGGAGAAAGAGTTGGACATTACGAAGGAGGGATGACCCGTGGCGCAGCCCAGATTTACGAGCCGTCCTTCGGCCAGAATAAATATCTGGTGATCGTCCGGGAAGGTGTAACGATCAACCTGCGGCTTTATGTTATCCTTCTTGATACCGGTGTATTGATCTAGCTGCGTGACCTCAATCTCGTTGTCGAAGTGGCCGATGTTGCAGACTATTGCCTGGTCCTTCATTTTTTCCATGTGCCCGATTTTGATTATGTCGCAGTTGCCGGTGGCACTAACGTAGATGTCTCCCCAGCCGAGAGTATCTTCGATCGTGGTCACCTTGTAGCCTTCCATGGCGGCTTGCAGTGCGCAGATTGGGTCTATCTCTGTCACCACAACCTGGGCTCCCATTTCCCGCAGCGCCTGCGCGCACCCCTTGCCGACGTCTCCATAACCGCATACGACTGCCACTTTACCGGCAATCATGACATCTGTGGCACGCTTGATGCCGTCGATCAATGACTCGCGGCAGCCATAAAGGTTGTCGAATTTGGACTTTGTCACCGAATCATTGACATTCAAGGCTGGCACGAGCAGGGAGCCTTCCTCCGAGCGCTGGTAAAGCCGGTGGACGCCGGTAGTCGTCTCCTCGGAGACGCCATACCAATCATCGACGACGTTATGCCAGTGTTGCGGATTATCTTTGTGCGTCTTTTTGAGCAGGTCCTTGATTACCTTCTCCTCAGCGGTTTCTGAGGTGCTGTCGACCCAGTTTGAGCCATTTTCGAGTTCGAAACCTTTATGGATAAGCAAGGTGGTGTCGCCGCCGTCATCGACAATGAGGTTCGGTCCCTTGCCGTCGGGCCACGTGAGCGCCTGGAAGGTACACCACCAGAATTCTTCCAAGGTCTCGCCCTTCCACGCGAACACGGGGATGTTGGCGGCGGCCATGGCGGATGCGGCCTGGTCCTGAGTTGAGAAAATATTGCAACTGGCCCATCGAAGGTCGGCGCCAAGAGCTTTCAGTGTTTCCATAAGCACGGCGGTTTGTACCGTCATGTGCAAGGAACCGCTTATGCGGACACCGGCCAGCGGTTTTTTGGATTCAAATTTCTCCCTAAGAGAGAGGAGGCCCGGCATCTCCTTTTCGGCAACCTCGATTTCCTTGCGGCCCCAATCGGCTAATTTGATGTCTGCGACCTTGTAGTCCTGTACTGTATCGGTGGTGGAAGGCATATGGCAGATTTATTTGTGGTTATCGGAGGGCTTTTAACAACGCCTGAACTTTGTTGGTTTGCTCCCAGGGCAATTCTTTTTTGGTAAAGTGTCCGTAATTTGTAGTGCTTTTATAAATTGGCTGTAGCAGGTCCAGCTGTTTGATGATTTCCGCGGGCTTGAAGTTGAAAACTTTTTTAATGGCGGCGATCAATTTGACTTCTGAATATTGGCCGCCCCCCTCCTTAATGAGATACATACTGGTTGGTTCCGGATGCCCGATGACGTAGGCGACTTTGAGCTCGGCCCTGGTCGCGAGACCGGCGGCAACGAGGTTTTTTGCAGCCCAGCGACACATATAGGTTGCAGAGCGGTCAACCTTTGAGGGGTCTTTGCCAGAAAATGCTCCGCCGCCATGTCCTGCCCAGCCTCCATAGGTATCCACAATTATCTTTCGGCCCGTCAGCCCGGCATCTGCCTGGGGGCCGCCAATGACAAATTTTCCCGTCGGATTTACGTAATATTTAGTCCGATTATTTAGAAGTCTTTTGGGCAGTACTTTTTTGATGACATTTTGGACAATGAAATCCTTTATTTTTGCGGCATTCCAGTCGGCTGTATGCTGAGTCGAAACCACGACATTCTGGATAGCCACCGCCTTGTCGTCATTATATTCGACCGCTACCTGTGATTTGCAGTCAGGTCGCAGCCATCTGCCTTCGTCGGTACGCCGCAGGCGTGCCAGCTTGCGGGTAATGCGGTGGGCAAACATGATGGGGGCCGGCATCATTTCAGGTGTGTCAAGGCAGGCATAACCGGTCATAATACCTTGATCACCTGCTCCCTGCTCGCTGGATTTTTTACCTCGTGCACGCTTGGCGGCAACCCCGCGGGCAATGTCCGGAGACTGCTTTGTGAGCAGGTTGGTGATGAAAACCTTGTCTGCATGAAAAATATCATCCTCGTTGGTGTAACCGATATCTCTGATGGCTTTACGCGTCAGTTGATCGTAATCAAGTTTTGCGCGGGTTGTTATTTCACCCGCCAGGATCACGACGTTGCTCTTGACCAGAACCTCGCAGGCGACGCGGCTCTGTCTGTCCTGTTCCAGGCAGGCGTCCAGAATGCTGTCGGCAATGAAGTCGGCTACCTTGTCAGGATGCCCCTCCCCCACCGATTCGGAAGAGAAAATGAATTTTTTCGCCATATGTAATTATAGATACCCGACAAATCTTCCGTAAGGCAAGCCAAATATCAACATATCGGAATTATTTGATATGTAATTTAGCAAGCGATTGAACGACTCCGTTTATTCCTTACGGAATTTACCTGCCTCTGATTAAGGAAAATTATTCAGTCCTGCAAAAGAAGTGGCCGTTTTTTCACGGATCAAACAACTTGCTGTTGTATTGGAAGGAAGCGATATGCAGGTTTTTCGATATGCCGATGACATTACAAACGCTTTAGCAGCAATTCTCGGGTTTCGGTCATTTCCACGGGTAAGTGGGTGGATAACTGGTTAAAGAGTTCCTCATGTTCCAACACTTGTTGCTTGAAACGCTCGTTTTCGATGCTCATCAGCTCATCCCAGTTATCTTTGGAGAATTCCAGGCCCCGCCAGTCAATATCTTCGTAGTCGGGAATCCAGCCGATGGGAGTTTCGATGGCCTTGGCCCGGCCGCGCACCCTTTCTACAATCCAGCGCAGCACGCGCATGTTTTGTCCAAAACCGGGCCAAAGGAAATTGCCGTCCTTATCCTTGCGGAACCAGTTGACGTGGAAAAAATGAGGCAAATTTGACAGGGTTTTGCCCAACTTCAGCCAATGGCTGAAATAATCACCCATGTGATATCCGCAGAAAGGCAGCATGGCGAAGGGATCGCGGCGCATCGCGCCTACTTTCCCTTCCGCAGCGGCCGTTTGCTCGGAGCCCATTGTAGCGCCGATGTAAACGCCGTGAGTCCAGTTGAACCCCTGGAATACCAGCGGAATATCCAGGGTGCGCCTTCCCCCGAAAATGAAGGCTCTTATTTCTACTCCCTCAGGGTTTTCCCAATCCGGATCAATGGTTGGGCATTGGACTGCTGGTGCTGTGAAGCGTGAGTTGGGGTGCGCCGCCAAGCGGCCGCAACCCGGAGCCCAATCCTGTCCCAGCCAATCGATAAGGTGGGCTGGAGATTCCTTGCTCATGCCTTCCCACCATATGTCTCCCTCGTCGGTTAAGGCTACGTTGGTAAATATAGACCCTGCCCGACACGATTCCATGGCGTTGGGATTGGTGTCGTAAGAAGTGCCGGGGGCGACGCCGAAGAACCCGGCCTCGGGGTTTATGGCGCGAAGGCTGCCATCGGCTGTAGGTTTAATCCAGGCGATGTCGTCACCCACCGTCCAAATCTTCCAGCCTTCCATTTCTTTGGGCGGAATGAGCATGGCGAAATTAGTCTTCCCGCAGGCGCTGGGAAAGGCGGCGCACAAGTAGGTCTTTTCTCCCTCTGGAGATTCCACGCCCAGAATGAGCATGTGTTCGGCTATCCAGCCCTCGTCGCGAGCCATTACCGAGGCGATGCGAAGGGCAAAACATTTTTTCCCCAGCAGCGCGTTACCTCCGTAGCCGCTGCCGTAGGACATGATGAGGCGTTCTTCGGGGAAGTGGCTGATGTGTGTGTTCTCCGGGTCGCACGGCCAAGGCACGTCATTTTTACCTTCGGCCAGAGGATAGCCCACGGAATGCAGGCAGCGCACAAATAAACCATCATCTCCCAAGGCCTCCAATACCTTGTCCCCGATGCGCGTCATGATGCGCATATTGACAACCACGTATGGGGAGTCGGTTAACTCGATTCCTATCTGCGAGATGGGCGATCCGATGGGCCCCATACTGAAAGGGATGACGTAGAGGGTCCTGCCGCGCATACAGCCATTGAAAAGCTTTTGCAGCCTGATCTTCATCTCGGCTGGGTCTTCCCAGTTGTTAGAGGGGCCGGCATCGTCCTCATTGGCGCTGCATATAAAGGTGCTCTTTTCCACCCGAGCCACGTCCTTCGGGTCGGACCTGAATAGGTAGCTGTTGGGCCTGAGTTCCGGATTGAGCCGTATGCAACTGCCGTTGCGGACCATCAAATCGCAGAGAGCGTCGTTTTCCTCCTGCGTGCCATCGCACCAGTGTACTGACTCGGGCCTGCACAGGTCGGTAATTTCATCTATCCAATTCAGGAGAGCTACGTTTTTTGATTTAGAATTGTTCATATTTTAAAATATGCGATCAGCATATACGTATTCTGGTCTGAGATGGAAATATAAAAATGCACGCTTAGGGCCTGTTTAATAATTACCCATGGAGACTTAAACCTTGGAACCGGCCGGGAAGCCTGTAGGTTGTCAGGGAGCGATGATTTCATTTTCCACTCAGATCCGTGTGCGTTATGCCGAAACTGATATGATGGGTGTCGCCTATCATAGCAACTACTTCATCTGGTTCGAGGTCGCGCGCATTCACTTGCTCAATGAAATTGGCCTTCCATACCGGGAAATAGAACTGGCCGGATATCGCTTGCCAGTCCTCGAAGCGCATGCCCGCTTCCTGCAACCCGCTCGATTTGACGATCTTGTCATCCTAAAGGCATCAATCATCGAAAAACCTGGGAAGGTTCGCTTGCGCATCGATTACGAAGGAGTTTGCGGCGATCGAACTATATGTACCGGCTATACGAAACACGCCTTTGTAGATTCCCAGGGCAGACCAACGCGGGCGCCCGAAAATTTTATCCAGATAATGAATGAGGCTTTGACTGACGTCGAATTCTCAGGCTCCTGACTCCTGCACAAAGGACTCTGCCGCCTTGTGGTAAACACGGTCGACATGTTTACTCACTTCGGAGATGGAACGATTCTCCGTCGAAACTCCGTTACCTGCATCACGATAGATGGGCCCGCGTTCGGCAATAAGTCGGCGGACTTGCGCATCGCGGTCTTCAGTATTCAGCAATGGACGCTTTTTATTGCCGGAAGTTCGTTTCAGGATCGTTTCCACCGATGCGGAAAGACAGATGAGCACACCTCTGGTTTTTAAAATATCCAGTACCCCCGGCTGTAAAATCAAGCCGCCTCCACAAGCCACAATACACTTTTGGGGAGGATGCCCCGATTCTACAAAATCGCGTTCCAGCTTGCGAAAATACTCTTCACCCTGCTCCTCGAAAATTTCTTTTATGAGCATTCCCTCCTTCTCTTCTATGGCCCGATCGCTGTCAATAAACTGGAAACCAAGTTTGCGCGCAAGCATGCGACCCACGGCCGACTTGCCGGTAGCCATAAACCCAACTATATAAAGATTCACCTTAGGTAGTCCGTCACGCATGATGCCTTTTGCTCCGCATTAAAAAGAGTATTTTATTAGATTTCTTTCAATCATCAAGTTAGAAGTGGTTCGGATTTGCCGCCCGAATTGGGATGAGTCCCGTAACCGCGGAATTACCAGCTCCGAGGAAAACACGCTCTCTCTGGAGCGTCGGCAGGCAGAAACGTAGGGTGAAATAGCCGGATTTTGTACAAAATTATCGGATAATTTCAACTCGGGCACATTTACGGCTTGCCCAAACCGCAGAAAAAACTATATTTGAGTCATGCAGAATGATGTCACGGAGGCTACGATTAAAGGAGTCATGCCCAACTCCAACGGTTGCGCCATCTTTCTGGGCCCGGAGGATAAGACCATTGTCATCTATGTGGACCTTTCCATCGGTAACGCGATATCGATGACCATTAACGATGTAAAAAAGCCCCGGCCTTTGACCCACGACTTGATCGGCAATATCTTTTCCGGTCTGGGGGTCGAATTGGACCGGATCGTGGTCAACGACATGGAGGACGGCACCTACTATGCCCGCATCATCCTCAAAATGGAAAACGAATTGGGCAAAAAAATAATAGAACTCGACGCACGCCCCAGCGACTCCATGGTCCTCGCCCTGCAGGCTAGAAAACCCATTTATATCACACGCAAAGTTCTGGATGCTTCAGACGACATGACCGAAATCCTCGAGCGCATCCTCAAGCAGCAGAACTAATTTTCCCTCATCTACATCCTATTTATCTTACCTCCCATGGTTTTTGTGAGGAATATGGGGATGATGTTAGCAGGTTTGGGCTTGAATGCGGCGTATTAGAGATAAAAATGCGTTTATGAAAGATAACGCCAAGGAGGTTCGTCGGATTATGGTGAAGGGCCTTTTCCCGCAGGGTGTGCCGCAGCTATGGTGTCCGACACTGACTCATTTCAGTTCCGCGGGAGTAGTGGATGAAGGGAGAACGGCAGCCCATCTCGATCATCTCAGTCGTCATGTCAGGGGAATACTTGTTCCGGGAACAACAGGCGAGGGTTGGGAAATGAAAGATATCGAAATTCGGCGGCTCCTGGAGATTGTCCTTCCACGGGCCTCTCAAGGGAAGTTCCAGGTGCTGATCGGAGTGTTGAAAACCGAAATTGAAAGCACTCGTCAAACCCTCCTGGAGACCTTTGCCTGGTTGAAAGAACAGGCCGCCGAGAGCGATGATCTTTCCGCGTTGAAGGCCTCTCACGTCACTGGCTTTACAATCTGCCCGCCCAAGGGGAAAAATCTTTCACAATCCGAAATCCGGGATGGCTTGACGTCCGTGTTGCAGTTGGGTTTCCCGACATCTATTTACCAGTTGCCCCAAGTTACGGAAAACGAAATGAATCCGGCGACCGTGCAACGTCTTGCAGAAGAGCATCCCAATTTTTACCTCTTCAAGGACAGCAGTGGACGGGATGAGGTCGCGAAATCCGGGCTCGATTTCGGTTCGGTGTTTCTGGTGCGCGGAGCGGAAGGCGATTACGCAAAATGGACGAGCGGTGCCAGCGGGCCCTATGATGGCCTTTTGCTCAGCATGGCAAATTGTTTCGCCAGGGAACTCGCCGAGGTTCTGGAGTTATTGCAAGCAGGCCGGCAGGAAGAGGCGGACCAACTGTCCGATCGCCTGACTGGAGCGGCAAATGAAATATTTTCCGTCGTGGAGGGTTTTCCGGAAGGTAATCCTTATAGCACCGCCAACAAGGCTCTTGACCAAATTTATGCCTATGCCTCAGCGGCTGAGAAAGCCGATGCGCCTTTGTTGTATTCGGGCACAAAGCTTCCGCTGAATTTCATAAAATCGGCCTCGGAGATTCTGAATAAATATAACCTCTACCCTATCAAAGGCTATTTGTAAGGGTGGACGCCCCATGCTGGGTCAACTTTTCAAGTTCCGGTCTCAATCCGGTTTTTCGGAATTCCTTATCCAGAATGTATAGATACATGACGGCCATGGAATCCTGATTTTCGGAAGATGTATTGTTGTAAACACTGATTATTTCATATTCATGGTCTTTAAACAGCGGTATTCCTTCCGGACTGGATAAATATTCAACACGCTCGATACCTATCTTGTCTGCTGGAGCCTTAACTCGGCTTTTAAAAACGGTTTCGTCCGTTGTGAGGTCTCTTAATTCCAGAGACTCCGCAAAGGGATGCAGGTGCACGGCGATGTAATGCACAGTAGTGTCAAACGGAAGATTAGTCCAATTTGTTACCAAAGTATGGTTTACCTCCCGTCCCGGTTTCACTATCCAATGCCCGGTAAAAATGCGCCCATATAAATCCGGTCTTGGGCTGCCCATCGCATTTTCTCCAATTAGACAACCTTGTCCATGAATGTCGGTGGAAGGGTTTTCGACATTGTAATATCCATCCTGGCCTTCAATCAGGACTAAACCTTGGGCCGACCTCATATAAAGAGCTTTCATCGGCTTTGTCAGGTTGCGGTCCCGGCGGTAATCTATGGTCACTTTGTGCCGCACATGATGGGTTTGGGATAGTGGGTTAAGGTTGAGAACCTGCGTAGTGAGCGATAATATTTCATCTGAAAATATAGGGATGCCGAAACCTTCTGGAAAATTTATTTCAAATTGACCTTGGGATAGAGTAAATAACCTCCGGGATGCATTTTTTGTCCAGTTGAAGAGTTTTCTATGGCGCTGGATATCGAAATCGAGGCTGCTGTGACACATGAATTCCTGCGATTCAGGCAAGATTCCATCGGAGCCGACCATTGTGGCCCTATACCCGGTTATCCAAAGCAACTCAGGGGTTTTATTCTTAAGAAGAGATATAGTCTTGTTGCTGCGCGGGCCCTGCATCGATTTGTAAATACGCTCTATCTTGTATATGGGAGAAAGAGTTTGTAGAGACTCTTCGGCAGCCGTATATCCAAAATTTCCAATAAACAACAGGATTGGAGTCGTCAGCAAAAATACGTATATATTTTTCATAGATTCAAAGATAAATTTCACAAAAAGGTTATTCGGTAATCAGTGAATTGTCAAAGGCTGGAATTAGTTTAAATTGCGGCCTCGGTAGTCATTCTACGTTGTAGAAATTCGTTCAGGCATCGCGCGGTCATCGAATCGCTGCATTGGAGAAATTCTTCCCGGCTGCCGGAGAACAATACATGTCCGCCTGCCACCCCTCCTCCCGGTCCCAAATCGACTATCCAATCGGCCAGATTGACGACATCGAGGTTGTGTTCGATGATGATGATAGTGTTGCCGGCATCACGCAATTCGAAGAGCAAGTCCATGAGCTTCTGGATATCGATCCAGTGAAGGCCTGTGGTCGGCTCGTCAAGGAAGTATATGGTGTCGCCCTGACTGCGTTTGCTCAGCTCGAGCGACAGTTTGATGCGTTGAGCTTCGCCGCCGGAGAGTGTGATGGCGGGCTGTCCCAGCTTTATGTAACCGAGCCCTACGGCCCTGAGTGTTCTGAGTTTTTCAATGATCTTAGGTTGATGGCGAAATAGTCGCAGGGCTTCATCGACTGTCATATCCAGCACTTGTGCAATGTTGGAACCCTTGAAGCAGATTTCGAGGGTTTCGCGGTTGTATCGTTGGCCGTGGCAACTCGGGCACTCGGCGTATACATCACTCAGGAATTGCATATCGAGCTTTATGACACCGTCACCCCGGCATTTCTCGCAACGGCCGCCGCGCACGTTAAAGCTGAAGCGGCTGGCCTTGTATCCGCGCACTTTGGCCAGAGAACTACGGGCAAAAAGGTCTCTCAACAGGTCAAATAATTTAATGTATGTAGCCGGGTTGGAGCGGGGGCTGCGCCCGATAGGATCCTGGCTGACCCGAATTGATCGCTTGAAATGTTCCAGACCTGAAATCCCACTGTGGGCGCCGGGGAGACTTTTGGCCCGGTGCAGTTTCCAGGCCGAAGCGTTGGCCATGATGTCGTTGACCAGACTGCTCTTGCCCGAGCCCGATACACCGGACACACAGGTAAGTAGTCCCGCAGGAAACCTGACGTCGATTTTTTTCAAATTGTTATGGCTTGCTCCGTTTACTGTAAGCCACCGATTGCCGGGTTTGCAGACGCCCGCATTATTCTCCACTTGTAATTCGCCGCTCAGGAAAGGACCACAGCGTGAACGCCGAGATCGCATTGCTTCCTCTGGTGTCCCCTCAAAAATGACCTCGCCTCCCTGGTTTCCCGCTCCGGGTCCCAATTCGATGAGATGGTCCGCCTTCATAATTGTCGCCTCGTCGTGCTCGACTACAATGACGGCGTTACCTCGGTCGCGAAGATCGAGCAGAGTGCTCAGGAGCTTGCGATGATCGTAGGCGTGCAAGCCGATAGTTGGTTCGTCCAGGACATAGGCAACCCCGACCAGTCCCATGCCCAATTGGGTGGCCAAACGCACGCGCTGAGCTTCGCCGCCGCTTAGTGTCGCGTATTGGCGGTCGAGGGTCAGATAGCCCAAGCCCACTTCAGCTAGAAAATGCAGGCGTTGTTCGAGGCCGTGCAGAGCGTCTGAGACATTGGCTAATTCGCCCTTGACGGGCAGGAGATTGTGCACAAATTTTAACGCTTCGGAAATGCTCATAGCCATCAAATCGGCGAAGCCATTGTCACGCAGTTGTACAGCCAGACTGAGAGGGTTCAGGCGTTTGCCATCGCAAGCCTGACAAACCGAACTGACCTGGTAGGCCATCAGCCTGGCCTTTAATCCTTCGCTCCTTGTTTCACGACGCATTTCTTCCAAATCAGCCATAACTCCCTGGAATTTCTGCATCTCCCCTTTTCGATTGCCTGGTTTGAGCTTGAAGCAGAACAAGCGATTCCCGGCCCCGTGCAAAATGGTCTTGCGAATGTCGGGATCGAGATCCTGCCAGGGCGTTGTGGCGTCGAACGGCAACTGTTCGGATAATTGCTTTAAAATGGCGTTGTGCCGGATGATGATTCTTTTGGAACCTATGCGCCAAGGTTTGATAGCTCCCTTTCGGGTGCTTTTGGCCGGATCGGGCACAAGTAACTCAGCAGAGAATTGCCGGGTGCGTCCCATACCGCCGCATTCCGGACATGCGCCGTCTGGATGGTTGTAAGAAAAATGGCGAGGCGTTACCTGCTCGAAGACTTCCCGCATTTACCACAAGCCAAATTTTGGCTGACGATAAACTCCCGCCAGGAATGCTCTTGAGTTTTCTGCGCGAGAATTATTGCGCGGTCCTTCCCTTCGCGGAAAGCCAATTCGAGCGAATCGGCGATACGACTGCGCTGGTCCGGACTCAATACTACCCGGTCGATGACCAAGTCTACCTGGGTGTGACCTGTTGCGGGTTTAATGGCGGTGGAATCATCCAAATCTTTAATTTTACCATCGATCCGCATTCTCTGGAACCCTCGTTGTTTCAGACGCGGCAATTCCTCGCGTAATATCGCTGCCTTGGCATTCAAACATGGAGCGAGAATCATTAACCGAGAGCCTTCCGGTTCCTCGAAAATATGGTCAATACAATCATCCAGCGACCGCCTGACAATGCTCCCGCCGTCGCGAGGACAATAAGGCACGCCGCAAAGAGCCCACATCAATCTGGCGTAATCAGCGATCTCTGTGACCGTAGCCACGGTGCTGCGTGGATTAGAACCGCCGCCGCCACGCTGCTCAATGGCGATGACCGGAGATAGCCCATGGATGTAATCGACGTCCGGCCGCTTCACCTGTTCGAGGATTTGACGGGCCCTAGTCGAGAGGCTGTCAATGTATTTACGGTATCCTTCGGCGTAAATTGTGTCGAAGGCCAGGGACGATTTGCCCGAGCCACTCACCCCGGTTAGAACGACGAGTTGATTCCTCGGCAGAAACAATTCGATGTTCTTCAGATTATGTTCCCGAGCGCCCTTGATGTGGATGGCCGGTATATCGGGTGTGAAATGTGTCATATGTCTTTACCTTTTCAAATACCATCAATTTCCGGGAAGCGACGCCACAGCGATTTAACCGGAGTATAGCATCTTATTGCCACTTATTACAGAGCGTAAATCAACTCATCAGGACAAATATATATTGAAAACGGACCAAAATTGAATATGTTTAAACAAGAGTATACAAGAAAACCGCCCATTCTCGCCTATCGCACACTCCATGAACAACAACATTCCAAAGCTCTACATAAAACGGGGGTGTCCATGGTGTCGCGAGGCGATGACCTTCTTTTCCCAGCACGGCATCGAATTAAATGTGATCGATGTCAACAAATCCCCTCAAAATATGCAGCGCATGGTGGAAATCAGCGGCCAGTCAATGACTCCAACCTTCGAATATGGTGAGTTCGTAGTGGAGGATTTCAGCGTAGATGAATTTCTCGATGAGTTGGAACGGGCGCCGGAAATGAAACTTAAACTCGGCATCGGCGACGATGAGGACTAGATAGGATCTCCCTCTCCATCATAATCTTAGTCTTTATATCAAAGACTACCGGTCTCAGCCAGCCTCCACGGTTCACATGCGCTTTACAACAGCCATGCCGAACTCAGAACACTTAACCTCGGTGGCTCCATCCAATAGTCGCGCCAGATCATAGGTAACCACCTTGGAACCTATAGCGGCTTTCATGCCCTTGATAACTAGGTCTGCCGCTTCGTCCCAACCCAGGTAGCGTAACATCATTTCCCCCGACAGGATTATAGAACCGGGATTCACCTTGTCCTGACCGGTATATTTAGGCGCCGTGCCGTGGGTAGCCTCGAAGATTGCGAGGCATGTTTCGTAGTTAATATTGCCTCCCGGGGCTATACCGATGCCTCCTACCTGAGCAGCCAACGCGTCGGAAATATAGTCACCGTTAAGGTTTAGAGTGGCAATGACATCATATTCGGCGGGCCGGCTAAGGATTTTTTGAAGAAATGCATCGGCAATTACATCCTTGATAACGATGCCGTTGGGCAATCGTTGCCAGGGACCGCCATCGAGTGGTTCAGCGCCGAAATCATTTTTGGCAACTTCATAACCCCAGTCGCGAAAGGCGCCCTCGGTAAACTTCATTATATTGCCTTTGTGCACGAGGGTAACACTCTTGCGGTTGCGGTCTATGGCATATTGGATTGCGGCGCGCACCAGGCGAGTAGTTCCCTCGACGGAGACGGGTTTAAGGCCTATGGCCGAAGTATCCGGAAAACGAATTTTTTGGTAACGCTCGGGAAAAGTCTCTTTCAGAAATACCTTTAGCTTTTGAAGCTGCTCGGTCCCGTATTCGAATTCGATACCCGCGTAAATGTCTTCTGTGTTCTCACGAAAAATCACCATGTCGATCAGCTCGGGCCTCTTAACCGGGCTGCCAACGCCAGAAAAATAACGCACCGGACGCTGACATACAAATAAGTCCAGTTCCTGCCGCAACGCAACGTTCAGAGAGCGGATTCCTCCACCTATCGGTGTAGTTAGCGGCCCCTTGATACCCACCACGTATTCGCGAAACGCCGCTAAGGTGTCCTCGGGCAGCCAGGTCTCATGGGCGGCAAAAGCCTTTTCACCAGCTAACACTTCAAACCAGGCAATTTTCCTGGCGCCCTGATAAGCTTTTTCGACTGCTGAATCCAATACGTTCTGGGCCGCCGACCAAATGTCCGGCCCTATACCATCCCCCTCGATAAAAGGAATAAGCGGCTGAAGAGGCACCTCCAGACTTCCGTTGCGGACTGAGATTTTGTCTCCCTCAGGGGGTGTCAGGTGTTGAAATTTCATTTATGAGAATTCAGACGGCCGTCAACCATGGCTAATACAGTAATCACCTTGTCCTGTCCATACGTAATACAGGACACAAGCTTAAACATTCGCAGACTCAAAGGCGATTCAATGAAGGAAACCCGACATATCAATACCGGCAACGCCGACTTCCAACGTTCGCTTATATTCGACGTTTAAACGGCTCCGGCTCCTTTCAACGATGGATTGAGCAGTTTGAAAATCGATATTTCCGACACATTAATCGCAGACGCCATCGCCTGCGCTTTCATCAATCCTTCACGTCGATTTTAGAACCGGCGCCCAGGTGATGTGGCTTGTATAGCCTGTTTGGATAACCAATTCCGGATTACGCCTCTTCTTGACAAATGCCGAGAAGCTATCCGGCCCGGCCCTGTCTTGCCTGCGCCTGTTAGGGCGCGGGCAAGACGGTTACCGGTTTTAAATTATCCGGAGATCAGGTTCTTTACCTTTTTCTCTTTCTAGCTGCTTTCTTTTTAGCCGCTTTTTTTCTGGCCGGAGCCTTCCTTTTAACGGCTTTCTTTTTGGCGGCCTTTTTTCTGGCCGGAGCTTTCCTTTTAGCCGCTTTCTTCTTGGCTACCTTCTTCTTAGCGGCTTTTTTGCGGGCTGGAGCCCTCTTTTTGGCGGCTTTTTTGCGGGCTGGAGCCCGTTTCTTAGCTGCCTTTTTTCTGGCCGGCGCCCGTTTCTTGGCGGCGGCTCTTTTTTTAGCGCGTTTCTTTACTGCCATAGTTGACTTCTTGGTTGTGGTTATATTGCCCTTGCGGGTTTTTGTTGGTAGAGAATCGAGGGCGGCGCGGAGAAGTTCTCCAACGCTGACCCCTTTTCTCCGGGAGAGTTTTAAGAGAAAGTTTCTTGTTTTTCGCGGTAATCGGACCGATATTTGTCTGTGGGCTCTTTCTTTTGGATTATATTTTTTGAGTTTAAAGGAATCGACGGCCAGCCGGATTGCTTCAGAGATGGTACCTGCATCGTTTTGATTAAGTATTACTTCGATTTTTTTAAGTTGTTCGACATTGACATCGAAGGTGAGCGGAGTAACGGAACGCTTTTCAAGCGGTGCCATCAGGAATTGTTTCGGCTGAAAAAGGTGCCAGTGTGATTTGTATTCAAATTTTAACTACAGATGCGTTATGAATTAACAGCCTTTTTCAAGCGTGAATTAAATCATAAATAATATATTTTTATTAAGCAAACATAAAAGTTAAATAAAATTAAATAAATTGCAATCAAATTAAACACTAAATATTCTGTTAAAATTACTCAATTAATTTTAAATTATTTTTATAAAATGTATGTGCTATGGCCAGAGTAATTCTCGAGAACTTGACCAAGATATTCAGTGATGGCAAACACCGGTCAGTGACTGCGGTCAACAACATCGATCTTTCTATCGAGGACCGCGAATTCATGGTACTTGTGGGTCCTTCGGGATGCGGCAAGTCAACTATTCTGCGCATGATTGCCGGACTCGAGGAAATTACCGACGGCACCATTTCAATTGACCGGCGTGTTGTGAACAATGTTCTGCCTAAAGACCGCGACATCGCCATGGTCTTTCAGAACTACGCCCTGTATCCCCACATGTCGGTGTATGACAATATGGCGTTTGGGTTGAAATTGATGAAATGCCCCAAGGAGGAAATGCGCGCACGTGTCAAAGAAGCCGCCGAAATTTTAGGAATTGAGAAATTACTTGAGCGAAAACCGAAAGCTTTGTCCGGAGGCCAGCGCCAGCGGGTAGCGGTTGGCCGCGCCATCGTTCGCAAGCCGAAAGTTTTCCTTTTCGACGAACCGTTGTCCAATCTCGATGCCAGGATGCGGGTATCCATGCGCTCCGAGATATCCAGGCTGCACGCGCGCCTGGACTCGACGATGATATACGTTACACATGATCAGATGGAGGCGATGAGCATGGGAGACCGCATCGCGATCCTCAATGATGGAAATATCATGCAAGTGGCCGAACCAGTGGAAATCTACAACCATCCGGCAAATATGTTTTCGGCGGGCTTTATAGGCAGTCCGGCGATGAATTTCTTCAAGGGGCGTTTGTTCCGCAAGGGAGACGAGGTTTATTTTACTGAGATTAATCAGACCGGGAAGTCATTTAGCGTCCTCCTGGAACGAAATTTGGCGGGAAAAGCTTCAGGTTTCGTGGACAGGGAGGTTGTTTTCGGAATACGTCCCGAAAACATTACCGATGAGACTCCCGGTGCGGAACCGGCGGACGTGGTGGAGGTCAATATTGAAATGTCCGAGCCGATGGGAGCTGAAACCTACCTATACCTTGACACCGGGGCGCATTCATTTACGGCCCGGCTTCGCAGTGGCCGTCGGTATGACATAGACCAAAACATCTGGGTATATTTTATCCGCGGAAAAGCTCATCTGTTCGATCCCGAGACCGAGACGGCAATAGTCTGAAGAAAGAGGCTATTCTAGGAACTCGAACTGGTCTAAAGGGATTTTTACGGGCTCCTTGGCAAACTCCTGGGGTCGGAAATTCGATTGGGGTAATTGCAGGTTCATGGCGGCGGCTACCACCGTGAATCGGGTTTTATTCCTGGTTCGCACATCGACAAGGTCAATAACCCGGGGGATCATTTGGTCCTGCACCTTTTTCAGTTTGATAATCTTGTATGATCTTATTGGGCGTCCCTCGGGATCGAGCATTTCCGCCTTGAGCAAGGCGTTGAATTTAGCGTCAAGATAGACCCGAACCGCTCCCAGATCGGGATTTATTTTTGCTATTGTATCCGGAGGATAAAAAAGGAAACGGTAGGCTTTGCGGCCTTTGGTCCTGTTAGCGCCTTCGTAAACGTAATTGTCCCAGTATATAAATGGCATTTGCAGGTCAAACGGTGAATACTGCAGCCCTTCCAATAATGGTGAAAACATGTCGTTTTCGTTCAGTTCGAGGACGGGGGCTTCGGGGTTTCCGGAGAATACCCATATGTGCGGTTCCAGACCGTTTTGAGAAATCAGATCTATAATTTTTGGATCTTCATGGTCTGTGGAACTAATTATTACACGGTGCAAGGGACCCGACTTATTTGTTTTGCCCCACAACTCTCCTATAAAAACTGAACCTCGCCCGCGCCTGGGTATATTGCGCAACTCGAACTTGAAGGAAAAATCACCTCTCCAGCGAAGGCTGCGGAACCTTTCAATAACCCGGTCTCCCTCCTCCTTATCTAGATCGCCGTCGCTAAATGACAAAGTTGCCGGCTGGTTCCTTTGTTGTGCTTCCGTAGGAATGAGAGCGACCACCCAAAACAAAACTGTCAATATGAGTAACCTGCTTATCACCTTTTCTACTGACAAAGCACCGAGCCGCCAGGTTCCCGGTTTATGGTAAAGGTTTGTCAGTGGAGCTATCTGCAGCGGGACTTTCGTATGGATCGACCTCAGGGACATCAAATCCTGTCGTTTCCGACTGCTGAATATCCGGCAACAGCAGTTTGTGGTCGGACTTTTCCCCCAACATGGACATGTATCCAAGATAAAGGCCGAAACTTATGATAAAAAAGGCTATGGTCGAAAACACGGTGGTTTTTGTCAGAATATTTCCCGTATCGGTTCCAAAGGCGCTATCTGTAAGTCCACCTCCGAATGCGGCCCCCAGACCCCCGCTGGAACTGGCCCGCTGCATTAAAATAATCAAGATCAAGAAAATACTGATGAGGATTAACACGAATGTAAAAATCGTTATTAGTAAGCTTGTCATAGTCGGTCGTCTTTCTCCCGTTTTGGGAAAGTTAGAAAATGATAGAAGTAAATGGAGAACTCAAGCAGAAATATTTTCCCCGCACTTTACCTGAGGCTTCGCCCGTGGAATCTCCCTGCGGTTCACACGACCCCTATTTTGTCAAGAATACGGCGCAGATCGTCGTTGCCGTAATATTCGATTATGATCCTGCCTTTTTTGGGCGTATGTCTGAGACGGACAGAAGTTTTCAGGAGGGTGGAAAGCCGCTTCTGCAGGTCTCGCAGATTATTGCTGTCTTCTTCGGACAAGCTTACGGCAACCCGGGAGGTTCTGGAACCGGCCTTTAATCGTTTAATCATACGCTCGGTTTCCCGAACGCTCATCTCCTTTTCAATGACTCGACGGGCGAAAATGTTCTGTTGTTCGGAGCGACCGATGCCAAGCAACACCTTGGCGTGACCGACCGAAATGAGTCCCTTTGCCAAAAACCCCTGCGTTTCCCGCTCAAGCTGGAGCAGCCTGAGAGAGTTGGCAACAGAGGCCCGGCTCTTGCCCACGCGCTCGGCCACCGCCTCTTGAGTGAGATCGAAATCGCGGATCAAGCTGGCATATCCCGAGGCTTCATCGACTGGGTTGAGGTCCTCGCGCTGCAAGTTTTCTATAAGGCTGATAACAGCTGCGGAAGAATCGTTGGCTTCGACAACACGAGCCTGTATCGTACTCATTTCCAATGAGCGGCAGGCCTGCCAGCGGCGCTCTCCGGCGATCAGCTGATACCCTCTCTCCGTCCGTCTCACAACGATGGGTTGCAGCAGCCCTTCGGAACGGATGCTGTCTGCCAGCTCTTTTATTTGCTCACTATGTATCTTGCGGCGAGGCTGATTGGGATTCGGGATAATTTGCCGAATCGGTATTTCCAGAAAAACTCCAGATGGTGCTTGAAGCTCTTCGGCAATATCTTCAATGGCCTCTTGGGAAACCGGTTTTGCGGTTGGGACTTTTTCTGAAGAAGGAGATGATTGCTCCGAAGCTATGGATTGAACGTCTTTTGATTTTTTTGTTTGTTCAGGCCCTATGATGATTGGGTCTTCTCCGGCTGTTTTTCCGGCGCCGCCGGAAATCAGGCTGTCCAGCCCTCGTCCTAATCTAGACTTTGATTTTGCCATATTATTACTTTGTTTCCTGTGGGATAAAGAGAGTCCGTCCCACTTTTAATTTTGTGGGGTCGTCAATATGGTTGGCGTCCTGAATATCGCGCACGGTGCTGTCGAACTTTTGGGCAATCTCCGAGAGGGTGTCGCCGGAAAGCACTTTGTATACGATGCCATCCCGGGGGTAGTTGTCGGAAAAGGTCGATAATTTAACAATTTCCGGCTGTACATCAATTGATTTTGCCAGCGCCTTCAACGCCTCGTCGGTCTGATTGGCCAGGCGCTCCAATTGTTTGCTAACTTCACTGATTACTTGCCTGTTTCGCGCTTCTCCGGTCGATTTCATTTCATCCCGAAGAGCGCTCACCGTTTGTGTGAAATGCTCATTGGTCAGAAAGGATTGAAGTAATTCCGCCTGGGATTCAATGATTCGCTCCAGCTCTGTATTCTGCCGGGCAAGTTGCTCGATTTCCAGGCTAAGCTGGGCCACGACGGTTTTGAGGTAAGCCACGTCCTGTTCCAAATCCGCTAATTGTACGCGTAAAGGGTCAATCCCGGCAGCATTCAGCGCATTGGAAGGCTCAGCTATAACAGGGCCCAAGCCCACAAAAATCCACCCCAGCGCAAGTAAGCCTGAAATTTTCAGTTTATTCTGCATGGACCAGAGACGTGATCCTGGGCGGGCAGGATTTGTTCCGGATGGATTCCCCCTTTGTTTACCGCTCCCACTGCCTAATGGAAAGAATAAAAATAACTTTTCTGTGACATTCTAGCTCTAAAAAGATTGCGGCGCGGATAACTGTCGCATTGGACCACCCAGTAATATCGATTCCCGAGTGATTGGGAAGCCGCGCAGAAATTCAGGCGCATCCATCATTCGGCCTCCGGGACGCTGCAACTCCAGCAGCAACAGGATACCTTTTCCCGTTGTCACCGCCAGGGCCCCTTCACTCTCCCCGATAACTTCACCTGGACTGCCTTTTGAGGCTCTTTCGAGGTATTGTGCCTTGCCAATTTTGATTTTGACGCCCTCGAACTCGAAGGATGAGCCGGGCCACGGCTGCAAGGCTCTTATGCGGTTGGATAAATCACGGGCCGGAATAGAAAAATCCAGTGCGCTGTCCTCCTTGATCAATTGACGGGTGTAGGTCGCGCGGCCGTCATCCTGTGGTTTAAAATTGGCCCGACCGGCCAGGATATCCGGCAAACAACGTCTCATTAATGGAACGGTGGCCGCCGCTATTCTTTCTCTGATAGCCGGAGCAGTGTCGGTTTGAGATATGGCCACAGATTCGGTTCCAAATACCGGTCCGGCGTCAATCTCCGGGATAATGCGCATTAGAGTGACCCCGGTTGTCTCTTCGCCCGAATCAATAGCGGCCTCGATAGGTGAAGCCCCTCGGAATGCGGGCAGCAGCGAGGCGTGCAAATTCAACGTTCCAAGCGCAGGAATATCAAGCAGTTCCTGCTTCAAGATTTTGCCGTACGCCATTACTAAAATAAGCTCACACCCACTTCGACGGAGCCAATCCAGATTTTCCCGCTCAATTTTGCGTGGTTGGAAAACTTCGACATTACGCTCCAGTGCCCATTTTTTAACCTCGCTGCTATGAAGTTTCATGCCCCGGCCCGACCGTTTGTCGGGCGGCGCGAAGACACCGCAGATTTCTACGGCATCCCGGAAGTGCGAGGTTAGATCTCGCAATAATGGGAGCGCAATTGCGTCGGCCCCCATAAAGACTGTCTTTACCTTGGACAAGGATTTGTGCGTCGCTTGAGGGAATGTTTGCTTACTAGTTCGAAACTCACAGGACAACCCTGCAGTCCAAACTCGGTTATAAAAGCCTTCTGTAGATAGCGCCGATAGCTCTCCTCGAGGCGGGTCATCTGATTACAGAACAGCCGGATGCGCACGGGCCGGATTCCAGTCTGCACCGCATAATACACTTTGAACCGTTTCCCCTGGATACGGCGTGGTTCTCTATTCTCAAACAGGCGGGCAACCAATCTGTTGATTCGGGGCGTCGACAATTGAAAGCCGGCCCGGGTATCCAGTTTATGCGCCGTTACCAGCAATTCATTAAGAGCATAACCGGTAAGGGCCGAGACAAACAATACAGGGCTGTCCGGCAGGAAAAAGAGGTTCCGGTTTGCTGCCCGTGCGAAACCGGCTCTAAATTCGGCTTCGTCTTCATAGCCGGACAACGGTTCGCTCTCAAAAGTTTCCAGCGCAAAGTCCCACTTGTTTACCACGAGAGCCATAGCCTTGCCGGCCTTGACCGCCTCTCCCGCCAGCACCTTGTCCTGCCGCGATACACCTTCGCGAGCGTCTATCACCTGAAAGACAACGTCGGCATTTTCTAGAGAGGCATGTGACCGGACCGAAGAAAAATACTCGACCGGGGTATCGATTTTACCGCTCTTGCGCAATCCGGCCGTATCCACCAGCTGGAAAGACCATTGTTCACCATCGGGCGTTTCGTAATCGAGGTCGAGGGCCACAGAGTCGCGGGTGGTACCTGGGGCTTCGTGTACGACCAGTCTTTCAGATTTTAAAAGCCCGTTGCACAAGCTGGATTTGCCAACATTGGGACGCCCGATAAAGCAGATTTTAATACGCCTCTCCAAATCCGTTTCAATCTCAGGAGGTTTAGGGCCAAGCATCTCCTCGATGCTCTCGCGCAGATCGCCTATACCTCGGCTGTGCTCCGCCGAAACCGGGACCGCCGGGCTGAATCCGAGGCTGCTGAATTCCTTTGTCCGCTCCTCCAAATCGGGAGAATCGATTTTATTGACCACGAGCAGCGGCTTTTTGCCGTATTGACGAAGTTTTTCGGCGATTATGATATCGAGCGGCATGCAACCCTCCCGCCCGTCAACTACAAGGAAAATGATCTCCGCCGCCTCGATGGCGAAGAAAACCTGCTCTTCGATCGCACCAAGCAGATCGTCCTGGTTCGCAACCGTTTGAGTTGCCAGCCCGATACCGCCGGTATCCATGAGTATGTAATCATTGTCCACCTCGAAAGTGTTGACATCGCGGGTGACTCCCGGCTGTTCATGGACGATTGCGATGCGCCGGCCGGCCAGACTGTTGAAAAGTCTGCTCTTGCCGACGTTGGGCCGACCGACCAGGGCCACGCTGCGTTTGCTATTCATTGGAGCAACCCTCGACGAAGCGCTCAATGCGCTTGCAGGCTTCAATAAGACGGTCGTAACTCGTTGCAAAACTGGCTCTGACAAATCCTTGCCCGCCTTCTCCGAATACTTTGCCCGGCACTAATGCCACTTGTTGTTCCTTGAGTAACCGATTTGCGAATTCCACATCGCCCAGCCCAGTTGAGTCGATGCACGGGAATGTGTAAAAGGAGCCCTTGGGGGAATGACATTTCAGCCCCATTTCGTTGAAACGGCGTACAACGAAGTCTCGCCGGCGCAAGTATTGATCTCTCATGCCGGCTACGGCGGCATCTCCGTTGCGTAAAGCCTCTATCGCGGCTTCCTGGCTGATAATGGAGGCGCAAAGCATACTGTATTGGTGAACTCCTACCATTGCGTCGATTAGTGCGGCCGGCCCGCATGCGTATCCGAGGCGAAACCCGGTCATGGCAAAGGCCTTGGAGACTCCGTGCAGAAACAGTGTGCGCTCCTTCATGCCCGGCAGACCGGCGATGCTGACGTGTATGCCTTCAAAAGTCAGCTCCGCGTAAATCTCGTCAGCTATGACGAGGAGGTCTTTATCCTGTGCAAAACGGGCAATTTTTTCCAGACGCTCCCCTTGGACAACACCCCCTGTAGGATTTGTGGGGAAGTTCAACATTAAGACTTTGCAACCCGGTTCCCAGCGGCTGGCGAGAGTATCGGGATCTAGTGCAAAGTCATCCCCGGGCAGAGTCGGCACGGGTATAGCCTGCCCGTGCGCCAAAACCACGCTCGGATGATAGGATACGTAGCATGGCTCGTGATAAAGTACCTTGTCTCCGGGATTGAGGACAGCCCGTAGAGCCACGTCGAGGGCTTCTGAAACGCCGACTGTAACGAGTATTTCATTGTCAGGATTGTAATCAATCGAGAAGTGCGAGCGCAGGTAGTCGGAAATTGCGCGGCGCAGGTTGATGAGACCCAGGTTGTCGGTGTAATGAGTGCGCCCGCGTTCCAGTGCGAAGATGGCGGCTTCGCGTATTTGCCAAGGCGTCACAAAGTCCGGTTCGCCGATGCCCAGAGAAATGGCATCGGGCATATTGGCCACGATGGCAAAGAAATCGCGAATTCCAGACTTTGGCAGGTCACTGACGTGACTCGCCACAAATTTTGAAATATCCGACTTCATCAGGGGCTGATCGCGGGCTTGTCGGGATCGATGCGCTCCCGTCCTGTCAAGTATCCGGTTTCCTTATAGGCGCGAAGCAGAAAATGGGTGGCTGTTGAAAGCACTCCCGACATTGTGGCCAATTTCTCAGTTACAAAAGCAGCAACCTCGTGCAGGTCGTTTCCCTTTACGATGACCATGAGATCGTAACCTCCGGACATAAGGTAACAGGAATCTACCTCGTCAAACCGGCTGATGCGCTCGGCTGTGCGGTCGAAGCCGCCTTCACGCTCCGGGGTGATCTTAACTTCAATGACGGCCCGCACATGATCCTTAACTCCGGCATTCGGATGCAGGATGGGGCGCCAACCGAGCAGGATATTATCCTCCCGGAGTTTTTCGAGTTCCCGTTCCACGGATACCTTGTCGAAACCGAGTATTTCGGCCATCTGTTCAACGGACAAAGTTTCCCCTTCGATCAACAGTTTGAGTACTTCATTCATAATAATTGGCGGTATTAAAGGATAAAACCTGCCGGTTCGCTAGAAAATAATGCAGAAGTATGCTGCAACCTACCCGACTGAATTTAATCACTGCTTCTGAAAAATCCACGCTGATTCTCGGATATTGTCATACCGGCTTTATCCATCACCAGTAACATATCCTCCCAAACCATGCGCTTTGCCCTGAGCGAATTATTGTGCAGCAAGTAAGAGGGATGATACGTAATCATAAGGGGAACCCCCTGAAAATCGCGCCAATGCCCGTGCAATTCACGCATCGTGCTCTCGCCTTCGGCCCCCAGTAATCCCTTTGCCGCCGTGGCTCCCAAAAGCACTATTACTTTGGGAGCAACGATTTCAAGTTGAGCTATCAAGTAAGGTAAACAGTAGTTGATTTCCTCTCTGGTAGGCGGGCGATTACCGGTGGGGCCGGTGGTTTCCGGGCGCCAGTTCATTATATTGCCGATGTAAACTTCTTCGCGCCGCAACCCCATGGCCTCGATGATTTTGTTCAATAGTTTACCCGCCCGCCCAACGAAGGGTTCTCCCTGTATTTCCTCGTCGGCTCCGGGAGCCTCACCGCAAAAGAATATATCGGCCTCGATATTGCCGACGCCAAAGACAACCTTCTTGTCCGGCTTGAGATGCCGGTTGCACTCCGGGCAATTGAGAACGCGCTCACGCAACCAGTTCCACCGGGACTTTTTGTCCCCTGCCGGTATTTTAAAACCCGGAGGATTAGGAATTTGTCCTGCCATATCCTTTTTGTTAGAACTGCTTCGGGCAGTCTTTTTAACCGGACGGGCCTCCGAAAGCTGACTCGATGCCAACCCGGATGAATCCTGTGCATCGGTGAAAGCATCGGGCGAAAGAGTTGACGACCGTTCCGGTAATTTTAGTGCGTCACGCAACCCGTCCAAAGTTTCCTCGGCTACAAAAACGCTTTTCGCGCCCTCGTCTTTCAGCCGATTCAACTCCTCGATTACCGCTTCCAGCTTCTCTCGCATTGAATTTCTAAAACTACTATTATTGGTGGGTTAACAATTTATAGTTAAGTAAAAATCAACCTTATTTACGATCACCGGGCAGTAGTTTTTCAACGTATTTTGCCAGCAGATCGAATTCGAGGTTTACGAGATCGCCGGGCTTGCGCTGGTGGAAATTGGTAACTTCCATTGTGATAGGAATTAACCAGACGGCAAAGCCGGTGTCGTCCACTTCCGCCACGGTGAGCGAAACCCCATCCACCGCGATACAGCCTTTGGAAACGACGTAGCGGAGGTATTCCCGGGGCGGCTCCACTCGCAGGTAATAATCTTTATCCCAAAGTTCCAGAACTGCTATCTCCGCGGCGGCGTCTATGTGGCCGGTCAGGAAATGTCCGCCTATCTTGCCGTCAAAGCAAAGGCTGCGCTCGAGGTTCACGGCGGCTTTCTCCTCAAGTGATGCAAAGGAAGTTCGCTGGACGGTTTCGCCCAGCAGGTCAAATGTCACAGTCCTGGAGTCGAATTTCACTGCGCTCAGACAGCATCCGTTGACAGCTACGCTATCGCCCGTTTCGAGCTGTTCGATGATTTTATCGGCGGAAACTGTCAACTTCCACGCCTGCGGCCCTTCTACAAATTGGACCACTACCCCGGTTTCCTCGACTATTCCCGTGAACATTGCGCGAATATTTTCTAATTGGCGGGTTTGCGCACTTTGACTCGGAGGACCGAGGTTTCATTGTTTCGATCAATCAAAAGGACAAATTCGGTGCGTTCTCCATCGGCTTCGATGTCGCTAAGCAAAGAGACGGCATTTTCGTAATCTTCCACCATAGTGCCGTCAATCTCCTTGATCCAGTCGCCCCGTTGTAGACCCGCGGTGTTTACCGGACTGTTCGGTTTTACAAAGGAGGCGATAACCCCGGAAGATTTACTTAGGGAAAGCCTGCGTCCCACGGCATCGCGTAGCAGAAATTCGCGCGCGGTCAGCCCAAGCTCGGTGAAATATTGCCTTTTAGCCTGGTTGATGGCGGTTGGATGCTGTTCGACTTCAACCGTTATGTCCCGGGTTTCATCGTCACGGATCACCGTGAGGCTAATACTCTCACCAATTTCAGCCAACAGCAATTGCCGCTCAAAATAGGTCTGTGCCACGTCGTTCGGCCGGAATTTGGGCAGAGGCTTGCCGTCGATGGCAACGATAATATCTTTATCCTGTAAACCGCCGGCAGCTGCCGGGCTGTCATCGAGCACCTGGCTTAAGACAACTGCGCCCTGCCCTTCCAGGCCCAGGTAGCTGGCAACTTCGCGGTCAACGGACTTGAGTCCGGCCACTCCAATCCAGGGTCTCGGATCGCCTGCAGGGTCGGCAGGCACCCGGCCCAGGTCGGCAAAGAAGTCTTTAGCAAAGAGAAACGCGCTGCTCTCGCTAATGTTTCGCAAACCCACGGTAAATTGGTCGCGCCTCATGTAGAGTATCCGTTCTTCGGTCAGTGGGTTACCGGCCCAGCCGACAAAATTTCCCTTAAAGTCAAAAACCGGTCCGCCGGGAGCGGACAACTCTGTATTGGAAAAGCCGATCGTGAGAGGTAATTTTTGCACGGAGGACAGTCTGCCGGAAAGAAAATATGGCGCATAATCGAAGGTGTTACCCAACAAGCCTATTCCCCATAAAGGCTGTCCGATCCGAGGTTCCTCAGTCTCGAACCTGGTAATTGGAACCAAACGCTCAAGGTTTTTCCGATCCACCCGCAGGTAATGCCAGCCCGTTAAATAGTCCCGCCCCAAATATTCAGCATCGCAGCCTTTTTCCCCTTCACCCGGCAGGAATATCTGAAAATCCTTGAACCAGCCATGTGGCAGCCAACTTGGTACTGCATTATCGAGCAGGACTACCAACCCATCATTATCGACGACCAGACCTGCGGACTCGTATGGCTTGCGGTCGATTTCTCGCTGAACAAAAAATTTGACCGATACCATGCAGCGAACGCGCTCTTCGAAGAGTCGGTCCAGGGAGTCAGGCAAATCTACGGCGTATAAATCGACAGATACCGCCGTGGACCACAGAACCGTCATTAGGAAAAAGATACACTGATACAATCTCATCGTAGGTTCTATTAAATGAAGGATTATCTCGTATGGCAATGGGATAGTACCCATGTGCTAGGTTCGATGGACACGGAACCTCATGGCGTCTCCGCATTATTTCAAGGCATTTCTCTTGAACAACGCGGAGCGATGAAAAGTTATTCAGGGCTTGAGCACGTAGTATGACACTTGGTGTTGACGCTGCACCTCAAGCAAGATGTCATCCGGCTCGTTTTGAAAATCGTTGTAAATATGCTTGAGACCGTCGAGGGTTTCGATAGCGAGACGATTTACCTTGTAAATGATGTCGCCGCGGCGCAATCCCGCCTCTGCAGCGGAGAATGCAGGCTGGGTGCCGATAACTATAACGCCATCCTCGGATTCCAGTTTTCTTTCACGGGCGTTGGTTCGGGAAACTTTCTGCACACTCAACCCCCAATCCTCGAAGACCCATTTTTCGCCCACCCGGCTCTCCAGTTTTTCGGTTTCTACTTCAAAATCGAGTGTGTCACCATTTCGCTTTACCTTAATGAGGATTATCGAGCCTACGGGATAACTGGCTATCATGTTCTGTATGGGCGGCAATTGCTCGGGGAAGCGCCCGTCCACTTTTCTGCTATCCAGGGAAAGGACAATGTCGCCGGGCCGCAATCCGGTCTCGGCCGCCGGTGAACCTGGATCCACGCTGTTAACGAGCATTCCCCTGTTTACCTCGAGATCGTAAAAATTTTCAAAGTCCTGCAGGGGTCCGGGCTTGAGTCCGATGTAACTGCGAACGATTTCCCCATCATCAAGCAGGGCCTGCATAACGAATTGCGCGGTGGAGGCAGGCACCGCGAAGCCCAGGTTGTTTGACCCCATATAGGCCCGCGTATTGATACCCACCACGCGCCCGTCCGCCGATACCAGGGGACCTCCGCTGTTGCCCGGGTTGATGGCGGCGTCGGTTTGCAGCCATGTATTAAAGTATCCGGTCTCGTGTCCGCGTATTAACGAGGCATCTTCAAAAAAGCGGTTGGTATTGGAAATGATGCCTTTGGTCACCGTGCGGGTCAGTCCGTTGGGGGTGCCCACGGCAAATACCATGAGGCCGGGGTAAAGTTGGTCCGAGTCGCCGAATTGGGCGTAGGAAAAGGAGAGGCCGCGCTTTTTTACTTCCTCGAGGTCGAGTTGCAGCAATGCCAGGTCCGTCCAATGGTCCCAACCCAGAAGGCGGGCATTTACTCGCTCGAGGTTGGCGAGAGTGACTGATATTTCTTCTGCACGCGGGCTTACAACGTGGGCGTTGGTGAGGATTTGCCCTTCGGCAGTCATGATTACGCCGGAGCCAACGCCCCGGACAATGCGGCGCGTTCCTCCCTTGAAATTGACCTCGGACACATCTATGCGCACCACCGCATCTAGCAGATTATTGAAGCCGGAAGGTTGTGGAGATACAGACGGGGGAATAGTCTGGCAACCTGTAACCCCTATCAACAAGGTCAGCAGCATTGCCGCAGACGATTTACAGGCTTGCGTTGTTGTCGGCCCTTTGAATTCTTTGCCACTAATCACTGTTCTCATACTATGTCAGTTAACTGCAAAGACTACGATTTTTCACTAATTGAGCCCCATTGGCAATCTTTCTGGGAAAGAAAAAAAACATTCCGGGCGGAAGACTTCTCGGACAAGCCAAAATACTACATACTGGACATGTATCCATATCCTTCGGGGTCGGGATTGCATATTGGACATCCGGAGGGATATACGGCTTCAGACATACTTGCACGCTATAAGAGCGCCAATGGCTGCAATGTATTGCATCCGATGGGTTGGGACGCCTTTGGACTGCCGGCTGAGCAACATGCCATAAATCAAGGCACCCCGCCTGGGGCAACGACCGCTAAAAATGTGGAGGTTTTTCGGCGTCAAATTAAAAGAATCGGGTTTGCACTGGACTGGGAGCGGGAGATCAACACTACGGATCCCGGTTATTACAAATGGACCCAGTGGATTTTTTTGCAAATGTTTAAACACGGCCTGGCCTACGTGGATGAGCGTCCCGTTTGGTGGTGTCCGGCCCTGAAGACCGTTCTGGCCAACGAGGAGGTGATCAACGGCCGCTCTGAGCGCGGAGATCATCCGGTTGAACGGCGCAACCTTCGCCAATGGGTGTTGCGCATCACCGCTCATGCCGATCGCTTATTGGATGGATTGCAGGACCTTGACTGGCCCGAGTCGACCAAACGGCAGCAATCCAACTGGATCGGCCGCAGCGAGGGCGCCGAAGTTGTTTTCGGCATCGATGGGTTTCCCGATGACAGCGTGAAGGTATTTACCACCCGGCCCGATACCCTATTCGGCGCCACATACATGGTCCTCGCCCCCGAACACCCCTTGACCGCCAAAGTTACGACCGGGGAATTCCGAGGCAAGGTCAATGCCTACGTCCGGGAAGCAGCTGGAAAGAGCGACCTGGATCGTACCGACCTGGCCAAGGAAAAAACCGGCGTGTTTACCGGCAGTTTCGCCATCAACCCCGTCAACGACCAACACATCCCCATCTGGACCGCCGACTACGTGTTGTTGACTTACGGAACCGGCGCAATCATGGCCGTACCAGCCCACGATGAGCGCGACCACGAGTTCGCCGAAAAATTTCAACTTCCCATCGTTCCAGTCATTGAACCGAAAACCGCCGACGCCGATACCGCCCTACCCTACATGGGCCAAGGCGTCATGGTCGATTCCGGCGATTATACCGGACTGGATTCCGAAGCGGGTAAACAACAGATTACCGCCGACCTGGAAAGCTCCGGACGAGGCAAAGCTGCGATCAATTACAAGTTGCGCGACTGGCTTTTTTCCCGCCAACGTTATTGGGGAGAGCCAATCCCGATTGTCTGGGTAGACGAAGAAACCTATGAGCGAGCCGCCTCCATCAAAAAAGGAGCAGTAGCCGCCTTGCTGCCCAAAGAGCCGATAACTTACCTGGCGGAAGGCAAAGTGCTGTGCGCCCTGCCCATTCCCGAGACGGAATTGCCCTTGGAACTGCCCGAAACTGATTCTTACCAGCCATCCGGCACCGGCGAAAGCCCCTTGGCCAATATTAAGGAATGGCTCGACGTTTGGTTCGATCTCAAAACCGGCCGGACTGTTCCCGCCTCGGAACCTGTACCCGAGGACGGAAACTGGGCCCGCGCCACACGTGAAACAAATACCATGCCCCAATGGGCTGGCTCATGCTGGTATTACCTGCGTTATTGCGACCCAGCCAATGAGAGCGCCCTCATTGACCCAAAACTTGAACAATACTGGAAGACGCCCGACTTCTATATCGGCGGAGCCGAGCACGCCGTTCTGCACCTGCTCTATGCGCGCTTCTGGCACCAATTCCTCTACGACATCAAAGTGGTTTCCGAACCCGAGCCTTTCAAAAAACTCTTTCATCAGGGCATCATCCTTGGCGAGGACGGCGCCAAGATGTCCAAAAGCGTGGGCAATGTCGTCAACCCCGACGAGGTTATCGACCGGTATGGCGCCGATTCTTTAAGACTCTTCGAAATGTTCCTGGGCCCCCTTGAGGATGTGAAACCGTGGAACACCACAGGCATTGACGGCGTTTCCCGTTTCCTTCGGCGCGTCTGGCGCGAGTTAATCGACCGTGACGGAGCTATCCATGGCAATATTCAAGACGGCCACACTGACACCCCCGAAACCGAACGCCTCCTCCACGAAACCATTAAGAAGGTGACTGGTGACATCGAACGCCTGCGCTTCAACACCGCGATTTCACAAATGATGATCTTCGCAAACCACCTGCAAAAAACGGAGTCGATCAGCCTCGCGACCGCTAAAGTCTTTATTCAACTGCTGGCTCCGTTTGCGCCCCACATGTGTGAAGAATTGTGGGAACGGCTTGGAGAAAATCCCTCGATCGTAAACGCCCCATGGCCGCAGTTCGACCCCGCCAAGCTGGCCACGGAGGAAGTCAGAATAGTTTTTCAGATAAACGGCAAACTGCGCGGTGACGCCCTGGTGCCTAATGATGCGGACGAGGCGGCCGTTCTTGAAACGGCCCGGGCACATCCCCGGGTCAAAGCGCACCTGGAAGGTAAACCCATCAAAAAAGTAATCTACGTTCCCGGAAAAATCCTAAACATCGTGGTTTAAATTAATCTCTATCTGCGTAATCTGCGGTTAAATATTATTTATCGCCATGAGCCCCCCATCTAAATTTTTGCCGGATGATTTCGACTCCTCGCTCCCGATTGCGGTCATTGCGGGCAAGGAGACCTATCCAATGCTCACGGTAGCATCCATCCGGCAACATGGTCTTCCGGTGCGCCTCATCGCCTTCGAGGGCGAAACGCGAGAGGATTTAATTGACTCCTTTGACCTGGCGGATCGCGCAGTCATAAAAGTCGGCCAACTCGGTCATATGCTCAAAGCCCTGTCCGGTTTCAAAGCCGGCTACGCTCTGATGGCGGGCCAGGTAACGCCCCGGCGTTTATTTAAAGGCGCGCATCCGGATGCAAAGGCCCTGCTGATCCTTGCATCACTCAAGGAACGCAACGCCGAAACTATATTCGGAGCGATCGCCTCGGAAATCGAAAAACTCGGCATCCGCCAGCTCGACGCTCGATGCTTCCTCGACCACGAATTAGCCCAAAACGGCCTTATGACCGGCGGAAAGCTCAAAGTAGAGCAAGCTTATATAGACCACGGCATACGCATCGCCCGGGAGACCGCAAAATTGGATATAGGCCAGGGCGTTGTCGTGCGCAAGGGCACCGTTATAGCAGCTGAAGCCTTCGAAGGAACCGACGACATGCTTCGCCGCGCAAACAAATTTAAAGCCGATCAACTCATCTTCGTAAAAACCGCCAAGCCCAACCAGGACTACCGGTTCGACGTCCCCGTCTTCGGCCAGCGCACCCTGGAAGTCATGCGTGAAGCCGGCATCACCCTCGCCTGCCTCGAAGCCGGCCGCACCATCATCCTCGAAAAAGAAAAAACCCTCGCCCAAGCCCGTGATCAGGGCATCCAGCTTTTAGGATATTGATGGCCACTCGTTAGCCACAATGATAAGGGTTTGACCCCTTAATTCCCCCTTTTATTTGGCACCCAATCCACTCCCTTGCCGCGCCATAGTCCCACGACGGCGGCGGAGAGCCGCTCAGAATCAGATTTTTATTGATGCGTTGACGATGCCTATCGGCGGAGATCAGCTGCGGCATCGTCATCAATTGGCGACCTAAAAACATCCGCCGTTTCAATTTCTCACCCTAAAGATGCAAAATACCAAACATAGAAGGTCGTCCATAATACGAGATGAACCATCCGGTAGATGAACAAAGTAATTCTCGGTAATAACCGACAAATCAGAATGGTAAGGCCGGTGACGAGCGCGAAGCGGACCAGACGGGCTGGCCCACTCACCAGGAGAAAAAGGGCCAAGCCGATTTGCCCGGCGCTAGTTTGGACTGCATAAATCTTATAGGGCGTGCCGGTGATCGGCCCGAGAAAGATAGCCCCTGCACCATGGTTGCAAATTTGCTCTCCGACAGCGTTGGACATGGCCCGGTTGACGGCAGGCACGTGATCGAGCGCGACTAGGGCCATAGCAAAATCGACGGCGCCCCAAACGTACATCACAGTTCCGCCGACCAGGGAACCAGCCACGGCCCATCCGCAAGCGACCCATGCCGTGCGGGGCTGGTGCAGCGCGATCCAGCTAAGGAGTACATCCGGGACCACGAAGAAGAGAGTGGCCTCTCCGAAGCCCCAGACCAGCGCTGCTAAGTTCATTCCCAGGGGGTAAAGTGTCCCTCGGCTGCTAAAGTGGTCATCCGGCACGTCAGTTCCTCCATAAATTTCACCTTGTCACCGGCCCAGGTCAACGACTGGCCGACGAATACATCGCAAAAGAACGGCACCAATAGCGCCTCGCCGCGGGGAAGGGCTTTTCCCAAACCGTGCAAAAACACCGGACAAAACGGTATATGGGGGTAGCGACGGGCCAGGTGTGCTACACCTGTCTTGAACTCGCCGAGACTTTCCGGTTCGCCACGGCTCCCTTCTGGAAAGACAATCACGATGTCGCCGCAATCGAGCGCCTCGGAGACGTCCGCTAGCGGATCTTTATGCATGCCCTTTACACGGCGATCAATGGGGATGATGCCAATGATGTTCAAAGAGAACCAGGCCAGGAGCTTGTTGCGTAAGAAGTAATCCCGGGCCGCTATGGGCCGGACCTTCGGAAAGAGCCTTAACGGAAACAAGGTCATAAGTACCAGCACATCGAGATGACTGTTATGGTTGGCCACAATGACGGCCGGTCCTTGTCCAGGCAGGAGCTCGCGCCGCCGCACATTCAACCCCAAGATTACCAGAAGGAACAGCCGCACAACCAGGGCGAAAAAGAGCAGTTGCAAGAACCGATTCATGGCATAGCGCCTAAGCTGACCCCGAACGTGTGCCAGATGAACAGGTAGTAAATGTAATGAAAGAACAACGGTGCTGTGTACGTCAGACTATCCACGCGGTCGAGGATGCCGCCGTGACCCGGCAACAGGCTACCGGTGTCTTTAATGCCCAGTCGCGTTTCAGGGCAGAGAGGTTGATGTCTCCGAAGAAACCACTGACTCCAATAATCAAGCCGGCCATCGCTGACTGGACAGGATTCATCGGCGTCAGTAACGGGCCGAGAATGCTGGCCAGGAGCGTGGTTGTCGCGACCCCCCCCCCCCCCGAGGAAGCCGGCCCAGGTTTTCTTTGGGCTAATGCTGGGGACGATCTTGCCACGCCCAAGCGTCTTGCCCCAGACGAACTGGGCGACGTCATTGAGCTGGGTGAGCACAACCAGATAGAGCATTAACCCCGGCCCGGCCAATATCTCCGGATGGGCCTTGGCGCGCAGGATCAGAAGAAACGCCGCGTGGCTGAGGCTGAAGACCGTCGTCATCAGTCCCCATTGCAGCGTTGCCGTCGCTCGGAGGTATTTATTCGTTTCGCCGATCAAGAGCATGCGTATCGGCAACAATAAAAAGCAGAACACCGGGATGAAGATGATGAACATCCCGTACCACTCGATATAGACGCAGTAATACTGAATGGGGATGGCCAGGTACACCCAGAAAAGGGGTCGTCGGTCCGCACGACGAGTCGGAATCAGCGACAGGTATTCCTTAAGTGCCAGAAAACTGATGAAAGCAAAGAAGACCAACGACAATGTCCGGCTCACAATCATAGCCACCGTGAAGACGATGACCATAATCCACCACGTGTTGATCCGCTGCCGCAATTCGCCAAAGTTGTGGTCTGGCTTCACCCAACGCAAGAGGCCGACCAACGCCGAAGCAGCGACCAGTACGCCGAAGATCCCTCCCAAGGTCCATCTCACTTCCGGGGCTAAGTCGGACCATCCCATCAAGCAACCTCCCGGAGGGCGCGGTAGGCGCGGTTGACGACGGTCAACGCTGCCAACGCGACCAGCACGGCCAAAAATACCGTCAGCCAGTCCCCGCGCGGGACGCCGCAGCCCAAAAGTATCCCCAGTAGGCCGAACGCGAAGGCCCGGTCGCTCTTGCCCAGGGGGCCGTCATATCGGCGGCTGGCGCCGATCTGCACGCCCACTACGCCGGTCATCTCACCGACAACGGCTAGGATCGTTATGAGCACTATCAATGGCGGAGACAAGCCCGGCACTAGGGCAAACGGAAGGTATAGCGCCGTATCCGAAACTACATCTCCTACCTCGTTGAGTACTGCTCCGAGCTTGGACTTCATAGCATGTTCGCGGGCCAACATGCCGTCGATAGCGTTCAGGGCCATGCGCACGAACAGTATGACTGGCAGCAGCAGCAATGGCCAGTTCTGATCGGACCAAATGGCGATCATAGTCCCAACAGCAACGGACAGAAAGGCCGCGGCAACTGTCACCTGGTTGGCCGTCACCCCCAACGCCGCCAACCAGCGGGTGGGAGGGCGTAATAGCCCCTGGAATCTTGGTTTGAGTTCATAAATACTTACCATGTCCCACACGACCCAATAACGGCACAGTATGTCGGAGACATCGATCAGCCTACGTTTTTGGGCCTAACTATTAGTTATCTGTATTTTTGCAGCCTGCAGTTAGACAGCCTAGTAAAGATTTTTACTCTAGCAAGCGTTATTGTCCTTCTAATTGAGGATATTGTAGGGAAGCCCTGAAACAACACTGGTAGCGTTAAACCGCAATCTTATAGCCGAACTTTCTTGTAGCGAGCGTTGGCGCATCTGCCAGTCAGGCACAGTAATCTTATGGGCTATAGTTTCAAGTGTTTTTCGTAACATTTTGGTTTGTTAGTTTTATCTTCACAAAATTCTTGTGATTTCGTCTGCAATCGGTTTTAGAACATCTTTATCAGTCCAATACTTAAGGTGACTTGCAGGATTCCACCCAGCTAGAAAACCACCAACACTGACTTTGTTATCACTGATCCAGTCAACATTGAAATCATCAGACAATATTTTTATTGGATAACCGAGTACATCATCAGCATCGAAGTAATTATCCCAGTAAAAGTCATCGTTTGGCCTCTTAAATATTTTACGTTCACTCAATCCCGCTCTAAAAATTGGTATATTACATCCTGTTGTTACAAATTTACAGCATGAATTTAAGCGGCGAAAACTTTGTTGTTCAGGTGTCCCCGTTTCAGGAGGAGCAAAGAATCGTTTGTTTACCCCGGCATCCCAAAGGTAATTTGTTATCTGTTCACAACCAAGTGATTGGGCAACTACTATAACGGGCTTTGGTTCATCGCCTAATTCTATAAAAGAATTATCTAATGCTGTAGCAATTTTCTGGTGAACTCCCAAGTATAACTCTAAATCATTTCTTAAGCTATGCTCTATTGAAGCCGCGTCAGAAAAAGAAAAGAGCATGAACTTTCTTATGAAGTCCCATCGTAATGAATACTGGTCATCGATCTCCTCCCAGAAATCTTCTTGGTGACCTTGTAATAAATCCTGAAAATAGACACTTTCCAGATGAACTTCCTCATCCCACAATTCTTTGCCCACATACCTCCTTAATTTCTTTTCAAAACTCTTATAATAATTGGTATCTGTATCACCCATTCCATGAATGGTTATAATCGCTATTTTTTTAGCCATTATTTTTCTCCTTCATATGTGGTTTTAAAAGATCTAAATTTCTTGCAGGCAGCATTCAGGCATCTGATGATTATTTTGTCAGCTTGATAATGAACATCTGCCGTGTTCCTTCGTCAGTCCAGGATGGAACCAGAATAGCGTCGTTGGTGCGGTTCCAGCGCGGGGCCGGGTCGATCCGTAATTCACCGCGATGGTATTGTCCTCTGCTAAAGCCGGGCGTGCGTATGTGGGTACCGTCGCTCCGGCTGTAAATATCGTAGTAATTCTTGCCGTCGGTTCGATCTTGATAGCCGTTCACAAACCATTTTCCGTCCGGCGACAACGAGATATCCGCTCCGGGTTTGGGGAAAATATCCGGATTGCCCAAGGTTCCGACAACTAATTGTCGATCTACATCGTAGATAATCTGTCTGTCATCAAGGACCCCAATCACACGGTGCCCATAGTCCCATTCCGGATGGCCGCCGATGAATTTTTTTAGAGGCGTCAATCCGGAGCCGTCGGGCTTGATAATATAGGGCACGTTAATCCGCTCTTTACCAGGTTTGCCCCAATCACCACGCGCATAGAAATATATTCTATCATCTTCCCTATTCCAAAGCGTGTGGTTAATGAAGAGCGCAATATTATCGACCCTCGGGTGGGTTGGCCGAAGGTCCCGAGCCAATTGCTGAAACGAGACCAACAGGGTTTTCTCTCCGGTATCGATATTGACTTTGAAAACACCGTCGTCATCCGGATGTTTTACGCCGACCGTCCAATCAAACGCGCCGGGGTAGCCCGTGACCGGCCGGAGCCGGTCCGTTCGACCGTAATTAAAAGCCAGAAAGTAGCCGCCATTTTGAGCGACACCGCCATTTCCGATAGGAGTATCCTCAAAGCGGTACTCTCGAACGCGCCGACCGTGTGGTCCTTTGGATATATCAAATAACACACAGAATACTTTACCGGTCTTTGGATCGCGGTCGTTGAAGAAGAACTGAGTTTCCTGCGCATCCGGGTTCCAATAGAACATCGTTCCCTGCTGGAAGTTCCACGCCCGGGTCTGATCTAAGTAAATTATCTTGTTATCCTGCAAGGTGTCTATCAGCACAACTTCAGCAGCTTCGTCAGGCTTGGGCATATGATCATGAAAGCTTGTTTCCATTGCGAGTATGTATCTACCGCTGGCGTTCCAGGGAATGTTTTGCACATGTCCTATATAGCCGAAAAAGTGATGCTTCGGTCCGAACGTAATCTGGCGAACAGACATCGAGGTATAAGACGCATTGAGGCCTTCAAGTGATACAAGTGCAACGATTAAGACAGCCAGGCAATTCTTCAAGTAAGTCATTAACATGAGTGAACGATAGTGTTTCATTTGTCCTCCTTTATCCGGATGTTAGCCTAACTAGAATATAGGTAGGTTAAACGATTCTAATTCATATGTTTCAAGAACAATATGCTGATTAGACAAATCCATGCTGATTATGCTCTGATTACCAATAAATTAATTCTCCTGAGGATCGGGTTTTAACGCGAGGTATCGGGAATAAACGCGACGATGCGCAGGGGGCCGCCGCTGCCTCCTTTTATTTTCATTGGCAATGCTATAACCAGGGCGCCAGTGGGCGGCAGTTGATCGAGGTTGGCCACATTTTCAAAAGCCGGGATGTTTTTCGCGAATAGTATTTGGTGGCTTTCAAATAACTCGGACTGGCCATAATCGATACTTGGCGTGTCCAGGCCGATGGCTGCGATTTGACGGTTTTGCACGAGCCAGCGCGCAGCCTCGGGATGTAGTCCGGGGAAATGTAGGTCGGGTATGGCCTCGGGCCCTCTTTTGTCGGTGCCGATATATTTTTTTCTGTCCGGCCAGAATCGATGGTAACCGGTATTGATGAGGATGATCGTATCTTTTAAAATTTCGCCGTTAGCGGCCTCCCATGCCGTGAAGTCCTCAATGCTTACTCGATAATCGGGATTTTTCAGAGCCTTTTCGGAAACATCGATGAGCGCAACCTGGCCGATGAGTTGTTCCAACGGAATCTGGTCAACGGTAATCCGGTCTTTTGCAAAGTGAATAGGAGCATCGATATGTGTGCCGCCGTGTTCAGCGGTCCGAAAGGAATTCGATGTGTAGAAATAGCCTTTTTCGGTAACGCCTTTAAAATCTACGCTCAGCGAAAAACCATCGGCTGTCGGCCAATATATGGTCTCGGTGGAAAAATCATGTGAAAGGTCCACCCACCTGCCCGGGGGCAAGGAAAAGCCCGCCCAAACGGAGTTGAAAAATGCGCACAATAAAATGGCATTGGCTACCGTTAATCGGGGATAGATTGTTTTCATTTTTATTATTTAGGTCTCGAGCGCTATCGTTAAAAAAGCCGGGGGTTTCCCCCCGGCAAATTAATCTCCGCTAGTGCCGATTAATTAAAAAGCTCCGATACCTTTTTATGGTATAGGTGGGTGCTTTCCCACCGGCATTTGCCTTCCGGTTAGGGTTTGGCAGTCGCCGGCAGGGTTCAAGCTCCCAGTATCGATATATCAGGAATAGAGCGCATTTTTAATCGTTCGTACACAGAAGAGATATATATGATTACCGCATATGCGCCCTGCGTCAATCCCGGAACAGATATTTTTATAAAATTTTTCAGTTAAAGTTCATCGCAAAGCGGATCCAGCCGTCTAATAATCATACTTTGAAGACCGCCAAGGAAGAGGTAGCACGCGTAGAAGCGTTGCTGTTCGGATGGTAGCTCGACAATGTCGAGATCACCGGTTTCCAATTGCGAGTCGGCGATATCGGGCAGGGTTGAATCGCGCAGTTTAAGGCGGATTGCCGAACAGGCGCGCATAAGGCCATCAGCAACGTCTTCTGCCATTTTAAATTTGCCGCGGCCGAACCGGTTGTCCCGAAATACCTGGAAGAGATAAGCGCAATCGGTCTGAAGTGATTCCTTTAAATTCTCTTCCCAAGCTTTTATTAAATCGGGGTCGTTCTCGGGAAGGTAGCTGGGCGCAACTGCATGGTCGCCAATCGAGTCCACAACTTTCTGCACCATCTCCAGCAGGGCATTGACGGTTTCCGGATCGATCGACAGTTCTATTTCAACCATTGTGTTCGAGTATGGCAGTCAATTGCCATGTTTGCAGGACGTGCACATAATGTTCGGCTTTTTCCTTTGAGTCTGTCCACACCAGGGAACGTCCTTGTTCATGCACTTCGAGCATATGCTTACGGGCAGTTTGATGATCGAAACCGAAGACCTTGCGTAAAACCATAACCACGTAGGACATGAGATTAACCGGGTCATTTAATACGAGCACGTTCCAGCCACCGGAAAGCGATGTTTCCGTTTCTGATAAAATATCAGGAATTGTTGTTCCAGCCTGCAGAACCGTTCTCACAGCAATAAACTACTGCACACGCACGTTTTTGTAAAGCAGTTGAGCAGTTCATTCTAATTGACACCTTGTTCGAAGAGTAAGGCGTTGCTTCGCTTCCTAAACTTTGGATCGTCTTCAAATGCGCAGATAAGGCGAAAGTCTGATTCCTTATGGATGCCTAGAAATCGCCGTTATGCGGACCCGTATGTCAGGTGGTGTGGGAGTTGGGGGGAGTGTAACGCCCTTGGCTACCCGATTCTATCAGTCTAATCGCTTCATTATACAGCTGGATATCGAGTGAGAGGCTCTTCTGGAGTAAAGTTTTGTCTGACTCGTTAAGGTCTCTGGCTTTAGGCCTGTTAAATGTTCTTTTAGATTGCTCGTAAATTGGCTTCCACGACCAACCATAAAAGCTCGCGACTTCGTTCTCAAAAGCTTCAATGGACTCCAGAATGCCTACGAATTTGTATCTCTCCTTGAGATGTTTTACGGCGCAACTGAGTAGGTTTTGTGAAGTACCAGAATAAATCTTATTCCATGGAAATCCAGCAATGCACCATGTCTGTGGGTTTGGATTATTTTTAATGAACACGACTAGCGAACATTGTTTCACTTCTTCCAGTTTTGGATGCTTGTAGTTCGGATAGTCGCACTGTTTGATGAAATAATAATAAGATATTGCCAGGCTTAATGGCTCTCTTAGAATCGTAGCGTAGGTGCATTTTCTGGATGTAAAAATATGTATACCATATGGACAGTGTCCGTCTACAAACCTAGCTTCACTTAAATCATCAAAGATAAAATGTTTCAAACCTCTATATTTATAAACACGATTTTCCGGTATATTAAAATCTATCACAGATCTTTTAAACGAAGTTCCACCAGTTTTTAGTATGTGAGTAAAAATGAGTAAGTCATTCATTATTTTAAAATCGAACGTTCAAACTGTGGTATGCTCAGAGAGAAGGCTGTAGAGTTGGTGTCAATTGAAAATTGCGAGACTGTCATGAGCTTCGTGAAGCATATACGCACGGTTGCTCATGTCTATAAACAACTGCACGCGCACGTTCTTGTAAAGCTGTGTAATAGCTAATTGATAAATGATATTGACGAAATATCGCTCCACCGGACACGCTGAATCCAACGGCATTTTGCAGGAATGGAAGAACCCTCAAATAAGAAAAATAAAGAATGGCCGATGGTCTGGGTAGTTATCGCCATCCTGCTCTACCTATTGCTCCAGATGCTCTACGTGCTGCTTCACGACTAGTCCGACTAACGACGAAAGTTTAAGGATCAGTCCTTATATCGCAAGGAGATTGGCCAGCTTTTCTATCTTGGAACATAAATGTAATTTGATCTGGAGCCGACTACACCTATCAAATCCTGGAGCTTGTTCTGTTGATAATTGAGTTCGTCAAAGAGCGCATTAACTTCGTCGATATTCTGTTGTTGTATTTCAATTATTACAACAGGACGATTGCACTTTAAAGTTTGAAGCGCACCCTTTAATACTTCTACTTCATGTCCTTCTACATCAATTTTAATGAGTGAGACTGATTCGGTGTTAATTGAATCAAGAGTAATAATACTAACATGCTTCTCAATATGTTCTTGGGTGTCAGGACAGAGTCCTGGAGTAAGGCCTGCCCAACCTGTAAGGGGAATCCCGTTTAAAACCGGGATATAAAGAATTGCATCGCTATTTTGAGACGACAACCCTTTGTTGATAATCTCTATATTACCAGGATTGTAGGCAATAAGATCTCCAGTTAGCTCATCGTTTATCTCGAATGAGTAAACCTTCCTAAACCGTTTAGACATATTGTAGGAGTATAGTCCTTGATTAGCACCTACATCAATCGCAGTCTCACCCTGTGCAGTGATACGGTGAAGATGCCGTAATTCGTTCTCACATGAATCTTCGAGAAGGCGGAGCCAGTAATAGAAGGGCAATTTTTTGCGCGCAGGTATGATTAGAGAAATAATTTTCCTCATGATTCGGATGGTCAATTTTTTTATTGACTTCATGCGGTCCCTAATCTTTCAACTTTCGATTCTGCATTACCTCAAATCTGCTTGCGGCATACAGAAACGCTGCTACTGGATATGTTTCAAGAACAATATGCTGATTAGAAAATTCCAAGCTGATTATGCTCTGATTGCCAGGCGATTAATTCTCCTTAGCGTTAGAATAGGCAGATTTTAAGAGTTGCAAAAGCATAAAAGAATCAGTCCTTGCTGAGGATGTGGTAGTTGGCCATGGAAATTCCGCTCATCATGGCTCCGATTACACCTAGGAATCCCTGGTCTGTGCCGCAGATGTAGAGGTTATCCACGTGGGTGCGGCCGTCTTTAACTTTGTGGGGCGCTCCATATACGGCTCCGGCAAGATGGCCCGTGTAATATTTTATAGTGCGTGGTGTAAACATATCGAGGTACTGGGTTAAATCTTTTAGCGTGTGTCCCTTGAGCGGCGGGAGGAAGCGCATCGCCTGTTCCGCCAACCGGTCATACCACAATTCTTTTTGCGCCTTGTATTCATCCTCGGGAAGTGAAGTCCAACGGTCGAAGTTCGCCATGGCGGTAACCCGGAATACTCCTTCCGGCAATTCTTGTCCGTCGTCATACCGGTAATTATTTGGAAAACATATTACTCCGCTTCGCGGATCGACCAGGTCTTCGGGCCTACGGTAATCGAACCGCTCCGAATCATTAAAAAATATGATGGTGTCATCCCAATCCAGCTCGCGGGGCTGGACGTCGAGTATGGTAATGGTTTCGACAAAGGAAAGACGACCGACCTCGGAAGCAAGGTCATTTTTGGGCTGACCGTTGCAGAGGCGCATGGTTTCCACGGATCCGATCGAGGACAATACGTGGTCTGCGGTGATGAGGTCGCCGTTGTCGAGCTGGAGTTCCTTGATCTTTCCACCTTCGGTAAGGATACGTTTGACTCCGCACTTCATTTTGCGCTTTCCGCCGAGAGACCGGTATTTATCATGCAACGCGCGTATGATACGGCGCACACCGTCGAAAGGTCGTGCAAAACCTTCACAGAATATCGCCTTAAACATGATGACGAATTGGCCGAACTCCATATCCGTTTCCTGTGCATTGCCGTATAACATCACCGGGCAGAGTATCATATCGCGCAGGAGCGGATCGGTGATGTGTTCGTCCAGAATTTTCAGGGTGGAAAGTTCCACGGCTTCTAAACTTAATTCATCATAATCATAGATTATGCGCATCAACTTCCGGAAGTTATCGATTTGTTTCGGGAAAGCCCGCGCGACTTCGGATTCGAACAGAGTGAAATCGTTGTTGAAGCACAACTCCACTCCCGGGAAGGCAACCTTTGAGCCTTTCTGCTCGCACAAACCAAACGATTCACGCTCAATTCGCAATTGCCTGAAAAGCTTGACCAGCGGCGTGCCTTTTACTCCGGGACTTACGTAGTTTGTTACGGCATGAAGGCCGACGTCGAATTTGCGCCCGTCAAAGCTGTAAAAACTATTTAAACCGCCGGAGACGTTATGACGTTCCAGGATAATGACATTTTTATCGAAAAGCGCCAGGCGTATCCCTGCCGCGAGGCCGGACATTCCGCAGCCAATAATGACCGCGTCAAAATGATCTTTGGATTTAATTTGCAAGCAGGGTATGGCCTATACCCGGACGAGCGATCAGGCTTTAACGGAATTGAAAAGCGGGGTCAAATATTCCGCACAACTCTGCAATGATGCCAGTTGGGGATATTCGTCCTCAGGCACGTCGATTCCGTATTTTTTACGCAGTTCCATGACGATATCCAGGAGATCCATGGAATCCAGGTCTAGTTGGTCACGCAAGCCAACATCCGCCTTGACGTCGCTAAGATCCTCGTCGGGAGCGATTTCGGCGATGATATCCAGGACTATTTGCTTGCACTCGTCTTTGGTCATAGGCCTCAGGTGTGAGATGGACTATTATTTGGAAAATTTGGTAACAATCAAGGATGAATTTATTCCCAGCATACCGAAGGAGTTGTTTAGGATTGTGTTAACTTCGGGTCTGCGCAAAGATTTATTGATGACCAGATTGGCCATTTCGCACTCCTCGTCAAGCTCATCAATGTTGATTGTCGGGTGGACGATGCCGTCTTCGAAGGCTGGAATGTTACCCGCCAGCTCAAGAGCGCCGGCTGCCCCCATGGCATGGCCGATGTAGCTTTTGGTGTTATTGATGAAGGTATCGGGGCAATCGGCGAAGACTTTATTAATGGCCAGACACTCCTGGATATCACCCTGCGCAGTGGCCGTAGCGTGTGTGTTTACGATATCGATATCACGGGGGTTCAGTCCGGCCCGGGCGATGGATGCGCTAATGCATTCGGCCTGACGCTGCGCATCGGGAAGCACTGCGTCTTTGGCGTCGGAATTGAGTGAATAGCCCACCACTTCTCCTATGATTCGGGCGCCTCGTGACTGCGCATCCTGCAGTCGTTCGAGGATAAAGACGCAGCCGCCCTCGCTCACTACAATGCCGTTGCGCGCTTTGTCGAACGGCCGGCTGGCTTGATTTGGGTCCTCATGCACGGCAAGTGCGCCTTGGCTCTTGAAGCCCGCAAATATCCCGAAAGTGTGAATGCTTTCACTGACTCCGCCGGCAACTGCCAAATCGACCTCGCCCAAACGCAGCATTTGCAAGCCCTGGATAATGCCGGCATTGCCCGCCGCGCATGCCGCTCCAATGGTGTAATGAGGGCCGGTTATGCCGAGGTTAATCGATACCTCCCCCGCCGGATTATTGGCGACCGTGCGCGGATTGTGATGATGCGTCCAATATTTTACATCATAATCGAACTGGGAGATATTGTAGACTTCGTTTTCGGTCTCTACGTTGCCGTGCTCTGTGGTTCCGAGGTAAATCCCTACCCGGCTCTTATCGGTAGATTCCCAGTCGATTCCGCAATCAGCCAGGGCTTCGTGAACGCAATATATTGAGATGCTGCCAGCCCGTGTGCCGACCCGCAGTTCCTTGCGGCCCTGGTATTTGAGAGGATCATAGTGGCAGACACCGGCATGCACTTCGCCGATGTAGCGCATTTCCAAATTTTGAATCCTTGCAACTCCATCGAGCAGGTTTTTGCGGAATTCGGCCAGATTGTCGCCATTGGGCGCTGTCAAACCAATGCCGGTGATAACTATGCGGCTGTTGTGCATGTGAACCCTCATTAAAGGGGAGGCTTGCCCCATCCTGTCAATCCGAGAAAAGTGCGAGGGTAGAGTTTTCAGAGCAACAGCAAGAACAGTTCCGATACCGATCATTGAGATTTTGCTAGAAAATTCAGGAGAATAATTCAAACTGCCGGCTCATGAATGTATTAGTCATTGGAGGCGCCGGATATATCGGCAGCCATTGCGTCCGCCAGCTTCAACTGGCAGGGCATCGCCCCGTAGTGCTCGACAACCTGGTATTCGGTCACCGCCAGGCCGTTTCGCCTGAAACGCCGTTTTACGAGGGTGAGTTGGGTAATTCCGCGCTTACGAGCGAAATATTCAAAAAAGAAAAAATCGATATTGTGATGCATTTCGCCGCTTTCACATATGTCGGCGAATCGGTGCAGGATCCCCTGAAATATTACCGAAACAACGTTGCGCAACCCATCTCCCTTATCGAGACCATGCTGGTTTGCGGCGTTAAGAAATTTATTTTTTCTTCCTCCTGCGCCACTTATGGCGTTCCGCAAAGCTTGCCCATCACCGAGGACATGCCGCGGGAACCAATCAATCCCTACGGTCAAACCAAACTGATTCTTGAAAACCTGCTCAAGGCTACAGCGCGGGCGCACGGTCTCAGCTTTGCCTCATTGCGATATTTCAATGCAGCGGGTGCGGCTGAGGACGGCTCAATCGGCGAGGACCACGATCCGGAGACTCACCTCATCCCACTGGCCATTTCCGCCTCTCTTGGCAGGCTCCCCAAGTTGCAAATTTTTGGAACCGACTACCCTACTCCCGACGGCACCTGCCTGCGCGACTACATACATGTCGACGATCTGTGCCGGGCCCATATCGCCGCCTTCTCCAAGCTCGAAGAGCCCGGCCAAACCCTATTCTATAATCTCGGGACCGGCTCACCCACCTCAGTGCGCGAAGTTATCTCGGCGGTGGAAACTGTTAGCGGCCGTTCGGTTCCAGTGCAGGAAACACACAGACGTCCCGGCGATCCCCCGGAGCTATATGCAGATTCCACAAAGGCCCAAAACGAACTAGATTGGAAAATCCAATACCCCGATATCGAGTCAATCGTCCGCACCGCCTGGAAATGGCACGAGAGCAATCCGGAAGGATTAAAAGACTGAGTGTCTGTTGCCTATAATGAAGTGCCCGGTTCAGTAGCCGGCGGCTTGGCCATCTTTGCGGGATTCGGAAGCGCCGTAGTAAACGTCGTTTTTTGCGTCGTAAAGGATGGCTTGATAGCCGCCGAAGGGACCGACTTTGTAACCGACTTTGTGACCCATCCGGACAAGTTTGCGAATGCTTTCGTAGGGGAAACCGGTTTCCAGGTAAACCTGCCCTCCATCAGTCATGCGTTCTCCGGTAGGTTTAGATGACCCGCTGTGGAGAATACGGGGTGCGTCTCCAGCCTCTTGCAGGTTCATGTCGAAGTCGATAAGGTTAATAACTATCTGGGCATGCGCCTGCGGTTGTGTTGGGCCGCCCATGACTCCGAAACTGACGTATGGTTTGCCGCTTTTCGTAATGAAGGCGGGTATAATTGTGTGGAAGGGGCGCTTTCCGGGGGCATAGGAATTAAAATGGCCGGGCTCGAGGTTGAAAAGTGTGCCCCGGTCTTGAAGGCCGAAGCCGAGCCCGTCCGGACATAGTCCGGAACCGAATCCGTTGTAGTTGCTTTGAATGAGGGAGACCATGTTGTGGTCCTTATCGGCAACAGTGAGGTAAATGGTATCGCCGCCGGGCGGAACCTTGGTTCCCGCATCGAATTTATCCGCCGCCCTTCCGGGATCGATTAACTTGCGGCGTTCGTCCGCGTATTTTTTTGAAATGAGCCAGGCCACCGGTATTTCATTAAAGGCGGGGTCGGCATAGAATTTAGCGCGGTCTTCGAAAGCCAGTTTCTTCGCTTCAAGGAAATAATGGATGTGTTCGGTGCTTCCGAAACCCATACTGCGCAAGTCAAAACCCTCCAGGATATTGAGGATTTGCAAGGCTGCGATACCCTGCCCGTTCGGAGGCAGTTCCCAAACATCGAAACCCCGGTAATTTGCGGATACAGGTTGCACCCATTCGGAAGTGTGGACGGCCAAATCCTCATAGGTCAAAAATCCCCCCACTCTCTTCATAAAAGCGTCGATCTTCCGGGCTATCTCACCCCGGTAAAAGGCGTCGCGCCCACCAACGGCGATCTTCTCCAATGTGTCTGCGAGCATGGAATTTCGGAAAATTTCGCCCTTTGCCGGAGTGCGCCCGCCGGGCATGAATGTCTCCCGGAACCCCGGCCATTGTTGCATTATTGGCACGCTTGATGCCCAACTGTAGGCTATCACCTCCGATACCGGAAAACCTTCACGGGCATACGCTATGGCCGGAGCGAGAATCTGCTCCATCGACAGTCTGCCGAAGCGCTTGTGCAGTTCGAACCATCCGTCTACGCAACCGGGGACGGATATCGGCAACGGTCCGTATTTGGGAATTTTTGAGAGACCGCGCCGGTCAAATTCCTCCTGCGTCAGACTCAGAGGCGAACGTCCGCTCGCGTTCAGGCCGTATAGTTTTTGCGTCGAGGCGTCCCAGACGATGGCAAAGAGATCGCCGCCGATACCGTTGCTCATAGGCTCCATGAGACCCTGCGCGGCGTTTGCGGCGATGGCGGCGTCCACTGCACTGCCGCCCATCTTAAGTATATCCAGGGCAATCTGGGTGGCCAGCGGCTGGCTGGTGGCCGCCATTCCATGTTGCGCGATAACCTCCGAGCGCGTGGCAAAAGGTTTGCCGGTTACACGGTCAGCTCCGAGGGCGGAAATGGTGCAAATAATGCTTAAATAAAACAGCACCGGAAAATAAAATCGACGATAGGCCATAACCTGAATTTTTACATTGTGTGCGCCCTGCGCCAATCATTTTTTCTTCTCCGGAAAACGGCTGACTTCAACCAGGCAGGTGTTGCAGTTCACCATGGAAGATTATCGAGGTTGACATTACCACCACTAAGCACAATCCCCACACGCTTAATTCCTTCCAAGGCCTTAAATTCGTCCGACAACACGACTGCTACCGCCACGGCCGAGCTTGGCTCTATGAACAGTTTTGCACGTTCCCAGGTCAGCCGCATTGCTTGCGCAATCTGATCTTCGCCGACGGTGAAGACGCGATCAACGAGGTCACGGATGATGGGCCAGGTCAAATCGCCGGGGCTGGTTTTCAGGCCGTCCGCGATTGTCTGGGGTTGAGAAACAGACATCATTTTCCCAGCCTCTTTCGAGAGAGCCGTGCCATTTGAGGCAATAGGCTCAGCCGCGAAAATTCGCGTAGAGGGACTGAGGGCTTGCGCCGCCACCGCGATTCCCGCGATAAGGCCTCCCCCACCGCATGGGACTACGATGGCGTCGAGTCCTGAAACCTGATCCAGAAGTTCCAGGGCGACCGTACCTTGTCCGGAAATAATGTGTGGGTAATTAAATGACGATATGAGAGTTCCACCGTTCTTTGATATGAAAGCGGCGGCCTTTTCCTGCCTGGATTCGAAGGTCGGCCCACAGAGAACGACGGTTCCCCCGTAGCTTTCGACGGAGCGTCGTTTAATCTGTGATGAATTTTCAGGCATGATAACGGTCGATTTTATGCCACGTTTCTTCGCGGCCAGCGTTAAAGATTGTCCGTGGTTGCCCGAACTGTGGGTCACGACCCCTTGAGCTGCTTCGGCTTCCGAAAGCCGCATGACCGAGTTGTAGGCGCCTCTGAATTTGAAGGAGCCGGCCTTCTGCAAATGCTCGCATTTAAAGAAGAGGCGGCGTCCGGCAAGTTGGTCCAATGCAGCACAGGTGGCAACAGGAGTCCGGTGGGCGACGCCTTCGATGAGTTCGGCGGCGGAACGAATGGAATCGATGTCGGCGGCATAGGAGGCCATATTGCCGTAATAACAGTCATGTCCCACCGGGCAAGCATTATGAGTCTAGCACGTAGAAGTTGACTGCCGGGCGCAATGATCTCAACTTCGGCCGTTTAACCAAATTTTTATTATGAGTATTTTTGGAAATATAGAAATGGCGCCGGCGGATCCTATCTTTGGTCTTACAGAGGAATTCAAGAAGGATTCCAATCCGGATAAAATGAACCTGGGCGCGGGCGTTTACAAGGACGCCGATGGGCAAACGCCCGTGTTGAACTCGGTTAAGAAGGCCGAGGAAATACTCCTGGAGAAGGAAACAAACAAGAGCTACCTGGCAATCGAAGGTTCGGCCGCGTACAATAGCGCCGTGCAACGACTGCTTTTTGGTGAAGACCACGAGATCGTTGCCACGGGACGGGCCGCCACGGCGCAGACCCCCGGAGGAACCGGAGCCCTGCGTACGGCGGCCGATTTAATCCACAGGCACCTACCCGGGGCTAAAATTTGGGTCAGCGATCCCACCTGGATCAACCACCAGAAAATTTTTGCCGCCGCAGGCCTCGATATTAATACGTATCCCTATTTCGATGCCGCTACAAACAACCTGGACTTTGCCGGCATGCTCTCGACTCTGGAGCAGATACCTGCGGGCGACGTCGTGTTACTTCACGGCTGTTGTCATAATCCCTCCGGGGTCGATCCCGATAACGGGCAATGGGAGAGTATTGCGAAGGTCGTGGCCGATCGGGACCTACTGCCACTGCTGGACTTCGCATACCAGGGTTTTGGAGAAGGATTGATGGAGGACTCAGCAGGTCTGCTGGCATTATGCCGGCCCGGCGTGGAATTGTTAGTGGCCAGTTCTTATTCGAAAAATTTCAGCCTTTACGGCGAGAGAGTGGGAGCTCTGACAATAGTAGCCGAAAACAGCGAGGCGAGCGCCCGGGCGCTTAGTCAAACCAAGCTCAGCATCCGTGCATCTTATTCGAATCCCCCGACTCACGGCGCAGCTATAGTGAGTACCATTTTAGGAGACCCCGATCTGAGGCAGGAATGGCAGGACGAAGTCAAGACGATGCGCGATCGCATAAACGATATGCGGCGGCTTTTTGTAAAAACTCTGGCCGATAAAAAGGTAGGGCGCGACTTCTCCTTCATAGCCCGGCAACGGGGCATGTTCTCGTTTTCCGGCCTAACTCCCGATCAGGTGGATGCATTGCGGGAAAAGCACGCCATTTACGTAGTGCGTTCCGGACGCATTAATGTGGCGGGTATGACAGATGCAACTATGGACCGGCTTTGTGAGGCTATAGCCTCTGTGCTTTGAATCCCTCAACCGACGGACCACTCTATTTTCAATACTTGAGCGAAAACTGCTCGATGCGCTTGCGCAAGGTTGATCGAGTGATTCCCAGGATGGCCGACGTCTTTACCTGGTTGCCGCCGGTTTCCTTGAGCGCCCTGAGGATCATCTCGCGTTCCATCGCGTGCAGAATTGATTTATCTGACTCCTTGCGGATGCGCTCGTAAAGAATATCATAGGCCTCCTGCAGCCCCACTTCGTGCCAAAGCGGTTCCCCCTCGGGCGCCGTAACGGAGAGTCTTTCCGTAGAGGAAACCGGGGCATTGGTAATCCCGCCAATGTCGCCCTCAGTGTCCTGCAGTTGTGGGGTCTCGATTTGAGGAATCGAAGCCGGCTGCCCGCTCGCGCAATCCCGAATTTCCCGGGGAAAGTCATTCAACAGAATTGTATCGCCTTGTGCGACCACGGCGCATCGGTTAATGAGGTTTTCCAGTTCGCGTACGTTGCCGGGCCAATCATAATGAGTGAGCGCGGCCAAGCCTTCGCTGGAAATCTTTCTGACACGCATCTTGCGAACCTTGTTCATGCGCTGAAGTATGTAATCGGCCAGTTGCGGGATGTCCTCGGAGCGTTCGCGCAATGGGGGTAACTTTATGCGCACGACATTGAGACGGTAGTAAAGATCCTCGCGGAATGTTTTATCGACCACCATTTTTTCAATATCCTTGTTTGTGGCGGCGATAAGGCGGACGTCGGTCTTGACGGTTTTGCTGCCGCCCACCCTCTGAATTTCTCCGTCTTGAATCGCGCGTAGAATTTTGGTCTGTGTGGAAAGCGACATGTCGCCAATTTCATCGAGAAATATCGTGCCGCCGTCGCATTGTTCAAATTTTCCGATGCGTTGGCGGGTGGCCCCGGTGAAGGAACCCTTTTCATGGCCAAAAAGCTCACTTTCGATAAGATTTTCCGGAATGGCGGCGCAGTTTACCGGTATAAAGGTTTTATCGGCACGGTGGCTATGTTGCCAAAGACTCCGGGCTACCAGTTCCTTGCCGGTGCCGCTTTCACCGGTAATCATTACGGTAACTTCGGTGGCGGCCACCTGACCGATTATTTTAAATACTTCCTGCATGATCTCGGAACTACCGACCATGCCCTCCTGGTAATCATCGCTATCAAGCAACGGGGTATAATCGTCACCGGCCTGCTTGAGGTCTTTGTGCGCCCGGGCCGCTTTATCGGCCAGGTCGAAAACTTTTTTGCTGTCGAAAGGCTTGATTATGTAATCGAAGGCCCCGAATTTCATGGCTTCGATAGCGGTCTGAGTGGTACCGTAAGCGGTCATGAGAATAACCATAGTGGCCGGGGATGCTGAGCGCAGGTGCTGAAGGGTCTCAAGACCACTCATGCCATCCATGCGGTTGTCTAGAAAAATGACCTGCGGTTTTTTCTTCTCGGCCAGGGTAAGGCCCTCCTCACCGCCCGCTGCGGACAATACCTCGTATTGGCGCGTTGAGAGAACGCGGTGAAGCGAATAGCGGATTTCCGCATCATCATCTATAATCAGAATGGTAGCGTTTTTCGGATCTGTCCCCATAAGCAATGCTTGTCTAGTGAGGTATTTAATCTAGAAAGACAATTGCCGATTTTTAAGCACAAAATAAAAAATGTCACGCTTCTGGTCTATTAAGCTATTTCGCCTCTTCGGTATCCAGTTGGAGCTGCACCTGACTTTCCTGATGCTACTCATGGTTATTGCCTGGCAAGGGAGCATGGATGCCGGCTGGAGAGGAGGAGTTTGGAGCACCGCCGCGGTAGTCCTGATATTTACCTGCGTGGTGCTGCACGAACTCGGCCACTGTCTGGTGGCAAAGCGTTTTTCCATACCAATTCACCGCATCATACTATTGCCAATTGGAGGCATGGCGCTGTTCGGGCGCATACCCCGCCAGCCTGGCAAGGAATTGTTGATTACCGCCGCCGGTCCAGCAGTAAATTTCATTCTTGCGGCGATCCTCATACTCTTCGTGGGTCTGCCGGACTCCCAGGCTCTCTTTGAACTACATTACGATTTTAATGGGCTGCTCACGCTTCTGCTGTTCTTCAACCTGGTCATGGGCATCTTCAACTTGTTACCGGTATTTCCAATGGACGGCGGGCGACTATTGCGTGCAATGCTGGCTCTGCGCTTTTCCTACCTGGCCTCGACCAGGGCGGCCGTTTACATCGCCAAACCCCTTGCCCTTACCGGAATACTTATTGCCCTGGTTTACTACAATAATTGGCTTACCGCCGCTCTTTTCGCTTTTATCTACATAGGCGGGGACATGGAATACGAGCAAGTGCGCCGCAGGGAGGCCTTCAGGGGAATCACCGTTCGCGACCTCACCCGCCCCCAACCCACTCTAATGGCCCACGACCGCACCCTCGCAGATGCAGTCGAACTCATGGCCGTTCTCTCAATTTCGGAAATCCTCATACTAAATGACAGGAGGGTACAAGGGATATTACAACGCGATCAACTCGCTAAATTGGCCGAGCATAAAAAGCCAGACACACCCCTGGAAAAACTATGCCCCAAGCCACCCACAATCCTGCAAGCCGATTGGCCCCTCGATCTGTTTTCCGACATGCTGGTGCGCAGTGGCCACGACCTGTTCCCCGTATTTGCCAACGGCGTGCTGATCGGAATCATCGACTCACGAAACATGGACGAAGCGCTCACCTGGCACCGACTCCGACAAAAAACCAGCCGATACCTCGCCCAATCCACAGACAAACCGCCAGATAAACCCACTGATTGAGACCTCAACCCGCCTCGACGGACTTGCGCCCCTCCAGGGTTGACTCAATGGCGGAATCATTCAATAAAACTTGCGTATCGGCCAGGGTAGCTCAGTGGTAGAGCAGAGGACTCATAAGCCTTTGGTCGGGAGTTCAACTCTCCCCCCTGGCACCAATGATGATCAGTGATTTATGGAGATTAGCGCTCGCCTAAAAAACTGCCTGTCCGGTTACTGTCCGGTGTTTGAAGCTCTGAGTCGCGCTTCCCTACCCGATTTTGCTTGTTCGTTGACGTAAGATAGGCTTCAGGGGTACGGGGGGTCTGCGATTCGTTAAGTCTAATATCCCCCCAAAACCTGTGAAACCCCATAAGGCCTGAACTTTTTTGCTTCCTCTTTATTCCGGTTCCCCAACAACCTTCAAAAAGTCACTCCATGGAACCGCCGGCCCGTGGATAGGCGCAATAGTCTCCACCTCCAGCCCTAGCCGTTTTACGTGATTGTAAAAGCTCTGATTGGCGGGGCTCGGTGTCGTCTGAAGCGGCTGGCCTGCCGGAGGTGCATCGTAAAGATCCGCCTCAATCACAATCTTCTCTTCCGGGAGATACGCCATCAACATGCCCTCAACATGGAGGAGCGGGTGTACATAGGAGATGTGCATGCTTCGGGTTTCGTCACTCAGCCAATAGTTCTCCCTGACGGTCTCGTATTGGTAGCCTTCTGCGAGCTCTGTTGGCGGCCAAAGCGCCACCATGTCGGGTTGTAAGGTCCGTGGGGCGTAGTTCAGAACATCGCGCGTATAGAAGACGTGATTCTTCCAATGCGTGATGATTGTCGCGCCAATGTGCATGTAGGCACGAAGACCGCCGATGTGATCATGGTGCTGATGGGTGTTCACTAGAAACCGAATCGGTTTGTTCGAAACAAGCCGGACCACTTCCTCGATGACCGCCAGGCTTCGCTGCTCATTGAGCGGCGCCTCGACGACCACCACATACTGGTCGAATTCGACTACCACGCTGTTGTGCGACGAACCAGCCAAGAGCCAAACACCATCCGCCAACTCTTGCGTTTCGACACGTATCGGAAACGTTGCGCGGCGCACAGAATTCGGGACCGCTACCGGAACGCCGCAATTGTTCGGTGTAATCTCATCAATTATGCCACCGAAGTCGTTGTGCCCGGCGTTGATATTCTGGGCTTGATAGTTGTCGTCCCAACCTGTGTGGCGATGCCAAACAGTCGGAAATCGTATTCCGTCGCCGAGATCGACATAAGTGGCATTCGTAAATTCTTGTTCGAAGTTCATGTCACCAAGCACCGGATCGGGGACCCAGGTGTGGATGCGCTGCAGCAGATTTTCGCTGTTGATGGTCGCGTCGACCCGGTACTTTCCCATCACTGTAATCGAGACAATAGTTACCTTTTCGGGTTGTGTTGTAGCGCCGTCGCGCCCCATTTCTCCCAGCTCCCAGCGCCATACCGCTCTTGGGTTGGCGCCTGGCATCCTGGCTGCCTTGAGAAAACCGTGCGGGTTTAACCACAGATCCAATTGCCAGCGCTCGGCATCCTCCGGCCGCGCCGCCACCGGCTCGCTGGTCGGTCCGTCCCTGTGCCAGGCGTACTCGCCGTTGACCACAAATACCTGGCGCCTGTTCCGCTGTAGTGGTGTTCCACCCCGCCAACCCAAGCCGTACTTCCAAGACGCCGGGTTGCGCCCGGGCTCACGATCGAAAGATTCCGTCATGGTCCCGGTTTCCCAGTTCATCGTCCGAGTGTAATTGGTTAACGGCTGGTCACGGGGCCAGTCCACATCGTACCCGTTCAGGTATTGCTGACCCACCATGCCGGCGTAAGCTTCTCCGGCAATCGTGACGCATCTCAGCTTGTCGGCGCCGATCGCATCCGAAGCGGCCTTAAGTATTGGCTCTGGATCGAGATACCCCGGCGGGAAGTCCTGTGCGGCTAGTGGAAAAGCGCCTACGCTTAAGAATAAAATTAAGAAATTTCTACAATTATTCATGGTGAATATCTCTTATTTGAGATTTCCCATATGAACATTCATAATCGTTAAAAAACAGCTGCTTTCTAATATTTCAAACCGATTTTGGGCTTTCATTGTGATTTGGCAATATTATCCTTCGTTACTTGATGATCAAATCGGCAGTATCTAACAATTATTGCTGATTTTCATTTTGCTCGGTTAAACTATGCGTTGCGATGTTTACCAGGCGCATCTTCTTTCTATCTCTTGCCTAATGCCTTGCTTGTCTATACCTAGTCAGGTAGATACAGAACCAATTTTAGGTCCCTATCTCGTGGGTGAGGCAACTAACTTAAAATGAGTATTTGTGACATGCGTGAACGATATCAAAAGCAGCAATCGTGCAGAGGGCTATCCAGACACAGCAACAGTTTATGGGGTTTCGGTTTATTGCTTCTGATATATCACAGTATTACAGGGTCCGTCCTGGCCGGAGACGACCAAATACAAAGGCTGGAACCGTGGCGGCCAACGGCGGATACCCAGGAATTTGAGGTGCTTCATAGCTCCGATTACATGAACAGCCGGCCACCGCGTGTTGTGCAAAGGATAAATGCCGATTGGACATTTCATTATGTGCCGACAGAGGTGCTGGATACCAGACCTGCACAACCAGCCTACGATGATTCGCAATGGCAGGCCGTGGCCTTGCCCCACACATGGAATACCTACGAAACCACGCGCGAGGTACACCCTTTCAACCACAGTCCTGCGGAAACGGATGATCCTTACTGGTGGAATGGTTGGGGCTGGTATAGGAAACGATTCACGATTAATGAACTCCATGCCGCCAAGCGGGTATTCCTTGAATTTGACAGCGTGCAGAAGTATTGTCGGGTCTGGGTGAATGGCCGTGAGGTTGGTGATCACAAGGGAGGATACAATTCGTTCTATTTTGATATCACCGATCATATTCGTTTCGGGCAAGAGACGATTCTAGTCGTAGCCGTCAGCAACCGGCGCAACGACGCCTATCGGATCCCTCCCATGACTGCCGGTAACTGGAATGTTTACGGAGGTATCTATCGAGACGTGCGCCTGGTCATCAAGAATCCCGTGCACATTCCTTTCCAGGGGTCCTATCGGCACGAAGGCGGCACCTTTGTCACCACGCCGGAAGTTTCCATGGAACGGGCCGTTGTACGCGTGCGGACTTGGGTCAGAAACGATACCCCGGATCCACAAGAGTGCATTTTACATACAACGGTTCTAGATCCCAACGGACGAGTGGTATTGACGTTAAGTCAAGAGCAAACGGTGCTCAATGGTCGTGTTATTGAGTTCGATCAAACCAGCGATTCGATTGAGAATCCCAAACTCTGGTCTCCCGATAAGCCAGTAGTATATACCGTTCGATCGGAGCTCAAAACGGGGGACCGAGTGGTGGATGTGTTTTTGAGTCCGCTTGGCTTTCGATGGTTCGCTTGGGATTATAAGTCGAACAGGTTGGTGCTGAACGGAGAGAAGATCCACATTCACGGAACCAATCGTCACCAGGAATACCCCTGGCTGGGCGACGCTATGCCCAAATGGATGCATATCCGTGACATGCAGGATATGCGTTTCGGCTTGGGACACAACTTTTTGCGGACCGCGCATTATTCCCAGGATCCGCTGGTATATGACCTTAGTGACCGTTTTGGCGTGATTGTATGTGAGGAGGTCCCCAATATCAAAAGCATTGATTTTGACGAAGACGTACAGCAACAGCAGGTCATTGAAATGATCCGTCGGGATCGCAATCATCCCAGCATCCTGTTTTGGAGTATGGGCAATGAGACAACGGATGGGGCGGACTCGCAGTGGGCCATACAAGAGGACAAGAGTCGTCTGATCCATGCGCGCAAGGTCCATAACGACTCGGCCGGCACGTTTGTTAATCATACCGATGAAAACATGGACATGGAAAATTTGTTACGCGTTACTGTGCGTGGTTGGTATGATACGCAAGTGAAATCCTTGGAACCGGAAGACGGACAACACTGCGGGCCTGAGGAATGGCAACATACAATGGCCCGCCGGCAGAATGGCAGCGTACGGGGACGGTTGGACATGCATAACGGTGTCATGTGGTTGTATGCCGACCATGGGGCAGATCGTGAGTATCTTTACTGTCCGCTCAAACATATAAATCCCAAGGGATGGGTGGATATGTACCGCATCCCCAAATACATCTACTACCTCTGGCAAGCCAACTACACAGAATCACCCATGGTGTTTATCCATCCGCATCGTTGGCAGTCAGCCCGTCTGGGCCAATCAGTGGATATCCAAATCGACTCTAACTGTCAGGAGGTTGAGCTGTTTATTGATGACCGGAGTCTGGGTGTACGCAGACCACACCGGGACAGTTTTAACACAATCACTTTTGCGGGCGTGACCGTACAGCAGGGAACGTTACGGGCCGTGGGGAGAGCGACGAACCGGGTAGTAGCGCAGCATGTTCCCCTGGCCGGACGTGCAGCAGCCATCGTATTAACCACAAGCCATGAATCACTAACGGCAGATCGCAGCGGTGTTGCCGTTGTCACGGCGCAGGTTGTTGACGAGCGAGGAACACCCGTTTCCGGTTTTACGGAAACCCTTCAATGGACGGTATCGGGACCGGGGCGATTGGTGGGGGCATCTCTCTATACGACGGACATTCACAAGAACGGAGAGATGGAAGGGACGATGTATATCGTGGCGCCTACCAGTAATTTAATTCGTTCCACGTCCCACAGCGGGACTATTACGGTGGCCGTCTCATCGTCCGGTCTGGAATCCGGTCATATTAACATTATGGCTATCAACCCACCTCGGGCGCAGGTTGCGGGGATCACCACTCCCTCACTATCTGATCAAGGACGGGCAATCCATCAAATTAAAAGCTATACCCGCCATAGTCACGTGGACTACCCCAAGGAATTGAATAACATAAACGGCAATCACTTCATTAGCAGTAAATCGGCCCAAGCCTATATTGATTCAATCGCACTTTTTATCCAAACACGAAATCCTGAAGCGGATCCTAATTCTACTGCCTTTAAAACGCTTACTCATAATCTAGGCACGTATCTTCAGCAAATGGATGGTCAACTTATTGCAGACGATTACAATTTCAAGATACGACAGTTTAATGATTGTCGGATTATCAATCAATATGTGAGCGAGACCAATCTCCCCAAGAAAATCAAACAACAATTGAAGCATTACTACGCCCGGGAAATAATCGCACAGGGCGTGTTGAAAGATGTGGAAGCGGAGAAAAAATTAGTCGCCGCTCAAGTTCGTGCCTTACGGGCAGAAGATGAGTTGTTTGTATATGGTCTTTCCTCCAGTCCCCCTCGGGGAGATAACGTGGCCGTTCATGTACTGGATGGCGATGAAAATACGGCATGGATACCGGGGGGAGTCTATATTCACGGGGGGAAAGGCGAATGGATTAAATTCGACTTGGGAACTCTGAAAATGGTCGATATGCTCAAGATTATCTCGGTCGATGCACCGAAACGGCCATTGATCACTATTACAGTATCAGAGGATGGTACGACCTGGCGTGAGGTTGAATCCGCACAGGAGGAATCGCACAGACCCGGCCTGTGGTCCTATGACTTCGCCGACGCTGAAATCCGCTATGTGAAAATTAGCTTGCAGCGGGACAGAAACCACGAGAGTGTGTTTGCTTCCTTTGCTGAAATTGTGATCTGCGGACGCGTACCCCAAACGAACCGGAACGATAAACGCTAATTAAACGTATTGTGACACAGGCTTACGATGGAACGGTAAACCGGTCTTTATAATGAGACACTCTGTAGTCAATTTATGGTTAGTTGTGATAATGACGTTTCTGGTCAGTGGATCGACAATAGCCAGTGCAAAAACAATAGAATTGTCTAAATGGCAATTCAAGGGTTCGCAAGATCTCCGTGGTGCTGAGTTGACTGATTTTAATGACCGATCCTGGGAGACGGTCAATACGCCGCACTCATGGGTAAAAAACACCTCACAAAAGTACGATAAATATAAAGCGGCGTGGTATCGTTCCACGTTTTCTCTTTCGGAATCCAATAGGACAAAAATAGTGTATCTCTTCTTTGAGCGAGCTTCCCTCAACAGTACGGTTTACTGCAATGGTCAAGAGGTGGGAAAACATCGTGGAGGTTACACGAGTTTTATCTTTGAAATTACAGATTATGTACATTGGGACAAACCCAATCTCGTGGCTGTTAAGCTGAGCAATGCCCAGGATTTGCGGGCCATGCCCGCCAATTCCCACGGTGGTTTGTGGGGCCGGGTCCAGGTAATTGTGAAATCTCCCATTCATATAGATCCGACTTACTATGCCGCTTCCGGTGTGTTTATCACGCCCCAAGAGGTTAGCGTTACGAGAGCTGCTTTGAGGGTGAAGACGCTGCTGAGAAATCGAGGCGGTATCCCCGCACAGGTTCATGTCAAACAAACGTTATTCGGAGATGATGAACAGCCAGCGATACCTGCCACACATCATTCCGTTCAGCTTGCGGCACAAGGGAGTGCCGCTATTGAGCACGTCATGGATGTTGAGAATCCTACATTATGGGTACCGGAAAAGCCTTATTTATACAGCCTTAAAACTGAGGTGTTCGTTGATGATGTGATTGTGGACACCCTGATAGAAAAGACGGGTATCCGCAAGGTTGCGATCACGGAAGAAGATTTCTTCCTGAATGACAGTCCGTTAAAACTCTATGGGGCTTGTTATTGTCATCCCACCAATGAAACCTTAGGCGCGGCCTTGACCGATGAAGCCCTTCGGTTTGATTTGGATGTCATGAAAAATGATTTGGGCTTTAATGCCGTACGTTTCTCTCATTGGCCGTTTCCCAAGGCAGCCTATCAACGCTGCGATGAGATCGGATTGATTTCCATGGTGGAAAACGGTTACGCCTGGCATGAAGACATCGAGATCGGCCCGGAGGGGGATCGTCTGGTTAAAGAAATGATCTACCAGGCTTGGAATCATCCCAGCATTGCCTTTTGGAGCAGTGGTAATGAAAACCCTCACCCGGGTTACTATCACTATGCCCAAGTGATTAGGGCGACGGATCAAAGTCGGATTGTGACCTGCGTTGACGACCAGAACGATTTCCTAACCAAAGGCGAAGGCGTCGTGCGTGTCCCTAATAAACACCACGACGCGGTCTTTCAAAACAAGTATCATGGCTGGCGTGATTCGGTCACTCCCTGGGATTTCGAAAGTTTTTTTAAGCGGTTCCACCATATCGGCGAAATCGGAGGCGGCTCCCTACGCACCAATCACCAACCCTATTTCAGTACGGATTTCCTGCGTAGCAAATTTGAGCCGGAAGAATGGCTCCAACTAATTTACGAAGCATTTTTACAAACGGCATTTGTTACGCAACCGGACGATGTGGACGCCTTATTTGTATGGCAATATCGCGATATCTTTTCCAGTAAATACAAGGGATACAATACTAAGGGATTGTTTGCAGCGGGGCAGTTTAAGAAAGACACCTGCATTTTATATCAGTCGTTCATACGTCCTGAAACGCCGATTATGCGAATTGTGGGAAAGCACTGGTATGTCCGCCGAGGAGAGGATGATTTAAAGGTTTATGGCAATAGTCGTCAGGTCCGGCTAACCGTGAATGGGCAAAACCTGGAGCCGCGAACGAATGGACAGTATCGACATCGTCCCTACAAAGACCAAATTGTAAACAACGTGTTTTATTGGCAGGATGCCCTACGTATGGGACGCAACAATATCCATGTAGAGGATGAACAAGGTAATGTCGACTCCACCGTGATCTATCTTGGCGATAAACACTATAATTTGCCATCATCACATGAATACCCTATTAAGAACCTGTCATCTGCAAATCCACTTAATCAAGCAGTATATATCGACATGTCACCGCAAGATAACTGGCCGGTGTATTTATGTGCCGGCGATGTACGCCAAACCGGCCAAGAGGCGGATAACACATACATGCGCATCCCTGAGATACTCAATGAATCGACGATGATTGTAACCAAACGGCAGAGTGACCCAAAACTTGTCTCCGATATCACCTTCGAAGTAACTAAGCCTGAGGGACTCACTGTCTACGTGATGGCTTCAGGCACTGCCTTCCCGCCTTCGTTAAAAGAAGCTGGATTTGTTGATACAGGTGTCGTTAGTCGCTGGCGTGATAACAATTCTGTTCCTGTTGCCAGTAAAATATATAGAAGAGATGCCCGGCCTAGAGATGAGCTGATTATTCAAATCGGCAGCAGGGATTGGGCTATCTATTTAAAATAATCAGGGCGAAACTCACGGATGGAACTCAGGGCGTGTCTTTCATTCATCCCTACTTCGGAGAGTACAACCATTCGCTATCTTGGCGATGTCCTTCTTCGTGATGCCATTCCTGTCTTTATTGTATAACTCGCCAACCATACTACTTATCTGTGAAATGTTCCCACATAGAACGGGTTAGTCAAATTTGAACCAGTTTATGCCTCCTATTTTAACCTTTTTCCACTTTTTAACTTGATTTTGCAAAAAAATTGTTTTCAGTTGACTACTAGGGGGTAAAGTCTTTTGATAAAATCTACAGCCAGACTTTCATGCCTCTTGAATAAAAACGCCCATATCCCATTAATCATCTACCCATACTCCATATGAAAAAACAATTAATCCTTTGCCTTACTGCCCTTATTTATGCCGGATGCCTGACTGTGGTGTCTGCACAGTCAACCGGTACTGTTCTCGGCACTGTCAAAAGTGCGCAATACAACGAGAATCTGTCCAATGCCAAAGTCCGATTATCCTCCCAACTCTTTGCCATCACCGACAATAGCGGAGCATATCGCATTAATAATGTTCCTACTGGGACCTATGACATAACAGTGTTATATTTGGGAAATGAAACGATTTCCGATAAAGTCACTGTCGATGCTGGTGCTGTGTCCGAAAAGAATTTCGAAATGGAATTTGCCCTCTTCCAGGGAGAGGTTGTGGAATTGGATACTTACGTCATCGAAGCCAGTATTGCTCCTGATATGCGCGCGCTTAACAAACAGAAAAATGCAGACAACATAATGAACATTGTCTCTTCTGATTCCATCGGTGCATTCCCCGACAAAATCGTCTCCGATGCCCTCTCGCGCATATCAGGTGTTACGGTGCAAAAGCAACGCGGGGAAGGCCGTGACATTATCATTCGTGGCATGGATCAGACTTTGACCTCAATCAATATCGATGGAGTAACGCTGCAGTCGAACCGGGATGACGGCCGTAGTGTTTCCCTCGATTTATTTACACTTGATCAGTTAGCTTCTATTGAGGTTACCAAGGCCATTACGGCAGATATGCCCGGCGATAGCATCGGTGGGTACGTCAATCTGGTAACCAAAGATCCACTGGACTATGACCGTCGTTACATGACGGCGTATCTTGAATCAGAATACAGCGAGAATACGGAAGATTGGTCCCCCAGCGCCAGCTTTTCCTTCTACGATACGCTTGGCAATACGGAAAGGCCTCTTGGGGTCGGACTGACCGTTTCTTATCAGAAGCGTAGCACTATTGCCGAACGCCTCAATGTGGATTTTAGAGCCGCAAGTGATCTCGACCCTGACGAAGACGGAGAAGCTGACTACGAACGGAACGAGCTCTATTATCTGGACGATATGAGAAATCGATTTAACATTAACGAGCGTGAGCGCTTTGGGGTCTCGTTCACGTTATCCCAGGATATCTCCGATACCACGCGGCTCACATTCAAGGCTCACTATAATAAACAGGACGAGAAACTTTCCGGAAACCGCAAACGCTGGCGCGCCCGATCTGGTCGCGACAGCCGTTTTGATTATTCCTTTCCTTTCGTAGTCCGCGAAAGCGATAATACTATTATTCAAGCAACCAACACAGCTTCCCGTGGACGCCTAGAAAATTCGGCTAACCCACTACTTTTCACCGATACCTCGATAACGTTTCTGCTGGAAGGGGTAACAGAAAAAAACGATTGGAAATTAGACTATTCTTATTCCTTCCAGCAAGGCCGTAACACCTCGGATGAAGTGTTTGCAAATTTCCGGATGAGCAATGTCCAGATGAGCTATACAGTTTTTGGTCCCAAGAGACCTGTAATTACAGCTGCTGATCCAAACCTTGATGTCAATGATCCCACGGCATATGAATTAGTGCAGAGTGATTTAATTCAATGGGAACAAAAAAACAAGGAACACGTGGTAAAGGTCAATTACTCGAAGGATTTAGTTATCAATGAGGTGCCGGTTACGGTCAAGACCGGTATCTACCTATCGTTTGCCGATAGGTTTCGTGATTATAACCGCCGCGCGACGATCTTTGGGCAAACCAACGTCCTCAAGAGCGGGGAGATATTCACTCTCGCCGATCCTAATGTGGTGACTTTCCTGGGGCCCACAGATTTTCACGGAATCTATGATGTTGGAATTCTCTATGATTCCAATGCGTGGTCCAAATTCGCAAGGGCTAACATAGATCTTTTCTCTGAAAATGATCAGGCATCTTTAGACCAGAGCCGCGAACGAGACTGGAATATGCAAGAGGATGTCACCGCGGTATATCTTCAAGGTCAAGCTAAGTTCGGTAAATTGAGCGCAGCAGCGGGCGTTCGCTATGAACATACCGATGCGGAGGCGACACGCCCGGAGGAGTTGGACAGTGGTGAGTGGAGAAATGCGACCGGCGGCAAGACTTACGACAATGTGCTTCCCAGCGTCCACTTCAAATACGCCTTCAGCGAGAACTTCCAACTGCGGGCATCCTACAACCGCTCCCTGCGGCGTCCTCTCGCCACTGATTTTTCGGGAGAAAGGCGTGTCCGTTTTGATGAATTCGAAGAAGAATACACCATTTCCGGTTCCGATCCCGATCTCGAAGCCTTTGAAGCCGATAACTTCGACTTGCAGCTCGAATACTACATGAAATATGGCGGGATCATTTCCGCAGGGGTTTTTCATAAGAATATCGACGGTTTTATCTTCACCCGTTCCCGGGTGGGTGAATTTGAAGGATTCCCTGCCACATTCGATACCAAAACAAATGCCAGTAGTGGCGATATTACCGGAATCGAATTGAACATTGTGCAGAATCTGATATTCTTGCCTGAACCTTTCAGCGGTCTGGGTTTCAACGCGAATCTCACGACGACTGATTCTTCCATAGTTGACCCGGATGCACCTAACGCCGAGCGTTCGTTCTTCAAGCAATCTGATGTGCATTACAATGTATCTGTAGATTACGGTTACAAGAAGTTCAATTGCAAGTTGTCCTACCAGTATCGTGATCCTTTCCTGCTGAGCATCAGAAGCGACCCGAATCTTGATAGACACTTTGGAGATACCGAATCGCTTGACTTCAAGGCCTCATATGCATTGACAAAGAACTGGATAATTGAATTCGCCGCACGAAATCTGACAGACGATGCGGAAGATGACTTTGCGAACAATGGTGAACCCTTTACTCGCCTCCGTCGCTCCGTGTTGACAGGGACCTTTTATACCTTTGGCTTACGCTGGAGGAATTGAAAACTGTTAAGCACATATTGCGGTTCGCGGTGTTGCAGATTCCCCCGGTTTGAGTCTTGCTTTGTTATACCACGGTTACCGTGGAGCTAATTAAAATCTTTGAGTTAGCTGCAATCATTGGCTTATTGCTCCAGCCACCGAAAAATTGATCGCCGCCCTCTCCGTTGAATACCGTTTTCAATCCAAGCTTCTTTGCTTCGCGCCCGAGGAGAAATAGCGGCCCTGTAGCCGCGTCGCCGTATGGCATATCAAAATGCCGGACGATTTCGAATAGAATCGAAAGCAATATACCCGTTCGGCATTTAACGAATCGCAACGGAAGTTCTAATTGATTCGCCACGACGCGTGCCTCGTTCCTTTCCACACTGTACCGACCGAAATCCAAACTCAGGGCCTGTACCTTCAGATTATTGTGGGGCTAAAAACTTGTTGAAAGCCGTCAAAAAATAACTGTAACTTCAGAGTACAAATGAAATGTTATAAAAACATAATCCGATATACTCTATTAGGATTCTTGTCACTCGTATATTTTGGGTGTGAGGAATCTCCAGGACCTCAAGGACCCACAGGACCTGCCGGGCCGGGGCAAATTCCCACGGGGGGTGTTATCCTCTTTGAAAGTGCCTCCCCTCCACCCGGTTTCTCATTTGTCGGTAATTCCATTTTAGTAGGCGACACCTGGAGGACAGTAGCGCCCATGTTGGTTAATCGGGCTAGACTTGCTGCTACAGCGGTCAACGGCAAAGTCTATTCTATCGGAGGGCTTGATCCTGCTAGCTGGACAAGTACAAGTTCGGTGGAGGAGTATGATCCGTCCACCGACACCTGGAGGACAGTAGCGCCCATGTCGGTTGCTCGGCATAACCTTGCCGCTGCAGCGGTCAACGGCAAAGTCTATGCCATCGGGGGTGTTGCTGCAGGCTGTACAAATGTGGTGGAGGCGTATGATCCGTCCACCGACACCTGGACGACAGTAGCGCCCATGCCGGTTACTCGGTATTTGCATGCCGCTGCAGCGGTCAACGGCAAAATCTATGCCATCGGTGGGTTTGATGCTACTAATTATAAAATTACAAGTTTGGTGGAGGAGTATGATCCGTCCACCGACACCTGGACGACAGTAGCGCCCATGTCGGTTGCTCGGCTTCGCCATGCCGCTGCAGCGGTCAACGGCAAAGTCTATGCCATCGGGGGGAATGGTCCTAGTGGCTTTACAAATTTGGTGGAGGAGTATGATCCGTCCACCGACACCTGGACGACAGTAGCACCCATGTCAGTTACTCGGTATTTGCTTGCCGCTGCAGCGGTCAACGGCAAAGTCTATGCCGTCGGAGGGACTGATACTTTTGACCATACAAGTTTGGTGGAGGAGTATGATCCGTCCACCGACACCTGGACGACAGTAGCGCCCATGTCGGATGCTCGGGTTCGCCTTGCCGCTGCAGCGATCAACGGCAAAGTCTATGCCATCGGGGGGCGTGATACTAGTGGCATTACAAGTTTGGTGGAGAAGTATCATCCGCTAATAGAATTTTTTTTACACAAGAAAGACTGATTTCAAATGGCGATCCGCCTCAGGCACACATTCGCTGGCAGCGGGGCATTAACCTTGAGAGTGTGTTTGCTTCCTTTGCTGAAATTGTGATCTGCGGACGCGTTCCCCAACCGAAACGGACGGAAAAACGCTAATCAAACGTACTGTGACACAGGCTGACGATGGAACGATTGTGAAGAAAGAAATCGAGAAGCTATCGTATATAAAAAAGAGAGGAATTCGATGAAACGTATTATTGTGGTGTTTTTGATTTGTCAGAGTGTATGGGTCTCGGTGCAAGCGGTCGATCCCCTCGAACTGAATGCTGTGGAGGTCGAGCAATTCTATTTCAGCGATTACCACAAAGACGCGCAGGTGTGGAGCGCCTTGTATGTGGCTTCCAACGGCAAGGTTTATGCGGGACTGTGCACACATGGTGATGCCGCCAGTCTTTATGAGTTCGATCCCGAGACGAAGACCATGCGTCATCTTTCGAACATCACCGAGCTCGCGAATGAGAGGGGACACGGTATCTGGACCAACGGAAAAATCCACGTGCAGATGCAGGAGTTGGACGGCTACATTTATTTTAGCTCGCTCAGTGAGGACAACGGTCCGCCGGCAATCGATCCCCATACCTACAAGGGACCGTTTTGGGCCCGCATCGAGATGGCCACCGGCAAGGTGGAGCTCTTGAGTTATATCAACAAATTCTGGGGGATCCTTGGCCAATGCATGGATAAGGAACGCCGCGTGATCTACGGCCTGGCTGAAAACGGCAACCTCTATAAATATTTTATTGACGAGAACTGGACCGAAGACCTGGGTCGCGTTGACAGTTGGGATATATGCCGGACCATCTTTGCCGATGATATGGGCAATGTCTATGGCAGTTGGGCACCCGGCAACGTGTGGAGATACGATCCGGTGCAGGATCGTTTATTCGATCTTTCGATCAAAGTTCCCATTATCAACGTGGCGCGCAGCATGCACAATCCTATGCTCGACCGGAAGGCCCAGTGGCGCATCATTGAGTGGGATCCGCAGACAAAATCCGCGTACGGCATCGTCGGAGGCACCAATGATTTGTTTAAATACGACGTGCACAAGGGGAAGGAAGGCGAGTTCAAGGTGCTGACCCGCATGTGCGCCCCCATGTATCGCGATGCCGATCACTTCGACATTCCGCATGCCACGCTGGCGATGACGATCTCTCAAAAAGAACGGAAGATCTATTTTATTCCGGTGATCTCGGGAGATTTTGATTATGGCGCCGTAGATTTGGACATAGGCGTTTCGAGCCTAATTAAGAAGCGGAAAAAAGCAGATACAAGGTTGCCGTCGCTTTCATATATGGTGTCTTATGATCTGCAGACAGGCGAAAGAAAGGATATCGGTCTGTTAAGAACTAAAGATGGCCGCATGGCCCTGGGACAAGGAGGCGCTCAGGCCGATGCTTCGGGCAAAATCTGGTTTGTGGGCGCGTTCGAGGACAACAATCCCAGATACAAAGTGCGGGAAATTAGAGGAACGGGCTATAGCTTGGGAATAGGGTGCTACGATCCTTTCAAAAGGAGATAATAGCGCCGGAAGCACTTTAATTGACTGAGGTTATTCTGAATTTTTAACAGAAAGATGATGATGAAAATACGAATATTTATAATTTCCCTGCTGATGCTTATTCCGTTTTCGCAGTTGCCGGCGCAGCAGTATGTGAATCCTCATTTCAACACTTACCGCATGGATTATCGCGATTTGGGATATCCCAATCAGAATTTGATTCCCGCGGATAATTCGAAAATCACGGCGCTGCTGGCGCATTCAAACGGGATGATATACGGCGCTACAAGCGGACGGACCAATTCCTATCTGTTTTTCTTCAACCGCTACATCAACAAGGTGCGGCCCCTGGGGCAGATCGCGAATGCCACGGGTGTTTACCATACCATTTTGGAAGGGAAGGAGGGCGAGATTTACATCGGCACGGGCCTGAATATGTTTGCACCGATAAGACTGACCAAGGATTTTCCGGTCTACTACGAGGCGATCGAAAAAGAACTTTTTAATGATATTTGCAAACCTTATAATGATTATGAAGGCGGACATCTATACCGGTATAATCCCGAACCCGATGATCGCATCCGCTATTCAGGTGATATGAAAACCCCGGTCGAAGATCTGGGGATTCCTGTGCCCGGCCAGACGGTTTATGCCATAGCCATGAATAACGAAAAGACGAAGATTTACGGGATCACTTATCCTTATGCCCATTTTTTTATCTTCGATCTTGAAACGAAGAAAACCGAAGACTTGGGAGAGTTTCTTAAATACCGGGTTTTCTCAGGACCTGAACGGACCTGGCGCAGTGTGCCGCGCGCACTGTATTGTGATCCCAAGACGGATTTTATCTATACTTCAGGTGATAATAGCATGATCTACCGCTATCGTCCGGGTGCCTCTGAATTGGAACGCACGGACATGCGGATCCCGGGCGAGCATTGGGAAGGTACGTCCAGTTGGGTCTATCCGGTGGTGGAGGCCTTCGATGTGGATGAGGACGGCAATGTTTACGCAGGTACGAGTGACGGTTTCCTGGTCCATCTTGATATCGAGAAGGAAGATGTTTATAATCTCGGCAAGGCGCGCCAGATCCGTCGCATGCGGGCCATGAAGGTCGGCAAGGACAAGAAAATTTATATAATCACCGGCGAACTGGAGCGAGCCTGCAAGCTGCATACCTACGACTTGACCGGCGAAAGAGGGTTCAGGGAACTGGGCCCTTTTGCGGTGGACCACAGTCCGTATTACGCGAAACGCGCATTTCAATTCGACGCCATGGCCATAGGCCATGACGGCACGGTTTTCTGCGGCGAGAGCGACCGCAGGGGAAAACTATTTTTCTACATTCCTGGCGCCGATGTATTTGAAGGAGGATACAATCCGTACAATCCAAGATATGAGCGGATGAAGTTGGATGCGCCTTCATTGATTCCAGAAAGCCTGTAGTAAGCTTCCTATGCTGATTGAAAACGGATAATGTAGAAAAGATAACACACGATGAATAGATGGACACTCCTGAAAATGGTTTCTACAATACTGGCGTCATGCTTGCTGGCGTCACTTGGAAGTCAAAGAGTTAGCGGCAAGACGCTTCCCAACATAGTCATCATTTATGCGGATGATATGGGCTATGGCGATTTAAACATCCAGAATCCGGATTCAAAGATTCCAACACCCAATCTCGATCAGTTGACGCGTGAAGGAGTTCGATTTACAAATGCGCACAGTTCATCCGGGATCTGTACGCCAAGCTTCACGGTATCGTAAGATCATTCGGAGAGTCGGTATTTTTCAATGACCGGCTAACATTGCCTGAAATGCTGAGGACGCAGGGGTATCGTACAGCATGTATCGGCAAATGGCATCTAGGGTGGAATTGGGATGCTTTAAAACGTGATGGAGCGCAATCCGAAATAAAGAAAGGTTACCCCCCTGATGCCTTTAACTGGTCAAAGCCCATACCCGATGGACCGATCGCGCATGGCTTTGATTACTATTTTGGGGATGATGTGCCTAACTTTCCACCCTATACATGGATTGAAAACGAGCATGTCCTTGCAGCGCCATCCGTACCTTATGTTCCAAATCCCATACCATCAGAAGGCAGTGCAGAGGGTCGTGGCGGGCCAATGGTTGAAGGTTGGCGACAGGACCAGGTGATGCCTCGGCTTACCGAAAAAGTCGTTGAGTGGATTGGCCAACAAAAGGAAAATGACAAGCCCTTCTTTCTGTACTTCCCCTGGACATCTCCGCACGCCCCAATTGTCCCAACAAAAGAATTTCAAGGGAAGACCAAAGCAGGCGGATATGGCGATTTCATGTTTCAGAGTGACTGGACAGCCGGCCAGGTCTTAAAGGCGCTTGATGAGAATGGTTTCCGAGAAAACACAATCGTTATCTTCACGAGTGATAACGGTCCGGAGAAATATGCTTACAATCGAATTCGTAATTTTCAGCATCGCAGCATGGGGCCGTTGCGCGGGCTAAAACGAGATATATGGGAAGGCGGTCACCGCGTTCCTTTTGTTATTCGTTGGCCAGGAATTATCAAGATAGGACAAACAAGCAACGCCCTAATAAGCCAAATAGATCTAATGGCAACCATCGCAGCGATTGTTGACTACAACTTACCTGCTAACACGGCTGAAGACAGTCACAACTTTTTGCCTCTACTCTATGGCAAATCTAAATATGACGGCATTCGGGAAGCCCACATTCATAATACGAAAACAGATCACTATGCTATTCGCGAAGGAGAATGGGTGCTTATTGATGCAAAATCCGGCGGAGTGTCAAAAGTACCTGAGTGGTTCGATAAGGAAAATGGTTATGAGCTAAATTCGTACAATGAGGCGCTTTACAACCTCCATGAAGATATTGCCCAGCGAAAGAATCTGGCTGCGGAATATCCTGAGAAAGTGATGGAACTTAGGGCACTCCTTCAACAAATTCGTAAGCAAGGACATAGCGCGCCTCGTTTAGCAGGCAAAGGAATATCAAATACAAATAAGCTGAAATAATTAATTTCATCATTTAAATAAGGGGATATGGAGTATGAAAATAAAATCTGTTTGCTTTTCATAATGCCCCCCATAATAAACCCGGGCCGTTTAAAAGGTATTAGAATTTTCAGATCCAGAGTCCTATGAAGGCGGCAAAATTTCACTGAGAATTCGAGGGACAGCACTTAAAATGATTCAAATTGGGAGGTAATTGTATGGTTTGCATTCATTTAAGATTTGTGTGGAAAAGCGTATCGTTTTTCTTACTGGGAGTTCTGATAACAGTATTTCTTGTTTCCTGCGCTTCAAAATCTAAATATACTGAAAACTGGGCGTCTCTGGCTGCACATAATGAAGCTCCGGAATGGTTTAAGGATGCTAAGTTAGGCATTTATTTTCATTGGGGCGTGTATTCAGTGCCAGCATATGGCAACGAATGGTATCCTCGTTGGATGCATTTTGAAGATTATACGGGAGATAATAATGTATATGAGCATCATTTAAAGACCTATGGGCATCCTTCGGAATTTGGATACCACGATTTTGTGCCGCTGTTCAAAGCAGAAAATTTTGACGCGGAAGAATGGGCCGAGTTATTCAAGAAAGCCGGCGCGCGTTTCGCCGGTCCTGTAGCTGAGCATCATGATGGATTTTCCATGTGGGCAAGTGAAATAACACCGTGGAATTCCATGGATAAAGGCCCGAAAAGAGATATTACCGGTGAAATAGCGCAGGCGCTCAGAAAACGTAACATGAAATTGATTACCACATTTCATCATGCGAAGAATCTGCAAAGACATGATACAACTCCTTCAGGAAGACGTAATTTGCCTTACCGTTACAGTCATTATCCTTTTATAGATGGGATGCCTCCAGCGTCCGAAGATGCGGAACTTAAATATTTATATGGAAATATTCCCGAGGATGAATGGCTAAAGGAAGTCTGGTATGAGAAACTTAAGGAAGTTGTAGATAAATATCATCCTGATATCATGTGGTTCGATTCCTGGTTGGACAGCATTCCAGAATCGTATCGAAAGAAATTTTGCGCCTATTATCTTAATCAGGCGGATGATTGGGGTAAGGATGTAGTAATCGTCCGCAAGCAGAATGATTTGCCATTAGATGTCAGTATTATTGATTTGGAAAAATCACGCATGTCAGGCATGAACAAGCGTCTGTGGATGACCGACGACACTATCAGCAAAGGAAGCTGGAGTTACACAACGAACCTGACCATCAAGCCGACTGTGGATGTGTTGCATTCATTCATCGACATTGTCAGCAAAAATGGCGTTCTGTTGCTGAATATTTCCCCAAAGGCCGATGGCTCTATCCCCGATGATCAACGAGCTGTCCTTGAAGAAATTGGGCGCTGGATGAAGGTTTACGGCGAAGCAATTTATGACACCCGTCCCTGGATCACCTATGGCGAAGGGCCGACCAAAGAACCGGAAGGCGGATTCAAGGAAAAGACAAAATTTCTCAAATTAAAATATTCAGCAAAAGATATACGTTACACATCTAAGGGCAATACAGTGTACGCCTTTGTAATGGGCTGGCCCGGGGCAGGGGAAACTATTTTAATGAAATCTTTTGCTAACGCTGGCGTAGATGTCAGCGGCGTGAAACTGCTTGGAGCCACCAATGCAGTAACGTGGAATCAATCAACTTCGGGTTTGGCTATCAAAGCGCCATCGGCAAGCCCTGGCGATATTGCATTGGTGTATAAGATTGAGAGCAAGTAATTTTTTATTCTGTTATTAGAAGGAGTAATTATGAAAAAGCAAATTCTAACATCAAATTTTGGCTTTTGTTGGTCGGCTTGGTATTACTGAGTGGAGGGATGTCAGTGACGTTGGCACAATCGGGCGAGCGTTATGAAGCCTCATGGGAATCGCTCTCAAAACATAATGAAGCGCCGGAGTGGTTTAAAGATGCAAAACTAGGTATCTATTTCCACTGGGGTGTCTATTCTGTGCCCGCATTTGGCAGTGAGTGGTATCCACGGAATATGCATCTGCCGAACCGGAAAGAATACAAGCATCACATCGAGACGTTTGGGCATCCTTCTGAGTTTGGCTATCACGATTTCGTGCCCATGTTTAAGACAGAACATTTTGACGCCGAGGAATGGGCAGACTTGTTTCAGAAAGCGGGAGCCCGTTTCGCTGGACCTGTAGCCGAACACCATGACGGCTTTTCGATGTGGGGCAGCCAGGTAAATCCCTGGGATGTCTATGGTTTTGGTCCTACAACCGCTTCTGCCGGACGCCATGGTGGCATAAAGACTACCAACATTTTTACATCAAAGGACATACGCTTTACAATCTCAAAAGACCGTCGTGCGATATATGTCATTTTTCTTGGCAAACCTGAACCTGGCCTGCGAGTCCAGATGCGATCCTTTGGCAGCCACCGATACCCAACACCAACACCGATTAAACGGATTACTCTTTTAGGAACCGATATCGAGGCCGTAGGCGAGTTAACTGACCAAACGTTTTACCTGACCATTCCCGAAGGACCAATGAATGAAATGGCTACAGTTTTCAAGATGGAACTTGAGTTGTGAGGAATTGTAAACAGGTGTCGCTTGGCGTTGCTCAATGATCTGACTCAGTGTAAAATCACTGCCAATCTTTTTGAACACGTCATCCATGGAGAGTCTCAATACAAAGTAAAAAGGAATCGACATTAAAAAATCAAAAAAATACATGACAAACCTGAATAACTCGCCGTGCTAAGCTTTGTGCCGAACAAGACCTGAATAGACAGCAATAAATACAAAGCAGACCAATGGGACACTGTAGGCTAAATTGATGCTGCCCGTAGCATCTGAAATCTGTGCCTGTACCGCAGTCAAAACCGCACCGCCTAAGATTGCCATAATCAGTCCGGAGCCGCCCAATTTTGTGTCGTTACCAAGGCCGACAATTGATAATCCATAAATCGTTGGAAACATCAGGGACATACATCCGGAGATGGCAACCAACGCGATAACCCCAACAATGCCGCCACCCAGAATAACAACTGATGTACAAGCAATCGCGATTAGTGAAAGTCCGGTTAACAGGTTTTTGGGGGCTACTACCTTCATCAAGGCCGTACAAATAAAGCGTGAGGCCATAAAAAGCACGAGTGCAGCCAGGTAATAATTTGAAGCGGATTCTTCATTTAAGCTTAACTCCTGCATGACGTAGCGAATGGTAAATGACCAAACCGCAATTTGGGCGCCGACATAAAAGAACTGTGCAACCACGCCCCAAACATAATTTTTGTTTGCGAGCAATCTTCTTATTGTAGGAAGGAAGTCGATTGCTGATCCGGCGTCCGAGGCGCGCGGCATATCAACTTTAGCAATGATCACCCAAAGCAAAACCAAGAAAACGGCTATGCCAACATACGGGCCCATAACAGCCGTTAACTCCTGAGACTGCATAGCTTGCAGTTGCTCGGTGGTCATGGCAGCGCGTTCGTTTACGTCCGCGGCGTTTAACTGCGATAATATATAGAATTTACTCAGCACTACCCCCATAATTGAGCCTATGGGATTAAAGGACTGCGCCAGATTCAAGCGCTGCACACCGGTTTCTTCCGGCCCCATTGCCACAATGTACGGGTTCGCTGCGGTTTCCAGAATTGAAAGTCCCCCTGCCAGTATAAAAAGAGCGATTAAAAAATTAGAGTAAAGCAGGGTTTGGCTCGCCGGGTAGAAGAGTAAGGAGCCGGCTATAAACAAGCCCAGACCCAATAAAACCCCCGATTTGTAAGTGTATTTTTTTATGAAAACAGCAGCAGGTAGCGCCAGACAAAAATACGAGCCATAAAAGGCAATTTGTATCCAGGAGGTTTGAAAATCAGACATACTCATGATTTTTTTGAAGGCGGCCAGTAGCGTATCCGTCATGTTGTTGGCCAGACCCCACATAAAAAACAGGGAGGTAATAAGAACAAAAGGTAGCGTGATTTTGAAATTCGAAGTAGCAGACAGCGATTTGTCGTTTTCCATAATTTCCCTTTATATTAGGTCTGAGACAGCTATTTTAAACCGGCTAAGGCTCTGTCGAGATGCACATACCCGCCATCGACAAAGAGGAACTGCCCTGTGATATGTGATGCCCGCTCGGAAGCAAGATACACGGCCATCGAGGCGATTTCTTCCTTAGTGGTCATTCTCTTTTCAAGTGGAATTTGTGCTGTTATTTCTTTCAATTTTTGCTCAGGGTTATCGAATGTCTTAAGAAGCCAACTCTCGTAAAGCGGCGTCATGACTTCAGCAGGTACAATCGCATTGACCCGAATGCCGTATGGAAGCAACTCAACCGCCCACTCGCGAGTGAGCGCGAGCTGTGCACCTTTGGACGCCGCGTAGCCGGAAGTATTTCCCTGCCCGGTTAAAGCGGTTTTTGAGCTGATATTGACAATAGAACCCTTTGATTTTTTCAGCGCGTCTATTGCATAGTGTGCAAGATAAAAATAATGATACAAATTATTCTTTAGTGATTCGAGAAACTTGTCGGGACTGCCAGATTCCAGTCCTGCGCCGTCATTCACCCCTGCGTTGTTAAACAGCGCATCGATACGACCATATTTAGTTAGAGTCTCATCGATAACGCATTTGCAGCTTTCGCTCGCCGTTAGCTCTACCTCGATGAAATGAGCTTCTTTTCCTTTCTCCTCAAGTTCCTGCATGAGGCGCTCCCCGGTTTCCTTTGAACGTGAAGCGATGACGGGAATGGCGCCTTCTTCAGCCACTCGCCTTGTTATGCCCTCACCGATGCCCTTGGAGCCGCCGGTTATAATCATGACTTTGTTTTTGATTCCGAGATCCACGTAATTTACTCCTTTAGCCCATAAATTTTTGCTGAATTGTCTCCAAATATTTTCGCTTTTTCTTGCTCTGAAAAGCTTGCCACATATTTTTCTATTAATTGATATACCTGCCCGTAAGAGCCAGCCAGCAGGCAAACCGGCCAATCTGAGCCGTATATAAGCCTGTCTGCTCCAAAAGCTTCAATAATCACATCGAGGTATGGGTAAATTTCATCCTGATTCCAGTTTTGATGATCTGCTTCTGTAATTATGCCGGATACTTTACAATAAAGATTTTCATTTTGTGCGATTTCTTTAATCTGACTTGCCCAAGGCTCCGTAACACCGTTTTTTATATCCGGTTTAGCAATATGGTCCAAAACAAAATTTTGTTCGGGAAAATTTTTAACCAGTTGAATTGCCGCCCGCAGCTGTTTTGGAAAAATCAAGAGATCGTAGGTGAAGTTAAAGTTTGCGAGAAAACTGATGCCGCGCTGAAATGTATCTCCCAGCATAAAATGGTCATCCGGTTCAGCTTCCACAATGTGGCGGAAACCTTTTAGTTTCGGAAAACTGGCGTAGTGTTCTAGTTTTTGTTCTATGTCCAAGGCCATTAAATCAATCCAACCGACCACGCCTGAAATCCATGGATTCTCTTCAGCAAGTTTGAGAAGAAATTTTGTTTCATCTTCCGATTGGTCGGCCTGAACTGCGATACAGCCGTCAATGTTGTGCTCTTCAAGATGGCCGGAAAGATCAGCAGGCAAAAAATCGCGCCGGATTACCTGCATGCTGTTATCAATCCAGGCGTACCGTACCGGTTCGTAAATCCAGAAATGTTGATGTGCATCAACTCGCATTTGGGCTCAATACGTTTACATTCTGGCGTGCGGTTCCAGGGGCGTCAATGGTGATAACGCTTTGCTGAATATATTTAACATATTTGAACCTTCGCTTTCTTAATCCTGGCATGCCAATTGAATACTCTAACCTTTTGTAAGACATTTTCAGGAATTCATATTATTTGATCAACTTAATTGGAGGGGTGTCCGGCATTTACGATATATGAGATCAAGTCGGCCATCTCCTGCAAAGACAGAAGCGTCTCCATGCCGTCAGGCATGGGTGACCGGGCGGGACTCAGCAGGTTAAGACTTTTAATTTCTCTTCTGAAAATGGTTGTTTCCTCACCCGTGACGCCGACCGAGGTAACCGTGTTGTTCGTTTCATTCACGAGATGGCCGAAGAGCACGCGATCATTTTTCGTGGTGATGAGGTACATCAAATATTTCGATTCTACGGAACGATTCGGATCAAGAATCGCCGCCAGCAGGCTTTCAAAGGATCGATCGGCCAGCGAGTCAAGGTTGGGTCCGAGGTTATTGCCGATACCCCCCAGCTGATGGCACATAGCACAACGCAGCTGAAAGAGATTCTTTCCCAGATCTACATTGCCCGCGAGACTGAAAGCCGGGCGGTATTTTTCGATGATGGTCTGGCGGTCGGTGCTCATCGACTTGGCCAACAACTTTCGTGCGGGCAGCCGAATCTTTTCCTTCGGATGGATCAACAGCCTCTGTCTCTGTGCCAAATCAATTTGACCGATTGGAATCCGGCCCTTTTCCAGTGTCTGCATAAGCTCAATGGTCCACTGGGATCGGCTCAGCAGGACATCTGTGACCCGCATTCGGAGTTCAGGCGAATAACGCGGCCATGGGGACAACAACATTTGGGGAACGTGTTTGTCGTTGATGCGAATCACTGATTCCAGGACCGCCGAAATCAGATCGGAGGTGTTGGTGGGATCAACCTGGTTTACGAGTAAACGCATATCAGCGGAAAGCAGGGCTTTTTGCCGACCCAGCAAACGCACAGCCACTGCCCGCTCCATCGGAGACATTTCAGAATTCGATACGGTTTGTCTGGCAAAATCGAAGATGGGACGGGCCGTCGCGATAAAGGATTTATACTCTCGTTTGAATTTTTTTTTGATGTCCGACAGATTGAGATTTTGCCGATCCATCGCATCGAGGAATTCGGCCAGGGATTCGAGCTTCCATGGCGCATAGCGATCCTGAGAAGATTTCGCCAGGAGCCGGCTGAACTGTTCGAGCGCTCCTGCGTTGTTCATAGCAACTGCCAGTCCAGTCAGGGTAGGTATCCATCGCTTTTCAATCGAATGAGAAACGTTATCCTCACGCGCAATAGTCAGGAGGCTTTCCAGTAAGGATTCTATATTGTCCTTATTCACCGAACTCATCGCAGCCGTGACGAGATAGGGATCATCGGCGTCCTTCAGGGCCACCTCGTTCCGGGCGAAACGTGGTGGGGATGAGGCCGGTCAAAAAACCAACACAGTCCCCAATGGCCGCAATGATAGTCCGCCGTTTGGCCCCCATACGCGCTTTGTTGACCATCTTGGTCCTGTCGGCGCCCGTCGCCGGCGCGGCTGGCAGGATGTCTCCTCTACCGCCTTTAACAGAATAATCGGCTAAGTCGGCAATTTCACAGGAAAGAAAGTCCGTAATCAGATTGAGACAGTGAAATCGTTTAATATGGCCATAACAAAACCTGCGAAACCTACGCACTGTGGAACTCCAACTTGATTCGGCGGTTAAATTGAACCCGAAAACAGCCCTTTTTTTGCGTCACCTATTTAATTTTAAGAAAAAGAAGAAAGGTCACCGATTTTTCAGGGCCCGCTTGCGGGTCTCGATCGCCCGCTGCGCATCGCGGCTCCACCCCTCGCCGATGTCGTCATTCTTGATCGGCAATTTTCCGACATGATCCATAAGTATCCAGCGATTTCCCGCCTTGGCGTACATCACCGGAGTTTTACTTTCAATACGCCGCGCGGGACTCATACCGATGCGCCGCACAGGCATGCCGTCATCGTACCACCAATGGTCGTACTCGATCCGCCTTCCTTCGGCTTTACCTGTCGGGTACGGCCTCGGCCTTATAGGCACATCGTCCCCACCTTCCGCCCCGGCGTAACGGTAGCGTATCATCTCTGTGACGAAACCCTTTTCATCAAGGAATTCCGTGCTCAGATGTTGCCCGACGCGATTATGGTATTCACGCCGAAAGAGGCGGCCCTGGGGGTAAGCCAAACGTCGGATTGGCAATCCCGCCTCGTTCAGGTCGTGCCGTTTCAGGATTTCGCCCCACCGATACCACGCCCTGGAGATCACTCCATCATATAGGTGCACGGTCTCCATCCGCGCATCGTATGCAAGGCGAATACATCCTCACCCAGGCAGATGTCACAGAAACGACCGACAAGGAAGATGTGATTCACGTGGGATCCCATTATGTCGATGCCCACCACGTCACCCGATACGCGGTAGACAAGGATCACTACATAAACGAAGGTCGTATCTGGCAGGAAGGCGTGCCCTTTGATATCCCTTATGGAGTTATCACACCGAAGTCCGAGGAATGCGAGAACTTACTCGTGCCTGTTTGCGCTTCAGCAAGCGCGGTAGCCTTTTGTGCAATCCGCCTGGAACCCACCTGGATGCATCTTGGCGAGGTTTCAGGTATGGCCGCTGCACTTTCCTTAGATGAGGGTGTCAACGTCCAAGATATTGAAATATCAGAACTTCAGGCGATGATTGCTAAAGCTGGGATACCGCTTGAGTCGTCCGACACCCAACAAGACGCTGCAGTCAACGCGGACAAGCCGCGTGACTGAGCTTGGACGTTATATGAGAAAATACATAATATGAAAAATTATCCATGTCACTCAAAAAATGTTCAAGGACCATTTTGCGTTGATAAAGATCTTTGTCTCGCTTGTGGTGGACCAGAGAACGAAGCACCAGAACTTATGTCACATGACGATAATGGATGCTATTTTATGCGTCAACCAGAAACATCTGATCAACTTGATCAGGCGATCCGTGCGGTTGCTTATTCTTGCTGTGGATCGGTACGGTATGAAGGAAGTGAACAGAAAATACTTTCTAAATTGATTGATTTAGAAGATGAATACGAATTTGCTTCTATTAAAAATGATGCGAATTCTACTTTAGAACTTTGCAATGAATATGTCTTAATTCAAAAAATTTGTCATATACCAGTAATATATTTTAGAAGCAACAGGTCATTTTATGATTTACTAAAAAGTTCAGGTTATTTTAATAATTCCGATTTGGTTACAGTGGAATCAATTACCAAATATCTAAATGAAAATAAAGATCTTGTCCGTTATTGGATTGAATATTCAGAGGAGAAAAGAACATCAGGTGGTTGGTATATTGATAAAGGTCGAATATTTACTACTGTTGCCTCTCAGGAAACAGGCAATAAAAACTTTTTAGTAGCATAAAAACACTTTTTAGGTGCAAGTAATTCCAAGGAGCCTTTTGGGTCGAATTACGGTTCGAAGATGAGACAATTTTAGTTGCATCTTTAGGAAAAAACCATAACCACTAATCACCCGGATAAACGTATTATTGTGTAATGATTTGAAACTAATAATCTGCGAATTTATAACGAGTTGGAAATATTGTCCATTCTTAAAAAATATCCTATGAAAAGAGTAGTAATTATACTTATCGGGCTTACATGCTTACTGGCTTGCAAAAAAGAAAAAGCATCAACAGATAATAAAGTAGCTAGTTTCCGTATTGAACAAAACGATACTGAAATTAAGGTTTTTCTAGCGGGTGGGTCGGCGGTCTTGGCCACCCAAAACGCAAAGCCCGATTTTCGTCCCTATATCCACCCCATTACGGCACCAGGGTCAGCGGTTTCATTGACTCAGTTCAGCCCTGGTCATCACAAACATCAGACGGGACTGTATTGGGGCTTCACTCGGGTAAACGGTGCGGGAGCCACAGCAGAAGAACTGAAGAAAGATTTCTACAATCGCAATAAACCAGCGGATATCCAGAAAAAGATCGGGCGGGACTTTTTCCATAACCCCGGTGGCGACCATTGGCAAAAGGTCTCCGCTGAAGTATTGATTTCCAAAGGAACAGAAGTACAATGGAAAACAGTTTACAATATGTTGGATGAAGACAAAAACCCGATTCTTAAAGAGACGCAAACCTGGACTTTTGAGGAGAAAGACGGCAAATATTTATTAAGTCTGCAGTGGCAAGGCGAAGCACTTATCGACTTTACTGTCAATGAATTTCAATACGGTGGACTGTTTCTTAGGATGCCCTATAAGAAAAGTATCCCGGCAAAAGTAGTAAATGCCGCACGTCAAAGTAATAGAAAAGCAGACAAACAAAGGGCCATGTGGGTGGATACCGGGATGCAGATAGATGGCCTTGAAGAATGGGGCCACCTTGCGATATTCGACCATACAGAAAACCAAGGTTACCCACAACCCTGGCGGGTAGATAAACAATTCGGTGTTGGGCCATCATTGGGATTATTAGGAGATTGGACGATCAATAAAGGGGAAACAAAAATTTTCCAACATCAGATAGTCGCCTATAGCGGAGCTTTGGACGAAACAGAAATAGACAACCTGTGGGCCGATTATGTGGGTCAGGCCAAGCCAAAAAAGAGTGTACTGTGGAAAATTGCTCAGCAAGAAGGTCGTGACGCGAAGCTCTTAAGCCCTAAGGAAGCGGTAGATGCCATGACGATTAAAGAAGGCTATAAGGTGAATGTATTTGCTTCCGAACCTATGATTACCCAGCCAATGGCCTTCTGTTGGGACGACAAAGGTAGAATGTGGATCGCCGAGAACCGGGATTATGAAACTAGAAAAAGTGGTTTTTCAGGCTCTGGAGATAGCCGTATCCTGATATTGGAAGATACTGATCGTGATGGCGTGGCAGATACTAAAAAGATCTTTATGGAGGGCATTCCATTTCCTTCGGCAATTGCCGTCGGAAATGGAGGGGTTTTCGTAGGGGCACCGCCGAACCTGCTATTTGTACCCGATGAAAATGGAGACGACAAGGCGGATGAAAAAGATATAAAGGTACTCTTAACTGGCTGGGGCATCCGTGACCGGCACGAGACAATCAATAGCCTGCATTGGGGCCCCGATGGTTGGCTTTATGGCCTGGAGGGATTCGCAACACCTTCCAAAATAAGAAAACCAAAAGAAGGGGAGGGGCGTCTTTACAAGCATAGAGATGAGTTTCCAAAGGATCTTTTGGAAGCGGAAGGCGTCAATGTGAATGGTGGTGTTTGGAGGTATCACCCACTAAAGGATCGCTTTGAAGTGGTGGCGCACGGCTTTAGCAATCCCTGGGGCATCGACTATGATTCCAAAGGGCAACTGTTCATTTCAGCCTGTGTGATACCGCACCTATTTCATGTCATTCCAGGCGGTATTTACCACCGACAGGGAGGCCGGCATTTCAATCCCTACGTTTATGAGGATATTAAGACCATTGTGGATCATCGACACCGCTCCGCACATGGGGGCGCCCGAATTTACCAGTCCGATGCCTTTCCCGAGGAGCAACGTGGGCGCTTGTTTATGGCCAATATCCATGAACATGCAGTGCTTTCAGATATCTTAAAACCTAATGGATCAGGGTTTACCGCCAGCCATGGAGAAGATTTTATGATGGCCAACAATGCCCAATGGATAGGATTCAGCATGGAAGTAGGCCCTGCCGGGGGGCTTTATGTGTTGGACTGGCACGATGCCGAAATTTGTGGGCAAGATGTTCTCAATAAAGAAACAGGCAGGGTGTTTCGGATAATGCCTGAAAAATCACAGGCAGAGAATTGGCCTCAAAGATATGAAGACCTAAATAAATTGGACGATGAAGCACTTGTTGAACTGCAATTGAGTAAAAGTAATTGGCACGCGCAACGAGCGCGGGTTATTTTACAATATCGGGCATCGAAAAAAATATTGACCAAGGCGGCAGTCTCTCGATTAAACGAATTATTGCACAACAATAAAGAGGAAGATACGAGGCTTCGCGCCCTATGGACACTACAAATCACGAATAATATAAGTTCATCTAAACTGATTGGTTTGTTGGGAGACAAAGAGGAATACGTACGTTCCTGGGCCATTCAGTTTTTGACAGAAGATAAGCAACCATCGGAAAAAGCGATCCAGACCATGACTTCATTGGCTAAAAAAGAATCATCCGCTGTGGTGCGCCGATACCTGGCTGGCGCATTGCAACGTATGGATAAAGCCGCCTGTTGGGAGATAGCATCTGCGCTCGTTCAATATAAGGAGGATGCGAACGATCCCAACATCCCATTAATGCTCTGGTTCGGAATTGAACCGCTGGTAACCGAACAACCTGAAAAGGCGTTGGCCTTGGCGAAGCGGAGCAAAATCCCATCAATAGTGCAAAAAATAGCAAGGCGTTTGGTCGACGGCAGTCAACTGGAGCCACTAATAGTTGCCTTAGGTGAAAAATCTAATGTACAAATCGAACTATTGAACGGCACGATGGCAGGGATGGAAGGGAATATGGATATTAAGGAACCTTCCAATTGGGCGAAAACCTATAAGCGTTTACAATCGGATCCTCAACTAGCTACAATGGCTGATGAAATCGCTCAGAATTTTGGAAATGCTGAAGCAGCCAAAAAAATGATGGCCATTATAAATGATCCGTCGGCCGTTTTGGAAGAGAAAATAAATGCCGTTTATCGACTATCTGCCAAACAAAATCCGCTTCTAAATAAAGCCATTCCAAAATTATTGGAAGATCCGGATTTAAGGCTGGAAGCGATTAGGGCGATAGCGGCCTATGGAGATCGCAATTTGGGACAATTATTGTGGCAGAAGTATGCTGGTTTTACTGCTGAGCAGAAGCAAGAAGTAATACTGACACTGGCTTCCAGACCACAGTACGGACGGATTTTGGCCGATGCCTTGCTAAAAGGCAAACTATCAAAAACGGATATTCCCGCTCATGTGGTACTACAATTGAGGGCAGTGCTCGGCAGTGGTTTTGTAGAGATATGGGGTCCCATTGATGATATATCTCAAACGCTTCAGGTGAAGTACAAAAAATACCAGGGTCTAATCACCGATGGTGCCATTGCCAAGGCGAACCTGGTCAAAGGAAATGAGATTTTTAAAAGGACTTGCACAGCATGCCATATGCTACACGGAGCAGGCGGTAAGATCGGTCCGGATCTTACCGGCTCCAATCGCACGAATACTGCTTATTTGTTGAGTAATATCCTGGACCCAAGCGGAGATGTTCAGGACGACTACAAATTGGTGGTGGTTACCACCCAGGACGGACGGACTTATAGCGGAAACATAATCGCTGAAAATGATAGAAATATAACGTTTCGCATTGTGGGACAAGATCCAATTAGCATAAGTAAATCTCAGATACAATCCAGGGATGTTTCCGAAAAATCGATGATGCCCGAAGGCTTGTTAAATAACCTGACAGACGAAGAGGTGCTAGACCTATTTGCCTATCTGAAGAAATTGGAAGCCCCTTCAATACCCTAACTTAATGCATCAAATAATTACATGATTATGACAAACAAAAAAATTAAGATAGCAATCGTAGGCCTTGGGTTCGGTGCAGAGTTCATACCCATATACCAAAAACATCCCAATGCTGAAATGGCTGCCATTTGTCAGCGAAATAAGGATAAAATGGATGAGATTGGGGACGCTTTTGGAATCGAAAAAAGATATACCGATTACAATGAACTACTCAAGGATCCCGATATTGATGCTGTTCACATCAATACACCTATCCCGAACCATGCAGCACAATCGATAGCCGCATTGAAAGCGGGAAAACACGTCGCCTGTACCGTGCCCATGGCCACTACTGTTGACGAATGTCGTCAGATTGTGGAATTGGTAAAAGAAACAGGTTTATCCTATATGATGATGGAAACGGTAATTTATAGCCGTGAATTTCTCTTTATAAAGGAAATGTATGAGAAAGGAGAAATGGGGCGCATTCAATTTTTAAGGGCATCGCACCAACAGGAAATGGCAGGGTGGCCTGGCTACTGGGAAGGTCTTCCGCCCATGCACTATGCCACCCATTGCGTAGGACCAATTCTTGCCTTACCAAAGGGTGATGCTGAATATGTTTCCTGTTTTGGCTCAGGGCGTATTGATGAAAAACTGATTCCGATATATGAGTCCCCGTTCGCCGTTGAAACCTGCCACATCAAGTTTAAGGATTCCGACTTATCTGCGGAATTAACGCGTTCTTTATTCAATACAGCGCGACAATACCGGGAAAGTTTTGATGTTTATGGCAGTAAAAAAACGTTTGAATGGACACTCATCGAGCACGAAGATTCGGTAATCCATACGGGTGAGACCCCAGAACGTATTAAGATTCCTGATTACGCCCATTTGTTACCCGATGAGATTGCACACTTTACTACTGGTGGAGTTTATGACTCTGATGATAACCAACATCTGTCCTTTATTCAAGGGGCTGGGCATGGAGGATCGCATCCACATTTGGTACATGAGTTTTTAATGGCCCTCATTGACAATCGTGAGCCCTACCCAAATGCCTCTCAATCGGCTAACATTACCTGCGTCGGTATCTTAGCCCATGAGTCAGCTATGGCTGGGGGGGAGATTAAGCGTTTACCCGATTGGACTCATCGTTAAAAAAGTAAGTTAACTTTTCACATATTTTTGAATAATTAAGTAATTTAATATGATTGAAGCAATTCATGATTCTAGTAAGGATCTGACGGAAAAAGAAAAACAAATGCTCTTATGGGCCAGCTTTTTAGCCTTGATGGCAGCGGGAGTTGGTTTTGTTCTGCGCTCATTAATTGGTACAAATCTTTGGGGATCATATTTTGAGGTCAGTAGTACGGCGGCGGCGAAAGCGGATGATCCCGGACTGATTCGGCATATCGATAGCGCGCAAATTACCGATAACGTAAGTGAATAAAGATAAGCTTACTCTACCCTGGCTTCCAGCATGATGGAAGCCGTCTGTCCAGGCGCTGTGAGGGCGTTCAGGACCTCAAATTCGAGCTCGATTCTGCGGACTTTCTTGCCCGTCTTGACTTGGATTTTCTCGGTTCTGTGCTGCGGGACCACGATCATGTCCGTGTGCCCATAAAAGCCATACTTGCTCTTGTTTCTGAGGAAGAAGTCAGCATCCGAGTTATTGTTGATGGAAACACTCAGGATTTCCCCGTTCCCGTAGCTTGCGTCCTGCAATGATAGTGAGGCCTCGAGTAGTGGACCGAGGTGTTCGGGCCGGCCCATCAACATATTTTTAAACCAAACCACGGTGCGGCGTTCGAACAGGGCTTCCTTGATGGATTCCGGCGTTCTTTTCTCAGCCAGGACCAGTGTCACTGGACGGTGGCCACCCTTATGCGGTTCGAAATCCCAGTCGATCAGGCCGTGAATGTCGGATACACCGATGAGTGTGAGATTGTATTCGAGAGCAATCTGGAACGTTTCCTCCGAATAATGGAGCCCATTGGCTATCTCAATTCCGTGAAGGAGGCCTGCCTTTGCATTCTTCTTGTGAAAGTCCGGAATAACAGCGATAACGGTCGGAAAGTCACGGGGCCACCAGCCATGGTTCCAGAATACAAATGCGCCCTGCTCGTTAGCGGCTTCGACGGCCTGTTGTGCGGGCCACTCGTTCGCATTGGCGCGGTAATTTCTCGGATCATAGGGCTCACCAGGAACCGGGGCTCTGAATAACAGGTTCGCATCTTTGATGAAGATCGCGTTCATATGACTGGCAGGTGCGTATCGTGTAATCTCTGCTCCAGGTATGACAATAAGGTCGGTTCCCTCTGCCGCGCCGACGGCTTCTTCATAAGAGCGATTGCGGTCCGGATGGGGAATGTCTTCGAGATGCGGTTGCCATTCGAGGTGTTCGGTAATTGCGATGGCGTCCAGTCCATCCCGCTGGGCCTCGCCAACCCGTATCCGAGGCCAGACATGTCCGTCGGAGAATACCGAGTGAGTATGAGGATCGAGGACAACCGTAATGTACAGTTTCGTGTCGGGAAACGTAATCTTGCGATCCTCGTCATCTTTTGGTGTGCCTGCGGTGCCGTGCCCAAGTGCAGCACTCGCCACCAGTGTAGAAAGTATTACTGAGAAGATAGTTGTTTTCATATCAGTTGCCTCACATCGAGCGCCCATAAGCTTCAATCAGCCTATTGTATTAGCCGAGATTTTCCATAAGAACAATCATAATCGTTGAAGAAATAGGTCACCTGTGCTACAAATTCCATCATCTGAAGCCCTGAACCCCTAAACTACCCCCAGCAACCATGATCAGCATTTACAAACCGGGTGCTGGCAACGAACCGTCGCGGTTGTTTTCCCCCGGCGACCTTGTTAAGCACAAACGCTACCATTACCGCGGGGTCGTTGTCGAATTCAACCTGGTCTGCCAGGCGGATGAGAGCTGGTACCAGTCCAACCAGACGCGGCCCGATCGCGACCAGCCCTGGTACCATGTGCTTGTGGACGGCAATTCCGCGACGACTTACGCGGCCCAGAGCAGCCTCGAACCCGACGATTCCGATGCCCCCGTCGACCACCCCCTTGTCGAGGCCTTTTTTGCAGGTTTCAATGACGGCGTCTACGTCCGCAACGACACCCCGTGGCCGACGTAGCAGTCTGGATAGGAAAATGGAAACTTGGTATTTTTTCATTGCAGGTCAACGTCAAATTCCATTGGAGATAGCGGACCTACCTCCTCTTTTGCCATGGGCTAGAACTCGAATTTCGAGATGCGCTCAAGAACTACATTCGAAATTTGTTCACTCATATCGTCAGATTTCTTCACTGTAAACCCTCTAAGCGGAATTACCCATATCAAGCTTACAAGACCATCCGGCGGCGTCGTGAACTGGCGTTCGATAAGTGACTTAAGTAATTGAAGTTAATTGTACTTACGGACATGACGGAACACTTAAACCGAAAGACTCTTAAGCCTTTGGGCGGGAGTACAACTCTTTCCCTTGGCACCAATTTACTGACAAGGCCGTGCGGATGCGTATATGCGGTGATGCCGGATGATAGCCAGATTCTATTGAAATCTTGAACTTAGCATGTGGATGAGTAAGTTAAATATTTTAGAGGAGAATGAACACTGACCAGGGACAGGTGGGGAATGAATCCGACACAAAATACAAGCGCCTCTTTGTTTGCATCGAGCTACCGGAGTTTGTCAGAGAGGCCCTCGGGGGTCTTGAAACCCGATTGCGGGGCTTTCGGTGGACCCGTTCAGAGAACCTGCACCTGACCCTGAAATTCATCGGAGAGGTGGACACCCCCCTGACCGATGACATTACCGAGGCTCTTTCGGCCATCAAGGTGGAACCTTTTATCCTGGCTCTCAAGGAGGTCGGATGCTTTCCGGGCCAAAGGAGACCGCGTATTGTCTGGGTCGGAGCCGGCGGCGGACATCCACATCTGTTTCAATTACAGGGCAAGGTGGATAACACTCTTACGGCTCTCGGCATCGAACCTGAAAAGCAATCCTATTCACCTCACATCACAATCGCCCGCTGCGGCGAGTCATCACCCGAATCCGTGCGCCAACTTCTCAAAAAAAACCGCGAGTTCGAGACCGCGCCCTTCAATGTCGCCGAGTTTGCTCTTTACCGGAGCGAACTTTCCTCGGACGGCGTAATCCATACCCCGGAGGCCAAATGGAAGCTTTCTTAAATTCAAAAGCCAGAGGTCAGAAACTTTTGAACTCTTTCCTAATCCCGATACGGATCGAATACGTCTTCACCGGCCATGGCGACGCCGATGGGGGTCAGTGTGTGCAGAATTTTGATAGTGCCTTTGTGGAAATCGAGCACCTCGGGCAGACGTTTGTAGCAATGAGGTGATTCATCGGTGCCGGCGCCGCGCAACTCGACACCTTTTGAGCGCACCCATTTTTGCATCATGGCACGGGAAATCTTGCCGGGCCTGATCACTTTGCCTGTTCGCCGCTGGACCTTGCCTCGCGCTTCGGTGCGAGACATTACTCGGCCCGCCCCGTGCACTGTCGAATAGAATGCCTGTCGGCTCTCATCGGAGTCCACGCCCTCCAGGATAACCGAATCGCCTCCCATTGTGGCGCCGACAAATCCTTTCTGACCGGAGAAGGCCGGAGTAGCGCCTTTGCGCACCACCCAAAACTTTATGCCGTTGTGGGTCTCGCGCCAGGCAAAGTTGTGGTGGTTGTGGACTTCCTCTACAATGCGCGCTCCAAGCATGTCGGCCACTTTTCTGCACACCCAGTTACGGCCCGCATATGCGTAGCGTCCGGCCAGGTGCATTTGGTTGATATAGCGCGCGCCGAGGTCGGATTTAACGTTAATCACCACCGGGTCGACGTGCATGCCGTCTTTGCCTCCGCATTTTTTTAAAAACCATTGGGCCATATGGTGGCCAAAGCCGCGTGATCCAAAATGCACACCGACCCAAATGCGGGTTTTTTCATCCACAAAGATATCCACATAATGGTTGCCGCTTCCGATAGTGCCGAGCTGCTTGCGGGCCTTTGGCAATAATGACTTGGCGGGTTCGGACTGCCATGCGGGATCGTCAAAGAGTGAATGGCTCACCCTTTCCTTGTTATTGAGGCCAATCCCGAATGAAAGGGTCGAAAAAATGTCGTCCATAATAGTTTCGATATTCTTTCTAACCTCCATTTCAGGAATATCGAGGCGCACCGCCTTGTTTCCACATGCGATGTCGAAGCCAACCCCCGAGGGGCTGATTTTGTCCCTGTAAGCCACCACGCCACCAATGGGCACGGCATAGCCCAAATGATGATCGGCCATGAGAGCGCAGGCATCGGCCGTACGGGCACAATTTTTAATTTGCCGGATGGCGCCTTCGAGCGGTTCACCCCACACCGGGATATTATCGATTAGACGGTGCACAAAATTATGCTAGCTCGTCCGGCAACAGTCCGCAACCCATTCTTTGAATATTTCAACAAAGAAGGATGCTCAAAAAGGGGCCATCCTTAATGGAGTTGTATCTTAAAGGACTGAATTTCTGGAAAACTTAATTTTCACCGGCATAGTTTTCAAATTCCAAATCCAGCTGATCCTTTGTTCTATCACCTTCGTAAATAATCATTCGAAATTTGAACACAGCGCTTTCACCTTGGCTTATTCGCAGGTTGAATTTCTTAGCGTTATCAGGATTGTGCACTTTTTCGAAATCATACTGGCCTAAGGGATTGACCGAGAAAAGCCCATATCCCCGGGCATGATAGTAGGCCGGATAATTTACACTATCGGGGTGATTCAATATCGCGATGCCTAAAACCTTGCCGTCATTTTCACCTTGCAGTCGAACCCATTTGTTACGTGTTCCCCAGACGCCTTCTTCCATTTCGGCTCCATTCGAACCGAGGTATTTACCAGTACCGGAATCTTCAGTAAGCCAAATGGGCACGCGGACTGCAAACATACCCTCTTTTGTATCATGAAAAATTGCATCGCGGCCTTTTGCAGTTAATGTAACATCAAAATCAATGATGCGCTGCATCGTCCCCGGGTAAAAAGTCATGGCGCGTATTTCTTCCAGGTGGACTTTTTTATCGCGTCCTATCCAGTGCAATACAGCGGTGAGTACGCCGTGTTGTTCATCGACACTCATTTTTTGTATTTCTTGATGCGTTATATAAGGCGGCTCGGGGACTTTGTTATTCCAATATCCGCTCACGCCTTCAATTTCTGGAAGGCTGTCATTCACATCATCGAACGTAAAAAATATGCCGGCATGGTGCTTATGATCATCGCTTTCGCCGGCCTCTGTATCGGGAGGGTTATGCCGAGTCATAAACACGCCGGATGGTGAATATACAGGATAGAGTATCGGTTTAGGTAAATCCGGATGAAAGATGTAGGATGTAAATAATTTATCATCTATCATTACATCGACTTGAAGTTCTTTTTCGATGAATTGAATTGTCGGTGTGACGTTGCACGCGGATTGCAGAAGCACGAATGGCAATATTATAGATAGGCATGTTTTTATTTTCATAATTAGTCTGAAGAGTATCTTATTTCTGATTCTCGTCAACCACTTCGTCTTCGACTTTACCGGTAAGATATCCGCGGAACCTCTTGGCCCATTTTTCGAAAGCACGCTCGACGTGTCCCCACCTGGTCACTCCGCCGGACACGTTTAGCTTTGAACCCACTTCCCGGTCGATAAAAACGACCAGACGTTGATTGGATCGGGCATCGAGGATTTCTACTTCGACCATTGCTTGGCCAACGCCGAAGGCGGCGCCGGTGGCCAGTTGTTTGGCCGTTGATGCATAACTGATAATTGGCACCCAACCGACAGAATAAGCCGCCGGATCGCCGGGTTTTAAATAGGTGATGGCGACTCGCATCCGTAACACATCAGGCCCGGTTTCTTCGACAACTTGCAAATCTATTTCCTCGATTTCCCGCAGGATCGCTTGCCGGAAATAAGCGGTCAACTCCTGCAACTCCTCGGACGTTATTTCTGATTTATCCGAATCAGAATCCAGGATTGTCTGTACCGGATCGACTATTACTCCCTCATAGGCATCCCAGTCGATGTTCTCCCGGACATATGTCAATGCGCCGCCACCGCCGGAAGCCTTTTCCAATTCCGGATAGGATTCGAGAAAGCCGGAATAGTCCCCTTGGGGAGTTGTAGCGCATCCAGCCACGATGAACATAACAGCGACCAAAAAGAAGTGGGATATCCAGGCTTCTATATTCTGTGATTCGAGATATTTTGCTTTCATCGTAAATTCGGATACCTGAATCGGGCGGATTAACGAGAATTATGTCGTATTGTCGGGTAAATTCAAGAAATGCTTATATGATTTTAATTCTGTAAATTATGCACAATATCCTTATCACTTACAAGATTCATGAAGCAAATGACATCATTGGAAGAACTCCGCCATTCGGCTTCGCATATCATGGCCACGGCCATCCTGCGCATCTGGCCAGATGCAAAGCTGGATATCGGCCCGCCCATAGATACCGGTTTCTATTACGACTTTGATCTGGATCACAAGTTCACAACGGATGACCTGGAAAAAATCGAGACTGAAATGCGCCTGGTTGTTCAGGAAAACGAGCCATTCCAGCGGTTGGAGGTTACACGCGAGGAGGCTGAAAAGTTTTTCACCGAACGCAAACAGCCCTATAAGATCGAGCGCCTGGCGGAAATCCCGGAAGGTGAACCGGTTACTTATTATCAGAACGGCGAATTTGTAGACTTGTGCGCCGGAACCCATGTGAGCGATACAGGACAAGTAAAGGCCTTCAAACTCCTCAGCATCGCCGGCGCCTACTTCAAGGGTGATGAGCGCAACAAACAGCTACAACGTATCTACGGCACGGCTTTTCCTGACAAAAAGGCTCTCAGGCAATACCTCGCACAACTTGAGGAAGCCAAAAAGCGGGACCACCGAAAGCTCGGACGCGATTTGCAACTTTTCCATATCGATGAGGCCGTGGGCCAGGGCTTGGTACTTTGGACGCCCAACGGCGCCATCATCCGCAAGGAATTACAGGATTTCATCGCCGAAGAGTTGAATAAACAAGATTACGAACAAGTCTTCACCCCGCATATCGGTAAGCTGGGTCTTTTTCGCACTAGTGGTCATTACCCCTACTACCGCGACTCGCAATATTCACCTCTCATCGGCCGCAGCGAACTTCATGAACTGGCTGAGGAAGGCTGTTCGTGCGCTGAGCTTTCCAACCGCCTCGAAAAAGGCGAAGTCGAAGGCTACCTGCTCAAGCCCATGAATTGCCCCATGCACATTAAAATCTTTGACTCCCAGCCACGCTCATACCGCGACTTGCCGGTACGCCTGGCCGAGTTCGGCACCGTTTACCGATGGGAACAATCGGGAGAACTAAGCGGAATGATACGCGTGCGCGGTTTCACACAGGACGACGCCCATATATTTTGTACTGAAGAACAGCTTTCGGGAGAAATCATGGGCTGCCTGGATCTCGTAAAAATTATCTTCAAGACACTAGGGATGAATGATTACCGGGTGCGCATTGGGCTTTGTGATGAGGATTCCTCGAAATACATAGGAGAACCCGAAGTATGGGAAAAAGCCGAAAATGTACTACGCGAAGCCGCCAAATCCCTTGAGGTGCCTTTCACAGAGGAGCTGGGCGAAGCATCATTCTATGGGCCTAAAATAGATTTCGTGATTAAGGACGTTATCGGACGTCAATGGCAGCTCGGCACCGTGCAAGTTGACTATTCCCTGCCCGATCGCTTTGACCTCAATTACATCGGCGCAGACAACCAGCCGCACCGTCCTGTGATGATCCACCGGGCGCCCTTCGGGTCGATGGAACGTTTCTGCGGCGTGCTTATCGAACATTTTTCCGGCAACTTTCCCACCTGGCTAGCCCCTAAACAGGCGCGCATTCTGACCATTACCAGCAAGCAGGACGACTACGCCAAAACCATTTTAGAAAAATTGAAATCGGCTAAAATCCGCGCCCAAATTGACATCGTTTCGGATAAACTTGGAGCCAAAATCCGTCGCGCAGAAATCGATAAAGTGCCCTACATGCTAATTGTCGGCCCCAAAGAAGCCGAAGCAGGCAAAGTCAATATCCGCTCCCGCGTCAACAAAGCAAACGAAGGTGATCACACCATCGAAACCTTCATCGACCTCCTGACCGCTGAAATCAAAGAGCGGAAGCTGCCGGATAGCTGATCGCAAAACCTCAAGTATACAACCATGCCCTATTTAAGTATTAAGACAAACTGTGACCTAGGCGGGGTCGATATCGACGCTTTTCTCCGACAAGCTTCTGAGATTTGCGCCAAGGCGCTTAGCAAACCGGATTCCTCCATGATGGTTTCGCTCGATGTCTGTGAGCGAATGCTTTTCGCGGGAGAAAGCGAGCCGGCCGCGTTCGTGGAATTGCGCGCATTGGGATTACCTGAATTTGCACCGGCTTGCCTATCGGCCATCATATGTGGACTGTTGTCCGACAAATTCGGGATCAAACCTGACCGCGTTTACATTAATTTCTTCGATATCGAACGAACCCACTGGGGTTGGGACAGCAAGACCTTTGGGTAATTCATCAGGACGGACTGATCCGTGGTCTCTTTAAAACCAAATAGAACCGCCGGTTACAAACCGGGGCTTGCATGGTTTTGCGCTTTGCCGTTATTGGCGGCAACTTGCCTCCTATACGCGGGAGGGGTTACTACCAGCATCGATGCGGGTATGGCGTTTCTGGACTGGCCTTTGTCCCATGGTTCGCTCAACCCCGAAGGTTGGACGCAGGACCGACTCATGAGGGCTGAGCACAGCCATCGCCTTCTGGGAATGGCAGTGGGGTTGTTGGCGATAATCCTTGTGATATGGACCTGGCTGCGTGAGGAGCGCCAATGGGTACGGAGCCTTACGCGGGTCACCCTGCTGGTAATTATTCTTCAAGGTGTTATTGGTGGTGCGCGAGTGCGTTTCGACCAACTCAATATTCTGACCGACGATAATTTTTTGGCACAATGGTTTGCCGTCATTCACGCCCTGGGAGCACAGGTAACAGTTTGCTTGCTGGTGACGATTGCTGTGGCTGCCTCACGGTTCTGGATAGAGCGTCGAGCGGGTTTGAAGGAACCTGCGGAGGTCATTGCAAGCATCCTGGGCGGTTTGGCGTGCCTGTTGTTAATCGCACAGGTTTTAATAGGAGCAGTAGTGCGACACGCCGAAGTTGGGATGGCCATTCCAACATTCCCCTTTTCAACCCTAGAAAGAAACTGGCTGCCCCTATACTGGAATTGGGCTGTGGCGGTTAATTTCGCCCATCGGATCGGGGCATTGGTCGTAACGGCTGCGATTTTGGCCTTTGTCGGTAAAATTTGGAGTTCAGCCTCTACACGCCACGCATTTGGCCGCTTGGCGGTGGCTCCCCTGCTCTTGCTGGCTATACAGATAACTCTGGGAGCCACTGTCATTTGGACCGGACTTAACGAACACGCTGCAACGCTCCACATGCTTTTCGGCGCTTTTCTACTTGCGGCTTGCTGGATGCTCACTTTTTTAACATTTCGTTTACCACGGAACGGGATTGAGCGGTTCCCGGGAACTGAGCAGAGTGATTCCAAATGAGCACGGAGAACAGAGTTGATATACTTGCAGGCGAAGAAGCGAAGAGCCATTCGCGTTTTCTCGACTTTTGGGAACTGACCCGGCCGAGACTTAGTATGCTCTCCGTCATAACAGCCATTGTGGGTTGCCTGGCGGCTCAACCACAGTTCAACTTATACTTGCTGGCATACCTGATTTTGGGAACTTCTCTAGCGGCCGGCGGGGCGGCTGCACTCAATCAATGGCTCGAACGCGATGCCGATGCCCGCATGGAGCGCACCCGAGACCGGCCCATCCCGTCCGGCACTGTCAGCCCTGGATTGGCGATGGTCTATGGACTTGCGCTGTGCATCGGAGGCGATCTGCTATTGTTAATGGGGATTAACGGGTTGGCGGCCTTTCTGGCGCTACTCACGCAGTTGTCCTACTTGCTGGCCTACACGCCTTTGAAGAAACATACCCCATTGAGCACCGAACTCGGGACAATACCCGGCGCCATTCCGCCGCTAATCGGCTGGGCTGCGGCCGAGGGTGGTATTTCGCTTCTTGGCTGGCTGCTATTTGCCATAATGATCTGCTGGCAAATTCCACATTTCATGGCCATCGCCTGGACTCACCGCCATGATTACGCAAAGGCGGGATTTCTAATGTCAACAGTAGTAGAACCCAGCGGCCGCCTGTCGGCGCGTAAATCACTGGTATTTACCATCGGCCTATTAGTGACAAGTCTGCTACCGACCTTTTTCGGATTCACCACGATTTACTACGCGATTGTTGCAGTTGCTGCGGGTTTATGGATGCTGCATCGGGCTCTGCGCTTCTGCCGCAGCGAAATTCGGGACGAGGCGGCGCGCCAACTCTTTATCACCTCCATCGGATACTTGCCCCTACTGCTTGCCGCCCTAGTGCTTGACCGCTGGCTTCTCGCCTAAAAGGTTCAAGAATAGTTCAGGAGTTCAAAAGTCGGGAAGTATGCTCTATTTAACCAAAGATCGTTTTTCATCCTATGCTCGCCATCGCCCTGCCCTTCCCTGAGATCAACGCCAGCCTCAATGGATTGTGTACGGTTTTGCTCACTATCGGCTTTATCCTGATCAGGCAAAAACGGAGGAAGGCGCATCAATACGTTATGACGAGCGCCCTGGCTGTATCGGTGATATTCCTAATCAGCTACATCACCTACCACGTGCAAACGGGAGCGCGCACACCCTTCGGCGGCGAAGGTATCTGGCGAATCGTTTATTATACTATCCTCATATCCCACGTCCTGCTCGCCATCATTGTCGTTCCCCTGGTACTTCGAACTTTTACGCTGGCTATAAAGGGACGCATCGTGAAACACCGCGCCTGGGCACATTGGACCTTTCCCATCTGGTATTACGTATCCATCACCGGAGTATTGGTTTATTTTTTCCTCTACCAGTGGTTCCCGGCCTGAAGAAGAGCAAAGTTGAAATTCTTAAATTTCTGCCTAAACTTTGATTTGATTTGATATCGATTTAACAATCATTAAGCCGTGTCATCTTGCTTTTGGCGACAGGAGTCATTTAATCTGATCCGATTAGTACAAAACCTAAAATCCTCGCCTTTGCCGGAAGCGCTCGAGAAGGTTCCTTTAACAAAATGCTCGTGCGTATCGCCGCGCGCGGCGCCACAGAGGCCGGCGCCGAGGTTACAGTCATCGACCTGCGGGACTATCCCATGCCAGTATACGACTCCGATCTTGAAGAATCCGAGGGCCTGCCCCAAGCCGCAGCCTCTTTCAAAGAGTTTCTTTCCTCCCATCAAGGTCTCTTGATAGCCAGCCCCGAGAATAACAGCTCCGTCACCGCCTTGCTCAAAAATACGATCGACTGGGCAAGCCGTTCGGCTGATGGAGAAGGCGATTTATCGGGATTTGAGGGAAAAATCGTAAGCCTTATGAGCGCATCTCCGGGTGGGCTTGGCGGACTTCGCGGTCTAGTGCACTTGAGATCGATACTGGGAAACATCGGCTGCATCGTCCTCCCGGACCAGCTCACGATACGCGGGGCGTATTCCGCTTTTAATGACAACGGCGATCTCGATGACGATAAAAAGCGCCGGCAAGTCGAAGAATTAGGCGCTAACCTGGCCCACTACGTGGAGAGGCTGGGTTAATCAAATAAGGCGGAAGTCAGCCCGGTTCAGCCGGCGATATTGGAGTAAACATCGGTCTCGCCTTCGGATTTGGCTATGATCACTGCGCCCACACTATCGCTGAAAACATTTACGGCAGTGCGACACATATCCAGGATTCGTTCGATAACATAGATAATCCCAATGTATTCCAGGGGAAGCCCGACTACTTCCATAATTACCACCAGGGCCACAAGTCCGGACGCAGGGATACCGGCCACCCCCACCGATGAGAGCAGGGCCATCACCACCACCATAAACTGGGCGGACATGGGAAAGTTAAAGCTCGGATCTACAACAGAGTAAAACTGGGCGATAAATATAACCCCGACACACTCATAAAGGGCGGTGCCGTTCATATTTACTGTGGCTCCCAAGGGCAGGGTAAAACTGGCTATCCTATTGGAAACTCCAGACTCCTTCTCGACGCATTCCATAGTAACCGGCAGCGTGGCCACCGAGGACGCCGTCGAAAATGCGGTAAGCAAGGCCGGCGCCATGGCCCGATAGTGCTGTAAGGGTTTAACCCGAAAAAACATTAGGAAAAGAGGCAGTATCAAACCAAAATGAATGCCTAGTCCCAGCATTGTTGTGAGAAAAAATTTCGTCACCGGACCGATCAGATCATAACCGAATGTGATAATTTTTGGCACTATCAGGGCAAATACGCCAATGGGGGCAAAGTGGATAATCAGATCGGCCAGTTTCATCATTACCTCCTGCAAACTCTGCCAGAATGTTACTTGAAATGCCTTCAGGTTGTCCGGCAAACGCGCGATGAAAAATCCGAATAAAATGCAGAAAAATATAACTCCCAGCAATTGTCCATTGTCCGTGGCTGCGGATATAATATTGGACGGAACCATACGGACAAAAATCTCCATAATATCCGCACCCGATCGGCCCTCCACCTTTGTCAAAAGTTGAGAGGAGTCTGCGGCCTGGGCTAGCATTTTTTGAGCTACCGCCTCGCTTACGCGGCCCGGCTTTATCACATTTACGAGTATTAGGCCGAGGAAAGTCGCGATCAACCCGGAGCCCATGTAATACGATATGGTTTTGATGCCTAGCCGCCCGAAATTCTTTTCCCCGCCCAACCCGATCATGCCGCTGATGATGGACGCGGCAATCAGCGGAACAACGAGCATCTTCAAGGCGTTGAGAAAAATCACGGCGACAAAATCGCACACCTTTATAACTTTCAGCGCCAAGGGAGATTCCTCGGTGCCGGTAGCTATAAAGATAACGCTTATGACGACCGCCAGAGCTAGTGATATGAGGATTTGCCAGTGTAATTTCAGTTTCATAAATAACGGTTCAGAGGATTTTAATCGCTATTCGACTTACTGGATATCCGTTGTCACTTCCATATTTATTTTTAACAATTTATCGTGATGGGTCTGTTGCCCCTTTTGCAAGGAATCCTTGCTCATCAGATTGCCGGGGCCAAAGGTTTCCCCGGAACCCGTTTGGGTCAAGATAGTTTTTCTGTTGAGTTCGCACAAGTATTACCTAACTTCCATCTCAATCAGACCGAAAACTCGATGATTATTAAACCAAAAGTACGTGGCTTTGTCTGTGTGACGGCTCATCCAATCGGTTGTGCCGCCAATGTACAGGAACAAATCGACTGCGTAAAAGCGCAGGGCCTCATCTCTGGAGGTCCGAAAAATGTTCTGATTATCGGCGCCTCCACTGGTTATGGACTTTCAACGCGGATCGTGAGCGCATTCGGCTGCCGGGCTTCCACATTTGGAGTCTTCTATGAGCGGCCCGCCGAAAATGACAAGCCCGCCTCCGCAGGCTGGTATAACTCCGTGGCGTTGGAAATTGCAGCCCATGCCGACGGCTTATATGCCAAGAGCATTAACGGCGACGGTTTCTCCGACGAGATTAAAAAGCAAACCACGGATCTTATTGAAAAAGACCTCGGTCAGGTCGATCTGGTTGTTTACAGCGTGGCGGCGCCGAGGCGCACTCATCCCAAAACGGGGCAAACCTTTAGGTCCGCACTCAAAACGATCGGCAATAGTTATCGAGCGAAAAACCTCGACACCGATAAAAAATTGATTACCGACCTCACCGTAGAACCGGCCACCGAAGATGAAATTACCGGGACGATACAAGTCATGGGCGGGGAGGATTGGCAGATGTGGATCGACGCCTTGATCAAGGCAGGGCTGCTTGCTCAAGGTGTAATTACGGTGGCCTATACTTATATTGGTCCGGAGATGACTTGGCCCGTTTACAAAAATGGAACGATCGGATTGGGCAAGGAACATTTGGAGAAATCCGCGCGCAAAATAAACGATAGCCTAAAGAATCTTGGCGGCTCGGCCTATATTTCAGCCAACAAAGCGGTGGTTACACAGGCCAGCTCCGCCCTTCCCATCGTACCACTCTATATTTCCATCCTTTTAAAGGTGATGAAGGAAAAAGGCATCGAAGAAGGATGCATCGAGCAGATTTACCGGCTTTTTAAAATGAATCTTTTTTCCGGCGGTTCGCTCGACCTCGACGAGAACGGACTCCTGCGGATTGACGACCTGGAGTTGCGCCCCGATGTGCAACAAGGTGTCACCGATCTGTGGGAACGCATAAATAACGATAATCTCGACGAGCTTTCCGATTTCGCGAACTACCAACAGCATTTTCTCAAGCTTTTCGGTTTTGGACTCAACGGTATCAACTATGACGAGGACGTTGATCCAGAAGTCGATTTCCCATCCTGAGCGTTAAACGCGCGACCGCTAATGTCGCCGAATTAATAGGGTCTGATGACCCAATAGGACTGCTTCGAGCAAGATTATCGCGATTGCAGCCGTATCTTATCCAGACCGGCCTTGCGGCAAGTGTCCATTACGAAGGTGATGTGCTTCAAGTAGCTTTCCTCGTCGGCCAGAATCAGCACCATGGTGTCTTTGCTGTAATTCGCGGCCAGCCTGATGGCAGCCTCGATTTGCTGTTTGGTGAGCGGTTCGCCGTTGTAATAAAATTGGCCCTCGGGACTTATACCGATTTCGATTTGCTCAAGCATCTTGCTCTTTCCCGCAGTCTCGATCTTTGGCAGTACAATATTGAGTGTTGCCATGTTTCGGAATTGCATCGAGACGAGAAAAAAGAAGATCAGCACTATCAACACATCGACTAACGGCACGATGTTTATATCGACCTTTCGTCGGCGCTGCTCTGGGATTACGCTCATTGCTTATTTTTCAAGAGGTATATCAAGCGTTCCACGCCCACGTTTATGTGCGCCGCATAAGTGTCCACCCGCCTATACAAGTAACTGTTGCCCACCAGGGCTGGAATGGCGATTGAGAGTCCTATCATGGTGGTGGTGAGAGCCAGCGCGATACCTTCGATGAAAGCGCCGGGATCGGGCATTCCGGTTTCCGGCGATACATTGGCAAACACCTTCACCAACCCGGTCACGGTGCCCAGGAGTCCGAGAAGAGGAGCCGCGGCTACCACAATCTCGAGGATAAACATCCCACGCTCCATGTGGATCACTTGCAGGCGGGCATAAGCTTTCAACTGCTCGGCATCGGGATTCTGGGAAAAATAAAACTGGATGATCTTGCCGCTCACCGAATCGTCATACTCCTCGGGAATTTCACCTTTGATAAAATTCTCGGCCATGCTCTTGGAGATGATGCGACCGGGCCGCAGAGCAATCAGCCTCTCAATAATGATAAATAAAGCCATGATCGAGCATAACCCGAGCGGCCAAATGAAAATGCCGGCTCCATCTATCAGATTTATCATACAATCTTCCTTAATGTAACCTTATCTGAATAACAAGATAATCCCGCTTCGGGATTATTTGTGCAAGAGATCAAAAATTTATCGCTCGCACAACACTAGCGCCAACATCTCAGGTATTGAAATAAGAGAGCGAGGCGGCCACCTGTTTTACTTCTTTAGCGCCTTCGAGGAGTTCCGCAAGCGGGTCCCATCTTCCCTCGACGAGGCTATGGCGGACTCCGTCGGGAAATCCGGCCTGAAAGGTATAATCGCCGTAGGAAACGACGGCGCTGATTATATCGATTTCTATTTGAAGTTCCGGATTCTTCTTTATCTCCGCAGCCAGTTTATTAATCTCCCCGGCTGAGGCTGTCAGGCAGGGCATGCCCAGTTTAGTAGAGTTGCCAAAAAATATTTCTCCGAAACTTTCCGCTATAACGGCCCGGATACCCCAGCGATAGATCGACTGCGGGGCGTGTTCGCGGGAACTACCGCAACCGAAATTTTCTCCGCTAAGGAATATTACCGCGTCCCGATGCCGCGAATCGTTCAGGGGATGAGATTTGTCGGTTCCGTCTTCATGCTTGCGCTCGTCATAAAACAGGAATTCACCAAGCCCCTCGAAAGTGATGCATCTCAGGTAACGAGCAGGGATAATCCGGTCGGTGTCGATATCGTCGCCTGGAACATATACGCCTTTGCCGGCGACACGGGTTACTTTTTCCAATGGCATTTTAGAGTGGGTTCGGGGTTCAAATTAGATTGCTCTGGTTTGCGTCATGCGCCGGCGGTAATTTGAAGATCGAAGACCTCGCGCGCGTCACTGATTTCACCAGTCACGGCGGCAGCCGCAACCATGAGCGGGCTCATTAACACAGTGCGTCCCGTGGGACTGCCTTGGCGGCCTTTGAAATTCCGGTTGCTAGAACTGGCGCACAGTTGGTCTCCAACTAGTTTGTCTGGGTTCATGGCCAGGCACATGGAACAACCTGCGTTTCGCCATTCAAAACCGGCGTCGCGGAACACCTGTGCGATTCCCAGTTCTTCGGCCAAAACTCCAACTCCCTGCGAGCCGGGAACGGCGATGGCTTTTACATTGTCGGCGACCCGGCGGCCCTCCAGGTATTGCGCAACTTCCTTGAAATCGGAAAGGCGCGCATTGGTGCAACTGCCGATAAAGGCCACGTCCACATGGGTTCCACGTATGGGAGATCCCGGCTCCAGTTTCATGTGGGCAAGAGCTTCCTCAATGGAGGCTCGTTGTTCCTCAGGGCAATTCTCCGGATCGGGAATATTTTCATCGATAAATAAAGCCTGGCCGGGATTGATCCCCCAGGTAACGGTGGGAGCTATGTCTTCGGCGCGTATATTTACCACGTCGTCGTAAGCGCAGCCGGGATCGGAGGCAATGGATCTCCAATTCTCCACGGCCTCTTCCCAGGCCGGTCCCTTGGGACTGTATGGGCGTCCCTTGAGGTATCGGAAGGTCGTATCGTCCGGATTTATATAACCGCAACGGGCGCCACCCTCGATAGTCATATTGCAGACCGTCATGCGCTCATCCATAGTGAACCGATCGAATACTTCGCCGCCGTATTCATAGGCGTAGCCCAGACCCCCTTTTACGCCCAACACCCGTATGATATGAAGTATGACGTCCTTGGCATACACGCCGGGAGAAAGTTCGCCGTCAACATTTATGCGGCGCACCTTGTGTTTATCCATGGCGATGGTTTGAGTGGCCAGCAAGTCCCTGACCTCTGTGGTTCCGATGCCAAATGCGATTGCGCCGAAGGCTCCGTGGGTTGAGGTATGCGAATCGCCGCAAGCGATAGTGGTGGCGGGCTGGGTAATACCAAGCTCCGGGCCGATGATATGGACGATGCCCTGTTTGCCTGATTTGAGGTCGAAAAAAGTGATTCCGAACTCGTCGCAGTTTACACGCAACGCCTTTATCATTTCATCGGCCAGCTTGTCACTATACGGTTCCTCACTCTCATCGGTGGGCACTATATGGTCCACAGTGGCAAAGGTGCGGCCAGGATAACGCACCGGGACACCCAGTTCGCGCAACATGCTGAAAGCCTGGGGGCTAGTGACCTCGTGAATGAGATGAGTGCCGATCAACAACTGCGTCTGGCCGTTGGCCAAGCGACGCACGGCATGCGCTTCCCAAACTTTATTATAAAGGTTCTCACTCATTGTTTACTAAAAAGATTTAAAACTAATAATAAATCGAAAGGAGTTAACAAGTTCAAGATTTCAATTGAACCACATATCCTCGCACCAACAGGCTCTGTGACGGCGGAAACCCGATTTAAAACAGGCTTGCTGGATTATCAACGGCGGGAAGGAAACGTCCCTTGGCCAATACGTCCTGGAGCCCACCATTTTTCCAGAGCTGGAGGCGATAGAGGGTGGCAAATTGAAAGTCGGCTGCCGGTCCGCCTCGTTCTCCCACCAGTTCACTGCCGCGCCTGACGTTGTCAGTCATCCATGCGGGCAAACTCAGGTGGTAAGGGTTGCGCCGGACTTCCCCGATGTGAAAGGAGAGAGCATTGAGAAGGTCCGCAAGGTCGTCGGGCGAAGATTCCACCATGAGGTTTGGACTATCCATGGTGGACCAGAATTCCGTCTCGATACAATAGCAGGAAAAATTCGGCTCCTGCATTTGCAGCGCATCAAGGACGAGTTTGTTGGTAGCAATGTGTCCGGGGTGCCAATCCTGATCGTGAGGAAAAAATACAATTTCGGGCCGGTTGTCCCGCAAGATTTCCGCAATGCTTTCGACGCATTTAGCCCAATGTTCCGGCATCTCTTTACGTGTTTTTATATAAACATCTGTAAGGCCGTTTTCGCCGGCTACAATCACATCAAAGCCGATATATTCGCAACAACCGCGCAGTTCATCGAGCCGTGGCTGCCGGCGTTCCTGATGTCTTCCGAGGGTGATGGCGACATTGATAATCCGCCGCCTGCTCTGCCTCAACAGGCGCAGCGGCAGCGCCCCCGTAATCACTTCGTCATCGGGATGTGGTGAGAATAATAGAATCTTGGGTGCATCGGCAGGAAGTTTGGGCAAAGAAGCGGCTTCCGCTTGCCCCAGGGGCAAACTTTTGGCCTTTTCCATGGTTTCGGAGAAGGCGGCAACAAAGTCCTGGTAAGATTTCATTTGTTTCCTAAACAGGTGGAAGTTTATTTATCACTGAGGATGATGCCTGTCGGGCAGTGGTCGGATCCCATAACGTCCGGCAGGATAAAAGCCTCTTTGAGCCTCGGGCGCAGATCGGGCGTGATACAGAAGTAATCAATCCGCCACCCGACATTTCTCTCTCGTGCGCTGGCCCAGTAACTCCACCATGTGTAGTGTCCGCCGCCGATTTCAAGTTCCCGGAAAGTATCGATGAATCCGGCCTGGATGTATTTATCGAAGCCTTCGCGCTCTTCATCTGTAAATCCGGCATTGCGGCGGTTCGTATTGGGATTTGCCAAATCAATTTCTTTGTGCGCAACGTTAAGGTCGCCGCAGAATATGACCGGTTTGTTTTCCCGCAGCTTTTGCACGTGTTTTAGAAAGGCCGGATCCCACTCCTTCTGCCGGTAATCAAGTCGTAAGAGGCCGCGCTTCGCATTGACGGTATAGACGTTGACCAGAAAAAAGCCCTCGAATTCCAAGGTCATAACTCTACCCTCTGCGTCACCCGGTCCGGTATTGATGCCGTGGGTTACTTTTACCGGTTTAATACGGGTAAAAACGGCCGTGCCGGAATATCCCTTTTTCTCAGCGGGATGCCAATACTGGTGGTACCCCTCGGGCCAGTCAGCCTCGACCTGCTCAGGCATGGCTTTTATCTCCTGGAAGCAAAATATATCGGCGCGGGACTCTTTAATAAAGTCGAGCAATCCGTTTTTGAGTGCGGCGCGAATGCCGTTTACGTTCCAGGAAATCAATTTCATCATAAAATACGGCTCATCGTGATCGGGAATCTTTCTTCTTTTTCAGAAGTTGCGCGAGCTTTTTACGATCCTCTTTTCTCACGATGTAGCCAAGGCATTCGCTGGCGCCGCAATGGCATTGATGATCTTCGTAGTGGTCAACCGTGTAGCCGTAATCGTAGGATAATTCAGCTCCAGGCTTGATTTTACGCAAGGATACAATCCAAATGCGCCCTTTTATATTTAGCACCTCGCAATTCGGGTGGCAGGAATGATTGATATAGCGAGCAGTATTGTAGGACACATTACCATCGAGGTCCTGGCGTTTATTGAGGTCAAAAATGTAAACTGCTCCACCGCCTTTTTTTCTGGATTTTTCGAGCAGACGCGGGCCGCGCCTTTCCGATTCGGCCTTGGTGATTTTTTCGCCGACATACTCAATGATCCGGGTATCCCCGGGAATCTTGCAAGCGGCGAACATTCCGCTTTCATGAATCCGGGAATAGCGCACTTCGCAATACTTTGACTTTGTCGGTTTCTTGCCCACAGCTTTTTATAGGGCACAACCTATGGGTTGCTTTTCAGTTAAAAGTCAATCACCGGTTGCAATGCATTTTCATAACTGACACATAGGCCATTCGGATACTCTTATTCTCAAACCGCCCTGAAAACGTCCGCACGGAGTCCCAATCACGGCCTATCCGAGTTTCTCAGCAACCTGCTAATCCGAGCTTGGCAAGGTCAAATTAAAAGTGGAGCCTTCGCCGGGGCGACTGAGGCCTTTCAGGGATCCATTGTGCAGGCGAGCCAAGCGTTCGGCAACGGCCAGGCCGAGGCCCGCTCCCTTGGTTTTACCGGCGTTTTCGGCCCTGTAGAAAGGTTTAAAGACGAGATCCTGTTCTTCTATATCAATTCCTGTCCCGAAGTCTTTTACGCTCAGAATGGTATTTTGTCCATGGCGTTGGATCTCGATGAATACCTTGTACTCGGGCTGAGAATACTGGCAGGCATTCGAAATCATGTTCGATATAATGCGGCCCAGGAATTTTTTATCGGCCATAACCAGGCAAGGTTTTTCAGGCTGGATAAACACAATTCGAGGTCCACCCGGGAATGCCCACTCGGCCTCGTTGACCGCTTTTTTGCAACATTCTGTTAAATTCACAGAGTTGGGAGAAATTTTGATTTTTTCGGATTCCAGGTTTTCGTGCATCGCCACATTATCGATGATGGCGTACATCTTATGAACCCACTGGGGCGCCTTCTGTTTTTGTTGCTGTAGCGCTGGATCCGGGTTTTTCTTGGTTCGTCGACCCGTGAGTTCCGTCAAAGCCGGGACTGAGGCCAGGGACTCGCGTAATTCATGTGTCAACACGGTAAGCAACCTACGCTGCAGGCTGTTGCGATCTTTTTCTTTTTCCAAAGCCTCTCGAAGATCACTTTCGGTCTTTTTCCGAATACTGATATCATTCATGACGTGAGCATAACCTACTAACGTCCCGTCTTTATGGCATAGGCTGGTTATGACAACATTGACATGGCAGCGGCTGCCATCTTTGCGCACGCGCCAGCCATCTTCTTCAAAACGACCTTCATATTTGGCAATAACAAGCTCAGCCTTGGGTTTATCCAAACGCATCTCCTCATCGAGGAAAAAGATGGAAAAATGTTTTCCTATGACTTCCTCGGACTTGTAACCCAGGAGGCGGCTGGCGCCGTCGTTCCAGCTGGAAACTTCACCTTCGGGAGATAGCATGAATATGGCATAATCCCGAATGCCATGTAAGAGCAGCAAGAAGCGCTCGTTATCGGCGCGCAAAGCTGTCTCGGTTCGTTTCAATTCTGTAAATTCTCTAAATAGACGCAGGTTTGTGGTACTTTGGCGCTTATGAGGCATACTTGGAAATACCAAGAAACATGGCATTCCTCATGCCAACCGGGGCAATTTTTTCTTTTTTTATACAGAAAACTAGTATGCAATTTTGTAAGTATTTAATATCCAAAGTTATACGTGTTTTTTTGAGCTTCGGATAATTTCCATTACTAAGTTCAGGATCAAAAAATATGTGAATTTGCAGAATATAGCCTATAAATGCCTTCAATTTGGGTTGAATTATCTTCAATCACGGTTAAAACCAGTCAGATTTCACGATGAAAATCCTGGTAACATTTACCGGCTACGAAGACCCCTACACAGATGGGCTGATAGATGACACGCAACAGCTCGGCCCAATTCTTACCCTCTTGGGTGCAAAACCCATAGACAGTGTAATCCTTTTAGGCATTCCGGGATTAAAAGTTCACACTGAGAAAACTGTGGAAGCCATCCGCGACCGCTTCCCGAGCATCGGCCTTGAAGAGATCGATATTCCCATTTACGACCCGAGTTCCTACAGGGACATTTATGGTCACATAAAATCGGTTTCGCAGGATATTCTTCAAAAGACGCCAAAAGCGGAATGGATCGTTTCGGTCGCTTCGGGCACACCGCAAATGCACGCCATCTGGCTTTGTCTTGCTGCTTCTGGTGAATTCCCTGCAAAAGTAATCAATGTACATACGCCACGTTATGCCAGCCTCGCAAAACCTCTTGTATCACAGGAAACTCCTGCCCCGGCGGAGAAAAGGTCCATCTATGCCAAAGAAAAACATCCCCTGGTATCCGAACCGATACCAACATTTCTGGATGATGCAGCACGTGAATTTGGATGTGTGGGAAACCATCCGCGTTTTCGCAAAACACTCGACATCGCCTCTACCCTAGCCCAGCACACAACCCCAATCCTGCTTCAAGGGGAAACCGGGACAGGTAAGGACCTCATCGCCCGCCTGATCCACCGTCTGAGCGATAGGTATGACAAGAGCTTTATCACTGTCAATTGCGCCACACTGCCTGAACCCCTGGTGGAGAGCATTCTTTTTGGCCATGAAAAAGGCGCCTTCACAGGCGCTGCCATACGGCAATTGGGCAAATTCACACACGCCGACAAAGGCACCCTATTTCTCGATGAACTGGGAGAACTCTCATTGGGCATTCAAGCCAAGCTGCTCCGGGTGATCGAGGACGGTATTGTCGAGCCCCTGGGTCCACATAAACCCGTCAAAGTAAATGTGCGCATCATCGCCTCGACTAACCGGGACCTACAGCAGGAAGTGATTCGAGGAAATTTCCGGGAAGACCTCTACTTCCGGCTCTGCGTGGGTGAAATCCGTCTGCCGCCACTACGCGAACGCAGAAGTGATATTACGAAAATCGCAATGCACTTACTCGATCGCATCAACGGGTCATTAAAGCACCAGAAACGCCTCTCCAGGAAAAGCCTCGAACATTTGCAGCGCCAGGCATGGCCCGGAAACATCCGTGACTTGCAAAACGTCATCGAACGGGCGGCCATGCTCTCCAAAAACCAGGTCTTGGAGCCCTCAGACCTGTTGGTCACCGGACCGATCGACGGCAGTTACATGCAACACGATCCGGAAGTCATGACCCTGCACGACGGATTCTCCCTGGAAGGCTACTTGGGCGACATGAGGAAAAGCTTAATTCGTCAGGCATTGGAAAAATCCGAAGGCAACCAGAGTGAAGCAGCTCGTCTGCTCGGCATCAGTCCTCAAGCCGTTCATAAATTCCTGAAGAAAGTCATTACCTGAACCGATTCGCTGAGAACAGGTCCTTGGTCGATGGTCCTCAAACTATTGAACTTTTATATTGAACTTCTTTCTTCTCTGCCCATCTCGCAGGACAATGCCGTTACAAAACTCGTCCGTCTCAAACCTTGCCGGCGTCGGGTAGCTCGAAACCGGGACGATTTATATCCTTTAATAACACGTTGGCCTCGGCTGCGTGGGCGCCTACGTGACGCTCCTTATCCGGGTTGAAGGTGAGCCACGGGCCGACCACGTATTGGTTACCTTCCTCGGGAACCTGCACCCCGTCGCCCATAACGCTGTGCAGCTTCATGAAATGCTCATAGGCATCATTGTTGTCGCCGAACCGGCCTGCCTTAGCATTGAAGGGTACGCTCTTGCCAAGCCGGTATGAGTTGTTGATGAGATGCCCGGCGACGCAGCCGTAATGCGCGTCTAGAACGTTGCCGTTGGCCATGCCCGGGTCGTTTGCCCGGCAGGCGGCGATGAAGCTGCCCCATTCCCCGCCCGGGGTTACCTTGCCATCGGGCACGGTGATCATTTCCCCGGTCTCGCTGCCTTTCGCGTAATAATGATCCCTGACAATCTTGCCGCCGTCCTCGAAGTAGTACTCGTTCTTCACCTGACGCTCGTATCCCTCGTAGTTCACGTTCCGCACGTTAAAAAACAGGTATTGGCCGTTGGGATATTCCGCAATACCGAACATGGTGTTCGGCGTCTCGCCTTGGTCGCTCCACTGGAAGCGGCCGCCGATAGCCATAGCGCGGACAGGGTTGGTTAGATTAGTGTCCATGGCCCAGCGAGCTACGTCTAGCTGGTGCGTGCCCTGATTGTTTAGATCGCCGTTGCCGGTTTCCCAGAACCAGTGCCAGTTGTAGTGCACGTAGTTGTCGTGATACTGGTCAATCACCGCGGGTCCGCGCCAGAGGTTCCAGTCTAGATTCGACGGTGGAGTGGACGGGCTCTTGAACCCGATGGTGTCACGAGGCTTGCAGCAGTAGCCGTAGGAGATCTTGAGCTTGCCGAACTTGCCGGCCCTTATCATCTCGTGAAGCCCAGCGATGCTCGCGCTGCTGCGGCGCTGGGTGCCGTGCTGGACTACGATACCGTATTTCTTCTGGGCTTCGACCGCCAAGCGACCTTCGGTAACGTCGTGGCTCAATGGCTTTTCCACATAGACGTGTTTGCCGGCTTGAGCGGCCCAGATGGTCATAAGCGAATGCCAATGATTGGGAGTCGCAATGGAAACGGCATCCACTGTCCCGTCGTCCAAAGCATGACGGATATCTGTGATGCCTTTAGTGGTGAAATTTCCTTCGGTTTGCTCTTTCAGCTCCTCCAGCCTTTGAGCGAGCAAATCCTTGTCCGGGTCAATCAGGTAGGCAATCTCCACATTGTCCTGTTCCAGCCAGGCTTTTATATGCTTTTGGCCACGACCGTTCAGGCCGACAACCGCGATGCGGATCCGGTTGTTGGCACCAAAAATCCTGGCTTGTCCCTTGGTGCCGCAAATCAGCGAGAAAGTGCCTGCGGCCAGAGAGGACTTCAGGAAGTTACGACGTGTAGTAATTGTCTTTTTCATGAGTATAGCTCCGTTAAAGTTGCGAGGAATCAATTTCAGCCAAGTGGAAAGTTCGCTTTCCACTCATCTGGTTTCTGACAAATTCTCCAAATTGGGCAGCAATGTCAACGCCTTGCTTGCCCAATGTCCCGGACTCCCCCTTTCGCCTTCGAGCAATAGACCCCTTAGTTTGAATTTAATTGTAAAAATTATGTAAAAATGCATTCAAGTCGAAAATAAATTCAATGAATCCGGATTTCGGACGACTGGTAATATGTAAGGTTTACACCTTATAATTTACCTAAAATGAACAAGGACCAAAGTCTTCGGGAGCCCAATAATTACGCCAGCTTCCAGGTTTCGTCAATTCGCAGTCTTCGCCGTAAAATGCAACGATGCTTCAAATTGCATTTGTCCAACATGGAAGTGGCTGAATACTGGGAAAACAGCAAGTATGGCAGCTATTTTCGCGACCACTTGCTATCCGGGCCAAGCTGATCCGTATTATAGAACGGGATAATTAAGTGCCGCTGGGAATATCCGGCGGAACGAAGTGGGTCTGTTGCCCAACCCACGAAGTTCGCATCACGCGAACGCAGGACTCATCCTGATTTGGGAAACAGACCCATTCGCTTGCGAGTAAGCTCATCGGGCAGCAAACATCTTCCGGCATGTAAGTTATCCCGAACATGTTCCGGATTTCCGGTGCCGGGAATTACACAGGTGACCGCCGGGTGCGCAGCCCTACCGACGGAAGGACATCGCCGTTGGAGCGTTTCATAGCATTTTCCACGGAAATCGCCGGTGTTAAAGTATTACTTAATGATCACAAGTATATCACATAGAAAGACTTCCGGCATAGAATTTTGTGAATTTAGCCCGATTAGCGCTTATCCTGAGTGCCGGGCGGCATTGACAGAGGGACCGGAAAATGCCTAAATTCCCGTCTGTTATGGAAAAGCCGAAATTTTCACTGGACTTTGAAAAGCCCATTAGAGACCTGGAAATTCAGCTCGAGGCGCTCAATTGCATGTCTCAGGAGCAAAATCTGGATGTCTCCGATGAAATATCAGCCATTGAAAAGAAGATACATTCCACAAAGAAGGAAATCTACTCAAACCTGACGGCTTGGCAGAAAGTCCAGGTCGCTCGACATCCAGACCGCCCATATTCTCTAGACTACATCCACACTATCTTTTCCGGATTCCAGGAATTACACGGTGATCGCCGCTACGGAGATGACCAGGCGCTAATCGGCGGAACCGCTTTTTTTGAAGGGAGGTCAGTGGTTATTCTAGCGCAGCAGAAAGGCCGCGACACCAAGGATAATCTTCGGCGTAACTTCGGTATGCCACGCCCTGAAGGTTATCGCAAGGCCCTGCGTTTAATGCAGATGGCCGCAAAATTCGGTATTCCCGTAATATCCCTAATCGACACCAAGGCCGCCTACGCCGGAGTCGAATCTGAAGAACGACATGTCGCCGAAGCCATTGCCGTCAATCTGCGAGAGATGAGCCGTTTACCAGTGCCGATAATAGTCATAATCCTTGGTGAAGGCGGCTCAGGGGGAGCGTTGGGCATCGGCGTTGGCGATCGAATCCTGATCCTGGAATTCGCATATTACTCTGTCATTCCCCCGGAAGGATGCGCCGCAATACTTTGGAGGGACCGCGCCTGCGCTCCCCAGGCGGCCGAGGCTCTCAAAATAGGCGCGCGAAATCTACTGGAATTAAAAATTGTAGATGAAATAGTGAAAGAACCGTTCGGCGGATCGCACCGCGATCCCAAGCAGGCAGCGGAAAATGTGCGCAGTGCTCTGTCGAGAAACCTGAAGCATTTACGCGGCAAAACCCCGGATGAACTTGTCGAGGAAAGGTATAGCAAATTCCGAGAGATGGGCATATATGAGGAAACACTCGCATCGCCACCTGAGCAAGTCCCGCTATCGCGGGAGGCCGAAGAAATTTTAGGGGAAAGCATGATTACGACACCACCGGCAACCCATCTAATGCAGGGTTGATACCATCGGAAAATTTGTTTTCCAAAGTCTCCCGGCCCATCAGGGCAGCAGCTCCATATATTTAAAATAGGTTTGTCCATATTAACTTCGCCGGTATGCGTCTGCTATATCTTGGCATTTTGGAGAGCCGGTTTCTGAAAATTTCAAGGGCAATGATACGCAGGGGCATTCTTGCCTTTATCGCCGTGGTTATTACGGCAATGCCACTCTCCTGCGCAAAAAGGCCAACGCTCACTATATCGGCTGCGGCCAGCCTTCGTGAACCCTTGCTGGAATTAGGACGCCGTTTCGAAGAAACGAACCGTAATATTTCACTGGTTTACAACTTTGCCGGATCGGGCACCTTGCAGGAGCAAATCAGGAGAGGCGCCCCAGTCGATATTTTCATCGCCGCCAGCAACCGCCTCATTGACCGCCTGGAAGCGGAAGGTCTGGTCAAGCCGGGCATCCGACGCAATCTGCTAACCAACCGCCTGGTATTGGTGGCGCCGCAGAACAACAATATCGTCAACAGCTTCGAGGACCTCGCCAGTTCACGGACGGGCCATATCGCGGTGGGTGCATTCGGCAGCGTGCCGGCCGGTCAATACGCCGAGGAGACTTTGCACAACCTCGGCCTTCTAGAGGCGGTGCGGCCCAAGCTGATTTTTGCGAAGAGTGTCTTGCAGGTTCTATCCTACGTAGAAAGCGGCAACGTAGATGCCGGCCTGGTTTATATAACCGACGCCGCTCGCTCTCCACACCTACGTTTGATTGGCGAAGCGCCCGTCGGCGCCCATTCACCGATTATTTACCAAGCGGCGGCTATCTCTGCCGGCAGGAACGCGGCCGCAGTTCGAATCTACCTCGACTTTCTTGATTCTTATTTTGCCCGGGAGGTTTTTAAGGCTTATGGATTCGAATCTGCACAGGATTGACGAATTCAGGTCAAATCGATTAAATACCGCATCCTCCTATGGATCTGACACCACTATGGATTTCCTTAAAGACGGTAATGACTTCAACTGTCATTACCTTCGTTATAGGTGTCATGGCGGCCCGCTGGCGGATGAATTTTCATGGGCGGAAAGTCGACATTCTGGACGGCCTGCTCATGTTTCCGCTGGCCATGCCTCCAACAGTGCTGGGCTTGTTTTTACTGCTGGTTTTTGGGCGAAACTCACCTGTTGGCGAGGCGCTTTCGACTCTGGGGATAAGCCTTGTATTCTCATGGCCCGCGGCTGTGCTAGCGGCCATAATCGTGTCCTTTCCGCTCATGTATCAAACGTTGCGGGCTGCCTTTATGCAAATCGATCCAAGTCTGCTCGATACCGCTCGCATCTTCGGATTCTCCGAATGGCGCATCCTCTGGCAGATCATGATCCCCTTGTGCTGGGCCAGTGTGGCAGCGGGCATCATTCTGAGTTTTATGCGGGCCTTGGGTGAATTTGGCGCCACCCTCATGATTGCTGGCAATATCCCGGGCCGGACACAAACGATGCCGCTTGCAGTCTTTTTCTCAGTGGAAAGCGGGCAAACCGGGCAGGCCCTGGGCCTCTCAGCAATCATCATGGGCGTATCGGTGTGCGTAGTTGCGCTGATCGGTTACCTAAGCCGGCAACAGCAAGCATAGAGGGGCTGCTCGGGCTATTTGGCGTGCTTGCTTCGCGGGTGAAAAAGCTTGTGATGTTCGAGCAGGCGTTCCGGTTCGACCGCTGTATATATCTGTGTGGTGGAAATATCGGCATGGCCCAACATTTCCTGAATGGCCCTAAGGTCGGCTCCGCCACTGAGCAGATGGGTCGCAAAAGAGTGACGCATGGTATGTGGTTTGACAGGTTTTTTAATGCCCGCACGAAGGGCATAGGTTTTAATAGACAACCAGATTGTTTTACGCGAAATGGCAATGCCGCGCGTGCTCAGGAAAAGAGCGCTGCCCGTGTGTCGTTTTACGAATTTTGGACGCGCACTAACCAGGTAAATTTCAATCGCCTCACAAGCCTTGGCCCCTACGGGCACTATTCGTTGTTTGCCTCCTTTGCCCGAAACGACACGCAACAGGCCGTTTTCAATATCTATATCTTGCAAGCTTAATCCTGCCAGTTCGGAGATGCGAAGACCGCTGCTGTAAAAAAGTTCGATGATGGCGCGATCTCGCAAGCCTTGAGGTTTTCGGACATCGGGAGCATTGAGCAAACGCGAAATTTCTTCAGAAGTCAGGGTGCCGGGCAATCTTCGGATAACCTTGGGGCCGACCAACAAATCCGTGAAATTATCGCTGCGGTAACCCTCTTTGACCATATGGCGCGCAAGCATCTTCACGGTGGTAAGCTTGCGCGCAACGGTAGCCGACGAGCATTTCCTGCTGCTAAGCGAAGCGATCCATTGGGAAATATGCCTCCCCTGCACATCCTTCCATACCTTCAGACCGAGGCCCGAAAGGAAATTCGCGCATTGGAACAAGTCGCCCATATAGGCCTCGACCGTGTGAGGCGAGAGACCTTTTTCCAAATCGATATGGGCGAGAAAACCCTCTATCGGTTCGTCGAAAGCCGTGGGCGCCTCCCTTGAGAATCTGCTTATTAAGGCGGGCACTTTTAATATGGGATAATTGTAATTACAATCTTGCAAACACCCGTTTTATGCAAATAATAAATTGGCAATGGGCGAAGTAATACAATACCAATCGGGTGATGTCGTTATACAAGAAGGCGACATTACTGAAGGGATGTATGTGCTCTCTTCGGGTATCCTCGAAGTATACAAGGGAGATGAATTTATAACCGAGATTAATAAGCCCGCCAGCATCTTCGGTGAAATGGGCGGTATTCTGGGTCGACCGCGCACCTGCAAGATAATAGCCAAGACCGAATGTGAAGTAGTCCACATGTCCAAAGGGATTGATGAAATCATCCGGACCAGGCCCCAGGTTGCAAGACGCCTGATTTACAATTTGGCAGAACGGCTCGACACCGTGAACAGAAAATTGACCGGTACAGAAGAGGATCCGTTTTTTTGTTTTGAGGAAAAGCAGGATTAAATAACCTAAGGATAGAGTAACTTATTTTACTTGCCATCAGGTAATTGACCGCCAATCACTTCTCTTGCATGCCGGAGCAGGTCACTACCCCAGCCCACCGCGAGCCGCCTAAAGGGTTTTTCGCCTCTATACGTTATTTCGGGCCGGGACTTATCCTTTCGGCCAGCATCGTGGGTTCCGGAGAACTGATTGCCACAACCGCCCTGGGAGCCAAAGCGGGTTTTGGGCTAATGTGGGTTATCCTGATAGCCTGTCTGTTTAAGGTAGCAGTGCAGTTGCAATACGGACGGCATTGCATCTGCCACGGCCAACGTACTTATCAAGCCTGGAATAGTGTAGTAGGACCAAGGTTTTTCGGCATCAACTGGTCGGTATATTTCGGTTTCCTGTTTCTGGTAGTCTCTCTTGCCGGCCAAGGTGGGATAATAGGAGGGGCCGCTCAAGTAGTGGCCTTCGCTTTTCCCGGGGTCCCGATCGTAATATGTGTCGCTGTTATTGCGGTCTCTCTCAGCCTTCTTGTCTATAGAGGGGGCTACGGACGCATTCAAAATATAGCCATCGGCCTGAATATCTTTTTTACTACGATAATTTTGTTCTGCGTTTTTGCCGTACAGAAAACCCAATACGCCTACGGATTCGATGACATTGCCGGCGGGTTCTCATTTCAGTTGCCATCAGAATTGTGGGCAATTGCGCTGACAGTATTCGCCATTACCGGTGTGGCTGCCGGTGAAATCTTTACCTATCCCTACTGGTGCCTGGAAAAAGGATACGCCGCCTGGACCGGACCCAGGGACGATTCGCCGGAGTGGGCTTCCCGTGCCAAGGGCTGGATGAAGGTAATGACCCTGGACGCCCTGCTCTCCATGGTGGTTTACACCGTGGCAACATTCGCCTTTTACATCCTTGGAGCCTCCGTATTGAATCCGCAGGAGTCGCTGGCCGACGGCCCGGACCTGATACTGCAATTATCTGCCATTTTTACCGACGTGCTCGGCCCGGGAACAAGGAATGTGTTCATGTTGGGAGCCTTTGCCGTATTGTTCTCGACCGTTTTCGCCAACGCCGCCGGCTACGCCCGGCAATGGGCCGACCTTTTTGGTGTATGCCGTGTAATCGATACAGACAAGGCAGGCGTGCGAACCCACTGGATTGCGATAATGTCGTGGATTGTCCCCGCATGCTGGGGCACCACGTATTTACTTTATCAAAACCCGCTTTACCTGGTAATACTTAATGGCCTTTCCAACGCGCTTTTCCTTGTGGTAATCGCTATTCAGGCAATGGTTTTTCGCTACCGTTACACCGACCCACGGTTGATCCCCACCCGCTGGTATGACGCCGCCCTATGGCTTGCAATTGCCTCCATCACCTTCATGGCCTGGCGCACATTTGGTGGAATATTGGATCGCCTGCTAAACAGCTGACCTTTCCAATAAAGTCGCTTTTTGCTTTCCTTTAATGGCCTGGCGCACGATTTAACGTTTGTTTTAAAATAAAGTCCAAGCGGCATAAAATATCCTATCGCCACTCTCTCGGGGAAGAAAACTCACTCTCCATGCTCTAGTCATGTAAATGATAAGACGCATGGTGAAGTATAAATTTTATAACAGCCACAAACGCTCACCGCTGTTCTCAGTTGTGGCGGGATTCGTTATTTACCTTGTTCTTGGCGCCGGGTCTCTGTCGGTAGCCCAGCCATCGGAAGACTCCTCGGAGGAGGTGCAAACGATCCTAAAGCTCCTTTCTCCCGATCAAAAAACCAGGATAAATGCTTTTGAGCAAATCAGCCGGAGATGGAGTGACAGTTTTACTCCAATGATTCTCGAAATAGTCCGGTTAAATTCCGATGTCTCCCTCAACCGCCGCTTGTTTAACCTGCTAGCCCGGGAGACCAGCCAGAAATTCGGCTCCGACATTAGTCGCTGGCAAGTGTGGTTGTGGAATAATGAGCCTCTATCGCATTCGAATTACGCCGATTTTAAATCTTTCCTCTACGGCTTGGTAGATCCGAAGTTTACCGGCTATTTCAGCAGCGACCGCACATCAAAAATCCGCCTGGACGAAGTCATTTGGGGAGGCGTCCGCCAGGATGGAATCCCTCCTTTGCGCCACCCGAAAATGATTTCCGCCGCGCAAGCCAAATACCTGGACGACGACAACATTGTTTTCGGCATCGAAGTCAACGGCGACGCCAGAGCGTATCCTAAACGTATCCTGGCTTGGCACGAAATGTTCGTCGATGAAGTGGGCGGTAAACACGTGGCGGGGGTTTACTGCACCCTTTGCGGCGCCATGATTTTATACGAGACAGAACACGCGGGAGTGTCTTATCACCTTGGCACAAGCGGCTTTCTGTACCGATCGAACAAGCTGATGTACGACAGGAAAACGCAATCCCTTTGGAACACCATTTGGGGGCAACCAGTCATCGGACCTCTTGCCAACTCCGACATTACACTGGAACGCCTTAGCGTGGTCACCACCACCTGGGGTGAGTGGCGCCGCCGTCATCCCGGCACGCAGGTATTGTCTATCAATACCGGCCATCGTCGGGATTATTCCGAAGGCGCCGCTTACAAATCCTATTTTGCAACCGACGAACTGATGTTCGGCGTACCAAAACTGGACACCCGGCTCGACAACAAAGCCGAAGTGCTGGGCCTCGTCTTTAAACATTTCTCACGGACTCCTCTGGCCATTTCGGAAAAATTTCTGTCCGAAAACTCTCTTTACCATGACCGCCTCGGAGATATCGACTTTATTGTCCTCACCGACAAGTCGGGCGCCAACCGTGTGTTCGAAACCAATGGCATCTCATTTCGTCTATGGGACCGCGATCAAACTGCAACCGACCAACAAGGTGTCCCTTGGACAATGAGCGAAAGCAGGCTCACCGCTTCCGACGGCCGCACCTTGGACCGCCTGCCGGCCCACAGGGCATTTTGGTTCGGCTGGTTTTCGGCCTACCCCCAGACCCGGTTGGTGCGGTGATTTCCTCTATCAGGAATTTAGGCTCTCGACCAGGGCTCCGGCAATGCCGTCGAATGCGCCGTTGGAGAAAAAACAGACCACTTTTTTTCCCTCGGTTTGACTCGTGCACTCATTTCTAACTGCTTCCAGGAGATCGGCGTTGCTGTCAAAATTGCTGGCCGCCGTATCACCGGATTTTAAGTCGCTGCATAAGCGGTCGAGGTTGAGACGTTCTTCCGGGGATAGCTTCTCGGAGCGGTGAATGGGTCCGATAAGGACCAGGTCGGCCTGCTCCAGGGATTTACAGAGAGAATCCTGGAAGACCCGGGTGCGAAGAGTATTGCTGCGCGGTTCGATGCAGGCAATAAGGCGCCGGCCGGCATATCGGGCACGAAGCGACCGCAGAGTAGCGGCCAGGGCCGTTGGATGATGAGCAAAGTCATCCACTACCGTGAGCTGGTTATCGGTAAAGAGGACCTCCTGGCGGCGTTTCACACCCTGAAAGTCTCTCAAGGCGGAAAGTTTAAGGGATGTGGGGTTTTTCGGATTCAGGACCAGGGCGACCGCCAGGACGGCCATGGCTGCGTTGTGCGCGTTATACTCGCCGGGTAGATTCCATGAGACCCGCGACCACTGTTCCCCTTTCCATTCCAGGTCAAAAGCCGACCCATCCTCATCCTCTTCAAAACCGGCAATTCGCAAGTCATTATTTTTACCCTCGCCGACCCGTATAACCGTGGTCCAGAACACCGGCAGCAGCGCCTCCAGATTGGCATCGTCGCCATTGATCAGAACGAAGCCGCCGCTGGGAACGATGCGCAAAAGATGGTCGAAACTTCGCTGGACATCAGCCAGGTCCCGAAAGATGTCGGCGTGATCGAACTCGAGATTGTTGAGGACCAGAATATTGGGCCGGTAATGGACGAACTTGCTGCGCTTGTCGAAAAACGCGCTGTCGTATTCGTCGCCTTCGATAACGAATGGGGCATCGGGCGCGCCAAGGTTTGCGCCGCAGGGAAAATCCCTGGGGACCCCTCCGATCAGGTAACCTGCATCAACGCCGTTAGCCCGCAATAAAAAAGCCGCAAGGGCTGTGGTCGTTGTTTTACCATGGGTGCCGGCGATGACTATGTTCTTGCGGTCCAGAAGGATTTGGTCACTTACAAGGGCCGGCAGTGACGTCATCGGAAATCGGCGGGTATCAAGCAGCCACTCGATTTCGGGGTTGCCACGGGTGACGGCATTGCCAACCACCACGATATCGGGTGAGATTTTTTCCAGGCGCTCCCGCGAATATCCTTCGTATACCTCGATTTCGGAGTCCTTTAGGAGATCGGACATTGGCGGATAGACATCGGCATCGGCGCCTGCCACCTCGTGACCCTGTGCGCGCAGGAGTAAGGCGACATTGCCCATGGCGGTTCCGCATAATCCGATGAAGTAAATACGCATAGGCATTCATTGAGCTAAAGCTGCCGTATTTGACAATCGAATAATGCCTTTGCCTGTTGACTAGTTAGTGCCGCGCGCCAACAAATTATGCCGGACACCAAAACGCCAACATTTATTTGTAGCAATGAGTAACGACATAGGAAAAGTCCTCGTAATAGGTTCCGGAGGCCGCGAACACACCCTTGTGCAGGCCTGCCTTGATAGTCCGTTGGTCAATGAGGTTATCGCCGCACCGGGCAACGGCGGTATTGCCCGGGACGCTGTTTGCCATCCTGTGGCCGATACCGATATAGAAGGTTTAGTTGCCCTGGCGCGTGAGGAATCGGTGGGCCTCGTTGTTGTAGGTCCGGAAACCCCGCTGAGCATGGGATTAGTTGACGCGCTCGCCGATGCGGGGATCCCGGCATACGGCCCCAACCGGGAGGCGGCCCAGTTGGAAGCCAGCAAGGCTTTCACGAAATCTCTGCTTCATAAATACGGCGTGCCCACCGCCGAATCGAAAACATTTACCCGGGAGGAAACGGATGCAGCCCTGGAATATTTGAGAGGCCACCGATTTCCGCTCGTCATCAAAGCAAGCGGTTTGGCGGCTGGAAAAGGAGTGATAATTGCTGAAGACATCGACTTGGCTGAACAAACGCTGCGCGGTATGATGAGCGGGGAACTTTTTGGCGAAAGCGGTCGCGAGGTCGTGATCGAAGAATATCTCGAAGGTGATGAGGCATCGATAACACTCATGGTGTCGGGTCGAAAATACGTCAGCCTGCCTCCCAGTCAGGATCATAAACGTATCGGAGAAAACGACACCGGCCCCAATACCGGAGGCATGGGCGCTTATGCTCCGGCCGCCGTTGTAACCCCGGAAGTGAACCGGAAAGTCATCGAAACAATCATCGAGCCTACACTGGAAGGTCTGGTCGAGGAAGGAATCGACTACCGGGGCACTCTTTACATCGGAATCATGATCACATCGGAAGGCCCAAAGGTCATCGAGTTTAACGTCCGTTTCGGCGACCCGGAAACCCAGGTGGTTCTTCCCCTGCTCGAAAGTGACCCTGTGGCCCTTATGATGGATTGCGCACAGGGAACACTCGAACCTTCCGCACTTCGCCTCAAGCGGCAATTCGCAATAGTGGTGGTCATGGCTATGCAGGGCTATCCGGGCAGTTATGAAAAAGGGGAAGTAATATCATTTCCGGATTGCATACCCGACAATACACGCATCATCCATGCTGGCACCCGCCGGAATGGTAATGGCAAGACAGTAACAAGCGGCGGACGGGTGCTCGGCATTTTGGCTCTTAATGAAAGCCTGCCATCCGCCGCGCGCGATGCATACGCCTTATGCGAAAAAGTTAGTTTTCCTTCGCGTTATTACCGGCGCGATATTGGCGCCAGGCAGTTGAAATGGGAATAGGCCGCTTACCGCCATAATTTCTGGCGGACACGATTCCACAAAGGACGGCGCTCATCAAGGCTTTACAAGTGTTGGGGAGAATGACAGACTACCAGGACTGGTTTCAAAGGTTATTACTACGGCTTTTGAAATCTTTTCTAAATTTATGCCGGATTCTCCACGATACGTCACGTGCGTTTGCACCGCCAATATTTGCCGAAGCCCTATGGCTGCCAAGCTCCTGGAACACGCTTTGGCAGCAGAACCTGAACCTTTGAAGTTACTAATCCCAATCTCGGGCGGAATCGCCGCCTGGGACGGAGACGGACCTTCCAAAAATTCCGTGCGGGTTTTGAAAAAAGTTGGACTTGACATTTCCGGACACCGCAGCCGCCGCGTTACCCTCGAAATGGCGGAGAACTCCTTCATACTATTATGTATGACCAGAGCGCACAAACACATACTCAATGAAAGTTTTCCAAACCTTAAACAGCCAGTTCACTTGTTGCGGGATTTTCTGCCTTCTGCAACCGAACTGGAAATACGAGACCCTTACGGTTTGGACCTGCATTCCTATGAGGTATGCCGCGACAGCATTGTCGAGGCCATTCCATCGGTTGTCGATTATCTGAGGAAACTGGTTGATTCCCAGCGATGAAGAGTATTTGCAGTAACCTCGACCTTGATATATTGCGAAGCTCGGAACTGACAAAGCTTTGACAAACTTGAAAGATTCCGAAACTTTCATCACAACTCCTCCATGATTCTCTTTGTCCGCCTTGAAAGGTAATGATTACAGAAACTTCCATACTCAATAACGCGCCATTGAAAGACCTAGACCCGGATGTCTATGCAGCCATCCAGGATGAAATCGAACGCCAGCAAACTCATATTGAATTGATCGCTTCGGAGAACTTCACCCTGCCTGCCATAATGGAGGCAACCGGCAGCGTGATGACCAATAAATACGCCGAGGGTTACCCAAGGCGGCGCTGGTATGGCGGCTGTAAGCACGTCGATACAGTCGAGCAGTTGGCCATAGATAGGGCCAAGGAGCTTTTCGGCGCCGATCATGCCAACGTGCAACCACACAGCGGCACCCAGGCCAACGCCGCGGTTTATTTCAGCGTTCTACAGCCGGGTGATAAAATTCTGACAATGAACCTGTCCGATGGCGGCCATCTCACTCACGGTTCGCCGGTTAATTTCAGCGGCAAACTCTACAAAGTCGTCCACTACGGAGTAGGCAGCGAGGACGGTCGAATCGATTACGATCAACTCGCCAAGACTGCTGCAACTGAAAAACCTAAAATGATTACTGTGGGCGCTTCAGCCTACCCGCGCATTATAGACTTCGAGCGCATGGGCCAAATCGCACGTGATACCGGCGCCTACCTGATGGCCGATATAGCGCACATAGCCGGGTTAGTGGTTACAGGGTTGCACCCTTCTCCGGTGGCCCACGCTGATTTTGTAACCACCACAACACATAAGACTCTTCGCGGACCTCGAGGAGGGCTTATCCTGTGCCGGGAAGCTCATGCCAAGGCAATCGATTCGGCTCTCTTCCCCGGCTCCCAAGGGGGGCCGTTAATGCACGTCATCGCCGCCAAGGCCGTGTGCCTTAGCGAAGCCATCAAACCAGAATTCAAGGATTACCAGGCACAAATCGTGGCTAATGCCAAGGCCATGGCGGATGCCCTGCTCGAAAAGGGTTACTTTCTCACCAGCGGTGGAACCGACAACCATCTCATGCTGGTGGACCTGCGGCCCACTCATCCGGATTTAACTGGCAAGGACGCCCAGTTGGCCCTCGACAAAACAAACATTACCATAAATAAAAACACCGTGCCCGGCGAGACTCGTAGCCCCTTCAAAGCCAGCGGTATCCGGCTAGGCACCCCTGCGGTTACCTCGCGAGGAATGCGCGAGCAGGAAATGCGCGAAATCGTCCGCGTCATCGACATCGTCTTGTCGGACCCGGAGAATGAGCAACGCTTGTCCGAGGTTCGGGAGATCGCTCTCGGACTCTGCCGCAATTTCCCATTGCCCTACTAAAGGCTAACGACGACAGCCATGCATAAAAAAAGCTCTTATAATTTTATAAAAGACCTGCGCCGGTCGATCCATCGATCAGGTTTCACTTTGATCGAACTGCTGACGGTTATTGCTATCATCGCGATTCTGGCTGCCCTCCTGATACCCGCCGCAGGCAAAGCCAGGGAACTGGCTCAAAAACAGAAAGCCGCCAGTAATATTCGCCAAATCATCATGGCCTATAGCGTTTACACCAATCAGAACGGCAAGACCCGAACCATTCCAAGCACGGGCGAAAATGCAGTAACCGACATCTACCAGTGGGCCCGAATCCTGGCCGCCGAAGTGGAATTGAGCGACGCCTTTCTCTACTACGTTGATGTCGACCCCTTGGTCTCGGGAGCCGATCTGCCAAATGTTATTGTGCTTAATAACCTGGAATCCGGATCTGTGTCACTCGATCCCAAATGGAATAATTCGCCAGTGAGTTATGAAGCGGCGGCGGGCCTAAGCCCTCTCGCCCCAGTGACCACAACACCGGTCATTTGGACTCGCGGGTTACGCTCTGACGGAACATGGGCCCCCGACTCTCCATGGGAAGGCCGAGGCGTTCATATCGGCTTTCTGGACGGCCACGTCGTGTTTTTCAAAAACCTCGGTGAAGGTGACGATGCTGTCCTCATAAATTACGTAAATAAATCGCCTACCGCCAACATCGAGGAAGCGATAAATAAGAGTAGCGGAGCCATCGTAGTAAAACCCGCCGTCGGCGGCACTCCCTAATCCTCCAACCGGCTATAAAGGGAAAGTTCAAGGGTTCAAAAGTTCGAGAGTTGAAGACCTTAAACCTTCAGCTAACCAGGAACTAAGAACCAATGACCAAGGACTAATAGACCTACATCCTTCCTCCTTCTGCCTTCTGACTTTCCCTATGTCCTTTGAGAACAAAGTAACCAATTTGATGCAAAGGGAGGACTACCTCCCTTTGACTTTCGATCAACTCGCCAAGCGCCTGAAATTAAACCAGGCAGACTCTAGACGATTGCAAACGGAAATTAAGCGCTTGCTGCGTACCGGCGCTATCGTGCGTCTTAAAAAGGATAGGTTATGCCTTCCGAGCGATGCCGATCTCATGTCCGGTCGTATCCGATTCCGTCCAAGTGGTTTGGCTCACCTCGTCCCGAATGAAGAGCCAGGGACCGGCCGGAAGGATTTCTTGCCGATCCGTGCCGAGGATACCTCGGTTGCCCTGCACGGTGACCATGTTCTGGTCCGACGTGTCAAAACCCGGCAAGTACCGCGCTACCGGAAGGGTGCTCGCGGACGTGCCGTGTCGGAAAAAGTTATCGAAACAGGCCGCGTTATACGCATTCTGAAACGGGCTCGCGAAACTCTCACCGGCACCCTTCAGCGCAGCCGCCTCTACTTCTTTGTAATTCCCGACGATCCTAGAATTTTTCACGATATCCTGGTTCCGGACCCTTCCAAAACAAAGTTGCGCCCGCGGCCCAAGGTTAACGACAAGGTAATTGTCCGCCTGTCCGAGTGGAAGCAACGACATTTGAATCCCGAAGGCAAAATAATAACCGTTCTGGGCAAAACTCATGCTCCGGATACAGAACTCAAAGCCCTTCTGCATAGATATGACCTCCAGCCTGATTTTCCTGAAGAGGTCATACGGGAAACCTCGCGCATACCCCAAACGGTTTCTAAGACAGATTGTCGTAATCGCCTGGATTTGCGGAGCCTTTACGCATTTACCATCGATCCCGACGACGCCAAGGACTTTGACGATGCTCTAACGATTGAAAAGCAAAAGGACGGCGGTTTCCGGGTTGGCATTCACATCGCCGACGTCGCCGCCTATGTAAAGCCCAATTCAGCTCTCGATCGTGAGGCTAAAACCCGTGGCAATTCCACCTACCTGGTCGGCGCCGTAATTCCCATGCTGCCGCACGCGCTTAGCAACGGTTTATGCAGCCTAGTCGAAGGAGAGGATCGATTGACAAAATCCGTATTTCTCACATTTACAGCCGGCGGCCGGCTCAAGGAGACCGAATTTGCCAATAGCGTAATTCACAGCCGCAAACGCCTGTCATACCAGCAAGCCTTTGCTTTGCTCAATGAAAAAGACTTGCGAAAAGTTCAGCGAATATCCGCTCCTGCAAAACATCAGACAGGTTTCCCAGGGAGTCCTCTGGCTGATCTTCCTATCGGTGAGTTGAAAGATCTGCGAGAACGTATACGGGCGCTTTGGAATATTGCTTCAAAACTGCGCACCCATCGCATGACCAAAGGCAGTCTCGACCTCGATATGCCGGAAACAAAAATCTACCTCGATGAAAAGGGCTACGTCGATTGCATCAAAAGTATCGAATACGATGAAAGCCATCAGCTCATCGAAGAGTTCATGCTCGCTGCAAATGAAGCCGTGGCACGCACCCTGTTCAATGTCAGTTTGCCGCTTATTCATCGCGTTCATGACAAGCCCGACCCGGAAAAACTCGACGAATTGCGCGAATATATGCTTGCCCTGCACATTCGAACCGGAGACTTGGTCCAACGCCGGGAGATGGTCGCCTTACTTGCGAAATTAAAATACCACCCCCAGGGCCACGTTCTGCGAATCCAGGTCTTGCGCAGCTTCAAACCGGCCTGCTATCGCGCCGATGCCGATGGCCATTACGGTCTCAACAAATCTCGTTACACCCACTTCACTTCACCAATTCGTCGCTACACCGATTTGGTAGTTCACCGCATCTTCGACCAATACTTAAGCAAGCAGGGCTTGCCTACGGCTCTCAGTGAATCTCGAATAACCTATAAATACGGACGTCTGCGCAACATTGCACAGCACCTATCCATAACCGAGCAAAACAGCACTGAGGCAGAGCGTGAATCAGCCAAGATCAAGCAGATCGAATATTTTAAACGCGAAGTTGATAAAACCCGGAAAACGGTCTTTGAAGCCGTTATAATCGACATTAAAAACCACGGAATGTTTATCGAGTTGACTGAGTCGATGGCCTTCGGCCTTGTCCACATCTCTGCTCTCCGTGACGACCTCTATTCGGTCAGCCCTGACGGAAGATGCCTCACCGGCCGGCGGAAAAACAAAGAATATCTGCTCGGCCAAAAAATAAAAGTTGTAGTTGAGCGCGTCGACCCCTTCAAACGTCAAATCGACTTCCGCCCGGCCTGAATGGAGGTTCTTAGTCTTTGGTTCTTAAACCTTTGCCCCTTTGAGCCCTGGTCTCTAGTACTTGGTCCCTGGTCCTTAGTCTTTGGTCCTTAGTTCTTTGTGAATCCGACTGTATTTTTCTGTAAGGTTTTCCTCACTACCAAGACTATATAAGCAACGTTCGAATTAAAAATCATAAAAAAGCCGACCTTATCATGAAAAAATGCCTTACTAAAATATTATTCGCCGCCCTGCCATTTGTGTTTTCCGGAATATTAGCCGGCGCCCCTCTGGATGGTCAACTGCTCGAAGATTCGAGGAACGCCGAACGGGACCTGCTGAGGGAGCGAATTCAAGAACAAGCCTACATAGATATTCAGAAATCTACCGAAAAACTGAATGTTTCCATAGAAGAGCATCTAGAGCTCAACTCGGACATAGTTTATATATCTCCGGCTAAAGAAAATATACATATAACCAACGAAAAGGCCACTGGATTAAAAGGTCCTTTCCCAGCCGTTATATTGATTGCAGGTATTGATAATGCACTGCGCGCAAGTGTCTCCATTTTAAGAATTTTCATATAAACGAGACTAAGTAAGCGACAATCCACTCAATAATACTTTGTTAATTTTAACCGATTTCAGTTTTTATGAAAAATTACGATTACCAAAGACTATTGAAAGAAATCTGGGAGAAAGCGGTCAGGATTTACGCCGACGGCAACCGGGAACCAGATACTTATTTTGACGAGACCGACAGCGCTTTTCTTGATTCAGTCGGCCTTACCGCTCAGGAAGTGTACGATTTCGCCGAGGATTTCAATGATGGAGGTGAGCCGGATTTTACTTCATTCGCCATGATCCAGGATGTCCGCCGGTTTTACTTCCTGAACAAGCAAAAAGGCCTGCGCAACGGCAATGAGGTGGACCCTGGTTCCCTGCCGGCCCCAGACTCAGAAGTCGAAGGCATTCCCTGGCTGCCTCGTATAATAGCAAAAGCGAATGCCAAGCTACGCGGAGAGATGCATCCCGATATCATGTTTTCCTGCGGCGCGGACCGTAGATTCCTCAAGGAACACGATATCCACGCGGCCGAATTCCTGCGCGTCGTGGCCGACAATGAAGATAACGACCGGGCGGTCGTCGACTGGGTGCTGTCTCGTAAAAACGAGGCCTAAAGATAAGTGTTGAGGTTTATTACAAATCTCCAGGGAGGTAATCAGCCTCCGATGCTTGGTCATTTACCATAGGCCGATAACTTTCCACCAGGCAAATCCAATAGGCAACCAGATTGCGACATGCACCAGTGACAGCAGAAATCCGACCCTCCACCATTGGGTCTGGCTAACATATCCCGAGCTGTATAAGACCACCGCTGAGCCTACGCCATAATGTGTCAATGAGGCGTTGATGCTGGAAAAATATCCGAAAGCAAGAGCTGCCAGCAATGGAGGTGAGCCCAAGCCAACTGATACCGCGAAAAACGCCGGCAATACCGCCAGGACATGTGCGGTGCTACTGGCAAAGGCGTAGTGAATGTACAGATATACCAACAGCAATAAGCACAATGCCAATGGCCAGCTCCATCCTTTGACTAATTCAGCAGCCGAATTTGCAAACGCAACCAGCAAGCCGTGTTCGCTCAGTTGCCCGGCCATCATGATCAACCCCCCGAACCAGATCAACGTATTCCAGGCTGATTTGTCCCCCAGTATATCATCCCAGCTTAAAACTCGAAATAATAAAAGGCCGGAGATTCCAACATAGGCGGCCATGGTGCTGGAGATGTCGTGCATTGGCCCCGTTACCCAAAGACCAAGCACCAAAACAACGACTGCAAGCATCACACGTTGTTCTCTCGTGACCGGCCCCATCTCCTTGAGGTGCTCCCGGGCGATACCCTGAACTTTTTCCGTATCCTTGATTTCCGGTGGGAAAAGACGGTAAACCGTGTAAGGAACGACTATAATTCCAACAATGCCGGGGACTAACGCAGCCCAAGCCCACTGGCTCCATGTAATTTCAATCCCGGCAACTTGTCGGGCAATTTCAACCACTACGGGATTTGCAGCGCTTGCGGTCATAAACATCGCAGAAATCACCAAATCCGTCTGATACACTGTTTTTATCAAATAAGCGCCTAAGCGTTTCGCCGTCGACCCGGGATGAGAATCAAAAGCGCGGGCCATGCTTTGCGCAATCGGCGAAAGAATACCGCCCGCCCGGGCCGTGTTCGAGGCCGTCACCGGTGCAATAACCAAGTCGGCAAGCACCAGGGAGTAACCCAGCCGCAACGAGCTTTTACCGAAGGCCGCAATAATATGGTAAGCGATGCGCTCACCCAGCCGCGTATCCTTAAACCCTTTGGCAAATATAAACGCGGCTACCACAAGCCATACCGTAGAGTTGGAAAATCCGCTGAGCGCCTCCCTGGTAGTTAAGATGCCTAGAATACCAAGCGTTGTTATCGAAATGATAACCAACGCGCCCATCGGCAAGGGCCGCGCAATCAGGCCGCTAATTGTAGCGGCAAATATGCAGAGCAATCCCCATGCACTGGCATCGAAATCACCATGTGGACATATCCAGATCCCCGCCCCTACCGCCAACGGAACCATCCACCGCCAGAGATCGTTTGTTTTTTCTTGCGAGTTCACCCGATGCACTTGAAAAAAGTGTCGAAAACCAGGAGCGCTCCGAGAACTGTCATTAATGCGCCGGCGAAGATGGAGGTGCGCCTCAAGCTCTCCTCCGTCCTGGGAACCACCTTTGCCATCGCTTGCGGAAAGAGGAGATAGATACTGCTTTTGACCACCGCGCTCCAGCCATAAAACGTGATAATGACGGGGATTTCAAATGCCCACTTGTTATGCCCCACCACGATTATAAGGCCCACCGGCAAAGTCAGCATCCCGATTATGAAAGGCGCGCTTTTGCTATGGATAAAGTCGAACAAATAATTCGCCCACCGTTTGGCCTGAACCAAGTGGGAAATTCCTATAATAAGAAGACCGACGGAGAAAATTTTGGCTATCGCTTCTTCCATTTTTCAAGTTGTATTTCGCATTTATAGATAATGGGCCTAATGCCCGCCTTCGTCGGAAAAAACCGAGGCCGCGCCATGCACCCGCATTCGGATTGAGTAAAGTGACGTCCGCGCTGTGATGAAAAGCGTTTTCCCGTCAATGCCTCCAAAACACACATTGCTCGGTTTTTCCGGCATTTCCAGTTCTTCGATTCTGTTGCCTTCCGAATCGTAAACCGAAACTACAAACGGGGGCTCTCTCCTTGGCGATGTGATATATACATTACCTTCACTGTCCATCGTCATGCCGTCGGATCCTTCCTCGGAAAAGAATCGCTTATTAGACAGCGTACCGTCCTCATTTATGTCGTAAACATAGTTCTTATTTCCGGCTTGGTCGGCAAGGTATAGGACCTTGCCGTCGGGACTTCCGAGAACACCGTTGGGCCGTATAAAATCATCAACTACCCGGATGAGTTCCTTTCGGTCAGGAGTTATATAATAAATATGCTCGCCGTCCTGCTCAAGACCATCCCTGTTGCCATAGCGTGGATCGCTGAAATAGATGCCGTTCTTCGGGTCCACCCAAAGGTCGTTGGGGCTGTTCAGTTTCTTGTTATCGTATTCGTCGGCAAGAACGGTTGTTTCGCCGTTCATTTTAATGGATACCACCTTTCTGTTCCCTCCTTCGCAAACAAGGAGATTTCCCTCACGGTCAAAAGCCAGACCATTGGCCCCGCCGGAGTTTTCACGAAAGGTGGTGAGGTTTCCATCCAACGACCACTTGTGAATGCGGTTGTTGCGAATATCCGTAAAGAAAATATTTCCATCTGAATCCGCCACCGGTCCTTCGGTAAAGGCAAACCCGCTCGCCAGTTTTTCCACCATCGCCCCGGACGCGAATACGCTGTCATGTTTCTCGTGGTCGGTCCCGCTGCCGCAACCGGCTGTATTAAACATCAATAACAATCCCAATATTCTGATAAAATACATTTTCATAATGTCACTTTTTCTTGATATATAGTTGTAAGCACGAAGAATATTTCAAGAGTTCAAAGGTTCAAAGATTAAAAAAGTTCTTTCTGGTCTTGCTCCTGGTCGGCCCCGAGGAATGGGCCGTAGCGTTTTATCCAGGCGTCGATCTTTTTCGTGTAATACGCGGGATCGTAGGGATGATGTTCGAGATTGTAAGCATCAACCGCACGAGCGCGCTGCCAATCGGATCTTTTGCCTTTTTCAGCGGGTTGAATATAGTAACTGACCCGCTCACCCTGTTTGGGTCGGGGTTCGACTTGCAGGGCTACTTCCAGGGACGCCCGCCGCGGTTTTCCACCGGCGTCGATCAGTTTTTGGTAATTGTCGGGACTTTTGCTGATGTATTCGGACTTGGCGAGCTGGAGGATATCCACGGAGCGCGTTTCAATCTTTGAGCGAAGCTCTGATGCTAGTTCGAGAGGCGAGACGGTCTCCAAATCCAACAGAAAGCTGATAAGGTGATCTGTGAGCTTCTTCAGAAAGGGCTCCATTCCCCGGGATCGCAGAGCGGAACCTCGAATGGTTATTTTTTTGCCATCGTAAAGGGCGTAATTTTTGGCTCCGTAGCAAAACATGGTCGGATACCTTCCGTCGTGCTCGAGTTCGAGGCCTTCTGGTAGGATGTGTGCGACTTTTTCCAGAAGGACTTCGGGATGGTCCCAAAACTCGTCGGTCGCTAAGTAAATACCGTCGGTGTCGGCCTCCAGCAAGCGGCAACCGAGGCGCTCGAACTCGGCAATTAACTTCTGGAGTAGTTCGCGCCCTCGTCGGGTAACTTCGGCCGCCAGGTCGCTGTCTGCGAATCGCGCACCATTGAAGCCGAGGTAACCATAAAATGAATTTATGAGGATTTTGAAACTTGCCTGGCGGGCGTCGTATTCGATGCGCAAGTTTTTACTATCCGTGGCGCGTGCCAACTCCTTATACTTGAGGCGGTATTGTCGCAGTTCCCGCAGGAGAGGTATAAATATACCAAGGGAATCGTTGGCCGGATTGCGCCCCATAAGCATAAGCAGGCTCGGGTAGAGTGAAGCCACGTCGAAATGGTGTATTTGCTTAAAAACGCCGGTCTCGAAACTCCGGGTATATCCGCCCTCAAAGGTGGAAACTGGAGCTCCGAGTGGAAGGGCACGCCGGGCATGGTGGTATTTTTCCAAAATGAGCAGATCAACCTTGTGGGCCGTCCCCCGCAGAAAGATTTCCTGCAGGGTCATGGGAAAATTCTTTGCCTGAGCGAAATAAGTGGGCAGGATAATTGCAGCAATGCCTCGGGTTTCGCGCAGGTCATCATCCAGGTATGCGAGAAATTTCCGGCGATCTTCAATAAAGGCTTTTTGGATTTCGTTGCCCGGCAGGTAAGTGCGTTTCTCGGGACCCTCCCCCGTCACTCCCAAGAAAATAGCTACATCCTTCAGGCTGTAGGAGGTCATGGCACGGGCGGTCAGGTCAAATATCTGGATGGCCAGAAGGGTATCGAAGACGGCGCGGCCGGGTATGTCGCACCGGACAAAATCGATCCAGCGTTCAGCCACGCGCAATCGGCTGTTGCGAAATACTGCATTTTGTCCGAAGCGCCCCCAAGCGCATGGCACTTTCAACCTCATACCGCGACGGCGCAGATACTCGAGATCGAAATTAAATATGTTGTGTCCCTCGATGACATCCGGATCCATTCGACGCAGGATGGTATTGAAGTCCTTGAGGAGCTTGCGCTCCGCCGCGTCGGACATCTCCTCCAAGGTTAAGAACACAGGCTCGGGTTTATAACTAAAACTCAATCCTATCGCCAGCACACGGTCTTCGGGCCGGTTGGGGTTGCTGAAACCCCCCGGTACCGAACAACCTGTTTCAATGTCGCACTGGCATCGCCGCAGGTCGTCAAAACTCAAACCGTCAAACAATCGGGCCTCCCGGTCTAACAGGAACTGGTTCTCAAGGGGCCGGACCGAATCCATGGCAAAAGAGCGGTCCTGCCGTCCCGACAGTTCCCTATAAGCCTTAATTGTATCGAATACCAGCAACTGACGAACAGGGGCGTCGCCTTCGAGCTTTTCTGCCTTGAAATGACCTTCCTGCGGCAAATGCTCGGCCCAGGCGAGGGGATGAAAATCCTCCTTCGATTCCTCCCTCTTATCATTGCCGGCGCACAGAGACATGCATGCCCTGCTTTCGGGGTCGATCCAGATACCGCATAAATTTGAATAATCCATCTTTAAAATAAGCAGAAACGGACTCCTATACTTCCCTACTCTACTTCCTGTGGAAATCCGTGACAACGGATAATTTTCCAAAGTACGGTTTGGGCAACGAACCCACACGCTATAAACTCCTTAAGAAATGCAGACTTGTCTGAAATCAAAAAACCGGTTTGGTTGAACAGTGATGAATTTTTCCAAATACCACGCGCTGGGCAATGATTATCTGGTCCTCGATCCGCAGGACTCGCCCGAACCGCCACAATCAAATGATATCCGCCTTATATGCCATCGTAATTTCGGTCTCGGTTCAGACGGAATTCTTTACGGTCCCGAACCGAGTGACAAGGCCGATTTCGGGTTGCGAATATTCAATCCCGATGGAGGTGAAGCGGAAAAAAGCGGCAATGGCCTGCGCATTTTCGCACGCTACTTATGGGATTGCGGCCGAGTAAAAGAAGAACCTTTTACCGTCCACACACCGGGAGGCGTCGTGACCTGCAAGATAATCGATAAGGGCGAGGCGGTGACTGTGGAAATGGGCAAAATCAGCTTTCATAGCGGAGACATTCCTGTTGAGGGCCAGGAACGTGAAGTATTGGCTGAGGAAGTAGAGTTGGAAGGGAGGTCTTATCTCTTTTACGCGGCCACAATCGGCAATCCTCATTGCGTGCTGCCTCTGCCTGAAATATCAAGTCGCTTGGCTACTCAACTCGGCCCACTACTCGAATCCAACGCCCTTTTTCCCAATCGCACCAATGTCCAGTTACTCAAAATTCTGGACAGAAATAACATCCAAATCGAAATCTGGGAGCGCGGAGCCGGCTACACCCTGGCTTCCGGCACGAGCAGTGCGGCGGCGGCGGCCGTGGCACGGAAAATGGGCGAAGTGGACGCCGAACTGACCGTCCACATGCCCGGAGGGAAAATCAAAATCCAAATTGGTGACGATTATTCCATCACTATGAGTGGATCGACAACACGTGTCGGTGAAATTAAAATTGATCAGGAGGCCTTGCGATGGGCCTTGCCAGACAATCAGATTTAATTTAAATTACAGGTTTATGAAATCCTTACTGGCTGTATTGATGTTCGCCGGCCTCATTTTCTGCGGGCCATTCGGTTGCGTGAACAAGGCTCTTTCACCGCTGGAGGGGTCGCCGCTCGGATCAGTCGTTTCCGGAAAAACCAGGAATGTCGATGACTACCTCAAACGGGTCGAGGAAAAGAACATCGAGGACCAGCGTGAAGCACAATTCGAGGTCGGCCGCGAAGAGGAGCGCGTTTTCAACCTCAAGAGCGACAAATACGAATATCTCCCAAAAGACGCCGAGAAGCGTTGGAACGAGGATGAGCAGCGCTGGGAATTCGATCCCCGATAAAAATTCCGGTACTGTTGCCCGTTAAAACAGACTATAGGTTACGGTTATCCCAGCCGTGATAACGGATACCATGCTCATCAATTTGATAAGGATGTTGAGACTGGGCCCGGAGGTGTCTTTGAAGGGGTCTCCAACAGTATCGCCAATGATTGTGGCTTTATGCGCATCGGAGCCTTTGCCTCCAAGATGCCCTTCCTCGATATATTTCTTTGCGTTATCCCAGGCGCCTCCCGCATTGGCCATGAAGATGGCCAGGACAAATCCCGATCCTAGAGCGCCGGTAAGCAAGCCAATCACCCCGGCGGGTCCGAAAATTAACCCGATGGCTACAGGTGTGCTAACAGCAAGAAACGAGGGCAACAACATTTCGCGCTGGGCGCCACGCGTGGATATTTCAACGCAGCGAGCGTAATCCGGTTCGACATTGCCTTCAAGGATGCCGGGAAACTCCTTGAATTGACGGCGCACTTCTGAAACCATGGCCGAGGCGGATCGGGCGACGGCTTTCATGGTCAAGCCGCAAAAAATATACGCCATCATGGAGCCGATAAAGATCCCTGCGATAACGATGGGGTTCATTAAATGAATTTCAAAGTGGTTGACAAAATCGAAGAAGGAGGCATCCTCCACTGGCACTGCGCTGCCGCCCGGTAAGGTTAACTCGCCTCCTTTGCGCAGCATGGCGGGCTTGAGTTGTTCCATATAGCAGGCGATCAGGGCAAGAGCGGTCAGAGCGGCTGAACCGATGGCAAACCCCTTGCCCACCGCAGCCGTAGTATTACCGAGGGCATCCAGGGCATCGGTGCGCTGCCGTACTTCCGGGCCCAGACCGCTCATCTCGGCGTTGCCGCCGGCGTTATCGGCTATCGGGCCATAAGCGTCGGTGGCCAGTGTTATACCCAATGTGGAAAGCATGCCAACAGCAGCGAAACCTATGCCGTAAAGACCTTGAGAAACGTTTGCAGGGTCAAACTCGCATGCAAAATAATATGCCAAAAATATAGCCGTAGCCACGGATATGACCGGAATGCATGTCGATACCATCCCGTTGCCTAAACCGGTGATGATGACTGTGGCTGCTCCCGTTGAAGAGCTTTGGGCGATCTCCATGGTCGGCCGGTGAGAGAGCGAAGTATAGTATTCAGTGGAATGGCCGATAATGATTCCGGCTACCAAGCCGATAACCACCGCACCCCAAAGGCCCCAATATCCTTCAAAGCCGAGCTCCTTTATAAGGTAAAACGAAGCGATTACCACCAGGATTGAGCTAAGGCGGATACCGCGGTTCAAGGCATTGAGCAAATCCTTCTGACTCGCTCCCTCTTTTACGCGCACAAAAAACGCGCCGACAACCGATGCCAGGGTGCCTGCACCAGCCACGACCATAGGCGCAATAACAGCTTTGAGCTGCATGTCCGGATCTCCATAAAAAGCCGCCGCTCCCAAGGCGGAAGTCGCCAGTATAGACCCGCAGAAGGACTCGTAGAGGTCAGCTCCCATTCCGGCTACATCACCTACAAAGTCGCCCACATTATCGGCGATAGTTGCGGGATTGCGCGGGTCGTCCTCGGGGATACCGGCTTCTATCTTGCCCACCAGGTCGGCCCCGACATCGGCGGCCTTGGTATAAATACCCCCGCCGACCCGGGCAAACAGCGCCTGCAATGAGGCTCCCATGCCGTAGGCAAGCATAGTCGTAGTAATCAGCAGGAGGTTGTTCGAGGCATTGTCGCTGTCGATGGGATACCGGGTCGACAAAAAGAAAAACCACAGGCAAATTGCCAGAAGCCCCAGTCCGACCACCGACAAGCCCATCACTGCTCCGCTGCGAAAGGCCACTCGCAGGCCGTGATTAAGGGAGTCGCGCGCCGCTTCGGTGGTGCGGCTGGCCGCGCAGGTGGCGGTCTTCATCCCGAAAAATCCGGCCAGGCCTGACAAGAAACCGCCGGTTAAAAAAGTTAAAGGCGCCCATGGGCTATGCATTTTGAAGCCTAACGCGAACACTACGAACACCAGAAAGAGCAAAGCAAAAATCAGGGATACAACTTTGTATTGCTGCCTGAGGTAGGCGTGAGCGCCCCTGGTAACATGGGAGGCTATTTTAATCATCAGCTCATTGCCCTCGTTTTCCCGCATCATCTGACGGAAAAAATAACCTGCGTAGAAAAGAGCGACTAATGAAGACACCGGCGCTAGCCAGAATAAAGGTTCCATGGATTAAATTCTTTTTTTGTTATCGAGGTGACTTATTCGGGTTTGAAAAGTTACTGTCGCGATGTTTGTAGTCCCTGATTGGTAAAAGCAAGGTGATTTTGACATTAAAGGAAGGTTTTTATATTATCCCTTCCAATAATTAAAAACACTAGTAAATCTTATTAAGCTTCATGGACCTCAACGGGCAATTCTACCGTCACCTACTCGGCCTTTTTGACGAGGAGGAAAGCAAAAATCGCGAAACTTTAAAAACACTCGGGGCAGTCATCGGGAAATCTTTCGGAGAAGGCGGCGTCCTGCATACCTTCGGCAGCGGCCATTCCGGCATCCTCGCCCAGGAAATGGTTCATAGGGCGGGCGGACTGGTCCCCGTAAGCGCCATTGTCGATCCCACCGGCGGTTGGACGGAGACCCTGCCCGGTTATGGGACAGAGCTGGTAAAGCGCCATCATTACAACTACGAACTGCTCCCCGGCGAAACCATTATTGTAATATCCAACAGCGGAAAGAACCCCTGCCCCATTGAAGTGGCCCTGGCTTGCCGGAAACTTGGCCTGACTGTCGCTGCAGTCACCAGCCTGGCCATGTCCCGGAAAGCAAAGTCCGGTCATGCCTGCGGAAAACGCCTCTTTGAAGTAGCCGACCATGTATTGGACAACGGGGGCGAGATCGGAGACGCAGCAATACCCATACCCGGGCATCCCGACAAGGCGGGCCCCACATCGACCTTGTCCGGCGCCCTTTTGCTCAACCTGCTGCTAATGGAAATAATCGAATACCTGACTCTTAATAATTTACCTGTTCCGATTCTGCGCAGCGCCAATATGCCCGGCGCTCGCGAATACAATGCCGAAATCTCCGCTCAATACAAACACCGCCTAAGCCGCCCAATATAAAGAACGGTCAATATTAGAGGGTCTATTTCTTCTCAGGGGCTTTCGACAGAGCTTTTTTAAGGGCGGACTCCAGGCTTTTCTGCGGTACGTCGGTTTCGCTACCGCTTGAGAGGTCGCGGATTTTGACATTGCCGGCGGCGAGTTCTGAGGAGCCGTAGATTAAGGCGAGTCGAGCGCCCGACTGCCCTGCTGATTTGAATTGTTTGCCAAAAGCAATGTCCTTTAGGGCATATTCGACACTGAAACCGAGGGCGCGCAATCGCGCAATATCGCTCAGGGCGGCCTTGCGCTCGGGCTCCTCGCCCATGACTACATAGATATCGGGAGTCTGGGTGAAATCCGGCAGTAATTTCTTTTTCTCGAGCAGGTCGGTGAGAACAACATCGCCAAGACCGAATCCGGTGGCTGGGAGGTCGGGGTAGCCGAGTTTTTTCACCAGGTGATCGTATCGGCCTCCTCCCGCGAGGGCGCGGGAACGGCCGGACTTTTCAAATACCTCGAATACAAATCCCGTGTAGTAGGCCAGACCGCGCACTATACCCAGGTCGATTTTGATCCATGGGGTGAGTCCCAACCCGTCGAGACGGTTCAGGAGGGTTTCCCATTGTGCGAGGCGGTAGGTGAGCCGGTCTTTGATTTCGGCATCTGGAGCTTGGCTGAAGAGAAATGTTCGAAGATGATCTAGTTCACGGATACTTATCAAGGTATCAATTTTGCTTAAGGAATCCTCGGCAGCATCCCCAAAATAGACCCGTAGGTGATCAATGGTTTTTTTTCGCTCTACGCGCTCTATCTTGTCTATGATGGAGAGGACTTGCAATGCGCGTTCGTCTTTGCAACCGAGGCAGGCGAGGAAATCGATCCACAAGTCCCGATCGCTGAGGCGCAGGCAAATATCTTCGGCGGTAAGTCCGAAAACTGAGAAAGATTGGAGGCAAAGGGCGATCAGTTCCGCATCGGCCCCGGGACCGGTCTCGCCAAGGATGTCGGCATTTAACTGGTAATGAGAACGCAGCCGGCCCTTTTGCGGGCGTTCATAACGGAAATTTTCGCCAATACAGAACCATTTGACCGGCTTTTTAAGGCTGGCGGATTTAGCTCCCACCATTCTTGCCAGGGAAGGGGTCAATTCGGGCCGCAAGGCGACTTCGCGGTCTCCCTTGTCGGTAAAATTAAAGAGTTGCGAAACTATTTCCTGGCCGCTTTTTACCTTGAAGAGTTCCAGCGGTTCGAGCAGCGGGGCATCATACCGGCTGAAGCCGAAGCGCAGAGCCGTCTGCTCCCATTTCTCGAAGATGTAATTGCGAGCCGCACATTGCGCCGGATAAAATTCACGGAATCCCGGCAGGCAGTGGAACATACGAACACTCCACGGTGGCAATTGACCCAACCGCAACTCTACTTTTTGATCAACTCGAGGTCTAGCTTTTTCAGCTTAGTCCTGAGTTCTTTGCCGGCCTTGAACTTAATCACGGCGCGGGTGGGGATTTCGACATCTGTTTCGGGTTTATTAGGATTGCGGCCGATCCTGGCTTTGCGCACTTGCACTTCGAATACGCCAAAATTCCGCAACTCCACGTTCCGGCCTTCAGCTAGCGCACGAGCTATTGCATCCAAGGTCAATTGCACCACTTCGCGGACCTCCTTTTGCGGGAACCCGGTCCTGTCATATATGTCAAGAACGATGTCTCGTTTTGTGAAGTTGTCTAACATATGAGTTGTCAATATCTGAAACTTGTATACGTTATCTTGTCAAAGTTATTAACTATCTGATACTTCTGTTTATACCAAAGCAAGTGTCAAATAATAAATTATGAGTAAAAAAGAACCACATAATCCTCTGGAAGAATTGCAGAAAAATATTCAGGAGGCTATGCGCAACCCAAATTTGACCGTTAGTATCCAGCCGAAATTTATCCCCACGCCGGAATCTGACGACTCTTCTGACCAGCCGCCCGAAGAACCAATCCCAGCCGAAGAGGTCACGCGGCGTATCCATGAATTCAACCTCAAGCCACGTGAAATCCGGGACTACCTTAACCGATTTGTGGTCAAGCAACAGGAGGCCAAAAAAGTGCTTTCGGTGGCCATCTGCGACCACTACAACCACGTTCGCCAGTGCATTGACCGTCCGGAACTGTTGAACAAGGAATACCACAAGCAAAATATCATCCTCCTGGGTCCCACCGGAGTTGGTAAGACTTACCTGATGCGCTGCATCGCAAAACTCATCGGCGTGCCTCTCGTCAAGGCCGATGCCACCAAATTTTCCGAAACCGGCTACGTGGGCCACGATGTTGAGGACCTCGTGCGCGATCTTGTTAAAATGGCCAACGGCAACTTGGAACTCGCCCAATACGGGATCATTTTTATCGACGAAATAGACAAGATTGCATCCAGCTCGAATACTAGCGGTAGGGACGTATCGGGCCGAGGTGTACAGATTAACTTGCTCAAGCTGATGGAGGAAGTGGATGTAAACTTGTTCAGCCCCACCGACATGATGGCCCAGATGCAGGCCGTTATGGAAATGACCCGTAGCGGCAAGCCGCGTAAGAAAACAATAAATACCCGTCACATCCTGTTCATAGTCAGCGGAGCCTTCGGCGAATTGGCTGAATTGGTCAAAAAACGCCTTGGAAGCACCCAAATTGGGTTCTCGTCAAAGGTCGATTTATCCGATAAAGACATCTCCGAATACCTCAAGCACGTCGAGACACCCGACTTGATAAAATACGGCTTCGAGCCCGAATTCGCCGGACGTCTGCCTGTGCGGGTGGCATGCGAGGCGCTCGACGTCGATGACCTGGCGATAATCCTTTCAAGCTCCGAAGAAAATATCCTCGAGCAATACAGGCTAGATTTCAAGGGCTACGGAATTGATTTCAAGATCACCCCCGAATCCATACAAGAGATTGCGGTGCGGGCATATAAGGAGAAAACCGGGGCACGCGGACTGATGACCGTGCTTGAGCAAGTCTTTCGATACTTTAAGTTTGAACTGCCTTCCACCGCCGTAAAAACCTTCGAGGTCACCACCGAAACTATCGCCGAACCTACCAAAACCTTGAAGGCTGTAATAAAGGAACACCAGCATGCTCAAGGCGATGTCTTGCGCAAAGAGATTGTTGATTTTGCCAGCCGCTTTAAAAATGAACATGGCTTGACCCTCGAATTCGACGACGAAGCCTGCCAGGCGCTCATCGAAGCCTCCATCGACACCGACCGGACCATTCGCTCATTGTGCGAAGAAAAGCTCCGGGACTTTCAGCACGGCCTCAAGATCGTGGCTCGAAATTCCGACGTGCACCGTTTTACAATCACTCGCGCCATAGTAGAGAACCCGGACGAGGAACTTTCCCGCATGGTGGTTCAAAGCTTCAAGGGTAAAGAAAAAGAAAGCGCGAAATAGCTCCAGCCGGACATCCTGTCAATGCCTGAAGGGACTATGGTCGAGCGGATGTTTGCCGACATTGCCGGACGTTACGATCTTGCCAACCACTTGCTGAGCGGCGGACTTGATTTCTACTGGCGGCGCGAACTCGCCCGGACCGCCAAGGGATGCCGGCCGCAGACAGTCGTCGACTTGGCCACGGGCAGCGGAGATGTGGCTTTCGCCCTGCGACGGGAATTGGGAGGTGAAGTCGACATAACCGGCCTGGATTTCTGCCCGCCCATGCTTGATCGTGCTGAAGCTAAAAAAAAGGCCAACCCGATCTACCGGGATATAAAATTTGTATTGGGCGACTGCCACACCCTGCCCATGGCCGACCAGAGCATTGATGTGATTACTCTCGCTTTCGGCTTGCGCAACCTGGAAGAGCGCGACAGGAGCCTGCGGGAAATGCTGCGCGTGTTACGCCGGCCACAAGGTACGCTTATCGTGCTCGAATTCACCCAACCGGACCCATGGTTAAAGCCATTTTATTTCCCTTATATAAAACATGTGCTCCCCCGCTTGGCCGGGCTGATAACCGGAAACATGGAGGCATATCGCTACCTGGCGGCCAGCATCGCCGCCTTTCCCACCAAGGAGTCTCTTGCGGAAGAAATTCGGGCCGCCGGGTTCAACCATATTACCGCCCGGACAATGAGTTTTTCCACGGTAGTAATACACTTAGCGCAAGTGTAAGCTTAACTGTTTCCGTCCTGGACAAGACGGTCGCCATTTCCCTCGAGCGCCCATATAAAAAGCAAACAGTCCTAGTGAAATTTTAGGGAACATTTCCAGAAAATGGCCGATATTAAGTGTGAAAATGCAAAAACTCTTGCCAGAAAATTAAAAAGCAATAGTATGGAAATAGTGGCCAAATTTGAACATCTCTTCGACGAAATTCATTATAACCTTGTGCGGACGATCGCCGAGGGCGGTATGGGTGTTGTTTATGAGGCCAAGCAGCTCGGCGTCGATCAATTCGAGAAAACCGTAGCCATAAAACTCATCCGGGAAGAGTTTTCCTCCATCAAGGAATTCCAAAGCAATTTCGTGGGGGAAGCTCGCCTGGTCTGCGACCTCATTCACACCAATATTGTTCAAACCTATCACCTCGGTGAGATAGACGGCCAGTATTTTATTGTAATGGAATGCGTCAATGGTCTAACCCTTGAAGAATTTCTACTCCAGCACCGGGCTTTGGAGAGGGAAATGCCTGTAGAAATGGCCGTATTCATTGTCTCACGTGTTTGCCGCGGCTTGTCTTACGCACATTGCAAGACCGATAAAAAAGGCCGTCCTCTCGACATTGTACACCGCGATGTAAATCCGAAAAACATTATGCTCGCCTTCGAAGGCGATGTAAAACTGACAGACTTCGGCATCGCTAAAGCGCTCGACCTGATGTATAATGTCGAAGGCGAGGTAATTGCAGGTAAAGACGAATATCTATCCCCGGAACAGGCTCGACGCGAAGTGACCGATGCGCGCTCCGACCTCTTTCCATGCGGTGTGGTGCTGACCGAAATGCTCATCGGCCGAAATATTTTCGATGCTGGTGACAGCAGTAAAACGCAAGCCAATATCCTCGAAATGCCTATTCCAGATTTCACAGAGTTGCATTCCGGCATTGACAGAAAGCTGGATGATATCCTGCAAAAAGCGCTCGCCCGGGATCGGGACAAGCGTTACCAGAACGCCTCCGATATGCTGGTTGGATTAGAAATGTATATTTATAGCGACGGTTATGGCCCAACAAACGAGAAACTGGCCGATTATTTGCGGGATCTGTTCGTAAATGGTAAAGCTTACGACAAAAACTCCAGTCTCAAAGGGAGCTTTATCAATAAACACAAAGACTCACCCGCTGAAAATCATATAGAATCTTCCTAATGAATCCCCAAGGTTTATTCCAGGTCCAAAAGCAGACCCAGTCACTGGTTCTGGCTCCACAGTTGCGCCAATCGCTGAAAATCCTGCAGACTCCCGCCCTGGAGTTGCGCACCGTCATCCTGGAAGAACTCCAAACCAATCCCTCCCTCGAGGAGCTGCCCATGGAGAATATCAGCTTAGAGGAGCAAAATGGCCAGGACGAAGCAACAGAGACCACCTCAACCGCCGAACTCGACTTCGGTGAGGACTACCAGGTTCTTCTCCAGCTGGATGAAGACTGGAAAGAACATTTCACACAAAGTAGCAGTCAAAGCTCTTACACAGTCGAGGACGACAAACGCCGCAAACACTTTTTTGACTCGCTCACCAGCGTAATTTCCCTGCAAGAGCACCTCATGGAACAGGCCAAGCTTACAGAAGCCTCAGCCGAGGTACTGAGGTGTCTGGAATATCTTATAGGAAGCTTGAATGATCATGGATATTTAACCACTTCGATCTCCGATCTGGCTTTGCTCTCCGAATTTCCGCTTAAAAAGATGCAGGAAGCCCACCGGTTGCTCAAAACTTTCGAACCGACCGGAATCGGCACCGCTGACCTGCAGGATTCCCTGCTGACCCAACTCAAAATCAAAGGCGAAACCCGTAGTCTGCCCTACAGGATTATTAAAGATTGCTTTGACCAGCTCCTGCGTAGGCGCATACCGGAAATCGCCCGCCGCACCGGTAAAAGCATCGAAGATGTGCAATCAGCCATCGAAAATATCGCCTCTCTCGATCCTGCCCCGGCCAGCCGTTTTAGTGACGATACCAACCGAATCGTTGCCCCAGACGTCAAAGTCTTAAAAGACGATGGCAACTGGCAAATAATCCTCAACAACGAATATATACCTCGGCTGCGACTCACCGAGACCTACAAGATTCTTCTGGCAAAGGGGAATCTTTCAGCAGGAGAAAAAGATTACATCCGTGAAAAAATTCGCTCAGGAAAATTCCTCATCAATTCCATAGAACAAAGGCAAAACACAATCGAACGTATAACGCGAGAAATCCTGACCTTCCAGAAAGACTTCTTTGAAGAAGGAGTATCTAAATTGCGCCCGCTGACTATGAACATGGTGGCCGAATCAGTTGGCGTGCACGAAACTACAGTCAGCCGTGCCATTTCCAACAAATATATCGAAACTCCTCACGGCCTTTTCGAGTTTAAATATTTTTTCACTCCCGGTTATACCTCGCAGAAAGGACAGGCTTTATCCAATAAAAGCGTCAAGGATTCAATCGCGCAAATCATCGAATCAGAGGACATTGCCAAACCTCTAAGCGATCAGGAAGTCGTCAAAATTCTTGCAAAACGAGAAATTAAAATTGCCCGTCGCACAGTCGCTAAATACCGCGAGGAAATGGGCGTCCTATCTACCAATTTGCGCCGCCGCTACAAATAAGAGAGGTCAGGAGGCAAAATGATGCCGACTCCATCATTCGCTGATTTACTTACCAATAGCACTACCCCTCTTTTTTTGATTTCCAGCGTTTGCATACTACTACTGGTAATCAATAACAGATATACGCATGTAATAGATCGCCTACGCAGCATAATTGAATCTGATCCGTCAAACCGGGAAACACAGATTCAGATTTTGTTCAGGAGGGCATCAATCCTCAGAATATCGATTCTTTCTCTTTGCAGCAGCATCGTCCTTAGTAGCCTTCTTTTATGCTGTACTGTCTTGGATGCTTTTGGTTACGGCGGGAATCATCACATGATAGTGGGCACTCTCCTACTCGCCTCCACCATTTGCATTGTTTCTTCAGCTGTCACGCTTTGGTTGGACGTTGTCCTGTCACTCAAGGCTATACGCTCTTACCTCAACGCCTGTGAATCACATCATGAGTAATGTACCGTGGCATATCCAAACTAAGAATCACGGAGCGATAAAGTCAATTTGACATTTATCCACTGACCTCTCTGACCTGACTTGACCCCTTTGAGCTGCCTGGAAGACAGCCATGTTATGAGCGATATCGTGAAGGGAAATGTGTTTTTGCTGCTCGATGCCAGTGCATCAAAAGTGCAGGTCGGCTTGTTGCAAGGTGAAGTTTGGCTGGCTTTTCGGGAATTAGAGGAGGAGGCGATCAATTCGATTTTTGACGGCACAAGCGCTTGTCTGAAAGAAGCTAAAATGCCCTTGGAAGATGTTGCCGGTTTTCTTTTTTGCGAAGGTCCAGGTTCCATCCTCGGCATAAGGCTGGCAGCCATGGCCATTAATGGATGGCGCAGCCAGCCTGCGCATAGACAGGCTTCGCTGTTCTCATTCCGCAGCCTGGAAGCCGCAGTTGCTTTATTTAAACACATGGGAGAGCCCATGCCGTTTCACATCGTATCGGAATACCGGCAGGACCGATGGCATCTGGTATCGGTCAATGAGGATGGCGAACGCATAGACATTACCTTGGTCGATACAACCGATCTGAGTAAACTCCAGGGATCTGTCTATTGCCTGCCCCGGCGAAAAAATGCTCCTGTGCCTCCGGTGTTTATTCATACCCGAGATTATTCCCTATTTGAGCTGCCCCGCGTACTTAACTCAGCGAATCTACTGCACAAAATCGACAAGCCCGAGATCTACCTGCCGGAAAAGCCTGTATACGTGAAATGGGACGCCAAAAGACACCGCTGAATGTTATCTCTGCATCCCATAAGTAATTGAAAAAAAGTGAATTGTGAGGATGATAAAGGCGATGAGCCGTAATTTACCGAGAACAAAGCCGGAACCGGCGCCCGTTAAATCCGTATCCGATTCCCCCAAGTTGCGTTGCTGGGCCGAGATTGATTTGGGCGTTCTGGAACGCAATCTCAAGCGTATCCGTGCCGCTCTGCCCTCGCACATAAAATATCTGGCAGTGGTCAAGGCCGATGCCTATGGGCATGGAATGCACCAAACAGTGTCGCGCCTGATGCGCAGCGGGGCCGACATGTTTGCCGTGGCTAATATCGGGGAAGCGGCGGAAATTCGTGAAATTGGCTCCGGCTGGCCGATCCTGGCGTTAAGTGCTTTGCTGCCGGAGGAGGACAAATATATTTCGCAATACCAGATTATCCCGACCATTTCGAGCATTGAAGAAGTGGAGCGATTTCGCCGTATAGGGCAAACGGCCGGTAAGCCGATACCGGTTCATCTTAAAATCGACACGGGAATGGGCCGCCTGGGAGTCTGGCATGAGGATGCGGTAGCACTTTATAAAAGTATTCGCTCATGCCGGGAACTGGTTCTCGAAGGGATCTTCACTCATTTTTCCAGCGCCGATACCGATCCTGATTTCGCATTGATTCAGCGTGAACTGTTTCTAAATGCTATATCAAATTTTCCCGATTTGGAACCCGGGCAACTCCTCATCCACGCCGATAATAGCGCTGGGCTGGAATTTTTCAGCTCCGATAAACCTTTCAACGCGGTGCGCGTAGGGTTGTTGCAATTCGGCGTCCGCCCCTACCCCGAGTCTTTTCTTGGCCGCGTGCAGGTCGAACCGGTTTTCAGCTTCCACAGCCGGGTCGGCCTGGTCAAAAACCTCCCCTCCGGCACAGGAATAAGTTATGGCGGCACCTATCGGTTGCGGCGCGACTCGCGTATCGCTGTCCTTACCGCCGGTTACGGCGATGGTATCCCGACAACCGTCAGCAATATAGGCGAGGTCCTCATCCAGGGTCGTCGCTGTAAGATTCTAGGCCGGGTGACCATGGACCAGACGATAGTAGATATCACCGATTTGCCGGAAGTGTGCTGCGGGGAGGAAGTCACACTGATCGGTCGCCAGGGCAGTGAGGAAATCGACGTGACTGTTTTCAGCTCCTGGGCCCAATCCATACCATGGGAAACCTTTTGCTCAATCACCAAGCGGGTGCAAAGGATTTACCGCACCGATACAGCTGTATGACACGAAAAATGTGTCGATGGTCCATAGTCCTTTGACTTCGGTCAGATATGAGGAGAATCTTTAAAACTCTTGAACTCTTGAACCCTTGAACCCCTTTCTTCTCTTTGTGCCATGCCCTGGAATCTTACTAGTCAAGAAAAGAAAGCCCTGACGGTTGTCTTTATCCTTTGCGGCCTGAGTCTGCTCGGGTTTATTATTTTTTAGGTCTGCAAAACCCGTAACTGCGGGAAAACAGCGCGCGGAACACGACACTAAGAACTGTCCATAACAATCTCGTAACGGTAGTCCTCGATTATCGGGTTGCTTAACAAATCGAGGCAAACCTTGTCGATAGAATCCCGCATTTCGGGCGTGTCCTCACCTTCGATTTCAAACTCGATGGTTTTGCCGACCCGGACATTGGCAGCGGTAGTATAGCCTAGGCTAACCATGGATTGGCGCACGGCCGTTCCCTGTGGATCGAGGACATTTTTTTTGGGAGTGACAAAAACGATAACTTTCACGCCATCTTCTAAACCGACCCTGGCTGCAATTTCAACTTTGAATTTATCAGAGTTTTATTTTAATTCCACGACGCAGGTAAGTTGGCACATCCAGGTCTTCGCCGTTGTATAGGTTGTGCTCACTCTTTTCAAAGTAGCCTCTCTGATCATCATCGCGTGAAAAAGCGAACACTTCCTGGGAATGTCTGGGCGGCTCTTTCTTCCTGCGTTTAGCTGTGTCTCCGGATACCGGCCTTGTAGCCCCGGTATCGTCCGTCACAGTTGATTCAACCGTCCGTGAACCCGTAAAGATACCAAAGGGCCGAGCTTTGTCGCCGTTCAAGTCTGTTGTGCCAATTACGCAAATACTCAGGCTGCCCTGCATGTTTTCGTCAATCACAGCACTCATCACTGTATTGTCTTTACTGCCGAATTTTTCAGTTACCAAGTTCATGATTTCATTGACCTTGTTCATCGAAAGGTCGGGGCCACCTGTGATATTGACTATTAGGCTGTCGGCCTTACGGGAAAATTCAGGGGTATGCAGCAGGGGACAAAGCAATAGGTCCTCGACTGCCTTGTTTTCAAAATCCTCTCCACTTCCATATCCCAATCCGAAGAGGGTTTTGCCGCCATGGTTGTCAAAACCTTTTTTCAAGGTAGCGAAATCGACATTGATGAGCCCGGTTTTTAATAACATCGACCAGATTGCGCATACTCCGCGCGATATCCATTCGTCTGCCATGGCATATGCGTCGAGAACGGTGGCTTGTTCATCCATCTGTTGGAGCAGCAAGTCGTTTGGCAGTGGAATTACCGCATGGCAGGTTCTCCGCAAGGCGCTCATGGCGTTCTGGGCCTGCTTGTGCCGCCTCGCTCCTTCGAGGGTGAAAGGCAGAGTGACAAATGCCAGGACAAGTGCCCCGGCTTTCGTAGCCGCCTCAGCTAAAACAGGAGTCGCACCGCTGCCGGTTCCGCCTCCAAGACCTGCAAGTAAAAATACAAGGTCGACTCCCTCAACCAGCCGTTCGAGACTCGCGCGGTCGGCTTCCGCGGCCTTGCGGCCGATGTCCGGTTCGCCTCCGGCGCTTAACCCACGGGTTACCCCGCTGCCGATGAGGATTTTATCCTGTAAAGGGGAGGAGGCCAGCACTTGGCTATCTGTATTGACAACTGCCAGGTGTATCTGACCGAGGTCGTCCAGCTTTAGACGATCGACAGCATTGTTTCCGGCTCCACCTACGCCGATAATTTTAATGCGCAGGTTTTCGCCATCATTTTCATGGTCGAGCATATGTGGTGAGTTTTCTAAATTGTCCGATGCCATGTTATTCTAAATGTTAAGAATTCTCGCCATTTTTCGGATCAGGCGCCGCTGAGGTGTAATCTTCTCGATCGATCGCTGGGCCGTAAGCCCGTAATAAAGAAGACCCAGAACCGTGGTATACTCCGGAACCCTCATGCTTTTGAGGATCCATGGTGGAGGTTTTCCCAGACGGGTGTTAATCCCTAATACTCGACCTGCAAGATTCGCGATGCTTGGCAAGCGTGAAGTTCCTCCCGTTAATACTACTCCGCCGGCGATATTCCTGGAATCAAGTGTTGAACCCAGGTCGTCCCGGACAATCTGAAAAATCTCTTTTAGGCGGGACTGAACGATCTTGTAAATGGCCAGGCGGGGGATGCGGCGGTCGCCGATTGACATATCTCCTATCAACCAGACCCGGTCATTTTTATCTTTAGGGTTCAGCATGGCCTTTGCGAATCGTAGTTTGAGTCTTTCAGAATGCCGACCGCCGATACGCAATCCCATACTCAGGTCATTTGTTATGTGGTCGCCGCCAATCGGGATTACACCTGTGCGAACTATATGGCCTCCGCGATACAGGACGTAATCGGTTGTACCGCATCCCATATCAATCACTAAAATACCATTTTTCTTTTCCGCCTCACTGGCAACCATACATCCGGAGGCAATACTCGATACGATTACGTCCTCCACTTTGAGGCCCATTCCGTTTATGACATGGATATGGTCGGTGAGTTTTTTCTCGTCGCCATGGATATGCCAGTATCCTACATCAAGATGTTCTCCGCGCATCGCTGCAGGATCCTCAATAAGGTGTCCGTCCAGACGGTATTCGTTTTGGATGTGGTGGATGTAAACGCGATCGGGCGGTAAGTCTTTTCGCTTGGCGCTCTCGACTGCCCGCAGCATATCGGACTTGTCAACCCGGTTCTCCGGAGAACACACGGTCACAGATCCTTTGTTGTAAAATCCCTTCAGGTGGCCGCCGGTTTGCGCCAGGTAAACAGAGCCGATAGTCGTGCCGGAGTTTTTCTCAGCAGTGATAATTGCGGCATGGGTGCGATCGCTTACGCTGCGGAAGTTAACGATATCCCCTTTCTTCATCCCGTAGGATGCAACTTGGCCACGGCCAATAATGTTAAGGCTGCGGTCGCCTACGATTTCCCCTACAAGCACCACGACCTTCGAGGTTCCGATTTCCACCGCCCCAATTATTTTTCTTTTGGCCATGTTGAATTGTTCCGCTTAATGAAGATATTTTTCCGAATTCCTCCCGGGGTTATATTGAACTACAGCCTGCCCTTCCAGAGATAGGTCCAGACGCTTGATACCTTGGCGGTTGTTCCGCCGCGAGTAGTCCACTATACCTGTCAACCGTTCAAGTTGAGCCTCAAAATTATCAGGTGCGAAAATAATCTCTCCTATCAGGCTTCCGCTCACGGAGATCAATGCACTTGGATTGTCAGAATTCCCATCAAATTGTTTACATGAAACAACTTTCCAGGTCCCGTAAATATCGGGCACACGAATGCGCGCGAGGTATATGAGGCGAGCCACAGTTTCCATTCCCGTGAGCGGCTCTATGCCCCGGTGACCGCGTTTGATGCGAATCCCACCGAGGAATGGCATATGTTTTAGAGTTGCGCCGGAATAATTGCGACCGGGGTAGACCACTCCATCGGAAGCTACGAGCAACTGTTCGACTCCGCCTTGTTCGGTCGCTACGCGAACACGGAGTACCGGCCGGCGTTCGTTGATTTTAATAAATACCATGTTGGGCAACTGGATTGAAACGGCGGCCGATTTGACCTGGCCGTGGCTTTCCAGGGCCGCCTTTATGTCAAATATATCCAAGCTCATAATTCCTCGTTCATCGGGCAATTGAACTACTTTATGGAACCATTTGCTATCGAGAACGCCATCGCTCTGGAAGTCAATTTCCGATACGGGATGACCACCCCTACCGAACGTAAAGAAGGGCATGTTGCCGCGGGTGAAATAAATACCGTATCCCGCGGTTGCTGCCAGCGCGACTGCTGCAAAGCTCCAAGCCCAGAGCTTAAAGGCTATTTTCCAACGGCGGAAGCGGGCAGGACCGGTTACGGCCCTGTCTCTTGTGGACTGGTAAATATTGCGCCAGTTCTTGTTTGATTCGGTCGATTTCTTATTTTTCTTTGTCATCAGGAGGAAGCTCTAGCCAACTTGAATCTTACCAGGGCTGGTGCGACCAGGCGGCTCACCAGTTCTGTAAAATCGTAACCGCTGCACGTGGCGCTCTTAGGGAGCAGGCTGTTGGCGGTAAGCCCCGGCAGCGTGTTAACTTCTAGGAAGAAGGTACGGTTTTCGCAAGAGAGAATAAAGTCTATGCGCGCGAAATCTCGACATCCACAGGCAGTGAATGCGGTCTCGGCGGCACGACCGATTTCATTTTCTACCGCCGGCTCGACCTGGGCCGGAAACCGGTATTCGGTCATGCCGTCGGTATATTTGTGCTTATAATCGTAAAACCCGTTTTGAGGAAGCACTTCGACCAGGCCGATGGTTTTCCCCTCTAATACCCCGGCGGTTATTTCCCGCCCGTCGATTTTCTTTTCAATAAGCCATTCGCCGTTCTCCAGGCCGCACAGAACGGATTCCAACTGCTCCCGGCCACTTAGGATCGTGACGCCAACGCTGCTGCCCTGGCCAACCGGTTTGACCACAAGATCCGAACCGAGCTTTTCGATAATTGATTGAACAGGCGGCATGTTATCGGCGGCCACAGTGAGGCCGGGAACAACCAATAGGCCAGCCTTTTCGACGCGTTCTTTCGTCTGAATCTTGTTCAGACAGATGCGGCTTGCCTCGACACCGCAACCGGCATAGGAGATGCCTTTTTCTTCGAGCAAGTGTTGCAAGGCTCCGTCCTCGCCGAAACCGCCGTGTAGGGCTGGAAAAACTACCGTTGTTTCCGGATTAAGTCCTTCGGGCAAGGCATCGCAATCGATTTCCAGGAGATCTACTTTAAAATTCTGTCGCAGTGCTTCGGCCACAGCGCGACCTGAAGCGAGCGATACTTCGCGCTCGGCTGATGTGCCTCCGCAGAGGACGGCTATGCGCGGCTCGGTCATGATAGCATCTTGTCCCATTTTTTGCCCAAAAGTATTACCTCGGGCTGGAGTTCGATGCCCCGCCTCTTTTTCACTTCACGGTGGATTTGTTTTATGAGTGTGATGATGTCCCCGCTAGTCGCGCCGCCCCGGTTAATGATGAAGTTGCCATGGACGGTGGACACCTGCGCATTGCCAACTCTACGGCCTTTCAAGCCCAATTCGTCGATCAGACCTCCGGCTGCGGATCCTTCGGGATTTTTAAATATGCAACCAGCATTGGTCTCACGTGGCTGGCTGATTTTTCGCTTTTTTGCGAAATCTGTAATTTTACGCTTAATAGCCTCGGATTCAGCAGGGGCCAGTGATTTCAGAACCGCGCCGATGGCCACGCAGTCCTCGAGTTCTCGACATTCGCGGTAGCCAATGTGAAATGCCTCGGGAGGCAGCTTCTTGATTTCGCCATCAGCGGTAACCAGATGCACTTCCTCGACGGTCTGGAATATCCATCCGCCCATTGCGCCTGCATTCATTCGCAAGGCCCCGCCCAATGAGCCGGGAATCCCTTCGAGAAATTCAAATCCGCCCATCCCGAGCCGGCAGGTCTCGCCGCAAATTCGCTTGAGGCGCGCGCCCGCGCCTACCAACATACGGCCTTTATCCATAGGCCGGATTTGTTTCCAATAATCCTTAACGAGGCGAATCACCAGACCTTCAAAACCCTCATCGGGCACTATAAGATTGGAGCCGCGGCCCAAAATAAAGAATGGGGACCCGGCCTGGCTGCTGCGTTTGAGCAGAAGCTGCAAATCCTCCAAGCAAGCCGGTTCAGCGTAAAAACGGGCATTGCCGCCCACGCCAAAAGTTGTCTTGTCGGCAAGAGGTTCATCAGCGGCCAGACGGGTGTCGGAATTAACCACATCTTGCAATTCTGACCACCAGCGGGGAAACCCGGCTTTCGAGTTCACGGAGTTTACAGCCACCTCCACTGGTTTACCCATTTTTGACACAAAATCGGCGGCCCACTCATCTATATCTCCGGCGCCGACAAAAAATAGAGCGGACGGCTCATTGATGACAGACTGAAGGCAACCTTTTAGATCGGCAACCGAGTGTATCAGCTTTGCGGGAGGAACAGACGGCATGCATTTTAGAAGGTCATCGCTGGTTCCGTTTTTTAGAGGGAATTCCCCCGCCGGATATACTTCTAACAGAAAGACGGTGTCCGCTTCGTTCAATGCCCCGGCTATTTCTTTTTTAAATTGCCGGGTGCGAGAATATCGGTGCGGTTGAAATACTACGACCAGTTTCTTCTCCTTATATTGTTCGCGGGCAAACCGAAGCAAAGCGGTTATTTCCTCCGGGTGATGTGCGTAATCCTCGTAAACCACGAGATCGGCGGATTCATGCAGTAAGGTTTGGCGACGCTTTATACCGGGATAGGCGGTCAAGCAGTCGAGGTCCACCCCGCTGTCAAGGTGATGCGCTGTCGCCAAGGCACAAATAGCATTACCGGCATTAAAAGCGCCGATAGAGTGTACCCGGTAATCCCCCGGAGGAAACCTGCCCCCCAGTTTGAGTTTCATATCTTGCGCTGAACATTCGATTAAATTCCCATCATAATCACCGTCCTCTCCAAAAGTGATTACTTGTCCGGTCTTTCCCGACCTGGCCAGGGCCGCCAGTGCATTGTTTCCGGATGGAATGAAAATGGCCTTTTTGGTCCGCTTGAACAACTTTGCAAATGTCTCTTCCATGGCGGCGGCGTCCCCGTAAAAGTCCGGGTGGTCCCAGTCGAGATTTACGACCACGGTAATCTCGGGTGAAAAGTTATTGATTGTGCCATCGCTTTCGTCGATTTCGGCAATTACCCATGGGACCTCGGAATAATGTGCGGGCAGAGATTTGTCGCCGCAAAAAAACGCACCAAGAACATATCCGAATTCAAAACGATTATGCCTCAGGGCTGAGATCAACATGCCGGCTACGGTAGATTTTCCGTGGCTGCCAACAATCGCCGCCAATCGCTTGTCGCTCAAGGTTTCGGCCAGCATTTCACCTCGCTTTAACGCCGGGATGCCCCGCTGGACTGCTTGTTGCAAACAGGGATGTTTTTCTTTAACGGCACTGGAATAGACGACTTTCTCCACTCCTTCCGGCACATCCTGTACCTTGGTCACGTCGATATCATTAGCCAGCAGCATTTCGGCAACCGCCGGACGCAAGTTGTCGTCGCAACCGGAAACGGCAAAGCCGGCCTGCCGCAAATAAAGGGCGAAAGGAGCCATGCCCATACCTCCTATCCCAACCAAGAAAATGTTTTCCCGGCTGGAGCTCATGTCGAAACAGCGGTTTTGGGGTTGCGTTGGTTCTTGCAGGCCCCGGAAATTTCCTCAAGGTCGTCGGCTATCGATTCGGCGCTATTGCGCCGTTCGAGCCGCTGCAAGTTCTGGTTAAATTTCTCCAGCAACCAGTCGTTGAAGATCAAATCGCTGACTTCGGCGAATAGACTGTCGATGCGGCTCTGCTCTACCACCACGCATCCGCCCTGCTGTTCAAGGAAACGCGAATTGGCATCCTGATGGTTGTCTGCGGCGTAAGGATAAGGGACTAGAATGGACGGTACGTGACAATGCGTCATCTCGGCGATAACGCCTGCACCGGCACGAGAAACGACGAGGTCGGCGCTGGAAAGAACGGTACCCATTTGATCGGTGAAGTCGGTAAAAAAGGCTTTAACAACCTGTCCGTTGCCGGCACGATATTCGGTTACCCCATCTGAGCCTTTGTTGAGTCCGGTTACACAATATACATTGATGCCGGCGGTCCCGAAACCTTCGATGTTTTCGCGCACCCAATTATTGAGTCTCAAGGCGCCCTGGCTGCCACCAAGCACGACTAGCAGCTTGCCCTGGATATCGAGCCCGAGCTTTTTACGGGCCTCCTCCTTGGCAACAAGACGGATTTCCTCGCGCAAAGGATAACCTGCGTATTTGATTACCATTGGGTGAACTCCAGCCAGGGGTATACCGTCGGGCAAGTAGATACGGTCGGCCAGACCCCTCAATAGCCGGGTGGCCCTCCCAGGTTTGCGGTTGGCTTCGTGCAATACGAACGGGCAGCCCCGGACAAAACTGGCCAGCGCCACGCCAAGAGTCAGAAAACCTCCAAAGGCCAGCACGGTATCAGGCCGGTTCCTTAATATCAAGCGGAAGGAAAAAATGATGGAAGCGATTTGCTGGATGGCAAACTTGATGAACCGCCATGGGTGCAGAGAAAAACCCGCTCCTGGAGCGCGCACAAATTCCAGTTCGGGATGGTTCGCCACAAGGCGCGAATCGACCTGCTTTTTGCTGACTATGAGCAAGCATCGATGACCCCTTACGGTAAGTTCCTTTGCAAGGGAAATGCCGGGGGAAAGGTGCCCTCCGGTGCCTCCGCAAGAAATGACAAAAGTGCTCATAAATCCATGGGTCTCTCAAGTGGGGGGTGGCCCCATAACCTGAAGCAATTCAGGAGGATGCCGATCAGGATAAACATAACTACAAGGTTGGAGCCGCCATAGCTGATGAAGGGCAGCGCAAGACCCTTGGTAGGCAGACAACCAGTAACCACACAGATATTAATCAGCGCCTGCACGGTGATCATCAATATGGCGCCGGAAGCCAACAGAAACTGAAACATGTTCGGCGCCCGTCTGACCTGGAATACAACCAGCCCGAATATAGTTAAAAAGCCCAGTACTACACCGGTGGTGAAAAAATAGCCCAACTCCTCGCCGATGACCGGGAATATGAAATCGGTGTGCGCCTCCGGCAGAAAGGCCATTTGCTGGCGGCCATTTCCGAGCCCAACACCACCTAAACCGCCCGCGCCGAAAGCCAACATGCCCTGCCACAACTGGTAAGCGCTGTCGGCTTTATTGGCATCAAGGTCAATAAATGCCGTCACCCTGCGCAGCCGAATAGGATCTAACAAGATGGCTTTGGCAAAAAAAGCGCAGCCTGCCATCGCTGCCGGGATTAAGTAACGGAGCCGCACCCCGGCAAGGAAGAGAATGGTAGCGCCAACAAGTCCTGTCAAAAAAGCGGTGCCGAAGTCCGGCTCCAGTAGAATGAGCATAAAAACGCATCCGATCAGGGCACATGGAACGACAAATCCTTTAAAGAATTGATGCAAGTTCCTTTGATGAACCGCCATGTAATGAGCAAGCGTCCAGATCAGCCCGAGCTTTGCAAAGTCTGACACCTGCATCCGCATTATGCCGAGGTCGAGCCAACGCTGGGAGCCGTTGATGCGCACGCCGATTCCGGGAATAAGCACCAGGATAAGCAGACCCGCCACAAGCCCGGCCAGAGGCCAGGTAAAGGCCCGCATTTTTTCCAGCGGCAACACGGCGGTAATCCCGCACGCGATTAAGCCAAGAACCAGCCATGTCGCCTGCTTGCCCAGGTAATATGCGGCATCAGTCCCGTTTTCCTGTCCGAACATGCTAATCGTTTTTCCGTGACCGGCGCTCAAGAGGATGGTAAGGCCCAATAAAACGAGACCGGCTACAGTCAGCGATAATGCCACTCTGGGTCCCAGCCGCCTAATTACAAATAACCATTCTCTCTGCCTGGCTTCCATTAGTTTCGTGTTGCCAATTATTTTACGCCTTGCGTCTATTTTCCATCCACCGGGACCATCGGAATTTCTTGCTCATCGAACAAAACGGATTCCAGGTCCTCCAGACTAAGGGATTGATCGTAATCCAGGGGCGCGGCCTCGCCGGTATCGGGCTCTTCTTCCATCTCTTGTTGCTCGACCACCTGTGGAGGGAATTCAACAACCTCGCGGCCGGGAATGATCAGTACCTGGTTCACCTGCAACTTCGTGGGGTCCACGATGTTATTGATCGCCATCAGCTCTATGACTTTAACCCCGTATGTTTGCGCAATTTCAATGGGTGTGTCGCCCGATCGAACAACATGAAAGTTGCCGGTAGTGGAAACCTGCTCTTGCGGCGCCATTCCGATGTCCGGGTAATCGGTCAACCAAGCCTCCACTCCTGAAGGAATTATCAGAACCTGCTGCTTGTAGATGGTATCACTAGTTATAGCGTTGGCGCTTTTCAGGGCCGCAACAGTAGTGTCGTGCATCCGCGCAATGATAGTGAGCGTATCACCGGACACGACAGTGTAGGTAGTCCCGCTATATTCCGAAAGGTCCGGGCCGAAGGAAACGGCTAAAGCGTCGGCGCCTGTGCCGGTGCCGATTGGAATAAGGATTTCCTGGCCCGCGTAAATCACCGTATCGTTGCTGAATCCATTTATTTTAAGCAACGAGAGAAGGGATACTCCTTGACTACGTGAAATCAACCAAAGGCTGTCTCCCTTTTTGACTATGTAGATGTCTTCAAATGCCAGTGTCTCCTCTCCCAGTGGTTCCAGAAGCTCGCCAGCTTCCAAGGGAGTCTCCTGCTCGAAACTCCAACCGGGCCGCGTCGGTGAATACCTGCCGGGAATCGATCTGGAAACATTCCTAGCGGGCTCGATCCCGGCGTTGAAAGCAGGATGTATTCTTGTGTCCCGGCTCGTATCCGCTTTTTGGGACTCGACCTCCGAAGCGAAAGTATCATCCGGGGCAGGTTCAGTTTTTTTAGCGGTCGTGGCACAGCCTGGCTGGACAAACAATATGCTCAGGAACAGGACATGGAGAATAAGCACCACTCCGAATATTTTTTTTAGTTTCATGATCATGTTTTTCTTCATAATGATAATTAACACCTTATTAAATGTTTCATCAAACTCAAAACGACATCAGCAAAACAGTCTCCACGTTGCTCAAAGTTGGCATACATGTCGAAACTTGCAAACCCTGGGCTTAATACCACGGAGTCTCCCGGCGTTGCGGCGCTGTAGGCGGCATTGACGGCTTCCCGCATGTCGGAGCAGACCTGCGCCGTCTTTCCGTAGCTTTCAAAAACAGACACCATATAAGAGGCGGTTTCGCCTATCAGAAACGCGGCTTTTACACGGCCGGCCATTTTCAGCGCAAAGGCCTCAACGTCTCCTCCCTTTGACTTGCCGCCGCCTATCCATAGAATTGGCTTTCCCAAGCTGTCCGTAGCAGCCAGGGCTGAGGTGAAATCCGTCGATTTGGAGTTGTTCCAGAAATCGACGCCGTCTATTTCGCCCACTTTCACAAATCGATGCGGGCGGGGAGAAAAACATTCCGCGGCACGTTGGAGGACATCCCCGGGCAAGCCTTTGCGTCGCCAGAATTCGCGGACGAGGCGCAAGTTATCCATTTGCGGGTAAAAGGCAAACGCGGAGGTTTCCGGCATTTTCCACGGTTTTGTGTCGGTTTTACCAACAACGGATGCGAATTCTGGCAAATGGCGTCCAAATTCATCTGCGGCATGCACCACAGTCTCGTCAGCCACCAGTAGAAAAGGCCGCCGCAGCCGATGTATGAGGTTCCATTTGGCTGCGAAGTAATCCTCCATGGAACCATGGCGATCCAGATGGTCCTCGCTGAAATTGGTCCATATCAGGGCATCGGCATTAAAGTGACGCATATCTTCAGCCTGGAACGAGCTTACTTCGCACACGGCAATAGTACCGTCCGCGCTGGAAGATTCCACAAGGCGAGAGAGCGGGTATTTATTGTTCCCGACTGCCTGCGCATCGATACCGATTTCTCTGTAAGCGTATGCGATAAATTCGGTGAGTGTGGTTTTCCCGTTGGTGCCGGTTACAGCGATTATCTCTCCGGGCCAAAATAAAGAGGCAAAATCAATCTCGTTCATGCAGACACATCCAGAGTCCCTGCCGATCTCCAGCCAAGGATGCTTCCCCGGAAATCCCGGGCTATAAACCACAAGCCGATGTTCACGGGCCTCGTGCTCTGTAAATTCTCTGCGCGATCCGTTGTTGGCAAATTCATCGTAGCATACCCATTCGATACCTAAGAAATTTAGCAGGTCCGACACGGCACGACCGCTGATCCCGGAACCGAAAACAGCCACGGGACGGGCCGTCAGGTCGGCGATAGCGGATGGTATTTCCATATTTTTCATCGCAATTTAAGAGTGGCCAGGCCGCAAAGGCCAAAGATGAGAGATAAAATCCAAAAGCGAATTACCACTTTGCTCTCGGCCCAGCCTTTAAGTTCGAAATGGTGATGGAGAGGCGCCATGAGGAAAACTCGTTTGCCCCGCAATTTGAAGGAACCAACCTGAATAATTACCGAAAGCGCCTCCGTGACGAATATGCCGCCTACTAATATGAGGGTAATCGGCTGATGCACGAGCAAGGCGATCGTCCCGATCATTCCCCCAAGGGCAAGTGAGCCGGTATCGCCCATAAAGACCTCTGCCGGGTGCGAATTGAACCAAAGGAAAGCAAGACCCGCTCCAACCATCGCGGAGCATAAAACGGCCAACTCTCCAGATCCCTCCACATAACTGATCAGCAGGTAGCGGGCTATGATTATATGGCCGGATGAATATGCCATTATCCCATAGACAAGGGCAACGGTAATCACGCAGCCGATTGCCAGCCCGTCAACTCCATCAGTCAAATTAATGGCGTTGCTGGATCCGGCCAGCACGAGGAAGAAAAAAGCGCCCAAAAACCACAATGGCATCTCCGCCAAGACCGGTGTCTTGATAAAGGGCGCCCATAGCTCCTTAACCAGCAGCTGACTGTCCGGATATGAAAGCAATGCCCACAGAGCGACAAGCGTAATAACCGCTTGGGCCGACAACTTGTAACGGCCGGCCAAACCGGTACTGCTGCGATGGGACACCTTGAGGTAGTCGTCGATAAGCCCGATAATGGTTAAACCCGAGTAAACAAAAAGGACCACTATCACGTAGATATTCGGTTTGGCCCACAACAGCGCGCTCACCATGACGGAGACATAAATCAACAGACCGCCCATTGTTGGAATGTTCTTTTTCCCGGCGTGCAATTCCGCCAGTTTGCCTACCTCCGACTCACCGCGCAAGGATTGGGAAAGCTTTAAACGGCGCAACCTGCCCAGGAGCCATGGAGCAATGGCAAATCCGACAATCAGCGCTGTTCCGGCCGCCATAACACTGCGTAGCGTCAGAAATCGGAAGAGCCGCAACGGCCCGAAAAATTCCTCAAGTTCTGCAAGGTAAGCTAGCATGCCCGGACAACCTCCTTCCTAGGAATAAGTATTTCTCCCGGCAGGACGGACTCCAATTGACAATCCCGGCTGCCCTTCAACAGAACACAACCTCGAAAATCTTTTAGTAAGGCCCGGGCCTCATCGACATCTCTTAACATGGTAACTTGATCCGATGAATTACCGGCCTCCATAATGCCTGCACCCAGAGCATCGGCATGGTCACCCAAAAGAAATGCTTTATCCTGAGGCCTTAGAGTCAGCGCCCGGCCAACTTCCTGGTGCCAATACCCGGAGCGCTCCCCCAGTTCGGCCATGCATCCGAGTAAATAAAGCCTTGGCTGCTCGTCCGGGAACGCCATTTGAAATGCCTCGAAAGTATCGAGCATGGAGGCAGGACTGGCATTGTAGCAGTCGACATAAAAACTGACACCTTCAATAGAATGAATTTCACCACGAAGCCCACAAGTCCTCCATTGCAGAAGTCGTTCCTGCAGGTTTTCACGGCTCACCCCAAGCTCCAAGGCCAAAGTCAGGGCCATAACAGTATTGCGCACCATACCCCGGCTCATGGCCGGCAGCATGAAGGTGAAACCGGAATCGCTTGGAGGCTTCAGGTTCAATTTCCACCTTCCGGCAGGCGCTTCGGTTTCCGACTCAGCGGAGAAAATTACCCGTCTGAACCGCTCGGTCGGCAATTCCAAACCTTCTTCTACTACAACCAGGGAAGAAGCGGTGAAATGTTGGAATTCATCGAACCGCAGGCATTCCTCCGTAAATATTATCCGGCCTTCGGGATGCACGGCACGCCCAAGCTCAGCTTTTTCCCGGGCCACGGCCTCGATAGATTCAAATCCTTCCATGTGCGCCTCGGCCACCATGGTAATGATTCCGTTGTCAGGCTCGATCATTTGGACGAGAGGTTTTAATTCGTTGCTTCGGCTGGACCCTGCCTCGACTACGGCGTAGCGGTGGCGTGTATGGTCGATACCGAGTAAAGTTAGCGGCACACCCAGGTAATTATTGAAGTTGACGGGACTGCGGTGCACTTCCTCGCCTCCCAGAAGCAACGCGAGCAAATTTTTGGTCGAAGTCTTGCCGCAGGACCCGGTTATTCCGATGACCGGACCCGTGAATCGCTTCCGATGTTGCGCTGCGATTGTTTGCATGGCGGCCAGTGTATCGTTCACAAGCAATTGGGGCAATGCCGTCTCGCTGTTTGGTTCCGCCACAATAGCCGCACCGGCTCCAAGCGACTCGGCTTCGGTCAGAAATTGGCGGCCGTCTCGTTTATCGGTCTTCAGGGCTACGAAAACTTCGCCAGGCAATAACGTTCTGGTGTCGATGGAAAACCCGAGCAGGGTTTCAGGCTCGGGACCTTTCCATTGGCCGGAAGTCCATTCTTGCAATAATTGTGGATCGAAATTTGGCATTTTCTAAAGTTGCGAGGGGCTGAAGTTTTTTGCTATGAGCAATTCGCGAGCTACTTGGCGGTCGTCAAACGGAAACACCGCATCGGCAAATTCCTGGAAGGTCTCATGTCCCTTGCCCGCGATGAGCAGGCAATCGCCGGGCCGTGCTGAGTCTAGAGCCAGACTGATTGCCCACCGTCTCTTTTCCACGAAAGTGATATTTTCGGCAGAGGGCATACCAGCTTTCATATCCTCAAAAATAGACTCGATGCTTTCGCCACGGGGATTATCGGCCGTGGCCCACGCATGGTCGGCGCGCTCCATTACAGCGCGTGTCATCAAGGGACGTTTTCCTGAATCCCGATTGCCGCCACACCCGAAAACAACCAACAAACGGCCAGTCGTGATATCGCGTAACATTGAAAGCGCATTGGCCAAAGCGTCATCGGTATGGGCGTAATCCACCAGAACGTTGAAGGGTTGCCCGGCCTCCACCCGCTCCATGCGGCCCGGCACACCCGGGAACCCGGAAAGACGGCGCACCAATTCACCCGGGTGAAATCCCATGGAATATCCTATTGCCATAGCGGCCAGGATATTTGAAAGATTGTATCGTCCCAGCAATGGACTTGCCGCCTTGATCGCGCCATCCGGCCAGTGCAGCTCGAAGCGGCTGCCTTTCGCGTCCAGTTCGATATCGGTCGCATAAAAGTCGGCTTGGGGGTCAGTGCCGAAAGTCAGGACCCTGTTACCGGCCGGCAGGAGGCTCAAAAGGCGCCGACCATAAGAATCGTCCAAATTGATAATCGAAATCTCTGGGCGAGCGACACTTTTACCAGTGAACAAACGGCTTTTTACCTCGAAATACCGCTCCATCGTCTCGTGGTAGTCGATGTGGTCCTGTGTGAGATTGAGGAAAACCGCTATCTTGAAGCCCAAACCGGCTACCCTTTCCTGCTCGATGCCGTGTGAGCTGACTTCCATGACGGCACAGGAACAGTCCGCCTGCTTCATCTGTGCAAGCATGGCATAAAGGTCCAGCGACTCGGGTGTGGTGCGGCCGGCCGGCAAGGTGCGCGTTCCCAGCGAATATTCGATAGTGCCCAAAACGCCGACGGGTTTACCGGGCTGCTCGAGTAAATATTTTATAAGCCAGGCCACGGTCGTCTTGCCGTTGGTCCCGGTTACACCGATCAGATCGAGTTCACGATCGGGGAAGCCGTGAAATCGCCGGGCGGTTTCGGCTAGCGTGGCGCGTATATTTTTCACCTGGATATACGCTATAGAACCACTGGCCCGCCCCGGCCGTTCCGAAACAATAGCTTCGGCCCCTCGGTCGATTGCCTCCGCAATGTAATCATTGCCGTCGTAGCGCAACCCAGTTAGAGCAAAAAAGAGCGAACTCGGAGTTACCCGGCGGCTGTCTGCGCAAAGGCCGGTAAGGCGGCGGCGGCAATCGCCGCTGGTTTTGATAACGGGTATTCCCAGCATTAAGCTTTCTAAATTGAAATTCATTGCATGGGGTCTAGAGCTTTCCTGTTGTCCATACTCAAGGGAGTTGCTGCCCAAAACAGGATAAGCGTTTAGTGTAATGACCTCTTTAATAGCGCAGTTGTTCAACCTCCCCTCCTTCCATTGCCAACGATTCACTAAAGGGACCGGACGGCTTGATGGCAAGATACTGAATAAGCTGCTCGGCGATATTTTTGAACGCCGGCGCCGCAATCCTGCCACCGTAGGCCGGACCAACCGTTTGGGGATCGTCCACAACCACGGTGATCACCAAACGCGGCCTGGATGCCGGGAAAAATCCCACGAAAGAGGCCACGTGGTTATCACGGGAATATTTCCCGTCAATAATCTTTCGAGTGGTGCCTGTTTTGCCCGCCACTCCGAAGCCCAGGATTTGCGCCTCGGGCGCGGTGCCTCCCGGGGCAGCGGCCCTAGTCAGCATCCGGGTCAGTGTATGCGCCGTTCGTGCGCTCACTGCGCGCCGCCTGGATTCCGGGCTAAACGGCACTACGGTTTGTCCTTCTTGATCAAACACACGGCGGACAATTCGCGGCGCCATCAGAACACCTTCGTTGGCGATTACCGACATCGCGAAATGCACCTGTAGAGGCGTAGCGGCTATATTGTAGCCTACTGGCAGCCGGCTTATGGTGAGGTTGTCCCATTTATGGACGGGGTGTAGAATTCCGCGAACCTCGCCGCCCGGTCCAAAGCCGGTGGGAGCACCGAATCCGAAAGCTAATGCATATTGGTAAAGCCGCTTCGGGCCGAGAAGAAGTCCGAGTTGTGCTGCTCCCCGATTGCTCGACTTGGATACAATTTCCCCGAGCGTGAGTTCGCCCATCGGCACGTGGTCCTCTGGCAGGTAAATGAGCCTGCCACGATATTCAACTGCATTCAAATCGCAATTGAAACGGGTTTCGGGCCGTACAAGCGACTCTTCGAGAGCGCCGCTGAGGACAACTATTTTAAAGGTGGATCCTGGTTCGTATAGATCAGCCACGGCGCGGTTGCGATGGCGGTCAATTGGATATTTCCAGTAACGGTTCAGGTCGAAGTTGGGCCAGTTCGCCATCCCGAGGATAAATCCTGTGGATGGGTTGCTCACGATGATTGAGGCAGCCTTTGGAGAAAATTTTGTGGCAAGAATTCGCAGTTCTTCCTCAATAATATTCTGCACCACCATGTCGACGGTAAGTTCGACGTTTAGTCCATTTGTCGGCTCGATCTCACGGCTGCGAAACTGTGCCAGTTCTCGTCGATTACCATCACGCTCCGTTTCGCGCCAGCCATCCTGTCCGCTCAGGTAAAAGTTCATGTAACGCTCGATACCACTGACCGGGTTTTGCTCTTTATTAATAAAGCCGATGAAATGGGAGGCCAGCGACTGACCCGGATAGACCCGCTGGAATTTCCGATTGCCGTATACCCCTTTGATTTTCAGAGCCATGACCTTCTCGTAATCGGATTCGGGTATGGAATCGGCTAATTCACGCCACCGCACAGCGCTTATTCCCACTGGGTTGCCACTGCCCCCGAGACTGATTCGTCTGAGCATGCGGCTCTTCAATTGTTCAATCGGCATATCTACGAGGGCGGCCAGAGCAGGCCATTTTTCGGTATCTCCGGGATATACCATCTGCGGATCAACTCCCACCTCGTAAACTGTGCGGGATGCCGCCAGCAGGTTGCCACGGGTATCGAAGATGCTGCCCCGGCGGGCGAAATCGATCCTGAAAGTTATACGGTTGCCCTCGGCAATTGCAGCCAGCGCCGCTCGTTCGTATACGTGCAGGTAATATAGCCGAGAGAGTACACCTACGAATACCAGGATTATTACACTGGCGACGATTATAGGACGTCGGCTCGCTATCGGAGGCTTGCTCATTTAAGATATATTGGAGGGGTGTCAATCGAGGCCAGTTCCCGGTAAACCATGAAATTATCAGCAGGACCAGGTCTGGCCGGCGCTTCACTCCATCGGGGAAGCATATGAACAATTTGCGCCTGCTTGGGACTGATGAGACCCAATTCCATTCGGGCCGCAGACGCTTTAAGTGCCTCGGGACTATGTAGGGAGGCAATCCGGGAATCGAGATTACGGATTGTGCGCTCAATGCCCGCCAGCTCGTTTTCCTTGGCCATAATACCTGCCGCCGAACGAGATATTCCCTGGCGCAACCACACCAGGCTCAAGCCTCCGGCGGCAGATATTAGCAGGATTAACATCCCCAGAATCAGAATTCGGAGGAGATTCCGGGTTTGTTGCCGAATTGCCGGGCTCATAAAACGCCCTCCTTTTTCAAGGCCCGCAACTTGGCCGAACGGGAGCGGGGGTTTCGGCTTTTTTCTTCTGTAGTAGGAGTAATTGGTTTACGAGTAAGTACCACCGCACGGCGCACCCGAAATTGCTTCGGGGTGGAGTCCGCGGCGTGTTCCGATTGACCGGCCATCCGCCGGAAGTATCGTTTAACGATTCTATCTTCGTGTGAATGGAAGCTGATTGTCGCAAGTACACCGGCTGGAGCCAGCTTTTCGAAAACCTTTGGCAATGCTTCCTCCAGATTTTTCAGTTCTTGATTAATCATGATTCTTATTCCTTGGAATGTTCGTGTTGCGGGATGAATGCGAGTTTTGCGGCCAGCTCGTTTTCCCCCCACGGCTCGGGCCACGAGTTCTGCCAGTAGTACAGTGTCCTGCAGCGACCCGGTACCCCGATCAGCAATGATGGCATCGACCACCCGTCGCCAACGCGGTTCCTCCCCATAGTTACGCACTGCTGTAACGAGTGTTTTTTTTGAGGTCGTCTCCAGGAATTCTGCAGCAGAAACGCCTGTGCGAGTGTCCATCCGCATATCGGCCGGGCCGGGCCGGAGGAAGGAAAACCCGCGTTCGGGCTTGTCTAGCTGAAAGGTGGATAGCCCAAGATCGAAAAGGGCTCCGTTGAACCCGTTTTCCAATACCATATCGAGCTGCGTAAAGTTTTGGTCATAAAACTTAAAGCGCTCCCCATACCGGCTTTTGAATGCTTCGGCCCGGACTCCCGCCTCGGGATCACAGTCGAAAGCTACTACGCGAATGTCGGGAGCGGCTTCAAGGAGAGCGCCGGAGTGGCCGCCCCCGCCGAAAGTACAGTCCAGGAACAACTGGCCGGCGCGGGGCGCCAACAAGTCCAGCGTCTCGCGAATGAGCACCGGCAGGTGATTAGCCATAAAGTATATAAACGCCAGGTTAAACGGAGCGTAAAACATGCAAAAGATCCGTCCTCCAGGCGCGTAAATCCTGCTTGGTTTTATTGCGGGGTTGGGGTTGCATATTGCTAGATTCCAAAATCGCTCATCGCCTCAAGCAGATCGAAGTCCTCCTCGTCCTGACGTTCGAACCGCTCGGCGCTCCAGATGTTAAAAGTCTCGCCAAGGCCAACCAAGACCACGGCCTTGTGGATGCCGGCATCCTTCACCATCATATCGCCCAGCTTGATCCGTCCCTGGCTGTCGCACCCAAAACGGGTCGCTTTGCCGAAAAGCCGCCGCAAAATACGCTGTCCCCGTTTATCGCCTTCGGGGATTCTCATTATTCTTTCGCGAAATTCTTTGATTTTCCGGGGTGGATAGACCGCAATATATCCCTCCGGATGCACCCATGCCACGTGGCCATCGACATCATCTCCCGAAAACCGCCACTTGGAAGGGACAGTAATACGGTTTTTGGGGTCCAGATTGTGTCTGAACTCACCAACATAAAAGGGGTCTTGGGGGCCTTGATCGGGAGCAGTCATTGCAGGGGCTTGCTTGACATTATTTGACATAATGCCCCATTACCCTCCCCCGTCAAGCACTTTATGGATTTATTTTTATTTTTTTTTCAGTAGGGATATTCACCCTATTTCCCCACCAATACTCACCGGATACAGGAAATTAACATCCCTACAGACCCACATGGTTTGGGCAATAGACCATTTATTTACGGCGCCTTTTGTTCAAATTCCAGGTCGATGTATATCAGGCGATGGTCTGAGCCGATGAGCATTTCTGGAAAATCGACTACGGTTCCCCTGTTTTCAACTACATGCGGCAACAACGAAGGGGAACTCAAAATGTAGTCAAATCGCGAGTAAACATCCTCCTTTGCATAATAGTAGGTCCATGTCTCCCCACGGGAGTCAGCGGCGGGCACTACCTCGGCCAGCACCCTCGTACCGCTTTCTAGCAGACGTTTCAGTGGTTTTTCTGCCAGGGTAGAGTTTAAATCGCCGATTATGAGATAGCGGCCGCCATCCTCCGATGAAAATTTTATTTTGATGAAATTGCGGATTGCAATTGCTTCGCGCTGACGCTGCATGCGGGATTCCTGATCGTCGGACCGGACCGTCCATTTACTCTTCAGGTGGACATTGAACAGCGTCCAGGTAAAATTATCAGTTTGGAACACAGCCCCGAGTAAACCGCGCTTTACCGTTTTACGTGCCTCGAAGTATTTAAAGTCAAGCGATGTCAAAGGCAAAAGTTCAATTGGTGGAAACCTGGATAAAAGGGCAAGGTGCCTATCGGGATCTGCGGCCTCCAGCAGGAATGTATGCGGGTAATCGATTCCGTAAGCGTGGAGATCGCGCTGAAACTCCTTTAAATACGGCTCCGAACCCATTTCCTGGACAGCCAGAATATCGGGATCGACTGCTTTAATAATCTCCCACAATGCCGCTTTTTCCAACTCGCTCTTGGGGTAATTCCTGCGATAAACTCCTTCGATAACTCTGTTGACGGCGAGGTAATTCTTTAGATTGAGAGTGGCCACCCTTACTCTTGTCGCGTCCAGCGGCAAAACCAGGAGCAGCAACGTTGTAAAAACAACGATCTCGAACCTGAATCGGCCCGGCTTCCAAAATTTCGAAGTTGAGGGTATGTTGCCCAAATCAGGAAGAGCGTTGTCGCAATATTGGTGGAGCGAGGCCGTCAATTCAGCGGCCGGCGCAGTGAGTTTTCCCGTTCGAGGAGCGTCGGATGGGAGTAGTAGAAACGGCTGAAAGCCGGATGTGGTGTCAGATTGCTCAGGTTTTTTTCGTGCAGTTTGCGCAACGAAGCTATGAGTTGACGCCCATCCTTCATGGACTCCCGTGCAAAGGCGTCGGCCTCATACTCATGGCGGCGCATCCAGTGGTTAACCAAGGGGTTCAGCCAGAATGTTACCAGCCCTGCCAGTAACCCGACCAGCAGAAGCGCCGGCGCAAGCCCACTGTCGGCCGAAAAGCCGAAACCGGTATAAAACCAGGAATGGTTCATCAGCCAAGCCAGTATCCTGAACCCTAACAGCATAAAAATTGCCGAGAGCGCCAGCATTTTCAGAATATGACCCAGCTTGTAATGGCCGATTTCATGCGCGAGCACAGCTTCGAGTTCTTCGGGCTCCAGTTGCTCCATGAGTGTATCGTAGAGCACAATGCGCCGAAATTTGCCAACCCCGGTAAAAAAGGCATTCGAGTGGCCAGTACGCTTGCTCCCGTCCATAACCAGAATAGTTCTGGCCCGGAAACCGGTGCGATCTGCCAACGCCATAAGCCGCCGGCGCAAGTCCCCTTCCTTGAGCGGCTCGAATTTATTAAAAAGCGGCATGATAAACTGTGGGTAAATAATAAGCATCAATGCCTGGAAACCAAAAAAAACAAGAAAAGCCAACAACCACCACAGGGGCAATTCCACCAGCCACAAAAGCAAACACAACAATGGAAATCCCAGCAACAGGCTGATAAAAAACCCCTTTATCTTGTCCGTGATCCAAAGCTTTACGGTGCTCTTGTTGAAGCCGAACCGTTCTTCCAGGCGAAATTTCGCCCACCATTCCAGCGGGAGCGAAGGAATATCCAACAGCACGACAATGGCAAACAAGTTCAACGCCTGCGCCCACAGGCCGCTCCCCAGAACATCCTCGAGCCCCCCGTATAGCCAAGGCAGCAAACCACTTAACACTATGGCGGCGAGGAGAGAGGCTTCAAAGAGAGTATCCACGACACCAAAACGGTTCTTGGCCAGCGTGTATCTTATGGATTTGTCGTATGTTCCCTGATCGATAAACTCGCTAAAGGCTTCAGGGACGGGTCCGACAGAATTCCGTACATGGTTGTAATTGAGCCTGTCCAGCCCCAGCTCTACTGAAAGTTTGAGCAACAAGAGGACCAGGAAAATCACAAATATCATATTCATGCCTTAAGGATATTAGTGGTTAGATCCTCTTTGCGGTCATTGCAACTTTGTATGATAATTTTAACTAGACATCGCTCGATTAAGGCTGAATCTTGTTCAACACGTCCTTTCCTACTCAACCACAATATCGATGGAACCGAAAAAGTCCAAGAAGCCACCAGGTTTTGAGGAATCCCTTGAACGCCTCGAAGCTCTGATCGAGTCAATGGAGAGCGGGGATACCCCGCTGGCCGAACTGGTTACAAAATTTGAGGACGGCAATAAACTATTAATGAACTGCCAGAAGCGTTTACGGGAAGCCGAGCTGAAAATTGAAAAAATCCGGAAAGATAAAGATAATTTCAGCATAGAAAATTTCGATCCCGGCGTATCCACTGAAGGCTCTTCGAGATAAACCGGACCATACCTTTTAAAACAACCGCGCTCTTCACACACCCAACCATCCAATACTTTTCGATGTCCATTCTTGACAGCATACTGGAACCGGCCGACATCAAGCTTCTTTCTCCCGAGGAACTGACAATCCTGGCAAGCGAAATGCGTGCCAAAATTATTGAAGTCACTTCCAAAAACGGCGGGCACATTGGTCCGAACCTCGGTGTTGTAGAACTGACCATTGCCCTTCACAAAGTTTTTGATTCCCCCCGCGACCGCCTGGTATTCGATGTCTCACATCAGGGTTATGGCCACAAGCTGCTCACCGGCCGGGGCGGTAAGGAATTTGCCGCTATTCGCCGGACCGGCGGCTTCAGCGGGTATCTCACTCGATCCGAAAGCTCCCACGATTGTTATGGCGCCGGGCATGCCGGCACTGCCCTTTCGGCAGCCCTGGGCATGGCTGTAGCGCGGGACATGCGCGGCTCCTCCGAGAATGTCGTGGCTATCATCGGCGATGGCAGCCTCACATGCGGTATCACCATGGAGGCGTTAAACAACGTCGCGGTAAATACTAAAAAACTCATCGTGGTGCTCAATGACAATGAGTGGTCAATCGCCAAAAACATCGGTGCTGTGGCCAAATACCTCAATGAACTCATCACCAATCCATTATACAATAAAATCGACCAGGACGTGAAAGCGTTCTTGAGGAAGATGCCGGGAGGCGAGACGGTCATCCAGAAGGTGAAAAAAGCCAAAAAGGAAACCAAGGATTTCCTGGTTTCTTCCAGCCTGTTTGAAACCTTCGGACTGCGATACATCGGGCCCCTCGACGGTCACAATATCGACGAATTGATGCAATACCTGGAGTTCGCCAAACAATCTGAAACTCCCATCCTTCTTCACCTGCTTACCGAAAAGGGCAAAGGCTGTGATATCGCCATTAAGAACCCCGAAAAATTTCACGGCTGCAGTCCCTTTGACATCATAACCGGCGCGGCCAAAACCAAAAAACCTGGTTCACCACCAAACTACCAGGACGTCTTTGGGCGGACCCTTGCCCGCTTCGCCAAGGCAGATCCAAACGTGGTAGGAATTACAGCCGCCATGCCGCCGGGAACCGGACTTAATATCCTTGCCGAGGAAGTGCCCGGGCAATTCTTCGATGTCGGAATTGCCGAGGAACACGCCGTAATCTTTGCCTGCGGTTTGGCCATCAACGGGCTAAAGCCGGTTTGCGCCATCTACTCGACTTTTTTGCAACGCGCCTACGATCCGATTGTGCACGACGTTTGCCTGCAGGACCTTCCAATAGTCTTTTGTCTGGACCGGGCGGGGCTCTCGCCAAATGACGGCCCAACCCACCATGGACTGTTCGACATCGCCTACCTGCGCTGTGTCCCTAACGCCATATTAATGCAACCCAGAAACGAGGATGAATTGGCCGACATGCTTTGGACAGGCTTGCACACGCCCCATCCCATTTTCATACGTTACCCGAGAGGCGCGGCAACCGGCGTGGCCATCAAGGACGAACCAGTATCACTGGAAATCGGCAAGGCTGATACGCTGATGGAGGGTGAGGATATAATGTTCTGGGCATTAGGCCCGTGGGTCGATGAAGCACTGACCCTGGCCAAGCGGTTGCGGGAGAGGGAAGGCATTGATGCTGGAGTCGTAAATGCACGTTTCGCAAAACCGCTCGACCGCGACTTGCTATTCGAAAATGCGCGAAACAGCCGTTTGCTTGTAACCATGGAAGACCATGTCATTTCGGGAGGGTTTGGAAGTGCAGTGCTCGAGGCCCTGCAGGAAACCGGCTTGTCCGTGCCAATGGAACGCATCGGATGGCCCGACCGCTATATCGACCACGGCTCATCAGTCGATGATTTGCGCGCAGACAACGGCTTGTCAAATGACGCGCTATACAGGCGTATTCTCGAGAGATTCAGCCAAGGCACAACCACGCATCCGCAGGTGGCCCGGGAAGCCCTGCTGAAATAGCCGCCTTGCCAATAGGCTGGACAGCTATGAAAATAGTTAAAAATACGGGATGATTTTCAGACCGCGGCTTCGCCGTGCTCGTCTGTGCGAATCCGGATCGCATCTTCTATGGGAAGTACAAAAATCTTGCCGTCGCCGATCTTACCCGTTTTGGAAGCTTTCTTAACGGCATCGACGATCTTGGTTACTGACTCATCGGAAGCAGCAATGTCGATCATGACTTTTGGTAGAAAATCTACGGTGTATTCACTGCCGCGATATATTTCCGTATGTCCTTTCTGACGTCCAAATCCTTTTACTTCAGTAACAGTCATTCCCTCGACTCCGATTTCAGCGAGGGCTTCCTTAACCTCCTCGAGCTTGAAGGGTTTTATGATAGCTTTTATTAGTTTCATAATTCCATTTTCTATAAAACTATTTCATCATTTTATCAATTGCAAGCTTGCGCAACATAAATTTACATATTCGGATCTGTTGTCAGATTTCCTACTCGCTCACATCCACGTTAGTGATGTGCAAATCCCGCAATTGCCGGGGGGTGACCGGACCGGGTGTTTGTGACATCAGATCTTGCCCTTTTTGAGTTTTAGGAAATGCAATGACGTCTCGGATACTGGATTTGCCGGCCAGTATTGCTACCATCCGATCGAAACCCAACGCGATACCGCCATGCGGAGGTGCACCGTAGGATAGAGCTTTTAGCAGGTAGCCGAAACGGGATTGCACCACGTCGGATGGAATTTTCAATATCTGCTCAAAAACTTTTCTTTGCAACTCCGGATTGTGTATGCGGATACTTCCCCCACCGAGTTCGACACCGTTGAGGACAATATCATAATGCTGGCCGCGCACGCTTTTTGGATCGGTTTCGAGCTTCGGAATATCCTCAACCATCGGTGATGTAAACGGATGGTGGGCCGATATGTAGCGATCTTCTTCGGGATCGAATAACATGAGAGGAAAATCCACGACCCAAAGAAAGTTATATTGGTCTTTGGGAATTTTCAGCTTGTCGCGTTTAACCAGTAATTGAGCTGATTTCTGTCTTATATGCGCAAGGATTGTGCAGGCACGGTCCCAAGCATCGGCCGCAAAAAACACCAGGTCGCCTTCCTCGATTTTCAGTTTTTCTTTCAAGGCCGAAAGTTCCTCGTCTGAAAAGAATTTCAGGATTGGCGATTTCAATTCTCCATTTTCCGATTTGATAAAGGCCAGGCCCCGGGCACCCAGCAACTTCGCGGCTTCCTCCAATGCTTTCATCTCCCCCTGCGTTATATCGGCCAGTCCTTTGGCATTGATGGCTTTGACCGCCCCGCCCTTTTCGATTGCATTCGCAAAGACCTTGAATCCGGAATTTTTGAATACCCCGCACAGGTCCACCAGTTCAATGCCGTAGCGCGTATCGGGTTTATCGGTGCCGAAACGATCCATGACCTCATGGTAACTCATCCGCGGAAATGGAGTGGAGACTTCCACCCCAATTGTCTCCGACCAGAGCCGCTGGAACATACCTTCAATAACGGCAAATATGTCCTCGCTCTCGATGAAAGACATTTCGATATCGATCTGGGTAAATTCGGGCTGGCGGTCGGCTCGCAAATCCTCGTCGCGAAAGCATCTGGCTATCTGGTAATAACGTTCCACTCCCGCTACCATCAACATTTGCTTCAATTGTTGAGGTGACTGCGAAAGGGCGTAGAATTGGCCCGGACTCAAGCGGCAGGGAACAAGGAATTCCCGCGCTCCCTCCGGTGTGCTCTTGAAAAGGATCGGCGTTTCGATATCGATAAAATCCAGCTCGTCCAGGTATTCGCGCACAGTTTTTGATGCGTGGTGCCTCAAGCGCAATATCCGTAAATTGGAAGGACGCCGCAAATCAAGATATCGGAAGTTCAAGCGCAGGTCTTCGTTCACCATTTCCGCCTTCTTCTCGTCCAGCGGGAATGGCGGGGTAGCCGATATATTATGTATGACCAGGGACTCTACGTGCACTTCGATTTCGCCCGTCTTCAAATTCGTGTTAATGGTTTCTTTGCTACGCGGTTTGACGGCACCCGTAATCTCTATAACGGATTCCGGCTTCAAGTCGCTCAAATGGTCCGCATAACCGCCATGGCTCGGGTCAAACACGACCTGGGTAAGCCCCTCGCGATCGCGCAGGTCCACAAACCATATGCCGCCATGATCGCGAATCGAATCGATCCAGCCGACCAAGGTAACGGTTTTACCGGCATCAGCTTTTGTCAGCTCACAGCAATGATTGGTTCTTTTCATCCTTATAGTATCGAAGCCGAAGATGAAAACCTCAAATTGCTCCGGTAACAAGCAGGAAAACCAACGTTCGCACAAAAACCCTCTCGACGGACCCCCCGAATGGTCTGTTGCCCAAATCCGGAATCAATCCACGGTAAATGGCACGGTGATAACGGCCGATTTTCCCTTCTCATCCTGGACCTTGAAAACGAGACTGTGAGCGCCATCGGACAATTCCGAAAATTCGAGGGTGAAGGTTTCCTCCCTGGAATCAAATAAACCGTCATCGGGAAGGGCCGACCGTAAAGGCCGGCCGTCGAGCGTATAGCCGGCCGATTGCAACACGCTATGGGTATCGCGCGCCGTGAATGCCATGGTGGCATGGCCGCCGCTTACGTCCTGATCGTCGATGGAGAGAACCGGAGAGGTATTATCCACCAGGAAAACCTCGCTTAAACGGAATGTGCTCAAGGCATGATCTTCGTGGTTGTCGAGAGAATCGCTGACAGAAACACCGAATCTGTAGTAACCTTCGGTGAGCCCCTTGGTGTCGATTGTGGTTACCGGGTCTTCAAGTTTTTCGACCATGGTAATCCACTCTTCGTCGCGGTCCCCCTTCAGGCTAACCGTGTATTCCAACCGGTCGCCATTGGGATCATAAGCTTTCCAGGCCACAGTCAGCAGGCCCTCTTCGCCAAGTGGACGCAATTGTCTGCGCGCTTCAGGTTGATCTAAATTATTTTCGATGGCTTTGCCGTTAAGGAGTTTTTTAAGGTCAATCGGGGACGGGATCGACACCGCCTTTAACAATTGGAATCCCTTCGGAATCAGTCGAATTGAAGTAATGGTGGGTGCGGCGTTCTTTGTCTGGTAAAATACACGCACCTGTCTTAGCCCGGCTGACTGCGGCGAAGATTCCGATTCCGCCGAAAAGGTCGCTTCATATTGCAAGTAGCGGGCATTGGGACTCCGGATCGTCCAGACATCTTCGTCATTTTCAACTACCTGCCAATCACTCCAGGTATCGTCGGGTTCGCTTGTATTACCGCTGCGGGTGCGGAAACTTGCTACCGGGGGTGCGGAGCCCCCGCTCACTGGCAGTAGCTTGCCCCAGCGGGCCACTTGACGGGCATCGAGAGTATCTGATGTAAATGAGCCTTCGGCGCTGTTTTCTTTTTCGAGCCGGTAAATTTTCGCCGGGTTGCCGGTGATTACAAGGACTGCTCCCACATGCGCTGGATCGGACAGTAACTCGGATATTTCTCCGCCGAGGGGAAGTTGCTGTAACAGGCTCCATTCCCTGTTTTCGGACACCGTATAGATTTTGCCGTCGTCATTGGTGCCAACGAGCCATTCTCCTAGTTCAAGTCGTTGAAAGGAATAGATGTTTGAGCGAGGAGTTCTCCATAACGCCTCTACGAATCCTTCCTTGTCGAGTTTATAGAGAATGCTTGAGCCCATGGGCCTCGAATTGAGCCGCGCGGCCAGTTCTGCTGGTTTTCCTGCACCTAGAGGGGCAGCCGTCACCGATAGTCCATTTTCATCCTTCTCCTTGATGGGCGGTGGGACAGCTAGTATCGAAGCAGTCTTGCTGATATCAAAAGTGCTGAAAATTACCGATCCGTCTTCCAACGCCTCGATGTGTTTGATTTCCCGGGATTCTGAATTGTAAAGGGCAAAACCCTCCGCTTCCCCGGTAATCCGATAAAGGATTCCACCCGGGCTGCTACCGGCAAGCAGGTGCCTGTTGGCATCCCAAGCCAGCACGGTGAGGTGTGTCTGGTCGGTGGAAAACCACAAGAGCGGTTCGTCGCCGGAAGCGAAATCGGCGGCCAACTTGTAAATGCGGCCCGGATCACCGGTGGCTACAAAAAGGTTCCCCTCGCGGTCAAACAACAGATCCCAAATATAAGTCTCTTCCGGATCGAAAATGATTTCGGGATGTTTACCATCAACGATGCGGTAAATCCTTCCGACTGGTGAGGTGCCGACATAAAGAGCGCCCTGCTCATCGACCGCTAAAGCCCGGCTGAGGATTTCCTCCGGCTGGAAAATTGTTTCCATCTCTCCTGACGGACTTATCTTAACCACCTTGCCATAATTGCCGGTCCCAAGGTAGATGGCGCCCTGCGGACCGACTGCCGTGGATAAGACAACCGGTTCATCAAGGTCGGATACTTCAGTCAAGGCCGGTGCCAGTTGCAAAAGCCCCTGGTTGCTCAGTGAAACATTGGAAAACTCTCCCTTATTAAATCCGGTATAGGAGTCATCGCTGAAAAACTGTGTGCGCACAGCCCAAAGAGAAGGCAGGATCAGCAGTCCGCCGATCATAACGGTTATAGTTTTTTTCATTTTAGAATAATTTCAAAACTCCAAATGGTGCTGCACATAGCATGCATTTAAAATTTAAATACACTTCACTACTCGAGGGTTATTGGCACGCGATAAAATCCCCGAAATTCACCCGGCACGGGTATCTGCATTTCCCAGAGAGTAACCTCTTCGAGGGTTTGCAGCGCGATTTTGTTGCCCGCAGACGTAAACAAGGTGCTTACCGAAGGCGGCAGGTCGTAGAGGTTGGCTCCCTCTATGCGCAATCCCGGTGTTCTCTTGAGCAGCTTGATATACGCCGCATGGCTGCTGCGACCCCTGCGTAATTGCTCCACGATATCGTCCAGCGATGTGGCGTTCACTTCCCGTGCTCCCTCCAGGCGCTCGATTTCCAGGGCATCGGCGATTAGAACGGTCAGCTTCTCTCCAGCAGGCAGCCCGGCTGGGACCGGCAACGAAACGCTGTGGTAACTGGGTTCATCCTGGAAGTTATAGAAGGTCAATGTCAGGTCGACCGAACCGCCGGAGCGCACCCTCCGGTTTTCCACCTGCACAGCCTTTAAGGTGCTCAGCTTCCAAGTATCCTCCATGGTGATATCGAAGCGCAGGTCCTTTACCCTTACGGCGGCAAAGGGATTAGCAACCAAGCGGCTGTAATCGTCAAAAAACCTACGGGCTGCCTCGAAGGCTCCGTCCGGACCGGATGATACATCGCTAAATGTGATGGTCTTATACCCTTCAAGCCCTATTTCTCCGTCCAGGTAGAAAGTCTGCTCCTCGCTCGATTCCAAGGTTGAATAAAGAGATTCCAGCAGCGCTACGGCGGCAAAAATGGGGGTCAGTGAAGGATGCTCGAACAGCTCTCCGGAATACTGCCTTTCGACCCCGTTGGCCGCCTTGGTATTTATGGTAAGTTTTGTGAGAGGAGGCAGGGGCCCGATTTTACCTGCAACGCCGGTAAGCCGATCCTGGAAAATCGAACCGACCACCGGGCCGGAGTTGAACAGCTTGAATGAACGGTTAAGGGAGCGGACAACCGTTATGACTTCAGCGCCGGCCATTGGAATTTCCGATTGCCCCAATTGGAAGAATGGGTGGCCGAAACCGAGAAGCGTATCGCCATTACGGTAAGTCACCGTTCCGGTAGCGGCAATGTTGAAGTCGCCGCTCATTAGCACGGCTGACAATGGAGCTCCCGGTTCGAGAGACAGTTCGGCCCCGGGCTTTGCTCTGCCAACCGGCACTTGTGAAACCTGCAAGCCCAACCTTTCAAACTGCGGCTTGAAAGCCCGCAAGGAGCGCTCAGATATTCCAGAAACAGTCAATGGGGTCGGCACCGGCTGTAATAATGCTTCGGCCTGCTCTGGTGTCACTCTGCCCGAGGTAATATTCCAGCCGCTGGTGTTGGAAAACTCCCTTTCCTCCCCCAGGGGAACAATAGGCATTCGGGGCCAGCGCTTTGGGCTCTCTGGTTCGATTGGGTAATCCTCCAGAACTTCCAACATGTGCTGTATGGGAGTAACACCAAAAATAGCCTGGTCCTTGGGCCACATGAAACCGTAAGCGTAAGCGCCTATCAGTTTGCCATCGATGTAAACAGGGCTGCCGCTCATGCCCGAAACCGGACCGCTGGCCATGTTAATCGGATCAATCGCTTCGCAAATAATCAAAGCCCGCTGTGGTCCCACGAAATTTTGCGCCACGCCGAGCACCCTCATCTCGAACTCTTCGATCTCTGTGCCCGAAATCACTGTCCGCCAGATTCCGTGCTGTCCGGCTTTAACTTGATCCAAAGGCAGGATGTCAGGCGCTGCGGCGCCCGAAATTAAAGGCATCAAAGCTATAGCGGCTGTCGGCCAATAGTTGAAAATACGCAATAACATGTTTTTATTGAACTAATCGATATTTGGCCCGGGCTCAAGACATTTCCTATACCTGTCCTCCGGTTTGATAAAAGTTCAATGATTATGCCCGAATATACGCTTCCCCACATCCACGCTGATTTTTATAGTGATTATTAATGGTTGATTTATTACTCCGTTTCCACAAATTAAACCCGAGGCGAAAAGGAATTTCAGGTCAAACAATGAGCGAATTAGAATTTGATGGGTTTTCTGAGAGTGACTGGGAGGAGTGTGGGGAGGTCGCTTGGAATGAACGCGATTATCGGCAGTTCCTGAAACACCACGAAGGGGAAGTTGCGCGTTTCATATCCATCTACGAAAAATTGGAAGCCATGCCCGATCGGCTCGAAAAAACCGCCCGGCAAATGGGTTGGAGGGCCGGGGACTGGAACTGGATCGGCCCCTACAATTTTTTCGCGGATGAGCTGGACGCATATGAAAATGAGGCTGAAGCGCCACCAGCACCTACAGAGGTGGAAGCTGACATGGTCGAACCCTATCCCCTGCACAAATATCCGGTTTTCATTGTTACCCGGGGCATTTATCAATCCCTGCGCCGATGCTGGAAGAACTACATGGCCACCCAGTCTGCAGATACGGCGAAGGGGCTTACTCCGGAGATGGCCTGGCAATTCGCCGAGAAACTTCATGATGGGGAAATCAACGCAGCCTTGGCCCTTCAATCCCTCGAACTGGGTGAATTAGATATGGTCATCTGCCTGTTTAAAAATTCCTTGGCAGCGTTGAACAAGTCACTCGACTTTGTTCAAAATCTCCCCCGCGCTCCATACTCGGCCAATGAAATTTTTATGAATCAGGCCCGCATTCGCCTGTTCGACCTGCGGGAGATGTGGCTGCGTGAAATCAAGGCGTGCCGCACAGCTATTCAACTCCGGCATCAGGACCCGGACTAAGCCTTTTGGGCAACAGACCCCGAGGCCCCTTATTCAGTTGAGACCTCGTCCTTGCCTTCGATAGCAGCTTCCAGGGCGTGCCATGCCAGGGTGGCGCATTTAACGCGGATGGGGAACTGTCGTATGCCGGAGAGCGAGGCCAGGTCACCCATCTCCTCGAACTCAATTTTCGGTTCTTCAGGGGCGGTCAGCATATTTACCACTTGTAAAATTTCCCGACGGGCATCATCTGTGGATTTCCCCTTGACCTGTGAAGTCATCAGCGAGGCCGAAGCCTTTGATATTGCGCAGCCTTCGCCCTGGAAACTTACATCTACTATCGTCCCGTTTGAGAGATGCAGATAGATAGTCAACTCGTCGCCGCAAAGCGGATTGTGCCCCTGGGCTAAATGGGTGACATCTTCCAATAGGCGGAAATTCCTGGGCCGTTTATTGTGGTCGAGGATGATTTCCTGGTAAAGTTCTTGAAGTTCGTTCATCGGGCAAAAAAGGTGGTGATGTCGCGCAAGACGGCGGCGAGTTTGTCCACCTCCTTGCGGGTATTGTAAAGTCCAAAGGAAGCGCGTGCGGTGCCGGGAATTCCCAGACGCTTCATGAGCGGTTGGGCGCAATGGTGACCGGCCCGAATGGCAATTCCTTCATTGTCGAGGAATGTGCCGATGTCGTGCGGATGGATGTCACCGAGCATGAATGAAACCACCCCGGCTTTCTCTGGGGATTTGCCGATAATGCTCAGACTCTCCACTGACTCCAGGGTATTGGTAGCATAATCCAGTAATTCTTCCTCATACGCTTCGATTTTCTCAGGTCCTACGCTCTCTATAAATTCAATAGCCGCGGCTAGTCCAATGACCCCGACTATATTGGGTGTGCCGGCCTCGAAGCGTTCGGGTATATCCTTGTAGGTAGTCTTTTCGAAGGTGACCGAACGAATCATATCGCCCCCTCCATGATAAGGCGGCATGTCGTTCAACAAATCTTCCTTGCCGTAAAGGACTCCGATGCCGGTAGGCGCATACATCTTGTGCCCCGAAAATACGTAGAAATCGCAGTCGAGCGCCTGCACATCGACTGGGAAATGCGGGGCCCACTGCGCACCGTCCACCAATACCGGCACCTCCCTGGCATGCGCTTTTGCTATGATGTCGGCAACCGGATTGATCGTGCCAATGGCATTGGAAACGTGACTTACGGCCACCAGGCGTGTGCGATCGTTCAGGAGTTTCTCGAAGACTTCCATGTCAAGCACCCCCCTGTCGTCCATGGGTACGACTTTGATTAGGGTTCCGGTCTGTTCGCAAACAAGCTGCCAGGGCACGATGTTTGAGTGATGCTCGTGGATGGTGAGAATGATCTCGTCGTTTTCCTTGAGATGGCTGCGACCGTAGGACTGCGCCACAAGGTTTATCCCTTCCGTGGCGCCTCGGACAAAGATGACCTGGCGGGAATGCGGCGCGTTGATAAACCGGGCCACCCGTTCGCGGGCCTTCTCATAAGCATCGGTGGCCTGGGCGCTGAGGTAGTGAATCCCCCGGTGGATATTGGCATTCTGTTCGGAATAAAAGCGGACAAGTGTCTCGATTACCTGGCTCGGTTTCTGCGTGGTAGCGGCATTATCGAGGTAAACCAGCGGCTTGCCGTTCACCTGCGTTTGCAGGATCGGGAATTGCCCTCGCAGGGCCTCTAGATCGAGGTCCAAAGTCCCGGCGGAGGAAGGCGCCTTGCCGCTAACATTAACATCCATACTTGTAAGCATAGCCGCCTACGGTTGACAGTCAACAGTGGACAATCGACGGTCTCCTTACACCAGACCGTGCGATTTCATGGCTTCAGCTACTCGCAGAAAACCTGCGATATTGGCCCCGACCATATAATTGCCCGGAGCGTTGTATGACTTGGCGTAGTGAGCGCAATTGCTGTGAATATCCTTCATTACATTCTGAAGTTTGTCATCCACATCTTTGAATGACCACTTTTCCCATGTGGCATTTTGCTGCATCTCCAAAGTCGAAACCGCCACTCCCCCGGCGTTGGCCGCTTTACCCGGGCCATACAGTATGCCGGCCTTTAGAAAGGTTTTAATTGCATCCGGAGTGCAAGGCATATTTGCCCCCTCGCTGACAAGCTGACAGCCGTTTTTCAGGAGAGTTTTGGCGTTCTTCCCATCCAGTTCATTTTGCGTGGCGCAGGGAAAGGCGGCGTCGCAGGGCACATTCCATATGGAGCCAGTATCGTGGTATTCGGCCTTAGGATGAATTTCGGCGTAACGGCGGATGCGCCGGCGCTCAATTTCTTTTATCATTTGAACAGTTTCGAGTTCGATCCCGTTCTTATCGTAAACATATCCGGTGGAGTCGGAACAAGCTACTACTTTACCGCCAAGTTCAATTATTTTTTTCATGCAGTAGATGGCTACATTGCCGGAGCCGGACACCACGCAGGTTTTTCCCTTCAGGCTGTCACCCTTGGTGGCCAGCATTTCCTGGGCAAAATAAATGTTGCCGTAGCCGGTGGCTTCTTTGCGTACAAATGACCCACCGAAGGCCGAATCCTTGCCGGTAAGCACACCAAGATCGAAACGGTTGGTCAGTTTTTTATACTGCCCGAAGAGGAAGCCTATCTCGCGGGAACCTACTCCAATGTCGCCGGCGGGTATATCGGTACGGTCGCCAATGTGGCGAAAAAGCTCGTTCATGAATGACTGGCAAAAACGCATAACCTCATTACTGGAACACCCTCGCGGGTTGAACTCCGCCCCACCCTTGGCTCCACCGATCTGCAGGCCGGTCAGGCTGTTTTTGAAAACCTGTTCGAACCCGAGAAATTTTAGAATACCGAGGTTTACAGTAGGATGGAAGCGCAATCCGCCCTTGTAGGGACCCAGCGCGCTATTGAACTCTACCCGGAAACCACGGGTAGTCCGGACCTTGCCTTTATCGTTTTCCCAAGACACGCGAAAAATGATTTGTCGTTCGGGCTCGCAAAGCCGTTCGAGAATGTTGAGTTTCTCGATTTCCGGATACTCGGCCACAATGGGATCCAGCGAATACAGTACCTCCTCCAACGCCTGTAAAAATATCGGCTCGGTGTGGTTTCGGGCATGAACGATTTCGACGATTTTCTTGATGTATGGATGCATCACGGTATTCCTATGCTTATAATAATAGTAGTTAGTAGTGGCAACAAAACTCCAAAAGGCGATGCTGTGAGAGTTTTTTTATGCTGGAAAATGCGGCGCGCATCGGTAAAATACAGAACACGCGATATTAATATGGCTTATGCAAATGGCCTCATCTCAGACGGCTGCCCTTGGGATCCTGCTTGGCGCAAATTACTCAACCTGAAAATCTGAGGTGTTATGCCTGGATTTTGCCGCCTGCTCGGACGATCGACCAAGGCCATCTCAATTCCTTTCGGGATTGATGAAAGGCTCATTTTTCCAATCGAAATCAAAAAAAAAGCAGCCATGTCAATTTATATAATCATCGGAGCCATAAAATTTGCAATTTGAGATGGGAATTTTGTATAATGTATTTCTTTAGTTGAGGGAAACAGTCCTTCGCTTCATCGCCAACACGTTCTCTATTTTATATCAACCTGGTTATTTTGTGACGAATCCAACTCCAAAAGACCAAGGCCGCCATGGCCCCGAGCATATCGCCATTATCATGGACGGAAACGGTCGCTGGGCAGAGCAGCGTGGTCTACCCCGCAATGAAGGCCACCGACAGGGTGTTGAAAATGTGCGGGAAATTGTGCGCAGTGTTGGTGACCTCGACATTAAATACCTCACTCTATTCGCCTTTTCTGCTGAAAACTGGAGCCGGCCGCAAAAGGAAATCTCCGCCCTCATGAGTTTGCTGGAACGCTTTTTAAAATCTCAAACCCGGGAGTTGTTAAAGCAACGGATTCGCCTGAATATCCTGGGCGATATCGATGTCTTTCCTGCCAAGGTGCGCCAATCCCTGAAAAAAGCCATAGATTTGACAGCTGATTGCGAAAAATGGACGCTCAACCTGGCCCTCAACTACGCTGCACGCACCGAGGTGGTGGATGCCGTCAAGACCTACGCTCGAGCGGTACTTGCCGGAAAGGAATCGCCCGAAAAGCTCGATTGGGAACATTTTGCCGGCTATCTCTATACGGCCGGACTTCCCGACCCGGACTTGATCATCCGCACCTCTGGAGAAACACGCCTGAGTAATTTCCTGCTTCTGCAGGGAGCTTACTCGGAATTCTACTTTTCCCCGAAGTTGTGGCCCGACTTTGGACCCGATGACTTGATCGAAGCTATAAAAAGCTATAAAAAGCGGGAACGCCGTTTCGGCAAAACCGGCGAGCAATTACGCGGCACTCTGACCGAGCCTGCACTCAACCGGTGACCCGCAGGATACTCAGCACTGTCGGCCTCTGGACCATTATAATCGTGGCCCTTTACGCGGGACGCGGCCATGCCGGCGCCTGGCTTCTGGCCGCTGTAGCCGCCGCGACCCAATACGAACTTTACCAGTTGCTGGGGAAAATCGGTTACCGCCCTTACAGCAGGTTGGGAACCGGGTTCGGGTTTCTCATCGTGCTGGGAGCTTATTACACGCCCCGGTTTTCCTGCTTGGTAGTTCTGGGAGGCGCCCCCGATATCTTGATTATCGCAGCTATAGTTTGCACTCTCGTTGTCTTGGTCAGGGAGAAGGTTCCCGGAGTCATCCATACGCTCATGCCGACCCTATTCGGCATACTCTATGTGCCTTACATGCTGCAATTTCTTGCCGCGCTGCCAGTACATTTCGATAGCGAAACCGTAGGGATAATGCTTGCTGTTTGGCTGATAGCGGTAGCCAAGTTTACCGACGTGGGCGCTCTACTCATCGGCATGAAATTCGGTCGGCACAAGCTTGCTCCCACCCTAAGTCCGGCTAAAACCTGGGAGGGCGCCATCGGAGGCGTTTTAATGGCATCGGCCGTGGGCGCCTCGCTGGTTTTCTTCGCCGGGAATTACTTCCCAAATTGCTTTTCACCTACAGTTGCCGCCCTAACCGCTTTGCCGATTGCCGCAGCCGCCATTCTGTCCGACCTGTTGGAATCGACCTTAAAGCGACAAGCAGGCGTAAAGGATTCCGGAGAAATTATTCCCGGCATCGGCGGTGTACTGGATTTGACCGACAGCCTGATCCTGAGCGCGCCGCTGGGGTTCATAATTTTTAAATACCTTCTTTTTTGATATGGGACGCAAACGAGTCGTTTTATTGGGGGCCACCGGTTCGATTGGCAGTAATACCATGCGCGTCCTCCGGGCCCATTCCGACCGCCTTGAGCTGACGGGCATCGCCTGCCACACCCGCTATCGCGAGTTGGCGGATATTGCCCGCGAATTCGATGTCAAAAATGTTGCCCTGTTTGACAAGGACGCATGTGAACAAGCCAGGCAATCCGGCCTATTCGCTGCGGATGTCCGCATCGGTGAAGGTCTGCCCGGACTTGAGGAACTGACCGCCTTGCCGGAAGCTGACATCGTGCTGGTGGCCGTAGTCGGTACCGCCGGGCTAAAACCCGCCCTGGCCGCAATCGAAGCGGGCAAGGACATCGGTCTGGCCAGCAAGGAAATTCTCGTGCTGGCCGGAAAATTTATCATGGCCGCCGCCGCAAAAAAGAACGTGCGCATCCTGCCGGTTGACAGTGAACACAACGCCATATTCCAATGCCTGCAGGGAGCCGAAGGGCGAGATGTATCCCGAATCATCCTGACAGCTTCCGGGGGACCGTTTCTGGACTATACCACCGAGCAAATGCGGTCCATCGAGCCTGCCGATGCCATGCGCCATCCCAACTGGTCGATGGGGCCCAAAATCACTATCGATTCCTCGACAATGGCCAACAAGAGCCTCGAGATGGTTGAGGCACACTGGCTTTTTAACATTGAACCGCAAAAAATCGAGGTGGTCGTCCACCCGCAAAGCCTTGTGCACTCAATGGTCGAGTTTATCGACGGATCGATCCTTGCACAGATATCTCCTCCATCGATGACATTTGCCATCCAGCACATCCTGCTCTACCCTGAGAGAGCCGCCCCAGTCCAGGAACCACTGGATTTTTCCCGCTCCATCAAACTCGATTTCCAACCTCCAGACCTCGAGCGTTTCCCTTGTCTGAGATTGGGAACAGAGGCACTCGCGGCCGGAGGAACGGCTCCCGCGGTGTTCAATGCGGCCAACGAGGTCGCCGTCGCCGCCTTTCTGGAAAACCATATCAGCTACCTGGGTATCTCCGAGGTTGTTGACAAAACTTTACAGAACTTGTCTATTTTTGAACCACATAAATTAGAGGAGGTCCTAGAGGCTGATACCTCCGCCCGGCATGCCGCCAGGGAAATAGTGGCCGGATATGAATCCTGATACATTTATAGAATACTTCTCCAGCTTTTGGGCCATCTTCCTGGTGGTCCTGTTTTTCGGCGCATCCATCTTTGTCCATGAGCTTGGGCATTTCCTGGCAGCGCTCCGCCGCGGATTAAAGATAGAGCGTTTCTCCATAGGCTTCGGCCCCAAACTGTTCACATGGAAGCGCGGCGGTGTGGAATACTGCATTTCGGCCCTACCATTAGGCGGCTACGTCGCCCTGCCCCAACTGGCCGATATGGGCGCCCTCGAAGGAGGCGATAAACCAGATGACGAGAAACTGCCTCCGCTAAGTTACGCTGATAAGATGATAGTGTCGGTCATGGGAGCTGTCTTCAACGTGTTATTCGCCCTTGTTCTAGCCACCGTGCTCTGGGGTATAGGCCGGCCGACCACCGAAACTCAGCAAACCACAACCATCGGCTACGTCATGCCTGAACTATCTAACACCGAGGGTGAGAAAGTCGACTCCCCCGCTCTCCAGTCCGGCCTATTGGCCGGCGACCGCGTTTTGCAAATCGACGGCAAACCCATCAGCGCCTGGCCTGACTTGCAACAAGCCCTTGTCACTGGCTCAGGCCGCACACCTGATGGAAAACCGCAAACGATACTCAAGGTCGAGCGCGACAACCAGGTTTTGGATATAGAGATCATCCCGCTGCTTTCCGGCGCAGATAAATTGCGCAAAATCGGCGTAATTCCAGCCGAACAGATGGTCATAGACAGCCTATATGAAAATTCTCCCGCCGCTCGTGCCGGCTTACTTTCCGGCGATAGAATTCTGGCATTGGACGGGGAGTCAATATTTTCGTCTTACGCAATTTCCCGTTACCTCGAAAAGCATCCCGAAAATTTAATCGAGGTAACGATTGAACGCGACGGAGAGAAAATCGGATTCTCTATAAAACCGGAAAGTGTTGTAATCACCACCGAAGGGGACACGACACCAAGTTTCGGTTTAGTTTTCCAGAGAAAATTATGGCTAGAGTATATCAATCCCTTCCGCCTGCTCTACGATGACGTGGAAATGACCTTAAATGTCCTGGGCGCTCTTTTCAGCCGCCATTCGGATATCGGCCTGGACAAATTGAGCGGACCCCCGGGCATTTTCTACATCCTTTACAAGACGGCCATGTTCGACATCCGGTGGTTCCTTAATCTCTTGGTGCTCATCAACGTCAACCTGGCTATTTTGAATCTTTTGCCTGTTCCCGTGCTCGATGGCGGCCACATGGCATTTGCCACAATTGCCCAGCTCCGTGGCAAGGCACTGCCGCCGAGGTTCATCGCAGCCTCGCAGAGTCTGTTTATCGTTCTGCTTTTTTCCCTTTTAATATACGTGAGTGTTTTCGATTTTCGGCGAGTCGGCCGCGACCAAAAAGATGAGCGAGAATACCAACAACGCTTGAAACAATCGGTCGAACCGGTTTTCAAGGCCCCTTCGTCCGACGAACCATCAACCATGCAACCCTGACTCCCGGATAACCCGCGGCTCCTAAAGTAGCCGCTGCCACTCACCTATAGGCAATGGCGACCTACTGCAAATCACGCTTTCAATCTTTCCGCCGGTTCACACGCGAAGTGATGGTGGGCAATATCGGCGTGGGTGCCGACAACCCCCTGCGTGTGCAATCCATGACTACCACGCCCACTCAGGACATCGAGGCCACCGTCAAGCAGAGTATTGCACTGGCCGAGGCAGGTTGTGAAATAGTGCGCATCACGGCGCAAAATGTTCAAGCCGCCAGATGTCTCAAAGAAATCAAGCGCAGGCTGTCCTCGGAAAAAATAAATGTTCCCCTGGCAGCCGACATCCATTTCCTGCCCAAGGCGGCAATGGAAGCTGTGGAACACGTCGAGAAGGTGCGCATCAATCCGGGAAATTACGCCGACAAAAAGAAATTTGTAATACGCGAATACACCCAAGCGCAATACGAGGAGGAACTGCAGCGCCTCTACGAAGCTTTTTCGCCCCTGGTATTGCGCTGCAAAGAGTTGGGCCGTTGTTTGCGCGTTGGCACAAACCATGGTTCCCTCTCCGACCGCATCATGAACCGATACGGCGATACCCCGACGGGTATGGTGGAGTCCGCACTGGAATTTCTACGCATCGCCGCTTCGCATGGATTCAAGGACATTATTCTGTCCATGAAAGCCAGCAATCCCAAGATCATGATCCAGGCTTACCGGCTGGCCGCCGCCAGGATGGACGAGGAAGGCTTCCACTATCCTCTGCACCTGGGCGTGACCGAAGCCGGTGACGGCGAAGACGCCCGCATTAAAAGCGCCATCGGAATCGGCGGACTGCTCTGCGACGGTCTGGGAGATACCATACGCGTTTCACTCACCGAAGACCCGGTCCGGGAAATCCCCGTGGCAGCGGAACTCGCCGAAAGGGCCATGCATCTCTGGCAAAGCCACGCCTCCCTACCGAATCTTTCGCCGGCCTTCGACTCAATCGACCCCTATGACTTCAACCCGCGCGAAATTTGCAGTATCGACCTGGGAGCGGACTGCCGGATTGCCCCGGATCAGCCCCCCCGGGTGATCGCTAATGCGCGGAGACCTTTATCGGAATATTCTCAAATTTCAAGGGATGTCCTGAGCATCCAGGATCGCCTGCACGAAACCATTGTCGAAGGCCTCCTGGTTGCGCTCCGGGACACAAACGACTTGGAACATCTAACTGCACTGCGGGAAGCGCTGGGTGGCGCTCTCCGGTTTTTCGTTATTGAACCTGCACTGGACTTCGACCTGGAGCTTCTGCGGGGCTTTGAAACACATCCTGAAAACGGCTGGATGCTCCTGCAAAAATTTTCGCCGGAAGAAGATAGTAAACTTAAACAGTGGATGCGCTTTGCCCGCGAAAATGGATGGATACTCGCTCTCGATATTATGCCCGGCGACCTGCCGGCTCTGGAGCAAGTTCTTCGACCCCTAGGCGATAAAGATTTGGTTTTCACACTGACTCAACCCGATTCCCAACGACACCCCACGGGAACCTACCGGGCACTCGCTGAAATACTGCGTGAATGGTCATTTAAATCCCCCATCTGGATTCGTAACACGGTAGATAATTTAATTGAGCTTAAAGACTCCGCCGGCGGCCGCCTGCTGGAGGCCGCCATCTTGACCGGAGGCCTCCTCTGCGACGGACTTGGCGACCTCGTGAGCGTGGAAACCGAGCCTGACATGGCCAGGGCAACCACTCTGACTTACAACATTCTGCAAGGCGCCCGGGCCCGACGCACAAAAACCGAATTCGTTGCCTGCCCCAGTTGCGGCCGCACCCTTTTCGACCTCGAAACCACCACTCAGCGTATCCGCCATCGGACCGGTCACCTAAAGGGAATTACAATCGCCGTCATGGGCTGCATAGTGAACGGACCAGGCGAAATGGCAGACGCCGATTTCGGCTACGTCGGCGGCGCACCCGGAAAAGTAAATCTCTACGCGCGCAAAAACTGCCTGGAATTTAATATCCCGGAAAATGAAGCCGTCGACCGGCTCATCGGCCTTATAAAAGATCACGGTAAATGGACGGAACCGGAGCAACCCGCGGTTCTGGCGAAAAAAGACTAACCCTTCATGGGCAACAAACTCATTATGACTGACATTGTAAGATCATTTAATCGATCCGCAGATGAATTAAGGCCGGTAGAGCTCACTCCAGGCATCGCTCCTAACGCCCTGGGCTCGGTCCTGGCCTCCTTCGGTAATACCCGTGTCATCTGCGCCGCCATTCTGGAAAATAAAGTCCCATCCTGGATGCAGAAACAGAAAATTTCGGGAGGTTGGATCACTGCCGAATATTCAATGCTTCCCTACAGCACAGAGGACCGCACGACTCGCGCCATCACCCGTGGAAAAATGGACGGCCGAACGGTTGAAATCCAACGCCTGATTGGCCGTTCGCTTCGCGCAGTGGCAGACCTCGAAAAGCTTCCCGGCCACACCATGTGGATCGACTGCGACGTATTACAGGCAGACGGCGGCACCCGCACTGCCTCGATTACCGGAGCCTACGTAGCGGCCCGCCTTGCGGTGGAAAAACTAATTGCCGAGCGCGTCATTGCCGAAAACCCGTTCCGCGATTCCGTGGCGGCCGTCAGTGTTGGAATTTATCAGAACCAGGAAATCCTCGACCTCGATTACACGGAAGACAAAGATGCCTCGGTGGATTTCAACGTGGTAATGTCCGGAAAATCACAATTTGTCGAGTTGCAGGGAACGGGTGAAGAAACAACCTTTTCGCAGGAACAGCTGGACCGGCTGATCGACCTGGCCAAACGAGGCATCGAACACCTCACCCGCATCCAGGAAAAAGTGATAGCCGCCCACCTCTCTTCCTCATCCTCATCCTCATCCTCTTCCTCATAATATTCCTCATCCTCACTCCAACTTTGCGCCTTTGCGTCTTTGCGTGATCATCCTTCAACTTTCTGCCTTTCAAATTGAACATCCACGAATACCAGGCCAAGGCACTCTTCGAGCAATACGGCATTCCCGTGCCAAAAGGCCGGGCGGCCTGTAACCCGCAAGAGATTGACGAAGCCCTGGCCGGTTTGCCCGATGGCACGATTGCTGTAAAAGCTCAGATTCACGCCGGGGGCCGCGGTAAAGGCTCATTCACAGACGGCTTCGAAGGTGGAGTAAAACTGGTCGATAAATCCGAGGCTGGAGAAGTCGGCCGGCGAATGCTCGGCAACACACTTGTCACACTGCAAACCGGTCCCGTCGGACGTAAAGTGCAAACAGTTTATTTCACAGAAGCCGTCGACATAACCGCTGAATATTACCTAGCCATTCTGCTCGACCGTGGAACCTCAAAACCGGTCATAGTGGCCTCGACCGAAGGTGGAGTGGACATTGAGGAAGTAGCCGCCCGTACTCCCGAAAAGATCACAAGGGAATTCATCGATCCTACAACCGGTCTCGAACAATCCCAGGCCCGCAAGGTCGCACAATCCCTTGGGTTCGAAGGCGAGCAAGCAGAACAAATGGTCAAATTCCTCAATACCCTTTTTCGGCTCTACTGGGAAAAAGATGCCTCAATGGTCGAAATCAATCCCCTTATTACCACTCCGAAGGGCCAAATCCTGGCACTCGACGCCAAGGTCAGCTTCGACGACAACGCACTCTATCGCCAACCCGAAATCCAGGAATTGCGCGACCTCAACGAAGAAGACCCAAAGGAAGTCGAAGCCTCTCGCAACAACCTCAGCTATATAGCCCTCGATGGGAATATCGCCTGCATGGTCAACGGCGCAGGCCTCGCAATGTCCACCATGGACATCATCAAGCACTACGGCGGCAACCCGGCCAACTTCCTGGACGTGGGCGGCGGCGCAAACGAGGACCAGGTAACTCAGGCGTTTAAAATCATTCTCAGCGATCCCAAAGTCGAGGGCATCCTCGTCAACATATTCGGCGGCATCATGAAATGCGACATCATCGCCAAAGGTATTATCGCCGCAGCCAAAAATGTTGAGATAACCGTCCCAATCGTCGTGCGCCTCGAAGGCACCAACGTCGAAGCCGGCAAGAAACACCTGGCCGAAAGCGGCCTGCCCCTGGAATCCGCCGACACACTTGCCGAAGCAGCGGAAAAGATTGTCAAACTCGCCGGGGCGGCATAAGTTTTGCAATGGATACGATCACATTTAATATTGATACGGACACTGAATCAGGTTGGCTAATTGCCTCATGGGATGAACCACAGGGCGGCGGCATCACAACCCAAGCGAAAAACTTGGGGGACTTGGAGGCCAATATCCGCGAAGCAGTCTCCTGTCATTTTGAGGAAGACAAATGCCCGTCTGACGTTAAACTACATTTCCTGCAGGACATAACCGCTCACGTGGGATGAGCAAACTCCCTAGGAACCTTAGCGGTGCAAGGGTCATTAAATCGCTAAAAAGACTTGGATTTGAATACATGCGAACACGAGGTTCACATATACGCATGCGCAAATCCAATTTAATTGTGACTGTTCCTAACCATGACTCCATTCATCCGAAAACGCTTCAATCTATCTGTAAACAGGCGTCTATCAACATTGATCAACTTATTGAAAATCTTTGAGTCATATGACTGTATGAAAAGCGGCCTGCCCCTGGAATCCGCCGACACACTTGCCGAAGCAGCGGAAAAGATTGTCAAACTCGCCGGGGCTAACAATTGATTAAGCGTCAACTGCTTGGCCTCGATCCCGATTATTACTTACTCCCATGAGTATCCTCGTCAATAATGACACGCGCCTTGTTGTTCAGGGTATCACGGGCAAGGCCGGCGCTTTCCATACCGAGCAATGCCTCGAATATGGCACCAACATCGTCGCGGGCGTAACTCCCGGCAAGGGCGGGCAGACTTTTGACGGCAAAGTTCCGGTCTTTAACACCGTCAGCGAAGCAGTTGAGCAGGAAGGCGCGAACGTATCCATGATCTTTGTCCCACCGGCCTTTGCCGCCGGTTCGATACTGGAGGCAATCGACGCGGGCATCGCGTTGGTAATCTGCATCACCGAAGGCATACCCGTGCGCGACATGGTGGAAGTGAAAGCCCGGGTCAATAGTAGCGACGCCCGGCTCATCGGCCCGAATTGCCCCGGCATCATCACCCCCGGCCAATGCAAAATCGGCATCATGCCCGGTTACATTCACAAGCCCGGCAATGTCGGCGTTATCTCCCGTTCAGGCACGCTGACATACGAAGCCGTCTGGCAATTGACCTCCAAAGGTCTCGGACAAAGCACCTGCATCGGCATAGGCGGCGATCCGATCATCGGCACCACCCACGTCGGCGCCCTCGAACTCTTTAACGAAGACCCCGAAACCGAAGCCATTGTTTTAATCGGCGAAATCGGCGGCTCGGATGAAGAAGACGCCGCCACCTACATCAAAGAGCATGTTAAAAAACCGGTGGCCGCCTTCATCGCGGGCCTGACTGCTCCCCCCGGCCGCCGCATGGGACATGCCGGAGCCATAGTCTCGGGCGGCAGCGGCACCGCCGAAGGCAAAGTCAAAGCCATGCAGGAAGCCGGCATCGCCGTCGCCCCCACCCCCTCAGAAATCGCAGATACTTTGTTGACCGTTTATTCTTGAGCGAAATCCCGGTGACATATCAACGGCGGCGGGCGGAATATTTTCTTGGACGGTATTTTTTTCTACCGCGGGTGGAGGATTTTTTGGTTTCGCCGAAGTCGCCTTTTTTGAGGGCGTCGATCTGGTCGCGCAGGATGGCGGCGCGCTCGAATTGCAGGTCGTTTGCCGCTTCGATCATCTCGGTTTCCATTTCGGCGATGACCGCAGCCACGTCGCCGTCACCCTGTGCCTCGGCCACGGAGACGGGGTCAATTTCGTCCGACCGATCGCTGTAATGCAGACTGGCCTGCACGGCCCGTTTGACACCGCGGGGAGTGATGCCGTGTTCGCGGTTGTGTGCGAGTTGTTTTTCGCGGCGGTAATTGATGATTTCGAGAGTACGCTCGATCGATCGGGTCATGACGTCGGCATAGAGCAGCACACGCCCTTTCTCGTGGCGGGCGGCTCGTCCCGAAGTCTGGATGAGGCTGGTAAAGCTGCGCAGAAAACCTTCCTTGTCGGCGTCTAGAATTGCGACGATTGCCACCTCGGGCAAATCGAGTCCTTCGCGCAGCAGATTGACACCAACCAGCACATCGAAATCGCCACGGCGCAGGTTGCGAAGGATTTCCACCCGCTCTATGGCGCCGATGTCGCTGTGCAAATACTCGACCCGTATCTTCCGCTCACGCAGATATGTTGAAAGGTCCTCCGACATGCGTTTTGTCAAAGTGGTGACCAGGATTCGTTCGCCGGACTCGATAGCCGGGAAAATCTCACCAATCAGGTCTTCGACCTGTCCCTTGATCGGACGCACATGCATTTCCGGATCGACCAGCCCGGTGGGCCGGATGATTTGCTCGGCTAAAACGTCTGAAATCTCCAATTCGTATTCGGCGGGAGTGGCCGAGACAAAAATAGTTTGGCCGGTGATTTCCTTGAACTCGTCTATACGGAGTGGCCGGTTATCCAAGGCGCTGGGCAGACGGAACCCGTATTCGACCAGGCGCTCCTTGCGCGAGCGGTCGCCGCGATACATGCCACCGATCTGCGGCACGGAGGCGTGGCTCTCATCGATGAAAAGCAAAAAGTCCTTCGGGAAAAAATCTATGAGGCACCACGGCCGCTCGCCCGGCTTTCGTCCTGAGATATGCCGCGAATAATTTTCGATGCCGCTGCAAAATCCCATCTCGGTTAGCATCTCGAGGTCGTATTGAGTGCGCATGCGGATGCGTTGGGCCTCGAGCAGTTTTTCCTCCTTTTCAAAAAACGCGACGCGCTCCTGCATTTCCTCACGGATGCCCGCCAAGGCGGCCACCAGCTTGTCCCTTGGTGTGATGAACTGTGTTGCAGGATAGAGGTGGAAACTTTCAAATTGACTGCCCGTCTCGCCAGTCACCGGATCCAGCTCGCGTATGGACTCCACTTCGTCGCCAAAAAATTCGACCCTGATGGCGCTTTCCATATAAGCGGGAAACACGTCCACCACCTCGCCGCGCACCCGGAAATGCCCGCGCTCGAACCGCACGTCGTTTCGCTCATAAAGATTTTCAACCAAGCGCTCCAGAAAGACGTCACGGCCCAACTCCTCCCCGGCCTTCAGCGGGATCATCATCGCCCGAAAATCCTCCGGCGAACCCAGCCCGTAAATGCAGGAAACACTGGCCACAACAATGACGTCGCGCCGGCTGATAAGAGAGCTTGTAGTCGAAATGCGCAAACGCTCGATATCGTCGTTTATAGAAGCGTCCTTTTCAATAAAAGTGTCCGTCTGCGGGATATACGCCTCCGGCTGGTAATAATCGTAGTAGCTCACGAAATATTCGACCGCGTTGTCCGGAAAGAAATTTTTGAACTCCGAGTAAAGCTGGGCGGCCAGAGTCTTGTTGTGCGAAATCACCAGGGCCGGACGCTGGGCACGTTCGATGAGATTCGCCATCGTGAAAGTTTTGCCCGAACCCGTCACCCCCAGCAACGTCTGGTAACGGTTCCCCGCCTCGACCGAACGCGCCAGCGCCTCAATCGCCGCCGGTTGATCCCCGGTCGGCTTAAAATCCGCTTTCAGCTTAAAATCCATAATTTTACCATTAAACTATCGCGGCGACCCCTAGCCTATCAATTCCAATATTGCCGGCACATACCCAAATGGGTCTTCCGGCTGGATTTTAGAGACTTGAGGGCAGGAGCTATTTTCGGGGCATTTTCGGGCAAAACATGCCTTAAGAGGGATGAAAATTTGCCGTTAAATACGTAACTTGTCGTTTTCTCACGGGAACAAACTCAACTACAATTATGAATATATATCGAAAAAACACTCATTATGCGGCACTAACACTGGTTGCCGCTCTATTCTCCTGGACTGTAGCCATCGCAGATGACGATGATGAGGCTGCGGTCGTGCATAAATCAAAGGGTCATGATACCGTTGCTCAGCACGATACATCGCCTCATGGTGTCTCGGATGCCCTCCACGGAGGCGGTCACGGTCTTCATTTCTCGCGTCCTTTGACATCAAGATCGCCATCACCGGTAACAGAGGTTATAACCGGTTACTCAATTGAGAACCTCATCCACCACGAAGGCGAAATGGCCGTCTATAAGATCGAAGCTGAATATGCCTTCAATCGTTGGTTGGCAGCCGAGATACTCATTCCTTACGCCTTCCTTGAGCCTGAGGCTGGACACGGGCATAAAGCAGACAACATTGAGACAGTGGAGATCGGTCTGAAATACGCAAGTTTTGCTTTCGAAGATAGCGGGGTGATTATCGGAGGCGGTCTCGAATTAGGCTTGCCGACAGGCGACCATCATAAGGGGATCGGATCGGACGAGGTTTTGGAGGTGGCACCTTATTTCGATTTCGGGTGGAAAGCCGGAAATCTACAAGTCGTCGGTTTCATGAAATTTGGAATCGTTACCAACACCAGCGATCCGGACGAGCCGGATTGGGAATTCATTTGGAATCTTTCAACGCTCTACCCTGTCACTCCCTGGCTGAACACTATCGTCGAGCTGGACGGAGAAAAGATTCACGGCGGACACGATGCCGGGCTGAGTTTGGTAAGCGCTACTACGGGTTTCAAACTAAAACCCTTTAGTGAATCGAGTATTGAGATCGGAGTGGGATACCGCTTTCCGATAAGCAATCATCGGGAATATCAATCCATGGGGCTTGTGTCGTTCTTTTATCATTTTTAATAAAAACTACATTCATTTAAAGCGGTCAAGGAACATTCCCTTGACCGCTTTTTTTTCGCTGCATATAATCCCTTTTATAAACATTGGGTCTGTTGCCTAATTATCCTGACTCCCTATTCCCTTTTTATTTTGAGCTAATTCCTCTAAGTTTGTTAATTTGTCCAATCATTTGTTGGGAAAATAGTCTTGTAAAAAGTTGGCTATAGCCAATACAGTACTTATATATGAAGAAATGCCAACCAAGAGATAATCATGAATGTTAAACGTTATGTAATTTCAGTGATCGCTGTATTTGTGTTCGTATTCGCATATGAATTTTTGGTTCACGGTTTTCTCTTAAAGTGCATCTACGAGCAGACGGCAGATTTGTGGCGCCCGCACGAAGAACACAAAATGATATTCATCCTATTGAGCTATATATGTTTTGCTGCTGTGGCAGCCTACATTTTCACTTGCAACTATGAAGGAAAGGTAATTGGCGAAGGCGCGCGTTTTGGTTTGTATATCGGATTGCTCCTGGGGTCAGTCGAAATAGCGACATACAGTTATCTGCCTATCCCTATGATTCTCATGGTCAGTTGGGTGGCCGCATCAATTTTTAAAGGTGTGGGTTCGGGGATTGTTTTGTCGCTCACCTATAAGAAGTAAGGGTCTGTTACCCAATCCATTTAAGTTTGTGATTTAAGCTCGGATTAGGGTTTATTGTCTCGCAGCGTTGCTGGGGAATAGTCATCCTTAATTTGTGAATTGGGAAATCATATTTGTCCTGGTGCTGCTGATCTGCACGGTGGTCAGCTTTGCGCTAGAAAAAATTCCGACGGACCAGACGGCGATCCTCGCTATCACGGCCATCCTGGTGGCGGGTTTACTGCCCATTGCCCAAACTTTGCCCGATACGGCAATGCTGTTAGGGGTGTTGACCAATCCGGCACCGATTACAATTGCCGCCATGTTTATAATAAGCGCGGCCCTGGAAAAATGCGGGGCTATTGAAATCCTGGCGGAGATGCTTGGAAAGCTGGCTACTATTGGCTACAGAAGGTTTTTATTGGTACTTGTGTTGGGAGTGGCGATCATTTCGGCCTTCGTGAACAATACGCCGGTAGTGGTGGTATTTCTGCCGGTAGTGTTAAGCCTTTCACGTCAGCTGAAAATTCCGGCCTCCAAACTGCTTATCCCCCTTTCCTACGCCTCGATTTTTGGAGGCACCTGCACCTTGGTCGGTACAAGCACGAATTTGCTGGGCAGCAGTATCATTGAGAAGGCCGGTCAGCCTCCTCTGGCAATGTTTGAACTGGCTTCGATCGGGGTGCCTCTTCTTTTGGTTGGCGCTGTTTACCTTCTGATATTTGGAAATCGTCTGCTGCCCGACCGCGAAAGCCTGACCTCCATTCTCTCGGATGAAGAGCGTAAGGAATACCTGACGGAAGCCTTCGTAAAAAAGGGTTCATCCTTGGTGGGTATTTCGGCTGGAGAATCCGACTTGTTGAAAAGGAGCAGTGTGCGCGTCCTGGAAATTATCCGCGACGAGGTCGCTCTGCAGGGCAACTTACGAGAAATAAAGTTGCAGGAAAGCGATCGGCTTATCCTGGCTTGCCGCCCTTCGGGCTTTGCCCATGCGCGCAGCGTGGAGGGCCTCGACCTCGGTATGGAAACGGGATTGGGACTGGAAACAATCGCCGCGCACGAGGGCTCAATTGTCGAAGGGGTTATCGGCCCGAGGTCGACGATTACCGGCAAGACAATCAGGGATCTCCATTTCCGCCAGCGCTTCCGCATGATCATCCTCGCTATTCACCGCCAGGGTATCAATTTGCGCGACACTATCGACGAGTTAACCCTGAAATTTGGCGACACAGTTCTTATGATGGGCACCGACCAGGCCATAGAAGAGCTGCGCACAAGCGACGACGTACTCCTGCTCGACCGGCCGGCCACACCGGCCAAGAGCCTGCGCCGCAAAATGCCGTTGGTGCTGGCGATTCTGGCGGGAGTAGTCGCTATTGCAGCTCTTACCCCGGTGCCGATAGTCGCCACAGCCCTGACCGGGTGCGCCCTGGTATTCGCAACCGGATGCCTTAAACCGGATGAAGGGTATGCCTCAATCGAGTGGAGCATCATAATGCTTATTTATGGAATGTTGGGCCTGGGTCTAGCCATGCAAACCACCGGTGCGGCCCAACTCCTGGTTCAAGCCATGGTTGCCATGGCCGATGTCGCGGTATCGGATCCACTCAAACCATTTGTCCTTCTCGGCTGCCTCTATCTGTGCACATCGATCCTCACCGAGATGCTCTCCAATAACGCCACAATAGTGCTGATGGCGCCCCTGGCCCTGGGTTTGGGCGAATCACTTGGCGTGGACCCCCGCCCCTTCATAATCGCCGCCTGCATAGCCTCCTCGGCAAGTTTTACCACGCCAATCGGCTATCAGACCAACACTTATGTCTATGGCGTTGGCGGCTACAAGTTTGCTGACTTCTTCCGGATAGGGCTGCCTCTCAACCTTCTGTATTTCACCGTCAGCGTAATCTTCATCCCCCGAATTTGGAGTTTTTAGGGCAAAGTTTCTCTGGTCATCGTCATATGATTACTTATACCAAAGCTATATGTCATTGAATACTGAAATTCTCAGCAAAGCCGCCGACGAGGCTCGTGGCCTCGCCATCGACGCCGTGCACGCGGCGCAAATCGGGCACTTAGGGCTTCCCCTGGGAGCGGCGGAAATGGGCGCCGTGCTTTTCGGTCACGCCTTGCATATAAATCCTGATAAGCCCCGCTGGATCAACCGCGACCGGTTTGTCCTGTCGGCCGGACATGGCAGCATGTTTCTATATGCATGGCTGCACATGAGCGGATTCGATTTGCCAATTGAGGAAATTCGCAACTTCCGCCAGCTCCACAGCAAGACGCCCGGACATCCGGAATTCGGTGACACCCCGGGCGTCGAAGCCACCACCGGGCCTCTTGGCCAAGGTGTGGGAAACGCCGTAGGAATGGCAGTGGCCGCTAAGATGACTGCTGCTCACTTCAACACCCCGGAGCATAAAATTATTGACCACCACGTCGTTTGCCTCGCCGGGGACGGCTGCCTGCAGGAGGGAATCGTCGCAGAGGCTTCTTCTTTTGCCGCTCACTTCGGTCTCGATAATCTAATTTTGATCTACGATTCAAACGACGTCACACTCGATGCTATGGCCGACGCCTCCCAGAGCGAAGATACCGCCAAACGTTATGAGGCTTATGGATATGATGTTGTGACAATAGATGGCCACGACATGAGCGCATTTCTTGAGGCCTTCGAGTCAGCCAAAAGCGCCGACAACGGCAAGCCCAAGCTGATCATCGCCAAAACCGAAATCGGAAGAGGCATTCCAGAAGTGGCCGGCACAGCCAAGGCCCACGGGGAGTCGGGACACAAATTTGCTACCGAAGCCCGCCGCAACCTCGGTCTGCCGGACGAGCTATTTTACGTATCCAAGGAGGTAAAAACATATTTTGCCGAGCACAAGGCCGGGCTTTTGGAACGGTATGGGCAATGGGAGAAGACCTATACCGCATGGGAAAAAGCAAACCCTGAATTGTCGGCACTGCTGGAAAGTTCACTCAACGGCCGGGCTCTCGATGCGGCGGAACTTCTAGCCAAAATACCGGAGTTTCCACTCGATAAAAATATAGCCACCCGTGTGGCCGGAGGAGATGTTCTAAACGCACTGGCCGAGGCCTTGCCTCTTCTCATTAGCGGAAGCGCCGACCTGTATGGTTCGACAAAAAACTATATCAATTCAAGCGACGACTTTACACGGGACAATCCTTCCGGCCGCAACATCCGATTCGGCATCCGCGAACACGCCATGGGCGCAATCATCAACGGGTTCGGCTACAATGGATTGATCCGAGCCTCGGGGGCGACTTTTCTGGTTTTTTCAGACTACATGCGCCCATCCCTGCGTCTTGCCGCATTAGCACGGATTAATATATTTCACATATTCACGCACGACTCGGTAGGTGTCGGCGAAGACGGCCCTACCCACCAGCCCGTTGAAACAGTCAGCGCGTTGCGGTGCATCCCAAACCTCGACGTTATCCGACCGGCCGATACCGAAGAAACCGCAGGCGCCTATGCCGCCGCCCTGGAAAGAACTGATGGGCCAACCGCTCTTATACTTACCCGGCAAAACCTGCCCGCTTTGAACGATATATCGGTGCAAGATCGTCGCAACGGTGTCCTGAAAGGCGGTTACATCGCCAAAATAGAATCGGGTAAACTGCAAACAATTATCATGGCGACCGGTAGCGAATTGCAACACGCTATGGCCGCGGCAACCGAACTGGGTGAGGGCATACGCGTCGTATCCCTGCCATGCTGGGAACGATTTGACCGCCAGCCCGACGAATACCGCGAAGGCGTGCTGCCATCCGCTTGCAGCCGGCGGGTCGCCATCGAGGCTGGAATAACTGGCCTGTGGGGCCGATATGTGGGCCTACAGGGGAAGGTAGTCGGTATAGACCGCTTCGGCCTGAGCGCGCCCGGTGACCAGGTCATGCAGGAACTCGGCATCCACACTCAGAACATTGTAGATGCGGTCCGGATGCTCCTGTAAGGTTAAGCAGTTATATTTTTAACTTGCTCCGGATATCCAATAGGAAACACTGAAAATTATCAGGCTCATGCCGGGATAGCTCAGTTGGTAGAGCGGCGCATTCGTAATGCGCAGGTCGTCGGTTCGAATCCGATTCCCGGCTCCAGAAAAACTCGCACTCCTGTAGAAACAGGAGAGCTGGAAAAATATGATTACTGTACTCTTTTGAAGGCGAATGACATAACTTTAGATTCTTCGCCGCCTTCGTAATTCATCCAACTTTGGACCATATCGTCCTTGCTCTCGAACTTGAATTTAACCGAGTGCATATGCGTTTCATTCGCCACGTCGATGTCGGAATCCTCTGAGAGAGCGAAGGACAACTCATTAATTTCATTACTTTTGAGGACCATTCTGGGCTGGTTGCCAAGCATGCAGTAATGGGTTAAGGTCAAGTTACCTTCGCTATTGTCGTGATAAACAGTTATCATCTCATGCGGCATGCCAACAAAAAAGGTCTCAACGATGGCGCTGCCGCCGGATGTGAGCCTGTAGCTGATTGTGATCACTTGAGGCCCCATCCCCATATCCGTCTCACATTCCCATGAACCTACGAGTTCCTTTATACGTTCAAACTCCGCGGAACCGATGTATGGCTCCTGCTCTTGCGCCGTCAATTGAAGCGTGCCAAAGGCCATGCAACCAATAACGCTTGCTAGAATAACTTTATTCATTTTCATTTTTGATATATCTGGAGCTGTCGCCCAAACCGATAAAGCCTGCAAAGGATTCACTGGCATGAGCAGCCTTTGCTCCCGCAGTTGAGGGATCCACGGAGCTCGCAACAGCTCTCATCCTGTTTTGGGCAACAACTCCTATAATTTGGTTTTCTTTAACTTTGATTTAATAAAAAACCATATAAAAATAATCGGTTTAAAGTAAACTAAAACCGATTGCGGGCAATAGTTTCATTCTTCTTCAGATTTATTCAAGGAATTATAAGCGTGGGCCAGGGAGGTTTTTACCTTGGGTATTCGTATGGGCTTTGGAAGGAAATCGTTCATGCCGGCAGCAAGACATCTATCGCGGTCTTCTGTCATGGCAAAGGCGGTCAGGGCGATGATGTGCAGGCCCTTATTTCTCTCCCCGCACTCACCTTGTCGAATTCTCCGAGTGATTTCGAGACCGTCCACCTCAGGCATCTGCAAATCGAGCAAGACAAGATCCAGGGTTTTTTCTTCCAGTAACTGGAGAGCTATCCGTCCGTCTTCGGCAAGGAAGGGATTATAACCAAGTTGCCCCAACAAATCCTTGATGAGGTGTCGACTTACGGCATCATCCTCAGCAACAAGAATTTCCAGTGGGTGTTCCTTGGCGAAACTTTTCTCGAGCTTTTCATCCATTGTGACGGCAACAGAGAAGCCTGACTTGCCGGGTACGCGGACTTTAACGGTAAAGTGAAAGGTGGAACCTTGGCCGGGCTCGCTTTCCATCCAGATTTTACCGCCCATTTTCTCTGTCAGGCGTTGGCATATGACCAATCCAAGGCCCGTGCCGCCGTATTTGCGGGTGGTGGTGGAATCGACCTGCGAGAAGGGCTTGAAAAGGAGGGCGGCTTCTTCTGGAGAGATGCCGATGCCGGTATCCTGAATAGCGAAATGGATTTCCCATTTGTCGCTCTCAAGTGACTTGGTTTTGATTGCAACTCCAACTTTTCCTCGATCTGTGAACTTAACGGCGTTGTTAACCAGGTTGATGATAATCTGGCGAATACGGTAGGAATCGCCAAGGAATTCTCCCCCAGAATTGTCGTCTATATTGAAATTGAGACCGATTTCTTTTTCACGCGCTTTGACGAGGATGAGTTCGAGTGCCTCAATAACGGTATTTTCGAGATTGAATGGCATTACCTGGATTTCGACGCCTCGGGATTCTATTTTGGAATAATCGAGAACGTTGTTGATAAGTTCGAGCAGAGCATTGCCGCTGCGCTTGATGATTTTAACGTATTCGCGTTGGTCGCTCTGCATGTCGGACTGATCGAGCAGATCTGAAAAGCCGATAATGGCGTTCATGGGAGTGCGAATTTCATGGCTCATCATGGCCAGGAATTCACCCTTGGCGGTGTTGGCCTTGTCCGCCGCCATCTTTGCCAGTTTGAGAGCGCGCTCTGTGAATCTGCGCTTGGTAATGTCATAGGCCATCCAGATAACCTTGGGTTCTTCGCCTTTGTCGAGTTTGAATGGGGCCAACCGGCCTTCAAACCATCGTTTTCGGCCATCCAGCAGCAAGTGGTATTGAAAGACATTCAACTTGCCGAAGAGAATAGTTTTATTGACGATTTCAAGAAAACTGACGGCCGTTTCCTTGGACCAAACCTCGTGAAAACTGCGACCACGATATTCATCTACCCGGTTATAAAAGTAGCTTTCCCGAGAGGCAAAAACCTCGACGTAGCGGCCGCTTGCGGTAATTACAAAGGCTGTATCGGGTAAGGCATCCAGGAAGCCTTGCAGGCGTCGTTCGTTGCCCAGTATGATTGCTTCGCGGTTTTTAAACTCGGAAAGGATGCTTGCCATGAAAAGGCCGGTGAAAGTGAGCACACCGATAAAGACCCAAAGGTAGAGTGGCGGTTGTGAGTGAATCCTGATCGCTTCGGGACCGATGACATCTCGCAATTCCCAAAGGGCCATGATTGCAATGATGAGTATACCGACAGTGGCGCCACGCTGGCCGAATCGGAGGCCGGCCCACGCGAGTATGGGGAATATGGCGAATTCGAGGGGGTAGCGCAAAGTGTCCGCGGGCGCCCAATTCCTGAAGGTCACCAGAGAGAGGAAAATGATGGCACTCAACCAAATAAAAACCTCTGCGGCCTGCCGGTTGTTCCAATTGATGCGCGAAGGTGAAAACCAGACGAGGATCGCGGACCCGAACACGGCGATGCCTAACCCGTCGCCGAACCAGCGTACAGTCCATATGCGCTGAAATTCGGACCACAACTCGGAATTATTGGCACAAAGGGAAAGGGTGGTAAGGGTAGAACTGATCATGCTGCCGAACATGACCGCCACCACCAAAAATGTCCCAACGTCCAGTACCCGCTCCAAGGCACTGTCCATCTTGGCGCCATTTTTCAGGATCATGGTGACGGCGGCGATACTCATTGAATATGCTAAGGCGACGCAAAGAGAATGAATCCAAATGCTCTCCTGCATGAATTCCACCATGAAGGCAGCCACTGCTATGGCGGGCAAATACCGTAAGCCATACAAATAGACAATGGCCATGCCAACACCAGCAGGCGGCCAGATCAGGGGCGCGTTTTCCTGCCGCAACACCATGTCCAGGCCCAACCCGGCGATTACGCAATACAGGAAGGCAACTATAATCAGTTTGAGTAAGAACTCCACCCAGCCCCTCGCGGACTGAGGCAACGGGTTTAATTTAATTGAATTTCCTGTCATAATAACCCCATGGGCAAGAATAGACTGCAGGAGACAACTCGCAATTTCCGGTTGATTATCTGAAACCGCAAACTATTAATCGTCATAATGCAAGTCCACTAAGGTAAAAATGCCGATCTATGTATATCAGGTGATCAATAAAGATGGCTCGGAGGGGGAAATTTTCGAGGTCGATCAACACATGACCGATTCGCACCTGACGAAACACCCGGTTACCGGAGAGCCGGTGCGCCACGTTTATCAACCGCCCAACCTGGGAGTCAAATACACTCCCGGCCAAACGGCCAAAAAACTGGAGAGCAAAAATATCGAACGGGCGGGATTCACCAAGTACGAGAGAGATAAGTTGACAGGCACCTACCACCGGGTCGCCGGCAAGGAGGGTCCAAGCCAATTGAAACCAAATTGAGTTCGGGTAGGTCTTGGCGTGAACTACCCACTCAGAACTTTTACCCGCTTCAGGAAGAGTAGAGCTCGCGGGCCTTGCGCAACCAATCTTTGACCGCGCCACCTAGCAGAAGATTCCTGGCCCGGCCTACTCCCTCACCGGTGTCCGTTGTCTGATTCGCCGCCCATAGAGCCGCTCCTGCATTTAAAAGGATGGTGTCAACCAGGCCGCGGCGTCCCCTGCCCTCCAGGATATCGTCTAGGATCGTAAGGTTTAATTCCACCCCGCCGCCGGCGAGGTCTTCGGCAGAACAGCGGTTCAGGCCGAAATCTTCAGGATTCCAAAGGCCGTTCACTTCCTGCAGGTCGCCGAAGCCGGCCACACGATTTTCTCCCGCACAGGTTAACTCATCCATACCCTGACTCCCGGGCAGGCCGCCATGGACCACGAGTCCCCTCTTCAGGCCAAGGGCATCCAGCGAGGCGGCCAGGGGCTCTACCCAATTTTCGCCGAAGACGCCCATCAGTTGGAAAGCAGGACGTCCGGGATTGATGAGCGGACCGAGAATATTGAAAACAGTGCGCTTGCCATCAGCGGCCAGTTCCTTGCGCACGGGCATTATTTCCTTAAAGGCGGGATGCCAGGCCGGCGCGAAAAAAAAACAAAAATTCAGGGTTTCCAGGGAGTGGCGCAATTTTTCGGGTCCGGCCTCGATGTCGAATCCCAGGGCAGCCAATAGGTCGGCGCTCCCGCATTTGGAAGTAATGGAGCGGTTGCCGTGCTTGAACACCGGAACTCCCGCCGCAGCCAAGATAAAGGCTGCCGTAGTTGAAATATTAAAACTGCCCGATTTGTCTCCGCCGGTGCCTACTACATCAATAGCCCTTTCGGCAAAATCCTCCAGGCCGGGCTTACGGGCAAGGTCTCGAAAAGTCGAGGCAAAGGCCACTACTTCGGCAACCGATTCTCCTTTTTCCATCAGAGCGACAAGAAAAGCCTTCTTATACTCGAGTTCCACCTCAGCCGAGGCCAAGGCATGCGCAGCCAGTTCGACATCCGCACTCAACAGATCCCGACCCTCACGTAACTTGAGAGTAAATGACTCTAATTCTTCCAAGCGCTCTTTCACTACAACTATGGCCTTAAAGCCCGCAGGGAATTGCTCAAGAAAAAAGAATAGCCTCGGCTCCAATCAACCGTAATAAATTTTCCATCTCCCATTTGTCGTGGATGGTTTCTATTCAAGAAGTCCGGCTACTATCAGTACCGCTATCCATACGCAGAAAAAGACTTGCCAACTTGCGCTTATTCAGTAGGATTCCCGGTCCCTGAGTTCAGGGCGGACATAGAATGTAATTCAGAAATGTAAATTTCAGAAGAGTAAAATTTTTCGGAACACGGCAATTAAACATGGGGAAATAATTATGAAACATAAAAAAGCGAATCATCATATAAAGTCAAAACATCATCATAACAAAACCGCGACAATTTCCGGGGACGGCAAAAACCATCCGCCTAAAGTGAATGAAAAATCAGAGAAAAAATTAAAAAACAAAGATTATGAAGAGGAGCTGGCGCGACTCCAAATTGAACTCATAAAGCTGCAGGAATGGATCAAGCACAAAGGTTTGAAAATCGTGATTCTCTTTGAGGGACGCGACGCTGCAGGCAAGGGAGGCGTCATCAAGCGCATCACCCAATCCCTCAACCCGCGCGTTTGCCGCGTGGTGGCCTTGTCTCAACCAACCGAACGCGAGAAAACCCAATGGTATTTTCAACGTTACGTGCCATATTTTCCGGCGGCTGGAGAGATGGTCCTCTTTGACCGAAGCTGGTATAACCGTGCTGGCGTCGAGCGGGTCATGGGGTTTTGCAACGAGAAGGAACTCCAGGAATTTTTGCGCACCTGCCCGGAATTTGAGCGTATGCTCATTCGCTCAGGTATCACTCTGTTCAAATACTGGTTCTCGGTCAGCGACGATGTGCAGGAATCGCGCTTCCAAGGTCGCATCCACGACCGCACAAAGCGCTGGAAACTCAGTCCCATGGACCTCGAGTCGCGCACAAAATGGGTCGAGTATTCCAAGGCTAAGGATGATATGTTTGCCTACACCGATATCAAACAGGCGCCGTGGTATGTGGTTGAAGCCGACAGCAAAAAACGCGCCCGCCTGAACTGCATCAGCCATCTTCTCAGCATGATACCATATGAGGACTTGACTCCAAAACCGATAAAGTTGCCGCCCAGGCAGGATAAATCCAGTTATATACGTCCGCCCCGAACTGATCAGACTTACGTGCCTGAGCGTTACTGATAATAACGCCTCGGGATGCCACAATCACGGTTTATCCGAGTTTCTCAGCAACCTGCTAAGACGGCCCGGTCTTAATCAATATTTCCTTGGCCGACTTGCCTTGCTGTATCATGGGCAAGACGTGTTCGGTGTAGGGCACTATGACGTCGAGGACGTATGGACCGTCGTGATCGAGCATCTCGCGGATACCCTCTCGCAGATCTTCCTTACGAACGATCCGCCGGGCCTTCACGCCAAACCCCTCGGAAATCTTGATGAAATCGGGATAGATACCGCCTAAATTATCCGGGCTGCCGATATTTTTCGGGTCGCCCAGGATAGTTTGGCCCCGGCAGCTTTCATACAACAGGTCCTCCCACTGCACCACCATGCCAAGATGCTGATTGTTGAGGACCAGTACCTTGACTGGTATCTTTTCGACGACGGCTGTGGCAAGTTCCTGGATATTCATGATGAAGGATCCGTCTCCATCGACATCTATGACCATTCGCTCCGGGAAAGCTACCTTGGCGCCAATGGCCGCAGGCAGACCAAAACCCATTGTCCCGAGGCCGAGAGAGCTGATATAGCTGCGGGGTTGGTGAAACTTGTAAAATTGAGCGGCCCACATCTGGTGCTGCCCGACCCCGGTGGTGATGATGGCGTCACCCTTTGTCTCTTCATAGAGCACCTGGACGGCCTCCTGGGCAAGGATGTGTTTGTTATCCTCGTAAGAAAACGGATATTTCTTCTGCCATTTGGCTGTAGTGGCATACCAGGCGGTCAGGTCGGGTTTCTTAAACTTTCTCTGGTCAATCAACTCGCACAATCGTTTTAAAGCATACTTGATATCTGATTGGATGGGATAATCCACCACCTTGTTCTTATTGTGCTCGCTTCGGTCGATATCCACGTGGACGATTTTCGCATCTGGAGCGAATTTGCTCGTGGGGCGCCTGTGACGCGGTCGTCAAACCGCACGCCCATTGCAATCAGCAGGTCGCTCTCGCAAACCGCCCAATTGCCTGCCACGCACCCGTGCATTCCAAACCAGCGCAAGCTCTGTGGGTGTGATTCGGGGAAGGCGCCCAGGCCCATGAGTGTTGTGGATACAGGTATGCCGGTAGCCTCCGCGAAAGCTAGGAGTTCCGCGTGGGCGTTGCCAGAAATAATGCCCCCTCCAGTATATAAGACGGGACGCCGGCACTGCTCGACAAGGTCGATAATCGTCTCTAGTTCTTCGTCTGATGCTTCCGGGCTAGGAGGATACCCCGGTATGTTCACCTGGGCGGGGAAAACGGGTTTGATCACCTTCTGCTGGACGTCCTTGGGTATATCAATGACGACCGGACCGGGACGACCGGTCTGGGCAATATGAAATGCCTCCTTGATGACTCCAGGTATGTCCTCAGGATTCAACACAAGGTAACTGTGCTTTACGATGGGCAGGGTCATGCCGAAGAAATCCGTCTCCTGGAAAGCAGTCTTTCCGATGTTCCACTGATGGACCTGGCCGGTGATAGCTATAAGCGGAATACTGTCCATAATGGCGTCGGCGATGCAGGTAATCAGGTTTGTGGCGCCGGGGCCGCTTGTGGCCATGCACACGGATGCACGACCAGTGGTGCGGGCATAGCCTTGGGCCATGAACCCACCGCCTTGCTCAAAACGTGGCAGGATGGTGCGGATGTGCTTTTCGCGCCTCACAAGGGACTGATGCATCTCCATGGAAGCGCCCCCGGGATAAGCGAATACTACATCTACCCCCTCTCTTTCCAGGCAACGGACAAGGATGTCGGCGCCATTCATTTCCGGTCCGGTTTCATCTTGGGGGAAGGAGATGACTTTTTCAGTTTTCATAGCTATTAATTCGTTCGGGTTTGATTCAGGTTAATATATAAATTAATAAAAAATACAAGGGCATAGGAATCCATTCCTGTAATTTGAAAGGGCGCGGGAGAATTGGGCTGGAAAAAGATAAAGGCCCGCGCCCATCATGCAGCTACTATAGCTACTACGACACCAATAACGACTACCGCCTGAGTCATGCTCAAGACGTTTTTAAAAGCCGAATTCCTATAGGGTGTCGCTTTCATTCAGTATCTGAATTTACTATTATTTCTTCATTTGTCCACTCCTTTATTGCAGAAAAATTTTTTATGTCTAGTCTGACATCGTATGACATCCTAATTTTCCTAATACGATATGCCAAAAATTTTATTTATCGGAGATATTGTGGGTAGCCCCGGCCGTGCCCTGGTCAGCAGATTCGTGCCGGCCTTGCGAAGCAAGCTGGGCATCGAATTTGTAATCGCCAACGGTGAAAACTCCGCCGGGGGCTCCGGCATCACAGGCACTATCGCCCGCGACCTGGCCGATGCCGGAATTGATGCCATCACCCTTGGGGATCACGTCTGGGATCAACGGGGATTTGAAGAGGAGATCGACGACCTCGAACATGTCTGCCGACCGGCAAACCTCCCTGAGGCCTGTTCTGGGCGCACTTCCATTGTGATAGAGTGCGGGGGGTTTCGGCTGGGCATATTCACCGTCCTCGGGCATCAATTTATGCGGACAAAGGCTAATTGCCCCTTTCACACCGCCGACCGCTTTCTCGAAGAATTGAAGGAAAAGACGGACGCAATCCTCGTGGAAATCCATGCCGAGGCCACCTCAGAGAAAGTGGCCATGGGATGGTATCTGGACGGGCGGGCCGCCGCCGTCATCGGCACCCACACGCATATTCCCACCGCCGACGCCACCATATTGCCGCGCGGGACGGCTTACCTGACCGATGCCGGCATGACCGGACCATATGCCTCTGTCCTGGGGCGCCAGGTGCAACCCGTTGTAGCCCGTTTCCTCGACGGAATGCCACGCCGCTTTCCAGTTGCCGAAGCTGATGTGCGCCTGTCGGGTTGCCTGATCGACATAAATCCTGATAACGGCCTGAGTACCGGAATAGAGCTAATTACAGAGATGGCTTGACCGGCGATTCAGCATTTCGGCGCATTTGACGAGCGCCCGGAGGAGCTGTTGATTAAATATTCAGGCTATATCGCACCGGTCATATCAAAGGCATTCGGCATTGGGAAGATGGGTTTGCCGAGCCGTTTTGATCCGATGCGCTCGAATTGAAGACCGATAAAAAAGTCGCGCCCGAGGAAATTTATAAATTCCTGCTTATGCAGGCTCAAGCATATGCTCTTCTCCGTGGCAATCACGTCAGCCGTGGATACAGTGTTTCTGAGCAGACCGATTTCTCCTAAAAATTCTCCCGTGCGGAGTGTTGCTATTTTTTTTCTGCCTATAATGACATCGAAGCTACCCTCGTAGATGATATAAAAAAACTGGCTGTCCCGCTCTCTTTGTATAATTTTCTGGTTAGGCGCAATATTGATTAGTACGGACAAAGCGGAGAATCTCTGAAGCGCCTGGGGATGCCAGTTTTTGCAAAGCGGAAGACGCTCGAGAAAGGCCGTTTTCTGCAGCATTTCCTTGATCTTGTCGGCGCCCAGGTTTTTCACGACAAGTTTTTGAAAATCTTCTTTCCCAAGCCTTAAAAAGATTGTGTCCTGAAGTGTCCTCACCGATCGCGTGCGCGGTACTTTGTCAAGCAAGGCCGTTTCACCAAAGGCCTCACCTGCTGTAAGCTCGGCCAACTTGACGGGCCTGCCGGAAGGCAGCTCCTTTACCACTTCTACTTTTCCGGAAAAAATAATGTAAATGGAATCGCCGAATTCTCCCTCGGTTACGACATAACTCTGAGCCTTGTATTCCACGCACTTTGTGACGGAGGCAATCTGTTTTAATAATTCCGGTTCGGATCCCCGAAACAGGATGCTGGTGCCAAGCAACTTGGCGATGGAGGCCTCGGTTATGTTTTTCGGATTCACGAGGGAGAGCTCGATTCTTTTATTGAATCGGACATTGTGGGCGATTCGTACCAGGTTTTTGATCAAAATCCACATACCAAGGAAACCGGACCCGAGAACAAGCAGGCCGAGGGTGAGCAGGACGGCCAGGCGGGCGGGTTGGAATGTGTCCCCGTATAAAATGTCCGTGAGCAATTGCACTGAGTTTATATCAAGGATGCGGCAACTGAGGTAGAAAACGAGGAATGCCCAGCCTATGACGTAAAAACTGTAAACGAGAAGATACTTTTTATCGGTAAATTTGATTTTGGCATTCAGAACCGACCAAAATAACCTGTTTTGCACAAAGAGAAAATCATGTACTGTGGAAAGTTGAACCAGCCGGTATAATGATGCCACCAGTTCGGCGGTCGGGCTTCCACCGAAGGGAGAGGTCAGCCAGAATATCCCCAGTACCATAACGAATTCCAAATTCGGATACCAGTAAGAGCATAAACCGATGATTGTATACTTGACACCGGATCGCCCCGTGGCTAACGTGGTGGGATGCGGAAGATCGGGGCGGCTGTACTGATGGAAGTGGTTATTGGCGCAGTCACGTTATTCATCGTAGAACGATTTGCGGTACCGGGCGATATTCTGTGGGCAGGTGTAGCCATCGCGGCGTTTGGTGGCATTGGGGTGCTCTACAGTCCCGAGATATTTAGATGGGCCGCCCGCAAAGTCACGTCACCCCCAAAGCATGAGACCCAAGGTAAGGTCCAAGAGGACGCCTCACCGCCCACATCCTCATCCGAACAATACGTATCTCCCGATTATAGCGGGACGGTCACATTAGAGTATTCAAACAACGACGGGAAGTACCGCTTTGGTGAAGGTAAGCACAAGTTCGTGATCCACTGGAGCGCGCGTAACCATGACACGGTCCACCTAAGAAAAGTCGGTGAGCGCGGCCATATGGCACTAGTGACAGACGACGAAATCAAAGATCCGAGCAGTTACAATAAGGCCGATAGATTAGTGATCGGGGAGGGACAAAAGGCTGTGTTCCAAAACGGTCACGGTAACTGGGCTACGATAGAGATCATCAGCGTTGAGCACGAAAAGAGGGAACTCCAGTTCTGCTACGCTGTCATGCAACCAGCTCGCGGTAGGTGAGCGGGTCGGTGTTCACGATCCGGGCCAGGGTGTCGCGGAAGATGTACGGGTTGTCGCGGTTGTTGAACCGCCATTCCAGCTCTTCCAAGTAGCGGTCCATATGCTTGACGCTCATTTTGTGGAAGGTGCCGACGAGAGAGCGCTTGAAGAGGCTCCACACGCCTTCGATGCTGTTTGTGTGGACATCCCCCTATGACCCCACTCCTCGGCGGAGTGGTTGACGGTCTCGTGGCGCGTGTCGTGGTCTCCGATACCGATGTAGGACCGGAGGTCGTCGGTGTAGATCGCTTCAGCCTCATCCCTCACGGTGCGCTCAATGAAGGCGTGGAGGGTATCGCGCTTCACGTTGGGGATGCGCTCAATGCGGACGCGGCCCCCGCGCTCGATGGCACCGGCCACCCAGTGCTTGTTGTCGCGCCAGTTCTCGCCCGTGCGCTTGCCGCCGACCATCGTCTCGTCCACTTCGACCACGCCGACCAACGTGGGTCCGCAGAGCGGGTCGTTGCCCATCGCTTCGCGGATGCGGTGGCACAGATACCAGGCAGTCTTGTAGGCGACGTTCAGTTGCCGCTTGAGCTGATTGGCGCTGACGCCCTTACGGGAATCGCACATGAGGTAGATGGCGACGAACCACTTGCGGAGCGGCAGGTGGGTGTCGTGCATGATCGTGCCCGAGGTCACGCTGAACTGGTAGCCGCAGCCCCGGCACTCCCACTGGCTCCGGCGCTGGAGTTCATCGATTGCCATGTCGCCGCAGCGCACGCACGCCACGCCATGCGGCCAGCGGATGGACTCCAACAGCTCTCTGCACTTCTCGTCCGATCCAAACCTGTCAAACAACGAAATGAGGTTAATGTCCTTCATGGCTCAGACTCCTAAGAAGCGAAAGCTGCCCCGGAACATCGGCGAGAAAACCGACCGCGAGATCATGGTCCGCCTGTTCGGCAAACGGGCTATGGCCGAGCTGGACAAGGTGGCCGAGCGCGATCCCAAGAGCAGCAAAGATGATTCCATACGAACTAGTTAATGGGTATGGGCACCAGTGTCAAGTATACAATCACCCATAAACCGGTAATGAGGAAGACCGGCGCCATGCGCATCAACGCCACACTTACCTCGCAAAATCGACCCCCCATTCTGGCATCCTGAATATCAACGCGGAAGTGTGGCACGAGGGTCCTCCAATGCAGTTGAGGGTGGTAAACCTCGCAGTTGTACCCGCGCATGGTACAGCCGGCCAGAAAGTAACCGAGGCTAAGCCCTAGTCCGGTAAGTAAATAGCCCAGTGATATTTCCCAGAAATGTGTGGGTATCTGTACCCCGTCTTTAAACAGTGAGAAGAATCCGAAGATAATGAAACCGGTTCCAATTATCTGGGTAAAGCGGTAGTTTATATACAACTTCCAGTCGATGGCTTTGACCGGTTCTGGATGCCAATCCTTTTCCACCAGGATACTGGTGTGCAACGCCTTCAGGATCAGTTCGTAAAATTCGCGTAATGGCGGGCATTTCCGATCGATTATCAATTGCGGAAGCACCTCGGCGGCGGTATTCCCTTTTCTAAATCGCTGCAGGATATTCCATTGATCCTGATCAACGGTCAGGTAGGTCTTGTTGGGAATATTCTTTAGAACCACATATCCGGGACGTAGCTCGGCCTCCATTATGAGGTTCGACAAATAAATGCGAGTGGTCGTAAGAAGTTTTTGCTGATCCATTTAGTTCCCCAACCCTTATTTCCAAAACCCGTCCCCTTTCAGTCGTAGTTTCATCATGGAGTTATTTTTATTCCGGGCAAGCCCATTTTGTTATCGGTTAGGATACCCCAATGATAAGTGTAAAAGTCAGGGTAGTCGGTTCTGTTGCCCAAACCGGGGTGGTCCCGCAATTGCGGGACTTATCCTGATTTGGGCAACAGACCCAGTCCTTTGATATCTAGGGCGAAAGCATTGCGGTCCTTCGCCTCAAAAAAAGCAGTTCCGGCCACTATTGTGTCACAGCCTTGTTCACAGCAAAGACGGGCACTTTCCAGATCGATCCCCCCGTCCACTTCCAGCCTGAAGTCTAGTCGGCGTTCCTGGCGCATGCCATGAATATCGGCTATCTTCGGCAACATATCGGAACGAAAGGTTTGACCGCCAAAGCCGGGCTGCACAGTCATCACAAGTACTAGGTCCACTTGCTCCAAGTAGGGTAATACCGCTTTGGCGGGGGTATCGGGATTGAGAACGATACCGTTCATGCAGCCGAGGTTCCGAATTTTATCGAGAGTCTCGGCAACTGGATAATCAGGTTCGACGTGGATGCTGATGAGTCCTGCACCGGCTTCGGCGAAGGCATCAACGTAGCGGTGCGGTTCTTCCAGCATGAGGTGAGTGTCAAAAAAGAGCGGGGATTTTTTGCGCAAGCCGGCCACGATTCCAGGTCCGAAGGTCAGGTTGGGCACAAAGTGCCCGTCCATGATATCGAGGTGGGCCCATTTCAAACCGGCATCGGCAACGAGGCCGGCGGCGGCGGAAAGATTTGCGTGGTCGGCAGCCAGGAGGGAGGGAGCCAGGATGATTTCGCGTCCAGTCATAAGAAAAACAATGTAAGAAGGATAAAGAAATGGGTAAAGCGGATGGTCGATTGGAAAAACTGACAGTAATTACATAGACTGGTGTTATTGCCACACGTTGACGATCCCGTTTTTTATTTCGTTTGCTAGTCTGCGGGCAAGCGTTGGCATGGCCTGGTATTCTGATTGAGGCAGGCTGCTTCCGACGAATACTTGTTCGGAAGCTTCAAATGTTCTTTTGCTGAAGTAAACCTCTCCGCTGCGATTGTTCAACAGCGTAGCTTCTGCTTTCAGGGTAATTTCAAAGGAGCGGCCCAAGGCGGTATCATCAGCCTGTGCGGCTGAAACTTTGCGTTCATAAGCGACGAGGACGACTCGCAGGGTGGCTTCTGCCTCTTGCGGACCAAACACCTGTACTGAGCCATCTCGAATAAAAGCCTCGATAAGGTTGCGGCTGAGCAAAGCCTGGGCCTGTGCAGCTGGCGTTTCGCTGGTCGCGGGAGCAATATAGAGGCTGCTGAAGGGAAGGGTTCCGGGTCTGCCCAATTTATAGTGGGCGCATCCAATCTGGAGAAATATAATAGCAATTAGAACCAGGGTGGCGAGAAGGGTCAACGTCCCCTTCCGGAAATTTTCCAACGGGGCAACAGCGGACAAAATCACCGCCCTGCCTTCAATGCCCGGCCTCAATCGTTCTTCTCCTCTTCGCCGGAATTTTCTTTCGAATGTTCTTTTGTGAGCAACTCGGTCTGTATCGTCGGTCTTTCCAGTTTTTTCTTGGGCTTGAATACTGGCAGTAGTCGGCGTTTGCTTTTTACAGCTACCTCCTTCTCCTCCTTCTGGGGAAGACTCTCTATCTTGTCCAAGTATTCGCGGGCTTTCCGTGCGGAGGAAGAACCAGGAGAAACGGTTATTGCCTCGTTGAGAAATACATTGGCGGCTCGGTAATTTTTACGATATTTATAGTAAAAGTAGCCCCTTTGCAGTTTGCTCTTGGCAAAAACTTCGTTCATTTTTTCGAGCCCTTGTTCCCCAGCACCGACATCGGGGCTGTCGGGAAAGAGAATCAAAAAGTCCTTGTAGTAATTGATTGCTTCGCGGGTGGGGCCCTGGTCGTATGCGGGGCCTTTTACCTCGGAGCTGAATATTTCGGCTAGTTTGAGATAGGAGTCAGGGGCCAGTTCATCGTTGGGATAGTTATCTATCAGGCGGTCCAAAGCATAGGCGGCCTGGCTCTTGTGTTTCTTTTCCTCATGCATCAGGGCCACGTTCATTAAAGCCTGTGGAGCCAATTCGTGGTAAGGGGCGTTGCGCACCACCAGCTCAAAGCCTCCTATCGCTCCCTGGTAGTTTTTGATCTTGAAAATATAAAGGAATCGCCGACCTGATCCATCCTTCAGGACGGTTGCTATATTATATTGTTTTTGGACGACTTCGTTGAATTTCGGGTAGTTGGGATACTTATCTATGATTTTTTGGTAAATCGGGTAGGATTTTTTCCAACTGCCTATGTCTGCTAAAATATTTCCTGTTCTCAACAATGCGATTGGAGCCTGTGCGGATTCCGGATACTTTTTCCAGATTTTTTTGTAAAGACGCTTGGCGCTTCGATTTCTATGTTTGTCCTGGGCTGCTTGGGCTTTGGCCATGATTTGCGCGGCATGGGCATCTTGCTCCTCAATTGGCATTCTCTCCTTTTTCTGCTTGCTCGCAAAAGGATTCAAACCGCCTTGCAGTTCCGAGCTGAAGATGAATCCGCAAAGAAGACCGCAAAGAAGAAATTTTCCCAGAGTATTTAATGCCATTTGATCAAAGTGGAGGCCCAGGTCATACCGGCACCGAAAGCAATCATCAGTACGTAATTTCCGGTCTTGATGCCCCCGTTCTGGTAAACTTCCTCCAGAACCAAAGGTATCGAGGCAGCCGAGGTATTGCCGTAGCGATCGAGATTCATCGGTAACTTCTCCATGGGTATTTTGAGTCGGTTCGAGAGCGATTCGATGATTCGGATATTGGCCTGGTGCGATATAACACAAGTGAGTGATTCGGGCTTGATGCTATATCTGTTGAGTATTTCTATGGCCGATTGTTCCATTACCCGAACCGCGTTTTTAAATACTTCCTTGCCTGCCATTTTCAAATAGTGCTGGCTGTCGTTGACCGAATCAAGTGTAGACGGACAGGCGCTGCCGCCGCCGGGCATGTAGAGCATTTCCGATTCGGTGCCGCTGGCGCCCAAAAGCGTGCCCAGCACTCCAACATCGGGCGTTTCTGAACAACTTAGGACGACCGCTCCGGCCCCGTCACCAAAAAGCACGCAGGTGTCCCGGTCGTTCCAATCAGTTATACTCGATAGCTTTTCGGCGCCTATGACCAAGGCATGGCGGTAATTTCCCGATCTTAGCATATGGCTGGCTATGTCCATGATGTATAGGAAACCGGAGCAGGCAGCCTCGACATCAAAGCATGGCACCTTGCGAAGGCCGAGCTTGTCTTGAATGAGACAGGCGGTGGCCGGGAAAGGCATGTCCGGGGTAATGGTGGCAACGATGACGAGATCTATATCGCCGGGCTGCAACCCGGCTTTATCAATGGCTTTGCGGGCTGCCTTAACCCCCATATCCGAGGTATGTTCATTTTCATCTGCGATGCGGCGCTCGCGGATTCCGGTCCGGGTCCGAATCCATTCGTCCGAAGTATCCACCATACGTGTTAAATCGTCATTAGTGAGGATTCGCGACGGTACATAGCAGCCTATGCCGGAAATGATAACCGATGGTCCTGTACCGTTGTTTAGAGGATTCATTTTTGTAAATGAGAGAACATTTTAAAAAGGAGGGAATCAGTTGATATGTCAAGGCCCATGCCGGCAATTTCCGCACGAGCCGACATCGGATGATCAAATCGAATAGACAGTCTTTGCCTCTTTAGACTGGAGAATTTGATTGGCTTTTTCAATATCGGCGCTGGCATGTTCGTTCATGTCGTGAGCAATAATTTCGCTTGCGATGCGAATGGCGCTCATAAAAGCTTGGCAGTTGCACGACCCGTGGGTTTTAAGGACGTTTCCCTGGAGCCCCAACAGGGGTGCGCCGGCCAGCAGGTCGGGATTGTATTTGCGTTTCAAGGATTTGATAACTCCCCTGGATAGAAAGACGCCGGTGCGACGAATGGGGTTTTTCTTGATTTCATCCTGTATGAAGTTTTTCAGCATTTCCACCAGGCCCTCCCAGGACTTTAGAAGGATATTCCCGACATGGCCGTCGCAGACGGCGACTTCAACCTGGTTGTTGAAAACATCGAAACCCTCTATAAGTCCGGTATAATTGATAATGGAGTCGATTTTTTTCAACATTTTGTGGGTATCCAGCGTGTGGTCCAACCCCTTTGTTTCTTCGGTGCCGATGCTCAAAAGCCCGACGCGCGGCCGTGGGTCTTCCAGCACTATCCGTGCGTAGTGGCTTCCAAGGATGGCGTTGTGCACCAGGTGCTCGGGTTTGGCGCCCGGATTGGCCCCGGCGTCGATGAGGACGAAATGATTGTTTTTGTTGGGCACCAATATAGCCAGAGCCGGTCGTTCCAATCCAGGCATGAGGCGCAGTTTAAGAGTCCCGCAAGCCATTAGACTACCGGTGTTGCCGCAACTGACGGCGGCAGAGCATTTCCTGTCCTTTACAAGTTCGATGGCTCGCACCAGGGAAGAATCTCTTTTCTGCTTGAGACTCTGTACCGGCTTCTCGTCCATGCCGATTACTTCGGATGCATTAAATATTTGCAATCGCGGTTCATTCGACAAGCCGGCATCTCGCAACAAGGGATACAATTCTTCCTCCGGGCCAAGAAGTGTAATTCCCTCAAGGTCCGGTAATTGTTTTAAAGCCATTGCAACGGCTTGCACAACCTCGACGGGACCCATGTCGCCGCCCATAGCGTCAACCGCTATTAAACCATTCGCATTGCCGTTACCCATGTTATTTGCAACAAAGAAGCCCGAGGGATGTTGAAATTGGTCAGACTTCCAGATCGATAACCTGGCGGCCTCGATACATGCCGTTTGCGGGATTAACCCTATGGGGCCGGAAACGGGTGCCGTCGACGGGATCCCTCGAAAGCTGCGGAGCCTTGAATTGGTTGGCGCCGCGCCGTTTTCGGCTTCTTTGCTTGGAATGTTTGCGTTTAGGAGTAGCCATATTTCAAATTATTTTGGCAGGATGGAAAGGGTTTCACTATACGTGAATGATTTTTACTACTTCGATGATCGGCATTCGTCAAGCAAATCAATTTCCAGGTCTTTGGGTCTCTTGCTCTCACAAGACCTGATTTTGCTCAAAAAATCAGCAACCCCATCAATACGGCCAACGCGATCCGGTACCAGGCGAAGAGCGCAAGACCGTGCCGGCCCAGGTAGCCTACCAGCCACTTGACCGATATTGCTGCAGATGCTGCCGCCACAACGAACCCCAACGTCATGGGCGCCCATCCCAAATCCGCCATGATTTCGGGTCCGTATTTTAAACCCTTGTAAAAAGCCGCCCCACCCAGCGTGGGTAAACCCAGGAGAAAACTGAACTCGGCGGCTCTCCGAGGGCTTAATCCCGCAATGTATCCGCCCACAATGACCATCATGGAGCGGCTCGTGCCCGGCCACATGGCAACGCACTGCAACAGACCGATAAGCAGTGATTGCCGGATTGTCAGTTCGTGCAAGTCGGTTTCCGGGTCTCCATAACCGGAGGATTGGCGGCGCGCGCGCCAAGACTCGATCGCCAGCATAAGCGCCGCTCCTGCGACCAGCGCAACCAGGACGGGCCAATGATTGAATAAATATTTGTCGATCAGATCTTCGATAGTCAGGCCAATCACCACGGCGGGGAGAAAAGCCACAAGCAGGTTTCGTCCCAACATAAGCCCATCCCGGCTTTTGCCCCGGATTCCCAGAAACACCATAACAATTTTGTTCCAATATAGTAAGAGCACCGCCGCGATGGCGCCGGCCTGAATGACGATTATGTAGGCATCCACCGCCGACTCGATGGTTCCGCCGGTTTGATCATCCGAGCCTATTCCCAAAAACTTTTTCGCCAGGATGAGGTGACCGGTGGACGAAATCGGCAGAAACTCGGTGACGCCCTCAACCAGACCAAGCACAATAGCATCCCCGTAATCGAAAAGGTCCCCCGGGGAACAGTTATCGCCCGACGATGCCGGGCTCGCAGCCTGGATGGGTTCTTTGTCTGCAACGGCTCCGGCCGGCAAGGACAGGGCCAACCCTCCGGCACATAAAAATAAGAAGAAAAAATGGATTTTCCGCCTGGTATCTTTTTGGTTCATTCTTATTGCGAAAAAAGTTGAATCCACCTCTGTAGATTATTCTCATTCATTGGTGCGGATGTTTCAGTTTTCCTGTATATTAGTCAACTCACCGAATCAACATTGAGCCTTTCGGAATATTAAACTCAAACCGGGATTATAAATTATCTATCGCATACTACTGGCACTATTGATAGCAGACGGGCCGGCTTTGTCTGCGGAATCGTCCGGCATTCAAGAAATTCCGGACAATCAAGAGATGGAAGCTTTCTTCGACGGATGGATGGCGGTCCGGATGCAGGAGCAGCACATTCCCGGCGCCGTGGTGGTGGCGGTCAGGGACGGTAGAACCATTTTTTCGAAGGGATACGGGTTTGCTGACATTGAATCACAAAAACCCATGCAACCGCAATCCACTATCCTTCGCGTGGGTTCGATTTCCAAACTTATTACCGCAACAGCAGTAATACAGATGGTGGACAGTGGGATGCTGGATTTGCAAACCGACATTCGCGAATACATCGAGCCTGATATTTTAAAGTCCTATACCCACCCCATCACTCTTCATCAATTGCTGACTCACAGCGCCGGAATCGGTGACAGGTTTGCCGGCCAAGGGGTTCGCAATTCGGCGGAACTCTTGAATCTCAAAGACTATCTGATGACTTCTCTTTCTCCGCCAGTAAGCAAACCGGGTGAAACTATAAACTACAGCAACCAAGGCATAACTCTGGCCGGATACGCGGTTGAAAAAACAACCGGAGTGCCATTCGCCAATTATGCTCGCGATACTATTTTTCAGCCGCTGGGCATGAATCGAACCACATTCGTCCCTGCAGCCGAAGACCTCTCCGACATTGCAAGGGGATACAACTGGGTTTTTGAACGCCAACGGATCATGCCCTTGAGACACTGGAAGCCCTACCCCGCTTCCTCGCTCACGGCCACAGCCCAAGACATGGCCCGCTTCATGCTCGCGCACCTTAATGCCGGTAACCGATCTTACGAACCGGAAAAGAACTGGCGCATACTTTCCACTGGGGCGGCCGCGAAAATGCATAGCCGGCAGTTTACCATGCACCCGCAAATGCCCGGCATGGCCTACGGTTTCCGAGAGCTTATTGAAAACAACCAACGCCTGTTATGGCACAGCGGGCACATGCCCGGCCACCGAACCGCCCTCTTCCTCATCCCAAAGCACAACTTCGGCTTGTTCTTCTACTGCAATTCCGACATCAAAATATACCGTCCATTCCTTACCGCTTTTCTGGGTCGTTTTTTCCCGGTCAACTCCGACCCTGTCCCTTTACCTTCCGCCGCGATTCCAATCGAGGAACTCAGGCGTTACGCCGGCGTTTACCGCCACAACTGGTATCCGCGCACAACTTTCGGCAAGGCCGCCGTCTTGATGGGCATTCAGGGAAAAGAAATCGAGGTTACCGCCGCAATGACGGGATTGCTTACAATCGACGGCCGTACATACGTCGCACATGAACCTCCACTATTCAGGAGTCGGGATGACGGCCATTTTGCGGCCTTCCTGGAGAACGAGAGCAGAAAAACCACCCATCTTTATATGGGGGGTTCGGAGGCTTACATGAAATTAAATTGGCATGAAACCACATCCTTCAATTGGCTGTTCTACCGGTTCTGCCTGGCACTTTTTATACTGGGGTTCATCAGTCAGGTTATTCTACATCTAAGGGCACGTAAGAAAGAAGGACATACCCTTCCAGCCATCTCTGCCCGCCTGGCCTTTCGGGGATCGGGTTTGTTGTGCAGTCTCTACTTCTTTTTTATCATTGGCTTATATGTTGTAACCGCGCAGGGAGCTTACAAAATGCTCGAAGACCTGCCCCCGGCACTGATGGTTCTGCTCGCCCTGCCAATCGCCACGGCAATCCTGATTCCGGTAACTGCTGCTGCGGCTATACGTGCATGGGCAACAGGCAGACTTTCGCTTTGGGAAAAAGCGCATCACATTGAGATAATATCCGCCGCCCTGGCCTTCACCTGGTTTTTGCACCACTGGAACATTCTCGGCTACCGGTTTTAATCTGGAAGGCAGAAGTATGAAGTCAAAAGGCAGAATTTCTTTCTCATCCTCATCCTCTACTTCATAATCTCCTTCATCCTTCTGCCTTCCTCTCTTCATCTTTCTGCCTTTCTTTCTCATCCAGGTCCTGGATCAAAAGGCGGGGCTGAACTTCCGGAGATCCTTTGAGGTAAGGCGGGTAGAAGAACAGGATGGCGCGTTGGTTGTTGGTTAAAATAATGGGGCTGAAATATGTCTGCCGAAATCGGTCGCCAAAATATGTTCCGAATCGCAGGTCTATAAAATCGCCTCTTAGCGGGTAGCTGATACTCGGGCCGGCTTTGAGCAGAACAGGTCGGTCGCCAATGGAACCGTGCAGGGTAAAATCCGAAAGGTTAAAGATGGAGATGTGACCGGCAGGCAAATTTGTAAGGCTGTCGTCAAAGGGATATACAGTGTATTGCAGACCAGTTGCGCCAGGAGCGGCGAGGAAGACCAGGAGCAGCTTCTGGGCGGATGGAGGAATCCGCGCCTCTGCCACCGCAATACTCTCTAACGCCCCGGACCCGGGCCGCTCACGGAATATCCTGATTGGGCTTGTTCCCCGGTAAATGTATTTCGGTGAACGGCTGCTGGAGAAAAAATGCAGTGTTTCGGTCTGACCTTCGGCATTTAAAAATTTCAGGCCATCGAGACGTTGCAGGCAAAAGACCGAAAACTCGACCTGCAAAATGGGCGCTTCGATCTCGCGGCCTTCCAATGCCCAGAGCGGCAGTCCCAAAACCAGAACGCCCATTAAATATCGGATAAGTCCAGCCATCGAAAATTAATTATTTTGAAGCGCCGGCCCGGACCGTCCGGCGATGGGTTCATAATATCATCGGCAGGGTCCACGGGTTGGGCGATTCGCTGCACAAGCGCTTCGCACCATGCCCGACCTTCTACCCTGGCAGTTACAGGATTTACAACATCGCCGTACGCACGGATCAAAAATGTATCGGATCGAACGCACAGGATCGGAGCCAACGCCGTGAGTACATCGGCCTGGGTCATAAAATTGGGTGCAAGATGGTAAATTTCCCGGTCCGCATCATCACGGTTTAGGGATGGAACTTGTTCGATGGCTGCTTCAAGCAGGCTTAAGTTGGAACCGGTGTCTTTGGCATCGGGAAAAAGCGGGTTTGGGCTTAGAAATTCCTCGATTGAGGTGAAGGGACCGGTGAGCCGGGTTTTTTCACGGATATTACGGACAATGGCCCCGGCCAATTGGCGGTATTCCGATTCGCCATCCGGTTCGACTGCTTCACATAGCGCCTTTAGGCCCCTGCGAAAATATTCCGTGGGCGGTTCCTCCTCGCCGAAATTGTAATACTCCTGGTAGGCTGGAATCTCATGCCGCTTGGGGCCGATCTCGTAAGTTTCCTGAATGCTTTGTGAAAAACGCAGAAATACGCGCCCCAAATCATCTTCTTCATAGGGGATCAGTGTATCCTGCTCGCCGTTATTGTTTTCTTCACGATCGTCCAGGTTCACATAGGGCCAACCCGTCAGGCGCATGGAAGTCAGGGCAGTTTCCCAAGCCGGTACTGAAGTTGAATTTATATTGAATGCCCCAACGATCCGGAAATAAGGCGCCGATTCGCCTCCGTATGCCTGTATCTCGGACAAGAGAGGAATATCCGGTGAAAAACGCGGCGAGACAGCCAGTCGAACATTTGGAACGGGATAACCATTTTGAATGTCCGGCTCTGAGGAACCGTTCTGCAATCCGGAGAAAAAGAAGAGATCGAATACCTGGTTCCACGGACCGCCCCAACTGTTGCCGATCGAGTAAGGACGCCTGCCGGAAATACGCAAGTGCTGCAAGGCCCCGATGGACAGATGAGACTGCCGGGGCAATTCGAAGAGTGGCACGTCCTCCATGAAATTTTTGCCGGAAGCGCCCTGTGTGCGGTCAAACAAGTATTCAAACTCCCGCACGCCCGTGGTTGTGTAAGCAGTTGGGTCAATCCCCTTTGGCGGGAAATAACTCACCCCGAATCCGGGCCGGGGATCGCGAGGATCGTCTCGGCGCAGCCACTGTGATTTTTTCCAGGCATCTTCTTCGGCCACGTCGCCACTCTCGATGATTTTAAAACGATAACCAAATTTCCAGCCCCGGCTGTCAGACTTGTTCTTGGTATTCGGTTGTTCGAAACCGTTGATTGCGAAGCCGGAAAAGTCACAAAGAATCTGCGGACCCTCGACTCCGTCCGGACGCTTGAGTTTTACCTGGATGGCGATGGGTTCGTCCACCAATAGGCCGAATCTCTGACTAAGCGGGAAAGGGTATTGATGGCCGGTCGGCATTTCCCAAATCGAATTCCAGATTTGCGACTCGTAAAATTTAGCTGTGTGCGCGTTGGTATCTTCGGTATTGGAATAGTTGTTGGGGCCGATCCAACTATATAGGCGGCCGGGAAGCCAAGATTGGTCATCGGTTCCCGGAAAGCCCAATTCGTGAAAAGGCAGAATGATGGACAAGGCCTGGTCCGCCCCGCCGGTATTTCCAAATACCTCTTGCAAGTCAATAGCCCGGGTCGATCCGTCGGCTGTGGTTAAATTAACTGTTGGCAAGTTTGTTATCTCGATCTCCAGGTCTTCGGGAATCAGGGCGCTCGTGTAGGGATTCCAAAGTTCCACGTAGAGACTGTAGCGCGCTAGGATTTGTGTTGTGTATTGAGCGGTGCCACGACTTATGCTCTCGCTGCCGGAACGGTGCACGCTGAATAGCAGGTAAAAGTCGGTGACAACCGGCGCCACACTGAAAGCGATCCCGGCTGGATTTTCCTCTACCGGAGCAACTATATTGTAGCGGCGGCGCAGGTCACCGGCCTCCGTTCTAAAATTTTCGTTGGGGTCCTCGCCAGGATTAACCATGTAGCTTGAATAATTCATGTAAGTCTCAAAACTTTCCCCAAGCGGCGATGGATCGAGGGACAAATCCCATTTCATCCCCGATGCCGGGTTTACCAGCAGACCGGTTGCGAGAAATGTCGTGTCGTGAAAGCGCGCGCGAAGCGCTTCCGAATCCACTTCCGGCAGCATGGCCAATTGAGCGCGCGACAGCATTTTATTAATATTGTGGCGTGTAAGGTCGTCATCGGGGTCCAGCAAGAGAACACTATCGTCTGCGTTAAGGGCATTTTCGAAACCCGGCCGTATGGGCAATAATTGCCGAATCCTGTCCAATTCGGTAAAGTCGTATTCGGGCAGCCAACCGCTATCCTGGTCGCTAATATTATCGGTAATACCCATACTTGCTTTGACGCCTTCATCGCCCACCCAGTAGGCGTAGTGCCCATTGATCCGCAGGCCGGAAATCCCCGGGGAGCCCTGTACCGGAATGCCTGTTTTTTTGACTGCCACCAGTTGGTCCGGTTTGCCGTTGCCATCCTCATCAATGGCCAGGTTGATAGAGTTGGGGCCGACCAGCACTACGCTATCGGTCGCCGTAATCTCGCCATCCGGCGTTACCGGCGGGTCGTAAGAATCCGGCGTGACCTCCCCTGAAACCAACCATCGGACAAGCTCAGGGGCGCCCCCGGGGTTCTCCGCACCAGCTATGCGCCAGACACCTGTCCAGTGGCGGTTTTCGGTTTTGGCGTTTGCGATCAGAGCGGCAGTAGCGGTTACACGGGCATCCGGCCCGGCGTATTTTTGAAGCTCGCCCAAGGCGACATAAAGGCCGAGGCGTGCGTTCTGACGGGCCAGTGCCTCTGCGCGCGCGGCTGCCACTGCTCCGGTCTCAATTCTGCTCAGGGTGGCCAGGCTGACAAGCAACAACACAAGGAGAGCCATCAGGCTCAACGTCAGGATCAGTGCAAAGCCGCGCTTATCCTTCCGACCGGGCATAATGATTATTCGGCTCGATCGCATTCTATTTCGAATGGCAAAAATCCTCCTGCAATTTGGAGAGCACCGAAAACACCGGTTGAATCAGTTTCCCGGGTTTTCCAGCTTATATTCCTTAACGAAACGAGATGCCAATGCTCTTACCGAACGGTTGATATATTTATTTAAACTGGTAATGCCGAGGACGGATTTTTCCCAGGTGGGCGCAAAAATGGAACCCAGCGCCTCGGTCGGCCGTTCCAGATTTACCCGTTCCTGCAGCGAGAGCCGCGTGGTGAAAATGTAGCCGCTTCCGTCATCCAATTCTTGCACAAGCACAAAAAGTTCCAAAGTCGGCGCGCCCGGCAACTCATATAGCTCGTCATCCTCGTAAACCTTTATATGCGCCAACTGTAGTTGAACCTTCAGTAAATCCCGCAAATCCTCTACCTTCAAACCGAGTTTCCGGCCATCCTTGTTCAAGTTTTTCACTCCGACACCCACTCCCGAAAGGTTTTGCAACGTGCTCATGGACATGGAAAAGGCCTTTTGCCGTGGGACAAAGAAAACCACGAGCAGCATCAAACACAGAATGGTTTTATTTTTCATGGTATTTTTGAGGTAAAGACGAATTGCAAAGTTGTTTTTACGATTTTGAACGCCGCCTGTTTGAGTAAGACCGTGCTCACGGTTTTATTACGAGACTGACTTTTTTGCTGGGAATGAACCGCTCACCTGCAAACCGTTGCAATTCGCCCGGAGTGACGGCATCGATGCGCTCATCGTATCGTTTCCAATCGTTTATTGGCTCTCCATAAATTTCGCTAAGGGCAGCCTGCATCGCGCGGGCTCCGATAGTCTGCAAGCTCATACGTTTTTGGGCTTTGAGCCGGGCCTGACAGCGACGCAGTTCCTCTTCGGTAACTTGTCCGGCAACCAGTCGGGCTACCTCCGTATCGAACTCGTCCAGGACCTCTTCGAAGGCCCCGGGATGCGTTCCCGAATAAAAATAAAACATTCCGGAGGTGAAACCGACAACGCGGTTGGCTCCTACGAAATAGGCGAGGCTTCGCTCTTCGCGCACCCTGGAGAATAGGCGCCCGGACATGTCGTTTAGCACTTCCTCCACCAGTTCGGCAGTGTAAAAATCCGGTTTCGCGAAGCCGGGGTCGGGATAGGCTTGAAAAACGACGGCTTGCTCACGCTGCATTGTTTCGGTAAACCGTCCGGCTTTCGGCGGCCCGTTAAATGATGGGTCCTTTCGATGAAATTTCCGGTCGGAAAGTTTGTTCATCAAGTCCTGCAGGGCGGGCAAAGCGTGATCGGGTTCAAAGTCGCCGACAATCGAAATGACCACATTCGGCCCGACCAGCAATTCATCGTTGAGCGCCCGCACGTCAGACGCCGTGATTTCCCGCAAGGTATCTATGTCTCCAAAAGTATCGAGTCGGAACGGATGTTCGCCAAAGAAGCGTTTTCGCAAAGTCTTTTTGCCGCGATCAAAAATTTCGTCCATGTCCTCCTTTACTTGGGCGATTTGCGCCTCCCTTTCCATATCGACGGTCTCATCGCGGAATGCGGGGGTTATCAAAGCTTCTTCAAGGAGGTTGACAGCCAGATCGAAATCCTGACGAAGGACTTCGAGCGATAAGCCTAAGGTATTGTTGCCGGCAAATTCGCCGAACACCCCTCCTACCCCTTCGATTGCTTCTGCAATGTCGGAGGCGCTGCGGGATTTCGTGTCCTTGGTCAGTAAAGTGGCCAACACTCCGGTAATGCCGCGCAAACGGTTTTCTTCGTAAAGTGGCCCGCCCAGGCTGACTATGCGCAAATTAACTTTTGGCAGTCGAGCATCTCTCTGGTAAAGTAGACGGGCGCCGTTTTTAAATGTGACAAGTTTAAAATCCTCCGGGCTTGCGGCGTGGTTCCCTCCGCGTTTAGCAGTCTCTACCGGCGGGGGAGCGCTGAGAGAGACCGCGGTCATTCGATCCGGGACCAGGTAATCGTTTATCAGCCTGAGGAGCATATTATTATCTACTTCCTGGATGCGGCGGAAATACCGCTGTGGGTATTCGAGGTCGCCCACAACGACCTCGGCCAGACCCATGCGCACGGCTTGACCGCCAATGGTCTTGCGAACGTTTACTTCGCTCACCACGGCCTGGCGGATGGCTTTTTTAATGCGCCCGGCCGTCAAGCCCGATTTGGCGGCGCGTCGTATTTCCTCGATTAGCGCTTCCTGCACGGCCTCGCGCTTATCTGGTTCGCAAATGTAGGAAATCCAGAACAAGCCGCTGGAACCGGGGTTCCAGATCGAGATATCGATGTCTTTCACCAGCTTTCGCTCCTCACGCAATCGCCGCCAAAGAATTGAACTGTGGCCGGCGCCCAGAATCGCCGCCAGGATGTCCAACCCCGGCGCATCCTGATGGCTTAGGCCGGGAATTTTAAACGCGGTCCCGCCCCGGCATATCTGCACGTCACCACGCAGATGTTCTTCCCGCAGAGCCAGCTGGTCGGGCTCTTCCGGCACGGTAACCGGAGCCAGGGAACGGCGGGCAAAACGGCCGAATTTGTCCTCTATAACCTGCCGCAATGATTCCGTATCGAAGTCGCCCGCGGCGACAAAAGTCATGTTATTAGGCGCGTAACGGGCCCGGTAATATTGCCACAGGTCATTCCGGGTTATGGTCTCGAAAATTTCCCGGTGTCCAATTACGGGCTGGCAGTAGGGATGTTCGCGATAAGCATTGCGAAACAATGCGCGCGACACTTGCCGGTCGGGATCGTCCAGGCCCATGTCGATCTCGCGCAATATGACCTCCCGATCCCGGGCAACTTCTTCCTCCGGCATGACCGAATCGAGAGCGACATCGGCCAGCAAGTCGATGGCTAGAGTGACGGCTTCGCTGGGCGCTTCGATGTAAATGACAGTGCGGTCAAACGACGTGTATGCGTTGATGTGGCCGCCCGCAACCTGGACTTCACGCGTAATATCCGGGCCGGAACGTTTTTTCGTCCCCTTGAAAAGCATGTGCTCTACAAAATGAGAGAGTCCGCCCCCCAAAAACGCCCCCTCGTGTATGCTCCCGGCCTTCACCCACAACTGCGCCGAAATCAGTTTGGCCGAATGGTCTTCCTTGAGGAGCACTTTCAGGCCGTTTGGCAGCGTATAGCGCACCGGACGATCCAGAAAAAGCCCCTCCAACAAAGACTTCATCTCCTCACCTGTTTTTTTAACGGTACTCATGGGTCAGTTGCTCAAATCTACGGAACAAGAAGCACGGGCATAACCCGGCACGGAGGGATGCGCCACACCCTCAATTTTCCGGCACTTCCTCCGATTCACAAGACCTCAGAAAAGCGCTTTTACTGCCCTTGGGCTCGAACGGATCGACAAATGCTTCCCGGAAATCATAGGCATCGGCAAAGTCCTCCCGGCAGTCAGCCTCAGTTTTGCCGAAAACTCCCTGTTCGACCAGGCTAAAGACAATGTCCCCGAAATCCGAACATTTGCTCAAACCCCATTGTTCGAACAAAGTCATGGTCATCGGACCATATTGCCGCAGGGCATAATCCCTGATGCCTAAGAGCAATTCCTGGCCGGAGACATGGTTCGACGTTTTCTCCTTAGTGTTCTCCCTGAGCTCCTGCAAGGTATGATCGAGCGCCCTGCGGACAAAGAAATACGCCCCCTTATCGAAGCGCGAGTCATCCCGCAAAATCAGTTCAACCACCTCTGAAAAATCCAATTTATTCATACCAGCCATCAAATTAACAAAATACACCATTTCCAAGAATATTCAAAACGTAAAGAAAAAACGGATAAGAAACGTCATTAGTCCTCGGTTCTTAGTCCCTGGTCCCCGATTCCTTGTTCCACGGTCTTTAATCATTGGCCAACAAACCCTTGAACCTTTGAACCCTTGAACTCTTGAACTTCTCACCCCTCTGCCCCTCTGAACCTCTGTCTCCTCCTTCATCCTTCATCCTTCTGACTTCATACTTTTAATGTCCCCCTTTGCCCTTTCCTCCTTTGCGGCTTTGCGCCTTTGCGTGAGACCCCCTCTCCCCCTCTGCCCCTCTGCCACTTTGCCCTGCCGCGCCATAGCCCCGCGACGGCGGGCCCCTTTCCCCAATATCCCCTTGACCCCAATCCGGCAACCCACCTACCCTGCCAGCCAAGGTTAAACAACCATCCCGATGACAACGGGGCGTAGCTCAGCCTGGTTAGAGCGCTGCGTTCGGGACGCAGAGGTCGCTGGTTCGAATCCAGTCGCCCCGACCATTATCTATTGACCACTGCTCTCCAAGAGGTTCTTTATGACCAGATGTTTTGCCTTCTGGAGTAGTATCGCAAAAATGTAAGCAGATGAGCAGAAAGAATTCAGTCCAAGTCCTGACTATAATTCGACTATTAGGTCAACTTCGCCAGCCTTAGAGGGCTTGTTAGCAAAAAGTTTAGTTTGATTCAATTCGGTGAAGGGTCTTTTGCGGGAATGTATTCGTTTCCCGGGAAAAGTCGTTCGTAAGACATCCTTTGTAGCGTCAAGGGTGTACTTACGGCCATCTGTGCGTACATATATTACAGCATCGTTATTGAGAATATTGGATACTTTCTCAAATGTTCTTTTCAAGAGTTCTATGTACTGCTCCTTATCGGCAAAGCGATCGCGATGCTTTCCGTTGTTGCTTTTGGGTTTATCTGGCCATCCCAATAGCCAGAGGCGTATCCATTGGTCGTAGTAGTAGTTGGTAACGCCATAGTAAGGTGGTGAAGTGAAAAGCAAAGCCGCACCTCCGCTAAATCTTGTTGCAGCTGGATGTGTTTTACAACCTAATATGTCTACGCTGTCACCGAGATATACACGGCTATCAGTTGTAGCGGGAGTGCCTTTTGCGTAACGCCAATTTATTCGTTTTCGCATGAACTCTAATGGATCAATCTCTGGCGGATGAAATTTCTTTTTTTTCCACCAGCGGATTGAGTATGGTGGCGACATCGCTTTGGTTTGCCGCATTTGGTTCGACATGGCTTGTCCCTTTTTGCCGTGCAAATATACAAGGAGTAGCGCCACTGTTGTCCAATCCGTTTTATTCTTGCGCCAATTTAAGTTGTCTCGCGCTGCAAGAAGGAATCGACGAGTCTTAGATGAAAAGCAATGTTGGAAGAATTGCGGAAGCTGAGAGGCTTGCCTCTTGTAGCCACCTGAATATTTGTCGATCTGTTCGAGTCTCAAACAGACGGCATCTTTTGTCGCTGGTTGTAACTTAGCTTTTGCGTAGACCCAGCCAACTGGGTTGATCTCAATGCCGATACCGATGCGAGCATTGGTTGCGGCGCTGTATATGGCTGTGCCACGCCCGGCAAAAGGATCAATTACGACGTCCCCTTCGTTGGTGTACTCTTGAACTACAGAATCAGCAAAAGCGCTCGGGAATATGGCGTAGTAAGGGCCAATAGCCGCCCATCGCTGTTCGGCAGTTTGATACCGTCTATAATGGGACCTCATGATTGATCCTCTCCCATCAAAGCTTGCGCAAGTTGTTTGAGAACCTTGGCACCGAGGTGAAGCGGGATCGCCGCTTCCGCGTGGGCGGTAACGAGTGGAATAAGTGCGTTAGCAAAACGCGACGAAACCAGCTTGTCGAGAAGAGCACAACAGATTCCAAACTGAGGATATAAGGAAGTGTCGTCCGTATCAATCGTATCCTGTGCATCACTTAAAAACGGAATATTGCCTACGATTCGACTGGCACTGGCAGTCTTGTAGAAAAACTTCCGACCGAAATACGTGTCTTTCCCATACCTCTTGGGGCTCGCGGACTGTTGGATCCGTTCCTTGATATAGGTGTCGGTCAGCAACATGTGTGTGCGCGGGTTGAACAGAAACTCTCCCGGTGTTTCCGTTTCGTCAATTTCATCGAAATGAGACGCGAATGCGCCGCTCTTTTCGATACCCATAATAATTAAATCGTTTCCCGTTACCTCGCGTACTTTCGAGTTAATCCTTTTTAGTTCAGCGTTAATCGCAGAGCTCAGCCACGCGGGAGGGCCGAATACTGCAAGTGGACCATCGAGAAAGAATGCTAGTTTACTTGTATGTTTAAGGAGGTCTCGTTGCTCAAAACACCGTAGGAGGTGTACTAGTAGCAGTCTTTCCCACACTTGCATTACCAGGCCAAACGCTTCCCCATTCGTTCCAAGTTCGTTAAAACGCTCATGGATTCGGAGGGAATCCGTCGAGAAAATTAGGTGTCCACAACCGGGACAAGAAGTAGATCCCTTGGAAATGTTCAGAGTTTCAGTGCATCCGTCTGAATCTGAATAAGGACACCGTTCTTGTCTTGTTGTGGGCTTTCGCAATAGCAGGTCTTCAAAAGTATCGAGCAGGGAGAGCCGGTCATCTTCATCTACGATAATTTCAGCAAAGCGGTCGAATAGCTCTTCGCGGAAGGACGCTCTCGACGAAGTCTGACGGCGAGTAACTACGTTGCTTCCTGGAAGGGCTGCATCAATTGCTGTCGCCTTCTCCGTTTCCCGGAATTGTACAGGATCGATAGGTCGTGACCTGTCAAGATGGCTCACCAGGTCGAGATCTATAAGCACGCTGGCTACTGTACAATAGCCAACCTTCGCGCCTGGGTATCCATTACGGACAGGTACCTCGGAATAGCTACCGTCGATAGCAAGGATGAATCTTGGCAATGGTCTAGTCGGCTCCGGTGACACAACCGGGTTCGCCGCCCCGTTTCCATCGGCGGAACCAGAATCACGGATCTTCGACCGTCTCAAAAGTTGTTGGACTCTTTCCGATTCCGTAATCCTTTGAAGCGGCTTATATGATGCAAATTCGCCTTCGTATGGCAACTCTAATCTCCCTGGTTAGCCTGCACCTCGATTATGAATTTTTCAATCTGGACAGGAATTACGTATGGGTTTGAGAGGGTCTTGACGCGAAGGAAGCCTTTGTCCTGTGCCCTCAGAATACTCCCCTCAAAATCGGCGAAATCGTAGAATTTTCGAATCTCGCGTGTCTCGTCCGTGTTATTAAGGTGGCCAATGAACCAGTTCGCTGTGTTCCGCAATATATTCTGTTGGATTGAACTCACTTCCTGCGTTGCATACACTAGGCCTAAATGGAATTTCGCGCCTTCCTTCGCAGTGCGAACCCAGATATCTTGGAGATCCATCTCACGTGAGGAGGGTAAGATGTTGTGCGCCTCTTCCACGTAGACTAGTATATCCGGGGGTGTCTCTGCTTGCCGAAACAAGGTTTGATTCCCTTCGAATATCACCCACATGACGCGATCGGCGGCCGCCTTGTTCAATTCTGGATTCCCACTAGACTGGTCGATAATCACGAGTTTACCTTCTTTGAGGTGATCGTAGATATCTTTTGCATAGTCGGTCCCCGTCGTGTGTGTATGCTGTTCCTTCACCCGCCCGACCAGGCGAGAACCATTGGAATATGCGAACATTTCAAGGATCTTTTTCAAGTCGTCATCGGCCCATGAACCGGAGGTGTGGTCCTGAATGTACTTTGTGTCGAAATGCCCGAACCCAGAAGTGCGGTCTGCTATATAATTGCGAAGTACCTCTGACGCCTGTGCCATTTCTGACCAACTTGGATTCTTCTTCCGCAGAATCGTAACGCACGCTCCATAGCTAGCCGGGTCTTTGCCATTAGCGTTCTCAAAATCGTTGTTAATGGCATTGAGTAAATCCTTATTGAATAGCCTATCCGTGAATGCCTCTACATTGTCGGACGGCTTTAGCCCGGCCTTGTACAAAAGAGCACGATAGAAGAGCACGCGGCGGCGATGTCGCGTGATAGCAGATCCATCCTCGGGATCAGGTTCATCAAATACGACATTTCTAAAGTTCTTTATGTAATCGGATGTCTTGTCGACGAGCATGTCGTTGATGATGGTTTTCCCAATATCTAGGTTACTATCGAGGTAGAAGTTCAGGAGCATCAAGTTGCGATTGGGATCGTTCGGGTGCCCGGTAATTCCGTAAGTGACAACGTCATTTCGAAACAAATTCTGGGTGTCGGCCGGGCCGCATTTCCATACATTCTTAATCGCTTCCGGGTTCGGGTCATTGGTATCGGCATCCTGTTCGTTTTCGTTTGCATATTCGCCATTCGGGTCAAATACAATTTGACCGATTCGTCTTTCGCTTTCACTCCACCGAAGCGCGAAGATCGCTTTGATAATAATCTTGGTTGTGTTTGATTTTCCGGTCCTTGTCATTCCGAACAACGCTGATTTCTGTCCCAACAAGTCAGTCGGTGTGATGACAACGGGTACTCCATCGATCTGCTGAAACGGTCTGTTCGTTGACGCGTATCGAATTTGACCAATTCGAACAGGATGGGAAGATTCGGAACCTGATTCTCGAGGATCTCGGAAATTGGCGATCGCCTCTAGAACGGTAGCTCGTGGCTTGAAAACCTTCAGGCCTCTATTCGGATAATAGTTGCTCAAATCGGACCCGAAAAATAGACGGTAGGATGGCGAATCATCGCTACCCGCGTTCGCAATATAATATGTTCCCAAAACCCGGCAGCGGACGCCTGCATAGCTCAGTAGGTTGTGTGTAGTCGGGTCCATGATGTCCCGATCGTCCCAATTCTTGTTGATCTCGCCACTTACTCTCTGCGCTGTCTCTACGCGCACCCGTAACGCCTCTTCCGCGTTGGGCAGATCGGATTTGTCAAGGACGCGCAAAAGCAGGATGGAAGCATCTTCCAACCGGACATCAATGACCTGCTCCGGCTGAATACGAGTCGCCACAAGGAAGGATAGTGCGGGAATGCCGCCGACTCTCTGACGGTGGAAGTCATGAATCTGGACAAGGGCTTCTTCATAGCCCAGGGAGTAGACATCCCCAATGTATGCCGCCTGTTCGATGAGTTCTGTCAACTTCTCACTCGCTTGTCGCAAATTTTCGCTCAGCTCAGGCTCATTAAACTTGTCCTCAACTGCTGAGACCAAATTGCTCATTTGTGCCCTTCTCTTGCTTCCAGTGTTATGCTATTTCATCCCGCTAGTGAAATCTTGTGTGTGCTTTCTTAACTAAAATTATATTAAGATACAAATTTGGAACGCGTATTTCAAGCCGCTAATAGCGTTAATCATCCGATCATGCGGCTATCTGCTTCGCTTTCCACCTTTTGGAGCAGGGATTTAGTTATCTCTATGCCGAGGGTTTGGAGGGCGAGGAGGCTGGCGCCGAGGACGGGGGGAGCGGGGGTGTTTGTAGGCTCGTGTTGGGATGTTTTTTGTTCAGGGATTTCAGGGGAGCGGTTTTACCTTTATGTTTTTGTAATAAACGATGCTTTTGGGATCGTGTCCCTGAAGGCAAAATGTTCCGTTCGAGATTTCTCTCCCCGGCCAATCCTCGTAGTTTGTCCGTACATCCGGCTCGGTATAGTCCACAACGACATTGTCATTGGTCTTCGTAATGATGTGTTTGCCTTGGACAATGATGTGCAGAGTGAACCATTCATTGTCTTTTGCCGGTGACGGTTCGATATTTTTGATGCCATAAAGGCCGCCCGTCCGACTCGAATCTTTGTGCGAATTATTAATTTGGACTTCATACCCTTTTTCAGGCCAGCCTTTCATATATTCCGTGTGGAAATAAATGCCGGAGTTGGCGCCCGGTTCGGTCATCACGTCTATTTTCCATTCAAAGTTCACAAAATCGGCTCCATTAACAGCTCCGTTGTAAAAAAGATGACTGCGCTCACCATTTACGACAACTACGCCGTCCCTTGCGGTGAACGTGCCTTGTTCGCTGGCTTTCCAGCCATTGAGTGTCTCTCCATCGAAAAGCGAATACCAGCCTTCCGCATCAGGTGATGGTGCATCAGTCTGTGATGTGTCGGTTATTTCCACTTCCGATTGACACCCGCCCAAGACCAGGGTGAAGAACAGGACAATAATTAGATTTTTCATGATTCTATCTCCATTTTTAGATTCCACTCGCCTAAGCAAGATACTTCATGCGATAAGAAAAGAGGTAAAGTTAATTATTTCGACATAACGAGTAGTGAATCAGCTTTCAGTAAGGCGGCCGTGGGACGACAGAGCAGTATTTAGGTACATAGCGGCTGACTTCAACAGACTTGGTAAAAGCATCTTTTTCCCTTCTCTATACTTTATCACTATGCAATACTTGATCTTTTGCTGACTCTCAATCGGCAACTCCGATGAAGAATACGTCATTAGCAATACTACTCCTGATCCTTTCAGCTTCCGCATACGGACTGGAATATCCGCCAGAGGAAAGAAGCGTGAATTCAGTAGTCAACCTGAGTCCTCTCCTTGTCACGGCGAGTCGTCTGCTTGGGAACAACGCAACTTCAGGTGAGTTACTGGAGAACGACGCTATTGGTGCTTTCAACGCCGACACCGTTCTGGATTCGCTCGATACGCTGACAGCAGCCTGGATTGTCCAACCTGGGGGAGGCAGCGGTTTCCCATCGCTTTATGTTCGCGGTGCCGATCCGAACCTCGCTCAGATTCGTGTAGATGGTGTTCGCGTGAATGACATTAACGATGCCCGTGGAGGGTCCGCAAATTTCGCCTTACTGGATCCAATTTTCGTCCAGCAGATAGCCTTGGTAACCGGCGGCGCCTCTGCGACCCATGGTTCCTCGGCGATGAGCGGGCTTCTGCAAATTGTGTCCGGGCTAGACGATCAAAAAATCCGGCTGTTTAGCGATATTGGAGAAAACGGTTATTATCGGATCGGCGGGGCCGGTGCCATCTCATGGAACGACGCTGACTTGCTCGCCGGATTGAGCCACACAGATTTCGGCGAACCTTTCAAAGGAAGTAAACTCGAACTCCTCCGGGGCAGTCTTGGCTTCGACCGCAAGTTAAAATCGAATTGGCAAGTGCGTACCAGGGTTCACTTTTCCGACACCAAAGCCGCTCGCTTCCCCGACGACAGCGGCGGTCCGAAACTCGCTGTCATCCGTGAACTCGAGCGGGAAGATAGCAGTGATTTCCTCGCTTCTATTCATATCGGCCGCGAATATGGAGAAACAAATCGAATCGCCCTCGACTTTGGTTATTATCGCCGTGACTCCCGCATTGAATCACCGGGGATCGCCCCCGGTCAAAGAGACCCAGTTGGTTTGCCGGCCACTGTATTCGACACCGAACTCAAAAACTTCAACGCCATAATTTACACTAAGATGTCTCTTACCGACCGCACTCAGTGGGTTGTCGGAGCCGAGTATTTTTCTGAGAAAGGAGACTCTGAAAGTATTCTGGATTTTGGTTTTTTCAGTCTCCCGGGAACGTACGCTCTCAATCGTGAAACTTATTCCGGTTTTATCGAATTGGGCCATGAGTTGTTTCCACAAACTTCTCTCAGTCTGAGTCTGCGATATGACGACTTTGATAAAGTCGATGCACAGTGGTCTCCCTCCTTGGCCGTGACCTGGGAGATTAGTCCAGTAATTATCGATGTACGCTGGGGTAGCGGCTTCAAGTTGCCGTCGTTTTTCGCACTTGGAAATCCGTTCGTCGGAAATCCGGATTTGAAACCGGAAAAAAGCGATACTTATGAGTTACGGGCAAGTGCGAAACTTGCGAAGGAGCGCCTGCAAGCAACTGTCTCCATTTTCCGAAACGAATTCGAGAATCTGATCGACTTTTTCCCGGGCCCACCGCCGCAACTGGTCAACCTCAGCCAAGTTCGGATAGATGGAATAGAATTATCCCTGTCAGCCAATGTCAGCGATCATCTCAAGGTTCGTTCAAGCTTCACGTTTCTGCACAATGAAAGTTCTGGACAAACCGGACAGCTTCTCGACCGGCCGGAGCAATACGCCCATCTCGGCCTTCACTATTACCCCAATGATGCCTGGAACGTTTGGCTACGCGGTCGTTACACAGGTAATCGCATCGCCTCTTCCATCCCTACCGGCGACCAGATTTTGGATGATTACTTTCTCCTCGATTTGGGTATTTCGTTGAGAATCATGAATACCGCTAAACTACGCCTGAGTTTTCTGAATCTTACCAACTCAAACTATCAGACCGCTGTTGGTTATCAGGGATTGGACCGTAAGGTTCGCATGGGGGTTCAGTGGGCCTTCTAGTGTAGTGTCTCAATAAGCAACGCCGCAGCCTCTTCGGTTTCTAACTTTTCAAGCAGGGATTTAGTTATTTCCAGGCCCAGGGTTTCGAGGGCGAGAAGACTGGCGCCGAGAACCGGGGGGAGACGGGGTGTTTGCAGGCGGGCGTGAGGAAGTTTTTTGGTGAGGGTTTTTTGGAGGGTGTTGTAGTAGTGTTCGCCGGGGCGGAGGGCGGCTCCGGTGGTTGTGATGTCAATGGCTTGATTTTCAAGTCCGAGTTTATTTGCGACGGCTGCCGCCATGAGGGTGAGTTCATCGCATCCGGTTTGAATAATTGCGTGGGCAACTTTATCGCCCGAGGCCGCCGCTTCGATGACTAGTGGCGCGAGCGAGGCTATTTTTTCGCGGGGAAATTCGGGCTCGTAGATTTTTTCCGTCAAGCCACGTAGTTCTTTTAGTTGAAAGGCGTCCGTGACTATTTGCTCGAGTGTGGTAGTGGGGCCGCGGCCATCGTTGGCGCGGGCGGCGGCGGCCATGGCTTGGACGCCTAACCAATATGCGCTCCCGGGATCGTCGAACTTCCACCCCCACCCTCCGGCCTGCCAGGTTCGCCCGTCGCCGGAACGACCACAGCATGCCGAGCCGGTCCCGGCCGCCAGCACGAGGCCGGGAGCATTGCCCAAACCTCCGGCAAGGGCGATGCGCAGGTCACTGTCCACCTGCATGGCTTCCGGAGGAGCCAGGTTCAGATCGGCGGCCCATTGTTGAACAATCTTCGCAATTTCCGGACTACGGACACCGGCAAGACCAAGAAAAGCGGCGTCCGCCGGGCGCTGAGGTTGACCGGCGTCTTTCCAAGCCGAAGTTACGGCTTCGTTAACGGATTTACATGCTTCCTCATGGCCGGCGGCATAGGGATTACCGGGGCCGGCCTGCCCTGCTCCGAGGATTTCCCCTTTTTCAGAAACGAGGACTGCGCGCGTGCGCGTACCGCCGCCGTCGATGCCCAATACAACTTTCACCGCTCAATCGTAGCATGGGCTATTTGTCGGTAGCAACAAACGATTAACGAGTTGTAAAATCAGGGGCCGGCCAAAAAAACTTGCGCCCGGAATCGTATAGGCCTTTATCATATCGCTTATTTGTCATGCCCCTCTAGCTCAATTTGGCAGAGCAGTTGACTCTTAATCAATTGGTTCGGGGTTCGAGTCCCCGGGGGGGTACCAATTAAAATGGGGAATGGTTAATTGTTAATGGTTAATGGGCAGTGGTTAATGGATAATTGTTAATGGGGAATGGTTAATGGGGAGTGGAGGAATGGTCTTTAGTCCTTGGTCTTTGGTCGTGAGCAATTGTAAATGGGGAGATTGCGGCTTGGCAAAGTAGGGCGGGTTTGCTAATTTTTCGGAAGGATATTTACGCCAGCTTAGCTCAGTTGGTAGAGCAGCTGATTTGTAATCAGCAGGTCGCCGGTTCGAATCCGGCAGCTGGCTCCATTGTCAAAACTCAATTCACGCTTAATTTTCGATGGACAGTGCAGCGGTATTTTTGCTGAATAATATTCATCAACTACCAAAACTTGAATGGAATTTGAAACAGGCTGACATTTTTGGTGTTTTACCTTGTGAGATAAGATAGACAAATGAGAAGCAATCTACTGATCTGCCTTGCGCTGCCTTTTCTTTGGGGTTGTGCGACTCCCATGCAGTTCGTCGAATTTTCTTCGGGCGACACTCTGAGCGGCACCCTTGATAGAGGGAAAGGCGAAATCCGGGTAGTCATGCCGGACGGGGAAGTCTTGAGCGGGACATACCGTGTAACTTCCGGAGCGAGGTTCACTATTAGCACCAGACTCGGCGGGCATTACGGAATAGGTGTAACCCCCAGGGTCAGCATACCTTCCAAGAAGAAGATTTACGCCCTGATAGGCAAACCGATGTCAAACCTGTTAATGGAGGTCATCCTCGACTACAACCGATGGACCCGCGGAGGTTACGGCGAAGCGATTACCAACGACGGCCGCGAATACAAGGTTATCTTCTGATTCGGAAAAGGGGTTGAAAAACCGGATAATCGTCGGCATACCTACCACTCTGGCATTACTTGCCCGGTGGTGTAATGGCAGCACGACGGGTTCTGGCCCCGTTAGTCTAGGTTCGAGTCCTAGCCGGGCAACCATGCGACAGCGCTAGTGGCGCGGCCAATTGACGCGCATTAACGGCTTCTCCGCGCCTGCCAAAATTGAGCTCATTTGGTTCTTCGGAATTCCAAAGAGAATTTTCGGTTGCGTTGCATTAATTATGCATCATTGTCATAAATTAATACATCATCCAATGGAGATTAGTTATGAACCATACATCTATTATATCACGTCGAAAATTTATTAAGGGCGGCGTTGCCGCAAGCACTCTGACAATCTTGCCTGGCGGCATTTATGGTAAAATCGGCCAGTCCGGCAATACCCCCAACAACAGGCTCAACATCGCCTTGGTAGGTGTGGGCGGCAGGGGGACGAGCGCACTTAGAGATTTATATGATCAAAATATTGTCGCGTTCTGTGACGTGGATGATGCGCGCGTAGAAGATTCCTTTGTAAAAGCAAAGGACAAATCCAGTGAGTTTGCTGAGTATCTCAATAACCTTCCGAATATTCCCAGGTTTAAAGACTTCCGGCGCATGTTTGACAAGATGGGCAATGATATCGATGCCGTCGTCGTATCTACTCCGGACCATATGCACTTCCCCATTGCGATGTGGGCGATAAATTTGGGCAAGCATGTCTATGTGGAAAAGCCGCTGACCCGCACCGTCCGGGAAGCGCGTATGCTTGCCGAAGCGGCCCGCAAGCATGGCGTAATCACCCAGATGGGTAACCAGGGCCACTCATGGGATGGCACCCGTATTGTCCGCGAATGGATTGATGCGGGCGTTATCGGCGATGTGAGGGAAGTCCAACATTGGACCAATCGCCCTATCTGGCCACAAGGCATGGGAGCCCCAGACCATTCCGAGTTCATTCCAGTCGTCCCTGATACGCTCGACTGGGACCTTTGGCTCGGCGTCGCCCCCGAGCGCCCCTACGATCCCAGCTACCTCCCCTTTTATTGGCGCGGCTGGTGGGATTTCGGAACCGGCGCATTCGGTGACATGGCCTGCCATATTATGGACGCGGCTTACTGGGCTCTAGACCTTGGATATCCCACCAACATCGAGGCGGTTTCTACAACTTTCAACGAATACTCGGCTCCAAATGCGTCCATAGTCACATTTCAATTTCCCGCTCGCGGAGATAAACCGCCAGTAAAAGTCACCTGGTCCGACGGTGGACTAAAGCCGATACTCCCTCCGGAAGTTGAATATGATTACGAGTTCGAGAGTAGCGGCACAATTTTGATCGGGGAACACGCCACTATGAAGTGCGGCGAATACGGGGGCAGCCCCCGAATCATTCCTGAATCCAAAATGCAGGAACTGCGTTCCAGCCTGCCGCCTGAGACTATACCGCGTGTAGAAGGAGGGCCTCATAAAGAATGGGCTGAAGCCTGCAAGAGAGGGCTGAAATGCGGCTCAAACTTCGATTATTCAGGGCCATTTACGGAAGTCGTTCAACTCGGCAACATCGCCATACGCGCCCGCCACAAACTTGAGTGGGATGGTCCAAATATGAAGTTCACAAATGATCCTGAAGCTAACAAATACATAGGCTCGACCTACGAGTATCGGAAGGGATGGGGAGTATGAAATTACGATACTTAACCATCGGAGCTATTGCCTTGCCCCTGCTGTTCGCCGCAAATGCGGTGATCGCCGAAACCTCTGCCGATCCCTTCATGGGTGACTGGAAAGGCGTCCGCGTATTAGCCAACGGAGGGAATCAGCCGTTCTACGCACAAGTCATCGCGCTCGGCGGCGGGAACTATCAAGCCCTCCTTTACGATACTCTCGAAGAGCGTTCAGTGCCTTACGTAAGCCTTAATGGTTTAGTTCGGGACGAGTCAGTTTACTTTGATAGAACAATGGGAAAAGGCGGAGAACGTCTTTTGCAAATTACAGCACACGGCCTTCTCGTCGCCTCCTCAGTTTGGGTCGGCGGCATTGATACAGACCAATTCACTGGCCGCTTCCGTGGGCATGAGAACGGCTCTTTTTCCCTAGAACGATATGAACGTCCATCCCCCACCCTCGGCGCCAAACCTGCCCCCGGAAGCATCGTTCTTTTCAACGGCCGCAACCTCAAGCAATGGACCGGCATAAAAAGCAAAAAAGCCGGTTGGAAACTTCTCGGCAAAGGCGCCGTGGAGGTTGTTCCGAAAACAGGCTCCATCATCACCAAAAAAAGCTTCGGCGACTACCGTCTCCACCTCGAATTCCGCACACCCTTTATGCCGTCCAGTCGCGGCCAGAAGCGCGGCAACAGCGGAGTTTATCTACATGGCCGTTACGAAGTGCAAATCCTCGACAGTTACGGTCTGAAAGGTATGGATAATGAGTGCGGCGGCATCTATAAAGTCTCCCGACCGCGCGTCAATGTCTGCGCCCCACCCACACACTGGCAGAGCTACGACATTACATTTCGCGCCCCGCGGTTTGACAGCAAAGGCGAAAAAAACGAAAACGCCCGAATCACTGTTTACCATAACGGCATTAATATTCATAAAGATCTCGAACTCCCCACCTTCACCGGTAGCTCGATTGCAAAGAATGAAGTCCCCACCGCACCGTTGATGTTACAGGATCACAGCAACCCTGTACAGTATCGCAACATCTGGATCGAAGAGCTATGAAATATAGCCGATAAAGACCAATTGAACCCCGTTAACGATTTACCAACTATGAAATCCATTTTCAAAGGCTGGACCGGGCCCGTTTTGGCCTTTCTTCTCCTACGGTTTTTTATCGGCTTGCGCCTGTTTATGTCCGGCATTGAGAAGTTCGAAACCGACTTCACCTACAGCTTCGAAAGTTACTACGAAAACATGCGCCGCATGGCCGACGGAATTACCGGGGCGTCTTTCCTCCCAGTGTATCTAACCAGGCCATTCGCGTATTCCCTGGGCTACGCCCTTATCCTGGTGGGCACCGCCGTTCTTCTAGGCATCAAGCCTCGAATCTCTCTTTTTCTCAGCGGCCTCCTTTTTGTTGCGCTAAGCTTCGGACTTATGGCTGTCTCTGAGAACCAAGGCGTTGTCTCCCTCGGCTTCCAAGTTGGCTTGACTTGCGCCGCGCTCCTTCTTGTTGAACACAGTCGCGTCGTCTTATGGAAGGACTGATCATAGGCACATGCCGGTAAATAAACCTCACTTGTCGAATAAAATGTCCGGTTCACTGGACCGCCGCGCCTTTCTGCGCTCCAGCTTGGCAGCTGGCGCGGGATTGTTTCTTGCGCGCCCGTCCAACCTCACCGCTGCGGGCGATACGGCCAATCAGCTGAACGTCGCCATTATAGGCACGGGGGTACAGGGGCGCGTACTCATCGATGCATGTATCAATATTCCGGATATTCGATTCAAAGCTGTCTGCGACATCTGGAATTACAGCAGACGATACGGCCAGGGAATACTCCGCAAGCACGGTCATACAGTCAATGCTTACTCCGATTACCAGGACATGCTCGCAGCCGAAACAGACATCGACGCAGTCTTAATCTCCAGCCCGGACTTTGTACATGCCGAACACACAAACGCATGCTTGAAAGCCGATCTGCACGTCTATTGCGAGAAAATGATGTCCAACACCCACGAGGGCGCCAAATCCATGATTCGCACCGCTCGTGAAACAGGAAAACTTCTTCAAATCGGGCATCAACGCCGCTCCAACCCGCGCTACATACACGTCCGAAATAATCTTCTTAGAGAAGCAAAACTCCTTGGCCGCATCACCAACGCCAACGGACAATGGAACAGAGCAGTCAGCGAAGACATTGGCTGGCCCCGCAAGTATCCGATTGAGCAGGCAACGCTTGAAAAGTATGGCTACGGCAATATGCGCGAGTTTCGCAACTGGCGCTGGTTCAAGAAATACGGAGGCGGCCCCATCTCCGACCTTGGCGCCCACCAGATAGACATCTTCAACTGGTTTTTAGACACTACTCCCAAGGCCGTTATTGCCGATGGCGGTCTCGACTACTATAGCGACCGCGATTGGCATGACAACGTGATGGCTATCTACGAATACTCTACCTCGCTGGGCACAGTCCGGGCCTTTTACCAGGTTCTTACCACTACGAGCGCAGGCGGCGGATACTTCGAGTATTTTATGGGCACGGAGGGCGCCCTGAAGATGTCCGAAAACCCAAAATTCACAAAGGCCTTCCGAGAAGCACACGCGCCAGAATGGGATGAGTGGGTACGCCGCAAATACATCCGCCGCAAGGGTGAGGACGCCGACGCCAAGCCTTGGGAGAAGCAGCGCAGCAATACCGTGGACGTCCGTGAAACTGCCGAATTGGCAGCTTGGGAAATACCTTTAGAACTCAACAAGCCTGTCCACCAGCCTCATCTGGAAAACTTCTTCGACGCTATCCGCAAGGGCGCCCCGCTCAACTGTCCATCTGAAGATGCATACAAGACCGAGGTAACAGTCCTCAAGGTTAACGAGGCCATCGAAGCGGGCAAAAAACTTTACTTCAAGCCTGAAGATTTTGTAGTTTAAAAACACGTTAACTATGTTCCATCGAATCAACACCTCCTTAATAACCCTGCTTTTGCTATCCCTTTGCTTGGTGCATGCGGAAGACAAAGTTCCGCTCGAAACCAAGCTCCCCAGGCCCCTGTATACCGGCACACCCGCTCCTTTTAAAGTCACTAACCTGGAAAAACCCCGTAAAGGCAAGCGCCCGGTCTTCAAAGTTCCCGAAGGAACCATTAATCTTTCCACCGGTAAAATCGTTACGTCCAGCGACGACTGGCCTGTCATTGGAGAACTCGAATTAGCAACCGATGGTGACAAGGATGGCGAAGAAGGCTACTACGTCGAATTAGGCCCGAAACTTCAACACGTTCAGATAGATCTCCAGGAACCTGCCGCCATTTACGCCATCATAGTCTGGCACTACCACGGCCAGCCTCGCGTTTACCACGATTTCATTGTTCAAATCTCAAATGATCCCGATTTCAAGACCGGCATAAAAACCGTTTATAATAACGACCACGACAATTCTTCAGGCCATGGTATTGGAAAAGACAAAGCATACGTTGAATCCTTTGAAGGGCGCCTCATCGATGCAAAGGGAGCGGTAGGACGATATGTTCGTCTCTACAGTAAAGGCAATACGACAGACTCTATGAACCATTACATAGAGGTCGAAGTGTTCGGGTCTGTTGCCCAAAACAGGATGTGAGTTGTTGCTAGCTCCGTGGATCTTCTGCGCAAGGCTGCTAATGCCGGTGAATCCTTAAAGGCTTTACCGGCATTAGAAACGCTGCGGGAAGTCCACGCAGCCGCAACCCTTTGGGCTGGAGTGATTTTGGTCCTTGAACTGCGTTCGCTTCGAGATGAAATGCCGCTAGGCATTCCTATCTCGAAGCCGCCTTGTTCAAGGCCAAACTTGCTTCCAGCAACTCCATACTGGTTCGGGCAACAGACCCATACGGCAAGCATTCTTCCTGAAATTTACTTCTTTTTGTCTTTTTTCTTTGGAGCAAGGTCGCGAACTTTCAGGTTCCGCCAGCGCACTTCAAACGGACCTGTGCCGCTCTTGATGCTGTGCACCTGAAGCCCGATGAATCCGCTGCTCATCTCCGTAATATCATCAGTCAGGTTAGCCACTGGCACGCCGTTGATCCAGGTCTTTATAACCTGACCCACGGCGAGCACGCGATAGCTGTTCCATTCGCCGTTCTTGAATGGGGACCGTGCCGGATCTTCGTTTACGTTTTTGCTCAACCACCTCGTGCCGAGGGCTTCACCATATACATAGCCGGCCGTGCCGTTCGTCGCGATCTCTACTTGCGGTCCATGCACACGCCAGTTTTTGAATTCTGGTATGCTCTTCGACCTTATTTGCACGCCCGAGTTCAGCGGATCATCCAATAAAACTTCGAAGGTTAATTCAAAATCTCCGTAATTCTTCCGGGTGCACAAAAATGAGTTCGGACTACCTTCGGAAGTCTTCCCGACGATCACTCTATCTTCTACGCGGTAAGTGGCTGTGCCATTGTGCTGTACCCAGCCTTTCAAATTCTTACCGTTAAAGAGCGATTTCCATTTACTGCCTGACTGAACGCTGCCGATTGCCGATGGCATAACGTTAATTAATAAAACACCTACTAACATGGGGATAATTGTGTTTTTCATCGTATTCTATGTTTGGTAAAAATCCTTATTAAATCGCATAACCCGCGAAAAGTTTCTGTAAAAAACCGGACACGCCCTCCTTGTGAATAATTCCAATCGACGGGAATCTCGTCAATTATATAACCCATGCGACGAGCTAAGTATAGAAATTCTAAATCAAACCCGCTGTTTACCAGGTAACCGGCTCCGGGACGCAATGAATCTGCATGGTAAACCCGCATTTCATCAAGAATGCGAAGCGCCGATTCCCTTTTAAAAGCCTTGAAGCCGCATTGCGTATCGGTCAATTCGAGGTTAAAAAGTAATTTTCGCATAAAAACATGCCCGCCGCTGAGGAATCGGCGGTGAATCGGTGCGCCTTTTCGCTTATGGCCACGGCTCCCAATAGCGATATCGCAGCCTTGCTCAATCGCATGCAGCAACTTTGAGGCCTCCTCAATCGGTGCATCCAAGTCCATATCGGTGAATAACACGATATCGCCTTCCGCTGCTTTAATGCCCGCCATAACAGCAGACGCCTTGCCCGAGTGCGAAATAGAGATCACACGATCAGCTTCCTTTGAGGCCAAATCGCAGGTATCGTCTTCGCTTCCATCATCGACGACAATCAATTCGGAATCCGGGCAATTTTCCTGGAGCCAACGGGATACTCGAGAGAGATTACCCTTTCTGATGCACGCTTCTTCGTTGAAAGCGGGTATGACTATGGATAATTTTAGCGGCATTACAGGTTAATTGCTTTCCGTCTGTATCGGTTTCGGGATAGATTCTGTTTCCTTTGTGGTTTAAGCGTTATGAAATCCGGATCAAAATACTTACTGGCGATTCTATTACTTGAGATGGTTTTAGCGCTGGTTTTGCGAACTCATAATCTGAGTGAACGACCGATGCATACCGATGAGGCGGTTCAGGCCGTAAAGTTCGGCCAACTTTTGGAAACAGGTCAATACAAGTATGACCCCAGGAGCTTCCACGGACCAACCCTTTACTATTTCACATTGCCAGTCGCCTGGCTGCGCGGCCAGCAGAATTTACGGCAAATCGACGAATACACTGTCCGCCTGGTCTCCGCTATCATTGGTTCAGCCTTGGTGTTGTCTCTGTTTTGGCTGAGGGACGGACTCGGCAAAATCGGCATTTTATATGCGGGCGCGTTGATCACTGTATCCCCCGTTATGGTTTACTACAGCCGGTATTATATCCAGGAAATGCTCTTGGTGGCCTTCACAACAGGACTGTTGGCATGCGGTTGGCGCTACTACCGGGATCGCCGAGTAGTCTGGGCTGTGGCCATCGGCGTTATTGCGGGTCTTATGCATGCAACAAAGGAGTCTTGCCTGATAATCTGGTTTGCGATTGGGGTCGCATTCATCGCGTGCTGGATAACCACTAAAAGAGCTCAACATAAGAGCCCGAACGACATTGGCGTTATAAAGAGCAAGGCTTTCAAACACGGAATAAGCGCTTGCGCCGCAGCCGTGGTCGTTTCCGTAACATTCTATTCGTCATTTTTCTCTAACCTGCAAGGTGTATGGGATTCACTGGCCTCGCCATTTATCTACTCGCTGGAACCCGGCCATGATAAATCTTTCTTTTATTATCTAAAGCTGATGATGGGACTGGAGGGCGGTCTTGGGATAATTTCCAGCGAAATAGCGATTGCCGGATTTGCGCTGGTTGCCGCTTTCGTCGGTTTTCGTGAAGACTGGAAATCGTCGCCAACAGATCAACTCCGACGTTTTCTGACTTACTATACATTAACTGTTTTTGCTATTTATTCCATCCTGTCTTACAAGACGCCATGGCTGATCTTGAATATACAATTAGGTCTTTTGCTGATGGCAGGGTCCGGTCTTGACAATTTATATAATCGCAGCAAAAAGCTTCTGCCGCGTGTTGGAATCGCATGCATTTTTTTAACGGCGATGGCATTTCTTTTCGATGGCACTCTTAAGGCAAGTTTCCGATACGGCGCAGATGAGCGAAATCCATACGCATACTCACACACAAGTGCTGATGTTCTGGAAATCGAAAAAAGAATAATGCAGTTGACTAAGTTGATCCCTGTTGGTCAGGACCTGAGCGTGAAAGTTATCAGTGAAGAATATTGGCCGATACCGTGGTATTTGCGTTCTTTGGAAAGCGCAGGTTATTGGAGTGAGATGCCGGAGCACCCTGATGCATCAGTTATTATTGTATCAGCGGGGTTCCAAGAGGCCTTGGATAAAAAACTGTTGAATAAATATCAGGTTGAATTCCGCGGGTTGCGCCCCGGCGTAATCCTGCTCGTTTATATTGAGCAGGAACTGTGGAATCAATACATCAACGAATTTTCCCGGAGATGATCAATCGGCATACACCTTTAAACAACCCTGTATTCACTCACGAGGCGATGGCCACCACTTTTGAAATCAAGGTGGATTGCGAGGATGCCAACTACGCTTGCCAGGCGGCCAACGCAGCCTTTTGTGAACTTGACCGCATAGAAACAAAACTCAGCCGATACGATGAAACCAGCGATATTTCAAAAATAAACCGCGCCGCCGCCGGAGTACCGGTTGTTGTCGGTTACGATACATTTGCTTGTTTGAAAATAGCTGTAAACGTAAGTGGAGAAACCAATGGGGCATTCGATGTGACGTCGGCTTCGAATATCCATTCCGGATTGCATGCCGGGTCACGCGATATCGATCCTGCAGAAATGCCGGAGATCGATCGCAGAAGTAATTTTATTGATCTTTCTGATGATGCATTGTCGGTGACGGTTCACCGTTCGGGACTTAGCATAGATTTAGGAGGCATCGGTAAAGGCTACGCTCTGGACCGCATGGCTGAAATTCTGCAAGAGTGGGAGGTCAACAGGACGTTGCTTATCGCCGGCAGCAGCACGGCGCTGGCAATGGATGCTCCATCGCACGAAAAGGGCTGGCCAGTCAATTTTGGCCATGGTGAAAACTCTCGACAAGTGAACATTCGCTACTGTTCGCTCAGCGGCTCCGGATTATCCACGAAAGGCCAACACATAGTTGATCCTCGTTCCGGAAATCCTGTGGTTATTAAAAAACGCGCTTGGGCGCTTGCTCCCACCGCAGCCTTGTCGGATGCGCTTTCAACCGCGTTTATGATACTGGATAAACCTGAGATCGAAGACTACCACCGAAAGCATGACGGAATTGGCTGGGCTTTGGAAATGCCGGACAACAACGACACACTACAGTTTTCCAGCATTCCGTGACCGTCCGGAATATCCAAACCAACTCTAACTACCTGTCAATCAGACTAGTCTTGTCCTTATTTTATTAATAAAAGACTGCCCTTTATAAACATTTAAACTAACATTGTTTGTCCGGGAACAGCAACGGCTTCCACGGGTAAATCACCAAATTCATATTTTGGAAGTGAAAGATCTAATTTTGACGCATTCATTACCCAATCCCATTTCAATTCTCTTCCAGTATAAGTGCTCATCCGGCCCATAATCGCGGTCAATGTACTTTCAGCGACTTGTTTGCCTTCGTTAAGCGGTTTTCCACTGCGTATACTCGCAATCAGATCAGTATGCTCCTGCACGTATGGATTCGGGGATTCGCCTTCAAACATATAAGCATTCTTTCCCTCGGTGTAGCCTTTGGTGCGACTTGTAAATGTTGAACCCATTGTGCCAACGAGTCTTTCGGAAACCCTGGAGCTTGCCCCTTCGGTTTGACGGCACATACTCATAACCCGCGCGCCATTTGGATATTCATACTCGACTGCAAAATGATCGAATACGTTACCATATTGTGGCCCCGTGCGAACTTCACGGCCACCCATACCCATGGCCTTCACTGGATGCGTACCCATTGCCCAGTTAACAACATCGATGTTGTGGACATGCTGCTCTACGATATGGTCGCCGGAAAGCCATGTGAAAAACAGCCAATTGCGGCACTGGTATTCCATATCGGACCAGCCGAGCTTTTCCTTGTTTATCAAATAATTAGTCGCTCTTTCCACCCATAACGCGCCCATGTTCCAGAAGCACTGGGCGCTTACAACCTCGCCAATTTCACCATCATGAACTCGTTTCAAGATCTCGAGATAATGCGCCTGGTGCCGGCGTTGTGTACCGGCCACGATGGCGAGCCCTTTCTTTTGAGCCAATTCAGAAGTGGCAATTACCGAGTGGACGCCTTGAGGGTCCACGGCCGCCGGTTTCTCCATAAACACATGCTTGTCGGCATCTATAACGGCTTTAAGATGCTCCGGCCTGAAATGCGGCGGTGTGGCCAATATTATCAGGTCCACATCGGAAGCTATTACGTCCTTGTAGGCATCGAAACCGACAAAACATTTTTCTTCGGTTACTTTTACTTTATCAGCAAAAGGACTGTCCTTGAGTTTTGCCAGCGATGATTCCAAACGATCCTTAAATAAATCTCCCATTGCTACAACCTCGATGCCCTCTGATGAGTTTATACAATCACTCATAGCACCTGTGCCACGACCGCCACATCCGATCAGACCGACGCGAATTTTGTCGGACCCGCCGGTAAAACCGTAACTTCCGACCGGAGCCAGCGCCGCTAAAGATAATGCGGCTGAGGTTTTGATAAATTCACGCCTTGATACTTCATTTTTCTTTTTGTTTGCACTGTGTTTTTTCATAATATTATTCCTTTTTCTAATAACTGTCACTTGCAATATAGGCGTCAATTACAGCTCTTTCGCCCTTTTTGCCTTTATTATAATTGCCATGTTCCATTCCAATAATGCCTTTGAAATTCCTATGATGAATATGCTTAAATATATTCTTATAATTTATCTCTCCAGTTGTCGGCTCTTTTCTTCCCGGGTTATCACCCACCTGAAAATAAGCTATCTCATCCCACGCCATATCCATATTGGGAATCAAATTACCTTCGGTGACCTGTTGATGATATAGATCATCCAGTATCTTGCATGAGGGGCTGCCAACTGCCCGGCATATTTGATATGCTTGTGGTATTTTAGTTAGAAATAACCCGGGATGATTTTTCCATGCATTCAGCGGCTCTAAAACCATAATCAAACCGGATGGCTCACATACTTCGGCACACCATTTCAGATTTTCAATCGTATTGGCAGTTTGATAATTCCATTCCAATCCAGGATCGAAAGCGCCCGGAACAACCGTACACCATTTCGCGTTAACGCGCTTACTCACTTCCACTGATTCTTTCATGCGAGTCACCAACATCTTTCGAATATCCGGATCGTTTGTGACAAAACTTTTCTCCTTAAAATCGAAACCGGCGACAAAAACCCCCATCGTCATCCCCAAACGACTCATTTCTCCTGCAATTTTCTCCTGCGTATCGGTTGTACGCTTCTTCATCATATTATTATCCTCCAGCGCCGTGAAGCCTTCGTCCGCCATAAATTTTAACTGGTCGATAAAATCCTTTCCGGCATGATTTTTAAACATGCCGAAATGAGGGGCATAGTTTAGCTTAAACTGATGCTTACCCTTCACGTTCGCCGATAACGGCGTGATACCGAGTGACGTCGCTGCAATAGCAGGGATTGTGCCTGCCAAAAATTTGCGTCGGGAAATATTTAGTTTTCGACTCTCTGAATTAGTATATTTTTCTTTCATAACTGAATTGCTATCTAAACTGCCAAGACTGTGATTCTCCCTATATAATCAATTCCAGGAAGTGCCTCGTCAACCTTCTTACAAGCCTTTATCAAGTTATTTTAAGTAAAAAAGCTCCTCCTTCGCAATCAGGCTGTAGTATGACTGCAATTTGAAAAATAAGTTTGCCTGCCATCATATCTTTTCTCCTCATGGATTATATATGGACTAGCAACCAATAAAAAGGAGGGATCTAATGAAGGGAATCACTCGAAGAAAATTTATTCAGCAGTCCGGGAAGGCTACGGCGGCCTTGGCGGCGGGAACGGTGAAGTTATCTTCGTCTGCAAAAGCAAGAGCGATAGGAGCAAATGATCGCATAAATATTGCTCTGATGGGCTGTGGAGGCAGGGGCCGATACGATGCCTGGGGCATGGTAGAAGCTGGAGCGAATCTCACTCATATTTGCGATCTTCAACCCGCCCGATTGGAGCAGACATGGGATTTTTTATCTGATGTCGTGCAGAATAAGCCGGCCATGATCAAAGACTTTCGGGAGATTATTGATTCTCCCGACGTGGACGCGATCATTATCGCCACACCCACACATTGGCACGCCCTGCCCACTATTCTCGCCTGCCAGGCCGGGAAGGACGTTTACGTGGAAAAACCGATTTGCAATAACATCTGGGAAAGCCGGAAGATGGTTGAGGCCGCGGCAAAGTACAACCGCATCGTCCAGGTGGGCATACAGAACCGCTCGGCTCCATATAATATGGAAGCCCTCGACTACATTAGAAACGGCAAGCTTGGAAAGATCCATCTAGTAAAGGTCTATAACTTGAAGTCGGGCGAACCATTTAACCTTGGTCCCGCTGAAGCCCCTCCCGCCGGTTTCGATTGGAACGAGTGGCTGGGCCGCGCCCCGAATCGTCCTTATCACTAGGACATACTTAGATCCGGGTGGAAACATTACTGGGATTTCAGCGGCGGTGATATGACCGACGACGGTTTTCACGCATTGGACCTCGCATTGATGCTTATGGGGGACGTGGGTCTGCCGAAAAGCGTCCGAAGCCTGGGTGGACGTTTTGCCCATCGCGGCGACGATTCGGAAGTCCCGGACGTGGCGATATTTAATTGGGAATTCGAAAATTTTGTGCTGACATTAGATCACAGCAATTATCCCAAATACATGCGCAAGACTGCGGGAACAATCCGCCGCAAAGATGCTTTGCCATATTGGACGCACAACGCCACTCGCATTGAGCTATACGGCTCGGACTTAATGATGACTGTTGGGCGTCACGGCGGCGGGTGGATCGTTCAGGAGGAGGGCGGCGGTTTAGTTGAGAAGCACTATGGACGGGTTCCGGATACTCCCCATTATCAAAACTTCCTGGACTGTGTGAAAACTCGCAATCAGCCCAACGCAACTGCTTCGATCGCCGATGTTACGTATAACATTTTCGAGATGGCAAACATCGCACACCGTGTGGGGAATATCGCACTGCATTTCGACCCGGCAAGCCGCCGTTTTGACATTGCCGATGCCAACACATTGCTCAAGTCCTCATATAGATCTGGATATGAAATCTCCGATCGAGTTTGAAAGGCGGGAAGGTTATGAAGGAAATCACGCGTAGAAAAATTATATAGCAATCCGGAAAGGGAACAGATGGATCGACAGGTATGAACGGGCGCGTAAATATTGGTTTAGTGGGCTGCGGCGGCAGGGGCCGTTATGTAGCCCGGGGCCTGGTCGAGGCCGGGGCGAATCTCACCTATCTGTGCGATCTGCATCCTGGAGAATTGGAGCAGACATGGGACTTTCTATCCGACGTCATGCAGAAAAAGCCGGCCTTGGTCAAAGACATGAGAACGGTCATCAATTCTCCCGACGTGGACGCGGTGGCGGTGGTCACACCTACTCATTGGCATGCTCTACCCACCATTCTCGCCTGCCGGGCCGGTAAGGACGTTTACGTGGAGAAACCACTTTGCAATAACATCTGGGAATGCCGGAAAATGGTTGAGGCGGCGGCAAAGTATAACCGTATCGTCCAGGTTGGCACACAGAACCGCTCGGCTCCCTATATTAAAGAAGCCCTCGACTACGTCCGAAGCGGCAATCTTGGAAAGATCTCCCTGGTAAAGGTCTATAACTTGAAGACGGGCAAACCATTTCATCTCGGTCCCGCAGAAGCCCCTCCCGACGGTTTCGAATGGGATAAGTGGGTCGGCCGGGCCCCGAAACGCCCTTACCACACGAGTATCTTCGAAGGCGGGTGGGAGAATTTCTGGGATTTCGCCGGTGGTGATATGACGGACGACGGTACTCATCAACTGGACCTCGCATTGATGTTCATGGGGGACCCGGGTCTGCCGAAAAGCGTCCGAAGCCTGGGCGGTCGTTTTGCACATCGCGGCGACGATTCCGAAACTCCGGACTTGGCGATATACAATTGGGAATTCGATGATTTTGTGCTGACTTTCGAGCACAGCAATTATCCCAAATACATGCGCAAGACAACAGGGACAATTCGCCGCAACGCCGTATTGCCCTATTGGACGCACAACTCAACTCGCATTGAATTATACGGTTCGGAACTGATGATGACCATTGGGCGTATGGGCGGCGGGTGGATCGTTCAGGAGGAGGGTGGCGGCGTGGTAGAGAAACACTTTGGACGCGTCCCGGATGCCTGGCACTATGAAAACTTTCTCGACTGCGTTAAAACGCGCAAACTGCCAAACGCCGATATTGCCATGTCAAATGTTTCCTATGTCATAATGGAGATGGCAAACATCGCTCACCGGGTTGGGAATACCCTGCTGCATTTCGACCCTGCAAGCCGCCGATTTGACAACGCCGACGCCGACGCCCTCCTCAAATCCACCTACAGACCGGGTTATGAAATCCCCGATCCTGTTTGATAAACGGAACAGCACCTTGAATCCCGACCCCCTTCGCACCTTCGCATTTCCGCTATCAGAAGGTGATTTCCACGATCCGCGACGGGGCCGACGGTGTTGACCGTAATCCAGTCAGGGTCTTGATTTGATCCGTTTCCGGTGCACCAATCCGAACCGTATATTTGCCCTCCTTGTACACTTGCGGACGGAACGACGCATCTTTACTGCGAATTGTATAGACCGTTTGCCCTGAACTTTCTTCAATCACCTGGACCACCGGATTCCGCATACCGCTGACGTGCAGTGTCGGCAGGTATCCCACCGGATTCCGGCCGTCATTGTCCCTCTGGTTGATGGTTTTCGGCCAGCCGGGATACTGTCGGGCGCCGGGATCGAGCGGATTGACGTCCAGGGGCCAGCATTCCAGGGTGATGTCACGGGTGCGCCGGTTGAACCGGACCAGGCCATATCCGGAAGCCCGATCGCGGGCCATTGGAATGATGGACGGCCGGTATGCCTCTTCCGGGTTGGCTACCGCCCAGATGGTCATGCGGTTTCCAAAACCGTCGAGGAATTCCCCCGTGTATTCCGGCATGCCGGGCTGTCGGTTTTTTCCGGATTCGAGGGGCGCCCAGACACGGGGATAACCCGCGGCAATGGAGGGGACGCAGAGGGACCAGCCGGCGTCGTTCCAAGCATCGATGCCATGGTGAATAATGGTAGCGAGATGCTGGTCTCCGCCAATGTGCAGGGCAAAGGCGCGGCGTAATGCGGCGAGCGCATTATTGCGCCCGGTCTGAGGCCAGCCATTGCAGTCGTAGTCAGCTACGAGACGCATCTTGTTGCCGCCGTGCAGGCTGGAGGAGCCGGCGAATATTGTCTGTGACAGGGCTACCTTAAAATCCGCGCCGCGCCAGTCAGCGCCCCACTCGTTCAGGAATTGCAGTTGCCTCTCGCCTAGGAGGACGGCGCCGGACACGTCGGCGGTGGCGGGATCGAAATTCGGATCGATTACGTGATCCGGGCGACCACTTCCGGTCGGGGGAACCAAACCCTTCGGACCGGATTTCCATTTACGATCTTCCAGGATAGCAAAACTGACACGACCATAGGTCATGTTGGTGTAATAGACGGTGATGTCCTGTTTTATCGGGGTGGGATCCCATGCGTCCGGAAAGTGATCGACCTGGGTGCGCTGCACCATGTTGACCCAGAGGGGATCCATGACATATCCGCCGGCGTCATGTTCCAGGAGTGATATCGGGCGACCGCCGTTTCCCCAAATGTTTCCCTGATAGACATCATGATCGTCGGGGATTGCGATGGAGGGGCGATCCCGCAACAGGCCACGGAAGGCCCAGCCGAACACGTACCACTTCCGCAGGTAATCAAGGGTGGCGTCTTCGAGCGGTCCCCTCTGAATGCCGTATCCGGCCACACTTTCATAAATCTGATCGCCGGAAAAGAATAGGAGGTCCGGATTGTGCCGGGCGACGTTCTGTACCAGGACATGGTTGGGAAACGCATAGTCCTGATTACCGGTAAAGCCGGCGACGACAATTTCCTCGCGGTCAACCGGGTCCCGGCGGACGGTGCCGGTCCAATAATGATCGCTCACGCTCCCATCGGCATCGGCCAGCGCATACACAAGCCGGTACGGTGTATCGCGTTTGTCGTCCCACGGATCTACCCGGATGGTTGCGGTCCGGGAGAGATGATCGATGTGGCCCTGCCCGACGGTGGTCCAGGCATCACTTCCGTTTTGACGGATTTGCAGTTTGACGATGTGGGCGTCATTCGGCCCGAGTGGTGGCATCTGTGCTGTTATTTTCATCACGCCACCGCTCAGGGTATATTGCGCAAACAATATCGGGCCAAAGACCTGATCGGGATGACCGACCACTTTACTCCCGGCAATATTCCAGTCAGTGAACCAAAACCGGACGTTGCCTCCACGCGCACTCTCGCGGTCGGGACCGGTCGCGTCGTTATGACACAGTAGCGCCAGATTTCCGATCAGTTGTCCAGCAGGCAGGCGGTGTTCCAACTGCCCGATTTGTGACCCCGTTGCCGGGTCCTAGGCAGATAACAGGACGCGGTAGTCATTCCCCTGCGGGTCGGCGGTCAGTCGCAGTTCTACATCGTTGAGGACAGCCGCTCCACCGGCGATCGGTGATGATCGGCGGTCCTGTCCGAGGCCGATGACCAATTCGCCGGTGGTTGTCAGGCCCGCCGGAATGCCCCGGCCATGGAGCAGATTGTTGCGGTAGTCATCCAGTGGGCCCCGCACTCCCAGGAGAAAGCCCACCAGTCCCGCATCAAGGGTACCGTCAGTGTCCAGCCGTCCGAGGCGGACACTCATGTGGAGATCTCCCGATTCCGGTCCAAGCTGGTGGGTCAGAAGGTGGACATTGCGGTTGGCGCCACTTACGATACATTCGAGTTTGCCACCGGCAATGCGCCAATCCTGTAAGGGATTGGACCAATATTCGGAACCAATCCACGGCCGCACCGCTTGCGACGGCCATGCGGAATGATACTCATCGGCGACAGCGGACGCGGCCGGCAGCACCGACAGCATCACTATCAAGTATAATCTTTTACAGAATGATCTAGGCACAGACATCACGCACTTCCCTCCATAGTTAGCACAAAAAGGGATCAAGTTCAACGGGTTGATTACCAGCGGGACTTAGAGCTATTGGTCCGTTTCCGCCACTTGGGATTTGCCTATTATATAAACGGTTATGTTAAAATTAAAGAGTTGTTGCCCAAACCCTATAATAACGGCAGATAGACCGTTTTTCATCATTCGGCGATCCTGGTAAAATGGGTATTAAGGTTCTCGGCGGCTATTTCGAGCTGGTTGGATTTGTTGTCAATCCATTGGTGGAGGTCGGACAGGTCTTGTTGGTGTTGGGTGAGCATGCATTTAATCGACTCGGGTTGGGGGCCGCCGATGCCTTTGCGGTTCTTGACAAATTCGCCTGCATCGAATGTGCGATTAATCTGCTCGAATGAAAGTAGAAAAATCTCTCCGGTTACCTTCCGATTGACGGCGGCAACCTCATCGCGTGAGAGTTCATTGGGGACTTTCCCGTGGGCGCCCGTAAGTGGTCAGTTCTGATGCGACCTCGTGAACCGTCGATCGCGCATCAATTCGAGTTGTGCGTACCGCCATGCCCTTCCAAAAAAGCCACGATTTCTTGCCGAGTGGGAGCTGAAGGCTGAGCACCAAGCTTGGTCACTGATATCGCACCAGCTGCGTTCGCAAAGCGGACCGCATCATTAAGTGACTTACCTTCCGCCAGGGCAACAGCCAGAGCGCCGTTGAAAACGTCGCCAGCTGCTGTACTGTCCACCGTCTCGACCTCGAAGCCGGGAACTAGTTCGTTTAGACCGCCACCATTGACAAACACGCCGCGGGGGCCAAGTGTGATGGCAACCGTGCCGATGCCCTTTTCTCTCAAAACTTCGGCAGCCTTCCGAGCATCAGCGTCACCTTTGACCGTAATACCAGTGAGCAGTTCTGCCTCGGTCTCATTGGGCGTCAAGACAGACACTTTGCTCAATATCTCATCGCCGAGCGGTTGGGCAGGCGCAGGATTGAGAATCACCTTGACACCGGCCTGGTCAGCAATGGCTGCCGCTTCGCTGATCGTATCCAGAGGCGTCTCGAGTTGCATCACGACGACGTCAGCCTCAGCAATTACCTCGCGGGCGGAATGAACGTCCGCAGGGCTCAGCTTGCCGTTGGCTCCGGAAGCCACCACTATGCTGTTTTCTCCCTTATCGTCCACGAAAATCAGCGCCACCCCTGATGGTTGGTTTGCGTCTTTCAACACGTGGTTGACGTTAATATTGTCATTGACAAATCCTTCAATGGCCTGGATGCCAAACAAATCCGTCCCGACGCGCGCGATGAACGTGACGTCGGCGCCTGCGCGGGCGGCCGCCACTGCCTGGTTGGCGCCTTTGCCGCCTGCAGCCGTCGAGAATGTTCCACCGATCACAGTTTCGCCTGGCTTGGGGATACGCCCCACTTTTATGATCATGTCGGTATTTGAACTGCCGATCACGACAATCTTCTTACTCATGGATCAAACTCCCGTTAGCCGCCGAAGGCTGCCTTATTGCCTGCGATGATCAACGCCAAGCCAACGATGTAGAACAGGAACATCAGCGTCAGGAATTTGTTGGTCCCCTTTGGGGCGCCTCTGAACTCGCGCCAGATAAACACACCCCAGAAAGCAGCTACGAGAGTTGCTCCTTGGCCGAGCCCGTAGGAAATCGCGTATCCCGCCTTGCCTCCCGCGATGAGGCTAAAAGACATTCCCAGGCCCCAGATGGCCCCACCGAGAATACCGATCAGGTGCAGTCGTGGGTTGCCCTTGGTGAAGTAGTCGCTAATGGCAACTTTGTCACCGCTTACCGTCCACTTCATAGCAATAGTGTTAAATACGAAGTTGCTTAGAAGCAGGCCCAATGAAAAGAACACGAGCGCCGTGTACGGCGTGAGCTTTCCAACTTCAGGATTCGCAAAATCCGTTGCCATCGCACTGGCCACGCGTCCGTAAAAAAAGCCCATGAAAACGCCGCAGAGAATGGAGAGAATAACGCCAACGGCTGTAGTCGTCTGATCCTTTGAAAGTCTTCGGTACGCTAGCGCATTGACGATGATGGCCAGTGCCACCGCAGCGACTCCGAGAAACAGCAGTGCCGCATTGTACGTTTCGGGAGCCTTACGATAATTGTCAATGACGCCAAGGACGAGAGCTAAGCCAATGCCAACCGGAAAGGCCACCGACATGCCTGCCACGTCGATCGCGACAACCAGCAGAATATTGGCGAAATTGAAGATAATGCCTCCCAGTAGTACCAACCAGATGTTGCCCATCTCGGCCTGGAGGAAGTCTTCCAGAAAACCCCTGCCTTGGCTACCTATGCTGCCCATGGTAAGTGCCAGAACCAAGGTGAGCAGCAGAACGCCGATCGAGTAGTCCCAGTAAAAGAGCTGGAACTTCCACTCCTTGCTGGCGAGTTTTTGAGTGTTTGCCCAAGATCCCCAGCAGAGCATGGTGATTACGCACATCAACATGGCAATGGCGTAAGACTCAACAATAAACACTTTACCTCCTTTGTTACAAACAGTCAGAGATTGTCAGATCCTTCAAGTGAGCGGACTTTCGAGAGCACAAAAAAGGGGTCAGGTTCCATATTCTTATATTAGGCACAAAAAAGGGGTTGGGCGCAACGGGTTGATTTCCAGCAGAATCTTAGAGCTTTTGGTCCGTTTGCGTCACATGGGTTTTGTCTATTATACAAATCGTTATGTCAATAAGTAAGGGCTGAGCCCTTGAATGGGCATCCTATATTTGCAATTATAGTCTACATTCCAATCAATTTCTCCTAACGTTACCGTTGAGCCGCGCCGCCGCCCTGTCGATTAAGCGCTAACGTTTCCCGGTGTCGGCTCCAGCGGATGATTGGGTTTTGCTGCCCACAACCATCTGTTGTGACGAATCGGCCTATGTTCCGGGACGAGGATTCGCCACCATGCGTTGCGAATTACGGTACAGAAGTAACCGAGACTTTCAAGTCGACTGATGCACCCCAGTTCCAGCTCTTTAGAATGGGTTTCTATGAGCAGACATACGTCAGCTTCCACCAGTAAACAGGCTCCGCTATCCAAAACATCACACTCAGGCCCATCCACGTCAATTTTGATGAATCCCGGGTTGTCGCGATCTAGCTCTAAGGAATCTAATGTCACGTACGCTTCCTCATCTGCTGTCCCGACAAAACGATTGAGGATTTGCACCCGCTCGTTGCCGGCTTGGTCACCGAGAATGAGATTTGTCCTGAGAACTTCTAATGCTTCCTGCTTAGGTTCTATCGCGATAACCTTTTCAGCGTGGGACTTCCTCAGCAAGTACACACACAACTCGCCATGGCCCGCACCCGCATCTACTGCCCATCGACAACGCCTCGCGGCCCGTCGGATGAACGAATATGTTTCACGTTCATATAATCCGAGCCAGACCTGTGATTCGGACTCGAGATCAAGATTGAAAATTAGCCCTCGATACAACCCAAAGCGGCACGTACGTGGCGCGCGTCCTGAGTTCTTCACAAGCCAGCGCTTAAGTCGCGATAGCGGACGAAAACGAATCTGATTTATGCTCATGGCGATATTTTAGAACCTAACAATAATTAGATTGAACCGCATAAGATGCGAAACTCTGGTTTCCTGCCCGTATAACACGCCTTGGGAAATCTTGCCGAAATCGAGTTAAACCTTTTGCTTCCAATGCCCATAGGCAAATAATGACATCCGCCATAACCGTAACATTACGCCCTCTCGCACACGCAATTGTCAAACGGTAATTTAGATTTAACCGCAGATTACGCAGATAGGCGCAGATGATCCCGTCCCACCACCGCCACCACAGTCGCGGGTCAGGCAGTTGCGGGAGGATAATTGAACTTCTCTTTCAATATCTGAGTTCATCTGCGTAATCTGCGGTTAATTTTTATCTTTCCTACTTTCCCGAGTTCCAGATTCATTTCTTGGGCATGATTAACATGATTTATTATGATCAAGGAGAGGAAAAGGGGATCAAGCTTTAAGTTTTAATGTCTGGATTGGTGAATAGGATATTGGTCCCCTATTTTTATATTGGTTGCTGGGAAGGGAGCCCTTCGACAGGCTCAGGGTATGAGGATGAGGCGGAAACGGGTTTTTGTTGTTCTGCGTTGGGCGGTTGTTATTTTAATCATATTAATCGGTTTGTTTTTTATGATTCGCATGCCTGAAAAATCTTTCCGGGGCCCGTTGCCGGCCCTCTCTGACGATGAGATGCTATTGCGCGATCGTCTCGAAGAACATGTCACTATGCTGGGGGGCGAAATCGGGGAGCGTAACCTCTGGCATTACAGCGAATTGCAGGCCGCCGCGGACTATATCGAGGGGCAACTGGCGGAATTGAGCTATGAGGTCGCACGGCAGGAGTTCACGGTGGAAAACAGGGCGGTATGTAATATCGAGGCAGAATTGCCCGGTGGCTCGAAGTCCGGGGAAATATTTGTCGTTGGGGCACACTACGATTCGGTGCTGGGCAGTCCCGGGTCAAATGACAATGGTTCGGGGGTCGCGGCGGTACTCGAAATAGCCCGTCTGCTGGCCGGAGAAAAACTCGATCGCACTGTGCGGTTCGTGGCGTTCGTGAATGAGGAACCACCGTTTTTCCAGACCGGGAATATGGGCAGCCGTGTATACGCGGCCCGGTCGCGGGAGCGCGGGGAGCGGATTGCGGGTATGATTTCCGTTGAGACCATAGGTTATTTTTCGGATTCCGCGGGCAGCCAGAAGTATCCATTCCCCTTCAGCTTTTTCTACCCCGATACGGCCAACTTCATCGCCTTTGTCGGCAACCTCGGCTCGCGGCGTCTCGTGCGCTCGGCCATCGCCTCTTTTCGCCGGCATACACAGTTCCCCTCCGAGGGACTGGCCGCCCCCGGCTCGATAACGGGTGTTGGCTGGTCGGATCATTGGTCATTCTGGAAGGAAGGATATCAGGCCATCATGATAACCGACACGGCATTGTTCCGTTATCCTTACTACCACACAATAAGCGACACCCCGGATAAGATCGACTACGAGCGCATGGCGCGCGTTGTGGCGGGCATAGCCCTGTTGGTCGCCGAACTCGCCAGGGCAGAGTAAACAGAGTAGAGGCTGAATAAGCTCTTTCAAGGGGCAACAGATCCGTAAGACCTGGCGCGTCCCAGATTGAATGCACTATTAGTAGTTGCCGAATAATAGGGTTGAATTCTCCACAATTTACTGAATTTCCTGCAATGCGGTCGATTTAAATATTGGTCGGCTCATGTAAGGTTGGGTAGCAAGTCCTATTGCGAGATTTCCCTTATCCCTGCAAGAACATGTTATATTACAGGAACTTAAATAGTTAGAGAATAAACAGAGATATGGACTTGGATAGTTTCATACGGCAGATAAAGAATTTGCCGCCGGCACCGCAGGTTCTGACCAAGTTGACCCACCTGCTCAACAATCTGGATGCCTCAATCGAAGAAGTGGTGTCAATTCTGAGGGTGGACGCTTCGCTAACGGCCACTGTGGTGAGTCTAAGCAACAGCGCCTATTATGGGGTGTCCTCACCGAGCTCTAGCACTGAGGAAGCAGTTAACCGAGTCGGGTTTAAGGAGGTTTGCAAGCTCATCGGGATGATCAATTCCCGGGAGCTTTTCAAAATGCCCATGACCACCTACCGGCTTAAGCCCGGCGAATTATGGAAAACTTCCATTTGCTGCGCCATCGCAATGGAAAGGTTCGCGCGCCACAGTGGCGCTGATCCCAGTACGGCTTATACGCTTGGACTTCTCCACGCAGTTGGAAAACTGGCCATAAATCAATATCTGGCCGAAATCAAGGAGGCCATAAGCTTTGCCCCGACCGGAGATAATGGCGCCCTGGTGGAATGGGAGCGCAAGCAATCCGGATACGATCACGCACAAGTAGGCGGCAAGTTATTGCAACACTGGAATTTATCCCAAGAGGTTTATGACCCAATCGAGCACCATCTGTCGCCTCTCGAAGCTCCACGGGAAAAACGATTGGCCTGTCTGCTCCATGTATCGACCTGCGTAGCAACCCATATTGCTTTTAACGGATCAATGGAGAAGGAAACTATTTTCGCTTCCGATGAGATTCTCGAAGAAATAGGAATGAGCGTGCAGGACCTGTCCGATTGTCTACCGGATATCCGTCAAGGTTTGAATGATGTATTGGATTTGCTGAAGGAAGCATGAGGGATAAATGAAAGGTCCTTTGGTCCTTGGTCCATTTTATTCTTCATCCTTTTACCCCTAGCGGCTCATCATCTCTAAAAAACTTGGCGGGCTTGGCATAGCGATATTCTTGACGGCACGGGTATCGCGGTATTAATAACATTGGTTATTTACTAACAGCATTTACAAGGAGTCTCACCTCCATTCCAGAGTCATGAATAAGAGTTCTGCCTTTGCTTATAAATCGAGATTCACACGGCGGCTTATGTTCCTGTCTTGCTTTCTGGCATCGTCATCGACGAAATTGGCAGCCGAACTTCTGGTTGAGCCGATCCGCGAGCAGGTGAGAAAATGGGTCTCAGAGGATTACTCCTACCTGGAGACACTCTACCAACACCTGCATACTCACCCCGAGTTGTCATTTCAGGAGAAGGAAACGAGCGAGCGCCTGGCGGGAGAATTGCGCCAGGCAGGGTTGGATGTTACCACAACCGTGGGCGGCTACGGAGTTGTGGGAGTACTACGCAACGGAGAGGGCCCTACCCTTTTGTTGCGCACCGACCTTGATGCCTTGCCTGTTCGGGAACAAACCGGGTTACCTTACGCAAGTTCTGCCCAGACTATCGATGATCGGGGGAAAAAAGTCCCCGTGATGCATGCCTGCGGTCACGATGTGCATATTACAGTATTGGTCGGAGCCGCACGGGCGTTGGCCTCCTTCCGGAATCAGTGGCAAGGAACCCTGGTTATGATCGGCCAGCCCGCCGAGGAACGAGGAGCGGGAGCCCGGGCAATGCTGGCGGACGGGCTATTTGAGCGGTTTCCCTATCCTGATTACGGCTTTGCCCTCCATGTGGCGGCGAATCTTCCGGTTCGCACCATCGGCTACTCTTCCGGCTATGCAATGGCCAATGTGGATTCTGTGGATATCATCGTCAAAGGAGTGGGCGGTCACGGGGCCTATCCTCACTCGGCCAAGGATCCAGTAGTATTGGCCGCGCAAATCGTCCTGGCCTTGCAGACTATTGTTAGCCGCGAAATCGAGCCGATCGAGCTGGCCGTGGTCACGGTGGGATCAATTCACGGTGGCACAAAGCACAACATTATTCCGAGCCAGGTGCATCTTCAACTCACCCTGCGTTCGTACTCCGACACCGTTCGCGAAAAGATAATTGCTGCCATAAAACGTATAACGCGAGGACACGCGCAAGCCGCCGGGTTGCCGCCCGAGCTTTACCCGGAGGTCATTATCAAGGAGGAATATACCCCTGCTTTATATAACGACCCGAAACTGGTCGAGCGCCTGGTGAAAGCGTTGGAACCTTGGGTGGGAGAAGAGAACTTGCATAAGGGAAAACCGGTTATGGGAGGCGAGGACTTTTCCCGTTATGGCCGCACAGAGCCCAGGGTGCCTATTGCCATGATGAAAATAGGATCAGTAAGTGCAGCAAAAATAGAGATGTCGCTTCAGAGTGGTCGTAATTTACCCTCGTTGCATTCGCCCTTTTTTGCTCCAGTGCCTGAACCGACTATCAAGACCGGCGTGACCGCAATGGTGGCAGTCGTCCTGGAACTCTTGTCGATTCAAAAATAAAGGGGACTGTTGACCAAACCAGGGGGTCTCATCCCGCAACTGCGGGACGGGACTGCTAGCAAGTTTGGTCTTGAACAGAAAAATCAGCAACAGATTTTACCGGAAATTTTTTATCTACAAAATGACCTCTTCGTGTTACAGTAGTTGCCATGTGTCCTGAGATTACAGAATCCGTGCGGGGAGAATCGGTCAGACAATTCTCGATTTTTGCGGACAACAAGGTGGGATGGCTCAATGAACTTATCCTGCTGCTCAGCTCGCACAACATGCACGTGATGGCCCTATGCGCTCAGGATACCACCGATACTACCATAATCAGGATGATCGTGGACGATCATATGAATACCCGGGAGTTGTTACGCAAACGTGGTTATGCGTTCACCGAATGCGATTTGATTGCGGTGGAAATCGAGGATGAGTCCAGGATTAAATATGTCACGACGGCCCTGCTGGAAGCTGAAATCAACATCCATTATATTTATCCGTTCCTGATGCGGCCCCACGGCAAGAGCGCTTTGGCCATTTGTCTGGAAGAAAACGACATGGCGGCCCGGATTCTGTCCAGCCACCAGATAAAGGTACTAAGCCAGAGCGACATTGCCCGCTAGCGGCCGGGTTTGGGAAACAGACCCTGGTTTTGGCAACAGACTCTTACGCTTCGTAGAACCGGAGCCTACTTGGTTTGCATGACAAAGACCCCGTCCCAATCGTCCCCCGGCGGGTTTTCCATATAGTAACGGCAGCGTTCGATCATTGCCAGGGAGGGGTTGGCGGGGACTCCGGGGGTTTTGTCCGGATGGAAGGGTTCGAGATCGGCCGATTTCTCGAAGAGTGCGATCGCTTCATCCCAATGCTGAGCATTATGCTTGGCGATCGCGTCGTCAAAGACCTCCAGGCAGTCGAATTCTCCATCCTTAGCCTCGTCCCTCAAACCCATGATTTCATACATTGAAACCGCCTTGGAACGGCCTTTGACGATTATTTTGTCAAGGAAGCGGAAGATGCAATCGTTGCCGAACTTTTCAGCCTCCACCTTTGTGTCCTCTGTCACCATGGTATAGACACCGTAGGCCTTGGCGCCGCTTTCGCAACGCGCGGCGAGGTTGACTGTATCGCCCATCATGGTGTAGTTAAAGCGGGACTCCGAGCCCATGTTGCCGACGATGGCAGGTCCGGTATTGAGGCCGATGCGGGTGCGCATACGATGGACCACCTCGGGCCAGTTCCTTTCATCGGTCGTCCATTTTTCACGCATTTCAGCCTGGATCGCCTGCATGCGCTGTGAGACCACACAGGCTGCCAGTGCGTGCTGCTCGAGAGGAACCGGCGCTCCGAACATCGCCACAATGGCGTCTCCGATATACTTGTCCAGGGCGCCGCCTTTTTCCTGAAGAGTATCAGTCATACCGCTAAGGTATTCATTCATGAGTTCCACAAGCCGCTCCGGTGTCAGAACTTCCGAAAAGGTGGAGAACGACTGAATGTCACTGAAAAAGGCGGTTATTACATCCTCGTGACCACCCAACTGTGGTTCCTCGCCGGATTCGACCATGCTGTTAACCAGTTCGGGAGAAACGTAGGTGCCGAACATTCCCTTGATGCGTTGTCTTTGTCGTTCCTCGAGGAGGAGTCTGTAAATTACACCCAGGAAAGTAGTCATCATGGCCGAACCGACCGGCTGAATGAGTGGCAAAACCAGGTGATAATGATTGAAATAGTAAAAAACCAGGTAGATATAGGCAACAAGGACAAGGACGCTGGCCCCTTTCGATAACATACTCAAGTTACCGCTGTAGGTGCCAAAGGTGGCAACCAGACCGGTCAGCCCCAGCAGCATAACTATATTTGCCCATTGCGGCACATGCTTGATAAATATGCCGGACATGAAGGTTTTGATCAGATTGCCATGCACACCCACTTTGGGGGCCGGAGAGTCGTCAAACGGTGTTGGGGCCAAGTCGTGGAAGAGCGGATCGGTGGGACCGATAAGAACGATTGCGTCTTTTAAGTCTGCCATGCCTAAGAGGACCTGGTTTTTTTGCTCTTCGGTTCCCACTTTCAGTTTGTGCAAATTAAACAACAAATCCCCCAAGCTGATGTGGATGTTTTTCTCGGAATAGAACTTGGAAAACCAGTTTATTTCCACCAGCTGCCGGCGTGTAATGGGGATGCTGAGGAGAACCTTTCCATCTTCTCCCTGCAAGTCCACACGATCAGGGTAAATCTTTATGGCATCCTCTTTCAGGCCATAATATGCCCGCACAAGTGTCAAAGCCATGGTGTAATAGGTGGGCAGCGGGGTCTCGGCGAAAACAGGCACATACCGTGGAATGGAACCGCCACTGAACTTTTCGGCTACATTGATCAAGCCGAAGGTTCCACCCATGCCTACGACCTCGAAGTTGGGCCGCTCAGGCATTTCATTTTTATTGGGGTCGGTATAGCCGTCTGCAATGTAAGGGAAACTGATGATGGCTTCGGTATCGGAAGAAAGTTCGGCTCTTCTCGGAGTATAGGTAACAGCCAGCGTCAAGCCGGGATAATTTTGGACTACCTGACGCATACGCGCATTTCCCTGAGCTACCAGTTTTTGGTTAACCAGGCGAGACTGAGAGTTGCCGGAGAATACAATGTCAATACCCACAGCCTTCACTCCGCCCAGCTCGAAAAGAGCTTCTGCTGCATCGGCATAAAGCTGCCGGGGAATGGGCCGTTCGCCCATGAGTTCCAGGGCTGGAGTGTCTATGTTCACATACACGAGCTTTATCTCCGGCACATCCAGTTCGCCGCGTATTTTAAAACGCCAATCCATGGCCACATTTTCGAAGCGCTGGAATTTCCCGTAATGGCCCAGCACGATAAATATGATGGGGACCGGAATCAGCAGCAAAAAGCCTTTAAAAACATCAATCCATTTCTTGGACATAACACTATGAAATCTTTACCGGGTACCGGCCCGAAAAGCGAGAGAAAAATCCGTCCCCATCCGAAAAGTTCAAAAGTTCAAAAGTTCATCAGTTGAAGAGTTTGAAGATAAAGGACCAAGAACCAGAGACTAAGGACTAAAGGGCTTTTGCCTCATCTATGTTCGTTTTTACACAATCGGGCGGGATACCGCACTTTTGGCATTTAATATGTTTGGAGAAGATTTGTTCTATTATTTATTGACGCGACGCCTGATTCCGGCACACAACAATCCCTTCCGAATTTAACCTAACCGCCCCAACCCCGAAAAAATTACATACTCATGACACCTAAAGAAGCAATCTCCCTGGCAAAGGATAAGAAAATTCAAATCGTGGACTTGAAATTTTGTGATATTCACGGCACTTGGCAGCATTTCGCAGTCCCGATAAACAAGCTTACCGTAGAATCATTCAAGGACGGTTTCGGGTTTGACGGCTCCTCAATTCGCGGTTGGCGGGGGATTGAATCCTCGGATATGCTTGTCATTCCCGATGCAACCACCGCCTTCATCGATCCCTTTATCGAGACCCCCACCCTGACCTTCCTCTGCGACGTGGAGGACACGATAACCCGCGAAACCTACGACCGCTCACCCAGGGGTCACGCTATGAAAGGGGAGGAATACCTCAAGTCCACCGGCATCGCCGACGAAGCCTATTTTGGACCGGAGGCCGAATTCTTTATTTTTGACGATGTCCGATACAACACGGCCTCCAACGAATCCTACTACCACGTGGACTCGACCGAAGGCATCTGGAATACGGGCAGGGAAGAGTATCCCAACCTGGGCTACAAAATTCGCCATAAGGAAGGTTACCTGCCCGTGCAGCCGATGGACAAGCTGATGGATATCCGCAATGAAATGGTCACCACCATGATATCCCTGGGCATCGACGTCGAAGCCCAGCATCACGAAGTCGGAACCGCCGGGCAGGCGGAAATCGACTTGCGATTCGATACCCTGCTCAAAATGTCCGACAAGATGAGCATCTACAAATACGTGGTTAAAAACGTCGCCTACCAGAACGGAAAGACCGCCACCTTCATGCCCAAACCGCTCTTTGACGACAATGGCTCGGGTATGCATGTGCATTCCTCCCTTTGGAAAAGCGGTAAACCCATTTTTGCGGGCGATCTTTATGCCGGCCTCAGCCAGGAAGCCCTCTGGTATATCGGGGGATTGTTAAAACACGCCGCGGCTCTGTGCGCCCTTTGCAACCCGACCAACAACAGCTATCGACGCCTTGTACCGGGCTTCGAGGCTCCGGTCAACCTGGCCTATTCGGCCCGCAACCGCTCGGCCATCTGCCGCATCCCAACCTATAGCCCCAGCCCAAAGGCCAAACGCATCGAATTCCGCTGCCCCGATCCCTCGGCCAACCCTTACCTGGCCTTCACCGCAATTATGATGGCCGGACTGGATGGAATCCTGGACAAAATCGACCCCGGCGAGCCCATGGACAAAAACCTTTACGACCTGCCGCCCGAAGAAGAGGCAAATCTCACCTGCGTGCCGGAAACCCTCAAGGGCTCGCTCGATGCTCTACGCGGCGACCGCGAATTCCTGCTCAAGGGCGACGTCTTCAGCGAGGATTTCATAGACAACTACATCGATCTGAAGATGGGAGAATTCGACGAAGTGCGCCAGCGCACCCATCCCTACGAATTCTACCTCTATTACGACGTATAAATCGGGGAAAAGGTTCAGAGGGCCCCCTTGGTCCTTATTACCTGGTTCCAGAGCTTTGGTCTATAACTCTGAATCTCTGAACCTTTGGCTTGGAAAATGAAACCTTGCCAAGTATGCTTTGTCTTCATTTAAAGCGGTAACTCAACCGTTAACCTGTTTATTACCTATGACATCAGACTTTAATTTAAGCGAAATAAACGACCGCGTGGCTGAAGCGTCCGACTGGGTTCAGTTGCTGAAACGTCAAATCGGACGGGTCATAGTAGGTCAGAATTACCTGATCGAGCGCCTGATCCTGGGCCTCATCGCCAACGGCCACGTGCTACTGGAGGGAGTCCCGGGCCTGGCCAAAACACTCTCCGTCAGCACTCTGGCAGCCGCCATCAAGATGCAATTCCAGCGCATCCAGTTCACCCCTGATTTGCTGCCTGCAGACCTTATCGGCACTCTCATTTACAACCCGAACACAGCCGAATTCTCCACCAAAAAGGGCCCCCTTTTCTCCAACCTGATCCTGGCCGACGAAATCAACCGTGCGCCGGCCAAGGTGCAAAGCGCCTTGCTTGAGTGCATGCAGGAACGGCAAGTAACCATAGGCAGTACCACCTATCCCCTGCCCGATCCCTTCCTGGTCCTGGCTACGGAAAATCCAATTGAGCAGGAGGGCACCTATCCCTTGCCGGAAGCGCAGGTGGATCGCTTCATGCTCAAATTAAACATAGGCTATCCCAACCGCGAAGAGGAACGCCGAATCCTGGACACCATGGCCACGACCAACCCCGACACCAATGTCGATCCGGTCACTGACGCATCAAAAATCCTGGATGCCCGCCTGGTAGTTAACGACATTTACATCGATGACAAGGTCAAGGAATACATCATCAATATAGTCTTCGCCACGCGCGAACCGGAAAATTGCAAACTGGAGGAAATCCGCGACTTCATTCAATACGGCGCCTCTCCGCGCGCCACCATCTATCTCACACTTGCGGCCAAGGCCTGGGCCTTCCTCCAGAGACGCGGCTATGTCACGCCACAGGATGTCAAAACAATAGGTATGGACGTGCTGCGCCACCGCTTAATTGTCACCTACGAAGCGGAAGCCGAAGACTTAACCAGCGAAGACATCATAAAGAAAATCTTCGAGACCATCCCTGTGCCGTAGGGAAAGGCAGAAGTAAGAAGAGAAAAGTTTTTTAGTCCTTAGTCCAATGTCAAAATCTTGTTTTTTCCTGATATACTCTTTTCCTGCTTTCCTGAGTTAATTTTCTCTATTCCTTCTTCCTCTTCCTTCCATGCCTGAATCAGCCGAAATTACCCGCGAAATTTTAAGGAAAGTCCGCCAGGTTGAAATCCGCAGCAGGCGCCATGTCACCGATGCCATGGCGGGAGCCTACCACAGCGTTTTCAAGGGCCGGGGCATGGATTTCGAGGAGGTGCGCGAATATGCCGCAGGCGACGACGTCCGCTCCATCGACTGGAATGTCACGGCTAAAATGGACCGCCCGTATATTAAAAAATTCCGGGAAGAGCGCGAATTGACTATCATGCTGGTCGTTGACTTGAGCGCTTCGGGCGACTTCGGATCGGTGGAGCAAAGCAAGCGCGAACTGGCCGCGGAACTGGCAAGTGTGCTGGCTTTTTCGGCCATTAAAAACCAGGATAAAGTGGGATTGCTCCTCTTTACCGACAGGGTTGAAAAATTCATATATCCCAAGAAAGGCCGTCAGCATGTGTTGCGGGTCATACGAGAGATTCTCTTTTTCGAACCTGTGGAGCACGGGACAGATATCCCTTTGGCTCTTGACTATCTCAATCGTCTGTTGCGCCGCCGCGCCGTTGTCTTCCTACTTTCGGATTTCCTGACAAAGGAATCGCTGGCCTGGATTCGGCCCGCCGCTACCGGAAAGAGCGATCTTTTAAAGACCATCGCCCTCACCAACAAGCGGCATGACCTGATTTGTGTTGTTCTTTCGGACCTGCGCGAACTCGAGTTGCCGGACGTCGGCATCGTTACCCTGGAGGACTCTGAAAGCGGCGATCAAGTAGAAATCGACACAGGCAATCCTGAAATTCGCGGGCTCTACAAATACCAAAACGAGAAACGCAGGGACAGATTGCTCAAAAATCTGCGCCAGAGCGGAGTAGACCACCTTTCCGTGTTCACCGACCGACCGTATATTCCTGTCCTGCGCCAGTTTTTGGAGCAAAGGGGGCGAAGGAGATGACGAGTCGACGGACGGATTTCTACATAATTAAGACTGCTGTCAGACCACTGTGCCTGCTGGCTCTGGTCTGGCTGGCTGCTATTCCGGGCTCAGCGCAGGTATTACCCTACCAACCCGACTTTGACGAGATTCCCGCGCAGTCACCCTCACCGGCACAGCCGCCTGCACAGGCTCCTCTTCCTGCCGCCAGTTTGGACGAGACTGAGGACATACGCGACATTCGCGGTCCGGTCAAAATTACCAATCCATGGCTAATAGTTATGTATGTGGCGCTCGGTATTGCCCTGGGCCTGATTATTGCATACCTGATTTATTTATTTTTAAAACGGCGCCGTCAAATAACGGCGGTTCCCTCCCTGTCTCCTTATGACCAGGCTCTCAAAGACCTCGCGAACGTACGGCCGTTGCTGGAGGCAGGAGAGGACAAAGCTTTTACCATAGCAGTTTCAGACATTTTACGCGCCTATCTCGAGAACCAGTTTTCTATGCCCGCACCGGAGCGCACTACCGAAGAATTCCTTACATTGATGACCGGCCACAAGCTCATCAAGGAGACATTGTCGGGACTATTATCGGATTTCCTGCAACAGTGCGACCTCGTGAAGTTTGCGCGTAAACCTCTTGGCCGGAAGCAAATGCAAGAGCTTTTCCGCAATGCCGAGAAGTTCATCCTCGAGTCGTACGTCAAATTCCGGATGCAGGAAACTCTCGGCGTAAAACCGTTGCCGGAGGCAATCCCCGTCACATCATGATATTTGAATTCGCCAACCAAATTTTTCAATTCGCCGACCAAAATCTTCTATGGTTGTTGCTATTGTTGCCGCTTGTCGCCATGCTGCGTGGCGGCAAAGGACGCACGGCGGCAGTCCGATTTCCGGCCACGGCCCTGGCGCGCCAGATAGCTTTGTTTGTGCGCAGCCGGCCCGGGCGTTTTATGTTCAGTCTGCGCCTAATCGTTCTTGCACTTCTTATCCTCGCATTGGCTCGGCCCCAATTGGGCAATCGCTCTACCGAAATCGAGGCCAGCGGAATAGATATCGTGCTGGCCCTGGACCTGTCCGGCTCCATGTGGGCCCACGATTTTGAATTACAAGGTCAAATGGCCGACCGATTGAGCGCCGCCAAAGTAGAAGTCGAGAAATTTATTTTAGACCGTCCCAACGACCGCATCGGACTTATCGCATTTGCCAACCAGCCCTACATGATCAGCCCACTTACCTTGAATCACGGCTGGCTGCTGCAGAATCTGGATCGCTTGCGCATCGGCCTTATTGAGGACGGGACGGCTATCGGCACCGCGCTTGCAGTAAGCGTCAACCGGCTTCGCAGACTGACTGCAAAGAGCCGCGTCATCATCCTGCTAACCGACGGAGCAAATAATAGCGGCAAGGTATCCCCAATCGCCGCCGCCGAAGCCGCCGCCGCCTACAACATCAAGATTTACACAATCGGAGTGGGCAGGGAAGGCGATGTTCCATATCCGCTGGTGGATCAGGAGGGAAACGTATTACTCGATCGGAATGGCCGCAAGAGGATCCAATATCTACCATCCGATCTCGACGAGGAAACCTTGATGGAAATCGCACAGAAGACCGACGGACAGTTTTTTCGCGCTACCGACACTCGCTCACTGCAAAAAATTTACGAGGAAATCGATCAGCTGGAAAAAAGTGACGTGAAAATAAAATATCGCGCCGACTTCAACGATATTTTTATGTGGCTCGTTCTGGCCGGGCTCCTATTGCTCGGAATTGAACAACTTCTGACTAATACCCGCTACAGGCGACTCCCATGACCTTTGCAGAACATATATGGCTTTTTGCGCTGCTTTTTGCGCTACCTTTGCTGGTAGTGTTCTACTACCGTTGGGAAAAGAAGAAGTGGATAAAACTCGGCGAATTCGCCGCCACCAAGATGCTGAGCGACTTGGCCGCTTCATACAGCCCAATCCGTAAGAAGCTCAAAATCGGCCTAGTTTTAGGCAGCGCTCTTTTTATTCTGTTGGCGCTTGCGCGCCCGCAGTGGGGTTACGATTGGCGGGAAACCAAGGGGCGCGGCATTGACCTGCTCATCGCACTGGATACCTCCCGTAGTATGCTAGCCGAGGATATCAAGCCTAACCGCCTGGAGCGCGCCAAGCTGGCCATTCTCGATTTGCTCGATCGGCTCGAAGGCGACCGCGTAGGTCTGGTGGCCTTCGCCGGAACCGCTTTTCTGCAATGCCCGTTGACACTCGATTACGACGCTTACCGACAGACCCTTGAGTCCATCGACACGGAGGCCATCGCCAAAGGCGGCTCCGATCTCGCCTCCGCAATCGCAGAAGCGCAAGCCTCATTTGCCGAGGATGATAATTATAAAATCCTCGTGTTAATTACCGACGGCGAGGACCTCGAAGCCGGCGGTATCACACAGGCCCGGCTTGCTTCCCAAGATGGGGTCAAGATTTATACCGTCGGGGTCGGCAGCGTTGGAGGCGAATTAATCCCCATCGGTTCAGACACCGGCGAGCCGGACTACCTGCGCGACGATTACGGCAACCCGATTAAAACCAGTCTCGACGAATCTACCCTCATCGCCATAGCCACGGCAACCAACAGCTTTTACGTACCCCTCGGCAACACCGGGCAGGGACTTGAGGAGGTTTACCAAAGGGGGCTTCAACCGCTGCCCAAACTCGAACGCAAAGCCCGCTTGCATAAAATTCCAACCGAACGTTTTCAGTGGCCCCTGGGAGCGGCATTGCTTCTCCTAATGATGGAATCGCTCCTCGGCACGAGGCGTAAAAAAATTCCACGCAGCTCAATATCCGCACGGATGGCAGCGCTTCTTGCGATAGCGGCGTTGATCCTGCCATCCGTTCCGGCCGAGGCTTCACCCAGGCAGGCTCAAAAACTTTACGATGCCGGCCAATACGATGCCGCAGGAGAAAAATACCGAGAAGCCCTCGGTAAAAAACCCCAAGACGCCCGCCTTCATTACAACCTTGGTTCAACCCTTTATCGCGCCGGTCAATTTGAGCAAGCTGCGGAAACCCTAGAGCGATCACTTAATACCGAGGATATCGAACTGCAGAAAAACTCCTTTTACAATCTCGGCAACACTCGCTACAGACTCGGCGAATCCCGCCTCGGCTCTAATCCTGAGGAAACCATCTCCTTCTGGGAACAAGCGCTGAAGGACTACCAAAATACTCTCAACCTGACTCCCGATGATGCCGACGCCCAATTCAACTACGATTTCGTAAAGAAAAAACTTGAGGAGTTGAAAAACCAGCAACAACAAGAACAACAGCAGCAACAACAAGACCAGCAGCAGCAACAGCAGGACCAGCAATCCGGGGACCAAAAAAATCAGGAACAAAAGCCGTCAAAATCTGACCAAAGCACTGAGCGAGAACAATCCCGGCAACCGGAACCACAACCACAGCAACAAGAGCCTGACCGGCAACTTCCTCCGCAACAGCAACCCCAACGCGTCCCGGGCCGCATGAGCAGGGAGGAGGCTCGCCAATTACTCGACGCTATCAAGGACAACGAAAAAAAACTGCCGGCCGCCATCCTACAAGGCATTGAAAAGGAGCAGGCAGCCGACAGTATTAAGGGCAGGGACTGGTGATGACTTCATTCATTAAGAAAAATAAAACATTGGCGGCTTGGACCGTCTTGCTACTGACAGCCGGGGCAATGCAAATATCGGCGCAGGATATAGTGGTGCTCAGCCAGTTTAAACCGCAGGTAGTCAGCGCTGGTATGAGTGCGGTTTACGAATTGAAGATCCAGGGTACCCAGGGGAAAATCAAAGGACACCTGCCTCTTGTAAGCGGTATCGAAATATCTTCAAATCCTTCCGTCTCACGTGGCGTGAACATAATTAACGGCGTGCATTCCGTCAACATCACCTATGCCTTTCCGGCGCAGGTGAAGAGCGAGGGCGTTTTTACTATTCCTTCCTGGGAAATCGATGTAGCGGGCAAATCATACCGGGTGCCGGCCGCTACAATTAAAGTGGTTCCCCGCGGAAAAGAGTTCCAGGATGCGGTATTGCTGCAATTGGAAAGGCCGCGGGAATCATTTTTTGTGGGCGAAAGCGTCCCCTGTCTGCTCAAACTTTACATACGCTCCGATGTGCGCTACCGGCTACAGAAAATTCCGGAGAAAATGGGGGACGCCTTCATCCAGAGCGATCTGCCTGATAATCCCAAAGTAACAATGGAACGCAGGGGAACCCATGTTTACGATGCATTTGTTTGGCCGCTTACGCTCACACCCCTGAAAGCGGGCACGGAAAACCTGACCTATCAGGTTAAAATCATTATCGCGAAATCCCGCCCTAAAAGAGGTTCCCGAGGGTTCTTTGACGACTTCTTCAGCAACCCCTTTGAAGACTCCTTCTTCAACCGCAACCAGGGCGAGGAAGTCATTGTCCGCACCGACGATAATCCAATTCAAGTTCTGGAACTGCCCGCCGAAGACCGCCCAGATTCCTTCACCGGTGCAATCGGACTTCTGGACATGCACATCCGGCTTTCGAACAATAAAGTACAAGTGGGCGAACCACTGACGCTGACCATAGACATTTCGGGAGAAGGCAATTTTGAGCGCATCCCCTCGCCACGGATCGAGGAAAATGAAAACTTCAAAGTGTATCCGCCTAAATCAAAGTTCTCCGCTTCCGATGACATCGGCTGGAGAGGCACAAAGTCTTTCGAATACATCCTCATCCCGCAGACGGATCAGATTGATGAGATTCCGCCTGTGTCCTTCAACTTTTTTGAGCCCAACGTCAGGCAATATATCGACTTGACCACCGAGGCTCTGCCCCTGTCGGTTAGCCCCGCTGCCCTGGAAGCATTCGCTCTCACACCACAGACGTTTGCAAGGCCCCTGGATCCGGTTCCAGCCGAGGATGAATCGGCTGCACCGCCAACCCTTCTTCCACTTCAACTGCTGCCCGGTACCTGGACACAGGGAATCGTGCCGGCATTCCGGAACCCCATCTTTCTGGGCGGCCAGCTCATTCCTCCGATCCTGATCGCATCGGTAATTCTTCTGCGCAGGCGACGCTTGCGACTGCAGAGTGATAGTGTTTACGCTCGCCGGGTAAGTGGTGGAAAGCGTGTACGCTATTGGCATCGCAAAGCCAGCCAGGCAGTATCCGAGCAGAACGCTGAGGCTTTTTTCGAAGCCGCCCATCGTGCAATCCAGGAAAGTGTAGGTAAACGGCTAAAGCACCGTCCTGAGACCCTCACACTGTCTGAAGTCGAAACAGTTCTCGACGACTGTCAGGCCGAAATCGATACTCGCGATTCTGTACGTGAATTCTTCGAAGCGGCGGATTCCATAAAATTTGCGGGCAGTTCGGCCCGGAACTACGATCTGAGTGAACGCGAGAAGTCTCTGGTCAGCCTGCTCAATACTCTGGAATCGATACGATGAAATTTCCGCACTTTAAAACCTCCGCCGAGTTGATCGTGCCAGTCTTTATTGTCCTCCTCCTCGGCGCGAACGAAGCGCCAGCTGCGCCCGAAGTGCTCTTTCGTCAGGCCAACGAGGCATACAGCCGCGAGGAATTCGCCGACGCCATTGAGCTTTACCAGCAATGTTTGGATGAAGCACAGTCCGGAGCCCTGCATTACAACCTGGGCAATGCTTATTATCAAATCAGCGAAATCGGTCCAGCCGTGCTGCACTACGAAAAGGCGCTTGCCCTGCGTCCCAACGACCCGGAAGCTCGCGCCAACCTTAACTTTATCAGAGAAACAGCACAATTGGCCGAACCGGAAACTGACCTCGCGCACCGGTGGGCTCAAGCTCTGCCCCTGGGCATTTGGTGCTGGCTGGCCGCAGTCGGGTTTTGGGGAAGCGCCACCCTGATGCTACTCCCGCGCGTGTTTGATTCTGTAAACGCCTTCACACGCATTCTGCTCTTTTTCAGTTTGCTATTGCTGCTCAGCGGAATAGTGGCCCTCTACGGCAACAAGGACAATATCAACCATAGCGTGGTATTAAACAGCGATACCCCTCTGCGCGTCGCTCCGTCTGATGAAAGTCCGCCCACCGCCTACATACAGGCAGGAGAACTGGCCGTAATCGTAAAAGAGCGCGAGGACTTCTTCTTTGTCAATACGCAGACCGGCAAAAGCGGCTGGGTTCTCCACGTTGAAATAGGCAAAATCTGGGAGTGAACATACAAGAGGTTGAAAGGTTCAAAGTGGCAAAGGCACAGAGGTTCAAAGGGGCAAAGACCAAGGACTAGGGACAAAGGACCAAGGACTAAAGACCAAGGACATTTTCTCTACTTCCGATTTTAGTGCAAATGCTTCTTATCTATACGGCGCACAGTTCGGAAGCGACCGTTTAGGCGTTCCTCAAGAGCGGCGCGGGTGGATTTGGGGATTTTAGCTACCAGGTCGTCGAGGGCAGGCAGAGGATTTTTCTCTTTTGGAAGTGGTTTCGGCGCAGGGGCAGACTCCTCTACCAGCCCGCTTGATTTGTCATCAACCTGTTTGAAGCTCTCTTCTGTTGGTTCAACAGCCTGGGTCTCGGAATGTCCGGCCTGCTTTGAGACCGGAGATTTAACTACTTTTTTTTTAGTCGTTTTCTGCGGGAGGTCTTCGGCGACGCGGGTGAGTTCCTTAATGAGCGAATCGATGGCCCGGGCCCGGCTTTGCTCAACCGCCTTGAGCAGGGTAACTTCGAAATTTACTTTCTGGGAGAGACCTTTCTGCACCGCCGACTCCCCCGAATGGAGAGCATCGAGCATGCGCATTAGCGCCTCGGTGCTGAGGACTGAGCCTAATTTACTTGTCTGACCGTCGTTCCGTATGGCGTCGATGAGGCCTTCACGCACACGAACTTGTAAGTCGAGAAGCACGTGATAAAGGTCGCGACCTTCGGTGGTCAATTCATCGGCCAGTTGGATCAATTTTTTGTAATCTGCTGTTGCGATAGCTTTTGCCAAGGCGTCTATGCGTTCGGGAGGGGCCAGGCCGTAAACATCGAGGATGTCGCTTTCGCCAACGGTGTCCCCGCAAAAGGAAATCATTTGGTCTAGGATGCTCTGTGCGTCGCGCAAGGATCCGTTGGCAAGGCGGGCTATTGAGGCGAGGGCCTTCTTGTCGATCTTGATTTTTTCGGCCTTTGCTATAATGGCAATCCGTTCGACTATAACATCGTCGTCGATTGGACGAAACTCGAAACGCTGGCAACGTGATATGATGGTGGGCAGCAGTTTTTGCGCTTCCGTGGTGGCGAAGATGAACTTCACGTGCGCCGGAGGCTCTTCGAGTGTCTTGAGCAGAGCATTGAAGGCCGAGGCCGAGAGCATGTGCACTTCGTCGATAATGTATATTTTAAAACGGCACTGGGCGGGAGCATATTGGCAGTCTTCACGCAATTGACGCACCTGATCTACCGAATTGTTGGAAGCGCCGTCGATCTCGATGACGTCCATGCAGCTGCCCTCCATGATGTCCCGGCAGATTTGGGAGTCCGCGGGCGGGTTTTCCAAAGGGCCGTTCTCGCAATTGAGCGCCTTTGCGAATACACGAGCAGTGCTTGTCTTACCCGTTCCCCGAGGTCCGATAAAGAGGTAGGCGTGCGCAATACGGTTTTGCCGTATTGCGTTCTTAAGGGTGCGCACGATGTGATCCTGACCCGCCACTTCGTCGAATTGCTGGGGTCGCCACCGCCTCGCTATAACCTGATAACCGTTTGCCATTTAGAAGCCTTTTGCAGTTTTCCTTGCCAACGGGAAAATCCAAAAGCCATTTTAATGGAGCGTCAACCTGCGATCCCAAAAATTTCCACCGGACAGGCCGGCAGGCCGTTCCAATCAAGCACCCATTGTAATGGGTGGATTTTGTGCCGGTTATGGACGCGGTTGCTTAAATTTTAGCATAATTCGTTTGCATTGACATGGGCGGGGAAAGGGTGTTGAAAGTATTCAGCATGAATCTCATAAAGAATGTGAGCATGTTGGGAGTTGGATTGCTGGCAACTCTATCCCTGCAGGGCACCTCCTACACGGATGAGGCGGCTTGGCAGGCAGCAGTACCAAGCTTTGGACTGGAAAATTTCGAGGGCTTCGCACAGGGAACCGAACTGAATGTCCTTAACAGCCTGGACATTGAATTCGATTTCCTAAATAACGGAATTAATTATCCCAGTGTTCAGCCTACATTGGGAGGGTTTTCGCATTCAGGTTCAAATATTCTTCTCAACCATGTTGAGGCCGCCCTGCCAGGATTAGGGGATATCATTTTTCACCCTTTAAACCCGGGAGATTTCATCCTTGGAGTCGGCTATTGGAACACTGGAGGGGATGATACCACCACCTTGAGCTTTTTTGACAGTGGGAATAATCTAATCGAAAGTTCCAATTCCGGTTCAGGCCTGGTTTTTAACGGGATTGTGAGCATAGTGCCGGCGTCCTTTGTTCGGATCAGCGAGCTTGGGGGCAACGGGTTTTTTACTATCGATAACCTGCAAGTGGCTCTAACCATAGTCCCGGAACCCTCTACGCTATTTCTGCCACTGTTGATCCTGGGCATTGTCATTTGGCAAAGACAAGACCGCAAACGGAGAACGGGATTGGCCTGATTAGCAGGCAAGAACCCATTAAAAAAACCAGATACCCTACTGCACACAGGGATCCTGGCTGCCCCTGCTCCCTTCAACCTTTGCAGCTCTAAGTGACGATCTTTTTGACGGCCTCAATTATGATTTCGACACTGCTGAGCTTGCCTTTGCCCTCGTAACCGCATGCCAGCAGTCCTTGATCAGGCTCGATGATGGTGTGGCCGCGCTCGGCCAGGACGGTCAGGTTTTGGCGGGTTGCCGGATGTTCGAGCATTTTGGTGTTCATCGCGGGGGCGATCATAACAGGCGCAAGAGTGGCCAGGTAGATGGAGGTGAGCAGGTCGGGTGCAAGCCCATGAGCAAAACAGGCAATGATATTGGCCGTCGCTGGAGCCACCACAAGCAAGTCAGCCTTGTCCGCCAATTCGATATGGCTGGGCTGAGTGCCCTTTCCCTCTTCCCACAGATCGGCGCTTACCGGATTCTGACTGAGGACCTGGAGGGTCAGCGGCGTTATAAATTCGGCGGCATCGCGGGTCATGACGACGAACAGGTCGGCCCCGAGCTTCTTGAGCTGGCTGGTGATGTCGGCCGCTTTGTAAGCGGCGATGGACCCGGTTACGCCGAGTACAATGGTCTTTCCCTTGAGTGGTTCCTTCATAAATAATTAAATTAATTACGCCCGCCGAAATTGCCCTAATATAATTTTTCTGATAAGCAGTTAAATTGATAATGTAAAGATTCAGATTTTAGGGAGACCCTTAGGTCTTGACAAATACAAAAAAAGCGCGACAGTATCGACTGATTCAGCATGAAAGACTTCCGGCAACAAATTCTTGAGGAGCTTTTTGCCTCGGCGCCACTCCTCCCCTGAGGGGGAGTAACGTATCGCTATACCCATATTGTCGCGTGGTTGGCCGGATTGAACCGCGCTGGAGCGTGTGATCAACGTGTTCACATTCTCGACATTAACCGCGCCTTGCACCCTCACTGATTAATTGTATACTTTTAACCATTCTAAAAATGCTGAAAAAACCAAAATCCAAATATCGGCCATTTAAGACCGTAGATTTACCAGACAGGCAGTGGCCCAACCGGGTCGTCGATAAAGCGCCTATCTGGTGCAGCGTTGACTTGCGCGACGGGAATCAGGCTCTTTCCGTCCCTATGAACGTGGAGGGAAAGCTGGAGTTGTTTCAAACCCTGGTAAAAATCGGCTTCAAGGAAATCGAGGTGGGATTCCCCGCAGCTTCCGATACGGAGTTCGCCTTTGTGCGTCATCTTATCGAAAACGATTTGATTCCAAAGGACGTTGTTATCCAGGTATTAGTGCAAGCCCGGGAGCACTTGATACGGCGCACCTTCGAAGCTATCCAGGGAGCCCGAAAAGTCATAGTGCACCTTTACAACTCGACCAATCCCTTGCAACGGAAGGTGACATTCGGCCTGGACAAACCTGAAATCAAACAGATAGCCGTCGACGGCACTCGATTGGTAAAGCAACTGGTTCCTTCCGTGCCGCAAACCCGGGTTTCTTTCCAATACTCGCCCGAGAGCTTTTCAGATACGGAACTCGATTACGCTCTGGAAGTCTGCGAGGCCGTCATGGAGGTCTGGGAGCCGGAAGAGACCTCGAAAATTATCCTCAACTTGCCCGCTACCGTTGAGTTGGCCACCCCCAACATACACGCCGACCAGATTGAGTGGTTTTGCCGGAACATGAAGGAACGCGACAAGGCGATCATCAGCCTGCACACCCACAACGACCGCGGCACCGGTGTGGCTGCCACCGAACTGGCCTTGATGGCCGGAGCCGAACGCGTCGAAGGAACTCTATTCGGCAACGGCGAACGCACCGGTAATCTCGACATCGTTACAGTTGCAATGAATCTTTACGCTCAAGGCGTAAATCCAGAGCTGGATTTCAGCAACCTTCGGGAAATCCGCGCCGTTTACGAGCGCTGCACGCGTATGGTCGTGCACGAACGTCATCCCTATGCCGGGGACCTGGTCTTTACCTCCTTCAGCGGTTCGCACCAGGATGCCATCAAAAAAGGCATGGACAAGATGGACCAGGCCAATGAAACCCGGTGGCAAGTGCCCTACCTGCTAATCGACCCCGAGGACATCGGACGCACCTACCGGAAAATTATTCGCATAAACAGCCAAAGTGGAAAAGGCGGAGTCGCTTACATTATGGAACGCGAGTTCGGTCTGGATATGCCAAAGAGAATGCACCCGGAGTTCGGTGAAGTCATCAATCGTCTTGCCGACGCAGAAAACAGAGAGCTTACGGCGCAGGACGTGAGGGACGCTTTTCACAGTGAATATATCGAACGCGATACGCCCCTCGCATTGGAATCCCATAAATTCACCATCAGCGATAAGAACAATCAAGAGGTTATCTGCCAGGCCGAAATCATTTGGGAGGGAAAACCTAAGACTATCAACGGCGAGGGTAACGGTCCCATCGCCGCCTTTGTAAACGCCTTGCAGGAAGACGGATTGAAGGACTTTAAAGTGATGAATTTCCGGGAGCACTCCATTACCGGCGGTTCCGCCGCCGAGGCCGCCGCCTACATTCAAATCGAGCGTGAGAGCGACAAGCGGGAGTTCTGGGGAGTCGGCATCGACACCAATATAGAACTGGCCGGACTAAAGGCCCTGGTCAGCGCCATCAACCGCTCCCGCCAAGTTTGACCCCTTTTGCATCCCATTGGGCAACAAACTCTTAAAGATTGACCCGACCGCCCTACCCTTTACAATAAGGTTACATGAATTCCGTTCCCTCAAAGGATAAAGGCACTTTCACGTCACTTGATGCCCAGAGGCTTAAAAGAGCCATTTCTGCATGGGAAATAGCCTCCCCGGTGTTGGAAAAGGATCGGCGAAAGCGCATTCGCGAGGCATCGACGGTTGAAGCTATCCAACAACTGACTGACGCCTTCGAAGCAGTCCGGCGCGAACTTGGCCCCAGGGAAAGCTCCGGACTGGTCGAGCAGCAGAAATACTTCAAGCTCCTGCGTAAATGACTGGGCTTATTAATCTGGCCGCTGATCTTCAGGGATTTTTCGTCGGGAAAAAGTGGAGGTTCTGTTTTATCGGCGGACTAGCCCTCCAGCACTGGGGTGAACCAAGGTTAACCCGGGATATCGATGTCACCTTATTAACCGGATGGGACAATGAGTCAGCCTATATCGATGCTCTGTTAGAGCGATACCGACCACGCATTAATGACGCCAAAGGTTTTGCTCTACGATCCAGGACCCTGTTGCTCAAGTCTGATGACAATATCGGAATCGATATAGCCCTGGCAGGGCTGCCATTTGAAGAAACGGCGATAGAAAGAGCCTGCCGTATTGAGTATTTGCCCGATATACAACTGCTTATTTGTTCCCCCGAAGACTTGATTGTTATGAAAGCCTTTGCCAACCGGCCTCTCGACTGGCTGGACATAGAGAGTATTATTGAACGCCAAGGCAAAGCGGCTCTCGATTGGGATTACGTTTTTCTGCAGATTGAACCTCTCAGCGCAGCCAAAGAATTACCGGAAATCTACGAGAAAATACGCCGACTCGGTCCGGCGGACAAATGACCAGGCTTGAGGGTCTGTTGCCCAATTCAGGGCGTTTCTTCCAGGTCTGCTACGGCCGCTGCCAGGTCATTCGACAATATGCCAAGAGCCTCGCCTAAGGCCCTTGCGAGTGCGCCGTAATCCCTGCTGCTCCATTTCAGGTGTTTGATTTCGGTTCTGCCGTTCTTGAGGACAGAGTTATCGTCCGGATTGAAAATGTCCCAACTTGCTTCCATGGCGACCCGGCCGGATTGTTCACCTTCGAATCGGATCAAGGTTACATGTAACTCGAAATCATGGATCGCCCCGTCGGGCCATGGGACGGTATGAACCATGCCGATAGCGCTATGCGATGCCAGGTTTTCAGCCAGAACCCGGCTTATGGCTGATTTCGGACTTTCGCCCCAGCGATGATATTCGGAATAGGTAATTTCGTTAGCTCCGTGCCGGGTCGGAATCTTTGTACTTCGCAGGTAAGCGGGCAGAGCGATGGCTTTCAAACCCAGGACTGTTCCATGGCCGTCGCCTGAAGATGTCGTCGGACTGGGCTGGGCTGACAGGATATAAAAGCGTGTTGGGTCGGCCTGTGGATCCAGGTTGATGCATCCGCAAAGCATCATGCAGGCCGCAAGGGAGAGGGAAAGGTGTGGCTGTTTAATTTTCATTTCACTTTTTTCAGACAGGATTTACAGGATTTTACATGATTAGAATTTGCCTTCATTCCTCTCTATCTCCCAATCATGTTAATATTGATAATCATGTCTTTATTCTTTCTTTTTTTCAGACAGGATTTACAGGATTGGACAGGATTGTTATTTTCATACATAAAAGATAATTACCCGGTTCCTAAACTATTATGACACAATCCTTTCTGATGGTTTTTTATACAATCGATGTTTCCTCTTATACTCAAGACTCTCAGCCCCAAAGTTTATTAATAAACCCATTTCTTTTTGAATAGCGTTCAAATAGTTTACAGTCTGAACTTCGTGTATTTTTTGCAATGTCTTAACCGCTTTCAATTCTACTACAATCTCATCTTCTACATAGAGGTCTGCGAAAAATTCTCCTGCTAAAGTGTTGTCGTAGTATACGGATATTGGCTTTTCTGCTACAGCTTTAATTCCGGATTTTGCCAATTCATGAATTAAGGCATTTTTATAGACAGATTCAAGAAACCCTGGGCCTAAACTATTGTGAACATTCATCGCGGATCCGATGATCTTTTCAGTTAGTTCATTGGTCTCCACGATCACGTTTTATTTAATATTTAGAATTTTTAGACAGGATTTACAGGATTTTATACGATTAAATTTACTCTGCTTTAGCTGTATCTCTTCTGTCCTGTTAATCTTGTTAATTATGTCTTATTTCTTTTATCTTTTTTTAGACAGGAATTGCAGGATTTACAGGATTATTTTCTTCCAAATCCCCAATCTCTTTTATCCCGTTAATCTTGTTAATCCTGTATTAAACTCTTATCTCTTCTCCATAATCTTGTAAAATCATGTTAATCATGTCTCAAACTCTTCTTTCCTTTCTAAATCATGTTTAATCATGTCTTAAATTCTTCTCTCCTCTGTTCAATCATGTTAATCTTGTCCTGATTCATTTTTCTTCCAATACCTCCGGTAGAGATTTTCCGGTTAGCAGGGCTTTGGGGTTACGCTCGAGAAACTCGACTAGCATCCGGGCCGATTCGGCTGCTTCGGCAAGTTCGGTGAGGGCGGTTTCAATTTCATGTCGAAAAGAGGACTCAGGTTCGAAAGCATAGCGCAACTGGTCGACCGTATCGCTGACTTTTTCCAGCGCCAACTGCAATTTCTTATTGGTTTCATCTGCACTTTCAAGAACCGGGTCAATCTTACTTTCAACTTTGCCGGCTAATCGGCGAAATTCAACGAGAGCCTCATTCAGGTTGTCCACCGTTTCGCCAATTTTTTCCGATTTAGCCATGGTCGTTATCGAATCAACGGCCTCGATTATGTCATCGCTGATTTCGGCGAACCGGACATCATCTATTGCTTCCTTTACGGAATCGAGTAATGCGATCAACTTGTCATTTATAGCCTCTACATCGATGGAGCTTAACCGGGCGATAATTTCGGTGGCACTTTGACCTATCTCGGCCATGGCGGAGGGTGTAGTTGGTATTTCTTTATATATTACCTCGTCCTGTACAAAGAGAGGTCGCCCGAGGTCGATTTTATAGTCTAGCTCGATATACAGCAACCCGGTAATGAGGCTCTCAAGGACCAGGTTGGCCCGCAAGCCCGCATTCACTTGAGCGTTGTAAACCTCTTCGTCCGTCAAATCAACATCAACTCCCAGTCGGCTCATCAGTCTGGAGACATCGATTTCGATGAATACGGGCACATGGTCGGAATCTTCGTCCTGGTTCCAGCGGATACGGATATCGGTAGCTTGTCCAATGGGCACACCTTTGAACTTGACCGGAGCGCCTACCTCGAGACCGTTAACCGACTCGTCGAAATACAAAATGAAGGTTTCCTTTTGCGACAAAAACTGGATGGAACCGATAAATACAACGCCGGCTACAGCCAGGACTAACGCACCCAGTACGAATATACCTATGACGGTGGGATTTGCCTTTTTACTCATTATTTGGAATTTGGGCCAAATTAAAATATGTCCGAAATGTAACGTGAGGAAAAGAAAAATTCGATCTTAATGGGTTTGTTGCCCTCCCTCGGTACCTCCGCGCGTGAGGAATATGCGCACTTTGGGGTCGGGCGGATTTCTCAGCAATTCGTTTGGATTTCCCTTGGCGATCATCGTCCGGGTTTCGGGGTCGAGGAATATCGAATTGTCTGCGATAGCGAAAATGCTGGGTAGTTCGTGGGTGACTACAACTATTGTCGTGCCCAGCCCTTCGCGCAGTTGCAGGATGAGTTCGTCGAGCCGCCGAGATGTGACCGGATCAAGGCCAGCGGAAGGTTCGTCGAAAAAAAGGATTTCTGGATCAAGCGACATTGCCCTGGCCAGGCCGGCGCGTTTGCGCATGCCTCCGCTTAATGCAGAGGGGTAAAACCCCTCGTAACCTTTGAGACCGACCAGGGACAATTTGAGGGACACCACATCGGCAATATCCGCTGAAGACAGCTCTGTGTACAATTCCAGGGGCAAGGCCACATTCTCTGCCACGGTCATCGAACTCCAAAGTGCTCCACTCTGATAGAGAACGCCGAAATTGCGCATGACCAATTTTTGTTCTGAAAGATCGGCGTGAACGAAACTTTTACCATGATACAGAATGTCTCCCCTGACTGGTTCAATAAGACCGATGAGGTGCTTGAGCAAGGTGCTCTTTCCGCATCCACTGCCTCCCATAATGACCATTACCTCTCCCCGCCTCACTTTGAAATTCAGATTACGCATGACCGTAAATGACCCATAGGCGAGATCGAGTCCGCGCACCTCGATGTGGGGATTGTCGTGTGTAGAATTTTGGTTCATGTCCATGGCCGAATTACACTCCAAATATTGCCGCAATCCAGTCTATAATGGCGTTGGCAAATATGATAAGGGTTATACCGGTAACTACTGCCGAGGTGGTTGCCAAACCGACTGCGTCGGCGCTGTTGCCGCATTTTATCCCGCGCAGACAGCCTGAAACGGCAACAATAACTCCAAATACTACGCCCTTTATTATTCCCAGCCACATGTCAGGCAGACCAACTGCCTCTTTTATCCCGTTAATGAACTGGTGGTAGGAAATGTTCAACATGAACTCCGCAACTAATATGCCGGCGATTATTCCAACGATATCGGCATAGACTACCAGTAACGGCATCATGAAAAACAGGGCCAACATGCGTGGAAGAACAATAAAGTCGATCGGCGATATCCCTAGCGTCGAGAGGGCGTCGATTTCTTCATTTACCTTCATGCTGCCAATTTGCGCGGCGAAAGCCGCCCCCGTCCGTCCGGCAATGATGACTCCGGTCATCACTGCGCCCATCTCCCGGAGCATCCCGTAGCCCACGAGGTAGGAAACGTAAATTTCGGCTCCAAATCTCACCAATACAACCGCACCCAGAAAAGTGATGATGAGCCCCATAAGAAAGCTGATGAGGGTAACAATCGGCAGTGCGTTGGCGCCGCATTCCTGGACGATTGGCCACAAGTCCTTCCAGCGCAGCCGGGCTCGCCCTCTAAGTAAGTTGAACGCGCTAAGGGTACATTCCCCGATAAATTCCAGGAACTCCAGGCCTCCGCGCCAAAAATTAACTGCCAATATGCCCAAGTTGTAAAGAAACGACCCTCGGCTTTTGTCACCCCCGACATCTTTTTGCTCCGGTACCGCCCTGGAAAGGTCTATAAGGCTGCGTATATTGCCGGGTAATGCGTCCAAATCGAACCGCCACCCGCGTTTATGGCAATATTCAAGACAACGCAGCAGGAAGGTCAGCAGGCCAGAGTCCCATGCCTGCAGATCAGCAGTGTCGAAGACGATGCGGCTAATCCCTTTTTCGGAATCGAGCCGGCCTGCCAAGGAATCAAATCGGGGCAATTCCCCGCCCAGTTTCCAGGCTCCGGAGAGCTTAAGACGCCATTCGCCTTCGAGATGCTCGATATCGATTCTGGCTTTTTGCGCTTGAGAATCCATCTGGTGGATTGTTAATGGAGCTCTTACGATGGTCTCCCTCTCTTAGGAAATGTATTGTGAGCCGATTGGAAAGTCCAATTAAAGTTACGACTCCTATGAAATACATTCTATTCGATCTAGACGGAACTTTGGTTGACCACTTCAACGTTATCCATCGTTGCATCGTCCATGCGCAGCAGCAATTGGGGTTGCCGGTATCGGATTTCGACACGGTGAGACAGACCATCGGCGGCTCCCTGCCCGTAACCTTGGGGAAGCTCCTGGGCTCCAAGTATGTTGAGGAAGGTTTGCGGCTATTCATTGAGCAAGAAGAAAAAATCCGATACGAGGACCTCCGGATCATGCCGGGAGCGGCCTGGTTGCTCGAGAGTCTCAAAAACAAGGGGGTCCGCTCGGCCGTTTTCACCAACAAAACCGGTGAGGCCGCACGCGATATCTGCCAATACCTGAATATCGACACCTTTCTCGAAGTAGTGGTGGGAACCGGCGACACCCCATATCGAAAACCTCAACCGGAATTCACCAGATACGCGCTCGATCGTATCGGCGCCGATTCATCGAACTGCTCGCTAGTGGGAGATTCTCCCTGGGACGTGGAATCGGCCAAGGGTGGAAATATTCCCTGCTACGTAGTAGCCACCGGCAGCCATACCCTGGAACAGTTGCGCCGAACCGATGCCGTCGCCGCGTTCCCGGACCTCATAACTCTTGGCCGGGAACTCTACGGATTTCAATATACTGAACCAGTTGAAGAGCCTACGGAATAGGCGAGCGAAGGCAGATTGACGCCCATACGAAATCATGAGTGACCCCAAATCGAATCAACCGGAAGAGGCGAGCCTGGAAGGGGTTTTGGAAAGAATCATCTTTTTCAGTGAGGAAACAAACTACTGCGTTGGCGAGTTTCACACAGAAACCCAAACCGGCCCCGTAACCATTGTCGGCCCGCTGCCGGGAGTGCAGTGCGGCGAAACCCTCCACCTGCGCGGCCGTTGGGAGCAACATCGAGAACACGGCAACCAGTTTCGGGTAAAAAGTTTCCGTTCCACACTTCCAGCCTCGGTTCATGGCATCCGTAAATACCTCGGCAGCGGCCTGGTCCCTGGCATCGGGAAACATTTCGCCAACAAAATCGTGGACCAATTCGGTGAAAAAACCCTACAGATCATCTCTGAAGAATCGGCCCGGCTCAAGGATGTCCCCGGAATAGGAAAAAAACGCGCCACCGACATAAAATTGGCATGGGACGAGCAACAGGCAGTGCGCAATGTTATGATGTTTCTGCAGACCTACGGTGTCAGCACTTCTCAATGCCTCCGACTGGTCAAAACCTACGGCAACTCGGCCCAGCAACTACTCGAGGAGGAACCCTACCGCGTTGCCCTCGAAATCCAGGGCATCGGGTTCAAAACCGCCGACCGCATCGCCATCAACCTCGGGTTTGCCAACGACAGCCCTCAACGGATAGACGCCGGAATCCTGTTCTCCCTGCAGGAACTTGAGGGCAACGGCCACACGGGAATCCCTCCCGATGAACTGCAAAGTTACGCATCGAAACTGCTCGAAGCCGAACCCGCACTGGTCGCCACGCGCCTTTCCGCTCTGACCGAAGATAAAAGTTTGCTCATCAACGAAGGCAGCCCTTTGCTGCAATTGCCCGCGACGGCATTTGCCGAGGGGAAGATTGCCACCGGAGTTCACCGCCTCTTAAGTCACGACTCGAAGCTGCCTCCGATAAAAATTGAGGCGGCTGTTGAATGGGCGCAACAGCGGGCCGGTTTCGATTTTGCGCAAGAACAGGCCGAGGCGGTCCGCAATTGCATATCTCGAAAACTCTCCATTATAACCGGCGGTCCCGGAACAGGAAAGACGACTATTCTGCGCGCCATAGTCGAAATTCTGCTTGCCAAGAAGGTCAATATGTTATTGGCTTCGCCAACCGGCCGCGCCGCCCGGCGTATGGCCGAGGCAACCGGCGCCCCCGCCCAGACAATCCACCGCCTCCTGCGCTTCGAGCCCAGATTGGGCCGTTTCACGGCCAACGAAAATAATCCACTCGATTGCGCATTCCTCATCGTAGATGAGGCCGGCATGCTCGACAACAGCTTGGCCTCGGCCCTATTCCGGGCTCTGCCCGCAACGGCCCAAGCAGTTCTTGTGGGCGACGTGGACCAGCTCCCATCGGTTGGCGCGGGCAATGTATTGCAAGACTTGATACAATGCCGCCGGCTTCATATCACCCGGCTGACAAAAATTTTCCGTCAGCAGGAACAAAGCTCTATCGTCACCGTCGCTCACGGCATCCTGGCCGGCCAACCCGCTCCTCCCAAACCGGTTAGAAGTGTCGGCGACCTCGACTCCGGCAAAGACCTCCAATTCATCTACACACCCACACCGGACGAATGTCTGGAAGCGGTCACACAATTGTGCCGTGATTACATTCCCGCTCAATACCAGGCCGACCCTGTCATGGATGTGCAAGTAATTGCTCCAATGCATAAAGGAGTGGCTGGCATCGCAAATTTCAATCAGCGGCTGCAGGCCGCCCTGAATCCGGAACAATCGGCTCTCCAGGTGGGTTCGACTTTCTTTCATGCCGGTGACAAGATCATACAAACCCGCAATAACTACGAGAAGGGCATTTTTAACGGTGACATGGGCCGGGTCACTACTCTCGATCTCAAAAGCGGCACCCTGACTGCCGATTTCGACGGAAATAAAATCGTATTTGAACGGGCTGAGATGATCAACCTGCAGCCCGCCTTTGCCATCAGCGTCCACAAATCCCAGGGCAGCGAATTTCCCATTGTGGTCCTCCCGCTGCTAAAACAGCATTTCCTGTTATTGCAGCGCAACCTGTTATACACCGCACTAACTCGGGGCCGGAAAAAGGTATTCATCGTCGGCGACCCGGCGGCCTACGCCATCGCTGTTCGCAACAAGGAATGCGCCACCCGCCGCACCGACCTTCAGCGCAAAATCCAAGCGCTCGTCCCCCCGGCCTGAGGATTGAGAAAAAAGCTTGATATATCTATAGTTATGACTATAGTTATATATTATGAAAATCGCTGCCGGAAAATTTAAAGCGGAATGCCTCAAGTTGATGGATAGGGTCAACGAGGAAGGCCTTGAGATGGTCATTACCAAGCGGGGTAAACCGGTAGCCAAGCTGGTGCCGGCTGGTGGAAAGAGCGCTCCCAAATCTGCTTTTGGCATTCTGAAAGGCACGGCACAGGTCAAAGGCGATATCATTGCCCCAACCGGAGAAACCTGGGAGGCCGATGCCTGAAGTCACTCATCTCCTGGACACCCATACTTGGTACTGGTTGGTTACGGGAAACTCTAGGTTACTGAAATTCGCAAAAAATCCAGGGCCGTTTGGAGTATCGGTCTTATCCGTTTGGGAACTCGGCATCCTGGATAGCAAAAAAAGAATAGTGTTTCAACGACCTCTTAACCAGTGGATAGAGGAGGCACTCGGCGCGCAAAATATTGTCACCCTTCCCCTGACTCCGGCAATAGCTTTGGCGAGCACCCGCCTGCCCGGAGGTTTTCACGGAGATCCGGCAGACAGGATAATAGTGGCTACAGCCCGCACGTTGGGTGTGCCCATCGTTACCGCCGACAAAAGATTTTTAGATTACGGCAAACGAAACCACTGCCGAACGATAAAAATTTAAATTAACTATGTGTTAGGGCGGGGTCGCCATAGTGGCCTAAAGGTAAATTTTTTCTTTGTCATGGCCGTCGTTCCGCATTTTTGTGGTATTCTGCCATGGATAATAACCAAGAAGAAGTCCTGAAAATTTTCAGGGAAACCGGCGCCCTGTTAACCGGACACTTTATCCTTAGGTCCGGTCTGCACAGCGGTCACTACTTTCAGTGCGCGCGCGTGTGCGAACACATGGATCACGTGCAAAGGCTGGCAGGCCTGCTGCTGGAAAAGCTCGATATCGCAAATTTTCAGACCGTGCTAAGTCCGGCTATGGGCGGTCTTGTCATCGGCCAGGAGGTGGCCCGCCAAGCCGGAAAACGTTACATGTTCGCGGAAAAGGTCGATGACGTTTTGGCTCTGCGCCGAGGTTTCAAATTGGCCGCCGGAGAAAAAGTTCTGGTGGTGGAAGATGTTATCACCCGCGGGGGCCGGGTAACTGAAGCGCTGGAAATAATCCGACGGCACGGTGGTGAGGCAATGGGCACTGCCGTCCTTGTTGATCGCAGCGAAGGTAACGCTCGATTTGAGGTGCCGTTAACATCGCTATTGGAATTGAGTTTTCCCACCTATCCGGCAGACGCACTGCCTGATGAACTCAAGGCTCTACCCGCGGAAAAACCTGGGAGCTGAGGGAAAATCTTTTGGTCTTTAGTCCTTTGTCGGGCTTTACGTGAGGGATTTAAACGTTGGCAGGTGGTTGGCTGAATTGCCGGATCATGGAAGGCGCAGGGCGATAAATCCGTAATTGCCGCGGTCGAAGACCCATAATTTGTTGACTCCTTTTTGCAAGGCCTGGCGGGCGCGATCCAGACTGGTGGCACGCACGTCATTGATTTCAATGATTACCACGCCCACTCGTAATGAAGAGGTATGGGGAGAATGCGAATCGATAGCCGTGACGACCAGCCCCTGAAGGTCTTGATCGTCGAGACCCAGCTCGTTCTGAAGTTCCGGACTCAGAGGCTCAACGGTAATTCCTGTCAATAGCGAATCTTGAGTTGAACCGATTGCTCCGTAGGGGTCGTCCATGCTGGCCAGGATCACCTCAAATTCGCTTTTCTTGCCTTCACGGATAACCATCAGGGTGACTGTGGTGCCGGGGGGAGTCTGCGAGACAGAAAGCCGCAGGTCGTTAGATGATTCTATGGGGCGGCCGTCAAGACTCACAACTACGTCACCGCGCTTCAGACCTGCCCGGTCGGCCGGCAGTCCATCCTCCACTTGTTGAAGTAAAGCTCCGCTGGTGTTTGGTAAATCGAAGGCTTCGGCTATATCGGGTGAAATATCTGAAATGCGCACCCCGAGCAATCCGCGCTGCACCTTACCGGTCTCCAGAAGGCTGACAAGTATATTGCGGGCCATGTTGATGGGGATGGCGAAGCCTATACCGATGTTTCCACCCGTGCGCGAAAGAATGGCGGTATTTATACCGACCAGGCGGCCTTCGGCATCGACCAGTGCGCCCCCGGAATTGCCTGGATTGATGGAAGCATCGGTTTGAATAAAATTCTCGTATCCGCCTCCGCCGAGAAGGTTCAATCCGGAGCGGCCTGTGGCTGAAACTATCCCCATGGTCACGGTCAGACCTACGCCAAGGGGGTTACCCAGGGCAAAGACCACGTCCCCCACCCTCATATTTTCGCTGTCGGCCATATTCAGGTATGGAAGATCCTGGGCGTCTACTTTGAGCACGGCCACATCTGTCCGGTCGTCTCGACCGACGATTTCGGCCGTGAGTTCACGCCCATCGCCGAGGCTGACCAGGATGTGGTCGGCCAATTGGCCTTGTTCGTCGATGATGACGTGGCTGTTGGTCAGGATGTAGCCGTCCTTAGAAATAATTACTCCTGAACCCATGCCGGTTGGCATTCGTCTTTCCTCTACCTCGCCGCTCCGGTCTCCGGAGGAAGGGGGCAGTCCGTAATACCGACGCAGCAATTCCTCAATGGAATTTCGACTGCGGTTTTGCAGGACACGCACCATTCGGGATGGATAAACGGCGACGACCGTCGGCGTCACTTCGTTAAGCACATCGGCATAACTGGTAATCCGCTGGGTGTTGGATCGGTCAAGTGGATTCTGGTCGATCGGAAAATCTGCAGCTACAGCCGGAGAGTTATCCTGCAAAGAGCTTGCATGGGCCCCGGTCCACAGTGAGCGCAAGACATAACCGACGCTCAATACCAGTATCAAACCAATAAACAGTGACCTTCGCATACGTTTTTTAGGGGACATGTGGAATACCCGCGAGTTCCGCCTCAAAGCAGTGTAGAATCGACCTGTGTAGGTTTTAAAACTCTGTTATCGGTCTTCGTGCATCCACTCCGCTGTTGGTATAATTAAAAACCTTTTATTTTAAACAGGCTGGTGACGCTCTTGTTAGTATTAATACGGATTATGGCTTCTCCCAGGAGTTCGGCCACACTCAAGACGGTAATTGGCAAACCTTTCGGATCAACCGGAGTCGAATCGGTGGTAATAATTTCGGTGAGTACTCCGTTGTTTTTTAAGCGCTTGTAGCCGGTTTCGTTTAGTACGGTATGGCTGACGGCGGCGCGGATTCTGGTGGCGCCGTGTTTGCGAGCCAGTTCGGCTGCGGCCAGAAGTGTTCCGCCGCTTTCGGTCAAATCATCCACTATTAGGACTTCGCGGCCGTCCACTTCTCCTACCAGGTTGAGGGCTTCTACATTAGAGGCATCCTTGCGGCGCTTGGCCACAAAGCCGAAAGAGACTCCTAGCATATCGGCATAGGCCGAGGCCATTTTAATACCCCCTACGTCGGGAGAGAGCAGCACCATGTCGGAATCGTAATTTTTTTTCAGGTAATTGTAAAACAGGGTGGAAGCGAATAGGTGATCTACGGGAATATCGAAAAATCCCTGAATCTGGGAAGCATGCAGATCCATTGTTAACACCCGGCTGGCTCCGGCTATGACAATCAGATTGGCGATGAGCTTGGACGTGATGGGGACTCGTGGCTGGTCCTTGCGGTCTTGCCGGGCGTAGCCGTAGAAGGGCAGCACGGCGGTAATGCGCTGTGCGGAAGCCCTCCTTGCCGCATCGATTAAAATTAGCAATTCCATCAGGTGGTCGTTGGCGGGGGGACATGTGGGCTGCACAATAAAGAGATCTTTACCCCGAATATTTTCGTTTATTTTCACGAAGATTTCACCGTTTGGAAACCGGTTCAGGGTTATCTCAGCCAACGGTATCCCTATGAAGTCGCAAATCGACTTGGTCAAATCGGGGTTGGCGCTCCCGCTGAGAATTGTCAGTTCACCTACTTGCATAACTAAGTTGTGGTTAAATTGCGTAAAAGTAGCAGCAAAACTAATCCATCCTTAATTTTGCAACCACTTCTAATCACTGGCTTCTAACAATTCCTCTACTTTGGCAACTCTTTTGAATAAATCGGGCAGCCTGCGCGTAAGAATTTCTATCCTCTGAGCCTGCATAAAGGCCATGGCGGGGGTTCCGCGCACATAGCTTTTGGCCGGCAGGCTGTGGTTGAGACCTGACTTGGCGCCGACCCTGGAACCCTCTCCTATGGTGATATGGCCAACCGTTCCAACCTGCCCGCCCAGCACAACATTGTCCTCCAGCGTTGTGGTGCCCGAAACACCTGACTGGGACACAAGGATGCAGTTGCGACCGATCCTGGCATTGTGGGCAACTTGCACGAGATTGTCGATCTTGGTGCCCGAGCCGATGCGGGTTTCACCGAAACGGGCTCGGTCAATGGTGGAATTTGCCCCTATTTCTACATCGTCTTCCACAACCACGATTCCGATTTGCGGTTCTTTGCGGTGAATGCCTTCGAGATAATTGTAGCCAAAACCGTCCGAACCGATGACCACCCCGCCGTGAAGCCGGACCCTGTCGCCTATCCGGCAATAAGAAGCCACCAGCACCTGGGACATTATCCAGCAACCCCGGCCCACGCAGACCTCTTTTCCAATGAGAGTTTGGCTCTCGATCACTGTTCCTGCCCCGACGGACGCTCCGGCTTCGATAACGCAAAGCGGGCCGATCGTGGCTGTGTCGTCCACAGAAGCATCGGGATGCACCACTGCGGAGGGATGAATGCCGGCAGGGGGCTTGGGCCACATCTGTTTTTCAATGCGCTCGCACACTTGAACAAGAGCAATCGAGGGATGAGCAACTCGCACATAGACCTGATTGTCTTCAGGATGCCCATCATACTCCTCAGGCAGGAGGACAACCGAGGCCCGTGAGGCTGGAACTGCTTTGCGGTATTTCTTGTTACCTAGAAAAGACAGGTCGCCCACTTCAGCCTGATCGAGGGAGGCGATGCCGGTAAGCGTTTCAGCAGTGCGACCTTCGGTGTGGGCCTCCCCTATGATGTCGAGGACTTGCTCCAGGCTCAGGGCAATTTTCATAAAGACCGCAGTTTAAATGGGACAGTGGTTTTTAACAACCAATTCTAAGTGAACCAAGTTCAAGCTACCTAGCGAAAGATTTTTTGCCCCGTTGAGGTCAAAACTACCGGGTGCCTGCCATAAATCGAAAGCTTTTGCGCGCAGAAGGTGTTTCTTTTAACCGACCGATGTCTCGGTAAAGTAATGCCGATTGCGGCCCTAAATGCGAATTCAGGCGCCGGGACGACGTGGTTTACTCGGGGGTTGATTGAGCTTCCGTTGAGGGTTCTGTTTCCTCAGTGGGGGCGTCACGGTTGAGTTCATCAAGCACGAGGTCGGAAATATCCCAAGCCGAATGGGAGTATAAAACCGCGGGCAAAGTATTACTGGTGACACCTGAGGTATCCAGGACGAGGGTGGCGCCGCGTTCTCTGCCCAAGGCCAGTACGACTTTCTTAATCTCATCTAGCATTAGTTCGCGGTGAGCGTTTTGGCGCTGCTGGAGCGAGCGCTGAGTATTTGTCTGAAAATTCTGCCTATCCTGTTGCATTCTCTGAATTTCTTGTAATTGAGCATCTGCATCGGTCTGGCCTGCTGGCGGGCCTCATCGGTCAGGGCTGGGTTTTCACTACGCTCTTTTACCTCGTTGAATACCTCCGCCATTCTTTTTAATTCATCTACCAGGGCATTATCCTGCTCCTGTGCTTTCTCCAGGCTGAGTCGAATCTTTTCACCTGCTTGCTGGGTCTTATAGTAGCCTTCGAACAACTTGGCTATATCGACGGTGATGATTTTCAAAGTCTGTGCATGGCTCGACATGGCCAGGGCGCAAACAGCGATGAGTATGAGAAGTGTCTTTTTCATGTTCAGTATGGATGATAAATATAAAGTTTGTCTGATTTCAAGCATTTCTGTGTTTTTCAGTACACTGCTAGAATCGGGATCCAAAGGAGAAGTTGAATTCGGGTCCATCATCCTTGTTAAATGCGCCGGTGGTAATTGGGATGCCGTAATCGAGTCTCATCGGTGAACCGAGCATCATTATTCGGACTCCCACACCCCAGTTGCTATTGTAGTTTTTCGGGCTAAAATCAGCATTGCGGGTGTTGAGAAAACCCCAATCGTAGAAGGCGGCAAGTCGCAGTTGATCGGCTATTTTGAAGATATATTCTACACTGGCAAACCCGTAGGTATTCCCTCCAATAGGATCTGATGTTTCCTGGTCCCCGGGAACAACTCTGCGGAACTGGAACCCGCGCAGGTCGTCGGGTCCGCCGAGGAAGAAGCGGTCGAAGAATGGAACAGTCTCGTTTCCGTATTCAGCAAAGGTGCCGGCGCGTCCCAGGATGGCTATGGTCTGTTCAAGGAAATTGAAAGTGCGGATAAACTTTGAGGTTCGCGCCTCAAACTTCAAGTATTCCGTACTGCCACCGAGACCGGCGAAGGAAGTGGAAAAGATGGTCCGCCCGCCACGGGTGGGAAAAAGTATATGATTACGGGAATCGCGGTCGAGGGTCAGAGTGATCTTGGAAACCGTGCGCTTCCCCGCTTCGTTTCGAATAATTAGTGGTGCATTTTCGGATACGTCCTTAATATCGACGTTCTCTAAGAGGTAGGAGATTCTGCCCACAAGCAGCCCTTTTATGCGCTTGCGAAGGAAGACATCGAATCCGGATCGTACCTCGTTGAATATCGTACTGTTGAAATCAGTCTTGACGCTGAACAACTCAAAACCAAAGGACAGCTGTTTTTCGAAGAGCCAGGGTTCCTCGAAGGCCAGGATAAATGAGCTTTGCCGTGAACCCAACGAGACCCGCAGACGGAATTTCTGCCCGTCTCCCTGGAAGAATGATCTCCAGTTGAACAGGTCAAAATTACCTTGTGAGAGTTCGAAGAATACCATGCCCTTTTGCAGAGAGCTGAATCCGGCCCCGAAGGAGAAATTTCCGGTTCGCGCCTCCCGCACCGATATCTTGAGATTGCGCCGGCCCGGTATGTTTGTGTTCTCGGGGGCGAGTATAACTTCGTCGAAGAATTGAGTGTTTTTCAGCCGGGTTTCGCTGGTTTTCATGCGTACAAGGTCAAAAGTATTGCCGGGGGACAGGGCAAGTTCTCGCAGGATCACGATGCTTTTGGTCTTGTTGTTTCCATCGATTCTTATCGATTCGAGGATGAATTGATCGCTCTCCTGAATGTGAAAGGTAATATCGATTGCGCCTGTTTCCAGGTTGGGAGTGCGTTCGGCGTGCACGTAGGTATCGAGATAACCAACGCGGCCGAAAACTTCACGCAAGGTTTCTCTGTCTTCGTCCAACTTGGTCGGCGAAAAAACATCGCCAGGCTTCAGTTCCAACACTCTGACCAGGTCTTTAGTTAGGAACAGCGTGTTGCCCTCCATGTCTACCCGGCCCACCCGGTATTGCCGGCCTTCGTCGATATTGATGGTTATGGCGATGGTCTTGGCCGTGGGGTATTCGAGCACGACGTTGGCTTCGGAGATGTTGACGTCCAAATGGCCGACGTCCTTGTAAATATCGCGCAATATATCGAGGTCTTCCTGAAATTTATTCTCGTCAAAGCGGCCTGAACTAGTGATCCATGAGAGAAAACCCCACTTTTTAGTCTTAATGGATTTTTTCAACTTTCGGGTGGAAACCGACTCGTTGCCTACAAAATTCAAGTCTTTTATTTTCAGCTTTCGCCCCTCGTCAATGATAAATGTTACTGTGCCGAAACCGGTTACCGGATCGCGGACAATATCGTAATCGACGGTTACCTGAGAATACCCTCTGCCCAGGTAATGCTCGTGTATTGCGTCGCGGTCCTTGCGTATTGTTCGCTCATCTAGGATGGCGCCCTCCAAAGAGGTTATTTTGTCTTCCAGCCGTCGATAGGGAACCTTGTGATTTCCCACGTAACGAATCTGCTGGATACGGTATTTGGGCTGAACAACGATCGTAATGTCGACCCGGCCGTCGGGTAATTCCTCGGATTTTACCTCTATAAAATCGAAAAGACCGGTGTTGTATAGGGAACGAATGGAGCGATCGGCCAGAGTCTGCTCGTATTTGGCTCCCTCTTTTATCTGGATGTTGGCCCGAACGACCTCTTCGCTGACGTTTTTTACACCGCGAAACTCGACCGTGATAGTTCTGACCTCGGGAGCATCATTCTTATCAGCCTGGCCGAAGGCAGGCTGCGTGCCGAAACCTATCAGCAGCGCCCCCAATAGAACCAGGGTAAGGCGGGAGCGACTAATTGCTATTTTTCGAAAAGTTTTCAAAACGGGTATATTCGTTAATGAACGTCAAGGGGACCTTACCTACAGGCCCATTTCTTTGTTTTGCAATAAATAAGTTGCGCTCCCTGGTGGACTGTGGAAATTCGATGGAATCGTCTTTTTTAGGTCGCGGGCATGTGAGAAGTAACACAACGTCGGCGTCCTGCTCGATAGATCCTGATTCGCGCAGGTCCGACAGCCGTGGATCTCGCCTTTCCCTTTCGGCTTCGCGGTTTAACTGGCTTAAGACCAGCACGGGCACATCAAGTTCCTTCGCCATGGCTTTTACCCCTCGGGAAATCTCGGAAATTTGCTGCTCGCGCGACACCCTGGCATCTGTACCGGAAAGCAGTTGCAGGTAATCGATAATCACCAGACCGAGTTTTCTACGGGTATGCACGCGCCGGGCTTTGGCTCGTAATTCAAGGATGGTAAGGTTTCCGGTGTCGTCTATCCAAAGAGGGGCATTTTTCATTTCACTGGCCGCCTTGGCCAGCGCCCGCTGATTTTCCTTTGATAAAAATCCCTCTCTGACTCCCTTTAGGTTTACTCTGGCTCGGCAGCAAAGCAACCGCAAGGCCAGTTGCTGGGCGCTCATTTCGATACTGAAAAACAACGTAGGTACCTGCTCGGCCTCTTCCGCCCGGACCATAACAGCCGCCTCGGCGATATTCAGCGCCATCGCCGTCTTGCCCAGAGAAGGCCGGGCCGCCAGAACAATCATCTCTTGCTTGTGAAGTCCGAAGGTCATCCTGTCCAGATCTATGAGCCCTGTTGACACACCGCTGAGCTTTCCGCGATGTTGGAGCATTTTAGTGACCAGGTTGGAGGCCGAATCGATCGATTGTGTGATCGGCTGAGCCGAATCGGTTACCCTATCCTGGCTGATCTGGAAAATTTCCTGCTCAACTTCCTCAAGAAAATGCTTCAAACCCTCCTGCTGTTCGTAGCATTGTTGGACCACATGACTTGCTGTCTTGATGAGACGGCGCAACATCCACTTCTCCCTTACGATTTCCATCCAGAAGCGTGCGTGGGCTGTGGTCTCGATGCGGTTGGTCAGGGTGGAGATTGCAGCAAAGCCGCCGACTGCTTCCAGATTGCTCTGGTTTTGCAGCTTATTAACTAGGATAATTTCGTCGACCTCAGAGCCTTCCTGATACAAATCCAGGAGAGTGGCGTAAATAATTTGATGGGTCGGTTTGAAAAAGGCATCAGCCTCAAGTTTGGCCTCGATGCAGGACGTCATGACTTCCTGACCGCCGTCAAGGATGCAACTGGCCAGCAATCCTTCTTCTGCTTCGATGTTGTTCGGCGCGGTACGCTCCAGAATGGATGGAGCTGAACCCCCGGACCGGCCGTAGGATTCGCGGGAAGGCGTCCCCTTGCTCTGCGAGGCTGTCTTACTGCTGGTTTTCGTAGTCGGCATGGGAGGCCGGTTCAGGATTCATCATCCTTTTTGATTGGATTTTCTGAAACCACTTCAAATTCGAAATCTACTAACACCTCGGGATGTAACCGAATGCCAATCGTTTGCTGGCCCAAGGTTTTAATGGGGGCGGACAAGGAAAGCTGTTTGCGATCGAGGACAATGCCATTCTCGGCAAGACGTTCCTGGATATCCGCCGCCGTAACAGATCCGAAGAGTTTGCCTTCGGGCCCGGTTTTCACGGCTATGGCGAAATGAATCTGCTGAAGCTTGTCGGCCAATTCTTGCGCTTCTGATTTTTGCTTAGTCAGCCGTTCTTCCCGCGCTGATTGAAGAGATTCGATCTGCCTGCGGTTGGCCCTTGTGAGTGGGACCGCTATTTTCCTGGGCAGCAGGAAATTGCGGGCAAAGCCGGCCTTGACCTTCACTTGGTCGCCCTCATTACCCAGTCCCTCGACTGGTTTGAGCAATAAAAGTTCGCTGATAGCCATTGGTATTATGTATTTAAATGTTTAGAAGCGCGTGCTTCGACTCAAAAAGGTACATCGTCATCGACATCTTCGCTTGCGGCAGGGGGCTGCGTGCTTGGAGGTGCAGGTGACTTGCGCGGGGGAGGAGAAGTTTCTTCGTAACCGGATTCCGGGAAGTCGCCGCGTGAGCCGACAAAACTGAAATTCTCCAGCACTACGTGAAGCTTGCTGCGTTTCTCTCCGCTCTGATTCTCCCATTGGTCCAACTTCAGCCTCCCTTCCACTAAAATAGGCTTCCCTTTGGTAAAGTACTTGGCGATGACTTCAGCCCTGCGACCGAATACATCGATGTCGACAAATGTTGTTTCTTCCCGCTGCTCCCCATCTTGTGTCTTGAAAGTCCGCGATGTGGCGAGGCCGAACTTGCAGATATTGTTGCCGTTGGGGGTGACCCGCAATTCGGGATCGCGGGTGAGGTTTCCCATTAAGATGACTTTGTTGAAGGATGCCATGGAGGAAAATGTTTTGAGAGATCAGCTTTGCGATTGGACCAGTATTCGTTTCACGGTCTTATCTAATTTCAGATTTTTGCGCAAAGCTGGTGCACAGTCGCCATGCCCGGAGTATTCGATCTGAATGTAGAAATCGCCGGTATGTTTCTTGTCCGTTACCCGAAGAAAGTCCTTGTGGCCCAGGTTTTCCGTATTGGTAACCTTCCCTCCGACAGCGCCAATCTCCTTCTTGAGCTTTTCGATGAGAGTATCGACGGGGTCTTCGTAACCCCGGGTATTGAGTATAAAGGATGCTCTATACTTTTTCTTGGTCTCTGTCTTTTTCGTCATCGTTGATTTTTTGATTAATTTGATTCATGGCCAGGATTGGGCCGCTGTCAACCAGGAGCTTTAATCCAATAAGGTATTCAGCCATCTTTTTATTTAAAATTTCTTCCTCTTCAGGTCGAAATTTCCCGAGTACAAAATTTTTCAGCGAAATCTCCGGATTCGATTTGGGTCCGATTCCCAGCCTGTAACGCACAAATCCCTCACCGAGGCGCTCTATAACGCTCTCAATACCGTTATGCCCTCCCGCGCCGCCTTTTATGGTGATTTTAGTATCGCCCAGCGACAGTTGAACCTCATCGCAGACAACTGCCAAGGCTTCCGGCTGCATTTTATAATACCTGCACAACAAATTCAGCGAACGACCACTTTCATTCATAAAAGTAAGAGGCTTGACGAGCAGAATCGGCCTGCCACAAAGGGAGACCTTCGCCAGCTCGGCTTCAAAACCACTCTCATTTTTCCACTTGACCCCTTCGCTCTCAGCCAGGAAATCGATAACCCTGAAACCGAGATTGTGCCTTGTATTCCGATACTCGGACCCAGGATTGCCCAGCCCGGCGATGATGCCAATAATGGGTCTGTTGCCAGCAACTCCACCCTGATTTGGGCTAATGACCCCAATAGACATAATACAGAGAACACTTAAAGTTTGAATTTTAATTCGAGAGCCGCAAATGATTGTTTTTTTGATGGATTCCATAGGCTGAAAGACGATGCGGATCGATCAATTCCTGCAACTTTTCTGCCGCAACCACCCAGTTACTTAGACTTACCTTTATCTTTCCACGATTTTTCCTTCCCGGATTTTCCCTTCTCGGATTTTCCCTTCTCGTCCCCATCCGCTTTTTTATCATCCGGTTCTTCGGTTGCAGGAGTTTCTCCCTCGGCAACCTCCTCAGTAATCTCCTCTTCGACCTCTTCGGGCTCCTCTTCCTCGGCTCTGCCCACGCAAGCCACGATAAGCTTGCGCGGATCGTCTAAAAAATCTACCCCTTCGAGCGCTTCGATCTCGCTGACATGGATCGATTGACCGACGTGAAGCCCTGATACGTCGATCACAATAACCTCGGGCAGATACCGGGGCAAGCAGCGCACTTCCACATCGTGAGCCCGCATTTCTAGCAGACCGTCCTCGGTCTTCACACCGATCGCATCGCCGATCAAACGCACCGAAATATTCGCTTGCATCGGCTTGCCCCGCTCGATCTCGTGAAAATCAATGTGCAAAAAGGCGTCAGTCACCGGGTTGCGCTGCACCTCCTTGATGATCGACCACACCGCATCGCGGTCATTCTCATACACCTCAATCAAGGTGGCAATACCCGACACCTGCTTCCACAACGCCATGAAAACCGTTCGATCGATCACAAGATTCCGGCAACCCGATTTCCCGTAAATGACAGCAGGGATATTTCCTGATACCCGCAGACGACGCGATGGACCTCTACCGACCTCTTCGCGGGAATTCACTTCAAGCTTAATTTGTTTCATGACATTGACGGGATGCCGGAGGCACCCCGGACACATAATTAAATGGGAAAGGGTTCCTAAATATCTCAAAGCGCCCGAAAATCAACCAAAAGTTTAAAAAATACTGTCGCGCCTACTTGATTCTCTTACTACCCCTCCCAAAATCAGCTATTAGGCACTTTACATTTAACAGATGTTCCCTGTAAATATCCCACCCATTAAATGCCCGGCAGCTCAGCGGTAGAGTCCCGATAGCCATCGGGATTAACCACTTAGTCGCAGGTTCGAATCCTGCCCAGGCTACCGATAGACAAGCTCATGGCAAGGTCATTCGATACTTTACAATTTTAATCTCTTCACTGTAACTTAGCAATCTATCGCATTGCCCGGTAGCTCAGCGGTAGAGCAGGTGGCTGTTAACCACTTTGTCGCAGGTTCGAATCCTGCCCGGGCAGCCATTCTACACGTTGCAATTCCTGCAATAATTGACCACGTTTTACCTATACATACTCCAGAATCCAAGAGGTCGTTTCTATATCGGCCACACAGACGATTTAAATCGTAGATTGGATGAGCATAATTCACCTGAAGGTAAATCGCATTTAGGTAAATATACTCATAAATGCGGTCCTTGGGTTTTTGTATGGTCTGAAGAATATCATACCCGGGCTTCTGCCATTTCTCGAGAAAAACAGATAAAATCCTGGAAATCCGCAAAAAAGATTAGGGAATTGATAGCTCGGCGGTAGAGTCCCGATAGCCATCGGGATTAACCACTTTGTCGCAGGTTCGAATCCTGCCCGGGCAGCCATTGATATTCAGTGAGTTATGGAATTTTGCGATTGCCTAAAAAAACTGTCTGTCCGATTACTGTCCGGTATTTAAAGCTCTCAGTTGCGCTTCCCCACCCGATTTTTGCTTGTTCGTTGAAGTAAGTTAAGTCTGCAGGGGCGGGGGAACTTTGGTTTTCGGGCCGTCCAGAGTATGGATAGCATCAAACCGCTTACGCTGTAACCTCCCCAAATCCGCAGGTAGTCGTTTCAGCCGCAATTCCTAGTCAGATGCGTCTGCGAGGATGCTCAAGGAGTAAGTGGGAAGCCTCCAGACGCAATTCCCGAGCTTTAAGGTTCCATCGTTTTGATGGGCGCCGCGACTACTGTTATTCCCAATGCGCCGATTATGGCGGTTCTCGCGGGAATCTCGACTCGCATTAAATCCTGGCCCCCGGATGCGTTGATGGTAACACCAGTGCCTAAGCATGGCGATGCGGGATAAACACGGTATCCCGCCAGTGCTTTCATGGTCGTCAGTTCAATGTCGGTGCCTGCCACGCCCGGCTGAATGAACAGGGGATTGGCGGTGACGGGGCTGTTGTCCGAGGCGGGGGGGGCGATGTTGAAGTAAAGGTTGTTGCGAAACACCGTATTGATTCCCGTTGCGTTCTCGCCCCAATTACCCGTGCCCTCGAAGAAGAAGATGTTATTTTCAATGGTTGAATTGAGTGGGGTACGGCCTTTGGGAAAAACCTCGACGTCAAGTCCCGCGCTCACGAAATGCGTGTTATTATAGATATGAATGTCTTCGGCCAATTGTGCATTTTCGAACCCGTAGAAGTAGATGCCTTCCCTGTCGTTCTGGGAGACGTTGTATCGGATGACCACACGCCGGTTCACCCTCTTCATGATGCCGCAAAACCAGTTGTTGTCGTGGCTGTAGTTGTATTGAATAAACGTATCAACGCAATTATAGTCGGCGTCGAAGCCGCCCCGATCTATACCGCCCGGCCCGACGTTTCCGTAGGCCTCGTTGTACTGAATCTTTATTCCACTTGTGTTATAACAATAGATGCTATGGCCAGTACTGTATCGGCTGCTGTTGGCAAGAATATTGTGCTCATAGACAGCGTTTTTGCTGACGCGCGCAATGATGTTATTGCGTCCCGTACTGTCCACGACGTTGCCCGCCACGTATACATCGGTCCACAGATTGTGTTCGATTTCGCCGTTCTCCAAAAATTCGATGGAAGCACATTCGGACTGGTTGCCGATCCCCACGCCGCCTACGCGTTCAATCCGGTTGTTGGTGATCCGCAGGTCATGGAACTTAGCCGAATTACTGTTCTTTATATGGACATGGATACCTCCGCGTCGTTTTCCGGCCACTTTCCCATTGATTTCGTGGATGTAACAATCGTTGATGTAGATGTGCCTTTGCGTTTCCTCCGTGTTCTCTGCCAAAACATAAATGCCGAACAGCGTCCCCTGATCCTCGTCGGTCCCGTCTGTATTGGTAATTTCAAGACCGTTCACTTCCCAGTAGGACGCGTTTTTCAGCAGTAAGCCGGCGGTGTGCTGTCCGTTCGCGTTGATGACCGGCCTGCCACCATCGCCGTATGTCCCTATTGTTATAGGAGCGCCTTCCGTGCCGCTGCCTGAAGGAGAAAACATTCCATCGAAAGTCAACCCTTTCTTGAATAGAATCGTGTCGCCCGGAGAGAAAATGGCCTCGCGAAGCGCTTCGAATCGCTCTTGGGAATCAATGCGATATTCGTTTGCATGGAGTGGAGCGCAGCATATGAGAATGGCCAAATGCGCAACACTGGAAACTACAGTTCGGAAACTTGTCATGATCGAATCCGGGGTTCGGCGTTCTCGCAGTCAGATGCGACCGAATCTGCTATTTGCCGCTCAGAAATTCTTCGCGTTGCGGAGTAAATACATCGAGTATGATGGAATCTTCCAAGGCAACGACGCCATGCTTCGTTTCAGGAGGTAAATAAATCGTGTCGCCCTCCCTTACGATATGCTTTTCCCCGTCGAAATTGTATTCGAAGCTTCCTTTCAAGATATAGCTGCTCTGTTCGTGGGGATGATTGTGAACGGCCCCGACCGCGCCCTTCTTGATGAATATTTTGGTGGTCATCATCTTGCCGCCACTCGCCAGAATCTTTCGAGAGACCCCATCGCCAAGGTCTTCTATTTCAACTGAGCTATCTTTAATGATCATCGTTATATCCTAATAAACACTCGTTTCTTATACATCCAATAGCATATATACCATAATAGAAACCAGACAATAAGACTTGTCAGCATTTTCGCATTCAATATTCCCATCCAGCCAAAAAGACCCATTGAAAAAGGTTTTACACATTTATAAATTAAATCCGCACCTCCAATATGCGCAAAGAGATAAATGAATAGCGGATTCATACCGACTATTGCAAAAAATAACACCCATTTTCTCTTCTTCATCACATCAATTATCCAATAGGATAACGCAATCGCTAATATAGTCCAGCCGCTACTGGCTATTACAAAGGAAGTGGTTGAAATTCGTTTGATGATTGGTGTAACAGGATTCATGGCATAACCGACGAGCAAACATATTATCCCGGCAATAACTAAAATCTTCACTTTATTCTTTTTGTCGCGGTCACTTAACAGAAGCTGTCCCGTTAGTACTCCCCAAATAGTGTGAACCGTCGTGGGGATAGCATTAAATGAAACCCAGTGACCGCTGGAGAGTTCACCGGAAATGAGCATATCTACATAAGCGCCGAAATTCTGATCTGCTACAAAGGCCAAGTTAAAGCCATTGAGAGGAAAGAGACGATAAATCAGCTCGGTTATGCCCAATATTGCAAAACAAAAGATGAGTTGTTTTCTAAAAGAATGTCTCATCAGAAAGAATGCGACGATGTAAGTTACTGAAAGTTGAGCCAGTACATTTTGGAAACGCAATGTAATCCTGCCCGGGCCGATGCAATACAAGGCCCAGCCTAATAAGAGCAATATGCAAGCGCGTTTAATAGAATGATTTCTAATAAGAGAATAGCTGTCGCCCCGTATAGTTCTGTTTCGGAAGGAAAATGGTATTGCAACGCCAACAATGAACATGAAAAAGGGCTGTATTAAATCCCAAAATCGTAAACCATTCCAGGGATGGTGATGGAATTGCATGCCAATAGAATGTAAAATTGTACCTTCAAGTTTTGGATCGATCATAGAAGAAAATAAAGGTGTAGAGTCGGCAATCAACAGCAACATGGTTAAACCGCGAAAAAAATCGAGAGATAGCAATCGTTCTTGTTGAGTAAAGCTTTCAATATTATTTTTAGTCATATTTTTCCCTGGCAATGTAAATGCGATGTTAAAATAATCCCAATGTTCGCTTCAATACTGGAAGATTTGGTTGTGAAACGATGTTATTATCATATATATGACAAGCTGCCTGAAGAAATCACTCCTAATTTATACTCCGGGAGCCATCGCAAATACAAATTTCAACTTCAGTTAGTATTTCACCTGAAGAAGGACGGCCGACTCCGGCTAAGCGATGCCTACCGATGATTTTCGATTGATAATGAACCTTCTATCCATAAAAATGTCGCCTCCGCTGACTGCGGCGGCGACGGTGAATGGTTCACTTCAACCTGCACGGCCGGTTGGGGGGAATGTTTTTTCAAATATTTAAAATCCACAAAAGAAAGGTTCGATTTGAAGGACAAAAGCTACCCAGACAGAAGAACTTTCATTAAATCGGTTGCTGGAATCGGGGCCGGAATGGTGGCTGGAAATATAAGCCTGGAAGCCGCTGAAGGTAGTCGCGGGGAAACCAGATCCGATGTGCACAAGGAGAGCGTGGCCGGTCTGCAAACGGAGCCCCTGGAGTTGGTGAGGGTCGGGTTGATCGGCCTGGGAAACCGGGGCCCAAGCCATTTGAGGAGGCTTTTAAAGCTCGATGGTGTGGCCGTCAACGCGCTTTGCGATCAGGTCGAGGGCAAAGTTGTCAAATGCCAGCAATATTGTGTCAAAGAGGGATTCCACAGGCCCGAGGGATATTCCCGGGGCAAGCATGACTACCGGCGGTTGCTCGATCGCGCGGACATCGATCTGGTGATCATTGCCACCCCCTGGCTCTGGCATACGCCCATGGCCCTGGAGGCCATGAACAGCGGCAAGCATGCGGCAATCGAAGTCCCCGCTGCGGTCACTATGGAGGAGTGCTGGCAATTGGTCGATAGGGCCGAAGAAACGCGCAAGCACTGCATTATGCTGGAGAACGTCTGTTATGGGGAGACCGAGCTGATGGTGCTCAACATGGTCCGGCAAGGGCTTTTCGGCGAGCTCCTCCACGGGGAGGCAGCCTACATCCACGATCTGCGAGAATTGCTTTTTGGCGATCACTACGAGGAGAGCTGGCGGATAAAACACGCCTTTAATCGGGACGGCAATTTCTACCCTACTCACGGGCTGGGACCCGTCGCTCAATACATGAGTATCAATCGCGGGGACCGTTTTGATTACCTCACCTCGATGAGTTCCCCTTCACTCGGATTGGCCCAATACACCGCCGAACACCTCGATCCATCCCATCCTCTAATTCACCAGAAATTCAAGGCCGGGGACATGAATACCAGCCTCATCAAAACCGCCCGAGGCCGGACCATCATGGTCCAGCACAACACTACTTCTCCACGCCCTTATACGCGCATCAATTTGATTCAGGGCACCCGGGGGACGTTTCGCGGTTATAAAGATCGGATATATATCGAGGGCAGGAGTAAGGAACACGAATGGGAAGGCCTCGACTCCTACAATGAGGAATTTACCCACCCGCTGTTGAAAAAAGTGGGCGCTCAGGCCAAGAAAGTCGGGGGGCATGGGGGCATGGATTTCGTCATGCTCTGGCGGCTCATCTATTGCCTTCGCAATGGACTGCCTCTGGATATGGATGTTTACGACGCGGCCAGTTGGAGCGCGGTCTCCTCTTTGAGTGAAGAATCGGTGGCCCACCGCGGCCGATCAGTGGACTTCCCCGATTTTACCAGGGGTGGGTGGAAAACAACGCCGCCCCTCGGAATCGTATCCTGAAGGGTATGATTGCTGTCCGGCTAGCTCCGTTAACCTGAATTTGGAGAAAAGACTTTTTTAACAACTTCATTCATTTGACTTTTTCGGTTTTCCATCAATTCGATCAATTTAAATTGAGTGCGGCAACGATCGAGATTATGCAATGGTTGTTTTACCTTGAAGTATCGGTCTCCTCTCAGGAAGTCGGTTAGAAACCGCAGTCCGGTTTCAAAAGTTATCAGTATACCGGCAAATGCCAGATGAGATTTTTCCACTTCATTAAAATGTTCGCCAAAAACTTCGTGAAACCCGCGGACCAAAGCCTCAAACATTTCCAGGCGGAAGGACACTTTTTGCAGATCGGTTTCATCTTCAGCAACGGGGCTGGTGGAAGTGCGCACCAGATCGCCAAAATCGTAGAGCGACAAGCCGGGCATGACCGTATCCAGGTCAATTACACAAACTCCTTTGCCTGTTTTCCGATCAATCATAACATTGTTTAGTTTAGTATCGTTGTGAGTTATCCTTTCCGGAATTTCTCCCCGTTTCTGAAAATTGGTTAAAATCGACACAATATTTTCGTACCGGTTTGCGAAATCGATTTCCTCGCCACAGGCGCGGGCCCTGTCACTAACATCACTTTGCACAGCCTCCTGAAAATCCCGAAACCGTTTCGAGGTGTCGTGAAATCCGGGTATGGTTTCAAAAAGACGGCCTCCTGGCAGATCAACCAGCATGGCCTGGAAACGCCCAAATTCTTTAGCGGCCTCGTAAGCCATTTCCGGAGAGGCAACGACTTCAAAAGTAGAGGCTCCCTCTATAAAGTGGTAAGATCGCCAGACATTTTTTTCATTATCGATAAAGTATTTTTTTCCATCGCAGGCAGGGACCAGCCGAAGACTTCGCCGCAAAGCATCTCCAATTTTCAATTCCCTGAGTTTCCGTTGCTGATATTCGGTAACACGTGAAACATTGTCCATCAATCCTATGGGATCTTTAAACACAAGAGGGTTGAGTTTTTGCAGGATATAACGAATTTCGGTTCCCGCCTGGGTAAAAACAGCCGCATAGGTGTCGTTAATGTGACCGTTTCCATAGGGGCCAAACGATTGTAGATCACCGTAAATTTGGAATTTCCGACAAATTCCGGCAAATGCTTCTTTGCTTTTGATCACCTGTTTCATCAGCTGGAGGCAGGTTATAATAAAAATACAAAAAGCAAATTCATCCAAATGCAATGTGCGCGTTCTGGTGCAACTTTGCAATTTTATTCCGGACATCTGGCGGCCAAATTGGCCCGCCAATATGGCCATGTCAGGAAAGCACACTCAGGAAGAATCTATAATGGTCTTGTGGAGACCCTTTGCCAAAGTCGTCTCAGCCTGAAAATCGAGAAATTTGGCAGCTTTGTCCGGTTGTCCGCAAGACCTCATGGTTTCACCGGGCCTGGGATGGGAAAATCCCGGTTGAGGAAGCTCTCCATATTCCATATTGATAGAATCGATTAGATTTAAAATGCTGTGTTCCTGGCCTGTGCAGATATTGTAACTTCCGCAAGGACAGCTTTCTTTTTCCGCAGCGATTCTATTGGCCCGCGCAACATCCTCCACAAAAATAAAATCTCTTGTCTGAGACCCGTCCCCGTAAACGGTGACAGCTTCCCCCGAATTCGCCTGTCGAAGAAAAATGGAAATTACGCCTGAATAAGGTGAATCGGGATTTTGACGCGGACCATAGACATTGAAATATCGAAGGCAACGGATCTGCATTCCATAACACCGTCCATAAGCGAGTAAAATACTCTCTCCCGCCAGCTTGGATGCACCGTAAGGATTCTCAGGCTTTAGCGTCGATTCTTCAGAGACTGGAATGGACTGCGGTTCACCATAAATGGCTGCTGATGAAGCAAACACCAGGCGAGTTACATTGGATTGGCGTGCCACTTCCGCAACATTATGGGTCCCGTTAACGTTAATGGAAAAATTCAGATCCGGATTTTCAACACTTTCCACAACATTAACAAAGGCGGCAAGATGGATAATCACCTCGGGCTTGTAAGCGGTCACAGTTGCCTGAAGAAGGGACCTATTTAGAATATCGATCTGCTCAAACCTGAAGTTTGCATCCTGCTGGCTTGATTTTAAATTATCAATCTTGCCCGTTCGGAGTGAATCCACACCCAATACCTGATGGCCATTAACTAACAAATTCGCGACTGTGTGCGAGCCAATAAAACCCGCGACTCCGGTGATTAGATACTTACCCACAGTAGGCTATTCGACAAGATTGATACTTCAAAATTACGGCTATGCGCAGATAATTATAGGAGGGAATTACTTAATAAAGGGAGTGGGATGTTTTTTTAGCATGGGTCGATCTCCCTCGAGGAACGTGGATCTATGTGTTAGGGCGTCGGGTATAACGACGTGCGACACACGTCTTCAGTTCTTCCCGGATGATGAAAGAGTCGCACCAGGGACGTCGAGCCAAAGGACGTTGACCACATTGGGTGCTTTGAATTCGGCCAGCCACTCCCGAACCATTGGATGATAGAGTTCTTCCACCTGTTTCATAAAAGAAATATCTTCGCGCTGACTTGCAATATGATAATAGCGGTCTTTCACATAATTTTCCGGATAGGAAATAAAACGTATTTTAGCAAATACATGTTTAAGATTTGCCCAGGAAGAATCAAATTCAGATAGCACGGTACTAACATGTTCAAATCCAGCTTTTTGACGTTCTTTATCCTCAGAATCACACATTTTCAGCGCTAATAACAGATGTGGTGTTGTTACTTGAAAATCGTTGATGACCTGAAAAACCTGCCAAAAAAATCTATTGCGCCTGGATTTTTTAATCAATTCCGTCAATTGTTTGGACGTCTTCTTGTATCGCATTGCTTCTTCTTCCGCTTGTTTGAGCCGTTGTTCATATTTTTGGCTCCACGCACCAGGTTTTGAAAAATCCGGCAGATCGATTAATCGTTCTTTGAAATTAATTTGTTTTTCCACCGTCAATTCCGACGGTTTTTTCCAATGGGCCAGACCGGGAAGTTCCAATAAAGCATTATCGATACTTCTGCGATTCCCGGAAGGATTAAACGCTTCGTTCCAAAATACAGCCGTTTGATACAAGTCCTCGAAAATTGATTCATAACCGATACACGCTGGACCGAATTCGCGCTGCAAAAAAGCAGAATAGAACTGATCGATATTTTTTCTATTTGGAGCCCAACTATATTCAGCAGTGGCAATAAATCCTCGCCAATAGGTTTCTATATGGGGTGAAGCGTCATCCCAGGCTGTACATAATACGCCATTTATCCCATATTCATTAGCAAGTTCAATGAACATCTTTATTATCGGGACTCGATCTGCCGAAGGCATGAGACCGGTCGTAGTTTGGGTTGACGTCGCAATCATGACTTTTCTTCCCTGCTCACGATACCAATCAAGAACCCGATAGTTGCCGGGATAGCGTGTAACCCGATAATTCCAATTCATGTGGACAGCATTTTGGGGGAACATCTCGATCATTTTATTCAATTTTGGTAAACCTTGCTGCCAAATTTTTGCTGTTTCTTCTTCGCTATCCTGCTGCCCTCTGTGCACAGAATCCCATAGACCGGCATACTTAAAGGGCATATCATCCCAGAAAATGGGTATACGTCCCTGCTGTTCAGCAAACGAACAGACCTTGTTTAACCAATACAGGTTTAGCGCCAAAAGGCCCTCTTTCTCTGCAAAATCTTTGCATCGATGGCAGAGACCGATATTGCCGATTTCATCGCCTCCGACATGCAGATAGCGAGCGCCAGGAGTTGCTTCTATCGCATCTAAATATAAATCGAAAAGAAGTTGGTATGTGCCTTCATCCATGGGGCAAAATGCCCAGCGGTTATTCTCTAATTCTCGAAGATGAGCAAATTCAGGGTGTTTTAGGATGAATGTCGCATGTCCAAGACCCTGCACTAATGGATTTATCTCGATATGACGGTCACGGGCATATTGAGTTAAGGCTATCATTTCATCGATGCTAATCGCCTGAGGCGCGCCCACCGATGGCCGGCGTTTGTATCGCAATTTATCTTCAAACTCGAAAATAATGGCATTGATCTTATACCGAGCCAGTCGGTCAATGCTGTCGTAATAATAATTTATATGATCGAGGTGATGTTTTACATCAAAATGAACAGCCCGAAAAGAATAGGCAGGATAGTCAGTAATTTTAGTAGCAGGTATGGGAGTATTTGTGTCCCAGGCATCTTCAAGTAATTGCTCCAAGGTTTGACAGCCATAAAAAATACCAGCTTCTCCTCTTGAAGAAATCACCACTTTGCCGGCAGAAATAAGCAGGATATAGCCCTCCGGAGAGTCGGGAACAGACTCACTAGTTGAAAGAATCAAAGTCAACACGCCTTTTCCTTCTTCATCCGCATCAACCAATCGTGACAGTAAAGCTCCTAATACCGGTCGCTTCTCGATTCCTTTGAGATGGATTGATTTCAAATCTTTGAAATTTAAATTCGAACCGCCTTTTAATTCTATTTGCGTTGGTTCAGGGATTATTTTGAAAGGATCAGGCAGTTTGTCGCTCGCTGCTAATTCTTTAGTAGTAACTGCTAAGAGAATAATTATCACGAAAGAAAAATTAAAGAATTTTTTAGTTTTCATAATTTCACTACATTTTTATTAATATTTAACCACTTTGTCGCAGGTTCGAATCCTGCCCGGGCAGCCATGTCTCAAATTTTACATTTGGAAGAGTTAGGGTCAATCATTGCCGCTGATCTCGATAAATGCCCGTTCCCCGAGAATTTTCACTTCAGCACCATAGCGAGCGGAAAGACTCCTGAATCTCTCCAGTATCTCCGAAGCTAGATCTCCGCTCGCAACCTCCGACAAACCGCGCCTTGTGAGGAAATCCGCGGTATTGTATTTGTCAAAGTATTCACCGCCCTCTAAAAGCTCCAGGGGGATCATTTCAATAGTTTCGACGAAGCCATCCCGGATAGTCATCTCTGCCAGCAGACCCTGCCAGGCGAAATATTTGTCGTAATCGCCGATTATCGGGCGCAAGCCCTGATACGCGAATCCTCCGAGTTGTCGAAAAATCGGGCGGCCTTTGTAAATCTCGATGCCGTCGAATCCCCTGTGGCCGTGTCCGATGTAAATAGATGCCCCGGCATCGATAACGGCTTTTGCAAAATCCTCCTGCCATTGCTCGACATCGTTTACCTTGATGTGCCCGTACTCATTTTCCTCGCCATCCTCCATACCCCCAAACTCATCGACGTCGATCTGGAAATGCTGGTAGAAAATGACGAAATCGGCATTTCTCGCCGCCTCCTCCACCGCGGCGATATTCCGGTCCCAATCATCCTGATGGCCCGTCCAGACGCCATTCACCGTGCCCGTAAGTATATCCCTTTCATCATGACAAGTCGTCGCCGCCACCAACCCGATATTAGTTTCACGCACCTTTAGATACGCCGGTGCTACCGCCTCTTCCACACTCCCACCCGTGCCCGCGTGAGTAACCCCGTATAAGTCCGCCGCAGTGCGCGTCGCCTCCACCCCGCACGGCCCCAAGTCCCAAGCATGATTATTCGACAACGACATCAAATTAAAACCCATACCGGCTAAAAACTCCATGACCGAGCGATCCACCGCGTGCGGCCAACTCGTATTGCCCGGCTGATCCTCAGCCCCGATCCTCGGCTCCCCCAGAACCGTTATATACCCCTCCGGCACCCCGCACTCATTACCCGGACCATTCACAGCCATCTCAAAATTCGTGAAAGCCACGTCCGCCGCCTCGACAAACGGCCGTATGCTGCCGAACGGATCATCCCACGTAATCCTCGGATCCACTTTAATAAGCGCCTGACCGACGGCTACCAGTTTTAAAGTGTCCCCCTCACCCTATTTGTAACCACACGAACTAAGGAAGACCAGCGCCCCCACAACCAGAATGGAATAATAATAATTACGATTTATGACTCCGAACTAACTAGAATTTAACACCTGTGGTAAAGCGGGAGGCAAAGGGGTCAACGTTCATATTTCATATTTGACAGGTTCAAAATGGTGGGAAGGGGAAAGGGTTTAATTTTTTCCGAAATATAAACGTTGATCCGTTTAATACAGCACGGGTATGGGATCGCGGAATTTTATGGCGAGCAATATCCAGGATTCTAATGCTTCCGCCAACTCGTGCCGGCAATCTTCAACCGTTTCCCCCTCGGCCCAAATACCCTTGAACTTCGATGCCGTGCCGAAGTAACGACCATTCTCCATGCGCTCGAATTCCGCCTCCTCAACAGCCTTGTTGATATATTCAGCCAACATGGTGGCATTTTTGGGATTTTTTCGCGCTCCGGTCGAGGTCGATGGTCTTTGGTCGTTAGTTGTTAGTCATTCCCAATATCGTTAATTGCAATTTCATGGATTTGGGGTATATTTAAGCAATGCTCTCGATTATTCTTTTTGCCGGGTACTTGTTATGTGTGATTGGGTTTGCCTTCAGTTTTTGGCTCATGGCCAAGTCTATTAGCGACCTTCTTAAAATCCTTTTCTAGGAAGACAAAATGGACAAATGTCAAATTCTGGGATTTGCTTCACGCAATACCGCGTTGGCTGGTTTGGATGAAGTCGATGAGGCGGCTTAGTATGGGTGTGTCGGCTTGGTTGTTTTGCTTTAATTTTTTGAGGGCCTGGCTGCGGTTGAGACCTTCGCGGTAGAGTGTTTTGTAGGCTTGGCGAATGAGGGCTATTTCGCTTTCGGAATATCCGGCGCGTTCCAACCCTACTTTGTTGATTGCGCGCACTTCGGCGGGATTGCCGTCGCAGATCATGTAGGGCGGAACGTCCTGCACGACTTTGGCGCATCCGCCGAGCATGGCATAGAGGCCTATTCGGCAGAATTGGTGTATCGCGGTCAGGCCGCCGATGATGCAATGGTCTTCCAATGTCACGTGTCCGGCGAGTGTGGCGTTATTGCTCATTATTATATGGTCGCCGATGGTGCAGTTGTGGGCGACGTGGCAATAGGCCATAAAGTTGTTGTGGGAGCCGATGGTGGTGGAGTTCTCATCTTCTGTTGCCGTGTGAACTGTGCAGTATTCGCGAAAGACATTGTGGTCGCCGATTTCCAATCCGGGTTCACCTCCCTTGTATTTGAGGTCCTGGGTCTTGCCGCCGACAAATGCGTATGGAAAGATTTCGTTTTCCTTTCCAAGCCGGGTATTGCCCTGGATGGTGGCGTGGTGATGCACCACCGTATCGGCCCCGAGGCGCACCTTGGGGCCGATCCAGGCATAAGCTCCAATTGTTACCCCATCCTCGAGGCGGGCATTCTTATCCACGATGGCTGTGGGATGAATGTCGGCAGCCATGGAAAAAATCTATGTATTGGAACCGGGCTTGATTGTTCAGCCTGCCTCGGGGTCATCGACGATTGAAAACATGACCTGGGCGGAAGAGACCACCTTGCCGCCTACTCGGCAAGAGCACTGAGCCACAGCGAGACTTTCTCCGCGAGTTCGGGTGATTTTGGCATGGATTTCGAGTTGGTCGCCCGGAGAGACAACTTTGCGGAATTTTACTTTATCGGCGCTCATGAAAAAGGCCAACTTGCTCTCCTTGGAAATTTTCCGGAGAGTGAGAATGCCGGCGGCCTGGGCCATTGCTTCGAGCTGGAGAACTCCGGGCATGTAGGGCCGGCCGGGAAAGTGTCCCTGGAAAAATGGTTCGTTGATTGAAACATTTTTTATGGCCCTGATCTCCTTGTCGCCTATGAATTCGACAACGCGGTCAATCATCAGAAAAGGATACCGTTGAGGCAGGGTATCAAGCACGCGGTTGATATCGAGTTCGGTTTCGGTGGCAACGACGGGCTGGCCCGCGTCGGTTTTAGTTTTGCTGGTGCGTTTGCCTGACTTTAGGGCCTGATACCGCTCGTGCAGTGCGATAACCAGTTTGTGGTTCAATGCATGACTGGGGCGGACGGCCACTATGTGCCCCTTTAGCGGCATGCCAAGGAGGGTGATGTCGCCGATGATATCCAGTATCTTGTGACGCACCAACTCGTCATCGAAGCGCAAGGGTTCTTTGGAGATGATTTTATCGCCCTTTAAAAGAATGGCGTTATCAAGACTGCCACCTCGAATCATGCCCTGCTTGAGCAACTCCTCGATGTCCTCGAATATAGTGAAAGTGCGCGCCGGAGCGATGCCTGAGATGTAGGTTTCGGGATCCAGTTCGAGTGACAGGTGTTGAGTGTGGATGCCGCGGTCGTCGGCCGATGTGCAGGTGATTTTTAATCCATCGTGAGGCAAGACGATGAGAGAACTGTTTCCATTTGTGACCGATACGGGCTCATCCAGAACGAAATACTCGCGGTCTTTATCCTGATCGACTGGTTCGGCTTTCTGGATGAGGTTCACATAATGCTTGGCTGAACCATCCATAATTGGTGGTTCGCTTGCGTCCATTTCGATGAGCACATTGTCAACCCCCGAACCTTGGAGGGAGCTGAGCACATGCTCAACGGTATGAATTTTCGTGTTGCCGGATCTCAGATCCGTGCTGCGGACCAAGTTTGATACCAGGTCCAACGAAGGCTTTATTTCCGGTTTGCCATATAGATCGACACGCCGAAAGACCAGCCCGTGGTCAACTTCGGCTGGTTTCAGGGTAAGGTGAACCTTCTGGCCGGTATGCAAGCCCCGGCCCTTAAGGGACGCTTCGCGCAAGATCGTTCTCTGTTTCATGAAAGAGGGTAAAAGGAGTACTTCACATTAGGACAATGCACCGTTTTGTAAAGCGTGGAAATCCTCGCGCCTTATTCCATGAAGCAGTATTGACAGGCGGGAGGATTCCTTAATATGAACAATTTTTACTCTCAACAAAAATGCCATCAGCCACCGATTTAAGAAAAGGGAAAGTCATTATTCACAATGGCCTTCCGCATGTTGTACTGGAAGTGATGCACCGCAATCAGGCACGCCAGGCCGGTTTTGTGCAAACAACCCTGCGTAACTTGCAGTCCGGCAGCTCCACCACCACCAAGTTCCGCAGCAACGACAATGTTGAAGTACTGACCACCGACACCCTGAAATTGGAGTTCAGCTACGTGGACGGGGAAGGCTACCATTTTCTACATCCAGAAACCTTTGAAGACACCGTCCTGAATGAACAATTGATTGAGGATGCTAAAAAATTCATGTCCGAAGGTAACCTTTACGACATTCTCTTCGTCGACGAGAAGCCTGTGCAAATCCAGCTCCCTTCCACCGTCGAGTTGAAGGTAACCGAAGCGCCGGAGGGTATCCGGGGTGACACTTCCGGAGCGGCCTTGAAGCCTGTCACAACTGAAACAGGGCTCATAGTTCAAACACCGCTCTTTATAAAGACCGATGACGTCATCAAGGTAAGCACCGAGAACTGTTCCTATCTGGGCCGCGTTTAAATTGATCTAATCAGGATTAGTCCCGCGGTTGCAACGCTGGCGGAAAGTTTATGATTCCGTCCCAATGCTGTCGCAGCCTATCCGTTCTCGCAGCACCTCGGGTATTTTCACTCGCCCGTCTTTCTGCAAATTGTTTTCCAGGATGGCAGCCAGGACGCGCGGGACGGCCAAACCTGAGCCGTTAAGGGTGTGCACCAGTCGCGGTTTGCCACCTTTGTCACGGAATCGGATATTGGCGCGGCGGGCCTGGAAATCGGTGAAATTGCTGCAACTGGAAACTTCCAGCCAACGCTTTTGGCCAGCCGCCCAAACTTCGAGGTCGTATTGCTTGGCGTTCGCAAAACTGATTTCGCCGGCGCACATTAAAAGCCGCCGGTAAGGCAGTTGAAGTTTCTGCAGCAACCGCTCGGCGTCCTCCCGGAGTTTTTCCAACTCTTCTAAACTATTGTCGGGATGCACCCACTTGACCAATTCCACCTTGTCGAACTGATGCAGCCTATTGAGCCCGCGCACATCCTTGCCGTGGCTGCCGGCCTCCCTCCGGAAGCAGGGAGTGCTGGCGCAATGGTAAACCGGGAGCGCCCCGCTCTCAAAAATTTCGTCGCGATAAAAATTGGTCACCGGCACCTCGGAGGTGGGAATGAGGTAAAGATCGTCCTGTTCCAGGTGATACATCTGCCCTTCTTTGTCGGGCAATTGCCCTGTGGCGGTGGCACAGTCTGCATTGACGAGTAATGGCGGCATTAGCTCTACGTAGCCTGCGCGTATGGCTTCATCGAGAAAGAATTGAAGGAGGGCGCGTACCAGCGCAGCCATGGGCCCGACAAAGACCGGGAAGGCTGTTCCGGCCATCTTGGCGCCTCGGGGCAAATCTACCATCTCGCTAAACCATGGAATATCGTAATGAGGCCTGGAATTTGGAAAGTCCGCATCCGGTTCGCCCCAGATGTGCAGGACCTGGTTTTCTTCTTCCTTAACACCTTCGGGCACGGAATCGTGAGGCAGATTTGGAATGGTGAGCACGGCTTGCCGCCAGGTCTCCTCACAATCATGCAAATTTTTTTGGGCATCTTTGACTTGGTCGGCCAGTGATTTCAGGTTTTTGACATTTTCGAGAAATTCAGGGGAGCCTTTCTTGAGTTTGGCCACGGCGGAATTGGCTGTATTCTGTGCTGCGCGCAAATGCTCCGTCTCGGTAATGATGGCCCGCCGTTTTTTATCCAGCTCGAGGATCCCATCAATATCGCACTCGAACTTCTTTTTCCGAATGGCATCTCGCACCCGATCCGGGTCTTCCCGGAGTATTTTGAGGTCGATCATAACTGAAACACCATGTTCAAACTCTAATCATTGGAAATTGTCCGGCAAAGTCGTCGAGCTATTTACCAATCGCTTTTTCGATAGCCTGCGCCGTAATACCGGCTTTCCAGTCAATCACCTTTTTTCCCAAAGCTATAGTTTTCTTCTTTGGCGAAAGGTCCACGCCGTTTATGGAAAACAATCCCTTGGACAACCTTTGTTTCATGCGCACGGTGTTGGGATCCACGGTAATCATCATCGAGGTCACTCCGTAGCTGTCGTGAATACCTTCGTCCACCTGATGGATGCCTTGAGTTTCAAACCATTTACGCATCCCGGGAAAATCGTAGTATTCCGGGATGTAGTAAATCCTGGTTTTGCCCCCGGCCCACTTTGCAGACAGCTCGTCGGCCACCTCTATCAATCCATCCTGGTTACCGCCGCTGTCACCTATAAGTATAATGTGCTCAAATCCGTGGACCTTCATGCTTGTGGCGATATCGGTGAGCAACGCATTAAAAGTCTCCGCCGTAAGGCTTATCGACCCGGGATAACGCATATGACTGGTCGGAGGATCAAAATCGCCCTCGGGGACAAATGGGACGATTGGAGCCACCAGAGCGTTGCCGAGTTTCCTGGCGATGGCCTCGGTAGTGGCGCGCAGAATATAATTGTGCTTACCGAGCGCCAGATAAGGGCCGTTTTGTTCGATGCCGCCCGTTGCAATAATCACCGTGTTTTTACCCGACCGCATGGCGTCCCGCACCTCCAGCCAGGTTAATTCCTCGAGAAAAACGGAATCATACGCCTCGATTGGGCGCGGCAGTTCGGGGTCCGGATTCTGCGGGTCCGGAATCTGCGCCAAGACCGGCAAGTTCAATACGATTGCGACGGTTATCCCAACAATTAATTCTCGTGATATATTCATATTCTGATCCTCAAGTAAGGTTTGTCGATTTCGCCAGTTGTTGTTTTCTCATTAGCGCTCAGTCGGTATATACCATCAAATCCAAAGGTCACGAGGAAAAAATATTATTGCCGAATGATCATTTTAATAACGAAGCTATCGTCTCATATACGGTATTGAGTGTGAGGTGGCTGAGGTCGCCTTGGGGAGCCTGGATTATTTGGTTTGTGGGGGAATCGAGTGGATAGGGCCCGAATCGCTTGGGAGACGTCGGGCCGAATAGGCCGATTACGGGGACTTGAAGGGCAGCGGCCAGGTGCATGGGTCCACTGTCGTTGGTTACTACCAGGCTGGCGATGGATACAAGCACGGCCAGCTCGTCGAGGCCGGTTTTTCCAAGGAGATTGGTAAAGCGGGCCTCGGGCCAGTCGGGCAAACCATCCAGGGCTGTGCTACCGGCAAGAACAATATCAAGATCGGGACGATCCCGCAACAGCCGGCTTGTCAGTTCAACAAATCCGCCCCACTCTTTTTCCGGACGGCGGCTTTCGGGAAAAAGTATCACGGGCCGGCGTTCGAGCAAGTCGGCATCAAAGTTCTTCGGCGCGTTTACTTTAAACTGCAATTGCCCGCGCAATTCCGCCCGGCAGTCGAGTAATGGCAGGAACTGCAAAAGTATTTCCAGCGCGTGGGCTTCGGCTCCCGGTTGGGGAAACGGCGCTTTTTCCCTGTAGGCCAATGTCGCTCCCTCGCGGGCGTCGCTGCGGCCCAGCTTGCGTTCGGCGCGGGCGGCCATGATCATCACCCCCGAGCGTGCCAACCCTTGAAAATCGATAACTATATGGAACTTGCGCTTACGAATTTGAGTCAGCAAGCGCATAAACTTTCTCAATCCACCGTGGCGTTCATAGACCAGATAATCATCAACCGTTGAGCAAGCCTGCACCAGGGATGCAAACTGATCGCCCACTACCCAGGTAATTCGGCAATCCGGCATTTGCGAACGCAGGGATTCGGCAACTTGCAGGCCGTGGACGATATCGCCGAGGGACGAGGGCTTGATGACGAGAATGTCTGGCATAATAAATAGTTTCTGTTAATAGCATTTGTAGGAAATCAGGATACCGTCTTCGAGATTTATTTGTTCATGCTACTACTTATTAAAACGATGAGTTGGCTGTTGGCCAGAAGTCCCGAGCGCCTGACCCGGTGGTTCTGTAATACGCTGGGCGACCTGATATATTATTTACCAACCGGCCGGCGCTTTTACGCACTGTCCAATCTCCACCACGCCTTTCCCGATAAACCGGACTCATGGCGACGCAAGATCGCCCGGCATAGTTGCCGGAGAATTATTGAGATGGCGGCTTTCGCTTTGGCTTCGCCCTGGTTCAGCGATGAGCGCTACCGGCAAGTTCTGCGTGTTACTCCGGATATATGGAGTGCTTTTGATGAAAATGACACTTCCAAAGGCATTGTGGCGCTGATACCGCATTTCACGATGAACGAAGCTCTTGGGCAGATGGCGCAATCCTTTTCGCATGTAATACCGAAAATGGCCGCCATCTATCGCCCCCTGGACAACCCGGCGCTGGATCTGTGGGTAATGAACTCCCGCCAGCGCTTCGGCGCTATTTTATTTTCCCGAAAAAAGGACTTACTAAAGGCCAAGAGTTTTCTGAGCGAAGGCGGTTGCCTGAACATTCTATATGATCAGAACGCAGGTAATAGCGGAGCATTGATTACATTGTTCGACCGCATCGTTTCCGCCACAACCCTGCCCGGCATCATGGCCCAAAAATACGGTTCCCAAGTTGTCGTGGCGTACACGCGGCGCACCGGTTTTTGGAGGGCCGACCTCTGCTTACACTTTTTGAAGTGTAATCCGAATACCGTCGATATCACTGTCGAGTCAAACGCCTGGCTGGAAGACTATCTGCGCTCTTCGGATGAGGCGTGCGCGGAATGGCTCTGGAGCCACAAACGCTGGAAGAACCAGGACGTGCCGGACCGCCGGCTGCGGCTCCAACAGAAAAAGAACTATCTCGACGCCTGCAAACAATACCATGGTTGGGCCGAACTTCCGCGCCGGACCCGTTTCTGGATCCGCCTGCCCAACTGGTTGGGCGACATCGTGATGGCCTTGCCTCTTCTGCGCGTTTTGCGAAACAGCCGTCCCGACGCGGAGATCACCTTATTGGTCAAAGAAGGTTTCATCCCGCTGCTTGAAAAGCTTGGGGTGGCCGATTGCCTGATTGCTCTACCAACCAAAGGTCCGGGCTACTACCGGCGTTTTCGTAAATTGCGTCACCGCTATCCGGACACCTGGCTGTTATTCACCAATTCGCTGCGTGGCGATCTCGAGGCTCGACTCGCCGGTTGTCCCCAACGCTTCGGCATGCTGCGGCCCGGCAAACCACGCCCGTTGCTCACCCACGCATGGGCCATTCCCGGGGATCTTGATGAAACCCGAACTCACCAAACCCGCGTCTGGGAACAATATCTGATAAATTTCGGGCTGACCGACGAACCGGACTTCGAGCCATTTGCATGGCCGGAAGACCCTGCTGCCGGCACCTCCCCAATCGGTTTGATATGCGGAACCGAAAACGAACCGGAAAAACGATGGCCGGTAGATAATTGGCGGATTCTGATCCGGCGGATACTTATAGAATATCCCGAAACCCCAATACTGCTATTCGGAACCGCCCGGGATATTTCCAAAACCAGTGAAGTGGCCGGAGGTTTTCCACAGGAACAAGTCATCGACCTGGCCGGCAAAACCGACATTCTCGAACTGTCAGGGAAACTGGCCGGCTGCCGAGTGGTTGTTTGCAACGACACCGGGGGGATGCACTTGGCCAATGCTTTGGGAACTCCGGTTATTGCCCTGTTTGGCCCCACCAATCCGGTGCGTACAGGCCCAATCTTCAAAGCGCCGTTGCGAATTATACAGCCTGCCGGTTGTCCCGCCACGGGAGGTTTGCCCATTTATAAGGTAAAGCCTCGTACTGTATTGGAAGAACTGTCAGCGCTTATGGAAACGATCGAGAACCCAGCCGCCAGAGCATGAGTAACGTAAAATTTCGGCTTCGCTCCTGCCCGCTGTGCGGCATGGACAACCGGAAGCTCGAACCCGGACCCTACTCGCTGGACCATTGGGCGGTGAAACAATGCGCCGGATGCGGATTCACCTACCTGGAAAATGTGCCGCCATACGAAGAACTTGATAGCACATTCGCCTGGGAAAAGACCTCCCGCGAGGAAGAAACACGCAGAAAAAAATCCCGTCCGCTGATAAAGAAGTTCAGTAATGCCGCAAAGGGATTTCGTAAACACGTGTTGAAGCGAAATAAACTCAGATCGCTTCTCATCCGTTATGTGGTGGACGGAAATATCCTGGACGTCGGCAGTGGTTACGGTGGGACTGCCGCCTGGCTGCCGGAGCGTTACCGGCTCTACGGCATAGAAATTTCCCGGCGGCTTGCAGAAGTTTCCGATCAGCGGTTTCAGGAAGGGGGCGGATATGTGGTGCACGCCAACGCAGTCGAGGGTACACAGAAATTCGAGCCGGATTTCTTCGACGGCGTAATATTGAGCGCCTTTCTAGAACATGAGGCTGAGCCCTCCGGCCTGTTGCGCGGTTTGCACCGAATAATGAAGGGAGATGCCGCAGCCATTATCAAGTTGCCCAATTTCGCCTGCTGGAACCGCCACGTTATGCAGCGTAATTGGAGCGGGTTCCGCTACCCGGACCATGTCAACTATTTCACCCCCGGCTCATTGCGGCGGATTGTCGAAGAATGCGGCTTCACCGTGAAACGCTTCGGGCTCTTCGACCGCTTTCCGCTCAGTGACAACCTGTGGATGCTCATCCGCAAGTAACGGAGATGTTGCCCGCCGCGTGTAGATCAGGGCCGGTTTTAATTGGCGTGACATGGCAGAGGGACATTTTATAGTGCCAATTTCGTTAAATTCCTGAGCCAATCGGCGAAAACGTGAAAAAACTGTTACCTTATTTTGCTCTGCTTCGGCCATTGAAGGTTCCCTTTATCGGAGCGTTGTTATGCGGCATGGTATCGGGGTTGGCCAGCGGCCTGGGCGGGCCATACGCCACCAAATACCTGGTGCCCTTCCTCTACAGCGACCACGACTTGAACACGGTCCAACTGGCCCTGGCGATCTCTACATTGCCCATGGTGTTCGCACTGAGGGGGCTGGGTGGTTTTTTCAATGTCTATCTCATCAGCTATTGCGGATTGAAAATATTGGAGGAAATCAGGATGCGCCTCTTCACAAAGCTTCAGGAAATCCACCTCGGATTTTTCGCCAAGCATCGCAGCGGCGACCTGCTCAGCCGCACGATGAACGACACCCTCCTGTTGCAGGAAACAATCATCAGGGTCGCCAACGACCTGGTCATACAGCCCATTACTTTGGCCGGAGCGATGGGATTTCTCATCTGGCTATCCATTACAAAGATGGAAGTGGCGTTCATCCTGTTGTTCCTGTTGATCGTGCCGATCTGCGTGCTTCCCATCCGCTACCTTGGACGAAGGTTATACCTGCGCGCCCAGCAATTGCAGAAGGAAATGGGGGTTATAACTGAATGTGTTCGCGAAAACTTGAGCGCCGCTCGCGAAGTCCGCGCCTTTAATCTCGAGGAAGCTCAGACAGGCAAGTTTCAGGACATGATCCGCACCTTTTTCAAGCTGCAGCTCAAAGTGGTTAAATACCTCAAGGCCATTTCCCCAAGCATCGAGTTCGTCTCGGCGCTCGGTATCTCCATTGCGATTTTTTACGCCCGGAAAACCGGAGTCGCCCTGGAAGACATACTGGCAATAATTTTCGCTCTTTATTTTTCATATGACCCGGTGAAAAAAATCGGCGTGCTCATTGGCGAGATCAGAAGGGGAACAGCCTCGCTCGAGAGACTCGAGGAAATTTTAGACACTCCCGCCGTTATCAAAGATAATCCGGATGCCCGGGACCTCGAAAAGGCAACCGGCAGAATTGAATTCAACGGCGTTTGTTTCGATTATGGCGATGGGCCGATACTGCACGACATCAATTGTGTCATGGAACCCGGAAAGGTTTATGCCCTTGTGGGCCCAAGCGGCGCCGGCAAGTCAACTTTCACCAACCTTGTGCCGCGCTTTTACGACGTCGGATCGGGAGCCATCACGCTAGACGGAATCGATCTGCGCAACCTCAAAATGCATAACCTGCGCAGTCACATCGCACTGGTGCCTCAAGACCCCGTGCTTTTCAACGAAAGTATTTACAACAATATTCTTTTAAGCCGGCCCGGCGCCACCGAAGAAGAGATTCACGAAGCCGCCCGCAAAGCCTTTGCCCACGATTTTATCCTCAAATTCGAGAACGGATATGAAACACTCGTGGGCGACCGTGGAGCGCGTCTTTCAGGCGGGCAGAAGCAGCGGATTGCCCTTGCACGCGCCTTTCTCAAGAACGCTCCCATATTGATCCTCGACGAGGCCACTTCAGCCCTGGACACAGAAAGCGAAGACAAGATTCAGGCCGCTCTCGAGACACTTATCACGGGCAAGACGGTCATCATTATCGCCCACCGATTTAGCTCCATAAAACTGGCGCAAGAAGTTTTCCTATTCGACGAAGGCAGGATCACCGCGACCGGAAGCCACAAAGAACTGATGGCCGAAAATAAAATCTACCGCAATCTCTACGAAAAGCAAACTCTGCTCTAATAAGAACGTTCAAGAGTTCAAAGGTTCAAAGGTTCAAAAGTTCAAAGGTTTAAGGGTTTAAGGGTTTATAGCTAGATCTTTTCTCTCCAACCACATTTACCAGTCGACAAAGGACTAGGGACCAAGGACAAAAGACTTTCCTTCCTCAACGAAAATCAAAAAGTAACTGAATCGTACGGCGCAACGAATCGCCGAGTTCGACTCCTCCCGACTCCATTAAAATACCGTTGCTGCATTTGAATTTTTTCAAAAGGCCGGGTGAATGCGTAATCAGCGTGACGTCGCCATCGTGCATGGGACCGGGTACATCCTCGCGGCTAAGCGGGGTCCATCTGACGGGCAGACCGAATCCGGTAAATTCGACGTCCCACCCCACAAAGTCGTCACCGATGGGACCGGTCAAAAGGCAGGGATAACGGCGTATGAAATAAGGGGTGCGTCTTGTCGAGACCCGCAAACGGTAGGCGGCGGGCAAACTTTGCAGATAGGCCTGAACTGTATCCACCTGTCCGTTTCGGTATCGGGTAAAAAATTCGAGCGGGTCGAAACCGTTCAGATTCATGCCGTTAAAATTGCTGTGATAATTGGGCGTATCGAAATCCTTACCCTCATACCAGGCGCTGAAATTATTAGTCAGCCTCAGACCCATTTCAAAATGCAGGTGGGCTCTCTCCTTTGGAATATTCCCATCCCGTTCCGAACGGCCCATTACGCCCAGGACAGTACCCGCTTTGACCAGGACACCAACCCGTATTGACGCTTTGATCAGGCTCAAATGCGCATACAGCGTATAAATGTTCGGTTGGGCGTCCACGTGCTCGATCACTACGTAGCGGCCGTAATCGCTGTGCTCGACCCGTCTGTTGACATAAGCCACACGGCCGTCCATGGCGGCCAGAACAAGGTCGGTAGCCTCGCCCCAGCGATCGCGCCGGATCGCTTTCAAGTCAATTGCTTCGTGAAATCTCCGGCCGTCTTCCCGAACACACCCGAACTGGCCCGACTGCACCTCACCCGATTCAGTCGGTTGAATAAAGGAGTCTTGAGGATCCCCCCGGTTGAAGGACCGGTTCATCGTGGGCCAGCGTACAGTATCCCGAGCATCGATCACGGCCGGCGCAGCTGCCAAAACCAATAAAAGAGTCAAGGAAATGGCGGTATTATACCTCATGCCGTCCCGCGGTAGAAGTCCTTAAGGAGCGAAGAATAACATGGAATATTGGGCAAAATAGGCATCCACGACTTCCTCGAGAACAAGGAAATACAACAAACCGGCCAGGGCCATCCATGGACCGAAAGGTACCTCTCGCCCAAAGAATTTATCCTGACGCTCACCGGCCGAATCTTCCTGACCGTCATGCGCCGGATCGGAGGCTTCGCTGGACATCGCTTCGATATCTTTGCCGGACGGTGGAAATTCGACCAACCCGATGAGCCGAGCCAAATACAAAAGGCCGACACCTACCGTACCTATTACGGCTCCGCCGAAAAAGGCAAAGAACGCCCCTTGCCAACCGCAAAAAGCGCCGATCGCACCCATGAGCTTTACATCGCCGAAACCCATGGCATCCCGGCGCAGGATAATCTCGGCAATCAAACCGATCCACAGCACCAAAGCAGAACCGATCAAGCCGCCGACAACCGCCGTGATTACGGAATTTATACTGTTCAGCACAAAAAAACCGTGCGAATAACCGTGCAGCGATGGAAAAATCAATGCCAGGACAACGCCTGCGGCAAAGCCGCCGATACTGAACCGGTCGGGAATGATCAAATGGTCTATATCGATTGCCGTGGCACAGATCATCAGGGAGCAAAATATCATTCCGCAAAAAGCCTTGCCTGGGGACAAACTAAGCCAGCACACTACGAAAAGAACTGCGGTCAATGCCTCGACAAGGGGATAGCGAAAACTGAAGCTCCGGCCGCAGCACCGCGCCCTTCCTTTTAACACAAACCAGCTCAATATGGGAATATTGTCATACCAGGAGATCGGCGTTCCGCACCGGCAATGCGAAGCCGGCCTGATTACCGATTCTTCCGCCGGAATCCTGTAAATGCAGACATTCAGGAAGCTCCCGATGCAAGCACCGATAATGAAGAAAAATACAGGTTGAACCCAGATTAGCTCTTCATGCAGTAATTCGAACAGTTCGGCCATTGAGAAAATCAATTATGCTGGTCTGTTGCCATTTCCAACCAAAAAATACTATTAGTTGATCGCCTGGCGCGCGGCTGTCATCATCACCTCGGCGGGAACTTGTGACCCAGTCCAAATTTCCAGCGAGCGGACTCCCTGCCAAACCAGCATGGAAAGCCCATTGGCGGCGGCCATACCGCGAGTCCGGGCCTCGGTCAGCAAGGCGGTTTCGGCTGGATTGTATATGGTGTCGTAAACTTTCAGGGCATTATCGAAATGCTCGAGCGCCATTGGCGGTGGGTCGCCGGATTTGAGGCCTAGCGAGGTGGCGTTGACCAGTATGCCGGCGGATGGTAAATCACCTGGAGGATTCAACAGGTCGAAACCGCTCAGCCGTTCGGGGGTTGCGGTGTTTTTTTCTAAAATATCCAGGAGCGCCTTCAATCGGCCGGGATCCCGGTTGCCTATCCGGAGGGTCCGGCACCCGCTTTCCAGGCATTTTGCTGCAACGGCCCGGGCCGCGCCCCCCGCGCCAAGCAAAATGATCTCGGCACCACCTATTTCGGCCTTCAAATCGTTCCGCAAGGCCTCCTCGAATCCATATCCGTCAGTGTTAAATCCGTGGTAACCGCCGGGCTCCCAATGCAGAGTATTGACGGCTCCCATGTCCCGGGCCGAGGGATCGACGGCTTCCACCAAATCGACGGCCTGGACCTTGTGAGGTACAGTGAGGTTGATCCCGATGAACTTCCTTGCATGGAGGAGGGCCAGGGCCTCGGACAGGTTGACGGGTGGTATATCAAACTTGAAATAGCGCCAGTCTGCAAAACGCTCATTCTGCGCTGCCATTTCGGCCAGAGCCGCATTATGCATTCGGGGACTGATAGAGTGCTCGATGGGATGGCCCAGAACGGCCAGCGAAGTTCCCGTATATGACCAGTTCTCCAGGTCGTTCAGGCTGTAAACAACCGAGGCCTCAGGCGACAGTGAGGGCATTGATCAGGGGTTTGCGTAGCGCCGGTAAGCTGCTTCGAACTCGTGCACAAACCCGGAAAAGAGCTTGGCCTGCTCAGGAAGGTTCTGGCGGGTAAACTGGTAGGCGAGATTGCGGCAACACCGGCATAATACTTCACTCACCGGCGAAGGCGCGAGATGACTGGGGTGCGTATCCAGGTTGTTTTTGCGCAAGACATTCATAAGTTCATCAACCGAACGGAGGGAGCCCCTCTCGTAGGCATCGATGAAAAATGGCTCCTCTTCGGTAAAGCAACCAACCATAAAGCGGCCGGGCATGCCCACGGGTTCAAGGAGCAAACTGCATCGCTGTGCTACCGAAATATACAGGATGGAAAGACTTATGGGAATTCCCCGGCGGCGCGACAACAGCTCGCACAGGAAACTGTTGCGTGGATCGTCCATGTTTTCCGTGTCGGCGCAAAATCCGTATTCGTGAAAGAGCACCCGGTTGATCACCTTGCATTTTTCTACTGTCGAGCTGGGCAGCGCCATAAGCTCGCGGCAGCGCGCCGCCATGGCGTCGAGCTGCATACAGCTTTCGGCCGAGTCGAATTCCGGGTAAACGGTGCGGTTTAGCATCAGGAATCCCGTTTCCAATTCGTAGTTCATGGAACGGATGAATCGGATGAATTCGGTGACAGTGTCCGGCCCTTGTAATTCTTCCAGGTATTCCCGCGCGTAGGAAGTCAAGATGCGATTGCCCCCGCTTATGACATTACGCAACAGCGCCACGCCGAGGACTCCCATCTGACCCAACTCCACGGTCACGGCTTCCCTGACCACCGGTGATTCATCATCGAGCAGCCGGATGATGGCTTTCTCTCTCCTGGCGCTAATCATTCGTTCAGCCACGGCCTTTATTGAAGTAAATCTTTCCTGCGGCGCAATCCTAAAAATCACTAAATTTACTTCGCGGATATGTTGATCAAAGTCCGCTGTAAAATACTCCCTTTACAGACGCTCACCGAACAGCGCGGTGCCGATGCGCACCATTGTACTGCCGGCCTCAATCGCCGCCTCCATATCCGAGGTCATGCCCATTGACAACTCCGGAAGAGCTACGCCAAATTGCTCGCTCAGGCGCTCTCCTAGCAATCGCAGACGCTCGAAGGCCCGGGCGGCCACGGCTGAATTGTCATCGAGCGGCGCCATGGTCATAAGACCCTCTATCTTGAGGTGTGGGGCTGCCAATACGGCCTCAATCAACTTGCCGGCCTCGTCACAATGAACGCCGAACTTCTTGGGGTCGTTACCGGCATTGACCTGCATGAGAACCGGCATTTCCTTGCCCAGGGCGGCACATTGACTCTCCAGCGCTCCGACCAGCTTGAGGCGGTCCACAGATTGTATGCGATCGAAGCAGGCGACTGCGAGCTTGGCCTTGTTGCTCTGCAGATGCCCGATCAGCTCCCAGCGAACTGGCAGGTCGCAATTCGGCTTTTTGGCTACGGCCTCCTGCACCCGGTTTTCTCCCACAACCGTTAAGCCAAAACGCGATACATAGTCCACGGCCTGAGCCGGATGCGCCTTAGTCACAGCCATTATTTTTACGGTGGCGGGGTCCCGCCCACAATGGGCACAAACCTCTGAAATCCGGGCCGTGACCCGCCGGGTGTTCTCTACAAACTGATCATATTCCAGGAACATTGGGGAAAAGTTCAATAACTCTGCAGGATAAGTAATATTAATAGTCGCAAAAGCATAGATTTAATAAAAATAATGCCGGAATGCAAATCGAGCCGCCGGTATGCCCACCCTGGTTTCGTTTTCGATTCCGGCGCTTGCATCAAGTTTTTTTATTGTTGCCGTTACTGGCAGGCTTCAGTTCAGACGGGGCCGCAGCGTCTGAGATCGTTCTCGACATCCCCGTATTTGTGGGCGGGTTCGGTATCGATTTTTTTTGGGAAACAGCGCGTCTTTACGAGGAACAGCGACCGGGCGTAAGGGTGGATATATACGGTAACCCGCGTATCGCCCAAAAAATCCGCATTCGGGTGGTGGGTGGACAATTTCCCGATGCCACTGACGCCGATCTGCCTTGGCCGACCCTGATTGCAGCGGGCAAAGTCCTTAACCTGGCGCCTTATCTCGACGGCCCCAATTGGGAGGGCGACGGTCGCTGGCGGGACACATTTCTACCGGGTGTTTTGGAGCGATGGACTGAGGGCAAGGCGGTTTACGGTCTTCCCTTCGGCCACGCCGTAATGTGTTTCTGGTATAACAAGAGGCACTTTGCCCACCACGGGTGGAAGCCGCCGGCGACCTGGGAGCAATTCTGGGCGCTTTGCGAAGATATAAAGGCCTCGGGAATAGCTCCCATGAGCTTTTCCGGCGTGGCTCCAACGGCGGCCGACTACCTGTTGCGGGCGGCTTACCACAATCTGGCGGGTTCCGAATCCTACCGAGCGCTCCAGTTGCTGGAGCCGGGCGCTTATGCCGGCGACCATTATCGGCGAGCCGCGGATGTAGTGAATCGCCTGTCGCGTGAATATTTTATGAAAGGTTGGGAAGGAATGAGCCACACCGAGGCGCAGTTGCAGTTTTTGGAAGGCCGGGCGGCGATGCTCGTGACCGGTTCCTGGTTGGTCAACGAGATGAAGAGAAAATTTCCTGATAACTTTGTGTTGGGAGCATTCAATTTCCCGGTCTTCGAGGATGGTGTGGCTGACCCTGGAATCATCCAGGTGGGAAGCGGCTGGTATTTCGTGTTCATGGATTCGCAAAATGTGGAGGAGACCGTCGACTTTTTTCGATTCCTGACGTCGCGAGAACGCGCCCGTGCCTTCACAACTCAATTGGACTCTCCCACGGCTGTCCGAGGAACGCCCTTCGCCGCTTACAGCGTCCACATGCAGGATGTGGCCGCGATGATCGACCGCTCTCCGGGTTCCTTCGGTCGGCCCCCCGGAGCGGCCCCGGAGGTGGCTGCGATGAACCAGCCATATATCGATGCGCGCAACCTGCTACTGGCCGGGCGGATTACCCCCAGTCAATTCGGTAACAGGCTTGAAGAAAATGCGGCAGAGATACGCGCTCGCCGAGACCGGCCGGGGCGTGTAGTTTGGCGCCATCCTTGGGCGGGATCGTTGCTACTAGTTGCAGTGGCGGTGGGACTGATCGGCTTCGTTATCTCAAGGAGACGTGCCGGGACGGGTAAGGCCACTTTCGCATCCGGACGGCCAGTTCGGGTTGGTGGTTTGGACATGGTCATTTTCCTGGGATTGGGCACGGTCTTGTATCTTGTATTCGTGGTCAAACCCGCCGCACAGGCTCTGACTTGGGCTTTAACCGAATGGGACGGCATCACTGCCCAACGGTGGGTGGGCTGGCTGCACTTCAAACGCCTGCTCTTCGAGAGCGACGTATTCTGGTCCGCGCTTGGCAACAACATGTTTATCATGTTCGTGCCCACGGCCGTAGTGATACCTCTTTCGCTACTTTTCGCCAATTTTTTTTACCGGGGTGTTTGGGGCACACGGGTATTCCGGGTCTGCTTCCTTTTTCCAAATATGCTGGGTGGGGTGGCGGCCACCTTGCTGTGGCTGCACGCATATAATCCACACGGCGGCCTGGTAAACGGTTTTCTGACCGCCCTCGGCCCAATCCTCCAATCATTGGGGCAGACCGGACTCGCGGAGTGGTTTACCGGGTTCGAGGGCTATGCCTGGCTGGCCCAGGAACGACTCTACTGGGCACTGGTTCCGATTTACATCTGGATGAGCGTCGGATTCAACCTGATCCTCTACCTTGCGGCCATGGAAAGTGTGGACCCGCAACTTTATGAAGCCGCTGAAATAGACGGGGCGGGACCTCGGCAGCAATTTTTCCGGATCACCCTGCCGCTTATCTGGGAGGTCCTCACGATCTCGGCAATATTCATGATTATCTGGGGGCTAAACACTTTCGAGGTGATCTGGATTCTGACCGCCCAGCAACCAGGCAGTGAGACGCATGTGCTGGGCACCCTCCTGGTATCAACCCTCTTCCAGGAATACCGTATCGGACAGGCGACGGCCATCGCAGCAGTGCTGTTTATCCTCGTCTTTGCCGGTTCACTTGCCGCTTTGACTTTCATGCGGAGGGAGGCCCTGGAATAAATCAGAACAAACGGTAAAATCATTTCAGGAATACGAATGATGAGCGCAAAAGGATTCAAATGGAGCGGATGGGGGGCATTTACCCTGCTTGCGGGCTACCTGGTTCTGGTAGCCTACCCCATGATATGGGTAGGCTACACATCGTTGAAAGAGGACCGTGAGATATTTCACGATCCCTTTTCATTGCCAAATATGAGCGAGCTACACTGGGAAAACTACAGTAAAACCTGGGTCGAAGCCCGCTTTTCCCAATACTTCATCAATAGCCTGGCGGTCACTACGACATCGGTCGCGGGAGTGCTCCTGCTCGGAACCATGGCGGCGTATGCCCTGGCGAGATTTTCCTTCCCCGGCAGCCAGGCTCTTTTCCTACTCTACATGGCGGGACTTATGGTGCCGGCACAACTTAGTGTAATCCCGCTATTTTTTCAAATGCGCGATTGGGGCCTGCTCAACACCCGTACCGGCCTGATACTCGTTTATATCGCCAACGGACTGCCCTTCGCCGTGTTCATCCTGACCGCTTTTTTCCGCAACCTGCCGGGCGCTCTTCACGAGGCGGCGCGAATCGACGGTTGCTCGGAATGGCAAGCTTTCCGGCGTGTCATGTTACCGCTGGCCCGGCCCGGACTCATTACGGTTGCCATCTTTCAGTTTATAGGCATCTGGAAAGAATATTTTTTCGCCTTCATACTCCTTTCGGGGCACGGGGGCGAGAACGCCCAAACCTTACCCCTGGGTCTGGCCAACCTCGCCATCACCGCTCAATATCAGACTGACTGGGGCATGGCCTTTGCCGGCCTGATGCTGATAATTGTCCCTCTGCTGGTTTTTTATCTATATTTGCAGAAATACCTGGTACGAGGTATCGCGGCCGGTGCTTTAAAAGGCTGATCGATAAAATCAGAAGTCAGAAGGCTGAAAGGCCAAATGAGGTATTTGGTCTCTGGTATTTGGTCGGGAGGAATGGTTAATTGGTAGCGGGCAATGGTTAATGGCCAGGAAAAATGGAGATGGTGAAACCTTTGGGCAATTTACAGGTTTAAGTTAAAAAAAGAAATTAATTTGGGCCCATAGTGGCCGTCCTATAGGTATACATTAGTCAGGGGATTCACGAAATCCCTATTCTATACAATACAGATCATGTTTTCGGCTGCCGTTTAATGTCACAGTCTCAAATAGCCATGCCCAAAGAAGCAGGAAATAAGAGGCCCCCCGCCCAATTTGCATTTTGCTGGTTGAGAAAGATTCCGCAGGGGCCGAAGCTCTGAAGCGGAGTTTCTCCAACCGTCGGGTCGATATTCAAACGATTCACTGCTCGACAGCACAAAAGGCCATAGAAATATTTGACCGCAAAAACAACTATTTTGACGTTGCCGTTTTAGATTACATCCTTCCGGAAAGCACCGGGCTTGACCTGTTTCGCGCCCTCAGAAAGAGGAATTCGAGGTTGCCGGTCATTCTCTTGAGCAATACCGGCAATAATGGACAGGTGGCCGAAGCCTTCGAGGAAGGCGTGGATGAATTTATCCTCAAAGACGAGCAAGGTTGCTACCTGGAAGTCCTTCCCTACCTGGTCGAGAAGCTGTCCGGACTGGGCGGTGAGGATGAATGCACCCGGTCCAAAGACCTGTTGAGGGAATTCAAAGAAACCGCAGTAATAGCCAACAAGACAAAGGACGAATTTCTGGCCGTAATGAGCCATGAAATACGAAGTCCGATGAATTCCATTATCGGATTTACCGATTTATTGCTCGATACGGAAATCGACGAAACACAACGCGAGTACCTCGATATTGTAAAGTCCAACGGATACCTGCTTTTGGACCTGATTAATAAAATCCTGGAATACTCTAGAATTGAATCGGGCAATTTCAACCTCGAGAAAAAGCCTGTGGAGTTGTCCCATCTCGTAGAACAGGTAGTGGAATCGTTAAGGCTCCAAGCGGAAAACAAAGACCTCAAATTGTCCACCTGGTTCGATCCCACAATTCCAACAATGGTGCTGGCCGATTATTCCATGTTGCGGCAGATTCTCCTGAACCTAGTGGACAATGCGATAAAGTTTACCCAAAGCGGGGCAGTATCCGTGATCCTTTCCGCTAAAAGAACACAGGAGCCTCACATCTGGAGACTCGACTTCGCTGTGCGCGATACCGGTATCGGCATCCCAACTGAAACTTTGAACACACTTTTCAGCTCCTTCACCCAGGCTGATTCATCACCCACCCGCCTTTACGGAGGTACCGGCTTGGGTCTTGCCATTTGCAAGAAACTCACAGAACTAATGGGGGGTCAAATGTGGGCCGAAAGCATCCTGGACCAAGGTTCAACTTTTTATTTTCATATTCCGGTCGAAGTGGCCGTTGATGCGACTGGCGCCGAGGTATCATCTGACCAGTCGAATTCGAAAAATAGGCGTTATAGCGAAGAATATCAGCCGCGCATCCTTGTGGTAGAAGACGAGCCAAACAACCAGGTGCTTATTGCCCGTTACCTTGAAAAATTCGGATATGCCTCCAGTATCGCCGCCAATGGTATCGAAGCCATTGAAAGCCTAAAGAGCGGCTCTTACGACCTGGTTTTAATGGACTTGCAGATGCCGAAAATGGACGGTTGCACGGCCACCAGGAAGATCCGCTCCGGCGAGGCCGGAGCCGAGAATAGAGACGTATATATCGCCGCCATCACCGCATATGCCATGGAGAACGATCGCGAGCGCTGCCTTGAGGCCGGGATGAATGATTACCTCAGCAAGCCCATCCGTGCTGAGGAAATAAAAAGTCTCCTGCAGCGAGCTTTCGAAGCTCTAACAGTGGCTACTTGAAGCTGGAAACGGATTGCAGACCCGATTAGCCTTGGCAGCAATACACGTCCAGACATGATTCGGGGATACCGCTTCGAGTATCCCTGCGCATGAGTTTGCTCCTATCCCCCGCCCCAGTCTCCTGCCGGACCGGCAAGGCGCATTGGCCCCTTGCAGGCGCCATTTTGATGGTTCCACCCGAGCCGGCCACTCCCGTACTGCGAGACGCCATGATACGGTTTTGCGCCCGAGCCGCTGAATTGACCGGAAAACAATTCTCCTGCCCGCCCGCGGACGCTGGTTCCCAACTTTCCGTGGGCGCCGGCAGTGTCCCATCAAGGGCAGGAGGAGAATCGCCTTGGCACCTAATCATCGATCCGGACAACAACCTGCCGACCCAAGGATACCGTCTCTTAATCGATAAAGACGGGCTTCGCCTGGAATCGAGCGATGAGGCTGGATTATTCTACGGCTTGCAGACATTGCTCCAGATTTTGACCCAACGGATGGAAGCTTTACCGTACCTCGAGATAGAAGATTATCCGGACTACCCCTTGCGGGGATACATGCTCGACATCAGCCGGTGCAAAGTTCCGCAGATGAAGTCGTTATTCGAACTTGTAGACAGGATGGCCGCTTTCAAGTTGAACAATCTGCAACTTTACATAGAACACACCTTCGCCTTCGCAAACCATGAAAGGGTCTGGCAAGGCGCTTCACCATTGAGCGCTGAAGACATCCGCTTGCTCGATTCATATTGCCGGGCCCGGTATATCGAGCTGGTCCCAAATTTTAATTCTTTCGGTCATTTCGGACCGTGGCTTAAGCATCCGCAATACCGACACTTGGCCGAATGCCCAGACGGCTTTGAAACTCCGGAAGGCCAAAAGTCACCGCACGGTTCTACACTCAAACCCAACGAAGACTCCCTGCGCCTGCTTGACCAGCTATACTCCGAATACCTCCCCAATTTTTCCAGTGACAAATTCAATGTCGGATGTGACGAGACCTGGGAAATTGGCCTTGGCTGGAGTCGGCCACTGGCAGAAAAAACCAGCCGCTTACACGTTTACCTCGAATTCCTGAAAAAAATCCACACTCTGGTGACCAAGCACGACCGCCGGATGCTGTTCTGGGCCGACATGGTCCTGAAAAATCCAGCTTCGCTTGCCGATTTGCCCAAGGACGCCACGGCTCTTGTCTGGGGCTACGAGGCCGATCACCCCTTTTCCAGTCAATGCGAGCTTTTTACCAGTAACGGATTGGCATTCCACGTAGCGCCCGGAACCTCGAGCTGGTTCAGCCTGGGGGGCCGAATCGATAACGCCTTGGCTAATATTGACAATGCTGTGACCAATGGTCTTGCCAACGGTGCGAGCGGTATCATTCTCACCGACTGGGGAGACGGCGAACACCACCAGTTCCCCATAATAAGCTACCCAGCCATGGTGTATAGCGCTGCGCTATCCTGGTGCCGCAAAAAAAACATAAATCCGGATATTGAGGACACGCTCAACCGGTTCATTTTTAATGACTCCGAGGGTTCATCCGCCCGGATAATACTGGCTCTGGGCCGCGCTGCCGACTCTATCGATAAAAAAATCAGCAACGGCACCCCGCTGTATGATCTCCTTTTTTGCGAAGAAGAAAACCTGGATGGACACCTGTCGGGAATCTCCGAGATGGAGCTGAAAAATGTTTGCCTTCACCTCAGGAAGATCGAAGACAGCCTTGAGACAGCTAACCCCCATTGCGCCGATGCCGGTCTTATTAAACGTGAGATCTCAATAACAGTAACTATGCTTCTCCAGGCGGCCCACCGAGGTCTCAATCGTCTGACAAATGACTCATCCGCCGCTTTGACCCATAGGCAGAGAAGCCACATTATCGAAGACTTCGAGGAATGTTGGCTCAGCCGCAACCGCAAGGGTGGCCTGGCAGAAAGCTCCAAACGCATGCGACGCGCTTTAGCGCCGGCTTGATTTGGGCAACAGATCCTAAAAAATTACGCCAGAGCTTTGAAAGCAGCTGCGGGCTTGAACTTCACTGAGCGCGAAGCTTTAATATCCATCGGTTCGCGCGTATTGGGATTGATCCCCCTACGTGCGGCCCGATGGACTACAGCAAAAGTGCCAAATCCGACAATCTGCACTGACTGGTCGTTCTGGATGCCACTTCTAATGCCATTTAGCACCGCATCAATTGCGCGCTCGGCATCTGCTCTAGCTGCATCATCACCAAGGTTATTTTGTACTGTCTCGATTAACTCAGCTTTGTTCATAGAAATCTCCTAAAATTATTTCTGTTTGAGGGTAAGTAAAAGTTCGAAAAATGACAGAAAGTTTTAATGTAGATTACGTCAACATAAATTATAGACTTATTTAAAATAAAATTCGGGCCGCTCAATTCTGGCCAATTCGGAAGCGGAGCGGCAGTAAACTACCCCACCCCACTCGCATTCCGCCAATTTCAACAAGTGTTCCAAATCTTTGTCACGCAAGTAATTCCGCAATCAGGTCAGTAATCCGCATCGCGTGTGCAGATACCTGGCATTCCGTCTCAATATATTCTTTTAAAATGCCGGAACCGGCGTCCGGCAGAGATTGCATGGGAGTTTTTAGCCTTGCCCGCCCACTTTTGCCGACACAAATTCAAATTTTCGAGGAATCTTACTCAGTAATACAGTGTCAAAAGTCACCGATTTAAATATTGTCGAATCTCTGATCCTGCCCGCGCCTGAGTTTCTTTGCCGGAAGGTGAAGCGCTCCGAGAAGCAAGCCGGGTTCGTGGTCGAGGCCCGCAAACAGCTGCACAACATCATTTTTGGTGAGGATAAGAGGCTTCTTCTGATTGTCGGTCCCTGTTCCATCCATGATGTGAAGACTAGTCTCGAGTATGCGGAAAAACTGGCCTCCCTGGCCCATACCGTGAAAGACCGACTCCTGCTGGTCATGCGCGTTTATTTCGAAAAACCCAGAACCACCATCGGCTGGAAGGGCCTCATAATGGACCCGCACCTCGACGGCACTAACGACATCCCCTCAGGGCTTAAACTTGCCCGGCAATTCCTTAGCGACATAATCGACCTGGAGCTTCCCACAGCTACGGAATTGCTCGATCCCATCACTCCACAATACATCGCCGACTTCATTTGCTGGTCTGCTATTGGTGCGCGAACCTCCGAATCGCAAACGCACCGCCAGATGGCATCGGGCCTGTCAATGCCGTTGGGGTTTAAGAACAGTATCTCCGGCAATGTCCAGGCGGCCGTCAACGCCATCAAGGCGGCCGGCCAGCAACAAACCTTCCTTGGCATCAACCACCAGGGTATGGCAACCGCAGTCACCACCAGCGGCAATCCCGACTGCCACATTATCCTGCGTGGCGGTATTTCAGGCCCCAATTACGATTCGACTCAGGTGGCATCGGCCAAGAATCTTTTGAAAAAGAATGGCCTCAAGCCTGCCATAATGATCGATTGCAGCCACGGCAACTCCGGCAAGGACCACGCTCAGCAGCCCATGGTAATGCGCGATGTCTTGAAGCAAATAATGGATGGCAACACTTCCATCATCGGCGCCATGCTGGAAAGTAACCTCGTGGCAGGCGCACAGAAGTTTCCCCAACCGCGCAAAGATCTTTGCCACGGCCAATCCATAACCGACCCATGTATCGATTGGGAAAGCACCGAAGCGCTTGTGCACGAAATCTACACCGGCCTGACTTCCCGTTTCGCTGAGACTCCTTCGCGATGAGCCGATATCGTTTAATTTAAAGCTAAACCACGATTCCCGCTCCACATAATAATGAAAGCACACATTCAAGTCGCCGTCACCGGGGCAGCAGGCATGATAGGTTATGCACTGATTTTCCGTATCGCTTCCGGAGCGATGTTCGGCCACGACCAGCCCCTGACCCTTAAACTTATCGAGATTCCTCCGGCCATTGACACCCTCAATGGAGTTGTCATGGAGCTAAACGACTGCGCTTTCCCCTTGCTCCGGGAAATTGTTGCGACCACCGACCTCGATGAGGGTTTCAAAGATGTCAATTGGGCTCTGCTGGTGGGCAGTGTGCCGCGCAAGGCCGGCATGGAGCGTAAAGACCTCCTGGACATAAACGGCAAAATATTTGTCGGACAGGGCAAAGCCATTGCCTCAAATGCCGCTGGTGAAGTGCGTATCCTGGTCGTCGGCAACCCGTGTAATACCAACTGCCTCATTGCCATGAACAATGCCGGGAGCATACCCCCGGATCGTTGGTTCGCAATGACCCGTCTCGACGAAAATCGCGCCAAATTTCAACTCGCCGCCAAGGCCGGCGTCCAAATCACCGAAGTCACCAACATGGCTATATGGGGCAACCACTCCACCACTCAATATCCCGATTTCTACAACGCCCGTATCGGCGGCGCTCCCGCCCATGAGGTCATCGGCGACGAAGCCTGGCTCAAGGACACCTTTATCCCCGCCGTTCAGAAACGCGGCGCAACCGTCATCAAGGCGCGCGGCTCTTCCTCAGCGGCTTCCGCAGCCAACGCAATTGTCGATACCGTAAGATCGCTGCTTACGCCCACACCGGCGGACGACTGGCACAGCGTCGCAGTTTGTTCTGACGGCAGCTACGGCATCCCGAAAGGTTTGATTGCTTCCTTTCCCATTCGCAGCGACGGAGAGAATTGGACAATTGTCCCGGACCTGTCCATAAACGACTACAGCCGCATGAAGATTGATGCCTCCGTAGCCGAACTTGCCGAAGAACGTTCCCTTGTTTCAATAATCTTGGATAACACTTAACACTCAGGAGTATAATGTTCAAAATCTGGATCGATTACGACTTAAATACGGACCTGTATCCGATGCTTAATAATGAAGCCGAGCTAATAGGCCCGCTAGTGCACCCGGATCCCCAGGATCCACTCAGCGAATTGGAGGACGCCGACGCAGTCATAGCAGGCCCTCTCTTTCCCGGTGTTGCCGCCACATTCGAACGGGCCAAAAAATTAAAAATAGTCGCGCGCTTCGGCATCGGTTACGACTCCATCAACCTGGAGGACGCGACCAAGTATGGCATATGCGCAACCAACACGCCAGACGCTCCCACTGAACCCACAGCCGAAATGACCATCACCTTGATGTTGGCCGCTGTAAAACGGATCAAAATGGCGGATATATTTTTTACTGATGGCAGTTGGCCCGATTCCCTTCAATTCATGAGCATGGACCTCGAAGGAAAAACTCTCGGTATTGTGGGTCTCGGACGCGTCGGCGGCAGAGTTTCGGAAATCGCCAGAGCCCTTCGTATGCAAGTCATCGCTTACGATCCCTATATCGAGGAGGAACGATTTACCAAGCTGCAAGTACAGCGATCGCCTGACCTGCAGGCCGTGCTCGGCACAGCCGATATACTGACCCTGCATTCGCCTCTCAATGATGAGACTCGCGGATTAATCGGCGCCGCTGAACTAACGCAGCTTAAAAAAGGCGCCTTTCTTATAAATGCCGCCCGCGGTCCCGTTGTCGTTCAATCCGCCCTGATCGATGCACTTGAAAGCGGCCACCTTGCGGGGGCCGGACTCGACGTATGGGATCCCGAACCACCCAAAGCTGACAACCCCCTCCTCAAAATGGAAAACGTAGTTAAAACTCCACACATAGCCGCGCGAACCGTTGAGGGACGAGAGCGCTGCGCCGCAGGCGTCGTCAACTGCACCCTGACCGTACTAAAAGGAGAGCGCCCTGCCAACCTGCTCAACCCCGACGTCTGGGATCACCGCCGCACGTGATTCGTGTTACGTGAAATGCGATGATAGATACTACCAACGCTAAGTTTTTTATTTCTTAATCGTTTAACTGCGATAAACGAATAAGTCGGGTCTATTGTCCAAATCAGTATGAATTCCGCAACAGCGGGATTGCGAGCATGTGGTAGTTATCCGGATTCCTATTTCCTATGATTTCTTTTTGCGGGCCTCCCACTTATCTAGCGGATCCAGGAAGCCTGGACAGTGATGCTCTTGTACAGGACGACCGCTTATCCGTCCAATCAAATAAGGGATGGCCCGCACTTCACAACCGGGAACAGCCAGGACAGCGGCGAGGAAAAAAGAAATTCCCATGTATCCAAGAATAAAATACAACAACACAAGAATAGCTAAGCCCAAATGCGGACCGAAAAAACTACCAAAAATGAAATAACCGACCAATCCCGCAACCAAAACCAGGAACAAGTATATCACTTGCGGCCACCATTTCCAATCGAGGTTGAATCCAATATTGACGGCGGCAGGAAGGGCATAAAAGCAATAGGCTACACCTATCCATCCCAGGATCGACAATTGCAAGCGGAGGATGCTTTCGTAACCGATCAGGACTGTAATGAAAAAGTAGAGGATAATAATTCCCAAGAGAAACCGAACAAGTCTCCCAATCACTCCGGGCTTTGCAAGCGTTCCCGGTTCTTTAAACTCGGTTGTCATCTGCATCAAACAAACATAACTCAGTGGCTGCGGAACAGGCAAACGTTTTTTGCCGTGACCATAAAAAATTGACATGTTAATTGCCGGGAGAATATGGCAAAATAACGTAATAAATTAAGACCTCCCCCATGGTTACCGCCTCAATTATCATTCCTTGCTTTAATGAAGAAAAGACGTTGCGCGAAAGCGTCGAACGTTTGATTGCCATCTTCGGCGAAGAGCTGACGTTTGAAATTATCATTGTTGATGACGGCTCCACGGATCGTAGCCGGGAAGTCGCCCTGGAACTCGATCACGAGCATTCAAACGTCCGCTTGATCGAGCACACGTCCAACCAGGGTAAGGGCGCCGCCTTGCGCAGCGGCTTTTGCGCAGCCACCGGCGAGGTAGTGGCCGTGCATGACGCCGACCTGGAGTATAATCCCCGCGATCTTAAAAAACTCATTGACCTCGTGAGCGAGAATAAAGCCGATGTCGTTTTCGGATCGCGGTTCCTTGCTGGAGATGAGCACCGTGTGCTCTACTTCTGGCACTCCCTGGGAAACCGCTTCCTGACTTTTATGAGCAATATGTTGACCGACTTGAACCTGACGGACATGGAGGTATGCTACAAAGTATTTAAGCGGGAGGTTATCCAGGGCATTGAAATCTGTGAAAACCGGTTCGGGGTTGAGCCCGAGATCGTAGCCAAAGTGGCGCAAATGAAGCTGCGCATCTACGAAATGGGGGTTTCCTATGCGGGACGAACCTACGAAGAGGGCAAAAAAATAGGCATCAGAGACGGGATGCGCGCATTGTATTGCATAGTGCGCTACAACGCCTACCGGGCCCCTCTACCGCTCCAGTTTGCATTTTACCTGCCCCTTACCCTGGTTGCTATATTGTCCGGGATTGCAGCATACCGGCTAATGATTAACAGTCAGGCAGATGTCGTGGTAGCCGGTATTGAAACGGCTGCCATTGTAGGATATTTTTCCTTCTCAATAGTCAATTCCATCGGGTCCACGTCCCTGATATTCAGAAAGAGAAGCCGGTGGGGACTCTGGCCTGAAAATTTGCTGCACGCACTTGTCCTGGGCTTGGTTTTTGCAGTAGAATTCTATCTTTCATCTGCATTTTTCTGCGCCGGATGGACCTGGACTTGTGCAAAATTGAGCAGTTTTTCCATAGCTTCGATGCTTATTTATCTTGGTTACCGGTTCGTGGTATTTTCTGCAAAAGATCCATCGGGCCACGCCGGATCAGGCTCCGAATAACCAGGGCCCTCTCACTCCCCATTGACCATTGATTCTTGCACATTTCCCAGTCTATTTTTCGGAGAAGTAGAATTTTGTTGCCTTTTTCACCAATTTAACAAAAACGAATCACCATGAGCAAACGCCGAGGTCTTAAAGGAGCCGATGATAACGTCGAGCTTAACATCTCTCCACTGATCGATATGGTGTTCATTCTGCTTATCTTTTTCATCGTAACCACCGTGTTCGTTGAGGAAGAGGGGTTGGATGTTCAAAAGCCGCAGCCCGGAGGCAGTGCTACAGAAGAGACAAACATGATTGTATTCCTCATCAACAACAACGGTCGCGTGTTACTTGATGGCCTGGATATCGGGGTCGGGGGCGTGCGGGCCGCCGTCCGGCGTGAAACCCGAAAGGAAAAGCCACCAATAATTGTAGAAGTCGAGAACTCCGCCCCTTCGGGCATCATGGTGAGGGTGATGGACGAGGCGAGAATCGCCGGAGCCGAGGCCATCAGCATACGCCGGGCAACCCAGTAACCGGCAGGGTACTATCCCGGCAGGCCTTTTGTGCTATAGCAGGCCCCAACCTGTTAACTTAAACACGCTCCAGGAGCGTTCTCAGCGGCTAACAGGGCTTTGTTGTTAATGGAGTTCAGGAAGAAATCGGGTGGTCATGAATGATTTTACCGGCAGTGGTTTATCCAGCAAATCGACGGACAAGAGGTCCTGCATCTGCTCTTCCATTCTGGCCGGGGAAAACAGGCCAATATACTCTCCGCGTTCGGGGTAGCCGGCCACCAGTTTGTTTTCTATAATGGCTTGGCGGACAAAAGTCATGAATTCCGCTGTCATTCTGGGGTTGCGGGCTGCGATTAATTTGTTGGCCGGCGAAGGATCGCCGGTAATGTAGTCACGCCAGCCCTGGATGGAAGCCGCCACAAAACCCCGGACTATTTCCGGATTGTCCCGGACGAATTGCCGGGTGGTGTAAATGACATGGCAGGGGTCGAATCCGGAGCTGGAGATGAGAAGGGTTTTGGGGCGGGCGCCTTTGCGACGCACGTAATAAGGTTCGTTCGTTACGTAGCACTGCATTATAAAAGTCTTGTCGTTGATAAAGCGTTCCATGCCGTAATCATGCGGGATCACTCCGAACTCGATGTTGTATTTCATTTTTAGCATTTCGATCCATGCCATTCCCGGCATGGCCATGATATTTTTTCCATCGAGGTCCTCGAAAGAATTAACCGGGTTTTCCTCGTGTGACATGATACCTTGGGGATCATGCTGCAGGAATGCTCCCACCATCAGCAGGGGGACGCCCCGTGCTACCCTGAGTATGCCCTCGTAGCTGCGACCGAAGGCGAAATGGACCTGGCCGGCGGTTAGTTTTGCCGACGGCATTGCGTTTGGGCCACCCTGACGGATTTCCACATCGAGGCCTGCTTCTTCGTAATAACCATTCGCCAGAGCCTGGTAAAATCCGCCATGCTCGGGTTGGGCGAACCAATCACTCTGGAGAATTATCCTGGTTAAAGTTTTTCCCGCTTTAGTCACGGTTTCCGGCTCATTGCGAGCACAGCCGTTGAACAGTGTAAGGCCCGCCAGAATAAGCGCGGCCCGGCGGCATGATAACCAGATGGGTCTGTTGCCCCGAAAGAGCGAAGCTTTAGTCATTATGGACGTTGAGCAGGTTTTGAATGTTCCGCCGGCAAATAAGATTCGTGCCAGGAGTGGAGCAGATACCAGCTCAATAAATATACGGTTCCCACAAAGAGGAACCCGAGAATACACCCGACCAGGGCAACCGCAAAAATCGCCTCAGTATTTAACTGGGCCCGATAAGTCTGCACAAGAAATCCGAGCCCCGCGTAAGTGGAAACGGCGCCGGCCAACGCATCGCCGGTGATTGCCCCTATAGGAGCCAAGGTCCCCGCTATTTTCACACCGGTGAGAAAATGGGGAAGAGCATAAGGCACCCGCAAGTGAAGGATTTCCTGCATCTTGGTAGCGTTCCACATCCGGAAAAGTTGCAGAAGCTCTTTGTCGGTGGATACCAGGCCTAGAGTCGTGTTGGCTGTGACCGGGAAAAACGAGATCATAAAGGTAATGGCTATTATGCTTGGTATCCCCTCCCCCAACCAGATGACAAAGATCGGGATAAGCACGATCACCGGAATCATCTGCATGACCAGAACCCATGGGTAAATCGACATTTTTAGAATGCGCGAAGAAGCCAAAATGACTGCCAGCACCACACCACCTCCAACAGCGGCAATAAACCCCAACACCGCCGACAACCCGGTGCGGCAAACCGCCGGAAAGAGTAAATCCCACTCTTCAAACACAGCCATCAGTATCCGGTGCGGGGCGGGCAGGATAACCGCCGGCTGTTGTCCGAAAACAATGAGCGCATACCACACTTCTATTAAGAGGGCACCGGTCAATGCGGGCAAAATCCAGGTATAGTGATTTTTCAAGGTTCTATTATGGTTTTCGCAGAGGCAAGAGGCGGGCTACGTCTACCGTCAATCTCTGAAATTCGATAGACTCCCGTGTTTGCGAAGTGCGCGGATGAGGAAGGTCCACCTTTACTTCGTGGATGATGTGTCCCGGCAAATGTGACATGATGAGGATTCGGTCGGACAGAAAAACCGCCTCAGCCACTGAATGTGTGACAAAAAAGGCGGTCCACGCCTCCTGGGCTCTGATGCGCAATAGCTCCTCATTTAGACGGTTGCGGCTCATGGCATCGAGTGCGCCGAAAGGCTCGTCGAGCAACATGATTTGCGGTGAAAGTGCCAGAGCCCGGGCAATCGAAACCCGCATTTTCATTCCTCCGGAAAGCTGTCGCGGGTGGTAGTCTGCAACTTTCGAGAGTTCCACCAACTCCATCATCCGTCCGGCTGTTTTGACACATTCGGATTTGTTAATGCCTCGCAGGCGCATGCCCATCTGGATATTGCGGGCCACCGTCAACCATGGCTGCAGAGTAGCATCTTGAAAAATATAGGCCATATGCCGGCGCGCCCGTTCCGGGGTGCGGCCCATTATCCTCAAGTTCCCTGCCGAAGCCGGACTGAGACCGGCGATCACTTTGAGAAGAGTGGTCTTGCCGCAACCGCTGGGACCTATCAGGCCGATAAATTCGCCCTGGTATACATCAATGTTGATGTCAGAGAGCACGAGATCACGCCGACCATAGTATTTATGGACATTATGCAATGATACCAGTGGTTTATCTTGAATCATAGGAGATTGAACCGATTTCAAATTGCAAACAGGTCACGAAGCGGCAAGAGTATACTTTTAACGGGACCGAGTCGTTATATAAAATAATGGGCGGAATTGAGATTGGTTCAGGCCGAAAGCCCTTTACATATCACCATATCATTATATTTTGATGTCTTTGTCGAACTATGAATTCAAGTCGATCAATAGCGGATCTGCTGGCCTCAAAACAGCCCGTCGTATCGGTTGAATTTTACCCGCCGCGTACGGAGCAAGGAGGACAGCAGATTCTAAAGGCAGCCGAAGTTTTGCAACGGCTGTTTAGGCCGGACTTTGTATCCATCACTTTCGGGGCCGGCGGCTCGACCCGCGAGCGCACCGTCCGCTACGCCGCTATCCTAAAGGATACCTGTAACTTTGAAGTAATGCCGCATCTGACGTGCGTGGGGTCTTCCCGTGATGAACTGCTCGATATCCTGGGCGATTACGAGGCGGCTGGTTTCCGCAATATTATGGCCTTGAGGGGCGATGCCCCCGCAGATAAGTCTTCCTTCCAGCCTCATCCCGGCGGATTGCGCTATGGCAGCGATTTGGTAGAGTTGATCCGGAAAAACTTTCCGGGATTCTGTGTGGGCGTGGCCGGCTATCCCGAAACCCATCCGGAAGCGAATTCGGCCGCCGTCGATCTAGAGCACCTGAAATTCAAGGTCAACCAGGGCGCTTCCTTCATCACCACGCAGCTATTTTTCGACAATCGGTTCTTCTTCGATTTTGTGGAGCGCAGCCGAAAAGCCGGAATTGAGGTGCCGATTATCCCCGGCCTTATGCCGGTCCTGTCGTTGCCACAGGTTCAACGCTTCTGCGCCATGTGCAAAGCGAGTCTGCCCAAAGATCTGGTCGGGAGACTTGAGACGGCCGGAGACGACCCAAGGGCCGTTGAAAACGTGGGAATTCAGTGGGCTTTTCACCAGATAGAAGAGTTGGCGCAGAACGGGGTTCCCGGCTTCCACCTTTACATTCTCAATAAAAGCCGTCCGGCCCTGGAAATCATGAAACTGTTGAAAAAGCGGTTTCCACACTGGACTTGAGGGTCTGTTGCCCAAACCAGGGTGGTACCGCAGGTGCGGGACTGGAAGCAAGTTTGGCCATGGAGGTTTTGACTTTTATGCCCGGTTCCTTAACCTGTTAAGACTGGATGTTTACGCTCCCAGTCCATGCCGAAGCCATCGCCAAAAGCCAAACCTGAACTGCTCTACCCCAACTTGCTTTTGCTGGGACTGTTATGGGGCGACCTGGTTCGGGTTCTGAAGGTGGAATGGACGATTGATGAGCAGTATCAGTTTGGCTTCCTGGTCCCGTTCATATGCCTGTATTTGCTTTACTTGCGCTGGGAGGATCGCCCGGGATGCGAGCCTGTGCGGTTTCTGGGAGCCGGCACGGCGCTGCTTTACGTGGCGGTGCTGAGCCTTTACCCGCTTAAAGCGCTTTATGAAGCAAATCCGGACTGGCGGCTGGTTTTCTGGACTCATGCGCTCATCGTTTACGGATCAGCTTTGGTAGTAATTTTCCTTTGGGGAGGCAAACCTTGGGTAAGGCACTTTGCCCTGGCGCTGGCGATTATGCTTTTTACGGTGCCTTGGCCTACCAGGTTGGAGCAGCCACTCGTCCAAGGACTCATGCGCCTGGTCGCCGCTTTCACCGTGGACGTCATGAACTTGTTCGGCATACTTGCCATCCAGAAAGGCAATGTTATTCAGTTGGTAAACGGGATGGTGGGTATTGAAGAGGCGTGCAGTGGCGTGCGTTCCTTTCAGTCCACTCTTATGACGGCATATTTTCTGGGTGAATTTTACCGATTCGGGTTCAGCCTTCGTGTCATGCTCATAGCAGTAGGCTCGATTCTATCGTTTTCGCTGAACATAGTACGGACCCTCGTACTGACCGGTGTTACATATAAAATGGGCCCTAGTATAATGGAAAACTGGCATGATCCGGTCGGGAATTTTGTATCGGTCGCCGCTTTCGCCATTATGGTGATTCTGACCTAGTATATCCGCAAACGACTCCCACTGCCCTCCAAGGCGGCCGAGACGAAACGGCCTTCCATCCAATACCTGCAACCTCGACGAGTTGTCCCGCTGCTGGTGCTGATCATATTAAGTTTTCCCGCTGTGGAATTGTGGTTCCGTCGCAACGACCCCGGCGAGACCACCGGTCCTGTTCGGAGCGTGGACTGGAACCGGGTGGGCGCCGATGTGCAATTTCTGGACATCCCTTCATCGATCCGGGCAATTTTGAGATATAGCGAGGGGACCAAGGCAGTATGGACCAACAACGGCCCCGAGTATTGGATGGTTTACCACTTCAGTTGGGATGAAGGAAAAATTTCAGCCTTTTCAGATGTACACAACCCCGAAGTCTGTCTGCCATCTGCTGGATTCTCCCTGGTGGAAACCGGCATGCCGGTAAGCTGGGAAAGTGATGGCCTTGAGCTGGTATTGAAATCCTATGGTTTTCGAGCCGGAGGATCTGCCACCTATTACGTATTCTATGGAGTCTGGAATGACCGGCGGGAAAAACCCATTCCCTTGACTCGAAATTTCAGTGAAAGGATTCGCAACGCCTTGCACGGCCAAAGGATCAAAGGCCGAAATTCGCTCCAAATTATCATTAAGGGAATAGGCTCCATGAGCCGGGCCCGCGACAAAGCATACGACTTCCTGGAAAGGACAATTGTTGTCACTGCCAATTGAACCAGCTTCAGCGGATACCGATGCGCACCGCGGATCCCCTCGCCCGTCTACTTCACTAGAACTGTTCGATCAATCCACTTGCTTGGGCATAAACTTGCCAGGCTTCCCAGCTCTCTTGGTAACGGCCTGTTTCCATTTCTACTATGGCATGCCAATAGTGGATATATGGGGGAACCTGGAGATTTTTTTGCAGAAGCTGGATGGTTTTCCCGGCCCCGGACCACTCTTCCGACTCGATCTGGCGTTTCAGGAGGTTGACGCCTTTGACCAGATTCGATTGCGAGAGTGTGAACACTCGCTTCAGTTCACCGATATCCATGCGCTGAGAAGAAACCGGAATTTGTGCTACGGGCAGATATTTCCGGTAGGTTGTGCAGGCTAGAGAATAATCACCCAAGGCGGCTTTAGCAGGCGCCCAGACTTTCCAATGAGCTTCAACCAATCCGGGGTACTGGTCCAAGTGTTGGAGAAGCCCGGACGGATCGCCGCTATTTACCCATCGGTTATAAAGTGCAGAACTTATTTCCGGAGAATATACCTCCAGCAGTGGACTATCGGCCACTTCCAAGCGTATTTCCCTAAGGAACTCATCTCCACGAATATCGAAAAGATATGTTGTGCGGAGTTCGGGATCGAGAAATGAAAATTTGCAAACCTCCTCGTAAACCCGACTGTTGAAACGGGCTCTATGGAGCATTTGTCGATACAACCCTGTCCGGTCATGGTTCCGCGCTTTCCGGTTTAAGGCATCTCGCCACGCGGAAACTGCCGCTGCCGGTTGATAGGGCATCCAGTGCCGCCCTTCATAATAGGCCACATCGGCGGAATGCGGCGCCAGAAACCGCGCCCGACGGAAGTCTTGCATGGCCAACTCCTGGTCCCCGGAAAGGTAAAGATAAAACCTCGCCCGGTTGAAATATGGCCTCCATTTCATGGGTGCTCGTGATACAGCCTGGTTCAATAGGGACAGCGCCTCCCCTCTATCAACAATCGACCTGATCCGCTCCACCGCCTTTTCACCCCGGCTAAGAACCACGTCCGTATACCATGGACGCACTAAAATAAAAGCCGCTCCCCAGATGAGACCAACGGCCAAAAGTCCAGCACCGACAATTCGCCAAACACTGGGGGACATCCAGAGGGCTCTTGTTGAACCTGGCTGACTTTCCGCCCTAGCCAATCCGTACAGGAAGGAAGCGGTCATTGCTGTGCCAAGTCTATGACCCGATACATCGACCAGTGAGTGCGCCAACAATACCATAACTGCGGCTGCGGCGATAATCCGGTAGCGGGCCTCCCGAACGGATTGTATTGGCGCAATCCCCGCAAAAAGGGCGCCGGCGCCCAATCCCAAAAATAATAAACCGGGAAGACCCAGTTCGGCCAAGACCCAGAGCCAGTCACTCTCCGGGTGAATGACCGGCTGAAAATTGGCCGATACTTCCCGGTATTGAGGGAATACTCCGGCAAAGTTGCCAATGCCTGTGCCGCTGAGAGGCTGATCCTTGATCATCTGCCATGTATCTCGGTAAATCAAGGTACGGAAATCGTTGACGGCGGAAGCGTCCTTTCCCACGAGACCGATTACCCTGTCGAGTGTGTCCTGGCCATAAAAGAGAAGGAAACTGAACAGCAGGATCAGCAGAGGAACGGCCAGACCTACAAATCGCGGGTTTCCGACCACCTTGAGATTGAACAGCAGCCAGATCGAACATCCCCCGAAAAACAGCAAGATGCCGGCCCTGGAAAGACTATAAACCAAGGCCAGGAGAATCACAAATGTGCATAAGATCATGACGGTCGCCAGCGCCTTTTGACGTCGAAAGATGACAACACTCAGTCCAAAAGATACTACCCCTCCCATGGCCAGGAGGCAACTTGTCTGGTTGCGGTTGGGAAAATAACTGAAGTTGTGAACATCCTGCGCGAAAGTATACTTCCAGCCGTAAAAGGTTCCCGCCAGCACCCCTCCTGCAAGCAAGGCGATATAAACGGAAAATCTCCACAATAACTGTTTGCGCTCCCAGTGGTTTAGAGTCCAGGAGGTGGTGATGTAAAACCATCCGAACCCACAAACCATTAGCAGGATAGCCTCGATACTCAACCACGGCTGAGCCGCGTGGAGCTTGGGTAAAGCGATGCCGAATTGCTCCGTGGCCGTGACCCACCAACTCTCTCTCGCCCACGTAAAGACGGGTATAAAGGCCACAAGAGCGACGACCATCAGGCCTAGAATCGCAGCATCCAGGAGTTTTCCCGGGGAGCGTCGAGGGGGATCGAGTATCAGCAAAAGTCCGGTGGCTGCCATCGCCAAAGCTCGAGGCCAGCCGGATGTTGCCCCTCCACACAAAACAAGGGCCATTATAATAAAAAGGGCAAGGTGGCAACTTGCCGGCGGTTCAAGTCTCAATTTAAAAGGAGCCATTAGCCATCCTTATTTGAGCGGCGTGCTAGAGAAATCCGGTGATTAAGGCCAGAGCGATTTTGCCGTTTTAGCAAGGCTGCAATTCTTCACCCTTTTTGTTTCACGCAGAGGAGGATAAGAATGAGAACAAATGGAGGCACCTCCCCTTCCAACCATGGTCAGGCCTCGGATGTGGACTTATCGTGGGCGTAATAACTGTAATACTTGCGATAGTAATAGTAGTCGGTTCCCTTGATATCGACTGCGTTTAAAACAAATCCCTTCAGGGTGGCGCCCCGCATCTCCAAACGCTCTACCGTGGCCTTGACCTGCCTCACCTGGGTCATGTTGGAATAGACTGTAAAGAGTACCGCGTCGGCCTTGGCCGCAAAACTGGTTGTGTCATCTGTGGCCAGGATTGGGGCGGAATCGAAAATAATGTAATCGTAGCGTTTTTTCAGAATGCCCAGGATCTCGTCCACCCGCTGACTTAGTAATAATTCCCCAGGTCTTTCGGGATACTTGCCGCAGGTCATTAAATCGAGACAGTCGATATCCGATTTTTGAATGAAATCATCAACCGGCAAATCACTCTGCAGTAGTTCACTCAGGCCCTTAGAATTGCGCTTTTTGAAAGATTTATGGAGATTTCCACGCCTCAAATCGGCATCCACCAGCAAAGTGCGGGCATTGGCGAATGCCAGCGCGATCGACAAATTTTCGGCCACAGTGGTTTTGCCCTCGGAGGGCACGGCACTGGTGACGACGAATATCCTGGGCTGGGGTTTGCCCCTTTCCATGAACAGGAGGGCTGAGCGGAGAGTGCGGTAAGCTTCAGCGAAGAGATGCCGGTCATCTTTGAGTTGGAGAGGTTTGATTCTGCCATTTAAGTCTTTTTTCTCCATTGGAATGATGCCCAGCACCGGCGGAGTAAAGCGCTGGTTTAGGTCTTCTGCCGACACCACACGGTTGTCCAAAGCGCTGATGAAGAATAGCAAGCCAACCCCCGCAGCTAGTCCGGCCAATCCACCCAGCATTGTTTTTTTGAAAATCTCTCTGGGAACCTTTAAGGCAACCGAGGCATTTTCCAGGATAGTGACCGTTTCCTGTTCCAGGTTCAGATCAACATCTATGGATTGAATGCGGCCTAACAGGCGTTCATAGAGGTTTGTGTCTCGATCCAGACGGGATTGAAGTCGACGAAATTCGGCCAGGCGGCGACTGTTGTCGAGGGCGGTTTCTTCCCACTCATTAATGACTTTATCGAGGTTATCGATTCGGATCAGGAGGGTGTTCTTGGATTCATCGAGTTTAGCAAGGCTTTGGCGCCGATAAATGTTCAGCAGGTTTTCAGCGCGTTCGATCTCAAAATTCAGTTGGATGATTTTTGGGTGGCGGAGCTTCATGTAGATAGAGAATTCGTCCCGATCGGCTGTCAATTGTTCTATCTTGTACTTGGTTTCCAGATATACTTCGGAGGCGTCCAGGGTACTGATTCTCATCAAATCACTGGCGGCCTGATCCGAAGACGATCCTTGCATGTGCTGGTCCAGAGTGAGTGTTTCCAGCAAACGCAATAGGGTATTGAGATTGGCCATTTTGTTTTTCAACTCGACCAGGTATGTGCCGGCAATGGTTCCCTGCTCCTCGATGAAGACCACGTTGTTCTGCTTCTGGAACTCTACAATGGCGTTCTCCCCTTGATCTATTTCTTCCTCTAATGTCACTATTTGGCCGGCGATAGCAAGCAAGCTGCTTTGCGAGGTATGCGAGCGCATCTCCCGCCGAAAATTTATGTATTCTTGCAGGATGGCCTCCAGATATTTTTGCGTGTAACCCGGCTCCGGCCCTTGGGCTGCCAAAATAAATATGGAGGTATCGGGCAACAAGGAGGCCGACAAGAACACTTCCACGAACTCCATCTCCGGATTGTGCGCCATCACCCTATTCAGCGCCCTCTGCCGTACACTCGAGCTCCGCATTAGTTCGATTTGGGTGCCGAAAAAGTTCGAAAGCTCTTCGGAATAGATGGCGCCCTCTGGCAGCACAACGCGACCGCTTACTATCATCCGGGCCTCTGACACATAGCGTGGATCGCGCATCAGTTCCCGGTAGGCCTGGATGCTGATGCCCAAGCTGATGGTAATCAGGCAGACCCACCAGAATCTCTTAAAAAGGACTTTTGCGCGGAAAATACCCGAATAAAAGGTATCCGCCCATTCCACCGGCTTTTCGTGCTCATTTTGGATAGTATCATCCATTAGAATACAACCAATCGTTCTTCCACGCGTACGATATCGTTGGGTTTTACCAATGGATCGAAATCGCGTATGCCTTTTTCCAGGATATCGGCTACGTTTACCTTCAGTATTCGCTCACTTTCAGGAAGGCCGGTATCGGCACGGATTAATTTTACACTCCTTTTGTTGGCAAAAGTGGTAAAACCACCGGCCATGAGGATGGCCTTGCTCAAGGTGAAATCCGGTTCGTTTGGTACCATGTAGAGGCCGGGAGAAATGACGGCGCCCACGATATAGATCTGCCCGCCTGCCTGCTCATAACGAGGAACCAGGATGATGTCATCTGGCTGCACGGTCACGTCGTCCGCGAAACGTCCCGTTTCGAGCATCAGCCCCACATCGATCTCAATTTTCAGTTGCCCATCGGGACTGGAGGGGTCATTGCGTATGAGGCTCACCCGGCTCTTGTCCGCATCCACTAAAAATCCTCCCGCACGCAGAATAGCACTGCTTACAGTGAGAATTTCGTCAACTGGTATAAGCAAGGGCCCTTGCTGGCGCACCTCGCCCAGCATTGTAAGGCTGCCCCTGCTGTTTGCGCCTTTATGAGATTCCATGAGGACTGTAGCCCTGTAATAGAAATCCACTTCGAGTAGTTCCTTGATTTCATAGGCCAGAGCCTTTCAAGTTTTGCCAACGGCTTGAACTTTTCCGATGTAGGGAGGGTCGACCAGCCCACGGTCGTTAACTAGCAGGATTTTGGCCGGCTCGCGGTCTTCCACAATCGCGAAGGCCAGGCGGTCTCCCACTTTAAGCATTGTTTCATCTTCCAGCAGGGCCATCCTGCTAATTTCCTCTTCCTGGGCGTCCGCGGCCATGCCCAATGCGGCAAGGAAAACAACAAGCCCTAGACCTACTCTTATTCGATGACCAATGTTATGTTCAAAAATCATAACTCAAGCCCATTTCCCAAATATTCTGGGTATAAGCTCGAAGGTCAAGATCAGAAGTTTTTTCAGCGGTGGCGTAGCGCAGTCGGAGGGAAAGTTTATCGCTATAGGCATAACCCATAGTCAAACTGTAACCGAAACGGTTGAATTCTTCCGGGAAAAGCCCTCCGGAATCCTTGGCGTGGGTATAGTTCAGGTTGCCTTTAAATTCGACTTTTTTCAACAACTGGTAATTAAAATCATAATTCAAAATATCTAATGTGGTTGCATTGGCGATAAATCCGAAGTTGGTGGTTCTAATGTAGCTGATATTGTGAAAGAACTTTTTGTTTACGGTGTGAAAGATATTCAGCTTCACATTGATTTCCGAAACATCGGAAAAATCCTGATTACTGCCCGATTGGTCAAAATCAATTTTAACAAGATTTAAAGACAGGTCTAGCCTCATTACCTTGCTCAGCTTCCAGATTACAAATGGGCCTATTCCATATCCTTTACTCCTGTTATTTAATTGAATTTTGGGCGTGTTGGAATAAATCGATCCCTCCATGCCGGCGAACAAATTTGCACCAATGAAAACACCGGCGCTGATTGGCACGGTTTGCTGCGTACGATCGGTGCTTTCAAATTGGTTTTCCCGAGCATTAATGTCCATCCGGTTAAAACCGAAATTGATCAGAAATTTGTTGAGGTCCCATTTTACTTCCACTCCCGCGGTGTTTTCATAACGCCCGTATTGCAGGACATTGAAATTAATCTCGCCCGTATTGGGGTCCACGGCTAACGAATCTGTCGGGCTGGTGGCATAAGATAACTTATCGTAAAAACGGAAAGTTAAAGTCTTGACCCGTACCGAGAAATCCAGTTCCGTGTCGGGCGTTAACTTTATAAAGTTATTTGCCGAGTCCAATTGGGGGTGGTCCAGATATCGTTCGCTTAACGCTTCGAATTTCAGGGTAATTACATTGAATTCGGTTAACTTCCATTCCCCGGAAAGACGCATCCCGATGGTGAGAATAATATCTTTCTGAGGCGAAACCCCCGACGCGTTGAAATTATCGTCGTATAAGACGGAATAGCTTCCGGTCAAATCGAAATTAAAAGGTCCCAATTTTAAATTGTAGTCCTTTGCAGTCGCGTCGAACCCCGCTGCCCATCCCATACCCCAAAGCAAAAGGATGAACAAGCGGACAGTTCTGAAAAATCTGTCATTTTTGAACTTAATGGTAGTAGTAGTTATTATGGGCTCAGGTCCGTGTCATGTGGATTTCATCGGGAGCCTCAAGCGTAGAGTACACAGGAGGAGACCTCAGGATGGATTCCCCCATAGTGATAGAACCGTCGATTAGGACAGTAGAATAGAATTTCATGTCAGTGATTAATAAATGGAGATTCCAGGCGTCGATTTTGTCGCATTTCAACATTGGTCCAAAGTTAATGTTCCCTACCGAAAATTATCACCAAAGCATCGAGACAACTTGTCGGCTGATTAGGATATTGTTTAAAATATTGAGCTGAAAATATTAATGTGTTTAAAAGTTTATCTAATCTATAATCCGATATTTAATAAAATAATCTTAGCAGAATCCATGAATGATTGAAAGACAAAAATATGTGTTGATGGGGTGCTCTTTGTAAAAATTTTATTAAAATTGCGTTATAAGGCCGGAATTGTTTATCCGACGGGTTAATAGTCTTGAAAGCGTACCGTTAATATAATAACATTTATAATCACGGAACTGGGGTCATGTAGAATTTTTCATACCCATTATTTCCTATTGCCGCATGAACAAATCAATAATTAATTCCACGATCTTTGTCGTGTTCTTGCTCGCTATACCAGGCCTGTCACAGGCCGCTATGGAGGCTGGAACCATTAAAGCTTTTCGAGTAAACGGTGAGGTCCAACTTCTCGACGAGAGCACCGGCGCCAGTTCCCCTATAGTGGAAGGGCAAATATTCTCCCAGGGATACACTGTAAACACCGGTGAAGATGCGTCGGTAGTTTTACTCTTTTCCAATGGTTCCAGCATCATTGTGGGCGCCAACTCCAACATGTCTGTAACCAAATTTCTCCAGGAACCCTACAGCCCTGAATTGGGCGAATATTCCGATTTGGAAGCCGACCCCAGCCAGTCTGACACCCTTCTGAAATTGGATTACGGTGACATCATTGGTGACGTCAAAAGTCTTCGGAATGAATCCATTTATCAAGTTGACACACCGTCTGGTTCAGCAGGCATCCGAGGCACCACTTTTCGTATCCGGGTCGAATTACAATTCAATTCAGTCACAGGAGTCACGTCCTATCAAATAACAATCACTAACGCTGGCGGAATAGTGGAAACCGCCACAGTGGAAACCAGTGGCGTCTTTGAACCTTTGCCGGAGGGAACAGAAATCACTGTTGAGGTCGAAACAGACCCGGATACAGGTGAAATTACAGAAATATCAGTGGAATCGGCTGATGTTCCCTCCGAGGAAATACAGGAAATTGTAGAGGCCATTGAAGAGGTTTTAGAACAGATTATAGAACAGGCTGCAGCCGAAGATATTGATGCATCTGAAACCGAAGAGGAAACGACAGAGGAAGAGGAGCCAACAGAAGAAGAGACATCTGAACCTGAGCCCGAGCCTGAACCCGAACCTGAGCCCGAACCGGAACCCGAGCCTGAACCGGCTCCAGAACCAGAACCAGAGCCTGCCCCTGAACCCGAATCAAATATCCCGGACGATACAAGTTTCGAATTCGATCCTGGTGACCAAACCAATACTGACACCCAAGACGATACTCTGCTCGAGAATGCTCCGCCGCCCACCGCCCCTGTCAGCCAGTGATGGCTCTTTCCTTTTCTGAGAAATATTCCCTGCCTCAACATACGGTCAGCACGTGTTCGCGCTTGTATCTTTTCGGCTTATTTCAGTTGCGGGTGAGTTCTTCCAGGATCTTCTTTTCCTCGGGAAGAAGGTTTTGTGTATCTAGATCAAGTAGTACTTTTTCAACTTCATCATAGTAACCGTTAGCTTGGAAAGCTGCGGCAATAATGATTCGCCAGCGGGATTGTGCCGTTTGCCATTTGATGGTGATTCCATCGAAAACATCCAAAGCCGCTACCGGATCGCCCGATCGAAGGTGGGCGAATGACAAGGTGACGAGATGGGCAAGGAGGAGAGGGTTGCGTTCCACCATCTCGCCTGCCGCGGCAAGAGAATCCGCCACGTTTTGCTCAAGCAGAAGGTTCAGGTAGATATAATCGTTAACCACAGCGGGTTCTTCGGGATAGATGACCTGCATGCGTTTCAACAGGTTTTGCAGGGCCTCGGTGTTGCCGGTGCGCTGTTCCAATATAAGCAGCGATTCGTAAGCTTTGCGCATACTCGAAGGTATTTCCGTAAGTTTCTCCAGGGCTGTCCGGGCACGGGGCAATTCAATCCGCAATCCGTAATTGGCCACATCCCAGAGCTTTTGAGGATCGCGCGCCGATTCCAGTACGGCTCGATCCCAAGCGATGTTCGATCTGCGAGTTCGACCCATCTCCAGGTAAACACGGGTTAAAAAAAGATTTTTGATATAGGACTCCAGAGGGATATCTTGCTCGATCAGCAAATCACCGATTAAATCCCACTGGTCGAGCACGGACATCGCATCTATGCGAACAAGGAAAAGGTCTTGTCGTAGTAAGGCCGATTTTAAGTCCACCTCCTCAAGGGTAAACTCAAAAAGTTTTTGCTGGTTGAGCCATTCGCCAAACTCCGTCAGTTGCCCATCCGTATCAAGGTCAAACAGCTCCTTTGCTTCGATGACCACTTTACGGGGCTCAATTTCGGGTAGCTTCAATTTCAGCTCAAGTTGCAACAACCGATCTTCCCGCTCCGATAGAGGATGTTGATCTAGCCTGCGGATCAGCTCTTGTGTCTGCTCGGTGCTGATGCCCGCGTAACGGGTGAGGTTTTGCAGGGAGGAAAGTCCCAAAGAGTCTTTCTGCTCGGCCAGTTCCCATAAATAGGCAATGCCTTCCTGCCTTTCCCTCAGGTAAGGCGCGGTCTGGCTAAGTTGAACATAGAAATAATGAGCCTCTTCGGGGACATCCTCGAGTTGAAGAATTTGCAACGCCACGGCAATTGCTTCCTCGAAAGAGTTTGTTTGAGCCAGGAAACGTGCTTTGAGAAACAGGAATTCGGGGTCTTCGGCCAATTCCTCTTCCAGCCCTATAATGTGTTCCCCTACCAGATCAAGGCGGTTGATGGCCAAAGCCGTCTCGATTATTCCCTTACGGTCCTCGGTGGAGTCTCCGGACAAGCGCGCGGCTGCCAGCCAGAACTCCAGGGCCATAGATGGGTCGTTTGAAGCGGAGACCCTGGCCAGCGTTCGTGTAACCATAGCATCAAATGGATAAAGGTTGTAGGCGGCATAGGCTTTTTCCCAGGCCTGCCGAAGGGTCTCCGTATCGTCCATCAATTCCAACGCTGTTTTGGACAGTTGCTGCGCCCGCCAAATTTTAAAATGGCGGTAAGCTGGAACGGACAGGAAGACGCCGGCCACAAACAGAAAGATCAGCAAAACACCCAAGCCATATAAAACTCTTTTATTTTTCAAGTCTATCATAGGTCTAACATGCATGCAAAAAGGCTACAGTGATTTATAACTTTTTTTCAGTTCGTAAGTCTTTGCCAGGCTCAAAAATTCGTAGAAGGCATGCAACCGGGCAAAGTAATAGCCTTCCCTGCCATCGAGAAAGCCCATCTGCACGATATAGATATACAGGAAGCGCAACAAGGGCCTGCAAGGCAGATGCCTGGCAAACCGCTTCAACATGCGGCGTGTTCCAACTTCACTTTTCTGGAGCGGCCCTTCACTGCCGGCAAGGTAGCGATCGAGAGCAACCCGGGCCTCCCAGTTTGAATAGCGGTTGTGTTTCTGCACGAAAATATCGACCGATGGGAAGGCATAATGGTCCATAAGCGAACCGAGGCGGCCTGTCGTTCCATTTATCACCAGGTGCTCATGTACTTCATTGTCTCCGCTTGAAGTCACGCTGTCAGTAAGTATCTCGAAACGTCCCAGAGAATGTTTGAGCAGGCGCAAGTTCCAGTTTGGGAAATAGGCGTGTTTGAGCCATTTGCCCATGAAGAAAAAGCGTCGATTGATCCAGTATCCGGCATGTTCTGAAATTGGATCGGTTACAATGGTCCGGATTTCCTCTTCGGCTTCGCGCGGAAGGGTCTCGTCGGCATCAAGTATAAAGACCCACTCGTGCTTGAAGGGAAGGTTCTCCAGCGCCCAGTTCTTTTTTTTCGGCCAGGGTTCTTTGAAGTCAAATTGCACCACCGTGGCGCCGTACTCGGCAGCGATTTCCTTCGAACCGTCCGTGCTGCGGGAATCTACCACGAATATTTTGTCGGCCCAGGCCACGGATTGCAGGCAACGCGGGAGGTTTTCCGCTTCGTTTTTGACCGGGATCAATATGGATACCGGCACTTTGCTGGAAGTGGTCTTTGACATGGGTCAGTGGAAACGGTCTGTTACCAAAACATTCTACAAACCCTGGGCCGGCTTTCGATAAAAAACCCACCTTTTTCGGCCCGGGAGAATAAGAGACCCGAGATTCAAATATTTACGGCTTTTAGCAGGGAGCGCCGTTCTAGACCGGGAGAGAATTTCGTCTTCAGATTTTCAAACTCCTTCAGCGCCGAGGCCACTACCTGGTCCATGTTGTAGTAGCGGTAGTTAGCCAATCGTCCAATAAATGTGATGTTTTTTTCACTCTGTGCAAGAGCCTTGTAGTCGTTGAATATTTTTTTGGCGTCGGGTGCAGGGATCGGGTAAAATGGCTCAACGCCCGGACCGTAGTCCATGGGATACTCTCGCACGATAGTGGTGTTGGGGCATTGCTGCCCTGTGGCATGCTTCAACTCAACAATGCGGGTGAATGATTCGCCGCCGGGGTAATTTATCTGCAATGCGGGCTGCCAGAAGCCCTTTCGGCCGGCAATCGACCTTCTGTCATTCAAAGATTCAGGGCCGAAAGATTCGTATTCAAATCGCAGCGAGCGGTATGGCAGCCGGCCGAATCGGAAACCATAAAAAGTATCAATGGGGCCGGTGTAAATTAGATGTTTATACGATATTTCGTAGATGACATCCCGGTAATCGGTATCGAGCCGAACCTCCACCCGGTCGCCGCAGGCGTCGAGCATGTTGGTAAACAAATTATGATATCCATATTTTGGCAGCGCCTGGAAGCGTTCCCGTAGATACCTGTCATCCCGGTTGGTGCGTATGGGGATGCGGCCGCAAACGGAGGCATCTAGATCCCGGGGATGCCTTTTCCATTGTTTGATGGTGTAACCTTTAAAAAACATCTCGTAGAGTTCCCATCCGACCTGAGATATTATGACCTCTTCAGAGTTTGAAGGCTTGTCGATCGGAACTCTTTTGCCGGCCAGGTAGGCTTCCATCTCATCGGTGCAGGAAGGTCTGCCCAGAAGCTGCTCGAAGGTGTTGAGATTAATGGGGAAATTCCAATAACGACCATTTACGCAGCTCAATATTTTGTAATCAACCGGCCGCCATTCGGTGAAACGGGACAGGTAGGCGACTATGGCGCGCGAATTAGTCCTAAAATAATGAGGACTGTATCGGTGAACAAGTACCCCTGCCTCATCGTATTCATCGTGAGCGTTTCCGCCGATATGCCCGCGTTTCTCCACCACCAGGCAGGTCTTGCCCAATTGGGTGGAGAGCCGTTCGGCCAGGACCAGGCCGGAAAAACCTGCCCCGACTATCAGAAAATCTACCTTTGCCGACATATCCCGAAAATGAGTATATCGGCACAATTCCCTCTATTCTTAAAACCACATTAACTTTCTGCGTCTGCCGGCGTCTCCCGGCTTTCCCCGGTCGTTCTTGCGGGATTACCAACTACTACCGTATTGGCCGGCACATCTTTGGTGACCACGGCGCATGCGCCAACAATGGCTCCCGCTCCGATGGAAACTCCGGGCATGATGAAGGCGCGGGCGCCAACGAAGGCGCCTTCCCCGATCATTATTTTACTCGTCTGCAAAGGCCGGACCGGGTCGTCAAAACGATGAGTGCCTGTGCAAAGATAGGCTTCCTGGGCGATTGTGGCATTTGAGCCGATTTCGATTTCTCCCAGGCTGTAGGCATTGGCGCGATCGCCCAGGCAAGCGCGGTCATGCAGGGTAAGGCGCCAGGGGATCTGGATGCGTGCTCGTTGGTGCACGAAGGGCTGGCCATGGATATTGACGCCAAAAATTCTGAGCCAAAACAGCCGCTAGGGATTGAATGGTTTCGGTGTCCAACGGCAAAGCAGTGCCCAGATTATTTCCCATAGCAGCATCCGACATTTTTGGCCCCAGGACCATGGACTGACGTAGGGAGAAGCCTGGCTATAGGTTTTTAAAGGGCTTTGGGTCATGGCCGGAGCAAGGATTGAAAATCGGATAAATATTCCCTGGCAATGTTTTCGGGTAAAAATCGCTGGGCCGTCTCAAGGCAGGCCTGCCGCATTTGCGGAAGGTTATTTGTTGACTGGCAGGCCTGCGAAAGCGCCTCGGTAAGGTTTTCGACTGTTTTACCTTTCTCAAGGCTGAAGTAAAACCCATTCTGGCCTGGCCGCAAATATTCCTTAAAGCATTTCAGATCCGACAAAATAGGAATACAGCCATTGGCCATCGCTTCGACCGGAGTAAGTGGCGATGCCTCTCCCTTTGCAGCAAGAGAAGGATAGACTAAAAAAGAAGACTCCTCGTAATGGCGCCGCAGAACAGCGGAATCAAAAATGGGCCCAATCCATTCCACACGCTTGCGGCATTCATCCGGAAGACTTCGTTTGAGTTTACGCAAGTAGTTCTCTCCCGCTCCTCCCTGGGTTTCCAAATGGGGACCGACAATACGCAATACGGCGTTGACAGGATGCCGGTTGGAAAGATTACTGAAGGCTTCCAGAAGCAAGCTCAAGCCCTTCTGGGGATGTAGGCGGCCAACATAGAGAATAATCACCGGTTCGCGAGCCCGCGGAGCCGGTACCTTTTGCGGAGTCAAATCGTGTGGTATAGGATTGTTTATAATCTTCACCTTGGAGGCTAATCTCGGGCACTGTTTCAGTATGGCGTCCCGAATTACGCTTGATACGGTTTGGATGCGGGACGCCCGCCGGTATAGCAACATCTGGCCCTTGGGGTATCTTTGGACATGCACGTACATTCGGCCACGGGAAAAATCCCGTAGCAGAATCGGCAACCAAAAAGTATGGGTAATGACGATATCGGCCGGTGGAAGAATTTTTTTAATCTGTATCGAATAAAGAAAATCGAAAAATTTCAGTATCACTAACGATCTTGAGGCTGGAAAACCGGAAATTCGACGGTGATGTACCCCGTCGATAATTTCTTCTTCCGGCAGCCCCTGGAAGCTTCGAGAATAATGATACACCGTATGCCCGCTTCGGGCAAATTCTCTACCCAAGCTGAACCAGATTTTTTCCACGGCACCCCCCTGTAGTGGCGGAACGGGCAAGAATGCGCCCTGTACGATAGTGATTTTCATGCTGAATGGTCTGTTGACCCGAAAACGTCTATCAAGCTCTCCGCCGCTTTATGAATTTCAAAGCGATTGCGAAAACAGTCTATCGCCTTTCGCCCCATAGCCTCCCATGAACCCGTTTCCGATGTCAACCATCTCAAGATGAGCTTACCGGTTCCTTCATGGGTATCATCCTCTACAAACCCGGCTTTGTCCTCCAATACCTCGCGCCAGATATTGACCTTGTTGGAGACAAGAACGGGAGTTCCAGTCGCCAGGGCTTCGGCAACGGCGATGCCGAAATTTTCCTGGTGCGACGGTAGTATAAAAGCATCGGCGGCGGCAAAAGCTCCCCACTTCAAATCTCCCTGCAGCATACCCGTCCAGGTAATTTTTTCTTCGGCCTGCGCTATCAAACTATCGGCCAACCTCTTCAATGAATCCAGGTATGTCTTATCAGCACATGGGCCGACTAAAATCAGGTGTAAGTTTTCACCACCGGCATCCGATTCCCTATCACCGTTAAAAAATTCCCCAATAGCCCGTATCAGCATATCCATACCTTTCTTTTGATGAATTCGGCCCAAAAAGAGCAGGATTTTTTTGCCGGTCAAATGAGGGTATTTTTGGAAGAAGCCGATTTTGTGTTCCTGGAAATTCTCCGGCGGTGCTGCAGTCCCAAAATTCACCACCCGCTCCCGGCAACGGTAAGGGTGAAAGGACTGTTTGGCCAGCCGTCGCTCCTCCTCGCAAGTAAATAGCACGGCCCGGGCATCGCGAAGGAGCTGATATTCGGCCAATTTCCAATAAAGCCTCTTTTTGAGATGTTTGATTGGATAGGTAGTTTTAAACCAGGGATCGAGCATCCCGTGGGAAAAGACGTAATAAGGTGTATCGGCGCCATTCAACGCCCTCCAGACTCCAAATCCGTTATACTGCCAGAGACCGTGCACGATGATAGCGTCGTAGCGGTGGTGATTTAGCCGCAGCCAGGATACCAGCCTAGGGACATAGCCGTAGCTTCCCAAACCCGGACCGAGTGCGTGGACGGTAATAGGAAAATCTTTCAGCCATGGCGCGTTGGGACCGTCCAGGCAAAGGATTTCGGCCGTATGTCCCAGTTCTCGAAGAATAGGTGAAATCTGCCGGATGTGCTCAATGGGTCCGCCGCCTACCGGGTTTATAGAATGAATGCTGTGTAACAGTCGCATTGGTAAGGGGTGTTAATTCAGGTTGGGTCTGTTGCCTAAATCAGGATGATGCGAAGAGAGGATTTCCCGGTAGGTTTGGAGGTATTCTTCTATCATCCTTTCGTGGGAAAATCGTTTAACATTTTGAAATCCCTTTTCTCTCAATTCCTGGCGAAGGGGTTCTTCCCGTAAAACCGTTTCGAGGTGACTGGCCATTAATGACTCATCATCCGCCTCGGCGGTGAGCGCGCTGGATTCAAGAATTTCCGCCAGTGAACCTCCTGTCGACGCGATCACGGGACAGCCGCAAGCCTGTGCCTCCAGAGGCGGCCAGCCGAAGCCCTCGTAAAAGGATGGATAAAGGAGCGCGTCAGCCAAGCTGTAAAGGGCTTGTAATTCCTCGCAACTCAGATTCTTCATCTGACTAATCGATTGGCCCAGACCGCGGCTGTTGACAAATTCCTGCTGCTCCCGGGAAAGCGGAGCGCCCACAAAAACCAGGTGCATGGACCCAGCCGGAAATTGTACCGCCACCTTGTGGAAAATCCGCAGTACACCATCCCGGTTTTTATACCAGGAGTCATTGCCGACATGAAGAACCAGCTTGCCGTCAAATGGTAAAGAACGATGCCGCAAAACCCGCTTCGCATCTTCCCCAGGCAAAGGCTGATAATCATAATTGAGTCCGAGATGAATGACCCGGCTCCTGTCTTCCCCACCCTTCCGCAAAGCATCCAAGTTATTGCGGGTATTTCCGGAATCGCAAACCACCCAAGTCGCACGGCGCAGCCCCCGCAGGATGGCACGCTGCAACACCCTCCCGGTGAAGCCGACAGGATTCTGTGGAAACTCACCCAGGGCCGAACGCACCGCCATCAAATCGTGACAAGTCACCAAATGCGCAAATCTTGCCACGATAGGCACATAAACTGCATTGGAGTGGTCGCATATATGTACCAGGAGGGAACTTTGGGTGGCACTCAGGGAGGACAATTTTCGGCGTAAGACCTAGGGGAAGATACAGAACTTGTCCAGATAACCAAGCCATTTTCCCAATCCCCGGGCGCCAGGATGGAGCCGTCCAAATTTCGAAAAAGGCTGAAGAAATTCGACCTCGAAGTTGGCTGCACGCAACCCCTCGCGCATCTTCATTGCAAAGCTCTGCATGCTGACCTGTCCGTCATGAGGATAATTGCCAACGAGCAAGATTTTTGGGTCAGAGCTCATGTGATATGATCATTATCAGGAATTCCCGATATGCTCACCGGTAAACAACCGTTTTCCCGTCGAACCCGGGTCATGCTTGGTGTTGCTGCAAGTTTGGCGCAGGTCGAATCTCGGGGCGCACTTTCCGGACATATGCTACCCTGGTGGCTGCAAGGGTTAGTCCTCCTGCCAAAACAGTAAAACCGACCGTGGTACTTTGGGAAAATTGTCCCATTAAGAAAAGCAAACCGCAGCTTCCGAACAATAACATGGGAAGGGATAGATTCTGCCGGGCACTCAAAACCGCCTGCCGGAAAAGATGAACAATCAAGGATAGGCGCAACAGTATATAGGCGAAGCCAAAAATGGGACCGATCTCAAGTATGACGCGAGCCCACTCGCCCTCAGCCAGAAGAAAGCCTAAACGCCCGCGCAATAGTTTCGCCCCAACATTGGTGCCGACCCCCAGCCCGTAACCCAGAACAGGAGCCTTTTTCGCGACCCTGAAACCGTCCGCGAGGTCTCCAAATATCCGCTGGGACCAACTGGCGGCTTTCTCGGAAAATGTTCGCTGCAGATCGCCGGTCTCTTCAAGCCGGGCCTCGAAAACGTGGCGGCCCTCAAAGTAAATATTAAGATTTGTGGCAATGAGCAAAACGACCCCGACCGCAATTATCAATCTTAGGTATCCTCGGAGGATTCTACGGTTATAAATATAAAGTAGACCCAACGTCATCAATACCAAACCGATGCTTCCCAAGACCAACCGGGAGGAGGAAACGGCGGTGCATATCACAAGGCAAATTCCACTGATGATGAGTAAGATTCGGTTGTAGGTCGCCTTCTGTAGAAAACCGTAAAGCAGGAAGGCGCACAAAAGGGCCAGAAACTGGGCAGCTCCGGTGATATAGGAGAAATACCCCGGCGGGCGAATCTTGCCTATTGCGGCCCTTATCTGGGCGCCCGGAACGGCTCCAGGCCCGTAGTTCAATATGTCGTCAGGATCGGCGCGAAATTGCAACACCATGAGAAAGGTCATTGGAATAGACAAAAGTAATATCCACCGGCCCATCTTTATGACATCCCTCTGATCGAAAACTGACGGTATCAGGAAAACGAGCGGCAGATGCAGAAAGTTCGCCTTTAACCCGAAAAGCATCACCACCAGGTTCACATCTTGATTGAATAGGGAAAAAACAAAGGTAAAGAAGGCCATCAAGCAGGTCGCCAGAACATATTTATTGTAGGGAAATACACCCCTGGCTAATGCGAAAAAATAAATTGTAATCACCAGCGGGTCTCTGATGACAAGCAGAATATTTGAATACTGCGGAAATACCCATTTTCGCAGAACGCCTTCGAAAATCAGCAGCCAGAAATACAACCAGATCAGGTTCCTGATAAGCCTCAGATACATCTAATCTTAATTATCGGACAGCGCCGCACACAGGACAGTCGCCACCTGATTTTGATACTTTTCCCAAGTCAACTGCCGTGCCGTAACAACTGCTTTTTCTTTCATGGCCTCTAACAGGTCCGGGTTTTCGTAAAGTAATGACAATTTCCCGGCTATGCCATCGGCCGAGCGGATCGGCACCAAGAACCCGTTCCCTCCATCGGTCAATATATCGGCGCCGGAATGGTCAGTTGTAATTACAGGCAATCCTTGAGACATTGCTTCCAAAATAACAAGCGCAAATCCCTCGAATAGCGTAGGTAATACCAGCACATCGTGGCGGCTCATTTCATCTATCAATTGTTCGTGGGGCATCGGAGAAATCCAATTGTACCGTTTGAGATGGTCATCCAGAATTTTGCAGCCCACCGGTTTGCGCCCTATGAGAGTGAGCCGCACGGACCCGCCCAGGGACTCGACTGCCGAAAACAGGTAGGACAGTCCCTTTCGTTGGCTGAGTCCCCCTACAAAGAGCGCCCGCAGAGGAGTTCCCGGTATTCGAGTAACCGGCTCCACGCTTCGACAAGCGGGCGCTCCGTATGGAATTATTTCAACATTCTTTGGACTCGAAGGCGCTTCTTTCAAGGTTTCTTGGATGAAAGTACTCGGCACCAAAACGCGGTCAGCAAGGGCAAGTTCTTCGTCCTTTCGGGCCAGCTTGTCCGGCGGCTCGTCCCAAAGCGGCCAGGTGGAAGCCCATTGCGGTTGTAATTCGGCTTCTTCCTTCGCAATCCGCAGGGCCGCCCGCCAGTATCCGATGGGCAGTTCGTAAAAAGTGCTCCAGCCCAATTTTCGGGCAGCTCGAAAGCTGTCACGACAACCATCTTCGTAACCATATACTGCGAGGGTGCCCTTCTTGGTCCGGCCACTTGCGATGAGACTGGCCAAGTGGCGGTCGAGATCGAAATACACTTGGTCAATTGAATTCCGATGTCGGCGATTGGAACCGACAAACGAAAAACAACTGCTCACCAACCGCCTGATTTCCAAATTCGGACGGGTATGGATTAACCCGGTTGGCAGGTTGTAGCCGCGGCGTAAAATCTGCCGGCGGACTGGACCCGGTAGACACCGCAACCAGGGGGCACTGTTGGAAACACCCAACGCAGTGTAAAATCCGGAGAGCATACCCCGGCCGTGCAGCCCTGCTAAAACTCCGCGCAGATTGGCATTACCTGTAGGATGGATGACCGCAATCATGACAGGACTTTCTGAAATAGTTCCAGGCAACACTCCGCGACAGCCCGACCCTGAAACCGCTCACATGTTCTTCTCGTTTCAATAGAATCGGCGCAAAGGCGTAGGAATGAAAAAGGGTTTTCAATGTAAACGGATGTTAACTTCTACTAATAAAGCGTCCGATTGCGGCGGCCATGCGCACCCGAAACCGGTGCCACGACAATGTCACGGGTGGATATATCCGCAGTGGGGATTCCACGTTTTTCCAAAACATCTTTTCGGGTGCAGTCGGGGCCGATCCCCCAAGCGCACTGCTTATATACCTCTTGTTCCACGGTTTTATCGCACCGATGGCGTGAGACATGATGTAGCCGCCGTTAATGAAGTCTATGCCGTCCTTGCCCACCAGGCTCAAGGGCTCACCGGCGAAACCGGTGGCTATATTCAAAGCGTCCTGATCGATTTTAGCGAAGGAGGTTGTGTGGTCCGGTTTATCGAATAAAGCCTGTTCGAGGCCGCCAAGCTCCTTTTCCGCCACTGCCTGAACTTTGATCCATGCATCCAGGAACCTCCGGTTGCGCCGGGCCACTCCCACAAACCCGCCATTGAGATAAAGATCGGTCGTAAAGTTTAGCTCGATATCGTGGCGGGCAAAAAGTTCCTGCCATCCCTTCCGCAAGGGATGTGTCTCTGGCACCGGCGAGTTAATGTCTTCGCAAAGCGCTATTCCCTTTTCAGCCCAGTCTTCAAAAAACTCCCAACGGCATTTTATAACGATATCCGGATCGAAGTAAAATAGCTGTTCCGATTCAGGACAATATGAGTCCCATACATCGAGCATGAAGTCTGGTTTATAGTTAGCCAGGTGAACCGTTGTATTAAGCCGCAGAAAACGGATTTCAAGCCCATCCACCACCTTGAAAACCAATTCGTCCCCCCTCTCGCTGACAGGTTCAACCCAGGGCGGCAAATCACCGCGAAAGCCCACGCAAATAATTCCACGGAATCCGTTATTGTATAGCGAATTTACCAGTGCGCCCAGACCGAGGTGGTAAGTGCCTTCGAATAATGTGCAGATAGTTGAGGAACCGGTTCCCATGATTACTTCAGCTTTAATTCGGTTTCTTCAATACGTATATTTTTCAATGGAAAGGGAAGTTACCTTCTTTTAATAACGCGTCCGATTGCGGCGGCCACGCGCACCCGGAGCCGGTAACCCGATAAAACCAGGGGTGGATATATCCGGAGTGGGGTCTCTGCATTTTTCCAATACTCTTTTTCCGCAATAGAAGGATGCAATCCCCCAAGCGCACAGCGTATATACTTCTTATTCCACGGTTTTATCAAACCGATGGCGTGAGACATAATGTAGCCGCCGGGAATGAAGTCCATACCGTCGGGACCTACTGTGGATAATGGAAATTCGGTAAGCATTGCCAACAAATTGAGCGTATCCTGGTTAGCGGACCAGAAACGATGGGTGCGATCCAGTGATTTCCATTGCCGCAAATCACCGCTCTCGTTTTCCACTTGGTCTATGAGGTTTTTCCACAACTCCAGGGCAAGAAGGTATTGCCTTTTGACACCTAGAAAGCCGCTATTGTAATATCCGTCGATGGTGTGATGAACCGTGTGACCCCGCTCGCGGGCGAACGATTCCCAGCTTTTGCGAATAGGATGATTGCTGGGCATGGAATAGTTCACATCCTGACACAGGGCGATACCATAGGTGACCCACTTTTCAAAAAACTCCCAACGGCATTTAATAACTATATCCGGATCGAAATAAAATAGGGCCTCACATTGGGGATCCAGCGTTTCCATGATCTGCAGCATCCAGGTTGGCTTGTAATGGGCGAAGTGCAGAGGAGTGTCCAAGGGGACAAAGCGGATAGTCAATTGCGGCGCCACTGCAAGTTCTGTATAGGAATCCTTGTTCTGTGACTTTTGCGCCCAAGACGGTAGACTGCCCCTGTATCCCGCCCAGACCATTCCCATGAAATCATTGCGGTGGAGCGAATTTACCAACGCACCCAAACCGTAGTGGAAACTTCCTTCGAACAACGTGCAAACAGTGGTTTTCATGCCTACCCTAGCTTCTCATCATTTTTAACACTATTGCCATGAACGGTGAAAAGGCCGTGCACATGATTCCGGTGGCAATAATCGTCCGGCCACGCTTCCGTTATACAGAGTGCAGGTTCACTAAAAACAACTTTTTTGCTCGTGAGTTTAGTCTTGGCGAGATGCTTGAGACGATTAACTGGTCGGGTGTGCCGGTTCCACTCCAATTTGCACTCGAGGCATTCCCAATAATCGGGAAAGGACTCAGGAATGATCCTCGTCCCGCGGGTCAGAATACCGTCAGCATTCGCTGTAACATTTTCAAGCGTAATGGTTTCTGGTTCTGACAAAACGACTTCGGTCCAGCAACTGTAAAATGCCCTATCCTGCTCCAACACGTTGACAGTAAACGGCCTTTTTACGATGATCGGCATGACAGATGAATTCAGGTTTTTCGTACGCCACTAAATATCGCAATTACGTCGAAATCGTCTAAAAACGTCCTGTATCCGTTGCTTTCGAGTAGAGCAAGAATTACGCGTAAATTGTCGGATGGCATATGTTCGTACTCGAACATGACAACGAGAGGCCGCAGAGCTTTAAAGTCGATTTGCCGCAGTATTTTATAATCGTAGCCCTCGGCGTCGATATGCACGAGGTCGATCCGCTCGATCCCGTGTTTCTTCACGAACGAATTCCATTTCAGGCAAGGAATGTTTTCTACGATCAGATGCTTTTCGATATCGGGAATACGTGTGGAATTTTTGAAAAGCACCTCTTTGTCGAAAGTACCTAGGCCCTGCGCAAAATCCGGATGGTTCGCAGCCTTTTCCGAGAGACGATAAAAGGCCTTGCAGCCGTCAGTCTCCGCGATAGCAGCGTTTTCAAATATTAACCCTTCCCTATCCCGGTAGTTATGTTTGAGTTTTTCAAACAAATATTGAACTGGTTCGATCAAGATGCCCCGCCAGCAGTATTTGATGATCCACGGATACAAAGGATCGGCGCGTATGCCGTCGTTGGAGCCAACCTGAACAAAAAACACATTTCGCTTGGTCGCAGCAAAAACGCGCATGATGCCCCTTAAAGTAGGTTCGCTTCGCAGGAAAAGACGACAAACGGCGACATAAAGATGGACTAGTAAATGAACGCGCCGGACTTCTCCGGGAAAGCATCGGCCCGCAAGTCTCAGGGATATTTCGGCGACCTTTATAAACCAGTTGGGCATTATTGTCTTAGAACATACTCGTTACAACAAAAACAAATTTAGTTGCACATAGTTCCCTTCCTATAGGTGATTCAATTTGACGCATTGAATTTTAGATAAACGAGACCGAATTTGTAGCCGTTTCTTATACGGCAACATTTTAATCAATTTTGGCCATCGAAAATGTATTAATTATAAGGCTGAAACTTCCCAAGACATGGCGGGTGCCATTAGACCGGGACGCTGTGCGACCCAGAAGGGGGATTCGCTAAGACCGCCTTTTATATCCAGGTAAACGTTCGGCCCCTGGACACCCGGCTCGCAAATCCACTCACGATGGTAGAGACCAACAAAGAGGTCGATGCGGTATTCTCCTTCATTGAGAAAGTGGGTGGGGATGCTGCTGCGCAGTACCCAGGTACCCGGTGTCATATTCTGCCAGTCTTTTTCCGGCCCATCGCAATTGGTGCTCCAATAGAGCATAGGGCCGCTAGTGTGAGATATGCCGTAGCCCACCTGCAGATGGTCGTCGGGTTTCTCCACCTTGCCCTCTATCCGCACCCAGATTTCCTTATCGTTGCGCACGGGCATAGTGAGGGGCCGGTCATTTTTGTCGCAAAGTGAAATACTCACCGGAGCAAACCAGGGGTTTTCAAATTCTCGGTCCGTGTTTTCCCAACGGACTGAAACATTTTCTCCAATAGAATCCGTTAAATATTTTCCAATTACTCCTTCTACATCAGAACTTAATTCTTTCACCCGTCCGTTCTCCAGATAGAGGCACTTGTTGCAGATATTTTCCACGGAATTCATGTTGTGACTGACGAAAAGGATCGTGCGGCCACTCTCATGCGAGACCTCGTTCATTTTGCCAAGGCACTTTTTCTGAAACGAGGCATCGCCGACCGCCAGCACCTCGTCAACGATCAGGATTTCGGGCTCCAGGTGGGCGGCCACTGCAAAAGCGAGCCTCACATACATACCGCTCGAGTAGCGTTTTACCGGAGTATCTATGAATTTACCGATCTCTGAAAAGGCGACTATTTCATCAAACTTGCTGCGAATTTCCGATTTGGTAAGCCCCATCAGCGCGCCGTTAAGAAAGATGTTTTCCCGGCCGCTCAAATCGGGGTGGAAGCCGGTGCCCACCTCGAGAAGAGAGGCCACTCTGCCACGCATGTGCGCCTCTCCGACTGTTGGCTCGGTAATCCGGCTGAGAATTTTGAGCAGTGTGGATTTGCCCGCGCCATTTTTGCCGACTATCCCCAATACCTCTCCCCTCTGCACAGTAAACGATATATCCTTAAGGGCCCAGAAAAGACCTTTATCAATTGGAGGCTCCAGCAATCTGGATCCGGGATTTCTTAAAGATTTAATCCGGCCCCATAACCGGTCCACGTCGTCACGCAAGGTAGTGGCGCCTATCTGCCCCAAACGATAGGACTTGGACAAACCTTTAACATCAATAATCGACCTAGACATACTGATAATAGTAGAACTCTTGAACTCTTGAACCTTTGCCCCTTCGAACCTTTCCTCAAATCGTATCGATAAATGTCCTCTGCGCTTTGTTGAAGATGAGCAGGCCGCTATACGCCACGATGAAAGTAACAGAAATTGAACTGAGTACCATGGCGGCTGAGAAGGTCCCCTGCCCCAGGAACATGATGCGGAATGACTCCACAATTGGAGCCATTGGGTTGAAGTAAAATACCCACTGCCAGTTTAACGGAATCTTGGAAAGTGGATAAATCACCGGTGTGGCATAAAGTAACACCTGGGTCAAGAACTGCATAGTATGGACAAGGTCACGATACTTAAAGGTCATGACCGTTATCCATAGTCCGACCCCAATTCCCAAAATACCGATCTGCAAAATGATAAGTGGCAAAAAAACAATCGATGCGGAGAGGCCGAAAGTGTCTGCAACAGGTGAAAAAGCTTTGAAGTAAATAAATAGGAGAAAAAAACTGAATAATTGCACGGCAAAGGAGACCAGGTTCGTCAGGAACATCGCAATAGGCACAATTATGCGGGGAAAATAAACCTTTCCAAATAGGTCGGCGTTATTGTGAAAAGTAGCTGAAACATTGTTGAAACACTGGTTGAAAAAATTCCATCCCAGCAAACCACACAGGTAAAACAGCATGGGCGGCAACTCGTCAGTCGGTATTTTAGCTAACCGGCTGAATATGAGAGTATAAACTACCGTCATGGCCAGGGGTTGGAAAAAATACCATAATGGGCCGAGAACGGTCTGTTTATACTTGGAAAGAAAATCGCGTCGCACCAACGAGAATAGAAGGTCGCGATAATCCCATATTTCCCGCCAATCGAGCTGTTGCCAGCCCCGTATAGGACGTATCGTATATTCGATTTTCAAAAGTTCAAAAGTTTTTAATAATTCACCACTGAGAATCAGAGATCACAGAGAAAAATAAAAAATGGGAAGAACAAAGTCTTTTGGTATTATGTCCTTAGTCTTATGTCAAAATCCTATCTTTTCCTTTTTTCCCGTGCCCGATATAGTCCTCCCGCTATAGCGGGATCCCGCAGTTGCGGGACGGGAGGACGACGGCGGGTGCTTTCCCGTGTAAAATTCTGTCTTTCTTCTTCCACTTCCTCTTAATCATAATCTATTTCATCCTTATGCATTCTGACTTCCTTCCCACCCACGCTGCCGCCCTTGGTCGATTGCCGGGTTTGTGCAAGACTTTCGCATCTTCTCAGGGCTGTCCGGGATTGAATCCGCGGACATATTTCTTGGATCCTTGGCCAGGATCAGGCAGAATAATCAGTCTTTAATTTCCATAAATGCCTTGGGTTTCTGCTTTTTGGCTAAAAGGGATTGTGTCGGCATATCAAGGGTTACTTCTCGCCCCAGGAAATCTAGCAGGAGTTGCACGCGCTCCATGGCGGGGACTTGTCCACTGACGATGGCGGTGAGGTTTTTGAAAGGACCTTCGAGGATCACGCCTCGCTGCCTGCTGAAATAGCGGGGCGTTCGACTTCGCGATGTTCTCCTCCAAGCTTTGTTCGCAGCTCTGAGATAATGCTGTCGGGGACGGTGGGGATGTATGTGCCGTAGCGGAGAAGAGCCTTGACCCCCCGCATAGATAACAGGTGCCGTAAAGAAACATTGATATCACAGCGCGCAAATAGGTAGCCGGGGAATAGGGCTTCGGTAAAGCGTACCTTGCCCCGGCGGGTGCGCTTCAAATAGGTAATGCGCGGGCAGAATACCTCGATTCCAATGCGGCTGCGTATACTCTCCGCGGAAATACGCTCCCGCTTTGGTTGGGACTGGATACAATACCAGGCTATTTTCGGATGGGTATTCAAGGCATGGAGTATTGAGATTAAAAGTTTATGAAACTGATTACCTTGGGTATCAGGTCAAAGCTCAGTTTATGCCATCGTTCCAGTTTATCAATCCGGCCTTGGAGATGGCCGGCGTTATCGGAAGGCTCATCATTTAACAATATTTGCAAGGACTGCAATCGCTCACGGACGCTTTCGAGGTGTGGAAATACCTCTTCTTTGAAAAAGCCCGCCGTCAGTTTGCGGAATTCCGCCTCGGCCACATAGTAATCCTTGCGTTCCCCGGATCGGTAAATGGCCTTGACGGCCTTAAATGCCCGCAATTCCTTTAAACCCTGGCTTGCGGACCCTATGCTGATGTTGAGCCGGCCGGTAATCTGGTCCATCGATAGAGGCTCGGGAGAAATAAACAGCAACCCGTAGATCTCTCCGAATGACCGAGGTAAGCCCAGCAATTGGGTGCCTCGCACAAAAATGTCGATCACTTCCGTTTCGATGGCAGAAAGTTTATAATTAACCACAGTCATAAGGTTTCCAGGATGTAAAAGGAAAATGGAATATAGCACGGATTCCTCTGGATTTCAATCTTTTTTGAAACTTTTGATTAAAATATTTTATTTGAAATCCATTTACGCCCTATTTTGCTACGATTTTGATTTTGGTTGTTCTTTTACTTCAACTGCCTATTTTCGGCAATTACCTAATAAACACTACTGGATCCCTGAATTTAAGGGGCTTTGGGAAGTGTTGATGAACAAGACATTGAGATGATAAAAGACCGGATACATGGCCTATTGACCCTGCAAATGCTTGTGATGCTGGCGTTGCTGCCGCTTTGGTTCATATTGGTGGTCTTCGTGTCGGTAGAATATTTCGGCAAAATGCATTACGGCCAGATTAACTTCCCCGTATATATTATGGGCATCATGGCGGCCACTATTTTCAGCTATAATGCCTTCAAACGTTCAATCCCACGCGGACCTCGATAATTTCAAATGGTCGAGGTGATTCGGCAGACCAACGCAGACATATTTGTCCTGACGATGGTGCTTTTTGGTATCGTGTTCGCCACCAAGGACAAGGCGATCAGCCGCATATTTCTAGGAACATTTATAATCAGCACCTGGTGGTTACTACTAATTCTGAACCGTTACCTGCTCGGTTGGCTGTCCCGGCTTGTTTTCGGCGGGAAAAGCACCATGAACACTGTTCTAGTGGGCAGCGGCCGGACTACCTCGAAGTTGATAGACTGGATTGATCACCAGTCACCAATCGGGATCAATATACTTGGGCTGATCACCTATAAAGAAGTCGAAAGTCGAAACCCTTTTATTCCCATTATCGGCGAAATCTCTCAGCTTGAAAATATAATCCGAGAGCAGCAGGTGCATCAAGTACTGCTTCTGGAAACCCGTTATTCCAAGGAATGGGTGAATCACGTGACCGATACCTGCCTGCGATCCGGTTGCCGTTTGCTGATCTACAACCCCTGGGAGGAATATTACGACCACCCCCTAAAGGCGGTTACAGAGGGGAAACACACCTTTTTCACCACCCGGGACGAACCCCTGGAAAATCCGGTCAATCGTTTACAGAAGCGCGCACTCGATATTTTCGTCTCCCTGCCGGTCGTTTTGCTGATGCTTCCCCCGCTTTGCCTGGTAGTCAAATTGAAGCAAATGGTGCAGTCACCCGGCCCGCTTTTTTACAAGCAGGAAAGATCCGGGATACAGGGCCGGCGTTTCGAAATTATCAAGTTTCGCACTATGGACCAGGCGCCGCCTGATTCCTCAGATCAAGCCCGCCAGGCCAAACCTGATGATGAGCGTATCTATCCCTTCGGAAAGTTCATGCGCAGGAGGAGCCTCGACGAGTTCCCGCAATTTTTCAATGTGCTGCTGGGAAGCATGAGCGTAGTAGGCCCTCGGCCTCATCTGATTCAGCACGACAAGGAATTTTCCCGCTTAGTGGACATTTACCGCACCCGTCATTTCATTAAGCCGGGCATCACCGGCCTGGCTCAGCACAAGGGCTATCGGGGAGAAATTACCGATATTGAGCATATCCAAGGGCGCATACGGCTCGACCTCGAATACATCGGCATGTGGTCCATCTGGCTCGATATCGGCATCATCCTGAAGACCCTATGCCAGCTCTTCGTGCCCCCGCGCTCCGCCTATTAGGGTCTGTTGCCCATTAAACCTGACAGGTATCGCTCAAAACAATTGTCAATGGGGGCTTTTCTCCCTGTATTTCCACAACAGGAAAAAAAGGCGGCGGGCCTTCCAATAGCGGGGCAGAAACTCGCGAGGAGCCCGCCAGCAGCGCAGAAGCCAGCCGAGGTATAACCGGTCGGCCCAGGCCGGAATATCCGCCTGCCGGCCGGTAAGGAAGGCGATGGCGGCGCCTGTGTAGATGATAGCGGGCCGGTAATCGAGCCCTCGGATCAAGTAGTATCCTAGCTTCTCCTGCACTCCGCCACCGATGTTGATGATGATAAATCGCGGTCTCATGCGCTCAGCCATAGCCTTCAATTCGGGGTCCTCTACCCTCTCCAGCTCGTATTCAGGCGCGACATAGCAGTCGGACCGCTCGAGATTAATCCCCACGCCCTGCAACCAGGCCAGATTGGCCTCACTTTCTACGGCGCTCGGCATGACCCAGAGCATACTGCCGCAACTTCTAAACGGTTCATCTCCCAGCAACACTTGTAAAAACTTCAGGCCGGACAGCCGCTTCAAGCGTTTTCTCCCTAGCAAGCGCCAGGCCAGAACCATTAATCCGCTGTCCGGCAGGACCAGGTCGGCATTCTCAAGGGCTTCCCGGTAGGCAAGATCGCCCGGCAAATCGGCCAGGCCGGGGGACCGGAAGGAGCCACAGTCAACCCGCCCTCCCTGGCCCGTGCAAGGGCATCCTGGACCGTTCCGGTAAAAAACCGGATGCCTAACAAAGTGCAAAAATCTTCCCTTTTCATGGAAGTGTCATAAAAGGATTTTCAAACCCCGGAATCAGTAAACAGGCAAGCAGGATGGCACAATAGTAAATCCTTGATACTTAGAAAGGTTATCAAATCGAGGAAAATTCTCCATCCGCATGCCCAACCGACCTTGAAATCCCGATAAATGAGGCATAAAAGCATGGGCCATAATGTCCCTCTTAGTAACTACATAGGAGGAAAAACCGGCCCGATATGTAAAAATTATTGTAAATTGTATTACTAGCGCCTCTAGGGTGTTTCCCCTGTAAATTAAATGTAAAAAAAATTCAAATCACTTGAGTTTGGTAGTAATTGACCTATTATATATGTGTGCGAAAGAAGTATTAATTATCTTTTAGAATACTTGTAAATTACTGATTAACAAACATTATCGTATTGCGATACCGACCTTTATCTATAAATTGTATCTGATAAATCCAGGATAAAAACTTTTTTTCCTAAATATGAAATACCACATGAACAAATCGATAACGGCCAATTTCAGGATACTTTTCCTGGTGATGGCATTTATGACCTTCCAGGGCTCCGTTCTCCTTGGGCAGTTTTCCTGGTTTATCTCTACGGGCGGTTCCTGGAGTACTGACACGAATTGGACCCCCGATCCCCCGGGGCAAAATAAGGGCCCAAATGCGATCGACGACTCCGTCCTTCTTGGAAGCGCCATCACCGCTGCTGCAACGATTTCTCTTCCCAACGCCCCCAGGACCATAGGTGCTCTGACATTCGACAATTCCTCATTCAATTACACGCTGGCAGGAGCAGGTACCCTCAAATTCGATGTCACCACCGGCAGCGCCGCCATTACGGTCACTAACGGCAGTCACGTAATATCAACAAATTTACAAACACAGGACGCTACGATATATACTCAGAACTCGGCTAGCGCCTTCAGCATTTCCGGAGCCATCGCTACCGGCGGGTTATTACAAACATTTACCGGTACTGGAAATACCACAGCATCGGGAATTATTTCCTCGGGAGGCGCAGTCACAAAATCCGGTGCCGGCACACTCACCTTTTCGGGCGTCAACACTTACACCGGCGCAACCACAGTCAATGCCGGCACGCTTACACTAAATACAAGCGGCGGCACGGCCATTGCGGGTACTGCAATATCCCTCAACGGCGGCACTCTGCTCCTTGGAGCTGCAAACCAAATTAACGACGGCGCAGCCCTTACATTCAATAGTGGAACTTTTAATACGGGCGGTGTAAGTGAAACTGTGGGCGTCCTGGATCTCAGCGCAACCTCCATTATCGACTTTGGTTCGGGCACCAGCGTGCTGACCTTTGCCTCCGCCGGAACCTGGACTGGCGCCACCGATCTTACGATTAATAGCTGGACAGGTAATTTAGGCGGCGGCGGCACCGATCAGCTCATCTTTACCGCTACCCCAGACGGCACACAACTGTCCCAGATCAAATTTTTAAATCCGGCAGGTCTTGACCCAGGCACATATGGTTCGTTATTGATAGGATCAGAAGTAGTTCCAGTACCCGAGGCCTCCTCAATGATAGGAGCCGGGCTGTTGAGCGCTCTCATCATCCTGGATATCCTGCGCCGCCGCAAGCAGCGTCGCAAGGAACTGACCGAAGCGGCCTAAACCGCTTACGGTTTCATAAAGCAGGCCGAAAGGAATTCTCTGTCAGCCGCTTGGAGCTGAATTGATGACCGCATAGACCACACCCAGGAGATTGTCGGAAGTCACCCGTTGGTGGTCGTAGGCATCGTTGTTGAGCCCGTACGCGACCCATGCCTTCCCTTGCTTGAAAGCGAGTTTATGCACGACCTTTTTGCCTTGATAATTGACGTAGGCAACAATCATTCCCTTCTCCAGCTTTTGAAAATCTATAGGCGCTATGACCAGCCTGGTATTTTCTCCGTAAAGCGGCGCCATGGATACGCCATGCCCCATACCGGTAATACGGTCCTGCCCGCCTTCAACAATGGTGCGGGCCACTATCCTGGCTGAACCCAGGCTTACCGTGGAAGATGGGAGCGCTGCCGGCACTATGGTTTCACAACCGGCCAAGCCCAGAATTAACGCCGGGCATGCCATCAACCTCAACAGGTTGCTTGGTTTACAAAGGGAAAATGCGCCCGAATATACCGGCCGCTCCCGTATGCGATTCCTGTAAATCACACATATATAAGTCGGGAAATCCGCTTATAGGTTTAGCATGGAGATTTCTTAACCGGCCCACCCGGCCTTCCACCTATGCTTAAAATCAATCTGTCGCCAAGCCCGCAGTTGCGGGACCCCGCCACTACGGGATCATCCCGTTTTGGGGAACAGCTCCATAGGTTTAGAATTTGAATGTAACCTGGGCGCTGATGATATTCACCGAGGCGTCGTAAACGCCCTTGAGGTTTTGGAGCGAATCGGTTCTGTCGATGACAGGATCGTCCACGAAAATATGGACATAAGCCAGGTGGAAAAATATATTTTCGGTCCCATAGAAGCTTAAACCGAAGGCAACCCAGATACGATCTTCGCCCGGAATACGCGGGGTGCGGTTTTCCGGACCCGGGATTGGCGATTCGTCATACGCTAAGCCGGTGCGCAGTTTAATATTTTCGCTCAGGTTATAACTGGCGCCTACGGATAAGCGGATCGTGTTGCCCTAGTTTACGACACTGGACGAGTCCGGCGTGCCGATATTACTGAAATCAACTGCCAGCTCTCTGAAGTGGTCCCATTTGGTCCAAGTAAGATCCCCCATGAGCGCCCAGGCGTCATTTGGCTCATGGTAAAAGCTGACCGATACCGTCTCCGGCGTCGTCACATCGGCTGTTGCCGGTTGGTCAAAAAAGGTGTCCGTAAAAGGCGCAGGCACATCCACAAAGTCGGCGTTACCATCAAGAGTGTGTTTGATATGCGAGCGGTAATGCAGTCCAAAACGAGTGTTCTCGTTAATTTCATACAGAAAACCGATATTGTAGCCATAACCGACATCGTCGCCTGCTAGCGTGATCTTGGCATCAACACCGTTAGGAGCAAACCCGGGAATGCCCAAACTGAAACCTACAAGTCCGAAATCGATGGCATTGCTCAACTCTGCATCGAGGTGTTGAACACTGAATCCCAACCCCAGTGTCAGTTTATCCGAAAGACGGTATGCAAGTGAGGGGTTAATATTTATACTTTTAAAATCGGATTTGATGGCGTGGTAGCGACCTACCCAGTCGGCATCATATTCGGTAACCAGCCCAAAGGGGGCATAGATACCTATGGCTAGCACCAAGTTGTCGCCGGCTGGATGGGCATAATAAAAGTTTGGCACTAAGGCCGTCTCACCGACATCTCCGCCGTTGCCGCCTGCTGTGGGAAAAGCACCGGCGGTGGTCGAGCCGTTGTTTGAAAACTTCGATTGCGGCAAGATAAGGTGGACAGCTCCCACCAATTGGCGCCCATTCGCGCGAATCAGGCCGGCCGGATTATAAAACAGTGTAGAGGCGTCCTCGGCCGAAGCTGCCCCGCCCGAAAAAGCATTGCCCAGACCGGTAACACTTTGCTCGGCGATGGCATAACCGGAGCCGAAGCAGGGTTGGTTAATAAACGGCAGGAAGCCAACATAAAGGATCGCCCAACTGTGCAGAGTAGTTTTGGGATATATTTTCATAAGGGTAGATTACGTTATTGGTTTTGGGAAATTTATTGAACTCAAGGCATAAATCAACAGAAAAAACATCTCCATCATTCCCTGCCATTATCCACTCCCCATTGACCATTATCCACTCTCCCCGACCGAAAACCAGGGACCAAAAACTAATTACACCTCATTGATCTAACGGTATATCAATTTCTTGCAATCCGTTCTGGAACCGGGCTTCGATTGGTCTCTCCGGCACTAAAGTTCCACTGGATCTGATACCATCCTGCGTTTTTATAGATTGAAATCCCGGGGCAGATCCAATCACACTCAAGAATACGGGGTAGTCATTTGTTTGCCTCATGTCGCCACCGGTAATCACCAGCTGTCCGAATTCGGATTCGGAGTGAAAAATAATCAGCGGTATGGCATCATCCCTGGCATCTATGTCCCCGATTGCCACCAGATGAACTACATTTACATCGGACGCAATAATCCCGACAAATTGGTCTTCTGCGGTAAAAAGGGCGTTACCGGCCAATATGCCGCCCATTTCCGTAGTCTCGCGAAATTCCAGAAAGGACACGTCTGCAATGCCGTCGGAGGTAACATTATTCTTAATAATGCTTGCCGGGAAAATACTCGAGTTCTGGAATGGAATGTTCAGTTCACCAAGGGAAAATACCGAGAACCAGGTATCCCGGGTGGCTCCAAAAATCTGAAAGCTTGCCCGGCCTTTGACATAATTGACGTTCGGCTGATTGTAATTCACCGGTGGGGCCGGCGGCTCAAATGTGGCCGGGTCCAGGGTAATGGTCAGTGTCCCCGATCCCGCGAATTCGGCTATAACGATGTCGTCGTTTTCATCCAAAAATGTAACTCGAGTAATTTGATCCGGGTCGGCCTGGACGGCTACGGATTGACCGGCCATTAATATCTGATCGTAAACATTGCCAATGGGATGGACCACATTAAGCCCCAGCACAGACCCGGATCCGCCAACAATAACGGCGTCTGAGGATCGGGGGGTCTGCGGGTCAACGGTAACGGTGACGGTATGGCTGTCGACGAACCCGAAGGAGTTGCTGACACGAACCCAATAGGATGCGCTCTCGCTCAACACATTGGTCGAAAATGTACCTTTTAATGGGTTTATCTGAAAGTCGGAAGTATCTCCGCTTTGACCTATAAACCAATCGTATGTTAAGAAATCTGAGCCGATAGCCTCAACTGTTAATATGGCGTTTTCACCTTCTGCGATGGTCAAGCTTTCCGGCTGGTCGAATATCAATGGGGAGCCGTTGGCCGAAATGATTTTCACCCGGTCAATCCATCCGGCATCCTGGCCGGCGGACATTGCGGAGTCTTTCACGTAAGACCATTCCAGTTTACGGTCGCCTTCGGGCACCGTCAGTAGAATCTGCCTCCACGCCCGTTCGCCTGAAATTTCACCAAGGAGTACGGAATCCATCCGCAATTGGAGAAAATCAAAATCTTCTTCCGATGACACTTTCCACCAAAAACTGAGTGTCATCGGGCCTTTCACGGTGGTGGAAAAAGTCGAGATTTGCAGGTTTCCGACGGAACCACTCTGCAGGGCGTCGCTACCGTCAATGGTCACTTCACTTTGGCCAAACCATGGCGCATCTCCCGCCACATCCCAGGTAAATGATTCGTTATCCAAGGCATCGGGAAAAGTGAACAGGCTTTGGAATACGCTTAATACTCCTGCCCGACCGGTCGTCGATCCGAAACCATTGGATGCCACCACACGGTATTCTCCGGCATCCTCCGGGACGAGACCGTCAAGTTCCAGGACAGCCGATGTCGCACCGGGCAGGTCAATTCCGTCCTTCTGCCATTGCAGGGAAATGGGGTTTTCTCCAACTACCTCAACCGTAAAAGAAGCCGCTCCGCCCTCGATTCCTATCCGGTCCTGGGGATGGATGGTAAATCGAGGTTTCTCGGTGTCGAAAGGAACAAACTCGACCAAATCCACCCAACCGGCATCCTGGCCCGCGGATTGGGATAGATTTTTTTGGTATTCCCATCTTAAATCATTGATACCCTCGCTGACTTCAAAGGTGGCCAGTCTCCAATCCAATATTCCGGATATACTATCCATAAGTATATCGTTGATGTAGAAATTGAGCAAATCCAAGTTCTGCTCGCTTGAGACTTTCCAATAAAAAGAGATTTGGCCGGCACCAATAATAGTTGTATGAATCGCGCTCGATTGCAGGCCGGTAAGAGCGCCGCTCTGCAAGGCATCCTCGCCATCACGGGAAACGGCGTTTTGAAAAAACCATAAAGCATTGCCGGTGGTGGACCATGCCTGCTCAAGGTTGTCCAGGGCTTCACTGATTGAACTGCTTGATGCCTCTACTGTTAGAAATGCGGGAGCGCTGGCTGTTGAGCCGAATGGGTTTGTAATCGTTACAGTATAGACACCGGCATCTCCGGGCTGCGCTGATGTTATCGTCAATGAGCTATTAATCTGGTCAGAGATGGCCGCGCCGTCCTTGAACCATTGGTAACTGAGCGGCGGATTTCCTCCCGCTACTACCGTAAAAGTAGCAGTTATACCCTGCACGACATCAAGGCTCTGCGGCTGGCGGGTTATAATGGGAGCAATTAAAGCTTCGACCACCGAAAGGCTGGCGGTTGCGCTGATAACGGATCCGGCTGAATTCCTGATAAAGACGAGGTAATCCCCCTCATCCTGCTGACCGACGTTATCAAATACCAGCGAAGAGGCATTAGTGTCTTTCAGAATCTGGCTGTCTTTAAACCAAGAGTATAGCAGTGGCGTGGTACCTTCCACTACCACTGTAAGAGCTGCGGTGGAGCCGGTGATCGCAATCAGATCCTGGGGCTGGATAACGATCAGCGGTGGATCTATTATAGTGGAGACGGTCAGCCTGGCAGCGGCGCTGGTCGCCGTTCCCGCGACATTGCTAACGGTGACGGTGTAATCGCCTTCGTCAGAGACGCCTACGTTAGTTAAAACCAGGGTGGATTGAGTCGCTCCGCCGATGGGTGTTCCGTTTTTTCCCCACTGATAGCTCAAAGGCTGAGAGCCTTCTGCTTCCACCGAGAACGTCACGTCGGCGCCGGCTAATATGACAACGCTTTCCGGGTTCCGGGTTATGGTCGGCGGGGTGAATGAATCGGCCTCGAATAAAAAGCGGTCCAGGTAGCCAGCATCATTTCCTAAAGCCAGGAAGAGGTCTTTGTCGTATATCCATTCCAATATGTGTATTCCGGCCCCGACCTCATAAGTCTGTGGAGCCCAGGGCGTTTCTCCGTGAATAAAATTTTGCAATTTACCGTCAATATAGAAATCAAGAAAATCGAAAAATCGCTCCGAGGATACTTTCCAAAAGAAGGAAATCACTCCGGGCCCGGTAACCGTTGTTTGCAGCCTGGACTTCTGCAAGTTGCCGATAGCACCACTGACACCGGCATCTACTCCATCGGAGGTGATTAAGGTCTGGGCAGTCCACTCGGCATTTCCAAGGGTTATCCAGTTAATGCTTGGATCGTCAAGCGCCTCCCTGAGTGCAGTCGATGGAGCCCCTATAAAAAGTGAAGCTCTGTTGCTTGTTGACCCCGCGCTGTTGCTCACTGTCACCTCGTATATTCCGGCCTGCTCGGCGGAAATTTCGGTGAGGTTGAGGGTGGCCGAGTTCTCCCCGGGCAATACCTGGTCATCCTTGGTCCAGTTATAAGCGAGGGGCTCGCCTCCGGTGGCGATAACACTGAAGGCAACAGAATCACCCAGGATCGCGCCGCGATCAGAAAGCCCCTGCACTATGCGTGGAAATTCTTGCACTTCGTCCAGAGACAAAGATCGTTGAAGGTTGGCGCGCCCTCCGGTAACCGAAGTACCCTTCATATCTGTTATCGAGTCGGCGCCGGCCAGGATACGGTCAATCAAGCTGAGATAATTTACGCCCGGGAAATGCGCTTTTAACAGCGCCAGTATGCCGCTTATGTTGGGAGTAGCCATGGAGGTGCCGGAGAGTGCTATATAACTGCTGTCGGAGTCGTTGTAAGTGGAAAGGATATCGGAACCAGGGGCCGCCAGATCAACAGTCGAGGAACCAAAATTGGTGAAAGAGGAAAGCGCGTTCCGGCGTGTCAAACTGGCTACTGAAAGGATATTTCCCAAGTCGTAGCTGGCGGGGTAACTGGGATTAACATCATTATCGTTAGCCTCGTTTCCCGCTGCTGCAACAAATATGATACCCGCATCTCGCGCCCTCACTATGGCGTCCCTGAGACTGTTGGAGAAACCCCCGCCACCCCAACTGTTGTTCATGATATCGGCGCCATTTACACGGGCATAATCGATGCATCTTATTATATCGGATAAAGTACCGCTGCCACTCGCGCTAAGAAATTTCAGGGCCATAAGCTGCACATTCCAGGCAACTCCCGCGACCCCAATCCCATTATTGCCGATTGCTCCTATGATGCCGGCAACATGTGTGCCATGGCCATTGTCGTCCAGTGGATTTCCGGTATTGTCAATTGCATTTAAACCGTGAATGTCGTCGATTATTCCGTTGCCGTCATTATCAATGCCGTCAGCCGGAATTTCACCGGGGTTCACCCACATATTCCCGGCCAGGTCTTCGTGAGTGTAGAGCACACCAGTGTCATTGATCGCGACAATGACACCGGATGCATCGTTCAAAATATCCCATCCTTCAGGCGCGTCGATGTCGGTATCGACAAGACCTCCATCCTGTCCGGTATTGTTATGATTCCATTGGCTGTCGAAAAGGGAGTCGTCGGGAGTAATAAAAGCATGATACACGTAATCAGGCTCGACGTATTCAATCAGAAGCCCGTCTGCCATCAATGCGTCAAGGGCTTCAGGTACGCTCTTAACATCGGCATCTGGAAGTTGCACAAGGAACAAATCTCCGTCGCCAACACGTGTTAGCAATCGGCCCCCGAACCCGGATACCGCCGAATCCAGCTCCTCCCGAGTATGGCCGGAATGTAGTTTTACGAGAACCCTGTCGGCCACCATCTCAAGATGCCTCAAGATTTCCTCCCGTTGGGTCACCGGATCTCTCCGCATCTTTTCCTCTATGCGAACCGGGTAGGACAGATCGTGAGGTCTTACCACGGTCACCCGCCTAAAAACACCGGATTGGCCCGGTTCGCTTTCCAACGTCTCCAATACCGGCGAGCCCGGCCATGCGGGATGTTCCCAATTGGAGGAGTAATCCGCTCCAGCGGAAGCCTCCCCAATTATATCCGAACTTTCGCCCGAAACGTTGTCCGAGTGAATGGAATCCGGACTCGCGGAGGTATCGGCAATCTTGCGGCCTTTCTGTATATCAGGATCGATCCGTGTTTCTTCAGGATTCGATGCGAAATGCTGAAGCAAGAGATAGCCGCAGGCTCCGGAAATTGCCAACAGGGCGAAAAGAATTCCAAATCTTCTTGGAAAACTATACTTTGCGCCATTCATGGCCGGTCTCGATGATACAATTTACCAAACAAAAAATAAGGATACAAAATTTCCGTTATTGTGCAATCCCTCGTCGGGAAAACCCCTAATTTGATAAGAAAGCAATCATGGCCGCCGGTTCCCCAATATCTGGCATTTGTATCCCGGCAGGCTGCAATAAACTTCCCGGCCGACAGCCGCAAGTGGGAGAAAATGCCCGGCCGTTGACTTTTTTTTTGAAATCGATGAGAAGTCCTTCGGCCCAGTTGGGTCTGTTTCCCATACCAGAATTGAGTTATAGCTCTAATGCAAAAAACCCTATGGCCGGTGTTTCTCCTGCTCTTCGCAGCAACGCTTGACTGCGCTCTGGCTAAACCGCGCGCACGCGACCTGGGCATACCTTTTAGAGGCCTTCCAGGCCCTTTAAACGCGATTACCGACGTTGCGGGGGTCGCCGTGGGCCACACCACACTTATTTCTGGCCATGGGCCTTTAATAACGGGTGAGGGTCCGGTGCGCACAGGCGTCACGGCCATTCTTCCCCTGGGAGGAAAAACCTTGCACACGTCCGTCCCGGCCAGCGCTTTTTCCTTTAACGGCAACGGTGAAATGACGGGGATTGCCTGGGTGGAAGAATCGGGATTTCTGGAGGGTCCGGTGATGATCACCAATACGCACAACATTGGCTCTGTTCACCAAGCCGTTATCTCCTGGCGAGTACAAAAGGCCGGACCAGACAACACCGGCTTCTGGTGGTCGTTGCCGGTAGTGGCGGAAACATGGGATGGTTACCTTAATGACATCAATGGCTTCCACGTGAAAGCCGAGCATGTTTTCCATGCCTTGGAAAACGCCGCGACGGGCCCTGTTGCGGAGGGAAACGTCGGCGGCGGCACCGGCATGATCTGTTACGGGTTCAAGGGAGGCATCGGAACCTCCTCCCGGAAGCTGAAAGATGTTCATGGTTTCTACACGGTCGGAGTCCTGGTGCAGGCCAATTTCGGGAGGCGCCATCAACTCATGGTGAGCGGCGTCCCGGTTGGCCTCGAGATGCAGGAAAACATCACCGATTCAGTGACTCCCGACATTTCTGTTGGACGAACTGGTTCGATTATAATCGTAATAGCCACCGACGCCCCCCTCCTGCCCCATCAATTAAAAAGACTCGCACGACGCGCCTCACTCGGTATGGCCAGGACCGGCGGCACTTCCGGCAACGGTTCCGGCGATCTGTTTATCGCCTTTTCCACTGCCGTCCCAAAGGCATCGGATTCGCCATCCATCTCCTCAATGCAAATGTTAAACAACGACTCACTAAATCCCATTTTAGAGGCGACCGTTCAAGCCACCGAAGAAGCCATTATCAATGCACTGATTGCCGCCGAAGCAATGACCGGCCGGGACGACCACCACGCAGCCGCCATCCCTCACGATCGCCTCCAACAGATAATGAAGAAATACAACCGCTCCGCACTAAAAGCTAGAAATTAGCAGCCAAGGTTTTTATGAAAGGAAAGGGAAAAATAATCGACCAACGGGTCAAGAATAAATGTGCTCCTTTGAGTCGATCCGTTCAAAAATCAGCGATTTAACCGAGCAGAATACTTCGTATTAAGACCATTCTGACAATTATAGGAGAGCGAAAATTAATGAAAGCATCCGACCTTTTTGTTGAGGCATTAGAGAATGAGGGAGTCGAGTATGTGTTTGGCATACCGGGTGAAGAAAATTTGGACCTGCTCGAATCGCTCAGAAAATCGTCGATCCGTCTTATTCTCACCCGGCATGAACAGGCTGCCGGTTTCATGGCCGCCACCTACGGCCGCCTGACTGGAAAAGCAGGAGTTTGCTTATCAACTTTAGGCCCGGGCGCCACGAACTTTGTCACAGCAGCCGCGTATGCTCAACTCGGAGCCATGCCCATGATGATGATAACTGGCCAGAAACCCATCAAGCATAGCAAACAAGGCCAATTCCAGATCCTGGATGTTGTCGACATGATGAGGCCTTTGACGAAATACACCAGCCAGATAGTCAGTGGAGACAATATTCCATCACGCGTTCGCGAGGCGTTTCGTTTAGCCGAAGAAGAACGACCGGGCGCCGTCCACCTGGAACTGCCGGAAGATATCGCCGGGGAGGAAACCGATGCCCGGCCCATTTCGAAAAGTGAAATGAGACGGCCGGTCCCTGAAGAAAAGGCAATTTGCAGAGCGGTTGAGCTGCTGAAGAATGCATGCAGTCCCCTTATTTTGGTGGGTGCCGGCGCAAATCGAAAACTGACATCAAAAGTGCTCAGCGAATTCGTCGATAAGCAAGGCATTCCTTTCATTACGACCCAGATGGGCAAGGGCGTCATAAATGAGGACCATTCTCTCTTCCTGGGAAATGCAGCGTTATCCGCCAATGACTTTTTGCACCGGGCCATTGATAAAGCAGACCTCATTCTGAACGTAGGACACGACGTCGTGGAAAAGCCGCCTTTCTTCATGCAAGAAGGGGGCATTACAGTCATACATATTAACTTCAGAACTGCTGGTGTGGACCCGGTCTACTTTCCGCAAGTGGAGCTAATTGGTGATATCTCCAATAGCATTTGGGAACTGAATGACAGGCTCGAGCCCCAGAAAACTTGGGATTTTTCATACTTCCGTAGTGTCGGCGAGGCCATGGAAAATCATGTTCAGGAAGGCGCTGAAGACGATCGTTTTCCAGTTTATCCCCAACGACTGGTTGCGGATGTCCGTAAAGTTATGCCGGACGACGGAATAATCACATTGGATAACGGCATCTATAAGATATGGTTTGCCCGTAATTATAAAGCGCGATGTCCCAATACCGTGCTCCTGGATAACGCGCTGGCTACGATGGGAGCGGGGTTGCCTTCCGCGATGGGCGCCCGATTCGTCTTCCCCGAAAAAAAAGTCATGGCAATCTGTGGAGATGGAGGGTTCATGATGAATTCACAGGAGCTGGAAACCGCTGTCCGACTGAAAATGAATATCACGATTTTAATTCTGAATGACAGTTCCTATGGAATGATTCGGTGGAAGCAGATAAATTTGGGATTCAAGGATTTCGGGCTCGAATTCGGTAATCCCGACTTCGTAAAGTATGCGGAGAGTTATGGCGCCGCCGGACACCGCGTGACAAGCGCAGATGAACTGTTGCCTTTGATGAAAAAGTGCCTCGAAAGCGACAGTGTTGATTTGATAGACGTGCCGGTCGACTATTCCGACAACGATCGCATTTTGAATCGTGAAATTAAGGAAAAGAGTAAGCTCGTTTGATTCCGTTCAAAACCCATCGCGGCCACATGAAAACCTTTCCAATGATGATTCCCGGCGCGGATCCGGAAGGTGAACCGTTGATAGTCCACGCTCCGTTCGACGATAGCACGATTGCGGCTGTCGAAACAGGTCGGACAAAAGCTGTGAGTATTGCCTTGGATACGGCAGACGCGCTGTTTCGGGACCGCGATCGGTGGCTGCCTAAAGAACGACGGATAGAAATTCTTGAGAAAACGGCTCAAATTATGACTGGACAGGCAGATTCTTTGGCTTTGGAGGCAGCCCGGGAAGGGGGTAAACCACTGGTGGATTCTCGCGTTGAAGTAGCCCGTGCAATCGATGGCGTAAAGGAATGTATCGAGCACTTGCGAACTCAAAGCGGCGAAGAAATACCTATGAATCTTAATGCGGCATCATCCGGTCGATTCGCGGTAACCCGCCATGAACCTATAGGAGTGGTCGTCGCGATTAGCGCCTTCAACCATCCTTTGAACTTGATCGTTCACCAAGTCGGTCCTGCCGTTGCGGTCGGTTGTCCGGTTATAGTGAAACCAGCGGAAGATACACCTCTTTCATGTATCCGGTTTGTAGAGATACTGCGTGAAGCCGGACTACCCAAGGCATGGTGCCAACTTTTCGTTACCGATGATTTAAAAGCGGCAACCGAATTGGTGACCGATTCCCGGGTGGCTTTTTTCTCATTTATTGGAAGCGCTAAAGTCGGCTGGTCTTTACGATCAAAATTAGCGCCGGGCACACGGTGCGCTCTGGAACACGGGGGCGCCGCTCCAGTAATTTTGGCTGAAGACACTAATATCGAGGAAGCAATCCCGTTGCTTATCAAGGGAGGTTTCTATCATGCAGGTCAGGTTTGTGTGTCGGTACAGCGAATTTACGCCCATGAATCTATCGCCCGCGAGATTACAGATCGCCTCAATCAAGCCGCCCAATCGATAAAGATCGGCGATCCCACCGCACCTGATACGGAAGTTGGCCCTTTGATCCGCCCCTCTGAAATTGATCGCGTGGAATCATGGGTAATTGAAGCCGTCGAAAACGGAGCCGAACTAGTCTGCGGTGGAAAACGAGTTACAGATTCCTGTTATGCCTGCACCGTTTTATTTAATCCTCCGGACACCTCTAAAGTCAGCAACCAGGAGATTTTCGGGCCCGTAATATGCGTCTATCCCTACAAGGAAATTGACGAAGCAATCGAACGGGCAAACGCCCTCCCCTTTTCCTTTCAAGCTGCTGTATTCACGAAAAACATCGACCTTTCCATGCGAGTTTTTTCACGGATAAATGCTTCAGCAGTCATGGTGAATGACCATACCGCTTTTCGTGTCGATTGGATGCCGTTTGCCGGTCTTAAAGTATCGGGCCTAGGCACCGGCGGGATCCCTTACACTATGCACGATATGCAAAACAAAAAAATGCTCATCCTTCGTTCACCCGAACTATGAAGGAATAACGCAATAGGGTTGCGACTATATTTTCCACAACACGCCAAATAATACACGTCCACAACTAGCATTAATAAGGGAAATATTACCATGGAAGCTAAACCGGAAGTCGAAAAATTCATGAACGGTCTTATTAAACGAAATCCCGGTGAGATTGAATTCCACCAGTCTGTACGAGAGGTTACCGAGACAATAATGCCTTACGTATTGGACCATCCGGAGTATATTAAAGCTCAAATACTTGAAAGGATGACAGAGCCCGATCGGATTATCATTTTTCGAGTCACTTGGGAAGACGACAAAGGTAACTTTCGAGCCAACCGTGCGTGGCGCGTCCAATTCAACAACTCAATCGGACCATACAAGGGCGGTCTTCGTTTCCATCCGTCGGTTACGCTCAGTATTCTCAAATTTCTCGGTTTCGAGCAAACCTTTAAGAACAGCTTGACCGGTCTTCCTATGGGTGGAGGTAAAGGTGGCTCCAATTTCAATCCGAAAGGGAAAAGCACCAACGAAGTCATGCGTTTTTGTTATTCTCTGATGACGGAACTCCACCGCCATATCGGCGAAGACACGGACGTTCCGGCAGGCGATATCGGAGTAGGCAGTCGAGAGATTAGTTTCCTTTTCGGTCAGTATAAACGCCTTCAAAACCGATTCACCGGAATTTTGACGGGCAAAGGACTCTCATTCGGTGGAAGTTCTGTGCGGACCGAAGCAACCGGATATGGCTGCGTTTATTTCTGCGAGCACATGTTTCAAAATCGAGATGAAAGTATCGATGGAAAGACTTGTACCGTATCAGGATCGGGAAATGTCGCCACTTATGCTGTTGAGAAAGCGACGGAATTAGGAGCGAAAGTGGTCACGTTGTCTGATTCTTCCGGTTATATCTATGACCCGGATGGGATAGACGCTGAAAAGCTGGAGTATGTTAAAGATTTAAAGGGAGTACGCCACGGTCGAATTTCAGAATACGCTGAAAAGTTTAATAAAGCCGAGTTCCATTCAGGTAAAAGACCCTGGAATGTCCCTTGTGAAGTCGCGTTACCCTGCGCAACTCAAAATGAAATCAATTTAGAAGAAGCAAAAACGTTGTTGAAAAACGGAGTCTTGGCAGTTTGTGAAGGCGCTAATATGCCAACCGAACTCGATGGCGCTCACGCCTTCCTGGATGCCAAAATATTATTCGGTCCCGCTAAAGCCGCAAATGCCGGCGGCGTAGCCGTGTCCGGCCTCGAGCAAAGCCAGAATGCTCTGCGTCTTTCCTGGAGTCGCGAGGAGGTGGATGAGCGACTCAAACAGATTATGACGGACATTCACGGTAAGTGCGTAACTTATGGCGACGAAGGTAACTACCATGTCAATTATGTTAAGGGCGCCAACATCGCCGGATTCGTAAAAGTAGCCGACGCCATGGTGGCATACGGCGCCGTATAAAAAAACAGCGCAATCAAACACTCAGAATATATTGCCCACTGCCTTCTGAAGGGTTCAAAAGTTTCCACATCCCCTCTCATCCTCATAATCTTCCTCATCCTCACCCCAATCCCCATTGACCTTTAACTACTGCCCATTCTCCATCATCCACTCCTCACGACCAAAGACTAAAGACCTTTCTCCAGAACTCCAGCCACCAGCCTGGCAGATCCGGGTTCGAGGTAAACTTTGGCGTTCGGATGCTCGCGCAATATCGATGCCGGGCAGTCCGGTGTTATAGGGCCGGTCAATGTGGCCAGGACTGACTCGGCCTTGCGGACTCCGGGAACGATGCCGAAAATTATTTTGCACATGGTCATAGCGGGAACGGTCAGGGTAATGGCCTGAGGGGGCACGGATTCAAGATCTGGGAAACAACCGTCATTTACCTGCTGTTGGCGGCAGGCCTGATCAAGTTCGATAACCTTGACCAGCTTTGGATCGTTGAAATCCGCGGGTGGGTCGTTGAAAGCGATGTGGCCGTTTTCGCCTATGCCCAGGCATACGACGTCGACAGGTTTTTCTCGCAATAATGCTTCATAACGGGCGCATTCGGCCTCGACATCCGGCGCGTCGGACTCAATGCCGTGAAAGGTTTTTACGCTGACATTGGAGAGCAAGTGGTCTTGCATATAGCGGCGAAAGCTCTCCGGGTGGTCGCCGGACAGGCCGACATAATCGTCCATGTGAAAAGCGACGACTTTTGACCAGTCGATTTTTGAAGCTGGTCCATCGGGATCGGACAAGGCGGCTGTAAATTCATCCTGGGAGGGAGCGCAGGCGAATATGATGCGAACTTCATCCTGGGACTCCATAAGGGATAGCATGTGGTCACTCAGGTCTTGGGCGACGGCCCGGCCCAATTCGTCTCTGGAGGTATAAATCTGGACGGCCAGATGGTCGACCATGAATGATTTTTGACTCATACGATCTTTACCGCTTTTGGATACTGTCAGCTAATCAAGAGGAGCTGGTAGCATCTTTGGTGGACAGGGGGTCTAAATCGTTTTCCTTGCGAGATTCGTCAAGACATTCGCAACTGTCAGCGCCCCCGCAACTTCCACGAATACAGCGCCGGCCGAAAATAACACCGACGGCCATGACCAGTATAACAATCCCGAATACTGCCAATGTAATTAAAAATAACTTCATCTAATTTGCCTTAATGTTTTGAGTATTCAATATGTTCATAAATTCGGTAGTCATTTTTTCGACAAACAAGCTTCTTTCTTTTATCAGGAAAAGTGTAGCCAATTTTTCGCGTTGTGCCAGCTCAAATCCCTTATCCGGACCGAGCACAAGAAGGGCTGTAGCCAGAGCGTCGGCCCGCATGCACGAATAGTCCACAACTGTAACTGAGGCGAGATTGTGGCGGATGGGCCGACCGGTAGCTGGATCGATCTCATGTGAATACCTCTGTCCATCTTTTTCAAAATAATTACGGTAATCTCCTGAAGTAGCCATTGCGCTGTCATGAAGCAAAACAATCTTCTGAATCTCTTTGCCATCTACTATAGGGCTTTCCACGGCAATTTTCCAGGGTGAACCGTCTTTTTTTCGGCCACGGGTTTTTAATTCTCCACCAATATCGACCATGTAGCCGGTAATTCCGACGGAATCAAGGTGCCGGGCCAGTTCATCCACCGCAAACCCCTTGGCAATACCAGACAAGTCTATGTAAAGGTCGTTCCGGCTTTTTTTCAATGCAGGCGGAGAAAGACGCACTTGCAGGTGCCTCGATCCCACTCTGGCCAATGCTTCCTTAATGTCCTCCGGGTTAGGAACTTCTCCCTGCTCTCCTTTCGGACCAAATCCCCAGAGGTTCACCAGGGGCCCGATGGTAATGTCGAAGGCTCCCTCGGTAAGTTGGTGGATGCGAAGTCCTTCCTCAACCACCAGGGCGATTTCCTGAGAGACGGTAAACCAGTCATCATTTTCATACCGGTTAAAACGGGAGAGTTCCGACTCGGGAATGTAGGTGGACATCTGCCGGTTGACTTCTTGCAAAATCCTCTCGATTTCGGATTTTAGATCATCCTGCCGGAGCGGGGGCGGGAGTTCCGCCAGCTTTATCCTGTAATAAGTCCCCATCGTCCTGCCCGATAGGGTCAGGGGACCTTCGAAACCCGCTGGGGCTTTAGATTTCGAACAACTGACCGCCAGGCACGCAAAAATGAGCAGAGCGAATCCGAACGTGGAAAGCTTGGGGAATACCGGCATGTGAAAATCGCTCAACCGCCGAAATCGTCGAATAATATATTTTGTTCTTCCACCCCGAGGTCTTCGAGCATATTGATAACCGCGGAATTCATCATGGGCGGACCGCAGATATAATACTCGCAATCTTCCGGCGCGGGATGGTCCTTCAGATACTCATCGTAAAGTACCTGGTGAATAAACCCGGTAAACCCCGTCCAGTTATCTTCGGGAAGCGCTTCCGACAATGCCACTTTCCAGGAAAAGTTGTCACATTCATTTTGAAGCGTGTCGTAATCTTCCACGTAAAACATTTCTTTGAGACTGCGCGCGCCATACCAGAAGGAAATTTTTCGTTTCGTGTTCAAGCGCTTTAGTTGGTCGAATAAATGTGAGCGCATGGGAGCCATTCCCGCTCCACCGCCGACGAAAATCATTTCCGCATCGGTTTCCTTTGCAAAGAATTCCCCGAACGGTCCGGAAATCGTCACATCATCTCCGGGCTTCAAGCCGTAGGTGTAAGAGGACATTTTCCCGGGCGGAATTCCATCGGGCGCTCGAGGCGGGGGCGTGGCGATGCGGATATTTAGCATGATGATGCCCCTTTCCTCCGGATAGTTGGCCATTGAAAAGGCCCTGGATACCGGTTCGTTAACTTTTGATGTATATCGCCAAATATTAAATTTGTCCCAGTCCGGCCGGTATTCATCCGCGATATCGAAGTCCTTGAAATCGACTTCATAGGGCGGGGATTCGATCTGGATAAAACCGCCGGCACGGAAATCCACATTCTCTCCCTCGGGCAGCTCAAGGACAAGCTCTCTGATGAAAGTGGCCACGTCATTGTTCGAGCGGACCTTGCAATGCCACTTCTTGACCGAAAAGACCTCTGCCGGAACCTCGATTTTCATGTCCTGCTTGACCGCTACCTGGCAGGACAACCTCATACCCTCACGGGCTTCTTTTTTGGAAACATAAGAAAGTTCAGTCGGGAGGATATCCCCTCCCCCCTCGAAAATCTTTACCGTGCATTGACCACAGGTTCCTCCCCCTCCGCAAGCAGATGAAACAAAAATCTTGTTACCAGCCAGAACGGACAGGAGTTTTCCTCCTATCGGAACGGTTATGGCCTTGTCCGGATCATCGTTGATGAGGATGTTAACATTGCCTACTTGCACCAGGTTTGCCCTGGCAACGAGGATAATCCCTACCAAGGCTAGCACGACCGCGGTAAACATTGTGACACCGAGGAATATCTCAAACAACATAGGTCGAACGCTCTCTTTGACTTGTTAAAGTTGGATACCCGAAAAGGCCATAAAGGCCAGCGACATCAAACCGACCACGATGAAGGTAATCCCGAGCCCCCGCAACCCGAGTGGAATATTACTATATTTGAGCTTCTCCCGGATTCCCGCAAGGGCGGCAATCGCCAGCGCCCAACCAAACCCGGAGCCGAAACCGTAAACCACGCTTTCGGGAAAATTGTAGTCCCGTTCCACCATGAACAGTGAGCCACCCAAAATGGCGCAATTGACCGTGATCAGGGGCAGGAAAATCCCCAATGCGTTATACAGGGCCGTGAAAAATTTATCTAAAGTCATTTCCAGGATTTGAACCATCGCGGCGATAACGCCGATGTAACAGATAAGCCCTAGAAAGGTCAGGTCTATATCCACGAGACCCGCCCAGGAAAGCGCACCCTCCTTGAGCAAATGCTGGTAGATGAGATTATTTGCCGGAACCGTTATGGTCTGGACGATGATTACGGCGATGCCCAGGCCGATTGCCGTATCGACCTTCTTGGAAACGGCAAGGAAGGTGCACATGCCCAGGAAGAAGGCCAGGGCCATGTTCTCGACAAAGACCGACTTGAGAAAAATACTGAGATAGACTTCTAGCATTGCTGATTAACTCTCTTCCAATTGATCCGTTTTCCAAGATCTCAAAACCCAGATATAAAGGCCGATGATGAAAAATGCGCTGGGCGGCAACAGCATCAAGCCGTTGGATTCATACCACCCTCCTTCTGTTGAAAGGGGCAAAATCACAACCCCTAATAATTTTCCGCTTCCGAACAACTCCCGAAACACTCCAACTACAACGAGTATCAGGCTGTAACCGATGCCGTTGCCTATGCCGTCCAGAAAACTTAACCCCACCGGCTCTTTCATGGCAAAGGCTTCAGCCCTACCCATAATGATGCAATTGGTGATTATCAGTCCGACAAAAATCGAGAGTTGCTTACTGATATCGTAGGCGTAGGCCTTGAGTATCTGGTCCACGACGATCACCAGCGAAGCGATAATCGTCATCTGGACGATAATTCGGATGTTGGTGGGAATATGGTTGCGGATGAGGCTGACCGTGGCGTTGGCAAACGAACACACGAAAATCACCGCAAGCGCCATCACAAAAACTGTTTCAAGTTTGGCGGTAATGGCCAGGGCCGAACATATTCCCAGCACCTGCAGGGAAATGGGATTGTTGTTGAACAGCGGGTTGAGTAGAACCTTTGAAGGCTTTTCACTCATCTTGACCTCCTTCCTCTGCGCGGACTTTAGACAGGAACGGCCCGAAGCCGCTATCTCCCAGCCAATATCTAAGCAAATCTTTCACTCCACGAGAGGTAATTGTCGCGCCCGAGAGACCGTCTATCTGATAATGAGCATCAGGGCTGCCGGGGCGCACTTTGCCTTTAATCACTTCTATGCGGGGTTTCCAGTCAGAATCGAAAGCCTTTTTTCCGATCCACTGGGCTTTCCATTGTGGATTATCGATTTCGCCGCCCAGACCCGGAGTCTCGCCATGCTGATAAAAGGCAAATCCTTTTATGGTAGTGGTGTCGGCATCCAATGCCATGAAACCATACATGGTGGACCAAAGTCCCATTCCATGGACTGGGATAATCACTTGTTGTAACCTTCCTTGCTCATTGCGGGCCAGGTAAACCAGGGCGTTTTTGGAGCGCCTTTTAATAGTGGCGAGATCATCTTTTCTGTCAATAGCCAGGCCGTCAGCTTCGCTTTTGGCGGCCTTGCGTTGGTCGAAGGTGTTGGGATCGATATTCTCATTGAATTCTCCAGTAGCAAGATCAACCACTTTTATCTCAATTTTCTCAAAAAGTTCCTCTACTGACTTGCCCTCCTGTATGAGGCCGGCAGACATGAGGATATTTTTCTTCATGTCGAGTTCCTTGTTCTTCTCCTGGTTGGACCTAAGCAACACGGCGGCGCTTGATACCAGGATCGAACACACCACCGATACCGCAGCCGCAACAGCCAAAGTTTTTCTTACGGTATCATTGGGCATCGCGCAGCATCCTCCTCTTGATGTTGGCTTTTAGCACCAGTTGATCGATGATGGGGGCAAAGACGTTTCCGAAAAGAATTGCCAGCATCATTCCTTCAGGAAAGGCGGGGTTTATGACCCGGATGAGTATAGCCAATGAACCGATCAGAAATCCATAAAACCATTGACCCGTTTCGGTCATTGATGCCGAAACCGGGTCTGTTGCCATGAACACCAGACCGAAGGCGAAACCGCCGACCGCCAGATGCCACAAGGGACTCATTCCAAACATTGGATTCGTGTCGCTGCCAATGCCATATAGAAGACTCGAGAGAGCCAGGGCGCCCACAAGCACGCTGAGCATAATCCGCCACGAACCCACCCCGGTAATAATAAGGATCGCCGCACCAAACAAACACGCCAACGTGGAGGTTTCACCCATGGAGCCTTGGATATTGCCCATAAAAGCCTGACCCCAAGTCATACCGGAAGACGTGAGCGCATCCATGCCATCTGCCGCAACAAGGCCCAAAGGAGTGGCTCCGGTAAACCCGTCCACCGCCGTCCAAACAGCATTGCCTGACATTTGCACAGGGTAGGCAAAGTATAGGAATGCCCGTGCAGTGAGGGCGGGATTCAGGAAATTATTACCGGTCCCGCCGAAAATTTCCTTACCGATTACCACCCCGAAGCTGATTCCCACCGCCACCTGCCAGAGCGGAATAGTCGGAGGCAGAGTGAGGGGAAAAAGCATGCCCGTAACCAGAAATCCCTCGTTTACCTCGTGTTTGCGAATTGTTGCGAAAAGTACTTCCCAAATCCCTCCCACTATATTGCAGACTAAAAAGACGGGGACAAAATACAGGGCGCCGTGGATAAAATTTGCGATGATGCTTTGGGGATCATAGCCCACTCCCAACATTTCGATAAATTCTCCGCGCCAGCCTGCAACCCCGGCCATGGCCATTTGTTCGATATAAAGGTTAGACTGATAGCCGGTGTTAAACATCGCCATCAGGATGCAGGGACCCAGGGCGACGACTACCATGATCATCATCCGTTTTAAATCCATGCCGTCGCGGACATGGGAAGCGCTCGCTGTGACCTCCCCTGGGCTGTAGAGGAAGGTGTCTATTGCCTCGTAAAGCGGATATAGCTTTTCTAACTTCCCACCCTTGTCGAAATGGGGATGCAGACCATCGAGTAAATTTCTTAACAGTTTCATCAACCTTCAATTTCTATCTGGGTGAGGTTTCGTCGCAGGAACAGGCCATACTCGTTCTTGCCGGGGCAAACAAAAGTGCATAAGGCCAAATCTTCTTCGTCCAGTTCAAGGCAACCCAGGGCCTGCGCCTGATCGGTGTCTCCCATCAGCAGCGCCCTGAGCAAAAATGTCGGGTTGATGTCGAGCGGCATGACTTTTTCATACATGCCGATCGGAACCATGGCCCTTTTTTGACCTTCCTGAGAAGTAGTGAGGGAGAACTTTTTACGTGGCAAATAATTCGATATAAATGCGGGTATTATCGAAAATTTATTGAAGCCCGGGAGCTGCCATTCCAGAAACACTCGTTCCCGGCCTTCCGCTAGCGCTGAAACCTGCATGTGATACCGTCCAAGAAATGAGAATGGGCCGGAAGCCTTGCGGCCGGATAAAACCGACCCGGAGATCACACGGATTTCCCCGTCGATCAATTCGCCGGCAACCAGGTCGTCCGTGCAGGCACCCAACCTGGTGCGCAGAAGCCGCGGCCGATTCACGCCCGGACCGGCCAGGGAAATAATCCGCTCCACCGAAAGACGACCCGTCAAAAAGAGTGAGCCAACGGCCATCAGGTCCTGGTAATTGAGGTACCAGACAGTTTTTTTCGATCCAACCGAATCAAGAAAATGGATATGGGTGCCAACCAGCCCAGCCGGATGAGGACCGCTGAATTGCGCGGCGGTAACAAAACCCAAATCAGCCCCGGGTAAAGCCTCACCAGGTCCGTGACAAAGGTAGACCTTGCCATCGGTGAGCTTCGAGACAGCTTTTAATCCGTTAATAAAATCCGTTTCCCGACCTCTTATGACCAGATGCGGCCGGACTGCCAGCGGTTCGGTGTCCATGGCATTGACAAAGATGGCATGTGGAGTGGATTCGGGCTCGGGTAATTTGCCAAACGGCCTGGTTCGGAGCGCAGTCCAAAGGCCGGAGGCCAGCAAATTTTCTTTTACCTGGGCGTTGGATAAACTCGCTATCTCCGCCTCGGAATATGATGCAAATGTTTCTTCCTCATCACCATCCAGAGAAATGACAACCGATTGCAGCATCCGTTTTTCGCCACGGTTGATAGCCGTTACCCGGCCGCTGGCTGGAGAGGTGTAGCGAACCCCAAGTGTTTTTTTATCATCGAAAAGAAGCTGGCCGAGCTTGACCGTTTCACCCTCTTGCACGGCCATTGTAGGCTTAAGGCCCACGTAATCCAGACCGACCACAGCCACCGATTTGACCTCGAGGGCTTCCTCGATGGTTTGTTCGGGTTCTCCGGCTATGGGCAAGTCCAGACCCTTTTTAATTACAAAAGCCCTGGGTTTGGAGGAAACTGCGGCCATGATTTCGGTTCAATCGGTTCTTTAGGTCGTCCATCAATAATTATTCTAAAACAAGCAAATCTGGGGAAACTTATGCCTTCTGAATTCAAAGGCAAGCCAGTTGTCCGGGATTTCCGGCCGCGGCAGGCCGGCCAGACCAAACTCGTTTAAAATTGACCCCACAAATACAGATACCCATTACTGTATGTCTTCGGAGAGGTGCCAGAGCGGCCGATCGGGCGGCACTGGAAATGCCGTGTACTCGAAAGGGTACCGCGGGTTCGAATCCCGCCCTCTCCGCCAGACTTCGTCCCGCATGCGTGGGACTTCGTCTGGATTTGACAATATGAAAAAATAGGAATTGTTGACTGGTGGTAAATTCACGAAATGAAAAATATAATGTATTGGAAAATTCTAGGAACGATGGTCTGGGTAAGTTTGGTATGCTTTGCCCGGGCGGATACGATTGTATTTAACAACGGCGACCGGTTGACCGGAAAGATCTCGAAAGAGGAAATGGGTAAAATCTTTTTCCATTCGGACCTTCTCGGTGATATGGAAATTGATGCTTCCAAGGTTTCACAGATTACGAGGGCGGAAATGCCTGCCGTTACCGAGGATGAAGATCAGGCCGCAACCGAGACGAGTATCGATCATCAAAGCAAGCTGAGCAAAGATGTTGAGACGCCAGTAAAAACGGAAGCAAAATCCGCCGAAACCAAAAAAACTTCGAAGAAAAGCTCACTGTTTCGCATCCCGGGTATTGCTTTTTTGGTCGACCATCGTCCCCTGAACAAGTGGGATTCCGACCTCAAGGCCGGATTCGGGTTGCAGAGCGGAGAGCGCGACAAGGTGGATATTACGATGCGCTTTATTTCAACTTACGAGCGCAATAAGTCCCGCTACAGAATCAAGGCGCGCTACACCTATGGTTCCCAGAAGGATGATGACGGAGAGAATCGCAAAAACAGTGATCGTTATGAGGCTGAATTGCGATACAGATACACCCGGTCCGAACGCTTCTTTATTCAAACCAACTCCCGCTACCTCAAAGATCTGATCAAGAATATTGACGGCGAGTTCGAACAAAGCATCGGCATCGGCTGGAAATACCTGGACAATGAGAAGATGCAAGGGTCCATAACGCCATCATTCACGGGTCAATACCAGCAAATTTCAAGCGTGGATAAAGGATGGGTTCTTTTGACTACGCTGTTCCAGGATTTTCAATTCAAAATCAGTGATAAATTTACCTTTTATGAAGAAACCGTATTTTCCGTAGATCCGGGCGACACACGCCTTTTCACAATAGACTTTTTATCCAAAATTGAAGCCCGTCTTTCCAAAGCATTACATGCGGATATACGCTGGGAAATCGATTTCGACAACAATGTCGCCACGGGAGTGGGCAAATCACAAAAAAGAGTTCTCCTGGCCTTCGGCTATAAGTTCTGAAATCCACAGCGGAAATTGGTCTATTGCCTAAATGTTTTGATTTTTTCAATGTAACTGTTACTTTGAATCCATCGATTCTCTTGAAACACTGCGCCGTGTACCATTTTTAACGGGCCTCACCGACGAGGCATTGCTAACGCTCACTGAAGGCGTTCGTGTTCAGGATCATTCTCTCGGCGACGTTGTGGTCTCCGAGGATTCACACGGAGATACCCTTTATATAATCACCGATGGTGCGGTGGAAGTCGTTATTAACTTGGGAAGGGACGACGAAACCGTGCTGGATCAATTGGAGGAACGTGATTTTTTTGGTGAAATGTGCATCATCGAGGCAGCGCCTCGGTCCGCATCGGTCAGGGCGGTTAAGGAACCGACGACGCTCTACGCTTTGTCCAGGAAAGATATCTACCGCCTATACAAGAAGTCCCCGGAACAATTTTCTATCCTCATACTCAACATCGCCCGCGATATATCCAGACGGTTGCGCAAGATCGACAAACTCTACGCGGCCAGGGCTCATTAATCTGTCAACTGTCTTGGCTGGAAATGGTTGCAATACTTGGTCAAAATACTTTAACTGAGCGACACATCCTCGGCATCTTTCCATAGGGATTCCAGCCGATAGTTGTCCCGCATTTCCGGAAGGAAAAGGTGCACCATAAAATCGTAGGCGTCTACGACCAACCACCCGCTGTGCGGTTCTGCATCGATGCCGAAAATATCGAGGCTCAAGTTATCGAGGGATTCTTCGATAGCTAAACGCATGGCCTTGAGGTGCGGATTCGAGTTGCCCGTTGCGATAATGAAATAGTCGGTAATCGACGATTTCTCTCCAAGGTAAAGGACCTTGACGTTCTCTGCCTTCTTGTCTTCGAGCGCCTGGCAGCAGGCTTTTACCTGCTGCAGGATTGTGACTGATACCACCGATTCGTGCAGTTCTTTCAACTATTTATATAACTTCTTTTTCGAAATGTAGCGTGAGACCTCGGGGGGCAACAACAAGTCCACCGGCAAACCCTTGCCCAACCGTTCCCGGATTCCGGATGAATCCGCATCTTTGAGATGACCGGTAAGCGGATACAGGCGCAAACCGGAAATTCCAAGCGACGCGGGCAGCTTGTATCCGGGCCGCTCTATACAAATAAATTCTACCATGCGCGCCAATTCCGCAATTCGGTGCCAGCGTGGAAGGTCCGAAACCTGGTCGGTACCGATGACCCAATAGAGACTGTGTCCCGCAAATTCATCGCGCAAGGTCTCCACAGTGTCCACCGTGTAGCTCGTGTCGCCGGAACTGATCTCGATGTCCAGTAACCCGAAACGAGGGTTGCTCGCGATGACCAATTCAAGCATTGCCAGGCGATCCTCTGCCGGAGCGAGCGGCGTCTGCGACTTCAGCGGATTTTGCGCGGCCGGAATAAAATACAGGCGGTCCAGGTTCATCAACTCGCAGGCATCCTGGGCGGCCAGCAAATGACCCATGTGCACGGGATCGAAAGTTCCCCCAAGAAACCCTAGGGGTCTGTTACCCAAATCAGGATGAGAGTTGTTGCGAGCTCCGTGGGTCTTCTGCGCAAGGCTGCTCATGCCGGTGAATCCATGCAGGCTTTACCGGCATGAGCAACGCGGCGAGAAGCCCACGCAGCCGCAACCCTTTGGGCTGGTGCGATTTTGGACCTTGAACGGCGTTCGCTTCGAGATGAAATGCCCTCTGGCATTCCTATCTCGAAGCCGCCTTGTTCAAGACCAAACTTGCTTCCAGCAACTCCATACTGGTTTGGGCAACAGACCCCTATATTTGTCTCCTCCGAAATCACTCAGGTCCAGTTTTCTTGATTTTGTTGCGCGCAAGTCATAGAAATCCCCCCACAAACGCTTTGGGAGTTAAAGAATGGCCAGGCGCGTTTGAATTTGCAAGACGGAATATACCCATGCCCCAGGAAAGCCTTTCACAGAGCCTTAATCGACTGCTCGAAACCAGAGACACCGAAAACCTCTGTATCGGGGAAGTATTCGACCGGGTTGGCGACAAGGGATTTGGCCTGCTGTTGGTCGTGATGTCGTTGCCCAGCGCACTGCCCGTTCCAGCCCCCGGTTACAGCACCCCATTCGGCATCATTCTCAGTATTCTCGGTATTCAAATGATTATGGGCCAACAGTCTCCATGGTTGCCCGCACGAGCCCGGCGGGTGTCTATCAAGCGATCCCTTTCTGAAAAAGTTATCCGTGGCGGGGCGAAAATATTTGGAAAAATTGAACACTTGATCCGACCCCGGTGGTCATGGATTGGCGGACGCCTCGGCCTTCCATTTATGGGCACGCTTGTTCTACTGATGTCCGCATTGATGATTTTGCCGATTCCCCTTACCAATACCGCTCCTGCCATGGTCATATTCCTGATCGGCGCCGGACTTACCGAAGATGACGGCCTCGTTGCCGGCGCCGCCTGCGCGCTCGGAGTTCTGGCTGTGCTGCTTTACGCCGGCGTCATCTATTTGGCGCTAACCGTAGGGTTCGAAGGAGTCGCCCAACTAAAAGAATTGCTGTTTTAATGACAAACTCGATCCACAATATCCACCGAACAATGTTTCCGGCGTTAATTCTTATTGCGGCGTTTAGTACGTTGTGCGGGGAATCAACTAACCGGGCATCGAATTTGGATGAAGCCTGGGCAATGGTTCCGGAGATTCTGGCCCGCATTCGACCACCGACATTTCCGGACCGCGATTTCAATGTCCTCGACTTCGGCGCCGCGCCGGATGGCAAAGAGGACAGCGTAAAGGCATTTCGCGCGGCGATTCGGGCATGCCATGAGGCGGGAGGCGGGCGCATCGTGGTGCCGTCCGGGGATTATCTGCTCAACGGGCCTCTTCATTTGGAAAGTAACATCAACCTTCACCTGGAGGAAGGGTCCACCTTGCGTTTTGGAGCGAACCCGGATTTTTACCTCGTAGGGGACCCGAAGGTAAAAGGGTGTGTCCTTGTGCGTTGGGAAGGCGTTTGGTGTTACAATTACTCACCACTGATCTACGCCTGGGGAAAAGAAAATATCGCCATTACCGGCAAGGGCACAATCGACGGACAGACCGACAAGCTCTGGGCCGATTGGTATGGCAAAAAACTGCACGCCGGCGACAGGGTAATTCTTTACCAGATGCCATTGGACATGACGCCGTTGGAGGAACGTGTCTTTGGCCCGGGGCATCACCTCGCGGCTGGAACCATCGAGTTTTACCACTGCAAAAACATTCTTATAGAAGGGATCACCACAAGAATGCCTTTGGAGCGCACGATTCATCCCACCTTCTGTGAAAACATAACTATTCGGAATGTGACCATCCAATCCGGGATGCCGCCGCCAGTTCGCAACGACGATGGTATCGACCCGGACTCCTGCCGCGACGTGCTGATCGAGGGCTGCACCTTTCACAACTACGACGACGCCATAGGACTGAAATCAGGACGGGCACGGGAAGGTTGGCCGGAAAACGGAGGACGCCCCACTGAGAACGTCATCATTCGCAACTGCGTTTTCAATGGTGAGCACAACGGAGTCTCCACCGGCAGCGACATGTCAGGCGGCGTGCGCAATATCTTTGTTTACGACTGCCGGTTCGGCGCGGCTAATGCGCAAATGTATGTTTTCAATGCGAAGTCCAACGCGGACCGCGGTGGAGTGGTTGAAAAAATCTATTTTCGAGATATCGAAGTGGGGACCTGCGACCAACTGGTGCGCATGGAGACCGATTACAAGAATGTAAATTACGATCCGGAAAAACATCCGTATGCCCCGACGTTTCGCGATATGTGGTTCGAAAACATCACCTGCGAGGAGACTCTCGAAACGGCCATCAGCATGGAAGGCATAGAGCACACTCCCATCCAGAACATCCACTTCCGCAACATTACTGTAAAACGCGCCGGAGAGAGAGTACACACACAGTTTACCGACGGAATCACTTGGGAAAACGTCAATATTTCAGGCGTACCTATCCGGGACATTGATTAATATTGCCTCTGCGAACGGCTCGGGCCTATGCTCGCCCTCAAACCTTCCTTTCCAACCAGGCCCGGGTGGCGGAATGGTAGACGCTGCGGACTTAAAATCCGTTGTCCGTAAGGACGTGGGGGTTCGAGTCCCCCCCTGGGCACCAGATAAAATCACGGAAACGCGTCGATTATGGCCATATCATCATTGGCTAAATTCGCCGCGTCGGGTGAAGTAACGATAGAGCTTGTGGGGCAAACGCAAGAGCTTTCGGGGCAGAGCCGGTAGCAGCCGTCGGAGCGGGGCGTTGGCGGGATCGGAGAGGATTTCGATTTGCAGCACCTGCTTCTGGTACATTTCAGGGTGGATGGCAGGATACAGCCAGTCAGGACGGCTTTCTTCCATTAGGTCCTGCAACCGGGGCTGCTTGGCAAGGTGTTCCTCTCGGATGTAGAGAAACATGTTCTGCCGATACCACGAGCCGACACGGGCGTCGTTCCAAAAGCGGGGACGCATGATGTCCAGACAGACGAATTGGTGTTGGGTAAAGAGTTTCCGCCAATAATCGGGCCATTGTTCATTGATATGTCCCGTACCAGTCTGCGCGGGTACGGCGGCAGAAAAGAGCACAACCGGAGCCAGCCGGGTCAGACTGCGCACCAGTGCCTCGGCGGATGCCTCGGGGAGATGTTCACCAACTTCGAGACTGATGGCCAGATCGGCGCTTTCGTCCTGTGTGAACTCCTGACGCAAGTCGTGGACAAGAAAATGCTCACGCGGAATAAGCAGTTTCTCTTCGTCTACCCAAGGACCCTCAACGCCAAGGACTTCCGGCACACCGCATTCCAGGCAAGCCTTGAGCCAGGTGCCAACGCCACACCCGAAGTCGATGACGCGTCGAGGTTGAATCTGCTTTACCAGAAAGGGCAGCACGGCCAAGGCTGACTGGTAGCTTTCAGAAGCTTGTGCATCGAAGAAGCGCTTGTTATAAAGGCGGTAATTATCAGACTCCATGGGTGATTCAAATTGTAAGGTTAACTGTTTATCGCAGTTGCCAATAATATTGAGGAATGTCCAGGGGAAGTCATCGTGTTCGTCGTCGACGATAATCTTTTGGCAAGCAATATTTTACAACAAAAAACGATCAGCATTTGGCACCCAAAGCTGGGCGCCTATGAGAAAGACCTGGAGCTTTTCATGGGCCTAGCCAATGCTTTAGCCTGGATGGCGGAATGATAGACGCTGCGGACTTAAAATCCGTTGTCCGTAAGGACGTGGGGGTTCGAATCCCCCCGGGCACCATTTCTGCGTCAGGACATTTACGGACAACCTCAGCCAAAAGCGCCCTAACCTGCTCCGAATCAAGGTCTTTTAAGTCGATATTTTTCTTGGACGTTATTTCTTTATTTTCCAAACCGGACACGTTTGGACTGTTTTTCCCAGATTCCTGTCGAAAAAGAAAACTACTCCCAAATCCGAAGAACTAAGAACAACTTAAAAAAGGAGTCCCGTAGTCATGCATGTGAAATTGATTGCAATTGTGTTGGCGATGTCTGCACTACTGAGCGCAGCCCCTGCCTACGCCGAACAGGCAGCTTCAATTAATGACGGCGAGTGGCCCGTTACCATCGAGCGGCAGCATCGGCCTGGCACCTATTGGTGGTGTCCGGGAAGCGCGTTTGACGAGGACAATATCGACTGGAACCTCGGTAAACTGAAGGAGTCCGGGATTGGCACGGCTCATATTGTCCCAATCTATGGCGCAAATGGCTATGAGGAACGATATATCGAGTTCTTGTCGCCTCAATGGATGGAACAACTGGACTACATCGTCAAGAAGGCGGACACCCTCGGGTTGAACGTGGACATGACGACCGGTACGGGCTGGTGCTTCGGCGGACCGGATCTATCGCTGGAGCAGGGCAACGTCGTCGCCCGCTATGATGCAGAGAGCAAACAGGTTAATGTGGAGCAAGTCCGTATGGTGAAACGCGCGGCCCCGGGTGGCGAAGGCACCATGCTGGATCCCTATTCGCCCGATGCCATGCGCTACTACCTCGAGCGTTTTGACGAAGCCTTCAACACGTCGGGAGCCACCCAGCCGCGCGCGCAGTATCACGATTCCTTCGAGTACCTAGCGACCTGGACCGCTAACTTGTTGGACACGTTTAAGGCGCGGCGCGGGTATGACCTGGCCGACCATTTGGACGAGTTCTTCTCCAAGGATGAGCACACGGAGCGGCAAGGCCGGTTGAAATATGATTACCGGCTCACCCTGTCCGAATTGCATTTTGAGAGTATGAAGGTCTGGACGGATTGGTCCCGCGAACGCGGCATGCTGACGAGGAACGAAGCCCACGGATCGGGAGCTAACATATTGGATGTTTATGCCGAGTGCGATATCCCTGAAACGGAAATGTTCGGCTCGCCCGAATACGCCGTCCAGGGATTTCGGCGCGACCCAGCCTTCGCGCGGAAGGGCGATTCGAATCCGCTGTTCTGCAGGTTAGCCTCGTCGGCCGCGCACGTCGCCCACGAGCCGGGGCGGCAACTGGTTTCCTCCGAAAGTTGCACGTGGTTGCGCGAAAATTGGCACACGTCGCTGGCCAACGTAAAACTGGAGCTGGATCAATTTTTTCTGACTGGAATCAATCACATCTTTTATCACGGCACCGCCTATTCTCCGAAAGACGCGCCCTGGCCGGGGTGGTTCTTCTATGCGGCCACCAAATTCGACTGGCGCAATTCCATCTGGCGCGATTTTCCCGCCCTCAACGCGTACGTGACCCGCTGCCAATCCATATTGCAGGCCGGCGCGCCAGCCAATGACGTGCTGGTCTATTGGCCGGTTCACGATCTCTGGATGGAGCCCAGCGGAATGACCACAGCCTTCAAAGTACATAACCCCGTTTGGCTCACGGAGCAGCGCTATGGCACGCTCGCCCAGGAACTGGTGGACAAGGGCTTCTCCATCGATTTCATCTCCGACATGCTTCTGGAAGATATTGATTTCCGGGAGGGAAAATTGCAGGCCAAGGGTGGCGCATACCAAGCTATCGTCATACCGGCGTGTGAATACATTCCTGTGGATACCCTGCGGAAGTTAGCCGATCTTGCGGAACAGGGCGCCACGATTCTGTTTGACACCGCGTTTCCTGCTGAGGTGCCCGGTTTAGCGCAAGCCCAATTGGGCCTCGATATGCTTCAGGCGGAACAACGGCGCCTGAGCGATGCCGGGACAAAGGCCGAGATCGATATCGCAGATGCATTGACGCGGGTGGGCGTGGAACGTGAAACCATGGCCGACGGCGGCCTACAATATATTCGCCGCGAGGTGGACGGAGGATACTATTACTTCATCGTCAATCAGACAGCACATACATGGGACGGCTGGACACCCATCGCGAAACCGCTGGTTTCCGCGCGCCGCCACGATCCCCTTACGGGGCGATCAGGTTCATTGGCCGTAAAGGCCAATGGAAGGCGTTCTAGCGTATACCTGCAATTGGAATCTGGAGAATCCACTATCCTTTACACCTCGACGAAACCCGCATCTGGCCCTTCCTGGGAATACTACCGGCCTGCGGGAAATTCGGTCGAAATCAAGACGCGCTGGAACGTCAAATTTATTGAAGGGGGGCCGGCATTGCCCGCGCCGTTCAGTACGAATGCGTTGACTTCCTGGACGGAAGCAGCCGATAAGAAAGTAGAAAGTTTCTCGGGAACAGCGCGCTATTCCACGGTCTTTACATTGGACGATGCCACGGGCGATGAATGGTTGCTCGATCTCGGCGATGTGCGCGAGAGCGCGCGGGTACGCATCAACGGCACCGACGTGGGTACGCTATTCTCATTGCCCTTTCAGACCCTGTCCGGAACATTCCTCAAGCTGGGCGAAAACCACATGGAAGTGGAAATCACCAACTTGACCACGAATCGCATACGCGCTCTCGACCAAGGATCCGACGCGTGGAGACTCATGAAGGATGCGAACATTGTGAGCGTTGCGTACAAAAAATTTGACGCCGCAAATTGGCCCATTAAGACCTCGGGATTGCTAGGCCCTGTACGGCTGATACCATTGGTGCGTATCGAACCCAAATGAATCTATCCTCTGGTGGAGGCGGCGGGAATCGAACCCGATTCGCAACAGATCAGAAGCACGGCGAATCCGACTCAGAAACCCCACAAAACCTTTCATGCCAACCTGATGCGGAAGACGAACCCGACGAATCTGCTCGGAACCCCCACACAACTTCTCAAAAATCGCGTGCAACTGGCGTGCAACGGGTAAGAACCCCAGATATCCTTCGGGAGCTTGTCCAGCGCTGGGAGGAATTGAGTCGTGGCGATCAGGACGAAATCACTAACCTTGCTGAAAGGAAACTGCTTGATTCAAAGACGAAAATTGATGCCAATCGTCCCATTTCGACACAGGACCATTTGGAGTCGGAATCAACTGAACAGTAGATCCAAATTGTCTTTGAGAAAAGCTCTGTGGACTTCGGATGTTTAACCTTTGAGCGCCCTACGAGACGCCGTTTCGAGGTACTGGCTGCCGATACCTGTATTTATGGCGTCAAATACCTGCGCGTTCGCGCCAGCCTTAGCCAGCAGCAGTGCCAAACAGGTCACCGCCCTACACAGTAAATATCGTTTCTTCTTCATACTAATGCACTTCTTATAATTAACGCTATCCTTACACTTCCCCACAGCGACCAACAGGGTCGCTGCGAATAATTGTCACCGTTTCGAACGGTAACATCGCCCAAGAACAACTGAAATTGCGAACTGCTTTCCTATAAAACCTTGCTTTTTCATGACAATCATTTTAGTTGCTCCCAGCGATGCCAATGGCGTATGCAGCTGCCGGATGTGCTGGCCAGCTACCGCCAGGGTACTTCTGGAACTCGACGTGACCGTCCAGATAAAGCACGTTCGAGCCGCCGGGTAAGTGGTTGAACAGCATTGGGGCTCCCGACGACTGGACATTCCAGCCAATCTCAACACGGGTCTTGGCAGCGCAGTAGTCCCACGTCACGGGCAGGTTGCTCTGGGCCTTGGCGCTACCGGCCGGGTTGTTAATGTCCGTAATCAGGAAACGCTCGATACCTTCACGCAACCGGTAATGCGTCTCGCCAACTGGACGCCCTATGCCTCGGGCGCGACAACGAGATCCGGCTTCAGTTATTCGCACTGGCCTACACCCTGGGAAACTTTATGCGGCAATTGGCCTTGCCGAGAAAAATCGAGCACTGGTCTCTGACCACATTGCGGGAGAAGGTTGTCAAGATCGGAGCGAAGGTCGTGAAGCACTCCAAATACATCACCTTCCAACTCGCCGAGGTCGCTCTGTCCAAGAAGCTCTTTGCAGCTATCCTGGAGAGGATTCAGCGCCTCCGCTTGACGCCGGGTTATGGATGCCGCACAATGATCGTCCAGTTACAGGGCTGAACCGTTCGCCGCGCCAAACCGGGTGGAATAGGGAGAAGCATAACCGACTGTCCGCAGAAAAGCAAAACAATGCCGAGAATCTCTGCCAAGGGCCGACTGAAACCCTCTGTCAGCGTAGGATTGAGTCCGCTATCGGACGATTTTGCTTGCCCAAAACGCTCGTCATGGCAGAATTAGAGGTGGTTTCAAAACCCCGCCTTGATGCGTTGACCTCTTCCCCCAACCCTCTGTTTAAGGGGTTTTTGAAAACGCCCCGCCTCACTGGAAGAGGTTTTGAAATGGCTTCTAACAGAAAGGCAACCTCAAATGGGAAATCTCGGTTTTATAGTGTTCTCATCGCTTTGGGTGTTTGGGCAGATGGCTTTGTCTGCAAGTGGAGCAGCGATAAGTGATACTACCGCACAACCAAGAACCCTGAAATTTAATTTTTCTTCACGCCATACCACAGTCGTTGAAGATTTTTTCTCAGTCACTCCCGAAACGTACAATGCGGTACTCTCGGACAAGTTCGCCTACCAAACGGTTACCACCAAGAGCGGGAAGCAGCATAGCGGGCGCGTCGTCCAGGAGGCCATCGAGATCACCCGTCTCGTGGTTGATCCCTATGACCCCACGCACACTGTGGATATTCCCGCGAACGAGATCCAATCGATCGAACGTTCAGGGATATCGCCGATGCCGCCAGCGCTGATCAATGCCATGAACGCCGACGAGATTCTCGATTTGTTAGCCTATTTGTTGTCTGGCACTCAGTAGAAGATGAGAGTCTTCCTCGCCATTGATTTGGGGGCCGGCAGCGGTCGCGTGATGGCAGTGGTCTATGACGACCGTATGATCAACTTGGAACAAGTCCACCGTTTTGAGTCGCCAGCGATCGAGGAGGATGGGAGTTTGTTATGGGATCTCCATCTCATCTGGAATGAGATCAAAGTGGGCTTGCGCAAGGCGGCTCAGAGTTACGGATCCGCTATCTGCAGTATCGGCGTCGATTCTTGGGGAGTCGATTACGCGTGGCTTGATAGAGACGGCGAACTCATGAGACAACCATACTGTTATCGCGATACGCGAAATGTGAGGGCGATGAACGAAGTTTGTGAGTCGTTAGGCCGCCAGTTTATCTTTGGAAGAACGGGGGTTCAATTTATGCCGATCAATACGCTCTATCAATGGCACGCCGATCTGCACCATGATCCGGGTATCGTTAATCGAGCAGGTTGTTTCCTGATGATTGCTGATACCATCAACTACTGGTTGACCGGCCGAATGGCGTGCGAACGCACCAATGCGAGCACGACGCAGCTCTACGATCCTCGGAGCCGAAACTGGAGCAAGGAGCTGGCCGGTTGCATGGGCCTACCAGTTTCGGTTCTACCGCCTCTCATCGATCCGGGCACTGTGATCAGCCGACTGAAGTCAGATGTTGCCGCTGAAATCGGCTTGAGCGAACTGCCTGTCGTTGCGGTGGGCAGTCACGACACCGCTTCGGCCGTTGCTGGCGTTCCGGCCACAAGTGAATCGTTCGCTTACTTGAGCTGCGGCACTTGGGCTTTGTTAGGCACGGAACTTAGTGAACCATTGATAACGGACGCTGTGCTGAAACACAATTTCACCAATGAAACGGGCGTCGACCACACCTTTCGGCTTCTGAAAAACATCACGGGCCTCTGGATCACTCAGGAATGCAGACGAGTTTGGCGGGAGTCCGACGGAATTGGGATTACCTACGACGAGCTAATGAAACTAACGGAATCCGCAGAACCCTTCGCCGCCTTCATTGATCCGGATGCCGCAGAGTTCAGCCATCGCGGCGATCATCCAGCAGCGATACAAACGTACTGTCAGCAGACTGGTCAATCGATTCCAAATACACGCGGCGAGATACTTCGCATTGCCAGTGAAAGTTTGGCGCTGAAGGTTGCCACGACATTGGAGCAGCTAGAGTCTCTGTTAGAACACTCGCTCGAAGTCTTGCACGTCATAGGCGGTGGGGTAAATGATACCTTCCTGGTTCAGTGCGTCGCCAATGCCACGCAACGGAGAGTAATCGCCGGTCCTGTTGAAGCGACGGCACTTGGGAACGCCATGGTACAGATGATGGCTTGCGGAGAAGTGGAATCGTTGACTGCGGGCCGTGCCCTCCTTGACAAATTGATCGAGACCACCTCTTATGAACCCACCGAGTCCTGGGATAGTGCTCGGAAACGATTTCGTGAGTTGCTAGAGAATCACCCACCTGAAATGAAATGAAGATCCATGACGAGAAGATCCACGAATTGCTAAAGTACTTTGAGATTGAAACGCCGTCCTGGGGCTATGCCGATACAGGAACGCGTTTCGGAAAGTTCTACCAAGACGGCGCCGCCATCACGATTGAGGACAAGTTAGCCGATGCGGGTCAAGTGCATCAATTCACGGGCTGTTGCCCTCAGGTTGCCGTGCATGTGCTATGGGACTTCAATGATGAGAACGGCCCGGAGACTGTTGGGAAACTCGCAACTCATTACGGTGTCAGAATTGGCTCGATCAATCCCAACTTGTTTCAAGATCAATGCTATAAGTTAGGTTCACTCACGCATTCCGACGCAGCAATTCGTGATCAAGCAATCGCCCACTGCATCGATTCCGTTCAGTTAGGAAAGGCTCTGGAAAGCCGCGTCGTTACCCTCTGGCTGGCTGACGGAACGAACTATCCTGGCCAAGATAATATCCGATTTCGTAAAGGGAGACTTGAAGGGGCGCTCACAGCCATTCACGACGAGCTGAATAGCAATCAAGTCTTGCTCGTTGAATACAAACCCTTTGAGCCTGCACTCTATCAAACCGATATCGCGGACTGGGGCATGGCCTTGAATTACGCACGCAAGGCAGGCGGCCAAGCGAAGGTGCTGGTAGACACTGGTCATCACTACGCGTCGCAGAATATCGAACAGATCGTGGCCTGGTTGTTAGACGAAGATATGCTCGGAGGATTTCACTTCAATGATCGACGTTATGCCGATGATGATCTCACACTTGGTTCCATTGATCCCTATCAGATCTTCCGTATCTTCCACGAGATCTTTGGTTACGCGCACGATTATGGTGAGATGCCGCGAATCGAGTACATGATCGATCAATCGCACAATCTCAAACCCAAGATTGAGGCAATGATTCAGACCGTGATGACGGCGCAGGAACTCTATGCCAAGGCTTCGTTAGTCGATCACGGTGCATTGAGTCGTTTCCAAGAACGCGGCCAGATCGTCGATGCGGAACGTGAATTGAAGCGCGCCTTTGACACCGATGTCAGGCCTGTCATTGCGGATTGGCGTAAAACGAATAATCTGCCCGAAGATCCTCTCGTCGGTTTCCGTGAAAGTGGTTACCAAGAGACTTCGGCTGCCGATCGAAAGAAGCGCCGTGAAGCCATGGGCGTCACGCGATCATCAAGCTACGCCTAACTATCTTGCCATGCCTAACTACCAACACGTCAACTATCTCTGGGATGACACTTACGCCACGACGCTCAATCCCGTCGATCAGTTGGTCTATCGATCCAACCTGCTCGGCAGCGATCTCAGGATCACCAACACGGGTGGCGGAAACACTTCGTCCAAACTCGTTGAGAAAGATCCATTGACCCAAGAAGATACCGAAGTGTTATGGGTGAAAGGGTCTGGCGGTGATCTACGAACCTCCACCCGAGCCAATTTCTCTTCACTCTATCAGAACAAGCTCATTGGTCTACAGGACCTCTATGGCAAGACCGAGCCACGTGGCGTGAAGACGGCCATTGAAGACGCCATGGTCGGCATGTACCGGCATTGCACCTTCAATATTAATCCAAGGGCATCCTCGATCGATACCCCTCTGCATTCGTTTGTCCCCTGCAAACATGTCGATCACATGCATCCAAATGCCTTCATTGCCATCTCGGCATCGAAGCGCTCGGAGGAGCTTACCAAAGAGATCTACGGCAATGAGATCATTTATACCTCCTGGCAACGGCCTGGATTTGATCTTGGATTGATCCTGCAAGACATCTGTCAGGCCAATCCGAAGGCCAAGGGCGTCAATCTTGGGCAACACGGTTTGATCAACTGGGCCAATGACGGCAAGGAATGCTACGAGCTAACCTTGGACCTCACCGAGCGTGCCACACTCTATATCGCCGAGCGCGATCCGGGCGAAGCGACCTTTGGCGGTGAGAAATACGGCGCTCTCGATCCTGACAAAGCGCGCTCATTGACCTGCGAGCTGCTTCCTTGGCTACGCGGCCAGATTAGTCAGCAGCGGCGCTTCATTGCCACAGTTCAAGCAGATCCTATCATCCTGCGGTTCGTGAATAGTCACGATGCCGCTCGCTTAGCAGCCATGGGCACGTCGTGCCCGGATCATTTCTTGCGCACCAAGATCAAACCCCTCTTTGTCGACTGGGATCCGCACAAGGATTCGTTAGGGACGCTCCAGCAGAACTTGTCAGGTGGCTTGGAACAGTATCGTCAGGATTACGCCAACTATTACGAACAGTGTAGGCACGAAGACTCGCCAACGATGCGTGATCCAAACCCAACCGTCATTCTCATTCCTGGCCTTGGCATGATCGCTTGGGGCAAGAACAAGAGTGAATCGCGAGTGACGGCTGAGTTCTACAATTGCGCAGTGGAAGTCATGCGCGGTGCGGAAGCCATCGACGAGTATGTGGCCCTGCCGCAGCAAGAGGCTTTCGATATCGAGTACTGGGCGCTGGAAGAAGCCAAGCTCCGGCGCATGCCGCCTGAATACGAATTCGAACGCAAGGTCGTTGTCGTCGTTGGCGCTGGCAGCGGAATCGGTCGAGAGACGGCGGAACGTATGGCCAGTGAAGGTGCCCACGTTGTTTGTGCTGATGTCAGTGAAACGGCTGCGGAAGAAACAGCTAACAGCATTTCGGATCGCATCGGCTTGGGCGTGGGACTTGCCGGCACAGGTTTGTCCAACTGTGGGAAAGCGATCGGGCTTGCCTGCGATGTCACGGATCGCGCCAGCATCAAGTCCATGCTCTCGGATGTTTGTTATGCCTACGGCGGTTTGGATCACGTTGCGATCACGTCAGGTATCTTTGTGCCGCCAGACACCTCGGGGCGCATTGATGATGCCCAATGGGCTAACACATTTGCGATCAATTCAACCGGGCTCTACATCGTCGGCGAAGAGGCAAAGAAGTTGTGGGAAACGCAACAACTTAGCGGCAGTCTTGTGGCAACCACCAGTGCCAACGCCGTCGTCTCCAAGAAAGGTAGTGTGGCTTACGATGCTAGCAAAGCCGCAGCCAATCATATCATCCGCGAACTCGCCGTTGAGTTAGCTCCGTTAGTTAGGGTAAACGCGGTGGCACCTGCCACGGTTGTTGCTGGGAGCGCTATGTTTCCGAGAGATCGCGTCATCGCATCGCTCGCTAAATACGAGATCACTTTCTCAGAGAGCGAGACTACCGAAGCACTACGAGATCGATTGGCGGCATTTTATGCTGAGAGGACTCTCACTAAATCTCCAATCACACCTACTGACCAGGCAGAAGCGATTCACTTTCTACTTAGCGAGAGTGCCTCCAAGACGACCGGGCAAGTAATCGCCGTCGATGGTGGACTGATCGAAGCCTTTCTACGTTAAGGGTTTACAGAAACAACGTGGTTTCATAGTTTAGCCAGCCATGAGCGAAAACAAGAACGCCGAAGTGGTGCATGCCACGAATGAATATGAAAGGGAGCCCGTTCCTGATCATGCTCTGAAAGGTCCGAAGAAGTTCTGGGGCATGTATGCAGGCGAACACACGGCAGGCACCGAGTTCATGATCGGTCCCATGTTTCTCGCCGGAGGTGTGGGCGTCTTTGATTTGTTCGCAGGACTCTTGTTAGGCAATCTGCTGGCTGTGTTGATGTGGCGCTACCTATGCACACCCATCGCAATGAGTTCGAGACTGACGCTTTACTATCAGTTAGAGAAGATCGCCGGTCGCAAGCCTGTCGTCCTTTACAATCTCGCCAATGGGATCCTCTTCTGTTTCCTCGCGGGCGCCATGATCACGGTGTCTGCCACCGCAGTGATCCCTGCTCTACAAAGCGTGGGGATTCCGCTCGAAGTTCGGCAGCCTAACTTGGGCGATACTTTGCCGCCGGGTCCAACGTGGATCGTCATCGTGCTCCTCATCGGTGCAGTGATCGCCTTCATTGCGGCCAAGGGCTATGAAAGCGTGGCGCGGGTGGCGAACATCGCAGCTCCATGGATGATCCTCATCTTCATCGCTTGTGCCGTGGTCACCTTACCCAAGCTCGACGCCACGTCAGCTTCTGAGATTTGGAAGGGAGGCGAACCTTTGGTTGGCTCTATCAAACTCACCTTCTGGCACGTTTTGTTCTTTGGCTGGTGTTGCAACGCCGCCATGCATATGGGAATGTCAGACCTCTCGGTCTTGCGCTACGCGCGCCACGCCAGCTCTGGATGGGCACCGGCTGCGGGCATGTATATCGGTCACTTTGTCGCCTGGATCGCCGCGTCCATTCTCTTTGCCTATGAGGTGCAAACCAATCCTAGTGACCCGCAGAGTGCTCCGGGTCCGATGGTCAATAACGCCATCGGCTTTGCCGGACTGATTTGTGTCATTGTGGCAGGATGGACGACCGCCAATCCGACGATCTATCGCGCGGGCTTGGCCTTCCAAGGGATCTTTCCCAAGACTTCGCGTGTGACCATCACCTTGGTGGCGGGAGCGGTGGCAACGATCGCGGGCGTGTTCCCCGCCGTGGCCATGAAGCTTCTCGATTTCGTTGGCATTTATGGAACAGTCCTCGCACCGGTCGGTGCGATTCTGTTTATCAATCATCGGTTTGCCAAGAAACCTGACTTCATTTCGAACTACGCAGAAACCACCGGGACGTCGATGAATGTCGCTGTTCTGCTAGCCTGGCTTATCCCTGTAGCCATCTGTTTGTTTGATTTCCTCGTCACCAAACGCGTGTGGGCACCCTTCATGGCCGTGCCCGCGTGGCTCGCCTGCGGTGGCCTCTACCTCGTCTTTACCAAGACTCTGCTTCGTACCAAATCCGCCTAACTAAATCCACCCATGATCGCCACAGCAAAAGCCGTCTCCTGGTCCGCCCTCATCGGTCTCACACTCTTGCCGCCCATCCTCTTTGCTACAGGAGGGATCGAAGAGACTACGCTCAAGCTCCTCATGCTGATCGGCACGGTGATCTGGTTCGTTGCCACGCCTCTTTGGCTAAAGCGTGACCCGTCTTGATCACATGGCATCCTTGCGCAAAGCTTTTATGATGCACGTGCATCCTGACATGCACGCCGAATACGAACGTCGGCATCGCCCAATCTGGCCTGAGCTGGAAGTGACACTTCGAGAGCACGGGGTGATCAATTACTCAATCTTTCTAGACGAAGAAACGGACACCTTGTTCGCCTACGCTGAGATCGAGAGTGAAGAGCGCTGGCAAGCGATCGCTCAAACGGAGATCTGCCAACGCTGGTGGGCATCCATGAAAGAGCTGATGCCTTCGAACCCTGACAATAGCCCGGTTTCTTCGCCACTTCGAGAAGTCTTCCATATAAAGGGCAGTTAGTATTTCGTGAAAGGCTTGAGTCTTGATTCAGGTTCTGATCAGCAGATTCCAAACACACGAGTGCCTTGTAATGGCTTCGTGCCTACGCTCGTTAATGATGAGGAATGAGCAAGCCAGTCAAGATTATCGAAGATACTTCTGTGACTCCTAGGAATTTGCTTTTCCGGACCATCCCTTCATTCCGGCCAAGCTCCCGGGTTGGAGGGGGTTCAGGGGTCTTCGCTCCGCTTCGCCCGCCCGCGGGGGGAGGAAGAGGATTTTTCGATACAAAAGGAATCAGTGCTGTGGAAACCTCCAACAGAAGGAAAGATCTTTCCCTGATTTTACCGAGCAAAGGGAAAATCAGCAATAATTGTTAAATACTGCCGATTTGATCATCAAACAACCAAAGAAAGGATTGCCAAATCACAATGAAAGCAAAAAATTGGATCGAAATATTGGAAAGTAGCTATTTTCAACGATTATGAATGTTCATATGGGAAATCTCGATGTACATAATTGTCGCGGCGTATTTGCCGTATACACATAGTTCGAGATGAAACAGAAAATAGCATTTATCAACTGGATTGGTATCCTATGGAGCCTAGCGCTCTACGCTGCACCGACGCATCTGGTCGATGAACCAGCAGTTGAGATTAGCGAGCCGGAGCCTGGCATTTATCTGGTAGATTTCGGACGCGTCTCTTTTGCTAACATCCGGTTGATGCCACCCTCCTATGTAAGCGGGGAGGTGGTGGTTCATTTTGGTGAAGCATTTGCCGATGGCCGTATCAATCGCAAACCGCCGGGAACGGTGCGTTATAGTCAAGCTACCGTCAGTTTGAACGGCGCAAACGCAGTGGTCACTGCTCCACCGGCGGATGCACGCAATACCAAAAACACGAATGGCAGGCATCCTCCCGCAGTCAGAACGCCATCTGAGTGGGGTGTGGTGATGCCGTTTCGCTGGGTTGAGATCGAAGGCTGGAAGGGGGAGTTCTTGGCCGAACACTTGGTACGTCAGTCCGCATTTGCATCCAGCTGGGATGACGAAGCAGCCTCGTTTGAGTCCTCCGACAAAATGCTCAACCGAATTTGGAAACTGTGCCACTATTCGATTAAGGCCACCACCTTTGCCGGAGTGTATGTAGATGGTGACCGCGAGCGCATTCCCTATGAAGCCGATGCGTATCTTAATCAGATCAGTCATTATTACACCGATAGTGACAAGCAAGTGGCACGCGACACCTATGACCACCTGATGACCTATCCGACCTGGCCGACCGAATGGGAATCACACATGGTATTTATGGCTTATGCCGACTGGATGCATACCGGTGATAGGGAATGGCTGGAGCCGCGTTACGATGCGTTGAAAGGGAAACTGTTGATGGAACGTGTGGGAGAGGACGGTTTGGTCTCCAGTAGTAAGCGACAGATCAAGCGTGGCGATATTGTTGATTGGCCGCGAGGGGAGCGCGATGGCTATGCCTTCACGAAGCGCAACACCGTCGTGAATGCCTTTCACTTACAGACGCTTGCTATGATGCAGTCGATGAGCGAATCGCTTGGGCGCACGGAGGATGCTGCCGATTACGCGAAGCAGTTAGAGGAGAGACGCGCGACATTCCACAAGACCTTCTTTGATGCAGAGAGCGGGCTCTACCGCGATGGCGTTGGCACCAAACATTCATCGATACATGCCAACTTTTTCCCTCTTGCGTTCGGCTTGGTTCCAGAATCGCAGCGTGCACCAATTGTGGAATGGTTGGGGCAACGAGGGATGCGCTGTTCTGTTTATGCTGCGCAATACTTGATGGAAGCCTTGTTTATGTATGGCGCCGACGAAGTCGCAAACCAGCTCATTTTGGCGGGAAACGACCGCAGTTGGCGCCACATGGTTGAAAGTGGCACAACGATTTCATGGGAAGCTTGGGATCAAAAATACAAGCCGAACCAGGATTGGAACCATGCCTGGGGTGCTGCGCCTGCGAATTTATTTCCACGCTATTTGCTGGGTGCTGAACCCTTGACGCCCGGTTGGGAAACCGTACGGATTCGTCCCATTATCGGCGGGCTTGATTTTGCCAGAGGCAAAGTGCCGACTATACGGGGGCCGATCTTAATCGACTGGAAGGCAGGCAAAACCTTTAGCATTTCGCTTACCTTACCTAAGGGGATGCCTGCTCAGGTGGAGTTGCCTGCCGTCGAAGGTTCCATAGGCGTCTTTAAGGATGGTAAGCCGGTGTCAGCAGTCAGAGTCGGAAAACGATGGATTCTGGATGCACTCGTGGAAGGGCGTCTGGTGCTTGAAGTGCGCTAGCTGGAGTATGCCAATTAAGAATAATTTTCGTAAAATGAAGCTGAAATGCTTGGATTAGCAACGTCTATAAATAAGATATAATCCCATGTTTGCCATATTTACATAGAAACTTTAGCTTGCAATTATCTCTATATTGTTGATAATAAGTCACTTAATGCTTGCTTAGCAAGCAAACTCTCAAATCCAATGGGTAACGCTCCTGTTGGAGCTGGGAGGCTTACGAGCGTTTCCTGAGCTGGGATTTCAGGCAGTTGGCTGCTGAGTCCATTTGCTAGCTGAACCGCATTTGACTCGATATCGAAACGCGCGGATTCCAAGCCTTTGGATTTCGCCGTCAGATTTATCAAGCCAGCTTTCAAAGTAGAGCGAATGATAACGCGGTTGATGCCCGCTTCCAAATCTAGATAGGTATTATTTGGTCGATTTGATTTTTCCGCTATTGTAGCCCCCGCGCCATACTCCCGGGCCACTTGTTTCGAAATCACAGCGTCCAGTGAAAGTAGGGCAACGATTGCCATCTTCATCGATCGCTTCCACATCGAAGACGACTGCATCGCTACCGTTGGCAAGGAGCCCACTCGGTCCTGTCATGGGAGTCAGGCGCAAGGCAACTGCAGGTCCTGCGGTCTTGAGTTCATGACGATCGATCTCCTTGCCATCCTTGTAGCCGATGGCAAGTAAGCTCCCGGCTTTCCAGTCGACCGCATAGAAACTAAAGAGCATCGGGTGCAGGTGTTTTCTTACATCAGCTCTGCCCTTTTCGATTCCGATCGTGCGTGTTTACAACGCATATTTCAGTGCTCATCTAAAAATAAAACCAGCATATCTTATGATCATTTTTATTGCACTGCCTTACTCTTTTTATCAATGGCATTTCTTTCAGTTGTCGAATATGTCTTATGTCCTGTAGAACCTTGACCTAGTATTTCATATCGCTCCTGGGGTATCTCTGCTCTATGCTGCTGGATAACTTTATCATACTCAGGGTTGTCAATTACATTGTACCATTCTTGCGGGTCATTGGTATGATCGTAAAACTCTTCGGAACTGTCATTGTATTGGATAAATCTGTATTGCTCTGAGAGGATGGCATAGTTTCCAGGCCCGAAGCTGGTACGGGCCATATGTGGCCAATTAGCTTCAGCATCTTTCAGCAACGGCACCAACGAATGCCCTTCATGCATCGGGTCTGCTTCGAGGTTCGTCAATGCCAACAAAGTAGGATAGATATCCAGCAATTGAACGGGCTTAGCACAGACTTTCCCCTTAGGAATATTTGGCCCAACAAAGATCAGGGGCACTCGGGCACCATCTTCCCATAAACTTCGCTTGGCATATCGTTCTTTTTCGCCCAGATGAAAACCATGATCACTGTAGAGGACTACATAGGTATTGTCTCCATATTCACCATTGTCCAGTGCGGTGAGTACTCTGCCCACTTGTTCGTCGACAAAACTGACACAAGCCAGATAGGATTGAACAAGGGGTTTCCATTCGCTATTTTGTGTCACCCATTCATGCGTCGGCGAAACATGCTCCAGCCGGGTAATGTCCACACCATAGGGTGAAATGTCAGACAAGTCTTCAGAAATAACTTTTGGTAGTTGAACACTATCAACAGGGTACATGTCAAACCATTTTTTCGGTGCAAATTGGGGCACATGGGGACGGTAAAAGCCTACTCCCATCCAAAAAGGTAATTCTCTTTTTTCTGCCAGACGATTTTCTGCCCAGCTTGCTATTTGATAATCCGGCATCTGATCGTCACGTTCAGGAAAAGTGCCCCAATCCCAAAGAGGATGACCAGGATAAGTCGTAAGTTTTTCTTCCGGCATTGGACCGAAGCCACCGAATCGTCCTGCGTAGTTTGGTACATAGGCTTCATTCTGGCCTCCCCCATTGTGAAACAACTTTCCGGCACCGGAAACGTGATAACCCTCCTCTTCGAAACGCTGCGGCATGAGCTTGCTTTGGCTGGCTACAGGAGATTCTTTAAGATCCGGATCAAGAAAGTAAATGCCGGAAGTACTGGGGTATAGTGAGGTCATCATACTGGCACGTGAAGGGTTGCAAACCGGAGATTGACAGTGGGCATTGCTAAAGAGCACGCCACGAGAAGCCAGCTGATCGATATTGGGCGTTTTCGCTTGTGGGTGCCCGCCCAGAACTCCAATCCAATCATTCAGGTCGTCTACAGCGATGAGTAAGACATTGGGCCTTGGGTCTGGTGTATTTGAAGCACTATCGTTGGGAGCTGTGCAGGCTGAAACAGCCAGACAAACAGCACTGAAGCAGGCAAACTGTAAAAATTTATATAGGTTTTCAATCGCAGGGCGATAGCCTATTGGGGTTAATTTCTCAGCTCTTGAATCGAAGTAATTAGCCGATTTGAATGTTAACACCCCATCAGCTTGTTGCTGGGATTGTTTATTTTGTTTTTGCCAAGTTGTCATAATTTTGTTATTTATATTTTATTTTATGATTATCCGTTTGTTTCCCCACGCATCTTTTTACCTCAAAAATCAGCCTTTGGTATTCTAAAAGGTGGACATTATCAAGTTTCTCCAGTAGATAACGGATATTTTCTCCCTTTTTAAAATTTAAGGGAGAAAATTCCGATATGACGAGCATTTTGGTGAAAGATGCGGATAAGCATATTATATTTTCACTTAATACCGGATGTCTTTTGGTTCGTTTCTTTAATTCTTATCTACCCCTATGTCCTCCGTGAACCAGTCGGACGCCAGACGCTGATAGAGCATTTGGAACATCTGACCGTCCACGACACCGAAGTAAGTCATGTGCAGGACGCCGTCGTTCCAGAGCAAGCTTGGGTAGCAGTTGAGTAGTTGCCTTCTTTCCTGCCTGACGTGTGGGTCGGAAAACTCCAGTAAACGAGAATTTTCCCAGGTTGAACCTGCATCATCACTGATCATGGTGGCCAGATCCCAGCGGACACTTAGGCCTTGGTCATTGTAGTCCATGATGCCGTTGTAGACGATGCCAATCTTCTCATTCGGCAGCTTGACCAGTTTGGCTGGTGCCAGTGGCGCGCGAAAACTCGATTGAGTGGGCGCGGACCAAGTTGTGCCGTCGTTATGGGAACGGACTTCGTAATACCAACCACTGTTCGACCGCATGTACATCAACAGTTCACCGGGCGCAGTCTCCACGATAGCGGGCTCCCAGAACCCTTCAATATCCCATGCCGCCTTGCCCCGCATCAGGAGCGGACCCGCCGCGAAGGTCCATGTCTTGCCCTCGTCATCTGAGTAATAGATGGCGCTGGCGATCTGGTTCATACGAATTGCATTAACAATGCTGGCCAGAAGCAGGTTAGCCATTTTGGTTACATTAAAGTCGGAAGGGTCATGACTGGCTGTAACCGTTTCCTCTTCCCAATGCTGCTGCTGCGTGATTCGTACAATTAGTGTACCTGCTTTTTACCGTTCCTGATTTTTTGACAGTTGACATTCTCTTAGTCATGTATAGATATCGCTATTAATTTATCGCCTTCGATAGGACAGGTTTATATTTTCAATCATTATTTGTCTGATGAAGAATCAACTCAAAAGCTCAGCGATCATAATCGCCTTGGTAACTTCAATGACGTTTCCAGCAGCTTCCACAATTGGCCATGAACCGGACACGGCGCCCGATCAAAATTTCTCATTGATTCAGCTGCCGACCCAATTTAAGGCCAGGAAGCATACCGGTCGAGCCCGCGCCGTTTTCAAGCCGGGAGAATCCTATGATCTTTTCAATGCCAAGGGCCCGGGGTGCATCCGGCATATAACGGTGATCTACAAACCGTTTGGCGACCATGCTACCATAAAGATCTTTACTGATGGGGCCGAACAGCCACAGGTGGACATGAACCTGAATGCATTCTTCGGTGTGCTCCTGAATAAGAATCCCCGGACAACGGATTATCGTGCTGATGGCGCAGGAATCAAGGTGCTGCCCGAAACCGGATATAATTGCTACTTGCCGATACCTTTCCAGAATTCCTGTCGTATTGTAATGACAACAAAGTCTCCCGAAACCTTTGACCTATACTCTCAGGTAGACTGGCAAAAATATTCACCTGAGACCACGGTGACGCCCTTTCGTTTGCACGCCGTGCACCACAGGGAGACCCCGGCAGCAAAATCTTATGGCGGCACCTTCCAGATTGCGGATGTCGGTGGGAGAGGGTTTGTGGCTGGATTGTTTAAAGCCATTCGCCATCGAGATAAAAGTGATCTGCTTTATCACACCGGAGGCGCGGTTTGGTTAATCGACGGAGAAACGGATCCTCACGCCATCCGGGGTTACAACGAAGAAGATGATTTTGGTTTTGGTTGGGCTTATCACCAGTGGTTGGGTAGATGGACCGGCTGTGCTTACGCCGTCAATCCCGGCCTCAATCTCATGGAGTTTTCCGCTTATCGCTTCTATGGTCCTGATCCTATTCCATTTCGCTCTTCATTGATTGCCTATTCCGGATCGCGAGCGGATGACACGGAAACGGTGCTTTATTTCTATAAGGAATTGGGGTCTGAAGCTCCGAGCGTAGAGTCTCCTGAGGAATGGCAGGTGACCGGTCCTTTTCGTAGTTTTACATTTGAAGAGTTTCTGGAATCCGAAGCTCCCGAGTCTCGGGCAGTTTGGCCGGATAGCTGGCAAGATGACGGACGCACCTTGCCGACCCTCGCACTTAACTCCAAACGTAGCTGGGTGGACATGACATGGGAGTATCGTGCGCGCCGGCCGCTTTGGAATGATTATGCAAAAGATTTTTGTGAGAAAACAATGTCGCTTCTCAGTGATAAGCCAGTCGCTGTATCCGCCTATGCCCGGACAACGATTGAGTCTAAATCGAAACGGAGTGTTAACCTGCGCATGGCCTTCGACGATTGGCTGACTCTCTGGGTAAACGGAAAGAAAATCGGCACCCGCCGACATGATCATGGGTATGAGATAGCGAACTTCCCGGTGGAACTTCGTGCGGGGAAAAATACCATTCAAATAAAACTCAGCAACTTCGACAATCAGGAGCATCGCCTGTGGGCATTTAGTTGCGCAGTTGAAGAGGATGACTCCCATGCCGAATGATTCACCCGGCTTGTCTGATTATTGAACCAATCCCGCTTGCTTGTTTATTGAGGCGGTAAATTGAATATGGATTTTAAAACGAAAGATTTATGGCCCTATCTCATTCAACTCTCTTACAGCTTAAACGCTGGAATACTCCCACCATATACAACGGTTGGGAGCAAATCACCAAACACGACATTGCGCAGACCGGTTTCAACCGAGAATCGCTCACTGATTATATGCCGGAAATGGGTCCCATGGTAGGCTATGCCGTAACCGTGAAGTTCGAGCCGTCCAAGAAGGAACACGTCGAGAGCAATCCGAATGCATGGAGTGAATACCGCAAGTATGTCGCTAGTGTATCAGGACCTAAGATCGTGATGGTGCAGGATTTGGATAAGCCTTTTCTAGTAGGCGCGTTTTGGGGAGAGGTTAATAGCAATATTCACAAAGCTCTGGGTTGCGTCGGCACGATTATCGATGGCGCGATCAGGGACCTTGATGAAATGAAGAATGCCGGTTTCAAGGCCCTGGCTCGGGGCATGTGTGTTGGCCATGCTTATAGCACGCCCGTCGAATGGGGATGCGAAGTGGAGGTATTTGGACTCAAGGTACAGCCAGGCCAGTTGGTGCACGCTGACAAGCATGGATTTCTCGCGATACCGGCTGGTGAAGAGAAGGGCTTGCTGGAAGCATCGGTTTTTATGGACCAGAATGAGTGTAATACGTTTATCTCAGCTGCGAGAGGTAGTTCGGGACGCTCGGATGATGAGTTGCTCAGGCGTATAGACAATGCTGGGGCAGCTTTTGGCGAAGCGGTTGTGAAGAAGTTCGGGCGTAAAGGCGAGTGGTGATGAAAATAGTTGTTCTTGACGGGTATACTTTCAATCCAGGAGAAGTCATCAATCAAGTTAACTTATGATTTTCGATACGAAATCGACAGCCAAGAACCATCCCTATTTGCGCAAATCGTCTGTAATTCGCGAAGCGCTCGAGTGGGCGGAGAAGATCGGACCCGATCGCGACGAGGGCACTTATGAGCTCAGAGGGGAGGATATGTTCGCGATTGTGCAATTCAGAAGATCCGAGCCGCGCGAGACCAGGAAGCTAGCGGAAACCCATCGCGAGTATGTGGATTTGCAATACTGCATCGATGGTGGCGAAATTATCGATTGCTATCCCGCCGAGGGACTGACTGCCAACGGCGACTATAACGAGGAAAATGACTTTCAGTTGTTCGAGCGACCTCAAGCTGCTCGGACCGAACTCGTCATGCGCCCCGAGCGATTCGCTTTGCTGTTTCCCGACGATGCCCATGTACCGATGGTGCATGACGGCGAGAATGACAAGACCGCAATGGTAGTATTCAAGATAAAGTTACAATTGCTGATAGACGAATTGGAAGCGGTCTAACGCGAAGGCTGGAAATACGCGTCCGAATCAAAATCCATCTGGCTCAAAACGATTGCTGATTGGTTTAGAAAACATACAAGCCGATTCAACTGGCTTAGGGGCGAAGTTGGCTGGAAGGATAGGAAATAAGTTTAAACTTCGTATGGACTCTCTGGCAACTGATCGATTCAGTCGCTTATAACCTGACCTCTCGTTTCTTGGCGCTACCAACTACCACATGTCTACCATAGATTGGATCATTCTTGCTGGCTACCTATTCGGTATCCTGGCGATGGGCTTCTATTTGTCCCGAAAACAAAAGGATGAGTATTCTTTCTTTCTGGGTAACCGGAATATGCCCTGGTGGGCAGTGACGATTTCGATTGTGGCGACATCACTCAGTGCCGGGACTTTTGTGGGATTACCCCAAGTCACTTATACAGGTGACCTGACTTTTCTATTAATACCATTGGGGAGTACCATTGGTGGGATTGTGGCGGCGGTTTTTATCATTCCTATTCTTTACAAAGCTAACACGCTGACAATTTATGGATACCTGCGAATACGGTTTGGTCCCAAGGCCGAGGTAGCAAGCTCATGGTTTTTTCTGGTCGGAATACTATTGGCGCAAGGTGCCAGGCACTTTATAGCGTCGATCGTTGTTGCCCTGATGCTGTTTGGTTCTTCGGATACAAGCTATCTCCTCATCTCAATTATCATCCTGGGGATTGTAGCTACCATCTACACTGCTGCCGGTGGTATCCATGCCGTTATTTGGACCGATATGATACAGGTGGTGATACTCGCGGGGACAGCATTGATATGCATTGGCTATCTGTTGGTTCAGGTGCCCGTAGGAATTCCAGAAATGGTCGAGGCGCTCAAGACATCGCCTGAGGGAAACAAGTTAAAGTGGTGGAATTCCGAATTTGATCTATCGGTTACCTACACCGTCTGGACAGGATTAATTGCCTATATGCTGATGAATGTAGCTCAGTATGGCTGTGACCAGGACATGGTGCAACGCATGATGACCTGTAAGTCTTCGGGCAAGGCGACCTGGTCGATGATCATGTCGCGGGTAGTTTCTTTACCCATAGTAATCCTCTTTATGATCATCGGATTGCTGCTCTATTTGTTTTATGCCCGACCTGACATTATGGGAGCTTCGCTACCGGCAGATATGGTAACGGATACCAAGAATTTATTTCCGCAGTATATTTTAGCTCATCTACCTCGAGGTATTGTAGGTCTGGCCGTGGCTGGATTGCTGGCCGCTTCCATGAGCAGTTTCGACTCGGCTGTCAATGCAATGGCCAGTACGGTTCAGGGGAATCTAAGAAAACAGAAGGGGTTAAGAAAGAATGGATCGATCGAAGAGAAGGCTTTATCGCTCCTCCAATCCCGACAAACGGTTTACTGGATGGGGAGTGGGTTGACTTTGTTTGCGGTCGTGGCGGTGTTTCTTCAGAAGGCAGGTGGACAAGGGCTCATAGATTTTTCCCTGGGCGTGCTGACCTTCGCCTACTCTGGATTGTTTGGCGTTTTCATGGCAGCCATCCTTACAAAGCGGGGTAATGAAACTTCCGCGGTTCGTTCGCTTTGGGCTGGCGCCCTGGTTGTGCTTTCGTTTCAACCCTATATTATGCCGTACTGGAGTAAATGGGTCTTTGGTGAGGTAGTTTCGATCGCCTGGCCCTGGTGGTTTTTCTTTGGTGGCCTGGTAAGCTTTATAGTATGCATTTCAGGGAAGAAACGAGAATGGGAAGGCGAGTCTGCTGAGATAAATATGTGATGAGCGCCTTGCCTAAAGTATGGTTGAACCTGGAACCGCATCCGGCCGTGTATGAGGTTTTAGACGGAAAGGCTGAGATAATTGGTCCGCTGGTAAGGGCCGATCCAAACAATGGGCTGAGTGAAATTGAAGTGGCTGACGCCGTGTTGGTAGGAACAGATTTTCCTGCGAATCGAGCGACCTTTGAAAAAGCTACGAAACTGAAAGTGGTTGCCCGTTATGGGATCGGGTTGGATTCGGTCGATGTGGAAGCCGCAACCGAATATGGTATTTGCGTTGTGCATACTCCGGATGCTCCGACAATACCGGTTGCCGAGATTACCATAGCTTTGATATTGGCTGTGTATAGAAAACTCCCTGTACTTGATCGTACCGTTCGAGCTGGAGGCTGGCAGTCAAAACATTTATTGGGATACGAGCTATATGGAAAGACGGTGGGTTTGGTCGGAATGGGACGAATCGGTCGTCAAGTCGCTAGAATTCTTAGATCTTTTGATTCAGAGGTTCTAATTTTCGATCCTTTTATACCGAAAGAAACCATAAAGGGATTCGGTGCGAAACCGATCAGTTCCTTGGAGGACCTCTTGGTAAAGAGCGATATTGTTTCCCTGCACCTGCCGCTGACACCGGATACGAAAGGCCTCATTGGAAGAAAGGAGTTTTCAATGATGAAAAACAACGCGATTCTTATCAACGTAGCCCGGGGTCCTATTGTAGACGAAGTGGCGCTCTATGAGGCTCTTGCAGAGGGCCAAATTTCTGGAGCCGGATTAGATGTTTACGAAAAGGAGCCTCCTGCTTCAGACAATCCTCTGCTCAGCTTGGACAATGTGGTGCTGGCTCCACATGCAGGCGCATTTACCTGGGAAGGTAAAAGTCGCAGTAATCCCGGGGCTGCTGAACAAGCCCTAAAAGTGCTGAGCGGGGAGCGACCTCCATTTCTCGCCAATCCAGAAGTCTGGTCTAAACGCAGAGTTTAGGAACTAGGAATAAAGCCAACTAATCGGAAATCTCATCAATTTGAGCGAGCGAGGCCCGTCGAAGTTGAATTCGACCTCTTCTTCCATGACGTAATAGGTAAGCAGTGCTTGGTTTTTGTAGAACGTGCAACTCGGGTAAGAGAAACATCCCGGGTCGCCGGATTCCAAAATCTTGCGGAGTTCCAGAGGCCAACTGTCTCCTCCGTCTTTGCTAATGGCGCAAGCTAGTCTTTTACGCCGCCCAAGCATTCGATCAGAAGGATCGTATACCCAGTTCCAAATGAGCAGTAGATCTTCGGAATTTGGAATTCGACGAATAATTGATGGTGCTATAGGTGCTGTGATATCTGTTGATTTGAGCCTCATCCAATGCTCCCCTTGATCAAACGACTCTGCACGATAGATACTACCCGTCGCCGTACGCATGATCATTAGCAATGAACCGTCAGCGCGTTCAACGACATCTGGCTCTTGGGCGCCTGATTCAGTGGCGTTCAATCTCGGAAGTGTAATAGCATCACTTAGCTGCCATGTGTTACCCAGGTCGTCGGATCTGGCTACCTTAATATAAAGGTAGTGCTCATCCCAATCTTTAGTGCAATGAAGAGGCGCAATTATCCTGCCGGTTGACAATACGGTGAGACGGTCATGGGCTCCTGTTTGATAGTCGTCTTCCGTAATGTTAATAGAGGGTGTCCAAGTTTTTCCCTCGTCGAATGACCTTTGGAAAAGTCGTCTGGCTTTGTTCTTGGATTCTCGGAAACTGTAAATGAGTCCCAATGATCCGTCGCCCAGGCGGCGAAGCGCAGGTGACATGACGTTGAGGCTGGCGTCGTTCGGGACCAATATTCGTTCGTTCGTCCAAGTGTGACCACCATCTTCAGATATCCTGGCTGCTATGTGGGATTTGGAATTGTCGTGATTGCCCGAGAACTTTGACCAGGCCAGGAGAAGCGAGCCGTCCCTTAGCTCAACCATGGAAGCCTCTGAATGACGGGTGAAGTTTTCGTCGGCCTGAAGAATGATTCTGCTTTGGGTTCTATCCATTTGAAAAAACTGTAGGAGTAGCGGCTTTATGCCGCGATTGTTTCGATTGGCTTGGATGGGATCGCGGCTTATAGCCGCACCTACATGTGAAATTCTTCCCCTTCATAATTCCACATGCTTTCCGGTTTCGCTGCTTTCCATGATGGCGCGAATAACCCGCAGGGACGCGATGCCCTCCTTCGCGCCTACTTTTGGTTGGACGCCATTCCGGATGCAGTTTCCGAAGTCCTCCAACTCCGCCTGCAATGCAGTGGTAAAGTTTTCCGGACCTTCCCAGTCCAACGGCTTGATTTCTGGTTTTTGGTGTTTGGCAGTTGCGGGATCAAGTATTTCTTCCCAAAGCAATTCCTGCCCTGCGCGGTTGTAATGAACGGTGGCTTTTGTGCCGTATAATGAGATCTGGCTGACGTAATTTGAAACTTGATGGGTCATGAGACTGGCTACAGTCCCGTTTTCAAATTCGAGGGAAGCCGAGGCCATACTGGGAACTTTGGTCGGCGACAAGGCATTGCTCACATGACCGGCTACGCTTTTCACGGGTCCCAGCCAAAATTGTAGTAGATCGACCTGGTGCACGGCCAGGTTGTCGAGAGGGCCACCGGGGATTTTATCAGCATCCAGCTCCCAATCCTGGCCTACCGTATATTGGGGGACCAGGGTCGCGCCCAGGCTGGCTGTTGCCGTGGCAATTTCACCCAGTTCACCTTTGTCGATCATAGACTTTATTTTCCAGGCTGAACCCACCCAGCGGTTTTGCAGGCCTACTGTCAGAGTCAGGTTCTTCTCTTCGGCTAAGGCCTTTAGTTCCTCGCATTCTTCGACGGTATTGGCCATCGGTTTTTCCACAAAGACATGTTTACCCGCATTCATGGCGGCCATGGCTTGCGGATGATGCAGGAAATGTGGTGTCGGCAGCAGGACGCCCTCGATTTCTGAATCTTTCAAAAATGCCTCATAGCTGTCGTAGGATTTTCCTCCATACTCATTGATGATCTCCTGGCGGTTTTCTGCGCTACGGCTAAATACACCGCCAAACCCTAAACTCGAGGATTTCTCAACAGAGTCTAGTAACAATCGTCCCCACCTGGCCGGTGAAACAATGCCAAGTGTTACCGGATCTGAGATGGTTTGCTCCTTCATTATTTTTTGCTGATAGCCATTAAAGTGGACGGGTTAAACTTTGCCCGACCATAAGGCTTGTCTGTTCAGTGAACATTGCGTCCCGACAATTCACCGCTTTGTTGTATGAATGGTCAGCCCATCCAGCGATTTCTCTCGGACTGGAATCACCAGACTGGCAAGATAACCAACAACCCCGCAAACAACAACGCCTATGCTACCGTAAAGGAAGAAGTGCAAGTCGGTGTAGACTTTTGTGTAATACAGTACAGCTATACTTACCAAAAATCCGATAAAAATTCCGATGCTGTGTGTGCGTTTTGTCAACATGCCGAGTATGAATATCCCGGACATGCCGCCATAAAGCAGTCCCATGATTTCCATTATCCGGTCAAACAGAGATTTGGACTCCAGACTGAGGAGCAGGAAGGCCGATCCCGTGCCGATGACTCCGAAAGCTGCAGTGAGTATCTTGGCCAACCGTAGGGACTTGGCATCGCTGGCGCCTTTATGGAAGCGACGGTAAAAATCAGTGGTGAACACGGTGCTGATACTGTTAAGTGAACTGTCCAGGCTGGACATAGTGGCGGCAAATATGGCCCCCACCATTAATCCCGATAATCCGACGGGTAGCTCACGAACGATGAACCAGGCTAGAACTTCGTCAGGTTGCTGCATTGCGGGATTGAGGTTGGTCGGGTTAGACTGGTAAAATAGATATATGGCTGTTCCCAAAACAAAAAATAGAACCACGATGGCCGGACCAACAGACGCGGTTATCCACAAGCTTCGTTCCGCCTGCTTGAGGTTTTCTGTCGAAACGTACCGCTGTACAATGGCCTGGTTGGAAACATAGTTATTGGCTGCGGACGGGAGGTGAAGGATAACTATTAAGACGGTAACCGAAGTAAGGGTTAAATCAAAATCGAAGATTTGGGTTTTCCCGGATTCCACCGCATAGCCAACCGCACTGATGATTCCTGGCTCCACATGCACAAGGGCGTAGACAATTGCGAACGCAGCCCCGCCGACCATGATCAATACCTGGAGCACGTCCGTCCAGATGACCGCTTCGATACCTCCCAAAATAGTGTATATGGTAGAAACCACCCCAATGATCAGGATACATGCGTAAATATCGATACCCGTAATCACTGACAAAACTATTGAAGGAAGCAGGACAAGGATACCCATGCGAAAAACTTCAAATACAACGAAATTCAAACTGCCGATTAATCGGATAAAAAGGCTGAATCTCTTTTCAAGGTATTCAAAGGCAGTTGTGATATTCAGCTTGTAGAAGAAGCCGAGAAAATACCGGATGACAATAATGGCCCCTAGGGGAATACTTATTTGCACGGCAAGAAAAGTCCAATTGGATGCGAAGCTCTTTGCAGGTATCGACAGAAAGGATACAGTAGAAAATTTTGTGCCAATAATGCTTATGCCCGCGGCCCATCCGGGCACACGTCTTCCTCCTCGAAAAAAGTCGTTTGTGCTCTTTTCTCGCTTGGAAAACCAGTGTCCCATATAGATGAGGAGTGCAAAATAGATGACGAGAATGCCGTAATTTAGGCTATGGAAATGGGAAGAAATTTCCGGGAGTGATCCTCGTGTAATGTTGATCGCCTCCGCCTCGTCGATTGTAGCCATGACAATCGAATCGGTCTCCTTCCAAACTGCCAGGGGCTTTCCCAAATACTCTAGGGCAGACGTTTTTACCCAGGTGTCTGTGATTGTGTGGTAGGCAAGGAATCCGCTCTGCTTAACCGATGGGTTGATTTCATTGGCCCGTGAAGTGGCGAATATGTGTGCAGTGCCGACCGCAATAGCAGAGGTGCCCAAGGGTTCGATTGGAGGCTGTCTTTCCCTCCATTCTTGTTTTTGCAGGTTGTATTCCAGAAATCGGTTTGTGGTGGAATCGTAAAGGTAAAGGGCATCGCCGTCGCCGTAGTTCTGCAGAACCAGCAAAGGGGATGGGACTCCGCTGCCTGGGATGGAAGGGAGACTTTCCCATTGTTGACGATCCGGGTCGTCTGACAGATCGAGCGTCCAGAGAGTCTGCTGGGTTTCTTTCTGCGGATTCGCAGTTATTCCACCAACTACATAAAGCCGGCTCTTCGCAACCATCATCCCCGCTTGATGCCTGGCCTCAGGCAAATCAGGAAGTGGGATGACCATAATCTTTTCAGCAACCGGGTCATACCCGAGCTGGTAACCATGTTTTCCTGCGTCCTCCGCCGTATCACCGCCAATAAAATACAATCCACTTTCGTCCCCGCAGAAAGAACTCAAAACATAATTCAGTTGGTCAGTGTCGTTCGCCGATTGCCAGGCTTGATCTTGTTTAAGATCGAAATAATGGATGGAAACAACGTTGCCTGCTTCTCCTGCCAATCGGCAAAGAGCTATCAGAACCCCATTCGACTCGGTCACAAACAAGACTTCCTTTCCCGGAGGCTGTGGAATCGGGTTTGAGCTATGCCACTCGTAAGTAATTGGAAGGTATTCATTCGCATGGGATGGCGAAACCATCGCGAAAGCCAAAACGAAAATTGCGGTGAGACACCTGCAATAAGGGCGAATTGGTAACGTACTCAGATTACTGTTACAGACCGTTAAAGGATATCCTTTTTCTCTGTCTGGCCTGGCCGGTTCGTTTGAGGACGGGGAATTCATCAGCAGAAGAAACTTACACAAGTCGGGTTAATTACCGCAAGACGGGAACCTGTAGGAGTAAGCTGACCATCGTCGGGGTGCATCCGGAAGACAAAGGCGTCACTGGATCTTTCATTGGCTGCCACCAGCCATGCTCCCGTTGGGTCGATTCGGAAAGCCCGCGGCCAGTCGCCTCGAGTGCTGCAGTGTTGAAGTCGTTCGAGGTGCTTTCCATTCTCTTCGATACGAAACATCGCGATACTGTTGTGGCCGCGATTGGAACAATAAAGGAAGCGACCATTCCCGCTTACTTCGATCTCAGCAGTCATATTCTCACCATTGAAACCCCTTGGCAAGGTGCTCACCGTTTCAAGCTCCTCAACTTTTCCTGCTTCATAACCGTAAACGGTAACACTGGAGTTCAACTCATTCAGTACATAAACAAAAGGTTCATCAGGATGGAATGTGGAATGTCTTGGTCCAGACCCCGGTGCGGTTATGATTGCGGATGGCTCATTCGGAACAAGGCGAGAGGTCTCAGGCTCATGCTTGTAAACAAACAGGCGGTCGGCACCACGATCACAAGCGATGGCAAAGCGGCCATTAGGCTCGAATCGGATCGAGTGCGGGTGGGACTTGTCCTGAAATCTGGAATCTGCATCGGCTCCCTCAACATCGTGTTTAATAACGGCTACCGGATCGGACAAGTGACCCGCGGTTTCGATCTTAAATGAGGCGACACTTCCACTCCTGATATTGGAGGTTATGACGGTCCCCGCTGCGCAATTGCAATCGACGTAGGACGGATTCATTCCTCCGGATAATGTCCGGTTGATGAGGTGTACAGCACCTGTTTTTTTCTGAACCTTGTAAGCGTATAATGCTCCCTGGGGCTGACTCTTGGTTCCGGGCAATTCGCTAGTTGAAAACAGCAAACAACGTTTTGGGCATGTTGCCAGAAACGTTGGATTGGGCGCTTCGATTGCCAGCTCAACCTCTGTAAATGTGCCTGTCGTAGCGTCAAACCAGGATCGGTAAATCCCTCTGCTTTCACCATGGGTATTGGTACCAAAGAAGGTAAGGATTCGTGCGGAATTCAATTTAGAGATCTTCTAGGTTTCGCGGTTATAAAACTGCTCAAAATTGTGTGCTGGTTTCCAGCCCAAAAGACGTTCGGCTTTGTCAGGCGAAAATTTTCCCATAGGTAGGCGACCACAAATGTGAAAGATCTCGTTTGGGCGTGGCATAACAGGCGCACGTAATCCGCAAAGAAAGGCATCTCCAAGGTCCTCCCAGGCGGTTGAATAGGCGATAACGACGTCGTCATCGCGACCATCCTTGTCATGTGCGGGACGCAGGCGCGAAAGCAGAAAAGACATCACCTCTACTTTTGGCCGCTCCCGAGCGAATGCTTCGACGACTACTCGCCCAAGATGTTTGGTGAGTGGGTAGAGCGCGGTGCCGGGTCTCGGTGGGGCTTCGTCCGGAATACTGGAATCGTAATAGTAATCACCTTCAAACTTCGGTAATGCGGACTCAGGTCCAGTATGAATTACGCGCTTTATGTGTAATTGTTCTGCCGCCTTCATCACGTTGAAAGTACCCAACACGTTCACGGCAAAAGCCGTATTTTCGGTGTAACGGCTCACCGCCAAATTGATCACCGCATCACATCCTTTGATTACTTTGTTTACCTGCGAAAAATTTGTGATGTCCGCCACCTCCCAACTATGGGGACTTTCAAACCTTTCCGTAATTGGAAAACTCGAGTGCTCGACGGGCCGCGCCAAGATTTCATCGATTGTAAGTGCATCAACAAGTCGCAAGGTGTAATGAGGTGCCAACGTCTTGGCCACTACCGCACCAACCGGTCCGCCGGCTCCGAAAATACAAACAGTTCCACTGTTAACCGATGCCATCTGAATCTTCCTTTTGGTTTCTTCCCGTCCAACCGAGACGCAGTCGAGCCTGTCTGGTAATATAGCGGTCCGACTCCGTAATATGAAACACCTGCCATCGGTAACCGGGGACGGTTAAAGGTAACTTTAGAGCCTTATCAATCGCCGAGAGTGCTATGTTTTTATCCGAATTGACTTCGGACGGATCGAATCGTAGCGCGATAACCGAAATAGGACCTTCCCGGGCGTACTCACGACACGTCTGTTCTATGAGGTAAGGCGCTAACGCCGAAGCTTCAGGTTGAGGCCGTGGTTGCCATTGCTCATCTATTTTGAAGTTTTCTGGGTAGCTATCGAATAACCGCAAAGAGCTTTCCAGGACTACTCGTTTTACGCCCGCCTCTCTTGCGGACTTTAGCAAACTATAGGGCGCCAATGTTGCTCGTTCGAAAATCCTTTCTTCTGAGATTTCCGGTTCCTCCAATCCGGATTCGTTGAGATACAGAATCGCATCCACCCCTTCCACCAGTTTTTGGATCTCTGAATGTTGTTTGTAGTCAACGTAGGTTATTTGGCCTGCCGAATCCTTCCGATCAATTTCCACAACCCAGCTTGCGGCTTTGACTTCATGGTCGCTCGCAAACCGCTCCCTTACTGCCTTCCCGAAAGAATTGTCCGAGCCCATTATCAGCAAGCGCATCACAGTGAATCATTTACTTTACGCGACAGTCGAGCAAGGCTCGTTTTACGCCAACTAGGATATATGGGTATACTTATTAGACATATCCCTATTTCTGGAGATCTTGAAGTTTTTGTGATTCTGGTCAGTCTAGATTATTCAGAAGTCTGCGTATGAATCTTTTCCACGAGAATGCGGAAAGGTATTATCGGATTTGATCCCATATTCATTTCCCTAATTTTCGAACCAGGATTCCTCCAGCCGCATGTAGGCCAGCTCCATAAGATCCCAACGCCGGCCTCTGGGATCTGAAGAGGTCGTTTTGTGGTAGAAGACATGTACCTGTCCTTGATCGGCATACATGCAGGGATACTGATACCAGTATTTCCCATCTCCTTCGAAGTGCTTGTAATTTTTCCAGGTATGACCACCGTCATCACTGAACATCGAACCCAGCACCCACCGGGCCGCGAATGCCCATCCTTCGTCCACCCCATACCGTGAGTTGTGAATGAGGACGATGCGGTTTTTATCACCGATTTTTCGAATCCACGCCGGTGATATCCCGTTGCGGATGCCCGAATTTATGGGTTTGGTCCAGGACGAACCATAGTCATCGGACCACGAGAGAAGCATCCAGCCCGTCTGAGAGCGGCCGGTCATGACTAGTTTTCCGGGTTCGTATTCGGCCAGGGAAGCTTCCCAGAAGCCAAATTCTGCGTGATCAAAGATGAATGCGTCATTGGCCAATGGGGTATCGGTGATTTTTTGCCAGGACTCTGCGTTATCGTCCGATGCAAAGACATCGGTGCCCAGAAAAACTTTGGAGATGTGAAATTCGGTTTCTGTGTTGAGTTCTGGGTTGAGCACCTTTGCCACGTGAACCAACTGGATTAAACGATCGTTGCTTAGGCGATAGAGTTTGTTGGCGGAACCGGTATTGTAAGTGTATGAGTCATCGGTGAGTTGGACTTCATCCGTCCAGCTTTCACCCTCGTCTTCTGAAATTCTGTAGACTCTTTTTGCAGTCCAGGATTTGGGTATCATCTTGGCATAAGTCAGGAGAATATTGTCATTGGCCATTCGGACGACACAGGGGTGGAGAAGATGCCAGTCGTGTTGATCTTCAAATAATTCCATCGAGGTCCATGAATCTCCGTTGTCACGAGAGAACTTTCTTCCGATACGAGCCCTCGCCTTATCGTGCATTCCGGTAAAGGATGAAAAATACAATACCAGCGTTCCATCCTTTCGCCTGAAAACGCTAGGAACATCTGAGCGGATGGTGCTAGCCTCGATCACTCTGCCTCGAGGATGATTCCTCCACGGCAGGGTAAATTCGGATACAATGTCGGAGAAGGGACCCTCCGTGGTATCTTGCATCGCCTGCACGCGGTAGGAGTAAAAACTGTTTCCATTCAGACCACCACATTCGAACGTGTTGACATTTGACGGGACCGCTCCGACCCACATCCATGAGCCGTCGGCCTGTTTGCGATGAATTCGATAGCCCGTTTCATCCTCGTTGGGGTCCGTCCAGACCAGGGTGTGGTGAGATTCTGATACCTTCGTTATCCTGAGATCGGCAGGAGCCTGGATATCGGCACCTGTAAGCTGCAAGCAGGTGACAAGGAAGGTAATGGATCCAAGTAAATATGCATTTTTCTTCATACCTTAGGCAGTATATGACGTAGTGATTTAAATAAAAGAATAAAAGGTCTTCCCAAGAGGATTGGCACGATTCTGGGTCATTTATAAATTACAATCCAACCTCGAGATTCTTCGACCCGGAATGTTTCAATCGAAGGCGCTTCCTCCACCGTGACTTCATAAGTTTTGGTGCGCCATCGATCGGCTTGGACTAGGGCCCTACCCGTGGTCAGGTCAAACTCCCCTAATTTTCGAACCAGGATTCTTCCAGCCGGAGGTAGGCGAGTTCCAGTAGTTCCCAAGGTTTCCCATTGGGATTCGAAGTGGTTGTTTTGTGGTAGAAGACGTGTACCTGGCCGTCCTCAACGTACATGCTGGGGTACTGATACCAGTGTTTTCCATCCCCTTCCAAATGCTTGTAATTTTGCCAGGTCCGGCCGCCGTCATCGCTGATCATCGAACTCAGAACCCAGCGGGGGGCAAAGGGCCAGCCTTCGTCGACTCCATAGCGGGAGTTATAGATCAGGACGATGCGGTTTTCGGTGCCGATTTTTCTAATCCATGGCGGAGACAGTCCGTTTCGGATACCCGAAATGACCGGCTCAGTCCAAGTCGTCCCATAATCGTCGGACCAGGTAATCATCATCCAGCCTGTCTGCGAACGGCCGGTCATAACCAGTTTTCCGGGTTGGTATTCCGCTAACGACCCCTCGTAGAATCCAAACTCCGAGCTGTCAAAGACGATTTCCTCATTGGCCAGAGGCGTCGCCGTCACTTTCTGCCAGGAATTCGCGTTATCATCCGACACAAAAACATCAGTGCCGAGAAAGATTTTCGATTTGTAAAACTGGGTTTCTATGTTGAGTTCCGGGTCGAGCACCTTTCCAACATGAACCAAGTGGATGAGACGGTCATTGCTGAGTCGATAGCATTTGTTGGCGGAGCCGGTATTGTAGGTGTAGGTGTCATCGGTGAGCCGCATTTCATCCGACCAGGTCTCCCCCTCGTCCTCCGAAATCCGGTAGATCCGTTTTGCGGTCCAGGTATCGGGAATCATCTTGGCATAGGTGAGGAGAATATTGTCATTGGCCATCCGAACCGCAGAGGGATTGAGAAGGTGCCAGTCGTGTTGATCTTCAAAAAGTTCCATGGAGGTCCATGAATCCCCGTTGTCGTGGGAATACTTTCTTCCGATACGTGACCGCGCCTTGTCGTGCATGCCGGTAAACGATGAAAAGTACAGGACGAGGGTTCCATCCTTTCGCCGGATTACACCGGGAAGATCCGATCGGATAGTGCTGGATTCGATTACCCGGCCCCGCTGCTTATCCGGCCACGGTAGTGTAAATTCGAATACAGTAGCAGAGTAGGGACCTTCAACAGCACCTCGCATCGCCTGCACGCGGTAGGTGTAAAAACTGTTTCCATCCAGTCCGCCGCATTCAAAGGTCTCGGTATCGGCCGGAACCGATCCTATCCACATCCATTTACCGTCGGCCTTTTTACGATGAATTCGATAGGCTGTCTCATCCTCGTTCGTATCTTTCCAGACCAGGGTGTGGTGAGATTCGGATATATTTGTTATCCTGAGATCGGCAGGAGCCTGGATATCGGCACCTGTAAGCTGCAAGCAGGTGACAAGGAAGGTAATGGATCCAAGTAAATATGCATTTTTCTTCATACCTTAGGCAGTATATGACGTAGTGATTTAAATAAAAGAATAAAAGGTCTTCCCAAGAGGATTGGCACGATTCTGGGTCATTTATCAATTACAATCCAACCTTGAGATTCTTCGACCCGGAATGTTTCAACCGAAGGCGCTTCCTCCACCGTGACTTCATAAGTTTTGGTGCGCCATCGATCGGCCTCAACGAGAGCTTTTCCGGTGAGCAGATCAAACTCCCAGCCATGCCAGGGGCAGCGGAGAATTTCTCCTTCGCGTTCAACACTATATTCTCCCGGCCTATTTGAAGTAATGTAGTCTATAAGTTTTCCTTTGCACAAGGGAGCACCCATGTGTGGACACAAGTTTCGAATCGCACAAAACTTGTCCTTTATATGAAACACGCCGACCGAGATGCCATCCATGTCGAAGATCAGCTTTCCTCCTGGCGGGATATTTTCTACAGGAGCGACACGATACGTTTTTGCCTTCTTCATCTAAGAGATGCAGATTCTTGGATCACCGGATTGTGTAACCCATAGAGTTCACAGGCGTTTTCAAAAAAGACTCGACGCCTCCATTCTTCTGACTGGCCCTTAAATACTTTAGTCGGGGAATCAAAATCGAAGTGCGGGTAGTCGCTGGAATAAAGAAGCACGGTCTCCGCGTCCATCATTTCCAGAATCTGTTTCAAGTGCTGCGGATTATCGGGGCTTTCCGCCGGTTGGGTAGTAATGCGTACGTGGTCTTTCAGATATTCGTGCGGTCGGCGTTTCATCCAGGGGACTTCCATGCGCATTTCCCGATAGTGATTGTCGAATCGCCAGATCAGCGGGGCCAGCCAGGCAAACCCTCCTTCCACCAGGACAACCATCAAACCAGGAAAGCGTTCAAACACGCCTTCCGAGATAAGGCTGACGAGGTGGGCCTGGAAGGCGGAGGAAAGCATCGTATGCCACTCGATTATATGCGTAGGAAATCCTGGAGTCGGCTGGTGATTGATACCCGAACCGTCCGTACCGCAATGGATGGCGAATGGTAGTCCGTGACGTTCACAGGCTTCGTAAATGGGATGATACTGCCGTTGACCGAAGGGAGCACGTGCACCGGAATCGACCATGACTTGCACTACATGCGGATGGTCGCCCACACGGTCGATTTCCCTGGCGGCGGCCTCCGGGTCCTGCTGGGCAACATTGATAGAACCCTTGAATACGCCGTCGTCGTTATTGCTGTCCAGCCACTCGTCAATCATCCAGTCGTTGAAAGCGGAAGCCAGGAGGGTGGCGTAGTCAGGATTTGGATACATATTACAAAATGCTCGTGGCATCAGTACGGCATGCCGGATGCCGTATGTATCGATATGCTGCACTCTTAAAAAGTCGGGATCGGAACCGGCAGGACCGCCATCCGGCAGAATGGCATCGTCTCTTTGCTTAAGAACAAATCCTCCCGCAGCATAGAAGGGCCTTGATTCACCGTGATAACTACCGCGCCAGGGTTTTGGCAGGCGCTTGTTAATTTCGTCATTCGATTTTGGATATATATGAACGTCGCAATCAACGATGGGGAAATTCTTGGAGGTATGCATGGTAATATGTCGAAGGAGTTAAAAGCGTTTGTTTGGAGGGCTCTTATACCAAATTAGATTTGAAATGATCAAATGCCGCCTGCAAATTCATTTCCGCAGACAAGGCGGAATTTCAGATTTCCATGGATGCCCCCGTTCAGGAAGTGTGTTCCATCGGACGTCTGCGTGAACGCTTTCTTTTTTACCTCTGGGTTATGGGCGTAGTCGCCGTAGCGGGACTCAGCGTCGGTAAAATGCAGGGCCCAACCCCTGCGCATGGTTCGCTCTTCGTTGGGTCCGGTGGCATGAATGGTCAAGTGGTCATGGAAGACGGCGTCACCTGGCTGCAGGGGAATGAGCACTTCCTTGGAGAGGTGTTCGAAGCCAATTTTTTCTCCTATGCGATCGAAGTCGTACTGACCATTCCCGACACTTAATGGGACGTAACGTAGACAGCCGTGTTCCTCTGTGACTTCATCCAGCGCAATCCAGCATGTAACGGAACGCAGACTTTGGTGGTGCTGTCCCGGATTGCCAACTTTTTGCTCTTCGTGCAGGGAGCCAAAATAGAAAAATCCATCCTGATGATAGCGGTTGGCACCGTGATAGGGGGGGCCTTGATCGTTCAGGGGTGGCTTGCTGAAGATATGGTCGTGCCACATCTTTACATTGGGCCCAAGAAGCTCGCTAATGGTTTCTACCAGACGTGGATGGGTAATGTATGAACGAAACAGTTCATCGTGATCGGCCAACCGAGGGACCCCCATGACCTGCGACGCGTTATATGGGCTGATTTCGGGATCCTGCAGCCTTTTCTTCTCCTGCGGATCCACCGGCCGATTTTGTAGAGGATAAATGTGATTTCCACGGCGGGCGTGCTTCGGGCTTAATTTTATTTCCAGCTCACCCTCAATTTCTTTTGCTCCGGGGTTTGGAACATCCACGTTGCATTCCATTCCATTTTTTCGTTGGGCCAGTACGCAGGATTCTTGATCGCGGCGGATATATTCATCCAGATGCTGCCCAATTTCATCGGCCCGTCGGCGCAATTCATGGACTTCACTCGGAGATAAGAGACCTTTTACGACAAGAAAGCCGTTCTCCCGGAAGAAATCATTTTTCACTTCCTTCAGTGTCATAGTCGTTTTTCAGATTGAAAATTTCAATAATTATGGTGATTGCGCTCTTCAGTTAATCAGTAGTTTTGTACAACCAGCGGACGGGAACTTTCATTAATTTGGTGGAGGTGGCTCGCGCGAGCATGATTTTGCCGGGATTGCTGCGGTAAATCACCCAGGCATCGTCACCGATGTATTTCACGACGGGATAGTCGTTGCTATTAACCTGATCGTTTAGGAGTACTTTTCGGTATTCTTGCGGCCAGGATTTCCCGCCGTCTTTGCTGATGGCGGTGGAGATTTCGTGTCGTAGGCCGAGGAGCCGTTGCGTCACATTGAAGCTGGAAGTCCAGACCAGGAGCAAGTCGTCCGAGCCGGGAATATTGGTCAAATTGGCTGGCGCAACCGGGCTCACTATTCCGAGGCTTACCGGTTGAGTCCACGTGATTCCTTCGTCAAAAGATTCAGAGAAAAACTGGGTGCCCATGCCTGTTCTCAGGGTCATGAGAATACTTCCATCGGCTCTTTGAACGGCAAATGGTTCGATGCACCCGGACTCAAAACGGACGCCGTGGTAACTCGATCCTTCCGGCCAGACGGCGTAGGGGGTTTCGATTTTTTGTTCACCCAGTGTCCATGTTTTTCCTCCGTCGGTGGACCGGGAAACGCGCACGTGCAGGTAGTGTTTGTCCCAATCGTCGGTGCAATGGCAGGGTGCCAATAGTGTTCCATTTTCAAGAACCAGCAGACTGTCGTGCCGTCCGGTTTTGTACTCGCCCTCGGCGACTACCACCGGATCCGACCAGGTCTTACCTTCATCTTCGGAGTAGCGGAATTCACGTCGGGCAATCTTGACGCTGATACGGTAACTGTAGGCCATCCCTAATCGACCGTCTTTCAAGCGCCGGATGGCAGGGGACATGGCGTTGAGTCCATGGGGAGGAGATTTGACGAGTATCCATTCTTCACCTACTTGATCCCCATTTTTATCAACACGAATAGCTGCGATGTCAGAGGTGTCATTGTCTGACGTTCCTTCGTGATTGGCATAAGCCAGCAGGTAAGTACCGTCCTTCAAGGCGACTAGGCTGGGCTCGTCCCGACGGCTGAATTGTTCGTTAGCCTGAACCAGTGTTTTCGTGGAAAATGCGTAATAGGGGTCCCCATTCGACTTTTCCTGCGGCTTGTCTGCGGCGCATCCCGAATTGGAAATTGCTGTGATTAAAATGAATCCTAACAAGGATTTGAAGGTGGGAGATTGTTTATGGTTCATGGATAAAGTTGTTTACTGTTCACGATCGGGCTGTTCTTCCATTTGCAGGGCCTCGTTGTTATGTAATGAAACGTGTCCGTCTACATTGGCTACCTTAAACATCGCGGCGCGTGGATGTTTTGGCAGTCCTGTGTGATCCAGCACCTGTCCCTGCTTCAGCAGTCTGCCTTGCAGTTCTTTGATATCGATATCGCGAAGTTCTTTGCCGGAAGAAACCGCCAGCGCCGCTGCCTGACCTCCGCCCTGGCCTTGGGCCATGGAAAGTGGGATCACTCGTGTTGCCGCTTGCGCTTCATGAGTGGCTCCAAACGCCCGACCAACCACCAGCAATCCGTCGATTGTTTTAGGTAACAAACTGCGAAAGGGAATTTGGAAGGTTGGCGGCCCGAGGTACTCTCTATTGTGGCCATCGTTGTCGGGTGCGTGAATGTCTACATGGTAACCACCGAGGCTGATGACGTCGTCGAACTTTTTTCCCTCTGCCAGGTCTTCTCCGGTTAAAAGGTATTCAGCATCTTCCATGTGATAAGTTTCTCGAATGCCGACCTGGTGCGGTGTTCCAGAGAGGTAAATATTTTCGCAACCCGGAACATACTCTTTCAAAAATCGAATCCACTGCTGGGTCTGTTTCATGCCTTCCTGTTCGGCTCTGGTGAAACTTTCGGGATCAGTGGGGTCCACGCCCTCGATGCTGGATGCGACGGTGGTGATCTCGCCGGTTTTCGGAAACACCAATCCGGGCATAACACCCCTGGACAGTTCGAGGCCATCGGCACGTGCTTTCGCAATGAGTTTTCTCAACCCGCCGATGATAAAAATCTCCGCCTCTGCCATTTGTTCCAGCAACGCGTCGATATTGTCTATGGGGAAAGGGCGAATGTCGTCCGGATTTTCTCTGAAGTAGTTGAGAAGTGGTTCAACGTCTATGCCAGCAAGGGATATCGTGTAGGACGATACCTGGGTTTTATGGTCACCGGCCCGTCCCTTGACCATGGTGGCGCCACACATGCGGGCAATATCTCCGGAGTCTGTGCAGTCCAGGACGACCTTGGCAGTGAGGTGGTGAAAGCCCCCTTTGTTGGTCATGATAATCCCTTTGGCCCGTTTTCGGCCATCGCTGCCGGAGTCGTCAACGTCCACGCCCACAACCAGGCTGTGCAGTTTTACATCGATGTTGGCGTTCTTTACTTCCTGCATGGAGACAATTTTCCACCAGTGAGGATTTACGGCGACGGTGCTAGAACAGACAGGGTCCATGTAAAAGTCAGAAGCGCCTCCCACATCCCATAGACGTTCGATAAACTCGTAAGCCACGCCACCAATCACGCGTTGGCCCACCAGGTTGTGATAGGCCATCCAGGGAAGACCCGTAGTTGCGTTGCCGCCCAGAAAACCGTAGTATTCGATGATGCAGGCCTTGGCGCCATCGCGGGCTGCAGAAACAGCCGCTGCAATACCTGTGGTACCGCCACCAACAATGATGATGTCGTATTCCCCACCTTCTTTGACTGGAAATGATTTTTGCTTGTTGGTCATACGGTATGGGAGATTTTATTGGTTTTTGTAGGAGCGGCTTTACGCCGCGATTATTTCGAGGGCTTTCCCATCGCTCCTACGTTTTCAAATCAATGGTGTTAACGTGTTAACATTTCCTCATAGTTCGGACCGTTCCAGCTCTTAAGGCAGGTGTTAAAAAAGCACCAATCCAACGCTTGGCCAACTTGTCTGATCTCTATACCATTCAGAATCTTTTGACCTGTTCATTTATTGAATGAACTTTGACATGTAATTCTTTGGAAGCTCATTATCTCTTTTCCGGAACCCCTAAACAGCATGAAGCAGAACCCATTACGCTTTTCACTTCCTTCGATGCTTTGTGGCCTGACTAGTGTTATCTTCTCAGCTTGCGGCGATGATGCTGCCTATTCCTATAAACTTAAAGCTCCGTTGGCCTCCTATCTCAACGACCAAGTGTTGTTCGATGAATTTGCCGAGGATTATGGCGCTTATATTGAAAATGCGTTGAACAAGTCCGGCTTAAGTTCTGATAGAACGAAGTTGCTGCAAGCCAGCCGTGTACATTTGGCGATTTCTTACGACGATGCCGAAAAGGCCTTGTATGCGGCCCAGGCCTTGAAGGATATGCAAACTGATCCCAAGGCAAAGGCCATGACGGGTTTGTTGACTAAATCCATCATAGCTGCCCAGGAAAAGTCACCGGATGATTTATGGAGCCCGTATGTCATGGAAGTGCAGCGGCAGTTTGCCGCCCAGTTGACGCTGCTTTCTCCCGGACCGACTATCGATGAACTCAAAGACATGAGCGCCAAATACGCGGCCATGGAGGCTAATGCGTTGGTAAATGATTTTCTTTCAGCCTACCAGGAAACGGTAGACGCAGCCGGGGAATTGAATCTTGAAGCGGCGGATGCACTGGCGCGCGCCCGCCATAAGGTGTTGGATATTTTACCGCTGACCCGTGCTATTCGGGCAGCTATTGCCCAAAAGATTCACCATCTTCGATCTCCAGATTTTATGGAAATTCCCGGCGTCGAAAAACAATTGCTGGTGCCGGCTACCATGAAGTATCCGAAAAATACGGAAGGCTCGATGATCGAGCTGAAGAACGGTGACGTTCTGTTTATGTGGTCACAGTTTACTGATGTCAGTCGCATGTCGCCGGATGAGAATCCTCCATCAGCTGGTCTAAGGAGATCACCTCTATCCGACGATGGATTTTGCCGGATCGCTGCGATGATCTCGAAAGATGGCGGGAAGTCCTGGGGCGAACCCTGGGTGGCGATCGATGACCGGGATGCGGAAGTGAATATCCTGTCACCGGGTCTCACCCGTTTACCCGATGGCCGTTTATTAGTAGCCTACAGTTGGCGCAGTTCGCAAAACAAGACCAACAAGGACCTGGGCGATGCCACTAAACGTATCCGCTTTTCGAAAGATGAAGGGAAGACTTGGTCTGAGTCGCGTGACATTCGTCAGGATCTGGAAGGATATCACACAGGAGCTTATGATCGGAGTTATACTTTAGAATCAGGGCGTGTTCTGGTGCAGCGCCACACACTCACTCCTAATGACACCGGCTTTAAAGAAATGGGTACCTACTATTCTTATTCCGACGACAACGGCGAAACCTGGAAACGTTCGGAAGTTTTGACGGACAGCGTTAACGGGCACTACGAGGAGTCCAGTTTAGTGCAAAGGGCGGAAGGCAGCCTGCTACAGGTGATGCGTGCTTCCAGGGGCCAGTCGTTTTTTTCTGAGTCCTGGGATGATGGGGCTTCCTGGACTACGCCACGACCCTCCGGAGTTGTAAATACTCGAGCACCTTCGCTACTCAAACGTTTCCCGAATAGCGACGACATTCTGATGCTGTGGAATTCCAATTATGTAGAAAAAGCTTCGCATGGCTGGACTCGCACGACACTGTTAGCCGCGGTGAGCAACGACGGAGGTAAGACCTGGTCGACACCCAAAGCCCTGGAAGTTGATCGTGAGTACCAATGGGCCTATCCCGGCCTGTTGTGGAAGGATGGACATGCATTAATTCACTATTACCGCGGACCCGCCTTTGCCGGAGGGCGCGAGATGGTGCTGGCCCGGGTGCCCATCGAGTGGTTTTATTCAACGGATGGATCGGAGAATGTGACGAAATTTTAATGACAATGAATTATAATGCTTTTTTTTGTAGGAGCGGCTTTACGCCGCGATATTTTCTAAGGTTTTGCGATCGCGGCGTAAAGCCGCTCCTACGATGGGTAATATTGGCGTTAATCCTTGTAACTGGATTGTCTGCCCAGGAGAGACCCCTGAACGTCCTTCTGCTCCTCATCGACGACACGAGCCCGGTCTACAACAGCGTCCTGCAGGAGAGTGGCGTGCACACGCCCAATATTGAGAGACTGGCGGAACAAAGTACCTGGTTTTCGAAAGGCTATACCTATCCGGGGTGTTGCATTTCCAGAACTGCCTTTCTTACCGGTCTTCGACCATCGACTACGGGCGTCTATTACAATGGACAAAATTTTAGACAGGTCGACAGCTGGGTGAGTAAGGTAGAATCCCTGCCAGCCCGATTTAAGCGGGCGGGGTATCTGACAGCTGGATACGGAAAGATTTTTCATAATCGTTACCAGGATTGGGATACTGATTCCTGGTCGGAGGGTTATGTTGTTCCCTTCAGCAGTAGTCGTGAAAATAGATTGCGAGATCACATAATTCCCGGGACACTGACTGAGATCCCGAATGGTCCGGGAAACTACAGCTGGGGCATTCTTCCTGATGATTGGGATGCAGATGATGAGTCCAAAATGTCGCAGGACCGGCGCAATTCCAAGCGGGCGGTTGATTTTCTGAGTGAGGAGCACGATAAACCCTTTTTCCTGGCCTACGGCTGTTGGCGACCGCATGTGCACTGGACCGTACCCAAGCGTTTTTATGACATGTATCCCTTGGAAGACATCGAGATTCCCGCAGGCTTTCGTGGCGATGACCTGGAGGACATCCCAAAGCCCGGACGCTGGATCGCCACCCACCGGGGATTTCACGACAAGATAGTAACCAGTGCATTGTGGAAGCGTGCGTTGCAGGGTTTGTTTGCCTCCACTACCTTTGCCGACGAGCAAATCGGGCGGGTGCTGGATGCACTGGAAAACAGTCCCTACAAAGACAACACGATTGTCGTCTTTGCCGGGGACAATGGCTGGCACACCGGCCAGAAAAACCATTGGTCCAAATTCGTGCTGTGGGAGCTGGCGACGAAAGTACCTTACTCCATTCAAGTTCCCGGTATGGAGCCGCAGGTTTCCAATACTCCAGTGAGTTTGTTGGACCTGTATCCGACCCTGCTTTCTCTCACCGGATTGTCAGGTCCGAAAACCCATGATCTCGAGGGCATTGATCTCTCTTCTGTCCTCAGCGGAGAAACGGAAACCCGTGGCAGACCGGTTGTACTGAGTTATGGATACCAGAACCATGCGGTCCGTGATGACCGGTTTCGTTATATCCGTTACCGCAATGGGGACGAAGAACTCTACGACCACGAAAATGATCCCCACGAATGGACAAACCTGGCGCTAAATCCCCAGTATCAATATATCAAGGACAGGCTGGCTAGACACTTTCCTGAAGTGAATGCGGAGGAGGTTCCGTTTGTGGGCAAGGATATCAATATTTTTGAGGACGAGGCGTTTGAGTAAGTTGCACTATTTTGTAGGAGCGGCTTTATGTCGCGATTGGTATGTCCTCGGGGAAATCGCGGCGTAAAGCCGCTCCTACATTTTTCATTGCCCAACTTGTAGACATTTTAAATGAGTCTTATAGGATTTGCAAGGAGTGGGTTCCTTGTATTGTCTCGAGCTATGAGACTTTGGAATTTCCTTATTTTAATGATCCAGCGTAGATGAACTCAAATCGAGAAGTTTCAGTATTGTGTGCAAGGGCATTTCCACCAAAGGCACTCGCATTACTGCAATCAGTGTCGCCTAGGCTTAATATTAGGCAGGTTGTCGCGAGAAATCGCGAGGAAGTTGCCGAAGTTATTTCGTCTGACACAGAAATACTCTATTCAAGCTTCGCTCCTGCGGACACCGCGTCTCTTGTCAGTCTCCGCTGGTTCCAGTGTCGGAGTGCAGGAATGACTGCTTTGGTCGACTCTTCTTTGTGGAAGCGGGAGCAAATTACCATCACAAGCGCGAGCGGCATTCATGCATGCTCGATTGCCGAGTATACAGTGGGAATGGTGATTGCTATGGCTCGAGACTTTCTCGGCTATGTCTCTCTACAGAAGAAAGCGGAGTGGCCGGTATCGCCGCTGAATAACGCGGAAAGGTTTCCGGGCCGCGAGTTACGTGGGTCGACGGTATTAATTGTCGGTTATGGCAGCATTGGCAGAGAGGTCGCCCGATTGTGCAAAGCTTTTGGTATGCACGTGATAGCTGTTAAACGTTCTCCAGATAAACTCGCGGATGACGGATTTCGTCTTGAGGGAACTGGTGACCCAAATGGTTCTATTCCCGAAAAAGTTATTGGAGCAGAGCAGTTGGATACTGTGCTTCCTCATGCTGAGTTTGTCATCCTTACCGCCGCGTCAACTCCGGAAAATCATCACCTGTTTGGAGAAGAGCAGTTTTGCCAAATGAGATCCGACGCCGTTCTCATCAATGCCGCCCGGGGCGATCTTATAGACGAGCAGGCCCTCGCACAGGCCTTATTTGAATGTAAAATACGGGGTGCCGCATTAGATGTGTTTGGTACAGAGCCGCTGCCTGAATCAAGTCCTCTATGGCGACTTGAAAACCTAATTATTTCTCCACATGTAGCAGGAATTACACCCCGATATGATGAGAATATGGCACTTCTTTTTGCCGAAAATCTGTCGAGGTATTTAAACGGTAAACCCTTGCTCAATAAAGTAAATAGACAGCTCGGCTATTAGATGGCTGTGAACGAACTTAAAGGAGAATTTCAAAATTCATGAAGATATCTAGGATGACTATTCGGCAGCTTTCAGTAGATGGTCGGGCGCGCTATGGAGATGAAGGCGTTCCATCGGGCAGACCGTCGACGTGGTTGTATCCTCTGGTCGCAATTCACACGGACGAAGGGGTCGATGGTTATACCATGGGCTACGGGAATCAGGGCGATGGTCCCGCCATTGCATGTTTATTGCGCGATGTGTTTTGGCCAAAAATAAAAGGTGAGAATCCGCTCGAGATTGAGAGCATATGGCTCGAATTGCGCCGAGCGAACAGAGATTTATATGGGCTCAGTGATGCCATGTCAGGGATGATTGATGTGGCTCTTTGGGACATTTTGGGCAAAGTAAAGCAATCGCCTATTCACGCGCTTTTAGGTCGTGCTCGCGATAGAATTCCGGGGTACTGTACCGGTTGGTCTTTTCACCCTACTCCTGAACGGGCTTTCGAGGAAGCCAGCGAAATGAAAGCTCGCGGCTTTCGTGGCTTCAAGTGCCATTTTTGGAATGATCCAGATTCGGATATTAACTGTATTCGGGCTACGCGAGAGGCGGTTGGCCCGGACTTTCCCTTGATGCAGGATCTTAACGGGCTCTATGACTATCATGATGCCCTTAAGGTGGGACGTGTCCTTGACGAATTAGATTTTGCGTGGTTTGAAGAACCAATACCAGATCGTCAAACAGGTTTGCTTCGACGATTGGCTGACGAATTACAAACGCCCATTTTAGGTGGCGAGGTGGTGTCATTGGACGAACTAGCCGAGCAAGTGCGAATTCAGGCCTACGACCTAGCCCGTGGTGACGTGTATTTGAAGGGAGGAATTACTGGGCTGATGAAGGCTTTTCGAATGTGTGAACTACAGGGTATTCGGCTCGAAGTGCATACAATGGCGACTCCGTTATTGGATTTGGCTAATCTACATTGCAACTTCGCGGCCAAAAATGGAGGATATGCCGAAATCATTCATCCGGTATACCGTTTTGGACTAAAAGACCGTCCTTTGGATATAGATGAGAAAGGTTGGCTTTATCCTCCCGCGGGTTACGGGCTCGGTGCTAATTTAGATTGGGATTGGATCGAGGACAACACCGAATCCATCATGGAAGTTACATAGGTTTTGCAGATGATTCTGCCCGGGAATGGGTTAAAATCGGACGAATCCCGGAATCAGTAGTGGCGTTTAAAGGGGCTCCTCATCTTGTATGTAATCTATGCATGTATTACCTGATAGAAATTCCTGCATTTCAATTTAGCGTCTTGTATAAAGATTAAACGTGTTCAAAGGAGTTTGCCTTTGGGAGATTTTCCGGATTCCATGGGACCATGACTTTTCAAATGCGAGTTTTCTTGTTGGCAGTAGCATCTCCCTTCTGCCACCTATACGCCGAAAAAAACTTCGATCCGGTCGACTGGGCACTGGGTGGGTTGCGAGGGCAGGTAATTGCTCCGTCTACTGACCAATATCCTTTCCAGACAGAGGGAACGACAGTGAAACTGAAGGACGGAACTTTGGTTCACGCATTTAACCTTCGATTCGGCGAGGAGGACATGAGTAACTGGCATGCGCATTATGCGCGCACCGTCATCGGCAAGGTGGAGTCCAAGGATGGTGGAAAAACCTGGAGCGAGCCGGAGGTCATGTTTGAAAGCAACACCGGGATCAATGCATCGCATCCGGCCATTCGATGGTTACCGAATGGTGAGCTTGGAGCCACGTATCAACGGATCAATACCAAGCCTGTGGATCAATGGGATAAAAAGAACTGGCTGAAATCTCTTACCAATTCAGATAAGATTTTCCGCTACTCCAAGGATGAAGGAAAGACTTGGTCGAAGGAAATTTTGATTTCACCGCCGACTGGCTATTGGACCAGTGCGCATGACCGGCTATTAGTTCACTCCAGCGGTCGGCTTATTCAACCGCTACACACGCAGGTTAATTTTGATGTAGGTCGACACGATGTAATAGCCACCAAGGTTGCCTGGTCGGACAATAATGGCAGAACCTGGCATCTGGGTAAACAATTGTTGGAGGTCCGTAAGTTGGCGACCGGGTATCAAAACATCCGGATATCCAACTTTCATGAAGTGGCTATTGCAGAGAGAGCGGATGGCTCAGTTTACATGATCGGTCGCACTTCCGCCGGAAGGTTGTATCAAAGCGAGTCCTTCGATCGTGGCGAGACCTGGACCACGCCCAATCCTACAGAACTGTATTCATCAGAAGCGCCACCCAACATTGAGCGGATTCCAGGCTCCGATGACATTCTGCTTCTATGGAACAGTCAGAGTGTCTACAACACCAATTCCCATTTGGGACAGCGCCTGACTCTGGCATCCATGATTTCCAGCGATGGAGGAAAGACCTGGAAGCATTACCGCGAATTTATTACGGTTCCAGCCTACGAAATTGGATCAAAGAACTTCAGTAAAAACGGAGTTAGTTATCCGTCCATTTTCTTCGATGAAGGCTGGGCCCACATCGGTTATTGGGCACGTGCCTGGATTGATGGCAGGTCTTACGACCAGCAATACATGGCTGCGGTGCCGATTTCGTATTTTTACTCGTTGGAGGAACACGATCCGACCTCGGTGGATTGAGAGAATTTAACTACGAAAGACGCGAAAACGCTTTTTCTGAAAAACTTCGCAAGCTGGTAAAATGGTTACGAAAGTTGTATGTAAATTTGATATGATTCTTAATGAAGCTTTGAGAATGAGTCAGCGGGATTGATACTTATCTGGATGGATTTTTCTTCTCATCTTATTTCGCGTAATTTTGCGTTTTTCGTAGTTTTAATTAATTACTGTTTGTAGTCAGGATTTGGTACCGGCAACTGCGCGCCGACTTCTCGTTTCCAGGTTTCCAACTCAATCGCAAGTTTGCCGGCAATTCTGGAGTGTGACTGGCTGAGGTCGGTGGTTTCACCGGGATCGTCAGCCAGATAAAAAAGTTCGTGATGACCGGTTTCGTAGAAGTGGATGAGTTTCCAATCGCCTGAACGCATGGCAGAGGAGGGTGAGGCGTGCAATCCGCCAAGGGCTCTGCGGTAATGTGGCCAGTGCCAGAAGCGGGTGGTGTAGGCGACGGTCTTATTTTTTAAGAGTGTATCGACTAGGCTGATACCGTCTAGTGATCTTCCCTTGGTAGAAATGCCGGCTAGCTCCAGTTGGGTGGGGTAAAGGTCGAGATGGGCGATAGTAACCTGATTTGTTCGTGAGCCTGGCTTAATATGCCCTGGCCAGCGCACGATCATGGGAACGCGAATGCCACCTTCATAGAGGCTGGCTTTACCGTCTCTTAGTGGTTCATTGAAGGTGACACGCTCTTGATCGGAAAATCCAAGGAAGCCGCCATTGTCCGACAAAAAAATTACTAACGTCTCGTTAGCTTTTCCGGAATCCTCCAGAGCTTGAAGAATCTGACCTGTCGCCGTATCAATCTGTTCGATGATGGCTGCATAGTCGGCGTTGTATTTTGTTCCCTCCACAAGTTTTTGATACTTCGCTTGTATATCGGGATAAGGCTTCAACGGAATATGCGGCCAGTGCAGGTTCACTTGGATAAAGAAGGGCTTATCCGTCGAGGCTCGAATCAAACGAACAGCTTCTTCAACCATCGTCTCGTCATTGCCGGCAAAGTGTTTTATGCCGTATAGCTTGGCATCGTCAGTAAGGTTCCATTTTCCGAGCAGGTGAGAATCGTAACCCGCGTTTTCCAATTCCCTGAAGAGATTGGGTGTTCCCGGTGATGCGGTCGTTTTGAAAGGCGGATGTAGAAGCGCTCGTTCTGATTGGTCGTCGCCAAAGTAACTCGGCTGACCGGTGACTTGCATGCGGGCCGGGTATTGCCCGAATATGGCGGCTATCCTTGTCGGCAGGCACGCCGGTGCCGCCGCGTAGGCCTGGGTAAATAACATTCCTTCCGCAGCCAGTTGATCAATATGCGGTGTCTGGTGAACCGGATTGCCGTAACAGGCCAGATCCGACCAACCCAGATCGTCAGCATGGATCACCAGAAAGTTCGGTGTCTTGGCGTTCAGACTTAAGAGTGGTATTAGAGCTGGGAGGATAAATCTAAGGACAGGAATCATAAGGACATAAGGGATACTGAACTAGTACTGAGTGAAAGATTGTCCAACTGCGCTTATATGTTCAATCTTTTAACCACTTAACCATATTCGCAAAGATTGAAGCGCATCGATACTCCAAACTTAATGAAATTGAAGAATCCCCAATCTGGCTTCTGTTTCGGACGCGCGAGGAACTCTACGACTTCTCAGCCGATCCGGACGGATTGCACAACTTGGCCAATCACCCTTCATACCGGGGAACTCTGACACGATTGCGCAACGAGTTGCTGGATTGGATGAAAGATACAGGCGATCCGATTACTGAAGATTACGAGGCGTATTTGAATGGTAACCTTGCCGATTTTTCGGGCCCAGGTAATCCGTAATTTAAATGAATCGCAACTGGGTTCATTCCTCGCTGCTTGCGGCACGCTGATTTTTGCGATTCATCGAGCCCCGAAGCCCGAAGGGTTGGATTGCCGTGATACCCCGCTGCGGTCTTCCGCAGTCGACGAAGTCGAGGGCTTGCCTCGGGGTGGCAATCCAAGGGTGAAGATATTCATTTTGTGTTTAGCAGGTCGAAAATATATACCTATGTTTTCATGTTGGTCAGTGCCTTTTTGTTTCTTTTCTTTGAATCAGTGAAAGCTCCAATGAAATCCTTCGTTCTCCTTATTCTCGCATTTTTTGTCTATGGTAGCGTGATTTCGGCTGCACCTAATAACGTTCTCTTTGTTTCCATCGATGATTTGCGGGTGGATTTGGGTTGCTACGGGGATGAACACATCATCAGTCCCAACATCGATAAACTGGCTGCTAGCAGTATGGTATTCGACAATGCCTTTTGTCAGGAGGCGGTATGTACTCCTTCGCGGGTGAGTGTATTCACCGGAAAGAGACCAGAATCGATAGGAGTTATTCATCTGAGGGATGATTTCCGGAAAGAGAATCCGGATATCCTGACCTTGCCGCAATACCTGCAGCAATTCGGTTACCGGACAAAGAGTCTGGGCAAGACCATCGCTCCGGGGGACCCGGTTTCATGGAGCGAACCGGTCTACCAAGATCCAAATCCACACAAACTCTGTGGTGCGGCACGTAAATATGCTGATCCCGAAATAGTCCAATCGGTACAGGCCGAATACGATGCAGCAGTGGAAGCCGGATTGACCGGCATTAAGTTCGAGCGGGCGGCCCGCGGACCGGCCATGGGAGTCTAATTAGCTGAGAAAAGTATATTATACATGTCACAGAAATTTGATTACAAAACTCAAGTCCTGGTAGTTGGAGCCGGATCAGCTGGCGTTACCGCAGCATTGGCAGCAGCTCGGAATGGAGCGCAAACCCTTTTGATTGAGCGTTCAGGTTTTCTGGGCGGTATTTCAGCCACCTTGCCGTGGCTTGGTTTTCATGACCGGGAATATCGCCAGGTCGTGAAGGGATTGGGGCAGGAGTTTGTGCAGGATCTGATTGCGGATGGCGATGCGGTTCCTCCCTGTCTGGACCCCAAATGCGGTTCGACCTTCAGTCTTAATTTTCACAGCTGGAAGATTCTCGCAATGAAGAAGCTGTGTGAAGTTGGCGTTAAAATACTTTTGCATGCGAATTATGTAGATACGCTCCGGGAAAAGGATCGCGTAACCGGTGTAGTCCTGGAATCAAAGTCCGGGAGGCAAACTATCGGTGCGGATGTGGTTATCGATTGTTCAGGAGACGGAGACGTGGCCGCCCGCGGTGGTCTGACTTGGGAAAAAGGTCGAACCAAGGACGGGCTGGTTCAGACCCCCACGCTTGTTTTCCGCCTCGGTGGAGTTAACCGGCAAGAGTTGATTAAGGCTTGTAAAGACCCAGCTTATAATTACCGGGAATGGCTGCAGCCATATCCCGAGATCCGAAAACGGTTTGTGGCCAATCTGGATACTTTGCCTTCGTTTATTTTTGGAGGCTTTGCCGACCTAATGACCCAGGCGCGCGAGGCTGGTGAGTTGGATGTGCCGCAATCGCGTGTAGTTGGAGTCAAGCTACATGAAGAAGATGAGTTTATGGTTGTTATGACTCGGGTCCTGGGTCTCGACCCGACAGACGTTGAAAACATGTCTAATGCATATGCCGATATTTATCAGCAGATTCCTCCCATTATGAATTTTTTCAGAAAATGGGTTCCCGGATTTTCACAATGTGTTCTCCGCGAAATTGCGCCTATCATGGGAGTTCGCGAAAGCCGACGAATAATGGGCGATTATGTCCTGACTGCCGACGACGTAATCTCAGGAAGAGAATTTAAAGATGCCGTGTCGATGGGCGGTTACCATATAGATATTCACCGTCCGTCTGGTAGTTGGGTAGAGTCCTACAATGTTCAAGCATACACCATTCCTTTGAGGTCACTCATTTCTAAAGATGCCGAGAATCTATTGATGGCCGGCAAATGTATTTCTGCAACGCATGAAGCTATTGGCTCAACCCGAGTAATCCCCATTTGCATGGGCCAGGCTCAGGCGGTGGGTACGGTTTCGGCGATGGCTGTTCTGCAACGTAAGGCCGTAAGGGACATACCAATACGGGAATTGCAGAATGCGCTTATCGATCAGGGGGCCGAGATTGGCCAATCGCTGGGAGAGCCCGACCTCGAAGCGATCGAAAAGTATGGACAGTTACCTCTTGAGGATAAGAAGCAAACCTCGGGCGAAGGCGATCCAGTTACGTCTGGAGCTTGGATGGGTGATAAGCCAGAATCAGTAAGGATCTGAGCCTGTTCTTTTGGCGCGGCTGAAAGGGGGAAGGTTAAGATGAACGCTTACGTTGTTACAATCGGTGGTCCGGCGATCGAATTGCCTTTTACGGGTTTTGGCATGATGAAATTTTCATTTTGAACCACCCCCACGCCGGAGATCATCTTCATCGCCAGGTCAGAGATTTTTTTGGCCATTTGCTGATAAGGCACTGCGTAATTTGCGGGTACTGGGTTCAGGTATTCGAGGGAAGGATCTCCAAATGTGGTAATTACTGAGATATCGTCAGGTACGCGGTACCCCCATCTCGGAAGAGAAGTGAGAGCAGTCATGCAATAAAGTGAATTGATTACAACAAATGCGGTGGGACGGTCTTCCCGTTTGAGAGCGAGTCGCATTGCGTTCTTTGCAGTTGTAGCAGTTGAGTCGCGCAATCTTATGATACTCCCCTTTACGCCTCTATGGACCTGGCTACGGCAAGTATCAAGAAATGAATTTTCGAATGCGACTAAACCCGCCGATTCTGAATTGTCGGACACCAGGGCAAGGTTGCGATGTCCCTTTCCTGTTAGTTGCCCAAGCGCGTGAAACATCACGGCCTTGTTGTCATAGGCAACAAAGGGTAGATTTACACCATCAGCTGGATTTCCTTGCACAATAGTAGGAATACCCTGTTCCTGGAACCACCTCTGGATGTAAGGACTCGTGAATAATAGTACCCAGCAATCAACTGGTTGGCTCTTTACCAAATCGTTTAAGGCCCGACCGGTTCGTTCGCGAAAGTACACTTTCCCGTGTTTTAGATGTAGCCCGTAATTCATTCCATGCAGGATTGAGCGAAGTTCGTCCACCCAATACAAGGCGTAGTGCTTCAATTCAGCCAGAGGGCAGGGAGCGAGGATTCCAATGTTTCCCGTGCGATTTGACTTCTGACCATTCGTAGATCCCGATGTTTTCAGGATCTGCGTAGGAGTGCCTTGGTGCATCTTTAGCCATCCATCATTGACAAGCAGCGATAAGGCGCTGCGTAGGGTGGTTCGGCTTACGCCAATATCCGAACTGAGTTTACGTTCTGAAGGTAGAATTTCCTTCCAGATTCCATTGCCGATTTCTGATTTCAGTTCGTCGGCGACGCGAATAGCGAGGGGCTCTCGTTTGATTTTAAGCATGGGAGTAGGGGGAGTCGTTTATCAGGGAGAAACACTCGCTCAAGAGGTATGCTAAGTAAACAAGTTGACACAGGTATACATTAAAGACAAGTTCTCCTTCGAGAAATCTGTTTCCAGTCTTAGGCGACGGCCTCTACCATATTATCAATAGAGGCAACTACCGATCTTGGATTTTCGAGACGGAAGGCGCGAAGCGTTCGTTCCAGGATACGCTCTTCGAGGCCTGCGAGCGCTTCTCCTGGAAGCTGTCCGCTAACTGCTTGACGAGCAACCACTACCATCTGTGCATCGGCACGCCGCACGGGAACCTCTCGGACGGGATGCGATGGCTGGGCTCCACTTTCGCCGTCCGCTTCAACCGGTATCGCAAGGAGCATGGCCGCTTGTTCTGCGATGGAAAATTCGTAGGGCTGGAGGTTGCGCCATGCCGCGTAGGAGGAGAACGATCTTCTTTCGCGGAGCGGAGTTCAATTTCTCATTGGGTATCGGGCAGGGATTCTTCCCATGACAGGCTGATGCAGGAAGCGTTTTTTGTGAGTGATTTATTTGTCTTACTTGTCATACCAAAAGCTTTCTTTCGGACCGTTCGATGTACTCTTCGAAAAACGCGGTTGCGGCGGCACCCCGGCTGATCGGCCGCGTCGGCGATATTATGGATGCCCTGCCATCGGCTGTTGGCCGACCATTCCACAGAAGGTCGAATTCATTGGGTGAAAGATCGCTTCGATCCCCTTTTTCTTCCGCTTCCCGAACCGCGCGTGCGATTGCGTTGGGGTCCGGTGGTGGATTCTTCATCCAGGATTTGAACGCCTCTATCCATGCCACGGCCGTTCCCCAGGTGAGGGGAGCCTCCGGTGCGGCGTCGTAACTCCAGAAGAATCCTCGGGTCGCGAGAAACTGCACCGCCGGGACCCAGGGGGCCGTGTTACGCATGTCAAAATCGTTGAAAAATGAAATCATGAGCCGGTTCTTCGCGAGGTGTATCTGGAGCTTGTCAGCAGGCAGCGCGCCAACGGATTCCCGGCAGGCGTGAGCTAGGTGAGCGGCGTGCGCGCACACCGCGGCGAAATGCAACAGGCAGGTGGTCTGGCGGACCGTTCCCCAGGCGCAATGCGTGACGGAGGGAGCGGTTGGCACCAGCAGGTTGGCTAACCCGTTCGGTATCATGCATCGAAAGGGCATGGAGCCGGGTCGCGTCCGGTCTTTTTCAAAAAACTGGCCTTCGGGCAGACTGCCGTTGACGCGATCGGTGGAGCACGGGAGGGAATCGAGGGCGAAATCGGTAAAGGCAATCCCGTCGTGATGAATGGGTGCGCGACTCAGCTCCGGGTGGACGAGGCAGTCCTGTTCGCGGTAAATATAAGCGCCCTCGAATCGGCGGCCCTCGCGCAAGTAGATGCTCGGGGGAAGATGGTTATGCTCGCGAAATTCATCTTTGGCGAGACCCCATTGACGCGCCATCCGCTTGAATTTCGCGGACATGGCCTCGTCGTTCTGGAGAAAATAGAGGAGGCCGAGGCTGTGGTTGAAGTGCGCCTTTTCGATTGCCTTTCGTTCTTGCGGTCCGGATTCCGGGTAACCGTTGGCCGCGCCGGTAAAATTGGTGGCGTTCCAGCTGCGCTTGTTTCGGGGTAGTTCATGCCCGTGGAAGAGGTGGTCGCGCTTTACCATTTCCTCGAGCGAGTGAGTCAACCAGCGGTGATGGAGAGGGTAGTGCTTGGATTCTTTAACTTCCGGAGGTTCCACGATCGCTAGGTAGCGCGAACGGTCGTAGCCGTCCGGCATATCGGGATGGATTTGATTATCGGGATCGGAGCTCAGGCAAAGGCGGCAACTGTAATCCTGAATCCGCCTGTCGCCGGCTCCCGTGCTCTCCGGCAACAGTTCCCCCGTGGTCCAGGTGGGCAGCAGGTTCAGTTTGCCCTCCACCGCTTCCCGCGGATAGCGGCCCTCTTTCCAGGTCGTGAATATGCGGCCCGCGTGCGGTTCCGAAAACTCCTCTCGGCTTTCGCGCCCCAGCCGGTATTTGAGACCCGCCGCTGCCGCAAGATCACCGGTGTAACTGCAATCGATGACCGTGTCGGCGGCGAATTTGACTCGTTTGCGATCATCCCGCTCGAAAATGACCGCCTCGATCCGACCGTCTTTCTGCGACACTTCGACCAGGTGCAGCGGCGCATACACTTGGAGCTTTTCTTCCCGTTCGATAAGTTCTTGCAGCGTCGCTTCGGCGACGTGCGGCTCGAAGGTGACCATCGGGTTGTTGGAATCGAGATGCACGCAGGTTCGAAACTCCGCCGATCCCTCGCCGTAAGTGTTGCGATAATGGGATATGATCTTTTGTCGTATCTCTTCGGAGAGAGGCTCCCTGACCCCCGGGTAGTGCGTCTCCCATGCGCCTAGCGAAGGGAAAAACCCGAAGAGATAAGACGATTCGGACACCAATGCCGTGACCATGCCCAGACGTGCCGCCTGCACGGCGCAAACAACCCCGGCCTCTGTTCCCCCGTAAACGATCAGATCTTTGTCCACTGATAACACGCTGGCTGTTCGATTCGGTTGATAGATCTCGTTGACGATCATAAATAGATACAAAAACTGCAAGGTATCAGCAAAACCGACCTGTATTACCCCATCTTCGACAGTTCAGGAGGGGTAAAAGGCTCAACCATGCGGGTTTGGGGCTAATTTTGGCCGTTTTGGAAGATGTCGTCAATGTCGTTCCTCGGAACTGCACTACATTACATTCTCACACCCCAGGACTGAAAACCATACGCCTAGCCGAAACTGGCTGCGAAAACTGCGGCTTTTTTCCGCGAGATCTACCTCAATTGTTAGGAACGTCTTCTTCCGCAAAATTCCATGGTTCAGCGAACCGTGGGTTTCGCGCCGGTAATTGAGCGCCAACTTTTTCACGCCATCCCATTAGCATAGTGTGCAGTTGGAGCACTTTGTTCGGACGTCTTTGAGCCAAGTCGTTCGTCTCGCCCAAATCGCTTCCAAGGTCATACAATTCCACATGGCGATCTTCAAAGAACTCGATCAATTTCCAGCGCCCATGCCGAATAGCCGAAGAGGCACTGGCATGAATGCCGGGCATCGCACGACGGTAGTGCGGCCAATGCCAGTAGAGCGTTTCGCGGTGGAGAGAATGCCTCTGCAATAGGACAGGAACCAGGCTCAAACCATCCAGTTTTTGGTTCGAAGGCGGCTCAACGCCCACAAGCTCAAGGAACGTCGGGAAAAAATCCACGCTTATCACCGGTACTTCCGAAAGCGAATTCTCCGGAACCTTGCCGGACCAGCGGACAATCAGCGGCACGCGGATGCCCCCTTCATACAGGCTGGCCTTTCCCTCGCGTAGAGGAGCATTGGTGGTGACGAACCGGTCGGAGTCGTGACCCAGGAATCCGCCATTATCGGACGTAAAAATGACCACCGTATTCTCCGCCAGTTCAAGTCGCTCCATCTCGTCGAGAATCCGTCCAACGGCTTCATCCACTTCTTCGATCATCGCGGCGTAGGTTGGGTTTTGAAGCATTCCAGGCTTTAGACGAGCGACAAATCGAGCGACACGTTCGGGGTCTGATTCCAGCGGAATGTGCACCCAGTGATAGTTCAGATAGAGAAAGAATGGGTCATTGTGTTTCTCCCTCAGATACTCAAGCGCATATTCGGTGAGTTGATCGTTATCCCCTTCCTTGAGCGTCAACCCAAACGATTTCGGTTCGCCCTCGACACCGAATTTCCCGATACAGACCGACTCGTATCCGACACGCCTTAATTCGTGGGCAAGAGTCCGCGTCCCTTCCGGAAGATGGGTGCGAAAGTTCGGGTGCCAGCAGATTCGCTCACTCTGATCATCCTGCTTGTAGCCGGGTTGGCCCGTTGTGTGCAGCCGCGCGGGATATTGGCCCGTAAGGACACTTGCCCGGGTCGGAAGGCATATCGGAGCCGCCGCATACGCACTGGTAAACCGCATGCCCTCGCGAGCCAAGCGGTCGATACGCGGCGTCCGGTGGAATGAGTTACCGTAACAACCCAAGTCCGACCAACCTAGATCGTCGACCTGAATGAACACAAAGTTGGGTGCGCTGGACATTTCAGACTGAGCGACAACCGCCGAAACAGCAAATGATACCGTCGCCACCACTCCCTTGATACACGCCCTAACTGACATCGAACATAAAAGAAAATCAGTGCCTTAAGACGATAATTACGGTCTCTTCACAAATTTATAGGTCGCCTGATCGTCTTCCCAGATGCTCGCCTCCTCGATAATGATTCCCGTCACCCCGCAGGGTTCAGCCAGCGGTTTGTAGCGGCTCGGCATGCTCGGCCGGTAGAGCAGTTCATTGGTCGGTTCCGGCCATGGCACGCCCTGGGGACGCTCCGTATCGTAGAAGTGGACGTGGGTATCGATGATCATGGTTCAGTTCGTAAGCGTTAAGAATGAGAGGAAAGAAATGAGATAGCCATAAAAAGGCACAAAAAGCGCAAAGAGATGCCTTCAAGTTTCTTACGAATTATCGCTTCATTCGGGTCCATGACAGGTCTATTCGCTTCGCTCGTGAACGCGTTCATTCGTATCCATTCGTGGTTCCGTCCCCCACCTACTCCCGCGGTGGCTCAGCCAAACGGTTGAAGCCCATAGAGTCCTCGCCGGAAACAAGAATTGCCGCGTGCCCCGGAAACAGTTCGTCATGATCGATCCGGACAATCGGGATGGTAAACCGCGGTCCCATGCCGAAACGACGCATAACGGAAGTGTTGGGCTCGGAATGGTGCAATGTTCTCTCATTGAATAGAACGAACTGGCCCGGTATCAGGGTCAGATTCATCGCTTTTGAGGCATCGAAACAGGCGGGATCGGCCTCCTCATCGAACCATTTGCCGCCCGCCGCTTTTACATGCGGAACAACCGACCGGTGCGAACCCGGGATTACCTGCAAACAGGCGTTTTCCTTCGTCACTTCGTCGATCGCAATCCACGCCGTGATGTTGATGATCGGCTCGATGGGCCAGTAGTTCATGTCCTGGTGCCAGGGTATTTCTTTTCCCCCCGGTTCCTTAAGCCAAAACGTGCATGCCCAGAGGAGCAGATTCGGTCCAATGATGCCGCGCACCCGGCCGACGATTTCCGGACGGGTGACCAAATCGTAGACCAACCGGCAATCGAGATGCCGCATAGACGTCGAACTTCCGTTCGAAGGTCCCGGCGTGGTCAATACCTCCGCGTCAAGACGGTCGCGAATCGTCGCCATCTCCTCCTCGCTCACCGCCGTGAAAGGACATAGAAACCCGTTCTCGTGAAACTGCTCCACTTCGGACGCACTCAGTAAATCAGCCATCGAATGGATCCACCAGATTCAACTTCCTGAAGCATTTGCGATAGAAGCCACGAGGCCCGGGCGGGAATGCCCGATCCTCGTGGCTTAAGAAAATCGGTATTCGATTCCGGATCCGATCACTTCCCGTGACCAAAGGTCTTCGTAACGGAGAAGATGAAACGGCGGTCCGGCTCCATGGCCATGCCCGTCCAGAAGATGTTCGAACGAACAATAACATCGTCAAAGAGATTCGTGATCCTCACTCGGAAGTCCCAACCCTTCCACTCGTAACCGACGATCAAATGGTGAACGGAGTCACCCTTGACGAACGCCTGAGTAAAATTCGGTCGGGCGAAATTACTATTCATCCCCGATTGACCCCATGAATTGTATTGCCACGCGGTGGAGAATCCTGACAGGGCACCATTGAGGAACTTGTACCGGACAAAGGCGCTAAAGGTATCATCCGGCACTCCCTGCACCTCACCTTCCGTGATCTTAACATCGACATTGCCGTAGGCTAGAATGATGTCGAGGCCATCGATTGGGCTCACCGCCAGGTCGATATCCCACCCTTCCGAGAGACGGTCACCGGCCGGCGTGAGGTAGGCTTGACCGAGGATGTTTCCAAACGGCGCTGGGACACCCGTTATGGTACCCGCCAGGTCATCAAACCGGGTGATCAGCACGTTGCTCTCGGTATTATCGAAAAAGGACAAGGTAAGGCCCAAGCGGTTTCCCCACATGTCGAGCTTGATACCGAACTCGTCCGTGGACGTGACACGGTTGGGCAACGGTTTCCCGATGGTTCCGAGGCGCGTGTCAATTCTCGTTTCGATCGTAAAGGTCTCGGCGTTATTATAGAAAAGGGATACGACCCCGGAATCGCCCTCGTAGACCTTGCCGACAACACCGTATTTCGAGCTCCAGTCGTCATCCCCGAATGTGGAGTCGGTCGGAGTGGCCCGATCTTCTCTCGTGAACCGGTTAAACTGATCGAGGCTGTCATAACGCAAACCGACAACACCGATCAGGCGACGGTTGAAGAGAGAAGCGCGCTCCATAATACCCCATGAGAAGACATCCTGAGTAAAATCGTTTGAACCGCGGTCGATACTGGCCCCACCGAACTCGGCCATGAAAGCGGGCGTAATGGGGCCGTAAGCCGGATTCGGCCACATCGTGATGCGCCCGTTATCCCAGCCGTTGGCGTCTTGGACATCCTGCGGCAGCTCCGCGTGCCTGATATCCGTCCTTCTCTCCCGGTCGGTGTTATCCGTTTTCTGATACTGGGCATAGGTCAGAACCTGGTGGCCTACTGGGCCCGTATCGAAATTCAGGGTCAGATCGACTGTGAAAAAGTCCTGCTCTTCGGTATTGCCCCGGTCGTCGAATCGCGAGGCATTACGCGTTATACGTACTAATTCGGTATCGACCTGGGCGAGGGTAAGATCCCGCGACTCGGTTCCTATCAAGACATCATTGGCAGCGAGATAATTACGCCCGCCGATTCCTCGAATGCGCGACCGGTTTGAATCGCGTTCTTCGAGTCTGGCGATAAAGCGAACCGCTCCGTCGAAATTATCCCCTGAAAAGATCTTCGAAATGCCGAACTCGAGGCTGTCGATTTCGACGGCCGAGAGATTGGACCAGAGATTGGAATAGGTCTGGCCGTTATTCGCGATCCCTTCATGAACGGCCGGGAAGGGGGCGTGTTCCGCGGTACGCATACCGAAGGCATAGGTCATATTCGGCCGGCGATTGGCCGCGTTATCCTCCATGTGGGTGTACCAGGCCCATACCTTTAATCCGTTGTCCCACCGATAGGATAGACTCGGGTTGAAGACGAACGTGCTACCCGGCTCATTCGGTAGCTCGGCCGGACCATCCCAATCCCACAAGGCGGTTGAAACCCGGTAGCCGAGCTTCCCATCCGCCGTAAACCCGGAGTGGTCGATACTGGCCCGATAATAATTGAACGATCCAGCCCGTAACTCGATTGTTGTAGCCGGTGCCGCCTTGGGCAGCTTTGAGGTTATACTGAGAACACCACCCGGGCTGTGGCTTCCGAAGAGAACGCCCGCGGGGCCCTTGGAGAGTTCCATGCGTTCGACGATGGAGTAATCCCATCCGCCCGCCGATGTCATCATGAGTGATGGCAAGCCGTCTCTCAGGGCACTTGATACCGTATAACCTCGAAGGGAGAAGATCTGGTTGAGCTGATTTCCGGTGCCCACGTTTCCATGGGTGACCCCGGCCACCATGTTCAGGGTATCGCGGAGATCCTGGGCAACGGAATCGGCGATGAGGTTCTCGTTAATGGTTATCGTGGTGCCGGCCAATTCGGTGATCGGCACGACGATGCGGGATCCGGACAGACTCGAAGTCGTAACGTATCCGCGCAACGCGTCTACCGATACTTCAAAGGGAGAAAGTTCGATGATTTCACCTTCGGCTTCGGCTTCATCGTTGCTTTGAGCTTGAACGATCGACATCCCTGCTAAACTGAAAAGTGTAAGCAGTGCTACGAGCATATGGTTGAGTATGTGTTTTTGAGTCATAATTTTCATAATTTGGCTAGGGTTATCAAGTGGGATGATAGATGTTAGGGAATCAGTAATCCCTGGAACATATTATGCGAAGTATTTGAGAATCCTGATTGACAGGTTTCAAGCCGATTACCTTGGTATTTTCTCTATACCAATAATTCAGCAGATTTTAATTCAGGTCCGGGCAACCTATGTGCCTTACGGCTCTCTATTATTAAAGGTGAAGGTTTAATTAAAGGTGAAGGTTTAAAATGTATGGTTGCACTTGCCGTATACTTCGCATCCGGTTGTTTATTCATAACTTGAAAAACCCATTACCCCAAAAATAACCAGAAGGAAACTTAACTATTCGAAATCTGCATGATCGAGCAGGCGGTAAACCAGTAAACAGGCGCTTGCCAAGGTAAGAATATCGGATTCTTCAAGTGAAAATTTACCCAAATTGGCATCGATAACAAGTTGAGTTAAATCCCAGTAATTGATTTCTCTCTTGAGCATCGCCGCAAACGCGCTTGCTGTAATGTCTCCCGCTTCTCGCTTCTCAGCCTTTGCAATCTGTTCAGCTACAGGGATCTGTGGAAGTGGATCGACGTTCCGTTTGAAACTGCACCCCTGCCGCCCGATTACCTGCAAACAGAAATGAACGGGTTGATCTTAGATGGCAGATCTGCAAATACATAAAAAGTTGCCATTTCTTACTATTTTGCCCGAAGGGGTATCTTCTACCTCGGAAACCGGCCCAATCCGTCCAAATACCGCCTTTTATGCGGACCGCCCTACCTCATCTGAATTATTTGACGAGTTCGCTTATTTTGGGTCTAGCAGTGCACCCCCGGGATGTGGGGGTGAAGCAATTACAGGACGAGTTGATAAAACACGGTCAGATTCTTTCCTCTGAGGGTCTAGAAGTCCACCCTGACGCCGAACTCCTCACGAAAACAACGAATAAAATAGTTGGCGTCGCTGAAACCGCATGAAATTGCTCCCTCGGCTATGTTCATCCGCGGATCTTCCAGAAGTAAGTGGGAGCGTTTGAGGCGTGTCCTTCGTAAAAAGATAGAAAAAGTGTTGCCACCGAAACGCGTAAACAGCAGTGACACATAATTGGGATGCAATTTGAGAAAAGCAGCCACATCATCCCCGCTCAAAGGTTGGTGGCATTTCGCTTCCACAAAATAACTTGCCACCTTCCAGGCAAAATGTGAACGGTTTCCTTTTGCCGGATCAGGTGCGCGCAGTATTTCCAGGGCTTTGAGTATCAGAAGATCAAAAAGCCTCGCCAGGTAAGCGTCCTCTCAAGGTGGAAGCGGCGAACTGCGGAAAGCCTGACAAAAATAATGGCCTATCGTATCCAGAAGGACAGGCTTCTGTACATCATAGGGAGAATAATTGCGCCTCCAGGCAAACCGTTATCCAACTACCCGGCGCTATGAACAGCCCATCTCCTTCTTGAAGCTTTACTGATACAGGCCGATTTTCCTTCATGATGCGATAGGGCCCCTCACCTTACTACGCTTTCCCGACTAAAGTTCTGGGTCAGGCCGATGATATTGTGACCGAGTTTACTGATTGGTATAATTGAAGTTCTGCCCTTACCACCGACGCCGACGAAAGCCAGGTCGAGCTTCTCACTCGGTGCCATTCCACCCGACTGTCCAGTCATAATGTTTGGAAAAGCCATCAGACTGGCGGCCGTGGCACCCGCAGCGGTTTTCATAAAAGAACGGCGATCTATTTCGGGGATATTCTTATTCATAATTCTTCCTAACTTAGATTTTTTATAATGATGACGTTAATTGAATCAAATCGACTTTCCCGGCATTCCCACGGCATGCTTTCATATTTGGCAGCTTCATTATCCAACATGAAAGGTTGAACATAGGGTTCAGGATCGAAAGCCCCGGTTATTGCATGGGCGGTTTTTGTTATGAAATTCCGACGCTTTAGTGATTTCATAGATGATTGGTTAGAATTATTCCCAATCATGTAAATATACACCAGAATAATCCCAAAACTTACGCTAATGAATCGAAATATTTTGATTGAATTTTTCTCGCCGGTACCGAGGTCACGGATGTGTACTTACGAAAGGATTGTCTCGTTCTCTTCTGCTATGTGTTTGGAGTTATGTTCTCAATCCAAATCAGATCGAAGCACCACTTGTGGGAACCGCTTCGATGCCCTGTGTTCGAATTTTGGGTGGACGAATGAACTTGCAAAGCTATTAAAAAGCGTAGAGTAAAGATTTTTCATTATATTTCAGATGTTCAGCTACGTCTACGCATTCAGATGTTCTCTCGTCGCCGCACTCGGAGGATTCCTTTTTGGATTCGATACGGTGGTTATTTCCGGTGCTGAGCAAAGTATTCAAGATCTTTGGGGACTTGGCCTGACTCAACACGGCCTGGCCATTAGCATGGCTCTTTGGGGGACGGTTCTCGGCGCGCTTCTAGGGGCCTATCCTTCCGATGCTTTAGGGAGACGAAAAACTCTTTTATGGATCGGCGTTCTATATTTTGTATCCGCTGTTGGTTCCGCCTATGCTCCTGAAGTCTATTCGTTTATGGGAGCCCGCTTTATCGGCGGCATCGCTGTGGGCATATCCACAATCGCTGCTCCTCTTTATATTTCAGAAATTGCTCCTGCCGAATATCGGGGTCGCTTGACCGGCATGTTCCAGTTAAATATCGTTTTTGGGATATTGATCGCCTTTCTTTCGAATTCAATCATCGGGGGACTCGGTGAAAATGCATGGCGTTGGATGCTCGGAGTTGAAGCATTTCCTGCCTTGGCCTACACTCTCCTTTGCTTTGGTATCCCGGAAAGTCCTCGTTGGCTGATCGCCATCCGCAACGACCGTGGTCAAGCCGAACACATCCTCCAGCGCATTCATCCGAATAAGTCAGCTCAGGAAATAGAAAAGAAAGCGGAGGTCATCGCCAATGTTTCGCAAGAAAAATCGACCAGCGGCAAATTCTGGAGTTCAGGTCTCAAAAGGCCCATAACGCTCGCTTTTTTCATAGCATTTTTCAACCAGCTTTCTGGGATTAACGCCGTTCTGTACTTTTCTCCCCGAATATTCGAACTCACCGGGCTTGAAGAAAAAGCTGCCTTGCTTCAATCGGTAGGCATCGGCGTCATTAACTTGATCTTCACTTTTTTGGGACTCTGGCTGATCGACCGACTTGGACGCCGGACCTTGCTTTTCATTGGATCCTACGGATACATCCTTTCACTGGGACTCTGTGCGTGGGCATTCTTTACCGGAAACTTCGCCATCGTCCCGGTATGTATCTTCGCATTTATCGCTGCCCATGCGGTTGGGCAGGGAGCCGTTATCTGGGTATTTATTTCGGAGATTTTTCCTGCCAGGCATAGAGGAAGCGGTCAATCTCTGGGCTCTTTCACCCACTGGGTATTCGCGGCATTGCTAACCTTGTTCTTCCCTCGTATGGTGAGCGTGTTTGCGCCTGGATACGTATTTCTGTTCTTTTGTATGATGATGATTATTCAACTCGTTTGGGTGAAACTCAAGGTTCCGGAAACGAAAGGGGTTTCATTGGAGAAAATGCAAGAGAGGCTGAATATTTATGATTAGAAATCGAGAGTCTCTTTCGCGTCTATGTTTTGTTCTCTGATCGGTCGATCTAAAACAGTCACGACCGTTAATTTCTGACTCAGTCGATTTCTATTTATCAAGTATTTATGCGATTACGCTATTCAAGAATCACGGACTTCGTCTTACATAGCTATAACTAAAGGATTTAATTCCAGCTCAAATTCAACCATTGTACAGAACATTTTATTTCCTTCTTTGTCTCCTTTCAACAGTGTCTGCCGCTTTTGCGAAATCTGATCCTAACATCCTTTTCATTCTAGTAGATGATATGGGATATGGGGATCTAAGTAGCTATAATTCGGATTCTAGAATCCCGACGCACCACCTTGATAAGTTGGCGGAACAAGGGATACGTTTCACTGATGCCCATTCTGCCGGTTCGTTGTGCCACCCCTCGCGCTATGGATTGATGACCGGGCAATTGCCCTCAAACTTGGACCAAGCTAACAAGAGATCACCATTTTTCAGTTCCACCATTGATGCCTCGGAGTGGCGTGTATAGTGTTCGTCGGCTGGCAGGAGCACACGGCCCTGCGGGGCGTCTATTGATTGTGGCGCAGTCATTTATAGATCGAAGGCGGACCAGCAGTCGTCGTCTGTTTTAGGCATGAATATCGAACGAAGTCGGCCCATGATTTCTTGGGGGAGTTCCGGGCCGAGAATGGCCTTTACATTATCCTTGAGGTGATCGGGATTGCAAGTGCCGGACAAAACAGTCGAAATGGCCGGATGGGTTCTCACATAACGGTATCCCGCCGCAGGGATCGATGGAGTATCCGTCCCTATCAACCAGTCCAGGGGGCCTTTATCGGTTAGGGCGTCTGCGGCGATTCTACCCTCAGTTTTGGCTTGTCGGATTATCTCTTGCAGAAAATCGGGTTGACTCAACGCGCGCCTCACTGCCACCATGCAAAGCACGCCGACATTTCTTTTCCGGCACTCGGGGAGAACTTTCTTTTCAGCTACGGGGTTGAGTAAACTGTACTCCACCATTGCGGTATCGAAAAAATCGTCCTCAAGAGCTTTCGGCAGCATCATATGAGCGGGATCTTCCTTAATCGTTTCGGTGATGCCGAGAAATCGGAATTTTCCTTCCTCCTGAAGTTTTTGCAGTATTGGCATATGCAAATCGACGATTGCCTTGTAATGGTTTGGTCTAACACCATGAAGCTGCATAATATCAATGGCATCAAGCTTCAACCGCCGCAGGCTGCGTTCCACTGAGTCCCGCACCATCTGCGGGGAGATCGGCGCCCCAGAATCGTCGACAGGAAAGTATTTTGAGGTTAACACAAAAGAATCTCTTCGAACATCATTCAGCACGTGTCCGAGTATCGCTTCGCTTTCTCCATAAATGGCAGCGGTGTCGATCACGTTGATGCCAAGATCGAAAGCAGTATGCACGACTCGTGCCGCTTCGTTTACGGATTGACCGGTCATTGATCCAAAATTACTGCTGGCGCCGAGTCCCATTACCGAGACACGCAATCCGGTCCGACCAAGAGTACGGTATGGCATCGTTGTTTTTGTTTCAGGTTCTGACATTACAATACCAGCTATTTGTATTCGGGTTCTGGAGATACGAGGGCAACAAACTGTTCCCAAATCGATTCAGGCAAAGGTATGCCGGAAACTTCACGCTCTTTGCGACATCGTTCATCGGGTTCTCCCGGGAGCATTACCTCTGAAAATCCGGGTGCGGGGACGGATTTCTTGACGACCTCGCATGTTTCTTCGACAAGGCTTTACCATTGCTTCGGTTCAATGAAATCCGCGATCGACGAGGCCATCATTAAGATGGGGTTTCCGATCTTGAAAGAACTGGTGCAGACAGGCGCAAAACCGGCGAAGAGTGATGCCATGATTTCGATCATGAAGTTCAGACCGTAACCCTTGTATTCACCAAACGGTGTCAAGACGCCGCCGTTAGAGAAGGCGCGCGGGTCTATTGTAGGGATGCCGTCCTTATCCAGAAGAGCACTTTCCCTTACCGTTGTGCCCTTTTCGCTGGCGAAGGTGACCTTACTTGAAGCAATCGTTGAGGTGGCAATATCGAGCACAATAGGCTGCCGAGCGTCGCCGCGAGGGATAGTCCATGAGATGGGATTGGTGCCAAACACTTTTTCACGTCCGCCGTAGGGCGCTACCGTTCCCATATATCCAGAGCCGGCCGTGAGCACCATGCCGACAAGTCCTTTGGAAGCTATTTCATCCAATCGCATGATTTTTTGCGAATCCAGTTTGGAAATCTTTATCGTAGCTGTGTTTAATATCGGTGCGATATAATGTTTATTCTTTAGGGGAGGCTTTGCCTGGATCAGCTTCGGTTATGAGATTCTGGTAAAGCTTCTCGAAAGTCTGTCGAATCGGATGGGTGCTGGAAACGAGAAATCCCTGCACTCCCTCTTCTTTCCATTTAACTACATCTTCAGGCTTGTCGGGCAGGTAAGATGATATGCCGACAGGAATGTACTTGCGGATTTTGCGAATCAACTCACTCATTGCAGCCTCTACTTCGGGATGCCCCGGCTGACCGGAGTAACCGAGAGACTGCGCGAAGTCGGAGGGCCCGATGAAGAGCATGTCGACACCTGGCACCTGGGCGATCTCGACGGCATTGTCGAGCGCTTCGGTGCTTTCGAGCATGAGTATGAGAACCGTTTCGTCGTTTGCGCTTTGGGAGAACTCCCTGGCTGGAATTTTGCCGTATTTTCCCGCGCGAGAAACGTTGGAAAAGCCTCGCAGGCCGTACGGAGGGAATCGGGTTTCTTTTACAATAGCCTTAGCCTGCTCGGGCGTGTGAATCATTGGGACAAAGATTCCTCCGGCTCCGGCTTCGAGCGCATTGATCAGATAGCTTCGATCGTGTGACGGGACCCTCACAATTGGAACGACGCCAGCAGCATCGGCAGCGAGAATCATAATCGGCAAGTTATGGCCGACAAGGCCATGTTCGCAGTCAAGCAGGACGTAATCGAAACCCGAATGACCAATCATTTCGACCAGCCATGGCGAGTCCAGGTGAAGGTTAGGGCCATAAAAGCATTCGTTGGCCAGAAGTTTTTTCTTAATACGGTTAGTTCGCATGGCTATATTCTTACCTGGTTATACTGACTTGATTCAATTGATGGTTTATCGTTTGGATATTTATAGATAACAGTCAACCAAACCGACCTCAGCGATTAAGCTCAAGCAGATTGAAGTTGGATGCGTAAACTCCAAGTTACATTTTGATACATGTTGAAGCCAAGTGAAATGATTGGGTTTGTTTTATATACCTTCATCCTGAAGCCTGTTGTTTTATAAACCCCAATGTTTCATAAAACTGCAGATTATACGGATAAACGCAGACAAAGAAAGTGAATTTCGATCGTTTTCGTATCGTGATCATAAAAACCAATCTGTAATTTTCCATCATGCGTCATCCATTGTGCATAGGTGCGCTTATGCCTTCCTTCTACATATACTGCGCGTGGATCCTGAAACCAACACCACGCACCGTCATTGGATAATATACGAAAGGTTCCCACTGATAATGATTGCGGCTTATCTTCGCCAATCCCTGGCGAGGTGGCCAGTGCCAGCAGAATTGCACCCGCAAGAATTACCTTCATCATGCTTTATTCCCTGTTTTCATCCACAACTTTCTTGTAGGCATTGTATGCGAAGTCATTGATGATTTTCGATAATAATTTGACCGACCCCTTTTTTGTTCCTATGCCAAACACGAAAATCTTAGGGTCTGTTGCCCAAATATGCCATCAAAGACGGTACCCGTTGAAGGATCAGAGCCCTTTTGTCATTCGATAGAATTTCAATCCCGGTATAGCTAATCGCTTCGGCCACTGCGACTCGACGTTCATCCCGCGGCGCTCGTAGAATCTGCAAGCTCCCTCATTTCTAGCTGAAACGTCGAGGGATAGTCGAGTCGATCCGCTCGCGCGAGCCCGCTCTTCAACGAAGTCCATCAGGACGGAGCCGACGCCATCGCCGCGAAGTTCCTTATCAACGGCGATGGCCTGGAGGTAGAAATCGCCATCGGCGATTGAATCGACAATCCGCATGATTGGAGCAAGCAGTATTTCCACGATCCTCATTCGTAGATTAAACCTTCCGGCAGCCCGCTTCAGGTGTTGGCGCGAGGAACGGCGATGCTGCTCCGCGGTGTAAACACAGACCATTCCCACGATGACGTCGTCACGTTCTGCGAAAATCACATTCTGGTAGGAGAGGTCGTGGTCGGGTTGGGGGAACGCTGTGGCGATTATGTGCTCGGCGCGGCGACCGAGCCAAAAACGAAAGAACCCCTCGGCTGCTTCGTCAGCGTAGCGGGCAAATGCCAGACCTTCATCGAACGTGGGGTTGGCGGCCCTTAGGACTATTGAATGCCGATCCATATTGTCCTTCTACGCCGAACGGTTTAGCTCACTGGAGCCCAGTGTCTGGCGCGAGGGTTGCGAATGCAATCTGCGTGACAGACGCGCGGGCGTACAGTGGAGCGACTTGTTAGATTGCGTTTATTCTTTTCTATGCACTTTTTCCATCGAAAACGCCGGCACACATATTGCTATGTATTCAGCCCCTTTAGGATCTGGCGTACTGTATTGAAATTCAATGTCCTTTTCCGCGATGAACGCTTCATTAGCACTGACGATTATCTCTTTGTTTTCTTTATGTATATGAAGCGACCCTCTTAGAACAATAGTATATTCATTAAACTCGGGTGTCTGTGGTGATTCTATCCAGCCCGAATGGCTTTTCATTCGTGCAATGCTAACATCATCCGTGTTTGAGTTAACCCTTCCAATGATCTTCAAAAGGGGTCATGCTGCGATATGCGGATAACGGTCTTGAGATTAGATGACATATCAAAAGAGACAAGGTCCCTGATCTACCGCAATCAACACGAAAATCCTAGGGCTGACCCCTTTATCTTTCCGCTAGAGTTGCCGCTACTGTCAACGCTAATATACCTAACTTTTTTAATCCGGGAGTGAAATTCGTCATCATGAGAATAGTTGATTATAGCAAGAGAGCCGAAGCCCGCTTTTTCTTCCCACTATGGACGCGAAATGTATTGCCTTTGGAATTTATTTACCGAATAAATTGCAGTTCTGACTGGAAAACTGGAGAAGCGTTATGATATTTGGATCGGGAGATTTTACATACAAGGTTGAGGAGGGCTGGTGCAAGTGGCCCGAGGGATGGGATTGGGGCTGGACTCCAGGCGTGGCTTGCGATTCACGGGACCGGGTATATGTTAATTCGCGCAGCGAGCACCAGCTGGTTATCTTCGACCGCGAGGGAAACTTTATAGAGACTTGGGGGGAAGGGATTCTCAAGAACGCCCACGGGATTTACATAGATGCCGAGGATAATGTGTACTGCACCGAATGGGAAGAGCACTGCGTTCATAAATTTAACAGCCGCGGCGAACTCGTCATGACACTCGGCACGCCCGGCAAGCCTGCGCCAAAGGATGGCGGCCCTTTTAACAAGCCTACTGACCTGGTGGTTGGTCCCGGCGGCGAGCTTTTCGTTACCGATGGCTATGTAAATGCGCGGGTGCACAAGTATTCTCCCGACGGAGAATTGCTGCTTTCATGGGGTGAGCACGGAGATGGCCCGGGCCAGTTTAACCTTTCGCACTGCGTACGGATTGACAGACACGAGCGATTGTGGGTATGCGACCGCGAAAACCGGCGCATCCAGATTTTCGATACCAACGGAAAATTCCTGGAGGAGCGCACGGGATTGGACCGCCCGAATATGACTTTCTTCGATCCTATAGAGAATATTGTTTATGTAACCGAATTTGATTTTCAGGTAAGCATACACACGCTTGACGGTGAATTGATAACCCGGTGGGGAGGCGGCAAAGCCGGCGAAAAACCGGGTGAGTTTCGTGGCGTAGCGCACGGCCTTTGGATGGACTCCAGGAGAGACCTCTACGTAGCAGAAGTCCAAGTGGACGGACAACTGCACAAATTTGTGCGCCAAAGGTCATAAACCGGATAATCCTTCGAGAGCTTTGAAGGTTTTGAGGCTCAATACACTTATCGGTAAAAGTACGTATTTATCATAAAATAAATACTTATATTATCTAAAGCGGACGGGTATTGGTTCGATATAAGAGGGCGGAATAATGTCGCCCAAATGCAAAAGGTTTTTGTAATAGAGGATGAAAAGCTTCTCCGGGATCTACTTCTGGAGGTTTTAAGAGCAGACCCCACTTTGGATATCGTAGGTTCGGTGGGAGACGGTCAAGTGGGATATACGCAATGCCTCAAAATAAAGCCGAACATGGTAATTCTGGATGTACTGCTTCCATCTCTGAACGGGGTAGAAATTGCAAGCCGGCTCAAAGCCGAAATGCCCTGGATAAAAATCCTCATATTTTCGGCAGTGTTCAAGAAAGGACTCCTGCGTAAAATATTAAAATGTAAGGTAAACGGAATCGTCGAGAAAAGTGCTGGGTTGGATGAACTGGACAAGGCTATCCAGGCGGTAGCATCGGGCCAATCATATTTCAGCCCCTACATCAGCCAATTAATGTCGGAACTGGTGCTGGATCCCCCCGAGAAAGATACATTGGAGGCGTTAACCAAGCGAGAAAGGGAGGTAATGCAATTGGTTGCAGAGGGACATACAACCAAGGATATAGCAACAATGCTTTATATCAGCCAGCGGACTGCGGAAACGCATCGCAATCATTTGATGCAAAAACTGGATTTGCACGGTGTAGCGGCTATTACGCGCTTCGCCATTGCAAACGGATTGGTAGGCACGCCCCGCCCGTAAGAAATCTATACCATGAGTATCAGCATATTTGAATTTATTGCGATTATTGAGGAACACCTCGATAAACACCGGCAAAAATTGACGGATTTGCTCGGGGCCGAGCCGGAAACAAAAAGAATCCTGAATTTTGTCAATAGTGCATGTACCCTGCAAATCTTGCTACCCGACACTGAGAAAAAGGAATCCGTCCTGGCCGGCAGCATTGATGCCCGGGCTATAAAGCAGGAAGATGACAAAGATGCCATCAAGTGCAAACTGACCTGGACTCCCGCCAAACGAACTGAACAGCGCTTTGTCCTAATAGAAGAAGGTAAAGAAAGTCTGCGAAAGACCGCAGTTACAATGGCGGAGTCCCTGCTAGAGATTATCTATGCTAAAGATAAAGTGTCCCAAAAAAGCGAACATTCGGATAGCCCCATTGTTCAAAACGAGCAAGAAGGAGCCGCAGAACCAACATCAGAAGAAGCAGTCTCCACTGAAACTATCCAAGCCGCAATAGATGAAGTTCGATCTGAAACTTCCAATATCCCAGAAGAGACAGCCGACGAACCCCAAATCGCCGAAAAGATATTCCCTAAACCCCCAACCGACGAGAAAGTTGTCTCCGATATTCCGAAAATAGGCGTCGAGGAAGTTCTCAGCCAATTGGGAGGAAAGTTGGAAAACACATCTAGTTAAAGATTGAGGCCCGGAGAGGCTGTAGCCCAAAACAAGGTGGCGATACACATGCCAGGCGAAACTTATCCGAGTTTCGGATACTTCATCCTTTAAGTTTTTCGTAAGCCTGACTAATTTTATGCGCTGGAATCCTAGTATGCTGCTTTGCTATGCCTGAGGGCATCGAGTATTTTAGCAGCAATTGCTCATTTTCTCGATCGAGCAGGAAAATTTTCATCAGCTTGTTTTGCGCGGACTTGATCAATTGGCTCGACCTATTGCCCCTGACGGGACCCTGGTCGTTGAGTTCCTTTAAACCGGCCAGTGAGGAATCGATACGGGGAAGGGTATCCCTTTTCCTGTCGAGGAATTCTTGCCCTGGCGCCTTTTTTGTGCGCTTGAGGGTACGGTTTTCTTCGAGCAACAGGCTATATACCTCATCGTAGAGCTCTAATTGGGAATCGAATGTTTCCTCGATTGTTGTCATGATCAGTTATGGTCGCAGATGACTTAACCTGAGTTGGTTAAATGTTTAATACGATCATCCGTTAAATTATTCCAGTTGAGTTGATCCAGCCGCCAGCGGGCCATGTCTTGTATTGTTTTGAGATTGTCGGTCGGGACAAAATCCTCCTTCTGAATATCGGATTCTGAGGTGATCAGGGTGTAAGCTTCGCGGGCCTTAGGGTACATATTCAAACGTTCGAAACACTGTCCTATCTGATATATAACCGGCCATTGCCAATCAGGGTCGTCAGCTAAAGCGGCCATTGACTGGTAGATTTTAAGAGCATCGAATAAGTTTCCCTGTTCATAAAAATTATTGGCTATATGGTTACCGGTCTTTTTTCTCCAGTATAGCCAGGAATCCAAGTCGTCAACCGGGATGTTATTGGTTTTGCTCAGGAGCTTTACCACTTCATCCAGTGCATCCTTGGAGCGGTTCATCCGTTTATAGGCGTTGGCCAGCAGGAAATGGCTTTCGGGCACAAGCCGGCTTTCCGGAAATTCGTCAAAGAATCCCTGCAAGCTGGAAATGACTGCGGGGAAATCGCCGTTGATGTGCAGGGTATAAGCTTGTTTGTAATGCACTTCGGCCCTGGTAGCATCGTCGAGGTTCAACAGCTTGAGGCGGGAGAAAAACTTGGAGGCCGTGTCGTATTCGCCGGCCATAAAATAGGTTCTTGCGATTTCGAGCTGTGCCTTCTGGGAAATTGATTTATATTCATCGATGTATTTATTTCGCACTCGCAGCGAAACGTTCAGGACGTTATAAAATTTCAGGATAGCCAGGTTGAACGCTCCCATTTCCCGATAGATAATACCGAGACTGATATATATGCCTGGAAGGTCAGGATCCCCTGGATAAATTTCTATAATGTTTTCGTATAGAGCCACAGCCTTTGAATTTTCACCCGATTTCAAATACATTTCTGCCAGCTCGAAGAGCACCTTACGTTTCAATTCCTCCTCTACACTCCCCTTGAGGAGACGGGTGTAAAGCTCTTCAGCCAAGACGTAATCGCGGGTGGTGGAGGCAAATTTAGCCCGGCGATGGATCATTAATTGTTTTTCTGACCCGGACGTAGCGGACAATAATACTTCATCCTCACTCGAATGGGATGGAGCAGGCTCCTGCGGGACTAGTACGGATGACACACCGTCTTGCTGATACTCAGGTTCACTATCACTGCTGATAGGAATTTTTTGTTCCACTGCCCGCTCATTGGGATCCGCAATATCATCCGCGCCTAGCGCCAAGGGTGGAAACGTCAAGGCAATCGCCGTCATGCCCAGAAGGGGAAAAATTATCCGGCCCGGTTCCATGTCCTATTTACGCTCGTAAACGGCCCGGCTGGGAGTCGCCGGCCTGGCAGTCAAAGACTGTCGGGGGAACAAGAAAGGTATGCCTACCCTTTCGCCGCCTTCCTCGTCGTGAGTTTCCTTTTCAAAATAAACCAGGATGTCTTCCAGGTTAATATACCCGGTTTTCCGGACAGGTTTTTCGGGTCCGGCGTAAACTGGCTCATAGGCCTCATTTTTCTTTGAGGGTTCAACGGATTTTTGAACCGCTTCTGATTTCTTCGGCATTGCTGCAGATTCGGGAGAAGGCTCGACCGAGACAGCTACGAGCATCGGATCCATATCAGCCTCGGCCACATCACTCACATTCTGCTCTACAACAGGAGAGGCGGCTGCGGGTGGGGATAAAATCAAACTCCGGCGGTCCGCTTGCACTTCCTTTGACCGGTAGCGTAGCGGCACCGGTCCATAGCTAGCCAAGTAGCCATCGGAGCGTTCAGTACTTCTTCTTGCCGGATTCAGTCTCTCCAGCGCACCGAACATGGCGCTAGATGGCGTTGGGAGGACCAACGACAGCAATAGAATATGCAGGGTGACGCTTCGCTTAACGAAATCGTCAACCTTGAGTATATGGCGGATTGCTCTAAGCATCTGATAACCGCAGATTATCTATTTAACATCGGCATTTACAGCAAAACTTTAGGGCCTTTTGCCCAATCCAAGGTGGTTCCGCCCCTCAACTGCGGGACGGGACTGTAAGCTAATTTGGCCTAAAACACGTGTCCCCGGAAGTCCATCGGGCGAAGCAGGTCGGCTTGGAAGTCTCAGAGCCATCCCGCAGGGGTTGCGCCTGCAATACGGTAGGCATGCATAAGGTCTTCTTCGGTGTGCACGTCGATTTCTCCGGCGCGTTCATCCTGAAAACGGAATGCTGTGATCTTCCAGGGATCACCATAAGCGCGCAGACAATCAGGAGTCTGTGCCCAAACGGCGAAAGGCTCTGAGAGAGCCTCTCCCTTGTCCAGGGCTATTTGTACGGCCCGGTCGATAACTTCCGGTTTGCACAATGGGAAATTGATGTTGTAATTGACATGCACATCACATGGAAAATTTTCAACGATATGCTGAAATACAGGGATCGAGGGCACATCAGCCTCGGCCAGTGCGGCAGGCCTACGCAATACATTGGCGCCGAAATCATGGGCAACCCGTGCGATAAGTTCACTCTCGGCCGATACCACGATTTCATCGACGAGCCTGCTTTGGCGCAGTTTCCGGATTCCGAGACCGACAAGGGGTACGCCGTCGAAAGGCAATAGGTTCTTGTAAGCCAGCCTTTCGCTGTTTAACCGGGCAATGACTGTGCCGATAACTTTCACAGATCCTGAAGATCGATGCAATGGCGGCCCCGCCAAGTGGATATAATGCCGGGCCGAGATATAATCGGCTTTTTATGATAAACATTTACTTGAATTAATATCTGATTCGGCAAAAGGTAAAAATCCCTCCGGCCCACTCTTTACTTATCCCAGAGTCCAGCCGGGAGCAGTATCGCGTCATGAAACCTGTAAAAGTATTAATCGTCGAGGACGATGAATCCTCGGCCTATCTGCTGAAGAGACATTTAGTAAAGGCCGGCTACGAAGTGATCGGTCCGGCCGTCACCGGCGAGGAAGCAATCAATAGTCTGACGGAACACAATCCGGCCATCATCATTATGGATATAGGTCTGGAGGGTTCGATGGATGGGGTCGATACCGCCAATTCCATTCAACAGTCCCACCAAGTCCCCATCATATTTTTAACCGCTTTTTATGATCGTGAAACAATTGAACGGGCCATGGAAATCGCTCCGCTGGCCTACATTCTAAAGCCCTTCACTCAAAAGGAGCTGATCATCACCATCGAAATGGCTCTCCACAAGCATCGGCTCGAACAAAAGTTAAAGGACAGCGAACTCCGCTTGACCACAGTTTTGGATAACGTGCCCGGCGGATTTATCTCCACCAATCCGCAAGGCCGGATTACCTACATGAACCCCGCCGCGGAACTTTTTACCGGCACTGCCGGCGCAACTGACGGATCACGGTTTATCGGGGAAATTCTGGATATTCGAGACGCTTTGACCGAGGAAATATTCACCGACATGGAAACCTGCTTTAAAGAGGGTGTTTTCACGGAAATCAATGGGAGGGACTTTTTGATGACCTCGGCTTCCGGGGAAAGGAGGTTCGTCCAGATACAATTTACTCCCGCCCCCGATGCGCAAAGCAACCATAATGGATACGTAGTCTTCATCCGGGACATGTCTAAACAGTACCAGGCCGAACTCAGCCGAAAAATAATGGGAGAGGCCATGGAAAGCCTGGAGGAGGCGATCCTCATTACGGACGCCTGCTTCGAGGGCGACGGTCCACGCATAGAGTATGCCAACAAGGGATTTGAGGAATTGACCGGCTACTGTCGGAAAAAAGTTGTCGGCCAAACCCTGGATTTACAGTATGGGGATAAAACCGATGCGGATTTCAATGCCCGGATGCTGGCGGGCCTTAGAGAATCACATCGCTTCACCGGTGAAACCTATATTCACGACAAGCAGGGCCAGGAACACCTGACCCAGTGGAATGTCGCTTCGGTTTGCTCGGAAAGAGGCGAAATACTCAAGTTGGTCTATGCCATCCGCGATATAACTCGGATTCGCAGTTACGAAGAAAATATTCGCCAATCCCAGAAAATAGAAGCTATCGGACGCCTGGCCGGCGGAATAGCCCACGACTTCAACAACCTGCTCTCGGTTATAAATTCCTACACCGACCTTCTCAAGTTAAAAATTGAAGAATCGAGCCCCTTGGCCAGCTACGTCCAGCAGATTAGCTCCGCCGGCCTGAGAGGGGCTGATCTGGTATCCAAGCTCATGACCTTTAGCCGCCGTGAGGACTCGAACCCTACAGCATTGGACCCGGCCGAAGTCATACGTGAATTTAAAAACATCCTGGAACGCCTCATACCTGAAAATATAGAAGTGCAAATCACTTTCGGCGAAAAAGTGGAATCCATACTAGCCGAACAAGGCCAGCTCGAGCAAATGCTGATCAACTTATGCCTGAACGCCAGGGACGCTATATCAGGCAACGGCAAAATTTCTATCGATATAGACAAAGTCGACATAAACCAGGCGCAAGCCATGGTGGGCGATCACATAAAGCCCGGCAATTACATAAGGATTTCGGTAGAAGATAACGGTTGCGGTATGGAAGAAAAAACCCTGTCGCGGATTTTCGAGCCTTTTTATACAACCAAGGACGTGGGAGAGGGCACCGGCCTTGGCCTCTCCTCGACATACGGGATATTGAAGCAACTTGGAGCTTACATCACAGTTACATCAACGCCGGGGAAAGGGACGCGCTTCGATATGTATTTTCAATCCGTACAGCAAGAGGCGGCCTCTCATCGGCCGGAAGAACCAAGGGAACAACAATTCACCGGCACCGAAACAATACTCGTAGTCGAGGATGACGAAAACTTGGCCGATTGTATCACGGGATTGCTCAGCTTGCACGGTTACAACGCACATTCGGCCTGTAACGGGTTGGAAGCCCTTGAATTTTTCGGCGACAAAGCCGAAGATATAAAGGTACTCATTACCGACCTTGTCCTGCCCGGAATCTCCGGGAAAGAGGTGGCCGAGCGCATGCGCGAAAAAAACCCGCACCTCAAAATTATTTTCATGAGCGGATATGACGAAAAATTACAAGCTTTGGAAACCGATTCCGACGGTTATCTATTCCTGCAAAAACCTTTTTCAATCAACAGAGTGCTATCAAAAGTTCGGCAGTTGCTCGATATCCCGGAAACCGCAGACCGCCTAATCCGAGGTTGACTACCGGTCGGAATGCCCATCAGCGACGGCGATGCCGTCCGCAAACCACTCCAGTTGCCAATCCACGGCATAATCCCGGTATAATGGATTCCACGGGCAGCAAGATATCACTTTAGAAACACCTCACCCAACCGATAATGGGCCGAGCAGACTGTAGCCAGCACAACGATCCGTTTACAACAGATTTAACCAGTCAGACCCATGCCATTATCCCCAGAAGCCCTCATAAACTGCGAAAATATTCTTAACAAAGTGGCCATGGAAATGGCCCTGCCACAACCGGGCAACGACGAGGGACTCATTCCCATATACTCCCTGCTCGCTGACCTGGCCGATGCGGGCTCCGACGATGATACCTTTTGGAAATCTATTGCCAATGTAAGGAAAATGCTTGACGGGATGCTCGACGAGGCCAGGCCCTTCGACTCCAATACTATCACCTACCTCACCAATTTTACCGACTGGGCTCAAATTGCACTAAATTCAGTCAGCCAGAAGCGGGATTTTGACCTTTTCGGCCCCATCCAGGAAGTAATGGATAAGTCCGATGGCGCGGATTCGGAAAAAACCGGAGCAGGCGGCGAGGATGACCTGGCCGCGAAAACAGATGTGCTCCTCGAATTCGACTTGAAGGAGGACGAGGAACTGCTGGCCGAGTTTCACACCGAAGCCATGGATCACCTCGATCAGATTGAAGCATGCGTGCTGACACTTGAAGGCGCTCCCACAAACAAAGAGAGCCTAAACGAGATATTTCGATCCTTTCACACTCTTAAAGGGGTGGCGGGTTTTCTCCACCTGACGCCCATTCAGTCTCTAGCCCATGAAGTGGAATCACTCCTGGATTTAGCCCGTAATGGAAAGCTGATCCTAACTTCGCCCATGATAACCCTTATCCTGGAAAGCCGAGACATAATCCAAACCCTGATCGGTCAAATCTCAACCGTTCTAAACGATGGAACCGCTCCTACTGAGGTGATCCCCGTTTCGGGACTTATCATCAAATTCAAGGAGGCGGCACAGCAACTGAATGGACAAGAAGAACCGCCGGAAAAAATAGAAGAAAAAGGATTTTTTGATAAAAGCCCCGCCCCTGCCCCGGTTTCAGCGGAAACAAAAAAAACCGGGAACGGCTCCACAACCGGTAATGGCGGTAAAAAAGCCGCTGGCCGTACCGGCGGCGGTTTGGGATCGGACCGTGCCACGATCCGGGTAAACACCATCAAACTCGACAACCTGATGGACACGGTGGGCGAGCTTGTAATTGTCCAGAGCCAATTGGATGAGGCATCCAAACGGGAAAATAGAGAGAATTCGCCCTTGCGGGGCAATTTAGGACAGTTACTGCGCATTACCAAAGACCTCCAGCACACTTCCATGGCGCTGCGCATGGTACCAATCAAGCCAACGTTTCAGAAAATCGGCCGCCTCGTGCGCGACCTCTCCAGAAATTCTGACAAGAAAGTCAGTTTCCACGTAAGCGGAGAAGACACCGAGCTGGACCGCAACGTGGTCGAGCAAATTGGAGACCCGCTTATACACATGGTGCGAAACGCCATCGACCACGGGCTGGAGTCACCCTCAGAGCGGATTGCGGCTGGAAAAGATGAGACTGGAAATGTTCACCTAAAAGCCTATCACCTGGGCAGCAATATCGTAATCGAATTGAGCGACGATGGCGCAGGCCTTGACCACAAAAAAATCATTAGCAAGGCGCGCAGCCAAGGTCTCGCCGCCAAAGGTGAAAATCCATCCACGAGGGATATTTATCAATACATTTTTCTACCAGGCTTTTCCACCGCAAAAAAGATTACGGACATCTCAGGACGAGGGGTCGGTATGGACGTGGTCAGGAGGAATGTCGAAGCCCTTAGAGGCATCGTAGAGGTGGATTCTCAACCCGGGAAAGGTTCTACATTTAAAATCAAGCTGCCGCTCACTATGGCTATTATTGACGGGCTGGTGGTCAAAGTCGGTGATGACAAATTTATTTTACCAACCACCTCGGTTAAAGTAGCCCTGCGCCCCACCCGCAAACAGATTTCCATGATTAAGGGAACAGTGGAGATACTAGACCTGCGCGGGCGATCTATTCCCATTGTCCACCTTCACGAGGTGTTCCATATACCATCTATGACAGAAAATGCGTGGGAGGGTATCGTCGTCATTATCGAATCCTTTGGAAAATGCTACGGCCTCCTAGTCGACGAGATGGTGGCCAAACAGGAAGTAGTCATAAAAAGCCTGGGAAACTTCTTACAGGGCATCTATGGTGTGTCAGGAGGAGCGATCCTGGGGGATGGCACTATAGCCTTGATACTCGATCCCACCGCATTCCTGAAAAACAAGTTTTAGTCAGGGAAGTAGGAACAATGGAGCTGTTGCCCACTAAACCAGGCAGCCGTTAACCTCGGGTCATTCGACGCAAGTAGACTCGCAAAACGCTCAAAGCCTGAGAATGGATTTGAGAGATACGGGCTTCGCTAAGGCTGAATACTTCAGCAATCTCTGCCAAACGCATCCCTTCCTGGTAATACATGGCGAGTACCCTTCGCTGGCGGTCCGGCAACCGATCTATTCTCTCTGTAATCAACTCCAGCATTTCTGTTCTTTCGAGGTTTTCGAAACCAAGAGGCTGCTTCTCATCGGCAATAGCTTCGTGTAAATTGGACTCATCACCGGTAACGGCCCGGTCGAGAAAAATCATTGATATCGGGCTGGTCTGCGCCCTCATCTTGCGGTATTTTTTTTCAGTGAGGCCTAGAGCCTCCCTTATCTCGCTGTCTATAGGAGTCCGACCCAATTCCTGCTCAAGCATTTGCACGGTTTTTTGTAGATTACGATACTTGGTACGGATCGAGCGCGGCATCCAGTCCAGCCGTCTGAGTTCGTCTAGTATGGCGCCCCTAATCCTGATGGATGCGTATGTTTCGAAGGTTTCTCCTTTTTCCCGGTCATATTTCGTGATTGCCGACATGAGACCGCTAACTCCGACACTGATAAGTTCCTCAAAATCTGCATGTGCGGGCAAATGTGCCCTCATGCCGCCGACAATTTTCCGAACGATCGGCAGGTAGCGATCCGCTTCCTGAAACAGCTCGTGCCGTCGCGTTTCGAGATGTTTTTTCGTGGGTGTTGTCCCATTTCGAGATCTTTTATTGAGAGTCAGGGTATAGGTCATATCGGCGGTACAAGTTTTCATAAGCATGATCAGGTTCTTCCAGTCGATTGGAGGTTAAACAGGTTACTGAAAAACTCGGATAAGCCGTAATTGGGTCTCCACGCGGACGTTTCCAAGGCGGCTTGAGCCGTGCTGGGCTGCAAGCCCCGCCGACTAAAGCGAACGCCTGAGCGTCCGATGCGTCGGCATATTCGTTCACAATAGCGCCAAAACAAAGGGGCATTGCCACTTTCGCGGTTAAGCAGAACAGACAGCCTGGTGGATGATAATGGCTCCAGTACGGTTTTTGCTGAAAAAAGGGAAACAGTATTAACTCTACTGTACCCAAGTTTTATACGGCTCCGCGCCCCAACCCGCCTCATTCCCCATACGGTGATTCTCTTGAAAAAACGGTAAGAATGAAGCTTAGTTGTGGGTATTTTTCTCATATGCAGAGAATGGGGCATGCCAGCGATCATTGTGCAGAGCATAGTTCATGCCACCGGACATAATCCCTTATCTCTAAACAGTTATTTATACTGCCCCACGTCTTATTTCCTTATTTCAAGTGACTTAAGAGATACTCTTTAAGTAAATAAAGTAATTCACCGCTTATTGACAAAATTTCCTCTTTCCCGGTGGCGGGGAAAATTATTCCGAATGTCCGAATTCTTCCCCTAAACAGTGAAGGTGAGGAAAAAATTTCCGCTCCTGCGATTCGTAGCCCGCAGACCGGAAAGGCATGGTAAGCCAGCGGATCAACCCGCTACTTTAACCAGACTGTTTTTTGCTTCCTCTACGGATTCGTGGAATATCCAGTTCTTTGATTCTTCGAAACCCAGGCACTCGGAGGATACTTTACTATCGCCGACCAACAAATAGGTAAGGGTCAGATCCTGACAGATCTGCATGGCCTCTACCATAAGCTTGATGATATCCATATTGACGCTTTTCTGTGACTGGACCTCGAAAACCACCTTGTTGTAGCCGTTGTTAACGGAATTTGAGATTTGCGCCTTTAAATAGCCCCGGATTTCGATAATGGTAGAATTCTGGACATTTTCGGGAATGCGGACGACGAGAAATTCCTCTTCTAAAGTGAAATAACGTTCGGAAGTATCGAGGTTGATGGCTTTGGAGATCTTGGTTTCCAATTCGTTGCAGTTGATAGGTTTGGTAATTATGTTGGTAAACCCGCTTTGCTGGGCATACTTCTGTTCATTGATAGCGGTTTTAACGGCCATTCCGAATATGGGAACGTACTTGGTCTTCGTGTTCGACCTCAACATGCGAAATAGACTGAAAGCCTCCTCCTCGGGAAGCGACAGGCTGATGATAATAGTGTCGGGAATCGTAAATTGGGTGAAGTTGATAGCTTCACCGGCGGAATTAACCCCGGTTATTTTCCAGGAAGTATGCTCAAGACCCTCGCGAATTTGGTTTATGATGGTCTCCTTGTCCTCCACCACCAGGATTTCGCACTCATCTGACAATTTTTTGCGTTTGGTTTCGACTTCGCTGCCAGGACGGATATCTACGATGCGCCCCACTTTTTCCACCAATACTTCACCCTTGAACGGTTTGATGATGTAGTCGCGAATACCGATCTTGGCTATCTTGAGCACATTTTCCTTGCCCGCTTCAGCGGTCAACATGATGACAGGAATTCCTTTGGTAATCGGGTCGGCCTTCAATTTAGTCAGCATTTCCACGCCGTCCATAACGGGCATGGTCACATCGAGCAGGATGATGTCGGGATTTTCCTTACTGGCGGCAGCCAGGCCTTCGACACCGTTGGCGGCCTCAACGATTTCGCAATCGTAGGAGTTGAAGGCCTTTTTTATTATGATCCTGACCGCGCGGGAGTCATCAACAGTGAGAATTTTTACATGCATAATTATTATTAAGAGTCACATCCGGATTTCATCACCAAATCACCCATAAAGGTGGTGCCAAAGACCGTAAATCGAAAAACCCTCCGCATTACCTCGGTGGGTGTTTCTATTGAAAATTGATTGCCGCGTATAATTGAAGGGATCGTCATTCTGCAGTTATATCCCATATCGCAGAGCTGGTTTTTAAAGGTTCCAGCTATCACATTAGCCAATTCACCTAGGACGTCGTTGACGGTATCGTTGTCCATCGTATCCGAATCGACCATATCCAGCATTTGGGCAGTCAATTTTCTGGCCAGCTTCTCCTCCATGTGCAGGTAGAGCACGCCATTGATGGCGCCGATAAACCCCACCGCGCTGACGACCAAAGGCTCTGTGGTATCCAGTACAGGGCTCTGCTTCTTGGAATTTTCGTCACAATCAAGTTCGAAAGAGTTTTCGAATTTTGCCTCTGTTGAAAGCATTGTGGAAAAAACTTTTTCAACCGCTTTAACCACTAAGTCTTCAATCTCTGTATTGGGTATTGAAAGTACTGTATCCATTTTTTTATAAAAAACCTTTATATTAATCGGGCTACTGAGGGACAGGTTAAGGAATAATTCATCCTAATCAGTAGCCATCTCCGGGATTTCGGACTTGCCTGCTAAAGTAGGGAAATATGTCGGCAGAATATTTCGGATATTCAGCTTTTTATTCCATGGCGTAGCGGATCGTCGTCTGCGTTCCATATCCTTGCCGTCCACAGAGCAGTCAGGAGTCTGTTGCCATGGCCCTGTTAGGGGACCACAGTTCCCTCGCTGCGATATTGATTCAATTTATTGCGAAGAGTGCGGGTGCTGATGTTGAGGATTTCTGCAGCCTGCTTGCGATTTCCCTGAGTAAGACGCAAGGTGAAGAGAATGTGGTCTTTTTCCATTTCATCGAGAGATTTTATATTGTTTCCGTCGCCGGTATTGGCCTTTCCCTCATTAAGTGGAAAAGTAATTCCCCTATGAAATTGGAATTCGTCGGTCTTTTCTACAATTCGTGTAACTTGTTCCCGGGCCGCAGCTTCCTGTTCCGGCAAAGAGTTCAAGTTACTATAAATTCCGAGAACAGACCCTTTCACGTCGGTGCCATTCTCGGTCAGAATTACCGCACGCTCTATGGTATTCTCAAGTTCGCGGACATTGCCGGGCCAGTCGTATTCTTGAAGCAGGCTGACCACTTCTTTGGAAAACCCCGAAGTCTGGATGCCGTGTTTGCGCGCGTATCGCTCAAGGAAACGCTCGGCCAACAGCATGATATCCACCCTGCGGTCCCGCAGTGTGGGCATAATGATTGGAAAAACGTTCAGTCGGTAATAAAGGTCTTCCCTGAATTCTCCGTGTTCGACGGCCTTTAACAGGTTGCGGTTAGTTGTAGTCAGGATACGCACATTGACCTTGATGGTCTTATTGCCGCCGACTCGCTCGAATTCCTGCTCCTGAAGAACACGGAGGAGTTTGCTTTGGATGCGCGGTGAAATTTCGCTGATCTCATCCAGCAGGATAGTTCCGTTGTTGGCCAGTTCGAACCGGCCTTCGCGCCGGTGACTGGCGCCGGTAAAAGAGCCCTTTTCATGCCCAAAAAACTCGCTTTCAATGAGGCTTTCGGGCATGGCCGCACAATTGACCCTTATATAAGGCTGATCCGAACGGGGGCTCAGGCGAAAGAGTTCTCGCGCTACCAGTTCCTTGCCGGTCCCGCTTTCCCCGGTGATGAGTACCGTGGCCTCAGTGGTGGACACTTTGCGGATCATTTTTTTCAGATGGACGATTTGAGAACTCCTGCCGAGTATTTCATGCTCCTTCTGCTGTTCCGTGCTGAGATACCGGTTGACCTTGAGAAGTTGACTGTATGCCTCGGCTTTTTTCACGACCACATCGATGAGGTCGATGGAAAATGGTTTCATGAGGTATTCGAAAGCTCCATCGCGCATACATTTCACAGCCGATTCGATGGTGCCGAATCCCGTGATAATGACTACAAGCGGCCGATTGGGCATGGGCGCCAAGTGCGCCAGTAATTCAGTGCCGTCTCCATCAGGCAGCTTGACATCGACAAATATGAGGTCGAAATTATCCTGCGCCAGCAACGCCTTGGCTTTTGCGATGGTTGAAACAGATGCAACGTAATACCGGCGACGGCGCAAATGCTCCTCAAGGCTTCGACGAATTATCATTTCGTCGTCCAGGATGATTATTTTTTCAAAAGCCATGGTTTGAATACTTCAATAGCGGTAAATTTCGGCCAAGCTTCAACGGATGATGCAAAAACTAACTTGCACCTGAGACTTCCCTGCAGTGGCCATATGCCTCTCCGGATATAAAAACCGGCATATATTTAAGGATTTCGCGTCGCAAAGTTTGTGGAATACCATACTAAAATTACCATGCCCGGGTATGACCTCAAGGCTGATATAACATGAATGTCAATCGGAAGGATAAACATTAAATTAAGTGAAACCTCAAGGGCAAGCATCAAACATGTCTTCCGCTAATATAGATAAAAAATCACAAAATTTTAAAAACACGGGCGCTGGAATTAAGGTTTAGGCCATGTATTTATCAGCCGATAACACACCCACTGCGGGCTTTTAGCCGGCCTCCTCCAGGGTCTGACTTCATCTCTCTATGTTAAACGGAAAATCCATCCTTATAACGGGCGCCACCGGCTCCTTCGGGCAACGATGTTGCGCCGAAATCCTCCGCAGGTATTCAATCGAGCGGCTTATTGTTTATTCACGCGACGAACTCAAGCAGTCTGAAATGATGGCCGAACCGACCTTTCAGGACGATTCAATGCGTTTTTTCCTGGGTGATGTGAGGGACAAGGAACGTCTAATACGGGCCATGGCCGGGGTCGACGTGATAATTCATGCGGCTGCCTTAAAGCAGGTGCCGGCCGCTGAATATAATCCGCACGAATTCATCAAAACCAATATAAACGGGGCGATGAATATCGTCGACGCGGCCCTCACGGCCGGAGTGGCCAAGGTTATCGCACTTAGCACGGATAAAGCGGTCAATCCCATCAATCTGTATGGCGCTACCAAACTTTGCTCCGACAAGATATTCGTAGCGGCAAACAGCTACAGCGGTCGGAGCAAAACCCGTTTTTCCGTAGTGCGCTACGGCAATGTTATTGGAAGCCGGGGCAGCGTCGTGCCAAATTTCCTTCAACAAAAGAATACCGGGACTATCACGGTCACCGATCTACGTATGACCCGTTTCTTCCTCACTCTCAATCATGGGGTGGACTTCGCGTTGGAAAGCCTGGAAAGAATGGTCGGCGGGGAACTATTCGTCTCCAAAATCCCTAGTTGCCGGCTGGCGGACCTCATTGAGGCTATCGCTCCGGAATGCCGGCAAAGGATTATCGGCATACGTTCCGGGGAAAAACTGCACGAATCTCTCATACCCTCAGACGAGGCCCACCGCACTCTGGAAAAGCCCGATTATTACATAATTCAACCCATCCAGCCTTTCTGGCAGGACCGCATCAGACACCTCGGAGGCCATCCAGTTAGTGAAGGTTTCAGTTACACCAGCAACCATAATTCCAACTGGCTCTCTGTTCAACAATTGAGGATTATGAGCCAAAAGATTGCCGATAAACTAGGTATATCCATGGACCTTGAGGCCGACAGCCGAATCCGCGATTTCCATAGAAAAATCGCGGTCGGATTATAAATAACCCGTGATGCCCCCAAGCATCGACATAGGAGGGCGCCTGCTGGGTTCCGGCCATCCCCCTTTCCTGGTGGCGGAATTATCGGGTAACCACCGCCAGAGCCTGCCGGAGGCAGAAGCGCTCATCAAGGCCGCTGCAAAAGCCGGAGCCCATGCCGTAAAGCTTCAGACCTACACGGCTGATACGCTCACTCTTCCATGCTCCAGCCGAGTTTTTGAGCTAGGGGAAGGACCGTGGACCGGTCGTACCCTGCACAGCCTATACAGAGAGGCCATGACACCTTGGGAATGGCATGCCCCATTGGCCGATTGCGCAAGGAAATGCGGTCTCGCTTTATTCAGCACACCTTTTGATGAAACTGCGGTTGATTTTCTGGAAAAAGAACTGGATCCGCCTGCTTACAAGATCGCATCTTTCGAAATCAACCACCTGCCTCTGTTGAAAAAAGTCGGCAAGACGGGCAAACCGGTTATTCTAAGCACAGGCATGGCCGAGTTCGAGGAAATCGAACGCGCCGTGCAAGTTCTGCGTCAGAGTGGTGCCTCCGGTATCATCCTCCTCAAATGTGTCAGCGCTTATCCGGCGGACCCTTCTGGTTTTAACCTCATTTCCCTGACCGCCTTGCGGGAAAAATTCTGCCTGTCGACGGGATTGTCGGATCACACCATGGGTGATGAAATCGCCCTTGGCGCAGTAGCCCTTGGCGCTTGCCTGATCGAAAAACACCTGACCCTCGATCGCCACAATAAGTCCGTGGACAGTGCTTTCTCCCTGGAACCTCCCGAATTCGCCCGCCTGACTGAAAAGGCGCAAACTCTTTATCGTTCCTTGGGAAACCGCGATATAGGCCCTACGCATCAGGAATTGGAGCAACGCCGTTTCCGCCGTTCCATCTTCGTGTCTGCACCAATCAGGGCTGGTGAACATTTTACCGAAAGCAACATCAGAATCGTGCGACCGGCGGATGGGCTAAGTCCCAGCCGATGGAATCAAGTACTCGGCTCTAAAGCCGTACGCGATCTGACCACGGGCAGTCCCCTATTGACAGGAGATTTCAAATAGCGGTTCTACGGCAACAGACCCATAATCCAGATCGAAAATTCGCTCAACGGGTTGCTTTACCAATCTTTTTGTGTGCGTAGAACGCACAAATGGATGCCCTTCCAGGCTTTGACCGGAAGCCTCCAGGAAAAACCAGTAAATACTGTCCAGTCCGGCCGCCAGGGCCAGGGTGGAAGCCCCACCGAATCGGCAATTCGCCTCTATTATATGAACATTGCCCCGCGTATCCACAATTCCCTGCAGTAATGCGTGTCCATAGAGGCCGAGGCATTGTGCCATGCTGGTTATTTCCGCCTCAAGGCGTCTATTCGCAAAAGTGGAGGTTACTTGCGATTCCCCGCCGGCAACCAGCTAGCGCCAGCGCGGCACCACCCCCTTAACTTTACCACTTTTAAGGGCGTATAAGTCAGCGCTAAATTCCCGGCCCTCGATATAAGGTTGGAAAATTGGATGTTTGAGTTTCCCGGCGAAGGCCCGGGCTTCTTCTCTTCGCAGGTTAATGCCGATTTCTCGCGAACCGGCCCCGTATCGCTCCTTGACGACCATGGACAGGGAATCGATTTTCTCCAGACGCTCCGCCGAAGGAATAACCGAAAATCCATTATCATTCAACTTCCGGAAAAATGCCAGCTTGTCCCGGCAGATATCGACAGCTTCCAAACTGGAAATCATAATGTGGATGCCCTCCCCCGCCAAAAGTTCCCGGTTTTCGGCAAAAAACTGCAATTCCCCGTCGCGCGAAGGGATGACATAGCCCACGCCATTTTCCAGGCAATAATCGCGGAATTCTCTAACTTTGAGCCGATGCATCGGAGGCATTTGCCAGAACCGGTCCACAGAATTTTTTCCAATGCACTCCGGATCACTGTCGGCGCCCCAAGTTTGCATATCCTTGGCGAACCTTGAAGCGGCGTCCCGCACCACGCTAACCAATGGGGTTTTGCGCGAAAGGCTGGTGATTAGAACATTAGGCGACAAGTGATCCTCCTTTCAACCGTCGTAATCTTCCCTCAAGAGACCATGGAACAAGGAATCGACACATTCCGGCCCAATGCGCACGTGTCTGCGCAAACGACCCTCGAATTTGAAACCGCAACGCTCAATAACCTTAATATGCCACGGTCTGATATCGTAACATTCAGTATAAATGCGGTTTAGTTTCAGGAATTCGAAAGCGCACCTCTTCAACATGCCCAGAAAAATCGAAAACTCATTTTGATATGAATCGATATTTGCGGAACGAGCTGTATCCAGCAGGAATGAGATTTCACCTCTGCGTGCCATCCAGTCCATGTGAACCAGCCCACCGTATCCAATGCACTTTCCCCGCAAAAGGTAGCTGAACAGGATCATCTCCGGCTCCATCTGCGCAAATGTGGGCATGACCTTGGTTTTGTAATAATGCCGTTGCTCTTTGTCCGACAAGAGTACGCTCTGGCGCAATACCCGCATCTGCTCATTGCGCCATTGTTTGACCGGTAAAATATCCTCTTCCCTGAACGCTATCAGTTCATATTCGCCCGATTTAAACTCCGCATCGCCGAGCAAGTCGTATTTGCAACGCTCAAGCTGGTCCGGGTCATCGACACGACCTCCCGGCCAAATCTTAACTGCCTCCGGCAAAATTCATCTAGCGCCTCCACCACGCGATCCTGTTCTTCAAATGAAAGTTTTGGAAATAGGGGTATGCTCAAGCAACCCCGGAAGTAGGCTTCGGCTCCCGGCAAGACTGTCTCTCCCAGACGTTCGACATGCAATGGATGCCGATTAAGAGGGATATAATGGACCTGGGTTTGAATATTCCTTTCGCGCAGGAATTCGTAAGCGGCGTCTCGTCGTTTACCATCGAAGAAATGGATGACAAACAAATGCCATGCGTGCCCCGGCTCTTGCGGACAAAGTCGAAACACGGCCTTGAAATGAGGGCGGTCCAGCAGGTTACGATAACGCGCAGCCAAAGTCCGCCGCAAATCCAGGAAACGGTCCAAACGTGCCAGTTGTGAACAACCAAGCACCGCCTGTATGTCGCTCAACCGGTAATTCCAGCCCGGTGCTACCTGCTCGTAAAACCAGCCCGGCCGGACGTTCTGAGAACCACCTCCATTCGCACTTGGCCGCCTAATACCATGGTTGCGCAACAGGCGCAGACTATCGGCCAACTCCCGACGGTTCGTCAATACGGCTCCCCCCTCCCCACAACAAATTTGTTTTACCGGGTGGAAGCTTAAAATTGCGGCGTCGGTGTGGGCGCAGGAGCCGCTCCGGTAAATATTGCCGCCAAAAGTATAGGTTGCGCCCAGGCTGTGGGCGGCATCTTCCACAACACTGAAATTATATTTTTTGGCAATTGTTTGGATTTCGGGCAAATTCGCCACCCTTCCCGCCAACGATACAGGAATCACAATGCCACGGACATTGTCGCGTTGCGCCTTGCTCTCCAGCAGCGCTTTTAAGTTTTCCGGCGCCATTAGACCGGTAAGCGGGTCCACATCGGCGAATTTCACTGCCGCGCCTCCGTGCAACAGGCAATTGGCGCTTGCCGCAAAAGTGATCGGCGAAGTTATCCCGACTGATTCGGAATTTACTTCGAGTGCCGCGCACACCAGGTCAAGCGCCGCCGAACCATTGGCAACCACTACCGCGAAACGTACCCCGACCGCCTTGGTCAGATCCTCCTCGAACTTCTCAACCGCTGCACCTTGGGTGACGAAATCCGAGCGCAGGACATCCACAACTTCCGCAATGTCGCTCTCGTCTATCCACTGCCTCGAATATGGGATTCGGCTCGAGAGCCGTTTCGACATACCTTTCCTGGAGTCGGCGCAACGAGCCGGAGCTGTGTCAAGCATGGTTCGATTTTTTAACCGATTGAGTTTATGCGCGGAACCGCACCCCGGCCCTTGATTCCCCAACCGAGACGAGTATATACTTTTTGCGAAATCCCCTGGCACGGAAAATTCCTGCCTCGAGATCGCCGAGTTGCTTTCGGGCTTTCTCCTGGCCTTCCTGAATATGGGATAAATTCTCCTGCTGGCAGTCGACCAGGCTGGTCATTCGTTTGTTAAACTGCGGACTTTGCCTTAATTTCTCCAGCAACGAAGCGCCCGAGTCCACCAGCGTCTGCAGAATAGTTTCCTTTTTGGCAATAATATCCCCCAAATAATCGGGGTTTCGGGATTCGATCGCAAACGATTCCTCCGTTACCAATTTTTCATATCCGGCAAAGAGTCTCCAGAACCGTTGTTCCCCGGTCTCCATCAGATAGATTGTTTGACGGCATCTGATTTTCCGGCGGTTTCCTCCTTCCTGAGCATCTGGGCCCAAGCATCCCTGATCTCAGTGAGGAATCGGGTCGTGTTCTCCAACGGTTCCTTTTCCTTGCGGATATTGCTCTGCTGAAGCTGATCATACATGTAATCGTAGAGGTTGAACATGGTCGTGGAAAAATCGCCTCCCTCTTCCCGGTCTAGACAGGATTTTAACTCGGTAACAATGTTCTGCGCCTTTATGATGTTGTTGTTAATAACCTCATTTCTTTTGCGCACATCCTTTTCGTCAAATCCCTGGTAAGCCGCTTCGACAAAACGAAGGGTGCCGTCAAACAGCATGAGGATCAATTGACCGGGACTTGCTGTCTCGATAGAAGCCGTCTTGTATGACTTGGCAAGTTTAAGGTAGTTCATATAAATGATAAATTAACCTAAAGACCGGGCTCGATATCTTTCTTGGAAGAAGATGCGATAATTTGGGCCAGGTCATCCAGGATTTTTTCGGACGGGTAGTTTGAATCGGCAACCAGAAGCTTTCCATGCTCCACAATGTCGGGACGCAATTCAGGCATTTCTGTAAGCTTATTCACCAATGCCCTGTGTCTTGCCAAAGCCGATAATTCCAATGGGTCATCGACCTTAGCATCCTCAGGACTCGAATTGCGTACTTTTTTAGAATCTGGAAGCTCCAGATTCGGTAAGTGTTGAATCGGATCAATTTGCATATTTTATATTGCTTTTGCCTGAAAAAGACAGGCAGCTATTATATAAATCGAGTGCTTTCACTTAAACTTTAGCAAATTATTACTTAGGAAGGCTTCTAAAGACCTCGTAGGCGACGAATTTCGAGAAGCGGTTGGGGCTTTGCAGCACACTCCCGGCGTTATCGAGTGGATAAGTGTTCCTGTTGTTGGCCAAATTGTAGCGTCTCGCAGCCACCGAAACGGACCGGTTGCCGGCATCGAAAACATGGTCGAAAGCCCATAGTATGCGACCGCTTTTCAACTCGACGAGCTTGCAGCGCACCCCTATGGAAATCGGCTTATACGGGTTATAATGGGTCAAATCGGTCAGCAGCACCGCATTTGCGCCGTATTGAAGACGAATGCTATCCAGAAAGTCCGCAGGTAGTTCCCCAACCGAAGAAAGCTGCCTCTCCGTGAACTGTGTGTCCAATTGCTCTCGGTTGACGGACACAACCTCGAACCGCCCGGTTTTGCTCAGTTCGCTCGTAAAAATCTTGTCCATATTGTGAAGAAATTCTCCTTCGTATGGTTCGTAATACAGGGGAAGCATGGCTGTTCGCCCTAAGTCTTCGAGCGACCCGGAAAGCTTGTTAACCTGAGACGGCCCCGAAGGTTTCCTTGCGCCGCTGGAAACGGATTCCCGTATGCTTGTGCAGCCGAAACTGAACATGAGGAGCAGGAAAGCAGCAACCGGCAGGGCAGTCCGGTAGGTCCCGGTGATTCGGAAACACGATTGAGCGGGTTTTTCCATTAAATAAATTTTTATCAACCGGATATGGTGATAGTCTTTACTACTACAGAAATTGGCTTAAAATCATGAGTTGACCGTTTATTTCGGCCTGAAAATTCTCCATACGCAGAAAGCTTAAGGTCAGGGCTTCTTTTCTGAACTCGATATAAGTTTCCAGGGAGTCGATCTGGGTCTGAAGGCTTTTTGTCCGACTCTCCAGGGTATCGGTCTGGATATCCAATATTCCACTGTCTTTGACATAATTTTCGATATAACTATCAAGTCCCACAACCAAACCATCAGTCGCGTCGGTAAATATTGTGGAAACCGCACCTGGATCCTGCTCGAGGGCATCGTCTAGAGCCGTGCCCTCAACAATTTCCAATTCGTTGGAGCCTGATTTGAATTCGATTCCCAGGTCATGCAAACGCTTGATGGTGCCCGTGAGAGCGGGTACGGCGTTAAAAACGGACGTGCGAAGGGACCGCTCCAAGGCATCGACTTCCCGGTTGTCGGTGAGTATGGAGGTACTGACACTTGAATCCTCTACCGTGATTTTTGTATTTTCTTCGATAAAGGATTGAACTGCGTTATACTTTTCAATGAATGTCTCAATTTTCTCCCGTATGCCACTGCTATCCGACTGGACATTGACTATTTCAGTGCCCGTTTCCTTGGCTGTAACGCTAAGCCCGGTGATGCCGTGGGATCCAGCGTCCAGGACGTTGCTGGTACTGATCAGGGTGCCTCCTCCATTGACCGTGAAGTTGGCGTTGTTTCCCAAATTAAGAGTGGCTGTGGAGTTCAGGCCTAAAGCCTCGAGAAATCCTCCGACAGTTTCCGATACGGTAAGCCCCAAACTTCCTGTTTCGGCGTTAACAATTACAAATTTGTCGTTTTCCGAATCGTAAGTGACAATTGCGCCGGCCTGCGAATCGTTGATTCGTTGTATGATGGCGCCAACACTGTCGTTATTAACATTAAAGGCGATTACCACACCGTTTATGGTAAAAGTGCCGTCACCGTCGCCATCCACGTTGGTGATGGAGGTAGACAGGCCGGAACTGGTAATCGAGGCGTTGAGATTGACGGCTCCGAGTTTGGAGACGCTCGTAACGCTGCTGGTCCCGTTGCCGAAGAGCTTTACCACGTTCAGAAAGTTGCTCGAATCATTTGGGCTGCCCAAGGATATGGTGCCGCTGCCGGTCAGAGTGATTTTATCCGTCACGGAGCTGTAGGTAGCCGTGACAGCCCCACTGGTGGCGGTATTGATGGCATCAAAGACATCCTGCAGCGAATCGGTGGTGGCGACCGTTACTTGCTGGCCGTTGATCATGAAAGTGCCCGCCGTGACGGCTGTTGACGTGTTCATGGTAGCCAAGGTCACCCCGCTCACGTCTGCACTAGCGCTAATGGTCGTGCCGACATCGACCGAGCCATCGCGATCGGTGGCGGTGGCCAACTGGCTGATGGCGAAAGAATAGCTGCCCAGGATGGTGTTATTGGCAGCCGAAGCTGTCAGAGTGGTTGAATCGACATTGCCGAGAGTGGTGGAACGGCCGTAAAATATACTGCTGGATTTTAGGTCACCCAAGGAGACCTGCAGAGCTTTGAGCTTGGTCTCGAGATCACCCAGAGTGGAAATTTCAGTTGCAATCTCTGCCTTTTCAATGGTCAGGCGCGCCTGCGGTATGCGCTCGATCCGAATCAGCTGATCAATAACTGTCTTCCAATCAAACCCGGAAGCCAAGCCGGTTAGTTGAATCGGTTCCATATTAATTGTCCCTTGTGATGCCTTTAAACACTATATTTATCGGCAAAACGGGCCCAAACTTAAACGCCCTGCCCGGCCACTGCGGGAGTGAGCCCATCGAGGGCGGTCACCAGAAAACGGGCTCCCTCGGCCAAGGCCATGAAGTATTCGCGGTTCTTACGAATCCGCTCCCAGTGCGGTACGGAACTGCCAGGGCCGCGTATCTTTTCGCGGTAGCGATACAGCTCTATCTTGGTCTGGCCTTCAAAAAGTATCTGGTAATCCAGCGGATTCTCATCGAGCAGCTTATTCACCAGTTCCGCATAGCGGTCGCAGGCCTTAATATCGGGATGGTTGCAATACTTCGCTTTCTCCAACCGTCCAGGCAACTTCTCGCAGTGCTGGGCCGCTTCAAGACTCAAAGTGTATACTTGGCGGGCGAACTTCAGTGTTGATTTCGTGGCACTGCGGACTTGCGCCTGGGCTGTCGATGGATCTCCGGGGAAAGGCAGGTACTTGCGAAGGGTATCCATCACTTCGCTGCTGGAACTGTCGCCCAACCAGTCAAGGGCTTCCTCGTAGGAAACATACGGCACACCGGCTATCCGGGCGCCGAAACGAGCAGTATTGATAAAATCAATCTCCGGATTCTCTTCTACGAATTGCTCGAAGCTCTTCAGGTAAACAAACAACCTGCTTTCCACCGGCACCTCTGCCAAGGTATTGCCTGGCAGCCTGCGGCAACCTTCGAGACGAGCGTGGGCGCGACCTTCATCGGCGTAAAAAGAGTCCAGGGTATGTGTTTGGCCCGCGGCGGTCAGGGCCATGTCCTGTCCCACAAGGCATACCCGAGGACAGCCAAGGACTTTTGCGAGGTCTGCAATGCTTACCGACACCGTCCCACGTTCCAGAAGCTCTATGCCTTCAGGCCGGCCGAGACGGGAGCGGACGGCTTTTACGAGCGTGTTTTTGCCGGTCCAGGTAAACGTTTTACCAGAAAAAGCTTCCACTACATGAGGAAAGACAAAAAACGGAGCGACCATGCAAACTCCCCGGGTGTCAACACCGGAATAGCCTTTAAAAGTCTCAAAACGGGGGTCAAGGGCCATGGCAAGATGAGGCCGTATGCCGTTGTTAATGAGTTTACGGAAGGAGCTGTTGCCGCAAACGATGATAGCGTGCTCACGGGCCGCGCGCAGAAATTTAACCGCTTCGTCCAGCGAAGGTCCGGCTCCGACCAGGACGAGTGGCAAACCGTTGAAATGGTCGGTTAGCACACCTATATCCGGAGCGTTGAACAATGACGGCAGATTGGTAATTGTGTTCTCCTGCAACAATGCGGAATCCTTGATGTTGCTCCAATACAACTGGCTGCACACCTCGTAACTGCGGGCAATTTCTGAGAAAAACCGTCCATAATATTCCTCGTCCAGGGAATACAGCGGGGAATAAATTATGGGAACCACCTGGGTCACATCGGCAAATTGGACATCTCTGAGCGGCTCAAAAAAGGTCTGACCCAGCTCGCCCGTGCCAAGCATGAATCGGGAATCGTTCAGCAAGTCCGAACAGTCCACCCGTGACATCACCTCGGCCAGCAGCCTCGGATCGCGCTCCGCCACAAAGACCAGACAATCCGGCCCGGCTTTTTCCAGCAAAACCCGGGCATGATGCCCCAAACCAAATCCGCTAAGGGCAAATATACTGGATGCCCTGGGCAACCAGTTGGAAAGCCAGCGCTCAGCAAGATTTCCCGGCTCACCGTGTCCATGAGGGGTAACTGAATTTTCACCGTAACACGCTTCCAGCTGCCATCGAACTCCGTCAATGTATAGATTGAAGGCCGGAGATTCCTTGGCAGTATCGCCGATACGCCGCAGAACCTCCGGAAACCGCTTGCTCAAAGCCTCCCTGTTTTCAGGTAATAGTTCCATTTAACTAAGCCTTTTCAGTAAAGTATCGCCTCGTGGGTCCATGAACAAATTCCTTTGCGTGGCTCGACAATAATGCCAAACCTCCGGCCGTTAAATTGGAAATTTCAGCTACGTCTCCGTTCTTTGCGTAATCGTAAAATTCCTGAAAGAGGGTTTCCTGCTCCAAGTATAGCGCTTCCACCTCATCTCGCCATGGAGGCCTTAAATTCCGCGCATAATCAACCAGATGACCCATGAGTTCCGTGATCGGATGCCACTTTTGGGAAAATTCCTCAAGCCGGACTACAACCATGGACCAGGGAATGTTGAGCACGACGCGGGCAAAATTTTCCATCTCCTGAGGGAGATTTTCGGACTTTTCGAGGGTTTGTTCGATTAGTTGAACGAAAACCTCACCCTGGGATACCGAAATCGCTTCGATTCGCCTGAAATCCGGTCCGGAGTCATTCCCGGAATCCCTCAACCAGTCCACCCCATCTACAGTAAAAGCGCCAAGACACATATCCTTAGACTCCAGTACCCCGGACAAGATAATCTGGACAGCTTGTGCGCTTTCCGGAGGGGGTCCCTCGAATATGACTGCTTCGCCGTCTAAAAATACTTCGCCCATGATCAATCGATGCCCCTTTAACGACTGATTCGCCCGTCTACTTAACAGAAAAGGACGGGCGGGCGTGTAGCTGCGTAGCGAGGAGGATAAGGTGTCTGATCGGAGTATGCTCGGAGAGCATATCGTTCACATTCATGGGACTCCTGATTCTCTGAAAAATCCCGCCCCGAAACTGACTTTTTCCTTAAGAAATCCCCATTTTATGCGATAAAACAATCACCTAATTAAATCACCATAGCGGCTTTCACCCCAAACTATACCAAATTCCGGGAAAAGGGAAAGTTGCATGAAATTCGGGAGAACCAAGAAACATGTCTCTTGTCATTAATACAAATACAGCCGCCACCAACGCGTCGATGAACCTGCAGAGAAGCAATGTGCAACTGCAGAAGAGTCTCAACCGCTTGTCCAGTGGCATTAAAATCACCTCTCCGTCAGACGATGCCGGCGGTTTGGCCGTGTCCATGAAATTATCCGCCGCCATCAAGCGAACCGACGCGGTAATAACCGGCGTGGCCAACGCCGTCTCCTTCCTGCAGACACAGGATGGCGCCATGAGTACGACTGCAAAAGTTCTCTCTCGCTTCGGGGAACTGAGAACACTTTACAATGACCCAACCAAGAACGCTCAGGACAAGGCCAACTACAATACGGAGTTCAACGCACTGCAGGACCAGTTGAATACTTTGAGTTCATCGAGCTTTAACGGTGTTAATATGTTTCTCGCCGGAGTCGGGACTCTCAATGTGCTGGTTACAGAGGACGGCCAGACCAATGTGGCAATCGATCAGCCCGACTTCGCGGCCGGTCTCACCGCCAAGTTGACCGACAGCTCCCTTTACAACTTGTCCGATATTTCCATCGGTGATGTCACTGCTGCCATCCAGGCGGTAGCCACCCTTCGAGCCACCAACGGCGCACAAGTGAGCCAACTGCAGTTTGCCTCGGAAATGTTAAGCGTAAACAAGACAAATTTGGAATCGGCCAATAGCCGTATCATCGACACCGACGTAGCGTTTGAATCAACGCAATTCGCCCGCTATAATATACTGGTGCAGTCGGGCACCGCCATGCTGGCCCAAGCCAACGCCTCGACACAAGCAGCATTGCGGTTATTGCAATAACGCCTGAATTAAAAGTCTTTTCCCTTGAATGTTAATTAGGCCCCCTGTAATGGGGGCCTTTTTGCTGCCCAAATCCATCTGGAACTTTTGAACCTTTGAACTCTTGATCAACACACCCGCCTGGAAAGATTTGGCATCACTATATATTACAAAATTATTATTAAAGTAGCTCTGCCCGGGATCGACTTTGTATATCGTTGAAACAAGGAAGTTTTAACAAGGTTGCCAAACCTTCTAAAAAATTGGCCCTTTGGCAACAGGGAAGTTGCCAATATTAATCAAGGAGGATTAAACAATGTCACTAGTTATCAATACCAATTCCGCAGCTACTGCTGCGAACGTCAACCTTGCGCGGAGCACTGCTATGCTTCAGAAAAGCCTAAGCCGTCTCTCAAGCGGTATTAAAATCACGTCTCCTGCGGACGATGCGGGCGGCCTTGCCGTCTCAATGAAAATGTCCGCCGCAATCAAGCGGACTGACGCAGTCAACACCGGCGTTGCAAACGCCATTTCACTCCTGCAGACCCAGGATGGCGCCCTCAAAACTGTGGGCAAGATCATGGATCGCATATCGGAACTGAAATCGCTCTACAACGATCCGACCAAGAACGCGGCAGACAAAGCTAACTACGATACCGAATTCACGGCATTGAAAACTCAGCTGGCCTCTCTGGCAACTGAGAAATTCAACGGCGTCTCCCTCTTCGGGGGAACAACGCTTTCGGTAACGAGCACGGAAGACGGAACCGGCTCGGTCACAATCAACCAGTCGAACGTCACCGGTGGGACCAACTACAGCGTGGTCACCGGAGCGGTCAACTTGGGAGTCGCCGCGATGAGTGTCGCCGCCATATCCGGAGCAATCCAGGAAATAGCCACCCTGCGTGCGGCCAACGGCGCCCAAACCAGCCAACTGCAGTTCGCATCGGAAATGTTGAGCATCAACAAGACCAATCTCGAAGCTGCAAACAGCCGGATCATCGACACAGACGTCGCTGCCGAATCGACAAGATTTGCCCGATTCAGTATCCTCGTCCAGGCCGGTGCTGCCATGCTGGCGCAAGCCAACGCCTCTCCACAGGTAGCTCTCAGACTGATCGGTTAACGATAGAAGATCTCCGAAATCTACAACTCGCGAGACCCCCGGAAACGGGGGTCTCGTTTTTGGGAAGAATAGGATATTAAGTAGGCCGGGCAACAGCTCCCCATGCAGCGCACCCATTCAAGTCACCCGCGCTTGCGACGATATATAATAGGGGTAGTCCGTCCTCATGCATAACAGGATTTACAAAGGCCCACAGTGACAACTGCCACACAGAATCAGAAACCGACCAGCGAAGCAATCGCCCGGAGGATCGACGGCTTGCCCCGACTGGCTTCTCTAAGAAGCATAAACATGGCTCTCGGCGAACTCCTGAACGCCGATTACAGCTTCACCTCGCAGATCGCCGAAATCATACGCCGCGATCCATCGCTGACTTCACGGATACTTAAACTGGTCAATTCCGTTTTTTACGGTCTATCGCGAAGGATCTACAAAATCGAAGATGCCGTTTTTTATCTGGGCTTGCGGCAAATCCGGGAACTTGCACTGGCCACACCGATTATCGAGGAACTCGAGAACCTCAATAAAACCGATAACGACATAAACTGGCGGGAACTTTGGCAACACAACATCGGCACAGCCATACTGACACGAGAAGTCTTTTCCCTGGTAAATTCGCGGCGTGACGACGAAGCGGATTATATTGCGGGCCTGGTCCACAACGTGGGCAAAATTGTTATGGCTTTCGCCTATCCCGAAGAATTCCGCGCAATCAACAAACTCAAATACAAGACGACTGAGGATGTATGCCGGCACGAACGGGATACCATTGGTTGGGACCACGCCGAATTCGGTGCCTATTACCTTGAAAAGCACCGGTTGTCACCGGAAACTGTCGAAGCGGTCAGATACCACAATAACCCGGAATCCGCCCCCTCCAAAAGCAAAGTTTGCGCAGCTATTCAGATAGCCGATCACATGGTACGTTCGGTCGGCATCATGGGCGTCGAACAAACCCTGTTAATTGAAGAAACCGCCTGGACGGAATTATCGGGATGGAAAATCCTCTTTGGCGACAATTCGCAAGAGAGCAACCTGGAAGTGGCTTCCCTGCGTCATACCCTTGCCCGCCTGCCAGGCATTTTGAGCGGTATGATAGTATAAGAGAGACCGTCGCCGGCTCAACGGCAATAAGCGGTGAATAGACGGCAGCTTGTTCCATCGGCATCTATTCTGATGAGAAAGGATTGACCGCACCCGGGACAAAGCCCGACGTAGGCGCTTTTTTCTTTGTTGCGGTAGAGCCGCCCGTAAACCGAGCAACCCGCAAAATAGACTCCGAGAAAGGGCCGTGACTTTATCTCTGCCCTGGATTGCGCCTCTTCCATGACCGGACGTAAGAACGGTGGCTCGGAACAGCCTGAGCGTTCATCCTATTTAAAATTGGACTTGTGGGCAAACCGGGTTAAGAGAGCCTTGGCCGCTCTTGGAAGTTGTGGAATTTTCCCCACCTCGATTTCTATTTCAGGAGTTTCAGAGAGGACCGCTTCGCGGTTGCTCTTGAGGATATCGTCAAAAATTTCCTTTCTGAAAATAGCGATCGCGCGCGGCGCGGAAATGCCGACTTTTACAACATCCCCATCTATCCTGGTGATGCAAACTTCGATATTTCCGGCGATAATAATGGATTCATTTATTTTCCGGGAAAGTATCAACATGTATTATTTCTCCACGGCGCCGTTGTTTTCCTTACCCTCTTCGTATAGGGTATGGCGTGCCGAGTAGTCCTGGTAATTGCCAATGACAATTTGTTTGGCCTTTAAGTTGCGACGGTTGATTACTACCGGACCGACGAGATTGGTTAAAACCTTTTTTTTCGGTTTCTCGACAAAGGTTACGATGTTTAGGACCAGCACCTCGTTCGGCGAGCGAATGTCGAGAGATTCAACGTCGTCGTCTAAAATTTCAATGGAATAGTCCGGGACCAGTGCGAATGGCTCCACTACTACGAAGGACTGACCTTTCTTATTTTTATCGCGCAACCGCAAAAAAGGTTCTTCTTCTTGCGAGAATACAACCTCCATACTGGTTAAGTCTGAAAATCCCACCAATCCCTCCTGCAATTGCACGACATTTGGCTCTTGAAGGGCGGTTTGAGTAGGTTTATTTACCGTATCAAGCTTCATGGTTGAGTTCCTTTTTTTTTAGTTGAGTACCTTATCTTATCGGCAATTTAGATATAATCTAAAAGAGAAGTATACATGATGCGGGCCCCACTCTGCAAGGCGGCCTGATAGGCTACTTGAGCTTTGTTGAGTTTTAGGATTACTTGGGCCAGATCGACGTCGGCATCCTGCGAAATACGGTTGTCCATTTCCGCATAACGGGTATTGTCCTAGGTCCGGGCCACTTCCAGGCGAAGTTGTTTTGAGCCCAACTCGCTAATAGCCAACAAGATATCATCTTCTGAACTCAATAAGTCGGTCCTGGCACTTTCCACAGCGGAGAAATCACCGGCTTCGAGGGCATCCCGCATTGCAACCATGCGGTTTAAAAAATCATTGAATTTTCCATTATCGGCAGGGTCGTGATAGGGGGATATTTTAGTTCCTTCTCCTACAAAATAAGATGGAGCGGAAGAACTGCCGACATATGATACGCCGGTTATCTTGCCGGAGGCGTCGCGAGTTTCTACAAATGGTTTGGTATCGGTAGTGGCTCCTGAGAAAAGGTATTTGCCTCCGAATTTGGAGTTAGCCGTCTGCAGAGCCTGTTCAAGCAACTGATTCACGTTTTTGGCATAAATAATCATTTCGTCGGGGCTGGTCGCCCCGCTTATCCGGAGGGAATCTTCCTGTGTGCGGATATTGAGCTTACGCAAATCTTCCAGGCTATTGCTGCCCATACGGATCAACGATTCGGCTTGGCCGAGGTTTCTCCTGAATTGCACCAATTGGCGTTTATCGGATTGAATTTCAAGGATTCGGCCCATGGCCGCCGGATCGTCGCTTGGCCTGGTCACGCGCTGACCAGATGCAACCTGCTTTTGCAGTTCCACCTGGCGCTCGGTCAACTTGTTGATTTGCTGGATCAGGGAATTTGTAATTGTATTGGAGGTTACTCGCATATCAGTATTCCGGATTGGGTTCGGATTTATAGTTCATAACATCGGTTGCCTAGATCAACGGCTCAGGCCCGTAACAATTATTTCGAGCATATCATCGATAATGTTTATGACCCGTGCTGTTGCCTGGAAAGCTCTCTGAAAGCGTATCATGTCCGCTACTTCCTCGTCCGTGGAAATGCCTCCCAGTGAATTGCGCTGCTCTTTAATGATACTTTCAACTAGCTGTTGGTTTTCGAGTTTTTGTTCAACGGAGCTCAAGGCCTCGCCCACCTGCGCGGTCACGTCGGCGATAAATTCGCGAAAAGAGCCGTTAATCAAATCACCCGAGATTGTCGAAAATCTTTGGTCCGCGATGCCGGCCACAGCCAGGGCCAGCTCGTTGGCTGCAACCTCCGCACTGTCGGAAGTTTTCAACGTAGTAACCGTCAAGGCACTGTCGAGTTGAATGGTTGCGGCGGTGATACCTGCCGGGTCGAAGAAATCACCGGTAATTCCAGTTGGATTATATGCCAGGTTGACTTCGTTGACCAATTGCGCAGCCAAGGCGTCAAGGTTAGTCCGCAAATTGGCAAGGGTGGTATTCCGGGTCTCGATAGCACCGTAAATGGAGCCTCCCGTCAGGTCAAGTGTGACGGGTGGAGTTCCAAAGGTCAGTCCGGTTCCATCAAAGGCAAGGTTGCCTCCCTTGGCTTGCCCATCGACAAGTAAAACCTCACCCCCGGCGCCATCCCGGGCCACAACCTGGATTTGATTCGGATTGGTGCTTAGTTGTGCGTACCTCAAAGTTCACCAACTTAGCCAGGTATTCCAGGGCGCTCTGCCGCTGGTCGCGCAAGTCCATGGCAGATCCGGGACTGCCGAGTTCAAAGCGTGTAATTTGCTCATTCAAATTCCTGATTTTTTCCAGCAGGTCGCTAGCTCGCCCAGCGTCTGTGTTTATCTGTCCGACAATGTCTGAATCGAGATTTTCGAGCCGGTCGTTAACGACATGAATACGGTCCACCAGGATTTGTGCATTCTGCAATAGTACCCGCCTCTGGCTGGGTTCGGTGGCAGAAGAGGCGATCTCGTGGAAGGAGTTAAAAAAGTCATCGAGCGATTTTGAAATTCCGCTAGAGCTCTGGCCGCCATCACCCGACGCGTCGATGATTGCGGTATCGGAACTGCGGCTGATCTGCTCGCCCAAGGCTGATTCGATCCAGGAATTAATTCGGTTTTGCGCTTCAAGCGACCCGAGTACCATGGTTTCGCGTACTATATGCATGTCGAGAATGGCGTCGCGCAAATGGCTGACACCAACTATCTCCATACCCATGCTTTGCGTTCCGAAGCGGGTTCTGATAACCCCGCCGCTTCGTGTTACCAGGTTCTGGCGGGCATATTCGGGATTGTTCACGTTGGCCAGGTTGCGGCCCGCCACAATAATTGATTGTTGGTGCGAATTAAGCACCCGCGCCTAGTTGACAAGGTCTCCTATTAGTCCTGACATCGCGTTTTATTTTTTAGAATCAGACATTTGCCTCAATGCACCCGCCCGCCTTGCCTGTCTTGTAGGATAGCTTGCCGCCGGCGCCGTAAGTTTTGATCCTTTCCTGAGGCTGCAGTGTCTGCAATATATCCTCGGTAAGTTCCCGGGCGCGGGAAAGCAACATCTGGTTCTGACGGGCGCGAGTACGTAACTTGTCCAGAATGGCGCGGATATCGTCGATTAAAGCTTCCAGGAGGGGACGGACCGAATCCGGTAAATCGTCCAACAGATCACCAATCGGAGTACTCTGCGGCCGTTCCTCATCCAGCGCCAAGGCACCAGTGATTTTTACCCTGTTGGTGCGCATACTGTTGGTCATTTCTATCTGCTTTTCGATGGACAGATTCAGGTTGATCAAATTCTCGGGGTCGCGGCCCAGGATGCCGCCCTGTTGCTCGTTCAGTAAGTTGAGGAGTGCGCCGTACTCTTGTAGTTCGAGCCTTAGGGCATTTGCCAAAGACTTCCATGTAGGTGAATTGATGGGTTTATTCATTATTGTTGGTCTCGGCGGGCGACAAGGCGCCTTGCAACTGTGTTTGGAGGATGTTGGAAAATCCGATGGAGCCTCGTTGACTCATGCTGTCGGCCAGCACTTCGGTCATAAAATAACGGTAAATATCATTTGAACTCCCGCTCTCGTCCAGATACCCCTTCACCATCGGCCGCAAGGCTTCATTTAGGAATTGGCGCAAAAAGATGCCCTCGAATTGACGAGACATTTCTTTAAGCTTTTCCGTCTCGGTAAGGTTTTTATCGTGCACCAGCTCCCTTATGTGAGAGGAGTCGATAAAGGAAATGGGAGCTGAAGTTAATTCCATGGCAATCAGTTGAGTATGAGTTCGGCCTGCAAAGCGCCCGCTTTCTTTATGGATTGCAGAATTGACATCATTTCCCTGGTGGTCACACCGAGTGTGTTGAGGGCCGAAGTCAGCTGCTCGATGGTCGGCAAATCCTCAACAACTACAAAGGAGCCCTTGGTTTCGGTTACCGTAGTCTGCGTAGATGGCACAAGGGTGGTCTCGCCGGTTTCGCTGAAAGGCAGGGGCTGACTGACCTCGGGATTCGAGGCGATTGTAATGGTCAACGAACCATGGCTTATGGCCACCGTGGAAATGCGGACATTGTGGGTAGCCACAATGGTTCCGGTGCGCTCGTTGACTACTACTCGAGCTGTCAAGTCGGGAATCATCTCGATCGCACCTATTTCGGCCAGAAAATTTGTTTCCTGGCCTTCGAACTCCTCTGGCAATTCCACATTTACCGTTCCGGAATCTTCGGCTAATGCAAGACCCGGATAAACGGCGTTGATGGCGCCGGCCATCCGCACCGCCGAAGTGAAATCGGGATTGAGTAGAAGGAAGTTCATACTGCCATCCTTGACCAAGCTGGTCTTCACCTCGCGTTCAACAATAGCTCCACCGGCGATCAAACCTACAGTGGGATGGTTCTGCTGCACACTGGCTCCGCCCGAACCGCCCGATCCGCCGATGTATCCCCCCACGGCAATGGCACCTTGAGACACCGCATAGACCTGATTGTCTCCCGCCATCAGTGGCGTCTGCACCAGTACTCCGCCCTGCAGCGACCTGGCGTCACCCATTGAAGAGACTGTGACGTCGATACGGGAACCCGGCTTGGCAAACGGTCCGATATCGGCCGTCACCATGACCGCGGCGACATTGGTGGCTTTAATTGAGGAGGCCTCCACTTGAACGCCGAAACGCTCCAAGGAATTGGCGATGCTCTGGATGGTGTAGGAAAGTTTGCTGTCGCCATCACCGGCAAGACCGATGACGAGCCCGTAACCAACGAGCTGGTTGTCGCGTCCACCTTCTATAGTGCTCAGATCCTTAATGCGGATGGCTCCGGCCGTACAGACGTACATAAGGAAAAGGAAAAGGATGAGTAAATTGCGCAGCGCAGTCATAAATAAGGGATCCTAAAATGGGTTCAGGATATCATTGAGCTTTGTTAACCAGCCTTTTTTCTGGCTGCTGGTAATAGCGCCTTTGGTAATTATTTCTACTTGAGCATCGGCTATATTCTCGGAGCTGACGGTATTGGACGGCCCGATGTCTTCGGGCCGCACGAACCCTCGCAAAACGAAATAATGCTGTTCACCGGAAAAGGAAATTTCCCGGGCTCCCTCCAACACCAGGTTTCCGTTTGGCAAGACATCGACAACCAGGACGCTGATGCGCGCCGTTAGGGAGCTGCTATTGGATATTTGGCCGCCGCCCGAGAAGGAATTGTCGCCCGATAAATTGGTGGCGGGCAGTTCGCCGTTGTGCGTGCCGAAATTGCTGGCGTCGGAGCTGAATAGGAACCTGTTTACGGCATTCGCGATTGACGCCTGTTTGGTGGTGGTGGTCTGCAGGGAGGAAATCATGGTAGAGCTTTCATCGATTTCCACCGTGAGGATATCACCGATGCGTGATGCCCGCCTGTCGGCGAACATGCCGCGCTCCTTGTTGTTGGGCTTCACCCATAGGGATTCGCCCGGCGCAGGGGTAAATTCCCCGGCCGCAACGATTGAAAAACAGGCGAGAGCGATTCTATAAAAAAACTTTAACCTTATTTTCACCTATTACCTGGGCTTGAATGTCCTTTCGCGATTGCAGGTTGCGCACGGCTATAAATTCACCTTGTGCACCGTTTTCCATGGCCAGCGCCCTCATGGTAATGCGCAGCATCCCTTCCTCGGCAAACACCTCAACGACCTCGCCCTTGCGCACCACCGGTCTGACCTTCAAATCAGACCAGGAAAGCGGTTTGGCCGGTGATATCGACTGGGTTAATTCATAGTCGCCGAGATCGATATCAACGGGCACCAGTTTGTAATGGTGGCGCAGGACATCCACCGATACGGAGTCAAATTCGGAAGGATCGATAGAAACTCCGCGCTTGAGCCGGATCTTCGGAACATAGACCTGACGCCATACTTCGCAATGCACCAGCCACTGCCATTGACCGATACTGCGTCCTGCACTGAGGATACGGAAATTGATTACGAGATTGGTGGCCGGACGGCCGACGGGATAGCCGATCATCTCCACCTCCCAATCTTCGCCGGGAAATGAAATCGGACCCCATGGGCGTTTTGGGTAAATCTTAATATCACCACCCTGCACGGAGTATTTTTCTCGTAGAAGATTTTGAAAATAGGGCAAAAGGTCCGTCGCTTTCAACACCACCTCAGTTGGCTTTTGTACATCTTGAGCAGGAAGCTCTGTGGTTTCCGTGATCTCGTTGGCGGAAACTGCCGGGGTAGAGGTTTCCGGCTCTTCCTCGGGCATGACAACCGGTTCGAGCAACGACTCCAAATCCGCCCCGGCATTGGCACCGGTAAGCGCCAGAAGCAAACAGATGCAGGTGTATTTCAAAGCGATTTGCATCAACGTTTGAGCTGGTTCAACCGCGAAAGCATTTCGTCAGAAGTCTGAATGGCCTTGGAATTAATTTCGTAGGCTCGTTGCGCGATAATCATATTTACCATCTCTTCGACCACGTTGACGTTCGACATTTCCAGGAATCCCTGCCGAATGTTGGCCAGCCCGTCTTCTCCGGGATTCCCCTGTTCAGGCGTGCCGCTGGCCGCTGTCTCTTCATAGAGATTGGCGCCAAGGCTTTTGAGGCCTCCCGGATTTGCAAAGCGCACTAACTGGATGCGAAAATTCTGGGTGCCGTCCGGTGTCTTCACAGTCACCTCGCCCGAAGGAGCGATAAAGACGCTGACGGTATTGGCTGGAACGGAATCGAAACCACTCAGTATGGGCAATCCGGCACTGTTTGTTACCCGGCCGTCCGGACCGATCTTCAGCGCGCCGTCACGTGTGAAAGCGCTGGTTCCGTCGATCCTCTCGACTTCAAGGAAACCATCGCCCTCCAGGGCGATGTCGAACTTTTCGCCGGTCTGTGTCAACTGCCCCTGGGTGAACACTTTGGAAGTTGCCGCCACTTGGGTGCCATTGCCGAATTCGACGCCGGAAGGTGCGATGTTTCCGCCGCCGACGTCCCCGCCTTTGGAGCGACGATTTTGGTAAAGGAGGTCCTGGAACTCGATTTTACTTCTCTTGAATCCGGTGGTATTTACATTGGCAATGTTGTTGGCAATGGTGTTGAGGTTCAACTGCTGGGCTTCCATGCCTGTGGCGGCTGAATACAAGGATAGATTCATGGTATAATTTAAGGTAAAAGGTTTGGCGATTATCGAGCGGTACTCAAAGCCTGGATGGTCCGATCAAGTTCCTGATCGAAATGGGAGAGTATTTTTTGGTTGGCCTCGAATGCCCTGGATACGGCTATCAGGTTTACCATCTCTCGAACCGGTGAAACATTGCTGGACTCGATAAAGCCCTGCAACAGCTCCGGGGATTCTACTCTTTGGGGTTTGGCCGACGCATCCGCAGATTCGATGAACCCGCCTGCAACTTTTTGAAGGTTCTGCGGGGCGTCAAACTCGGTCAGGGCAAGCTTCCCGGCTGGAGATCCGCCTTGATATACTGTCCCTTCCCGGTCGATTGCCAGATCACCGCCTATGTTGGTCAATTGGATTGATCCCGAATCGGCCTTCACCTTGTATCCATCCTTATTGACGAGCACGCTGTCGGCGTTGATGTGGAACTGCCCGTCGCGAGTGTAAAGGATTTTGCCATCGGGAGTCTCGATCTCAAAAAAGCCATTTCCGCGCAATGCCAGGTCCAATGGGTTGCCGGTGTGAACCATGTTACCTTCCCTGAAGCTTATTTTGTAGGTTGCCTCTGGCGTCTGGAGGTTTTTTGCCGAGATGGAAGCCTGCTCATCGGCCACTACCTCGAAACTGATCTCAGTCTTCTTATAGCCGGCTACGGAACTTGAGGCCAAGTTCTGGGCGATGGTCTGTTGCCATTGCTCCAAGCCGTTGAGGGCAGCTGCCCCCTGATACATCCCGATATTCATCGCTGTAATCAAAGCACGTCTAATGCCAGTTCTCCTACCCGTTCTGTATCAATAACATCAGTAATATCATTAGAAATTCCGTATACTTTTCTGCCCGTTGCGGGGACATAATATTCCGGCGCGGAAAGCCTTTTGCGGTCATTTCTTCCTCCTTCCCTACTGCCCATTATCCATTAACCATTCCTCTCTCTCCGACCAAGGGCCAAGGACTATAGACCTTTCTCAATATTCGCAGACCAACTCCGTGCGCTGTCCGCAAACGCAGGTAATTACAATGCGATGGACCCGGCCGTCTTCGCTAACCACTTCCACTTTTGGCGAGTGCGCGGCCTCATCTACGGCCGGTGAAGGGTGCGGCTCTTCGGGCAGTACCTCTGCCTGCACTGAAACAGCGCCGTCCGATAACCTGCATCCATTAACAGCGGACGTTTGAATCTTTTTTTCTTTTTTCCTGCCTTTGAGAAAGCTTTCCATGAATCTGCTTTGTTTGATGAGGAACTATCTAACAGCGAGATTGATTTCAATTCTGTGATTTGATTCCGAATCAGCCGGCTCATTCTCCAATGGATGAGTGTCGGCAAAACCGATCACGCGCTCCACCTTGTCCTCTGCCAGGGCATAATGAACAAGATGACGGCGAACGGCGTTTGCACGACCGGCAGTCAATTCCCAGGGGCCGTAATCTTCCCGTATACTTTCAAATCCGGAAGCGGAGTGAGCCTCGATGCTTACACCGAAATCATGTCGATCTACAATCCAGGCTATGTTTTGCATGACGAAGCCGCCCCATTGCGTAAGCTCGTCGGTATCCTGCACGAAGAGAGGTTGGTTGGAGCGGTTGTAAACAGTTATCATCAGACCCTCTGAGGTGACCGTTATCTTTGTAGGATTTTCATCTTCACTTACGTCAATATCCAGCAGACGGTAAAATTCACGCGCCAGGGAATGAAGAAAGGAAAGATCGATTAAGTTATTGACTTCTTCATCATCACGCTTACCCACCCCGCCCCTGTCTATCGAATTGGACATTACACCCATAGATTGATCCATAGGAGAGTTGAAGGGGTTCTGAAAATAGCCGGATGTGGCCAAGAGGATTTCTTCATCCTGGGAGGATATCCACAAGACCATGAAGAGAGCCATCAGGGCTGTTATGAAATCAGCGTAAGCCACTTTCCACGCGCCCCCATGATGTTCACCTTTTTTTGCCATCTGCTTGTCCTATGTTAGTTGGCAGGATTCAGTTTCTTGAGCATCTTCTCGAGTTCATCGGCTCCCGGCTGCAAGGATTCGTTGAGGGAACGCCGGGCAATTTCTATGGCCATGACAGGAGCCATTCCTTTGGCAAACCCCGAAACGGACTTTGCAATAGTGTTGTAATAAAGAAATGTGGAATTGTATTTGAAATCGATGCGCTTGGTGATCGGGTTTACGAACCCGTAGGCTCCCAGGATGCCGAGGAAGGTGCCGGTCAGGGCGGCGGCCACCTTGTGACCGACCGCTTCGGGACCATCGGAGATAGAGGACATGGTATTAATGATGCCCAGAACCGCGGCAATTATGCCGACTCCCGGCAATGAGTCGCCAATAAGGGCGAGGACGCTGAGGGGGCGGTGAGCTTCATCTTCCATTGATTCGATTTCATCGTTCAGAACCGCCTGCAACTGGTCGGGCTTGATCTTCCCGTCGATGATCGGGCGCAATCCATTGCACAGAAAATCGATCCGTCGTTGATCGCTTAAAAAACTGGGATACTTTTTGAAAATAGTGCTATTTTTCGGTTCGGTGACATGTTCGTCCAGGGCGATAAGTCCGTTGCGTCTGCCGACCAGAAACAGTTCGTAGAGCAATTGCAAAAGGTCGATAATTTCCTCTTTAGTGACTCCAGAGTTTTTGAAGCAATCAATGACATCGTAGAAAACCCGCATCAAAACATCTTTAGGGCTGGCTACCACCAGCAAGCCAATGGATATCCCGCCGATCACTACGAACTCCGAGACGTGCATCAGAACCGCGGGGTGTCCTCCCGCAATCATGAACCCGCCCAGGGTCGAGGCCAAAACGATAATATATCCGATCGCCAGCAACATCTAATAATCGTCCTTTATGGATTATTTAAACGGGAAATAGTGGCACGCAGGCTTAAGATGGCCTGCGAATGAATCTGGCATATGCGTGATTCGGTTAACCCGAATACCGCCGCAATTTCCGCCAGGCGCATCCCTTCATAGTAATACATCAACAGTATTTTCCGGGGAATTTCCGGTAAATCCTTGATGCGTTCCTTTATGATTTTTACCATGTCTCGGGTTTCACATTGTTCCCGTGCGTTGACCTGCGTCACGTCGTCGATGGATTCATGGATGGCGGGAATATCGGAGTTGCCGACAGATAACGTCTTATCAAGGGAGATAAAAGTAATTGGGCGCACCTTTGCGAGTAATTGAGCGTAATCCTTGGCGCTCAAACCCATTTGCAATCTGATTTCTTCTTCGGTAGGAGGACGACTGTGCTTCTGTTCGAGATTTTCCAAGACTATGCGCAGCTTTTTAGCCATCGCGCGAGTCGAGCGTGGCATCCAGTCCAGACGACGCATCTCGTCGATGAGGGCGCCCCGAATCCTGAGAGTTGCATAACTGCCGAAAGCTTTACCCTTGGCAGGGTTGAATTTTTGGACAGCTGAGAGCAGACCTGAGACAGCCACACCATAAATGTCCTCGATATCCACATGGGATGGAAAGTAGATGCGCATGCGTGACACGATCGACTTGACCAAGGGCAGATATTGCTCGGCCAGGTCCCAGGAGTTATTTGTACCCGATTCAGTTCCACGATATGCGCGAAGGGCACGATCTCCCTTGCGCAATGCAGTCCTGGTCGATTTAGAAGGTATTGATGAAGTGGAAGCGCTGCTCATTTTGATGCGCCGGGATGCTGTTTTTGTCCCGATCAGCTAAGGGCAGCCATGGACTCTTGCCCGGTAGCTGTTTTATCGTCCAACCTGTCCTTTTCTTTACTCTTTTCAACGGCGGCGCTGCGTATGCTGTTGTAGAATACATGCACGAAGCCCTTCATTAGCAAAGCTCCGGCCAGACAACCGAATGATGCCTCGAGTATTGCCGAACTGACATCGCTTCCGGCCATTATTCCGAATATGAAAGCACCGGAGAAGCCAACGAATCCGCCCAGGATCAAGCAGAATTTTCCAGCGGCGATTACGGATTGAGTCATGGTATTATCCTTGGTTTTAGGTTAATAAGTTAGTGGGAAAGGTTTGCTCCATCAGGTAGTTGAGAACATCCTCGGTGAAATCGCTGGTGATGTTTTGTCCGTGGCTAAAAAACCACGGCGTGAGTCCTCCCCGCAGGATAAACTGCCAGAGCTTGGTGTAGTGACTCACTTCATCGAGGTGTGTGAACACAATATGGGTGGCTCCCATGCGCTCTGCACAAGCGTAGTTCTCCTTGATGATATCGGTTTCGTAAGCGGCGTTTACCACCAACACCCGGGTGTCAATACCAAGAAAATCGAGCTGTTCCTTGAATGCGCCCTGTTCATCTTCCTGGCTCATGCTGATACCCGGCATATCGATATACAGTTCGCTTTCTCCGGCTATGTCATCAAGTTCCACGGGATCGCGCAGGAGGTTTACGCCCAATACATCGCAAAAGACGCTCAGTGCGTCGTCCGCATTGGGCGTGTCTCCCTCCAGCTTGAGCACCTGGACAGTTTTACCGCGTAAAAACACATCAGCGGCCAGACGCTTGCACAGGGCGGTGGTTTTTCCGCATCCGGGTGTACCCAAAAAAGCTATGCGGCGCGAAACATCGCAGCTTCGGGCGCGATCGAATTCCTCACGCAACCATAGGGATACTCTGGCAAGTGCATGGGGCACGGCCATCCCTTCCAGTTCCTGCCACTGGGGCGAATTTTTCAGCGGGCCGAGCAATGAACCGTCGAACCCGGCACGGCGCAGGAGAGCGCCCAAGCGCTCTTGGGGATGGCCCTCCCGTGCGCCGGCCGTCGTCTCCGATTGGGGCGGAGATACGTCAGCTGACGGTTCGTCTATCCTGGGCTGGTATGCGTCGGCGTCGCCGGATTGCAACACCGGATCCGGCTCATCCGTGGGGATGGTGGCGATGACTTCCAGCTTGGGCGAGGCAAGGAACCTGCTCAGGCCCTTGCCATCCACTTGCCGGACTGAAACGACGCGGGCACGCTCGCCCATGCGCTCGTGGATTACTCTGACGGCTTCCTCGGCCGAGCTGACGATGAATCGGTATTTACGCCCCTCGATGAGAGCCTCGGGTTTCTGCAATAAGGTGGTCACTATTGGATTATGCGGTTGCAAGTTGATGGTTTTTGGGTTCGGGAATTAAATTCATCTCTTCGAGGGGAGCGGTGATGACGCCGAAGTTTTGCACTTGCACAGCGTTGGGCAGTTCCTGGTAGGCCAGGACCGCCAGGCGTGGGAAACTCGGCTCGAAAAATCGCTTGAATGCCAAGCGCAATTCAGTCGTTGTTACCAGAACGGGCTGGAGTCCTTGCTCGACCATGTCGTTGACTCGAGACTTGAGTTCGCGCAGCAGGCATTCGGTCAGGGCGGGGTCCATCATCAAACCAACCTCGTACTGGCTGCGTTTCACTCTGGCAACAAGTTGCTGCTCCAGCTTCGGCTCTACTGTGAGCACTCTAATATTACCGGGCTCCACCTCGAACTCTTGTATGAAGTAAATGCCCAGACGCTTGCGCACCTGCTCTACCAGGTCGTCAGGATTCTTGGTAAAGGAGGCAAAATCGGCAATGGTTTCGAGGATTATATTCAGGTTCTTTATCGAGATGTGTTCGCGAAGCAGATTTTGCAGAACACGCTGGATCAGGCCTACGCTTACCAGGTCGGGCAGGAGTTCGCCGACCAGGGTTGGGTTCTTTTCCTTGATCATGTCAATCAATGTCTGCACGTCCTCGCGTTCCAGGACGATGTGGGCAACGTCCCGCAGGATTTCGGATAAGTGAGTGATAAGAACCGATGAAGCGTCCACAACGGTGTAGCCGTTGATTTCGGCGGTCTTGCGTTCCTCTTCGGTTATCCAGACGGCATCCAAACCAAAGACCGGCTCGACGGTCGGAGTACCCTTTAGAGACACTTTGCTGTTGGTAACATTCATGGCCATCCAGCGGTTGGGCACCACTTCTCCTTTCGCTACTTCCTTGTTGCGCACCAGGAACCGATAATGGTTGGCCTCCAGGTCAAGGTTGTCGCGCACCGCTACCGGCGGGATTATCATCCCCATTTCTGAGGCGAAGTTCTTTCGAGTGCCCGTTATGCGGTCCAGCAGATCGCCTCCCTTTTTGTCATCGATGAGACCGAGCAAGCCATACCCGAGTTCGATCGAGAAGGAGTCGGTCTGGATCATACGGGCAAAATCCTGGACCTCCGGCCCATCGCCGTGCGTTGACGTGTCGCCTGTTTCCGGCTCTTTACCTAAGTGTTTTTCAGAAACCTCATCAAGCGTTTCGGCAAATGGAACTCCATCTGCTTTCTGCCGCTTTAAGTGATATGCCGTATATCCGCAAAGCACTGCCAGCGTCATAAATGGAAATACCGGCATACCCGGCAAAAAGGCGAATATCATCATCATAATGCCAGCCATCGCCACGGCCCTGGGGTATATGGTAAGTTGCTTCCCGATGAATGTACCCAGATCGGTTTTTTCTGATGAACGGGTGATCAGGATTCCGGCGGCCACCGAGATTATCAGGGCCGGCACTTGCGCCACCAGCCCGTCGCCGATGGATAGCAGGGTATATTTCTGCAAGGCATCCATCAAACTCAGTCCTTTCTGGAATACCCCGATAGTGATCCCTCCCACAATGTTGATAATGGTAATCAGGATGCTGGCCACGGCGTCTCCGCGGACAAATTTGCTGGGCCCCGTCCATGGACCCGTAAAAATCGGCTTCTTTCTGTGTTTTGAGACGTCGCTTGGTAGCGGTGGCTTCATCGATAATGCCGGCGTTCAATTCGGCATCAATGGACATCTGCTTGCCTGGCATCGCATCGAGTGTAAAACGTGCGGCTACTTCAGCTATGCGCCCCGCGCCCTTTGTGATTACAACGAAATTGATGATCACCAGGATAAGGAAAACCACAGCTCCAACCACGTAGTTTCCTCGCACAACGGTGTTGCCGAACGAATCGATCACATGGCCGGCATACCCATCGAGGAGGATAAGGCGCGTGGAGGCTACATTGAGACCAAGCCTGTAAAGAGTAACGGCTAGTAGAATAGTTGGGAAAACGGAAAACTCGGGCGGATCGTTTATGTAGAGGACGACCAGAAGGACCAACAGGGAGAGCCCGATGCTGATGGCCAGCAGAAAATCCATCAACCCTGACGAAACCGGAAGAATCAAAATGATAATAATACCAAACAAACCGAACGTGAAAAACAGGTCTGTGTTCTTCAGCAACATGTCGAACAATCCTGGGGATTTTGATGTTCTTCGTTCCATATCAAGCCTTCTGCATGCGGTGGGCCTTCAGGCGGTGGAAGTAGTAACGGTGTGTGCGGTAAACATGGGAAAGGATTTCCGCAATCACCTGATAAAGCTGGTATGGTATGGGCTCGCCCACCCGCCCGACCCGAATAAGCAGCCGGGCTATCGGTTTGTTTTCCACCATGGGTACTCCATGCTTCTCAGCGATATCCTTGATCCGGCGGGCAAAGATATGTTCACCTTTGGCAAGGACGACCGGCGCCGTATCCTCTCCTTTTTCGTACTTGAGGGCCACGGCGTAGTGAGTCGGGTTGGTGACTACGACATCGGCCGTGGGCACTGCTTCCAGCATCTGTTTCTTAAGAAGCCGCATGGCAATGGCCCGCTGTCGGCCTTTTACCAACGGATCGCCTTCCATCGCCTTACGCTCGTCCTTGACTTCCTGACGGCTCATCATCAATTCCCGTCTGGTCTTGTAACGCTGAAAGATATAATGAATTGCCGCTATAATTCCTAAGGCGAAGATCAGGCGCACCAGAAGCATCAGCGTGGCCTTGAGGATAAAGTTGCTTATGTAGTCGATGCTGACAGGGCTGTAGAAGATAGGGTCGCGCATGATTTCCCGGATGAAACCGAAAAGGATGAACCCGATTGCCAGTAACTTTAGCAAGTCCACGCCGAAGCGCACCAGTGATTGAGGGTCGAACAATTTCTTGAGACCTGCGGCCGGGCTGAGCCGCTCAATTTTCAACTCCAGCATCTTGGGTGTAAGCCGGAATCCCGACTGCAGACCTCCGGCCAGAATGCCTGCAAGCAAGCAACCGGAAAACAATGGAAATGCCAGGTAGAGGATGGAAAGCAGCCCCTCGCCCAACCAATGTGAGGCGCTCTCACGGGTAATGGAAAATTCACCCAAATGTCCCAAAATCCCTTTGGCCAAGATGCTAAGTTCCCCCGCCCTATTCCGGGCGGTAAACAGCAACACCATAAAACTCGCGGTTAGGACGAAGACCACGCTGATCTCCGGGCTTTGCGCGAAGCGGCCCCTGCTGTGGGCTTCATCCAGCCTCTTGGCGGTGGGCTCTTCGGTTTTCAGACTCTTGTCGGTATCTTCGGCCACGGTCTTTGGGTTTTTAGAATGCCAGGAATTTCAGCATCATTTCCGGCGCTCCTTCGCTGCGCAGGTAAATGAACTGTGCTATGAGGCCGGCCGTAGCCAGGAGTATGGACAAGCCGGCAAAAATCCTGACAGCGAAACTGGTTAAAAATACATTCATGCGCGGGACCACCTTGCCCAGTACGGCAAAGCAGAAGTTCACAAGAAAATTTACCGCGATCACCGGGGCCGACATCTGCAGCCCTACAAAAAATATCCTGGAGGAATCCCGCACCAGATGCTCGATCGACCGCAGACCCGTCAATGGACTTCCCACCGGCAGCAAATCGAAACTACGCACAAAGGCGTTGAGCACCTCGTGAAAAATCCCGGTGGCAAAAAAAATCACTACGCCAAGGTTAAACAGTAGCGTCCCCACCGCCGTTGAGGAGCTTTCACTGAGAGGATTCAAACTGCTGGCGCGCATCAGGGCGGTCTCGGTGGCAATGACATGTCCCGCAAATTCAATTGTCACAAACACCATCCGAACGGCCAAGCCCATCAGCAGACCCACCACGATTTCATGCATAACCGTCAAGATCAGTCCCGCCAAGTGCACTGGAATGCCTCCGATCCGAGGTACAAATCCCGACACCATGCAGGCCAATAGAACCGCAATAGCCATACGCAAAATCACCGGCACATTCCGGGCTGAAAAAATCGGAAGGCTGACCAGCAATGCGCTGCCTCGGATAAAGACCATCATGCCTATGTATAGCGAATCGAGGTCAATTATCATGGCGCCATCTCCGGCAAGCGTTCAAAGAAGGAAATGGTAAATTCCATCATCGTGAGTATCATCCAGTGGGAGGAAACCATGATAACCGCTACCACTCCCAATAGCTTGGGCACAAAGGACAAGGTTTGCTCCTGGATGCTTGTGATCGATTGTATAAGGCTTACCACTACCCCCACTCCCATCGCCGTCCCAAGGATAGGAGTCACCATCATCAGCCCCATGGTCAATACAGTCCTCAACACATCGACTGCCATTTCCAGGTTCACAGGCTGAAACTCCGTACCAGTGAACTGACTACGAGATACCAGCCATCGACCAGAACAAATAGCAGCAGCTTGAAGGGCAGCGAAAGTATGACTGGAGGCATCATCATCATGCCCATGGCCATGAGGGAAGAAGCCACCAGAAAATCAATGATTATAAAGGGAATGAATATGAGAAAGCCCATTTGAAACGCCGTTCGCAATTCGCTCAAAACAAAGGATGGTACTACAATCCGTAAAGGCAGCTGCTCTATCGAGGTGGGGCCCATACGGGACAGACCCAGGAAGAACTCGATCTCGCTTGTGCGGGTCTGTTTGAGCATGAAACCCTTCAGATAATTACCGCTTATCTCCAAAGCTTCCTTCGAAGCTATTTCTTTCTCCATATAGGGAGTCAGTGCATTGTCGTATATCTGATTCCAGACCGGGGCCATGATGAAAAAAGTGAGGAAGAGCGAGATCCCGATGATTATCTGGTTTGAAGGAGCCTGCGAGATGCCCAGGGCGCTGCGCACAAATCCCAACACTATCACAATGCGCGTAAACGAGGTCATGAGCATCACGATGGACGGCGCCAGGGTGAGCAGCGTCATGACAAAGAGTATTTGAATGGCCACGCTTACATCAGCCGGATCGTCTCCGCCGTTGATCCCGAGGCTCAGTTGAATCGGCGTGGAACCGGAATTCTGGGCTTGCAAGGGAGTTGCAAGAACCGCCCCGCTAAAAAAAAGGACGAGGACCATACACATGGCAATATGACTCCTCTTCATCTTGATTCCTTTGCCTCCCCGCCCGGATACTTTGTCTGGGAATCGGCCGTTTGATCATTGAGATAACAGAGGTGGTTGATGAAACCCGGACCCACACCTAAAAGTATTCTGCGTTCCTCGTGTTCCACAACTACGAGGAACTGCTTATTTCTGAGCCCTCGAGTTTCCTGGATTCTGAGCTGCCGGCTTTTGCCTTTCGCAGCGAGACGAAGGGATCCCTTAGAGCCGAATTTGTAAAATAACGCAACTCCCCCCACTAGCAGCAGGCCGTATATCACGATCATACTGTAGAGGGAAAATTTCGGTCCTGAATATTCCTCAGAGCCTATCGTCTTAGTACTGGCCGGTTCAGCCGGGTAAACAAGCCTGTCAGAATCCTGCCCAAAGGCGGCTGCCACTCCCCCTAAATATAAAGCCAGAAGCGCTAATCCGATCCGCGGACCAGAAGCGGTAGTGAAACTCAAAATCGCTCTCAGCATTGCCTTTAGGAGTCTTGCAACCACTATTAATCACTGGAGCTTCCAACAAGATTCGATACCTTGATGCCAAAATTATCCTCCACCACAACAACTTCTCCGTAGGCGATTAACTTGCCATTTACATAGAGACCCACGGGATCTTTGGCGTTTTGTTTGAGTTGCAGGACGGACCCCGGACTCAACTCGAGGATCTCTCGCATAGGAAGAACACAGGATCCCAACTGTACGGATACCTTGACCATAACGTCCAATATCACGTCCAGGTTATTTGCATTTTCAGTGGCATTCATAAATTTTACTCCTGATCGAAGACTCCGGTTATTTTAACGGCTACTCGGTCTTCCTCTAGCCCCGCTTCACCTACAAAGTAAGTTGTATTGTGCAGACGGACTCGGGTTTGTTTGATAATGTCCTTGGGCAGCTCGATGACATCTCCGGCGCGCAGGTTTAACAAATCTCTGGTAGAGATTTCGAAGGCATCCCATTCGGCGTAAATCGGGACGTCGATGTCGTCATAGGGTTCGTGCCATCGGGAGGTTTTTTTAGACGCGTTGAGGCGGTTGAAATTGCTGTTTTTTTCCTGCATCGATTTGATGATCGGATCGATAGTGTGATAGGGAATGCCCATCTGCATGGCCTCAGAGCAATCTCCCATGACCGCTTCCATGGTAAGCATCAGCATGATGGAATCGCGCGGGGCGGTCTGCAGAAAGCGTCAGTTATTTTCGTGCCCCACCACGTTGGCGGTGATTTCGCCGGGTTCCCCCCATTGCCTGCACCATTCATCCAGCACGACTCGGACAACGTCTTCCATCAGAGCCATTTCAAGCTCGGTCAGGTAGCGCTCCTCCCGGATGGAATGTCCTTTGCCGCCTAGCATACGGTCAACTATAGTCATAGCCAGACGGGGATTCACTTCCAGGATTCCGGTTCCCTTAAGCTGATTGAACTCGAAAAGAGAGATAAAGGTGGGACTGGGAATGGACTCGATAAATTTACTGTACGGAGCAGTAGATAGTTTCGACAATTTTAGTTCGAAATCCATGTGCAAGAACATAGAAAGGCGTGCCGACAGATAGAAGACAAACTGCTCGTGACATATACGCACCTGACGCATTTCTGACTCGCCCAGAAACACCGGGTTGCGGAAGTCATAATTGTCTATGGCTAATTTCCGGGTTCCGGGATAACGCTGCCCCTCGGGACTCAAGACGATGACTTCGGGTTCCTTCGAAGCATCGCTCATCAGCCGGTCGATTTCCGACTGATCTAGAACATTCGATATATCGTGCTGATCTAGCTGATCCGGGCTGTCACTCATTTTTACTGCACGACGAATTCGGAAAAATATAGTTGCTCGATCACGCGCTCGTTCAGGGCGATCTCAAAGACATTGAGCAGGTCGCTGCGCAGAATGTTTTTTATACCCGGCTCTTCCAAATCGACCAGAGTGAGAGCGGACAGAATGCCCAGCGTGGCGTCGATCAATTTTGGCTCGTTCGAAACGATGACCTCCTTGAAGTTGGGATGGACTCCCTCCATGGAAAAACTGACCTTGACGTAGCGGCTCTTTAGGGAGCCCGATAGGTTGGCCACAATGTTATCGAACTTATAAGTTTTCACCGCTTCGCCATCCTCTGCATGTTCCCCGGCCTTGGCAGACTGGTGGGCGCTTCCGCCCGAGTCTGATCCAGCCCCCAGCGCTTTTTGCATACGCGGAATGAGTATGAATTCGGCCATGGCAAAGGTGATAACCGGAGTTAGAATGAGGATGGCCAGAACCGGCATCCACGAGCTGACAATGCTGTTGCCTCCTCCGCTTTCGGTTTCAACGGAGCCCGGCAATTCTTGAATAGATTCTTCTTCAGGCATGATTGTTAAGGCTCAGATTGAGTGTTAACGCTTCAGGTTGACTATTTCCTCAAGAATGTCGTCAGAGATGGTTATAATACGGGCTCCAGCCTGGAAACTACGCTGCATGGAGATGATGTTCGCGAACTCCTCCGTTAAATCGACGTTGGACAACTCCAAAGCCCGTGACTGAATCTTGCCCAGGCCATTGCTCTGAGGGCCGTTTTTTTCCGCGATCAATGCGCCGGGGTTCTTTAAACCAGCCGCATCGAATCCGGTGTAAAGGCCATTGCCCTGACGTTCGAGAGCATTGGGATCGTTAAAGTCGACCAGGAAAATCCGCCCAATGTCGAAACTCTCCCCATTGCTCAGTAACATATTGATTAAACCGAACTCGTTGATCTCCAGACCTGCCAAAGTAGGAGCCTTGGCATCTATGTCAGCAGGCAGGATGCTCCCACCGGTCAGGTCATTCAACCCCGCCCCGACACTCATGGAAAAGTCCACATTCAAATCACCAAGGATAGCTGGGGTGGTTGGAAATCCAGTGGTGACCGCATAAACGGGATCGCCAGTTCCACTATCCGTGACATCGAACTCGATGGCGCCTCCGGTCAACCCATGCAGGCGAAAACCGTCTATGTTGACGATGTAGCCTCGGTCATCCACACGGAAATTGCCCGCGCGGGTGGCAAAACTTGCACTGCTAGAACTATCATTCACCAGAAAAAAGCCTTCGCCGACGATTGCCAGGTCAGTTCCAAATCCCGTTTTGGATACTTGACCCTGGGTAAACTTTGACGATATGGATCCTATCTGAACGCCGCCGCCGACTTGCATGGTGCTCACGTTTGAGCCTGTACTAGCGGCTGGAGAAGGACTGGAATGTCGAAGCAAGTTATTGAAACTGTCGGTATAATCTACGCGAGCGGACTTGAAGCCGTAGGTGTTGATATTGGCGATATTGTTTCCGATTACCTCGATACCCTTAGTGAAACTTTTAAGGGCGCTGATACCGCTCTCAAGTGAGCTGATTAAACTAGGCATTTTCTGTCTCCCAATTTTATTTTTTGATTGTTAAAGTGCAGGGGTTTCAAGGATCTCTGTTTTAGGCAGCTCGACACGCACGATTTCGCGCACGTCGTATTCCCTGTCTTGCACGGTTACTTTTACGTTGTCGTCCCTGGCGGTGACGGCTGTGACAATGCCGCTTAATTCAGAACCGTCGGGGGCGAAAATTGTTACTTCCTTACCCAGGTATGCCTGAGCGGCAATGGCCTGCTGGTTTTGGGTAAACTTGGTTAACGTTTCGGAGAGATTTTTCATTTGCTCGAGCGAAGTGAAACTGCTCATCTGGGCAATGAAAGAGGTGTCTTTCATCGGCTCAAGAGGGTCCTGGTTGGAAAGCTGAACAGTTAATAGCTTCAGGAAATCTTCGATACCCAGGATGTCTTTCGACGCTCCATCGACAAAAATACTTTCGGGCTCAGGCGCGAGGCTCTGTAATACTGAAACATCCATCGGTTTTAATAATCCTCCATCAGGTCATGGATCCGGTATGTACCCTTTCGGCCCCTGCTTTTTCACTCGGCGACCATTGTGCGGCATATTCCATTCCCGGCTCATTATCGCCGAGGGTGGTAAGGTTATCTGCGGTTGAATCAATAACTCCCTCCCGGTCCGTGCCGGAAAGTGAACTACGGGAACGGCGGCGGATGTCGAAGGACGGTGGAGCCAAATTTAGTCCGCGCTGGGATGCCATTTCGGTCAACCGCCCCCATGCTTTTTCCAACGCCCTGCGAATTTCAGGCACATTGATGATAAATCGCACAAAGACCTGGTCCTGTCGGAAATCCACTTTGAGGTCCAAGGTTTCTCCACGAGGCAATTCAAGGGACAATTTCAACAAGGTCCTTCCGCTCTGCTGCATTTGATCTATCTGTTTCATTAATTTCTGCATGAACTCGGGGATTGAATTGGCGGCCGGGTTCCCTTCACCCGTGCGAAACACCGGTTGAACCGAGGTTCGGTTTTCGGTTACATCGGCCGTGTGTGCGGCCTGAAATATTTTACTCATTCCATCGTCCAGTGTTGTATTTCCGATCCGGGCAAAGTTCGACTTGCCGGCATATAGTTCAGACAAAGACAATTTATTAGATTGCGAGAACGGTTTACCCATCGATATGACCGCATTGGCGGCTTTCTCAGCGCCAAAGATCCGCTGTGGTACCGGTCTGCTGTTTTTGTCATTATCCATTGTCTCGGAATCAGCACTTCCTGTGCCAAGATGCCTTTGAGAGATCGTAGGTCCTTGCCTATAAGGACTTAGTGACTTATTACCGTCCTGCGCCTGTGTGATTCTGCCTTTCGCAGGCACTGCAAGATTGTCCGCAACGGCAACATTTTCCGTAGGTTTAACGGGTAACTTTCCGCCACTACTCTTTGAGTCGATTCCGTGAGCTTGGACCGAGCCTTCTGTCAACGGGTTTTGTGATTTGTTTCCGGTCGAATGCGATTCCGACTGAACTCCGGCGGGAGTCTCGGTGGAAACGCTCGAAGATGTCCCGGGTGGAACCTTTACGGATGTAGCAGGTGCAGCGCTCGGTAAAATTTTGGCGGGATGGGATGGGACTGTATTGACCGGGACACTTATCGTAGTCCTTTCGGGAATATTTGCCGTATTATTCGTGGCAGTCTTCAGGGGTGTTATCGGATGGGTTGTTATGATGGTTGCGCCGTTTGATTGTCCTGATGTGTTCGGATTTTTTACCGGCAGAAGATGCGGAGGTTCTTTTCCGGATTGAGGAACGATCGCCGGATTTATAAGGGCCGGAAATTGTCCAACGTCCCTACCTTCCTCCTTGCCGGTTACGATCGTTTTTTCTGAATCATTAACGGGAGTTGTTACCGTCATGATTTTTACCGGCGGAAGATTTGGGGGTTCTTCACCGACTTGAGGGGTGGTCGCTGGATCTATCATGGCAGGAAATTGTCCAACGTCCCTACCTTCCTCCTTGCCGGTTACGATCGTTTTTTCTGAATCATTAACGGGAGTTGTTGCCGTCATGATTTTTACCGGCGGAAGATTTGGGGGTTCTTCACCGACTTGAGGGGTGGTCGCTGGATCTATCATGGCAGGAAATTGTCCAACGTCCCTACCTTCCTCCTTGCCGGTTACGATCGTTTTTTCTGAATCATTAACGGGAGTTGTTGCCGTCATGAGAACCATTGCAGGTTTTGGGAGGATTTTATCGTCCTCGACGATCGGTAACGGGGTTTGAGTGGCGGACGATTTCTCGTTTGAGGAAAGGTCGGAATTTTGCACCGGCTGCTCTTCCCCGGAATGGTTGGAGGGGGTTGCTTGTTTGGAATTGGCAACAACATATTCCTTTCCGGGCGTCATGTTATCTTGGCGAGAAGGCGGCTTTTCCTCCGCGAGTTGAAATGGCGGATGCCCATCGCCGGGTCGCGTTGCGGGCTCGGCCAAGGGATTGAGATTTTCGGCCGGCGACGGAAGGTTAGTGTTGGGAAAAATTAATTGTGCCATGTTCGCTTTTCAATTGATTGTTTATTGGACTGCGTGGTGAAGGCGCAGCTGCTCGGAGAGCAAAGCAGCTCTTTGTTGGAGGTCGTTCTGGCCGCTGTCGGTACTGACCATTTGCTCGAAAATGGGTCCGACTACATCCGATTTCATCTGGGAAAGGATTTTCACCACAAGGTTGTCATCCATTTCTCCGAAAATGGATACCGCCGCCAATGGGGATAGATTGGAATAAGTTGCGGCCAAGGTTTTGAGGTTTTTTCTTTCATCTTTTTCGATGAGGACGATGAATTCCGAGAGCTCATTGCGCTGGATTTCAATCTGCTTTTGAATACGGTCGAGCTCTGCCATTTCGGATTCGAGCCTGGCTTCCATCTTAAGGACTGACTCTTCCCGGGCCTTGAGGTTATTGGTCTCCTCCTCGAGGTGGGAAACCAGCTTATCAACTGCCCGGGAATCGAAGTTCCAAAACGGCCCTGCGAGATCCGCAGGCACATCGACCATGACGGATTTTGCGGACTGCGCCAACTCTTCGCGATGGGTGTAAATGACCCCGCCTGTGATAAGTAAATTTAAAAGGAGAGCCAAAATGGCGAGAAACCAGTTTGTTTGTAAGAATTTCATTTTGCCTCGTCAGGATTGGGTGATGGAGCGGCCTGCGTTGAATAGGTCCTCGATGGCCTTTTCCTCCAATCGGCTCTCGGTGCGGTAGTGGTTTTGCTGGCGTCTTTTGCGCAGTTGCTCCAATGCTTCGGCCTTAGTTTTCGCCAGCAGAAATTGTTTAAGAACTTCCTCCTCTTCTCGCCGAGCTTGTTCGACGGTGTTTTGGGCCTTCCGCAATAACGAGTCAGCTTCTTCCATGGCGCCCCAATAATAACCCTGTAAACGGCCACAGAAGTCTTTACGGCGACGGCGCGAAACCAGTTCCTGGATCCGGCGCAAGCGTCCGGCGTGGCCTCGGCAAGTTTGCTCCAGGTCATAACGGCGTCGCAAAGCCTTGGCGAAGCCAGCCATGGCCCTGTCTTTCTCAATACGCCTCAGCCGCATAACGGCTTCGAGTCTATAGCGGAATTTTCTCAATCAAGGATTTCTTTCAAATGTTTGTAGTTATCACTGCGCGACGACAATTCGTCAGGCTTCTGACACAGAAATTTTCTTATCTTTGGACACTTTTCGATTGCCAGATCGATACTTGAATTGCTGCCCTTGGTGTAAGCGCCGATGTTTACCATGTCTTCATTCTGTCCATAAATGGCAAAAAGCTCTCGGGCCTTGGCCACCAGTTCGATATCCTCGGAGGTACATATCGCGCGGTCCAGCCAGCTGACGCTTTCCATGATGTCAATGGGTGGATACTGGTTGGTGTTTGCCAGAGCCCGGCTGAGCACTATGTGGCCATCAAGATGGCTGCGCACGGCGTCAGCTACCGGCTCACTGAGGTCATCGCCCTCGACCAGGACAGTGTAGAGAGCCGTAATCGAGCCAGTCGTCCCCATACCGGTGCGCTCCACAAGCCGGGCCAGCATAGAGAATACCGAAGGTGTATAACCTCGAGATGTAGGTGGTTCTCCGACGGCCAGACCGATTTCCCTCTGAGCCGTGGCGAAGCGGGTCAGCGAATCCATCATGAACAGAACATTGCGGCCGGCATCGCGAAACTGCTCGGCTACGACAGTGGCCAGTAACGCTGCCCGCAATCGTAGAGGCGGAGGTTGATCGGATGTTGATACCACCACTACGGACTTGGCCATACCTTCCGGTCCGAGGTCATTTTCGATAAATTCACGCAGTTCCCGGCCGCGTTCGCCCACCAGAGCGATAACATTGACATCCGCTTCGGAGCCCCTGGCGATCATGCCCAGGAGGACGGATTTGCCAACCCCACTGCCGGAGAAAATGCCCATACGCTGGCCCTTGCCCATGGCTGTAAAAAGGTCTATGGCCCTTATACCGGTCTGGAATGGCTCGGTGATACGCTGCCTGAGCATGGGGTTGGGCACCGTTCCATTTAAGCCCTCGGCATTGGTCGCGTGCAACCGGCCCAGATCGTCGATGGGTTTGCCAAGACCATTAATCACGCGTCCTATCAAACCTTCGCCAACCGGCACTGCGGTGGATCGGGAGGAGGCCACGGCAAGGCAGCCCGGGTGAATAGCATGCATTTCGGCCAAAGGCATGAGCAATACCCTGTTGTCGCGAAAGCCCACGACTTCGACGGCCACGGATCCGGAGCGGTGCGGAGATCGTATTTCGCAAATATCGCCAATGGAAACTTCCGGCCCTTCCGACTCAATAATGAGACCGGTTACCTGGATCACCTTACCGACCTTATCGATGGGTTGCATGTCGGATATGCGCTGTTGCATCCAATCCAAATTTCTGGATAGCGAATCGATCATTTTGCACGTAGTTCTTTTTCGATTTTTAAAATCTTGGTTTGCACGCGGGCATCAACTAGTCCGAAACGGCTACGCACCAGGCAGTCGCCCGGTTGTAAGGCGGGGTCTTCCAACAGAGTTATACCCGGATAAAGATCCTCGGATGATTCCTCCCCACCTCGGAGCAGTGCGAGGTCGGACTTGCTGAGGCGTATTTCCAGGTCTTCGTCCTTAGAAATGAATTGGCCCAAGGTCTCGTCGATGATTTTGCAGACTAACTGGCGGTCCATGGGAGTGTCGGCCAGCACCCGGCGTAACATTGCCAGCACCAGTTCGGGTAGGCGGCTGTTTATTTCTTCGACCAGCTTTTCGAACTCGGCGTGCATATTTTTAAAGACCGATTGCTGCATGTGTTCGACTTCTTTGCGGTGTTCCAGGATTTGTTGGTTGAAACGGTGGTTTGCGTCCTCTACCCCCTTGTTATATGAGGCCTCCTGCATACTCTTCAGGCGAATGCCTTGTACCGGCGATGGTCCGAAATAGGAAACGGCCACCCTCTTGAGCATTTCAGGGAAGGGTATGACTTTACTCGAGGACACGGTTGTCGCCTCCATGGTCGATAATGATTTCTTCTTCTTCTTCGAGACGACGCACCACCTGGATGATCCGATCCTGGGCATTTTCGACCTCTTTCAAACGCACCGGACCGAGCATCTCCATTTCCTCCTTGATAGATTCGGCAGCTCGCTTGGACACCGAACTGAAGATAGCCTCTTGCAGTTCGGTTTTTGCGGACTTGATGGAAATAACCAGGTCGGACATTTCGATCTCACGCGTAACTCGCTGCAAATCGCGCTCTTCCAGGCGCAGCAAGTCCTCGAAACTGAACAATTTGCGGCTGATTGCCATGCCGAGGGCCGGGTTGCGCTGTTCGATCTTGGTCAGCAGGGATTTGCTGATTCCCTTGTCCATCAGATTTAGCAGGTCCGCCACGAGGCGGACTCCGCCGCTGCGGTGCATGGTCAATCTCTGGCCTATATTGATATGCTCGCGGAGGGTTTTCACCACTTTGCCAACATGCTCGAGGCTGGTGGACTCCATGATGCCGATACGTTCGATGACTTCATCGCGAATTTCCGGAGAGAGCATGGAAATTACGGAGGATGCTTTTTCCAAGTCCAGGTATGAGACAACGAAAGCAACGGACTGGGTTTGTTCGTAACGAATAAGGTTGAAAATTTGCCTAGGCTGCATTTCGCTTATTTCCTTGATAATTTCCATGGAGCTGCCGATCGGTGATATGCGGGACATCAGGTTGGACGCCTTGAAGGCGCCCTTGGCCAGTTCGAGAGCTTTTTTGGCAAAATTCGCGCCGCCTAAAACGACTCCCAGGCTATTGCTGATAATGCCCGAAAACTCCTCAAGCACCTTCCTCTGGAGTTCCAGATCGATAATATTAAAGTTGGTGATTTCGCGCCCTATGATTTCGATCTCGGAATCTTCGAAATGCTTCAGCAGCTCGGCGGCCGCTTCGGGACCCACGATGATCATGAAAAGCGCTATTTTCTGCAGCTTTGTCAGTTGCCCGTAGTCAACTTCCTGGACTTCAACCTGGCTCATAGGCAATTACCTTCTGGCACTGCTCTGCGCCCAGTGCTTGAGGGTGCTGCTGACATTTTCCGGTTTTTCCTGAATAAGCTTGTTTAAAACATCGGCAGTAATAAGCGGGGTGACATCCTGGGCCCGGGCAACCATTCCCTGGTTGCCTTCACTGATGACTTCCAAGGCGGTTATATCGGATTGGTGCCGCTTAATCATGCGCAAAAAAATCACAAACATTACCACAGCGATCCCAACGGCGGAAAAGTTGCGAATCGTCTCGAACCATTGAAATATATTAGATTTAGTTTCAAATCCGCCCTGTACGCCCACAGAAACACTTTTCGCAAAGGGTACTTCTTCGACTGTAACCAACTGTTCGGTGGTAGCGGCACTGCCGGCGACACCCAATGCGTTGACGACCATCCCCCGGATTGTTTCTATTTCCTCGGCAGCGCGTGGCTGCGGACTTTGTTTCTCTCCTTCCCCACTGTAACGCAGTGCTAAAAATACGGCGGCGGACAGTCGTTTAATCGTCCCCGGATATTTCATAACTTCGACGGTCGATCGATTGATCTCGTAGGTGGTGGTCTTGTTTTTACGGGATTCCTGTGTTGAACTAACAGAGCCCACCGAAGCGACCTCCCTTTCCGCCCCCGGCAGCCCTGCATCCGCAATATCTGTTTCTCGGCCTGGGCTCTCGTTAGACACATTGGTGTCTTCCGTGATGGTCTGAGAACGCACTACTTGTCCATCGGGGTCATATCGCTCCTCCACAATTGAAGAGGTCTCGTTTTCCAATTCCACAGACACCCGAGCCACTACACTTCCCGATCCGACAATTTTGCTCAGCATAGATTCTATCTTGTTGCCGAAATAACTCTCAAGTTCCCTGCGGAACTTGAACTGGCCCGATGCCGCCCCGATTACGGCGTCCTCCCGCATGTCTTCGGTCAACAAATTGCCGTGGTTGTCAACTACTGCCACATCATCCAGCAGCAGGCCTTCAACCGAGTTGGCGACCAGAAAGCGGATAGAGTTCACAGCATCCGCTGCAAGAGTTATTCCGCCCGTATCGAAAAATACCGAGGCGGTGGGCCGTGCCTCTCGGCCTTCGACAAGCAAACGGCTTTCGGGCACCACAACCATGACACGGGCCGAGTTCACCCCCCTCATCTGAGTCACGGTACGCGCCAGTTCCCCCTGTATAGCGCGTATGTAATTGGTGCGCTGCACGAAGTCACTTACCCCGAAATTCGCCCGGTCAAAAATCTCAAAACCGACTCCTCCGCCGCTGGGGATGCCTTTTGCGGCCAATTCAGCCCTGAGTTGGTAAACTTTATCACGGGAAACGTAAATGGATGTACCGCCTGCGCTGATTTCGTAGGGGATCGACTGCTCTTCAACGGCGGTGACCACATCGGACATTTCTCCGGATTCGAGTCTGCCGTATAGAAGCTGCATGCGTGGCCAGCTGCTCCACACTAACAATGCAGCCATTCCTGCGATGACTGCCAGCAGAGACAGGACAATGGATACCTTCTGGTTAAGGCCCAACTTGGACCACAAATTTGAGAATTGCTTGAAAAAATTATTCATAAAATCAACGGAAGCAACCTATGCGCTAGTTAAACCTGCATGCGCATCAATTCCTGATAGGATTCGACCAGCTTGTTGCGAACTTCGACCAACAGGCTGAAAGCTACCCCGGCTTCCTGCATTGCGATCATGCTCTGGTGAAGGTTGTCGGATTGCCCGAGCATAAGTTTACGAGCTTCGGATGTAGAGGTTTTGCCCTTGGCATCTACACTTTCAACGAGGTTTCCAAGCAGTTCCGGAAAGGATGGAGCCGAAGAACCCCGGGTGGCCCCGGGGGAGACAACCGGTCTTTCGCCAAGTTGGGCCGGGTCGAGAGCTGACGGAGGATTGAGCATCCTGGCAATCTCAGGTGGCAGCGCTTCCTTGAGTTCAGAGAGCGATCCCAACTGGTTAAACTGCTGCTTGAGCTCGGCAGGCAGGCCTTCTGCCAAATTCTGCTGGATATTAGGTCCTTTAAACAAGGAACTGCTGAACCCCTGGATGGAACTGATTAGTGACATGGCTAGGTGAATTCGTTTAACGGCCTATGGCCAAGGCTTTCTGAGCCATTTGCCTGGCTGTTCGCACAACGGACAGGTTTGCTTCATAGGCGCGTGAAGCGAATATCAGGTCGACCATTTCCCAGGACATTTTCACATTGGGCATCTCGACCATACCTTCGCTATCGGCGTGTGGGTGGTCAGGATTATATATCTTTGGGCCAGGCGTAGTGTCTTCGGTAATCTCGGCCACCCGAACGCCGGTTGCTGCGGGTTGGCTTCCGGAAGCCGTCTTGTCGAGATATGCCTCGAAGACCACCTGTTTGCGCTTGTAAACCTCGCCATTGACGTCCCGGGTGGTGTTGGCATTAGCGATGTTGGTTGCAATAACGTCCATGCGGATTTTCTCAGCATTGAGGGCATCCGCGGTAGCATTGATTCCAGGTATCAGATCCATATTAAAATAATTCAGGAGATATTACGGCCGCTAATGGCCGTCTTCAGTTGTTTGATAGAGCCACTTAGATATTGAGTGAAAAACTCGTAATGCAGGGCATTGCGGTTAATCTCCAGCAGTTCGCGCTCCAGTTGCACATTGTTGCCGTCCGGCCGCACTGCAACCGCATCGGGATCCTCGACCAACGCTGGCTTCAGTGTTGCGACCGCACTAAAATCCCCGCTTTCCACTGCGGCGGCCAATTCCTGTTCGAAACCTACGGACAAGTCCACCCGGCGGTATCCCGGTGTCTCCACATTTGCCAAGTTGCCGGCCAACGCCTGGTGGCGAATAGACGAAGCGTCCAGTAAGGTTTTAGCCAGCAAATAGTTTTCCTGGCCAAAGAGTCCTTCTATCATGGCCGCCGTAACAGCAATGCCCGTGCCATCTTTTAGCCGGACTCAACAACTATTTGCATAACAACGGCTTAAATGGTTGACGTCTTTTTCTCCAAGTGGTCGGGAAATGAATCGAGAGAAGAAAATTCTTCCACAGGCTGACCTTTATTTCCCGTACTGCCACCGTAAAGTGCCGCCCGACGTCGGCGAAATTCGTCCGTGCTTAATATGGCACCCGTTTTGTATCCCGAACCTGTTATAGGGTCTGTTGCCTATAGCTCTCAAGCATGAAAAGTGATTTTGAAAAATAAACCATTAATTACAATGGATTTTGGCCGAAATTTCATGTGTTAGGCCAGCCGGATAATTTAGCCGGCGGCATCGTTATTCTCTAAATTAAACCTATGAGGAGCTGTTGCCCAAACCAGAATGGAGTTGCTGAAAGCAAGTTTGGCCTTGAACAAGGCGGCTTCGAGATAGGAATGCCGGCAAATCCCTGACGGCGACAGCGTCTATTGCCCCCATAAAAAACCGTGAGTACGAATTTATACGCAAACTGGTTTACGAAAGAAGCCGGATAAATCTCGGCTCCAATAAAAAAGAGCTTGTGATGGGGCGGCTTTCCAAGCGCCTGCGGAAACTTGATCTTCCCTCCTACAAAGCTTATATCAAATTCCTCGATTCTCCAGCCGGCGAAGACGAACTGGTCGACATGATCGACTCCATATCGACCAACCACACCTATTTTTTACGGGAAATTGAGCACTTCAACTACCTCTCGGACCATATACTGCCGAAAATGTGCGGTGACAACGGCTCGGCGCAGAAAAAGCCATTCCGGGTGTGGAGCGCGGCCTGCTCCAGCGGTGAGGAGTCCTACTCGATTGCATTGATCCTGGCCGAAAAGCTCAAACCGGTCCCGAATCAACGATGGAGCATTCTATGTACCGACATCTCCACCAAGATCCTCGAAAAAGCGGCTACAGGCATTTTTACTGCGGATCGCATCGACAAAATCTCGAAATACTGGCGCACGCGTTATTTCCAGAAAGGGCGCAATGGATCCAAGGGTAAATTCCGCATTATTCCAGCTGTGCGCAACCAGATGGTTTTCCGCCCGATAAACCTGTTGCAGCCCACTTACCCCTGGAAAGTTTCATTTGAGGTTGTCTTCTGCCGTAATGTCATGATCTATTTCGACCGTCCCACCCAACAGGAACTGGTGGATAAACTAACCGCCTCCATCGTTCCGGGCGGTTTTCTGATGATCGGACATTCAGAAAGCCTGGCCGGTGTAAACCACTCTCTGGAGATGATCAAACCGGCTATATACCGCAAATCTTAAATTCATTCATGGACAAACCAAATAAAATCAAAGTCCTCGTGGTGGACGATTCACGGGTCGTCCGCACCATGGTTACTCAATTCCTCAGCAGAGACCCTGATATCGAGGTCGTCGGCAGCGCCTGCGACCCCTACGAAGCCCGAGACCGTATCCTGGCCTTGAATCCCGACGTGCTCACACTGGATATCGAAATGCCCCGTATGGACGGGCTGACCTTCCTGAAAATCATCATGAAACAGCATCCGATGCCGGTCATCGTTATCAGTTCCCTGAGCCAGAGCGGGTCAAAAATAGCCATGGAAGCTCTCCGATGTGGAGCGGTCGAGGTGCTCGGAAAGTCAAATGGCGCCTATGCGGTGGGCAACCTCGGAGCCCAGCTCGCCCTTAAGGTGAAGGCAGCGGCGGCCACCCGAGGCTCTTCTGCCTTACGCAATGGAGCAGTGAGCCAGGCCACTCCCACGTTGGCGGTAAGGAGCCGGAAGCAATTCCATCCAAGGCAGGTTCTACTAATGGGAGCCTCGACAGGTGGGACGCAGGCTCTTCAGGAGGTGTTGACAGCACTGCCCGTGCAGATACCTGGAATTTGTATTGTACAGCATATCCCTCCATATTTTTCAAAAGCCTTCGCCGAAAGACTTAATACCCTTTGTCCTTTTACAGTAAAAGAAGCCGAAAATGGTGAAAAAGTGAAACCGGGACTTGTGCTCATCGCCCCAGGAGATTATCATATGGTCCTTAAATTAAATGGTGGGTCTTACACAGTTATCCTCAAGCAAAGTCCTATGGTGTGGCACCAGCGTCCAGCAGTAGATGTCCTCTTTGAATCCGCAGCAAAATGTGTAGGTCGTTTTGCAGTCGCCGCACTCCTGACCGGTATGGGAAAAGACGGAGCCGAAGGACTCCTTCATCTCAAAAAAACCGGGGCTCTTACTTATGCCCAGAACGAGGATACATGCATCGTTTATGGGATGCCTAAGACTGCCTGCGAACTGGGAGCTGTTCAGCAAATGGTCCCACTGCCTCTTATGGCCCACACCCTCTACAAAGCCCTCTGCAAATTCAAATCCTGACAGGTCATGCCGCTTTCTAAAATCCCAGTCGAGCCTGCCCCGAGCAAGAAGACTCGACTTACCCCCCATTTCGAGACTTGCCAATTCGTTCTATCCCGCGATGGCGAGATACTGCGTTGCGCGCAAAATAGCGGGGACAAGATCGGGTATCCCGAGGCATCCCTGCAAGGCCGCAACTTGAGGCAAATTCTCTTGGAAATACTGCCGACCTGGGAGCCCCTGTTGCCCCAGAACCTAGGCGACGAAAGCAGCACCCTGTTCCTGCCATGGCCAGGAGATGACAGCCCCCTTTGCACCGGCCTGGGGCTTTCACGCCTGACCTTGGAAGATAAAGTTTATGTCACTCTGAGCCCTAAATTGGTTCCCATTGAAACCCGATCCGGCGACTGCCCGGAGGGCGTGATGTCGAACCCCGAATTAGTCGGTCAATTATGGCGGGAATCGATAACCTCCAGGAAACAGCTCCAAAACTACCTGCACAACTTTCCCGGTATTTTTTTCAGACAGCGGCCTGATCTGTCCTTTAGCTACGTCGGTCCCGGCTTTACGGAAAAGCTGGGCGATTTCACCGGCAAAATTTTTAAGAATGGACGCGGATTCCTCGAACTCATTTTCGAAGAGGACCGGGCATTTTACCTGGCGGAAATTGAAAAAAAATCCCACCCCGGTGACACTTTCAGCTTTTCCTACCGGTTACGCCGTCCCGACAACGAAAATATCATCTACCTGATGGACGTGCGTACTCCACAATACACCGAGGCAGGACAACTCATGGGTTATGATGGTGTCTGGCTCGACATATCGCGGCAAGTAATTGCCGAAAATCAGCTAGCCGGAATGGCTTGGAGAGAACACCTTGCCACCCTGACCTGCGGCCTCCTGCACGACTTCAGTAATATCGTGGCCGGCATCTTCTCCCTGAGCGAGCTCTACTCAGCTTCGATCGACAAGGATCACCCTTGGTACCAGGGCATGAGCCAAATTAAGAAGGGTTCCCTCGAAGCTCAAAAACTAGTCAGGCGCATTGGCGAATTAAACCGTAACCTTACAGGCCAGCGCGGCTTCCACAATATCGAGAACCTAGTAAAAGACCAACTCGATCTTCTGAAGATTATCTATCCCAAGTCCACCCAGGTTCGTATCAGCCTGCCAGGAGAGGAATTGCCGGTTTTTCTGGACGATGTCAGTTTCCGACAGATGATACTCAACCTCGCATTGAACGCACGGGACGCCATAGATGGCGCCGGAGAAGTAACAATCGAAGTCAAAAAAGTTAATTCAGGTCAGATCGCATTTACCGATGCCGACACAGGGTCTTTCAACCCGGAACGCGATGGTGTGGAAATCCTGATCAAGGACAATGGCCGGGGCATTCACAGCGAACACCTTGAAAGTATCTTCGACCCCTACTTTACCACCAAGGAGGCGGACAAAGGCTCAGGATTCGGTCTATATAACGCCAAACTGTTCGTGGAAGGCTGTAGCGGCCGCATAGGAGTCAACAGTGAGCCGGGCCGCGGCTCCACCTTCTACGTTTACCTCCCACTGGCCGATTTCACCGAGATACCGGGAAAGGACGAACCGAAAAAACCCACCAACTTTTATTACAAGGGCCGCCCCAATTTACTGGTTTACGCCACGCAGGACCCCAGCAAATTCGACTGCGTTACCCTCATGCGACAGAGAGAATGGGAAGTAATCACTTTCGACAACTTCGATGAAATCACCAAATATTTGCAGCAGGCCGACTGCCTGCCAAATGTGCTTTTCCTGGTATATCTGGGTCATGACTCGCAGGCCGATACGCTTATCTCGCATGTCAGGAAAAAATATCCCTTCATCAAAACAGCCTTGCAAATCACCGGGCGCAATCCCGATGAGTTTTCAACCGATTATTCGGACAGGGCCGACATGGTACTGCATGGCAACATGAAAAGCTCAGAAGTACTCAAAGAACTTGCAGGACTGCTGCCCTGAATCTCATAATGGCCAAATCGGATAAACCTTCCATCCTCTTCCTCGACGACGACGAGATCATCCTGGTCGCCCTGGCTGAAACTCTCCAGCCCGCCGGTTACCGCATCGTCCAGGCCAGCGATCCGATCCGTGCAGTCGAGCTGATCAAGAACGACAAATTCGCAGTCATCATTTCCGATCAGCGAATGCCCAACATGACTGGGCTGGAGTTTCTTTCCGAGGCTAAGAAATTGCAGCCCAATGCTTCCCGTATCCTGATCACCGGCGTTTTGACCCTCAACACGGTAATCGATGCAATCAACAAGGGCGAAATCTTTCGTTTCCTGGCCAAGCCCTGGATTCGGGAAGAACTCCTGGCCACCGTGCAAAACGCAGTCCAGCGCTTCCAGCTCCTGGAGGTCAACCAGAAGCTGCAGGCCGATACCCTGAAGCTCAACGAACGCCTCTCCGAATCCAATACTCAACTTCAGCAAAATATCAAGCAACTGACCGAGCAGAAAATAAGGTTGGACGTCGCCAACAAAGCCCTCGGTCAGAATTTTGACCACTCCCTGGAACTTTGCTACCGCATTATCAGCACCTACCATCCCGGACTTGGCAAGGAAACCAAGGCCATCGTCGACCTCTGCCGGCAAATGATTGATACTGGCTACTTCAATCCCGAAGAGGAGCACATCTTGAAAGTCAGCGCCTGGCTACAAAACATCGGCTTGCTCGGTGTCTCTAGAGAACTTTTGGCAACGTCACGACAATCACCCGAGTCCCTCAATCCAACTGATCGAAGGATTATCCACAACCATCCAATCTACGGGCAGACTCTGGCTTCCTTTGTCGAAAACCTCGAGAGCGTGGGCGCCACTATCCGCGCCCACCACGAACGCTGGGACGGTAAAGGCTATCCCGACGGGCTGTCGGGCGAAATCATTCCCCGGCCGGCTCGCTTTCTAGCCGTGGTAGTGTTTTTCGTAGAGTGCGGGTTGTCCCGGCAGGAGGCCATAGAGGCGATTTTAGAGCAGTCGGGAAAAGCCTTCGAGCCCGAGGTGGTCCGCTTTTTCCTGAAGGTAACGCGCATGATGCAGTTGCCCAAAAAGGTGAGGGAAATCCTCTTCTCCGAACTCAAACCCGGGATGATCCTCGCCCAGGGGATTTCCAACCCGATGGGACTTCTCCTGGTCCCAGAGGGAGCGACCCTGAGCGAGAATACCCTGGCCAAAATACAGGATCACAACATCGTCGATCCCGTAAACCATAGACTCCTGGTTTACCATTAAAGGCCGTAATTTTCGCCCAGTTCCGGTGTTCGGTAGTTTATTGCCTTACCTCATTTGACGGCTGTTTCAGAGGAAATGAACGGCTACTGCCGCTGGGCCGCTCCGCCGCACGTCTCGGCTGTCCGCCTGAGGAAATAAGCCCATAAAAAAGGCTAAAGAAAATGCCCTCTCCACCGATTGAATAATGGTTCTTCTCAACAAAGAGAAGATTTGCCATTTTGTAACCAATTTTCGAGGAGAGCGATATGACTCAAATACTAGAGGCTGAAACCAGTGAAAAAACTACAACTTCAAGAGGTGGAAAATTCCTCACTTTTAGATTAGGCGATGAGTCTTTCGGCGTAGCGGTCCTGAAAATCCGCGAAATAATACGCATTCAAAAAATCACCGCCGTGCCGCAGATGCCGCACTACGTAAAAGGCATCATCAACTTGCGCGGGAAAGTCATTCCGGTGATCGATATGCGCATCAAGTTCGGTCTGGGCTCGGACGAAATAACAGAGCGCACCTGCATCATCGTGGTCCAGGCCGAGTCATCCTCCAAAGGCCAGACCCTGGTCGGCCTTATCGTGGATGCAGTCGAGGAAGTGGTTAATATTTCCGATTCCCAAATCGAGGATACACCCGACCTGGGTGGCCAGTTGGCTAACCAATACATCCTCGGAATTGCGAAAATAAAGTCCGAGGTAAAAACTCTCCTGGAAATCGACCGAGTGATCTTGGAAGAGGAGATTACGGTTTGAACCCGATCATCTCTACAGGCCTGATCTCCTTGGGGCAAAGTATGCTCGACCGTGTCGTCCCTTCCCGCCTTCAGAGTAATTTCCTGCCCGGCGGGATAAAGGAGTTCTCGGGCCTCTTAAATATCCGGGATACGACCCCAACCTCCGAGCTTTCCGCCTACCTGGCTGCCAACGGAATAAATGGGCTTTCCGATCTGCAAAACCACCTCTTTAAACTAACCCGCCAATTGTCCAACGACCCTGCCCTGTCCGCCATTACCGATACCGGGCAGGAGGTTATGCTCTTGAACCTTCGCGTGGAATCGGGTAACCGATTCAGCGTCATTGCACCTGACGGAACAAAAATATATATTCCAGCGATCAGCACGGCAGGAAAAATCGCTTGGAGAATTCATCAACTCCAATCCCTCCAACAGAAAATCGGGGAAAGGCCGGAGGCGCCTATTACCGCTACGGCCGACCGCGTTGCCGCAGACCCTATTCTTAATGCCGTGTGGAACCTGACCTGACCGCTTCTTCGGGAACAAAGTTAATTATCCGTGCCGATGACCCGTTCCTAATTCACCTCAACACTAACTATCTTTTCAGCCAAACTGGAATTCCCGCTCCAGGTGGTCACCGGGATTCCGCAAAACAATATCGGACCCTCGCGGTGAATGAAGCAAAATCTTAAACGCTACCAATGGTGGATACATTTAAAACCCTGGGCGGAGCGCCTAGTATTGGCAGCGTTTTTTCACAGCGTATAGTTGTCGGTGTCGGAGACATGGCCATTTCCAACAGTTCAAATGCGATCCTGAGCACATACGCCCTGGGATCCTGTGTCGGGGTGATAGCCTACGACCCATTGCTGATAGCTGGAGGTCTTCTGCACATCATGTTGCCCGATTCAAGATTATCCGCCGAAAAGGCCATTGCCCAGCCCTCCATGTTCGCTGATACAGGCTTGCGAGCCTTCTTTAACGGCCTCCAAGGTCTCAAGTGCGATTTAAGGCGCTTGCGTATTATGCTGGCGGGAGGGGCATCCGTCATGAATCGCAACGATATGTTTAATATCGGTGCGCGTAACATTAAGGCCGTTAAACAAATTTTATACCAGGAAGGGCTCAGAGTCATTAGGAAGGAACTCGGAGGACTAAACAACCGTACCGTCCACCTCAATATGTCTAACGGCGTAGTCGATATGAAGACTCCCGATGGATTACAAAATTTTCCTTTAGTAAAATGAACCAGGAAACTCTATTAGAGTCGGTAAAAAGCCTGCCGCCCGCAGCCCAGATCCTTCCCAAGTTGCTTACTCTACTGCGCAACCCCGATACTTCTTCCTACCATATAGTCGACCTTATCAGTTTCGACCCATCGCTGACAGCTCAAGTGCTCAAGCTGAGCAACAGCGCCTATTACGGTGTAGCCACCCCAAGTTATGATCTGGACGAAGCGATCAACCGGATCGGATTCGGGGAAACCTTCAAGCTGGTAGCCGTAATCTGCGGAGGTAAACTCGTCGATCAACCCCTCTCCGGTTTCTGTATCGACAAAGGGCAACTATGGGAGCATTCCGTGGCCTGTGCCATTGCCATGGAATTACTGGCTCAAAAATCCGGGGAAGACACGAGCGTTTGCTACACAATCGGGTTGCTTCATGCCATCGGTAAAATCGTATTTAACGAGCACTTTGCGGATCGATATGAAGAGGTGTTTGCGTGCGTGGAAAAGGAGGGCATCAGCCTCCTTGAGAGCGAAAACCGCATCCTGGGTTTCAATCACGCCCATATAGGGGCCGCTCTGCTCAAAAAATGGAATTTCTCGGAAAACATCTATGTCCCAATCGAATTTCAATACACGCCCATGAAGGCCGAATCGCACCTGCAACTCTCCTGCATGATACACCTGACCTACTGGATCGTCGCCGGAGTTGGCCTCAATTTCGGGAAAGACGCCTGGGCATTCAACGTAGATTCCAAGGCTTTCGAACAATTGGAAATTACTGAGGATCAGCTACACCTGCACATCATCGACGTCCATAAGCGCCTCGGGGAAATTAAATCCGATTTGGGCATCGCCCAGAAGGTTCACTCCATTAACTAGAAAAGCAACGGTCGATAGTCGCCGGCCCGCCATGATCCCGCAATCCCGCAACTGCGGGGGTGAGATCAATCATCACCTTCATATGCAAAGATTAAAATTAGTTCAGTCTATAAAATTGCTTCGAGAAGAAAGTTAATATAAGTCAATTCTTTTGAGTGAAGCTTGGTAAGCCTGTTAAAGCAATTAAAATCTAGGCAAAAAAAAGGGAATCAGCCCTGGTTGTTCGGTATTGAGGCCAATTATGCTATATGTTCCACAACAGCGGGACCTCACTGATTCGGGAAACAGACCCATCAAGCCTGATCCCTTTTGTGTTTTCCACGATAAGGTTTAGCCAGTTGTTATCTGGTGCTCTGTGTTACTCTATTTAAATCTGACTCAATCAGCTCTCAGTCGTGCAACGGCAGCGTCTGACATCATGATCTTGTGAGCTACTGGCAGGAAGGCGGTCATTTCCTCGCTATGCAAGAAGAATAACTTGTCAGCGTCACCAAAGTGACGGAGATTATCTCATAGCAACTGGACCAAATAGTAGGACCCTAGCAGATTATTAAATATCGTGAGAATTAACACAATTGATGTAATTACTCTGATAACATATTTGGTTGGTGTCGTCCTGTTTGGATGCTGGTTTGTCCGGCGCAGCCAATCAAAAGCAGTTTTATACATATGCTATGGATATGTTGTCGCTGGCTAACGTCCAAGATCACCCGCCCGGCGGGCCAACGGAGTAAAAATCTACGCGCCGGAAATCGTTAGCTACAAAATTGCCATTGTCGATACTCGAAATTGTATCCGCAACTGACCCCAATCTTCGATAGGGCTGACACGGATTTCTTAATTCAATTCTCGAGCGCTAAGGTCGTCGATCCAGATAAAATCTCCGGCTTCCTGGTGCAGCACTCGAAAATAGATAAAGCCCTTAACCGCCCCAGTCGGAGCCTCAGCTGCCATGCCCAATTGAAACCATTCCGTGTAATGACCAGGTGGCAGCCGGTCTCTGCGCGACGGCAGTAAGGACCGACCGGTTTTGTCCTGCCAGAAAATGCCTACCTGGACCTTACTCGCGGCGCTGACCTGCCCCTTAAACCAAGCCGAGATATAGTAAAATTTTTTCGGCCTTGCGTCAAACGACTGGTAGAGAGTTGAAAAACTCGATCCCGAAAACCGCAGCCCGGATTTTCCGTTACGGGAATAATCGGCCGACCGTTTCACTGCTAGAAACTCGGTGGGTCGGTAATTGAAAATCCATCCATTCACACTTCTGGGCTTTCGGGTAATAAAGGACTGATCTTTCGCTTCGACTTCAAAACCAACCACCTCAGGGTCTTCCAATCCTCCATCTATAAGCAATTCTGCGCTCTGTCCATAGCGTGATTTCGAAATTCTCCTCCATTCGGATCCGTCTTCTTTCCTGAAGAGCTTTTTCAACCGTTTCCGCGTGACAGTTCTTTGGTGGTTTTCCTGGGCCCACAAAATTGCTTGGGCAACCAGGCGCGGTAATGGATCGTTATCGAATAGATAGCTGTAATCTGGAAGAGTGCTATGCAGAGGATGCATCGACCGCAGGGCTACCAGGTACGATTTGAATTCACGTCTGGCCTCCAGATAAGCGGGCAATGCCTCCAGAAAGGCGCCAATCGAGTCCTTCTCCGTCAACGAACTTCGACTCAGGAACAATTGTTGATTGTAGTAGGCAGAAAAAAGCGCTGTCAGCCGGAAACCTTGCGCAACAAGTGTTACCCTCTCCCGCACAAGTGAAGACTCGGCGGCTCGATGCGCTTCGTCAAGATAGCCCTGCAGCTCGACACAGACCTGCGGCGGAAACAGGGTCGCCTGGGCGGGGTCGCGATAAAACTTTATCCAGCGGGCCGGGCCCTTCTGGTGGGTCCATATGTCTTCACAACGTTCAAAAAACTGACGCATGTACGGGGCGGTTTCCTTAAAGTAATTTCCGTAATAATCATTCAGCAAAGCGTCTATTGATTGCTCGCTGTCCCAGAGCAGTTGGGCAGCCAGCCAGGCTTTTGGCCCATCGAGGGCCCAATTGGGATTGAGCTCACCGAAAAAGACTCTCACTCCCGCCTTATAGGCGAAAGACAGGCTTTCGCCTATCGAGTTGGGGAAAACTCGTGGAATAGCAAATTTACCGCCATAGTAGTAATCATAGAGGCCTATTATCTCCGGCCCTGAAGCGCACCAGCGCTTAATCAATTCCTTGTCCTGCTCCTTGAAGTCCAGGTCGTACCACTGTGACCGATCAGCCGTTAGAAAAGGAATCACTTTGGGGTGCACCGGGAAGCTCGGCGTGTTTTCGACCCAGAAGTATGCCAGGCAGGTAAGATATTTTTCCGGGTAGTCTTTTCCCAGCAGGTGCGCCACGCGGTTCATAAATTTAAAGACCAGATCGGAATAGTCGGGCCGTTCGCGAAAAAATTTTAAAGGTGTAATTAGAGAGAGGGTGGCCTCCGACTCGTCAAAGCGCACGACATCATTAATGCCCAAGGACAGGCTTTCCCAATCCTGATTTTCGGAGAAAATCCGTGCAACCTCCGCCGCCGCATGTTCTGCCACTTCCGGCAATGCCAGGTTTGGCTGCCAACTTATGTTAGTCAATTTCGCAGGAGGTTTAAAGCGCGTACCGTTTACGAGTGGGAACCATTCCGGATGATCTTTAAATAAAGTATAAGAGAAAATCCGGTGCAGGTTGTGGGTGCTTTGATAGCGTTGGCCCAACAAGTTGCGGTCCTTCCAACTCTGCTCCTTGGAGACAATGCCGGTTAAATGCCGCGATATGAAGTGGGGTTCCACGTGTTCGTCGATTGGTCTCAATATCCACTCACGGCGCGATGGAATGTGCTCACCCAGTTCGCCCGGTACATACCAGCGCACCCCGCCGTATTTTTGAAGGAACCAGTAAACCGCATTCAAAGTTGCCCGCGGCGTAGCTCCCCTCAGGATAAGTTTTTTTCCTTCGCTGTGGATAATGAATCCATCGCGGTCCAGCTCCTTCAACTCAGTCCCAATGTGGCTGATCGATGCCGTCGTACCTATGAAAATTCCGACTTCCTCGCCTGCAGCCCCCTCCTCCCTTATTGTAAATGTAGCCCCAGACATTTTTTTCAGCACAGCGGCTAACTCGTTGGCAGCCTGCTCCTCTTCCGGTTCCCCCTGGGCCGGCAATATGATGGGCAAAAGGGCTTCGCCTGCCTTGAAAAGACTAAAGGCATCCTTATTCTCTGATTGGGCTTGCTTGCAAAAAGCGCCGTTGACGATAATCAGCGGCGCCATGACCAAAGCGACCTGGAACACTTTGAAAAGTTTCACTTTCTCAAGAGCAATGCATATAATTTTGGTGAACTCAACAACGGTTTGAATTTAATAAAGCTTAAAGTGATATCTGCTTCAACCAACTGCGATTTTCTCTATACCACTTAACCGTCCGTTTAAGACCTTCTTCAAAATTCACTTCTGGTTTCCAATCAAGAAGTCGTCCGGCCTTGGAGATATCAGCCCAAGTTTCAAGAATGTCCGCCTTGTGAAATGGCTTTGTTTCAATGGCCGCTTTTTTCCCTAATAATTCCTCTAATATTTCGATGGTTCTATTGATGCTGATGGGATTTTGTCCTCCGCCCAAATTGATTATTTCGAAGCTTACTTGCTTAGTCGCAGCTACCGTTCCCCGGGCAATATCGTCGATGTAGGTAAAGTCGCGGCTCTGGGAACCATCCCCGAAAAGTTCGATAGGTTCTCCTTCGTCGATCCACTTGATAAAGCGAAAAACGCTCATGTCGGGCCGGCCTGCCGGTCCGAAGACTGTAAAGTAGCGCAATACAGTAATATCCAAGCTGTAGAGATAATGGTAACTGTAGGCAATTGACTCGGCGGCTTTCTTGGATGCCGCATAGGGCGATATCGGCTGGTTAACTGGTAAATCTTCGGTGAAAGGCACTGATTGTCCGGTATAAAGTGATGAAGTGGAGGCGAGCACCATCTTTTTGGGACCGTGGTGGCGCATGCAATCCAGTAGATTGAGCGTGCCAATGACGTTGGTTGTCATATAAACATGCGGGTTCTCCATACTGTAGCGCACACCCGCCCTGGCTGCCAGATTTATGACAACGTCGAAGGAATGCTCTTTAAATATTTTCTCCAGGCCATGGGCATTTTCGATATTTTCATGGTAAAAGACGAAACCGGTTCGTTCCTTGAGCAGGCTCAACCGATGTTCCTTTAAACGGATATCATAGTAGTCGTTAAGGTCATCCAAACCCACCACCCTGACACCCTGGTCGAGCAAAAGTTGGGCCGTATTAGCGCCGATAAATCCCGCCGCTCCGGTTACCAGTATACTCTGCATCATTTCACATATTACGATGAGAACCAAATCTGACAAAACCTCATAGCCCGTCGATTGTTAAATACTTAGCAAGTTATTTTTTAGTTTGTGAGTGGCTCCTAACCGTATCAGCTCCTGTCCTAAATAGTGTCTTCCAGATATAAACTAAGTCTCGCCAAAAATTGTAATTGCGAACGTACTCGCGATTAATGCGGACTTTTTCAGGCCAGATCACTTCGTCATTGTATTTTTCAGGATCGCTTTGCTCAGCCAGTAATCTTTCCTCGTTGCGAAAATACAGGGTGGCCGGACCGGTTACACCTGGCCGCACACTTAAAATAATGCGGTCTTCCCCCCTAAGTCTGTCCGCGTAGCCCAGAACATCCGGGCGAGGCCCGACAAAGCTCATGTGCCCAAGAAGAATATTTAACAATTGGGGATACTCATCGAGCTTGGTCTTTCTCAAAAATCGCCCGACCTTGGTAATTCGCGGATCGTTTTCTGTAGTGACATAAGTATGCGGTCCGAGGTCACCACGCATCGTTCGAAACTTACAAACATGAAAAAATTGCCCATTCCGGCCTACGCGTTTTTGCCGGAATAACCCGCTCCGGTTGGTACTAATCGAAGCGATCACATAGACGATCAACATCAATGGACATGTCAGCAGCAAGCCGACCAGTGCTCCAATGAAATCAAAGCTTCTCTTGGCGATTCTCTGTCCGAGAGTCAATCCCCCCTCGCGATCAGACATACCCATAGCGATCCAAAGTATTCCCAATTAGCGGAAGCAAATCTTTTTGCAATTCCTCGTCTGAGAGTTTATTTCGCCACTTACCTATGTTCTTGCTAGAAACTCCCGAAGTCATCTTGAGCAGATCCACGCCTGCCGGGTCTACATCGAGAAACTCAAGGACTCGCTTAAACTCTTGCGCGGGATGGCTAACTAACTCTTCATACTTCAGGCGACAGACCCGATCATCAAGCACACCTTGAAACCCTCGTTCGGAATTCTCAACGCAACGCTGCCATTGAAGGGCAGCTACTTGCTTCAGTTTGTATTTCTGGAGCGCTTCCTCCATCCCCTTGAACCGTGGACCCCAGGATGCCAGGCGCTTATCAGCAGAAAAGATCTTTCTTAGCCGATTTATAAAATAACGCGATGAATAATACGGGAGGTCGCTCGCCGGCACAAATCGCGCCTTCTTTATCAAATAAACTAACTCTAAAGGGGCCTTCCATCGTTTGAACGCCGAAGCCACTACATCTCTTCCGTCCCGAATAATAAAAAGGTATTTTGCTTCCGGTATAACTCGATCCACGAACTCTACACGCAAAGAATTTGCACAAGTCTTTTCTACCACGAAGTCTGCGGATAACTTCCTTGCAATTGCCGCAAAACGATCCCGGATGAATTTACATACCTCTGGACGCGCCATTTCCCCTGAAAATTCATCCATTTTTTCCTCTCGATTCCCATGCCTCCACATATAATTGATCTCATCGCACGGCCATGTGGCGAATCCTGGTAATGCGCAAATGACATCGCGCAGCATATTTGTACCACTCCGTCCAGCGCCTATAATGATTAAGGCCTTCATAATTTAATTATCAACAGCCTTAAGCAACGGCTCCAACTGTTGCGCAAGTTTCTGCGGACCGAAATCTTCAAAATAGTCCAACGCTTTAACACAATTTACCTGAAGTTCCCTCCATTTGGCAAAGTCTGGCAATACCGCATCCAATAGACTCCACTCTGCCGGGCCACTATCGGCAGTTATCGCAATACCAGCATTGAACTCAGCGCATGCTTTCCACGCATTGGTTTGACTTGGCCCGGTATACAAGACTGGCAACCCGAGTTCTAGATAGAGCTGAAATTTGCTGGGAGAAAGAACGCCTTTGTATCGTTCGCCCAAGCATACCAGGCCCCACTGAATGGCGTTCTCCTCGATTAAATGCTTTAACTCCTCGAATGTCTTATGCTGATAAGTTTCGATAATTAACCGGGGATGTTTCAACTGCTGAAAACGCCTTTGCCCTGCTTCCGATACATTGACCAGAACCAAGCTCGGAGAAATGCTCTCTGGCAAGCGGTCCAAAACTTTCTGCACGCCACTGAGGTCGTGTGCATGCCCTAAGTGCCCGATGTAGATTCCGCGGAAAGCTCCCTCTTCCCTCCGGAAATGCACTTGGCTAATTTGCATGTTTACGCTTTTTACAGACCAGGTTGGATGCACAATCACAGGGACTTTTGGCGCGCGCTTCCTACAAATGTCCGCAATCGCGTCATCAATCGCGATAATGACCTTGAAGTTTTTTGAAGCCCAACCATCCACGGCCCTTAGAGACCTCGCAATCCAAACACCCCACCATTTTCGCTCCAGATGCCGCGCCTCCAACTCCGGGTGATAATCCATTAGCCACAGCCAACATGGGGTGCCGGTTAACGCGCACATCGCAGAAACCACTATCTGAATGCCCGGTGGTGCGGTACGCACAAGCACCAGATGGGGTCGGCACGCCAATATCCTAAATGGAAAAACCAGATAGCAATAAATCAAATTAGCGATCCGTGCGAAATGCAATCCCCCGGCCACATAATTCTTCAAAAAGCCAGAGTGATACAGCACTTGGACTCCAGCATAGTGATTCTCCATAGCATCGGCAAGCCGCTGCATATGCCATTCACGTGAATCCCGTCCAAATTCATGCAGAAATAGTATCTTAATCGAAGTTGCTTTTAAACGGTTAATATCCCGTGAAAATGAGATTTATTAGCCAAGTGCATTATCAAAAGAACGCTTCTTAATATAACGTGCCGGATTACCAACAACCACATCCAACTCACCAACATTTCTAGTCACAACGGACATAGCTCCGACTACCGAGCCTTCTCCCGTTGTAATTCCCGGAAAAATAAACGCTTTTGAAAATACCAGGGAACTCTTTCCCAAGACTATTGGGGCTGTTATCAACCGTCTGCAGGGATCATTAATATCATGACTTGCTGTACATAACGTCACACCTTGACTGACAATACAACCATCACAAACAATAACCTTATCAACATTATAACAATCAACATCATCACCCAAAGATGAGCCGGCTCTCATTTCCAAATTCCATGGTGCCCAAACTTTCACGCCTGGATATATTCTTACACTCTTGTCAATTTTAGCACCGAAAGCTTTTAATAATAAACGTCGCCAACCAAAACAAATACGCGGCGCTGGATTAAACAATAATATGCGGATGAATCCCCAAATTGCTCTAACTGCTCGATGCAGCAGCGAAAATTCACTTGAATACGGATGATGCATATTTACACCCACTTTAACTTTATCATCTTTCATATTTTTAGATCCACTTCAATCAGTGCGCTCAGTTTAAACCCTTAATATTAAAATAAAACAATGTATAACTGAATCATATTCCATGTGACAATACGCATTCAGGAGCTTCACAATCTCCCCTGATCCAATGATAGACCTTAATCATATCATGACTTATACTGTCCCAACGGAATCGTTTGCAAACGAGGGCGTGCCCATTCTGTCCCATCCTCTTACGCTCTTCGCTATTCATTGAAAATAGATTCAAAAGACCTTCAGTGACACTTTCAACATTCGCCTCGATACGCAATGCGGCAAATTCGTCGAATCCGATAGACAAATTACAGCCGGAAGTCATCAGCACAGGCAATCCATATGACCAAGCTTCAAGAATAGTCAAAGGCAACCCCTCACTATAAGAAGGCAATACAAATGCGCCGGCATGCCGAAAAGCTGCATCTTTAATGTTTCCCATGAGCGATCCGGTGAAAATAATATCTTCAGAAATGCCACACTCCCTCGCTTGCTGTTTAATTTCTTCGAGATGACCCACTTGCTCAAAGCCTGCTATTGCCAAAAACCATCCGTTTGTAAGATTTCGCTGCCTGGATCGGATCGATGCCCATGCATCAATCAAAAGGGGCAGGCCCTTTTTGGGATGAATCCGCCCAATATAAAGCAACGGCTTACGCCCCTTGAATCGCGTTTCAGCTTCCCAGGGAGGCGAAGTTAATGAAGTCGGCTCATTCGATGGCAAAATTACACCGTTAGGCAAAATACAGATTGGGTTTTTTAAACCGTAATCTCTAAATGCGATCGCCTCTTCCTCGCAAAGAGCATGAAGACAGGCAGCCTCACGCAAATGACGGTGCTCATACCAATACCCCGCTATCTTCTTCTTCCACCTTGAATTGCGCAATGCCCAGGGATCAAGCATTCCATGGAGCGAAATCAAATAAGGACGCCCGGTCTGCCGTGCCCAGGCGTTGTTGTGCGCTGATGTCCGCAACCATATTCCATTAGCATGTACGAGATCAGGAGAAATAGCATGCAAAGCCTTTCTTATCTTGTTTCCAAAATGTATGCCAGCTAAATAGTGACATTTCAGAATATGAGGATTAAGATACTCCCACGATTCTTTATCATGTTCCGTTGCATCATCCCAATACGCAAGGACATCTACACGCACATTTGCATTTTTAACAGCACAAGCTAGATCTCGAACACAACTGTAAAGCCCTCCAGCATTACGTGATACATATGTTGTCGTAAATGCGACTTTCATTGAAGCAAATATAATCCGTAATCGTCACCTCGAAGTTCAAACATCAGTACCACAAGCTTTTTCATTCAAAAGCCAAGCTTCCGTATTTCAAACCAGTTTTTGTACATCTTGTTTTTTGATGACTGCTAATACAGATTTAATTTGCTCAGTAACCGCAACTACAGAGCATATATCCTCAACCAACTTCTTACCGTTAAGCGCAATTTCCATTCTTCTGCTTTCGTTATTGAGCAAATACTGTATTGCATCTCCTAGTCCGGCAAAAGACTCAACAATCATGCCATTATGCTGATTTTCAATATTAAATGGATCTAAAGTTTCAGGAAATCCAACAACCGGTAGTCCAAGACTCAGTGCATGGAGTATTTTCGTTTGCATCCCCGAGCCTCCCTTTTGCGGATAAACGAAAATATGGCTCTTACAAATGAACGCAGCGTAGTCATCGACCCATCCATGATGCTTAATACTCTCATCCGATGCTATAATCTTATAAATCTGCCGGACAGGCCGAGGACCACACATATTCAGTGTAATTCCCGGAAATCTCTCTTTAAGTACAGGCCACACTTTCTTTAAGAATTCGACCGCATATTCTCCATATGTCTTGATAAAAAATGAGCCAGCGAGAAATATTACTGCTTTATTTGGGTGCTCTAATTTACGCACTGAAGAATTAACAGTTTTAAATAGAGGGATATGAACTGTTTGTAAACAATTTAGCCCTCTCTTTTTACTTCTAAGATAAGCGCAATCGATCTTTGATACCACACAAACGGCGGAAAACTTTTTATACAAGCATGTTTCCAGTTTATAGAATAGAATCCATCTAACCATAGACTCAACGAAAACAGTAAAATGCCTGGTATTCATAAACGCTCTGTAATGGTTTAGAGAAAAGGCATCATGAGGAATTAATACAGAGAATGCCTTTTCGAAATATTTAATACTATGTATCGCATGGATACTTTGAAAAAATACTGTATTAGATTTATCATCTAACTTGTGCTGTTTCACTATGTTTGGAATTTCAGTGTCATCATAATATGATTGACTGATTAATCGAAGCCTTAAGATGTATGAAAGACGTTTGATAAAACTCGATTTCTTTTTTTTGATTGGAATTATCTCACAATTATAGAGCTCTTGTTGAGCCATTCTTTTATAAGCTTCCAACTCTTCCTCATCTTTGTAAAACGCCAGAACAACGGCACGGTCCATGGAGCAAAGGATTCGCGCCAAACCATGGGTATGCATTTTTGGCCCACTGTTTATGGGCCAGGGACACTCATGCATTAATAATACAAACATAAATTGCCAGAATTATTCACGCTGAAAACCCAGACCTTGGACTTGGAAGCCCAAATCTTAATTGTAACTATTTGTGCAGATTAAGTGGCATGTACCGTCCAGACCTTGCTAAATCTCTTGTCCAACTGATAACCGCAACTACTTAAAAAATGATTAATATCGTCCTGATCGAGACCACGCTTACTGATTAATGTTGGGTGAATTTCTAGAGCCAACGCTTTGATACAGCGTTTTTTGAATAGCTCCTGCGAACCCATAATTGCCTCGTATTCATAACTTTCGATATCCATCTTCAAAAGATCAACTTCATCTATTCCCGCGAGCGAAAATAGGTCTGATAGGGTTATAGTATCGATAGTAACAGTTGGTAATGGGTATTTGATAAATCTGTATAGGGCGGTGGTCCCTGTGTTAGTGTCCGGTGTTATATAGAGTTTCACCGTCCCTCTCTTATTTGAGATGCATGAGTCAAATAACACCACATTATTAACCTGATTGAGATCAAAGTTCTTCTCTAGGACAGCCTTAAGCCTCTTCTGAGGCTCAATAGCTATAACCTTTCCGGATGGACCCACTAACTTAGCACCAATAACTGAGAAGTACCCCTCGTTAGCACCAAGATCCACAAATATGCGAGACGGATTTAAAAAGTGCTGAAGTGTTTGACACATTCTTGGTTCGTACTCTCCCCTACAAGTAATTGCACCTCCGAAGTTGGAAACAGGATCTACAAAAAAACGTCCGTTCTTTGTATCCACTACCTTCCGCTTTACCCGAAATATTTTCTTAAGGAAACTGACTAAAATGGCAGGACGAACCCCAAATAGAAGTTTTTGCATAAATCGGTCATATGCTGACAAAGAGTCCGTTCGCATTTTTTTATCCATTCGCTAGATTATGGAGCTTGCTAACGTAAAGTAGATTATGTTCGTCAAGATTGATCTAAAATGATTTCTATCTGAAAAGTGGTCGTTTATATGCTATTATAAACAATAAACTTAAGGAAGTTATATTAACTTACTAAGTTTGATAATTATAGATATTAATCCTTCGCATGTTCATAGGGGACTTTTTTTTATCATTCTTTTAACGCTGCTTGAATTAAAGAATACACCCCTACCAAAAAATATAATTAGGCGCTCTTTTTTGTATTTGATTTCAAATACAACGCTTCTTCAAACAACTGAACATATTTTTGCCCAATTTTCCGGTGGTAATATTTGTTTATGAATATTTCCCGATTATTGTGAGCTATTTCTCTTAATTTTTCACTATTCCGGCAAAGTTCAATTATACCTGCTGAAATTGATTCTGCACTCAATACGTTCACCGCTTTACCGCAATCTTTATAATAATTACATATTGGATACCAATCAGGATAAATAAGAGCACAACCCTGTGCCATACCTTCCACTAGAACCTTGGCAACCGACTCTTGAAAAGTGGGAAGTGCGATAATATGAGATTCCCGCATAACTTCCAGGACTCTGGTTCGCGATAAACTTTTATAATACCAAATCCATTTCGGAAGAGATATTTTTCCTCCAGCAAAATTGGAGATAACTGTAAGATTTATTTCCAATCCACTCAGACGTGCATCGCCCACAGCTTTTATCAACCTTTCCATCCCCTTTAATTTAGCCAGGCGACCGACGAATAAAATCCTTATTGGCTTAATTGATTTCCACTTTCCTTTTAATTCTTCTATGTCTATAGGTTCAACATAGGGCATGTAGTGCGAGGGAACAATCCGGCCTTTATGCGCCTGCTCAGGATATAGTTTGGACAAACGCTCTAGTGACTCATTTGACCGCACAACTATTAAATCAGTATATTTAATAATGTCATCCGGTAGCTTCAGGTTTTTCGCAATTTTATTTCGAATTTCCGGTGTTGCTCCATATTCGACAAAATCGTACTCGAATATAAATGGAACCTCAAGGGGCTTCTTAGACAAAAGAAAATTTGAGAAAACAACGTTTGCTTGATTAAGCTGACTGCTCTTAAGGGTTATCGAACTCCGCAGCCTGATAAACCATTCATTATGTAAAATCGACCTTAAGAATGGAATACGATAGATAAAATAGCTAAATATAAGTATTCCGTTTCTTAAAAGATCCAGTTTTAGCGACTTAATTTTTACTACATCTATACCAAAACGTTCACCAAGAACTTCAATGTCGGAATAATAACTGGTATCCGTCGCATTCTTCGAGAGATACCATCTAGGGAAAAGACAGATCACTTTAATTGACATTCGACTATTTTTTTAAGCTAAAATAAATCTTAACTTTAGGCTGTGGCCGTGATGCGGTCATTTCGTTAAGCTCTACGAGCTCCTTCCGATCGCAATCGGCTCGTTAGATACGGGCAATATTTCCATAGTGGTATATGTTTTTCTCAAACACTTTCACTCTCAAAACACAGCTCAAAAGCCCATACCCTTAGTGATGATCTTGCCTGTTGGGCAATTAAGCGGTCTTTGCAAGTTTAAAAGTATGATCTTCAGGCCGTTTGCCTTGGGAACCTCTTCCCGATCGGTTCGATCAAAATTATTTTAAGTACCAAGTAAGCGCAAATACAGATTATAAGCTCAGTTATATAGCGGCTCAAAAGGGTATCCATGTTACCACTTACAATAAAGGAAAACCCAAAAAGATAGAGAGTAAATCCGGCCAGTCCGGAAAAAAAGTCATTTCGGAACCTGAAATATGTGAAAATTTTCATGAAAATCCAGCCAATCGGAAAACCTAAAGCGATACCGTAATAACCGAAATAGGCATAAAGAAATCCAAATAAAAACCAACTGCCGGAATATTTTGCTTCCCAACCAAGCCCCCTATAAAAAACACCGAAAATCTTTCCTGACGAAGGATAGGTTGCTGGGAGAAACCGGTCCGGTATGATGCCTTGCAGAGTTGTTGTAAAAATAGCTTTGGGATTAGCATATTCTTCCAGGCCGGTTGGCGTATCGTTGAGAACAATGGTGGAGGTTTGAAATCCCGTAAAACGTCCAAAAATCCATAAAAACACACGCTCGTAGCCGACCGCGCCTAACTGTTTTGTAATTTCACTTGATTCTACTTTCTGGTAATAAGGGTTTTGGGTATTATGGGCATCTTTAATGACAGATAGAACGGCAAGGTAAGGAGGCAGGATAGGTAAAATAAGCACAATTAATCCGATCCCCCATCCCTTCGGCAACCTTGGTTCGTCCGAAATCACCAGCAACGTGATTAACCAGTAGAATGGAATACGTAAAATGACACCTCTCTGGCCCGAGGTTATGCCCCATGCCAGGTATAGAATAAAATAAACCCCTACCATAACCTTCTCGACTATAGATAATTTTCGCCAGTATTTTATTCCAAAATACATCACTATGAAATTGATGGACAGTTCGGGAAAGAACCGTGTGAGATATCCATAGGTGGCCGATCCCTCCGACACGGGACGGCTTGCTCCCAGCATATGGTTTAAGAACAAGAGTATAACTATAGAAAGCAGGGCTAAAATAAGGAATCCTTTGCGGTGGTAATAAAGGAATTGAGGTTCCGTCTGAGCAGATAAAGCTTCGTGTCTATGCCGTCTTTTAGGCATACCTGCCCTGGCCCCCAAAAAAATCAAAATTATAACCGCTGAAGCGTAAAAAAGGGTTTTGACCTTAGCCACTGTAGAAATACCGGACAAAAGTGCTCCACTCGTATCGTAGCCATGGATGAAGTAGAGGTGCGGGGCGTAGATTAGAATCAGGAATTGGACGACAAATGAAAAATATAGGCTTACGAGTACCAGTAAGAAAAGGCATCTCTGCTGACCTTTGCTTATAATTAGGAGCCAGAGACAAATAGCACAAAAGATTGCTCCCGCTCCTGCAGTCAAAATATCGAGCTTCGATACCTCGAAGGCAATAGGCACCATAGATAAAGGGAAAACCAGAAATAGAGAAACGACGTATAGCAAAAATATTATCTTTGATAATTTCATGAGTAATATACCCGGATATGATCCTTAAATATAAATGCCGGTCTTGATCCGGTGAGAATCAGGCTGAAAATGGAACTGCACATAACACCAAGCAAAGAAATTCGGTCTTAAACAGACAAGGCATGGAACTTGATATATTCCGGTTTAATACTCTACCTTGTTGAGCAACTCTACTAATATACCCGAGATCTTTTCAGCTTCAAGGGCATCGGCGTAATCACTTATTATATTTATGGCGATTTCTGGTTCAGGATGCCAGGCGGGATCGTTGGCCCATGATAAGGCTTGCAGTCGAAAATAACAGGATTCCAGTAAATTTATCTGGGATATGGGTATCGAGTGTTTTCGAATAAATCGGTGAAATATTATCAATATACTTCGGATTTTTATTTTATACTCTCCATTCAGCAAAGCATGTGCCTCCCTAAATGAATTTACCGGTCTATACCAACGATAAAATTTCGTATTGGAAAATTGGAGAATGGCGTTAAACACCATATAAAACGTATCGTACCAGTCGGGCAAAAAAGCGGCCTTGTCAAAATCCAGAACATAAACCGTATCTTTATAAAGGATTAGATTGCCCAACCACAAATCTCCATGGGAAAGGCGGCTTCCTGTCTGCTCCAAAGTAAGCATGGGTTTCAGCAGGCGCCTGTTTATCAATCTTGTAACGGTCTTTTCGGCTAAAGTGTCATCAAATAACGCTTTTATATGATTCTCTAAAGACAGGATTTCTTTCAGCCTATGCCGATTGTCCTGTCTTGCGATATCATCCAGTGTAGTGCGAATCAAAGGTGATATTTCCAAGCCTATTTCCAGATTCCTTACAATTCTTGGATCCAAAGGTTCACCATGAATCTTTTCCATAGATATCTCGAAAAACTCATTTTTATCGGAGCGAATTTGCACAATTCGTGGCGTGGCAATTGTGCGCGAACCTGTTCTTAACTTATACCCGTCGAATGCCTTATGAATATCACAGATTGATATTACTCTTTGCCTCGCAGTTCCATAATACACTTTTTTAATACACCGATTGGAAATTATAACCATTCTGCCATTCAATAAATCACCAGAGATGGCTTCAATGGCTTGATTTTTGTCAGTGGTCGTGAATCTGAGACTTTTTGATATACGTTGCTTGCCTGCAATGATATAGAGAGGGACAAAATGTTTTGGAAGTATTTTAAGAATACTAGCCCGCATCCATGTGCAAACCGTTATACTCCTCAATAGATATTTCAAAAGTTGGGTAACCGAGGCCCATTCTATCGCAGGATATTTACACGGAAATTTTCGAGATCTATTGAGGATAAAAAACAATCCTTCGAGACGTCCCGTAAATAAGATTATTTTTGGCCGGTCTTCGCGATGCTCTTGCTTATCCGCCTCCAGATGTAGGGATAAACCGGATTTTCTCCAAGGCAGCAGATCAATTTCCAAATGCCTTAGATAGGTTAATAGACGATTATAAACTAGCTCTTCACTCATATAGTACACGCTTAAGGACACTGGAGCTAAACAGTAAAAATACCAATTGTTGGTAAGTTTTGTGCAAAGTATTAAATAAATTGTTCAGTTTTTGTACCACGAATCGTTATACCCTTGGAGAGAAGCAGGAAGTGAAAATATTTTTCCTTAGTAAAAGGCCCTGCTCATTCAGATTATCTTATAGACTTTTTCTTATTCGGAAGATTTTAAATATGCCTGAAACTTGTTAAAGAATGTAGCCCACTCAATTTCAAGTATTCTGGTCAGGTAGAAAACAGCCGCCAATAAACAGAGAGCCCATAGAATTGCGGCATTTAACCAGTACCCCCAATACCAAAGGAAAGAAAAGTATACTAATGCCAGTCCCCCGACAAGATACCAGGTAATAAAGTGTTTGACTCGTAACAACATCCGAGTGGAAAAGCAGAGACAGATTCCATAAATGCCGGTGGCCAGCACAGTGGCCGTGGCGATGCCCGCCATTTCCCAAATTCGAAGAGTATAACATAAAACAATGGCACTTATACATCCGACCAAAGCGATTACAATAAGCGGTCGAAAGCGGCATAATCCAACGTGGACCTGAATAGAGACAGAGGCGGAGGATAATAAACCACCGCCGATGATAAGAATCTGAATGGCAGACAAGGCGGGCAAGTATTCCGGCAGGAACCACGCTAACAATGGCTCGACCAGTGCGATAAAAAAACAGGCCAAGAGGGAGTTCAAAATCACACAGGTGGGTTGTAATTTCTCAACAGTCCTACGAGCCTCATCAAAGCGGCCTGCTTCCAATTTTGCGATCATCCTCGGCAAATATGATCCGATAAGGGATTGAGGCATCTGATTGACTCGAGCCATTATCATGCTTCCCAATGAGTAAAGTCCGAGAGTTTTGAGACCGAAAAATCCGGCCACAAAGTATCGATCAACGGTAAACATGACTTGTTGCAACAACTTGAATATGAGAAAAAGGCTACCCACGGAAAGCACTCTGCGCACCGTCGCATCACTTAATTGTAGAGAATGAAATGAGATCTCTTTTTTCCCGGCAAAACTTCTAACAATAATGAACTTTAGAGAGGTAACGACAATCATTGCTGTAAAAAATCCCCCTTCTGTAAAACACCAGCAAAGTCCTATTGAAAGTAAACTGCCACCAATGCTGCATAACCCGAGAGCTTTGCCGTGGGCCTTGAAGCGTTGAGTCGCCTTCATGGAAATAAGGTCCATGTTGGAATAACATTCCATAAGTGTTATTAGAGCCAGAATGATCCATGTCAGTCGCAGGTAGAATTCATAGGTAAAGAGGAACAAAACCAAATAGAGCACAGATTGTAATCCGGCCACAATAGTTGTCCACGTGTAACAAACAGTCTGCACTTTTGCGGCGCCTTCAGAATCATTTCGGCCCAACCGGGCTGGAATTTCGCGATCCAAGGCATTATTAAAAAGACTGTTGAAGGTAAAAATATATGCTTGAATTCCCCTGGCAAAATTGACGGCGCCGAACACTTCGGGGATGATCCAGAGGCGGATAATGAAATTGGTAACTGCCGCCAGGACCATGCTGATAACATTTGTTCCGGCATAGAGGAGGCCCTGGAATATTGCTCTCAATTCAAAACTGGAGATAGAACCAACGGGATGGAGGGCGACCAATAAACGCTAAGGTGTGTTATTAACTCTTTCAGGACGGTTACTTTGAGTTCTTCACTTAGAATACGATTCGTCAGCTTATAAAGAAACCGCCCTGGTCAAGCATGAGTTCCAATACCAATTGATATTTCTGCTTCTGGTCCCGTTCCATCGATATGCTTTTCATGTTTTAAATCGGTGCGCATTTCTGAACATCCGACTATTCTAATCGATTCTTCCATTTTCATAATAAGCTAATTATTGATTAGTTATACGGATATTGAGATAACTAATTCTATCGACGAGAAGAAAAAATTTTACGTAGCAGTTTTTTTACAAGTCTTTTTATACGCAAAATGTACGAGGGTTTTAAATCTCGCTCGGTGCGTGCCCGGCGCGCAGAGATTTCAGAAAATTCCTCTCTCTTCCCCGGCGCATCCGCTTTTGATTCCAACGGTTCGGTGAGGACGGAGATGTAGTCTTCATGTTTGCGAGAGCCGCCATGCAGCTTTATTAGGCGTACGCTGAATCCCGCCTTGTGGAGGAACATCTTTAACGTGGATGGAGTATAGCAAGTCAAATGATAGAGTGAATAGCATGGATGACCGTAATAGTTGGGCACCTCGATATAGAGGAGCCCGTTTTTGGGGAGCACATTGCGGATAACTCGCAAGCTTTCTAGCGGTTCGAACAAGTGTTCAAGCACATGGCTTAGGATAACGAGATTAAATAATCGGCCAGTTGTTTTGAGGTCGGTAATATCCTTTCCGATCAACTGGATGGATTCATTTAATTGAATACTTTTATTTGCTGCCATCTCGTTCGGCTCAATACTGAATAGTTTGGGTTTGCGACCGGAATCCGCGAGAAACCGACCTATTGCAGTTAGTGTCATGCCCCAGCCCGATCCGACTTCGAGTACCGCGGGCGTTTGATCAAAGCTATTAGAAAGTGTGTCACCTAGAATTGCGAGGGTTCCCTCTGCACGTGCGGTCTGCCGCCCTTGGGCTCCCTCATCTAAACAAATGACAGTTTGCCAGTAGGCGTTCCGGTAGTGGTATTGCATGCTCTCTTCGGTCGTTCTTGGATTCATTTGTATAAGGCTGCACTGGCTGCATGAAGTGTAATTGAGGTCCAATCCATGCACGCGATAATTTCCGATCTGGCGAAACGAATGCCCGCCGCACATAGCACAAGATTCCAGGTTCTCAAACTTAATATGGGAAAAGGTGGGTTCCATCGTATTTATTTTTGCGACAACGGGATAATTACTCCTCATAGAGGAGATTCGCCCTGCAACACGCGGGTTTTATTGAACTCTTTCAGAACGGCGGTTACTTAGAGTTCTTCACTTAGAATGCGATCCGTCATCTTCTGAATCGATTCGGTCAGAGAATGTTCTGGACGAATCCAAGCACGCAGTTTTTCGGACATTTTTTCTTCGCGGCCGTCACGGTTTTCAAGATACTGGGCCAACTCATCAGCTAATGATCTGTTTTTCTTTATCACAAGGCATTGTGATGGAATATCCAGTAGGTAACGCGAGGTATGATAGTTAGTTTGAAAATTACCAATTTCCCCATAATTTGCATTATCTCGGAAATCGAGCTGAAGGACTGGATAACCCATCAAGGCCGCATCCAAGCCGAAGGTAGTGAAAGTATTAATAACCAAGGCACAATTCTTTAACTCCTGGCTGCGATTCCGGTTGTAAGCATCATCCAAATAATAATCTGATGTATCTTCTACGGTTTTGTAGGCACCGATTGTAACGTGATCAAAATTGCTCGCCACGGTGTCATACTCCCCTTGCGGACCGTTCGGCTTAGGTTTGATATGCAGGCGCCATCCAATCCGCCGGGTGGCTTCACAGACCTCGGCAATAATTTTTTGCTCCTGTTGAAAAATATGGCCAATCTTATTGAAAGAGGAGGTGCCTACGGCGTAAACCACCAAGGGCTTAGCCTCTTTGGGGATAGTAGCGACTTGATCGTATGACTCCAGCCAATAACGCAACTTCCAGGGATAGCCCACCTTTACCTCCACATCTCCCTGGTTGGCCTGCCAGTCTTCGCATAAATCCCTATTCCAACAGTAAACAAGTTTTGAGAGATACCCTGCAGGCCGCTTGACAGGCTGATCCCAACTTTCCATTAGGGTGATAATCTCCTGTCCAGCAGCGCAAAAGAGGTGGGGCGCCGATGGGTAAGAATAAACAATAATTCTATTGGTCGGAAAAATGTTGCTAATGAACGGTGAAATAATCCGAGCTACTGATCGATTAACGGCGTTGTTAGGAAGTCCGGGGATCATCCTGGACAGCCAATAGGAAAAGGAGTAAAGTCGATTTTCACGGCGTTGTTTTGGATGGCTCCTAAGAGAGTATATAGAAGAAAAATTTTTGCGGGTGGCAAAGAGAAGCAAGATTCTTTGTAAGTATCGAACCATTCGAAATCGTTTGAACGGCTCATCGAGATCGTTCAGCTGGCCGGACAACTCAGGAAAGGTTTTTTCAATGGTATCTCGTGGCTTATGTCGACAGTAAACGTGCAACTTTACATTCCGTCGCATCAATTCCCGCATCAGAGGTTCCAGCGTATAAAAACCAATTAGGCCTTCTATAATAACAGTGACTTCTTTAAGCATAATTTTCGGATCGGCTTTAGGCCCTGGGAGTAATTACTTTTGCAGGTACCAGCGCTCAAATGAACCTTTGCTGTGTCGCAAAGATTTCTGCGGTAACAACCCCCGTTCTTGGCAAAAGGCATTTACGGCGATACGCGGACCTGGGTATTTGAGTGAATAGTACTCATCAAAATAAAGGAGCCCTCCCGAAACGGTGAGATCAAATACCTTGGGAAGGGTGTCCGCATATGGCGCGTAGAGATCACAATCATAGAGTACGGCCATGATTTTGTCCTCCAAGCGATGAAGATTATCTGTAATATCGCCTTCGACGATGATTACATTATTCAGTTCAAAACGCTCGATCTTTTCTTTGAGATGATTAAGCGATGTCTTGTCAAACATGTGTTCCCGAGGCCAGATTTGTTCCGTTTCCATCTTGAACAGTACAAGCTCATAATGCTCCTTGGTGATTTCACCTGCTTTGTACAATTCTTTGAATCGTTCCTTATTATCGTTAGCATGCATCGGGGGAAACCCTTTGAATGTATCAAAACCATACACTTTCTTATCGGAGCCAAACGATTTCAGTAGAAGAGCCGTAGTCACCAATGACGCTCCCCGGTACACACCGAATTCGACAATATCTCCTTCCAGGACATTCGTATTCTCCAAGATGAAATCATAATAAACGTTGAGGGTAGACGCATTGGGATTTCTGATTTCCAGTAAATTCCAAATATAATCAGGGATATTCATCCCATTCGTAGAGATGATCCTGCCCAGCATTTGCTTGATGTAACTCATTGGATCGGAGCAATTTTCTTATGAAAAATATAGGTCATTTCCGCGCCGCTGTATGAGTTCGTGGGGTAGTCGGCGAGATTTTCTTCAAACCAGCTGATGCAGGCTTCAACACGAGAATGGTCCATGTTGGCATCTCGCAGAGCGTTTGTTAGCCGCTTCTGCATATCCTCCCGGAAGCGTTCTCCCTGGGCCACGGCCTGTTCGGTCGAGAAAGCCTCGATCATGTCCGCGCCTGAAAGCTTCGCCCATTTCCTGAATGTGCGAGGCGTAAGATAATGTTTGTCCGACAACGACATGGGCACATCCCAAAGCAGGAGTAGCGTCATCCATATCACTCCGCGTACATTCAGAAAAGAAGGGCAGGAGATGAACAGCATTCCCTCATCGCTAAGGCACCTCATCAACCGCCCAAAGGTATCTAGCGGGTCCGGGGTATGCTCTAACACGCCGAAGGAAAATACCGCATCCATTTGCCCATGAAAGGCGTCCAGTTCGGTTGTGTCTCCGTGAATCAAGTGGATATGAGGATAACGTTTTTTTGCATTGTTAAGCGCAACCTCGGAGAAATCGATGCCGGTACAGTCTGTGCCTGCAGGAAGATGACCCAGGAAGTCTGCTTCGCCACAGCCAAAGTCCAGTGCTTTCGAGATACTCAATTGCTTGCTTTTCAGCCAGTCCAACGTTTTCTGATGCGCATCTGAAAGCATTTTGCCGCCGGAATATTTTAGGAAGTGTGTTTCCTTGCCCTTTGTGTAGACTTCTTCATACAAGGAATGCAGCTTTTTCGCTTCTTTTTTCATGGCAGTTTGGTCAAACTATTCTGCATGGAGGGAAACATCTTCCCAATTGTAGACGGTCTGATCGCCAATCTTGGAAGCAAAACGTCCACGGTAGTAATCCCGATTCAAGACCTCTGTGTGGGAAAGGCTGCGTTGGCTCTTCCCAAGCGCAATCATCCAATCGGGATACTCGCTTTTTATCTTTGCCATACGCTCCGTGCGCGGCAGCTCTGCAAACTCCCGGAGTTCTTTCAACAATTCAGGTGTAATAGAAACCGGTCCGTCCTTCGTATTTCCAGGATCGAGTACCGTAAAATGCCGTTCGATCCAATCCGCACCTGATGCCAAGGCAATCTTGCTGGCCCAGACTCCGTCGGTGGCGACGTGCGAGTGATCACTCAGGCCGACCTGGGTGGAAAAGCGGCGCAGCCAATCCATCCGCTTCAAGTGAAAATTATGCATTGGAGTAGGGTAAATAGTCACGCAATGCAGAAGGGCAAAGTGGCCACTTTTCAGAATCTCTACGGCTTGTTCAATCTCGTTGTCATAAGTAGAGCCGGTGGATACAACCACGGTGGACCACAGTTGCCTCACCTCACGCAACAAGGGATAGGATGCGCAGTCGTAGCTGGCGATCTTCACCGCCTCGAACCCGAGGTCCTTGACAGCTTGGGCGGTGGCGCGGGTAAAGACAGTCGTCATGGATTTGACACCCGCGCGCAGACATTCATCCACAAACCAGGATTCGTCCTCGAGCGTCAGCTCAAGGCGTTCCATGCGTTCGAATTCAGCCTGATAGGGTCTTTTGATCGCCCGGCTGTTGCCTTGGGAATCCTCCAGGCCCGTTTCAAAGCGCTCTCGCAAGGTTAGTTCATGAGCGCGGATGCTTTGTATCTTGACATAGTCCGCTCCACTGGCAGTGGCTTCGTGGATCATGCGCTTTAAGATATCACGGTCACCATTGTGATTTTGGCAGAATTCTGCGATCAGAATCGGTTTCATGCTTTTGTATAGATTATTTCAAAATCCGTTGGCACAACAATTTAACGACAAAAGCGCGCGTCCGGGTTATCGCTTCTTGGGTGTATCCTCCCATATGCGGTGTGATAATGAGATTGTCGGAGTTTCTGGCGTAGGCGATCAAGGGATGATCTTCAGGAATCCTGTTACTCCAGACACTGTCATGGCAAAGTACATCAAGGCCGCATGCTGCGATGCGCCCAGTTTCGAGCGCGCGCAACAAGGCGCTCTCATCCATGAGTTCACCTCGAGCTGTATTGACTACACAGGCGCCTTTTTTCAACAGTCCTATACGCCGGGCATTCAGGATTTGCTGAGTGCTTGGATCAAGCGGCAGATGCAGGGTGAGGATATCGCTGGCCTGTAACAGTTCTTCCAGCTCACAAGGTGTCACATGCCTGTTTTCGGCAGTCTGGAAACATTTGGCATTATTATCGAAGCCCAAGACTTGCATGCCAAACGCCTTTCCGTACCCCGCCACAATCGTTCCCAGCCGGCCTAGGCCGAGTATGCCCAGTTTTTTGCCGCGTAATTCATTGCCTTTAAAATGTTCGCGATGCCAGTTCCCCTTGATAACATCTGCATGTGAGTGTGGTATCCGACGCATCAAGGTCAAAACCAGGCCCCAGGCCAACTCCGCGGTCGATGTGATGTTTTTAAGAAAATCGAGTTGTCCTTTTAGCGACAACACTTCAATATGGTGCATACTGGCGGCGGTCAGATCGATGTGATCGGATCCCGTTGTCGGCGTCACGATCCATTGCAGTTTACCTTTGCCCGCAGCGAATACGCGGGTATCGATGGCTAATCCCAATCGAACAAAGAGAATGTTGAATGGATCACCATTAGCGTGTGCCCGCTCAAGTGCGTCCACTAGCTCCGCTTGATCGGCGCAGTGCCGGCGGACAACTCGAATGGAAGCCTGTTGAAGTAACTCGATCGAATCTTCGCCATAGAATTCGGGTTCAAGGAGAAGCGCCTGATGCCTTAGGCCGCTCATAGATTACGAATTCCTCCAGTCCGGCCTGGACATGAGCCATTCCGCCAGCTCGAAGTCAAAATATGAATCGATGTTCACGGAACGAGATTTGGGCATCACCTGGGCCAGGCACCGATTTCCCTTTAGGGATTCTTCCTTCATTAGCGTATCCTTGCGGACTAGATATATTGCACCGCTTCGCATGTACATGGGAGTCAGTTCCTGGCGTGCCTGATTCTCCCGGGACTCGCAAAAGGGCGGGTCAATCAACTTTCCCGCCTCGAGGTACTTCATGCGCGCCGGATGCTCGCCATCCACCTGATAAACGCTGATGACCGAAGTGCAAAGAGGATCGTTCGACATCTTATCGATGGCTTCATTAATGTCACCCGAAAGCCGCATAGGCGAGGTTGGCTGCAACATCATGATCGCCTCAAACGGATTCTCATCGGATTGGCAGGCGTGTAGCGCGTGTAGCAGCACCGGGATGGCATTGGCTGAATCGGTGGCCAGTTCAGCAGGCCTGACAAAGGGAACCTCTGCGCCTGCATTCCGCGCCACCTCGGCGATTTCTTCATTGTCGGTTGAAATGATGACCCGCGTCAGATTCGAAGCCATCGCTTCTTCAATCGTCCAAACAATCAACGGTTTCCCCAAGAGGATTCTAATATTCTTTTTGGAGACGCCCCGGGATCCCCCTCTGGCTGGTATGATGCCTAGAACTTTCATCTAATCTGAGTTTTCTTCAATTGAAGAGACGCTATGGCTCAATCCCTGATATACGCAAGGAACTGCTTGAGTGATCTCTTCCGATGGGAACAGGCTCCAGCCATCAAAGATGAGCGGGTGTCGAGCCATGCTGCGTACCATACTGAATACATCGATATTGCCGAAGCTGTGGTGGTTGTTCATAAACAGGACCGCGTCCATACCGACGAAACCTTCTGGCACACTTGCAGGCGTGAGGCCTTCTCCATGGATTTCATTGTCAGATATAACGGGATCATAACCATAGAGATTTTTGATCCGCTTTTGCAGGAGGTGATAGAGGTCCAAGGATGGTGAATCGCGCATATCGCCTGTTTCGGGGAATCCTTTAAAGGCAATGCCGCAGATTAGGACCTTACAATTTTCCGGACGCTTGCCCAAGGCTTCGAGTTGATCGAGCAGCCTCTCGGAAATCTGTAGAATGATTTTGGTATGGATAGCTCTTCCGTGTTCGCTGAGCGTGGGATCGAGTTGGGTGTCCTTCAACGCGGCGGCAAGGATGAACGGGTCCTTGGTCAGGCAGGGCCCGCCAACGCCCGGGCTGGGAAATGGGATCGGATCACGCGGGTATCCACTGTTCGAGGCCCGAATCACTTTGGCGATGTCAATATTGAAAGGCCGGGCAACCATCACCAGTTCATTCGCGAACGAGAAAATCAGATCGCGGTAGCAATTGTTGACCAGCTTGGCTATTTCGGCGGCTTCGCAGGAATCCACGCGTATAATATTGGTGTTAAGATCACGAAAGAGCGCGGCCGTTGCTTCCAGACTGTCATCGTTAATGCCTCCGATGATCTGTGGCAGTTCCAGGAGTTCCTTGAGTGCATTGCCCTCGACGGTACGTTCGGGAGCAAAGGCCAAGTGGAAGCTGGTCCCGGCTTTGAGTTTGGAAGCCTGCTCTAGAATGGGTTGCACTGTGCCCCGTGTAGTTCCGATTGGTACTGTCGAACGCAACACGACCAGGGATCCGCTCACCAGCCGACGGCCGATTTCCTGGCAGGCTGATTTCAGGTGATCGAGATTGGGTATGTTCCGGCCGTCAACATTTACTACGGGCGTTCCCACGCAGACGATAAAGATATCTCCGTCTGTAGGGATTTCCGTGCTGGTTGTGAAATTCTTGCCCAGGTGTTCATTCAATAGCGCGGATAATCCGATCTCATGGATGTAGAGATCTTTGCGATTCAAACCTGTAATCTTGTTCTTGTCATCATCAACGCCTGTAACTTGATAGCCCTTGTCCGCGAGTGTTAAACCGAGCGTCAGCCCGACGTATCCTAGGCCAACGATCGTCACGTGCCTGTGGGTTGCCACCCGTTGCTCCCACAATTGATGGTATTCCAATACACGCACTGGTCGGGAATGCTCATCGACAAGGATAATCTTGCTCAAGAATTTCTCGGCTTGTCTGTTTCTGCGGCGCAGTTCGCGCGGGATGGCAATTAGGACTTCATTGAATGACATGCGATGGTCGAAGGCAATGGGGTCGCGGGTCATGATCTCTTGCGCAGTCCCTTGCAGTGACCCTTTGGCGAGAATGCCGCGGCGCATGTCACCGTCGGTTACGGTTCCAATAAGCGACCTGCTCTGATCTACGACCAGCGCAATTCCGGGTGGTATGCCTTTAGCTTTAACTCCAGTGAGGCGCTGCAAGATTTCAACAAAGGGTGTTGCTTCCTGAATGAGGATACATGCGATATCATCTTGACCGATTGGATTCGGTGTGGGTGTCATAGTTGCCGTGTCATTAAGTTAATCGTAGCGGTAGAATTGAAAGTGGATGCCAGCATTCAGTGAGTGAATCAGGAAGCGTGCTGCAGACGCTCACTAAGCCATTGCGCGGCACGTTGATCTCCTCCGACCGTTTCGCCCGACATTTGTCGCCGCATCGTTTGGAAAGCTTTAGCGTTTGCAAATGCAGCGATACTGGCAGACATCGACTCGGGGTCCGCTCCGCCGGACAATGCCATTGCCAGGCCGCTGTTGACTAGACATTGCGCATTATGCCTCATTTCACTATTCTGCGTTTCTTCTATCAAAACCATGGGCAAGCAGTAGAAGATACAATCCTGGATGGCGCCGATTCCAGGTCGGCAGACGGCCAGGTCACAACGAAGGAAATCGGCTTCGCTGTAGGTAAAGGTGATAACTTCCGGCGGACATCCGGGCAATCTGCACAGGAGTCCAGGAAGCGCCACTTCGAATTTGCTTTGAATGAGTGCAGCCGCCAGTTCAAACATGGTGGTCTCAAGCTTTCCCGTGGAACCGGGTAGCAGCAGAATTCGTAAAACACCGCTTCTATGGCGACGATTCCCATGGGCGGCTACGCGGTCGCCTGAGCGCATCCAAGGCAAATAGACGGGCTGTGTCTCTGTTCGCACGTTGGGCATGGCCATGCTTTTAAGGCAGAGCATGAACGGCCGATGGTGTGCCAGAAGGTTTCTTTCCCATTCGACAAACTGCATGACGGCTGTGTTGCCACCGTAAGCATCTTCTAATACATCGGACCATAGAAAGGAGCCCATCAAGACAGCATCCGGGCGAATCTCAAGCACGCCAGCCAAGTTGTCGCTGACGACTACTTTTGCGGCGTTGAGGTCATGCACAGCCTGGAGCCGACGTACCCAGTTCGTTAAGCAGTTGTTCTGATAGAGCGATTCATCTTGAGACCACGCGATTCCTGGTATGAGCAGACCATGAATCCAGATTACTTCCGAAAACTGCATCAACTCGCGGAGCAGGGTTGAAGTCTGGAACTGCTCCTTTTGCCACGCTTCACAGATGATGCTTATCTTCAATCGAGGTGTGAGCCTTAAAAGTTGCACCAGCACACACAGCACCCGGTGAAAGTGCCCCATGCCATTTGGGCAGACTACCACGGCAAGGTGCTCATCCATTAGTTTAGTCATATTGAGGCAGAGGAGGATGTTTTTGCCATGGAATTAAATGGCTGAGTTACTTTGAAACGCTGCCGCCCTTGGTCGATCAGGCCAATGACCTGAAACCAATCTGAATGGTGAAGTTGAACTGTCTGCCTTGGTGGGCAAAAGAGGGTTAGTGAAGAGCGCGTTTGTCTTCAAAAAGCGCGATGGCGCGGGGGAGCCATTTGCGAGCGAGATCGCTCCAGTTGCGCAACTGCTTCAATTTGGTGCGCTGGTGCTTGTTTTTGCGATTGTCGGCATTGCCGGAAATCTGGTAGAGATGATCGAGTATCGAAGAGCCGGATTCGAGCTGCGGAAGAATTCGTTGCTGCAAAAATCCGGTGGCCAGCTTGCGCAGACTGGTTTCCGCCACATAGTAAGTGCGGCGGTCCTGCGGCAGGTAAACCGTTTTGATAGCGCCCAGGCGCCGGAGAAAATTAATGCCCGGGCCAGCTGAACCACGGGCGATGTTCAGGCGTTTCTGTATGTAGTCCAAGCACAGAGGTTCGGGCGAGGCGTAAATGAGGCCGAAAATCTCCCCATAGGATTTGCGCAGGTTCAGGGTGCTGGTGAGGTTTACGAAGTAATTGATCACTTCGACCTCAAAATCAGAGAGGGAATCTTGGCGAGGTGGTGCTTTCTGCTGTTTAGTCGTCGGGGACATAATGTATATAAAGTTCAATATAATATGAACATATTTTTTTAAATTTGAAAGCTTAAACTCACTTTTTGCGATAATTCTGGAACATTTGAGAGACAATTAATGGGAAATCTGCAAAAAGCATGCAAACGCTTGGATAAAACTGATTGACTCAGTGCGTGGTGCTTGTGCGCTTGCGCTGGTACCCAGAAGATTTGTCTCTGATGATTAACTAAGTTATCCGAAAGGCTACCTTGCTCTCAGCGTATATATTCTTGGTTATTGCATACCTGCCTCTACAAGCTCGAATCGGTGAATCTTATTCTGTTATTGCTGCAAGGCTAGGTCAGTCCAAAGTCTAGCAATCTGGAAGTTTCCATTAATGGAGATGTGGTAACACAGAGCAAAAAATGCTGAATCGGCTATATTGACAGGGCTGAAGCCGATGACGTTATTATCTGGACCCGATTTGAGACGGATAAACCGGCATATTTTAAAATTACCGAAAAAGAACAATACCCACAAAAGGATTATTAAATATCGTGAGAATTAACACAATTGATGTAATTACTCTGATTACATATTTGGTTGGTGTCGTCCTGTTTGGATGCTGGTTTGTCCGGCGCAGCCAATCAACTGAGGGGTTTATGGCAGCTGGAAGACGGCTTCCGGGATGGGCGATTGGGTTGTCCATTTTCGGCAGCTATCTCAGCAGCAATTCCTTTTTGGGCATACCGGGAAAGGCCTTCGGTTCCAATTGGAATGCTTTTGCCTTCAGCCTGTCGATTCCGATAGCGGTTTTGATTGGGGTTAAATACTTCATCCCGTTTTTCCGGAAAACAGGAGAAATTTCCGCCTATCATCACTTGGAGCACCGATTTGGCGGTTGGGCCCGCACCTATGGCGTCATCTTCTTTGTGCTTACGCATATTGCCCGTGCCGGAACGATTCTGTTCGGTGTTTCTTTAGTGTTATATGCCATGCTGGGTTGGGACATCCGATTGATTATTCTGGTATCGGGCATCGCGATAACCTGTTACACCCTACTGGGTGGAATTGAAGCGGTTATCTGGACGGACGTGGTGCAGAGCATTATTTTGATGATCGGCGCAGGCGCGGTTTTATTGCTCCTGTTTTTCGGGGTAGATGGCGGAGGTATGGAAGCGATATCCTACGCCTGGGAAAGGGATAAATTTAGTATGGGAAGTCTGGACCTGGATTTTACCACCGCCACCTTCTGGGTCACTTTAATATTTGGGATTTTCATCAACCTGAAAAACTTCGGTATCGATCAGACCTACGTTCAACGATACCAAACGGCGAGCTCCCAAAAAGAAGCGGAAAAAGCTCTTCTCATCGGAGGATTGGTCTATGTCCCAATTTCCTTTGTATTATTTATCATCGGAAGTCTGTTATTTTCTTATTACCAGAATCATCCTCAATATCTGCAAGAAGTTCAGCTCCAGGTCATGGAAGCGCATCAGCCCGACTTGACCGGGGCAGCGCTTCAACAGCAGGCCATACAACTGACTGACGCGGATATCGGGGACAAAGTCTTCCCCCATTTTATAGTCAATTTTTTACCGATTGGATTTACAGGCCTTCTGATCGCGGCAATTTCCGCCGCCGCTATGAGTAGTATTGACAGCAGCCTGAACAGCTCATCAACCGTTTTTCTGACAGACATTTATAAACGCTATTTCCGACCTGCGGCCTCGGAAAAGGAGTCCATGCGTGTCCTGCATATTTCCACCCTGTTTTTGGGGGTGATCAGCATCACCCTGGCCTTAAGCCTGATTAAAATCGAAAGCGTCCTGGACACCTGGTGGCAAATGGAAGGAATCTTAACAAGCGGGATGCTCGGACTGTTTCTCCTGGGGCTTATTTCCCGAAAAGCAAAATCCCCTGCCGCCGCTGCGGGATTGATTATTGGTCTAACGGTCGTTGCCTGGATGACCTTATCGCCCAAAATAGCCGCTCTACCGAGCTACCTGCGAAGTCCACTGCATGCCCATATGATTATCGTGATCGGCACTATGACCATTTTATTAATCGGTATTGGTCTGGGCCGGGTGGCCAATAAAAAAACACCCCCAACATCGGATTAGTTTAATCGAGAGACCCTAAAAACTTAACCCCCACATATTATGAATGATAACAATAATGTTTGGTTGTTCCATAGCAACTTGGGTGGCCGCGACACACCAAGCGACTAAAGTGAGCATGGCGGCAGTAAGCTCCTTTAGTTTGTTCATCATCACAATTCTTTGGGATCAATAATGACATGCTTAATATTCAGACGGCGCCAAGTATAGGTAATGTGAACCATGCCATCATCTGTCTGTATTACAGCTGGATAGCTGTAACCGGCATCGTTGCTCTCATTCTCCAAGGTCAGAACCGTATTCCAGTGTTTACCATCTTGTGACAGGGCAACGTTCAAGATTTGGCGTCCATTTCTTAATGTGTTATCTTGACGATTGCCTGAGCGAGTAGAGTGATTGTAGACAAGGAGTTGGCGTCCATCTTTGAGGGTAACCGCATCAGTGCCGGCATTGGGGTTGGGTAAGTGTGTTGCCTCTATTAGGCTCCAACTGCGGCCACCGTCTTTTGACCAGCTTTGTCCGACAACCTGTTGCCTTGTCCTGCACAACAATTGCAAGTCTCCGTTTGGATAGGTGAGTATGCTAGGTTGAATGGCATCAAAGTCGATGCCATTATTAATAGGCCCTACAACGTCCCACGTCTTACCTGAATCTCTGGAGACCTCGAAATGAATTTTCCAGTATCGCTCGGTCTTTGCCTCATTGAAGGTCTCAGTGCTGGATGGACAAATAATTGTCCCGTCCGCAAGCTCGATGGGCTTATTTTTTACAGGCCCCAGGAGATGTCCTATGACAAAGTGTTCACCTAGTTTGACTGGCCAGGACCAGGTGTGCCCTCCATCATATGAGGTCGTCAGCATTCCCCACCACGTGGTTGGGTCTGGGCCAACTTTATAGAAGAGCATCAACGGCCCATCCTTGGGCTGAAATAGAACTGGATTCCAACAAGGGTAGCGCAGGTTCATGGACTGTACACCATTCACCACTTCCACAGGTTCGATCCATCTCCCATTCACGTGGCGAGAGATCCATATACCGACATCAGGATTCTTTTCATGTGTCCCCGCAAACCAGGCGGCTACAATACCTGTGGGAGTTTCTACAATCGTCGAAGCATGACACTGCGGTGTAGGTCGTGTTGTTAAATCAAAAATTAGTTCTGAATGAACTACGCCATCTTCACCCACACGCATTACATCGGGAAGACTATCACTATTCATCTTAGCGTTGACTGATTGGATTATTAAGCTAGTGGCAATTAGTGTTGATAATATTGTATTCATTAATTTCAGTCTGCGCCATCGTCGTATATTGGCGTATTTATTGTAAGTCTTATTTTAAGTTCAACGGAGTAATTGCATAAGCAGTTGATTTACAACTGGTGCGGGCGGCGGGAATCGAACCCGCGATTCAAGCTTGGGAAGCTCACGTATTACCTCTATACTACGCCCGCGTAATGGGATGGGAGTGTTGGACTTTTGCGGCGGCGGTGGCAATTTTTTAGTTGTTCATGAATAATCGCGGCGGCCATCCATCGCGCTTTTCAGGGTGACGGCGTCCGCATATATAATTCCGCCTCCGCTGGGCAGACCGAAACCAATTCGTGAAACTTTAACCGGCCGATCTGCGATGATGTGTTTTTGAATGTAGTGGCAGGTGGCCTCTCCTTCGATGTCGTTGGAGACGGCAAGGATGACTTCCTGAACCTCTCCGCTTTCCACCCGTTGCTTCAAGGATTCGAGATTCAAATCTTCGGGACCAACGTCCTGGATAGGGGAAAGTTTGCCGTCCAATACGTGGTAGGCGCCTCGGTAGGCGGCGGAGCGCTCTATCGCGGCGAGGTCGGGCACTTGTTCGACTACGCAGACCACTCCTTTCTCACGACGCGAATCCTGGCAGATGGCACAGGTCTCGTCTTCACACAGGTTGCCGCAAACGGCACAGCGTCGGACTTTGGATGAGGCGTCCTGAAGAGCCTCTATCAACTGGGGCAAATGCTCTGGTTTCTCGACCATCAAGTGCAATGCGACGCGTTCGGCGGAACGGAAGCCAAGGCCCGGGAGCTGCTTGAGCGCTTTCTGTAGTTTTTCAAAGGCGGGGGTCATATCGGTAATTGAATTGTTCCGGCGCCAATTGACTAGTCAAGCAGTTTGAAGGATTTGCCGATAACCGTCCTGGTAAGATGGATAGGCCGGACACCAGCCCAGGATGGATTTTAGTTTGCGGTTGCTGATTCGGCGGTCGAGATTTCGCGGACCAATCCCTCCAGGGTCGTCGCCTCCCGCAGATTTACCGGACATGAATTCGGGCCGCGGACGCCCAAGTGTGTCGGCCAGCCACAGCAGCACCTGTTTTCTGGTTTGTGGATAATCATCACAAAGGTTGAAAATCTCATTTCTGATGGTGGGCGGCGCTTCCAGGGCAGCCCATATGGCTGAACACACATCGTCACGGTAAATGAGGTTTAGATGTCGGTCCGGCTCTCCGGTAATCTCCGGAACCGGTTCGCGCAAACGGTCTAGAAGGGAATGCCGGCCGGGACCGTAGATGCTGGCCAGCCGCAGGATGAACCACCTCGTGTCCGGATTAATTCCTTCAACCAACAACCGCTCGGATTCCAGTAGAATACTTCCCCGGCCAGTGGCTCCAGCCGTGGAAATGCTTTCATCGATCTCGATGTTTCCCGATTGAGGATAAACGGCGACGCTGCTTGTATATACATAAGCGCCGATTTGGCCGCCACGCGCCCAGGATAGGATTGATACCTGTCCTCCTAAGTAGGACTTTCGATAGCCGTTAAGCCCACCGCCGGCTGAACCCACGCAGTTGACCACGAAATCCTGCCGGGAAGACAGCAGGGAGTGCCAATCCGGCGAATCGAGTTCGGCCTCGACGACTTGGGACACGCCCATCTCTCGCAGGGTCGAAGCGGTTTCCGGATTTCGGGTAAGGGCGCTGACTTCGAGACCGCGATCGAGGGCCTGCCGGGCCAAGGCGCTGCCCACGTATCCACAACCGAAAATAGTAATCGTCATCACAATCCGTTGGGACGCTCAGGTACCCGTTGATTCATCGAAACCCTGCAAAAGCCAATCGGTTGCTGAACCGTCGGAACTACCGATGAGGAGACTGCGCAGTTTTTCGGCGGAATGACGGGCGGCCTGGATTTTAACGGGATCGCCGGCGGCTTGTTCCAGGGCATTGGCCAGCAGCGCCGGGCGTGCCCTCCACTGGATAAACTCGGGATAAAGCGGCTCATTTAGAAGCAAGTTTGAGATGCCCAGATAAGGAACCTGGACGAGCATGCGCCCGAGAAGATAGGTCAAGGGATGCGCCCGGTAGGCTATGACTCCGGGAACTCCGGCTAAACCGCAGGCCAACGACATGGTGCCTGAACTTGTTATCGCAGCCTTTCCGGCGACCCCTGCTGAAACCGGCGCCAAATCGATCTTGCTGCTCAATTCCGGACGTGAAGCAAGCACCGATTCGAGTACCTTTTTAATATCTTCAGAAGGATAAGCAACTAGGGCTCGTTCCCCGGGCCGCAGTTGAACGTATCGGGCAAAGGCATCGGCAATGACGGGGAATATGCGCTCTACCGCCGCTTTTCGGCTGCCGGGGAATAGCAGCACCGGCCCGTCGGCCTGGTAGGTAACCGGCAGTTGAAACCCGGGCGCTACAAAGGGGTGCCCTACAAATCGCACTGGAAGTTCCGTATCCTTGTAACAATCGACTTCAAACGGAAAGATGACGCCCAGGCCATCCAGCCACCGCGCCATGTTGAAACGGCGCCTTGCCTTCCATGCCCAGATTTGCGGCCCTATATAATAATGCAGGGCGATGTCTCCCCCACCCTTGCGGCATAGTCCGGATTGAAAAATCTTCTTTGCCAATTCGAGATTGAATCCCGGGTAGTCGACGAAGCAGACGTGGCGGGGCCGGTTCTGTTTAATCCAGGATAACGTCTTTTCAAAAAGTCTTTTGAAAAACCCGTAATTTTTCAGTACCTCGAATATCCCGACTACGGAGCATTGAGTGAGGTCGTAGAGCAAAGTTGCCCCGGCCGCCTGTAGTTTTTCCCCTCCGAGAGCCGCGATTTGCAACTGCGGCCGGCGATGCCTCAACTCTTCGACCATCCAGGCCGCGTGTTGATCACCGGAGTGTTCACCGGCAATAATCAGCAAGTCCGGCCGGCCACCCGGCATCGATGGAAATTCTGAAGGAACTGGAAGTATGTCGGACATGGGCCTCAGCGGTATATCGGGAAATTACAACTGATTCGGAACTATAGACAAATTTTATGGTCGGTTATGGTTTAAGAATCAAAATCATTCGACCCGTTTATTTTGGAACTGTTACCCAAAAATCACCACAATTATGAAAGTACATAGAAAAATACTGATCTGGAGCCTCGTTTTACTCATATCTGCCCCCGCCCTGGCCTTAGCAGCCTCCGATATTAAAAAGGAGGCGGAAACCCTTATGCATCCGGGCAGCCGCGCTGCTTACTGGTTCGGTGGCCACCATGATATGGGAAAGGGGCCTGTCACCTACCTGGGCGTGCAAATTGCTCCTCTCGATCCCGTTGTAACTGCCCAGCTCGGCCTTAAAGAAGGATTTGGGCTGACAGTCAACCACGTTGCAAAGGACAGCCCCGCAGAAAAAGCCGGACTGAAAAAATTCGATATTTTAAAACTGCTCGATAACCAAATACTCATTGATCCAAGGCAATTACAGGTCCTGGTCCGTTCCAAAGAGGAGAACGATAAGATAACGCTGACAATACTGCGCACAGGCAGCGAACTGAAACTAAAAGCCACCCTGGCAAAGCGTGAGAGAAAAATGGATTTCAGATCGCGTTACGAGAGGCTCTTCCCGGGCGAAATGCCCAATATGCCTTCTGATTTTCAGCACGGGATGGGCCGCCACCCCGCTAAAAGAATGGAAGAAGGAAAAGTTCAATAGTTTCTAACTAACCGAGTTTGTTGCTTATTGATTTTCTTTGCCAGTTCGAGTGATCCATTAGACATTAGCGGGTTTTTAACCTCATCTTTTGTCTGCGATGGATGCTGGACTATTTGATTACGAACTGCCTCTTTCCTGTATCGCGCAGGTACCCGCGGAGCGGCGGGACGCTTCTCGGCTCCTGGTGGTCGAGCGTGCGGAGGGCAGTATTTCCCACCATTTTTTTAAGGAACTGCCGGACTTGCTGCCGCCGGGCAGCCGGATTTTTCGCAACGATGCCGCAGTCTTCAAGGCCCGGCTTCGAGCTGTTCGGACCGGAGGAGGCGCCGTCGAGTGCATATTGCTGCGCCCCTCCGGAAGCGCCCGGCAGTGGTGGTGTTTGCTAAAACCCGGCCGAAAGCTCAGACCCGGAACAGTTTTCCGCCGGCCTGACGAATTCGAAGCTTCCGTGATAGAAAAGAATAGCTCGGGCGAATACCTGGTGGAGTTCCAACTCCGGAATGACGAGAGTGTCACCGAGTTGGCCGAACGCCTCGGGGAGATGCCGTTGCCCCCTTACATAAAACGCGCACCCGATGATGAACGTAAAAAATTGGACGTGGAGCGCTATCAGACACTTTACGCCGATCATGCGAAAAAAGTTGCAGTTGCAGCCCCGACGGCCGGCTTGCACTTTACCCCGGCAGTTTTGAACGAACTGGCAGAAAGGGGATTTCAAACCTATGACCTCACATTGCATGTCGGGCCTGGAACCTTCCAGCCGATCAAGACGAAGGCCATTGAAAACCATGATATGCACGGTGAGTTATACGAGATACCTTCCCTCACTTGCGCTGCCCTGTGGCGGACCGAATCGGGCTCGAGGGTGGCCGTGGGCACTACTACGGTTCGCGCAGCCGAGGACTTTTTTCGGAAAACCGCAGGCGGAAACGAAGAATCATTCCCGCTGGAGGCGCAACAGCAGTCATTTCGCAGCCGGGCCGAGCTTTTTATTTACCCGCCCGCTGCTTTCAATGCGGTGGATGTCCTTTTGACCAACTTTCACCTGCCGCGATCCACACTCCTATGCCTTGTGTCGGCTTTCCTGGCGCCCGGCGAAACCTCGGGAATTAAATGGTTGAAAGAAATTTATCGTGAGGCTATATCGAAGGGGTATAAATTTTACAGCTATGGCGACGCCTTGCTGATTTTGTAAAAACGACCGACTGGCTTGCCCCTCATTGGTCTGGAAGCGCACCCCACGAAATGGATACTCCTAGCCTAGGCAGACCCGATATCGATTTTAAAGAGTTGGTCGATGATTTCTACGCCCCTCTATACCGGTTTGGCTACAGCCTGGCAGGCAATGAATATGACGCCGCGGATCTCACACAGCAGACTTTTTTTATCTGGGCCAAAAAGGGATCGACTTTGCGGGATGCCTCCAAGGTAAAATCCTGGCTTTTTACAACGCTTTACCGGGAATTTCTCCGGGTACGGAGGCGCAGCATCCAGTCCATCAGCGTTGAACCCGAGGTGCTCGATCGCGAGATGCCGCCGGTTTTGCCGGACATGGTTTCCGTCCTGGATTCGGCAAGCGCAGTGGAGATGCTCCAGGAGTTGGATGATATTTATAAAGCGCCGATCATCCTGTTCTATCTTGAGGACCTTTCCTACAAGGAAATTGCCGCCGCTTTGGATCTGCCTATCGGAACTGTTATGTCCCGTCTCTCCCGCGGCAAAGCGCATCTCAAAAATATCATGCTGAAAAAAGAACGGAATAAAACACCTTCCGACAACTCTCCCAAATAGCGGTACCCAGCTATGGACATAGAAAAAGCCAAGATAATTTTACACATCTACAGGGCCGATCCGATAACGGATGATGATCCGGAAGTGAAAGAAGCGCTCGCCATGGCGGCGAGCGATCCCGAACTTATGTCCTGGTTTGAAAATGAGCAGAATTTCGACCGCGCCCTTGCGGGGAAGCTTTGCAGTATCGAGCCGCCTCCAGACTTAAAAGAAAAAATACTGGCGGAAATGCCGATAAGCTCTACCGAATCCGGCACAATTCCGGGCCTCGGTGCCGATGTCATTTGGTGGCGCCGGCCGCTCGCGATGTCCCTGTCCGCAGCCGCCTGTCTGGTGTTGTTTCTTGGCGTGGGCACGTTGCTGCTCAGGCAGTCAGGTCCAGACCGACAGGAAATTCAAGAGCCTCAGACCGTTGATACGATGGCACGTTATCTGCAGAGAGTAACAAGCCATACAGACCATATGGAGAAGTTCGATTTCCGCCATGAGAACCTTGCCCAACTTCGAGCCTATATGAATGAAAAGGATGCCCCCTTCCCTGTTTCTCTGCCGGCACAGTTGGAAAAAATGCCGGGCATGGGTTGTGTCTCATTCACTTGGGAAGGCCGCCAAGTGGGTCTGGTCTGTTTCAAGGGTGATAAGGTTTACCACCTTTTCGTAACGGAACGGGACCACTTTCCGTCTCAAAAAGATATTGCCAAGCCGATTATCCGGCAAGTAGGCAAGTATGGAACGGCCACTTGGACCAACGACTTGCAGCTCTATATCCTCACCGCGGAAGGCCGTGGAGAAGACTTGCGCCGGCTCTTGTAAAATTACCACTCGACTATTCACCGGTCGCCGGCCAATATCAATACTATGAAGACCATATTGCGCTCAATCACTACAATCATTGCCCTCGGTGCGTATCTATTGCCGCAAACCGCGGGGGCGGTTATCGAGACCTACAAAATCGATCCCAACCATTCCGCGGTCAGTTTCAAGGTTAGGCACTTCTTTACCAAAGTGCCGGGGGACTTCGTTAATTTCGAAGGCACCATAGTTGTCGACAGAGACGATCTGACTAACAGCAAGGTCGAAGCCGTTATCAAGGCCGGCAGCATCAATACCCGCAACGAGAAACGAGACAAGCATTTGCGCGGTGACGATTTTTTTAAAACCGAAAATTATCCCGCCATCACTTTCAAGAGCACCAAGTGGGAACAGAGCGGCGAGAACACATTTCAGGTGACAGGAATCCTGACCATCATGGAAACAGTTAAAGAGGTGGTGCTGGAAGTAAACCTGCTTGGGTTCGGCAAGGACAATAGGGATAGGCAAATCTCAGGCTGGGAAGCTACGACCACTCTGGATCGCACGGACTTCGGCATTACCTACGGGCCGACTGTCATTGGCAGCGAGGTGTTTGTAGACATCACGATTGAAGCCCGGCGGCAATAACCGATGACACCGTCCGGGCGGGGCGTCATTACTTATAATAGTGAGCACCGATTACGGTAAGGAGCTGCATCCGGGTAAGGCTGCTGCGCTCATTCATATCTGGGGTCTTCTATCATTTCTTCTGTATGTCGTCCTGACGTTCATTTCGAGGCGTGGAGAACCGGTTCCACTGTCTGAGTTTTACGCGTTAATAGGCGGGGCCTGGGTGGTACTTGGAGTTTGCTTTTTTTCAGTAAAGAAAGCCGGGAGCCAGCCCTCCTTATGGGCCATCCTGGTCTGGGCAGTGCTTTTCCGGCTGCTTGGGGTGGCTGCCGAGCCAATTTACGAAGATGATTACTACCGGTTTTTATGGGATGGCCGTGTATTCTCTGAAACTGGCAACCCCTACCAAGTGCCGCCAGTTGATTTCTTCGACGATCCGGAGGTACAATATGAATTTGCAGGAATCCTATCGAAGGTTAATTATCCCGAGGTACCCACGATATACGGTCCGGTTCTGGAGTATGTCTTCCTGCTCAGTTACCGGTTGGGTCCGGGCAGCCTGACCGTGCTGAAGCTGTTGTTTCTCTCGGCCGACCTGATATTGCTGGGCCTGATGGCCGGCCTCATCAGCCGGAGAAATTTCATATTCTATGCGTGGTGTCCCTTGCTGGTATTCGAAACCTCCTTTAACACTCACCCGGACATTGTGGGAATTTGTCTGCTGATGGCGGCCTATGCCTGTTTCAGAAAAAGGCGCGTGATAATGACAATGATTTGGTGTGGAGCGGCAGCGGCCGTCAAAATCATTGCTCTACCGGCAGTGGCATTTCTCATCCTCCAGAAAGGATGGTTGAGATCGGCTTGCATCTTCGGTCTCACGGTGGCGGCACTGTATGCTCCCTTCCTCCTGCAAGGCAGCAGCGCGGATTGGGATGGCCTGCGTGTTTTCAGCGCCTACTGGGAATTCAATTCCGCTCTATACGCCATATTGAGTTGGATGCTCAATCCCGATGTTGCGAGGATTGGAGGAATGCTCTTGTTTGTGGCGGCATTTTACTGGTTGTTGCGGCGTTACAAAATTAACGAACTTTCCGAGCTGCCACTGGACATCGTGTTTGGTCTGTTTTTCCTGGTGTCTCCGGTGATCAATCCGTGGTATTTGCAGTGGCTGCTACCCTTTGCGGCGATGAGGCCTCGCTTCTGGTCGGTCACCGCCCTGGCGGTTGTCAGCCTGAGTTACGCTACCGGGTATAACCTTGGCGATCCCTCGCTGTCCGCATTTGAGCATCCGGTTTGGTTGCGTCCGCTCGAATTCGGCCTTATCGGACTGGCGGCGGGACTCGATGTCCTGTGGAAGCGTGCGGAGAAACCGTCAACGCCAGGATGAGCGTATCAGTGACGAATCCGGATTTATTCCGGAAGGATCAATACATTGAAACGCACAAAGAGGTAATACTTGAGGGCTATGTATTCTTTATCGTTCAATCGGCCGGAGATTTTATCGATGTCCAGCTCCTTGATTTCTTTCTTGGGTAAATCCTTGATGAGTATTTTCAATTCCGTCATTTGCTTTTCCAGCAGCTCCGGTGAGATTGGCTCTTTTGGCAACTCGATTTCGCCTCGGAAAACACTTAGACCGAGACTATGCCGCTCCCGGTCTATGGGGAAAGATTGCCTGACTTTGCTCTTAGGTCCACTCTCTCTAACGATCGTAACTCGACCACCATCGAATTTATAGGTGATATCTGCAGTTAGCGATGCCGCGGGTATAGTCACAATAAGACAAATCAGTGAAGCGAGTATAGACTTTTTCATGGTTGGATTTGAGGATAAAAATTCAAAAATATATTAACGATTCCCGCATTGATGATCTACAGAAGTCTCCTCATTAAATATAGCGTATTAAGAAGCGAATGCAATACTATAAAGTATAAATAATTTCCAGCCGGCCTTCAATGATTAAATCCAGCAGCCCGCTTTCGCAATCGCCCCTGGACCTTGCCAAAGTCCTCGTTGTTATCCCCGCATACAATGAAGAGCGGACTGTCGCTGACGTGGTGCGGCGGTTGCGCGGACAGGGTCTGGTGAACATCCGGGTCGTCGACAATGCAAGCGATGACGGAACAGCCGAAGAGGCGGTTCGCGCCAGCGCAGAAGTCGTTGCCGAACCCCGTCGAGGTTACGGCAGCGCCTGCCGCACTGGCTACAAGAGTGTGCCTTCGAGTATCGAATGGATCCTTTTTTGCGATGCCGACGGCAGTGATGACATCGATAATCTGACCGACCTTTTCAATTGCGCCCCCGATGCCGATTTCATTCTGGGAAATCGCCGGTCCGGCCTGGAAGGACGGCGGGTAATGACTCCGGCACAAAATCATGGCAACGGCCTTGCCGTGTTCCTCATTCGTTTGGGCTGGGGCTTTCGATACGCCGACCTCGGCCCGTTGCGCCTCATACGGCGGGAATCTCTCGAAGCTCTGAACATGCGCGACCGCAATTACGGATGGACAGTGGAAATGCAGATCAGGGCCGTCGAATGCGGCCTGCGTATTCGAGAAATACCCGTAGGTTATTTTCCGCGTCGGGGAGGACGCTCGAAAATTTCCGGAACTTTAAGCGGCACCGTTAAAGCCGGCACGAAGATTCTCTGGATCGTTTTCCAGCTTTACCTGCATTCCAAACGGAGCTAGGAAAAGAGCGGCCCTGCGCTATTGTTAATCTCGCCGGAATAAGGAACCGCCCTTGATTTCCGTAATTATACCAACTCTCAACGAAGCTGAACTGCTGCCGGATACTTTGCAGAGCCTGGCAGCAAATTCGTCGCTGATGGAAGTCATCGTCGTCGATGCCGAGAGCACGGACAACACTGTTTCCATGGCAAGTAAAAACGGCGCCCACGTGATTCATTCCCCAATCAGGCAAAGGGCGGGCCAAATGAACCTTGGGGCAACCCAGGCGGTAGGAGACATTTTTCTATTTTTACACGCTGACACCATGGTGGCGGCTACGGCGTTGGAGGCTATCGAATGCACGATGAAAAATCCGGATGTGGCCGGCGGATCTTTTGTCAGGCGTTACGACCATCCATCTCGATTTTTGAAAATAACCTGCCGGCTGGCAGACTGGCGAAGCAGTTTTTGCGGCATGTTCCTGGGCGATCAGGGGATCTTCGCGCGAAAAGACATTTTCACACGGCTTGGAGGATTTTCAGATCGTGACGATTTTGAAGACCTTGATTTCTCACGTCGGCTGGCGCGCGCCGGAAAAGTCGTCACTCTCCGACCACCGGTAATTTCTTCCGGCCGGCGTTTTGGCAGCCGACCGATGATCCGAACTTTTCAGGACCTCCTTCTCACCTGCCGCTACCTCTTGACCCCCACGGAAAATTTGAAATAAATATCCTCTTCAACATCTCCATTAACTTCACGAACGCATCTTCCATAGAAACCTTGTAAGGCGCTACCCCTTTCCACGACCAAATTAAAGAGGCTCCCTATATTTGCTATCCCCGCGGAGGAACATCATTATGAAATACACAAAGGGTGAAGGTATATATAACGTCATCGCCATAGGCGCCGGTACTGCCGGGCTGATAACGACCGCCGCCATTTCTGGTCTTGGAGGCCGGGCCGCCCTCATCGAAAAATACAAAATGGGTGGCGACTGTCTAAATTTCGGGTGTGTGCCCAGCAAGGCTCTCATAGCTTCGGCCCGATTGATTCAGGATATACGCGATTCCGAAAAATTGGGCTTGACTCCGCAGGATCCTCAATTTGAATTCGAGCAAGTGTTTAAAAGCATGCGAGCGAGCCGGGCGAAAATTGAGCCTAATGACTCGGTCGAACGTTTTGAAGAACTCGGGGTGGATGTTTTCCAGGGGGAAGCCCGGTTTGTTTCGCCACATGAATTGGAAGTCAACGGCCAACGGCTCCGTGCAAAGCATTTTGTCATTGCCGCCGGAAGCCGCGCCAGCGTCCCCCCCATCGACGGCATGGAGGACATACCCTATTTCACCAATGAAACTGTATTCGATCGGATCGAAAAAAAGCCCGAACGCCTGATAGTGATCGGGGGCGGTCCTATCGGCAGTGAACTGGGCCAGGTCATGAACCGGTTGGGAGTCGAAGTGCACCTTGTTCAGCGGTCCCCCAGGATCCTGGTGCGCGAAGACCCCGAGGTGAGCGAACTTATGCTCGAGCGCTTTGCAAAGGAGGGCATGATCGTTCATGCAGGAGTTGAAACCCGTAAAGTTTACAAGGAGAACGGTAAAATTCACCTCGAACTTGCGCCTGCCAAGAGCGATGAAGGAGACCCGGAAAATACAGAAACGATCATCGCCGACGCCCTGCTCGTGGCCGCGGGTCGAATACCCAATGTCGAAAATCTCAATCTCGAAGCGGCCGGCGTCAAATACAACAGAAGAGGTATCGAAGTTAATGAATTCCTGCAGTCTTCACAGCCGCATATTTGGGCGGCAGGAGATATCGCTGGTTCCTTCCAGTTTACCCACGTGGCCGATTACCACGCACGCCTCGTCGTAGGGAATATTATTAAAAGCAGCTTTCCCATACCTCTGCCAAAAAACAAGGTCGATCTCAGCGTTCTACCCTGGGTCACTTTTACCAGCCCGGAGGTGGCCCGAGTCGGCTTGAATGAAATGTCCGCCAAGGAGCAAAATGTGGATTACGACCTTTATGTACTCCAGATGGATGACGTTGACCGAGCCATTCTGGAAAAAGCTGATGAGGGCTTTGTCAAAGTCCTGACCGAAAAAGGGAAGGATAAAATCATTGGAGTGACCATCGTTGCCGAACACGCCGGAGACCTGCTCCACGAATTCGTCCTGGCCATGAAGCACGGGATCGGCTTGGGCAAAATTGCAGCCACCATTCACGCTTATCCGACCGTGGCCGAGGCGGCCCGCAAAATGGGCGACAAGTTCAACAAAACCCGCCTGACTCCGAGAGCAAAAAAATTATTCAGTTGGCTGTTCCGGCGTCAGCTCCCCCGATGAGGCACGGCTCAATCGAAACCTTCAACAAAACAATCTCACGATGAATAATACATTAACCAATAATACAGGAATTAGCAGACGGGTTGCGTTTCGGTGGTCATGGATTTTTTTCCTGCTCCTGATTCCCGCTATCGGTCTTGGAGCCGATGAGAGCGCGGAGGCCGCTGAAGCAGCCGATCCCGGCCGAATCGAGCTTTTCTATTCCTGGGTCGAAAGCCTCGGATACCTGGGCTTCATAGTTTATGCGGTAGCCTACATCGGGGCTACAGTTCTATTTATACCCGGGTCCATTCTAACCATTGGGGCCGGTGCGCTCTTCGGAATCGTTAAGGGGTCGGTAATTGTTTCCATCAGTTCGGTCACCGGCGCCGCGTTCGCCTTTCTCATCTCCCGTTACTTGGCCAGGGAAAGGATTGAAAAACGCTTCGGCCAAAACACAAGATTTAAAGCTATCGACTCAGCCATAGGCAAGGAGGGCGGCAAAATCATCCTTCTTCTCAGGCTCACACCCCTGTTGCCATTCAGCTTGAGTAACTACCTTTACGGACTCACCGCCGTCCGTTTCTGGCACTATGTGCTGGCCAGCTGGATAGGCATGATGCCCGGCACAGTACTCTATGTTTATATAGGTTCGCTCGGCAAGACAGCCGCAGAAGCCGCGACCGGCGGAATGGATTCCGGCAAACTGGCGCTTAACATCGTAGCCTTCCTGGCCACGGTAGCCGTCACAGTTTACGTAACCCGGATCGCCCGCAAGGCGCTCAGAGATGCTAACCTGGAAGACAGCCCCGAACAGACGCCGGAAACTTCCCCCGAAGCAGCTGTCTGATATTTTGATCTTAATAAGACTCTCCTGTGAAATGTGAATTTAGATATATGAAAATTAAAAATATTTTTTGGCTAATCATATTTCTCATGCCCTCGGTCGCCGGCATGGCCGATAGGGTGCGGATTCCCGGAGGCATTGATCATACCGACTTTGACCGCCTGTTGAAAACCTACGTGGACGTCCGGGGTCTGGTCGATTATGATCGATGGAAGAACTCCCCGGAAGACCTGGCGGCGTTGGATAGTTACCTTAGCACCTACGCTCCTAAATCCGAAACCGAAGCTGTCGGCAATGAACGTTGGGCCAGCTTAATCAACGCCTACAACGCTTTCACTTTGCAATGGATATTGAAAAATTATCCAACCGAGAGCATACGCCTGCTCGATGAATCCTGGCCCGCCAAACGCCATCTCATCGGTGGCAGACTGCACTCGTTGGATGAAATCGAGCACGACAACCTGCGTCCCGAAATGGGTTGGCGGGTACACGCCGCAATCGTCTGCGCGGCCCGCAGTTGTCCTCCATTACAGACCTTTGCTTTCACTGCGGAAGCGATTGTAGCGCAAACCGAGACGGCTTTCCGAACCTGGCTGGCCCGGACCGACCTGAATACTTTCTCGCCTTCCAGAGAACGAGTAGAAGTATCTCAAATTTTCGACTGGTTTGATGAAGACTTTACCAAAGACGGAGGCGTCGGAGAAATTCTCATCCGATACGCCCCACGGCCATACCGTTTATTTCTAAAAGACGGCAGTTATAAATTAAAGTTTAAAGACTACCACTGGGGCCTAAACGACCAGGGTAACCTCGGCAAGGACTACAAACACAGCATATTTCGCTCCTTCCTCTAACCCCTTTTGCAAAATCTTTGGCATGAAGGCAGTTATTCTCTGTGAGTCAGGGCGTGGCAGAGGGCGACTGCGGCGGCATCGGCTTCGTCGGATGGCAGGGGTTCTTTAAGACCAAGCAAGCTGGCCAATTGTCCAGCTACCTGAACTTTGCTTGCTTGTCCAAAACCTACGACCGCCTGTTTTATCCTGCGCGGGGGATATTCAAACACCGGTGTCTCGCGTTGAGCCACAGCGGAGATTGCCGCCCCTCGGACTGCTCCCAATTTCAGAGCGATCTGGAAGTTCTGCACATAAATAATTTCTTCGATCGCTACATGATCCACAGGATAGTCAACCAACGCCTTAGTGACGGCCCGGGATATTTCGGCCAGACAGGAGGGCATGGACAGATTAGACTTGAGCTTGATGGTCCTGCTGTAAAGCAGGTGTTCGGGAAAGTTTTGTTTAATATCCAAAACCGCAAGGCCTGTTCCGCGCAGGCTTGGGTCTATCCCCAGCACGACACCGCGAAAGGGTTTGCCCTGTCCCGGCAATAAGAGTTTGGCGCCTTTTTTTTGCGGAAGTCTCCCTGCGATCTTGGCGGCCCAGAGTGCCCGGACATTCTTTTTGGCCATGGCGAATATTTGTTACAAATTGAAGCAGTGGCGCACAGCCCGTATTTAAATCGAAATAACGTGGGTCTCGCCGCTTTGGTTGGAAGGGGTATTGATGTTTTGCCAGACTTGCCGAAATCCGTCCAGGAGAGCTTCCCATGAGGCTTCTGATGTTTCCCAACCAGCGCTGACCCGAACAACGCGATTTATCTGCTCGGAGCTCAAGCCCAACGCGGACAGGACATGAGATGGGGAATCCTTGCCGGTGGCACAGGCCGAGCCGGTTGATACGGCGAAACCCAGCCTGTCCAACTGGAGAACCCAGCGAGTGTTTTTACCGGCAGGAAGCAATATAGAGGTCGTATTCCACAAGCGCGGGACTTCCCGCCCATTAAAACGGACTTCGGGCAGCGCACCGGCAAGACCATTCTCGAAGGCGTCACGAAGCGAGCCCTGGACGGATTGTGCGGTTTCGATTTTACTTATGGCATCCTCCAATGCAGCTGCCATGGCCGCAACGGCTGGATAATTCTCCGTGCCGCTGCGATGCCCAGCCTCCTGGCTGCCCCCGCGCAAGGATGTGAAATCGGTATGCGTTTCAGAAATTTTTACAAAACCGGTTCCCTTGGGGCCACCGAACTTGTGGGCAGAGCCGGTTAAAAAATCGCATTCCCCGAGCGATTGGGCAGGAAGTTTTCCCAGCCATTGGGAAGCATCGCAGTGGAACGGTACCGCGTGTTGCCTGCATACTTCCTGCACTTTCGTCCAGGGCTGAAGTATACCGGTTTCGTTGTTGGCAGCCATAACGGACACCAGGACGACTGAGCTGTTTTTGAGCAACCCGGGTAATTTGGAAACTTCGACCACCCCCGCGTCATTGACCGGCAGGAATTCCATCCGCCCGGCGAAAACGGCCCGGGCCGACTCCAACACACATGGATGTTCAACGGGCGACAGCAACATTCCGGCCCGGGGTTCCGCTTTGGCGGCAAAATAATTTATAACCGAGTTATTGCCCTCGGTGGCTCCCGAGGTGAAAACAAGATTTTTGGCTTCACACCCTAAGAGTGAAGCCATCTTCTCCCGACAAGCCTCAAGGAGGTTCCGGGCGCGGGCAGCCGCCCGGTAGGGACTGGACGGATTGTGCCAGTGTTCACTTGAGGCCTGGCGCCAGGCCTCTTCTGCCGCCGGGGAAAGAGGCGTCGTCGCATTGAAGTCAAAATAATGCATTTTCGGTAAAATGAGTTTCTGATATAATATACGTGAAAACGTAAAATATACCAAAAGCCTGCTTCGACTGGCAACCTTTGCCGATTAAGCCTCCGTTGATAGTGTAATGGCCGGGGACGCTCAAGGTATTCGCAATTTCTGACCCACTCTAACATCGTGGGGACTACGCAGGATATCCCGGTTGGCCTGATAAATATCCATGTAGCGGCTGGATGTATTGTATAACTTGGCGCTGATTCGGGTGAGGGTATCGCCGGGCTCCACTATATATTCCGTCGGTCTTGGAAGAGCCTCACTGGGGGCCTCGGATACTGCCACAGGAGGCTGAGACGTCACGACAATCCGGATCGGTTCGGGTTCCGGGGCGGGTTGAGCGCGAGCAGACGCCAAGTTGTTTCGAGCACGAGCCAATTTGGCATTGGCCATCGCCAATTGCTTTTTCAACTCAAGGGAATCAGCGTTGGCCTGATCCAGTAATTCGAGCAGGTCGAGGCGATTGATGTCTGCGGCAAAGGGGTTGCCGGCCAGTCTGCGGGCAAATTCCTTTTTGGCCGTATCGATCAATTGTTCGACGAGAGGGGCTTGGGGGGATTTCGGGTTAAACTCAAGAAATTTACGAAAGTGGTAGATGGCGGCAATCGGGTCCTTGATATGGTCGAGGTAAATACGCCCGGCTTCGAGATGCGATTCGGGAGCATCCCAGCGCTTTTCGATTACTTTAAAAAACGCCAGCAATGCCTCCTGATTGCGGCCTTCGCGCATCAGGCTTTGACCACGACGGTACTGTTTTTCTTCCTTTTCCGTAATCACGCCGCCTATATCGCCTCTGCAACCGGCCAGGAATAATATCGGCAATGCTCCAAACATTACCGCCCATAACCACGCCCGGCGCAGGACGGGAAAATAAAGCTTTTGCCCGGCGGGACAAAACGCTACACTTTGCGCCGTTTTTGATTGATTAATGATCGAGTACATAACTGACCGGAATATCTATGAGTTTAGACAAGGCAGCCCTGCTTGATAAAGCAAGAAATTGCCTCGACCAGGAAATTGCGGCTATCAAAGCCACAGCCGAGCATTTAGACGATTCGTTCGTCGCAACCATAGAGGCCATCCAGGAAACGGTACTCGATGGAAAGAAATTGATCTTCACCGGGGTCGGTAAAAACGTGGCTATCGGCGAGAAATTGGCCGGCACCTTCAACAGCACCGGCGTACCCGCCTGTTTTCTGGATCCCGGCCAGGCCCTTCACGGCAACCTTGGAGTATGCACCGAAGGCGACCTCGCTTTACTGATCAGTAATAGCGGTCAGACCGAGGAGCTTATCCAGATGCTGCCACTGATCAAACGCCTGGGCTTGAAGACCATTTTAATAACTTCAAAGGCCGACTCCGACCTTGCCGCCAATAGCGATCTCGTTCTCCTCTACCGTGTAGACGAGGAAGCCTGCCCCCTCAACCTCGCCCCAACCGCCAGCACCACGGCCGCCATGGCCCTTGGCGACGCCCTGGCGATGGTTTACCTCGATGTACGCGGCTTTACCCGGGAAGACTTTGCAAAGCTGCACCCAGCCGGCAGCTTGGGCAAATCCCTGCTCCTGCTCGTCAGCGAGATCATGCGCTCCGGCGAACGCTTTGCCAGCCTGCCCGAAACAAGCACCGTGCAGGACTGCATCATGTCCATGACCAAGGTTAAATGCGGGACCCTGGCTCTCATAAATACAGAAACAGGCAAACTCATCGGCGTTTTCACAGATGGCGATCTGCGCAGGGCCGCAGTCAAAGGCGATGATTTTCTGCACAAGCCCGTTACAGAATACATGACCCGCAACCCGAAAGTCATTTCCGATAATGCTCTCGCCGTCGATGCACTGCGAATCCTTGAAAAATCGCTCATAGACGACCTGGTAGTGGTTGATGACAATCAACGCCCCGTCGGAATCATCGACGGGCAGGACCTCCCAAAGCTGAAAATAGTCTGAATCCCGGCGGAACGCACGGAACCGCGACTCACGCAGGTCTGTGGCCCCTACTCTCCCGAGAAGTTAAGGATAATCTGCCGGGCATGGGGACTACTTCGGTGTTCCCATAAAAAAATTCCCTGCCAAGTGCCCAAGGACAGGCGGCCGTCAGAAAATGGTATAACCTCGGCCGTGCGCGTCAGAGCCATTTTTATGTGGCTAGGCATGTCGTCGGGACCCTCCATGGTATGGACAAAATTCGGATTGTTCTCCGGAACCAGCTCCTCCATGAAACGTTCGAGATCGGTCAGCGCCGTCGGGTCGGCATTTTCCATTATGACCAGACTGCAACTGGTATGACGGCAAAACACGGTCACCGTGCCCTCACTAAAGCCGCATTTGCGCAACTCCTCCGCTACCTCACCGGTAATCTCATAGGTTCCCTTGCCCTCCGTGCGGACCTTTAAAGTACTCTGGTGAACAGCCATCGTCCCAAAATAACTACACTCAGACCCCGGATTTACAACAATGGAATTGGGATAGTATCATTATCAGACCCTATAGAGTATGCTCTCTATAGCTCATGTCTGACGGTGGAAAATTAAGGATATATTGACATCTCCTTTACATACAGTAATTTAAATACATGAAGTCATTTACAGCAGTTGTTGAAAAATGTTCAGATACAGGTCTTTACGTAGGGTATGTTCCGGGGTTCCCCGGCGCGCATTCTCAGGGAGAGACCCTCGACGAGCTCAACAAAAATTTGGAAGAAGTCATATCCATGCTACTTGAGGATGGAGATCCGCCACTAGAAGGCGAATTTATTGGAACTCAGTTAGTTTCTGTCTAGTTATGGGCAGTACACCAGTTCTCAAACCCCGGGAAATTATTAAAATTTTAGAATCCCTGGGATTCTCAGAAGTGAGACAGAAGGGGTCACATAAGCAGTTCCGCCATTCTGATGGAAGAGGCACAACCGTCCCGTTGCATAAAGGTAGAGATATTGCCACCCCACTACTGAAGAAAATAGCAGCTGATATACATCTTACAGTCGAAGAGTTCCTAAGCCATCGGTAAGCAATAGGTTCCCTTGCCCTCCGTGCGGACCTTTAAAGTACTCTGGTGAACAGCCATCAAACTTAAAATTTATTCCCGACCCCGCATTTGCAACAAAGGTATTCAAGCTGACGGCGGGCTACTCCTGCGGGCTGGTCATGGATTTGGGGTCGAGGGCTTTGTCGAGGGTCTTTTCGTCGAGGAGGCCTTGTTCGAGGACGACTTGTCGTAGGGTCTTGTTTTCGGCGTGGGCGATCTTGGCGACTTCGGCGGCCTTGTCGTAGCCGATGTAGGGATTCAGGGCCGTGACGAGCATGAGGGATTGATCGACGAGTTCCCGGCAGCGATCGGCATTGGGTTCGAGACCCGCAACGCAACGGTCAGCGAACACTCGGGCGCCGTTGCTCAGACAAGTGATGGATTCGTGCAGGGCGTAGGCGATGAGAGGCAGGGTGACGTTGAGTTCAAAATGTCCGTCACGCCCGCACGTCGCAACCACCTGGCTGAGGCCTTGGGTGTAGATGCAGGCTTGCACCAGCATTTCGCTCATGACTGGGTTGACCTTGCCGGGCATGATGGAGGAGCCAGGCTGGGTGGCGGGCAGGAGTATTTCGCCGATGCCCGAGCGCGGACCGGAACCGAGCAACCGGATGTCATTGGCGACCTTTGTGAGGCTGGCGGCGATGGCGCTGAGCTGTCCGGCGACTTCGACGGCGTCGTCGCGCGCGCCCTGCGCTTCGAAGTGGTTTTCCGCTTCGCGGAAGGCGATGCCGGTTGACTCGGTAAGTAGGCCGCAGACTTTGCCCGGGAATTCGGGATGGCAATTGAGGCCCGTGCCCACGGCGGTTCCGCCAATGGCCAGCTCGCCAAGGACTTCGATGCACCTGGCGGCGCGGCCGGCGCCTTTGCGCATTTGGGCCGCGTAGCCCGAGAATTCCTGCCCCATGGTCAGGGGTGTGGCATCCATGAGGTGGGTGCGACCAATTTTTACGATGTCGGAAAAGGCTTGGGATTTGGCCTCCAGCGCCTCGGCCAGATGATCGAGCGCGGGCACGAGGTCATTTTTAACAGCCATCGCCACGCTGACGTGCAGGACCGTTGGTATAATGTCGTTGGAGGACTGGCCCATATTGACGTCGTCGTTGGGATGCACGGGGTCTTTGGAACCAATGGGCTTGTCCTTCAGTTGGCTGACCCGGTTGGCGATCACCTCGTTGACGTTCATGTTGGAGGAGGTGCCGGAGCCGGTTTGAAAAACGTCCACAGGGAAGTGTTCGTTGAGTTTTCCGGCGGCTACTTCCGCGGCGGCTTCGGCAATAAGCTCGGCTTTTTCGCCGGATAGGAGGCCCAATTCCGAATTTACCCGTGCGCAGGCGCCTTTGACCAGGCCAAGACCCCGGATAAAGCCATCGGGCATGGGGCGCCCGCTGATGGGGAAATTTAATACCGCGCGCTGCGTCGAGGCCCCATAAAGGGCATCGTCGGGCACCTGCATCTCACCCATGGAATCTCTCTCTTTCCTCATAACAGAAATGGAAAATATCCGGTTTAATGGGATAATTACGATAAAAATATGCCCACAGCCCCGATTACTTGAAACCCGGAACGGTTGCCCGCAAGTTATGCGCCGAAGGTAATTACCCTGGGCTTTTTATGAATCGGGCATTTGGGAACTCTTGTCAGTTCCTTCGAGGGGCAAGTCGCCGGATGATGTAGATTCGCTCGGCGGCATAGACTCTTCTCCCACCAGATTGGAACCCGGCTGGTCCTCCTGCGATGCAAGAGCTTCATGGATTTCAAGAGGTTCATCTGGCGGGCGGGCGACCATTCGGATATTGAAATCCACCTCCTGACCATCCCTGTCCACTTTAATGCCCACATATTGACCAACCCGGGTGTAAAATATGGCGTTGCGCAAGTCGTTGACCGTTCGGATTTCACGATCGGCGATACTGCGTAAAACATCATCGGGCAACAGGCCTACCTCTTCGGCGGGAGAGTCCGCAAATACTTTGTTTATAACAATGCGAGAACCTTCAGCCATTGTCTTTTGAACGGCTACCTCGAATCCGACCCAACCGTAGGTCACTTCTCCAGAAAAGAGCATGTCGTCGCGGATGCGTAGTGCGGCCCGCGCGGGTATAGCGTACGAGCCTTGAACGTCCGGCAATGAGGCAACCATGACTCCGATTAGCCTGCCGTTGAGGTCCAGAAGCGCCGATCCATCTTCGCCGGGTCCAGCCAGGATATTGGTGCGCAAATAGGTGCATCGAAAAATGCGTTGCGCGAAGTTGCTTTCCCGGCCTGTTATTAAGCCGAGGTGCGGGGAAGGCTCGAACTCGAAAGGCGAGCTGATTCGCACGACCATGGTGCCGACTTCAGGCAGGTCCACTGAGTCTGTAAGGTGAAGGAAATTAAAATTCGTGGGCAGGTTTATTAACTTCAGGATGGAGAGATTGGTCACCGTGTCGGAACCTATAATCTCGGCAGCGTAGGGGATATCATTGTGTTCGACCCACACTCGTTCCGAATTGAAGGTGGTTTTTGCGCTGGTTATCACATGGCCTTCTCGACTGATAAAGAATCCCGTTCCTATAACCAGGAAGGTTTGAGGCTCACCGTCTTCTGTCTCGCGTTGGTTGGCGGCCTTGACCCGCACAATGGCATCGCGGTTTTCCTTAAAAATTTCGATGACGCGGTTTTGCAGATCCAGGAAATCACTTTGCGCCCGAGCTGCGGAGCAGCACAGTAAACTCAAAAAAATCAGCTGGCCGCAGCTGATGAAAACCGGTAGGGACCGCATCGAATATCAGTATTGTTCGGCGCTTGGCGCTGAGATGAGGATTGGAGTAGATTCAACTCCGGATAACGGGTCAGCCACGTAAACGGCTTTGGCGGGATTTGCCTTATAGGTTTCAGAAGTCCGTACGGTGATGAAATTCATGTTTTTATCCTGCTGCACCATGATGATGTAATTTGCAAATTGCCTGCGGGAGCGATCCGCCGACCCGCTCTCTTGAACAAATGGAATCTCTTCGACCAACACGGGGGCAGCCTGCGTCGGGGCTTTGACGGCTATGAGCGCAGGGACGTCGGCCTTTGACGGTTCGTTTTTCTTGTAAAACATGTAGCCGGCGGCCGTTGCCGTCACGATCGCCAAGGGCGCAATAACCGCCATGCGGGCCATTGAGGGACGGAGGAATCTGCCATACCAAGGTTCACTGACGACCAGGGCCCGGAGGGTTTTCTGGTGCAATTCCCGCTCAAAACCCTCCCAGAATTCAATCGGGGGTTTTTCATCCCGTTTGAGCCTGAGAAGGTCTTCCAGGGAGATTTTTTTGTTGGGCAATTTTTTAAATGAGGCCATGAATCTGAAAGATTATTGCAGGTATTCTTCGAGTGAAGCCTGGAGTTGCCGTTTGGCATAATGCAACCTGGATCGCACCGTGCCGATTGAACAATTCATGACTTCGGAAATTTCCTGGTGGCTGAGACCTTCAATTTCAAATAATACTACCACAGTTCTATGGTTTGGAGACAGTTTTTGCAGAGCTTCGTTCAATTTTTCCTGTAATTCCTTCAGCAGAGCGCCCTTATCCGAATGCGTCTTTTGAGCCAGGGCTTCAAGAAGTTCGCGCGAGCCTCCTTCTTCGACCAATACTTCGAAACTGAAAAAGCGCCGGAAGCGGTTGCGTTTCAAATGAGATAGGGTGGCATTGATTCCGATACGGTAAAGCCATGTAAAAAAGGAAGATTTGCCCTTGAAGCGCTTTATGGAGCGAAATGCCTTGATAAAGGTTTCCTGGGTGAGGTCGGCTGCATCCTCGCGGTTGGAGGTAAGGTTGTAAATTATGCAAAATAGACGCTCGCGGTATTTCAGTATTAATGGGTCAAATGCGGATACATCGCCGGATTGAACCCGCCGGACACAGACCATGTCTGAATCCGTCTCCGTGGTTACCGCAGCTTCATCTGGTACAAGGACTTCATCGACTGCCCGTGATGCATCCATTACCCCAAGTTAAGCATCAGAGCCTGGAAATCAAACAAAAAACGTCCTGAACAATATCGCAAAAACTCCGGACTGTGGTCAATCGAGGATAAGGCCATTTATGCGATTTGTAACAAAAGCGCTGATTTTCAGCAGGAATTGCGAGGGTGAAAAATCCGAAAAGGGATCGATGGCCTGTTCGGCCTTCTGAATTTCCGTTTGAAAATAATCGCGAACAGTCGGGAAGACGTCGTTTTGCTCCATTTTGTGATTCAGACCGGCGAGATCGGCGTTTTGGACGCTGCGCAGGTCGTGCACCATCGCCCGGCGTTCAGGCTCTGCGAGCCTGGTGAGCAAAACTATAATGGGCAGGGTATATTTCCCGCCGGCTACATCTGTGCCAAGAGTTTTCCCAATACGCTCTTCACGACCCAGAAAATCCGCTAAATCATCAAATATCTGGTAGGCAACGCCGAGATGGCGCCCGAATACTCCGACAGCCTGGACAAAGTCGGCTGGATATCCCGCCAGATCAGCCCCCAGCAGGCATGACAGGGAAAAGAGTTCAGCCGTCTTGTAGTTGACAATTTTCAAGTATTCTTCGACGCCGATGGAGGTGTTGCCGCTCTGAAATGTTTGCGCGATTTCTCCTGCACAAACCCGCCGTGTGGCCGCAGAGACGGCCCGGCAGATTTTCACGGTTGGGAAATCGGATGCCAGACGCATGGCTTGAGCGAAAAGGGCGTCACCTACCAGTACGGCTACGTTGGACCCAAATTTCTCGCTCACAGTAGGGTGATTGTGTCGAAGTGTGGCACCATCGAGGATATCATCGTGTACCAAGGTAGCCAAATGCACGTATTCGATGACCGAGGCAGCCTTAACCAGATCATCCGCCACGTGGTTCTCCATCGGCCAACCGCAATAAAAAAGGAGAATGGGACGGATTCGTTTGCCGCCGTTACTTAAGCAATAATCCACCAAATCCCGCACTTCAGGCTCGAACTGCTTCACCTGTGCTTGCATAAACACCTGGAGGTTCTCAAGTTGCCCTTTGACAGGCGAGGTAACCGTTTCCAAGCCCTCTAATCTGGACAGAGTATGCTGTTTGTCGGTAAGAAGCATGATTAAGATATTAAGAGCCGAGCATTTTTAAAATCAAGTTTTCTGAATCCTCGCAAATTATTATTTTCCAGTAACAGCCCGTTTATCGATTTAATGAGCCAAGACCCCATCGCCATAATAATCCTAACCGCTGCGGGGGTATATGCCACCGTGCTATGGGGCAGGGACTTTCGGCGCAACCGTGCGGGAAACCCCAACCCCCTGGCTTTGCCGGGAGCCGTCGGAACCTCCTTTAAACTGTTAGTTCTCGCCGTCGCGGGCGCCTTGGGCATTCTGGGACTGGAAACCGCCGGGGAATACGCACTTGGTATTTCCCACGAGCAGTCAAATGTCACATGGTTATTTCTGGCAGCCATGACATCGGCCGCGTTTTTGGAAGAACTTATGTTCCGGGGATTCCTGGTGGTTGATAACAAGGGCCGGGGCGCCCTTGTTGGCAGCGTCCTGGGATTTTCCTTGCTCTTCGCCCTCATACACTTTCATTGGATCGAATGGAAGGGGCTGGATTCGGGATGGGCAGATCTCAAGCTCACCCCTTCGGCATTGTGGTGGACGCTTATCCTGTTTGCCAATTCGTTGTGGTTTTATTTTGTGCGCTTTTTTCCAATGAATCGGAACCGCTCTCTGTTGCCCTGCATTGTCGCACACATAGTCAGCAATTGGGGCGTTTTTGTCATAAAACTGCTTCAGGGACACGTTTCAGCACTATATTGAGAGTCTCTCTCTGCGAAGGTTCAGGGGGTTAAAGGTTCAAAAGTTCAGGGGTTAATCCTCATCCATGCCCCATTAACCATTGCCCAATATCCACTATCAACTATACCCGACCAGGGACCGTAGCCACCCGGGCAAACTTGTTCGTATAACGCGGTTATACGTTAATGGGTGGTGTGGTGTGGCCTGAGATCATTTCCTGCCTTTAAGTGGCAGGCTCCTCAGTCAGATGCGAGATCCAGCGGCTACTTCCACTGAAATTTCTGTTTCCTGGCGGCGGTCGAGGGGTCTTCGGTGTACTTGCCCCGGTTCCGCACCCTGTCGAGAGCATTTAGCTGCTGGTAGAGCTTCCTCTGTTCATCCAACCGGTTCAGTTCATTCCTTCTGTCACTGATGTCCTTATACAACTGCAACTCTTCGTCGGAAAATTGATAGCCGGGAATATCACGCTCGTCTACGCCAATTTCATACAACGCTTTTGCTGTGAAAACATCCTTGTAGGTGCTGCCGGCCGGGTCGAGTGTCCTGGCGGTTATAAAGATGATGAGGTTGCGCTTTTGTGTGTCGCCGGATTTGCTGCGGAAGAGTCTGCCGATACCTGGAATGCTGCCCAGTACCGGAATTTTGGTGGTGGTCAGATTGGACTGTTTTTCTATGAGACCGCCGATGGCCAAGGTATAGCCATCCCTGATAGAGACTTTGCTTTCGGTTTCGCGTGTAGCGATTATGGGGATTTCAGCCCCGGCGGCGCCTCCAAAACTCACAGTACCGGCCCTGCTGATGACCCTGGGTTTTATGTCAAGGTTGATGAAACCGCCGCTGACATGGGGTGTAACTTCGAGGACAATACCGATGTCCTCATAATTAAAACCGGCAACTTCGAAGGTGCCTCGCTCCTCATTGTAGGTATAATTGGGGATTGGAAATTTCTCACCGATAACGATTTTGGCCAATTGGTTGTTGAGTGTGACCACGGTGGGATTGGAAACGAGTTCCGAATCGCTCAGTGTTGTTAAGGCGCTTAAAACTAGCTGGAAGGAACTGGCGTCAAAAACAGCTGAATCTATCCTGCCTTGAGAAACCGAGTCTACGAGAGAGGTTAAATCGGTGATGCCGCTGGTAAGAGTGACGGTGTTGGAGAGGGTATCGGATATACCTGAAACTCCATCGGTATTGGTCAGGGTATTATCGCTTCCGAGTATAGTGTCCTGGAGCGAAGAGTCGCTATTAGAATTTATAGTATCTTGGTTTGCATTTCGACCAAAGGCTCTATTGAAGGGTCCGGCGCTCAGGCCAAATCCACTGAGAGAGGCCCAGTTTACACCGAGGTTCTTAACGTCGCGGTTGGTCACTTCGATAAACTTCGATTCGATCATGACCTGCTCTGTGCGACGGTCGAGATCGTCTATCACCCGGCGAAGAGCGGTCATGCGCGATGGCCGTTCGGTGATTATTAAAGCGTTGCGCCGGGCATCGACCTGGACGCGTCCGCCTGCGGCGCTGTCGACCATCGGGGCGATGGCGTTCATGAGGTCTCCTGCATTGGCGAACTTAATCACGATGACGGTGGTTTCCACAGGTTCGAGCAGGAGTTCATCGCGGCTTTTTATTTTTATGATGTTGCGATCTTCTATGAAGGTATAAGCGACCGGTTCGAGCACGACTTCTAATACTTGACGCCAGGTAACGTTTCTCAGTTTTATCGACGTGCTGCCCACCAAGGTGTCTGGTATGACTATATTGAGATCATAAAGGTCGGCCACATTACTGATGATGATTCGAATTTCCTCATCGGGAAAATCAACCGAGATGGTTTCTTCATCGCGGGCTAAAAAGGCTTCGCGTTCCTCCTGTCCGGGAAGTTCCAGTGACACTTCTTCATCGAGCGGCATATCCAATTCCAACATAAGTTCTTCTTCGCTTGGGAGTTCTATATCCAGCTCTTCTTCAACACTGAAGTCTTCAAATTCGATCATAATGTCCTCATCATCGATTATCTCTAAATCGATTTCCAAATCTTCCTCATCGGGCATTTCCATGTCGATTGGGGGCATATCAAGTAGAGATAGTTCCTCCTCATCAATCTCGACAGGATCATCCATGTCAATATGCTCTGTCGAGGCGACTGCTTCTACTGCCTCGACCGCGTCCATGGCACGGGCAATGGGGCCTTGGCCATTGAGGCTTGGCTGCAACAATAAGAGTGATGTGGAGCAGAGGCCTATCCACATAATAGGTACGATAATCAGTTTCATGATAGGTACCTTGTTAGTAATTTGTTGGGTTATCGTTTTGGGCTGGGCTGGTTGTTTTTTCATGGTTTGTCAAAAGCAATTTTCCCCCGGCCTTGCTTACTTCGTGTACTTACTACCCTTTCACTCTCGTTTAGTTTGATGGTATAGGTTTTATCAGAAATATCGGATAATATTACTTTGTAGGTAACGTCCCTGATGGTGATAGGTATGGTATCGCCTAAAGTTAGTTTTCCAGATTTCTCCAATAGTAAAACACGTTTCCCACCCATAATCAAGTTCCCTTTTGGCTTCATATGATCTGCTACGCTCTTCAAAACCGCCATATCGGACAACTTATTGGTGACTGCTACTTCCTTCACAATACCGTCCACCACCTCGACCCGCATCGGGATAAAGACCAGGAATGGGCTGGAGAGTTTTAAAACGCGTTCATGAAAGGCGGGGTCTCTCGAGTCGAGGAGTTGTTCGGATAATTCAAGCAGCATTTGTCTATCCGCCATTTTGCCGATCACAGGCGGGTTTTCCTGAGCTAGGGCGACAGACAATCCCAGGAGCGTCGACATGAGCAGGACAATGCAGACTGGGAAAATTAAGCATTTATTTTCGGCAATCATTTCACTCCTAAAACTTCCAGGGTGACGGCGAGATCCACAAGGTCTTGCACATCTTTTTCTTTTTCAGATTCGATGCCACTGCAGGAAAAGTCCTTAATTATTGTGAAATAGTTTCCATATTGCAATTCGTATAAGAAAGTAAGGATTTGCTTGAAAGTTCCCTCAGCTGTGACTGTGAAAACAATTGGCTGAAATAGTTCAAGCTTGGCAGCTCCAGCTTTAGCCGCTGCGTTACTGCTGTCTCGCTGATTCAAATCTTCTATTCGAATTCCGCTGCTTTTTTCGAGCTTATAAAAATACTGATAGTTGATGGCCTTGCTGTCGGCTGACATTAAACGTCCGTCGATTTTTTCAGTGATAGCATTCAGTTTTTCGAGATGCGTATTCAGGTCAACAGCATGTAATTTATTATCACCAATAGCTTTCCACTCCCCTTCCATCTGATTCATTTCTTCTTCAAGAGCGGGAATGCGCGAACTGCGGATATATAGCACGCCAATAAAAATAATAGTCAGGACGACACATACCACCGCTACCGGATACCGTTTTAATTTGGCCAGTATCGCATCTGTGTTCATGATTTATTCGGATTCAGTTCAATGGATATGGAAAACTCGAACGCTCCAGAATCATCAAGGCGAGTGAGTGAATCCAATTGAATTTTATTTATGTATTCACTCAAAATATCCAGTGATTTAAGTTTATCTACATAGTCGCTTACGATTTGAGTGGCACTTTGCGACGAACCGGTTACTGATCCGGAGAGCGAGACATTATTTAACAGGGTAAGGGTACGGCCTTTGCGTACATTCACTTCGCGGAATACCACGTCGGTGAGCACTATTTCATGGGAGCGAATATCCGACAGTGCCAGCATAAAGTCCGGTGGGGGAAAGGGATTGTATCGGAAGCTGTCCAATTCCTTCACCTTCTTGGAAAGCAAATTGAATTTACTGTCGAGTAGCAAGTGCTGTCGGTTGTCTGCGGTGTCTTGTTTGATGCTGTTATTTAATTCGACGATCTCGCGGTCCATTGTGAAGATTTTGTATTCCCTGAAAACAAGTAAAAACAACAGCCCCACAGCCAGGCATATCGCGACAAAAGTGAGCATGAAGTCTGTTCGAATCAGCTTCGTATCCGGCAGCGTATCGACTATGCGGAAATCAACATGCCACTGAGCCTGTTCTTTTACTTTGCCTTTACTCTTTGCCATGACTTGTAGATTCAAAATCGGCCATGAGGCTGAAAATTCCTAACCAACGGCTTTCCAGGTTCTCTAGATCCACCGAATCGGAGATTGACAGGTTGAGGCTCTCGAGCCAACCGGCAAAATCTATTTGGAGCAGTTCCACCCCCAAATTCTCGGAAAGGGTTTCTTGTATCCAATTCAAGTTTTTGGGCAGTAGATTTACAAAAATCTGCCCTATGGTCTGGCCTGTTTGGACTTCGTAGAACCCGGTCGATGATGCCATTTCTTTTTGTAATTTGTTCAGCAGTTTAGGGCCAACTTCGGTGAAATCGAAGGTGTCCGAATAAATCATTTTTTGTGCCGATTCCTCGTCCTTCAGTCCTAATTCCTGCTGAATTATCCCAAACATATTATTCAGTCCGTAGGCAATAGGCCGGCACACATCCACCTTATCCTTGCTGAGAATGAAAACATTTGAATTTTCGGGAGTAACTTCCAGAACCATGGTAGGCATATTGACCCCATTCCATTGGGAGTAATTCATTATGCCGCCAAGGCATGTCAGCGACCCTAGCTCCAGACGATCCGGGTATAGACCATATTCAACCAATGTGTCCTGTGTCGTTTGAAGTTCATCGTTATCAACCCCGCACAGGACCAATTCCTTTTGGTTTTGAATGCCTTTTTCTATATTAAACTCGCTGCCGTCAATGATATTGACCACATTTGACATGTGTTTGTCCGGATCGATGCGAAACTGGTTGGACAATAAATCAGAGAAATAATTGGGGTCCTTGGCTTTGACTATGGAATCGAGGCTGATTCGGCGCAAGAACCGGCTTTTGGGATACATGGCGCAACGGGAAGGTATGAATCCGCGCGGATTACTATTTAGCATATCGATCAGTGAATCCCTGATCTCATCAGGATCACTGTCGGCTGGGAACTCATGGAGACTCTCGATGGTCAACGGAGCATCCAGGCCCGAAGTAGCGGCAGCTAAAATGGAAAAATCATTTATTTCGATGAATATCCCTCTGGATTTAGTTGAAGCCATAAGGTATGTTTTAGCTAAAATTCAACCACTCAACGCCAATGGGTTCTATCTACAGTCATGATACAAATGACAGATTCTACGCGAATAAAGGATTTTATATGATAATTCGGAATACTTTTACAAGTAAAAAATACAGGTCGCGAATCTTTAAAGATTTTCTAATCCGCAAGTTACGTAATATTACGAACAAATTACGACCCGTTTCCAGGGAAACGGCGACCAGTAGCGGTGTTTAGTATACTAAAACCCAGCCGAATGCTTGCTCGGCAGAGTCCGAAGACACACGAAATTTTCAACCATTTGGGTCTGTTGCCATTAACCCCAGGTTCGTTTCTTATGGCGATTAGCCTTGGAGCGTTTGCGACGCTTGTGCTTGGCAATCTTTTTTCGGCGCTGTTTCCTGAGGTTTCCCATGGGTGCATATACGCTGCTAAAATTAGAAGGGGGGCAGCTTTGGAGCATCAACCCGCAGTCAGAAACTTCGCATAGTTTGATTTTTCGCGGTTTACCTTGTTGCGATGGATCACTCCTTTATTGGCCGCCTTGTCCAAGGTCGAAATATAGGCCACGACTGCAGACCTCGTTTTTGGCGAATCCGCAGCGGCAACCGCCTCGATTACAAACTTGCGCATGGTCTTGAGATGGGTTTTGAGCCGCTTGTTTATCACAGTTCGCTTGGCGATGCGCCGAATGTCTTTCCGTGAAGATTTGAGGATTGCCATAGGAGAGCCCGTGGAGTTGAAGCGCGGAAAATGATGAAGCGCCCCAATCCTGTCAATATATAAAAATCACTATAAACGTGTTTGTGGCAACAGCTCCATTGGTACCGAACTCCTTTAGCGCAGGAAGGCTGGCTTCCAGGAAGAGGTAAGCCGGATTCTGTTGCCCGCCATGGCTCAAGCCGCGGCGGGTGCATTCATTTATCTATCTGACCCGCTTAAGCCGGCCAGATCTCCCCTTTTTAGGTGGGAGTGCGGCATACCCGGGACCATTGGGCGGGCTACCCGGTCCCCTATTTTGCCTTGCACCGAAATGGGTTTACCAAGCCCCCTCGGTTACCCTCGGGGCGGTGGGCTCTTACCCCGCCTTTTCACCCTTACCCTTCAACCAGCGCTTTCGGGGATATCCCCTTGGACGTCGGTCGAGAGGCGGTTTGTTTTCTGTGGCACTGGCCGTCACCCGGAGCTTTAACTCCGGATGCTCGCGCTTTCGCGCGAAATCCTGCCCTGTGGTGTCCGGACTTTCCTCTCCATTCTCAAAGAACCGAGCGAACGCGCTCTTCCTGAAAACCAGGATTGTTAACATACCTTGAGCAGGGGGAAGGCGCAAGGAGGATTTTCATAAAGCCGATGGGCATGTTGTATTCATCCCTCGAAATAGACGATGCGCCCGCAGTTGTCGCAGCGGTGCAATTCATTCTGATGGCGCGCTGAAGTTTCCACATCGTTTGAAACTTTCAAAAAGCAGCCCGTGCACTGACGTTGGCGCAGGAGGACCACGAAAGGTGGATGTTTTACCTGGGTCTTCACGTATTGGTATATCTTGTTTGAATTTTCATCCACTTCCTCACCGGCTGCTCTTACTGCTTCCAGTGCCGCATCGAGTTCCGCCTTGAAAGCGGCTTCGTTGTTTTGAAGACGGCCGATGTGGCCCTTTAGTTCCTCAATGTTTTGCCGACGCTCGGTGGTGCGTGTCGCGTTTTTTTCCTTCTGCTCATCGATAGCCAGCATCAGTTTAAGCTCTTCGTCTTCGAGCGAACCGATCTTGGAAACGATCGTGTCGATTTCGTGTTGCAAAGCGCGGTATTCCTCATTTTTTTTGACCAAAAGCTGTTGATTTTTGTATTTGGCCAACTGCTCTTCTGATACGCCGACCTCGGTTTCCTTTTCGTGGCGGCGCACTTCCAGTTCCTTTAATGCGTTTTTCGAGTCTTTTATGGCAAGATCTTCAAGATCGATCTTTCGATTAAACCCATCGATTTCCAAAGGTATGGACCGCAATTGTTGTTTAATCGATTCGCAATGGGCGTCAGATTTCTGAAGCGCCAGCAATTTTTCGATCTTCGGGCTTGGCATACTCCTACTTCATGCCGTCTCCAGCCCCGGAATCAATCCAAAAGATGTCAAAGAGAAGTGTTGAGTGAGTCGAACGGGTTTTCGCACCGGTCAGCCGGCCCGCTTGACAAGGTCCTTGACCCTGGCCTCGATTTGGTCGCGCACTTCAAAAAATTCCTCCTGATCGAGAAGCCTGGGGTCGGGAACGGGCCAATCTTCATGGTTCTTGGCGGGCAGATGCGCACAGGCATCACCGCAGCCCATAGTGACAACATATTCCCATTTCACTTGGGGAAGTTTATCGAGCGGTTTTGAGTAATGGTCGCTCATATCGTAGCCGATGGCCGCCATGGTAAAAACGGCCATTGGATTAATTTTACCCGAAGGACTAGACCCGGAACTGTAAAAATCGAATTTCCCGTTGTTATACATACGGCCGAATGCCTCGGCAATTTGACTGCGGCAGGAATTTTCCACGCAAACGAACAATATGGGTCTGTTGCCCATTATTTACTCCTGGGTCGAACCGGAAAAGAGGCCGCCGTGCGATTATAGCTTGTTTCTGTTCAGTTTCTGGTCTGCTTACTTACCGGCATAATCAATTTACTAAGGCAAATATAGTGATAGATATTATAGAAAATTTCAAGGATCATTTCCCGGAGGATTTTCCACCATTTATCGCCGAGAGGGTTTTTTCCGGTGAAGGCTGGCTGGTCTCGGTCCTCGGCCTGGAACACCGTCCGCAGCAGGAACAGATGGCGCTAACCTGCGCCCAGGCCTTCGTAGCAGACCGGCCCTTGCTATTCGAGGCGGGTACCGGCGTGGGCAAAAGTCTCGCCTACCTGGTCCCCGCCCTCATCCATGCCATCCAACGCAAGCGCAAGTGCATTGTTTCGACCCATACAATTTCACTTCAGGAGCAAATCCAGGAAAAGGACCTGGTTCTTTGCCGTCAGCTCTTCGATGCCGTCCCCGAACTGAACGCTTACCGGGATTTCAAGACCGCCCTGCTGGTGGGCCGGGCCAATTACCTGTGTGGCGCCCGGCTCATTCAAGCTATTTCCACGAAAGCCGATCTCTTCCCAGGCCCCGAACAGGACGACCTGACACGAATCGCGCAATGGGCGGACCGCTCAGAAAACGGTCTGCGCCACGAACTTGATCCCGCTCCGCTGCCAGAAGTGTGGGACTGGGTAAATGCCGATTCCGCGGCTTGTAACCACCGCAACTGCAATCCTCAAACCTGCTTTTTTCAGAAAGCGCGAGCCCGGCTGCGTGCCGCCCAGTTAATCATCGTGAACCACAGCCTGCTATTTTCACTCATTAACTCGGGGCACACTCCAAACGGCAAGTCTGCGGGCATTCTCTTTGCCGGCGATTTCGCCGTAATAGACGAGGCGCACAAGGTGCCCGCCGTCGCTGCCGAGCATTTCGGACACCGCATCAGTTCCGTGGGTCTGGACCGGATGCTGAAACGCCTCTACAATCCCCGTCGAGGCAAGGGACTTCTCACCCGTTACGGTTCACCCCGGGATTGCAAGGCGGTGGAAAAGGTTATCGGCGAAGCGGAGTCATTTTTCACCAACGTGCGTCAACGCTTTCCGGCCTCCGAGAGCCTGGTGCGCCTGCGCCTCCAGTGTTGGTGCGAGCCTACCCTAAACCGTCCTATGCTCAACCTCGAAAAAATGGTGGCTGATGCCGCCGGTGGAATGGACGAATCACCCGCCCGTGATGAATTGAGGGACGTCAAGACCAAACTAGGGGCCTACCGAGCCGCAATCAACGACTGTATCAGCCTGGCAGAGGAAGACCATGTTTATTGGCTGGAAAAGACGGGCAGGCGCGGACACAACGTCGTCATGCGCGCTTCACCCATTGATGTAGCACCCTACCTGCGAGAACGGTTGTTCGATCGCAGAACCGCCGTCGTGTTGACCAGTGCCAGCCTGGCGGAAGGCCCCACGATGGACAGTTTCATGGACAAGGTAGGAGCTGCCGGGGAAGAAAACGAGCGGGTAGGTTCACCCTTTGATTACGAAACCAACCTGCGTATTTACGTGGCCAGCGACGCCCCACCACCTAGCCCCGAGGAGGCCCGGCTCGACATCGACTACCTGGCGGACGCCATAGAATATTGTGTGCTGAAAATGGACGGGGGGGCATTAGTTCTCTTTACCAGCTACCTCGACATGCAAAAAGTGGCCTCTCAGGTGGAGCCCAGGTTTACGGTCTCGGGACGGCCATTCTTCATGCAGAGCAAGGGCGGTTCGCGCACCGAGCTGACCCGCTGTTTCGCCGGGGCGGGAAACGGCATCCTCTTCGGCACAGAGAGTTTCTGGACAGGGGTGGATATACCCGGCCCTGCACTTTCGCAGGTCATAATTACCAGATTGCCTTTCGAGAATCCTTCCCATCCCATGGCTGAAGCCAAGTGCGAGTGGCTGCAAGCGCGCGGCATAAATCCTTTTCTCAATTTCACCCTGCCTGAGGCCGTCATCCGATTCCGCCAGGGAGTCGGCCGGCTCATTCGCAAAAAGACCGATCGAGGGGTCGTGACCATCCTCGATTCGCGGGTGCTCCACAAACAATATGGCCGCAGATTCCTGGAAGTGCTGCCCAAAAAGCAATATGACCGATTCAGCCGGACCGACCGCGATTCGGTATTCAGACCTTGAGGAGTTGTTTCCCAAATCAGGATGAGAGCTGTTGCGAGCTCCATTGAGGGTCTATTTTTTGGGTTATCTGCCTTTTATGATTGAGTATTTGGATATTTAACTTATAATTTCGGATAATTTTATTGGCCTTCGAGAATTATTCGGATCCTCGGAGCCAGCTAAAACTAAACTTGTATTTATGAAAATTTCCTCCTTCGCTCTGACCGATATCGGTAAAATGCGCTCTTTAAATGAGGACGCCTTTCTCCTGGATGACGACCTGCACGTCTATGCCGTGGCAGATGGATTGGGCGGCCTGCCGGAAGGAGCCCTGGCCAGCAACCTGGCTGTCCAGCATCTGCAGGAAACCTTAATTAGCAAGACCTCCAACGGCACTCCCGATTACGAAAAGGTCTTCCACTTCATTAATCAAAAAATATTCAAGGTAGGCAGAAAAATTAGCAGCGAAACCGGCATCGGCACCACCCTTACGGTCGTGAAATTAAATGGCGAGGAAATGACTATCGGTCATGTTGGTGACAGCACGGTCTTCCTCTTTAGGGCCGACAACTGTCAACAACTGACTACCGACCACACCATGGAACAGGATGTCATCGACCGCCTTGGTCCGGACGCATCCCTCGACACCCCTTCATTTTACGCCCACACCCTCACACGCTGCATCGGCCAGGAAGATACCATCGTTACGGACATACTTCACCACCAACTCGAAGAAGGAGACCGTATCCTGATCTGCAGCGACGGAATATCCAAGACACTCAGCGGCGATGAATTGCTAAACGAACTCAGTGCCGCTGCTACCCCAGAGGATTTTTTACGCACAGTTATCCAACTGATTAACAACGATCACGGCGGGCCGGACAATTCAACCGGAATCGCCATCTTTATAGACTAGCAAGTTGCTAATTCGCCGTTCCTGAAAGAGTTCAGGACCAAAGGCGTTCGGGGTATTGACCATCCTGGATTTTATTGCGGATGCTGGCCTGTACCCTCTGTTTTTCTTCGGCGTAAGTTATTCCGAACCAGGTTTCCCCGGTGGGCAGCACCTCGACTTGCGCCTGCCCGAGCGAGATCATTTCGCTCACGGCCTGTGGAAGGTAGAACTCGGCTGCGGAATCTCCACCATACCCTTCCAGAAACCGTTTGAAATGATCGTCCAACAACTCGAAGAGGACCGGTGTAAAGCCGAAAATATTCATTGAGACCAGAACATCTTCTCCGAGAGGATTGCCTTTACCGCTTTCATCGAACCAGCAGGGTCCCTGTGGCGTTTTTTCAATGCGAGTGCGTTCAATGATTCCGTTGAGCCGGCCCCGGTCGTCCATAATGCAAATACCCCGGGACACAGAACCAAAATCGGACAAGGTATTATCCAACCGGTAACCTGCCATGCAGAATTTCGGAGACTCCGACTCGCCCGTTGCACCGAGGTATCCGGCAAGAGCGGTAAAGGCTTCCGGCCCGTAAAAATCATCTGCATTTATGACTCCGAAGGGACCATTGATCAAATCTCGAGCCACCCATACAGCATGACCGGTGCCCCAGGGATTTGTGCGACCCGGCGGAACCTTGAAGCCATTCGGCAGACTGTTAATCTCCTGGTAGACCACACGCACCTCAAGCCGGCCGGACAATCGCGAACCCACCTGCTCCATGAATGCATCTTCGAAATCGGGCCGGACTACCACGACCACATTATCGAAACCGGCCCGCCAGGCATCGAAAATTGAGTATTCGAGAAGGGTTTCCCCTGCAGGACCTACACCATCGAACTGCTTAAGCCCTCCGTATCGTTTACCCAAGCCGGCGGCCAGGACGAGCAAAGTTGGTTTCATAAAGCCCGCAATAAAAAGCCTGACGGCAGAAAAAAGCAATCCCATACCGGCGAAGCCAACCGTAGCCCAACGAAGCTCAAAGAGTGAAGTCGCGGCGCAGCCAACCTTAGTCACGCAGCCGCGGGAGGGCGTAGCCAGTCGAAGCTCGCAGAGCGTAGACTGGTGGAGACGATCGGGCTCGAACCGACGACTTCCACAATGCCATTGTGGCGCTCTTCCAACTGAGCTACGTCCCCAAGTATATATTGAAATGAAGCCAAAAAAAATTTGCCGTCAATTAAAATTTGGGCGCAGGCAGGTCATTGGCGGTGGGGGCCAGCAGGGCTGCGACTTTGTCCAGGCCGTCCTGGACGGCATAGGAATGAGCTGTTTTGCCGTTTTTATCGGCACGATCGGGTTCGGCGCCTGCTCTGAGCAAGGCTCGAACTGTGGCCACATCACCACTGCGTGCGGCGAAAAATATGGGTGTGCGCCCTTGGTTATCGGGAAGGTTTGGGTCGGCCCCGCGATTGATCAGCCAGTAAACTTTTTTGGCGTCACCCTCGCCGGCCTGGTCGATGAGCGCTGTGGCACCTGTGTTGTCACCCAAGTCTATGTTAGCACCCGCATCAATGAGCAAACGGGCCAAACCGAGCCGATTTTCAAATAGGGCAGCCATGAGTGGGGTTGCGTCTTCCCGATCGGCGGCTTCGGGATCGAGGCCCAGCTTAAGGCAGAGACCGACGATATCGCTGTTGCCGCCCTTGATAGCTGCTTGCAAAACTGTTTCGCCCCTGTTGTTAACGGCATGGATGTCCGCACCTTTGTCGAGGGATTTGGAAAAAATCTCGAAATTCCCGGCGGCGGCGGCGGCGTGGGCCACACTCATACCGTTTTTGTCGACGTTGCCGGCATACTCGACAAATCTGAGAACCGTAATGAATATAGCGGGATTTCCCCCCTCGGCCGCAGCCATAAGGACGCTGTAACCAGATTTATCAGTTGAGGCCAAGCTCAGGTCCTGGCGCCGGGCGAGAGCGAATATCTCCTGGTTGCCGCCGTGCGCCGCGGCCATCAGCAGATTATATCCGGTGATGTCTATTACATATCCGGTTGGCGCTCTATTGAGAATCATCTGGAAAATATTCAAATTGCCGCCCATGGCCGCCGCCATAAGACAGCTGAAGCCGTAACGGTCACGCACGTCCAGATTCGCTCCTTTTTGCACCAGAAGGTTAAATATGCCCTCGTTCCCCTTGGACGCCGTCTCCATAACAAGGCTCCAGCCGTCGGAAGTCCTGGAATCGGGATTGGCGCCCATGGTCAACAGAGTCCCCGTAACAACCGAACGACCTTTTTTTACGGCTATCCATAAACGATCCTCAAGCTGCCGCCCGGAAGAGGACGAACCGGCGCGGCCCTGGCCCAAAACCGGGACAGTAACTGCACTTATAACAAAAATCATGGCCGCTATACCGGCCGGTTTCCAAAACGGCTGCAACTTCATCCAGTTCCCTTGGTACCTGCGGGATACGAAAACGTCAATTCCCGTTGTCCCCTAAACGCATTTTTTTATACCTGCCGTCGTCGGTTTTACCTCATTGATTTGTCGCCCCTGCCCTTACTTATTTAGTAAAATTGACAAATGGTCGATGGAGACAGAGATTGGGGACGCCGTCAGCCGTTATGGATGAGAGTAAAACCGAGGACCTATGGGAGGAGATTAAGGGGCAGTTTCGGACTGCCTGCATCCTGCGTAAGGAAGATAAGCTCGATGAGGCCGTAAAAGTGATAAATTTGGTACTGCCGCCGCTGCTCTCGCAATGGACCCAGGCTAATCCCAAAGCATCGGAGCAAAAGCGCAAGCTCATCGAGCAGATGTTTCATCAAGAGATGGAGCGGGTTGAAAATGCCTGGATAACCTACGAGTTGGTGGCCACACGGCTCGAGAGCCACCTTAAGAAGGCTTTGTCGGCAGAGATCAAGGAGTTAAAGAAACACATCTTCAAAATATTGTCGAACATCGACCACACGCGAAACCAGTTCCAGATTTCGAGAAGACCCCGTAACCTGAAATCATTTTCGAAGGGGATATCCTTTTTTAAAGGCCGGCGATCGAAACGCTGGCCTCCCCCACGTGTCCTTTAACGGCAATCCCGGAATAATCGACGCCCTGGTGGAAAACATCATCCTCACCGGCGGCGGCGTAGCATAACAAATCCGAGAGCTGCAAAGCCGAGCAGCAGACCGTAGGTTTGCGGTTCGGGCACATGTGCAATATCAAAAAATGTTATACTTGCAAATCCTGCTGCACCGGTGTGACCCGGGATACTTGTAGTGTCTATATCCACCACATTGACAAAGATCAATCCTACCTCGTAAGTATTAAACGGATTCAGAGTACCGCCCGAAATCAAAAATGAACTTTGAAATGTATCTGTCTCTAAATCGATTATTTCATTACCAGAGCTATTATCATCGACAAAGATAAACAGACGATCGGTTCCGTTGATAAAACCGGAGGGGGCATTCCAACCCAAGGTAAAATCCTGGGTGAAATTGAATTCGAGCAGACCGCTGCTTATTCCGCTGTTCGAAAACTGTGGCACAGGGGAAAAGTAGCTATCAGTGCTCCCAAAGTCGAGAGGTACAATGAAGACAGGACCGCCGGGCAGGTCCGTCGTAATTTCCATATTGTAAAGGGCATTTGGCCATGCTGAGTCCAGTGCGGTCTTACTTGTAAACGTCTCTTCGATTTCCCATAAATTGTCTAACGGGAACTCGGTAAGAATTCTCAGCTCGGTGGTCCCCGAACTATCGAGAAGCCTGACTAAGATAGCGGTTTCCTCCACATCTTCTTCGTAAAATGCGATAAACTCGTAGGGGATATCAGGATCCGGAACAACGGTACTGGTATCAGTTTGAAAGAATTCTTCTACTTTTACTATGGCGTAATCGATCAATACTGCCTGGACCAGGCCGGTAAAAACCAACAGCGAGCCAATCGAAAGAATAAATGTTCTCATCTTTTAACAGTTACAAAAATATTAAGTGTAAATGGAGCCGTTGTCAACTATATTAACGACATATAATCAGAAAACTGAACCTTAAAACTCGGCTTTGCCCGGCGTGCGCGGGAAAGGGATGACATCGCGGATATTGGCCACGCCGGTGATAAACATGAGCATGCGCTCAAACCCGAGGCCGAACCCGCTGTGCGGCACCGACCCGTATTTTCGCAGTTCCAGATACCACCAGTAGTCTGACTCGCTCAAATTGTGCCGCTGCATGTTCTCCCGCAGGACTTCGAGTCTTTCCTCGCGCTGACTGCCTCCGACGATTTCCCCGATGCCGGGCAGAAGGACGTCCATGGCGGCGACGGTTTTTCCGTCGTCGTTGGCCCGCATGTAAAAGGGCTTAATTTCCCTTGGAAAGTCGTAAACTGTAACGGGGCATTTGAAATGCTGTTCGCTCAGGTAGCGTTCGTGTTCCGATTGGAGGTTGGCCCCGTAATCGACCGGGTATTCAAACTTTTGGCCCGATGAGGCGAGCAGATCGACGGCCTCGCCGTAGGGCAGCCGCACAAAGGGTCTTTGGGCAACGAATTCCAGGCGGTTCGGCAAATCCTTATCCACAAACCGGGTAAATAATTGTAGTTCTTCCGGGCAATGCTCCCGAATGTCCTCGACCAGGTATTTCACGAGCTGCTCGGCTATGTCCATGTTGCCCTGCAGGTCGCAAAAGGCCATCTCCGGCTCTATCATCCAGAATTCGCTGGCGTGCCGCGAGGTATTCGAATTGTCGGCCCGGAAGGTTGGGCCGAAAGTATAGACGTTTGAGAGGGCGCAAGCGAAGATTTCGGCTTCCAGTTGTCCGCTGACTGTCAGGTAAGTAGGACGGGCGAAAAAGTCCCCGCTGTAGTCTACCTTGCCGTCGCGCCGGGGCACATTGCCCAGGTCAAGGCTGGTTACGCGGAACAACTCACCGGCCCCCTCGCAGTCGTTGGCGGTTATGATTGGCGTGTGCACGTAAACGAATCCTCTGTTGCGGAAAAAATCATGGATGGCATAAGCGAGCCGGCTGCGCACCCGAAAGACGCATCCGAAGAGATTCGAACGGGGCCGCAAATGGGCGATCTCCCTGAGGAATTCCACGCTGTGCCCTTTTTTCTGCAATGGATATGAGGAGTCGGCCAGGCCAAACACTTCAATGCTGCGGACCAGGACTTCCCACTTTTGCCCTTTGCCCTTTGACTCGACAAGTTTCCCAATCACCGAAACGGCGGCCCCGGTGGTAATCTGCTCGATTTTCGAGTAATCGGGCAGCGCCGAATCGATTATGGCCTGCAGGTTTTTCAGGGAGGATCCATCATTAACCTCGATGAAGGAAAACGTCTTGGCGTCGCGCCGGGTGCGCACCCATCCCTGGATAAGGATCGATTCCATTCCCGACTCTCCGGCCAGGGCGTCTTTTACCAATGTTCTTTGCATGGCCACGATTTAATCCAAATGAACAAAAGAGAAATCTCAAATCGTAAATTTCAACCGGCGGCCCTGCCCTCAGTAGATGAAATCCGGAAAACCAGCTCGATGACCAAGGCGCATTCCAGACCGAATGGCAAATAACCCGCATAACCGGCGGCCGGCATTTCAAAAATTTGAAAGGAGTGCAAATACGGCACATCATAAACCCACTTGGCCAGGCTGTGAAAATTCCACATTTCCCAGAAAAATCCGCAGATCAACGCCGCGAATGCCCAGCTCAAAATATATGACCAATCTCCCCTTCCGAAACCCCCAAGATCACAGGACCGGCCGGCCAGTCTATTGAGGGCCAGCCAGCCGAACAGCGGCCCCGTCCACAGCAGGGGAAAAAGCCATTTTGGATACACCCCGATAAACAGGAAGGCCAGGGCCACCGCAAAAAGGACCACCGCCGCGATTCCTTTTTCATAAGACAACCTCACCACCGGGCCACGGGCAAAAAATCTCTGCATCGCGGGAAAGGTCGCCAGCAGATTACGCGTGCTGTAAACGGCCGGGAGTACGGTGGAAAAACTGATTGAGGCGTGCACAAAATACTCGATCTCGCTCCACTGATCGACTCCCCAATACACCCAGTTTTGTACAAACCTGTTGAAGTATTCAAAAACCCACCAGAAACACCCGCTGACTGGAAACAGCATTAGAAAACGAGGCGTCTCATGAAGGAGCGGACAACGCCCGCTCCGGCGAAAAACGATCGCGTTTACGACAACTATGTATGCCACCCACAGGGGCGTGAAGGTGTATGGTTGAAAGAGTTCAAACCAGGAGAAGCGGTTCCAGGCCATAACCCATGCGCCGGCACCCAGCGCCAATCCGGCCCAGCCCCACCAGGGAAATTTTAATCCGGCATGAGCGGGCGTTCCCGGCAAGTCATTGGTGATCGACCTCCTGAAAATTAACCACAGGGCGATGAGTCCCGCTCCAACCAGGGAGTAGGCTGCCAGCAATACCGGGGAAAATTCCGGATACTGGATTGGTCGGTAGCGGGGAGGGAAATGCAGGTAATCAACCACATGGAATCCCGCCAGCCAGACCCCCAGCATGGGCAAACCCAGACCAAGGAGCGCCGCTAAAAAAATGTTTAGCAACAGACCCTCATTTTCACTTCCGGCATACCTGTTAGCTTTCTTCCCGTTCATACGCAATTACCGGCAAAGGACTTGCAGGTGGCGATAAACCGCCCGCTCTAAAACCTTCATGTTGTAGCCGCCCTCCAGCAGCGATACCACGCGACCGCCGCAAAATTTCTCGGCCATCGTTTTTACTTCACCGGTCAGCTCGGCATAGTCGTCATCATCGAGGTTGATGGAGGCCAGCGGATCCTCTCGATGGGCGTCGAATCCGGCAGATAGTATCAGCAGGCCCGGTTGGAATTTTTCCACGGCCGGCTTCAGAACATTTTTGAAAGCCTTGCGGTAGTCCTCGATCCCCGATCCGGCGTCAATTGGAACATTGATGGTGAAACCCTTGCCCTGTCCCGAACCTGTTTCGGAAGCGGCTCCACTGCTCGGGTAAAAAGGATATTGGTGAACACTAAAAAAAAGCACGGAAGCGTCTTCGTAAAAACACTCCTGGGTTCCATTGCCGTGGTGCACGTCCCAGTCAATTATAATAACTTTTTCGACATTGTAACACATTTGGGCGTAACGGACCGCGATCGCTGCATTGTTAAACAGACAAAACCCCATTGCCGCGGCGGGCCGGGCGTGATGGCCGGGCGGACGGCCGCAACAAAACGCGTTTGTATGGCCATCCCGCATAACCGCATCGACAGCCGCCAACCCGCCACCAGCGGAGAGCAGGGCGACATCATATGAGGCGCGGCAAACCTTCGTATCTCCTGCATCGAGAACCAATTGGCCGGACAGGCAGGCCTGTTTTACCTCCTGCCGGTATTCGGGTTTGTGGACCAAATCGATCCACCGGGTATCGGCGGGCTGTGGCTCTATGAAAGCAAGGTTCGCGGCCAGATCGGACGATTTCATATACTCCGAAATTACGCGTGTTCGGCCCGGTGTCTCCGGATGGGAAGGGCCGGTGTCGTGAAGTTCATAATCCGGATGGTAAATGAAAGCGGTCATTACCATTTCCAAAACAATCATCAAACCCACCATCCTGCAACACCATCAATCCGACCTCCTCATCCTTCTGCCTTTCAACCTTCAGCCTTTTGACTTATGACTTCCTCCCTCTCCCTCTTATTATCCCACCGGCCGGTGAAATGAGGATTCATGACTTGTCTATCTCAGCGTACTCTTCGTCCACTATCTTCTGCCAGGCCTTTGAGAAGTACCTGTTGACATCCTTATTTATGACATCACCCGTGTTATTGAGTATATCCAAAACCTCGGATTTTCTGCTCTTAAGAAATTTTTCACATTCTGCAATGTATTGATCAAATTTATCGTGTGCCTCCATTACAAACCTCTTGTCCTTTAAAGAACTGATCAGAGGCTCATAGTTTTCGATCTCAAGATCGGGGAAATTGACCCGGTCGAACGACCTGATCTCGCGGTGAATGTGAGAGAATCTACCGATTGTTTCGTTGTAGGAAGCAATTGCCTGGTTGAGCTTGAAGGCAATCTCGATCGTTCTGTCCAATTCTTTGATAGCTGCATCAGATATCGTATGCTCTTTAACATCAAATACCGCCGACATCATATTGCGCGATTTCCCCATCCCCCCGATCAGTGACTTAACCAAGCTGCTTACTTTCTCTACTTTATCGATCATCACCTGGTGGAGTTTTCGCAGTTCATTGCTTTTTGCGTAAACGGGGTCGTTCTCAGACAAATTGATGTCCATAGTATTGCGTATGCGTTCATGCAGTTCTTTACTGGCTTTTACGGTCCGCTTATTTTGGCGCTCCGCCGCCGCAAATTTTTTCTCCGCTTCCTGAACCATTAACTGTTTCGCCTTGCTGGCGCTCAGGAATGGCACCAGCGTTTCGCGCATACCCACATTGCTTCGTGCATTCTCTAGTCTTTCCCGGCAAGTTTCCAATTCAGCCTGCGCCTCTAGCAACTTACCTTCCAAGTCCTTCTCTTCGCGGACCAAGGATGAAGTGTCTATATTAAAACCTGTCATATTGAGTTAGTATTAGTAAATATTCAAACCATGCGTGGACTAGTAATATCAGATTTATAATAAATTCACCGTTATAAATAAATTCACCGTTATAAATAAATTCACTGAGTGAAATGTCAATATCCTACCCGCCCTTAATGCCCCGGCCGATGGTCATGATTTGCGCGAAAGAATTGGCGATTTGCCAATCATGTTTCCTTGCATCGGGATCGTAAGTGAGAAGAATCTGCCAGTAATCGGGAGAATGATCGAGATGAGTGAGGTGGGCGAGTTCGTGGATAATGAGATAATCCTGGAGTTCCGGAGGTAATAGGATAATGCGCCAGTTCAGGGACACGGTGCCCCGGTCGGAACAGGACCCCCACACCGTAAGTTGATCGCGCACGCTGATCCGGTTTACTTGCAACTCCACCCTTTCGGCCAGGCAACGGGTGCGCTCCATAATTGGATTTTTTGCAAAACCCTTCAACAACTGGAGAATTTGAGGATCCCGGGGTTGGATCGGGTCAAATTTCAAATTTACTTTTTTGCCGAAGTGGTCGTAATCAAGTCGAGCAGGCCCACGGATAAAACCGCACTCGAGTTCGACTTTCCGGCCGTTGACCGATAGCCAGGGCTTTTTTTGCAAGTATTCTAAAAGCGACAAACGGCGGGGCTTATTCTTCAACATCCTGCCCACCCAATTTCCCTGGCTATGGAAAAATTCCATGGCCACCGTTTCTGAAACCTGCCACGGTATTTTTAAAGTTACTTCCATTAACTCATTTACCGAAACTCGAATGTAGCGTAGGCGACGGGAACGTTTGACAGTAATAGGCACAAGAACCTTGCCATCGATTGTATCGACTTCGCAGAGCTTTGACCCGAACTCCTTAGAGGTGCGCATCGTCAATATTATCATTAACCCGCATGGCGTGGCGGCGCAAGGCCGATTCGGGATCCAAGCCTGCCAGGCGACAAGCGGCGGCAATCTCGAAAAGCAGGAGACCGGCCCGTTCTTCGTTCAAATTTTCGGCTAATTCCCGGACTTTGTCAAAATTTGGAACGTCACCGGAGCTTTCAGCTCGGCGTTGGAGCCGCTTGAAAACGTCCCTGGCGAAAAGCAATGCGGGAATCCGAGCCGTAAGGAGCGTATTATCAGAGCCCCCGGCAGACCGTTTGTTACGTTCCTGAGCCTTGATTTTTTCCCATTGATCCAGGACCTGGTTAGAATTATCCAGAACGATGTCGCCAAAGACATGAGGATGGCGGCGAATCAGCTTTTCGTTGATATCGGAGGCTACTTTTTCGAGGTCGAAATGGTTGGCATCCTCAGCCATCTGAGCGTGCATTACAACTTGCAGCAACACGTCGCCCAACTCTTCGCGCATGTGCTCAAAGTCCGAGCGGTCAATTGCATCTAGCAGCTCGGCACATTCTTCCATCAGGCAATCTGCCAGTGACTGGTGGGTCTGCTCGCGGTCCCAGGGGCAGCCACCGGGGCCTCTCAGCTTCGCCACTGTTTTTCTTAAATCTTGAATTGCGCCCACTATATGCCTTGTTTGAAATCCATTCTTAATCTTTTAATCTTTTTGCGACAAGTGAAACCTTTATCGGTAACATTTTTCGGAATGTTTGAACGGCGTGGGTAAATCGGAAAAAACATGGATAAACTCGAACAGATCCTGGCCTGGAAAAGACGGCAGATCGCAGATCGCATCCGCCCGGTCAGCGAGCGCGAACTATCCCGTCTGGGTAGCCAAGAGAGAGCGGGGCCGGGTCTGCGAGAGGCTCTGGAGCGTCCGGATGGTCTGGCAGTAATTGCCGAGATCAAGCGCCGCTCGCCTTCCGCAGGTGATATCGCCCCCGAGGTAAATGCGGCAGAGCAGGCCCGTCGTTTTTACAACGCCGGAGCCGACGCCCTGTCGATATTGACCGACGAGAAATTCTTTGCCGGACACATCCGCGATCTATGGGACGCCGCCGATCTTTTGAAAGGACGCGAGGACGCGCCTCCCATTCTTCGGAAGGATTTTTTTATTCATCCCATTCAGATAGTGGAAGCGGCCGAGGCTGGTGCGCGCGCCATCCTCATAATAGTGAAAGCTCTTAGCGACGAGGAAATCGATATCCTCTTCGAGGCCGCTGACCTGGCCGGACTCGAAAGCCTTTTCGAGGTCCACAACGAGTCCGAACTGGAGCGCGCCCTACGTGCAGGAGCTCTAATAGTCGGGGTCAATAACCGCGATCTGACTACATTCGAAACCGATTTGGCGCATTCCGAACTGCTCATCCCCAAAATCCCCCGCGAGGTATTGCCCATCAGCGAAAGCGGCATCTTTACCACGGAGGACGCGGGCCGAGCGCGCGGCGCCGGCGCCCGGGCAGTCCTGATAGGAGAAGCGCTCATGAAAGCCAACGACCCGAAAAAACTCATCAAGGCATTTCACGCAATCTAGACACACTACTGCCGGCATCGCCCTATGCTAACGCCTACGCAAACGCGTCGCCTGCTGCGGGATTTGAAGCTGCGCCCCCGCAAGAGGCTGGGCCAGAATTTCCTTATCGATTCCAACATCGCCCGCAAATCACTGGCTATCGCAAATGTTAATTCCGATGACGTGATAGTTGAAGTCGGACCGGGACTCGGCGCCCTCACCGAGCAACTTCTTCAAACCGGCACTCATGTTTATGCAGTTGAGATTGATTACACACTCGCGAAATTTCTCGAACAGACATTCAAACCACGATTTCCCAACACATTTAATCTACTTCATGCCGACGCTGTTGATTTCCCTCTTGGAAACCTGCAAAAATCCCTCGGCTCTAAATGCGGCGCCTTCAAAATAGTCGCCAACCTACCCTATGCCATTTCCACGCCTTGGATGGAGGCCGTACTCACGGGCCCACTGCCCATCGGCATGGTTCTGCTTCTTCAGAAAGAAACCGCCGGGCGATTTACAGCCGATTGCGGTACAAAGGAATTCGGGGCCATATCGATTTTCCTGCAGGCCGCCTATCAGAGACACAAAGGACACGCCGTATCGCGCACGTGTTTCTATCCCATGCCAAAAGTGGACTCCATACTCCTCAACCTATCGCTCCAGAAAACCCCCTTCATTTATTCAATGCAAACCCGCCTGCTCATTCGCTCCCTATTTACACAACGCCGCAAACAAATCGGCTCGCTCACCAAACAATTTCCCGAAATAGCGCCATGGACCGAGTGCCTCGCCGCCTCCGGTATTGACTCCAGGACCAGGCCGGAGGCCGTTCCACTGGAATATTGGCGGATACTCAACGATATCGTGAGCCGGTAACTCCAACGGCGCGCTCGCGGCTCCGATTAAATTTGGGCAACAGACCCTCAGGACCTGGTTTTCATAAAACGCCGCCATACCCAGCCGTAGACTGCCAGGTTTATACCCAGCACGATGCAACCGAGGACAAGCTGCCAGGAACGCGTCAGCGCATCGGGGTAGAGTATAGGCAGAAGATAGTGCTCGATAAAGCCCGAGTTGTAACCAGCGGCGCCGCCTTTCTCCCGGAGTAAGTTCTCCAGCGGTGTGAGGGGACAAGTCCAGCCTGCAAATTCAATGAGAGCGGCCCAGAGGGCTGCCGGGATGTGAATCCAAGCCCAGCCCGCCCACTTGAGCACCAGAAATCCCCCCATCACCGCAAACAAAACGAAAAGGAAATGCCCCAAGACAACGCCATCGGCGAGTAAACGATAGAGCATTTTCTTTTTCTCCCCCAGTCTTTACCGGCCTTTTGCTTCCAGACATCCGCCTACCAATCAAATGCCTCAGCGCAGCCTCCTAATGAAAAAATCAGCCTTTGCCTATGCCGAAGGCTTCGAAGCCGATTTTTCGCAGTTTTTCGAGGTCGAGGATATTGCGGCCGTCGAAGATGAATGCGGGATTTTGCATAGATTTGAAAATGCGTTTGTAATCGAGCTTTATAAATTGATCCCACTCTGTAACGATGGCCACGGCATGGGCGCTTTCTGCGGCTTCGTAAGCGGTCTTCGTAATCTCCAGATTTTCTCTGTTTTCGCCGACATTTCCCAGCGTTTCTCTTATTTGCACCTCTGATACTTCAGGGTCGTAAACGGCAACTTGGGCATGCTCGGCTAGAAGGCCTCTGCACACTTGGATAGCTGCCGAGCCTCGTGTATCGTTTGTATTTTTTTTGAATGCGAAGCCCAATACGGCAATGCGCTTGCCGGAGACTGTGTTAAATAGGGTGTTAATGATTCGGAGGACAAATCGGCGTTTCTGATAGTCGTTCATGGAGACAACTTGTTCCCAATAGGCAGCCACTTCGGGCAGGCCGAAATGCTCGCAGAGGTAAACCAGGTTAAGGATGTCCTTTTGAAAACAGGATCCGCCGAACCCAACGGAGGATTTCAGGAACCCGGGCCCGATCCGAGAATCGGTGCCTATGGCGTAGGCCACTTCGTCAACGTCGGCGCCTGTGACTTCGCAAAGGGCTGAGATGGCGTTTATGGAGGAAATGCGCTGAGCCAGAAAGGCGTTTGCCGTGAGCTTGGAGAGTTCGGATGACCACAGGTTTGTGGTAATAATTTTTTCGGATGGAACCCACCGCGAATATAGTTCGACGAGTGTTTGCACTGCGAGTTCACCTTCCGGAGTTCTGTCACCCCCGATGAGGATCCGGTCCGGATTCTCGAGGTCACGGATGGCGGTGCCTTCAGCCAGGAATTCCGGATTGGAGAGCACCTGGAAGTTGGCCTTGCTGTGGTTGGCATCGAGAATGGTCTTGATCGATTCGGCGGTCCTGACCGGCAGGGTGGACCTTTCAATCACTATTTTGTCCGATTCAGCTACCTTGGCTATACGGCGGGCGCATCTCTCGACATATTGTAGGTCGGACGCCTTGCCGGCTCCCACGCCGAAGGTCTTGGTGGGGGTGTTGACGCTGATAAAAATTAAGTCCGCCTCACGGATAGACTCGTCAATTTCGGTGGTAAAAAAGAGGTTTATATTGCGAGTCGCCTTAACGATTTCCTCTAATCCCGGCTCAAAGATCGGAAGGTTATCGGAATTCCAGGCATCGATTCGGGCAGGGTTGACATCGACCACAGTGACCCGGATATCGGGGCATTTGCCGGCGATCATCGCCATGGAGGGACCGCCGACGTAGCCTGCGCCGATACAACAGATTTTCATGGGTTGAATGATTCCACGTTTATCCAGGTGGTTGCAAAACCTTTTTAAACTCAGACCGAAAGCGCGGCTGCGGCGAAACGCCGTGCGGCCTCCACCAATTGATCTTCGGCCAGGGCGCCTATGCTTAGGCGCACGTAGTTGAGCGGCACATCACCTGCAAAGCAAAGGTCACCCGGCACGTAAAGGACGTTTTTCTTGAGACAAACCTCACTTAGGGGCGAACCGATGCTCGCATCCATGCCCTTGGGACCACGCATCCATAACAGTAAACCGCCCTGTGGGGAATCCCAGGTCCAGCCCGCGGATGGAAGGCCGCTGTCGCGCAGCGTTTTATCTAGAAGCTGCATCTTTTTCTGGTAATGGGTTCGGAGCCCCTCCAGGAACCCCGGATAAAGCCCCTGTTGCAAAACGGATTCGATAATGGCCTGGTTGAAGTTGGCAGTTCCGAAATCGTGGTGCCCCTTTACGTTGAGGAGCTTTTTCAGCCAGGATGAGTCGGTGCAGCATGCGTAGCCCACCTTCATGCCGCTTGCGAAGGGCTTGGTAAAGGTGCCTGCGTATAGACTGGGCAGCCCGTCGAATTCCGGCAGACTGAGAATGCTTTTGGCCGGGTAAGGTGATTCGTAGTAGAGTTCGCGATAGGCCGCATCTTCGATGACCGGCAGAGCGTAGTCCAACTCCTGCAAAAGGAGCCCCAGTTGCCGTTTGTCGGCCTCGGGCACGCATCGGGACGATGGATTGGCGAAATAACCGATACAGTATAGCGCCTTCAAACGGTCCTGCTCTCCCCTATCTGAAAATCCCGATAGCATCTCGCGCAATCCTTCAAAATCTATTCTCCCGTCTTCCCGGACCGGAATGGACACGGCCTCGACACCCAATCCATGTAACATTTCCAGAAAAACGAAGTAACTGGGACGCTCCACCAGAATGATGTCTCCGGGGTCGCAGAGAACCTGGACGCTTAAATAAAGCGCCTGCTGGGATCCATTGGTAATGATTACCTCCTCCGGATTGAGGTTGAGGTTATCCTCCCCGGGATATGTGGCCAGAAAATGCGTGACCTGCTCGCGCAACCCGGGCCGACCGGGATTGATGCCGTATTGCAGGTATTCGGGCAACCCTTCTCGATTTGCCAGGCGTTCCACTTCGCGCCCGACAAGGTCGACGGGCAAGACAGAATTGTCGGTAAACCCGGCGGCCAGGGAAAGCATACCCGGCCGGCTCAAGGCGGTTTTCATCAATTGCACGATGACGGGGTCCTGAACCCTTGCGCCCAGCGCAGAGTAACGAACCTGTCTGGTTGTCGTCTTCTGCATATCAATTAAGCATTTACGAAGCGCCCTCAAAAGCAATCTTATTAGGGTCTGCAACCCAAATCAGGATGAGTCCCGTCCCGCAGTTGCGGGACGGGATTGCGAGTTACGCGACTGGAAAAAACGGATTGCCTAGGTAACGGGGTGCTGAAAAACTCCTATGACTGTGATGAGAGCAATTTTGAATCTGAGCAAGGGCATATTCCCAAACGATCTTTAAAGTGAAGTCCGGCTTCATGGAGACATTTCGCATATTGGCTGTCAGCCTTGGGCTCTCCTATGCCGCCATTGCGGTATTTGCCCTGGTCTTTGCGGAAAGGATGATTTTTCCAAGGCCTCCTTCAAGTTACCGCGACAACGATCAGATAATAAAACTGCCCCTCGACAATGGCAAGGTTTTCTCGGCTCTCTACCTGCCCAACCCCAATGCTCAATTTACCCTGCTCTATAGTCATGGCAACGGAGAGGACATCGGGCATTTGCTCCCCATATTCCAACTCTATCATCAATTCGGATTCGCCGTATTCGCTTACGACTATCCAGGCTACGGAACCAGCGAGGGCAGGCCGTCGGTGAAAAACACCTACGAGGCCATCGATGCCGTCTACGAGTTTTTAACAGATGACCTGGAAATTGCCCCTGCAAGCATCATCGCCTACGGGCGTTCGGTGGGAGGGGGACCCTCGGTGCACCTGGCCGGCCATAGGCCGCTTGGAGGCCTCATCCTCGAGAGCGCATTTGTCTCGGCCTTCCGGGTAATGACCAGGATACCGCTCCTGCCTTGGGACAAATACAACAACCTCGACACACTCCCCTCTATCGACTGTCCGCTACTGGTAATTCACGGAACCGCCGATGAGGTTATCGCCTTCTGGCACGGGCAGGCTCTCTTCGAGCGCGCCAACTCCCCCAAGCAATACTTCTGGGTGCAGGGAGCCGGCCACAACAACCTACTCGATTTTTCAGGAAAAGTCTATTGGGACACCCTTGAAAAATTTGCCCGGGGGGTTGGAAAATAAGTCTTAGTGCAACAGACTCAATCAGCTTTAATTATTATTTACGAGGGATTCGAGGAAATGGAGGCTATCGGGCCGATCGATCTTCTCAGGCGCGCGGGCATCGATTGCACTATCGCCTCACGAGAGGATGAACTGCTGGTGTGCGGACGCTCCGGTATTTTCGTGCGCGCGGAAGTCTCGCTCAATGATGTCGTTGATAATGAATACGACTTGGTGGTGGTCCCCGGCGGTCCCGGCTATACGCGCATGGTGAAGGATTCCCGGGTAATCGAACTACTCAAAAAACAAGCAAGTGGCGAACGCCTGATCGGCGCTATTTGCGCTGCTCCAACCATACTTAAACAAGCGGGACTGCTGGAGGACCGGCGCTATACCGCCCATTCCGGAGTGGCGGAAATGCTCCCCGGGCTTATAGCGGACCAGGCGGTGGTCGAGGACGGCAAATTTATAACCTCACGAGGCGCCGGCACCTCCACGGAGTTTGCCCTGGCCTTGGTGGCACGGCTCGCCGGGCCGGATAAGGCCCGTGAAATCGCCGCAAGTATCTGTTATCGGCCAGGCGAATCCGGATAGGCACTGACGGTCAGCGCGAAGACCCTCTCTGCCCGGTACCTTCGCCTCGCATGAGGCCTTCTATTAACTCGGTCGGTGGATTGAGAATGGATTGACGGGCCTCCTCGGGCAGGTCGGTAGTCTGCAACCAGGCTTGAGCAGCCTCGTAGTCCTGGCGGGACCATGCCTGCCCGACCTCAATGAGGCTTTCAACTCGCTTCTGCGGATCGACAATTGACTCCGCCCATGAAACGGCGGCGGCGGGATCATCGCGGGCCACGCGCTGGGCGAATGAGTCCACGGCTTGATCGAGTCCGGGGTCAACCGGCAATTGGTTAAGGAAATCACCCGCCGCATTTGGATCGCTGGACGCCCACCTGCGGATGGCTGAAGCCAGACTGCGCTCTCGACTGTCTCCCGGCGGTAAATCGAGTGCCCAGGCCGCGGCGGTTTCCGGTTCTTCGCGGGCCCACCGGGAAGCGACGGAAGCGATTGCATTATCGGCGAAATCGCTATCCGCAAATCGTTCGATCCACCGGGCCGATGCCTCGGGATCACTGTCCGCCCACTGCCTCGCCATGGAGTTAAATACACTTGTTTTGAAATCCCCGGCGGGAAGCGACTCGGCCCATATAAGGGCAGTATTGAGGTCGTTTTCAAGAAAGCGCGAAGTTACAGTGGAGGTAAAGCGGGACTTATCCCTGCCGTCGGGCAGGGCTGCTACGTAATCGGCCGCCGCGTAAACGTCGTTGTCGGCCCACCCGGAAATGGCTCCCATCAAATAAAAATTCCTGCCGCGGTCCGATTCCTGTTCCTGCGCCCAGGTCAGGGCTGCCTGAGGGTCATGGCTGGCCCAACTCGAGAGTGCAGTGACGGCGGCCATTGTCCCGGAACGCCCCCCGATTTCGTCGCGGGCGTAAGTGGCGGCGGCGGGGCCATCGATTGCGCCCCAAATATGCATCAGGAGGTTGCGTTCCTGCCAGCTTCGGCGGCCGGGCGGCAGGTTTTCAAACAGGGCAACGGCCTCCATGATATTATCGGCGTTCAATCCTTCAAATGCCCGTGCAAGCATGACGATTCGGCGCACCTGGTCTGATTCCCGCAGTGCGAGCTTGATGGACTCTATGGAATTTCGGAAACCGGCCGGGGTATCCTCGATTTCGAATACCAATGGTCCGGGTGTAACATCTGTATGATCCGGTTCGGATTTTGATTCGGATAGTGTTTTATTGCCGGCCGGAGTAAGGACGTCGGAGGTCGGACCGGGATCAAACAGGAAAGATCGGCCCGTTAAAAATGCGGCAACCAAGGAAGCTAACCAAAGTCCCGCAATAATCATTCGGCGGCGTAATATCATGACTAATAATTACTGAACAACGCTGAACTGTCAAACTACACAAACCAGCGAAAGTTTCAATATAGGTAGACAGCAAATCTTCCTTCGGGTTCGCTGAAATACTCAATGGGTAGGGTAAAAAAATCGGGCCTGGGACGTGTCACCCATGTTGCGATCGTGCAGTGGCGCAGTCCGGCCGGTTTCGGTGTCCAACAGGAACAGACGGCGGTGGCGGGAGGTACGTTCGGTGTAAATCAAGTGGCGGCCGTCATTGGTCCAGCATGGTTCCAGGGCATCCCCCGGACCATTGGTCAGGACAGTACTTCTGGCTGTATCAAAGTTGTATAGAACAATCTCAAATTCCCCGCCTATGTTGGCTGTAAAGGCAATGAGCCTGGAATTGCGTGGATTCCAGTCCGGCTCGGAACAATAACCGCTGATATTAGTAGGTATGCGTTTCATGGCGCCGCCGGAGGCCGGTATGATGAAGATTTGCGGTTTGCCAAGCCTGTCGGATGTCAAGGCGATGCGCAGCCCATCCGGCGCCCAGCTTGGGTCGGACTCGATGAAGGGCGTGCGGGTCAAGCGGAGCATATCGCGTCCCCTGACGTTGCTCACGTATAGATCGGCGTTGCCGGTGCCGGAGAGGATCATTGCCACGGCATCTCCGGAGGGATTAAAACGCGCACCGATATTCAAGCCTCGAAAGCCGGCAAACAATTCGCGTTTTCCGGTAGCTATATCGATGGAATAAATATCGGGAAATCCGTTGCGGAAATAACCGGTATAGAGTATCAACCGGCCATCCGGCGAAATCTCGGGCCGTACACATTTGTCGCCGTCCCTGGTAACTTGACGCCTGTCCGAAAAAAATATGTCGGAGAGGTAGATTTCGGAGGAATTTGAGCGGCCGCCGACATATACAATGCGTCCGGCAAAAAAACCGGCCCGCCCTGTTGTTTTAGTCACGGCCAGGTCTCCCGCGCGCAGGGCGGCCTCACGCCAATCGCTGCCGGATACCTCATGGGTAAATTGCACTTGCGGCGGTTTTCCGCTCTCGATGGAGAGACGGATTGAGGTGGGGCTAACAGGAGTAAACAGGAAGGTGAATACTCCGGCTATGTCGGTGCCACCGGTAAAAGCTCCATGCGCAGCAAATGCCCGACGCAATAACTTCTGCACACCCTTGTCGGCGGATATCACACGGATAGGGATGGCCTGCCGGCTGCCATGACGGGTAATAACTCCTATATCGATTTCGCGGTTTTGACCTCTAGAAAAAGGACAGAACCCGCAGACCAGCAAAAACGAAAGGAGTATGCCGAATCGATTATTCCACTTCATAACTGGAAGCAAAGGTAAGTTTCCAGCCGTATGCAGGGCAACGGTTAAATTACCTTGCCGCATGGTTACCAAGCGGGCAGATTAACCGCTCAAGCCTCGAAACCCAATCCCAAAAACTTGCGAAAACATTGGACAACGAAACTATTAAAGAGGCGTTAAAGGGTGTCAAATATCCCGGATTCAGCCGCGATATTGTATCGTTCGGCCTTGTGCGCGATATTAATACCACGGACGGCACAACTATAGTATCGCTGTCGGTGACCACCGTCGATCCGCAGATACCTCGGCAGCTCAAAGCCGATGTCGAGGCAGCCCTGAAGCTTATCGAAGGTATCTCCAAAATCGACGTGCAGGTAGCCGTAGGGGCCCCGAAGCGGCCCGTGTCTCCTGTGACAGCTGCGATCACACCGCCTGGAATTACAGTAAAAAAGTTGCAAGGCGTTCGACACACCATCGCCGTCGCCAGCGGCAAAGGCGGAGTAGGCAAAACCACATTTGCGGTCAACATTGCCTGCGCACTGGAACGACTCCAGGCCGAAACAGGACGGACGGGAAAAATCGGCATCATGGACACCGATATCTACGGCCCCACCGTACCGTTAATGATCGGTATCGACGCTCGGCCCGATATTAAGGATGACAAGATTCAGCCCTTGGAAAACTTCGGGATACGTGTCATGTCGATGGGATTATTGATTGACGAACAAACCCCTGTGGTGTGGCGCGGTCCGATGGTTTCCCAAGCCATCTCGCAGTTCGTCAACAATGTGCAATGGGGAGAGCTGGACATACTCATTGTGGACTTCCCACCGGGAACCGGAGACGCCCAGCTTTCGGTGGTGCAAACAATTGTGCTGGACGGAGTCATCATCGTTACAACCCCGCAAGCGGTGGCCGTCAACGTGGCTCGGCGCGGTGCCAGGATGTTTGAAAAGGTGAACGTGCCATTGATCGGTGTAGCCGAGAATATGAGCTACTTCGAAGAAAAGGGAACTGCCGAACGCAGCTATCCATTCGGAGAAGGCGGCGGCAGACAGACGGCAGCCGACTTGGGCACGGAACTATTGGGCCAAGTGCCCCTGGACTCGCAAATACGGGAAGGGGGCGACCGCGGAATTCCGGTGGTTGTGGGCGCTCCTGAAAGCACGGCGGCAAAGGTTTTTCGGGAAATCGCCGTCAAAATTGCGGACAAGTTTTCCCTGGGCGAGGATTCCGAAAAAGAATAATTATTTTTCTTTAAAATAATTTTTTATCTGATATTATTCAGAAAGTAAGGATTGGATTTTCACCATCTGTTGCAAGCTATGTTGTGGAATTCAATCTAGTCAGCACCCGCTGAGATGAAAACCCACCGCTCTTCCAAAGAGGCCGTTCAAGACTTGGCCAACCGCTCTAGTTTGTACCAGGAATTTCTTGCTGAACGCGATGAAATCCTGAAGCACAAGTGGCTGGAATCGGAAAAAGTCGGCCACGACATTGGTTTCGAGCGAGCCTTGCTTCAGTGGATCAGGAAACATCGCGACCATTGGCGAGCTGATCGCAGAAAGACAACGTAATTGGGAGCGGCTCGAAGGGTCTGTTACCCGAATCAGGTTGAGCCCCGCGGTGGCGGGGTCCCGCAGTTGCGGGATTGCGCCAGTTCTATTTGACTTCGCGGTGGATGGTATGGCGGCGCAAGTGGGGGTTATACTTCTTTTTTTCGATCTTGCCCTGCTGCAATTTCTTGTTGCGCGTGGTCATGTAACGCGAAACCGGTTTTCCCTCCTTGCGGGCTTCCGTGCATTCCAGGATTATGTGATCTCTCGCCATATCAGATTTAATTGGAAAACGGCAAAATATGATCTACGTGAAGGGACGCAACCTTTTTTTCGATTCCGGATATTTAATATTCCACAGGCGAAGAAAAGCTGACAGCCCCGGCACCGCTGCTGCTAACTGGAGAGGGGTTTTTCCAACAGCGGGAGCATTACGCCTCTACGGAATATGGTGACTTGGCTCGAACTCGCAGAAACTACGATCGCTATCGAATTGGTGGCACGGGTCATAGCGGCGGCGGCCGTATGGCGGGCGCCGAAACCACCGGGCAAATCATGGTAGAATTCCGCCGGGGCGTGCAGGTGGGTGCCTGCCGAATCAATGACCCCGTCGCCTTGGATGATGAAGGCGCCGTCGATTGCGGACAGTTCCTTGATGGTTTCATCCATGAATGGGTTGAGGATATTGCGGTCTTCGGAGTTATAGCCGTAGAATGGATTTAACACCAGGGGCTTGGACAGGGCTTTGACCTTCTCGGTGTCCCCGATGACGAAAAGGCCCCCGACTGAGCGGCCTTCCCGCTTTTCCACGGAAAGTTCAGTGGCAATGGCCAGCATTCTTTCTATGACCTCGACTTTTACCGAAGGGGGCAGCAATTCCGCGTCACGTGTGAGCACGGATTGGAATTCCTGCTCGATGTCGACGACGACCAAAGTGTCGAGTTGGTTGCTGGAAGGCAGACCGCCGAGACAACAGATCCGGTCGTCATGTTTGAAGATACCTCGCGTCAAACCGATGATAATAGCGCTGCGCAATTGCGACAGCCGGGTCTTGGCGTAGGAACGCACCTCGATAGTGGCTTCAATGTTTTTATGATACTTGTGCAAGCCGGAGGCAGAACGGGAAACGATCACTGTGCGGTAATTGGGAAAGGAATGGGTAACTGCTATACTTCCGGCAAAGGTGTCGCTGAATATTAAAATGGCGGAGCAGTTTGTATCCTTGGCCACTTTTTCGGCTTCCATGAAGAAGAGGCGGTTGAAACGAATCTGCGTTCGCTTCGGCTTGGCCAGCAGCTTCCCAAATCCCTGGTAAACCCGCTCACGAAATGCCGGAAGGCCAGGAGCGGCCAGTATATGGTGGACCACCGATTCCTCGTTAAAGAGGCGGGCCAGAGAGGCCAGGACGTTCAGGTAATTCTTGTCGTCCTCTGAAGCCAGAAGCAGGAAAAGGAGCCTCACCTCATTATATTCCGGCATGCCGTTATAGAAAATGCCGTGGGGACAGCGACCCACCGCGAAAATGTAAGGCCTCTTCATTTTAAGACGTGTGTGAGGCAGGGCGACTCCATTTCCAAGGTAGGAGGTCATGGACATTTCGCGTTCCAGCAATTCCTTGAGCAGGCGCCTTGTCGGCAACCTTTCCTTGTTCCGTACCATTGCCGCCGCCAGTAATTCCCGCAAAGCCCCTTTCAGGTCTTCGCTCTTTATCTCTATGATGCGAGACTTTGAGAGAAATTGGTCGAGACGCATGTTAATAGGGAAAGGGTTGATAGATTAGCGGAAAGCGGGGATATAGTTTAGAGGCACATGGCCTGCAGATAATCGGCGAGAGTTATCAGTTCTTTTCTATGCGTTTTTTTACTAAAGTTCAAGTTGTTTCTGCTGTGAGTAAAGGGCGCTGCTTGAAAACTTTGATGGTCTGTTCAGGGAAAGCGAATCCACTGGATGCGACTGAGGTCGCGGGATCCAATGCCCAGACTTTCGGCGTAATTGAGCAGTGGCAGATTATCGGAAATGACAGGGAAGCCCAAGGAGCGACGATAATTATTTACGCGTCGCAGCATGAGGGCATCTAGTATGACGGGGTTGACGCTCATCCACAAAAGGGATTCCGACCGGGTATAAAGTGAGTTGAATACCGGTCCGCCGATGAACTGGTAACGTTCGAGGGGCACCAGGGTCATAGCCCAACCGGAAGCCAATTCGGGGATTGCAGCGATTTCGGCCACGGCGATTGGGGCGTTGGCCGGGCTGACGAAAAAACGGTTGCGATTGCCGATGTTCCAGAGGGTGGCGTTGACCAGGGCGCCGTTGATGCCCATGGTTGGATGGTCGGTCACCATCGGAATATTGATCCAGAAATCCACGTCGGTTAACAGGGGCTTTGCCAGGAAGCTTTTGCGTTCATCGGGCAACGTTTCGCCCCCGAAAGAGCCAAAGAGTTCGGCGCTGGTTGCCAGCTGGCTCATGGCAGGCAAGGGGCTTTCATAATACCAGACGGGATCGAAGTGGTCGGCGCTGTCCAGTATGTAAACGGGAACCCCGTCAAATACATCCCCTCGCTGCCGGTCGCTCAGAGGAGAGATATATCCGCTATCCCGTAATTTGAATTCCTCGACGTCGAGAAGGAATATCTGCCGGCGCTTATAGCCCCGATTCACCAACTCCCCGATAACGGCTTTGACTAGCGGCCTCGGCGTCGACAAACCCCGGCCGGAATTTGTGTAAATCTTGATCCCGACCTTTCCTTCCGAGCCCGGAGCAAGGAATTTGCCGGTACTCTCCTCAAAACTGCGAAATAAAGCCTTGACCCCGGCCTGATAAGCACCGTCGCCGAAACCGGGCAAGGCGTATTCCCAAACCATGCTCGTGAAATCCTCCCGGTCGTCATCGAGTCCCCAAATACCGCCAGCCGCTCCAAGGACAGATACCGAAAAAGTGAACAGTGCAGCGACGAGTAATTTCATGATACAACCTTGACAGTCTGTAAGAGGATGCGGAAATTAACAACCACGGGGCATGATAAAATATTTGGAAAAATGCCGGCCGGTTTTGTTCCTGCTTGTAGCCAGCATGGTTTTTCCGGGTTGCGCAGAACCGGAGCTCACTCTCGAAGAATCACTTCGATTGGTCAATCAACATCTGGAGGCCGGACATCCAGCACAAGCGATAAATCTCCTGCATACCCTTGATACCAAGTTCCCAAACCGCATCGAGGTGCTTGAATCTCTCAGCTTTCTGTATGCCGAAAAGCAGAACCATGCTTTGGCGGCACGTTATTTCGCCAGGGCAGCCCATGTCTCCCCAATCCACAGGGAATTCCTCCTCTATGCCGCTCAATCACACAGGTTGGCGGACGATCCCCACAGCGCCGCACGCCAATACCATCTTTACCTTGAATCCTCACCCGAGGACGCCTCCGTTTGGAAAACCCTCGGTGAACTCCAACAAGAGATGGAAGATATAAATGCCGCCATAAATGCTTACCTGGAGAGCTATCGACTTCAAGCCAGTGGAGAAATCGCGGTGCGTCTGGGCACGCTCTTCGACCAGGTCGACAACCGACCGCAGGCCGAAAGCTGGTATCAGGCCGCCCTGCATCTGGAAGACGGTGCCGGAGATACGGCACTGCTCGGGCTCCTCAAACTCGCAATCAATCAAAAGGATTTCAATACCGCGGAGACCCTGGTGAAAAAGCTCGATGAGGATCATCCTGACCGCCTTGATCTCTCACCCCTGGCCTCGAAGCGTCTGGAATTGAAACAATGGCGCATGCAGCAAGATGAGCTTGCACTGGAACTGGCACAACAGGAACAAGTGGCAACCGACCTGAGCATGCATGCCGCAGAGGCACAAAGAGAAGCCGAAAAGTCAGAATTTTCAGCAAATGTGGAACCTATGGCAACCGAACCAGTCCCCCAGCCTGCGGAGTCGAGCATCATCATCGACAGAACCCGTGAACCCGCTCTTGAGACCGCCGTCCCTATTTCAAAAAATCCTCGAATATTGCTGTCACAAGCACGCAGACACAAGGAATCAGGGCAATATCCGGATGCTATTAAAAAATACCGCGCATTACTCAATATCGATGACCGCTCCGCCAAAGCCTGGTCCGAATTGGCCGATACCTACCTGTTCGACAACCAGCCGCTTATAGCCCGGAAGATGAGCTTTGTAGCGATCCGCCGCGACCCGGCTAATCTTTTCTACACCCTCCAATATCTCCAATTGACCCAGCAGACCCAAACCCCGAAACGTTTCTTCAACGAACTTTCCCAGGCAAAAAAGATTTTCCCGAACAGCCCCGAAATTACTCTGGAAATGGCCCGCGCATATAATACGATAATGAGCAATCGGCGGCGTGCCACTGCGCATTACCGTGATTTTCTCAAAATCGTTTCGAACAATCACCCCGATCGAGCCGCGGCCGAAGCCGAACTGAAAGCGCTCTCGCAGCGTTGAAAACTCCACTGAACAAGTAAGGTCGTTATGCCAATGATCGCGCGCAATAGCATCGAGCAAATCAGACAACAAGTCAGGATCGAGGCTGTTGTTTCCCCAGTAGTCGCTCTCAAGCAATCCGGTAACCAAATGCGCGGCCTCAGTCCCTTTTCCCAGGAAAAGACTCCGTCATTTTACATAAATCCCGACAAAAACGTCTTTTTCTGCTTTTCCAGCAACCAGGGCGGAGATGTCATCCGCTTCCTGCAACTTCATGAAAACCTCAATTTTTCCGAGGCGGTCGAGACACTGGCCGAAAGATTTCAAATCCCCCTTGAATACGAATCGGGCGGCGGAGCAACCGAATCACGTTCACTGGCGCGCGAGCTATTCGACATTCACGAGCAAGCCTGCGATTACTACCACCGCTGTTTCCGGGAAGCCTCGGAACAGGCCGAGTCCGTACGCACCTACTGGAGCGTGCAACGGAAGTTTCCGCTCGAACTGGCCGATGAATTTCAAATCGGTTTCTCCCCGCCCGATAGTCACCCATTGAACCGCCTGCTGGCGAAAAAAGGTTTTAGCCTTGAGGCGCTAAAAAAATGCGGGCTCTTTTACACACGCGATAATGATACAGACCCTCTACGATTCCGACCGCGCTTCCGCGGCCGACTAATGGTGCCCATCCGCAACAACCAGGGGCAGGTCACCGCCTTCACCGCGCGCAAACTCGACCTTACACCCGGCGATGACCCCTCACGCGACGCCAAATACATCAATTCACCTGAAACTCCGATTTTCCACAAAGGCAAAATTGTATTCGGGCTTGAACGCGCTCGCTTGCACCTCGACAAAGACCGGCCCTCATTTGTCCTGGTGGAAGGACAATTGGACGCCTTGCGCTGTTTCCAAGTCGGCATAAAAAACGCAGTGGCCCCACAGGGAACCGCTGTTACCGAGGCGCAACTGATCTTGCTCAAGCGGTTTGCCACCCGGATCGACTGCGTGCTCGACGGTGATACCGCAGGACAGAAGGCCGCACTGCGCCTTTTGCCGCTCGCAATGAAAACGGGGCATGAAGTGCGGTTTCTGGAAATGCCCTCCGGGGTGGATCCCGACACCCTCCTGGCCGATGGCGGACTGGAGGCCTGGCAGCAATTGAAGGGCCGGGCACTGTCGGCCATGGAATTTGCCGTGCGCTCCCTTATGCCGGAAGCCGCCCCCACTGCACGGGAAATGTCGGAAATCTTGTCCAACATATTCGAGATTCTTTCGGAATGCGACTCGGCCATCGCCCGCGAGGAATACCTCGGTGAAGCCATTAATTTGGTTGGTAGCGACAGCAGGGCAACAAGGGACGATTTTCGGAAATTCCTCCATCGCAAGGCGCGCCGTTTCGGGTTTCAGAACCGGGAGTCCGGGGAGGCTCCGGAGACGGAAAATGTTAATAGAAGGTTGACAACTTCGGAATATGAGTTATTATTATGCCTTCTCCATTACGATTGGCTGGCCGAGCCAATAGCAAAAGCCATTGATATCGAATGGGTTGACAAATCATTATTGCATGGTATAGTTCTATGTCGTCTTCTGGCCGACATTAAAGAAGGTCTTTGGGAAGGCACTGATAAAATTGATACCCTGCTGGAAAACGAAGAGGAAAAAAACTGCATTTACGCTATTCTTACGGAAAAATTGGATTTCGAAGAACCGGTAAAGGTGGCAAATTCCTGCCTTCGCGCTCTTTTCGAGAAATACGTCAGAGAACGCAGAAACCGCATTGGCTTGCAAATTCAGAACCTGCCCAAAGACTCATCAGAGTTTGCACACTTGCAGCGAAAACAGATTGAGCTGCGTCGTCTTGAAAAAACCCTTCCCGCCATTCAAATTTCCCAATCTTGAGGGAATCTACAGGGATTAACGCTGTTAATCAAGAACACCTTAACTACTTATGCCTACAGTCATTAAGAAACCAATCAGAAAATCCTCCGCTGTTCGATCATCCACCAGGACCAGTAAAACCACTGGAAAGAAAAAGGCTCCTGCGCCTAAAAAAACGGGCATGGCCAAGCCTTCGCCTGCCACGAAGAAGGCCGGGAGCCCAAAAAGATCAGCCAAGGCCAAAGCGCTGATTAATGAAAAAATAAGGCAGTTGATCAAACTGTCCAAGGGCCAGAGCTACCTCACCTTCAAGGACATTAACAAGGCCCTCCCGGAGAGCGTGGACAACCAGGAGGATATAGAGAACGTCATTACCATTTTGCAAAACCTGGAGATCGACATCATCGACGAAGGAGATGTCGATATGTACCTGCAACGCCTTCGGGAACATTCCGAGGAGGAACTGAAGAGTTCACACCTCGATATACTTGACGACCCGGTGCGCATGTACCTGAAACAAATGGGGCAAGTGCCTTTGCTGACGAGGGAACAGGAGGTGGCCATTTCCAAGCGCATCGAAGCCGCGGAACTAAAGGTCCAAAACGAACTGTTCGCGGTGGCCTTTACGACCAGCTTCCAGATCGAGCTGGCCCGCAAGCTGCTTCGCCGCGAAGACCGCTTCGACCGTGTCGTGCTGGACAAAAAAGTCGAGAGCCGCGAGCAATACTTCAAGAATCTGCCAAAGCATATTGCGGAATGTGAAAAAATCCAGGAGCGTATGGACAGAGCCTGGGTGTCAATTCGAAAGGCCACATCCGCCTCTAATCAAAAACGAGCCAATACCCGCTTTCTAAAATACCAGTCAACACTCAGGCCGATATTCAGGAAATTCTGTTTCAAGTTGAAAATCTTCGAGGAGTACTTATACGGCCTCGAACCACTGATCGGGGAAAACGACGAACTGCTGGAAACACTCGAGCTGGCTAAAATGGCAAAAAGCAAACGCCATAAGACGATCAACACAAGAAAGATTCAATCTCGCCTCAAACAAATCGAAAATCAGCTCAGCTTGGCCCCAACGGTTTTTAATCAGGTAGTCAAGGATGTGCGCAAGGGCATGCGCAATGCCCACCAGGCTAAAACAGAAATGGTGGAGGCCAACCTGCGCCTGGTCATCAGTATCGCAAAGAAATACACCAATCGCGGGCTTTCCTTCCTCGACTTGATCCAGGAAGGCAATATGGGCCTGATGAAGGCTGTGGAAAAATTCGAATACAGGCGCGGCTACAAGTTTTCTACCTATGCAACCTGGTGGATTCGACAGGCCATTACCCGCTCAATCGCCGACCAGGCTCGCACCATCCGCATCCCTGTTCACATGATCGAGAATCTCAACAAGGTCATGCAAATACAAAAGCAACTCCTCCAGGAACTCGGCCACGAGCCAACCCCGGAGGAAGTTGCAGATGAAATGCAATTGTCCGTCGACCGCGTCCAGTCCATCATGAAAATGGCCCAGCAGCCCATTTCACTACAAAGCCCCGTGGGTGACAGCGACGATACCAATTTCGGCGACTTCATCGAAGACAAGGGCGCCGAGAACCCCTACGATATGACCGCATTCAGCCTGCTCCGCGAAAAAATTATGGATGTGCTAGGCAGCCTCACAGACCGCGAGCGCCGGGTACTCTCCCTGCGTTTCGGCCTGGTGGACGGCTACAGCCGAACACTCGAAGAGGTCGGCCACCAATTCAATGTCACGCGCGAGCGTATACGCCAGATAGAGGCCAAGGCGCTTCGCAAGATGCGCCATCCAACCCGGATCAGGCAACTACACGGATTTTTCGAGCCCGACAACGCCAGCCGCCAACTGGAAATATCCCAGAGACGTGCCTGAATTCGGCCAAGATCGCGCTGCGGTAACAGACCCCATATTTTGCTGTTTACATATGCCCGGCTTGTGAATTAATATTCCTTGCAAATGAATGCATTACTACAGTCCACAACGCTAGGGTTTTTACAAGGGATTGGCACAACCGAGTTGCTGATCATTTTCTTCGTTATTCTCCTTCTTTTCGGACCGAAAAAGCTGCCCGAACTCGCCAGGGGCCTGGGCAAGTCTATCAAGGAGTTTAAAAAGGCCTCAACCGAAATCGAGGATGATATTAAAGCAGCAATCGAAACTGAAGATAGTCCCGCCCAAGCGCAAACGCCGGTCAAACCGGTAACAACGTCCCCACCGGAAACACCGGCCGAGCCAAGCCAGGCCGAGGAAAATAAAATATCTCCCCCACCCGCTCCGACGGAAAACAATTCCTGAAGGTCTGTTGCCCAAACCTTGGTGGTCCCGCCACCGCAGTCGCGGGACAGGCGGTTGCGAGACTGGAAGCTCCATAGAGAAGGAGCGTTCTTTAAATTACGTCCCTTAGCTGCTCCTGGATTTTTAAAACGGTGGAGGCAGTGAGATCGACCTGCGGAACATCGAATTCCTCCCCGCTCTTCGAGTGCCGGTAGCGTTGGGGTTCCCCGGCAGCCGGCTTGCCGCAACGCTTCAGTATGCGTTTGCGCTCCAGCATTATGGCGAGCAGAAATTTAAGCGCTTCACTTTCCTCCGCGCAAACCGCTCCCTCTTCAAATAGCGAATGGAAGAGGCCCTCGGAAGTTTCGATGGCCCGTCTCCGGGCCTCCGCCTCGTCTTCCTGGTCTTTAACCACTTGCGTCCACCAGCCCAGAATCGATCCGGGCACGGTAAAATGGTCAGCTTCGGTGGCAAGCAAGTCCAAGCGCCGAAGGTCGTTGCCCTCGTCTTTGTAGATATAGCTGATTATCTTCTGGCCGGGCCTGAATGCCTCCCCGGATATTTGGGATAACCGGCCGGCGGGCTTTACTTGCCAATCCATTTTTTGTTTTGCCTGTTCATTAGTGCCTCGTATAAGCAAACCACGGACGGCCGTAAAAAATCAATTTCAATTTTGAACAATCACTATTTCTTCCTGCTCCCATGTCTGCAACCCAACCCGATAATCGAGTTCTCGCGACCGCTCTCCTCGTCCTGGACATGCAGGAGGTGTTTTTAAAATCGGTCGCTGGCGCCCCGGCGTTGGTTGATCGCTGCCGGTTCGCCGCCGAGGCCGCTCTCCTGCTGAACATCATGGTTCTTTACACAGAGCAAGTTCCCGAGAAGCTCGGTCCTGTCATGGGGCAGTTAAAGGCGCTAATCCCGGAGGCCAGGGTGTTCGCCAAGACCTCTTTTTCCGCCCTGCAGGCAGATGGCCTGCTTTCCTGCCTGTGCGATGAGGGCATCGAGCACCTGCTGATAGCCGGCCTGGAAACCCCGATCTGTGTTTACCAGACATCGCTTGAAGCCGTTGAAAAAGGTTTGTCAGTAACGGTGCTGGAGGATTGTGTCGGCTGCCGCAGGCCTGAGGACGGCCGTTCCGCCCTGGGTTTTCTGCGAACCCGTACCGGCTGTCATGTATTGCCCTCCGAAACGGTTTTTTACAGCATCCTGAATGGAGCCGGCCATCCGAAGTTCGGGGAATTTACTTCACTTGTTAAAAAATATTCATAACCAAAGACCTTCTTGACAGGCGGCTCAGTGACTCATTGCCAAACCGCCGTCCTGCCATTATCAGCCATTTTGAAAATGACGCTAACCTTCTGCCAGGAGTAAGTATGGATAAACCGACTAAATCATCTAAAACCATTCCCGCAGAGTATTCCCTCGAGGATCTACTGGCCTGGCCAAGGGACCGCTTCGATAATCTCGAGCCAGGCCGGCTCATCGCCTCCTCTCCGGCGGCGGTAGGAAGTTTTCTGGAGCGCCTCGATGTTGACGAGCGGCGCACCGTCCTGCGTCTGCTGCCGGATGAAGAAGCATCCGACATCCTGGCCGAAATGGATGCTCCGGATTCCGCCGAAGTCGTGGCGGCCATGCGTGAACCCCGCGCACTGAATATTCTAGAAGAATTAGAACCGGATGACGCGGCCGACGTTATGGCCGAACTCGAAGAACCCGACCGCTCCCGGCTGATGGGCAAACTTGAGTCCGATACCGCTAAAACTGTCGAATCGCTACTTAGCTACGACCCGGAGACCGCTGGCGGAGTAATGACCCCTGAATGCGCCACAATCGCACCGGAAATGACCGTGGACCAGGCCATAGAACAAATCCGACGCTTCTACGAGGAGGCCGAGCAGATATACGTGATTTACGTAGTAAATCAGGAATACCTTCTACAGGGCATCGTTGCCATGAGGGATCTGATTCTGGCCAAGCCCGATCAGAAAATTGAAGATATCATGAACTCCCATGTAAAAGGAAAGTGCTCACCCGGTATGGACCGCGAAGAGGTCGCCTTGTCCTTGGCCGAACACAACTTGCTTGCTCTTCCTGTAGTCGATGCCGATGGGAAATTGCTGGGCATGGTAACACACGACGACGTGGTCGATATTCTCCAGGATGAAGCTACCGAAGATATACAGATACTTGTCGGTGCAGGCGCCGATGAAAGCATACACGACGAAATTACTTACAGTATGCGGCGGCGGCGCCCTTGGCTGCAGGTAAACCTGCTGACCGCTTTCCTGGCTGCCGGAGTTGTTTACATGTTTGCCGAACAAATTGAACAGCTAGCTATGTTGGCCGTTCTCATGCCCGTCATTGCCAGCATGGGAGGCAACACGGGCAGCCAGGCATTGGCTGTGGCAATACGAAGCATGAGCCTGGGAGAAGTTCACCTCAACGACGCCGGCCGCCTCTGCCGAAAGGAATTGACCATGGGCCTGATTAACGGCTCATTGATCGGATTACTGGCGGGCCTGGTCACCTACCTGGTTTTGCGCGATGTTAAAATTTCCCTGGTTGTTTTTGCCGCAATCATTCTGAATATGGGACTTGCAGGACTGGCAGGTGCCACAATTCCCTTGCTTCTTAAAAAATTCAATTACGACCCCGCCCAAGGCTCCTCCATATTTTTAACCACCCTTACCGATATCGCCGGCTTTTTCATTTTCCTGAGCCTCGGTTCCTGGTTGTTGCTCTGATGGAAAATTCTAAGGTGGACCCGACCTGTCACTGATATTGAGGGATTGAACTCCAGGCAAAATAGGATAAATAAAACACTTCCCACCTCTATCACTACTCACACACCATGGCATCCGACGACTCCACACTGGTCACCGTGGCCGCCCTGAAAAAGCATCCCGCCAACCAGAAATTGCCCTTCGAGAGCATCTACCTGGTGAGAATTGTCGCTGAGAAAATTGCCAAAAACGGCTCCGACTATCTCTCCGTAGAACTCGGAGATAAAACCGGCTCCTTCCATATCGTGTGTTTCAGCGACTCGGCTAACTTCCTTTTCTTTAAAGACGTCTCAATCGGCACCGCCGTAAAAGTTCAGGGACACACCGATTATTACAATGACCGATTTTCCCCCCGCATCACTTTCGCCGAACCCGTTCTCGAAGATGAACTGGACTCCCCCACCCTGCTCAATCACCTGGTTGAGACCTCCAACGAAGACCCGGAAGCGCTTTGGAAGGAACTCAACGCCTTTATTGCACAAATAAAGCATGAGAAATTGCGAGAGACTGTCCTCTCCGTCATGAAAGAAATTGGCGGTAAATTCCGCTCCGCCCCGGCGGGTATAATGATGCACCATGCCTACCGGGGAGGACTTCTTGAACACACTGTCCACACCGCGCGCGCCTGCGCAGCACTACTCCCCCTTTACCCCGAAGTAAACCCCGACCTGGCCATGGCCGGCGTCATACTGCATGATGTCGGTAAGACCGCGGAATACACGGCCGACCTGGCCACAAAGCGCGCCCGCAAAGGCATCTTGCAAGGACACGTCGTTTTGGGTTACCGGCTTATTCGCAAAGCAGGCATCCACGGCAAACTCGACCCCGACCTGCTGGAAAGACTAGAGCACATAATCCTCAGCCACCAAGGCGAAATGCAATGGGGCGCAGCCGCCCCGGCCGCCACCCCGGAAGCCGTATTCGTCTCCCAACTCGACAACCTCGACTCCAGAATGGGCATGGTCCAATACGCCCTTCGCACCACCCCGGAATCCCAGGAATTTTCCGAATACTCTCGCGGACTCCAGGCGCCCATACTCACTACCCCGCCGGCTACAGAACCGCCCGACGACTCAAAAGATAAAAAATAAATCAGGAAGAGAAAAATTTAACTCGGGAACACAGGAAATGAGGAAAGCAGGAACGGAAAAGATTATGAGGGAGAGGATGAGGATAAACGGTCTTTGGTCCCTATTGGACTGCGAGGACCAGTTCTGATTCCTTGAGTGTGAGGGAGCCGAGCTTCGCCCAGGAGGGGTTAAGGGAAGCGTATTCATCGTGCTCGTAGAAGCTGCCCGCCAGGAAATTGAAAAAGAATCTGGAGAGCACGGGGATGGGGCAACTGCCGATGGAGCTTTTGGAGGGTACAAAGACTTGAACTCCGCCTTTCTCCTTAAATGATCCTTTGACCTGATACATGAAACTGCGGGATTTGCCGACCAAGGGAATATTTATAACAGAGGCTATTTGCAGGGAGTCTCCCTCGATTTTGAAGTTTGGGGGCGAAGGTATAACCCTTATCCCAAGTAAAGAGCTGCCCGGTTCCTTCTCGGCCTTGGGTTTGGGTTTGAAAGTTGCGCGCGCCCATACATTAAGTTCGCCTTCGGATACCGATACGGTTCCTTTACGGCCGCCGGCGAAGGATGCTCGTTTGTTTTTCCAGCCGGAGCCTTTTCTTTCGGTGCCTTTCACAAAATAAACGGCTGTGGTATCAATTTTATCTTCATCGGGAAGTTTCGGCACTGAGGTCACTGCAGTAGCGGTGAGGTTGATGACGGCCCCAATCAGCCCTAATAGGACGCTGAAAAAAGCGGCACCGTAGATTGCGGCAGCACTCGGGTTGTATTCTTCTTTATTGGCCATGGTGGGTTTACTCCTGAGTTTTGGAGGTTGTTTTTGTTTTAGTTTTCTTGTCGGTCGTTTTGGATTTTTCGGCTGCGGGTTTTTCTGCGGAATCGCCGTTCTCGGAAGAGGTCTTCACTGAATTATTGGCGGACCTTTTATAATCGGTCTCATAGAAACCGCTCCCTTTGAAAATTATACCCGCTCCAGCGCCGATAAGGCGCCGCAAACCCATACGGTTGCAACTTGGACACTTCTTCAAAAGCGTGTCGGACATGGATTGGAATATCTCAATCTCATTGTCGCAGAATTTACAAATGTAGTCGTAAGTCGGCATATGCTAAATGAGAAATGGATCAGCCCGGAGCTATTTTTCCTTCCTTTTCAAGGTGAAGGAATACCGAGGTATAGTGGGCGATTATAACTATAAAACCAAGAAAAAAAGCAAATCCGAAGAGCGGAGCCCCCACCATCAGCAATCCGGCAAAGGCCAAGGCTGGTAATATCATGTGAGACAAACCTGCTTTCATCATTCCAATCAAGACATCCAGACGGGCCAGGTCTTCAAATTTCCGGCGACACTGGTATTGGTAAAGCGCCCCCACTGTGAGGGGAGGCGACACAAAAAGAGCCAAACCCAGCGGAACATAGGCCAGAACGCCCAGGCCCATCAATCCCAGGACCAGAATCAACATTCCTGAAAGCAGCCAGCCCAATGCCACCGGCAACGCGAAAAACAGCGCCAGTATTACCAGGAACCGTAATCCGTCAATTATCAACTGCTGCCAGTCTCCCCACTCCGGCAAGATCAAATCGTCCCGATCGCGCACCTGCTGCCCGTATCGATACAGATAGCCGAGGACAAGAATATTAACTATTGGAATGAAACTGAGTAGGCCGCCGATCAGGAATTTCGTGACAATTTCTGGGTCGGAAAAAATCTTCCGGCATACTTGTTCGATATCGCGCATTGGATTTACTGTTGGAACGAATGGAATAATCTACTTTTATGTATCGGAATCTACAGTTAATTTAAAGAAATAAATACTAGTGTCTATCATACGACATATGAACTTTGACGCAATACTAGACAGTTACAGACAACGTGCGGAATCCGCCCTCGAACAATGGCTACCCGCGGCCGACGCACGCCCCGCTCGTATTCACGAGGCGATGCGTTATTCTCTCAAGGCCGGCGGCAAACGCTTCCGGCCGGTATTGCTGCTGGCCGCCCATGACCTCTTTCCCTCCCGGACTGATCCCGATCCCGCCGCTGCAGCCCTCGAGTGCCTGCACACCTACACCCTCATCCACGATGATCTACCCGGCCTGGACAACAGCAGTCTGCGCCGGGGCCGTCCTGCCTGCCATGTGGAATTTGACGAATCGACCGCTATTCTGGCCGGAGACGCCCTGCTCACCCACGCATTCTACATACTTGGGGATGCTTATGGCGATCAACCGTCAGTGGCGGTCGCGCTTCTGCGCGATTTGAGTGAGGCAGCCGGCAGCCGAAATCTTATCGGCGGTCAAATGGAAGATATCCTGGCTGAGCGAACCACTATCTCGGAGGAACAGTTGGATTACATCCACTGCCACAAGACGGCAGCCCTGATCACGGCCGCGCTAACAATGGGCCTGCGCCTGACTGATGCGGGGCCACATGTCCACGACCAGATACTAGCCGTGGGACGCAATCTTGGATTGGCCTACCAGATAATCGATGACATTCTCGATGCCACAAGCGACAGCGCCTCGCTGGGCAAAACGACGGGGCTGGACGTCAATAGTGAAAAAAATACCTACGTAAGAATCCATGGTTTGGAAAAGGCCCGATCCAAGGCCCGGGAACTTACCCTGGCTGCCGTTGAGGAGTGTGGGCAACTTGAAGCCGACACGCAATTCCTGACCGCCCTGATCCAGTACCAGGAGGGGCGTCTAAAGTAGCTGAATTGTCAATCAGCGTTAACCCCTGCCAAGTTTGCCAGGATGCCCATGGAAGCTTCTACGCCTTTTTCAAGCATGCCGATATGCACGCTTTCGTCCGGGGCGTGCAGATTGTCCTGCGTCGTAAACATACCGATCATGAGAGAGTCGAGACCTGCCACGCGCTTGAGGTCGGCGATGATCGGCACACTACCACCCTCGCGAAGATAGACCGGGGGCTTGCCGAAGGCCTCGAGGATAGAGTCGTGAGCGGAGCGAAAAGCCTGGTTGAGCACGGGTGACTGGTCTGCAGGTGTGTTATCTTTCCCTGGAGGAACCACAAGGTAGGGAGAGCCGCAATGGCCCAGATCAATGTCGAGATTGACTTGAGCAGGGCAGCGTTCACGTAGTGTCTGCACAAGGAGTTGCTGAATCTTTTCCGGTTTTTGATTGGGCACAAGGCGGCAACTTATCTTGGCGAAGGCTGTGCCGGGAATAATGGTCTTGGAACCTTCGCCCTGGTATCCTCCGCCAATTCCATTGAAATCAATGGTCGGCGCAAACCGCGTCGCTTCAAAGGGTGAATATCCTTTGACCGTGAAAAATTCCTGCACACCCAAAAAATCGGCATATTCTCGCATATCGCTCCCGAGCCGGGTCAGTTCCTCCCGTTCCCAATCGAGGGGTTCCGCCACGTCCTCGTAAAAGCCCTCTATATTGACCCGTCGATCGGGCGTATGCAGGGATGCGCAAAGACCCGCGAGCGCCTGGATCGGGTTGAGAAGCGCCCCGCCGTGAATGCCCGAATGCAGGTCCATTTTAGGGCCGGTCAATTTTACTTCGATGCATACGATTCCGCGCAGCCCGGTGGTGATGGCGATTTGCTCGGTGCCGGGACTGAGAGTATCGGACAAGAGTACGAAATCCCCATTAAGGCGCTCACTGTAATGCTCCAGAAATCCTGAAAAGCTAGGGCTGCCAATCTCTTCCTCGCCTTCGATGAGAAAAGTCAGGCGCAACGGCAAATCGGGATATTTTTCCAGCAGCCGGACAACCGCCGCCACATGCACCATTTGGGGCCCCTTGTTGTCGGCGGCTCCGCGTCCATACAATCGGCCGCCGCGAATGACTGGATCGAAGGGGGGCGAAGTCCAGAGTTCGAGAGGATCGGGGGGCTGTACGTCGTAGTGTCCATACACTATTACATGTGGCCATTTCGGATCACCGCCGCGCTCGGCTAAAACGACCGGATGCAGAGGGGTCTTTATTGATTCCACGGCAAACCCCAGACCGGCCAATAAACCGGAAATATATTCACGGGCGCCCTCCATTCCTTCCCTGTAAGCCGGGTCAGCGGAAACACTGGAGTGCCGGATGTATTCTTTTATTGCCGCCGTAATATCAAACATAGTTGGCGATGCGGTTCCGGATTATAACGGCGGTGGCAATCGCGATTCAAACAAAATATCATCGACCCCCTTCGGGCCACACGGAAAAGCACTGATCCACCAACATTTACAAGCGGCAACCTGAATCTATTTCAGATACTGCAAGTTCTTGTAGTACTCGTATTCCGAAACCGCCTGAGGCAATATCTCTCGCAGGTGTTGCATACGCGTGGCATGCGACGGATGGGTGGAGAGAAATTCCGGCGGCGCGGGTTCCCCGGCTGATTCCGCATCAAGCCGCAACCAGAAATCGATCACGACATTTGGATCATACCCGGCACGAGCCATATACATCAGCCCAATATAGTCCGCCTCGGTTTCCATACCGCGGTTAAAAGGCAGTGCAACCCCAAGTTGAGTCCCCAGACCATATGCATTGAGAACGGCTCCCTGCGCCATTCTTCCCTGGCCGCTCGTCCCTATCAGCAGGCCCAACTGTCCGATGCCCATAAGTTTTTGCTGAGAAAGCCTCTGGTTGATGTGTTTGGCGGCCACGTGGGCAATCTCGTGGGCTAGGACAACAGCCAAGTCGGCATCGTTTTGAGCTACTTTGAACAATCCGGTGAATACGCCGACCTTCCCGCCGGCCATGGCAAATGCGTTAATCGAACTGTCATCCTTAAATACGATGAATTCCCACTCCGTCACGGACAGGTCTGCTGAGGCGGCATCGGCAATTTTTTCGCCAACCCGTTGGACGGCAGCGTGCAGCTTTCGGCTGCGGGATTGCGGGGTCATCGCCTTTAACATTTGAAACTCTTGAAGGCTTACCTGTTCGACATACTCGTCGGAAACCAAATTCAGGGCCGACCGGCCGGTGACGGGAACAGTTGAACAACCGGGCAAAAATAGCGCCAAACTTCCAATCGCCGGCGCCAGAAGGCATGCAATATATTTCTTCTTCATAACCTGTTACTTAAATAATAGCCCAAATACCGAAATTAGCCAGCATAAAGTTACATAAACCCCGTATATCAGATAAAGTAGCTGACAATTTTATTCCGGTCCTGGTTCCATTTCCTAACAAATTTGTTAATGCCGGAAATGGCGCGATCCGGTCAAAACCATGGCCATTTCGTGCTCATCCGCTGCTGCGATTACCTCTTCGTCGCGCACGGAGCCACCGGTCTGTATGGCTGCGGTCGCTCCAGCCTCGGCAGCGGCAACCAGGCCATCGGCGAATGGAATCAGGGCGTCCGAAGCCAGGATGGAACCTTTGAGTGAAAGGCCGGCTTCGGCGGCCTTCCAAACGGCGATCCTGGAGGCATCCACGCGCGACATCTGACCGGCGCCGATGCCCAAGGTACGCTCAGCGGTGGCGTAAACCATGGCGTTGGATTTTACATGCTTGACCACCCGCCAGCCAAATAGCAAAGCCTTCCATTCCTCGTCGGTAGGCTCGCGCCGGGTCACAACCTTATAATCAGAAGGGTCCACCTTTTTCCGATCGTGGTCTTGCACCAGGATTCCGCCCACCACCGAACGTATATCTTCCAGGGCTTGATCCTCGCGGCCCTCATTCGCGACCATCAGCCGGAGGTTCTTCTTTTTGGCAAACCGGGCCAGCGCTTCCTCCGAATACTCTGGAGCGATAACGATTTCGCAGAAAATCTTTGCGATTTCGCCGGCCAGGTCCTCCTCAATAGGGCGGTTGACCACGATAATGCCGCCGAAAGGAGCCTGCCGGTCGGTGGCGAAAGCCTGCTCCCAGGCATCCAGCAGATTGGGCGCACTGGCTGCTCCGCAGGGATTGGTGTGTTTCAGGATAGCCAAAGTCGGCTTCTCAAACTCGCCGATCAGGCTGGAGGCAGCCGTAATGTCGAGGATATTGCAGAAGCTCAGCTGTTTGCCTTGCAGTTGCTCAAAGCAATCGAAAAAACTACCGTAAAGTGCGGCCTGTTGATGTGGATTCTCACCGTATCGCAGTTTTCCAGACTGTTGGAAACCTATCTGGTATCGCTCGGGAAGGCCTTCGGGAGCGGCCGCGTCGGGCTGCTGCCGCTGGTTTTCAAGATAGGCCGAAATCGCCCTGTCGTAGTCCGTGGTTCGCTGGAACGCCTTGAGCGCCAGTTCGCTTCGCAACTGCGCGAGCTCCTCCTCGTCCTCCAGGGTGGCGAGCACCCGTTGGTAGTCAGCCGGATCGCATACTACTGTTACATCCGCGTGATTTTTCGCCGCGCTGCGCAGCATGGAAGGCCCGCCGATGTCGATATTTTCCACAGCCTCCTCGAAAGTCGCCCCGGACCGGGCCACGGTTTCTTCAAAGGGGTAAAGGTTGACCACCACAAGGTCGATAAGGCCGATGTCGTGCTCGCTGGCCTGGGCCAGGTGTTCGGGCGTGTCCCGCCTGCAAAGGATTCCCCCGTGAATCTTGGGATGAAGGGTTTTGATGCGCCCCTCCATCAACTCCGGGAAACCTGTGTAATCGCCGACCTCTGTAACTGACAAGCCATTATCTATCAATAACTTGGCCGTTCCTCCCGTGGCAAGAATGCGGTAATCGTGGCTAGCGGTTAACTCGCGGGCGAATTCTACCACACCATCCTTGTCGCTGACTGAAATTAATGCCAGTTTATCCATTGCAGGCCAGTTCTGGTTTTCCTCTCTGTCATAGGCAAGGAAATATTGGAATTGACGGTTAAAGCCACCAAGTTCTTTCTAACCACTAATATTAACTAATCTACACTAATTCTTATTTAGTGATTATTAGTGTTAATTAGTGGTTTAATTGTTTTCCTGTATCCTGAGTTCCCGAGTTCCTGTTTATCCACATTTTGACGATGCTTAGTCCATTACCAACTGATCCTCTCACCATCGCCGGCCGAACATTCAACTCGCGCCTAATCGTCGGAACTGGAAAGTTTTCCTCGGGCGAGGTGATGCGAGAGGCTCTGGCCTCCTGCGGAACGGAAATGGTTACCGTGGCTCTAAAACGAGCCGACCTGAGCGGTGAAAATGACCCTTTTGCCGACATCCTCGACTACCTCGAGCAAGACAAATACCTGGTTCTGCCCAATACCGCGGGGGCGATGAACGCCGGGGAAGCAGTGCGAATCGCCCGGCTGGCGGAAGCTGCCGGTCTGCCCAAATGGGTGAAGCTCGAAATACATCCCGACCCCAACTACCTTCTGCCGGATCCGATCGAAACCCTAAAAGCAGCCGAAACTCTGGTTAAAGAAGGATTCGTTGTGCTGCCTTACATAAATGCCGACCCCGTACTCGCTGCCCGCCTGCAGGACGCCGGATGCGCCACAGTTATGCCACTTGGCTCACCAATCGGAAGCAACCGTGGTATCGAGACACGGGCACAGATTGAAATAATCATTACTCAGGCGCGGGTGCCGGTAGTGATCGATGCGGGTTTGGGCGTTCCATCTCATGCGGCCGCCGCAATGGAAATGGGCGCCGACGCAGTATTGGTCAACACGGCCATCGCCGTGGCTGCGGACCCGCCTCAAATGGCACAAGCCTTCGCCCTCGCGGTTCAGGCAGGCCGAGCCTCACACAGAATAGGCACGGGCCGCGTATCCGACAGCGCCGCGGCCACCAGCCCGCTGACGGCTTTCCTGGATTGAGAGATGTCGAAGACCGAAAGGCTTCTTTAAATATGGAACTCAGGAAAGCAGGAAGAGGAGGAAGATTATGATGAAGAGGATGAGGAAGAGAATGACATTAGAACCTTTAAACTCTTAAATTTTTGAACTTTTGAACCTTTGAACCTTTGAACCCATGCCCACGTTTTCTGAAGTTTATCCGACCTTGCCAATCGAGGCGCTGGTAAAGCAATCGCTTGATACCGGGGAGAGCGCCGTGCGCTCGATCCTTGAGCGCGGTCAGGCGCGGTCCGTTTCGGAGTTCGCCGCGTTGATTTCTCCGGAAGCCGGTAAGCTCCTGGAGCCGCTGGCCCGGCAGTCGAGGCAACTTACCCAGAAGCATTTCGGCAAGACCATCCGGATGTTCGCGCCGCTTTATCCATCCAACGAGTGCATCAACATCTGCGACTACTGTAGTTTCTCGCGCAACAACCCCATACCCCGCATCACTTTGCCGGTATCCCAGGTTGTAGAGGAGGCTGGGATGTTAGCGCGGCGGGGATTTCGAACGTTGTTGTTGGTGGCGGGAGAACATCCCAAATACGTGTCCGGCGGTTATATCGAGGAATGCATTCGCGACTGTCTTCCTCTCATGCCGAGCATTTGGCTGGAGTTGGGGCCGCTGGAAACGGAGGCCTATATTCCGATGGTGCGTGCCGGCAGTGAATCCCTCATCGCCTATCAGGAAACTTATCACAAGCCCACTTATAAAGACGTACACCCAGCAGGACCGAAAAAACGCTACGCATGGCGTATGGATACCCCGGAACGCGCCTACGCGGCGGGGTTTCGGCGGTTGGGCATCGGGGCGCTATATGGGCTTTACGATTGGCAATACGAGGCCATATCGGTGGCTGCGCATGCCCAGCACCTTCTGCAACAATGCTGGAAAGCCCAGGTATCGATCAGCATGCCGCGGTTGCGGCCCGCTTACGGCGGTTATCATCCTGACCCCAGCTTTAAAATGAGCGATCGGCAATTCACACAGCTCCTGTGTGCATTCCGCTTGTTTTTACCCCATGCAGGAATTGCTCTCAGTACCCGCGAAGCCCCCGCTCTAAGAGATGGTCTTGTGCAACTGGGAGTCACCACCATGAGCGCCGGTTCCTCCACCGAACCCGGAGGCTACAGCCGTTTCGACGAAACAACGTGGACGCAAAAGAATGAACAGCCGGGCGAGCAGTTTCATATCGCCGACGAACGCTCACCGCAAGCCGTAGCCGATATGATCCGGCGGCAGGGCTACGAACCAGTCTGGAAAGACTTCGACCAATCCCTTGCAACCCCGGAATATGCCAATACTTGACCCCAACCCGTGAGCGAGCCGCAATCCATCAAAATCACTGCCAACGGAAGGTCATTTTCACCCCCCGCTGAGGTCTCGCTGCCGGATTTCGTGGACAGTCTCAGCCTTAATATGGATCGAGTTGTGGTGGAGCGCAACGGCCAGGCCCTTACACCGGAAGAAGCCCGGCGCATACATCTGGTCGATGGCGACCACCTCGAAATCGTGCGCATTGTCGCCGGAGGATAGAACTCGGACCTCATCCTCATTCCTCTTCCTCTTCCTCTTCCTCTTCCTACAAAAAAGTTCAAGAGTTCAAAGGTTCAAAAGTTTAAGAGTTCAAGAGTTCAAGAGTTTGAAAACAAAGGACCAAGGACTAAAGACCATTCCCTCTTCCTTCCTCCTTCATCCTTCTGCCTTCTGCCTTTCTTCATGAAGTTAACCGATTTGAACTCTCATGGTGGCATCGGGTCGAACTGCCTGCTTATTGAACTTGGACCTTTCAGCCTTTTGGTTGATGCCGGACTGCACCCTCAAATGGTAGGCATTGAAGCCGTTCCATATTTTAAAAATTTTAAGGGCCGCAGCATAGACATTGTTATCATCACCCACTGCCATCTGGATCACCTGGGCTCTTTACCATTGGTGTTGCGAGTCCAGCCGGATGCCAAAGTGTTGATGAGCTTGCCAACTCAAAAGCTGGCTCGCCGCATGCTCCTTAATTCATGCCAGGTTATGCGCCGCCAGCGGGAAGAACTGGACGTGCTTGAATACCCGCTTTTCACCCGCCAGGAGGCCGAACGGATCACACGAAATGTCTTGCCCATGGCCTACGAACGGCCACGCACATTTCATAATAATGGCGAGAAACTTGAGATCACTTTCTTTCGGGCGGGCCACGTGGTGGGAGCATCTGGATTCAGCCTCGTTTACCAGAAACGCAAAATCTTCTTTACTGGCGACGTCCTTTTTGTCCCCCAAAAAACGCTTCCACCTGCTCGCTTTCCAATCGAGGACTTTGACACCTTGGTAATGGAGACGACCAAGGGCGCAACCCGGCGGGGAAACAAGCGTTCGCGTAAACAGGAAACATCCAGACTCATTGCCTATATCGACAAAATCATATCGAAGGGGGGATCGGTTCTCATTCCGACATTCGCCCTGGGTCGCACCCAGGAAATTCTCTCTCTACTTCACGAGGCCCGCCGCCGGAACCGCCTTGCACAATGCCCGGTTTTTTGTTCGGGCCTGGGACTGGACCTGGCTAATTATCTCGACGAAATCTCGCGCGAGACCGGCCTGGTTAATTTTCGACTCAAAGTCCTCAAGGAATTAAAAATTAAAAAGTTACCGAGAAATATTGAACCGGGACGCAGTCCACGGAAGCCGGCTATCTTCGTCGTAAGCAGCGGCATGATTGTGGAAAACACGCCTTCCTACGGCGTAGCCGCCAGTTTGTTATCCAACTCCCGAAACGCCGTTTGTTTTGTCGGTTACTGTGATCCCAACACGCCGGGTGGCCGGCTCCTGGCGACCGAGCCGGGAAGCGATTTCCTCTTCGAAAAACTCGACTATTCTTGTCCGGTCAAAGCTCACATAGAAAAATTCGACCTCAGCGGTCATGCCGACCGCGAGGAACTGCTCGAATTTGCGCTGGCCGTCAATCCTCGCGCCGTAGTACTGACTCACGGCGATCACGAGGCCCGGACGTGGTTCCGGGATTCCCTGGCCGACCAGGCTGGAGGAGTAAAAGTTGTCGATCCCATACCCCTAAAGACCTACAAAATTTAATATATCCTGAGACCAAGAGGGCCAGTTGCTCCACTCAGGATGAGTGTTGTTGTCCACTCCGGGGATCTCGACTGTCGGGAGCTCTAGCCCGTACACCGATTCTTCATAATCTACGGTGCGTGAGCCGAGGGCAACGTCGTACTGCATTATCGCAAGGGTCGGCAGTTTACTACTGAGCAAAATCGCGTTCTCCGCGGATCCATCCGTATGGACCACTCTGGCATGCAGCTATCCTCATTTGACGAATATTTCCAATAAATTAGTATAAATAATACAATACCTTTAAAATTTGACACGTTATAATAACGACGTGAAACTTTTACGATATCCTGGGGGGCGTTTTTTATGAAGTATGTGAAAAAGTTTATTCAGCTGATTTTCAGCTTATGTATCTGCGCTTCTGTCTCAGCTGAAACAAAAACACCCGCTTTCCCCGAAGCCCAGGGTTTTGGCGCCTTCACAAAGGGGGGCCGGGGCGGTGAGGTATTTATCGTTACAACTACTGAGGATTACGGCGTAGATGAACCTGTAATTAAGGGCAGTTTTCGGGAGGCGCTGGAAGCAGACATGCCCCGCATGGTTGTATTTGAGGTCAGCGGCATTATTGAACTCAAAAGACCTCTCATTATTGAACATCCCTATATAACAATTGCAGGTCAAACTGCCCCGGGTGACGGTATCTGCCTTAAAGATTACGCCTTCTTGGTGTTGGCTGATGAAGCAATTGTCAGGTATTTGCGTGTGCGCGTGGGTGATGTTCATCGATTGGAAAGTGATGCCATAGAAATAGGCTCGGTCGTGGATAACTCCGGTCAATTGTCAGATATTCCCAGTTCAAATGTAATTGTGGATCACTGTTCAGCGGGCTGGGCCACTGACGAAATTTTTACTATCGGTTCAGAAAGGTGTACTGTCCAATGGAGCATTATCTCTGAATGCCTGTACAAATCCTATCACCCCAAGGGGGCACACAGTATGGGCTCCATTATCAGGGGCTCTTACGGCGGTATTTCGATGCTGCACAATATTTACGTCCACAACAATTCACGCAACCCCAAGTTCGGGAGTGACGGAGTGTCGCCCGGTGCTGTTTTTGATTTGCGCAACAACGTTTTTTATAACTGGGGCAGTACGCCGGGCTATTCGAATAATGATGAACATGTCCGCATCAACCTTGTGGGCAATTATTATAAACCGGGCCCCTCTACAAAAAACAGCCGTTCCACAATCGCGTTTAATGTGGGGGGTATTCTAAATAGTATTCATGTGGCAGACAACTACCACAGCAACAACCCCGAAGCTGCCAAAGACAACTGGCTTTTGATCACCTCTGCTGATGGAAAAATCAATAAGCAAAGCACCCCTTTTCCGCATCCGACAATGAAGAATAAAACCGGCGAAGAAAATTATGAGCTTGTATTGAATGGAGCAGGGGCCGTTCTCCCGGCGCGTGACCCGGTTGACCGGAGAATTATAAACGAAATTCGCACCGGTAAAGGCGCCATCATAAACTCCCAGAAGGATGTGGGGGGCTGGCCCGTTTATAATTCCACAAAAGCCCCGGTGGATAAAGACAGGGATGGCATGGCAGATAAATGGGAGCGCGCCCATGGATTGAAGTCCACGGACCCGAGTGACCACAAAAACGATGCCGACAATGACGGCTACACCAATATTGAGGAATATGTAAACGGCACAAATCCCAATGCCGCCACAGCTTCTTTACAGGATTATGCAGATTACAAGGCGGCCCTGGATGAAATTGAAGTTTTAAATGTTGCGGGATACATCGAGGCCGAAGCTTTTGAAGCTGCACGATTAGAGGGCCTGTCAAACGTGCCCGAGCCGAAAGTAAAGCTCAGCTTTTCAGAACTCCCTGATGCCAAGGTGAAAAACTTAACCGTTATATTGAATGACTCGGTGGAAATAGAAATGATCCTGGTGGAGTCAGGCACTTTTATGATGGGCTCACCCGAAAGTGAACCCGGCCGTTTTGCCGATGAAACGCAACACGAGGTCACCATAAGCAAACCCTACTACCTTGCGGTAACGGAACTGACCACCGAACAGTACTACGAAGTCATGAAATCAAAATTATATGATCGAAAGTACAGTCCAACTATAAAAAAGGATAGCAAACCCGCTGGAGCCCCCTGGTATTATGCAGTGAAGTACATGGAAGTGCTGTCGCTTCATTCCGGATATAAATTCCGCATGCCCACGGAAGCTGAGTGGGAATACGCCTGCAGGGCGGGGACAACAACAGCCAATTTTACCGGAAAAAGTATTACCCGTGAATATGCAAATTTCAATACCCGGGAGCCGGGCATTGAATTGGGAATCAACAATGTGGCTGAGACTCTCCCTAACCCCTGGGGGTTTTACGATATGCCGGGCAACAGGTTTGAGTGGTGCAGTGACATCCTGGCCGATTATCCAGTTGGCCCAGTCACCGACCCCACTGGGCCATCCCTGGACAGTGGCAACGGTATAAATATAGCCTCAAGGCGTGTACTCCGGGGGGGGAGTAGGGGCAGTGCCTGGGATTTCGTAAGGTCAGCAGCCCGTTACGGCTACAAACGAAAAGTTTCCAATGCTATGCGAATTGTCCTTGAAGTGGAGTCACAACCGTACAGGCCAACCAAGGCAGATGCTGTGCCAATAACAAGATAAACGCAACAAACAGCTTCTCGATTACCAACCCTCCATGTTCGCAGGAGCTAATATCATCTACATCTGACTGAACACCCTCAGGCTTCGCTTTGCAAGCTACGCCCGACTGGCGCAGCACCTAGCCCTCCTCGTGGTGCTGTCCCTGTTAGCCGTAACGCCCCGATTGTGAGAGTGGGGCGCTAGTCAAATTCCGGTAGAGATGCGACTGCTTGCGCTATGTCGGCAATACGATGGAGGGTTTCTGGACGGCGCGGTAGCTGAGCATCACGAAGATTAGGGTCGTCTAGGCGTTTTGTTGTTCTACTGGTTAGGGTAGTTTACCCTTCAAAACGCTCTCAGCGCCACACAGCGACGTTAAATGGGCTATCCTGCAAACCGATCTGACTAGGAAATTACGGCTGAAACACCTACCAATTGATTTTGGGGTAATAGCGTAAGTGCTTTGATACTATCACTACACAGGGATGCAGTGAAACAGAGACCCCCCCGCCCCCCTGCTGGCTTATCTTACGTCAACGAACAAGCAAAAAACGGGTAGGGAAGCTCAACTCAGAGCTTTAAATACCGGACAGAAACCGGACAGACTCCACCGCTCATTCCCAATAATCATTAATTCGTTTTTTGATTTCAGGATAAGCTTCATCTGTCTCATTTAATTCTTTTCGCGTTCTTTTCAGATCAAGTTTCAGTTCAGTAATTATTTTTGCGTATTCCGGATTTCCGTATAGATTGCGCATCTCGTGTGGATCGCTCTTGAGATCGTAGAACTCCCAGGCAGCGGGGGTAATTTCGGTTTTCCCTTTATGATCCATTCCGTAGAAAAATATGAGCTTGTATCGATCACTGCGGATACCGAAATGTGCGGGCACCGCGAGGTCATGCGCCGAATGCATCCAGTAGCGGTAGTAGGTCACCTTGCGCCAGTCATCAGGCTTCGTCTCTCCTCCGAGAGCTGATGCAAAACTACGCCCTTGCATGTAGTCGGGTGTTTTCTTAACGCCTGCCAGCTCCAGTATTGTTGGCGCAAAATCAGTATTATTGATAAGCCACTTATTATTACTTCCGCCTAGGATGCCTTTTGGCCAGTGAACAATAAAAGGCATGCGAAAAGCTTCTTCGTAGATCCACCGTTTATCCATAAGATCATGTTCGCCAAGAAAGAAACCTTGATCACCTGTATAAATGATAATGGTATTCTCAAATTCCCCCGCCTCTTTCAGGTAGTCAATGATTCGCTTAACATTATCATCGACCCCTTTGACGCAACGCAGATACCTTTTGAGATACTCCTGGTAGCCCGCCTTCGCGTATTCTCGATTATTGAAGTCCTCAGGAATCCTGAGTTTTTTTGCCAGTCCCCATGGGGAGTGGGTTCTTCCCACGCCCGATCCCATATCGCGGGATGCGTCGGAGCCTGCCGGCGGGTTGAAAAGATTGGCAGGCTCAGGAATCTCGATATCTTCCAGATACTGGTCATAGCGCTTAGCATTCTCAAACATATCGTGAGGCGCCTTGAAGTGATGCATCAGGAAGAAGGGCTTATTCTTGTCACGACCATTCCTGAGCCACTCGAGACTGATGTCAGTAATAGCGTCACTGGAGTGCTGCCCGCTCTTTTTAATGGTATTTTTTCTCCATGGCTTATCACCTCTTACCCGGAAAACTGGATCAAAATATTTCCCCTGACCAGGCAGTACACAATAGTAGTCGAACTCAGCAGGCTCTTCTTTAAGATGCCATTTACCAATCATCGCCGTATGATATCCCGCCGCTTTCATTTCCCGGGGCAGGTGTTGTTTCTTTGGCGGAATGTTCCCATTGAGGTCAAGGACACCGTGGGTCTGTGAATATTGGCCACTTATGATACTGGCTCGGCTTGGAGTACATATGGAGTTGTTGCAGAAAACACGATCAAACCGCATGCCGGCACGAGCCAAAGCGTCAATATTCGGCGTCGGATCTAGCTTTGTCAGACGACTCCCGTAAACACCAACCGCCTGACTGGTATGATCATCGGCCATAATAAAAAGGATATTAGGACGTTCTCCCTGCGCTGCGCTCCTGCTTCCGGATAAGGCAGAAGCAAATCCGAGCATTACGAAACTGAATATAAACAATCGGATGTAATGAGACATTTAATTTTAAATTCTATTTGTCGAACGTTATAGGTGAGACACGGGGCAGCGAGTGTCAAATGCGAGGGGACATTAAACTTTTCGACAATCGACGGGAATTTTGTCTGTGAGCAAAGTACCTGGGTCTGTTGCCTAAATCAGGATGACCCCTTTTACCTTTCCCAGCCATGATTCCCGATAAACGAATAGCACTTCTACCGTTCGTAATAGAACTCGGTCAGAGCCATCGCGTCTTCTCCGAATTCAGGACCGCTCCATTTCAGCTCCAGTTCCAGGTCATCTCCCGCCAATAAGTGCACGCGAATCGGATGGAACCCCGCTTCCAGGCGGACACTGGCCGTAACGACTTGGCCGGATTTGTAGGCGTAGTCGGCATCGATCACGATCGCATCGTGGATTCGCATAACCGCGCCCGATGTCGTCTTTAATGAAAACGCGTATTCGCCGGTCATTGGAATTCTGATGTATCCTTCAAAGATCACTGCGCCCTCTACCGGCAAGTCTACTGCGTCCAGGTCGAAGCCCTCGGATACGCCTTTCCGGTCGGGCCGGACAGCGGTTAGTTTTGGAACCCAGGGAAAGTCACCCGAGTATGCCCGCCAACGAAGGCCCCGCGCTGCATCAGATAGCGTTATTGCGGGAACCGCTTCCTCGTCGTATGGGCGCGGCGCGGACATGTTCGGTCTGCGAATGCGTAAGACTTGGTCTTTCATGCGTTGCTGTAGTTCTTTATAATATTGGCTGCTCCCTGCAAGGTTCCGCGTTTCCTGGGTATCGTTCTCCACATCGTAAATTTCGAACGCGTCTTGATGCCCTTGGATATCCACGCGGACACCCTTGTAGCCATCCATGAACAGCGCCTGCATCTGCTGGCGCGGACGCCCTCGGTTACTTTTATCGAAGTCTTCATACGTTGGCGTCGACCTCTTGTTGTAATATTCGATATACACCTGACCTGGTTCTTGAATCCCTATCCCTGTGAGTGTCGGCGCAATCGACACCCCGTCACTCATGGCTAACTGCGGCTCCCTTGCCAGATCCACGAAGGTGTTCAGCCAATCATGAAACTGCGATGGAGAATGGTCGATGCGCCCTGCAGGAATGCTTTCCGGCCACCAAGCCAGCGACGGCATGCGGATGCCGCCCTCCCACAGGTCGCGCTTGATGCCATCGAACGGCCCATAGGATTGAAATGATGTCGGACGATAGAGCTCGTCCTTGAGGTATGATTCCTTGTGCGGTCCATTGTCGCTGGTGAACACCACCAGTGTCTCTTCATGAATTTCGAGATCTCTTAGAAGCTGCAACAGATCGCCCACTGATCTGTCGATGCGCCGCGTCATGGTAGCGAAGCGCTCCTCCACGTTGCTATAGCCGTGATTACGATAATCAGGGTGTATCCAGGAGTCTATCTTTCCAATGGCCGTATTGATCATTTTGTTACGTTTTCCCAGCCACTTCACACCTCCATTCAAGCCGCCGCCCTTCGGATAAGATCGAGTCGGCAATTGCAGGGCGGCGTGCGGCGTGTCATAGGCCAGATAAACAAAGAAAGGCTGCTCCGGATTCCGCTCCCGATGCTCGACTATCCACTTCTTGGTAAAGGCCGTGAACAAGTCTGTCGTGTAGCATTTTTTTAACGATGCTGATATCTCCTTGTCATTATACCAAAACTGCATTGGAACGCTATGCCTCTCTGTGTCGCCAAGCGGCCAATTGTGCGCCGGGTAATGCAAATGCCCCGCAGTATGACTCACTAACCCGAAAAATTCATCGAACCCGCGATCGGTAGGATACGCTGTCCAATCCTCCAGCTTGCCCTCTCTAGGACCGCCTTGCAGCCCATACTTTCCAATCAAAGCCGTTCGGTAACCGGTTGCTTGCAAAACCGTGCCAAGGGTGTGGTTGTCGGGCAGAGCCTTGTCGAATTGATTGTCGCGAACGTCAGCATGCCCCTGATGCAGGCCCGTTAGCAGCGATGTCCGAGAAGGCGCGCAGACAGGGGCCGGACAATAGTGACGACGCATTTGAATGCCTTCCCTCGCCATCTTGTCAAGCTGCGGCGTGGCGAGATTTTTGTCACCCTCCTTAGAGTTCTGGTAAAAGACGCCTAAATCGCCCCACCCCAGATCGTCGGTGAGGATAAAAATAATGTTCGGTCTGGACTTCGAGGTAGTCGCGCAATACGAGCCGTTCGCAGCCAGGATAAAAGCTAAAAAAATAGCGAGGAGTTTCATATTATCAACCCGGCAACGTCATAGATGACTATTTTGCATATTGGACTTTAATATGGTCGAAGTATTCCATAACTCTGCGAGGCATCTTCTTCAATTTTAAATTTCATAGGTTCTAAAGGGCTTTATTTCCTTCGGGAATTTGACATTCGACCATTGACCCATTTATTATTTGTTTTTGATCTTACAGCAACTCCAACCTGTTTTGGGCATTAGGCCAAGTTCCGACCTGCGCATCAGCTACGGTGTGCATCCCAGCCCCTTCGGCCGTTGCCTGTTGGCGCTTACCGACCGCGGTATTTGCGCATTGACCTTTCTCGACAGTACGGAGCCGCGGACAGCTCTTGAGCGTTTGCAAAAAAGCTGGCCAATGGCGGTTCTAACACCGGACCCAGCACCCACAGGTCGGTTAGTGGAAAGAATTTTCACGGAACCGGATAGCCGGCAACATCTCGACTTGTTCGTAAATGGAACAAACTTTCAAATCAAAGTATGGAAAGCCATGCTGGGTATCCCGTGGGGCCAAGTTTGCTCTTATGAAGACATTGCCCGGCGCATCGGCCAACCCGGAGCAGCCCGTGCCGTCGGCGCCGCAGTGGGATCCAATTCGGTAGCCTGGCTGATTCCCTGCCACCGGGTTATCCGAAAATCCGGCCACACTTGGCGGTTACCGATGGGGATCGCCGAGCGCAAGAAAGCAATGCTCGATTGGGAAGCCGCTAGAAATCGAGGCGGGCTGTCCACTGCCCCGGTTTTGGTTTATTCAGTCGAGAAAAGCGGCTCGGCGAAATTGCAAAACGAATGTGTGCCGGCGTAATAAGGAACAATGGCTGGTTGACGTGGAATTGCTTCAAGGGAACACGGCTCATCCAGGAATCGAAGTTCTCCTCCACCTGCTGACAAAAGGGCGTGTGCGGCGGCAATGTCCCAGACCTTTATTTTAAAGTCGATGCAACCGTCGAGCATCCCGACGGCGCTATAAGCCAGATTGAGAGCGCCGCTTCCCATGCTGCGTATGCGGCACCGCACCAACAGCGGCCGAAGTCGCTCGTAATTGGTCTCATCAAGTGAAAATGCAGCCCCACCAGGCTCTGCCGTCATCTCAGACGGTTTGACCAGAGCCTTGCGACTTCCATCGAATAAACCACAACCGGGGCCCCCCATGAATGAGAGTGCGACGGCCCATATCATAAATAAACCCATACACCGCATACCGTTTTGCAACAAGGCGAGCGAATTCCGCAATGAGGCAACCCCAGGGCGTAATTATTGGTGCGTCTTGGGATCGAGTATCCACGTGTAGCGTTCCACCAGCTCCATCACCTCGTCCTGCGGATTGGACTCCTCCGAACAATAGTGGTCACCGGGAAATGATTTGCGCAACTCGGCAAAAATCTTCTCGGAAATCGCGAAATCGGCGAAGGTGACACGCGTGTCGTCCTCTTTCCATTCGCTGGGCACCTGGGCGAATTGCTTGTGGAAAAAATCGACCTGATTTTTTACCGCCACACGCCCGGCATTGATACGGTGTTTGAGCTGCTTGTCCACTGTGGTCGAAAATGTATAGCATTCGGGACCCGTTGCTCAAGTCAGGATGAAAGCGGAAGGGGCAAAGGTTTCAAAGGGACAGAGGGGCAAAGTTTTTTTACTCATGATCTTCTCTTCATCCTTCTGCCTTCTGCCTTCATCCTTCTGCCCTCCGCCTTCCGCCTGCCCCCTCCTACCCGGCGCCAAGGCGCTGGATGATGTCTATGATTGGCAGGAATAGGGCGATAACAATGGTTCCCACCACCAATGCGAGTAGCAGGATCATGACCGGCTCGATGATCGAGGTGAGGGAGCCCAGGGTATGATCCACATCTTCTTCATAACTGTCGGCGATAAGGCCGAGCATCCGGGCCAGTTCGCCTGTTTCTTCACCCACGTCAATCATGCTGGCCATGAGAGCCGGGAAAATGCGTGTGCGCTCCAGGGGCGCCGTGACTGTTTCACCGTCGCGCACACCATCATGCACAACATCGACGGCCTCCATGATGACGCGGTTGCCCACGACATCGCGGGTGACGATAAGAGACTCCAGGATGGGAACCCCGCTGTCCAGTAGCGTGCCGAAGGTACGGGAAAAGCGCGCGACGGCAATTTTGCAGACCAAGGCCCCAACAATGGGCAGTCTCAACCGTATCGAGTCGAAAAACCGTGCTCCGGCATGGGTGGCTCCGGCGAACTTAACGCCTGCCCACAGGGCGATGAGGATACCGGCAGTTACAAGAAAATGCCTTTGTACAAATAGGCTCACATCGACCACAATTCGAGTCAGTAGCGGAAGGGAAGCCCCGTGCAGAAGATCGCTGTAAATAATTTCAAATTTTGGCACCACAAACAGAATTAGCAGTACAACAATTACCGCCGCAACGGTCATAACCAGAACCGGGTAAACCATTGCAGACTGGATTTGCCGATGAATCCGCCGGCTCTTCTCCCGGAAAAAAGCAAGCCGTGCAAGGACGACGTCGAGGACACCTCCGGTCTCCCCCGCTCGGACCATGCTCATATAGAGTCGGTCAAAGACGCGGGGATATTGTGCCAGACCTTCCGAAAGGGAATCGCCGGAGCGTACTTGCGCGGCAAGGCCCTGTATGATCCGGCGGAACGCGGGTGTTTTCTCCTGTTTCGCCAATACATCCAGGCTTCTCAGGAGCGGCACTCCAGCGCGCAACAAGATGGCCAGTTGCCGTGTAAACGCCGTCAAACTATCAGGACTTACGGGTCTCATGTATATTTCAACACTTCCTCGACAGTCGTAGCGCCCGCGAAGATGGCGCGCACGCCGTCCTCCCGCAATGTCCGCATCCCTGCCTCGCAAGCTTTGCGGCGAAGGGCTAGTGAGGAAGCCTTTTCGGCAATGAGTTCACGCAAAGAAATATTTACCATTAACATCTCGAAGAGGCCCATGCGACCGCAATAACCTGTGCTACCGCACTGTCCGCAACCTCTCCCGGCATAAAAGGAGGCTGAGGAGAGCTGCCGGGGTTTGATCTCGAGCAAGTTGATCCATTCCGGCGGCGGCACGGTTTCGATTCGGCAGTTAGGACAAATCAGACGCACCAGACGCTGCGCCAGCACTGACTCCAGCGAGGCGGCAACGAGGAAGGGTTCCAATCCCATATCGATGAGCCGTGTAACGGCTCCCGGAGCATCATTGGTATGCAGGGTGCTCAATACCAGGTGGCCGGTGAGCGCAGCTTGCACGGCTATGTCTGCGGTCTCCCGGTCCCTTATTTCGCCCACCATTATCTTATCGGGGTCTTGCCGCAGGAAGGCCCGCATGGCGTGGCCGAAGGAGAGTCCCGCTTGCTGATTGACCTCTACCTGCATCACGCCATCGATTTCGTATTCAACAGGGTCCTCGGCCGTCAGTATTTTAATATTGGGCTTGTTTACCTCCCGCAACGCGCAGTAGAGGGTGGTGGTCTTGCCGCTGCCGGTAGGACCTGTAACAAGAAAAATGCCGCTGGTCCGTTGGGAGATCTCGTGCATATTGGCCAGCACATCTGGCGGCATGTTTAGATGATCGAGATGGAGCTTGAGGGCATTTTTGTCCAGCACACGCAACACCAGGCTCTCCCCGAATTGTGTTGGCAGGGTGGACACACGCAAGTCAACCAACCCTCCTGCCACTTTAAGTGAGATGCGCCCATCCTGGGGCACGCGGCGTTCTGCGATGTTGAGCCGGGCCATCACCTTGATCCGCGACAGGATCGGCAAGGCCAGACCGGGCGAAGGCGGAGTCATTTCCCGGAGGATTCCATCAATGCGGCAACGGACGCGAAACTCGTCCTCGAAGGGCTCAAAATGGATATCGGAAGCGCCCTGGCTGACGGCCTGTTCGAGCACCAGGTCTACAAAGCGGATGATGGGCGCCTCGTTGGCCAAGGCACTCAGTTCCGAACCGGTTATGGTTACATTTTCTCTAACCATTTATCAGTTTGGAAACTTCATTAAAATTGATTTTGTTAATGAGATTGACCAGGTAGAGATTTAATAGCTTTTGAATCCCGAACAAACGGTTAATGTAGTCAGATAAATAAATGAAAAGGGGACAAGAAGATATGAGTCAAATTGAAAGCATTCGAAAGGCCTTGTTTCCCCTTCTCCTGATCATCTTCCTGGTTTCCTGCACGGAGAAACCGCGGCAAAGCTTTCGAGAATGGCAGGTATATAGCGGCGATTATGCCGGAACCAAATACTCGGAGCTGGACCAGATAAACTCCGAAAACGTCACTCAACTGGAAGTGGCATGGATTTTTCGAACCGGGCCCATACTGGGGGGGTCCAAGTCAACAATTGAATGCAATCCCATTATCGTGGACGGGGTCATGTATCTGACCTCCCCTTCCCTGAAGATCATTGCCCTGAATGCTGAGACCGGCCAGGAGCTTTGGCAGTTAGATCCTTTTATAGGTGGAAAAACCAGCGGCGTAAATAGAGGCGTAACTTACTGGGAGGACGGTGACGATAAACGCATTTTATATGTCGCCGGCCCACATCTCTATGCGCTGAACGCGGCCACGGGTGAGCCGATAAAAAGTTTCGGCACGGATGGTAAAGTCGATGTTCGTGAAGAACTTGACCGCGACGTTTTTCCTCTACTAACAGTTTCAGCCACCACTCCCGGCGTCATTTACAAAGACCTGCTTATACTGGGCAGTATTGTTGATGACGGCCCCAACCATGGCGCTCCGGGACATGTCCGCGCTTTTAATGTACGGACTGGTAAACGAGAATGGATTTTCCATACTATTCCGTATCCGGGTGAGCCAGGACATGAAACATGGCCCCAGGATGCATGGCAAAGGATTGGCGGCACGAACGCCTGGGGCGGGTTTACATTGGACGAAGAACGGGGAATGGTTTTCTTCGGCACGGGTTCGCCCTCATATGATGCCTATGACGGCGACCGGGAAGGTAAAACCCTGTACGGCAATAGCATCCTGGCATTGAAAGCGGATACAGGCGAGATGGTTTGGTATTTTCAAACCGTACACCACGACTTGTGGGATTACGATATTCCCTGTCCGCCAAATTTGGTAACAATCGAACGCAACGGCAAAAGAATAGATGCCATTGCTCAACCGACTAAAATGGGACACCTGTTTGTGCTCGACCGCGAGACGGGAATACCGATTTTCCCGGTGGAAGAGCGCCCTGTAAAACAATCGGAAATTCCCGGGGAACACACATGGCCCACTCAACCGTTCCCGGTCAAACCCCCGGCTTACGCAAAGCAGGGCTTCACTGAGGAAGACATAACCAATCTGTCTCCCGAAGCTCACGATGCCATATACAAAGATTTTGTAAAATGGGGCCCCAGTTCGCTTTTCGACCCTGCAAGTTTTGAAGGCACCATTGTCATTCCCCAGTTCAATGGCGGGACCGATTGGGGAGGAGCGGCTTTCGATCCGGAGTCGGGCATCTTATACGTCAATGCAAGCGATGAAGCGGAGTGGACGTCAATGAGTGAATCAGTGCCGTCGGACGAGATCACCCTTAACCGATTCGGCAGAAACTTATACAGAGCCATCTGCTCGGTATGTCATGGGTCTGGTCGTGCCAACCTGCCTGGCGCTCCTTCGTTCCCGTCGCTTCTTGATGTTAAAGAACGACGGACAAAAGAGGAAGTTCGAGACATACTAGAGAACGGGAAAGGTCAAATGCCGTCATTTGCAATTATGTCGGATATTGAGAAACGAGCCATTGTAGCTTATCTCTTTGATGATGAAAAAGAAGAGAAAGTAGCCAATTTGGGGGATATTGTGAGCTGGGCCAAAGATATTCCCTACGTTGGTACCGGTCATAATGAATTCCGCGATCCGGATGGCTATCCTGCCAATAAGCCGCCATGGGGCAGGTTATCAGCCATAGATCTGAATAAAGGGGAAATCCTCTGGCAAGTGCCCCTCGGAACCTATCCCGAACTGGAAGCGCGCGGCCTTCCGCCGACCGGCACATTTAACATGGGTGGTCCCATTGTCACCTCGGGCGGATTGGTTTTCATCGGCGGCGCAATGGATGAGCGTTTCCACGCATATGATAAGAAAACAGGCAAACTCCTTTGGGAATTTCAAATGGATGCGGGAGGATACGCGACACCGGCCACCTATGAAATAAACGGCAGGCAATACATCGTCATAGCGGCCGGCGGAGGCGGTAAGCCCGGAACAAAATCCGGAAATGCCTACTACGCATTCGCCCTGCCCCGCCGGTAAGGTAGTCCCTGGCTTCGTGACTTTATGAGTTCCCGATTATGGTATGGCAAGTTATGCTACTGTCGCCACTTGAACGCCGGATGAAGCAAGTTTTGTACGCATTTCGTCGGGGGCTTGCGCTTTCTCTACGGCAGTCTCGGGGGTGATCATCTTGAGGTTGACGAGGCTCATTAGGTGCGCGTCCAGGGCGATCATTCCGAGCTTGGCGCCGGTTTGTATATCAGATGCGATGCGGTAGGTTTTATTTTCCCGGATGAGAGCCGAAATCGAATTCGTGGCAATCATGATTTCGTAACCTGCTATGCGTCCGCCTCCGACTTTTTTGCATAATACCTGGGAAATTACGGCGACGATGGATGAGCCAAGTTGTGTGCGGATCATGTCCTTGGTCTCGGCGGGAAAGGCATCCACAATTCTGTCCACGGTGCGGGCCGCTCCAGTGGTGTGAAGGGTTCCAAATACGAGGTGGCCGGTTTCGGCGGCGCTGACGGCGGCCTCGATGGTCTCGAGATCGCGCATTTCCCCAACCAGAATACAATCGGGATCCTGTCGCAGGGCGGCGCGGATGGCGTCGGCAAAGGATCCAACGTCAGATCCCACCTCGCGTTGAGTAACCAGACAGCGCTTGTGCTTATGATAATATTCGATGGGGTCTTCGATGGTAATGATATGGCCGTTGGTGTTTTCGTTTATCCAGTTGATCATCGAAGCCATAGTGGTCGATTTGCCCGAACCGGTGGGGCCCGTGACAAGGATGAGGCCGCGCGGTCGCAAGAGTAACTCCTTTATCTTGTCGGGCAGGCCGACTTCGCGCAGGCCGAATATTTTGTTGGGTATCTGGCGAAGGACGATGCCGTAATTTCCTTTGGCCTTCATTACACTTACCCGGAACCGGGCCTTATCCATGAAAGCGAATCCGAAATCGGCGCCCCCCACCGTTTTGGCTTTTTCCTGGTGTCTTTCCGAAGCGATGGACTGCATCAGCTCCTCGGTGTCCTCGGCTGTGAGTTTTTCGCCTTCTATCGGAATCATTGAGCCGCTCAAGCGCAATGTGGGGGGTTGACCGACTTGCAGGTGCAGGTCCGAAGCACCCTGGTCAACCATCAAATCAAGCAGATCGTTCATTTCATAGCTCATAATTTGCCTCCATTTATTGTAATAGGGATAATTCCGATAGCTCCATAAACCGGTTTATAAAAACCTCCGGGCAGACGTCCTGAATTTTGAGTTTTCATTTTGCGTATATTCAGGCATTAGGCAACCAGTAATCAATTATTCGGCGTTTATGGCGGTTATGGCAAGCACTTCTTCAATTGTCGTGAGGCCTTGGACGATTTTCCGGACGCCGTCCCGGCGCAAGGTGAGCATGCCCTGTTCGCGCGCTTCTCGCCGCAAGTCATCGAGCGCGGCACCCGCGTAAATCATCTGCTGGATTTCCTCGCTGACTTTCAATATCTCGAAGACCCCTGTGCGGCCATAAAATCCGCTCTGGTGGCAGCGGGGACAACCGGTTCCTTGCATGAATTGAGCTGAGGCTATTTGAGCCTTGGTCAAACCGAGAGCCTGTCCTTCATGCTTGGCCGGAGCATAGGGCCGCCGGCACTGCTCGCAGTTGAGGCGTAAAAGTCGTTGTGCTACCACCACCCGCAGCGATGCGGCAACCAGGAATGGCTTTATCCCGAGATCGAGTAGACGTGATACGGCGCCGGGAGCGTCGTTTGTATGCAGCGTACTGAAAACCAGGTGACCGGTCAGGGAGGCATGGGTGGCGATTTCGGCGGTTTCACTGTCGCGAATTTCTCCTATCATGATAACATTGGGAGCCTGACGCAGCAGTGTGCGCAAAGCGGTCGCAAAATCCATGCCCACATCCTTTTTCACCTGAACCTGGTTGATGCCGCTTATTTGATATTCCACGGGATCTTCCACGGTGATTATCTTGTGGTCCGGCCGATTGATATGGTTGAGACAGGCGTAGAGGGTAGTCGATTTTCCCGAGCCGGTCGGCCCGGTGACCAACATGATGCCGTCGGGCAAGGTAATTGTCTTTTCGATGGTAGCCTGGTCTTCACGGCTCAATCCGAGTTTCGATACATTCATTTCAAGCCTTTGCCGGTCCAGAATGCGTATGACCAGGCTCTCACCGTGAAGTGTGGGCAATGAGGAAACTCGCAGGTGGATATCACCGGATTGCATCTTCAAGCGGATACGCCCATCCTGGGGCATGCGCTTTTCGTCAATACTCATGCCCGCCATTAATTTGATACGCGAAACAATCGAGGGTTGCATGCGTCTGGGCGGGTTCAATACCTCAGTGAGCTGACCGTCTATCCGGAAGCGGACCCTAAACCGTTCGGCCATAGGCTCGAGATGGATATCGGACGCGCGTTGCTCAACCGCATTGGCGATAAGCTCTTGTACGTATGCAGCCACTGGCGCCTCGTTCTGCGCGTCCTGTTCGTCGGACGGCTTTAACTTCTGTCCGCCCGTGGGCGGCCCGGTCATCTCATTTGCTGGTAATCGCCTGGAACCGGAACCGTCTTCCGGCGATTCGTGGTAGTGGCTGCGAATGGCCCGCTCGATATCTTCCCTCGGGGCCAGGCAAAGTTCGACCGGCACCCCCAGCAGATGGCGGAGATTGTCCACCGCATCCAAATCGAGCGGATCGCCAATCGCCAATTGAAGCTCATTTCCGTGAAATGACAGAGGGAATACACAATGCCGCTCGGCTATGATCCGGCTGACCTTTCCGAGGGCTTCATGCGAGATAGAAGCTTCATCAAGATTCACCACCTCCATGTCAAATTCGTTGGCCAGCGCTTGCGTGATTTTCTCCGAGGTGGTATAGCCTCGATTTAGGATATGGTCGATTACCGCCGCACTGCCGTCATCGCTGCGAGTCAACCCGGCGGACCAATTCCTTGTTTCCCCGGCCTCTTTTTCGGAAACAAGGCCGCGCTTTCGAAGCACTTCAACGATGTAATCGGCCGGTGAACTCACACGGAACGACAAGGCTAACGGTTTATGCCTATCAGAAACTCGGCATTGGTCTTGGTTTTGCGAACCCGCTGTATGAGCATTTCCATGCCCTCAGTCGATGGAACGCCCTTCATCGCACGCCTGAGGGAATAAATTATAGTCAATTCCTTCGGATGGTAGAGCAGCTCCTCCTTGCGGGTGCCGCTTTTATCCATGGCGATGGATGGATAGATACGCTTGTCCACCAAGGCACGGTCGAGATGCAGTTCCATGTTACCGGTGCCTTTAAACTCCTCGAATATAACTTCGTCCATACGGCTGCCGGTATCGACCAAGGCAGTTCCGATAATTGTCAGGCTGCCTCCGCCCTCGATGTTGCGGGCTGATCCGAAAAACCGTTTAGGCTTCTGAAGGGCGCTGGCCTCGATTCCGCCGGATAGGATTTTGCCGCTGCTGGGCATAAGTGAATTGTAGGCGCGACCCAGACGCGTGATGGAGTCCAGAAGAATGATGACATGCTCTTCGACCTCGACCATGCGGCGCGCTTTTTCGATGACCATCTCTGCGGCGTGTACGTGGTTTTCAGGTGACTCGTCAAAGGTAGAACTGATCACCTCGGCAGTAACCTGGCGGCGAAAATCGGTCACCTCCTCCGGTCGCTCGTCGATAAGCAGAATAATGAGGTGCGCGTCGGGATTATTGGTCTGAATGGCGCGGGCGATACCTTGCTGCAGAACGGTTTTGCCCGTGCGGGGGGCGGCGACTATGAGGCCGCGCTGTCCTAAACCAATGGGGGTCAGCAAATCGATTATCCTCATGGATAAATTGTCCCAAGGCACATCGCCATTGGTTTCCAGCAAAATTCGTTCGAGGGGATAATAAGGGATTAGGTCCTCGAAAGGTTCAATTTTGAGGTTTTCGTCCGGGTTACGTCCCATCACCGATTCGATACGCAATACAAAGGGCGTATTGGATTGCTCGCCTTGCGGGTGGATTTGCGCTTCGATAATCTGACCGCGCAGGAGGCCGAAGCGTTTGATAAATACCTTCGGCACAAATGCGTTGAGGGGCCGGATGCGGTAATTCTCGTGCTGGTAAACTATCAGGCCGAAACCTTCTTCTTTCAATTCCAGCAGGCCCTTTACGCGCACAGGAACCTTGCGTTCGAAGCTCAAGTTGATAACCTCTTTGATGAGGCCGACACGGTTGGGCGAAGAATCTGAGGAGACTCCTATGGCGCGGGCCTCCTCGACAAGTTTCAGCATGGAAAATTCAAAGAGCGTGTTTAAAAGAATCGGTTCGCCCCCACCGGAATATTCTGTAGCAAGGGCTTCCAGCGCTTCTAAATCATTGCAGATTTCGAGGGTAGGCAAGCCGCCGAAGTTTATCCCTGTTTCGGCGTCCTGATCAAAATAGTCGGACCTATCCCTAGGCTGATATTTTCTTTTCTTTTTCTGGTATGGTTGCCTCGGTTTGAATTTTTTCTTTTGATAGTGTTTGTAGTCGGCGCGATCGCTTTTGTGATCGTATCGGGATCGGGATCTGGGTCTCTGGGGTTCGGGCTTCCGGGTTTCCACATCGCGCTCGGCGCCTGGAGTATCTCTCTGGGGTTCCACGTCGGCCGACTGCTCACCGGGTTCCGAACCGGACGCGGTCCTGGTGCGGCCAATCTGATTGCGGCTCTCCTGCGCCGGGGGATCAATACTCTTTGGACTATCTTCTCCGGATGACCCGGATTCGGATGCGCCGGTTTTCCCGCCCGCGGAAGTTTTTTTCTTTGCCGTAGTTTTTCTTGCCGTTTTCGCAGGCTCTTCATCCTGGACACGAGCGGCGGGAGCCTTCCTGGGAGTCCCGGAAGCAGTTTTTTCCAGTAATTCTTTATCTTCGGTATCAGTCATAATTTTATTAATCAAGCAACCTGGCCTGTAATTCTGTCAGGCAGAAAATATGGGCCCGGAACTAAACTGGTGTTCCGTATTAAAAGTGGTTGCAAAACTCAAAATGAAGGATGTTTACCGCGCCGTGGCTATAGCAGGTTGCTAGATGCCTGGCGGTTTTTGGAGTTTTGTAATCACTTTTAAAATATACTCAACCTCTCATTCAGCGAAATAATCTGTTGTCGGATAAAAGCGGTAGGGCCGTTATTGGATAACACAAAGTCGGAGCGTTTGATCTTATCCCCAAGAGACCATTGCAGGGCAATTCTTGCCTTTATCTGGGTATCGGACAAACCCATGGCCTGCCTGCGGGCCAGTTGGTTCTCGGGACTTGTCGATACACAAATAGTGAAATCGAAATATTTTTCAAGTTTTTTTTCAAAGAGGAGCGGAACTTCCACAACCCATGGAATACTCGTATCTCCGTCTGTCTGCTTCTGCCAACGCTTGCGCACCTGGGGGTGCAGCAATGCTTCCAACCATTTAAGTTCCGCAGTTTCAGAGAATACGATACCAGCAAGCTTTCCCCTGTCAACCTTTCCTTCGGAGTCGCAAACCTTGTCTCCAAAGTGTTCGCGCACCGCAAGCAACACTTCGGATTCCTCATTTAGCAGTTCGTGCACAATCTGGTCTGTATCAATAAATCCGAATCCGAATTCCATGAAAACGTTACCCACGGTTGATTTTCCGCAACCCATTACTCCGGTCAGGCCGATAACCATGGCCCTATATTGGGCCAAAGGGGTTAAAAATCAACGCGCAACAGGCCTGTTGCAAAAATCTGGATGATTCCCGACCCCTTTTGAGGCCGTCTTTCCTTGGAAACCATTCAAAAAAAATGGGGATAAAATAGAAAATATAGTTGATTTTTTCACCGCATTTCTATATACTTATTCCTTTTACAGTATATTACTACTACCATAATTACCTTACCGTTTCAGTAGGAAAGATTAGTCGATGTCCTTGGGAAACGCCGGGTGAAATGTGCGTGTTATGAAGCCGAATTATACCTTGGACGATGTAGATACGAAAGATAGCCGGCAGGTCGCTCAGGCTGTTACTGATATATTCGAGCGCGAGTTCCCGGATACCGATTCCTCCTTTATCCCGGGGTTTTTCGAGGACATTAAAAAGATGTTCGAAGGTAATTACTTCAATTACCAGGCGATGGACACGGTGTATCACGACTTGGACCACACCTTGCAGGCCACCCTGTGCTGGGTGCGCATGATGGGCAACAGGAATTCTCTCAAAGTCGAGCCAATCATGTCGGATAAGGATTTCAAAATAGGCATGGTTGCCATCTTGTTTCACGATATCGGTTACCTGAAGGAAATCGATGACAAAGAGGGAACGGGAGCAAAATTTACCTTCGTACACGAACGCCGCAGTTGCGAAATGGCCGATATCTACTTAACGGAACTGGGATGGCCCAAGCGGGACATTTTCGTAGTCCAGCACCTCATCAGCTGCACTGGCCCGCGCAGCCTTATCGACAGCGTTCCATTTTACAGCAACCTAGAAAAGATTATGGGTGAGGCTGTTTGCACCGCCGATTACATCGGGCAGATGAGTGATGATAACTACGTTGAGAAACTTTCGGCCCTCTATCTAGAGTTCGAGGAATCAGACGACTTTCGCGAGGTCCCCAAGGAACAGCGGCTCTTTAAAAGCAGCGATGAACTCCTCAGAGGAACTCCTTTTTTCTGGGAAAAAATAGTCATCAAAAAACTCGAATCGGACTGCCACAACCTTTACAAATTCTTATCTGAACCCTACCCGGATGGTGAAAACCCCTATGTCGCCAAAATCGAAAAGAATGTCGATGTCGTCCGGACCATGACCGATTCAAACAAGGCCTAGCAGAGGTTGCTGAAATACTTGGACAAGTCGTGATTGGGGTAAGCCTGCGCCCTTTCTTCCCTTTATGATAGACATGGGCGCGCCAATCGCCTTCAATTCCCCCGCATGCTTGCGGTCGTATCATCGGGTGCGTTCATCGGCATTGAGGCCATTTCCGTAAATGTCGAGGTCAACACCGGAGAAACGGGGGACCCCCGCATCGTCTTGGTCGGGTTGCCTGATGTCGCTGTCAAGGAATCCACCGACCGGGTTGCTTCCGCTTTGAGCAATAGCGGCTTTCGCTTCCCTCACACTCGCACCACCATAAATCTCGCGCCCGGAAACATCCGCAAGGAAGGCCCCATATACGATCTGCCTATCGCCCTTGGGATACTCCTCGCTACCGGCCAATTGGCCGCACCGGACATTTCTCAATACATCATCGCCGGGGAACTTGGACTTTCCGGAGCCACCCGCCCCATAAAAGGCGCTTTGGCACTGGCAGTGCTGGCTCAACAACAGGGGAAAACAGGACTCCTGCTGCCGCCGAAATCGGCTGAAGAAGCCGCCCTGGTTACCGGCATGCCCGTTTACAGGGTCGAATCGCTGGACCAGGCCTGCCAATTTCTGACCGGCAAAAAACACTTGCCCAGGGTGAAATCGACCCTGGATCAGAAGCAGACCGACAATTTTCCGATATACGATGTCGACTTCTCAGATATTAAGGGGCAACACAGCTTGCGGCGGGGTATGGAAGTGGCCGTGTCAGGAGGCCACAACATCCTCATGATAGGCCCCCCCGGCTCGGGCAAATCGATGATCGCCAAGCGTATCCCCTCCATCATGCCAGAGCCTAACCTGAAGGAATACCTGGAAATCCTCAATATCCACTCAGCAGCCGGAAAAACCATACACGGAGACATTGGCGGTAAACAGCGCTTTTTTCGGACTCCGCACCATACAATCAGCGATGCCGGTCTGCTCGGCGGAGGCACTATCCCGGGTCCTGGGGAAATTTCTCTGGCTCATAACGGAGTTCTCTTTCTCGACGAACTTCCCGAGTTCAAGCGCTCCACCCTGGAAGTACTGCGCCAACCCCTGGAAGACGGACTTGTGACCATCTCGCGCAGCGCTGGAAAAGTCACCTTCCCCTGCTCCTTCATGCTGGTCGCCGCCATGAACCCCTGCCCTTGCGGCTACCTAGGAGATCACAGGCGTGAATGCCGCTGCTCTCCAACCCAGATACAGCGATACCGCTCCCGCATAAGCGGCCCGCTTCTGGACCGCATCGATATCCATGTTGAAGCGCCATCACTGTCCCCCGAAGAACTAAGCAATGAAAGTTCCTCCGAACCTTCCAGCGCCATACGCGAACGCATTCAACGAGCGCGCGCAGTTCAGATGGCCCGATTCGCCCGCGAGGAAATCACCTGCAACGCCCGTATGAGCCGCGCTCGCATTCGTCACTATTGCTCCATAGACGCCGCACTCGGCCTTTTACTGCGCCAGGCCATGGAACAACTCGATCTTTCCGCCCGGGCCTACGACCGCATCCTCAAAGTGGCTCGCACCATTGCAGACCTCGCCGAATCTGAAAATATCGAGCAGCCCCATCTCCTCGAAGCCATCCAATACCGCAGCCTCGACCGCCGACTATTTTATTAGCGCTGCAAGCACCACTAGCCGTCAAACGACCCGAATGGAGCAGGTGGTGTTCAAAAGGGGTCAGCCCTAGGATTTTCGTGTTGCTTGGGTGATTAAGCGCTGAACTTTATATCGCGCTCGGCTTCGCGCATGACGGCTTTTTTCCTCAAGTCCTGCCGCTTGTCGTAAAGTTTCTTACCGGTACACAGGGCGATCTCCGCCTTGATCAATCCCTTTTTAAAATAAAACCGTGTCGGCACCAATGTCTTGCGACCGCTCTGCAGGTCGTTTTGCAGTTTGCGTATTTCCTTTTTGTGCAGGAGCAGCATGCGGGGCCGCGTGGGGTTGTGGTTATTCAAGTTTCCGTATTCATACTCTCCGATATGGGCATTGTAGAGGAGAACGACACCCTTCTCAATGCGGGCGAAGGCGTCGTTGATCTGGGCATTGCCCCGCCGAACAGACTTTACCTCGGTGCCGACCAAGGCAATTCCAGCCTCTAAAGTGCGCTCCACAAAATACTCCCGAAAAACCTTTCGGTTTCGGATTTCCCTGTAGCGGCCGGATTCTTTTTTTTTAGCGCACACCGGACGTAAAGGGTACTCGGTTACACCGGCCCTGCAACGGCTATATTGATGGGTGCAACAGACCCATGTCTTTTGTTAACAAGCCGTGAACCAATCACTCGGATTTTGGCTGGTCTTCCTGTGTGTCCAATTCATAACTTATTTTCCCCTCTATAATCTCACGCAGGGCTATGTCTTCAAGATTCAATCGCTCCAGGGATTCTATTAAGGGCTTTTGGCCAAATTTCAATTGTTTGACTCTTCGAGACACCACGTTAATAAGGATGTTAGGATCCTGAATGATCTTTTTTGCTTCGTTAATATAGTCGTCTCTCAAGGTAGTAACTTTGGTTGTGGGGGTTCTGTTCAGGGAGGGACAGGAATGAAAACGGGCTAAACTGGTGGGTTTTTCTGGATTTTTCAACAGAAATTTAAAATATTTCCACACTGGTATTCAGCAACAAACCCTAATTTCCTAATTCATATGACGGATCTGATGATAGGATGGACCACTACGGAAACCCGGCAGGATGCCGAAAGACTGGCCTCCGGCGCGGTAGAGCGCCGTCTGGCCGCCTGCGCTCAAATCGCGGGGCCGATCACCTCCATCTATACTTGGGAGGACAAATTGGAAAAGAACACAGAATTTCGGCTGGTATTTAAATTCGCCGAACCCAAGGCGGAAAAGCTGCAGAGCTGGATACTGGAAAACCATCCCTACACGACGCCCCAATGGGTTGCCGTGAAGGCGGATAAGGCCGATCCCGATTACCTGGAATGGGTTCTCCGCGCCTGCCGGTAATGAAACTGTTCACTGGCCACTGAGCCGAAAGATGAAATTTGTATTGATTTATTGCCGTCTATCACCTTGAAAGAGCAACTTCAAAATTCCACCAGACCATGTCTCAACACAAAAGTTTCAGAAAAGGGGGCGGCAGCTCCCAGAAAAAACGTAATGTTCTCAAGCGTTACGAGCGCGTACTGACGCTCAAGAAGATCGGCCTTTGGAAAGATGGCGACCGGATAACAGGCCTGCCAAAAACCAAACAGGAGGAGTAAAGGGAGTTGTTTACCAAAGCCCTGCCGGCAAGGACGAATCTTTATCCGGCAAGAGCAGTTTTAAGCCATGGCAGGTTCCGTGCTGGGCCCAAGCTCGTCGCCCGGCTTCTTCTTGGCAGCTTTTTCTTTTTCCCCGGCGGGAGATTCTTCTTCCTCGGGCTCTGACTTAACTTGTGATTGCGCGATTACCGGAGAGCGTATTTCTCCGTGATCGAGAATTTCGTGAACGTGCTTGCCCTCGATCGTTTCGTAATCGATAAGAGCCTGCGCTATCAATTCCAGGGCCTCGTGCTTGTCTTTGATAATTTTTTTGGCCCGCTCATATTGAGTGTCGATGATACTGTTAATTTCCCGGTCTATGCGTTGGGCCGTTTCCTCGCTGTAATTCTGATTGCGGGCGATTTCCTTGCCCAGAAAGATATGCTCCTGGTTCTCTCCAAAGGCTACTGGTCCAAGCGAACTCATGCCCCAGTCGCACACCATGCGCCGGGCTAATTTGGTGGCCATGCGAATATCCGCAGCAGCCCCGCTTGTTACATCATCGAATTTATATACTTCCGCCAAACGGCCGCCCATGGCGCAACATATCTGGTTCTTTACATGCTTTCTGGCATGGCTCAGGATGTCCTTCTTGGGCATGAACATCGTGCTGCCCAGACTCTGGCCTCGGGGGATGATAGTGATTTTGTGGATGGGTAAATGGCCGTCGTCGATGACTGCCTGCACCAACGCGTGGCCGGCCTCGTGGTAGGCGGTAAGCAGCTTGTCCTCATCGTCCATCAGGCGGCGACGCTCGCGCCCGTAGGCGATTTTTTCGCGCGCCTCGCTAATGTCGCGCTCATCGACTTCTTTTTTGCCGTAACGGGCGGCCAACAGAGCGGCTTCATTGAGGACGTTGGCGAGGTCGGCCCCCGAAAAACCGGGAGTGTTGCGTGCGGCTATGTTAAGGTCCACGTCCTTGGACAGCTTGATGTTTTTGGAGTGAACTTTGAGAATTTCACCGCGACCAACAAGGTCGGGCAAATCGATCATAATTTGCCTGTCGAAGCGTCCGGGGCGCAATAAGGCGCTGTCGAGCACGTCGGGCCGATTGGTGGCCGCTATGACGATTACGCCCTCGTGCCCGTCGAATCCATCCATTTCGACCAGCAGTGAATTCAGAGTTTGCTCCCGTTCGTCGTTGCCGCCACCCAAGCCCGCGCCCCGCTGGCGGCCAACGGCATCGATTTCATCTATAAACAGAATGCATGGGGCGTTTTTGCGGCCCTGCTCGAACATGTCACGCACCCGGGCCGCTCCCACACCAACAAACATTTCTACGAAATCCGATCCGCTGATGCTGAAGAACGGCACATCGGCTTCACCCGCTACTGCCCGCGCCAGCAATGTTTTACCCGTGCCCGGCGGACCTATGATAAGCGCACCCTTGGGCAGTCGTCCCCCGATCTTTTCAAATTTTTCTGGGTCCTTGAGGAATTCAACCACCTCGCAGACCTCCTCTTTCGCCTCATCGCACCCGGCCACATCCTGAAAGGTCACCTTTTCGCGATCTCGGGTGAGCAATTTTGCCTTGCTCTTGCCGAAACTCATCGCTCCGCGGCCGGCCATGCGCAATTGCCTCACAAAGAGATAATATAGCACCCCTATAATTATAATAAAGGGCAGCAGGGTGACCAGAATCTCCGTCATAAGCGTGCTGGCCGGCACTTCACGAAAAGCCCCCGTTTCCTGCAAGCGCTGAAGGTTTTCATCCGTCAGCCGTCCCTGAGCCACCAGGACTGTCTCCTCCCCATCCAGTGATTCTTTCAGAACCGCTTGAATTCTCGTCCAATTCGCACCCCCGGTGGGGTCCAATTTGATAGTGCCTTTTTGGACACGGCCATCTTCCGCCGCTTTGATAACATCACTGATATTCCACTCCTGGGCAGGTTTTCGGGTGGGACTATTAATAAGCCAAAGGCCGATTATGGTGGTAAAAATAACCAACCAGATCAGGAGCACTTTCGGCTGAAAGCGCTCTGGATTGCCATTTCGCAATGGCTTGTTTTTATTACGTTTAGGATCTGTAGACATATTCAATTTCCTACCTGTAATTCTGCCGTACCCGGCGTAAAAGTCAATCTCAGAGCGTTATCGGTGCGCCCCTTGATGCGCCAGTCATCCGCCGGTGGAAGTCCCGGACACCAGACAATGGCCTCCTCCTTAAGGCAGACAACAGGTAGTAACATTCGTTCCACAGCCCTAATTTTCCGGTTCGTAAATTGGTCCTGCAACTTAATCGTGCCGGAGGCGCCCAATGGACGATAACGGTCTCCAGGCTGCCAGAGCCGGACTAATACACCGTTCGCAGATTCCATCCGGCGGGCCAGGTAGGCTTCATGCCGGGGATCAACCTTGCCCTCCAGAACCCCGGCCCGGCTCTCGGCGTCTAATTTCACCTCCTCGACCCTCAACACTCCCCCGCAAGGCAAAAATACCCAACCTCCAAACGGCGCGAAAATACCTGACCACTCAGGCCTGGGTTTCCTGCGCTCCAAGGCCAGACGACCGCTTTTAATCTCGACAAAACAATCTACGCCCGCGCTTGCCCGGAACGACATATTTACGCATGCCGCCTCAAGCAAACTCTCGAAGGCATCGCGGGAAAGGACTACCCCCAACCCGTTAAGAGCCAGCCATCGGCGCAAAGCGCGCCGGTAAAGAGCCCGAGGTTTGCCAACCAGGGGGGAAAGGTCCAGTCGCCCGGAAAACGCCCCTGCCTGCATGATGGAATCAATCCACTCCTCAAGAGCCTTGTCATCCTCTTCCAAAAGCGCCCGTGACTGAGCCGCTCCATGATGAACATCGTGCGGGACGGCCTCTTGCCAGGCCGGCAACACAGTTCGCCGCAGCCTGTTTCGCGTAAAATCACCTGTCAGATTCGAGGAATCCTCACGCCACGGAATGTCATTTAGCCTCAAAGTTTTCACTATTTCGCTCTTGGCAATATCTAGAAGAGGTCGCAAATGCACCCTATCCTCGCCGAATTCTTGCACAGGGCGGGGCGCGGCCAAGCCTGCCGTGCCACTGCCGCGAGCCAGCCGCATCAGCATCGTTTCACCGACGTCCTCCAATTGATGCCCCAGAAAGAGTGCGCGAGCTGATAAATTCATCATCGCGGAATGCAGGAAAGCAAACCGCGCATCCCTCGCCTCCCCTTCATTGGGAGACTTTGAACCCTCCCTCTCCCATCGGTCACAGAAAAAATTCAGGCCGAGACCATCAGCCAGTTCCCGCACAAACTCCTCATCGCCATCAGCCGCCTCGCCGCGCAACCGGTGATTGAAGTGCAGCACCTTCATCCGCTCCCGGTATTCAGGAAAATGCGCATAAAGCAGCAGAACAAGGCATACTGAATCCGCTCCACCCGAACAAGCGACAGCCCAGGGACAATCATTCCCCTCCGCCTCGATCCATGCAAGCACGGCAGGATGCAGGCGCCCGGCCGCAAAGACCTGCCCCAAGCGCTCCGACGCCTGCGGCCAGTCCGTAGCATCCGCATTTCCACTGCCAGGATTTTTCTTCATAGGGAAATTAAATTATAAAATAAACGGAATTTGAAACACACAAAAATAACCAAACACTAAAAAGGCGATGACCAGGCCCAGAGCAAATATCCAGTGTGGCCTGAGAATCTCACTCGCTTCTTCGGAGAGCATCTTCGGCATCACTATATAAAGGCCGATAGCGACCCAGATGGCCTGTAATGGCGCTAATATTAATCCATCAAGTATAGCGCTCAGTTTTACCAGGAAAATTGGTTTTAACCCCAGGGAAAAAATGATAATCATGTTCGTGCAAAGGAAAAAAATTAAAAAGATTCTGAATTGCGTTTTCCAGGAATACTTTTTCTGAAAACCCGGCATGCAAATCCTGAACGCATCGGCCAGCAGGCGGGGCCAACCGGCCATTTGGCCGATCTGTGTGCTAATTAACGCAGCCGCTCCCGATACCATAAACAAAAAGCCGCCCAGGGCACCCCATTGTGATGAAAAAACAGTTGCAAGTGTGGTCGCCACCTCTTCCCCGCTTGGAGCTAATTGATCAGGTCTTAATACGCCGGCGCCGGCCATTAAAAAACCAATGGTTACCACAGTGCCAATAATCATGGCAATAGTTGCGTCGATATAAACCACTCGGCACCAACCTTTAATTTTCTCAGCGCTCTTGCGGCTCAGATTTCGCAACATCGACAAGTCAGCAGGTTTACCATAGCCCCTTCCCGCTGCTGCGCCATAGCCGGCACCCAATACCCAATAGCAATAGAAAACCTGGCTTCCAAAACCTCCCGCCGCCCAACCAATTAAGGGTAATATTTCTCTCCATGGATTTTCGTTGGCGCCATATTTGGAGATAGCCCATTCCGGAACGGCAGGAATATGGCCGACAAGGCCCTGTAAAAATACTGAAAAACCGGGGAACACGGATAAGGCCACGTATATAACACCCAAAACGATAATGAGCACCAGTATGCTCATTATTATTTTCAAGATTTTAAACAGTCCTGACCATACCACTATCAAGGAAAATAGCGTTACCAACAATCCTCCGAAGTATGGAGAAATCGGGACGAGGCTACTTACAAAAACACCAGCGGCAGCGGCTATGGCGCCAATGGAAATAGTAGCGCTGGCGAATTGGGCTATCAACACTATCCAGACGACCCAGTTGCGCGGTCCGGGAATACGGCCAAACATATCTATCATGCCTTCACCCGTGCATACGGTATAGCGGGCGCCACTCATGCCGATCCAGTATTTTAGAAAAATACCGATAACAATCGCCCAAATGACACCCGTACCCAAAATAGCGCCGGTCCGAGTGGCCAATATCACCTCGCCTGAGCCGATATATTCGGCGCACCAAATAAAAGCAGGTCCAACTAATGCCAATACAGCCAGGCCCTTGGGAGGCTGCTTGATAGTATCGCCAGTCGTCACATTTGTTTTATCATTCATGGGTTCAAGAGTTAAGATATCATCTCACGCAAAGTCGCTAAGGGGAAAAGAAAGATGGAAAGGAAAGTGAAACCACTAATTAACACTAATAGTCACTAATCTAAAGCGCTAATTGCCACAAAGTCGCAGATCCCGCCATCGCGGGAAAGCATGAAAAATGAAGAGATTAAACCGCAGATTACACAGATCAGTCTTCGCCCTTTGGGCTACTCCTCGACAAGTGAGCGCAGATATAAGAGAATGAGGATAAACCTTTGAACCTTTGAACCTTTGAACCTTTGAACCTTTGAACCTTTGAACCTTTGAACCTTTGAACCTTTGAACCTTTGAACCTTTGAACCTTTGAACCTTTGAACCTTTGAACCTTTGAACCTTTGAACCTTTGAACCTTTGAACCTTTGAACTCTTGAATTTTTGAACTCTTCATAGACCAAGGCTGGTAGCCTATTTTTAATCGCCGAACAAGATAGCTGCGGCGTTGGGGGCCATGGCCGCGTTACTGTGCGCCGCGCCGGGAACTTCTTGCAACTTCCATGAAAAAGAAATACCCAAAGACTGGGCCTGAAGACTGCATATCTTATAAAAATTATTCCCGCGGGCAAATCGGTGTGCGCCTTGTCTCATTGCCTGAGGAGTGCGCCGCAAGCTGCTGTGTTTCGTATCGACGTCCTTATCGCCCAGCAGGACTGTAATATCCCTTTCAAAGAATCGGCTCAATACCGCCGGTGAGTAATTCGTCCCTGCCAACCCGTATGGGAACTTCACGTTGAGATCGGGCATGGTGTACCATCCGGCGTTGGCGCACACGGCCTTGATAACCCTTGCATTGGGTTTGAACAAAAGGAATCTGTGAACAAACTGGCTACCGGCCGAATGACCGTATATATAATAAGCTGTTGCGTGATTGCCCATTCGCTCGACCACAAAGTCAAAGATCGGATCAATAAGGGAATAGCTCCATTCATTTTCAGGGTTAACAGAGAGCAATTTATCGTTCTCGCCAAATTCAAACATGTTACCCAAGTTGTAATGACCGCTTGTCGGAAAACCATTCTCCCTGGAAAAATGCGGTACAATCAACAAGGCGTTATATTTCTTGGCGACGTCCACCCAAGCGTTCCGGTAGTTCTCCGCAATCCGGCTGGTGCCGTGCATCACAAAGAGAATGGGAGATTCGGCGCTGTAAGTGCTCGGCCGGTAGGTCAGGACAGTTATGGGGCGGCCGTAATTCAGAGAGTCATCTTGGAACACAAAATTTCCTTTACCCTCCGGGATTAATAAGTGGCTGCTATGGCTTGCGAAACCCGGCAACGCGGGGCAAATGGTCAACAAAATAAGGCCGGGCAAGTATTTCATAGTTCTAACTTCCGGGTATGGTTTGATCATCACGGATTTTGGGTGCAACGGCAAATCCGGTAAGTCCATATATAAGGGCGAATATAAAACCGGTGTAGCACATTATCGCCCACTTTGCATAATCCAGCGAAGATTCCAAACCAAGAGTGCCGGACATGAATACCCCAGCGAGTATAAGTAGAAGCAGAACTAATCTCATTCTAAAACCTTTTATACCTGGTGGAAATCTGTCCGTTAGACTTTTAAAGGTTATGGCTGGAGATTATTCGTCCTTAAAAATCATGGTAACGATCTTGCCGTCGCTTCCCGCGTATCCACGATACATGCTTTCAGTGTTATAGGGCATAGCTGCATTTCCATCGTGGTCGATGGCGATTACCCCGCCTCTTCCTCCCATTTTCACGAGTTTTTTCATTATTACTTCGCCGGCTGCCTCTGTAACAGGCATGCCGCGGTAAGCCATCAATGCGGAAATGTCGTGAGTGACCAGCGTGCGCATAAAGTATTCGCCGTGGCCGGTGGCCGAGACGGCGCAGGTGCGGTTATCCGCGTAGGTGCCCGCGCCGATGATGGGCGAATCACCCACGCGCCCCGACATCTTGCCGAGATAACCGCCGGTGGAAGTCCCGGCCGCCAGGTTTCCCGCCCGGTCGAGCGCAACTGCCCCAACTGTGCCGAATATCTGTTCTATCAATTCCCCGATTTTGTTTTTGACCTTATTACGTGATGTTTTGTCGGGTACGGGTTCTCTTAGAAAGTATTTTTGACCGACAAGTTCCTGTCCATGCTCTTCGGCAAATTTTTCGGCGCCCTCGCCGACCAGTAAAACATGCGGAGATTCCTCCATCACCAGCCTGGCCACGCTGATCGGGTTTTTGATATGCTGGACCACGGCCACTGCCCCGGCGTTAAGAGTTGCTCCATCCATGATGGAAGAGTCCAACTCATGAACGCCCTGGTTGTTTGAAATAGCGCCCCGCCCCGCGTTGAACAACGGAGAGTCCTCCAGGATATTTATCGCAGCCTCCACCGCATTCAAGCTGCTCCCACCCACCTTGAGAATAGCATGGCCCGCCGACAAGGCCTCACTGATCATGGCGAGGCGGGCGGCCGTATTTTCGGGATCAAAGTCCTGAGGAGTAACACTACTCGATCCACCGTGAATCACAATTCCAAAACTACCGAGATTAAGGCCGTCTCGCCCCTGCAAAGGTCCCGAAAAAATGAACAGGCCAAAAAACAGGACGCCTGTTAATGAGCGTCCACCCGAGAAAAATTTCGAGGCTTTAGACATAAATCAAATTGCGCATAACGTAGCACTACCAATTAATCAATATAAAAACCTGTCGTCCGGCTATATAGCTCACGCTGTACCGCAGAGAATACTAAAAATAATTTAACGCGGGAAAGCACCCGCCGTCGTTGGGCTATGGCGGGTATGGGAAAATTTCTTTGCCAATCCGGTCTCGATACTTGTAATGCTTGAATAACGGGCAATGAATTTCCCCAGCATGCAAATAGACCGTGAAGCCCGTTTGATTGAGGCCTTGACGCCCGTGGCATGTCTGATCGCTTTCCTGGCCTACGGTATCGTGGCCCTGGATATTTCCCCGCATTTGCCTCTTATCATGGGAGCCGCCGTGGCCGCATTGATGGGATGGCGTCTGGGTCACCGTTGGCAGTCAATCGAGCAGGGCATCATCGAGGGCATCAAGATATCCTTAAACGCCTGCCTGATCCTGATGGCCATCGGTCTGCTCATCGGCACATGGCTGGCCGGAGGCGTCGTCCCAATCATGGTCTATTACGGCTTGAAGCTGCTGACCCCCGGCATCTTCCTGGTGGCCGCCTGTCTGATTTGCTCGGTGATCTCGCTTGCAACGGGCAGTTCGTGGTCCACCGCGGGCACTGTGGGGGTTGCGCTGATAGGTGTGGCACAAGGGCTGGGCGTTCCACTGCCAATGGTAGCGGGCGCCATTATTTCGGGCTCCTATTTCGGCGATAAAATGTCCCCCCTGTCGGACACCACCAACCTGTCTCCCGCAGTGGCCGGCGCGGAACTGTTCGAGCACATCCGCCACATGGTTTACACAACCGTACCCAGTTACCTGATCGCATTGGTGCTCTATGCAATTTTAGGGTTCTATAACACGCCGGCCGAAAGCGGCGCGGGCGATTTGGTGGACTTGCTAACAGTCCTCGAACAAAACTTTAATCTCAGTTTCATTCTCCTGCTCCCGCCATTGCTGGTTATATTCATGGTTATCTTTCGAATTCCCGCTCTACCGGCATTGCTGGCCGGGGGAGCCCTGGGAGGCATCATGGGAATGGTTTTCCAGGGATTGAGCCTGCATGAGATATTCGCAGCGGCTCAATCGGGCTATGTCTCCGAAACCGGCGTTAAAGCGGTCGATGAACTGCTCACCCGTGGAGGGTTGGAAAGCATGATGGGCACCATTGCCCTGATACTGTGTGCCATGTCATTCGGCGGAATCATGGAACGCACCAGCATGCTCGCGGTAATCGCCAATGCGATTCTCACCGTAGCGACTTCGACCGGCAAACTTGTCGGATCGGTGGTTCTGACCTGCTATGGAATGAATTTCATAGCGCCCGATCAGTATCTCTCAATCATCGTGCCCGGAAGGATGTATAAGAACGCCTTCCAGAAAGCCGGCCTGCACCCAAAAAACCTCTCACGCTGCCTGGAAGACGCCGGCACGCTCACCTCGCCACTGGTTCCCTGGAACACATGCGGAGCTTTCATGAAAGCAGCTCTGCTGGTGGACCCATTCAGCTATCTGCCCTACGCCTTCCTCAACCTCATCAACCCTATCATCTCCATCATCTACGGCATCACCGGCTGGACCATGGTCCCGCTGGACCAAAAAATCAGAAATCAGAAGTCAGAAGTATGAAAGTAAAGGTTCTTGGTCCTTGGTCTTTGGTCTCTTCATTCTTCTTTGCGTCTTGGCGCCTTTGCGGGAGAAAAATTCCTAACCCTTAAACTTTTGAACCCTTTGAACTTTTGAACTTCTCCTTATCAGATCTCATCCACCCGGATGCAGGCGGCCATGCGGCCACCGGCGAAGGGTTCTAGCTGCGGATCAGTCAGCCGGCATTTTTCGATGGCATAAGCGCAACGGGGATGGAAATTGCAGCCTGCCGGCGGATTTATCGGCGAAGGCGGATCGCCTTGCAGGACGACGCGCTCGCGCGACTTTTCCCGGTCGGGGTCCGGTATGGGAATTGCGCTGACGAGGGCTTTTGTATAGGGATGCAACGGGTTCTCGATAACTTCAACTGCTTCGCCCAATTCGACGATTCGGCCAAGATACATTACTGCTATGCGGTCTGAGATGTATTTGACCACCGAAAGATCGTGGGCGATGAAAACCATGGTGAGCCCCATACTGCGGCAAAGTTTCAGAATGAGGTTCAGGATTTGCGATTGGATCGACACGTCGAGAGCCGACACCGGCTCATCTGCAATTACCAGCCGTGGTTCCGGAGCGAGGGCGCGCGCAACGGCGATGCGCTGGCGTTGACCGCCTGAAAACTCGTGAGGATACTTTTTCATCAACCGTGGCGAGAGGCCGACGGTTTCCATAAGCTCCCCTACCCGTGCGGCCAGCGCCTTGCCCTTTAACTTGCGGCGCGTACAGAGGGCCTCGGCGAGGGTGTCGTAAACGGTCATGCGCGGATTGAGGGAAGCGTAGGGGTCCTGGAAAATCATCTGGAAGTTTATCCGCTCGGCGCGCACCTCTTTCGGCGTCAGGCGGCAGAGGTCACGCCCCTCGAGCACCACCATACCCTCCGTAGCCGGAAGCAACTGCATGATCGTTCTCGCAAGCGTGGTTTTGCCGCAACCCGATTCGCCAACCAGCCCCAGAATCTCTCCGGGTCGCAGCTCCAGCGACACCCCGTCCACCGCCTTAACCGCCCCGGTCTGCCTTTTAAACACCAGGCCCTTGTAAACCGGAAAATGCGTCTTCACGGAATCTAAAACCAGTAATGGATCACTCATGATTTAGCCCAAGCTATAAAGCCCAAATGCGTCCCTTGCAATAGCGCAATGATACTTGACGCTATGCCATTCCGTCATTTTAGCTATCTAAGCTTGGATTCCAGCGGACGCAGACAAGACGCGGCTATTGGGCTTAATCGTTAGTCAAAAATGAAGCTTTTCCTAGATACGATGATATTTCTTCATTATCGTCCGATTGACGATATTGATTTTTGTCAGATCGTAGAATCTGAGAAGAAATTTACTGTTATCATACCTAAAATTACTATCAAGGAGCTCGATAGGCATAAGAACACACACAAAAACAGAAGCGTAAGAAAACGAGCAAAGAGAATATTAAACATATTATATGACGTTGCTTTAGATAAAAATAACACACTCAAAAACGGAGTGAATATTGAGATTTATAACAAATCTCCAGGTACCGAAATAGACCAGAATGATTTAAATCGAGATTGGAACGATGATATACTTATTGGAAGTATTATAGCATATAAAACAGACTTTCCTGATTCTCATGTAAGATTTTACAGCGAAGATTCATACCCAAGAATAACAGCAACTAAGCTAGGAATTGAATCACTCTCGTTCCCGGAAATGTTCAAACTTGATAACGAAATTGATCCTATTGAAGAAGAAAATAAGAATCTAAAATCTGAACTTCAGGCATTGAAAGATGCTCATCCTCGACTGACTTTTGGCTTTTTGAAGGATGGAAAGGTTACAAAGAACATAGAAATCTCACTTACTAATCCTCCAGATTACGACGAAGCAAAGACCAAGCAAATTTTAGAGGAACAACATAAAAAATATCCAAAAAGTTATTTGGGATCTGACAAGATGGAAGTCGATGTTGTCCGAGCATCGATTAAGGCAATGCAGGCTTTTACATCAATACCGCTTGAGGAGTATGAAAGGTATAATATAGAAGTTGATGAATATTTAGAGGAATATAAGCAGTATTTGAGGGATTTCTATCAATATGAGGTCGAGAGAAATCTGGCTTCGTTGATCACATTCCAAATAATTAATGAAGGGAATAAACCTGCAGAGGACGTTGATGTTCTTTTGCAATTTCCTGACGGATGTTTACTGTATAAACAACTTCCGGATCCACCTGAGGAGCCGCCACCTCCGCAAGAACCAAGAAGCCACTTCGCATCTTCACTAGGGAATATTTACTTTCCATCGATTGAAACGCACTTAAGTGATCTGCCATGGAAAAAGACAGATAGTTTTAAAATTGAGAAGACGAACGGCTACAACATAGAAGACCATTTTCAGCGTATAAAGCATGGGCATGTGGATACATTGCCAAAGTTTTATGTTACTTTTAAGAAATTTGAGACTGCGTCCTCTTTTACAGTTGATTGCAAGATCACTGCCGCAAATATCCCTAAGGCGTTGACCGACCAGATAAATGTTAAAATAGAAAAATAAAAGAGGACTAACTATCGGCTGCGCTCCAACACTGATAAGTTGTGCTGCTAGGCGTAGGTGAAATAAATCAACGGGCGATATGAATCAATGACAGACGAGGAAAGAGCTGAAGAACTAATAGCCCTTAGAGCAAAATTAAGGAGTGACAGCTTTCGCACTTCCATGGAAGAACGACGCAACATTCTTTCTGAGATTGTTTCGTTATTGAATTATAATCCTGTCCTTCATTCGCACGCGGTGACTGCGGCTGACATTTTATCGCAACCGCACTTCAGCAATAATTTGTACGAACGGTTGGAAGGTCGGATTGATCTTATTGTTGGAGAGGCAATCGCTGAACTTGAGAAAGGTCTCACTCAGCCGAAATCTCCCAGACAAGATAGATTTAAACTTACAGACGAGCATGGAGCATGGTGGTTCGTTATGAACTGCACTACCAAAACCCGAGCTATGATTATCAGCGCAGTACTAGCTATCTTGACCGCTGGCTATTTGGCAGGTCGCAACCATTTCATCAACCAAGTGATCGAATTGTGGAAACAAATCCAAAGCCCATAAACTAATATCACAAATAAAACCAAAAGTGGTCACCCCGTAAAACTTAAAGTTGGCCTTGAAAGAACAAACTCTGTGCCCTCTGCGCCTCGGTGGTGATTCTTTCTCTTTCAATTGAGTCTTGCAAAGACCGAGGAAAGATTTTATCTTCCCGCCATGATCACAGAGAAAATTCCCGGGCTGCAAAAGCTTTCGGACCCGGAAAAGTTGCTGCTGATAAATGAGCTGTGGGACTCGCTAGCCGAGGGAAAAGATACCCTTCCGGTGCCGGATTCTCATAAGCGAATTTTGGACGAACGGCTCCGAGAACATGAAGAAAATCCAGAGGAAGGATCGAGTTGGGAGGAAGTCAAATCGAGGATACTCGGTGATAAAGCTCCATGAGTCTTGATCTGTTCATCAAGCCTCGCGCGGAGCTTGATTTACTTGAGGCCTATAACTTTTACGAGGAGCTGTCTCCCGGGTCAGGCGCCAAGCTTGTTCGATTTGTTGATGATAGAATGGAATCCATCGGCGCAAATCCGAAAGCTTGCCCCATGAAATACAATGATTTTCGCAGAGCTTTGGTGCCCAAGTTTCCTTATGGGATCTACTTTAGAATCGAGGAGAAACTGATCGTTGTGTTCTGTATTCTCGACTTGAGACAGGACCCTGAGAGCATCCAATTACGATTGGAGAAAGAGGGCTAAGTACCAATGGCAAAAAACTTTTCCCATCGTCATTCATATTTCTGACTTTGAAATTCTCTTTGAGTTTATCTGTATTAATCTGTGGCTACTCTTCAAATCATGTTAATCATGTCTAAAAGAATCAGTGAAGATTAGTGGTTTGGATTCACGAAAAACGCCAAGCGCAAAGTCGTAGATCCCGCCATCGCGGGAAAGGAGGAAATGCATTGAAAACAAAAGTCGTCATAATCGGTGGTGGTTTTGGCGGGTTAAACGCCGCCAAAAGTTTGGCCGGGGCGGATGTCGAGATCACACTCATCGATAAGACCAACCACCATTTGTTTCAACCGCTTCTATACCAGGTGGCCACTGCCGCATTATCTCCGGGTCAAATCGCCGTCCCCATTCGCACCATTTTCAAGCGACAAAAAAATGTGCGCGTCGTCTTGTGCGAGGTTGACGCTATTTGCACAGAAGAGCGCAAAGTTGTTATCCGCAACAAAGACGCCATTGAGTTCGACTACCTGGTAATAGCCACAGGCGCCCGTCACTCATATTTTGAACATAAGGAGTGGGAAAAATACGCCCCGGGTTTAAAGACCATTAACGACGCTTTGAAGATGCGCGAAAGAATGCTGCTTTCCTTTGAGCGGGCCGAAGTGACAGAGGAATTGGACAAAAGAAACGCCTATCTCACTTTTGTCATCGTTGGCGGCGGACCGACCGGAGTGGAAATGGCAGGTGCCATCGCCGAAATCGCCCGTAAAACCATGCTTGAAGATTTCCGTAAAATCCTCCCCGAAAAGACCCGTGTTTTATTAGTGGAAGGCCGGGAGAGGATCATTCCCACTTATTCCCCGCACTTGTCGCAAAAGGCCCACGAAAGCCTCAAGCGTCTGGGAGTGGAGGTTTGGGTAAACTCCGAAGTCACCGATATCACCTCCGACGGGGTGCGGATTGGGGATGCGTGGATTCACACCCCCAATGTGATATGGGCAGCGGGTAACTCAGCCTCTCCGCTGTTGAAGTCGGTTGGTGTCCAACTCGACAAAGCAGGTCGCGTCATCGTTGAACCTGATTTGAGCATACCCGGCGCTCCCGATATATTCGTAATAGGAGATGCGGCCCATTGCCTGGGCGAAGACGGAGAGCCTCTGCCGGGACTTGCCCCGGTAGCAATCCAACAGGGACGATATGTAGCAGAAATCATACGTCGGGTAACTGGTAAAGAGAAGCGAACTCCTTTTCACTACAAAGATCGCGGCACCATGGCCACCATTGGCAGGGCGAAGGCAATAGCGAGCATTGGGAAAACGGAGTTTTCCGGGCTGATTGCCTGGCTGCTATGGTCATTGGTTCACATCGCACTTCTCATAGGTTTTCGCAATAAACTACTTGTGATGTTGGAGTGGGCATGGGCCTATACCACCTACCAAAAAGCAGCCCGTCTTATCACAGATAGAGACAACCATTCAGAACCATAACTGGAAAAAAAGGGGTCAGCAAACGTGCCGGCACCGAACAACCGGTAAACAAAAAAAAACGCCAGACTCGAGAATCTTGATCTCGATCGGCGCTAGCCCGTGCCCATCCTGAATTGAATCTTCAGGCGGGTAATTTAGAGGGCCCTGTAGTAGTAGTCACTTAGCCCCTCTTTGGAATAGTAGGAGACATACTCGCGGCTGTGCGAAATGCCCCTGAAGTCCTTCCATGAGACGCTTAAACGTATTTCCTTCTGCCATGCGTTTTTGTCGCTCAGAACTCGCTGACAGTCTATATCGCGCATGGGGTTGTTTGTAAAATATACACTCTGATCAAAACTTCCGCTTCCCAAGCTGTCCACCTCGTCCCACTGCAGGGAGCGCACCGATTCCATCTCGCTTTGCAGTAGCTGTGAGGCAAAATCGTAGCTCTTTACATTCTCCGACATCAGAAGAGCCTGCCCCAGTCCACTGAAACAGCCCGCCAGTACCATAGTGAGCACCGTTGCGCCCATCATCGCCTCAACCAGTGAGAAGCCCCGCTTGCTTTGTGCAAACCGGCTCTTGTGCTCTTTTTGGGGTAAATTCATCATGTGTCGCATTTCGTTTTGAATCGCCATACTATGCTTTATTAGTAATCAAAATACAATGAAACCCCCCATGAAATAGATGTTTTTACATTTATTTTATAGGATTTTAGCCCTAATCGGTAAAAACACCAACTTGTTTTACATTAATTTACAAAAATAAGCAGTTCTTCATTGCGGCATAAGGCACTGTTGCCCTAATCAGGATTAGTCCCGCGGCTGCGTGGTCCCGCAACTGCGGGATCGCAACAACACTCATCCTGATTTGGGCAACAGGCCCATAATGTTTATATCCCAGCGCCATATAAGCGAAAAATTATAATAAGTGCTTGGCAAACCAGTCTGTATAGTGTTCTTTCTTTTCGTATGAACAAAAGGAAAGAAAACCCCTCCAAACAGAAGATTATCGAGACCGCCTCAGACTTGTTTTACCGGCAGGGGTATTTGGCTACGGGTATTAACCAGATAATCGCCGAGGCGGGCATTTCCAAAAACACCTTTTATTACTACTTCCCTTCCAAGGATGATCTCTGTCTCGCCTACTTGCAGGCACAAAATAAGGGTTGGATTGAATCTGCTAAAGAAAATATCAATACCCAACAAACCCCATATGATCGGCTGCTGGCCCCTTTGGATTTTCTCGAATCCTTTACATTAGAAAATAATTGTCGCGGTTGCCCTTTCCTCAATATTGCCACTGAAATAACGGAAAGAAACAGCGAAATCAGAAAGGAGGTCATTTCACATAAGGATGGATTTCGGAAAATCCTGGAGGAACTGTTGGCGGAACTTAAGAAATCCAACCCTAAATATTCTAAGTTGGATGTCCCGCTCCTGGCCGACACATATTATGTGCTCTTCGAGGGGGCGATTGTGGCTTGCCAGAATTACGGCGATACATGGCCCATTCAAACAGCCCGTATGAACCTCGAAAAACTATTGTTGTAAGGAAATCGACTTTTTTTTGACCAATATAGAACAGACTTGTCTGTCCTGTGTTCTGAATCCCTTAAAAGAACCTAAAAATAGAGGAATTTAAAAATGTCTAACAATATAAGCACGGTTTTAATCACGGGAGCTTCCAGCGGCATCGGTCTGGACCTGGCTAGGGCGTTTTTGGCAAAAGGCTCAAATGTCGTATTGAACGCCCGCAATGCCGATAAACTCCATGCCGAGGCCGATAAACTCGGGAAACCCTCCAAGGTAGCAACAGTTCCCGGCGATATCGGCCAAATACTGACCGGGGGAAAAATGGTTGCCACGGCAATTGGACTTTTCGGAAGCGCCAACGTCCTCGTCAACAACGCGGGAATTTTCGCTCCAAAGCCCTTTCTGGAGTCCACCGAGGAGGATTTGGACAAGTTTTTAACGACCAATTTAAAAGGCACTTATCTCGCATCACAAGCGGCCGCCAGGCATATGAAGAGAGATGGTGGCGGGTCCATCATCAACATTATCACCGTCCTCACCAACCACTCAATGGCCGGTTTGCCGGCCAGCGCCGCCCTTGCCAGCAAGGGCGCCATTCAAGCCCTTACCATCAGCCTGGCCAGTGAATTGGCCTCCTACAATATCAGGGTCAACGCCATCGCGCCCGGAGTGATCCGGACTCCCATCCACGGTTCGGCTGATGTGGATTCCTTCGCCGGAATCGCGCCGCTCAACCGTATTGGCGAGGTTAAAGACATCACCGAGGCCGTCCTCTACCTGGCCTCAGCCAATTTCACCACCGGCACAATTCTGCCTGTCGATGGAGGGTATGGAGCCGGAAGAGCATGACCCTTTGGGATGTAAAAATCGCAACCGGCACAACCTTGTGAAATCTTCAAAAGGAAGTCCTTAAAATGCTATCACCCGTCAGTGATATCGCCTTCACGCCGTTCCCGCGACTGAGGGATGGCTAATTTTTCACTCAATCTTCTTGGCCAAGCTCGATTTCGCCGTCCTGGGTGCGCAGGCAGGCGGTGGCGTGGCCTGGGGCGGTTTCCTTAAGGGCGATGGCTGTCGTGGTGCAGCGATCCCGGGCGTATTCACAGCGTTCGGCGAAGGCGCAACCGGGGATTTCGCGGACGAGGTCGGGGGGCATGCCGGGGATGGTGTATAGGTCCTCGCCTTTTTGGTGTAGGGCGGGAATGGATTTTTGCAGAGCCACGGTGTATGGGTGTTGCGAACGGTAATATATGTCCGAGGTAGAGCCGGATTCCACGATTTTTCCAGCATACATGACGTTTACCCGGTCGCAGAAGCCGGCTACCACTCCGAGGTCGTGGGTTACATAGATAACTGCGGTGCCGAGGTCCTTTTGGCGTTGCTTGATGAGTTCTAGTATCTGGGCCTGCACTGTGACGTCCAAGGCGGTGGTAGGCTCGTCGGCGATGAGGATTTGTGGGCGGGTGATGAGGGCCATGGCGATCATAACGCGCTGGCGCATGCCTCCGGAAAATTCGTGGGGGTAGCGGTGGATACTAGTTGATGCATCCTGGATGCCGACTTCTTCCAGGGCGGGAATGGCGCGGGCGAGGGCCTGCTTTTTATTGATTCTCTCATGCACCATCAGTGGCTCGATAAGCTGGGTGGAGATGCGCAGGTAGGGATTCAGCGAGGTCATGGGGTCTTGAAAGACCATGGATATTTGCTTTCCACGGATGCCGCGCAAAGTTTGCAGGGAGCAGTTGAGCAGATCGGCGCCGTTGAAGCGGGCGGTGCCGCTCTCGATTTTTCCGGGCGGTTGGGGAATCAGGCCGAGCAGCGAATATAATGTAACCGACTTGCCCGATCCGGATTCGCCTACGATGCCGAGTGTTTCGCCGGGCTCGAGAGTGAATGACACGCCGTCAATCGCCCGCACTGTGCCGTGTCGGGTATGGAAGTAGGTTTTAAGGTCCTGGACTCCGAGCAGGGGCATCAGTCTGTGGAGGATTGTGGATCGAGGGCGTCGCGCAGGCCGTCACCGAGGAAGTTGAGGGAAAAGAGGGTTGCCGAGAAAATCAGGGCCGGAGAGATCAGCAGCCAGGGATAAACGTCCATTTTTTCGGCGCCTTCCTTGATCAATAATCCCCAGGAACTCATCGGCGGTTGAACGCCCAAGCCCAGAAAACTCAGGACCGCTTCTAACAGCATGACGGCGGGAACCGTCAGGGTGGAATACACAATTATTGGGCCAAGTACGTTGGGGATGATGTGGCGCAATATTATTCGCCTCTGGTTCAATCCGAGCGATACGGCCGCCTCTATGAATTCCCGGGTCTTGAGGACGGATACCTGGCCGCGCACGATGCGGGCCATGGTCAGCCATTCCACCGCTCCGATTGCGACAAAGAGCAGGATGATGTTGCGCCCGAATATTACCATCAGCAGGATGACGAATATGGTGAACGGCAGCGCGTAGAGGATATCCACCAGGCGCATCATAACAGCGTCGGTCTTGCCCCCCAGGTAACCCGAAACGGCTCCGTAAAGCACCCCGATGAGCAATGACACCGCGGTTGCGCAAAACCCTACACCGATGGAAACGCGCCCACCGTGCAATAAGCGGGTTAGCAGGTCGCGCCCGAGGTCATCGGTTCCGAGCCAGTGTTCGAGACTTGGCGGCCGTGGCCCGTATGCAAGGTTGGTGGTCTCGTAGGAATAAGGCGTCAAGAAGGGGCCGAAGATGGACAACAGTGTTACAAAAACGAATATGCCAAGGCCGAGAATCGCCAGATGGTTCTGGCACAATCGATGCCAGGCGTCCTTCCAAAGCGAAGTGCCTTCTTCCAGGTCCGCCGCCCGAATTTCAGGCGCGGGATCATTTTCAGGAATATCTGTCGGCATCACGGACATGGCAATCAATCGAAGCTCATTCGGGGGTTCAGCAACACGAGAAGGACGTCCACAACGAGGTTGAGAATAATGATCAGCGTGGCGTAAAAGAGGACCGTCCCCAGGATCATGGTGTAGTCGCGGTTGAAGGCCGCCATTATGAAGAAGCGGCCAAGCCCGGGTATGAAAAATATGGTCTCCACGACAAATGAGCCGGATATCAAACCTGCAAAGGCTGGCCCCATGAAGGAAATCACTGGGAGCAATCCTCCTTTTATCGCATGGCGCAGAACGACGATTTTTTCCGGCAGACCCTTGGCCCGGGCCGTGCGTATGAAATCCTGCGACAGAATTTCCAGCATGCCGCCCCGGGACAGCCGGGCGATGTAGGCCGAATAATACAAACCCAGGGTGAGGGCCGGTAGAACCCGGTCATACCAGTAGGTCCATCCCAGTGGATTGAACCAGCCCAACCACATGGCGAAAACGAGCACCAGCATTGGCCCCATGACAAATGTTGGCAGGCAGATTCCGGCCATGGCGAATGACATGGGAACATAATCGGCCAGGGAATTTTTCTTCAAAGCGGCCACCACTCCCGCTGCCGTACCTAGCAAAAGGGCAATTATAAAGGCGTAAATTCCGAGTTCCAAGGACACCGGAAACGATTGCGCAATGAGTTCGTTTACGGACCAGCCTACGTATTTGTAGGAAGGCCCGAGGTCCCCGTGCAACAAGTTCCCCATGTAGCGCAAATATTGCACCCAAAGGCTGTCATCGAACCCGTAAAATGCTTCGAGGTTGGCGCGAATTTCGGGCGGCACCGTCTTTTCATTGCTGATGGGGTCGCCCGGGGCCAGGCGCACCATGAAAAAGGTGAGCGTGGCAATTATCAGCAGAACGGGTATGGTCTGCAGGATCCGAATGCAAATAAATTTAAGCATAGAAGTGTGTCAATGATCCGTATTCAAACCGACCGTATCTTCCTCAGCAGCTAAAGACACAAATTTGTATGGATGGTGATCGAGAATGGTGGGATGCCAACCCTTGACGCTGGGATGGATGAGCAGGTTGCTCACGTAAAAGTAAATCGGGATGACTGGCATTTCGTCCATCAGGATCGCTTCGGCTTGTTGAAAGTATTCGAATCGTTCCCGAGCATCTATGGCGCGTCCGGCCAATTCGATGAAACGATCGTATTCGGAATTTGACCATCCGGTCATGTTGTTGCCGCCGCCGGTCAACCACATATCCAGAAATGTGTTGGGATCGTTGTAATCGCCGATCCAGCCGGCGCGTGAAATCTGAAAGTCGCCGTTCGTCACGCTGGCCAGGTAAACTTTCCATTCCTCGTTCAGCAGTTTCACTTTGATATTCAATGCTTCATTCCACATTTGCTGGATGGCCACGGCGATGCTGCGATGGGCTTCGCTGGTATTGTAGAGAAGTTCAAGTTCGGGAAAACCCCGGCCGCCGGGAAACCCCGCCTCGGCCAATAGTTCCCGCGCTCTTTCCACATCGTATTCGAAGCGGGAAAGGGCAGTGTATCCGTTTGTATCCGGCGGAGTGTAGTGGTAGGCGGGATTTTGACCGCCCTTGAGCACGTAGCGTGTGATTTCCTCGCGATTGATAGTCATGGCAAGGGCCAAGCGCACCCGCTTGTCTCCGAGAGGGGAAACATTTGTGTTGATGCGGTAGTAGTAGGTGCCCAGGTAGGGATCGAAGCGGATTAACTCCGGACGGTTTTCCCGATAATAATCGATGCGGTGCAGAGGAATGGTCTCGGTTAAATGGATGTGACCGGTTCGGAAAGCGCGTTCTTCCGCATCAATGCTGTCGATGGGCAGAAAATGAATTTCATTTAGCTCAACCTCTTGGGCGTCCCAGTAAAGGGGGTTTTTTTCAACCACCAGGTGCTGGTTGATTTTCCAGTCCTTTAGCGTGAAGGCGCCGTTGGTCACGATGTTGCCCGGACGCGTCCAGGGAGTTCCGCGCTGGTCGATTCTTCCAAATTTTTCAATGGTGGGAGGATGGACCGGCCACCAGGAAGCATGATTGAGCAGTTCGAGGAAATACGGAGTTGGGTTTTCCAACTCGATAATGAGTGTCAGGTCGCCTTCAGTCTTTACCCCGACCTCGGAAAAGTCGTCAATTTTACCTGTGTTGAAAGCTTTGCCGTTGCGCAGAGGATAAAGCATGTAGGCATATTCCGCTCCCAGCCCCGGCGAGAGGATGCGCCTGAAGGAATAAACGAAATCTTGCGCTCTCACGGGATCGCCATTGGACCACCTGGCATTCTCCCGCAAGTGAAAGGTGTAGGTGCGGCCGTCCTCTGAAATCTCCCAACTTTTTGCGACTCCGGGTTCCGGGTGCAGGTCGATGGGATTTTCCGAAACGAGACCCTCGAACAGGGCCGTGAGAATGTTATGCTCGGTTACACCAGTAACCACGTGGGGATCTATCCCCGCCGGCTCGGTCCCGTTGCCTTTAAATAGGATTTGCTCCCGATCTCCCCGAATAACGTTTGTTTCCTTCCTGCCACAACCCCACAGGCAAAGAACGATAGCTACCGCCATGCTAACCACGGAGCTTTTGTAGGGTAGATTCACGAAAAAAAATATTATCTAATTCGGGATGAAAAACGGACGATGAAGCCCGATACGGGGTGTTGCCCATATTCAAAAAATGAGGCGGCACAATGTCGAGCAGTATCAGCGCCCGGGGTCTATTTCCGACTCTTGCGCACCTTGACTTTTGCTTACTGATGAATATATTTTAAACGGAAATACGGAAATCTTACACGAAGATGAAATGGTATAGGGTTACAGTTTTGGCAGTTATCCTGGGCTTGTGCCTCGCACTACCGACTGGGGCTCTGTCCAAGGATACTAAACTGAAGGACCGGCCCGCCATCGTGCTGCACAGGGTGGAGCCGATATTCCCCGCGATTCTCAAGAGAACCCGCATATATGCAGGAACCGCCAGAGTTGTTTTTATTGTAGGGAAAGATGCTAAAATTCGGGACTTTGTAGTGATGGCGGCTACCCACCCCGCTTTTTCACATGAAGCGAAAAAAACTGTAGAAAAATGGAAGTTTTCTCCCGCCATCATGAATGGAGAACCCGTGGACACTCGATTTGTCATCAACATCCATTTCAAACAGAAAGGAATTATTCTCATCAATAACCCGATCGGTAACCCAAGTGACATCCGGGGGAGTCAGCTCGATGATTTTTACTATAGAGTCACAGAGGTCAATGAATTGGACGAGCCGTTAAAAACAATTTCCACAGTGATGCCCTATTTTCCCGATGACATGAAACTGTATGAAAGGAGCGGCCAGGCTTTAGTCGAGTTCTTTATTGACCCTGATGGCAATGTCCTGGCCCCGGGGATTCTTTCGTCATCCAACGACCAGTGCGCTCATTCCGCCCTCGGCGCCATCGTTGATTGGAAATTCGAGCCTCCTCTCAAAAAAAGGAAACCCGTTTACGTCCGGGCCAAGCAGCCTTTTTTCTTCCAATATGTAAAGCCCAAACCGGCGCAGCTCGAAGATAAGGGTCTGTTGCCCAAATCAGGATGAGCCCCGCGGCCCCAGCCCGGCAAGGCCGGTATATGAAAAGACTTGGGTGGTTTGACCTTAAGAATTTAGTACTATATATTAGCATTAGTGTTTTAGCGTCCAATTAGGCTATTCATTCCCATGCGGTTGCGTCCAATGAGAGGGCTCCTGATTTCAGTCATTTCGGGTATTCTTGCAGCTGGAATATCATCTGCCGGCCTCCAGGCCAATCCAGGCAACACTGTGATAAAGGATCGGTCAGCCATTGTGCTGAAGGAGGTGAAGCCGAATTTCCCCCTCATCCTCAAAGGGACCCGCATATATGAAGGCGCAGCCAGGATTGTATTTATTTCCGGCAAAGACGGTGAAAAGCGGGACTTTGTGGTGATGGCGGCTACCCACCCCGCTTATTCCTTTGAAGCGATTCGCACCATAAAAAGATGGGAAATTTCTCCTGCCATAATAAACGGACAGCCCGTGGATAGCCGATTTATCGTCAACATCCATTTCAAACAGGAAGGCATTATCGTCATTAATAACGCGATCGGTTCCACGGGCGACATCCGGAACAATCAGCTCTATGATTTTCACTACAGGATCACAGAGATACATGAATTGGACGAGCCGCTCAAAACAATCACAACGGTTATGCCCTACTTCCCCAATGACATGATATTATATGAAAGAAGCGGCCAGGCTTTGATCGAGTTCTTTATTGACCCCGATGGCAATGTCCTGGCCCCGGGGATTTTATCGTCAACCAACGACCAGTGCGCCTATTCCGCTCTTGATGCCATCGTCGAATGGAAATTTGAGCCGCCCCTCAAAAAAAGGAAACCCGTCTACGTCCGGGCCAGGCAGCCGTTCTTCTTCCAATTTATAGAACCGCCGCCCGCACAGCTCAAAGAAAAAAAGACCGGGTAATCCGCCACTGTGCTCAAGGCAAACCCATGGCAATTGAAGCCTTGTTTTGCCGGTATTTAGAGTTATGATGATCGGCAGTAGCCGATGCGTCATCTAGCCTGTCTGTGTATCTTGTTTCTCTCGGGCAACTTCCTCCCGGGCGAGGATTTTGAACGCCAACGCCTCAGGATGGTCAAAACCCAGATCGAATCGCGGGACGTCGGGGACAAGGCCACCCTGGCCGCTCTTTCCCAGGTTCCACGGCATGATTTCGTGCCACCGGATTTGATAAAATATGCCTACGCCGATCGGCCTTTGCCCATAGGCTACGGACAGACGATTTCCCAACCTTACATCGTCGCCTACATGACAGAACAGCTCCGGCTCGGACCGCAATTCCGAGCCCTCGAGATAGGAACCGGCTCCGGCTACCAAGCCGCAGTGCTGGCCCAAATTGTGGAAAAGGTTTACACCATCGAAATCATTTCCGAATTGGCCGGTGAGGCCCTGGAACGTCTTAAAGGGCCGGCCTACGACAATGTCTCCGTAAAACATGCCGACGGATTTTTCGGTTGGGAGGAGGCCGCGCCTTTCGATGCCATCATCGTGACAGCCGCAGCGGAATTCATACCCCCGCCGCTCATCAACCAGCTCAAGGATGGGGGCCGCATGATCATACCTGTCGGTTCACCTTACGGATTGCAGTACTTGGTGTTGGTCACAAAAAACGGCGATAAAGTTAAAACCCGGCGGCTGATCCCGGTGCGTTTCGTCCCATTTACGCGCCGCAAGAGATAACGCCCTGGAAACCGCGTGGGCATTAGACGACTGTGAGCGCATCAACGACCATGGCTAGATGTCCGAGTGCCGGGATGGGCATTGCGCTAGGATTGCTCTCTGCCGGCATCACCGCCTACCAGGTCATCCTGATGCAGATTCTCTCTTACCTGCAATGGTATCATTTTGCCTACATGGTGGTGTCGTTGGCCCTGCTCGGCTTCGGAGCCAGCGGGACGGTCCTCGCACTGTTTCGACAGCGGCTGACCGCCGGCGGGGAGACTCTCATCGCCAACCTCATGACGGGGTCTGGCATCGCCATGGCGCTGGCTGCCGGCATTGCTCAACTGGATATTTTTCGCTTCGACCTTTATCTACTCTTCGTCGAGTGGCCGCAAATATTCAAATTGGCGGTTTCCTGCCTACTCTATTTTATACCCTTCTTTTTGGGAGCGCTCGCCATCGGGTTGATCCTCACGGGGTGGGCCGAGCGCGCGGGCACACTATATTTCGCCAACCTGGTCGGCTCGGGAGCCGGAGGTCTGATCGGTCTTGTTATGCTGTCGATTGCCATGCCGGGACAACTTCCCGCGCTGGCGGCGCTATTGCCGGTTGTCGGGGGTTTTCTGGCTTCTGCCGGGAAGCATCAGAAATCTTCGATGCTGTTCACCTTTGGCGCCGTAGGGTTGTGCATGGCTTTAGTTGTGTGGCCGGCAACTCTTGTCCCCTCGCAATTCAAAGCAGTCAGTCTTGCATTGAACCTGCCGGATGCGCGAGTCGTGCAGGAACACGCAAGCGTCCACGGATTCGTCCAGGTAGTGTCATCAAAATCCCTTAGGCAAGCCCCTGGTCTGAGTTTAAATTACCGGGGACCCCTTCCGCGCCGGCGCGCATTCTTTGTCAACGGCGATCCCTACGGCGGCATCCCTATGCCACATGAGGGAAAGTATCCGCCAACGTATGCTTATTCTACCGAATTTTTGGGCTATGTGATGGTCGAACCGCGCCGGGTGCTGCTACTCGGCGCAGCAGATGTTCCCTCAATCCTGCATGCCTTCAGTCGGGGAACACAGCGGGTCACGGCCGTGGAACCTCACGGGGAAATCGCCGCCCTGCTTAGGCAATGGGCCGGCGGGGAACCATCACTTTTCCCGCCGGGAGATGCCCTGGAAATCGTAAACGCCGACCCTCGGGCCCGATTGGCTGTTGAAAAAGGTCCATTCGATCTCATCCGTTTCCCGACCGTGGGAGCTTTCGGCGGCAATGTCGGCCTCTACGCACTTAATGAAAAATTTCTCATGACTCGTGAAGCCTTTCTCGGAGCCTGGCAAAAACTTGCTCCCAATGGCGTTATTTCCATCACCAGTTGGATGGATTATCCGGTGAAAAACCCGCTCAAAGTCCTTGCCACTTTGGCTGAGATGCTCGAGGCGGCCGGAGTTAGCGACCCGAGCGCCCATCTCGCCGCAGTCCGCAGTTGGGGTGCGGTGACCTTCGCGGTCAAAAAATCCGTTATAGGGCCCGATGAAACAGCCAGCATCCGGGATCGTTGCCGGGAACTGTCCTTCGATCCGCTTATCCTGCCCGGATTGGCAGATGCCGAGCGTCAAGAATTTAACGAAATGGACGACGACCAATTCTTTCGCCATGTGGACGCCATGCTCCCGGCCGATCGGCAACGACTTTATGCCGATTATGACTTCAATCTCGAACCCGCCACCGACAACCGGCCCTATTTCTCGCAATACCTGCGTTGGACGCGTCTGCGATCCTATTTTGAACTATACGGACCGCGCAAGTTGCCCTTTCTCGAACTGGGCTCCTTCATGATCGCAGCCACTTTCGTTCTCCTCACCCTGTTCGTCGTTCTCCTAATTATTATACCCCTGTACCGGCTCGGCTGGCACGGGCCCGGCAAGTGGCGCACATTAATTTATTTCGGCGGTCTCGGACTCGGCTTCATGCTCCTGGAAATCGTCCTCATGCAGAGGCTGACACTTTTCCTCGGACACCCCGTCCGCGCCGCCGCCACTGTGATTGCCGCCCTATTGGCCTTCTCCGGATTGGGAAGCCTGGCATCGAGCAAGCTGCCCGCCCGCCCCGGAGTGATCCGGCGCCTTACCGGCTGCATCGCCCTGCTCATTGTCGCTTATGCTGTTGCCACCACCCTTTTCCTTAAAGGCGGCGGAACCCTGTCATTCCCCCTCAAAGCAATTCTGGCGGCCCTCTTTATCGCTCCGCTGGGATTCTGCCTCGGCATGCCATTTCCGCTCGGACTTCGCTTACTCAACGAACAACAACCAAAGCACCTGCCTTGGGCCTGGGGCATCAACGGCTGCTTCTCAGTCATCGGCCCGGTCCTTGCCATCCTCGTGGCGGTTCAAGCCGGCTTCCCGATCGTCTTCCTCCTCGCATCGATCGCCTACCTCATCGCCCTGGCCGCCCACCTCCCAAAACGCTAGTGGTTTAACCGATACCAAACATCCAGGCCTGACCCCTTTTTTCTCTCTGCACCAAGAGGTATTGATTCAGTTCAGGGCAGGGTCTTGACTTCAGTTTCGGTCTATTTTTTCCCTGATTGTTGGGAAAATGGATTTGTTCCCTCCACGGATTTGATGTGTATGTCCTGCTGTGGATAGGGGATTTCAATGTTATTTTCTTTAAACGAATCCCAGACTTTGAGCAGGATTTCGCTCTTGATATTGCTCAGTCCGTTACTGGGGTCGCTGATCCATACTCGACATTCCAGGTTTATGGAGCTGTCGCCGAATTCTTTCAGGTGGCACTTTGGTTCCGGGTCCTCAAGGACGCGGTCCACGCTGTTGGCAGCTTCGATGATGAGTTCGCGGGCCTTGTTCAAATCCGAGTCGTAAGAGATGCCGACGGGTATGCGAAGGCGCACAAGATTGTTGGTGAATGACCAATTTATGACATTTTGCGTGATCAGATTTTCGTTGGGGATAAGGTGCTCGGTGCCGTCGCGGGTGATGATCGAAACATAGCGCGCGCTCAAGTTATTGATCCATCCGTAGGTATCCCCGATTTCAATAACATCACCCGGTTTGATCGATTTATCGGTTAGTAAAATGAAACCGCTCACCAGGTTGGAGATAATCTTTTGCAGGCCAAAGCCAATACCGACTCCAAGGCCGCCTCCGAGCACAGTGAGAACAGTCAGGTCCAGCCCCATGGAATCGACCGCGATAAGGAAAGCAGCCGAGATAAGGATAATTTTCACCCCTTTGCCTATGAGAACCTTGATCGAAGAGCTGATGCCATCGATGGCCTTGATGCGATTTTCGATGAAGCGGGAGACCAGTTGCACCACCCAAAGCATAACCACCAGCACAAACACTCCTGTGAGCACGCCGAAGGCGGAGATTTTGCCTTGCCCGAGGGTAAGCTGCATCGATTCCAGCAGGTTGACTACATCATCAAACCATCCCAGCAGATGGAGCGCCACTACCACATAAAGGACGAAAGCGATCAAACGGACTACGACGCGGTCCCTTGAATAGGCTGCCAGCATCGCGACAATTAGCCAGAGCCCGGTCAGCGCCCAGGCAACCTGCAACGCCGCAATAGGTATTTTTAAAAAGTATCCTACAACTCCCAGAATGGTCAAAAAGCCGAAAAACCACAAAAAGGTCGCGTTTTCTCTTCTCCAACAACTGAATCCTGGAGGAGATTTTAAGCCACTCTCAGGCGGAGTGAGCCGTTTATTAATCAGCATTGCGGCTACGTAGAGAACCACCAGCAGAGGGCCCTGCCAGTAGATATCTACCAGCGTAATTTTCGGAAGCTGGAAGAAGCTTAACAGATTAAAATCCGATGTGTTCATTATAGCGGGCGTTTAAACAGGAGCCGGTGCTTCCGGCCATTAATATTACTAATTTTTTTTGCGGGGTAAATTACTTTAGCAGGGTGCTGAAGAACTCGGCTGCGGGAGGATCGGTTAGCCAGAGGACGCGTTGTGCGTGTTTTTGGAGGAGTTGGGCGGGTCTTTCCAGGGGCAGGCATGGGGTCTCAATGACTTGTTTGAGCGCCCTGGATTTGCTCTGGCCGAGTACGGTTACCACGATTTTTCCGCATCGAGCCAGACCGGCCTCTGTAATGGTCAGCCGCCAGCTTTTATCCGGAGCTTCGACGGCGGCGAAATTTTCATCGCCGGCGGCGTCGATAAGGGGACTGCCGGGGAAAATTGAAGCTGTATGGCAGTCATCGCCGAGACCCAGGAAGCACAGGTCGAAACAATTTTCCGCGCCAAAGCGTTCGTTCCATGTTTTGTTGAATGTCCGTGCCGCGGCGGATGGATCAAGTTGGGTGGGCCATGATATTTTATATTCGTTTGGGACACCCAGGGGATCCAGCAACAGGCGCTCGGCGTTGCCGAAATTACTATCGTCGCTTTCCAGGGGGACACAACGCTCGTCACTGGCCAGCCAACATGTATTCCCCAAAACATTTTTGGAAAGGGCGCGTCGTTCGACTACCCACCGGTAAAAAGTCTTTGGGGTGGAGCCGCCGGAGAGTCCGACAGTGAAGCTGGAGCCTTTTTGCTCTTGGCAGTCGGACAGTATTGCGGCGGTATGCTCGAAAACCTGCTCTTGTCCGCCAATGTAGAGAAGGCCGTAGGGCGTATTTTTTGTATTCACTGTTTAGGAGAACATGGCCTCAGACAGCGCTTCTTTTGCGGTGACGTGTTTTATATGCAGCGTGCGGTCGATTTTCCCACTTCCAAAGTCGGCTTGGAGGCTGGACATAGGGGAGGACTTCCGGGCGGACCAAAGTAAATGATTGGTGCCGGCAAAAGTCCATTCGATTTCCAGGGAGGTTTCCTCATGGCCTTCGATGGGTTCGGTTGCAAACTTTGACACTTCCAGCTTGGCATCGCAACAGCGCTCGCATTCCTCCAAACAGGAACGGGACCATGCCATCAGGTTTTTGGCTTCGGCGATATTATGAGCTGCGTAACGGATGATCACCTCCTTTAATCCCTCAACCAATACCGATGGATGAAAAGAGCTTAGGAATTGACCAAGCATTTGACGTATTGGAAGGGTACGGGCGTGGGCCAGATCGTATACGGCTTGCGGGTTCGGCCAGTTGACGGCTTCGTAGGCATCGCCCTCGATGGCGGTGTCGTAAACGACTTTACGGCAGGTTTTGAGGAAGTCGAGATAATAATCATTTATGCGCTGCGCCGGAACGCGATTGGACCAGTAGCAAGTGGGCAGACTGCCCTCCAGCCAGATCGAAACCTGATTCTTGAGGAAACCGGGTTCGGTGCGAGGATAACTCACCATGAGCGCATCACAGCAATACATGTCCCTGAGGTGAGGGCCGATGTAGCATTGGCTGAAAAGTTTCCCTTCAAGTAATTCATCGCCGCTGGTTTCTTCAATATCCGGACAAAGAACGATTATGCGGCATGGATGACGTTCGCCGAAACTGATTGCCGTATTGAACTGCTCAAGGGCCTCCTCCTTTGAGGTGTCCAGGCCAAAGTGCAGGATGAGGTTCATCTGCGACGCCCAAAATTCCGATGGCTCCTCCTGACCTTCGACAAAATCGACATGCCACATCTTGGCCATCACGTCGGTCACATCCGCTACCGGAAGGGGGAGTCCCGGCAAACTGTCAATCAGTGAAGGCATTGATAAATCCGTTCATCGATTTCTCTTAAGGGCCGGGGCGCCGCCACTCATGCCGGTTTTCCCAAAGCAGTCTGTCGGCGGCAAGTGGCCCCCACGAACCTGAGGTATATGACTCGAGTCCCCTGGTCCCGCACTCCTGCCAGAATTGAAGGATGGGGGTGATAATTTTCCAGGAGGCTTCTGTTTCATCGCCTCTGATGAATAAAGTGCTGTCGCCGACCATGGCATCGAGGATGAGTCGTTCATAAGCCTCGGGAGTGTTGGAACCGAAGGTGCCGGAATAGCGGAAGCGCATCTTTACCGGTTGGGTGCGCGTCTCCAACCCGGGTACTTTGGCGTTGAGCAACAGTGAGAGCCCCTCATCGGGCTGAATACGAATGACCATTGTATTGGAGGCCACTTCATAACGATCCCCTTCTGTGAATAGAATACCTGGAGGGCGCTTGAAGGTGATGACGATTTCGCTCACCCGGCGTGCCATGCGCTTGCCGGAACGCACGTAGAAGGGCACTCCTTTCCAACGCCAGTTGTTTATGGACATACACAGGGCCGCATAGGTTTCGGTAAAAGAGTCCCGCGGAACATCTTTTTCCTGCATGTAGCCAGGCACTTTCACACCGCCGACAAGACCTTCTCCATAGTGCGCCCTCACGACCTCTGAATCGAGCTTTAGGGGCTGTATGGCTTTGAGCACCTTGACCTTCTCATCGCGGATGGCCTCCGGGTCTAGAGATACCGGCGGCTCCATGGCGATCAGGGAGAGGAGTTGCATAGTATGGTTTTGGATCATGTCCCGCAGGGCGCCGTTATTGTCGTAGTAACCGCTGCGCTCACCTACTCCGATATCCTCGGCCACGGTTATTTGCACGCTCTCGACGTGTTCACGGTTCCATATGGGTTCGAAAATGCCATTGGCGAACCGATGCACGAGCAGGTCCTGCACAGTTTCCTTGCCGAGGAAGTGGTCGATACGGAAGACCTGGCTTTCGTCGAACTGGTCGGTGATAATCCGGTTCAGATCGAGGGCCGACTCGAGATCGCGCCCAAATGGTTTTTCGATGATGACCTTCGATGCCTGGCGGCGATGCCGGTGGTATCCGGCCAAACCACTGCGGCCGAGGTTTTCGAGGATGGGACGGAAGACAGAAGGAGGGGTGGATATGTAAAAGAGCCGTTGCACCTTCAGCCCCAGCTTTTTCTCGATCTTATCTATTTTCTTCGCCAGATCTTGAAAGGACTGCAAGTCATCATAAGGACCAGCATGATAAAAGGCATTCGAGCGAATCCGGCCCCAAATCTCGCCGTCGAAAGGGCGGCGTGAGAACTTTTCAATGGATTCCTCCATTTTCTGACGGAATTCTTTATCTGAAACCGGTTTGCGCCCGTAGCCGAAAAGGTAAAAGTCGCCGGGCAAAAGGTTGTCAATGCTGAGGTTGTAAAATGCAGGAACCAGCTTGCGGGCCGTCAAATCGCCCGAAGCGCCAAAAATAACTATAGCCGTGGGTGGAGAGCCGCGATGTTTGCTCAGATCTTCGAGAAACGGATGCTGTAGAATTTCATTCATGGATTGGGTGTTGGAGTCGGAAGTTTTTTGAAAACAATCTCACGTTGGCATAGTGATTAACTGTAAAATCAATGGCAGTGTTATACCTGATTTCCACAATGTCGAAGCGGAAATGCCTCGGAGATTTCTTGAGGTGGCGGAGGTAGGCCTGGCAAACCGGCAGCAGCGCCTTTTTCTTCTTTCCCGTTACGGAGAAAAATCCGGGGACAAAGTTCCTGACGTGGCGGGTTCGTACCTCGACAAACACCAATACCTCCTTATCCCATGCCACGAGGTCGATTTCGCCCCTGCCTCGTTGCCAATTGCGGCTGACGATGCGGTAGCCTTTTTCCCGTCTCAGGAACTCTTCAGCGCGCGCTTCTCCGAAGTCGCCAATGCTGCGGGGTGAATCAAGTGGCTCGTTCCCACGGCCGAATAGGCGCTGCAACCACCTCAAAAAGAAAGACATAAAACGCTTCGCGGACATTCCTGCTGAGCTAAACCAATTGCGATTCCTTGCCAATACTCGATTTAAGCGTAAAAAATAGTGGTTGTTTTGCGGTTGATATATTATTATATTATTTTACATTAAGTTAAATAGTTATGTGAGGTTATGTATTGATAATCCACGCTCAATAGCTTAAGCATATATACTTTAAGATTATGGCACTGACTCCAGGCATATCGGGCGCGCTTCGAAAGACTCTGCTCCTAAAGATTATTTCCAAGCCACAACCCTCCCGCGAGGATGTCAGCTCTGTGATCGAACTGACCTCGAGTAAGGTCGTAGAGGCTCTTCAGGCACAATCCATGACACTCTACCTCATCGAGGCGGGCAAGATAGCTTTCAAGAATGTCTACTACTCCCCCTCCCTCTGGAAAGACAATGGTGACAGGAAAAGTGAATTCGAACAAAAGCGAAATAAACTGCTCAAGCTCCAGCTGCCCCTCGGCAGCGGCATTGTCGGCAAAGTGATCGAATCGGGTGAGCCGGCCTTCTTTTCCCTGTCCACCGACGGGGATATTATGCACTCCATGGCCGAGAATACGGGCTTCGCGATAACCTCCATGCTGACGGCCCCGCTCAAAGGTAAAAAGATAGTTGGGGCAATCCAGGTCCTAAATAAGGAGCCCGATGCGGAATCGGATAAGTTTACCGCCGATGATCTCAAAGTGTTGCTCGAAGTGGCCGAGTATTCCGCGCCACTTATGCAAAGGATGTTAGACCCTAAATTTCAGATCGACGATCAGGAAACAGCCAAATTTGTTGCCCGCTTTACTGGTTGCGACCTGGTGACCAGCGAAGATCAAATTCAGGTCGACGATAAGCTGCTCGAAGTAATCGGCGATTCCGTAATTCGCCGAGATGGCGTATTTCCATACCAGCGGCTCACCCCATCGAGTGTGGCCGCCCTCATGACCAACCCTCTTGATTACCCACGTCGCGATTCCTTCGCTGTAGCCACCGAACTGGTGGTCGATGAAGTCTCCGTTGCCCCAGCTTCCTTTATCGAAAAACTTTTAAAACAATACTTCAAGGAATCGGCCCAGGAAGTAACAACCACCGAGAGCTCCGCAGATATTTCCGATCTTGCCGATGTTATCGGCGCCGAATTCTCCAAGGAAGGCAAAGGCGGCTTGGACGATGATGAACTCTCCGACGAGGAATCGGCCCCGGTCATCCAGTTGGCCAACAGGATTATCGAGGACGCCTACGTCACCGGCGCCAGCGACATCCATATCGAGCCACAGGAAAACGAGCTGCTCGTGCGCTACCGCATTGACGGCGTGTGCCAGGAAAAGTTGCGCCTGCCGGCCACAATCTCAGGGGCTGTCGTAGCACGCCTCAAAGTGATGAGCAACCTCGATATCGCAGAAAGACGGCTGCCGCAAGATGGCCGCATCGTATTTAAGAAATTCACCAGGAAAAATATCGACATCGATCTGCGCGTCGCCATCGGGCCGATGAACTTCGGCGAAAAGGTCTGTATGCGCATACTCGATAAAAGCAAATCGGCCCTACCCATAAAAGCTCTAGGTTTTTCCGATGAAAACATGGCTAAATACCGCGAATGCATTCGAATTCCATATGGCATGCTTTTGCACTGCGGACCCACAGGCAGCGGAAAATCTATGACCCTCTTCTCGGCCCTGCGCGAAATTGCCACCCCGGATATCAACGTCATGACCGCCGAAGACCCCATCGAATACACTATCGCGGGCATCAACCAGATGCAGATGCACAAACAAATCGGCCTCACCTTTGCCGCCGCCCTGCGCTGTTACCTGCGCATGGACCCGGATGTCATTCTCGTGGGGGAAATCCGAGATCAGGAAACGGCTGAAATTGCGGTGGAGGCCGCGCCCTCACCGGTCACTTGCTCTTAAGTACCCTGCACACCAATGACGCACCCAGCACTATCGCACGGTTTACCGACATGGGTATCGAGCCGTTCATGATATCGGCCTCCCTGCTCGTCATTTGCGCCCAACGGCTCATGCGTCGCTGTTGCAAAAACTGCAAAATCGCCTATCTCCCGACTGGCAATGAAAAGGAAATCCTGGAGAAGGCAATTGAATGGAGCGGCGAAATCTATAAATCTCCCGAAGAGGGTTGCACTATGTGCGGTGGCGTTGGCATGAAAGGTCGTGTCGGAGTACACGAACTCATGATAAACAATGAAGACCTCACAGAAGAAATTAACCATAAATCAGAAACCGCCACTATCAAACGCGTTGCCATGCGCACCGGTATGAAGAGTCTCCACCAGGACAGCATGCTCAAGGTCCAGGAAGGCGTTTCAACCATGATGGAGGCCCTTTCCAACATACCGCCCGATATGATCACCGCTGAGGATGAAACCAAGAAGGCGCCCGAAGCAGAAGAGAAGGAAGCCGAACTCGAATCCGCCGCAGTTCAGTAGTTACGTAAAACAAGCGGCCCTTATAGAACGGTCTTACACCTCAATGCGGGACCAGGGCCGGCTAAAGATTAAAGACCGTTGACCACCGACCGTAGGCCAGAATCTGAAATTCAGGCTACTCGCTCGACTATTAATGGTTGAAGCGTAGGACGCTTGGGAGCCAGCCGATAGGCCGAGCGCAAATATTCGAGCGGCCCTTCCAACTTGGACTCGTCGTTATAGTGGATCATCATGAGTGCCTCGCCCTGTTTGACCTGGGTGCCGACCTTCTTGATTTCCGAGACGCCCACAGCCGGATCATAAACCTCATTCTTGTCGACGGCCAGCATCTTCACTCCCCGGGCAATCATGCCGGCGTTTATTGTATGCACGTAACCGCGTTTAGGCGCAGGCAACTTGCGAACATATTTGGCTTTTGGAAATTTATCCGGTTCGTCGATATATGAAACATCGCCTCCTTGTGCTGCGATCATTTGCTTGAATTTTTTCAGTGCCGAGCCGTCTTGAAGGTGGTTTAGCACAGCTTGCTTCGCCGAAAGTGTGGAGCCTGCCACACCGCCCAAGCGCACAATTTCCATCCCAAGCCTGAGAACAAGCTCCTTGAGATCCTCCGGGCCTTCCCCTTTAAGCAGCAAGATTGCTTCCTGTATCTCAAGGCCCGTTCCCACAGTATCCCCCAATGGCTGGTTCATGCTGGTTACCAAAGCTACGCAACGGCGTTTCATGGAGCGGCCCACACGGGTGATGGAGCGCGCAAGCTGCCTGGCCTGATCGACATCTCGCATAAACGACCCGTTGCCCCACTTGACATCTATCACGAGCCCCTCGGCTCCCTGGGCAAGTTTGCGGCTTAGGACGCTTCCGGTAATGAGCGGCAGACTAGGAATGGTAGCGGTTAGTTGACGTAATTTGTATAGAATGCCGTCCACAGGAGCTATTTCCGGATTCTGCCGTACAAACACGCAATTGACCTTTTTGAGCTGCTTGACGAAATCGGGAAGGGACATTTCGTCCGAAAAACCGGGGATAGCCGAGAGTTTATTTAGATTGCTGATGACGAATTCCTCGTCCACGCCATTCATGATGGGCATTACTACGCCACAGGCCGCCGACAGTGGAGCCAGGACCAGAGAAGTCTTGTCCCCCACTCCCCCGGTGGAATATTTGTCGACCTTTGGCATGGTAATACTGGACAAATCGACGACTTCCCCCGAAAGCATAATCTCCTCGGCCAAGGCGGCCGTCTCCTGGGCAGACATGCCCTGAAAGAAAATGGCCATGGCCAAAGCCGACATCTGGAAATCGGGAAGCTTGCTATCCATAATGGAGTCCACAATGTAACGAATCTCATCAACGGTAAACTCCCCACCATCCCTTTTTTTCTCAATGAGATAGGTAAAGGTGGGCTTGATAAACTTTCTGGATGATATAAGCTTTTTTTTCATATAGAATTGTTTTCCGGGTTACTTGCTGGAACCAAAAACGTAACCCTTTTAGTATCATGTCATTAAGCAAGCTCTTGTCGAGCTTTTTTTAAGGAGGCCCACAACCCCATTCAAACCGCGGATCATTTTATCTTTTTCTGCCGACGTTCCTGCTCTATGTATTTTCCACTCCTGCATCCCTCTTTCCGGACAAATTGAGACCGCCGGTGCCGCAGATGCGCTTGCGTTTTCTGAACACATTCATACCACTCAATGACCTGATCAATAACCATGGACACTTGGTTTAACCCCCGCAGAGAACTCGATCGCTGCCTGCGCGCAACGGCAGTTAAAATGCCGGAATTTGATAAGGATTTCTCCCCTGGAATCCAACCTACGGAACCACGGTTTGGGGATTTTCAAGCTAACGGGGTATTACCCCACGCAAAGCGCCACGGGCTAAACCCCCGCGAAACCGCTAATAATCTGGCATCTCAGTTGGATAAAACCGAGGCTCTGGATCCTGGCCGCATCTCGGTGTCCGTTGCCGGACCGGGATTCATAAACTTTACTTTACTCCCAAGTTTTCTTCTCGATTGGCTGCAAAGCTTCCGCACACGGGACGACTTCAAGGCCGCAGCCGAAGATATCTATCACGGCCGCAAAGTTGTCATAGACTACTGCTCTCAGAATACCGCCAAGCAAATGCATGTAGGACATATCCGCACCATATTTATCGGAGAGGCCGTGCAGCGTCTCTTGCGCTTCTGCGGAGCCGATGTCATTCGCGACAACCATATCGGCGACTGGGGTACACAATTCGGCATCATCATCATGGAGATAAAAGAAAGCGGTTACGATCTCGACGCCCCTCACGAAAACCCGTTGGCGGAATTCGAACGTATCTACAGGGAAGGCAATGCCCGCTTTATGGCAGACGATGATGCAAAAAACACCGCCCTCGGTGAACTGGTCAAACTGCAACAGGGCGACAAAAAGAATATATCAATCTGGCAGAAAATCAACAAGATCAGCTACATCGCTTTCGAGGAAATTTACGACCTGCTGGACATCCAATTCGACAAGGTGCTCGGAGAAAGCTTTTATCGCGATTCCGTTGCTCGTGTTTACGAGGAGTTATCGGAAGACGGCATCGCCGAAGAAAGCGAGGGCGCGCTCGTCGTTTTTCACCGAGAGCATAATCGCTTTAAGACTCAACCCTTCATCATCCGAAAAAGCGACGGCGCAAGCAACTATTCATCTACCGACCTCGCTACGCTGCTCTATCGATTTGAAGAGCTTAAAGCCGAGGAGATTATTTACGTAGTTGACTCCCGGCAATCAGACCATTTCGAGCAACTTTTCCTGACCGCTGAAAAATGGTTTAAAGCTCGTAAGCGCTCGCTACCGAATTTGGTTCACGTAAGCTTCGGCACTATCCTCGGCGACAACGGCAAAGCGTTTAAAACGCGCACCGGTGAGTTAATTATACTAAAGGACCTGCTTAACGAAGCAATTGAACGTGCCTTCGCCATTGTATCCGAAAAAAATCCGTCCCTTTCAGAAGCCGAAAAACGCAAAATCGCCGGCGTTGTGGGACTTGGCGCCGTGCGCTACGCCGACCTGTCACAGAACCGGACCAGTGACTACATATTTTCATGGAAGAAAATATTAAGCTTCGAAGGCAATACTGCGCCCTACCTTCTCTACGCCGTCGCCCGCATCCACAGCATTTACCGCAAGGCAAAATTGAGCCCCGGAGCCCAGGAGGAAAACCCCTCCCAATTTGAAACAGACACCGAAATCGCCCTGGCCCGCAAGCTTGTAGGCTTTGTCGCCATCATAGAACAATCACTCGGCGATCTTCGCCCGCACAACCTGTGCTCCTACCTGTTCGAGCTGGCTGGCGCATTCAGCACATTCTACAACGCCGACCGTGTGATCGTGGACGAATCCCCCGTGCGAGCCCGCCGACTCATCCTGTGCGCCCGAACCCTGTGCATACTCGAAACCGGCCTGAACCTACTCGGCCTGAAGACACTTGAAAGAATGTGAGAATCCTTCGGGGCTGTTGATCGTCAACCTTACAGGGAATCAACAAATGCCTTTAGGCTGGTAAATACCGGTATTTGATTTTTGGATACAAGAGCCTGCATCTCGTCGGATAAATCATTTACCGCAGATGTGGCCACCGGTTGGATGTTCGCGTTTAATCCGGCCTGCAGGTCACAGAGGCGATCGCCGATCATGTAGCATTGGTCAGGGTCGATCCGGTATTCTTCGACCATCTCGAGAATGAAGCGCGGGGAGGGCTTGCGGTAATCCGAGGGTTGCTCCGGCGATTCCGGGGCAATGCAGATTTCGGTAAAGCCCGGCTCCGGCAGGTCCAGCAAATCGAGCATGCGCCGGTTACATGCATGCACGTCATCCATAGTGTGGTAGCCGCGCCCCACTCCGCTCTGGTTGGTTAACAGAAAAAGCAGGAAGCCCAGGTCGATGGCTCGCCGCAATGCCTCACCGGCTCCGGGAATGAGTTCAACGGCATCCGGATCACAGAGATAATGCTTATCGAAAATGATGGGGCCGTCTCGGTCGAGAAAGAGCGCTTTAGCCTGATTCATGAGCGGCTTCATAATCGAGGATTTCCTGAGGTGTGGCCGCCGCTGTGCCTAATTTTCCGACTACCACTCCCGCCGCCGTGTTGGCAAGGTGGGCCGCCCCGGCCATCGAAGCACCCGCCGCAAGGGCCGCCGTGAGGACGGCGATTACAGTGTCGCCCGCACCCGATACATCGAACACCTCGCGAGCGTAAGTGGGTATGCGCTTTTGCATCTTGCCTTCTTCGCACAAGAGCATGCCTTCGGCGCCGAGCGTTATGACGAGGTGCTTGGGCCGGTGGCGCTTCCAAATACCTTCGCAAACTTCCGTGGACGGGAATTCTTCATGCCGTTCAAGTTCGATCCCGGCCAAGTCAAGGGCCTCCGTCCTGTTGGGAGTCACCAAGTCCACTCCATCGAAGTCCAGCCGCCTATTCGGTTTTGGGTCATAGGCTACAGGCGCCCCTTTTTCTCGAGCCACCTTTTGCACAGCGGCGATCAAGTCAGCCGTAATGACGCCCTTGGCATAGTCGGAGAAGATAACGGCGTCGGCAGTGCGAACTTTTTTCTCGATACCTGGTAATTGTTTTTCCAAGTCAATGCCATATGCGGGGGGAGCCTCCTCGCGGTCAAGCCGGCAGAGTTGCTGATGGCGCACAATAACACGCGTCTTTACAATCGTGGAGATTCGAGGGTTTACGAAGCAATCGTCGATAGATACGGCCTGCTGCTTTAGAATCTCCCGCAATCTGCGGCCCGCATCATCCTCCCCGATAATGCCGCATAGCTCGGCCGCGGCGCCCAGGGAAGTAAGGTTCAAGGCGACGTTGGCTGCCGCTCCGGCCGTGTAAGTGTCGCGCTCGACCCCCACCACGGGCACCGGCGCCTCCTGAGAGATGCGCGTAGAATCGCCCCAAATATAATGGTCGAGTACTATGTCCCCTATCACGAGCACCTTGAGGCGGGCTATCTTTTCCAGAAGGTCTTTCATTTTATTTGCCAGCGGTAATGGTATCGGGACAGTAATTCGAAGCCGCCGGCCAAAACCCGCGCCACATCTTCTATACGGCAACCGCCAAGACCTCGATAATAAAGACCGGGTTCCACCGTCACCACCATGCCCTTTCTCAATCTTCCTCCAACGGGGCCGAGGCGGGGAGACTCATGTATCTGCAAACCAAGGCCATGTCCGGTCCCGTGAATGAAGCCTTCATAAACACCATTCGACTTGCCGGTTACATAACCTCTCTTCGCAAAAACTTCTTCAACCCGCTTGTGCACACCAGCACATCCGACGCCTGCCTTGATGGCTTCCAATGCCCCGGTTTGGGCCTCTCTGACAGCGGACACAAGGCGCTTCTGCTTCTCATTGGCGCGTCCTTTGAGAAATGTGCGGGTCATATCTCCAAAATAACCTGTACTGGATACGCGCGGAAAAATATCGATAATTATCAATTGCCCTGCGCGCAGGACGCCGGAGCCAATGCAGTGCGGATCACAAGCTTGATCGCCTCCTGCCACAATGGGGCATGATGCATCCGCACCAGACTGCAGGCAGGCAATCTGAATGACCTCACGAACTTTTTCCGAGGTAAGAGCGCGACCCCGTAAGTGTAGCTTGCCCTTTTTAACGACAGCGGCCCGCAACAGCTTTTCCGCGGCGCGGAAACCAGCGGCGGCGGCGGCATTACCCTCGCGGATTGCACGGACTTCCGTTTCGCTTTTTATCTGCCGCTTTTGAAAAATCGGACCCTCGGACACTGACAATGACACCTTGGCCTTGAGCAGTTCAAGGGCCAGGCGGGCCGGGAAATCATCCGGGACGACAAATCGCTTGATTCCAAATTCGCTTGCGAGCAAACGAATGACCCGGCCGGTTTCCGAACCAGCGTTACGGAATCGTTTCCTGGCTCTCTCGAGCAATTCATCAAGGAGAAGAACATGGTCGAAAGCCGATTGGCCGGCCACCCGCGAAAATTCGAGGGGACTGACGACCGCATAGCGCTTTCTGCCGACCCCAAAGGAAATGAAAGGGTCGGGCACAAATACGCGGCCGAAATAAAGCTGGTCTGCGTTGTGCTCGGAATCCGCGTAGAGCAACGGCGAAGGCGGGATGTGTCTGTTATTGGCCGGAGGCACGCAATAAACATTGTGATTCCCTGCCGATTGTCTAGATAAAAGCCGACATGGCTATTCGGCGCAAATGCATATTCTACGCCGTCGCTCTGCTCATGGGATTGATGCCGGCATGCCGCCCGAAAAGCCAAACGGCTCCAGCCGGACACGACGAATTTTTCCTTCTGACCCTGGGGGAGAGCCAAATCGAAGTACAATTGGCCATCACCTCAGCCGAGAAGGAGCAGGGTCTTATGCACCGTCAAACCCTGGGGGAAAACGAGGGAATGCTTTTTATTTACCAGCAGCCCCGAACACTGAGCTTCTGGATGCGCAACACCCATATCCCGCTGGACATCGGATATTTCTCAAGAGATGGCATCCTGCGGGAAATTCATCCCCTTTTCCCGCACGATGAAAATCCCGTCGGATCACACAGCGACAACGTCCAATACGCCTTGGAGATGAACCAAGGCTGGTTTTCCGCCCACGGTCTAAGGCCCGGCGCCCGACTCGATATGGAAAACCTCAAAGATACCGTGGAAGCCCGGGGGTTTAGTCCAAGGCGGTTAGGCATGCCATAGCGTGAATGGCTTTTTTTAACCATTGGCCACGCCCATGTGTTCCCCCATGCGCGCATACACCTCGCGGCCGTCAACGCTGTGTTCCAGGAGATCGTCTGCCAGGCGGATGCGTCCCTTCTGGAAAATGGTCAGGCAGGCTGAACCGCCGAATTGGAAAAATCCTTTCTCCACGCCTTTGTCAACGCGCTCGGCGGAAGAAAAAGTTTGAACGATACTGCCGACGCACGTGGCGCCGACTTCAAGAATAAGCACAGGACCAAATCGCTCCGTTTCCAGCGTTGTCAACATCCGCTTGTTCTGCTGCAAAAAACGGATATTTTGCCGTAGCGCCACAGGATTGACCGAATGCAATCCGCCGTTCAGGAGACGCGGCTCATCAGGCATTCCAGCGGCGGGAAAGTGAAAGCGGTGGCAGTCCACAGGACATAGGCGGGAAAGAACGATAGCGCCATTTGCATAGCGTCGGGCAAGATCAATATTGCCCAGCAAGCTTGCCAAGTCCAAGACTTGGCCTTTGACAAAGTTGCCTTTGGATTGAGAGATGTCTTGCAGACCCAGGTGCCGGCCGTCGGCGGGAAAGACCGCAACGTCGGGGTCGGGATCGACTGGCCTGGTCTCCGGCCTGAGCGTGCGGATAAAAAAATCGTTGAACGAGAGAAAATCCTCGGGTCGTATAACGAATTCCGTTTTGTCGATGCGGTATTTTCCGATAAACGGCAGCACCCGTTTGCGGCTGGACGCACCCTTCATACGCCGGCCATACCAGCGGGAAAACCAAAAGCGTTTCCCGACAGCCCAAATTGCCATCCTGCCGGAAGATGTGCCGTAGGCCCAGCGCAGCCAGCTTTCCCCGTAAATCTCTTCGGTTTCGATGCAACCCGTGTGACGGTTGAAAATTTTTATGGGATCAGCGGCCATGAAGAATCAATTTTCAAACTTCGCTATACCTGTCAAACCCCTACCATTATCCTCACCCTGGACTTTTTTAAACTTTTGAATCTTTGAACCTTTTATCATTTCTTTGGGGCCATTTGCTCGACGGCCCGGATCACGGCTTCGACGGTAATGGCATCGATTCTTCGGGATTCAATCAACTTGGTAAACTCGTCTTCGGGTAAAGACATGTCCACCTGAAATGAGGGATCAGTCAAAATGCGCGCATCGTCTTTCCAGGGGGCCCAGACACACTCCTTGGAACAGCCGAAGAGGGCTATCATGGGACAATCACAGGCAGCCGCTAAATGCATTGCCGCTGTATCCACGCCAATAAACAGGTCAACCTGTTTCATAAGAGCCGCAAGTTCGGCCCAGGAATAGCGGCCTCGGGTAGAAATAACGTGTTCGCCCTGATCGGCGGCAAGCAGGTCTCCGTATTCGATTTCCTTCGGTTCCGGGCCGACGCTGATTATAACTCGATCAAAATTCTCCTTTAAATAGACGACGAGTTCCCGCCACTTTGACATCGGCCATTCCTTGACCGGCCAGCGGGTCGCCGGATGCAGCAGGACTGAGCGCTCACCGGCAAGGATACGCTCCACCTCGAGCTTATCGGGCGTGTGAAAGCTCAATGGCGGCGGTTGCCAAGGCAGGTGCAATACCGGCCTCACAAGCTCGTAGTCGCGGACGACCGATTGAACACGGAAATAATCGAAACGATTCCTGTGACGAAAAAACCTTTTTGCGCGAATGGCAAATGGCTGAAGGGAAAAGTCGTTGATGACGCGGTTTTTTGAATTTGCGAGGAGCGCAAAAAAGCAAGCACGGTCCTCGGGTGACAACAGGAAGACATAATCGAATTTATGTCGTCGCAACCTGGCGGCCAACCCCAATGTTTTAAAAAAATCGGCAAATGTACGATTCTCTTTTTCGGGCGCAACGGTTGTTAAAATATGATCTATGGAGCGGGATCCTGCCAGAATTCCTTCGGTTCCCCGGCGTACCAGAACGTATATTTCGGCTTCCGGGTAGCGTAATTTGACGGCATCGATAGCGGGGGTCATTAGCAGGACGTCACCGATGTTTTTCAATTTAATAAAGAGCAGGCGCATTGGGGAAAAGTCATATGGTGGCGAGATGCCGCGTTATTACTTGATGCATCCACTCCACTTCTTCCTTTTGAAGGATAAGTTTCTGTGAAGCGTGTCTTTTGGTTGCGATGCGGCGCATCAGTAAGTTGATCGCCCGCTCGCGGTCCTTAGAGGAGATTTGTTGGAGGTCGTTGTCGATCCAGTATAGTTCGTCCATACACGCCGGATCGAGCAGGATATTGCCGAAATGTGCATCCCTTTGAAAGAGATTGTTTTTTAGCATAACTGCGAGGTCTCTGGCCGACGCTTCGATAATGCGATCACGGTCGGCCTTTTCTTTCAGGCTCTCCAACTGTTGCCTTGCCGTTACCACTCCCGATAAGTGACGGCTGATGATTAAGGAGTCGAAGCGGCTCCAGGGCACGAGGTTATAGCCATAGCCTACGGGATCGGGACATTTGAGGCCGAGCCGTAGTAAAGTGCACGAGCCGTCGAACTCACGTTTGCCCTGGCTACGAAAACTGCGGCGGAAGAAGTCGGCGGCTTTTTGTGCTTTGGCCACTTTGATCAGCAACCGCTCCCCAGTTTCGTCAATATCCAGATAAAGTCGCAGAGAATTGCGGCCGGCTTCGGATTGTTCCTGCTGCCAGAAAGAGGGGTTTAGTTTTTTCTTTAATTGAGAAGCATATCGCTCGTCGGCCCGGATAAGCCAGACTTGAAATATACCGTAGCGGGAAATTTTCAGAAACGTTCGATATCGTGCCATGGAAATATCTTTCTATACAGGTCAATTGTCTAAAAATTTATACTTAGCTCCTGAGTAGCACCGGCTTGGTTGCCAATCCTGCGAAATGTAGCCAAAGTTTATCAAATAAAAAATTGAGAAAATTTACCGCCGGGTAAACACTGAATTTTCTTCGGGAGTTCTATGACTGATCCTAATAAATACCCCGTTTGCGTGATTGTAATCGCGCGTAATGAGGCCAAAAACTTAAAAAAGTCCCTGGCAAGTGTCGCCGACTGGGTCTCCGACATCGTCGTCGTCATCAACGATTGCACCGATAACACCGGTGAAGTGGCCCGAGGTTTCGGGGCAAGAGTTTATGAACATCCCTGGCAGGGATACCGGGACCAGAAAAATTTTGCATTGAGTTGCGCCGAACAACCCTGGGTTTTAAACCTGGATGCCGACGAAGTCGTATCAACGCAGTTGAGACGGTCCATCACGGCCTTTTTGGAGCGTGACGATCCGGCTGTGGCCGGTGCCGTTTTCGCGCGCAAAACCTGGTTCATGGGCCGATGGATCAATCATGGTGACTGGTATCCGGACCGTAAGCTGCGGCTTTTCCGCAAGGGCAGCGGGCGCTTTGTCGGTAAAGCTGTGCATGAAAATATCGAGATTGATGGCCAGACAGTGATCATTCGAGGAGACTTGCTGCACTATTCCTTTCCGAGCATTCGACATTACCACAAAAAACAGATGATTTACGCTGAGAAATTTTTTCAGCAACAGATTCTGGATAGTAAAAAGTGGTCGGGCCTGCAGGCAATAATACGCCCGCTATGGAGATTTTTCCGGGCCTATTTTTTAAAACTAGGTTTTCTAGATGGGTTCGCCGGATTTTACATCGCCTTCGCTACAACCTATTTCACCCTGTTCCGCTACAGTCAACTTTACGATCACGAGAAAATACCGGAAGATAATTAACGCGTGGTCTCCAGGAATTCCTCGAACAATTTGGAGTATTGGGCCATTTCGTTTTCCAGGTGCAGATGCGCCACGGAGTCCGCCACTTTGACGACGGAGAATGAACATAGAAGGCATAGCGCTCAAGCTAAGTCCGACCGGATAGGGGCAGCAATTGTTTTTTTGGCAACAGACCCGTAGCTTTTGGGCTTTGCCAAGCCTGAATGAAAGCCCATAAATGTTATCTCAAGATGAAAGGCGAGTTGAGCTTGACTAATATTAAAGCGGTGACATTCGACGCCGGGGGCACTCTCATCCACCCCTATCCCTCTGCCGGCGCGATTTACGCCGAGATTCTAGCCCGCCACCGCATTACAATTCAATCCCCTGCTCTCGAACACTTGTTTAGCTCCGCCTTGCAAAAAGCCCAGTCCACCATCCGCGAAAACCTGGACGAAACCACTGAAAAAAATTACTGGCGCAAGATCGTGAGAGATGCAATCGGACGTTTTTGTCCGCAAAAAGAGAAGTTTAGCGAAGTTTTCGAGGACATATTCGATGCCTTCGCCTACGCCAATCGCTGGAAGGCAGCGGACGACGCGGCCAGTACGCTGGCCGCCCTGTATAGTCGGGGGTACCCGCTGGCTCTCTTAAGCAACGCCGACAAGCGGTTTCGCCAGGTGTTTACCGAAATGGACTTCGACGACTTCTTCGAATGCATGTTCATATCCAGTGAGATAGGATACGAGAAGCCGGACCGGCGAATTTTCGACCATGCACAGAAATACCTGCAAGTGCCGCCGGAATCGATCCTGCACGTTGGCGACAGCCCCTCGCGGGACGGCAAGGGCGCCTCTGAAGCCGGATGGCAATACCTCATTTTAAGCCCGGAACCCGCAGCCGTCGGCGGTCATCCCACCATTACCAGCCTCAGCCGTCTTTTGGCTTTGCTACCCGGAATTAATCACTAATAGAATTACTCTTTCGCCAGTGAAATTCCCAAGAGAAGTCGAAAATCTTATCGCCAACCTGCGGTCTTTGCCGGAGGACGAGGGCCGTTCCACCCTACGGCAGTCCTACCCCATCGACAGTTTAATCGAGGTAATCCTGAAACGATATAAGATCGGCAAGCCGACTTCCGAAGAAGCGATCATGGCGAATTGGAGCAAAATCATGGGTGACGACAATGCCCATCGCTGCAGCCCACAGAGGCTCGACGAAGCCGGAACATTGCTGGTGGCTGTTAATAATCCCGTGCTGCGCCGAGAATTGATGTTTCAGCGAACTTCAATCCTGAAAAAGATACGAGCTCTGCCCGAATGCGCGCATATTAAGGCCATCATGTTCATAGCTGGATGAATTCGGCCGGTGCCGTTTTGGCCAATGGGGCTGAAACTCAACTCCCAAAATGTGAAAAAAATGCTTGCCAATCGGAACTATTAACCCATTTAGTCCCTTCTCACGTTAGAAAAGCGTCGTAGAATTCTCGGCCTTTTCCGCGGTTTGCCCGGTCTTCAAAGCCGGGTAAAAACGGTGTCCCGGCCAGATGGCTGGAGCACGGACCTCAACAGGTCTTCAAGCCGTGAATCCATGAATATCAATGACAGAAATTATTGAAAAGCTAAAAGTAATCGAAGACTTCCGTTGTCACAAAGCCGATACCGGTTCATGCGATGTACAAATCGCTCTGTTGACAGCACGCATCAATCACTTGACCGAGCACTTGCGCTCGCACCGCAAGGATTTTCATTCCAGGCGCGGCCTTATAGGTATGACCAGCCGCCGCAGGAAATTACTCGGCTACGTAAAACGCCACGATCTGAATAAATACAAAGAGCTGTTGAAACGACTTAATCTCCGCAGGTAAACCCGGCCGTTCGGAGCCGAAGCTTCAAAGCGAAGCAAATCCGGAAAATTCACCGGGAAGACCGCAACCAAAATGGTTCACGGTCTGTGGCGTCAAGCGATTCCGAAACCGATCCGCCATTTCGGCCGACCTCTATATCCGTATTGCCACACGGGCGATTACGGGCGGTGAATTCCGAAAATCATGAGACAAAGCAGACACAAAGAAGAATAACAAAGAAAGCAAAAAAAATGTTGAAACAAAAACACACAGTAACTGTTGAAGAGTTGGATATCACAATCGAAACCGGCACTATTGCCAAGCAAGCCAACGGGTGCGTGACTATACGTCTCGGCGAAACAATAATCCTGGTCGCAGCCACCGCCGCAGAGGACGTCAGACCCGATCAGGACTTTTTTCCGCTGACAGTTGATTACCGGGAAAAATTTTACGCCGCGGGACGTTTTCCAGGTGGTTTTTTCAAGCGCGAAAGCAGACCTTCGGAAAAAGAAATTCTCACCTCCCGCCTCTGCGACCGGCCAGTGCGCCCACTTTTTCCCAAGGGATTTATCAACGAGGTGCAAATACTAGGCACGCTGATAACGACCGACTTGGTCAACGAGCCTGATATTTTGATGGTCAACGGAGCTTCAGCCGCACTCATGGTATCGGATCTTCCCTGGAATGGTCCGATAGGCTGTGTGCGAGTGGGTGAAATTAATGGTGAATTCGTGGCCAACCCGACTCACGAACAGCTATTTGAGTCCGACCTGGACCTCGTTTATGCGGGCAATGATAATGAGATGCTGATGATTGAGGGCAACGCCAATCAGATGCCCGAGGAACGCTTCATTGAAGCGCTCGCGTTCGCCCAGGAAAAGGTGAATAAAATAATCGATGCCCAATTAAAACTGGCCGAAATGGTCGGCAAGGATAAAAGGGAGTTTGAATGTTTCGACTGCGATCCGGAGGTCCTGGACTTTGCTCGTCAACAAGTTGGCGATCGATTGGAAGAGGCGGTCTTTAAGCAAGAGAAGAAGGAACGCTCGGTCGCTGTGGACGCCATCAAATCGGAAATCGAAGAGAAGCTTATCGAAAAAGTCGGCGAGGAAAACTACGACCCCAACCAGTTGCGCCTCGCTTTCGAAATCCTGGAGGAGGACGTCTATCGAATAAATATCCTCGACCAAGGCCGACGAGCCGACGGACGTGGCACTGAGGACCTGAGAGAGATCCTCTGCGAAACCGGCATCTTTCCCCGTGTTCACGGTTCCGCCCTTTTTCAGCGCGGCGAGACCCAAAACATTGTGATCACCACCTTGGGTACCGGGTCAGATACCCAGAGCATGGATGGATTGACCGGAGGCGCCCGCTCAAAATCTTTCCTCCTGCACTACAATTTTCCGCCATTTTCAGTAGGTGAAACAAAGCGGTTCCTGGCCCCGGGCCGCCGCGAAATCGGTCACGGAGCACTCGCCGAACGTTCCCTGCTGCCGGTACTTCCCACAGAAGATGATTTCCCCTACTCCGTGCGCCTGGTCTCGGAAATTATGGAATCTAACGGATCGTCCTCAATGGCTTCGGTTTGCGGAGGCTGCCTCGCGCTCATGGACGCCGGAGTGCCAATTACCGACATGGTGGCCGGTATCTCAGCGGGTCTGGTTTCCAAGAGCGATGATTCCGGCAAGATCGTTAAATATGTCATACTCACCGACATTATTGGCAGCGAAGACCATTTCGGCGACATGGATTTCAAGATTTGCGGAACCCGCAAGGGTATCACCGGATTTCAACTCGACCTGAAAATTCCCGGTCTGCCCCTGGCTATAGCCGAGGAAGCGATTTACCGGAACCAAAAGACGCGGTTGAAAATTCTCGACATCATGAGCGAGGAACTGGCCGAGCACCGGCCCAACCTCAGGGATTACGCGCCGCGCATCCACCAGTTGAAGATCGATCCCGAGAAAATCGGCGCCCTCATCGGCCCGGGCGGCCGGAACATACGCCGCATCACCGAAATCAGCGGCGCTCAAATCGATATTGGCGAGGACAACACCGGCAAAGTCACTATATATGCCTCAAGCAAGGAATCCATCCAACGCGCCATCGAAGAAGTCGAACTGTCCACAAGCGAAATCGAAGTGGACCGCACCTACCGCGGAATTGTTCGTGGCGTTAAGGAATTCGGCTGTTTTGTGGAATGTCTTCCGGGCAAGGAAGGCCTGGTGCATATCTCTGAAATGGCCGATTTCCGAGTCCGCAGTGTCGAAGACGTCTGCAAAATTGGAGACGAGATGCTGGTCAAATGCATAGAGATCGATAGAAATGGGCGTGTTCGCCTGAGCCGCCGGGCGGCCGTGGAAGAACTTAAAGAAGGCGATACCGGAGACCAACTCGATGATAAACTTAAGCAGGCCGAGGACACCGGCGGGGAACGCCGTGGAGGCCGTGAAGATTATGACCGGCCACGCCGTAGAGATTCTCGGGACAACCGCCGCGATGGAGGCAGGCGCCATGATAGTGGCGATAGTCGCGAGGGAGGCAGGCGCTACTTCAGAGGCAACCGACCCCGTGACTAAAAGTAGTTGCATCCTTCAAAAATCCACAAATTCTGACCAGGCAATGAAGCGTTTCGGCGAGGTCTCGAATGGCTTGTATTAACAGGGTGGCGCCAATGATCGCAAACCCAATGCAAATTCGGATATGAGCAAGCCCAAGGCACTTGTAACCAACGACGACGGTATAGACGATTATTTTATCAAGGTATTGGTCGAGGCCATGGCTGAAAAGTTTGCCGTCAGCGTGGCCGCTCCAGCTACTGATCAAAGCTGGATCAGCCGGAGCATAAGCCGCAATCGATCGGTCAAGGCAATCCCTTTCAAGGGATACAATTGCCCGGCATGGTCCATTGCCGGAACACCTAGCGATTGCGTAAATATAGCGTTGGGCCATCTGCTGCCGGAAAAACCCGATGTGGTAGTTTCCGGCATTAACGTCGGCTACAATACCACCATCCCCCTTATTCTCATTTCCGGCACCGTGGCGGGAGCGCTGGAAGGGGCTCATTGGGGCATCCCGTCCATGGCGGTTTCGCAACTTGTACCCAATAAATTATTTGTGGACATAAAGCTTCGCCACCGAAGCGTGGACGGAGAATTGAAGAAATCATTGCTGGTATCGGCACAACGCTCCACCGATATTGCCCTCGAACTGGTTGGCCGAAAAGTTGAGGAACCCATCGTCCACAACGTCAACTTCCCCATACCCGTTACGGCCGAGACACCCATTGTGAAAACGGAGCCCGGAAACCTGTTTATAGGCAGCCTGTTCGAGAAGCGGGATGAAGACACTTTTGTTTTCGCATACCCCGATGAAATATCTCAGAGTTGCGGGGAAAAAACCGACCTGGTCTGCCTCGGACGCGGTCAGATCAGCTACTCGGTTTTAAACTTCTCCAAAATCGGCAAACTTTGACCGCAATGAATGGGGGAGAGTTTAAAATTTCAAGAGTTCAAGGGTTCAAGAGATTAAAGGTTAAGACTGTATCAACTTGTTTCTTTATCTAATTCCTGCAACCGGATGGCTTCGAAGCGTTCCCGCGCCGGGATGAATATCAGGATTGATATAACGCCAAGGGTCGCAGCAATCCAGGCCACCGCGGAGGGATCGATATAGCGTAGTAATAAATAGCCGAGGAAGGGCGCGAATATCCCTCGAAGTCCTGTGAAGGCGCTGTGAACGCTCATATAAACCGGTGCTTTTCCGGGCGGCGCAATCTTTGTAACCCACAGGAACCACGTTATGCCGCCACCTCCAAGCCCAATGCCTAACAAGGCGCTTCCCAGCCCCATTAACAGGAGGCTGCTGGTATTGAAAAATATAAGTATGGAGGCCAGGAGTATCAGGTTTAGAACTACTCGCATGCGGATGAAATTTATGTGGTCGAAAAAGTAACCCCATATCTTTGTCGAGGCTATACGCATAACAAAGGGAATGGCTCCGAGAATGATGCCGATCTGCTCATTGGTGGCGTTGATTCCATAGAGGGGGTTGGCCATGTATTCAACACGAATGGGCATGAGCATTAAATTGCACAAGCCCAGGAGCATCCATGCGCTGAGCATCCATCCGAAGAGCTTGTCTTTCCAGGCAAGGCTGAGGTTTTCCCATGGATTGCCGGTGGCTTGAGGATTTAGAGGTCCTGTCGGCATTTTCCAGAATGTAAACGCAGCTATCAGGACGGCCACCGCCGTAGTTAAAAATATTATTGGGTATAATTCTAATTTGTAGTCCAGCAGTATGCCCCAGAGGTAGGAAAACATCGCTCCCATGCCTGCCGAGAGCATCAATATCGTAGAAAAACGGGAGCCCCGCCCCTGCGGCGGATAGTTTGTAGTGTATATATCCGTTATGAGAGGCATTATCTGTGAAACCACAATTTGGGTTCCCAGGACCATTAATATATAAAAATATAAATGTGTGGTCTGCGATACGATGATGAGGCCTAAAGCACCGCAACAAGCCAGGCAGGCGCAGATAGTTCCTGTACGCCATTGCAATCGCGCAAGATAGAAGATAGTTATGGGAGTGAGTAGAAAACCGATTGAGAAGGATGCCGGCAGGATGGCTTTGATCATATCCGGCGCTTGAAATACCCTGATAGCGATCAGCAGGGTAAAAGTCTGCCAACATGCCTCGGAGACACCTGAGGCCAACCCGCGCAGGCGGTCCCAGAAGAAGGTAATTCGGGCGCGTTCACGTGCATCAAGCATTCAGGACCGGCTCCAATCGAGCATGCGTTTTATGGGTCTGTAAGCGGTTTGGCGCAAGTCCTCGTCCAACTCTATACTTGGGGCGAGGTTCTTCAGGGCGTCGCGCGTTTTTACCAGCGTATTCAACTTCATGAACCGACAGTCGTTACAAGCGCATGTTTCGCTCGGCCCGGCTATGAAAGTCTTTTCGGGTATCTCCCGCCGCAGGCGGTGCAACATACCCGATTCGGTGGCGACAATGATTTGGCCGGCCGGGTGATCGCGGGAGAACTTGATCATCCCTTCTGTGCTGCACACTTCATCGGCCATGTCTCGCACGACCTCGGTGCACTCCGGATGGGCAACGATCGGAGCTCCCGGAAATTGCATCCTGAGTTTTTCCAGGGCGCTAACGGTAAAGAGCACGTGAGCATAGCAACTGCCCGGCCATAGGCGCATAGGCCTTCCTGTGATTTTCGAAACCCATTGGCCGAGATTCTGATCCGGCACAAACAGGATTTCACGATCCTGAGGCACCCGATTGACAATTTTGACGGCGTTGCTGCTGGTGCAGATAACATCGCTGAGGGCTTTTACAGCCGCCGAGCAATTGATGTAGGCGACTACATAGAGACCGGGATTGGCGTCTTTGTAGGCCGCCAGCTTGTCGGCCGGGCACGAATCGCTCAGGGAGCAACCCGCGTTGAGGTCTGGTAAGATTACCTGCTTGCCCGGATTGACGATCTTGGCCGTCTCGGCCATGAAATGCACCCCGCAAAAGAGGATGACCTCCGCTTCGGCTTCAGCGGCCCTGTAAGCCAGGCCCAGTGAATCACCTAAAAAATCGGCTACCCTTTGTATAGGCTCGATTTGATAGTTGTGGGAAAGGATGACGGCGTTGCGTTCACGCTTCAGCTCTAAAATCTCTTTCTGGATGGGCGTCAACGGCGCCTGCTCTCGATTGTTCTCGGGAGTGTAAACGATGGGTTCGAATTCCAGTAATTCCGTTGGCATTTTTTAGGTGTGGGTAGAAAAGTAATATAGTTAAAATTTCTGGGAAACAAATATTTGGGGAAGATTTTACAGCCTTGTTATCAGTGCCTTGGAACCCGGCGGTCGGCGCTTATTTCGGTTTATTGAACTTTTTCAGCAGGGCAACAAAATCCGGATGTTCGCGCAACGCGTTCAGATCAGGATCCTTGGATAGCCACTCAAAATCATGAAAGCCCTTAGCGATCGCTAGATTCAGTGCCTCGACGGCGTCTTTCTTGCGCTTTTTAAGGGCCAGACTGCAAGCCAGGTTATAGTGGGCAGTGGGATTGTCGGGATCGAGCCTCACCAACTTGCGGTCCATCTTCAAGCCGTCATTGAGCCTACCAGCGCGTGGATACAGGCCACTGAGCAACTCGATCACAGTCCTGTCCTTCGGATTTCTCCGCAGGATGTTCTCGAAAATCCCGATTTCAAATTCGTAGTCTTCAATCATGAGCAAATAGACGGGTTATGTGGTTCGGCCTGCCATGTTTTCACAGAAGCCGGAGAACTTGAAGTTTTTGCAGCGGGCATTGACCTGCAGTCGTTGGGACTCGGGCTCCAGACCCAGTTTCTGCGATACGGTGTTGCCATACCACTCCATAAAAGGAGCGTCGATCTGGAAGATTTTTTCGCAATCCAGGCAGATTATCTCTGCCTGCTCTGTTTTTAATCCCTTGTTAGCCAGGTAGAATTTATAGTCGCGCCCGACGTCGATTTCCTTGATCAAACCGCTCTCCGTGAGGATGGGCAATGTGCGGTAAACAGTGGCGCGGGAAACCGACCGGTCTATCCTGCGTGAAATATCCAGTAGGTCCTCGGCTGTGAAATGCTCCGAGTAGCTGAAGGCCGCGTCAAATATGGCCATCCGTTGGCTGGTCACGCGCAAACTCTTGCGCGAGAGGAAATCTTTGAAGGTCGCCCTCGACTTATTATGGTCTGAAGATTTTATTTCCTGCATGATGTTGCTGGATGTTATTGAGACTAATATAACAATAAGAATTGTTTTTGCAACTTATGATTCCAATGAAGTTAAACTCATCCTGATTCGGACAACAGACCTATGAAACATGACGGGCCCGATACGATTGAGGTCATCCCTCTTACCGGATTAAAAAAGTCGTTGGGTTACAGGGTGCCCGATCCGATGCGCGGGAATATCGCCGTCGGTTCCCTGGTGAGGGTGCCTATTCTACGCCGCCAGGAGCTGGGAATTGTCCAAAGCCTGCAAGCGCCCGGTGATTTTCCAAGTGACAAACTGAAATTTATTTACGGCCTCGTGCACCCTTTCCCGGTGCTGACCCCGGATCTCTTGAAACTTGCCCGATGGATGCAGGGCTATTATGCCGCATCCGCCGAACTGGTTTTGACGGCCATGATTCCCGCCGCAGTGCGCAGGGGTATGCGCCAAAAAAGACGTCTCTTCCTCAGCGTAGCCCGTAAACTTGAGAAAGAGGAACTCGATAGCCTGCGCCGCCGGGCGCCCAAGCAGGCCGAGCTTTATGAATTCCTGCTCCATCAGCTCAAACCGATTCCACGTACCACGGTAATCAAGCGTTTGGGCGTGGCTCCGGCCAGCTGTGCCGCCCTGGTCGCAAAGGGCGTTGTGGCCGAATCGTCAATGACGGTTCCGCGCGTGGCCTACGAGGACGACTTGAGCGCCGCCGAGCATGTTACGCCGGGCGACTTCGATCTAAACGCGGAGCAGATCGAAGCCGCCAATGACTTTGTGAAAAGCCTGGATGCCGGAAAATTCCGGGTGCATCTGCTCCACGGTGTTACAGGTTCGGGAAAGACCGAGGTTTACATCCAGGCGGTTAAACGCGTTCTGGCCCTGAACGGAGGCGTCATTTTTCTGGTCCCCGAAGTAGCTCTTACCCCCCAGACGGTTGGCCGCTTGCGCTCCCAACTGGAAGAGGCCAGCGGCGCCCGCACCGTTGTCTGGCACAGCCACCTCTCAGAAGGCGAGCGTCTGGATGCCTGGCATGCTCTGGCGACGGGCGAAGCCAAGGTTGTCGTGGGTGCGCGCTCGGGGATTTTCGCACCTATACGCAACCTGCGCCTTATAATAGTCGATGAGGAGCATGAGCCGGCCTACAAGCAGGAGGAAACGCCTCGTTACCATGGCCGTGATGTAGCCGTTTATCGTGCCCGGCTCTGTGGCGCGGTCTGCATACTCGGCTCCGCCACCCCTTCCCTGGAGAGCCTTTACAACGTGGAGTTGGGCAAATACCGCCTCAATCGGCTTCCCGTCCGGGTAGATGGCCGGCAATTACCCCTGATCCACGTGGTGGACCTGAAGCGGGAGATATTTAGCCGAAAGGGTCTTGTGATGCTGTCTCGACTGTTGGTGGATAAATTGCAGGAACGCTTTGAGGCCGGGGAGCAATCCATTATTTTTCTCAACCGCCGGGGCTATTCCACCAGCATGCTTTGCCCCGATTGCGGACATGTGGAAATGTGTACCCATTGCAGCATAACACTCACTTACCACCGTGCCGATCAAACCCTGCGCTGCCATCTGTGCGGCGTTCATCGCCGAGCTCCCCGACGCTGTCCCAAATGCAATTCAGATAAAATCCGCTGGCGCGGCTTCGGCACACAGCGCGTCGAGGAAACTATCCGCAAAGTCCTGCCGAAGGCCAAGGTTGTCCGCATAGATTCCGACACCATGCAGAAGAAGAACCTCTTTCGCCAATTACTGGGCGAATTCCGCCTCGGCCGAATCGACGTGCTCGTTGGCACGCAGATGATCGCCAAGGGTCTCGACTTTCCCAACGTCACCCTGGTCGGACTGGTAGATTCAGACATCTCGCTGCACATTCCCGATTTTCGGGCAACCGAGCGCACTTTTCAGCTCCTCGTGCAAGTAGCCGGCCGTTCCGGCCGGGGCGAACGGGCAGGTGAAGTGGTAGTGCAGAGCTTTCTACCCCACAGCGCACCCATTCAATTCGCCCGGCGGCAGGATTTCGATGGCTTCAACAGTGAGGAACTCGATCAGCGCCGAGAATACCATTACCCTCCGTTCCGTCACCTCATTCACCATCTCTTTCGCGGAAAAAATCCGGACAAAGTTCTTTTCTATGCCGAGCAATGGGCCCGCCTGGCCGAATCGCGCCTGCCCAAGACCGTCGAGATTCGCGGGCCCGCCCCGGCTCCCATCGAAAAAATTAAGGACGACTACCGCTTCCAAATCTGGTATTTTGTGAACAACGTCTCGAAGACCGTTCCCCTACTGGTCTCCCTCAGGCAGGAGTTCAAGATGGACAAGGCGGTAATCGACGTTCTGGACGTTGACCCCGTCCACCTGGCCTAGCAGCCTGACATGTGCAGCCAAATGCGATCATCACAACTTGTGATCCATATCGAGGGCCGGGCTGGACACTTCGGTATCGCCGATCACCGTGGCCGGCACTCCAGCTACAGTGGTGTGCGCTTTCACGTCTTCAAGCACAACACTTCCGGCGCCAATCTTGGCTCCCTCGCCTATTTCAACGTTACCGAGGATTTTAGCTCCGGCCCCGATTAGCACTCCCTGGCGTACCTTGGGATGCCGGTCTCCGGTCTCCTTGCCGGTTCCCCCGAGTGTTACTTCGTGCAGCATGGACACGTTGTTTTCGATTACAGCGGTTTCTCCCACTACAATGCTTGTGGCATGGTCGATCAGGATGCCCTGACCGATTTGAGCCGCGGGATGAATATCCACTTGAAAAACCTCCGACATGAGGCTCTGTAAGTAAAAAGCGATTTCCTTGCGGCCACTTTTATACAGGTTATGCGCAATGCGGTATGCAGTGAGCGCCTGGAACCCCTTAAAATACAAGAATGGTGAGAGGTAGTCGTTGCAGGCAGGATCGCGCGTCTTGACCGCTAACAGGTCCTGGCGCACATCCTCTACGATATGCGCGTCTTTGCTGAATGTATCCATGAAGACTTCCTGAAGGTATTTCTCGGACACGGCATGATGGCCCAGCTTGCGAGCCAGCCGAAAACTGAGAGCCTCCTCCAGGCAAGATCGGTCCAGAACACTGGCGTGCAGCAAGTTGGCCAGAATCGGCTCTTGCTTTGCCGCTTCTGCCGCTTCCTGGCTTAGTTGTTCCCAAACAGGATCGTCGATCATGATAGAGTGTTCAAAGGTTCAAGAGTGCAAATATTCGATGGAGACCGGCTAAATATTAAGGACCGTTGACCGTTAACTGTCGAACAAGAAAAAAGGGGAGAAAGGGACAGAGTTTAAGAGGTTCAAAGATAAGAAATGAGGATGAAGAATGCGGGGATGGCCTTAAGTGCTTTGAACTCTAGAACTTTTGAACTTTTCGGAGGACCAAGGACCGTCTTACCCCGGCCCGGAATAATTTTCCTGTAGGAGCCTCATTTTACTTGATTATCGTTTTAAACCGAAGTATTCTTCTAATTATGAAAAAAGAAATAGCTCTGATCAGTATCATCGCACTTATCACGCTCGGGGCATTTGCTCCCGTAGCAGCCAAAGCACTCACTGGTGCGCCGGCTCCCGACTTTGCCCTTACAGATACTCATGGGCAATCGCGCTCTCTGTCCGATTATAGGGGATCATATGTTATCCTTGAGTGGACCAACAACCTCTGTCCTTTTGTTGTAAAACACTACGATAGCGGCAACATGCAGGCCACCCAGAAGGAATGCACGGACAAGGGCATGGTTTGGCTCACCATTATCTCATCGGCTCCCGGCAAGCAGGGTTACCTGACTGCCGACGAGGCAAATGCTCTCGACGAAGCCCAGGGCACTAACGCCACAGCCAAGCTGATCGACTCCGATGGGGTAGCTGGACGCCTTTACGGAGCAAAAGTTACGCCACATATGTTCATCATAAATCCAGATGGCATCCTGATTTACCAGGGAGCCATCGACAGCATTAGCACAGCCAATTCGGCTGATATTAAAAAGGCCGACAATTATATCCTTACAACACTGAAAAAGGATATGGCAGGATTGCAGTTGATCAAAACAAATACGAAGCCCTATGGCTGCGGTATTAAATATGCTAAGCTCTAACGTCTGAGGATTTATTTTCCTTTATAAAGCGGCCCCCGGGAAACAGAGGGTCTGATTCCCAAACCAGGGTGGAGTTGCTGGAAGCAAGTTTGGCCTTGAACAAGGCGGCTTCGAGATAGGAATGCCTGACGGCATTTCATCTCGAAGCGAACGCCGTACAAGGTCCATAATTGCTCCTGCCCAAAGGGTTGCGGCTGCGTGGGCTTCTCGCCGCGTTGCTCATGCCGGTAAAGCCTGCAAGGATTCACCAGCATGAGCAGCCTTGCGCATAAGCTCCACGGAGCAAGCAACAACTCTCATCCTAGTTTGGGAAACAGACCCTTGGGGGCCGTTTTTTTCAGCTTGGCTCCGCCGGTAAGGTGGATCAATCGTTTGCGGGAAAATTTTCAGACCGGCATGAATACCCTTCAAAAATCATGCCGAAGATGCCCAGGTGGGCCCGGATATAGACCTTGCGCCGATCCTCTAAATCCTGGCACACAACGATCATCTTGAATGTCGGGTGATTTTCGGCAGTCTCTTTGGAATTTCTTCCCCTGGCCGATTCCTGCATGCGGGCCATTTCTTCAAGCGAGAGGGCCGCTTTTTCCGTCAACCGGGGATCTTCTAGCCCGGATTCAAGCATTACCTGGCGCACCAGGATATAATAGTAAAAATATGGGGATACCTGCGCAACCGGATCAACGGAGGTAATGGCGTCGAAAAGATACCGGCTGTCCAGCAGAGGCTGCCTCAGGTGTTGATTGTCCAGAATATAGTAAAGGTCGTCTTGTGAAACCAGCTCATCGCCGAATACCCTGTGGATGAAGTCGATATCATTTGTGGTGAATCTCTCCTTCTTAGCCCTTGAATCATTGGGTATCTGTTGTTCCATGTGAATACATTATTCCGTGCAGACTTTATTGCCTGTCCTCAAAAGAAAATCGGTTGGCGGAATAGAGCCTTTAACGGTCATTGACAAAAGTCCTTCCCTGGGGATGCAGAGGAACGACCATTCGTGGCCCGTTGCTGGACGTCTTGAGAGGATGGGGCTTAGCCAACACTTACCGGTTCCGGAGCCGGTCCAAGCGCGATAAAACGGAACGACATGCCCACAACGACTAGCCCGAGCACAAACATGAATACGGAAATAGAACCCATCAGTGAGTTCACTCCCTCTTTTTGTATCATCATAAACAGGGCACTCATCGGCATGACAACCATGAGCAGGGCCGGCAGGACCACGAACCCGAATTTAATATTTTGCCCTTTAAGGAAAACGATAAGAGTTACCAGCGCCAAGGCGGCCATGAGCTGGTTTGTCGCCCCGAAAAGCGGCCAGATGGCTTGCCACATAGGCGTGCCGTTAATGGTTTGAAAAGCCATCACGGCCGGAATGGCCAGCACGATTATAGTGCCCAGGTAGCGACTGGCCTGGTTGCGCCAATCCAGGAGTTCTTCCAACAGAAAGCGGCTCAACCGCGTGCAGGTGTCCAGAGTGGTCAGCAGGAAGGTGCTCACGCCCAGCAGAATGAATTCCTCCGCCAAATTGGCCGGAATGTGCAATGCGCTAAGAAATACCGTCGCCCCCCGGGCGAAAATGCTTATCGGCGTCTGCGACTCGGCCAATTGTCCCGGGGTGAGTACCGCGAAGGTGCACAGGGCCAAAACCGCCAACACCCCCTCGACCAGCATGCCTCCAAAGTTTACCCGCTTGATATCTGTTTCGCGCTGCAATTGCTTGGAAGTGGTGCCACTGGAGACCAGGCTGTGAAACCCGCTGCACGCTCCGCAGGCTACTGTTATGAATAGGATGGGCATTAACGCTCCGGCATTTTCGTGGTGCCATCCGGTAAAGCTCGCCGCCTGCACGGGCGCCCGGCTCACCAGCAGCCCCAGGACTCCAAGGGCGAGCATGGCATAAAGAAAGGTGGAACTCAGGAAATCGCGAGGCTGCAACAGGACAGTGACAGGCAGGATCGAGGCGGCGAAGCAATAAACGAGGATTATCGCCATCCAGATGTCCTTACCCAGCATCGGGGCCGGAAAGGCATGACCGACCCACAAGCCGAGAAATGTCACAGGCACAAAGATTGCCACGCTCAATCTGAATGGCATCCGGGTTCGCAGAATTACAAAGCCGAATGCCAGCGCCACTATAAGGAACCAGCCCGATGCCGTGGCAACCGTTCCATAGTCGGCAAAAGTTTTCGCCGTAAGGTCCAGAAATACAATGATTACGTAAAACATGGCCATGATGACGAAGAGGATGAAGAGCTTGCCTGTATTTTCGCCTACAAGCTCCCTCGTCGTCTCGGCGATGGAGCGGCCGCGGTGGCGGACACTCATCAGCGCGCTCCCAAAATCGTGCACGCCGCCCACAAAAATTGCTCCCAGGATTATCCATAACAAAGCCGGCAGCCATCCGAAATAGGCTGCTGCTAAAACCGGTCCGACAATCGGTCCTGCCCCCGCTATCGAGGAGAAATGGTGCCCAAACACGACGGATGTGCGTGTCGGAACGTAGTCTATGCCATCCTTCTCAGTGTATGCCGGTGTTTCACGGGAGTCATCCAATCTACACCGCCTGGCCAGAAAATTGCCATAGTAGCGGTAAGCCACCATGAAGATTACACAACTGAGCAACAATATTAGAGCCAACATGGACTATGCTATTTTAAGGTTCAAAGGTTCAAAAGTTCAAGGGTTTAAAAGTTTCTGTCTTCTGCCTTTTAACTTCATTCTTCATCCTTCTGATTTCTGACTTCTGACTTCCCTTTATAATATGCGTGTTACTCTAAAATGCGCATATACTGGTCGAGTTGGCCGGAGTAGAATACCAGGATTTTGTAGCCTGCGAAGATTGCAATGAGCAGGAACAACAGCTTCGGGTATATAAAGCTGACCATGGCCAACCGGCGATTTGCCTTTTCCTGAAATTGTTGCGAAAGGGTTGCCAGATTGGCGTCGAGCTGGCCGGTATGTTCCCCTGTTTGATAGAGGGCGTTAAATTCGCTTGGGAAACAGGGATGCTCAATGAGGTATTGCCCGGGCGCCTCTCCTGCTTTGATTTTCTCTGTCAAGGCCACGGAGGCTTTAGCCAGTGACGGTTCGTCAGAAACCAGCCCGGCGCCATACCATGACTCATCCATCGGGGCTCCTGCCCTTAGTAAGGCTCCCAGGGCGAATGTGAAATCTGCCAGTGCCTGTATTTTGCAGTATCCGCTCAAACCGGGAATTCTCCGTGTCATCGCCTTCAGGATCGGGCTTCGTTTTCTGGCAAGATAGATGAGCGCGCCCAGGAATACCCAGGTTGGCAGCAGCATCGCCAGGACATTTCCAACATAGCGGTCGAAGTGTAATTCTGTGGAGCCCTCTCCGGTAAATTCCACCAGGCTGAATACCGGCAACAGAAAAATGCCCAGGTGCAGCACCGCCAGCGGATAGATGGTTGCAATTATGGCCTTGGCCGTGTTTTCGGCGGCCAGTGTATGTTTTTCGCTGAGCTTTCGCAGCGAATCGGGTATTAGGCCGCTCGAAGCGGCTGCCGAAATCAGGTAGCGATCGGCCTTTGGGAGCCATGCAGGCGCTTCCATAAGCCAGGTATCGATTGATGCACCCGATTGCAGACTATCGGCCATCTTCGCGGTATCCTCGGGTGGTGGACCGGCGGCCAAGCCAAGAGCTCCGGGCAGATGCATGCCGGACTCAAGGCTTTGGGCCAATTGCAGATACCATCCGGCCAGTTTTTTATGGGAAACAGCCATTGGTTATTTAAAAGGGCCTCCTGTCTATTCCTCGTGAGCCAGCGCCTGGAAAATGTTCATGGCGTGATTGCCGATTATCTCGAAGTGGCGCAGGATGTCCACATAGAGCATTTCGGCGTTGATGTTACCGGTCGCTCTCATACGTCGGACCGATTCCTTACGCAGCACCGTGAGTGTCTTATCAATGGCATTTTCCATTTCTAAAGCCTTTTTCATGTCAGCCGGGGTAATTTCGCGATTAATAAACTGAATATAATAATCTATGAATTCAATGACCTGGCCGGTGTATTGCTGGAATTCCTCTTCAATTCTTTCGGACAGAATGCGATGTTTGCGATATTTGCGCACCGCCAGCAAACTGAGTCGGTAATTGCAGTCTGAGATGTCCTCGAGTTCGGACACGATACGGGTCATGGCCGCCACTTGGGCTGCACTCTCATCGCTGATTTGGCCTGTTGAGCATCGGACGAGGTAGTTGGTAATATCGAAGACCATTTGGTCGCTTATTTCTTCCTGTCTTTTAATTTCGTTTACCTTGTCGCCCATGTCCTTTTCTGGATTGTTGTAAACTTCGAGAAATCCTTTGAACATAGATCTGGTTAGCTTGGCCATGCGCACGACTTCGTTCTGCGCTTCAGCCAGATTGAGTTCACCCAATTGGGTTAGTCTGTACGAGAGGTAGGCCAGGCGGTCTTCCCGATGTTCGTCCTCGGGTTTGGACTTCACCATTTTTTCGACTACACTCGCGAGTTTCGGCACGAAGCCTACGAGCAGGAGGATATTACACAGGTTGAACATGGTATGAAACAGCGCCAGGTGTTCGGGAATTACTTGCGGCTCATCCATGGCCGGCCCGGGCATCAGAAAGTCCACCATGTGAACGAACGGATAAAATAACGCCAGCATCCAGCAAACGCCGATAATGTTGAACAGAAAATGAGCCCGGGCGGCCCGCTTGGCGTTAACATTCGTTCCCAGCGAGGCCAGGTAAGCTGTGATCGTCGTGCCAACGTTTTCCCCCATCACAATGGCGGCGGCGACCGGGAAGTCGATCCAGCCCTTATAGGCCAGGGCAATTGTAATTGTTATGGCCGCCGAGGAAGATTGCACCGTTATGGTCAGCAGAATCCCTACCAGCAGAAAAATCAGTATAGAGCCGAAACCCAGACCGGTAAACTGCTGCACGAAACTCAGAATTTCCGGATTGCTTTGAATATCGGGAACAACGTTTTTGAGCAGGTGCAGTCCGAAAAAAAGCAGTCCGAACCCGATCAGCGCCTCCCCGGTGTCTCTCACCTTGGGCGCTTTCATGAATAGCAAAGGCACGCTTAGCCCAATTATGGGCAGCGCTATATTGGACAGGGAAAATTTAAATCCGAATACCGCCACAATCCACGCCGTAAAGGTGGTGCCGAGATTTGCCCCCATAATGACACCGATTGACTCGACCAAGGTGAGCAGACCGGCATTCACGAAAGCCACTACCATCACGGTAGTAGCCGAGGATGACTGAATGACGCTGGTTATGAGCGTCCCTGTGAGCAGGCCGTTAAAGATATTTCGGGTCATTCCGGCAAGAAGTCGACGCAGACTCCCTCCTGCTACCTTTTGAATCCCCTCGCTCATAACTTTCATTCCGAAAATGAAAATTCCAAGGCTTCCCAGAACCTCAAGTATAGTGGCTATCGTGCTCATAAATGTTCAGAGAAAAGGATACACCGCCAAGATGATAAGCCGTTTGAAGATTCCAGGCTAAAACCGCAACAATAATTTTCAAAAAATCCGTCTCGGGCCGTTCCATGGACCAACAGGTTGCTGTAAAACTTGGATAATCCATGATTTGGGCACAAAACCCGCATTGAGAGTTTTATATTTGCCTCGCGCCGGTGTTGCCCCAACTTTCTCTGACCTATGAAAATCATACGCTGTGAGGACCATCAGGGATTAATCCGTTACGCCCGCCAACTGGAAGACGGCTCCACGCTGGCATTAGAAGGCGATATCTTCGGTGAATTTACCGTTACCGATACACCGGTTACCGTGCAGCGGCTGTTAGCCCCGGTAGCGCCACGGGCAATCATTGCCATCGGCCTTAATTACAAGGCTCACGCCAAAGAAACAGGTGCGAAACTGCCGCAGTTTCCATTGGTCTTTATGAAGCTGCCAGGAGCGGCGCAAGACCCCGAGGCACCCATCCTTCTTCCACGCCATCTTCGCAGCGACCAGGTCGACTACGAATGTGAGTTGGCAGTAGTCATTGGAAAAAAATGCAAAAATGTATCCAAAGCCGAAGCCCTCGACTACGTGTTGGGCTATACTTGCGCCAACGATGTTAGCGCCCGGGATTGGCAAAAACAATGGGGGGGCGGCCAATTCTGCAGAGGCAAGACCTTCGACACCTTCTGCCCGCTCGGCCCTTGCCTTGTTACAACCGACGAAATTACCGATCCGAACACTCTAAATATCAGTACACATCTCAACGGTGAGCAAATGCAGTCATCAAACACTTCCGACATGATATTTGACGTGCCAACGCTCATCGAATTCCTCAGCGGCAGCACAACCCTGGAACCCGGAACAGTGCTGATAACCGGCACACCCTCCGGCATTGGCGGCGCCCGAAAACCCCCGATTTACATGCAGGATGGAGACACAGTCACCGTGGAAATCGAAAAAATCGGCAGCCTCATCAATCCCGTGCGCGCCGAGGAATAGGCCTGAATGTCCTTGGTCTAATAGTCCTTAGTCTTTGGTCGTCGAACTTTTGAACCTCCTCCCCTCTCTGCACCTCTAAACCTCTGAACCTCTGAATGCGGTATTGAATTGCCCACAATCCTTCGATAATAATAGTCTGAAAAATGCGACAACTCCAATTTTATTGCGTCTTTTTCGCTGTCGTTGTTGCCCTTTCTCCACAATTGCCGGGGCAGGATCCGCCCGCCTCGGGTGCCGCCTTGCAACCCAAGGAACTAATCGGCTATTGGGCGGTACCGGAACCCGGCGGAGACATCTTTTATATCATCCTGAAATCCGGCTCGCAGGTTACCGGATTCTGGTCGGGCTCAGCTACAAACCGCATGGAAAAAGGCTCCTGGGAAATCGCAGCAAATAAGGTCCTTATAACCTGGAATGACGGCTACCGGGACGTGCTATCCCGGTCGGAGAATGGTTTTATTAAATACAATCTCGCTCCAGACCAAACCCTCGACACTGAGCCGGATACTGTCCTGACCGCCTTCCGGATCAACCGCAGGGACGTGGGCCAGTGGAGGGTTCAATCCGCCGACGCCCGGGCTCCGGCTGCACCTGCGGCCCTCACGGCAGAATCGGACCGGCCGCTTATGCGCAATGAATTCGTCGGGTTCTGGGAAATTTCCGGAAAACGCATTGATACATTCTACCTGCGCCTGAGACGCGACGGTAAAGCGAAAAGCGCCTACAGAGATCATCGTCAAGCTCCCAAATCGATAGAGGGCGAGTGGGTTCTCGAAGGTAACGAAGCACGTATTACATGGGACGACACACACCACGACATGATTAGCAACACCGAAATGGGCTATAGACTGAGAGGTTTCTCCTCCCGCTCGAAGTTAGAAGCAAAGGCAGTCAAAATAGAGACAGCCCATGGGCAGGTTCTCTTCAGCGCCGGCTACACCTCATTGGCAAACATCGACCGCTTCGAAGGTATCTGGGAAGTATCCAGCAAGGAGGGAAACTATTTCATCGAAATAAAGAACTGGAGCCAATCCACCCGTTACTGGTTGGAAGAAAACGAGGGTTTTAGGCAGGAATCGGGCAAATGGAAATTGTTGAGTATCGGTCTGATGATCGTCTGGGAGGACGGTTCGAAGGATGTGATGCGCTTGACCAAAAAGGGCATGCAGAAAGACTCCTACCCCGAGGGCTCTTCCATCGCAGGGGTGCCGTTGCACCAATCACCGGTAAAACCTGCCACGGAAGAAACCATCGATCTCATTTCCCGGAAACGTCAGGGTAGTTGAGTTTAACTAGAGGATGAGGCATTCACCGGTCATTTCCGGGGGCTGTTCCAAACCCATGAGCCGCAGAAAAGTAGGGGCTATGTCGGCGAGCCGGCCATCTTCCTTGAGCTTGAGACTTTCTAATCCCTCCCCGGCCAGGATCACTTCGACGGGGTTGAGGGTGTGCGAGGTGTGGGGCACATTGCCTACCGGGTCCCACATCTGGTCGGAATTGCCATGGTCGGCCGTTATAACTGCGGCTCCACCGGCCTTTTTGAGATCTTCGAGGAGTTCGCCAACGCATTTATCGACAGTTTCGCAGGCCAGGATTGCGGCTTCGAGCGAACCTGTGTGGCCCACCATGTCAGCGTTTGCGAAATTAACCACGATAAGCCCATAGCGGCCGGATTTGATTGCCTCGCGGGCGGCCGCGCAAACACCATGGGCCGACATCTCGGGTTTTTGGTCATATGTAGAGACGTCCTTGGGACTGGGAACGAGCACGCGTTCTTCACCGGGAAAAGGTTCCTCGCGGTAATCGTTAAAGAAAAAGGTGACGTGGGGATACTTCTCCGTCTCGGCGCAACGGAACTGTGGAATGCCCAGATTGCTCAAATACATACCCGCGATATTGCGCATGGGCGCGGGTTTTGGAAAAATTATATTCGGGCAAAGGCCTTTCTCGTATTCGGTCATAGTGACGTAGAAGAGATCGAGTTTAGGTCCCCGGTCGAATTCCACAAAACGGTCCTCAATGAAAGCCCTGGTAAGTTCCCGGGGGCGGTCTCCGCGAAAATTGAAAAAGATTACGGCATCACCGTCGCTGATAATCCCGACGGGTTTATTGTCGGAATCCATGATGCGGGTGGGGATTATGAACTCGTCGCCCTTGCGCGAAGAATCCAGCGGGTGGTCGTAGTATTGCTGCACAGCGGCCTCCGCGCTGCCGGCGGTTGCGGTTTCAATGTCGGGACCGGTCAGGCAATCGTAGGCTTTTTGGACCCGTTCCCATCGCCGATCACGATCCATGCTCCAAAAACGGCCGCATACGCCGGCAATCCGGCCGACACCGATTTCCAGGCACTTTGCTTCGATTTGTCGGATATAGCCTAGTCCGCTCTGTGGTGCAGTATCGCGACCATCGGTAAACGCGTGTATGCAAACTCGATCCCGACCGGCCTCGCCGGCCAGCCGCAGTATGCCATACAGATGCTCAAGCATGGAGTGGACTCCGGCATCTGAGACAAGGCCCAGCAGGTGAAGCCCGCCTCCGGTCTCCTTAACATGGGCGAAGGCCGACTGGAGGACGGCCGACTCTTTCACTGATCCGGCTGCAAAAGCCTTGTCGATGCGCAGGATTTCCTGGTCAACGATGCGGCCGGCGCCGATATTCTGATGACCGACCTCGCTATTGCCCATAATCCCTTCGGGCAGGCCTACATCGGGTCCGAAGGTACGTATCTCGGTACGCGGACAACTATGGCGCAAGGAATCGGCCACCGGGGTGCCGGCCAGCTTAACGGCGTTGAACTTGTCATGGCCGGGATCGTGGTTTTCGCCCCAACCATCACGAATGATAAGCGCGACAGGTTTATATTGCACTATATTGACTATTTCGCCGGTTGACCTGCTGCCGTCAAGTATTCCTTAAAAAAGGAGGCCCATCTTGGCTTGACTTGGCAGTAGAACCGGCCAACCTTTGCCGCCTTTAATAAAAATGGTCGCACTATTTTGCCTAGTATGGCTGCCAATTTCAAAGATTCCCTCAACCTGCCAAGAACCGGATTTCCCATGCGAGCCAACCTGGGTTCCCGCGAACCCGAACGGCTGGCGCACTGGGAGTCTTGTAACTTATACAAACAGATTCTCTCTAAAAACGAGGGGGGGCCGTCCTTTATTCTGCACGACGGTCCGCCTTACGCCAATGGTGACATCCATCTCGGCCATGCTCTCAATAAAATCCTAAAGGACATTATCGTCCGCTACAAATCCATGCGCGGCTTTCATGCCCCATATGTGCCGGGATGGGACTGCCATGGATTGCCAATCGAGCAGGTCGTCCTGAAACGCCTGGGAGACAAAATAAACGAGATGAAGCCTGAGCATCTGCGCGGGCTGTGTCGGGAAAATGCTGCCAAATACGTCAACATCCAACGTGAACAATTCAAGCGGCTAGGCGTCGCGGGAGACTGGGAGCTTCCCTACCAGACGTTTGATTCGCATTACGAAGCAGGTGTCCTTAGATGTTTGCGCGACCTGGTTGCCCGGGGGCTTGTGCGCAGAGGTTTCAGAACAGTGCACTGGGACCCGGTATTTCGCACCGCTCTGGCCGAAGCTGAGATCGAACACCACTCCCACGTTTCCGATTCGATTTACGTTCGTTTTCCCCTGCGAAACCCCTCTGAATACAAGGAACTTAACGGCCTTTCAAACGTGTCACTCGTTATCTGGACGACGACCCCATGGACGCTTCCGGCCAATCTGGGCGTCTGCCTCCATCCCGAATTCGACTACGTAGCCATTTCACACGGTGAGCAGACCTATGTTGTCGCCGAAACTCTCGCCGAATCTTTCCTCAAAGCATGTAAAATAGAGAATGGCGCCGTCGTCGCCAAATTCAAGGCCGCCTCCTTCGAGCGCGGCGAGTGCGACCACCCGATTTTTCCAGACCGGACCAGTCTGATCATGCTGGGAGAGCATGTAACGCTCGAGCAGGGTACGGGATGCGTCCACACCGCTCCCGGGCACGGCTCGGATGATTTCGAGATGGGTCGCCGCTATGGCCTGCCCGTTGTTGTGCCCGTGGACGATAGCGGCTGTTTCACGGCTGAATATCCCGAAATGGAGGGAGTATCCGTTTTCGATGCAAATCCAAAAATCGTCACTGCGCTCAGTGAAAAAGGATTGATAGTGAGAGCCGGCAAGATCACCCACGAATACCCTTATAGTTGGCGCAGCAACCGCCCGATAATCTTCCGCGCTACCGAGCAGTGGTTCATGGAATTGGGAGAGGGTAATGTGCGCGAAAAGGCTCTCGCCGCAATAGACGGCGACGTGCAATGGATACCGCATTGGGGACGGATCAGAATACGCTCGATGGTAGAGAATCGACCCGACTGGTGTCTTTCACGGCAGCGCGCCTGGGGTGTGCCAATCCCGGCCATCCGATCGAAAAAGTCCGGCGAGTCAATCCTCGACGTGCGCGTGATCGAATCCTTTATCAAGGTGGTGGAGGAAAAAGGCAGCGACGCCTGGTTCGTCGATCCACTCGAACATTTCCTGCCTGAGGGATTTGTCTACGAACCAACGGGTGAGAGCAGCCCCGAAGATTTTGAGAAACAATACGATATTCTAGATGTATGGTTCGAGTCCGGTGCGAGCCATATAGCCTGTCTGGAGCAGGACGAGCGCCTCAGCTCTCCAGCCGACCTTTACCTGGAAGGCAGCGACCAGCATCGCGGCTGGTTCCAATCGGCCTTGCTGACCGCTGTGGGCTCCCGTGAGTGCGCGCCCTTTCGGGCTGTACTAACACACGGTTTCATTCTGGACGGGAAGGGCAACGCCATGAGCAAGTCCAAAGGCAACGTGATATCCCCTCTGAAACTAACCGACAATATGGGCGCCGACGTTCTGCGGCTGTGGGTAATAAGCGAAAATTACCGCAATGACATGGCGATCTCCGATGAGATACTAAAGCACATAGGAGAAGCTTACCGCAACATCCGCAATGCCCTGCGATACCAGCTCGGCAACCTTTATGATTTCGATCCGCAAGCCAATGCAACGCCCCCGGATCAGCTGTGGCCAATTGACGCCTGGGCTCTGCACAAAACGGCCGGCCTGGTCAGGCAAATAACGGAAGCTTACGAAGCATATGAATTCCACAAAGTTTACCAGCTTTGCAATAAATTCTGTGCCGTCACCCTTTCAGCAACCTACCACGATATCCTCAAGGACCGCCTCTACACCTACGGTGATAATTCCCCGGGACGCCGTTCGGCACAGACGGTTCTCCACTCGATCCTGCAGACGCTTATGCGGCTACTTGCGCCGGTCCTGGTCTTTACGACCGATGAGGCTTATTCTTTCTCCTCGAGTGACTCGGAATTAGCCGAAGGCTCAATCCATTTGCAATCCTGGCCCGAGGATTTGGAAACGAAGCTCGACCCGGCAACCATCTCCGAGGTCGAACAGTTGTTGAAAGTGAGCAGCCTGGTAAACGAAAAACTCGAATCGCTGCGCCGGGAAAAAATAATCGGACAATCACTCGAGGCATCGGTAAATTTTTCCGGCGGTCGAAACAACGCCCAATACAAGCTTTTACAGAAACACGAACCGTCACTGACTGAGATTTGCATAGTATCCCAAATAAACCTGACCGAGAGCCCTGATCCGGAAGCGAACCTGTCGATTGCAGCCATCCATGCCGAGGGCGAACGTTGCCCCCGCTGTTGGCGCTGGCTGAACGAATTGGTGAAGGCGCAACCCGCCGATGTGTGCTCGCGGTGTCAGGAAGCAACACAAACCCAGAACCTGGTAAACAATCCGTTATGATCAAGAAAAGAACAGTTTCGAAAAAAACGACTGCATCAAAAAAGAAGACCGGCACGGCCAAATCCAGGATTAAGGTCGCCTCCAGGAGCAAACCCGTCAGACGGTCAAAATCTACCGCTGCGGCCAGGAAAAAGACTATCTCTGCCGTGAAGAAAAGATCCACCGCTGCCGCAAAGAAAAAATCTACTGCCACCGTAAAGAAAAGATCCACCGCTGCCGCGAAAAAAAGATCACGCCCGCGACAACCCAAATCCATAAAAGCCAAGCCCAAGAAAAGACAACCAGTCAGGAAAAAAACTACCCGCACCAGGCCCGCCTCGAAAACCACCGCTGTCAAAAAGACAAAAGCGGTGAAAAAAATCACAAGGGCCAAGACCGTGATAACAAGAAAATCATCGGAGGATCAAACTAAGGCTTTGAAGGAATTGGCTGCCAAGCGAAAGCAACAAACTCCGGCCATTTTTAAACTCCCATCCAAAAGAAGACCCACCCCGGCAATATTTTCACTCGACGATGTCCGGGAGGTTATCAAAGTCCGCAAAGCAGAACCAAAACCGGCCAAAAAGAAGGTCGTAAAACCGGCCGTCGCAAAAACAGGCAAACCCACCCAAGCGGTAGCCGATGTAAAGCCCGAGATCATCGAACCCCGCGTACTGGAAGCCGCTTCCCTTTCGGATGTCCTCGGTTTCAATCCAGCCGGCAAACCAAAAAAGCAGGTAGAAGAAAGAAAGGTTCCCCTCAGGCGCCTCAAGCATTACCGTCGTCTCGTAAAATTAAGAAAACAGATGGAGGACATTCTCAATCTTCATACCAAGGATACCCTGAAACGCTCGATCAAGGAAGATTCCGGAGACCTTTCCGGTTACAGCCAGCACATGGCCGACGCCGGTACAGATAATTTCGACCGCGATTTCGCCTTGAGCATGGTTTCCAATGAGCAGGAGGTCTTAAAAGAAATCGACGAGGCCATAAAACGCATTTTTGCAGGTACATACGGAATTTGCGAGGTCACGGGCAAACCCATCGGCCGCGCAAGACTAGCTGCGGTGCCATTCACACGCTTTTCCGTGGAAGGCCAGACGGAATACGAAAAAACCCACCGCAAAAGTTCACAACGAATGGGCTTGTTTATCGATTCCGGAGTCGGTGACACCGTCAAATTTACGGACGAGGATTCTGAAGAATAAAACCCAAATAACGGATTTCTTCGGGAAAAAGGACGGTTCCTACCGAATTTTTTGGGCGGTCTTCTCGGCTGTCCTGGTGGCCGATCAGGCAACCAAGTTCCTGGTCCACAATCACCCCACCCTGCCCCTGAACCAATATCCTCCGCAAGGGGGCATTGAGGTAATCCCCGGTTTTTTCAACCTGGTTTATGTAACCAATACCGGGGCGGCATGGGGATTGTTTGCAGGGCAAGGTTTCTTGCTGGCCATTATGGCCCTGGCGGCGCTTACGGCGGTTTTCTACTACCGCAAGGAACTGCAGTTCGAGATTCCCGCCATACAACTTTCATTCGGATTAATCTGCGGAGGCATCGTTGGCAACCTGGTAGACCGTGCCATACACGGCTACGTTGTCGATTTCCTTGATTTTCTCCTGGCCGGCTACCGATGGCCCACCTTCAACCTGGCGGATTCCGGCATCTGCATAGGCGCAACACTCTACATGCTTAATTCCTTTTGTAAAAGGAAGTCGGACCACCATTCCTCCCCGGAACCAAAGTAAAGGGTGTGTAACACATACCAGGGCGGTGAAATATCCGCCAGGCTATCCCGGACTTACGGGAGGCCTTCCGGCCACAGGTTTCCGACATTTTTTACAATCCGGGCAAAATATGTCCAAGTGGAGTAAGAAAACTGTAAATAAAGCCTTTTCAGGTGTTAAATAATTGATTTTTGCGGACTAATTTGCATAATGGTCGATACTTATTTATAGTGCTCTGTTTCAATACTGTATGCAAAAGCTGCATACTGCATGGTTGGGATGTCCCTAAAGAGCTTTCAGGAAGTGTATGATGATTCAATCAGGCAAACTATCTTCAACGCAAGGGAGCTCAATTCGGCGGCTCTTTTCGGCTCCGCCGCCAGCGGACATCGCCGGTACTACGCTCATCGAATTAATGATGGCCGTATTCATTCTGGGGCTGGTGTTCGCCAGTGCCTTTACCACGCTCAGCCAAGGTTATACCATTGTTGAAAACGCCAGAGACTTCACCCGGGTATCACAAATCCTACAGAATGAGTTAGAAAGCCTGCGCACCATAAGCTGGACCGATATTACGGCGTTACCCGCCACGGAAACTTACCAACCCGATGCTATTTTTACCGACGAATATGGCGACCGCTACGCCATCACCCGCACCATCACCACTCCCAAAGTTAATCAGAGAGAATTATTGGTGACGGTATCCTTTACCGACAGTCTCGGCCGCACCCGGACTCTGTTTTATCGCACGACCTATACCAAGGAAGGCATTGGTGACTTCTATTATCGGACATTCTGAGCGGCATCGTCGTCGGGGATTCACCCTGGTGGAGGTGATGATCACCCTCGTGCTGACGGTGATGATTATCAGCGGCCTGACTTCGAGCTATATGTTTATGATTAAAAGCTCTGTGAGCGTGGGCAATTATGCCGATATGAACAGCCAAAGCCGCATTGGTCTGGAAAAGTTTGGGCGGGACGTGCGCATGGCTTCCCAAGTCTATACCATGAGTTCAACCCAACTGGACATTGATGTGTCCACCACGACTATCCCAAAAAGGGTTATTTTCCAATACGATTCCGACAGCAAGCAGTTCTTGCAAATAGAGGGTGCGACATCGATACCCATCCTCAAATATGTGGAAAGCTTCACAATGAGCTACTACAAGCATAATGGTACCACAGCCACCATTCCTGCGGAAGTCAAAAAGATCCAGGTTGAGGCGAAGATGGTCCGCAAAAGTCTGGAAAGGGAAGACACCAATTACGCTATTTCGGCCCAATACATGATACGTATTAAATAAACTCAACCAATGAATAACTCTCGGAAACAATACAGCATAAACCAATCGCAACGCGGCTCCGCCCTCATTATAACGTTGTTTTTTGCCATCGTTATCAGCGCAATTGTTGGCATCTATATTAAGTTAGCCACCGGAGATTTGAAATTGGCCGATCGCGCCTTCATGTACAACGCGCTCATACACCTCGCCGAAGAGGGGGCCGAAGAGGCCACCTGGGCGCTTTTGAATGACAATGTCGATTGGACCGGATGGACCGAAGCGGTGACTGGTTCCAAGGCCAAGATAATCACCGGCCTGGATCTCGGAAATGGTAAAGCAGGCACCGTTTACGTGGTGGTCGAAGATTTTTCCGGTTCAAATCCGACAATCTACGCTGAGGCACAGGTGCAACTGCCTTCTGGAAAAATCGTCTCCAAGCAAATAATGATTGAGCTTTCCGGCCGGTCCCTTTTTGCCGATGGCATGATAGCCAGGGATACACTCACCTTAGGCGGCAGCGTTTCTGTTGACAGTTACGATTCCTCATTAGGCGCTTACAATGCGATAACTAACCGCAATGCCAATGTCACCATCGGATCGATTTCCACTAGCCCTAACAAGGTGGTTATCAACGGTGCTAATATTTGGGGTTATATCGGCACCGGAGAATCCACGCCAACAATAACAAATTCCACCGTCAAAGGCCCGGAAACCCCTGCGGAAGTCACTGTAGACCCCAACCGTATTTCCAGCAGTCTTTCTGCGCAGTTCGAGGATCCCGTAGCGCCGGATACGACTGGTTACACAATCGACCTGCCAGGAGGCAATAGTATAAGTGGCACAGACGTTGTCAACATCGGCACAGCCAGCGGCCCCCTGGAGGAATATTTTCTTACCGCGGATCTCAGGGTCGGTGCCAGTGCCACGCTAAGAGTTAATGGGCCGGTAGTCATTGTTATGGATACAAATAAGAGTATCGATGTTATTGGAACCGCAAAAATTGAAATAATCGGCGACGGATCTCTTACCTTCTATACTGACGGAGATATTTCAATAGGCGGCGTCGGCATATTCAATGATACCACAGTGCCCTCAAATATAATTATTTATGGCACTGAAACAATTGCCGGCGGTCAGACTATTTCTTTGGCCAGTTCTGCGTCTTTACAAGCGGTAATATACACCCCCAATGCCAATATTAGCTTCAGTGGCACCCCCGATTCCTTTGGAGCCATCGTCGCCAACACAATTTCCATGTCCGGCTCCTCCACCTTTCACTACGACGAAGCGTTGGCTAATTTTTATAGCGGCAGCAAGCCCGATGCATACGAAATGAACAACTGGCTGGAACTTAGCGACATTGCGGACAAGGTCAATCTCACCTCTTACTTTCCCTAATCCTCGGGGAATTCGACTCCCTATCCGGAGGTAAGGAGCGATTCATTTAACTTTACACTTCCCATCACTCAGTTAAACATGCACCTAGACCTAGGCAGATTAATAAGCCCGGCATCAACAGCCTGAGCCGAAAAGTTAATTGACGTCAGCACCAATGACATCGAAAAACAATAACCGTTCCCAACGCGGATCTGCCCTTATTATTGCGTTGTTTTTTGCCATCGCTATCAGCGCAATTGTGGGCGTCTATCTCAAGTTAGCCACTGGAGATTTGAAGTTGGCCGATAACTCCTTCATATTCAACGCGCTCATACACCTCGCCGAAGAAGGGGCCGAAGAAGCTACTTGGGCGCTTATAAATGACAATGTCGATTGGACCGGATGGACCGAATATGTTCTTGGTTCCAAGGCCAAGAAGATCACCAGGGACCTCGGAAATGGTAAAATAGGTACCATTTCCGTGGTTGTCGAAGATTTTTCCGGTTCAACTCCGACAATCTTCATTGAGGCACAGGCGCAACTGCCTTCAGGAAGAATCGTATCCAAGCAATTAATGATCGAACTTTCCGGCCGATCCCTTTTTGCCGCTGGCATGATCTCCAAGGATTCACTCTCATTTGGCGGCACAATTTCTGTTGACAGTTACGATTCCTCATTAAGCGCTTACGACCCGATAACTAACCGCAATGCCAATATCACCGTCGGGTCGGTTTCTACGGCAAATAATATGGTATCTATGTCGGGTGCAGATATTTACGGTTACGTGGGCTCGGGCGGAGGCGATCTTGATTTAAATGTGGCCAATACTACGGTCACCGGCCCAACCACCAGTATTGGGGTCGATCTGGACCCCGACCGACTCTCCACCAGTCTTTCAGCGCAGTTCGAGGATCCCGTAGCACCGGATACGGCTGGTTACACAATCGACCTGCCAGGTGGAAACTCGTTAATGGGTAGCTCCACTATTACTATCGGCACCTCTGGGGGAGCCGAAGAGGGATATACCCTTTCATCTCGACTCCGTATCCTTGCCACTGCCAAGCTTATCATTGATGGTCCGGTGGTCATTTTTATGGACACGAATAATATCAACATAGGAGGAGCCGGATCTATTGAGGTTACTCCTAATGGGTCGCTTACGATATACGGCAGTGGAGACTATTCCTTTGGTGGCGCAGGCATAGTCAATACTGATACTAACCCGTTGCCCTCAGATATAATTATTTATGGTACGGGAACGACAGCGGGTGCTCAAGAAATTACCATTAGCGGTTCGAGCTCTATGGCAGCCGTGATCTATGCCCCGAATGCCGATTTCACTATCAACGGCACTCCTAACACATCGGGAGCTGTCGTCGCCAACACAATTACTATGACTGGCACCGCCGCCTTTCACTATGACGAATCCCTCGCCGACTATTTTGGTGGCGGCCTGCCCGACAACTATGAAATGGACAGCTGGCTGGAACTGAGTGACATTTCGGACAGGATCGACTTTAGTGTCTACTTTTAAACCAGCCCAAGAGACAAAAAAACTGCCCGGAACCGGCGTTGAGGAAAGCCTCTTAAGGCCTGGCCTCTATTCGATGTTTTGCGCCTGCTCACGCAGGCGAGCTACCTCATCCTTGGCCTCGATAACTTTTTTACTGATCTCAAGGTTGTTGGCCTTGGCCCCTATGGTGTTGAATTCGCGCTGGATTTCCTGAAGGAGGAAATCCAGCTTGCGGCCTATCGAGCCTTTCGATTTCAAGTCTTTCGGCAACTGATCCAGGTGGCTGCCCAACCGGGTAATCTCCTCCGATATATCGCAGCGATCTGAAAAAATCGCGATTTCCTTTAGCACGCGCTCATCGTCCAGATCGATTTCAAGCCCGGCCTGCCTGAGTCTTTGCAAAAGAATTTCCCGGTAGTTGGTCGGCACATTGGCCGCCTCGGCGCGGATGCCTTCAAGGAGTAACTGCAACAGCCCGCACCGCGTTTTGAGGTCGTCGAGAAGGACGGCGCCTTCGCGAGCCCGCATTTTCAGGATTTCTTCGAGAGCTTCATCGAGCGCTTTTAAAACCAGGCCTTCAACTTCCCCCGAATCGGGCAAGGTAGCCGGTTTGAAATGCCGGCTTGCAACTTGAAAAAGCAGGGCTGCATCGGGTTCGAAAGGCACACCTCGCCGCTCGGCCAGACCGGAGAGTTTCTCCAAGGATTTTTCCACCGCCTCCTCGTCCCAGCAGAATTCCTCCCCCGGCGGGAAGGACTGGACTTGTACCGCGGCATGGACTTTGCCACGCTCCACCGAGGTCCTTAATTTTTCCATTAAAAGGGGTTCGAGGCTCTGCCATTCTCTCGGCAGGGATGTTGAGAATTCCACATTGCGCCGGTTGACAGAGGTGATTTCGACAACGATTTCCAGCCCCTCGCTTACCGCGCGGCCACGGCCGTAGCCCGTCATACTGTTCATTTGGACTCTCCCTCACTCTCAGCCAAAATTCGGGCGACGTACTGCACGTCCTTGTCGCCCCGGCCGCTAAGGCTAATACAGAGGATCTGATCGGATGACATCTGCGGCGCCCTCTTCAGCGCGTATGCAATGGCGTGGGCCGATTCCAAGGCGGGCAGGATACCTTCGGTCCGGGAAAAGATTCCAAAAGCCTCAAGGACTTCTTTGTCGGTTGCTGAAGCGTATTCGATACGGCCTCGTTCGCGGTAGTAAGTATGTTCGGGTCCGATGGAGGCGTAGTTCAGTCCGGCAGAGACCGAATGGGTCAACTCGATCTGGCCGTCAGGATTTTGCAGGATAAAAGTTTTACAGCCCTGCAGGACGCCGATCCTGCCTCCCTCGAAACGGGCGGCGTGCTCCCCCGCTCCGGTCCCGCGGCCTCCGGCTTCCACTCCCACCAATTTCACGGAATCCTCCTCGAGGAATTCGTGGAAAAATCCGATGGAGTTACTGCCGCCACCCACGCATGCAACCATTTCGTCCGGCAGGCGCCCCTCGATTTCAAGAATCTGCCTGCGGGTTTCATGGCCGATAACCAGATGGAAATCCCGCACCATCATGGGATAAGGATGAGGACCCAGCGCTGAACCGAGAAGGTAATGGGTGGAACGCACATTGGCCACCCAATCGCGCAACGCCTCGTTTATTGCCTCCTTAAGCGTTTGCGAACCGGCTTCCACACCGCGCACTTCGGCTCCGCAGAGACGCATACGGTAAACGTTCAGAGCCTGCCGTTCCATATCGACCTTCCCCATGTAAATAATGCATTGCAGCCCGAATTTGGCGCAGACGGCCGCAGTGGCGATACCGTGCTGTCCGGCGCCGGTCTCTGCAATTATGCGTTTTTTGCCCATGCGCCGGGCCAGCAGAACCTGGCCCAGGCAGTTGTTGATCTTATGGGCGCCGGTATGCAGCAAGTCCTCGCGCTTGAAGTAAATTTTAGCCCCGCCGAGGAACTCGGTCAAATGCCGGGCAAAATAAAGCTCGGTTGGACGGCCGGCGAATTCCCCGAGGTGGTGATCCAGTTCTTCCTGAAAGACCGGGTCCTTTTGGGCTTCCGCGTAGGCATCGGTGAGTTCGTAAAGGGCGGTCATGAGCGTTTCAGGCACATACCTGCCGCCGTAAGGGCCGAAGTGGCCGCTTTGGTCGGGGAGTGAAAACCTGTCGATTTTCGGTTGATCAGCCTTAATTTTCATGGTCGCCTAAAAATTTAAACGCCGGAGCGCCGCTCTTTGCAAAAGTTTTTTAACGCCGCCGGAGAGAATCGACATTGCCCGGCATCTTCAGCTTTACAAGAACATAGGGGGCTGTTGCCCAAATCAATATGGAGATGGAAATAGGTTGAAAGCGGCGGCAGACGGCATCAAGATTCCTGTTTTAGAAGGTTAAAAAAGGTTTAAAGTAACAGGCGGCATCATGATTAATACGGAACACAGTCAAAATCAAAATTCGGAAACCGACCCCTGGCGGCGCAAAACAGGCCTCGCCCAGATGCTTAAGGGCGGAGTCATTATGGACGTGGTCACTCCCGAGCACGCCAGAATCGCTGAAGACGCTGGCGCCTGCGCTGTGATGGCCCTAGAGCGAGTACCTTCCGACATCCGGGCGGATGGCGGTGTGGCCCGTATGAGCGATCCCGGTCTTATCAAGGCAATAATGCAGGAAGTATCAATCCCCGTTATGGCAAAAGCACGCATCGGCCACTTTGTAGAAGCCCAGATTCTCGAAGCCATAGGAGTCGATTACATTGATGAAAGCGAAGTTCTGACCCCGGCCGACGAAGCGCATCACATCGAAAAACACTCTTTCAAAGTGCCATTTGTCTGCGGATGCCGAAACTTGGGGGAGGCTCTGCGGCGCATCGGCGAGGGCGCGGCCATGATTCGCACCAAGGGCGAAGCGGGCACGGGCGACGTGGTCGAGGCGGTTAAACACGCCCGCGCCGTGTTGGGCGAAATCCGCCGCCTTCAAAGCATGCCCGACGAAGAATTGATGACCTACGCCAAGAACATCGGGGCGCCTTTCGAACTGGTTAAGGAGTCCAAGGAAATCGGTCGTCTGCCCGTGGTTAATTTCGCTGCAGGCGGCATCGCCACACCTGCAGATGCCGCATTGATGATGCAGCTGGGCGTTGACGGCGTATTCGTAGGTTCGGGTATCTTTAAAAGCGAGAATCCCGCCGGCCGGGCCAAGGCTATAGTCGCCGCCGTGACCCATTACAAGGACCCAAAGGTACTCGCCGAAGTAAGCAAGAACCTTGGCGACACCATGGCCGGTATCCAGGTCAGCCAATTGTCTGAGGAAGAATTGCTGGCGGGGCGGGGCCAATAAATCCGTCCGCCCGGCGTGAATCCCATGTCGGTTCATCCCGAGAACCTTGCCCAGGACAAAGCCGCCGCGCCGAAACAAAGCGCTTCAGGCAAATTGGCTGGAATTCTGGCCCTGCAGGGAGATTACATTGAGCACGCGAATATGCTGCGGCGCCTGGGCGCGACAGTCTGCGAAGTGCGCTCCGCTGAGCAATTAGAGGACCTGGATGCTCTTATTATCCCCGGGGGAGAGAGCACGACCATCGGTAAGCTGGCTGCTCAATTCAACCTTATCGAGCCGCTTCGCAAATTCGTCCGACAGGGAAAACCAACTTGGGGAACCTGCGCGGGCCTCATTTTCCTGGCCAGGCGTCTCGGTAATACTCCCTACGGCGGTCACATAGTTCCGCAACGGCTTGCGGTCATGGACATCACCGTAAACCGAAACGCCTTCGGCAGGCAGATCGATAGTTTTGAAGCCGATCTTGATATACCCGCTCTGGACGAACCGGAAAGAGCCGACGTCGGGAGTAGTCCCCTTCCCTTCCGTGCAGTATTCATCCGCGCCCCCCAGATCGAGTCCGTCGCCGACGATGTCAAAGTAATAGCCCGATTGGAAGACCCGCCCGCCATAGTTGCCGTGCGCCAAGGCAATCTGCTCGGAACGGCCTTCCACCCCGAACTCACGGACGACGACAGGTTCCACCGCTATTTCCTGCAAATGGAAGCTTAGTCTTCAAACCCTTGAACTTTCGAACTTTTGAACTTTTGAACTTTTGAACTCCCCTAAAGGTGTTTGACGGTGACCAGGGTGATATCGTCAATTTGACCATGATCGCCGGTAAAATTCAGCACTCCTTCGAGAATACCATTGTTAAGGTCCCTTGCCGGGCGATCACAGTTTTCGGTAACGAGTTGAATAAGCCGTTCTGAAGAGAACTCGATTCCTTCCTGGTTCATCGACTCGGTCACACCATCGGTGAAGAGCAGAAAGATGTCGCCGGTGTTGAAGGGAACGGTAGTTTCGGCAATGACAGATTCAAACAATTCATCGGGAACCAGTCCCACGGCCATCCCTTCGGAGCCCACCCTCTGCACATTGGAAAGCCCTGTTTCGGCCTCGTGGTGGTAGAGCATGGGCAGTTCGTGGCCCGCCCGCGAGAGTGTGAGGTTGTTGGCGGATGTATCGACGATGCCATAAACGAGGGTGACAAACAGATCCTTGTGCAATTGCCGGTTCAAGACACGGTTCATTTCGCACATAACCCGAGCCGGCGATTCGTATTGTCCGGCCAGGAAACGCAGGTTGCTCTGGCAAATGGCCATCAGTAGCGATCCCGGAATGCCCTTTCCGGAAACATCGGCAATCACCAAGCCTATCTTATTCTCGGATATCCGGAAAACGTCGTAGAAATCCCCGCCAACTTTTTGGGCGGGCCGATATTGGGCGTCGATGTCGAGACTCGGTTGTTCTGGAAATTTATCGGGCAACAACATTCCCTGGATGCTGCTGGCCAGGGAGAGATCGGTTTCGATTTTGTTCTTCTCGATCTGCAAGGTCATGAGGTCTGCATTGTGGATGGCCAATCCGGCTTGCTCGGCCAGTGATTGCACGATTGAGTAATCCGTCTCGTTGAAAGCCCGGCTGTCGACCGGATTAGCTACCGCAAGAACCCCGATATTTCGTTCGCGAATATGGATCGGAGTCACAATCATGGAACGCACCTGCAGGGCTGTGTCTTCGTGGCGGATGATACGGGGGTCGTTTTTTGCATCGGCGATCAGAACCCCTTGGCCGGATTCGGCGACCGACCCGATGATGCCCCGGCCCATTTCGATGACTTCGGAACGCATGACTTTTTCGATAAATTTTGTGCGTGTGGTTCCTTTAGCGCCAAAGTCCTTGGGTAATGGGAATTGAGGAGGGAACAGACCCTCGATCGTGACTCCTATAAGCTCGTCCCGGTCGGTTTTCTCGAATACACAAGCGCTCAATGCGCCGGTGCTCAGAATAGCGGTGTGCACCACCCGTTGAAAGAGTTCTCTGCGCTCTACTCCCGCGCCAATTGCCTCGGCAATATCATGCATAAACTCCAGAACTATTTGTCTCTCCTGATTCAGTATCTGTTTTTCTTCATCCAGACGTGAAATTTCTCGCCGGGAGGAAAGGTAGAAATACCAGCCCACCAGCCCACCGAGAATAAGACCCATCAGGAAGTAAAACATGTGCGCAATATGGGTATCCGGCGCCCTATTCCAGATGGTGTTTCAGATATGAAACTACGTCCTGGAACCGAGCATTACCGCTCTTATCGAGTTCCAGAAGTTTTTCATGGGCGCCGAGAATCATTTTGGTACTCTCCGACTTGCTTTGGTTCGAGTCATCTAATATTTCGGATGAATCGTCGAAATTCATGGAGAAGTCTCCGCAATCTACACTCATTATGCGGTGCAGCCCCAGATTTCGCACCACCTCCAGGAGCCGGTTCCCCGGGCGGCAAAGTATAAAGCTGCCGGGAGGATTCTGCCGGCCGACATCCAGAGCCACTCCGGCAATTATACCCAGGAATGTGCTGTCAACACCGGTGCAATTTGAAAAGTCCAACAAGAAATTCGTTTTCCCTCGGGCTAGCATGCCCTCGAAAAAATCTTTGACCGGAGCGCAATTCAGATAGTTGGCGCGGTCATTTATTTTGATGACCACAGGATCGGAATAAGCATTCACTATGAATGCCGGTTCTGAATTTCGAGGCATTGATGCAGGCTACGAATTAGCGTTGAGAATATTCCTCAATACATATGGCAGAATTCCGCCTTGGCTGAAATATTCCGCCTCGATCTTGGTGTCGATACGAGTGGTCACTTCAGCTTTATCGACCGTCTCGTCCGATCTCTTAATCTCAAGTGTAAGTTTCTGCAACGGCTCGATTTGCTCGCCGAGCCCGAGCAGGGAAAAGGTCTCCGAACCATCCAGGTTCAAACTGCCGGCCGTTACTCCTTTCTCGAACTGCAAGGGAAGCACTCCCATACCGATAAGGTTGCTGCGGTGGATTCGCTCGAAACTGCTGGTCACCACCGCTTTAACGCCAAGCAGTTGAGGACCCTTTGCCGCCCAATCGCGCGAACTGCCCATACCGAAATCGCTCCCTCCGAAAACAATCAACGGAATACCGCGTTCCCGGTATTGTTGGCAGGCGTCGTATATGGGCATTAACTCTCCCTCCGGCATGAGACGTGTCCAGCCCCCTTCACGACCGCCGGCCATTAGGTTTTTTATGCGCACATTGGCAAAGGTCCCGCGGACCATTACGCAGTCGTTGCCGCGTCGTGCACCGAAGGTGTTGAAATCTTTCTGCTCCACACCCATGTCCAGCAAGTAGCGTCCGGCGGGACCATCCGCGGGAATGGCGCCTGCGGGAGATATGTGGTCTGTGGTGACCGATTCACCAAGAATGGCCAAGGGCCGCATGTCGCGGAAATCCGGCATCTCTCCGGGCTCCATACCGAATCCGTCGAAATATGGAGGATTCTGAATATAGGTGCTCCCCTCCTTCCAGGCGAACCTTTTGCCCGGAGCTGTTTTGATGGCGTTCCACTCCGGATTGGCATCGAGGATATCGCCGTATTTATTCTGGAACATTTCCGGCTTCAGGCTGCTGACAATCTGCTCCTGGATTTCCGCCTGGGCGGGCCAGAGGTCACGCAGATAAACCGGGGTTCCTTCCCGGTCGGCGCCAAGCGGTTCATTATCCATGTCGATATCAACCCGACCGGCCAGCGCAAAGGCCACAACCAGTGGTGGTGACATCAGGAAATTGGCTTTGATCGACGAATGGATACGAGCTTCAAAATTGCGGTTGCCGCTGAGGACGCCTGCCGCCACGAGACCGCCTTCACTGATGGCCGCCTCTATTGCCGGATCTAGCGGTCCGCTGTTGCCGATGCAGGTCGTGCAGCCGTAGCCGACCAGGTGGAAGCCCAGATCGTCCAGGTATTGCTGCAAACCGGTTTCATTGAGGTATTCTGTTACTACCCGCGAGCCCGGCGCCAAACTGGTCTTGACGGTTGGGGACACTTTAAGGCCGCGCTCGACGGCTTTTTTGGCCAAAAGTCCGGCAGCTATCATAACGCTCGGATTACTGGTATTGGTGCAGCTTGTAATGGCGGCTATAAGCACAGAGCCGTTGCCGATGCGTGAAATGGCGTCGCCGGACAGCTCTGCCGATTCAACCTGCTCAGAGGCGGAGTCATTGCCGACATGCACAGGCATCTCGCGGTCCAGACCTGCCGGGGCCAGGCCGTAACCGCCGTCGTCCACCTCCATTTGCAGGAGCCTGGAGAATGAATCCTTCAGGTCGGGCAGATTGATGCGGTCTTGTGGCCTCTTCGGACCAGCCACAGCCGGCACAATGTCGCCCAGATTCAGTTCAATGCTCCGGGTGTAATCAATCTCTCCTTCGCGAGGGATTCCGAACATGCCTTGTGCCTCGAAGTAATCCTTGACCAATTGTATTTGCTCCTCGGAACGGCCTGTTATGCGCAGATATTCGAGGGTCTGTTCGTCCACGGGGAAAAACCCTATTGTTGCGCCGTATTCCGGCGACATATTGGCGATAGTGGCGCGGTCGGCCACTGTGAGTCCGGCCGTGCCCTCCCCGTAAAATTCGACAAACTTGCCTACCACATTTTCCCGGCGCAGCAATTCCGTGATGCGCAGTGTCAAATCGGTGGCGGTTACGCCCTCAGGCATTTCACCGGTCAAGTTTACACCGAGAACCTCCGGAGTAAGTATATAAACGGGCTGGCCCAGCATCCCGGCTTCGGCTTCGATTCCTCCCACGCCCCAGCCAATTATTCCCAGGCCGTTAATCATTGTTGTGTGCGAGTCCGTCCCTACCAGGGTATCCGGATAAAAAACAGTCGTTTGACCGGCCTCTTTCCCGAACACGACCTTTGCCAGGTATTCGAGGTTCACCTGGTGAACGATACCGATAGACGGCGGCATTACGTTTAAGGAGTCAAACGCCTGCTGTCCCCACTTCAAGAATTCATAGCGTTCGCGATTGCGGCCAAATTCCTTTTTTAAATTAAAGAGAAAGGAATCGCCAGTGCCCGATCTGTCCACCTGCACCGAGTGATCTACCACCAAATCGACAGGCACCATGGGCTCGATTAGGCTCGGTTCCCTGCCCAATTCATACACGGCCTCGCGCATGGCTGCCAAGTCCACCAGCAGCGGCACGCCCGTAAAATCCTGCAACAGAATGCGCGACACCACAAAGGGAATTTCCACCTGGGCCGGACTCCGGGCCTTCCATGAGGCCAGGGAACGCACATCTTCCTCGGAGGCCAGAAGGCCATCGCAATTGCGCATCACCGATTCGAGGACAATTCGAATACTGACCGGCAAGCGCGATATCGCCCCCAGGCCGGCTTTTTCCAGGGCTGGCAGCGAGTATATATGGCCTTCGCGGCTGCCGCTGGAAAAGGCCCTCAACGCTTGAAAAGGATCGGGAAGTTCACTCATATTCAACTACCTGTTATATCGGACAAAACCTACCGCAATAAGGTTCCTTTCGCCGCTTGAATGCGCTTGGCGATGCGCTGCAGGATCCGTCCGTCAGCTTTGCAAGGCGCTCTTGAGTTCTTCGAAAGGGGGCAGATTGTGGGGGTCGTCACTCGACCAGCTATATGTAATGTCGCCGTCCTTGCTGATGACGAAAGCGGAGCGTTTTGCAACACCCTTGAAACCCAATAGATCTTCATAAAGGACATCATAGGCAGCGGCCGTTTCTTTATTGAAATCACTCAGCAAGGGCAATGTGATGCTGTTGGCTTGAGCCCAACCCTCTTGAGTAAAGGGACTGTCCACGCTAATGCCGTACACGGCCGCGTCGAGCGCTTTGTAATCTGCCTGCGCGCCGCTCATGGTGCACATTTCCTCTGTGCAAACGCCGGTAAAAGCAAACGGGAAGAAGAGAAGCACAGTTCGCCGGCTGCCGAAATTATTGCTCAATGTAACATCATCCAGACCGTCCGCTGTTTTTGATTTCAGGGTAAAGTCCGGAGCTTTTTGTCCTTTTTCCAATGCCATAGTATTTGATTTTTGGGGGTTAGATTTTTGTGTTTAGTTTATTCGGGTGAACTAGTAATGGGCCACGCTCGACAGCGCAACTTTAAAATTGAGTTCCGGGGCTGGGTCCGACCTTCCTGGATTTTATGAATTTTCTTTACTCGGCCGTGCGCTTCACACTCTATGAAAGACCCGCGGCACCATCAAGGCCCATATCTGAAAAGTCCCGACAGACCGATGAATCCTATCGACGTCCTCAAACAAAATACCGTCTCCTTTATCTCCGAGGAAGAACTTACCAGCCGTTTGAAGGAAGACAGGCCGTTACGGGTCAAGCTAGGCTGCGATCCCACCCGGCCCGATCTTACTTTCGGCCACGTCGTCGTATTGCGTAAACTACGTCAGTTTCAGGACCTCGGCCACCAGGCGATTTTGATAATCGGCGACTATACCGCCCTCATCGGCGACCCTTCCGGACGATCAATGGAGCGGCCCGACGTCTCGAAGGAGGAAATTAAAACCAACGCCGAAACCTACATGGCGCAAGCATTCAAAGTGCTCGACGAATCCCGTACCACCGTGCGCCGCAACAGCGAATGGTTCGGAAAAATGGACTTCGAGGATGCCCTTAAACTGGCCCGCAAAATGACCGTCGCGCGGATGCTTGAGCGCGATGATTTTGCCAAACGTTACGACGGCAACAGTCCCATTTCCATCGTCGAATTCCTCTACCCTCTCCTCCAAGGCTACGATTCCATCATGACCGAAGCCGATGTCGAGCTGGGCGGCACCGACCAAATTTTTAATCTGCTCGTAGGTCGCGCACTCCAAAAGGACGCCGGAAAACCCGAACAAGCCGTCATTACCCTGCCCCTCCTGCTCGGTCTCGATGGAGTGGATAAAATGTCCAAAAGCCTCAACAACTACATCGCCCTAAATGACGACCCCAAAGACATGTTCGGTAAAATCATGTCTGTCAGCGACGAGGTTATGTGGGACTACTACCGGCTCCTTTTACTGACCCAAGAGGCGGAAATCGAAACCCTGAAGTCAGCCCACCCCATGCAAGCCAAAAAGGATTTGGCCCTTAAACTGACCTCTCAGTTCCACTCCCCGGATGAAGCCGGCCGCGAACTCGAGCAGTTTGAAAAAGTGTTCAGTCGAGGTGGAGTCCCCGATGAAATGAAAGTTTTCACTTGGAAGCAGTTGGCTGAAGGCGAGACCGCCCGCCTCATCGACCTCCTCGGCGCCACCAGTCTCTTTTCCAGCAAAAAAGAGGCCCGTCGCCTCGTCGAGCAGGGCGCCGTCAGGATCGACGGAGAGCGCTGCTCCGATCCAAACACCGAAGTTTCCCGGCCCGACTCGGAAATCACTCTCCAAGCCGGCAAGCGGTTATTTTTCAAAATGCTGCCTTGATCTCACTCAAGAACGTAGGGTGAGGTGAACTCGTGTGAGACGATCTCGACATCTTCGTGATTCCTTCCGCTCCAAGTAACTGTAATTGTCGGCCCACCGGCGTCTGTGATCGTCATCAGACCAAATTGGCCGCCACCCGGAAATGTTCCGTGGCTGTAAGGTCCGCCCTTTACGGAACCCGAACGATCCAGCGCGGCGGCATGAAAAACAGGGAATCCTTTTGATACACCGTCAGCGTAAACATTGTTACTGCCGTCATCGATCGCCAGCATATGCGCGTCGCCGGAAAGCATGCAAAGATTATTGATGTTGTTTTTCTTGATGAATATCGCCAGCTCGGAGCGCTCGGTTGCGTAGCCGTTCCAGCGATCGCTGTCCTCCGGATCATCGGCGTCTACCCAGGGGACACCGCTGACCCAGACGATTAGTTTATGCGTTTCCCGGGCATCGAGCAGTTCCTTTTTGAGCCATGCTTTTTGTGCCGCTCCCAGCATTGTCTTGGTCTTGCTGTCGGCCATGGAACGCGGGGATTTTTCTGAACGCAAATCGGTAAGGAGAAACCGCACTCGTCCTGCAGTGAATGCTTGGTAGATAGGGCCGATATCACCTTTCACCGCCAGCGGGTAATGTGGCACGTATTGGCGGTAGGTCTGTTGGGAAGCGGGTTTCGACTGGCTGTCACCTGATGAATTATTCGGGCCGTAGTCATGGTCATCCCACATGTAAACAAAGGGAATTTCCTGATAAAGCCGGCGCTGCCTCGGAGAAGCAATGACGCTTTCATAGGCTTCGCGGAACAGCTCGGGTTTGTTTCTGCCAATGTCAGAATAGTGCAGGTCACCCGTATTCATGTAAAACAGCGGTTCGTGCCCGCGAATCGTATCGAAAACCAAGTGGTTTGACCCCCCGCCTCCTCTCTCCCCCGAGGCGTCGCCCGCGCAGGAGCCAATCGCGATCGAGTAAGAAAATGCGCCTTCGGCGAATGTCCTGAACCTCCCAACCTCGTCGCCGATAGCCCCGTCCACTTCCACTGCGTAATAATATTGAGTGTCGGCCTGCAATCCGCCAACAGCCAGCGAGACGACGCGATTATTTGTGGCCATGTCCGCAGCCGCAAATTCAGAAAAAACCGGTTCCGACATGTCCGGCGAACGACTGATCGCCAGTCTCACACGGTCGCTGTCGCTCTCGACCTTCGCCCTTACCGCTACCGTTTCCTCTGTGACGGCCCCGCACCAGATAAAACTGTCCAGGTCACCGGCTTTCGACGAACAGCCGGACGACAGTGTTAAAAATACTCCCAATATCAGGAGTAAATAGAGTTTTTTAAATTTCATTTTTCGGATTGGATTATATGGTTTTCAATTCTTTCAAACTTCCGAAGCGTATTCTTCCTGTTGTGCGTTTATCTGCTCGGTGATTTGAATGGCCACCTCGAGAGCCGACTTGCCCAGGGCCGCGCCGACCTTTGGCTCGGCATAGAGGGAAACGCATTCCAGGAACGATGACAACTCTATCATGAGTGGTTCGCCCTGCTCAATCGGAATTTCCTTTTTTTCGAGTTCCTGCCCCGTCTGTTGCAACAAGTGCCCCTTCTGGTTCATAAAATCAAGCGAAAGGTATGTGTGAGGCTGGAAAACCCGAATCTCCCGGACTTTTTTCAGGCTCACCCTGCTCGTGTTGATGTTGGCCACGCAACCATCCTCGAAAGCTATCCGCGCGTTTGCAATATCTTCGGTCTTCGAAAGCACGGCTACGCCGACACTATCGATTTTGCGTATAGGCGATTTCACCAGTTCGAGAATGACCCCGATATCGTGTATCATCAGGTCCAGGACCACCCCCACCTCGGTTCCCCGTTCTTGAAAAGGCGCTAACCTCTCGGCAGTTATAAACTTTGGCCGGTCCACCGTCCGCTCCAGAAATGCCATGACCGGATTGTAATTTTCGACATGACCTACCTGGACGATGCTGCCCGCGTTTTTAGCCGCCGAAAGAATTTTCTCCGCCTCCTCAAGGCTTGTGCACAGCGGTTTTTCGATCAGCAAGTGACAACCCTTCTCAAGCAGATCCAACGCGATCTCGCAATGCCCATCGGTAGGCACGACCACGCTGACCGCTTCGCATTCACCGGCCAATTCCTTAATCGAGCCGAAACATTTGCAACTGAATTTATCGGAGATTTCCTTCGCCCGGGCCTCGTCCGTATCGAGTACCCCGGCCAACTCGCAATCCTCCAATTCACTGTAAATGCGGGTATGATGTTCGCCCAGATACCCGACTCCCACCACTCCCACAATGATTTTCCGCTTATCAGCCATAACCCCCGATATACCTGACAAAATCCCCCCTGACAAGCCGACACTTTTCCACCGCTCATCCACCCAAGCAATGCTTGCAATACAGATAGTAAACTAGTCTTCTATACAAAACAGCCAGACCTGACTCATTTTTTGCTTACATGAAAATTAAATATTTCCAGGATACCGATACCGCTCTTTTGGAGTTTGTCGATAGAGAGGTTTTCGAAACTCGGGAGATTTCCGAGAATATCTACATCGACGTCGATTCGGATGGAAATCTGGTGGGTATGACCATCGAGCATGCTAAGGAAAAGGCAAACATCGGAGAACTCAGCTACCAACAAATAGAATCAAAAAACCCGGGTAGTGGGTCGTGAAACCTGGATTTTAAAAATTTCAAGAGCCGGAGTTTTTGAGGCGGTCGATGAATATTGGGGGCGTAATGTTCAAAATATTCTCACAAACGGATAATCAAACCGTTGATGCGTCACCGGACGACACCATATTGGAGGCCACACTTAGGGCCGATATCGATCACACGCACGTCTGTGGCGGCAATGCCAGTTGTTCTACTTGCCGGGTTTATATCCTTGAGGGGCTGGAGAATTGCCTGCCTGAAAATGAAGAAGAGAAAGAGTTGAGGGAGAAACTGGATTTCCCCGAGTGTATTCGTCTCGCCTGCCAAACCAGGATAAGTGGGAACATTACGATCAGACGTCCAGTTGTCGATGATTTGGATATAAATATTATTTCAGACCAGGTTGGGGATGCGTCTGCCACCAAGCTTGGTAAGGAGAAAGACGTAGCTGTTCTTTTTACCGATATCGTGAATTACACCCAATTTGCCGAGGTTTTACCTGCGTATGACGTTGTACATGTTTTAAATCGTTACTATAATTCGATGAACGATATTATTGAGCGACACGAGGGAATTATAAGTGACGTAGCTGGTGACGGTATTTTGGCATTGTTCGGCGCCACAGATGACAGCGAAAACCCTGTTTTGAACGCCATCAATGCAGTTCGAGCCATGAATACTGCTTTGATAAATTTTAACGAATACCTCGATTTAATGTATGATCGTTCTTTTGGGATAAGGGCGGGAATAAATTTCGGAAAGGCTATTATCGGTAATTTTGATACGGGAAAGATGAAAAAAATTGCCGCTATCGGAGACGTTGTTAATATGGCAAGCAGGATAGAATCCGCTAATAAGGATTTCGGCACACAACTACTTATTTCCCAATCGGCCCATAAAGAAATACAAGATTTGGTGGAAACCGATAAAACGTTTCGCAGCAAATTAAAAGGTAAGACCGGTGAATACGTTCTCTATGAAGTGAAAATTTGAATTAAAATTATTCGAGTGCCGCATTTTAAATACTTTCAGGGCCGGAATTTTCGAGACATCCGTTGTGGAGAAGGTATTGGTTATCGGTGAGGGCTGCGTAGTCGGGGTTGTGAGTCACGAGGATTAGGGAGGCTTTTTCTTCGCGGCAGATTTCGATTAAAAGTTCCATGACGGTTTTGGCGGTAAATTCGTCGAGGTTGCCGGTTGGTTCGTCGGCCAGGATTAGCTCGGGGCGGTTCATGAGCGCGCGGGCGAGAGCGACGCGCTGGCGTTCCCCGCCGGAGAGCTGGGTGGGCAGGTTGTCGAGGCGTGCGGAAAGCCCGATGCGTTCGAACAGCTCAAGGGCGCGCCGGCGGTGATCGGCGCCCACCCTGCCCCGTATGCGGGCCGCAATAATTACATTTTCGTATGCGGTTAACTCGGGGATTAAGTAATATGCCTGAAAGACCATGCCGATGAAGGCGGTTCGGCTTTTGGCCAGAGTGCCGGGGGTCAAAGCGCGAATTTCCTGGCCTCCCCAGAGGACTTGGCCGCTATCCGGGGTTTCGAGTCCGGCCACGAGGTTTAGCAGAGTGGTTTTTCCGCAGCCGGAAGAGCCTCGAATGCTCATGCTGCCGCCTTTTTCGAGGCGCGCATCGACACCGCGCAATACCCGAATGTTGCGAGGGCCGCTCCGAAAGGTCTTGGTGATGCCGATGGTCTGTAAGATGAAATTTATATCACTCATAACGCAGGGCCTCGGCGGGTTTCATGCGTGCGGCTCGCCAGGCCGGCACCATGCCGGCCAATGTCGTGAGAACCAAGGCGCACAGGGTGATCGCGATAAAATCGCCGGCGGCATAATTGGCCGGAAGATTCGCGAACTGGTAAAATTTCAGCAGAACCTCATGGCTGTCCGTCAAGCGGGCAAAGGCGTGGATAACATCGTTGCGGAAATACAGGGCGATCAGACCGGCCACGATTCCAAAAAGCGTTCCAATTAAACCTATAAAAAATCCCTGGAAACAATAGCAGGCAACCAGTTGTATCGGCGTGCCCCCCAGCGCCCCAAGCAGGCCGATTTCGTGAGTCTTGCGGATAACGGTCAGCAATTGAGCGTTGGCGATTACAAAGGCTGCAACAAGCACGATGAAAAAGAGCAGGAAAAACATCATGTTTTTCTCGAGCTTGAGGACCCACAGGTAATCCTCGAAAAGGTCCATCCAGGTATAGACGCGATTGGGCGGTGAAAGATCGTCCTTGATACGCGCTGCGAACGCAAACTCGTCGGCCGTTTCCTTCAATCTAAGGGCAACACCATGGACACCGCCTTCCAGTCCGTAAAGCTCCTGCATGAGCCGCAACGTGCAAACCATTGTGTTGCTGTCGAATTGCACCCACCCGGTTTCGTAGAGGCCGACGACTAACAGCTCGCGCGGCAGGAGCACCTCGTCATACTCGAGGCGTTCTAGCATCAACGGGGTGTAAACTTCGACGGTCGAGCCCATCCCCGCGCCCACTTGGGAAGCGAGCGAGGAGCTTAACAGGATGGATTCATCGTCCAGGTCATCCAATTTACCAGCCACGAGGAAATCGCCGATGGGAACTACCTGTGCGGGGCGTGTGACATCGAAGCCTCGGAGGTAGGGAAAAGCCGGACGGTTTCCGTGCTGCAGCATGACCGGACCCTGGGCGTAAGGTTCGGCGGCCTCAACCTCCGGCTGTTTTTCAAGGTAATCGATGATTGCCTGCGAATCATACATGACCTTGCCGGACTGAATGCGGATATGGCCGTTGGTTTTAACTATTACATCCCGGTAAATCTCCCCGAATCCGCCCATCACACTCTGCACGATAACCAGGATCATTACGCCGAGCATGACCCCGCACACAGACAGCAAAAAAATAAAAGACACTTTCCGGCCACTGGGGAAAAGCTGCTTTAGCGCTATGTAGAGATACCAGGGCATTGTAAGAAGAAGCCAAAAGTCAGAAGTAGGAAGGATGAAAGGGAAGACAGTTCAATGGTTTAAAAGTTCAAGAGTTTTTCAAACCACTAATCTTCACTAATCCACGCTAATTCTTTTTTAGTGATAATTAGTGTCAATTAGTGGTTCTATTTTTCTTTCCTTTGTTTCTTTGCGTGAGAATATTCCTATAATATTTTGCCTCTTTGCGTGAAATCATTTCCCGGTGGGCTTCAATGTCGGGAAGAGGATGGTGTCGCGGATGTTGGCGGCTCCTGTAAGGAGAATGATTAGGCGGTCGATGCCCAAGCCGAGGCCGCCTGCGGGGGGCATTCCGTGTTCGAGGGCTAGGAGAAATTCTTCATCGACCGCCTGTTTATCATCACCGGCCTGCGCTTCGAACATGGCGCGCTGCGCGAAAGGGTCGTTTTGCTCGGAATAGGCGGGCGCAAGTTCCTGGCCGCCGATGCAGAGCTCAAACACGTCGATGGTGGAAGAGTCGTCTTCGGTGGTTTTGGCCAATGGGCAAATCTCCTTGGGCAAATGGGTCACGAAAGTTGGCTCGATCAGGGTGGGCTCGACAAGTTTCTCGTAAAGGCCGTTGGTCACCTCGAAATCTTCCCGATCCGGGTCGGTTTCAATGCCGAGTTCCCGGCACCGCTTCAGCTTTTCCTCTTTTGTCCGTGAAAACCACTCGGGGTCACCGGTGGCCTCGATTACAAGGTCCCGGTAACGAACCTGGCGCCATTCACCACCCAGTTCTATGACTTGCCCATCCTGGAGTTTTACCTGGGTAGTGCCGAGCACTTCATCGCAGACCGCTAAGATCATTTCGCGGATGAGCTGCATCATGCCGCGAAAGTCCGTGTAGGCTTGATACAACTCGAGCATGGTGAACTCAGGATTATGTCGTCGGGACAAACCTTCGTTGCGGAATATGCGCCCGATTTCGTAAACGCGGTCGAACCCGCCCACCAGCAAGCGCTTGAGATGCAACTCGGTTGCGATGCGCAGATAGAAGTCGCAGTCCAGGGCATTGAAATGCGTAACAAATGGGCGGGCGGCGGCGCCGCCGGCTTCCGATTGGAGCATTGGAGTTTCCACCTCAAGAAACCCGCGCGAATCGAGAAAACGGCGTATGCTGGAGATGACGCGGGTGCGCATCAGAAAGCGTGACCGCGAGTCTTCGTTGACTATCAAGTCTAGGTAGCGCTGTCGGTAGATTTGTTCACTGTCGCTTAGGCCGTGCCATTTTTCGGGCAGTGGGCGCAGGGTTTTGCATACCAGCGTGCTTGCCTTGACGCGGACCGTAATCTCGTCGGTTTTGGTTTTAAATAACGGGCCTTCGGCTCCAATGATGTCACCCAGGTCAAGTTTCTTGAAGTCCCGGTAGGCCTCATCGCCAATTTCATCTTGTTTGAAATAAAGCTGGATGAGGCCGTCTCGGTCGAGAATCTTGACGAATGCGGCCTTGCCCATGAGGCGGAGAACAACGATTCTCCCGGCCACTTTGACAACCGGGCCTTCCTCCTCCTTCCCAGTGTAGAGAGCGCGAGCCTGGGCGGAAGAGTGAGTCTGTTCGCAATTGGCGCGAAATGGGTCGTAGCCACGCGCGCGCATATCCTGAAGTTTTTTGAGACGAACAGCGTATAAATTGGAAGTATTATCGGGTTCTTTTTCGCTCATGATGATGACGGTAGATTGCGATATGACATTGCAATTAGCAAATGGAAAGTGGACTATCGGCCAGCTGGAACGTTATTTGTTGGACACCGGAATCATGCATTAAGAAGATACGGGTCTGTTGCCAACCGGGCCCTACCATAATTTACCTCTGTGATGCCTACTGCTGAAGGACTGGCCCTGGCAATCGCGACCTTTCTTTTCCTGTTCGGGTTTGCAGGTTCGTTTCTGCCGGTGCTGCCGGGAACATTTTTCGTATGGCTTGGTATCTTTATCCATAAAATATGGTTGGGGGACGCGTCCGTCCCATGGACTTTTTTCTGGATAGCCACGGCCATTGCCCTGTTTTGCCAGATTTTGGATCCGGTCTGCGCTTACCTTGGCGCAAAGAAGTTTGGAGCTACCTGGAGAGGCGGTCTTGGTGCGGTTTTAGGCGGAATTGTGGGGGTTGTTTTTTTCAACCTGGCCGGCCTGGTAATCGGTCCCCTAATCGGCGCCTTTCTGTTCGAACTGCACAAAAACCGGAACATGAAGGAAGCCGGCAAGGCGGGCGCCGGCGCGATTGTCGGCGGGCTGGCAGCATTTGCGCTCAAACTGGTATTTAACTGCTTTATGATTGCCGGGTTTTTCTTCTACCTGCTCAATGGAAGTTAAATAAAACTCGTTACCCATGTTATTGGAGCAATAATAAATTATGCCCGCAAGCAAACCGGATTGGCTGCGCCTAACGCTGCCCAACAGCCCCACTTACAGAAAGGTGCGGCAGGTTGTGGATACCCTCGATTTGCATACCGTCTGCCAGAGCGCCCATTGTCCCAATATCGGCGAATGCTGGTCGCGGGGCACTGCCACCCTCATGATCCTGGGAGACATCTGTACGCGCTCCTGCACTTTTTGCGCGGTGCAGACCGGACGACCCGTCGAACTCGACCTGGGTGAACCGGCCCGTGCCGCCGAGGCGGTAGCCAAAATGGGTCTCAAACATTGCGTGATCACATCCGTGGCCCGCGATGACCTTCAAGACGGCGGTTCCGTAATATGGGCGGCGACTATTCGAGCCATTCGCTACCGCAATCCGCATACGGCCATAGAAGTACTCATTCCCGATTTCCTGGGCCGCCGGGAATCTCTTGACGCGGTGCTGGATGCCGAACCGGATATCCTCAACCACAATATTGAAACGGTGAATCGCTTGCAGCGGCCCGTCCGCAAGACGGCCCGTTATGAGCGCACTCTATGGGTGCTAAAACACAGCAAAATGCGCGGTTTTTTAACCAAGAGCGGTATCATGCTTGGCATCGGTGAAAAAAAGGGCGAAATCGCCCAAACCTTACGCGACTTGCGCGGCGCCGGTGCGCAAATCCTTACCATCGGCCAATACCTTCAACCCACTCCCGAGCATGCGCCGATCGACCGCTGGGTAACTCCGGAGGAATTCGCCGAGTGGAAAGAGTTCGGTCTGTCCATAGGCTTCGGCGTGGTCGAATCCGGGCCGCTGGTGCGATCCTCTTATCACGCCGAAAAACAATCTGAGTTTTTCAACTTGATCTCCCACAGCGAAAAAAGCCATATGGAATCGGCTTGATAGAACCGGGTGGACTGTTTCGTGGAAATACCTATCGAAGATTTTTTTGAAGACGTTCTTGGAAAAGCTCAGCGCGGGCTTGGCCTGAGCGACCGCGAACTAGCCTCCCAGGCCGGAGTACCCATCGAAAAATTAAAACAGGCGGCCATAGGCGAATTCGACGAAGCTACAGTGAGGGATTTAGCGCCGGCGCTCAATCTTGATGCCGATTCGCTGGTGGCGCTGTTCCAAAAGGCCTGGCGGCCCGAACCAGTCGATTTACCGGGCCTGGCCGTTTTTAACACACCTTGGGGAAATATGAGGGTAAACGCATTTCTGACCTGGATTCCCGGAGCAGAGGAGGCTGTCATTTTCGATTCCGGCGCTGACGCATCGGACATTATCGCAAAGGTTGATGAACTCGGCTTGAATGTCGGCGCGATCTTCCTCACTCACACTCACGGCGATCATATTGCCGATCTTGACAGGCTCAGTGCTTCGGTGGGAAACCCGCCGATTTATGTAAACCGGCTCGAACGTCTGTCAGGGGCCATTCTTATAGATGAAGGCTACGAAATATCGATCAGGAAATTGCGCATCAATTCCCTGTTGACCAGCGGACATTCTCAAGGCGGCACTTCATTCGTCGTCTCCGGTTTGAGCCGACCCTTGGTAATTGTCGGCGACTCCCTATTTGCCGGTTCGATGGGCGGAGCGCCTTCGGCCTACGCAGAGGCTCTTGATAATAATCGCCGAAAAATCCTGACTCTACCAGATGACACGGTCATCTGTCCCGGACACGGACCGTTGAGCACGGTGGCCGAAGAAAAGGCGAACAATCCCTTTTTCCCGGAACTAAAATAGGGTTATATCTCGCACCCCGAAGCCCGCCCTGTAAATTTCACAAAGCATGCGAATCCGCGCTTTTCAGGGTCTGCGCCCGAACCAATCTATTGCCGCCAAGGTGGCTTCACCACCCTACGACGTGGTTTCCTATGAGGAAGCCATGGAACTTTGCCGCGACAATTCGCTTAGCATGCTCCACGTGCTCCGAGCCGAAGTCGATTTGCCCCCGGATACCGACCCTTGCTCCGACGCCGTATACGCCAAGGCCCTGAGTAATTTTCGGGAATTGCAGGAGGAAGGTCATCTTGTCCGCGAGCACGAACCAAGCCTGTATCTTTACAAACTACAGGTGGGAGAACATTGCCAGGTGGGACTGACCGGCCTTTGCCGGATCGATGATTACGAATCCGGCACAATAAAAAAGCACGAAAATACCAATCCAAAGAAAGTAAATGACCGAGCCCAATTGACACGCGTCCTCAACGCAAATACAGGCCCTATTTTTCTCACTTACCGCGATGAAGAAACAGTCAACCGCCTTGCCGAAGAGGTCATGGCCGGACAACTGCTATTTGATTTCACCAGCGAGGATGGAGTAAGACACATCGTTTGGCGGATTACCCAATGCGAGGCCTTCACGAAAGCCTTTGAGAAAATTCCCAACCTTTATTTGGCGGACGGGCATCACCGCACCGAATGTGCCTCGATGGTCAGTCGTGAGAGACGCCAGTCAAATCCGAAACATACGGGCACGGAGGATTACAACTGGTTCCTAGCCGTCATGTTTCCCGCTTCACAATTAAAAGTACTTCCATATAACCGTATTATCAGCGATCTGAACGGGTTGAGCCCCGAGGAATTCCTGCAACAAGTCCGGGCAATCTGCGAGGTCGAGGAAACATCCGCCCCCTGCCCTACGAGCGCCGGAGACATCCGGATGAACCTGTCCGGACAATGGTTTGGATTGCGGCTTGCACCCGATCCGGGGGACGACCCGGTATCGCGGCTTGATACCTGCCTTCTGCAAGACCGCATCCTCGATCCGATTCTTGGAATCAAGGACCAGCGCACCGATCCACGCATCAGTTTTGCAGGAGGCCGGGAAGCTGCTCAGGCCGTGGCCAGGCAAGTCGAAAGCGGGAAAGGGGCCGTAGGCTTTTCTCTTTACCCGGTGAGTGTTGAACAGTTGCTGAACATCGCCGATGCCGGACAAAACATGCCGCCCAAAAGCACATGGTTTGATCCCAAACTACGCTCGGGCCTGTTCATCCATACCCTCTAAACACTCATCCTATTCCTCATCCTCATAATCATTTATTGAACCCTTGGAGGAAAAACATAACGAGGATGAGGGACATTGGACTTAAGATTGTTTAGCGTCGTCTTGCGGCTTTGGTTCGCTGGACTCACGGCGAAATCTGCGCTGGAATTTTTCCACCCGGCCCGCGGCATCAACAAAGCGCTTTTCCCCGGTATAGGCTGGGTGGGAATCAGAGGTCACGTCGCGCAGGACCACATAATGCTCCACATCATCGATTTTCTCGGTATTGCCGGATTTCATAGTCGAGCAGGTGATGAATTTCTTTCCGGTCGATACGTCAATAAAACAGATCGGATGGGTTTCGGGATGAATTTTCTTTTTCACTGCGGTATGGCCTGAATGTTCTATCCCTGCCGGGCTTTAAAGCGTGGATTGGTCTTGCAAATTACGTATACGCGTCCCTTGCGCCGGACAACTTTGCAGTTCGGGTGGCGATTCTTTAGAGTCTTAAGTGATGATACAACTTTCACGATTGATGGGGTTGAAACGCAAGAACGAATGCGATTTCCGATAACCTGTCAATAATTTTTCCAACTGGTTCCGGCTAACACCTGTGGCAGCAGACTAAAATAGTAGGGTCTGTTGCCCAAACCAGGATGGCGTTGCTGGAAGCAAGTTTGGCCTTGAACAAGGCGGCTTCGAGATAGGAATACCTAGTGGCATTTCATCTCGAAGCGAACGCAGTTCAAGGACCAAAATCGCTCCAGCCCATAGGGTTGCGGCTGCGGGACGCAGAAGCTCCACGGAGCTCGCAACAACGCTCATCCTGGTTTGGGCAACAGACCCAGCAAAACGACGGCCATCATAATTACGGCCAGGCAGGCCGTAATTCCGATCGGGAAGGCGCCCAATTCGGCCTGCACGTAGAGGGCTTTCTCCCGGTGTATCAACTCCTCCTCGCTGAGCCCATGCAACTTCCAATACGGCCTCATCAGCAATACGAGAAACCGCGCCGGCCCGTGCCGGAAAAAATGGTTGAGCCGGTGAACGAGCCCTTCGACCACTACCCGGTGTGCCCAGGCATTCAAGCCGTTAAGCGACCAGGAGGCTGCCCGATTCAACCGCTGGAGTCCATTGCGGTAAAACCAGTCCGCGTCCAGGTTAACCGATCTCAGTTCCGGGGGATATATGCCGGAAAGCTTCAGGTAGGTGAAGGCCAGAGCCGAGAAAAAGAGGAGTTGGGTCTGGTTTATGACGTGGGTGAGGCTGTAAGGGTGGTAATCGACTTCGTTGGGCAGCAGAGAGTAAAGCAGCCAGGGAAAGGTGCCGTTGAAAACACATAGGAATGCGGCAATACCCATTGCAACGAGCATGTTTAATGGCGCTTCCCTGGTTCGGATTCCCGAATCGTGAGCAAAAAAGGCGAAAAAGGGTATCTTGATTCCCGCGTGGTGAAAAACTCCGGCAGAGGCGAATAGGAGACAGAGCCAGACTCCCAGCATTCCATTCTCCCCAGCCGCCACCATTACCATCGATTTACTGACAAAGCCGCTGAACAATGGAAAGGCCGAGATGGAGGCCGCGCCGACCATGCAGAAGCCGGCTGTCCAGGGCATCGATTTGTAAATACCGCCAAGTTCCGACCCATTGATTTTGCCGGTGCGAAAAAGCACGGCTCCCATCGACATAAAGAGCAGGGATTTGAATATAACGTCGTTGAAGGCATGGGCTATGGCCCCGTTGATTGCCAAGGGGGTGCCTATACCGATGCCGACGACCATGAAGCCGATCTGGTTGATCATACTGTAACCGAGAACACGCCGCAAATCGTTTTCTATAACGGCGTAGAAAATTGGGAACATGGTCATAACGGTGCCGATGAAAATCAACACCTCCGTTCCGGCAAACCCCCTGGCCAACGCGTAAACGGCCACTTTGGTGGTAAAGGCTGATAGAAACACCGTACCGGTTGGGCTTGCCTCGGGATAGCTGTCCACCAGCCAAGTGTGCAGGAGCGGAAAGGCGCACTTGATTCCAATGGCGAGAAAGATCAACCAGTTTGCGAGTCCAACGAGTTCCATATGCCCAAAATCGAGGGAACCGGTTTCCTGGTAACGCAACGCGGCTCCGGCCAGTAGCAGCAATCCTGAGGATACGTGCACCAACAGGTAACGAATACCGCTGTTAATGGAGTTTTTCCGGCCACCCATCCATACCTGAAAAACCGAGGTGACGGCGAGCAGTTCCCAGAATACAAAGAAGCTCAACAAGTCCCCGGCGAAAACCGCACCCACGGCGCTGCCTGCATACATTAAGGCCGTTACCAATTTCACGTGACTCTTGACCTGAAGGGCGTAGATGGCTCCGATAAAGGCCGCGATATGGAAAAGGTAACCGAAGAGCAGGCTCAACTTGTCAGCCCGCAACACTTCCAGTTCATAACCCATGAAGGTAATCGAGCGGACCGTTCCAACATCAATACCAAGCAAGTTGATAAAACCTATGACGGGAATTAATATAAGCCATGTTTTGCGTGCGTTGCCGCGCAGTAACGGCAGCAAGAGCGAGCCGAAAAGCAGGATCAGTGCCGGATGAATACTACTCATCATAGTAATCCTCCTTGCGCATGAGGAACTTGCGCATTTGCTTGGCGGTGAGCACCAAGATCACACAGGCCACGAAACCGTAGGTGCCGTAGAAACCAAACGTCCCCTCGGCATTGAATATACCCTCATGGAAACTCGAGTGCCTTGGGAGGTACAGGAACAACAGGTCTGAAAGAAACAGGAACCAGCACAGGAAGAAGAAGATGCCCAGAAGCCTATAGAGGTTCTTCGGTTCGTCAAAAATGTGTTTCTTCTCCTGCTCCGGCTCGGAGCCAGGGGTTTCTTTATCGTTTCCTATCGAGTTCATAAGTTGCCTCCGATTAGTTTTGCCAGATCGACAAAAATGCCCGGGAAAAGGAAAAGCGCAAAGCAGCTCAATGCGGTAAATACCAGTGGCCCTACGCAGGCTGGCGGCGCCTCCTGAATTCCGCCTCCGGCCTCCCCGTCAGGCGAGGGCATATAGAAGGCCCGCACGACAATGGGCAGCAGGTATGCGATGTTTAGGAGCGAACTGATAATCAGGATAAATACGATTAAAATATGATCGGATTCCCAGGCTCCGAGAAAGAGATACCACTTGCTCCAGGCTCCTCCCAAGGGTGGCAACCCTATGATGCTTAACGCCCCCAGGAGAAAGGCCGACATCGTGTAGGGCATTCGCCGGCCTATGCCGGCCATCTCGCTGACGGCTTTCTTGCCGGTTGCGATCAGTATGGCTCCGGCGCAGAAAAATAGTGTGATCTTGCCGAAAGCATGCATGCCGATGTGCAACATCGATCCCGTTAACCCCCTGCCGGAAAGCAGGGCCGCCCCCAGCACAATATATCCCAATTGACTGATGGTCGAAAAGGCCAGCCGCCGTTTCAAGTTGTCCTGGCTAAGGGCAATGAGCGAGCCGGCCAGTATTGTAATAGCCGCGATCCATAATATGACATCGCCAATTCCCACGTCTTTCAGGAAGGATATCCCGAATACTCCTGTAAAAATCCGAAGTACACAAAATACCCCAACCTTGACCACTGCGACGGCATGAAGCAGCGCGCTCACCGGGGTGGGCGCCACCATGGCGGCAGGCAACCATGAATGAAATGGCATGAGGGCCGCTTTTGAAAATCCAAATACCAAAAGCAGCAATAGAACCGTTGCCTCCGAACCCGAAACCTTTCCGGACAGAAAACCGCCTCCGACAAATTCCATGTTCCCGCCGGATTTCCAGTAGACGTAAATCATGGCCGGCAACGCAAAGCTCACCGAGGTTCCCAAAAGGTAGGCCAGGTATGTCCGCCCTCCTGTACGCGCCGTCCTGTCCTGGTGATGGGCCACCAGAGGATAGGTGCATAGCGAGAGCATTTCGTAAAAGAGGTATAGGGTCAGCAAATTGGCCGCAAAAGCGACGCCGATGGTGGCCGATAGCGCCACTGCGAAATAGGCGTAGAATCGGGTCTGCGCGTGTTCCTTAAGAACTCGCATGTAGCCGATCGAATATATCGAGGTTGCGATCCACAACAAAGAGGCGACCAGGGCGAATAGCATGCCCATGGCGTCCACACGGAACTGGATCGACAGTGACGGCAGAATCTTCCACAGGGTGTATTCCACTGTATAGCCCGCGAGCACTGTCGGCAGCATCGAGAGCACAAGGCCGAATTTTATGATGCCGGCAAGAATAGTCCAACCCTCCCGAACATTGGGCCGTCGGCTCGACAGCACGATAGGCACAACCGCCACCAGGGAAACCAGGAAGGCCAGAAGCGGGATGCAGCTTTTAATTTCCATCATATCATCCGGACACTGGAGCCATGGAATACAGGCGCACTGCGTCGGTGATCCAACTCACAAGGTTCCAATTGTATAGCCCTACCAGGATCACCGCCAACGCCGCGCCCATCAGAGGAACGAGTATGGAGAGAGGCGACTCTTCCCGCCGGATCTCTGTTTGTTCATGACCCGGACTCAGCCCAAAGAAAGCAATCTCTATGATTCGGGAAAAGATGATGGCATTTATCAAACTGGAAAAAAGAAGGGCCGTCACGTAGGCCCAATGTCCGGCCTCGATGCCTGCACTGATCAAGTACCATTTACTGAAAAATCCGCAGGTGGGCGGTACGCCTATCATGGAAAAGGCTCCCACTAGAAATCCGAAAAAGGTCAGCGGCATCCTGCGCGGCAGACCTTGAAAAATTGACGTTATTCGATGATCACCGGTCCGGGCGATGATGGCCCCGGCGGCCAGAAATAGGCAAAGCGTCATGAAAGCGTCACTTATGATGTGATAAAAAGCGCCGACCAGTCCGGCCTCGTTGGCCAGCCAAACCCCGCCGACCATATAGCCTACTTCGGCTATTACCAGGTAGGAAAGCATTTTGGGCAGGTCGGCCTGGGCCAACGCCATGATGGAGCCGGCGACTATTGCCAGCACCGCCAGCCAGACCACGACCTCGCTCCATTGCAGGTAATCAAAAACATATGCCGGGCCGAAGACCGTAAGCATCATGCGTATCATGACATAGACGGTCACTTTCGTCATCAATGGGGCGATGAGACAACTGGTCGTTGACGGGGCGAACGCATAGGCATTCGGCAGCCATCCGTGCAATGGGAAAAAAGCCATCTTTATCCATACACCGAGCATGATCAGTATGAAGGCGATGAGAATGGACCTGGAGGAGTAGAGGTCCTCGCTCACGAGCAATTGCTGGATATCCACCATGTTGAGCGAGCCCGTCTTGATATACAGGTAGCCCACCCCCAGCAAGTAAAGGGAAGCGCCGATGGTTCCCATGATGATGTAGTTGAAACAGGCCAATACCGCCCGGCGCGATCCCATGGCGATAAGCGCATATGTGGCGAGCGAAGTCACTTCCAGCAACACGTAAAGATTGAATGCGTCACCGGTAACGGTCATCCCCAGCAACCCGGTTACAAGCAGCAGGTAAAGTGTGTAAAATAGCGGGACCCTGTCCGGCGTTTCCGCGGCTACCCTTTGCCGGGAATACACGGCTGTAATCAGAGCAACCGTGGCGATTACCACAAGCACCAAGCCATTGAGAGCATCTATGCGGTATTCGATGCCGATGGGTGGCGGCCAGCCGCCCAGAGCATAGCTCACAATCCCTTGCTTAACCACTTTGCAAAGAGTACCCAAAGCCACCGCCAGAGAAGCCCCGAGGGACACAACGGTCGCGGGTTGACACCAATGAGGCTTCCAAAGCCCCACCACGCATATTCCCAAGGCCGTAAAAAACGGGATCAACAAAATCAGTACCGGGAAATGCTCACCCATGGGCCGATTTTATTTTCTCGATAATTTCGTTTTCTTCCAACGTTCCGTAATGACCGTAAATTTTCTGCACCACCCCAAGTGATACCCCGAGGGTGCTCACCCCCACCACGATAGCTGTCAGCATGAGTACGTGGGGCAGCGGATTGGTGTAGTCATTGGCGCGTATAGCTGGCGATTGCGTAGCGCCGTCGGCCGGGTGTTCAACTACGTGTTGGCCCGGAATTTCATCATGCCGAAGTATTGGGATTGTGGCATCCCGTTTAACGCCTGTAGATATAAAAAAGAGAATTATTGCCGCCTGGAAAATTGACATCCCGATCAGCTTTTTGACCAGGTTGTTTTTGGCGATCATGGCATATAGCCCGAGCATCATCAGGATGATGTATATCCAGTAGTTGAACCGGGCGACCAGTATATTATCAATCCATTCCATCGCTTTACAGACTTTCCCTCAATGTGCCTTTGGATGACAGATTGGCGTAAATTACGAAAATTATGGCGCCGACCGTAAAGGCCACTCCGATTTCTACCCCCAAGATGCCGTGAGAGCGCGCATCGATCGCCGAACCCGGCAGGATCGCGTCCAGATTGCCGTAATCGAGAAAATTTCCTCCCGCCACCAGGCAAAGTAATCCAATGCCGGCATAAATGAGCAACCCTGTGTTTGCCACCATCAGGGTGCGCATCTCCGAACGGCGCCGCAGGGCTGCCGGAAGATCGAATACGATCGCAAGCAAAATAAAACTGGCTCCAAATATCACGCCGCCCTGAAAACCGCCCCCCGGACTGTGGTGCCCGTGCGCCACAACATAAAAGGCGAAGAGTTGTATGACAGGAATTAGAAGCCGGCAGGTAGTATTGATAATAAGGTCCGGGGCTTGTTTGGAAGGCTCCGTTGACTCGGGAAAATCACCAGCATCTCCGGACGGAGGCGTCAAAATGGAGTCGGGTTTCTTACGCAACAGCGCGAGTATTGCAATGCCGGCTACAAAAATTACCACCGTCTCGAACATCGTGTCATATCCCCTGTAATCCGCCAGCACAGCGGTAACCATATTGGGAACAGAAGTCTCCGAATAAGACTGCTGGATATAATGGCGTGATATCCGGCTTTCGGTGGCAGGCGATTGGTGATCGCCCCAGTCCGGAAAATCTTCGACTGCATACAGGAGTAAACCCCCGGTAATTAATACCGCTAATAAACCCAACGCTTTCAATCTGATGCCCTCCTGGCCGTGTTGTAAACGGTGACTATAAAAAACACCGTACTTGCTCCGGCGCCGACCGCGGCCTCGGTAAAAGCCACATCCACAGCTCCCATTTCCGCCCAGAGCAGGCACATCAAAAAGCTGTAAATTCCAAATATCATCGATGCGCTCAATAGGTCTTTGACCCGAAGTGCGACCACTGCGGCAATCACCAGGAAAGCAAGAATGATCAAATCAAATTGCCAGATCATCCCCTGTCCTTTCTTTTATCTCTGGGTTTGCGCCAGTGTTTGATACCGTCCACATGCCCTGCGTGCATCAGTGCGTGGGTGGTTGTGGGGCTGGTCAGAAAGATGAAGGCCGCGATGAATAGGATTTTTCCGGCCACGAGCAGCCCCGGCCATGAAAAGTCCGACAGGTGATACAGGGCAAAAGCCGACAGGATTAGAACTGTCGATAATGTGTCACCCATACCGGCAGCGTGCATTCGGGTGTAAAAATCCGGAAACCGCAGGACCCCCAAAGCTGTCCCTATGGAAAAGAACAGTCCGGCCGCAATGAATATCATGCAAATTGCGTCAATTATCATGCCGCCTCCGGGTTTGAGGATGGAGCCGGAGTTTGTGTTTTATGGAAATATTTTGCGGCCGTCAGCGATGCGATAAAATTCAACAAGGCATAAGTCAGAGCAAAGTCCACAAACATTTCTACCCGGTCGAAGATTGTGCCTATAAAAATTAGTAACAAGGTTGTTTTGGTGCCGATAATGTTCACTGCCAAGATACGGTCAAAGGCCGTCGGACCAACTATCACCCGGTAGAAGAGCGGCAGCATTATCAACAGCAGGATTACTCCCGTATAGATAAAAAAGTCCTGCATTATTTCGGCCCTTTCTCTCCAAATACATCGGCGATCCGCCTCTCCATCGAACCGTCCAGCGATTCCTTGGTCTTTTGGCTGATTGCGTGAACAACAAACCGATTGCCTTCGGTTTTCAGCGTTATCGTGCCGGGAGTCAGGGTTATCGAATTGGCCAGCACGTATCTGGAAAAATCCGAACGCAGGGGCGTACGAAAGCGCACGATTGCGGGTTCCAATTCGGCAAGACCCCGGGGGTGCAAGGCCAGGTAAAGCACGTGCAGGTTTGCCAGAATTATCTGCCAGGCAAGCCAGACCAGGTAGCCGGGCAAACGGGATAGCTCTCGTCTGCGTTCTTTCATCCCCTTGGTCCGGTCCTGGAAAAACATGTCGCCTGAGACATGGGATATAAAGCCCGCCGACAACACCCCGAGAGTCAGGTGGAAAAAATCAAACTGCCCGGAAAAAACTATCCAGATGCCTAATAAAATACAGAAGGCGGCGAGGCGATAAACTCTGTCAGTCATGATGCTTGGAGTGTCACACTAGAGAAATTCGGCTGATAATGCCAAAGCGATCTTGCCCGAACTACACTAATTGGTGGATGGGTCCTCCGGTGCGTCCGCCAGAATTTTCAGATCGGGGTTTACCGTGATAAGTATGTTGCGCCAAAGGCTTTTATCGGGCGTGCTCTTGAGGATTCGGCCGTCGATTGGACTGACCACCCAGGCCCGTTTCCCAAGTTCTCCCTCCAATTGTCCTTCGGTCCAACCAGCGTAGCCGAGGAACCCGCGCACATCGAGGTCGGGTTCGGCGGTCAACATTTCAGCCGCCTTTTCCGCGGTAATCCCAAAAAAGAGTTGGAAAGCCCTAGATTCAGAGCTCCATTTCCATGCAGTAAGAATCATCTGGTCTTGCTTAACGGGCCCACCGTAATAAAGCGGCACTTTAGCCAGGGGACCGAAGGCGAAATCATTGTCAAATTCTTCCAGTTTCTTGCTTAGCGGCCGGTTGATGACTACTCCATGGGCCCCCTCTTCAGAAGTGTGGACGGCTATTAGCACAACCGTACGCCGGAAATTCGGATCGACAAGCACTGGATGGGCAACCAGCAAAGATCCCGACAACCTCGGGGATTTTTTCTTTCGGCCAATCTCTCTCATCTTTACTCCAGGTTATTAAAGTTTGATCATTTCGACTCCGGATTCGGCAATGATATCACTTACCAAATCATCGTTATTGTAGTCGAAGTGATATTTAATGGATTTGACCCCGGAAGCGGCCAATATTTTTGCGCAACTGATACATGGGAAATGGGTTATGTAGGCTGTGGCGCCATCCACGCTTATGCCGCGCCGGGCGGCATCGGCAATGGCATTTTGCTCGGCATGAACGGTGGCCAGTTCATGCTCGTCGCGCACCTTTGAGACATGGGGCGCCCCTGGCAGGAACCCGTTATAACCTGCCGCTATGATGCGGTTTTTGTGTTCCCCGCTCGATACCAGCACACACCCGACATTCAGCCTTTCGCAACCGGAGCGGGAGGCGATAAGGATGGACGTAGCCATGAAATATTCATCCCAGGAGGGCCGATCAGTCCAAGAAGATACGAGTTCAAATAGAGGATCAATACGACTCTCTTCGCTGCTGATGAGCGGGTTTTGAGTGGTGGAAGTATGGCTCATCTGCTCGAATCACATTAAAAGGCATTTTCCTGCCTGCAATCAAGAAATAGCTGCGCCATTAAATTATCTCCAAATGGCTAACACCCTTAAAGCTCCAGAGCTTCCTGAGTAATTTGCGCTTTCTGGATAATTCCATACATCGAAATCCAGCGTCCAATGGTGGTGACAGGCAAGTTCAGGCGCAGACCAATTTTCCCACGTCCGATGCTGACAATTCCCCGGATCGGCTGTAAGCCTCCGGCTGCGACTTCTCGGTTGATTGTGTCGGCGATGTCGGGACTGGAAGAGCGTAGTTTATCAGCAACCATTACCAGACCAGGGGTAAGGTCGATCCGGAACTGCAGGGCCGCCGCTGAATTCCTGAATACATTGCCAAGGTTCTTTTCCAGTGGCTGCCCGGAGAGAACGTCGTCCACAAGAAAAAACATATCGCTTTCCTTCGAAGTTCCCAGATACAACCCGTTGACAACGGCAAAATTAAATTCCTGTACTTGTGGCTTGAATCCGGTCTCGATCGCCTGATCCTCTTCGCTCGATCCGGCGCCCGACTGGGAGATGGGGGACGACCATGGATCGATGGAGACTTCCATGCGATACTTGTGAACCGGTTCTCCGTCTGCATCAAAGGCATGAGGCATAAATTCCATTTCGAACATGGAATCTGAATCTACCGGAACGGGGATGTCGGCTATAAATTCGCTATTAACGAAATCATTGTAAGCAGCTACCCGTTTGGCGAAGGTGGCGCTGTCCACCAGCGATCCGCCGGCTTGAATGATTACAGGTTGATCATCGACAATGTTCACCACCCCGGCCATCGTGCCGTCGAACATAGCCCATATCGAGTCGGAGACTCTTTTAAAATCCTTCAGCCGATCCACCCAATCATCCGAAGCCGTATCAATGACTTTGCCTAGAATAACATTAAAATAACCCTGGAAGGCCACAATGTCGACACGGCCCATGTAGGACACCAGTCCATCGGGATCGATGAACCGACCCGCAACTACTTCCCCACCGGCTTTTTGATTAAGCAACGCAGCCAGGGCGGTTCCCTTACGGGCCTTAACAGCATTTATGATGGAAATAACTTCTCCGGAGAAGTTAACGCCGGTCATAATCGTATCGATACCGAATAGTTCATCTAGTGCGATGCCGATGAAGCTACGGAAGATTTCCTGGTTTTCCGGTGAACTCCCAGCGTTTTTATCCGCGGCCTCGAGCAATTTGTCCTCAACGAGATCGCGCTCGTCAAGAAGCCGTTTTACCCAAATGCCCAACTCGAGATCAACGGATCGTTTCTTGCTAATTATCCTCCAGATGGCCGGTGAAGCGGCCACAGTTCGCAGCAAATCAATATCTTTGGCATACAATGACCATCCGCCAACCTTAGCGCGTACCATTCCTTGAACCGAAAGGGTGTCACGGATCGGGCTCTTATCGTCCAATTGAACAGCCAGCACAAATTGCTTCTTGGTTTCGGAAAGGCCGTAAAATACAAGATTGATGTCTGCAGTCGGGGAGATGGTTTCAAGGTTAGGATCTCCCAGCATGTTTCCGAGAAAAGCCTCCATCATCTTCATTTGCATCGAAAATTTCAGGTCGCCGGCGACTTCATTAACCTTACCGATCATCTCCTTCAACGGGCCCATCTTAAAGTATGCGACCGGTTGCGGAGTACTTACGGCGGGCTTACCCTGTACTGTTGCCCAGGCGAGGATGAAAAGGATGCAACCAATAATCGCACGGTTGAACGGCCGGCCCGCTCGAAGTTTATTTTTAATGTTTGCCGACATGCTCACGGCCTTATAGAAGGATACATTCGTCATGTAAATCCAATTAGCTGGGTCTGTTTCCCAAACCCTTACAAGGGCCGGGAATAGCCATGCACGGCTGCTCTTCTTACGGACAACGTAGCATAAAGGTTGCCTATGATTCGCATCGTCAAACCGGAAATCCTGGATAGTCTGCCGGAGGACCATCCAGATGCCATTCATAATCGGAGGGACATCCGTATGTTCAACCGGATCATGGGCAATTTCGGGTGGTTTTCGCGGCAACTGCGCAAGCATCTGCTTCCGGACGATACAATCCTGGAAATCGGCGCCGGCGCCGGCGATCTCGGCCGGCATCTGCGCCGCACAGCTCTGAACAACGGGGTTTTTAAACTCGATGGCCTCGACTTTTGTTCCCATCCACCGGATTGGCCCGAAAATTCGGCTTGGCACCGGTGCGACTTGCTCTCCTTTGCCGATTACGGCCATTATTCAGTTATCCTGGCCAACCTCGTCCTCCACCAGTTCGATGAGGAAGATTTGCGTGCCATAGGCCGGATTTTTTCCAACAGCGCCCGGCTGATCCTGGCTTGCGAAACCGCCCGACGACGCTTGCATATCCACCAGCTTCTGGGAGCCCGCCTGCTTGGGATAAATTATGTCAGTCGGCACGACGCCAAGGTGAGTATCGAGGGGGGATTTCGAGATACTGAACTGCCGCGCTTCCTGTGTCTGGACACAGAAAATTGGGAATGTAACTGTGAGGAAAGATTCCTCGGACAATATCGGATGACAGCCAAGCGCCGATGACTCCAATCACCATCATAGGAGGCGGCATTGCAGGTCTATCACTCGGAATCGCCCTGCGGCGACGCGAAATTCCGGTCTGCCTCCACGAAGCCGGGAGTTATCCGAGGCACAAGGTGTGCGGCGAATTCTTCGCCGGCTTAACCGATTCCACCCTGAGCAGGCTCGGCATCTCAAAGCATTTTACGGACGCGTTATTGCACCGGGAAACGGCTTGGTTCTGGCAGGACCATATTGTACGCCGTCAAACCCTGCCTTGTCCCGCACTGGGACTGTCCCGCTACACCCTCGAACAAAGACTGGCCCAGGATTTTGTTGAATCGGGAGGCGATTTACAAACAGGCTCGCGTGTGAGCAACAACTCCGATATGCTCGAAGGCAATGTGTGGACCACGGGCCGCCAAAATAAAAAAACCAGCTGGATCGGGCTTAAAGCGCACGCAACCGACATGGCGACTACGAGCGGTCTGGAGATTCACATGGGAGATCATGGATACGCGGGCGTTTCTGCAGTTGAGAATGGCCGGGTAAACATTTGCGGTCTTTTCCGAAACCGACCCGAAATCACGGTTAAAAAATGGGAATTGCTGCCCGCTTACCTCGAGGCTTGTGGAATGCACTCGCTCAGCCGCAGGGTCACCGAGTCCGAGATTGATCCAAAAAGCATCAAGGGAGTCATCAGCATCGATTACACCCAAAGACATCCGTCCCCCGGAAAACTGATGTTGGGAGACCATTTTGCGGCAATCCCTCCCTTCACCGGAAACGGCATGTCAATGGCCCTGGAAGCCTCGGCCATGGCGGTTGATAATTTAGTCGCCTATTCCAAAGGTGAAGACACCTGGTCATCAACAGTGAGTTCCGTAAATACCAGATTAACAAATCGGTTCCGCAGGAGACTTTGGCTGGCTCGCCGTATACATCCGTTAATTTTTCAGCCCGGATTGCAGCGGATTTTGATTGTTCTAAACAACTGTCGACTATTGCCATTTAATTTGCTTTTTCGTTTATTGCATTGAGAAGCCATGTATCTCCAATCCCTGGTTAACGTCGTACCCGATAGAGCATTCTCACAGAAGGAATGCTGGGACATCTTTATTAACTCCGAGACGCCCAAACGCCTCAAGAATCGGTCGGTTGCAATCATCCGCAAAATCCTGCTCGGGGACAACGGTATCTTGCGCCGGCACTTCGCCCTGCAACAACTCGAAAAACTGTTCGAACTCGACGCTGAATCCCTCAACCGGGCTTTTGAAATCGAAGCACCCGCTCTGGCACGCACGGCGATTGAGGGCGCAATGGATAAGGCGTCACTCCAACCCGAAAACCTGGACGCCTTGTTCGTGTGTACTTGTACCGGCTACATATGCCCCGGAATTTCCAGCCACGTAGCGGAACAAATTGGTATGCGACCCGACGTTTACCTTCAAGACCTCGTAGGGCTCGGCTGCGGCGCCGCCATCCCTACCCTGCGCTCCGCGAGCCACTTTCTATCCGCACAGCCCGAAGTCAGGGTCGCAGTTATCGCGGTGGAAATCTGCTCCGCGGCCTTTTACCTGGACGACGATCCCGGGGTGTTGGTCAGCGCTTGCCTTTTCGGTGACGGCGCATCGGCCAGCATCTGGTCCATGGAGCGAGAAACCACGGGTTTATACTGCAAAGGGTTCGATACGTTGCATATGCCGGAAAACCGGGAATTGCTGCGGTTCGAGAACAGACAGGGTAAATTACGCAACCGTTTGCATAAGTCCGTGCCTGAAAAAGCCGCCGAGGCCGTCCGCTGCCTGTTCGACCGTCAAAACGGCGCGCCGATCGGCCAAGTGATCTCCCATACCGGAGGGCGCGATGTCATCCAGGCCATTGAGGCTGCCCTGCCCGGCTTCGTCCTGGAGGAAAGCGCTAAAGTCCTAAAGAACAACGGCAATATGAGTAGTCCCTCCGTCCTTTTTGCCCTCAAAGAATATTTGGACCACCGAAACGTCGAAAACGATCTCTGGCTCACGGCCTTCGGAGCTGGGTTTTCCTGCCATTCGTGCCGTATTGGTCGGACTTAGGGGTCTGTTGCCCAAAGATTAAAAAAATCATCTCCAGGCAAACACCCTTCAATCATGGGAAATCAACGGTGAAGCCGGCGTTTACGTTTTCCACGAAATAGGCGTAAGTCATAAACCCGTGTCCACCCACGCCCCAGGAACTTCCCCAGGAATTTTTGAAAATCAGCCTGATGTCTTCTTTTCGGCTGCTTTCCGTGCGGTAACCGACCAAAGTTACTGCGTGGTAGGAGACTGGGTACTGCTTGTCAAGCAAACCCGAGTGCCGAATAGTCTGGGGGTTCGGCCAGCGCAAACCGATAACCACCGGGCTGCCGGCATTCAAGGCATGGAGGGTCTGGTTTATCACAGAGTCCTTTTCCCCTCCTGGATCAATTGCGCGGACAACGGCGCCCTTTCGCCTAGATGCATCCTCAAAAACGATGGCTGGAGGATCGGCGCTGAAATCGCCCCCAACGGCTTCGCGATATAAGGAATTTTCCGGAATCCCCAGAAGAGAGACACGGCGAGCCACTTGCCAGAGATCAAACCCTCGTCCAAAACCCGCCTGTGGATCATCATATTTGCGGACAGCCCAGATGACAAACTCCTCTGAGAATTCAGTTCCCTCCTGAAATTTTCTGGCGTATTCATATTCCAGCGCGCTCACCACGGAAAATACGGCGCAACTACTTCGTCGGTTCTGATTCTTGAGGCCCAAGCCCAATTGTCGATATCTAGGACGCAAATCGACTTCTCTTTCAAGCCGGGGCTCGGTGCCGGGCCAAAACCCGCTGCTGATCACAGATTTCCTGACAACAAAAATCACGGTGTCTTCAGTGACTTCAGGAACGGCCTCTTTGTGCTTAATTAAATTCATCATTTCTTTCTGCATCAGCTCCCATTCATAGGCGGCCGCTTTATCCGGATCGTAGCCGAAGCGGGCCTGCAGCTCCGGACTCATGTCCTCAAAAAGCACCTGCGCAATGCCCTTCGAATGCTGGATTATCAGGGCCTTCGGCGTCACCTGCCGAACAGTAACATCTAAGTAAACCTGGCCCGCCGCTTCGATACGCTCAATCTCCTCGGCGCAAACAAAAGAAAAAGCTAAAAGTATAATTAAAAAAAGAACACCCAGTTTACCCATTTGCCCATACAACCAAGGCCGGTTGAACAAATAACCGCTCATAATGAAATCATGGAGTAACCAGTCCCCCGAAGCAACATCGGGATGCGGGAGAACTCTTGAACCCTTGAACCCTTGAACCTTTGAACCCTATTAATGGCTTAGATATCATTTTTAGTTTGAGACCGGGCGGAGTATTTTTGATGTTGTACCTATGGCCGAACTGCAGGATATCGTGGACTTTTGCGATGGGAGGGTGCGGCGCTCGGAAATTCCAGATTCTCCTAACGCCTATAACGGCCTGCAAGTAGCCAACCGTGGAGAGGTGACTAAAATCGGGGCTGCCGTCGATGCCGGATTGGATCCTTTTGAAAAAGCGGTAGCCGCCGGTATCAACTTCCTCATAGTGCACCACGGCCTTTTTTGGGAGCCGCCCATTCCAATAGTCGGGCACAACTTGAAAAAACTGCGGGTCTTAATGGATGCGGATTGCGCGCTTTACGGCAGCCACCTGCCTTTGGACTGCCATCCTGAAATCGGCAACAACGCTCACCTTGCCAAGTTGCTCGATCTCGAGCCCTTGGAGACTTTCCTGGATTTCGAGGGCACGGACATAGGTTTGATAACAAAGCCGCCGGGGGACCGCGATGCGCTCGCAAAGGCATTGCAATCCTTGTTTCCACAGACCTATTGCGCCATAGAATGCGGATCGGCCCGACCCGAGCGCGTAGCCATCGTCACCGGCAGCGGCGTAAGTGCAGTCGCAGAATTGAAAAAACACGGCGCGGACACCCTGATTACCGGCGAGTTGAAGCAAAACTATTTTAATGTTGCTCAGGAGGTCGGCTTGAATTTATACCTTTGCGGGCACTACGCCACGGAAATTTTCGGTGTCAGCCTGCTGGCGGCCGAAGTCGCGGAAAAATTCAACCTCCCATGGGAGTTTGTCAAAACGGAATGCCCCTTATAATAATACTAGTTGGTGATGTAGGGTGCTGAAAATTTTCTATTAACGATGAAAAAGATTGCGATACTTAACGGCCCGAACATGGACCGGCTGGGCTTGCGCGAGCCGGACGTTTACGGTCACGAAACGCTGGCAGACCTTGAAAAGCTATTGAAGGATGAAGCTGAAGCCCTGGGAGTACAGGTCGAATTTTTTCAATCGAACCAGGAAGGGGATCTGATCGACAAAATCGCTTCCCTGTCTGATGCGAAGACCGACGGCATCATCTTCAACCCTGCCGCCTTCACTCATTCCAGCGTGGCTCTGCGCGACGCCGTTGCAGGTTCGGGTCTGCCGACGGTCGAGGTGCACATATCCAACGTTTTCCAGCGCGAGGATTTTCGCCACCAATCTTTGACCGCACCAGTTTCAGTGGGCATCATCTCGGGGTTGGGATTTGAAGGGTATCTTGCAGCTTTACGCTTTCTGGCCAAAGCGGACTGATATTACATCAACTTGCCTGGCAACAGACCCTAGAGACTAAAGGCCCAGTTCGCCAGGTGCAGGGTCAGGCATGTGCAAACGGCGGCGCCGAGGTCATCGGCAACAATACCAAAACTTCCCTGCAAATCCTGCAGCTTATTGATGCCAAGGGGCTTAAAAATATCGTAAAATCTGAAAAGCAAGAAACCGCCAATCATGAACAACCACATGTTTTGCGGTCCCATCAATGGCGGCAAACCCAGGAAGCAAACCGGTATAGCTACAAATTCGTCGAGCACAATCTCCTTGGGATCGTTTTTGAACATGCGCTTCTCGGCTTCGCCGCAAAAGGCGACTGCCAGGTAAATGAAAAGAGCAACTAGCAGGAACCGGGGAAACGGCGCAATCGGATATAAAAATGCCGAATACCAGAACAAACCGGCAAGAGAGCCATTTGTGCCGGGCGCTTTACCCATATAACCCAAAGGCCCCAGCGTGGCCATACCCTTGACGATCCGGGTGGGCAAAAATCCGGTCCAAACGAACAAGCCGTTCATGGATTCTGCCCGCCGGAAAATATCGACCAGTATTTTATGACATACCGGACGCCGGAATTTAAAGTCAGAACCGTTGCCAGAACAAAGCAGGCAATCCCGGCATAGCTCAAGAAAACCACGAAGCGGGATAGGTCCATGCTGACCAAAGGGCTCAAGTCGTTCCGCACCACGTGCACAAACAGAAGAATGCCGACGCTGATTATTTGCGAGATGAATTTTTGTTTACCCGCTTTTTCCGACGCCAGTACCGTGCCGCTGCCGGCCGCTAAAAGGCGAAGGCCAGTAATCAGAAATTCCCGGCTGACAATGAGCAGGATTAGGACAATCGTCCACGGCGGCAACAGCCCCTTGGCTAAAAGAACGATGAACATACCCACGATAAAAATCTTGTCCGTCACGGAATCCATGATCTTGCCCCAGTTGGAAACAAGGCCGTGTTTGCGAGCAAAATAACCATCGAGAATGTCCGTTAGCCCCGCCAACCAAAACAACAGGAAGGCCAGCGTAGCAGCACCCGGCCAAGACATGTAAAGCACGCCCACAGTGATAAACAATATGGGGACCCTCGATAACGAGAGCAGGTTCGGCAAACTCAACGCGGTCGGCTGCATGGTTGCAAATTTCTCAAAATTCCTCCAAGTTGTTTCGCAATAAAGGGCTTAAAACTAATTAAATAAAGACCTATTTCACCCTTCGGCAAATATAAATGAAATCCGCCATCTATCCGGGGACTTTTGACCCCGTCACCAACGGACACCTGGACGTCCTCAGCAGAGCTTGTCTAATTTTTGACAAAGTTATCGTAGCCGTGGCAGCCAATCCTGATAAACAGCCCCTCTTTTCGATCGAGGAAAGGCTGACGCTCATCCGCGAAAACTTGCCGCAGGACCTCAACGTGGAAGTCCACTCCTTCGACGGGCTACTGGTCGATACCGCGAAAGAGTTCGATGCCACGGCAATTATCCGGGGATTGCGGGCCATTTCCGATTTCGAGTTCGAGTTTCAGATGACACACATGAACCGCAAACTGAACCCCGACATCGAAACCATATTCTTCATGCCCAACGAAGTTTACTTCTTTACCAGCTCGAGCCTGGTCAAAGACGTGGCCCGCCACAAAGGCGACATATCCCAACTCGTCCCGCCATCAGTCGCCAAGGCCCTCGCCAAACGCTTCGGTTAGTATATTTAAGACTGAAGCGGTAAATTAATCTCCGCGTCCATTCTCAGGGAAGTCCATTGTGAGTAACGAACAACTCAAAATAATACTTGGCACGATTATTTTAATCTTCCTTCTCGGTGTCTTTTTATGGGGTCCGAAAGAGTTGCCCGCTTACAAACTGCAAATGCTTGCTTTGTTTTTCGCGTTGTTTGCGGGGTTGTGCGGATACTTATTCTTAGGAAGCATGGATTTGCAAACTACGTTCGATCTGCCTGAGATGGGAGCAACTACCATTGAGGCAAGTGGAGGCTTTGCTATGTTTGTCTTTGTCATGATATGGTGGAATTCTCGTTTTTCTCCTGTTGGCAAGATAACCGAGGTGCAGTTGCTAGAAAGAATTAAAACCTTCGAAAATGCCATTGCGGAAAAATTTCCGCCGATACAGACAAAAGAGGAAGCGGATACCCCTCTAGCTGATGAGGACAAAACCGAGTATGAACGGCTCATTGCGGAGCTTAAAAAGAATGAGGAACAAGCAAAAAAACATTTCGATGAGGAAATTGAACGGCGTTTAGACACACAATTGTCCCTGGCGGGTGTGCTTCTACGCGATGCGAAATATCAGGAAGCAGAGGCTGCTTACCGCGTCATCCTGTCTGCCGATCCCGACAATACTTTAGTTCTGAACGGCCTGGGTATAACACTTCTTCATTTGGCCCGTTTTGACAAGGCCGAGCCGCTTATGCGCCGGGCCCTGGAAATCGATGAAGCTTCCTTCGGCCCCGACCACTCCACGGTCGCAACGGCACTTAATAACCTGGCTGGATTGCTACAGGCCACAAACCGGTTGGAAGAGGCCGAGCCTCGTATGCGCCGCGCCCTGGAAATCGATGAAGCCTCCTTCGGCCCCAAACATCCAGAGGTCGCCAGAGACCTAAACAACCTGGCTCAATTGCTACAGGCCACAAACCGGATGGAGGAAGCCGAGCCGCTTATGCGCCGCGCTCTGGAAATCGATGAAGCCGCCTTCGGCCCCGACCACCCAAAAGTCGCCATCAGACTTAACAACCTGGCTGCATTGCTACAGGCCACAAACCGGATGGAGAAGGCCGAGCCTCTTATGCGCCGCGCCCTGGAAATCGATGAAGCCGCCTTCGGCCCCGACCACCCAAAAGTCGCCATCAGACTTAACAACCTGGCTGCATTGCTACAGGCCAAAAACCGGATGGAGGAGGCCGAGCCGCTCTTGCACAGAGCTTTAGATATTTTCGATAAAAGCCTGGGGTCCGATCATCCTGATACACGGACAGTGAGAGAAAATTTAGAGAAGCTGCAAAAGCGCCTCAGGGATCCGGAAGAATAAAGAATAGCGGCGGGAACGGCGCTTGCCTCTCAGCTCCACTCTTCCTTGAGTTCGCGGCTCATGAGGGATTCCATGGCAACGAGCGGCTTTTTTCCTGAAAAAAGCACGGCGTGCACTTCATCGAGGATGGGGGCTGTCAGCTTTTGCTTTTGGTATATTTTGTGAAAGCAGTCGGTGGTCTGGTATCCTTCGACAGTCATTTTGCCAGACTCGATCAAAGATTTAGGGCTCTGCCCCTTGGCAATCAGTTCGCCGAAGGTTCGGTTGCGGCTCCAGTCGCCGTTGCAGGTGACCACCAAGTCGCCGATTCCACTGAGGCCGTAGAAGGTTTCGACTTTTCCGCCGAGGCATGAGCCCAGGCGCACCATCTCGTTGAGGCTGCGCGATAGCAGGGCCGCCTTTGCGTTGTCGCCGAGGTCCAGTCCGTCGAGGACACCGGAGGCGATGGCATAGACATTTTTCAGGCTGCCGCCGAGTTCGACTCCCTCGAGGTCGTTGGATCGGTAAACGCGAAGGTGGCTGTTGCTCATGGCTTTTTGCACGTCGAGTGTGAAGTCGTTTTTGTCCGTGGCTGCAAAGACGATGGCGGTGGGCTTGCCTTCGGCGACTTCACGGGCATAGGTGGGTCCGGACAAGGCGCCGTAAAGGTAACCGGGGAGCGTTTCAGCCAAAACTTCGGAGGATTTTAAATTTGTTCCTTCTTCGAGACCTTTACAGAGCGAGATGAAGATCTTGATCTGCCGGGCATCCTTGAGGTGTTCGCTCACCTGCCCGCAAATCCACCGCAGGTATTTCGTGGGGTAGGCAATCAACACCACCTCGGTCTCCATCAGAACGGGTTTGAGTTCACAGCCTATCTGGATGCTGTCAGCGAGCTTGAAATCCGGCAGGTAGGGCTTGTTTTCGCGGTTTGTGGATAATTCCAGGGCGAGGTCCATCCGCCTCGGCACAAGCGTTACGGTATGGTTCATCCGCGCCAGGTGAATGGCCATGGCCGTGCCCCATGCGCCGGCGCCTATGATAGAGAAGTTCATGACGGGTATTTTCCCCGACGGACTTCGGATGCGTAGGCCGCATACGCCTTCTCGATGGTTATGGCGACATTGGCATAGGTTTTAACGAATGAGGGCGCTTTACCGAGCGTGTGTCCGATAATGTCTGAGCATACGATTATTTGCCCGTCACAGTGCGGACCGCAGCCAATACCTATAAGCGGTACCCGAAGGATCGAGGTGATCTCAGCAGTCAGGTTAGACTCGATCATTTCCCCGATGATAGCGAATACGCCGGCTTGCTCCAAGGCCAGGGCATCGGCCTGCAAACGTTTTTTCTCGACGGCCGTTTTCCCGAATTTCCGGTAACCGCCCAGGACGTGGTAGCGCTGCGGCAACAACCCGATGTGGCCCAGCACGGGTATGCCCGCATCGACCAGAAATGATACGTTGTCGGCCATAACGGCGCCCCCTTCGAGTTTTATGGCTTCGGCTCCGGCCTCCTGCATCAAGCGCCGGCAGGCTTCGAGCAGCCGGTCGCGGCCGCGATGAGCTTCGGGAAAAGGCAGGTCGGCGACGAGCAAGGCCCGGGGGTGCGCCCTGGCTGCCGCGGCAGTATGGTGCACCATCATATCGAGAGTCACCGGCACAGTCGTCTCGAATCCCAGGATAGTCGTCCCGACCGAATCGCCGACCAATATAAGGTCGATACCGGCGCGGTCGGCCAAGGCGGCGCCGAGGGCGTCGTAGGCGGTCAAGGCCACAATGGGACTTTGGCCCTTGAGTTGAAGGATGGTTTTGGTAGTGACTTTCACGAGGCGTAGAATGATATTGTATAAGAAATTTATAAGAGCCGGCAGGGAACCTGGCGATATTTCAAATCTAACAGCTAAAGGCTTTCAGGCATCGGTCTCAATTCAAAACTTGCCCAATCGTCCAGCTGGACACAGGATGATATGATTAAAAACTTTAGAATCATAAAGCGGCAGCATAGAGGTATAGACCATAAGGATGGTTTCTTTGCCAGGTTTAAGAGACAGGAAAGGCGGAAGCCTAGTCGCTGGAAAAGAACGATATATTACAAGATAGATACCAGGAGGCATAAGCCGCTTTTTGGGCCGGGATTTCTGGGGTTTTTGAGTGATACCCGATTTTGGAAATCCAACCTTTTAGTTGAAAGAACTCCGTCCCGCCTGCGTCGATATATGCTCTGGGCATTAATTGTGGCGTTGCTCATATTTATATGCTGGGTACTCTTTGAGAGTATACGGGCGATGAGCCTTTTTTAGGACTGCACAGTATTGGAATGAGGAGAGGAACTCGAAAGTTTGCCGGGCATAATTGAGAAACTTGACTAATTAAGTTACGAGTTTTCCTCGAGTTTACGGAGCTCCGGCACAACCACGTTTTCGTAGCAATCGGGACATACGCTGTGGCTGAAATCGGTGCCGGTGCGCTGGCCGATATAAGTCTCCACCTGCTCCCAGTAATTATTGTCGTCGCGAACTTTTTTACAGTAGGAACAGATTGGCAGCATGCTTTCGAGCCGGCTGATATGGGTGGTGTAACCCAGGATGCGTTCGGCCACCCGCAGCCTGATTCTTATTTGTTCGCGGTTAAGAGGTTTGGACATGAAGTCATCAACTCCCGCATCCATTGCTTCCCTATGAGTATCTTCGCCTTGCACGTTGGCTGTAAGAATAATGAAGTAGGTGTATTCGGTATCCGGACGGTCGCGCACTTTTCGGCAGAACTCGAGGCCGTCCATATTCGGCATTAGCCAATCGCTAACAATGATTCGTAAAGGCTCGTCGTTGAATCGATCCCAAGCCTCCTGCCCGTCGTTATAAGCTTCCACCTCGTGGCCGAAAGATTCCAAGGTGGTGCAAAGCAGCTTTCGGGAGATAAAATCGTCTTCGGCAATCAGAATTTTCATAACAAAAAAGAAGAAATCAAATTGGGAAATGCACCCTGCAGTAAAAATTGCAATACACCTTGTTTCAAGCTCAAAAGAATGGGTCTGCTGCCCAAACCAGAATGGCACGGGAGATGGGATTCGAACCCATGACCTTCGGTTTAGAAGACCGCTGCTCTATCCTCTGAGCTACTCCCGCATATGTCCATGCCATCATTTATCATGCGGAGGCCGGATTATACTACACATCACTCTGTTTCCAAATGCCAGTCGCAACAAGCAATTTCGTTATCTCAGAAGCAGATGCAAAAATTTAATTTGACTGCTGTAATAGCTCGGATGCATTTCACAATTCCACGACGCGGTTTTTGTGGCAGGAAGTGGTGGCGGCAATGGCGATTTCCAGGACCGCCACGCCCTCTGCAATGGTTATTGCCGGTTGTTTATCATGTAGAATATTTTCAATAAAATCGCGCAATTGGGCGATGTATGCGTTCTCGAACCGCTCATAGAAACCGGGAACTGTGTCGTGCGTTACCTCATCTTTAGTCATAACCAGCATTGGAGTTTCCTGATTGTAGCCGATGCGCAGGGCTCCTTCTGTGCCTAAAATATCGGCTTGAACGTCATAGCCATAGACGCCTTGGCGCGTCATATCGATAACGCCGAGGGCGCCGCTCTTAAAATAAAGGCTGGAAACCACGTTATCGAAGTCTCCGATTTTACCGATTCCCGGCCACGAGAGGGCTCCGCCGGTGCAGTAAATGCTTTTTACTTCGCCCATGTACCATCGGGCGAGATCAAAGTCGTGGACGCCCATATCGATAAAAATACCGCCTGAATTTTCAGGTTTAAGATATTCGAGTGTGGCCGGTAATTTATCCCTGGAAGAAATCTTGAAACACACGGGCGTGCCGATAACTCCTTCATCGATTTTTCGTTTGGCGGCGGCGAAACCACTGTCGAAACGCCGCATAAATCCCATTTGGAAAAAGGCTCCGGCATCCTCGACTGCCTTTTGCATTTCGCGGGCATCTTGTAAGTTCAGCGAAAGGGGTTTTTCGGAGAAAATCATTTTCCCCTGGCGGGCGGCCTCGATCACCACTTCTTTGTGCATTTTGGTATGAGTGACGACTATGATCGCATCCACATTCTTGTCGGAAATGAGGTCGCGATAATCCTTATAAAATTTGGGACCGCCTAATTCCTCAGCCAGGTCAGCAACCTCCTCCCGGATATCGGAAATGGCGTGGAGCGATGCCTGTGGAATACGTCCGACGCAATAGCGGGCATACTGACAGCCCATCCGTCCGATACCTATAACACCCAATTTTACTTTCGCCTTCATGTATTCCCTAGTTTTCCTTTTTAACAAGTTCGATTTTTACGGGTAAATATTCCGGGATGGTTTCGCCCTGCAGAACTTTAAATGCGTACTCTATTGCGATCCGTCCCATTTCCTTTGGATATTGGGCGACGGTTCCAGCCATAAGGCCTTTTTCGACCGCTTCGCGAGCCTCGTCCAAGGCATCAAAACTGACTACGATGATTTGCCCGGTTTTGCCGGCGGCGGAGATGGCCTCCATTGCTCCAAGTGCCATTAAATCGTTGGCGGCGAAAAGACCGTCGATATCCGGGTTAGCCTCGAGAATGTTCTGAAAGACGTTAAAACCCTGGCCTCTTTCCCAATTGGCAGTTTGCGAAGCTACCACTTCTATACCGGGTGCAACGCTAATGGATTCGTGAAAACCCTTTAACCTCGAATCGCCTGTTTCATGACCGGGGATACCCTCGAGTATGGCGACTTTCCCGGCGCCTCCAAGCAACTCGACCATGAATGCGCCGGCAATTTTGCCGCCTTCATAATTATCCGAGCCGATAAAGGTGGCTGTCTTTCCCCCTGCTTTTTCGAGGGCCTCGACGTCGGCCCTGGTATCGACTATCAATACCGGGATTCCGCTCTGATTTGCTTTGAGGATGGCCGGAACAATTTCGGTGGTGCCGCTGGGGGTCACGCAGAGGGCATCGACTTTTCGCTGTATCAAGTTTTCGATGATCTGCATCTGTCTTTCAACGTCCACTTCCCTATCGGCTGCCTGGACGATTAAATTGACGCCGAGCCGGTTGGCGCTCTCTTCGGCTCCCCTTTGCATATCCATAAAGAAAGGATTGTTTAAAGTTTTCACCACCAATGCGATTGTCGGACCCTGGGTTTCGGCGTCGCGGTTGCGGCCGCACCCGGCGAGTCCGGCCAGCAATACTACTGAAGTAAAAAGCAACAAAGTTGTTCTCATATTTTTTGGTCCTTTAGCAATGTATGTTGAAAAAAGTAATAAATGTTGAGGGAAAATCTAATCGCGCTGTTTTTTCAAGGCCATATCCATTAACACCGCAACAATAATTACCGAACCGATAACCACTTGCTGGAAAAACGAGGACACGCCTAATAGATTCAATCCATTCCTCAAAACGCCCATAATGAAAGCGCCTATTAATGTGCCGATGACGGAACCTTGGCCGCCCATCAGACTGGTCCCCCCGATTACGGTGGCGGCAATGGCATCGAGTTCATACATCATGCCCGCAATGGGTTGCGCCGAATTCAGGCGTGCGGTAAGGATTATGGCGCCCAAGGCGCTTAACATACCGCATATGCCGTAAACCATGGTCTTATACAGCTTGACGTTTATTCCTGACAGGATAGCGGCCTCCTCATTGCCGCCGATCGCGTAGGTATAACGCCCGAATTTCGTCCGGTTGAGAACGAAGTATGCGATCAGGTAAACGGCGAGCATAATGACGACCGGAGCGGGGATAAAAAGTATTTTGCCGGTGGCCAGAAATCGGAAGTTCTCGCTAAACCCGGATATCGGCCGTCCGCTGGTGTAAAGTAAAGCGCTGCCTCGGGCCACGCTCATCATACCGAGTGTCGAAATGAAAGGCGGTATTCGGCCGAAGGAAATCAAAACACCATTGAGCAGCCCGCACATCATCCCCACCGCCAACCCCACCAGCATGGCCAGAGCGATTGGGCACCCGGCCCGCAAAACACTGGCCAAAACGACTCCGGAAAATGCCAGAATCGAGCCGACCGACAAGTCGATGCCGGCCGTGATAATGACAAAGGTCAGGCCCACGGCGATAATGGCATTGATGGAGGTCTGTTGCGCCACGTTTAACAGGTTCGAGACTGTCAGGAAATGTGGCGTCAGGATCCATAGCACGACGCACAAGCCAATCAAGCCGAGCAACGTGCCGAACTGCCGGCCGTAATGGATTATGAATTCCCGGCGCTTCATTCAATTCTCTCCAAGGGCGCAATGCAGAATTTTTTCCTGGGTAGCCTCGGCCGAGGAGAATTCGCCGACGATTTTCCCACGGCTCATAACCAAAATCCGGTCGCTCATACCCAGGATTTCCGGCAATTCCGAAGAGATCATTATTATCCCCGCGCCACGGGCTGCCAGCTGGTTTATCAATTGGTAAATTTCCACTTTCGCGCCGACGTCTATGCCTCTGGTCGGTTCGTCAAATATCAGGATTTCGGCCTCCAGGCAAAGCCATTTGCCCAAGATTACTTTCTGTTGGTTGCCGCCACTCAAATAAACCACTTTCTGATTCAGGCTGGGGGTTTTTATGCGCAATTCGCGCCGATAGCGGCCGGCAGCCTCCTCCTCGCGGTCTGCCTGCATGATGCCAAAGCGGGAGAACCTGTTCACACTAGGCAGACATATATTGTCTTTGACCGACAAGTCTAGGATCAAGCCCCGTGATTTCCTATCTTCGGTCAGATATCCCAGGCCAAGGTCTATTGCAGCTCGGGGCGACCGGATGTGGCAGTGACGGCCTCGCACAAAGATGCTGCCGGAATCGATTTTTCCCGCCCCGAAAAGGGCGCTGGCAAGTTCCGTCCGGCCCGATCCCAAAAGCCCGGAAATACCCAAAACCTCTCCTCGGCGCAGGGAAAAACTGACGTCACTGACCATGCCCCGGGTAGACAGCCCTTCCACCCTCAATAATTCCTCACCGACAACGGCTTTTTGCTTCGGAAATTGCTCATTCAATTCCCGGCCGACCATCTCGCGGATCAACTCGGCACGGCTTATCTCATTTACCTCGTGAGTGCCGACAAAACGACCGTCCCGCAAAACGGTTACCCGGTCGCCGATGGTAAAAAGTTCATCCATGCGGTGGGAAATGTATATAATGGAAACGCCTTTGGCCTTCAGTTTGCCAATGGCTGCAAAAAGCACGTCGATTTCCTGTTCTGTAAGGGCCGAAGTCGGCTCGTCCATTATCAAAATTTTCGTCTCGATAGAGAGCGCCTTGGCTACTTCCACCAATTGCTGCTCCCCTACCCCAAGGTCAACTACCTTTGTCCTAACATCAATTTCTACCCCCAGATCGTCCAGAATAACCTGGGCGGCCTGAAGCATCCGCTTTTGATCTATGATACCCGGTAAGAGATAAGGTTCGTGTCCAAGAAAAATATTTTCTCCAACCTTTAAGTAAGGAACGAGAATGAATTCCTGGTAGATGATGCCAATACCTAGGTCCCGGGCGTGTCTGGGATTTCTAATTTCGATTTCCGCGCCATCGAGAAATATTTGACCGTCGTTTTTCTGATAGGCCCCGCTTAAAATTTTCATTAGAGTTGATTTTCCGGCGCCGTTTTCACCCAACAGAATGTGCACTTCCCCTTTTCGCAATTCGAGGCAAACATCGTCGAGAGCCAGGACGCCGGGAAACGTCTTGCGAACATCGCGCATCTCTAAAACTGGGGGCGAAATTTGCAAAGGTTATACCCTAGTGGCTGATCTGTGTAATCTGCAGATCCGCGTATGCGGTATGAAATATCGATGTTCAATATGATGCAGACTGAGCTCCTGTCCAATCCGCCACTTTTCCTCGAATCTCTATTATTTCTTCATCCTCTTCAGCATCGAGAAACCAATCCAACGCAAGTTGATAAGCCCGGAGTGCGTTTGCCCTATCGCCGGTCATTTCTAAAAGATTGCCAAGGTCTCCGTATAAATCGCCATCCGCCGGGTTTATCATAATGGCCTGTTGCATGGCGTCAATCGCCAGGTCATATTTCTCCTGTTCTTCATAAACTTCAGACAAGGCCGCAAGTGGATCCGGTGTGTCTGCCTCGACTGGCTGCCATTTTTTACACCACTCGATTGCTTCTTCATAATTACCCTGCGAGACATGGATATCAATCAGAACCTCGTAGGAGTTGGGATAGTTCGGCTTTTCTTTAACCCCCATTAGCGCATACTGCTCCGCGGTTTTAAAATCCCCGAGCTCGAAATAACACTTTGCTATTGCGGCCAAAGCTTCGATAAAGGTCGGATCCGCCTCATAGGCCGCTTTCAGAGGAACAAGCGCATCTGCATACTTGTGGGCATCCATGAGATCATCGCCTTCAGAATAGTATTCAATCGCTTCAATATGGTCATCAATGTCCTCGTAATACACTTTATTACGCAAGTATGCATTGACAGATTCAGGGTCGGATTTATCCAGCGTGAACTTGTCGATCACTTCGTTGTCAATATTGAAGGCCTGGAATTGCATCTTGCTCCCATCGATATTAACTGTCACAAAACCGAATACTCGCTCGGCATAATGCGTCCATTCGCGGTGGCCAATGTAGCGTAGCGGCGTCCCGCCATTGCCGCAGACTACATAGGTGACCGGATTTTCTCCCTCCTTGCTAACAATAGGCTCGCTGCGCTCGTAGTTGTGGTCATGTCCACTGAACACCACATCCACACCATATTTTTCGAAGATTGGATGTAGCAGATTCTTACGCACAAGCCGGCTTTTTCGATAATAGTTGCCTCCGGCAGTGAAAGGCGGGTGGTGAGAGCCGACAAAAGTCCACGTGGCCGTTCTATTCTCCAAATCTTTGATCAACCACTTAATCTCTTCGCTGCCCTCTTGTATAAGAGACTCTTCGGTATCGAGAATAATGAAATGAGAATTCCCAAAATCAAAAGAATACCATCTTTCATTTCCAGGGAATGAGAAGTAATTATAATAGTTTGGTGAATTATCCTCATGATTGCCAATAGCGCCGAAGAGCGGAATATGATTTATCATAACTCTGGCAGGGTTGAAAAAGAGCTTTTCCCACTGTCTGTAAACATTGCCGCGCTGCACAAAATCCCCGTTGTGAAAGACAAAATTCGGGTCTTTTGAGGAAATCAACTGTACCACTCGACGGTAATTAAATGGCCCCGATTTGTTGTCACCGTAAGCTGCAAACGAGAAAGGTGAATCCTTTTTGACGGCGGTCTTAAAAGTGAAAATCTCGCTCTTAAAGTCCCCTGATACAACCTGGTATTGGTAAACAGTTTCTGTAGTCAAACCGGTGAGGGCAACTTCGTGAATTGTCGGGGAGTTCACCTCTACTTCTTCAAATTCATTAACGCTGAGCTTCCCATAACGGACTTTGCCAACCAACGGTTGCGCGCTTTCCCACATGATTGTGATTGAGTGCTCCGAAACATTTTGTAGATAAGGTCCTTTTATCAGCTGCGAAGGTTGCGCTTCAAATACAGGTATGGAGTCAAACCACGACTCGGTGTCCTGCCCGCAGCCAAGTGTCACCAGAAGCGCAGTTAAAATAGTGACATGAATTTGCATTACCGCAAAATTGCGCAAGGAACCTACTGCTGATAAAATAGAAGGCATCGGGCGCCATTAAGTTAAAGCATACCCGTATATTGCAAGAGGTTTTTTCAAATTGCTTACTTTTCTTGCAGATATTCGCTCCATTTTTCCATGGAGGTATGTTGGTACTCTTCAACCACCGAATAGTTATTTATTCTTTGATCGATCCTTGCCGAAATCATAATTTTTGGTAAGTCAGGAATCATCCACCGATCCACAGGATTTCCTTATAATCAGTTTAGGAGAGAGGCGAATTAACGTCGGTTTCCGATCCGGCTCGACTATGCGCTTCAAAAGCAGTTCAGCTGCCTTGCGGCCCATTTCGTAAGCAGGCAGCCGCACTACGGTGAGCGGTGGCTCAAGGAATTCAGCCCAGGCAAAATCGTCAAAGCCGATGACAGCGACCTCCTCGGGAATTTTCACCCTGCGCTTGTGAAGGACGGCTATTGCGCCCATTGTCATGCGATTGTTGGCAACGAGCAGGGCGGTGGGTGGAGAAGACAGGTTTAATATTTTCTCGGTTAACAGTCTGCCGCTTTCCTGCCTGTAATCCCCATTGTGGATCAATTCTTTTTCGAGTGCAATACGGTTGTCACGCAGAGCGTCTTCATAACCCAGCCGCCGTCCCCGACTGGTCGAAACATTCGGTCGACCTGAGATAAATCCGATGCGGCGGTGGCCATTTTTGATCAGTAATTCCACAGCCTGATAGGCGCCTGCGTAGTTGTCTAATTCCACGGTATCAACGTCGATGTTTGACAAACTGCGGTCTACGCAAACGAAGGGCATGCCATCTCGTATCATGTCTGCGGCCACAGGATCCGTCTCATGGGTTGGCAGAAAGAGGACCCCATCCACCGACTCCATGCGCATGACATCTATATAAAATTTTTCTCTGTCCGGATCATCGTTGGCATTGCAAAGGATTAGAGCGTAATTGTTTGCATAAGTTACATCCTCGACACCTCTTGCAACTTCAGAAAAGAAAGGGTTTTGGATATCCGGGAGAAGCAAACCGATGATATGCGTTAGCCCGCCTTGCATTCGCAATCGTCGAGCCACACGGCTCGGTATATACTTTAAGTTCCGTAAAGAACTCTCCACACGCTCACGAGTCTTGGGAATGACAATATCGGGGTGATTCAAAACCCGGGAGACTGTGGCAGTAGACACCTTGGCATGACGGGCTACGTCTTTCAAACTGGCCATAAAACACTTTCCTCAAGCTACGGGTTAAGCACCGGAGCCGATCGGTTGACCAACAGAATAAACAATGATTTCATGAATAGACGGAAGTACGAAAGAGATTGCATGTAACGTTTTCAGAAAACGTTGTCAAATCTATACTACTTCCCATTTATCGGCTGATGGTCAACGGCCTACGGTATCTGGTCTTCAGCCTTCTTCTCGCCGCTCTTCCTCTTCCTAACGACTCGCCCTCATTTTTTCCTTTGCTACTTAATGCATTCCACTGAGCCGTAAATCGCGTGACAACTCGATGAATTACTCTATCGATAATCGAGCAAACATTTGTTATGGCAGTATGGATCTCCTTCCAAACCAAAATTACACGAGCGAATAATATTTTCGCTGCCGGATTGCTGTCTCTGGCACTGATGGGTTGTTCTGCGGAAAAGCCAGGCCTTGTGTTCAAATACAGCCATTCACAGCCTGAACAGTCACCGCGTAGCCAATCAATGATTTTCTTTGAGAAGGAGTTGGAGGCGCGTTCCGGCGGTCGTATTCAGGTAGAGAATTATTTTAGCGCGGTTCTCGGAAACGAGCGCGAAATGATGGATATGGTCGCGATGGGCACGCTTCAGGGGACACGGGGCGGGCTCTTCATCGACGCCAATCCGAAATACGCGATCTTCATGCTTCCTTTTATGGTGGAGAATTGGGATCAGGCCTTGAAGCTGATCAACAGCAATTTCACAAAAAAAATCAACATAGGCGCCAGAGCCAACGGTTTCCATATTCCAGCCACAGGAATTTCTCAGGGCTTCCGCGCTCACACGAACAACGTTCACCCGCTGAAATCGCCGGAAGATCTGAAGGGTTTGAAAATGCGCGTGCCGCCGCAGGAAGTATATGTTCTGACCGCACGCGCTTTTCACGCCAGCCCCCAGGAAATGCCTGCCTCAGAGATTTATCGGGCTCTCAAAACCGGCGTTCTCGACGGACAGGACAACCCACCGTCAAACATCTGGGATTATAAGATTTTCGAAGTTCAGAAATACATGACCGTGACCAACTACTCGACGGGCCCGGACCCATTCATGGTAAATCTCGATTGGTATAACACGCTCCCAGACGATTTGAAGAAGACATTCGACGAAGTCGCAATTGAGACTATTGTATATTCCGACAAACTCAATCGAGAAAGTGAGGAGCGATATATTAAGCAATTATCAGAAAAGCTTGAGATAAACTATATCGATGGTAAGGAATTGAAACCGTTCCAATCGCTCGCGCAACCAGTTTACCAGCACTTCATTGACAAGGGTGTCTTTACCTGGGACGAAGTAAGGGAAGCGCAGGCTATTGCACGAGGCAGGTAAGGAATTAGTTGCATGGACATCATTGTTGCGTTCGAAAAGTGGCTGACACGGATCCTTGAATGGATACTTGTCGCTATCTTTTTTATTTTTTTCGCGGTCGTCATACTTATGGTCGTGTTGCGCTATGTGTTCAACACGACGATTATCGGCGCAAACGAGGGCATAGTTATTGCCTTTGTCTTTACAACAGCTATCGGTGGCGCGGTGGCGATATCTCGAAAAGAGCATATCTCGATCACCTACTTCATCGACAAACTGCCGAAGCGCCTCAATACGGGCATATCTCTCCTCGGACTTGCTCTGGTAGCTCTGATCAACGCTGTCGTAGCGTGGCAATCGATATACTGGATTGAGCGGACGGGCGGCTTTATGATGCCGGCCATGCAACTGCCCCAAATCGTTGCGCAAATAAGCGTTCCGATCGGCTGTGGCCTCGCCATCGTTTATTGCCTGATCAATTTCATCCTTCTTGCCTCAGGAAGAGAACAACGTGACGCCATTCAGACTTCTGACCGTTTTACTGAAGGCCCGATGGAAACCTAGGGGAATGCTATGCTAATTCTTCTAGCCAGTCTAGCCGTTCTATTAGTTCTCGGGGTGCCCATCGCATATTCGCTCGGGTTGTCCAGCTTTTTGTATTTTATCATCGAGCAACCTGATTTAATGACGGTATTGCCGCAGCGACTTTTTTCCGGCATGAATAATTACGCCCTCATCGCGCTGCCGCTCTTTATCCTGATGGGACTGGTTATGAATTCAAGTGGCATCACCGCGCGCTTGATTGATTTATCGTTACTGTTAGTCGGACGGTTTCGGGGTGGTCTCGCTCTAGTCAACGTTTTTGCGAGCATGATTTTTGGCGGCATTTCAGGATCGTCAACGTCCGACACCGCCTCTATCGGATCGATCCTGATTCCGGAGATGAAGAAGCGAGGATATCCGGCGGCCTTCGCCAGCGGGATCACAGTCGCTTCCTCTACCATGGGAATGATTATTCCGCCGAGTGTTCCGATGGTTCTATACGCAATTACGGCACAGGAATCAGTTGGCCGCTTATTTTTGGGTGGGCTAATTCCCGGCATTATGATCGGAGTTTTCCAACTGTTTACCGTGCTCGCGCTCGCGCACAAGAACAAATACCCGCGAGAGGAGGTGCCGATGACATGGGTTAATGTAACCCGGCAGATTCGTCGTTCCGCATTTGTGGTTGTGATGCCGGTCTTTGTCGTCGGATCCGTGGTGTTCGGGATCGCGACTGCAACAGAGGCCGCAGGCCTTGGTGTGCTTTACGCGCTGATTATAGGCTTATTTATCATAGGCATCGGATCGATCAAAGACCTCCCGGAATCGCTTCGTTCAGCGATCATAACAAGCGCCAAGATCATGATGATCATAGCGTTTTCACAGCTTTATGTCTGGGTTCTCGCGCTCGAGCGCATTCCCGAGCAACTCGCGTTCTATGTTACGAACCTCGACCTAGGGCCAACGGCGATGTTGCTTGTGATCAACGTTATCGTTTTGGCGGCCGGCACGTTCATTGATGTCAGTCCCGCCATTCTGCTGCTGACACCGGTATTGCTGCCCGCGGCACAGGCTGCCGGTGTATCGGGCGTGCAATTCGGCGTGGTTCTGGTTTCCGGCCTCGCGGTCGGCGCATGCACTCCCCCCGTGGGTAACTGCCTGAACGTATGCGCAGCGATTTCTCGAATCGGAATTGGATCGATTTTCTACAGCGCCGCTCCATTCCTGTTCGCGAATGTCTTGACGCTGTTCTTGATCAGTGTTTTTCCACCACTTACCCTCTGGGTGCCTTCTTTGTTTATGAAATGAAACTGTGGGATTAACTCCAATGGATATGTAATATGAAAAGAGTAGGTTTTATTGGTCTCGGCGACATGGGAGGCGCAATGGCAACAAATACAATCAAGGCGGGCTTTCAAGTCACCGGCTTTGACCCCGATAAAAAACGTCTGGCGGCTTTTGCCGATGGCGGCGGTAAGCCTGCGGTAAACGCGCGCGAGATGGGTGAGAACGCCGATGCGGTTTTTGTTATGGTGCTGAATGGCACTCAGGCCAAATCAGCGATCCTCGGTGATGATGGCCTTGTTAAAGGTCTAAGGACCGGCAGCGTTGTCCTCCTGTCCGCAACAATCAAGCCCTCGGAAGCGCGTGAGATCGCCCAAGGTCTGCAAGGAACCGGAATCGACTTTATAGATACGCCGGTAAGCGGCGGACACGCCGGCGCGATAGCTGGAACATTGACGATGATGGCGGCGGCAAAGAAAGAAATTTTTGACGCCAACCAGGATGTCCTGAAGGCAGTCGGTGAGCGCATATTTCACGTCGGTGAGGAACCGGGCATGGGGCAGACCGTTAAGGCCGCTTTGCAGGCACTGATAGGGTCTATCTTCGCCGCGACGTTCGAGGCCGCGGTGCTCGCTGCCAAGTCGGGTGTAGACGGCAAGACTTTACATGATGTTTTTACCGCCAGCGGCGCCGGCTGTCAGATCGTTAACAATTCGCTGCAAAAAATTCTTGATAGGGCTTTTGTTGGAACCGGCAGTCATATCGGCACCATGTATAAGGATCTGACTATTACGATGGAACATGCCCTCGAGCAAGGTGTTCCCATGTTTACAACTGCAGCAGCCATGCAGCTGTTCCAGGCGGGGAAAACAAAATTCCCAGAAGAAGACAATTGGGCGGTCGTGAAGGTACTGGAAGAGATAGTTAGAACAAAGGTGACTTGGTAATCGGTTTAAGGGGATAATTATGGCAAAACTGAGTGTTGTAACAGATGGTATCAGCCGCGATTTCGAGCATGCGCTCCGCGTCATGACGGAGTTTGGCCTCGAATATGCAGAGCTTCAGTTTTTATGGGACAAAGAGGTAGGCGATCTTAATGCTGAGGAGCGTCGCCGGGCGCTCGATCTTGTGAAAGAATTTGGTGTGAAGGTATCGTGCATCTCACGCCATGTATTCGGAGGTATGCCGATCACATCGACCAAAGCAGGAGACGATCTCCACACAAAGCATATGGATTCATTCAAACGATGCATTGAGATGGCACATGAATTCGACTGTGGACTAGTTCGAACCATGAGCGGCCGCAAAGAGATGATCCTGTTTGGCAGCAATGGCGCGGAACAGTGGAACGTTACGGACGGTGCTTGGGAACAACTCCTGAAGCTGCTTGAGCCGGCAGTCCGGCTTTCGGAAGCGGAAGGTGTAACGATGGTCGTCGAGACGGGGAATAGTGCTATGATCACATCAGCCTGGCTCGGCCGCCGATTGATCGACGAAATGGGAAGTAAGCATCTCAAGATCCTCTGGGATCCAGCGAACACACTTTATTGTAACGAGAATGCCTGGCCGGATGGTTATGAGACGCTCAAGGGCGGCTATCTTGGTCATCTGCATATTAAAGATGTAATAGTAGATATTCCGAAGGCGACGATTCAGATACGTGAGTTGGGCGCCGGTCAATTTGGTCCACAGTTAGAGCCGTTGGCAAAGGCCTTGAAGGCCGACGGATATAACGGCGTCATTTCCCTTGAAAGCGTCTATCATCCGGACAATGGCTCTTATGAAGACGGATTCAGAGCATCGATCGGTCGTTTCAAGGAGATATTCTGCTAAGCACGTTGTGATTTTTCCTTGACCAACTTTGCCAGGGCGCTGTCGGGGGCCAGGCCGCATACTTCTTCCAATATTTTATCGAAGCCTTTTTGTTTTAGATCTTGAGATAGTTCGGCAGCTTGGGAGTCGCCGGAATAATCGTAGGAAATGGCGGCGGCAATGCCTGTGGCCAAACTCGCGGGAGAACCACCTTGTTCCAAAACCAGCCGGGCGGGTTTAATCAAGCGATCATCGGGGGCGAGCCTTCGTTTGGGTTCCCTGCAGACGCGTACGACCGGGTCGGGTAAAGCCGCAAATTCAAACCGCCGCAGGACTTTTGCCGCATACTGTTTCTGTTCTTCGGGATCGAGGTTGTGCCTTTGAACCAGCATTGCACTGCATTCGTCGAGCGCACCGGAAACAACTTGGCGAATCTCAGGGTCCCGTATGGCTTCATGAATAAATTTGCAGCCCTTCTGGTATCCGATGTAAGCGGTAACTGCGTGAGCGGTATTTAAAGTAAATAGCTTACGATCCAAATCGACTTGCAGATTATCGCTCAGAATCATCCAATTTATAGATGGCGGCGCACCGGCCAAACCCCGACGATCGACGATAAAACTAAAATATCCTTCCACCGTTATGGAAAGGGGTTCCGCTCTTTTTCTCGTGTCCTCAAGGCCGGGGACGATGCGATCTACAACGCAATTGGGGAATCCTGCAAATTTTTCAACGTAACCGTGGATTGTGATTGGTAAATGCTCGACAACGAATCGGCGCAGTAATTGGGAATTGCCCTCTACGTTTTCACAGGCGATGACGTTTAGAGGCGTCTGAACATTGAGGTCGGCCCGCCTTTGGAAGCCTCGTGCGATCAAAGAAGCAATGTCCGGTAAAACTCCGGGGCCCACCGCGGTGGTAAGGATCGCCGCACGGCTTATTTCATCCACAATTTGTGTTTCATCCCGAACATGGACCGCGCTTACCCCCTCGACTGTGATTGATTTTTCACCTTCCTCGCCAACGGTTATGACTTTGTATTTTTTCCGCTCATTAATCAGGGCAACCAGAGATTCTACGACATCCACAAAAACGACCCGGAATCCCGACTGCGCCAGCAAAAGACCGATGAACCCCCGGCCGATATTTCCGGCCCCGAAATGCACGGCACTGGGTAATTCGGATTCGGCCATGGCGCCCTCCTTATCCACTATCTCCGGCGTCCGTCAGGTTCCGGACTTCGACGGCAGTCAGACAACCCAGTGCTTTCTGAGCGAGTTCCCGGGATCGCGATAATTCCAGAGTGCGGACCCGGGCTTTTACCGCCGGAATAGACGGGACGGATACACTTAACTCGTCCACTCCCAACCCGACAAGTATGGGAATGGCCACCGGGTCGGCTGCGAGTTCGCCGCATACCCCAACACGCTTGCCCGCTCCGTGAGCGGCCGTGACGGTCATATCGATAAGTCGTAGAACGGACGGATGAAGGCCGTCGATTTGAGCCGCCAGCTCGGGAATTGTGCGGTCCATGGCCAGTGTATATTGAGCGAGGTCATTGGTTCCTATAGAAAAGAAGTCCACTTCCCGAGCCAATGCCTCGGCCATCAGCGCAGCCGAAGGAACCTCGACCATGATGCCGGTTTCCACCGCCGGCGCCTCGATTTCGGCCCGAGTTTCCTGGAGCAGTTCCCATGCATGGCGCCAATCCTCGAGAGTAGCAACCATGGGAAATATAATGCCGACCGGCCCGCAGGCGGCGGCACGGAGGATGGCCCGCAATTGGGTCTTCAACAAGGGTCGGCATGCGAGACCCAGCCGGATGCCACGGCGGCCCAGAGCCGGGTTCATCTCTTTGGATTGGGGCAGGTATTGCGCCGGTTTATCGGCCCCGATGTCCATAGTTCGTATAATAACGGACTTGCCCTCCAGCTTAAGTACTATGCTCTTGTAGGCTTCGAACTGTTCATCTTCGGTCGGGGGCTCCGACCTGTCTAGAAACAGAAACTCTGTGCGCAAAACACCTACTGAGTCAGCGCCGGCTATTAAGGAACGTGCGGCATCGCCCTTGGCCAGGATATTGGCCGCCACTTCGATGTGTGTTCCGTCACGCGTCTTCGCCGGCTGTCTTGCGGCTTGCAATTGAGCGCTGTGTCGCTCGGCGCGTTCCCTTTGCTCCTTAAATGCGGCATCCAACTCCTGGGGTTCCGGGGAAATATTCAAGGCGCCGGCATCTCCATCGAGAATAACCTGCTTGCCGTTATCAAGTTGAAGGACCTCGGGTCCGGCTGCCACTATAGCCGGGATACCGAGGGAGCGGAAAAGGATGGCTGTATGGGAATTGGGGCTTCCAGCCACCGTGCATAACCCCAGTATTGCGGCCGGATCGATTTCAGCGGTTTCAGATGGGAACAAATCTTCGGCGATAAGTATAACGGGGCCGGCCGGTAGTTTGCGTCGGCCGCCGTCCCCGGCCAGGAGCCGCAGGACCCGGCTTCCCAAATCCCGGAGGTCGGCGGCGCGGGCCGCCAGCAATTCGTCATCGAGTTCATCCAAAACCGAAGCTTTATTCTCGATGGTTGTCTGCCAGGCCTCAACAACATTGAGACCGCCCTTTATTTTCTCGTTAACTCCTCCTAAAAGCTCGGTATCCTTGAGTAATTCTAATTGCACTTCGAAGACGGCGGCCTCGGCGGCTCCCAGGCGTTCACGCACCTGCCTGCTCAATTCGGCCAATTGGCTGCCCGCTTCATCGCAGGCTTCGCGCAGGCGCTCTTCATCCGTCACCTGATCGGATGGAGAACTATCCTCTGTTTTAATTTCCAGTTGGCGCAATTGAAATATGGGGGCAATTGCGAGACCCGGAGCCCCGGGAAGCCCGTGAAGAATGCGGCCGGAATCGGACTCGATTTGCTTCGGGCTGTCAGACTGTTGGCTCTGCGGGGCATGCTCTTCATCGCCCAGACCGTTTTGCACCAAACGCTCTAATTCTCCAACGGCATTTTCTTCGTCGGGTCCTTGTGCGATTATACGGATTTTCCCACCGGATTTCACGCCCAATGTAAGGACCGAAACAAGGCTCTTCGCATTGGCCTTTTTTGGACCATGTTCGATGCGGATGTCGGACTCGAATTGCTTGGCCGTGGAGACGAGGTTTTTAGCCGGGCGAGCATGGAGACCGGTAGGATTATGCAGGATTAACTCAAGTTGCTTCACAAATTCGTTGGTTTGTTGATCAGTCCGGCAGGAACGCAGTTTTCGGTCAGGAATCCTGCGGCTGCGGAGGACGGTTGAGCTGTTCCACGATCGATCCGGCGTCAGTAGCGCGCACGAGATGTTCCGCCTGCGCGGGGTCCTCTATCGCCTCAGCCAGGTTAGTTAAAATATCAACATGTTCATCGGCAACGGCCGCTATACCGACAACCAGACAAGCCTTCTCGCCTTCCTCCCATTCCACTCCATCGGGTAATTGCACCACAGAAAGACCTGTGCGGTAAACCGTATCCTTGTCCTCGGAACGGCCATGTGGAATGGCAACGCCGTTGCCCAGATAGGTGGAGGTGATCGCCTCTCGCGCCAGCATACCCTCAACGTAGGCCGGTGTGACGTAGCCGGCCTTTACCAATAGATCGCCTGCCTGCCGGATGGCATCCGTTTTATCCAGGGCAGTGGAATTGAGTCGGATGTTATCCTTGGTTAGGATACTATTCATCACTCAGTTTGTCTCGACGATGTCACGGCCTTCCCTCAGAGCCTCAACTATCTGATCATAAACGGGGTTGCCGACAAAAGTTTGAAAAGAAAGGACTACAGCCCATGGGGCACGGGAGCGTGCCTGGTCGGCCAAGCCAGCGTGGGTGACCACGACTTGGGCGTCTTCGGAAAGGTCGTGTATCGGAGAATGCTTCACCACCACCTGCAACCCGGCCGCCTTCAGCTTTTTCTTGAGCTGACTGGCACCAATCAAGCTGGAGCCTGCCCCAGCTTCGCAGGCAAAGACTATTTTTTTTACTTCCGATGCAGATACCGACGAGGCCATGTTGTCCTCCTTTTAATCGGCAGTGGGAACTAAATAAGTGTGTCCTGTCGAGGATATTTTTCAGTTGCCAAACAGTACAGCCATTTATTTTTTGGGTTCTGGCATCGGTGAGACTTTGAGCAAGAGCGTGCCGACTATGAATGCCACCAATGCTCCTAGAAATATGCCGCCAAGCACGCCAAGATGAGCGCCCTTCGGTGTCATGGCGATTTCGGCAAATATGGAGCCGGGCGATGCGGCGGCCACCAGGCCGGCGTTGGTAATAACGAACCACATGTCAGCTGTAATGCCTCCGGCCCACAATGCTACGATCATAATAGGATGGGCCAGCACGTAGGGAAAATAGATTTCATGGATTCCGCCCAGGAAGTGGATGATGATGGCTCCGGGAGCCGATTGCTTGGCATTCCCCTTGCCCACCAGCCAGAAGGCGCACAGCAGACCCAGACCGGGGCCGGGATTGGATTCGAGCAGAAAATGGATAGCCTTGCCGGATTGTGCTACCTCGGCAATCCCAAGCGGAGTGAGAATGCCGTGGTTGATGGCGTTGTTGAGGAAAAGCACCTTACCCGGTTCAATGAGCAGATCGGCCAAGGGCAGCAGACGCTTCTCCACAAGAAAACCGACCGCGTCACCCAGCGCGCCTGCCAAACTCTCGACCACCGGCCCGATTGTAAGGTGCGCCAGAACCGCCATGGCGCCGCCCAGGATGCCGGCTGAGAAGTTGTTTACCAGCATCTCGAAACCGGATGGTATCCTCTCCTCGAGCAAATCATCCACAATTTTCATAAGCCAGCCTGCCAGCGGTCCCATAAGCATGGCCCCGATAAACATGGGAATATCTGCGCCCACGACCACGCCCATGGTCGCCGCAGCCCCAACCACCGCGCCTCGGGTGCCGTGGATCATCCGGCCGCCGGTGTAACCGAGCAGAATCGGCAGCAGGTAAGTGATCATTGGGCCGACCAGTTCGGCCAGTTTTTCATTTGGAATCCAGCCGGTGGGTATGAACAAGGCGGTGATGAACCCCCAGGCGATAAATGCCCCGATGTTGGGCATGACCATACCTGACATGAAGCCGCCGAAACGTTGTATCTGCTCTTTCATAACAGATTTGAGGTTAGAGTAATCGCCGGGCTAAGCGGCCGGGAATTTTGTCCATTTCTGTTTTGACGCTGCCGATTTTACTGCTGTTTCGATAAAAGCCATTCCGTAAACGCCGTCCTCGACACCGGGGAAATCGTAGGGTTTCACTTTCTTACCCTCCACTTCCTCCCGAATTGCTTTTGCCGCCTGCCGATAAACATTCGCAAATGCCTCAATGAATCCATCAGGATGTCCGGGTGGCAACCAAGTATTATCGGATGCCGTTTTGCCGAGGTATTCCTTGCCTCGTGTGAGATTATGTGAGGGATGGTCCGTAAAATTGATGCTGAGAGAGTTAGGGTTTTCCTGGCTCCAATCGATGGAGGCTTTGGATCCGTAAACGCGAATATGGAGGTTGTTTTCCTCGCCCACGGAAATCTGGGAGATAATGAGGATCCCACGGGCTCCGCCCCGGTATCGAATCAGAATATTGCCGTCGTCCTCAAGTTTGCGGCCCGGCACGAAGGTTGTGAATTCCGCGCAGAGCGACTCGATTTCAAGGCCGGTGATATATCGAGCCAAATTCTCGGCATGTGTTCCGATATCCCCTATACAACCTGCCTGCCCGGCCCTTTTAGGGTCGGTTCGCCAAGCGGCTTGTTTCTGGCCGGTCGATTCAAGCTTTGTGGAGAGCCACTCCTGGGAATACTCGACGACGATTTTGCGGATCACCCCGAGCTTGCCTTTCCTGACCCAGTCCCGCGCTTCCTTGACCATAGGATACCCGGTGTAGTTGTGGGTCAGCGCGAACACCTTGCCAGTCCGTTTGACAAGTGCGCGAAGTTTACGCGCCTCCGCCAAACTGTAAGTCATCGGTTTGTCGCAAACGACGTTAAAGCCCGCCTTTAGAAAGACGCAAGCTACCGGAAAATGTAAATGATTGGGCGTAACGATCGACACGAAATCGATGCGCTCACCTTGAGGCAGTGCGGCCTCCCTCTGCGCCATTTCAACATAATCGCTGTAGATTCTGTCTCGGTCGAGATAGAGATCTCTTCCGGACAAAAGCGACTTTCGCGGGTTCGCGCTAAAGGCGCCTGCTACAAGTTCAATGTCACCGCCCAGTGCGGCGGCACGACGGTGAACCGCTCCGATAAAGGCGTCCTGCCCTCCCCCTACCATGCCCATACGAAGTTTTCTTTTCATCGCGGAATTATTGAGATTTCACTGGCCTGTGGCATCAAAGGCGGCGTCATAGGCTTCCCCGGAGGGTGAAATCTCCAGTTCCTTTAGAAACCGGCAAGATTCCGTGGCTCCTTGAATCCTGTCCATGCCGCTGTCCTCCCATTCGACCGACAATGGCCCATTGTAGTCGATGCGGTTCAACGCGCGAATTATCTCCTCGAAATCAATTTCGCCGCGTCCTACCGAACGGAAGTCCCACCCACGCCGGTGGTCTCCATGAGGTAGATGAGAGGCCAGGATGCCGCTTGTTCCGTTGAGGGTTCGAATAGCGTCCTTCATGTGCACGTGGTAAATGCGGTCCGGAAATGCATTGATGAATTCCACCGGATCGACGAATTGCCAGTGCAGATGACTGGGGTCGAAATTAAAGCCAAATGCCTTCCGGTGGCCGACCGCTTCGAGAGCGCGCCGGGCCGTGTGGATGTCAAAAGCAATTTCCGACGGATGCACCTCCAGGGCAAACCGCACCTTGCATTCATCGAAAACATCCAGGATTGGATTCCACATTTCGGCAAAATACTGAAATCCTTCTTCGATTGCTTCTTCCGTCACCGGCGGAAAGGAATAGAACATGTGCCATATCGAGGAACCGGTGAACCCATTTACTACGTCGACTCCCATATTGCGGGCCGCCAAGGCGGTTTTCTTCATCGATTCGACAGCCCAATCGCGCTTTTTATCGGCGTTGCCTGCACAATCCGCGGGGGCAAAGGCGTCTGTGCGCGAGTCGTCGTTGGGATCACAGACCAATTGGCCTGTCAAATGATTTGAAATCGCTTGGCAAATCAGGCCGTGCGCGGCGAGTAATTCGTGCCTGCCGTCGCAATAGGCTTTATCATCAGCGGCGCGGTTAACCTCCATATGGTCGCCCCAGCAAGCCAGTTCAAGCCCGTCGTAACCCATATCCCCGGAGATTTTTGCAAGTTCCGACAGCGGCAAGTCCGCCCATTGTCCGGTAAATAGAGTAATTTTTCTAGCCATCGAAAGATTGGAGTTAGTGGGTTTATTGCCACTAACTCGCTATTTAGCAATTATTCATTGTCAAGAGTTTGTAATCCGGACTCCGCAGATATATCGGTAAGAGCTAAATATTTTCGGGAAGAACTAATGGGTCTGTTGCCCAAATCGCGGTCATTCCCTCTTCCTTACTTATAATGTTAATCTTGTTAATCATGTCATAATTCTTTTCCTGATTAAATTATGTTTAAACCGGATCAATTGTTTACCAGGCGCAGAGCAACAACTGTCTTGGACTTGCGCCGTATCCCATAGATTACTCCCGGCTTCGAGCGGTCCCATGCGATACCCTGGCCCGCGATCGGCAATGGCAGGATTTCCACAAGTTCAAGTATAGAGCCGGCTTTTGGCAAACTCAGAACGGCAACTTCACCCTTGTCATGCCCTGTAACATATAACCTGCCATCAGGACCCCATGAGCCGCCGGAATTGCTCATGTGGTCAAACCAATCTACAACTTTTTTGGGAAATATCCAAGATTGCTTGAAATTCCAGTCTTCATCAAAACGAACCAGCGTCGTCCAGCCTTTATTCGTGTTCAGGGGAGGCGATAATTTGTCGTAATTTGCGAATACCGCCCACCAGTGGCCCTCATGCCAATCAAGCCAGGTGAGCGAACCCCATGCAATGCCGAAACTGTAAGAGCCAACATGCTCAAGTGTGTCCGTATCCCAGATTTCAACCGAGCTGGTCATCGGTATTCCAGGATAATTGGAATGCGCACAATACAGCCGCCCATTGCGAACCATTCCGCTGTCGAGGTGAATGATCGGGCCGCCTTTCGGGTCAACCCACCGCGCAACAGCTTTGCCGGTGGATTTATCGTATTTTCCGATTGATCGTGAGTCGATGGCATAAATAAAATGTTCATCAACAGCTATACCTTGATGGGCTTCCTCCGCAACGAATGTACGGATCTCTTCGAAATGCCGAGCGGACACACTGCCGGAAACAACCGCATTCGCCAATGTGAAAACTGCGGCAATAAATGGAAATGTAATGGAGAAACGATACAACATGCGTGCGGGACTCATTTTGATTTGGGCAATTACTCCTTCTGTCCCAACTCAGGGCAGTATTTCAGTTAATACTTTGCCCTGCACTCCCGTGGGGAAGCCGATGCCTAATATCGTGGAGAGTGTGGGCGCGAGATCGGCCGGGCTCACCTCGCGGGCATAAATTCCCGGCTTTATATCCGCGCCATACCATAGGAGCGGCACATGCGAATCGTAGCTCCACGGTGCGCCGTGGGTGGTGCCGAAACCAACCCAAGTAATATAAAAGGGCTTGAGTTGGTAGAACACGTTGCCGGAGCGTTGTGGATGGAAGCTGTAAAGCGCCTTTCGGCCCAGGGAGTCGCTAACGGCTCCGGACAGGAGTTGTGCATAAGTGTAAACAGCCTGGAATTCCGGTCTTAAAAGCAAGGCTTCTCGTATCACTTTTTCAGCAGTTTCAGATTCGATGCCCATTGCTAGTAAAGCTTCGGGGTTAAGATAAAGGTATGGGATGGGAGAGCCGATTACCCAATCCCCGGAAGTCTGCGGGGAACCGAACGCTTTCACCAAGGCCTTTTCGGCGATGTCTTTAATTGCATCCTTGTTGATTCGTCCCGCTTCTACCTTGCCCAACCGGCTTTGAATTACTTCTGGCATCGGCGCTACCCCGTGGTCCGCAGTCAATGTAATAAGACAATGCTCCAAACCGATCCGCTCATCCAAAAATGCAAAGAATTTTTCCAGGATTCGATCGGTTCGAATAATAATGTCCATGACTTCATGGCTGTCCGGGCCGAAGAGATGGCCTAACTTATCGTTGGCGGATAGGCCGATGCACAGGATATCAGTCACTTCGTGTTGGCCGAGTTTTTCGTGGACAACTGCCTCCATGGCGAGGTCGACAAGCACCTCACTGGCGAAGGGCGATCTTTCGAATGCGCTGTAAAAATCTTGCGTGATAACCTCCGAACCTCCATCTACCCGGTGGGGAAAGGTGCGGCCAAGACCTGCGAAATCATCTTCCGCAGCCACGTCGTCGGGTCCCTGGCGCGAGTATTCGGCCTCAGGGAGCGCGCGGTTCCATACCTTGCCAAAATATGCGTCTATCTTGCCGGATTCGTTGAAGGCGCGCACCCAATCGGGAAGGTTATCCATGTAATAATTCGAGGTAATAAATTTCGTCTGGTAAAACCAGTAGGCCGCATCGGCAAATTTGCCGCCCATGAGAATGGCGGCCCGATCTTTGCCACTGACTGTTATGACTTTGGATGCGCCTTGGTTGGTCATCTTCAGTTCATCGCCGACTGTACTGCCCAGAAAAATTTTCGGCGAGCGGCCTTCGGCCTCGGGAAAATCTATCAATGGTGAGGCTTCGTCAAATACGCAGTTGACCACTTTGTTTTCGCGTACGTCGAACCATGTGTTGCCGATAATACCGTTCACATTAGCGTAAGAGCCGCTCATAATTACGGCGTGGCCGGCACCGGTTACGTTGAATGAATGCTTGTAGCGGCAATTGCTGAAAACGGCTCCTTTTTCGAGAAACAAGTTGAAGCCTCCCTCTCCAAACAAGTCATGGAAGCGGTTCAGGTATTCAGAACGAAACTGATCAATGGCTATGACAACTACCAGTTTAGGCGTTTCAGCGGAAGCGGCGCTTACCGGCGCAATGAATAAAAGGAAAAAGAAGAGGATGGTAATTATTTTCATGTTGTTTCACTAATGTTAAATAAACTGCGTTTCTTCGTAATCCATATTGTCACCTATCCAACCACAATCGCGGAGCAATGCAATGTTAGATAATTTGCGCCGTTTGGTAAATGGTGCTTGACTACAAAACCCCTCTTTAATGATTAAGATGAAACCCCTGATCGTTGGCATTTTAACCCCGACTTTTATTCAAATATTATGCAAAGCGGCCCTCAACTAATTCTCGTTTTTCTTGCCAGTGTGGCTTTCATTATCGTCCTGACTGCAAAAGTCCGAATGCACGCCTTTTATGTGTTGCTGTTGGCCGCCTTCGGTGTCGGGTTGGCGACAGATATTCCTTTAGATGAAATAGTTGGGATCATGAAGCGGGGTTTCGGAGGCACGCTAGGGAACATCGGCATTATAATTATATGCGGCACGACAATCGGCGTTATCCTGGAAAGAACCGGGGCCGCCATCAGCATGGCTGAGGCGGTGCTGCGGGTCGTTGGCAAGACACGGGCGCCCCTGGCCATGTCTTCCACCGGCTTCATTGTCGGCATTCCCATATTCTGCGATTCCGGGTTTATCGTGCTAAGCGCGTTGAACAAATCCCTGGCTGAGCGCTCGAAAGTCTCGATGGCTGTTATGGGCGTGGTGTTGGCAACCGCCATGTACTCGGTGCATTGCCTGGCTCCACCCCACCCCGGGGCCGCGGCCGCCGCCGGCATAATCGGCGCCGACGTGGGAAAAGTCATCATGCTCGGCCTCGTTGCCGCCGTGCCGGCAGCCATTGCGGGATATTTCTGGGCGACCCGCATGGGCCGAAAGTTCGATGTGCCTGCCCGCCCGGAAACTTCCTATGACGAATTGAAAGCCAAGTACGGCGACCTTCCCCGGCCATGGCACGCATTTTTGCCTATTTTTATACCCGTTGGGTTAATCGCCCTCAAGTCCATCGGCACCATGCCCGGACATCCCTTCGGCAAAGGGACTATCACAACTGTTATCGATATTGCCGGAGACCCCTCGATCGCCCTGATCATCGGTGTATTCCTGGCCCTGTCGCTGGTCCCGCGCTGGAACAAGGAAGTGCTCGAGACCTGGCTCGGGGACGGAATCATGAACGCCGGTGTAATACTGGCCATCACCGCGGCCGGCGGCGCCTTTGGCGAAATTCTCAAATCGACCTCTCTGGGTGAATACCTTGGAAATACATTGGCTACCATGGGGTTAGGGATATTCCTGCCCTACTTGATTGCGGCCGCCCTAAAAACCGCCCAGGGCTCTTCAACGGTGGCGATCATAACATCCGCGTCCCTGGTCGCGCCGCTGCTGGAAAGCCTCGGCCTCTCCACCGGCTGGGGGCCGACCCTCGCGGTATTGTCAATGGGCGCCGGCTCGATGATGCTCTCTCATGCCAACGACAGCTATTTCTGGGTAGTCTCGCGCTTCTCCGGACTCGAAATGCCCATCGCCCTTAAAGTTTACACGACCGCCACCGCCATCCTCAGCCTCACCGCCATGACGACCGTTTTCCTGTTCAGCTTATTCCTCCTATAGCGGAAACGGTTTGGGCAATAGACCCATTGTGAGTAAGTCCAATAACTTGGCGATTTCGTTCTTGATGGGGCCGGTGGGGGTTTGAATGCTGGGGGTATGGCTTTGCGCGACGAGGAATTTGTCCACCTGCACGTTCATACCGATTACAGCTTGCTGGACGGGGCTTGCCGAATCGACCGGCTGATGGACCGCGCCGTGCAGCTCGGGATGAAATCCCTGGCGATCACCGATCACGGCAACCTTTTCGGGCTTGTCGATTTTTACAAGATGGCCCGCAAAAAGGGTATTAAGCCTCTGCCGGGTTGCGAAATTTACCTGGTTATCGATCACAAGCATACCGAGAAGCCCGAGCGTGCACGGCACAAGTATTACCACATGGGGCTGATCGCCCGCAATTTCACCGGTTACCGTAATCTCACACGGCTGGTCTCCGAAGCGCACATCAACGGCATGTATTACAAGCAACGGATCGATATCGAATACCTGGCCCGGAATTCAGAGGGGCTTATTGGGTTTTCCGGCTGCCTTCAGGGGGTTGTGCCGCAGAAATTGCTGCACGAAGATTATGCGGCGGCGCGCGAGTGGATGGGCAAATTTGTCGATATTTTCGGGCGGGACAACTTTTTCGTGGAGATAATGGACCACGGTATCGACGCTCAGCGGCGAATCATCGGCGACTTGCTCAAACTGGCCAAGGAATTCGACCTGAAGGTCGTTTGCACTAACGACGTGCATTACGTCGAGCGCGACGATTCCGATTCGCACGACATACTTCTGTGCATCCAGACCGGCAAAAAAAAGTCCGACACCAATCGCATGCGATACCTCGAAGGAAAGTTTTTCCTGAAGTCGCGCGAGGATATGGAAGAGGTTTTTGGCGAACGGCCTGAGACACTCATCAATACTTCAGCGGTGGCCGAAATGGTAGATTTTGAAATGCCTTTCGGCCAAAACCATTACCCTGTTTTTAAAATGCCTCCGGATGCCGTCGAAAAAAGTCCGGATCACGCCGTTTACCTCAAGAAACTATGCATTGAAGGACTCAAGGAACGCTATGACATTGATTACACTGGACTCGGGCAGGCAAAAGTTTCCGACAAGACACGTACAATCGTGGAACGGCTCGATTACGAACTGGATGTTATCGGGAAGACCGGATTTGTGGACTACTTTTTAATCGTCCAGGACTTTATCAATTGGGCGTTGCGCAAGAAGATTCCGGTGGGGCCGGGACGGGGCTCCGGGGCTGGATGCCTGGTCGCCTACCTGACCCGCGTTACCGACATCGATCCTATCCGCTTCAAGCTTCTCTTTGAGCGCATGCTAAACTCAGAAAGGGTCTCACCTCCCGATTTCGACATCGATTTTTGTATGCGCAGGCGAGAAGAAGTGATCGACTACGTGCGCGAAAAATATGGACGAGAATGTGTGGCCAATATCATAACCTTCGGCAAATTAGGCGCCAAAATGGTTGTTCGCGATGTAGCCCGTGTACTCGACGTGCCTTACGCCGAAGCCGACCGAATTGCCAAAATGGTGCCGGACGACATCGGCATCTCCCTCGATCACGCTGTTGAAAAAAGCACCGAATTTAAGGCGGAAGTGGATAATGCAAATTCTCTAGCCGCTCAAATTGTCGAATATGGAAATGTAATCGAGGGCATGGTGCGCAACATCGGCACTCACGCCGCAGGTGTCATTATCGGCGACCGCGACCTCACCGAATATATCCCCCTGACACGGCAGGAAGGCGCGCTTACCACCCAGTATTCCATGGACCCGGTGCAGGAACTCGGTCTGCTCAAAATGGATTTTCTTGGCTTGAAGACTCTCACTGTAATCGCCGACGCCGAAGATAGCATCCGCCGCACCGTTGAACCCGAATTCGATATAAGGGCAATCTCACTGGAAGATGAAAAAACCTTCGGCCTGTTAAACAAGGCCCGTACCGTTGGCGTATTCCAGATGGAATCGGCCGGCATGCAGTCGCTATGCCGCCAATTCGAAATGACCCACATCGACGAAATAGTGGCGCTCATCGCCCTTTACCGGCCCGGCCCGATGGAGTGGGTGCCGGACTACCTGCGGGGCAAAAAAGATCCCTCGCGCATTTCCTATGTTCACCCGCTGCTCGAAGAAGTCTGCCGCGAAACCTACGGAGTGATGGTTTATCAGGAGCAGGTCATGGAAGCCGCTAAAATCATCGCCGGTTATACTTTGGGAGAAGCCGACATACTACGCCGCGCCATGGGTAAAAAGAAGCCTGAAGAAATGGCCAAGCAGCGCGAAGTATTCGTCAAGGGCGCCATGAAATCTCACGGCATCTCCCGCGATAAAGCCCTCGATATCTTTGCAATTCTGGAAAAATTCGCCGGCTATGGATTCAATAAATCGCACTCAGCCGCCTACGCCATTCTGACTTACCGCACTGCCTACCTGAAGGCCAACTTCCCGGTGCAATATTTGGCTGCCGTGCTTTCCAGCGAATTGGGCAACGCCGATAAAGTAGCCTATTTCATTCACGAGTGCGCCGCCATGGGCATCAACGTCCTGGGACCCGATATTAACCTCTCACGCGAAAACTTTACCCCTGTTATTTCCGACGTAATCATTGAAGGGGGCGAAAATGAAGAGCGAAACACCATCGAAGCCGAGCCTCTGCACAGCATACGTTTTGGACTCGGCGCAATCAAGGGCGTAGGGGACGCCGCAGCCGGCAGAATCATTAAGGAACGCGAAACCCACGGCAAATTCTCAGGCATCAGCGACCTGGCAAGACGCATGGACGGCAAAACTCTAAATCGCCGCGTATTGGATTGCCTGATTAAAACAGGTGGTTTCGATTCCTGTGGAGAAGACCGCGGCAGACTCCTCTCCAGCCTGGACGCCGTTATCAATGAAGCAACCGCCTTCCAACTCGACCAGAAGCGGGGTCAGGAATCGTTTTTCGATACGTTGGATATTCCCGCAAGCACCGCCGCGCAGACAAATGGCTCCAACGCTGAAGACCCGACCGGCGCGACGACGTCAATGAAACTCCAGGACAAGCTTCAATATGAAAAAGATCTGCTCGGTTTTTACCTGTCGGGCCATCCAATGGACGCATTCTCGGTATTTGCTGAAGCCATCGACACTTTCAGCGCTGAAAGCTTCCGCGACCTGGAAGACCGCGCCCCATTCCGGCTCTGCGGTGTGATTACCACCCTGACAAAAAAAATCTCCCGGCGTGATAAACGACCTTGGGCGATCCTCACTATTTCCACCTGCACAAGCAGTTACTCAGTAAATATGTATGCCGAAGCATACGGCCAATACCAGGATACTTTACGAGATGGAGCATTGATCATGATAACCGGAAGCGTCAACCACCGTAACGGTGAAACGATACTCAGAGCCGACACCGCCAAACCCCTCAATCCAAGCATTACCCAGGCAGTAAATGAAATCTGCTGGATACTTCAGACCTGCGATGAGGCGGAAGACTTCCTTAACGTCCTGCGAACGGAAGTGGAAAACAATCATGGTAATACCACCGTGAAAGTCGGCTTCCTGGTGGACGACTGCCACGTCGCCATGGCCGACCTGTCCTCAACACTCACATGGCGTATTGAGATGGACGGCTATAATAAATTACGCAGCCACCCCGCCGTAGCAGGCGCCCTGATTGACACTCATCCACTGCAAATTCAAGAGAGATGGAAATAAGTAAATAAATGTCCCACGCAAAGCCGTAAAGGTAGAAGGATGAGGGGAAAAGGTTGACCGTTTCTACGAACCGCGCGACTTTCAAAACCCGACATAAACATACCCACAATATCTGTGCTCGACGACCTGCAGGAAATCCTCTTTACCGAAAAACAAATCCAGGAACGCGTCGGCGCCCTAGGCAGAGAAATTAGCGGCCTTTACGAGCCCGATGAAGTCCTGGCCGTAATTGCAATTATTAACGGCGCCATCCTTTTCACCGCCGACCTCATCCGTCACATTTCCCTGCCTCTGCTGATCGACTGCGTTCGCGCCTCCAGTTATCGCACCGCCAGTTCTCCCTCAGGCGAGCCGGAAGTCATCGACATCATTCGCATTGATATAAAGGACCGCCACGTCCTGCTCCTCGATGACATCCTCGATACCGGTCACACCCTCACTAAAGTTACACAATTGCTTCGCAATATGCATCCGGCCTCACTGCGCACTTGCGTGCTACTAGACAAAAAAGGGCGCCGTCAAGTGCCCTTCGAGGCCGACCTGGTCGGCTTTACCGTCCCCGACGCATTTGTTGTCGGCTACGGGCTGGATTTCGCCGAACGCTACCGCAACCTTCCCTGCATCGGAATTCTTAAAGAAGAAGAAAAGCAGCAGAAGTGAAGATCGGTCTTTGGTCCTTGGTCGATGGTGTACAAACGCTTGAACCTCTGCCCCTTTGAACTTTTGATCTTCTTCCTCTTGGTGAGATAAAGTCTATTTTATAAAAAATTGATAGATAAGAAGAGCTCCAAGAACGGTCGTGACGGCCCCGCATATTGAAATATAATTGCGCAAAAAATTCACCGACCTATTTGCAAGCAACTTGGCCAATTTCGGGGCAAATTGCGGAACTATAAGGTAGAACGCGCATTTAACCGTTATCAACCAGCCGAGAATAGTGATGACGACCGGCCAATCGGAAACCCATATGTTGTGGCCTAAAACGATTATCAATCCGAATGGCAAGAAGACTAAGGTGGGCAGGAGCGATTTCTCAGGTTTTTCAAAAATCTCGTTAGCTAACCCTACCCACAATTTGGCCTGGTAAAAGTAGGATAGCCCCAAAACCAGGAACGCGACCGAGACAACTTTTTCAATCATTTCCGGCATTTTTTAATCTCCTTTTTTTGTGTTCACCACTGAGGCACAGAGGTAGTATGAAATTCGGAACATACAAGAGGATGAGGATGAGGGAGAGAATGAGGAAGAGGTTGATATGCACTATAGACTAAGGACTTAGGACCAGGGACTAAAGACTTTTTTATTTGTCCTCAATCCGGACTTGCCTCTCGGAGCCGTTGGCGCGGATTTCTGGAACATACATGGCGTGTGCGAGCAGGGGAAGGGCATGGAATGTTCCAGGTGTTTCGGCCCGCAGACGGTAGCGGATTTCCCAGTAGCCTTCGGGTAGTTTGTCGATAAAACATGCCACCTTTCGGTCTCGCAATTCCTGGTAAACCCAGCGTTTTCGGTCGGTATAGCGTCCGCGGTTATCGAGCATCGGGGCAGCGTCGGTCCGGTCCTGTTCGGAGATTAATACTTCGTCGGCACGAAGTTCGCGGACCCAAACCGGCTCGCCGCTGCGCAACTGCACTGCCTCGAACCCGGCGGGTTTGAGATCCTCGAGCACCAGGTATTCATAGTTGTTTTTACTTTCGACGGTTAAGACCGTTTCAAGGCGGTCTCCGCTTTCAAGGGTGACACCGTCCTTAAGCAGTTCCTTTTCTTCAACGAACCCTTGGAGGAGTGTGGGCACGGCTTTGATGCGGTAATAATCTCGACGGACAAATATCTCGCTGCCCTCTGGCGAAATGGGTTCCTCAAGGGTAAAGAACTTTGCGGAAAGTGAGAAATAGATGGGTCCATTGCCGGCCTTACGGCGGATTTCTACCGTGTTGGCGCCATCCCGGATCAATGCCGGGTCCACTGCGAACAGGCTGGGCACTTCGAGCGCGTTGCCGAGCGTGACACTGTGCCGGGCAATGGTCTCACCGTTGAAGGCCACCTCGTAATCGAGGACGGCATCCAGCTCGCCGGTCGCCCGCAGGTATTGGTTTAGCGCGAGCACAGTGATGGCCGTGTCGCGGGTATTGTTCCACTGGGCGCCTCGTCGGTTTTTTATCAACCAATTAGTGACCGGCTCAATAAGTTCCTGGGATGGATCAATTGTTAGCAGAGCCATAAGGGAGAAGGCTGTAGCTTCAACTCCGCCATTTGACCACCGCCGGAAAATTCCGTCTTCGCCCCAGTGGGCTGTGCCGATTACTCCCGGCTGGCTCCCGGTATTCGTTTTCAGCAGGATGGATTGGTCGGGCCGCCGGTCTCGAATGACGCCGTTGCGAAGGTTTTCGGATAGAAGCCCGGCATCTTCATCAAAACCGAAGTAGTGAGCGGAGAGGGCGAGCAGTGCCCGGGTGTAGGCATTGACCCTTTCCCGATTTTTCATGAGGTTGAGATAAGCCTGTGCTTCGAATTGAGTGGGACGGTTGTCACGCGCACCGGCATAACGTGATGCCAGGGCATGTAGCATCCAGGCCTGCAGGTCGAATTGGAGTTCCTCTCCCACCAATGCTTTTTCCAAAAATTCTCGGCCGCGCTGTAGCGCCTGCGGTTCAACCTTGATGCCCGCCTTTTCCGCCAGGGTTAAACCCCAGACCACGTAGGCTGACATGTATGGATCGTCGTCACCCTCTTTCCACCAACCCCATGCGCCACTGGAGTGTTGGAAATCATAGAGCCGTTTAAGTCCGGCCCTGACCATGGCATCGAGTCTGTGCAAGGACTTTATGCCGGACGGGTGAGTATCCGCGGAAAACTCGGGTTCGATACCGCCGAACACCTTGCCGGCTATATCCCCTGGTTCCAGGCCGAGGTCGCGCAGGGTCTTAGTAACAATCGCGGCGGGCAGGAACCTGCTCATCGTCTGCTCGGTGCAACCGTAAGGATAATCGATCAGGTATGGCAGCGAATCGAGCATGGCCACAGCCACGCTTGGCGTGACCTGGATATTAAAATCGGTCGAACCTTTGCGGCGCTCAGCCGGAATATCGATGGTGACGGCCACACTGTCTGCGCGGACCTTGCCCGATTTGCCTATGAATTTCTCGATGCCATGTTCGTAAACCGTGTAGCTCTTTTGCATCGCATCGGCGTATTTGGAGCCGACTGCGCTCAGCTCTATTTCAACATCGCCAGAGACTGAAACAGCCACCCGCCAGTCCACCTGAGCTTCTCCATCAGGCGGAATGATGAGGTAATCCGGTTGGCCTTCGAGCAGGTTTCCGGCATCGTCGAGCCATCCTTCAATTTGAAGCCCGGCGCCGCACTGCAAGTCAGCTCTAATGGGCATGGGCCGGCTCGTATTGTTGTTAAAAACTCCGGAGACCAGCAGAGTGTCACCAACCACAAAGAATCGTGGAGCCTGAAGGCGCGCAATAAGGGGTAGACGCGTCTGCACGGAACTTTCTCCGTCACCGAAGCGATTCTGCAGGGCGACCGCTCGCGCAGTGGCCTTCCAGGTCGTGAGGGAGTCTGGAAATTCCACCTCGACGGTTGCAAGGCCGTCGGCATCGGTTATAATGTCCGGTTGCCAGAGGACGGTGCTGCGGAAATCAGTGCGCACCACAACGGCCGGCTCCTCGGCAGGAGCTGCAACGCTCCGGCTCAGGGCTACCGGCTGGACCATCATTGAGACCTCTTCCATCTCGGCAATTCCACTCTTACCGGCCATTGCCAAACCAATAGCGTCAGCCGACGGATAACCGACCCGCCGATCAAATTCATCCTTCCTGCGTTCATCTTCGAAGCGCTGGAAGGGTTTCAGGGAAAGGGTGCTGTCGGTGCGGATGCCATAGCGTCTTTTCTGTCCATAAAAGAACTGCCGGATATCGCCGGCCAAATCCGATTGGATGTAATATACGGCCTCATCGACAAGGCCGAACGATACTTCCGCGGACACTGGTTGTCCATCTGTGTCGGTGACACGGAGATTATAAATGCCTTTTTCGCGTGGCTGGAAACCGTCGGAGTCGGGTGTGACCTCGATATCGAGGAAATTCCGGGTTGGCGGCACGATAATTTCCTCGCGGTCCGCAAATAACAAGCGCTCGGACACCATGAACGCTTCGAGAAAACAGTTGGGTACGAATTGCTCGTTGATCTTGAGCTTCAACAAACGGGTCGAGCCTTCCAAGTGTACCAAATGATAGGCGACGAAATCCTCGGCGCCGACCGTAAACAATACATAACGGTCGGAAACTGGCGCCGTGAGCATAATTTGAGCATCTTGGCCGACCTGAAAAGTATCTTTATCAACGATGATTGCGATATTTCCCGGCCGGTAGCCGATTTCGGTTTCGGTATCGCTGGCTGTCCAGACCGCCGTGTCGGCTTTGATGGGCTGGCCGTTGGAGTCGCGGCTGACCCAGTAAAAGCGGTAGTAACCTTCCTTGGGCATCTCGAAGGTATAGCGGGCTTCGCCCTCGGTATCGGTGGTCAGATGAGTGACGTCGATTTCTTCTACCTCATAGCCCCGCCGCAACAACCGATAGTTACTTGCCGCCGCGCCGAAGGAGAAGCGGCGGTCCGATTTCTTCTGGAGTTCACGAAACTGTGATCCGGAAATCTCGCGGCCCCGGTGGTCTGCCCAGACCTCACGCCAATGTTCCCGTGTGAGTCTCAGACGGCCCTTCGCGCTTACCGGCCTGTCGTTTGCATCTAGCGTATGTATGGATATCTCAACCCGGTCTCCAGGTTGATAAATATTATGTTCGGGTTCGAGGTAAACGAAATAACTTTGGCGTGTCACTCGGACCTCGCGCGTGGACACGATCTCGCGTCGCGAGGCATCGGTGAGGCGCGCTTCGATGGTGTATTGGTAATCCTCGTTGGAATATTGCGGGGTATCAAAGCTGAACTCCGCTGCTCCCGTCGGATCGGTCCGAAGGGTCTCTCGCTTTACAACCTGTCCGGGTCCGTAGTATGGTCCCCCTGGGGGAGGAAAGTCGTCCTCGTAATACCAATTGTATTCGCGAGGCGGCCTCCGGTAATGGATGAATGGTTTCTGGTAAATAATTAACTCAACCCGGGCATTAGACACCGGCCCGCCGAAATAGTAATCGGCCTGAATGACGCCTGTTATCGTGTCGCCTATACGGAAGGCAACTGGAGTGTCCCGATCGACTTCTCCGAGACGGATTTCGGCCTTAAACTCCGGGAGCTTGTATTCTTCGAGCCGAAACAGTGTTGCCTGGCCAATGTTAGTACCGGTCCCGGTATCGAAGAAATTAATCGTATATGGCCCGAGGGGCATTCCTGAATCCAGGGATAATTTTCCCCAGAGGGAGCCGAAATCATTGAGGGTTGCGGTCCCCTCTTCCACCTTGGCTCCGCGCGGGTCCTGAATTTCGTATCTCAGGCGGGCATCGACCGGGACATGGTAGGAGAGGCCGTCGTATTGCCGCGCGATGGCTTTCCAGTTAACCGTCTCGTCGGGCCGGTAAGCGGGCCGATCGGTGTATGCATAGACACGCCATTTGAATTCCTGTTGATAGCTGGAATGAATGCCGGTGGTGAGCGCAAACGCCTGTTTGTCGTCCCGGATGGCAGAGATGAATAATTCACGAAGGTTTGCATCTCCACCGAATTGAAAAACTCCCAGACCGTCCTCTCCTCCGGCGTCCAGGGTATGGCGGCGCCACTGCCAAGTTCTGCCTTTTCTAACACGCTCCCACACCAACCAGGAGGCGTCCGCTATTGGAGCGCCGCTGACGGCATCGCAGAAATATCCGAGAGCCTGCTGTTTACTTGATTTCAAGACCAGCGTAGCGTCGGTCACCAACAACAATTCTCGAGCCTGTTCGCCGTCGCCGGATGCGACGACAATGTAGGCTCCGGCAGGTATTTCCGTGTCCATCCGCACTGTTTCCGACATTGGATAGTAATCCCGTTTCGGTTTACTGTCCAATGTCAGCGTCTTCCAAGCTTCCCGGTCCGACACATCGACTGCCTCGGTCCATTGCCAGGGGCCGTGGTCGGGATCTTTGAAATTCACGTCGGCAGCCAGGTTGATCGGGTAGATCGCTATTTCGATCGTTTCGAGATTGCGCCATTGCGCCTGAAATTGCACCTCGGCGCCGGGATTGAAGGCATGGGTCACGATCACGGTGAGGCTGGGTTGGGTTATCGATTCGACAGCCGCCCGGGCCTGATTGAAATATCGGGATTCGCCTTTGCTGAATTCCGCCTGTAAGCGCCGGTAAAGTAAAAGTGCCTTATCATAATCGGGCTCCGATTGCAGGTCGCCGTTATCATCATAATAATAATGACCGTTCTGAGCGGCCCACTGGGCGTAGTTGAAAAGGGCGTCATCATACCACTCGGAATCTTTCCCAATCTGCAGGGCCGCTTCGAACTCCACACCTACCCGAATCTGCATCTGAGACCGCCCCCCGCGTTGGCGAAGGGACACGGCCATGAGATAATGCGCACGTGACAGGTCATGTGGATCGTCTGAAATTTTAAGAACATTTTCGAGGACCGGCAGCGGCAACCAGTTTCCATAAAAACCGTAGTAGTAATACGGCTGGGGCTCCGGGGGACTCGACGCACGCCAAACGATGTCCAAGTAACGCTGCCGGGCGGTTTCCAACTCGCGGGAACCCGCCCACCACTCAAGCGCCTTCTGGTAATGCACCCAAGCCGATGCCCAATTTCGGGAATGACGCGGCAACCACCAGGAATCTCCCAGCGATTCGTTGATATAAGCCCAAAGTTGCTGCAACGGCGGCTCTTCTCGTTCAATTTCGCGCAGGAGATCACCCAGAGTTTCCCGGGCCTTCTCCAGTACAGAGGTGTCGAAGCGGCGGGTCGAAGCCACGTCCCGCCACCGGGCATCGGCCGTGCGAAAGGTTACCCAGCGCTCCTGTTCTTCGGTCAGGGAATGAAATTCGCTGATCGTTATATATATTTCATATGCCGACGCATATGATTTCCGCTCGAAAAACTTTTCAGCTTCCCGGACTCCGATATCATAAGTGAGTTGCGGACTGCTGATCTCGGAAATGTCCTGGGCGGCCAGAACCGAGCCGGCAAGCAGGCACAGGAGAGTTAAAAAGGAGCGCAGGGCTATTCCGGAATTCATCGCAACTTGTTATATATAACGGATAGGCAATATGATAATCAGGTTCCCTTTATATTAAGCTTTTTTACAAAAGGCCATTACTATAATAAAGGTTCAAGAGTTCACAAAAAGAAGATCAAACCACTAATCCTCGCTAATCTTCACTTATTCATTTTTAGTGATTTTTAGTGTCAATTAGTGGTTCCCTAATCGCCGTGAAGGCAAAGCAAAAACAACATATTCGCCTGCGGGGAGTTCGACAGAACAACCTGAAGGGCTTCGATCTCGACCTGCCGCTGGGCCGGCTAATCGTGGTTACCGGATTGAGCGGGACGGGTAAGTCCTCGCTGGTCTTCGAAACGCTGCATGCCGAAGGTCAACGCCGCTACGTCGAGACCTTCAGTCCCTATGTAAGGCAGTTTCTGGAAATGCTGGACCAGCCCCGTGTCGGCGGTATCGAAAATATTCGTCCCTCCATCGCCATCGAGCAGGGCAACACGGTCAAAACCTCGCGTTCGACTGTGGGCACAATGACCGAACTATGCGACTTTTTCAAAGTGTGGTTTTGTCACCTGGCCGAACTCATTGATCCGGATACGGGAGAAAAAATCGATGACGACAATCCGCAGAGCATTTGGAAAAAAGTGCTGTCACGGTTCGCGGGACGGATAGTCCTGCCGGTTTTCTCCGTACATTTACCAGATAATTTTTCCTGGGAAGACATAGTAAAATCTCTGCGTGGCCAGGGTTATACCCGTATTATAACCCCTGCGGGCATTCAAAAACTGGATGAGATAGAGGCATGCGGCCCGGAAGGGCTGGCAAAGCTCTATGTCGTTCAGGATCGCCTTAAAGTGCGGTCTGATGTGCGATCCCGCTTTATCGAGTCGACAGAAACCGCCCTGCACTTCGGCCAGGGCGAGCTTTCGTTGTTTTCGGCAAATGGAAACCTATTGGCCTGTTATTCCGAGGGTCTTAATTCCCCGGCGACCGGCCACCGTTTCCGCCGGCCATCACCAGCGCTATTTTCCTTTAATTCGCCCCTCGGCGCATGTCCGGAATGCAGGGGTTTCGGCCGCATCATCAAGATAGACTACAGACTGGTCATCCCCGATCACTCCCTGAGCTTGCGCGATGGTGCGATACGGGCTTTCGCGGGCAACGTTTACAGCGAGAGCCGTCGCGACCTTCTCAAGGCCTGCCGGCGCGTGGGCATCCCCGCTGATATTCCATACCGCGACCTAACTGAAGAACAAGCCGATTTTGTTATTGAAGGCGATCCCGGTTACGGGGAAGACGGAAGGGAATGGCCAAAGGCCTGGTATGGGGTGAAGCGTTTTTTCAACTGGCTCGAGAGCAACACCTACAAGATGCACATCCGGGTATTCCTTTCCAAATACAGGGCCTACATTACCTGTCCGGATTGCTCGGGCATGCGCCTGCAGCCCGAAGCTCTTAATTGGAAGTGGCGGGGCCGCACCCTCCCCGAACTCTATCGGCTGCCGGTAAGCGCCCTGCTCGCCCTCCTGCAAAAACACCATAAACCCACCGGCCGCATCCAAGTCGATATAGCCGCCGAGTCCATCCTGACGCGCCTGAAATATATCGAACAGGTCGGACTAAGTTACCTCACACTTGACCGCACATCGCGCACCCTTTCCGGAGGCGAAGTCGAGCGAGTCAATCTTACCTCCTGCCTGGGCACCTCGCTGGTGGACACCCTATTCGTCCTCGACGAGCCATCTATCGGGCTGCATTCGCGCGATATCGACCGGCTTATCGAAATCCTGCAAAACCTCACCGGGCAGGGCAATACGGTGGTCGTGGTCGAGCACGACGAGGCCATCATGCGTGCGGCTGACCATATCATAGAGCTGGGACCTCGGCCGGGATCGGGCGGCGGTGAGCTGACCTTTGCCGGCAACCTGCGCACACTCCTTAACAGAAAAGATTCCATCACCGGCGCTTACCTGGCCGGCCGTAAAACAATTCCCGTGCCGGCCAGAAGACTCGTGCGGATAGGAAAAAACGGCCGCAAGCCGGCGGCGTCCAATGGAACATCGCATCTGTCATTCCGCAAGGCCTCCAAGCATAATATCCGCAACCTGTCTTTTCGATTACCATTGCAACGTCTGGTATGTATTAGCGGGGTTTCCGGTTCGGGAAAATCGACCCTGCTCGACAACATTGTTTGCCAGGGCATAAAAGCGAAAATTGGAAAACCCGTGGAAGACCCGGCCCGGATTGAGGGGATCGACCTGAATTTTGATTTGAACGAAGTGGTACTGGTCGATCAGTCACCCATCAGCCGCACGCCTCGTTCCAATCCAGTCCTTTACACCGAGGCATGGGAATCCATCCGCATACTCTACGCAAACGCCGATGAGGCGGTCGCGTCGGGATTGACTGCCTCGCATTTCTCCTTCAACAGCGGTGGAGGGCGCTGTGAACATTGTAGGGGTCTGGGCTATGAGCGTATCGAAATGCAGTTCATGGCAGATGTCTATGTCACCTGCCCGGAGTGCGATGGCCGCCGGTTCAAGCCCGAGGTGCTGGCCATAACCATGCGCGGCAGGTCGATTGCAGACTTGCTCGAAATGAATGTATCCGACGCGGTAGAATTTTTCGCAGGCGAGCCGAAAATACGCAAACGGCTGGCGACTCTGCAGGAAGTCGGGCTCGGCTACCTGCCTCTCGGCCAACCGCTCAACACGCTTTCCGGCGGCGAGTCCCAACGCCTCAAATTGGTTAAATATCTTTGCCGCCTAGGCAGAAATGACAGCCCATCTCTGCTGTTGCTCGATGAGCCGACCACGGGTCTTCACCGCGACGACGTTAAACAGCTTATAGGTGTTATGCAAAGGCTGGTCGAACTGGGGCACAGTCTCGTCGTTATTGAGCACCATCTCGACATTCTGAAAACGGCTGACTGGGTGATAGAGATGGGCCCCGGAGCGGGAGAAAAGGGCGGAAAAATTGTTTTCGCGGGTACGCCGGAAAAGTTGGCCGGCCGGAAGACGCCCAGCGCACCTTTTCTGGCCCGTGCTCTTTTTGACGGATATAAAAACCGTACGGAAAAATCCGCCGTCCCAAGTCATTTTCAAAAATCGAGAGCCTTGGCTCATTTTCCGGCCGCACCCGCGCTCATAGCCGCTGAACCGCCAGCCCCCTTTACAATAAACTCCCATGAATGTTTAGAATTAACCGGCGCTCGCGAGAACAATCTCAAAAACCTTTCCCTGCGCATTCCTCTCGGTCAAATATCTGTCATCACCGGCGTCTCGGGTTCGGGCAAGTCCTCCCTGGCCTTCGACATCATCTTCGCGGAAGGGCAACGGAGGTTCATGGAGTCAATGTCCCCATGGGCCCGGCAGTTTGCCGAGCAACTGCCAAGGCCGGACATCGATAGTCTGCAAAATATTCCGCCGACAGTGGCCATCGAGCAACGGGTAACACACGGTACAGGCAAATCCACCGTGGCTACCATAACAGAGGTGGCGCAATACCTGCGCTTGCTTTACGCGCGTATCGGGGTGCAACACAGCCCCGTGACCGGTGAACAGTTAGCGGCGATGAAGCCCGCCGCACTGCTGATACGTTTGCGGAAAATTCTGGCCGCCCATGTTAAAAAACGCACGAAGTTGCTCTATCTTTGCTCGCCACTTGTCCGGGGCCGAAAGGGCCACCACCAGCCCTTGGCCGACTGGGCGCGCAAACAGGGATTTATTTTGTTGCGAGTGGACGGAGCATACGTGGAGCCTGAACGCTTTCAGAAACTCGACCGCTACCGCGAACACGACATCGAAGCAGTCGTCACACAAATCGAACCCCGGACCATTGACCAAAGACCCTCGTCCAAAGACCAAAGTTTAAAAGATTTAAAGACCGCTTTAGAACTTGGCAAAGGTTCCTGTTTCCTGGCCGCCAAAAGCGGCAAAATCCTTTCCTGGTTTTCCACCCGGCGCACCGACCCGGTCACCGGTGAATCCTATCCCGAACTCGACCCCAAACACTTCTCCTGGAACTCGCCTAAGGGGTGGTGCCCCACGTGCCGGGGTCACGGCCGCATCTACGGTTGGATGGCCGGCGATGAGGATTTTCCAGAAGGCATCGAAGAGCTGGACCACGGCTCTGTGTGTCCGGATTGCCGAGGCGAACGCCTTAACCCATTAAGCCGGGCGGTCAAACTCTATCGGCGAGGCGGTGAGGCTCTCTCCATGCCACAATTATTATGCCTGAGTCCGGACAAATTGCTGGAAACGATGCGCGATCTACAACTTGACCGGCGCGCCCGGGCGATAATCACCGAGGTATTACCGCAGATTGAGGAGCGCCTGAAGTTTCTAAAGCGTGTGGGACTTGACTACCTGACACTCGACCGCGCCACGACGACCCTTTCCGGCGGCGAGGCTCAACGCATCCGCCTGGCCGCGCAACTCGGCTCCAATCTTTCCGGAGTGCTCTACGTTCTCGACGAACCGTCCATCGGTTTACACGCACGGGACCATGCGCGGCTCATGCGCACTCTCGAAGGGCTCCGCGCCAATGGAAATTCCCTCCTCATCGTTGAGCACGACGAAGAAACTATGCGCATGGCCGACCGTATTATCGACCTTGGGCCTGGAGCCGGCGTCCACGGCGGAGAACTGCTCGCCAATTGCCCACTGCCGCAGTTACTCAAAAACAAAAACTCACTAACCGGACGTTACCTGAAGAATGGTCTGATACATCCGTTGCGCGGGAGCTACCGCCCCCTGCCCGATCCATTCAATCCGCGCCGCCGATCGGTAAACGGCAATAATGGTTCATGGCTTTATGTCGGTAAAACCGCCCTGCGCAATCTAAAGGGCGGCGACCTGCTATTGCCCCTTGGCCGCCTGATAATGGTCTGCGGCCTTTCAGGAGCCGGCAAGTCCACGCTCATCCGCGACTTGCTAAAGCCTGCGGCCAATTATGCATCGCGACACAATATCCCACGGTTGAACTGGCGCAACTTCCCGGATCGCAACCTCATGAACGGGGACCCCGGCTCCTCCCCGGCCTTCCGTCAAGTGGTAAACGCGCACACCTTTCGTCACGTAATCGAAGTTGACCACAGCCCCATAGGCAAGACCCCGCGTTCCACACCGGCCACATACATCGGGGCCTTCGATCACATCCGGCGGTTCTTTCAAACCCTGCCCGAGTCACGCATCCACGGCTACTCGGCCGGCACCTTTTCATTCAACACAAAGGGCGGACGCTGCGAAAAATGCAAGGGCGCTGGACGTATCAAGCTCGCCATGAGTTTCATGCCCGACACCTACATCACTTGCGAGGAATGCGACGGCAGACGCTACAGCGCCGAGCTTGATGAAATCCGCTGGAAGGACAAAAACATTACCGAAGTATTGGCAATGACCTTTTCCGAAGCGGCCGAATTCTTCGCCTTCCACAGCCGCCTCAAGGCCATCCTCGAACTCATGGTCGAAACCGGCCTGGGATACCTGACATTGGGCCAAAGCAGCCCCACCCTCTCCGGCGGCGAAGCACAGCGGCTCAAGCTCGTTAGCGAATTGGCGAAAGGCCTGCAAAGCGTCAAGGACCGCGCGCTCGGAATCAGCCCGAAAAACCTCTACCTCCTTGAAGAACCCACCATAGGCCTGCACCTCAGCGACTGCGAAAAACTCATCGAATTACTGCACCGCCTCGTGGACCGGGGCCACACGGTAATCGTAATCGAGCACCACCTCGATCTCATCGCCGAAGCCGACTACGTAGTCGAAATCGGCCCCGAAGGCGGCGACCGCGGCGGCGAAATCCTCTACCAAGGCGACGTCCGCGGCCTCCTGAATTGCAAACGCAGCCCCACCGCTCCATTTCTTAAAGGGAAACTACCAACTGGATAATATCCAAAAGATCAGCACGTTCTCTTTGGAATATTATACGCTCTGGATTTCAACGTAGTCCGTCTCGGAGTGCGGCAACGGAATCGATTCTCCATCCTCTCGAATACCTTCCAGATGAAATTCTATCGCTTCCCGGATGAGTTGCACCGCTTCTTCCCGAGTTTCTCCCACGGCAACGCAACCGGGTGTAAATCCGGGACATAGGTACCCCATGATGTCTCACCCTTTTCTATCACAATGGCATATTTCATTTTTCTAATCCTGACTGTTTCAAAATACTTTTAAGGGTTCCGGGAGGAATATCAACTCTTGGTTTTCCGGAAACCGTCACCTTGCCTCGCTTCTCTGGGTGTTTCAGTTGGCGGTGGCTACCCCGCGTTCGGGAAACATACCAGCCGTCTTCACGCAGTATACGGAGGATTTCCCGTACTTCCATCTTTGATATTTTCGCATATCATTATAGTATGCGACAAGTCAGTTTTTGCAATATAGAACACCAATGAATATTATAACCTCCAAGATATTCACGTCTGCGCTTTTTTTTATAGCGGGGTTGCCGGGTCTTTTTGCGCGCGAGCAAATTATTCACAGCGAGGCCGCGATCTTTCATCCCGTCGCGACCAAACAGGGTATGGTATCAAGCCAGGAAGCTCTCGCCACAAGGGCGGGTCTCGAGGTTCTTAAAGAGGGAGGCAACGCAGTGGATGCTGCCGTAACGGTTGGGTTCACCCTTGCCGTCACCTTGCCGCGCGCGGGCAATATCGGTGGCGGCGGATTCATGATCGTCCACCTGGCCAACGAGGGCGAAACCGTGGCGATCGATTATCGGGAAAAAGCCCCGGGTGCTGCCCGACGCGACATGTTTCTTGACGAAAACGGCGATGCCGATCCCCAAAAAAGCCGTTACAGCCATCTGGCCGTCGGAGTGCCGGGGACGGTGCGCGGACTTGCCATGGCCCTGGAAAAATACGGCACGATCTCGCTTTCGCGGGCACTGCAGCCGGCAATCGAGTTGGCCGAAAACGGTTTTCCGGTGACCGATGAACTGCACCGCTCCATGCTCAATGCTAAAGAGGGTTTCAGCTCCTCACCGGCCGCAATGAAAATTTATTACAAACGCGGTGGATCAGCCTACCAGCCCGGTGAAATCTGGAAGCAAGCGGATTTAGCCAGGAGCCTGCGCTCTATCGCACGGGATGGACCCGGGGTTTTTTATGAAGGATGGATCGCCCGCAAAATCGTTGCCGAAATGAAGGCTAACGGAGGCCTCATTTCTCGTGAAGACCTGTCAGATTACAACCCAGTATTACGTCAACCGGTGCGCGGAGTTTACCGGGGTTACGAAATTGTCTCCATGCCGCCTCCCAGCAGCGGCGGCGTGCACCTCATTCAAATGCTCAATCTACTCGAACCATATCCACTTGGAGAATGGGGACACAACTCGGCGGCATCCATACACTTGCTCGCGGAGTGTATGAAGCGCGCCTATGCCGACCGCTCCCGCTATCTTGGTGATCCCGACTTCAACGATCTACCGGTGGCAGGTCTCATCTCAAAAGCCTACGCCGATACGCTTCGCCGGCAATTGGACCTGCAACAGGCTACTCCGAGCGATTCCATACAGCCCGGCAAACCGATGTATTTCCAGGAAAGCTCCGAAACCACACATTTCTCTGTCATAGACCGCTGGGGTAACGCCGTGGCCAACACTTATACCCTCAACTTCAGCTACGGCAGCCGCCACGTCGTGCCTGAAACAGGCATCCTCTTAAACAACGAAATGGACGACTTTTCGGCCAAACCCGGCGTCCCAAACGCCTATGGACTAATCGGCGGCAAGTTCAACGCTGTCGCTCCCGGCAAACGTATGCTCAGTTCGATGACCCCGACCATCGTGTTGAAGGACGGCCAACCATTCATTGTCACCGGCAGCCCCGGCGGAGGCCGCATCATCACCACGGTGCTGCAATTAATCGTCAACGTCATCGACCATGGAATGAACATCGCCGAAGCCACAAGCGCGGTGCGCGTGCATCATCAGTGGCTGCCCGACGAATTGCGCATGGAGAAAGGTTTAAGCCTCGACACCATCCGTCTCCTCGAAGCTAAAGGGCATAAAATCAGCACGCAGAACGCCATGGGCGCCACCCAAAGCATAATGCGCATAGACGGCCGCCTCTACGGCGCCTCCGACCCCCGCCGCCCCGGAGCCCTGACTGAAGGACACTAAGGACGGTATTTGGTCCTTTGTCTTTGGTCACTTTGAACCTTTAAACTCTTGAACTTTTGAACTTCTATCCTTTCCCCTGCCCAATCTCAATTGACATTTTGCGCCCTCCCTGGTTAGGAGTATGCAACCATGACTACAATCGTTGATATACGGGCAAGAGAGATTCTCGATTCGCGGGGCAATCCTACTATCGAGGTCGATGTCGAGCTGGAATGCGGTGTCATCGGCCGTGCCGCCGTGCCCTCAGGGGCAAGTACGGGCGCCAATGAGGCCTTGGAACTGCGTGACGGTTCCTTGATAGCCAAGACGGCTCCAAGGGGCGTTGACTACAGGAAGCGCTACCTTGGCAAGGGCGTGCTCAAAGCCGTCGAGAACGTTAACAGGGTTCTCACTCCCTTGCTTATCGGAATGGATTCCACAGACCAGGTGGCGGTGGACAGCGTTATGATACGGCGCGACGGCACTGCCAACAAGCGCAAGCTGGGCGCCAACGCAATCCTGGGCGTATCGCTGGCAAATGCCAAAGCCGCGGCCGCGGCCCTCGAAATGCCGTTGTATCGGTATTTGGGCGGGTCCAATGCCAAGGTGCTGCCAGTGCCAATGATGAACATCTTGAACGGTGGCGCCCATTCCGATGCGCCCATCGATTTCCAGGAGTTCATGATCGTACCAAGGGGGGCGGAAAGCTTTCGCGAAGCTCTGCGCATGGGCGCCGAGGTCTTTCACACACTCAAGGGTGTGCTCAAAGCTAAGGGCCTCTCAACGGCGGTAGGCGATGAAGGCGGTTTTGCCCCCGAACTTGCCTCCACCGAGGCGGCCCTTGAGGTCATCGCCCGAGCCATCAAGACGGCAGGTTACAAGCTGGGCGGGGAAATTTTTATCGCCATAGATGTGGCGGCCAGCGAGTTTTACGATACGCGAAAGAAGAAATACATTTTCAAAAAATCCGATGGCGCCGTGAGAACCGCCGAGGAGATGGTGGCTTTCTACAAGCGTCTGCTCAGAAAGTATCCGATAATCTCCATCGAAGACGGCTGCGCGGAAAATGACTGGGCCGGCTGGAAAAAACTCACAGACGCCCTGGGCAACAAAATCCAATTGGTCGGCGACGACAATTTTGTAACCAACCGCAAATTTCTGAAGAAGGGCATCGAAATGGGTGTGGCCAACTCGATCCTGATCAAGGTCAACCAGATCGGAACTCTCACCGAAACCCTGGACACCGTCGAAATGGCCAAAGAAGCCGGCTACACCGCAGTGATTTCCCACCGTTCCGGCGAGACCGAAGACACCACAATCGCCGATATCGCAGTGGCGACCAACGCCGGCCAGATCAAGACCGGCTCCCTCTGCAGATCCGACCGCGTGGCTAAATATAACCAACTTCTCCGCATCGAGGAAGAACTCGGTCCCATGGCCATTTACGGCGGAAATTAATTTAACGTTTCGAGGCGTTAAAGATACCTGTCCCGCCTCCGATTTTACATGGTGTAAGGAATAAATTCTGTTTGGGCCATGACTTCATAGACGTAAAGCGCAAGCTTTACGCCAAATACTATTATGCCGGATAAAGTAAAACGCACCATTTTGGTTATCGAGGATAACCCTGACTACCAGGAGCTGTACCGGCACATCTTAAGGCAGGATCCTAACTACGAATACCTGGTGTTTGAAGCTGAAAATTCCCAAGCGGGCATGAAATATTGTCACACCTGCACACTCGACTGTATTTTGCTCGATCTCGATCTGCCCGGCTCCAACGGTATGGAATTCCTGGACGACCTGGTAGGCCAGTTCGGAAGAATATACCTGCCCGTGGTCATGCTTACCGGCCACGGAAATGAATCGATCGCCGTGCAGGCCATGAAACGCGGCGTCCATGACTACCTGGAAAAAGGGACATTCTCGGCTAAAGTCCTGCGGCGCACCATCACCAACAACATCGAAAGCTTTGCCAGAACTCGCCGCAAGGAAAAGGCTCTCTTTGATCTGCGAAAGCAAATCCGCCAGTTACATGAGAAAACCCTTGAACTCGAAAATAAATTGCTGCGGAAAAATGAAGCATTGACCGAGGCCAACACACGCTTGCTCGACCAGATGGCAAAATCAGCGGCCATATAGTGTCGTATCCCCTATTTCCTTTCGGTCGCTCTCCAGGCGCTCATAAGGTGCGACCAGTTTTTCTCAGCTGCGCCGATATTTTCCCGGAGATTTCTCTCCCAGATTTTTTGCAATCTCTGATTGAGCAAGATATATAACTTGTTGTCCACGATTAAGAAAGCCTCCGGGTCGCAACTGACGACCTGATTGTCAGCAATGTATATAGCGCAATAGCCTCCGAACTGCGGAGCATATTTTTCCGGGTTTTCCCGGAACAGCCTCATATTTGTTTTTGAACTGAAGCGCCATACAGCCCCACCCCACTCGACCGAGTAAATTGGGCTGCCCACCACCCCCTTGCCAACGGTGAAATATGCGACCGTATCGTAACCTTTCAGAGCCAGATTATCCTCAACGGTAACGCTGACGGGCTTGAATCCGCATGCCAGCAACGCAATAACCACCATCGCTCCCGCCAGGAAGGCTTTTCCGGCCCTTCGCTTTACCCCAGGGATTAATATATTTAAATTCACTGTCTGTATCTCCTTGTACTGTAAAATAAGATCATTTCCAAACACTTTTATTCCGTAACGAAGCGTATTCTCTTCATCCTTTTGACTCAATCCTTACTCTATGCCCTGCCTTCCGTGAGTTAGTCGAACGATAGAAGGACTTCCTTTCACTTTCTTATGAAAATTATTTTTTTATCGACAAATCATCCTCGATTTCTTTCAAACGGTCACTCATGGACAATCCCGACAAGCCCCTGATCAACCGCCGCCACGCCGCATTCATCATAGTTCTGACCATTCTCTGGTTCATCTTTTTCTCATGGGTGCTGAGGGGGTTTGTGCCCGCTAGAACAGAACCCAACATCACCATATTTGCCGTCATTACCGCCTCCTGCCTCACAGCGGTCTTTTGGCTGGCCCTGAATATGTTCAGCGTCGTCCTGGTCGATCAACGCCGCCGCCGCAATCAAGGCGAATAATTAAGAAGGCTATACCTCATACCGGCATTGAAGCCGGAACCCATTATAGCCCTGCCGTTTTCACCTACGTCCGGGTCAAATAATTAAACATGCGAGCGTTCATAAAGTTTAATAAAGGCTTGATGCAGATGCCCATTTACTGGAAGCCGTGGCTCATGCTCCTCGCCGCCGCGAACGCAATTATACCTCTCTATTTCATCCAGCGTTTCGAGGCGCAGGTTGTCTTGGGCGCCTTTATGGCGAGCATGATTTTGATGACGATTCTGACCGGACTTTCCGGATACACGCGTCTTTTAGGCCTAGGACACATCTTTTGGTTTCCCCTGCTCCTTTTCCTCTGGTTGCGGCTCGTTCAAATTCCCACTGAAGATTTTTTCGGTATTTGGATCCGCGCCCTGATGGCGATTAACGCGGCGTCCTTGGTCATTGATGTCACAGACGTCGTCCGCTACCTTCGAGGAGAGCGCGAGGATACCGTGAAGGGACTTTAGTGTTGAAAATCTTCCGTAATCAAGCGCTTGTTCTGCCAAAATAAGACTGATTTTCGTCATTTAGATTTTTTGCCTCCTCAATAATTTCATAAAAACGGTTAAGCATGCCCTCCAGACGTTCTGTCCTGGGAGGAGCCTCTCCATAACCATCGAAGAAAGCATCCATCAATTCCGATGCTTGAGGGGTGCTAGTTTGCAATACACATTCGTACCAACACAAATCCTCTAATTTCTTCCTAAATGGGTCTGTCCTTAATCCAACACAGCAAGTATTTGTGAAAAATCTTCAGATATTAAAAGATTATTAATGTTATAATCGCCATGGACTATTACTGGACCATTGCCTGGCACCTTGCCCCTAAGAACGTCCAGGGAAAGACCTTGCAAGTCTCGCAATGCTTTCCCACATAAAAACTGGATGCGCTCATACCTTTACTTCGAAGTAACTCCGTGGCATGGATTCCAATAATTAAATCCATGCTAATTTTAAGATTTTTTTATCTTGTGATCTTAGTTTCGGAACTTTGACCCTACCTTGAATTTCATTCAAGGCACAAACTTCGATTTACATTCGAGAAACGGCATTTCCACCAATGTAACGTTTAAATACTTTTCCATTTTTGAGTATGGTATGATTGGTAAATCCGTATTTAAGTCGTTTTCCGGCAAATATTTTCTTAAACAAACTTTGATTTTCCGACAAACTGATGATTTGAAAATTAAATCTTTTATTTTTGTCGACCTAAAATCCGTTTTAGGCGTCTGTGAACGCGAGCATTTTGAAACGATATAAATCGCTTTAAATCAGCCACTCTTTTTTGTCCTCCTTTGTATTCCGGATATACCATGAATATTCCTTTAGGCCGAGACCATGTTAAGACGTTTTGTTGCGTTTTGTGGGTTATGGATAAATCATTATTTCTAACAACAATAAGATGCCGTAGGTCTTTATTGTCCTCCGATTCCATGGAACCTCTCAACGTTTCAATTGCACAATTAGAAATATTTGCGACTTGTAATACATCTTTCAATATCTCTTCATAATGATTGCTATCGTATTTTTGATACCAACTTTTAAATTTATCTATGGATTGAATGCCTTGGAAGTCTAGCAAACTCGGGAGTTCGAAAAAGCATAATCGAGAATGCGATATAAACTGTCCAAGATTCTTACACCAGTCTTCAAAATCGTAGTTGAAATGATGCACAATACTCAAAAGCAAGACCACATCGAAGCAATGGCCATATTTAAATAAATCATAGACGATTTCTTTGGTTATCCGGCATTGGCCCACGTAATTATTAAATATGCGCCGACGGACCAACTCATCAACGTGGAAGATATAGTCTATTGGCTCTAACTCTAGCGAATATACATAGGCATCAAAATCAGTGGCAATTTTTATGCTGAAATAGCCCATATTGCTCCCCACATCCAGGACATTGAATGGGGCATCGTTAGGTAAATGCTCTTTAATGACAGCGTAACGGTAATCACAATTTCGCCCAATGCCTTCTCCGAAGTCCTGATAATAACTTAGTACTTTGCTCATTGGGTATTTACAATTTGTTTTATGAGAGAGAATCTCTCGACTAGTGAAGATTGCCTTGAACCACTAATGCGGTTAATTCATATAGTTATCCGAGATTTCCAATATGAACTTTCATAATCGTTAAATATAGCTACTAACTTATATCGATCAAATTTTAGGTTTTCATTGTAATCTGTCAAACTTATCAATCGTTATTAGATAATCAAATCGGTAGTATGTAACATTTATTGCTGAACTTCCCTTTGCTCGGTCAAACCAGGAAAAAACATTTCCTTTTGTTGTAGATTCCCGTAGCACTGCTTCCTTATTTATAGAATAATCCTCTTCCTTATTCCGTATCGGGTGCCACTCGACCTTGGCCGCCACCCGGCGAGATCTCTGCCAACTGGCTACAGCGAGTTAGCGTCCGTGAAACGCGAGATCAAGATCGACTGGCTGAAATAATACTCTAATGCGGGGAAGCGTGATTGCGAGCGAAACCCTTCAACTTTTGAATTCTTATACTTTTTTCCACCGACCAATGTCCAAAAACAAAGGACTTATCCTAGACTATTTTTACTGTCATTGGGAATTTTGGCGATTTTGTAGAGCCACACGCAGAGGGCGGCCAGGAGGAGGACGCCGGGCCAGGGGCCGAGAGGCGGAGTCTTGAAGAGCGCGTATTCGGTCGGAATGTTGAACCGCGAGAGTTCATTTAGCATCAGGGGAACTGCCAGCAGAATGCCGACCAGGGCCTCTCCGGTAATCAGGCCGGATGCAAAGAGCAGGCCTTTTTGATTTATTTCCTCCTGGTTTCCGGTAGCGGATCGGCCCGATGTAAACCTGGAGAGCAGACCGCCAAGGAGGATTGGTGTTGTCAGGTGAAATGGAAGATAGGTGCCGATGGCCACTGCCAAAACCGGAGCGCGGAAGGTGGAACCCCTGCGCTCCAGAAACCTGTCCAGGCAAATGATTGCAACGGCCAGGCCGGCGCCTATGGCCACCAGGTTCCAGGGAAGGTCCTGGTTGAATACGCCGCGGGCAATGTTGGCCATCAGGCCGGCCTGGGGCGCTTCCAAGGCATGGCCTTGCAGTTCGGGCGGCAAATGAGTGTCCATGCCGATGCCGTAGCGACGGTGCAGCATCCATAAGACCGGCATCATCACAACCGACCCGGCTAATACTCCAACGACCTGCATCACCTGTTGTTTCCAAGGGGTTGCTCCGACGAGGCGGCCGGTTTTGAGGTCTTGCAAATTGTCGCCCCCGATGGCGGCGGCGCAACACACCACCGCGCCGATGAATATCGCCGCGGCGGGACCGACATTCACTCCGGCTCTTTGAAGCACGAACAGCAATAGTGAAGCAGACAGGACCGTGGCGATGGTGACCCCGGATATAGGGTTATTGGAAGACCCGACCAAACCTGCCATGTACGCGGCCACCGCCGAGAATAAGAAACCCGCTACGAGCATCAACACGGCCATGAATGCCGTGACGGCCACGTTTTGCACCACGGTCAAATAAATGGCAAAGACGGGTATGATGGACACGATCAGTGCCGCGCCAACCCAGACCAGTGGTATATCCATTTCCCGCCGGTCGATGGCGGAAGTGCCTTCTGAGCGCAGCTTTTTATACACATCCAGCCCTGAGCGGACGCCCTTGAAAAGCGACTTTCGCAGGTTTACGAGCGCCCAGAGACCGCCCACCACCATTGCGCCAACGCCGATATATTTTATAACGTTGTTGTGCAGCCAGTTTACCGTTGCCGCGGGATCGCCGGCCACATCAAGCGGAACCTCACCAATGTAGAATGGAGCCAGAAGCGGCAATGCTATCCAGCGGCCAAGTGCGCCTCCCATAAATACAAGTACGGCGATATTGATCCCGACTATGTAGCCAACTGACAGGAGGGCTGGTGACAAGTTAAACTGAAAACTGGCAAAGGTGTTTCCGATCCGGCTCGTAACACTCAATAACCCATCCCAGAGGCGCAGGGCCTCGGCGCCGACTTTGAAAAAAGCGCCCGCTAATCCGGCCTGTACAAGGTATTTCAACCCGCCCGCCCCGGACTCACCTGAACGCAAAACCTCCGCGGTTGCGACGCCTTCCGGAAACCGCAAATCTTCCTCGATAATCAAAGCCCTGCGCAAGGGGATGGTGAAGAGCACACCGATCAATCCTCCGGTGGCGGCGATGCCGGTAATGGTCCAATATTGGTCAAACCCGAATCCATCCCAGTAGTTCATTAGTATCAGGGATGGAATGGTAAAGATGACTCCAGCGGCCAACGATTCACCAGCCGAGGCGGCCGTCTGCACGATATTGTTCTCAAGAATATTGGAGCGCCGAAACAACTTGAGCACGCCCATGGAGATTACGGCCGCGGGAATAGATGCCGAGACGGTCATCCCTGCAAAAAGTCCGAGATAGGCATTTGCACCGGCCAGCAACATAGAAAGCACGACCCCGAGCACCACGGCCTTGAACGTAATTTCGGGAAGATGCTTCTCCGGCATTAGCATATCCGTCTAATATTGTTAGTCCTCACCGTCATCCTCATCCTTAATCCTCATCGTCCTCCTCATACTCCTCGTACTCTTCGTCAAAGGTTTGCTCTGAACGGCGTTGACTGATCCGGCGGGAAGCATACAGGGAACCTTCGTAAAGAACACTCATGGGCACTGCCAGCAACAGGAAGGTAAATGGGTCGGTAGTCGGCGTAATTACCGCCGCAAGACCCAGGAAGACGATGATGCTGTAAGGCCGGAAAGCAACGAGCTTGGCAGTATCCAGAATGCCGATATAAACCAACAGCACTATCAGCAACGGAAACTCGAAGCTGAGCCCGATCCCAAGTACCATCCGAACGAGCAGGCCATAGTATCGGTCGGCAGACCAGAATAACTGGTAGCCGAACATGTCGTTAAAAAATATCGAAGCCTTGAGGGAGGCCGGAACGAGAGCAAAGTATGCGAAAGCGGCCCCGATCAAAAACATCAACAGAGCCAGAAAACAACCGGGTTTCAACATTTTCAACTCCTTCTTGTTCAGACCTGGTGAAATGAAGGAGGACACAAAATACAGGATGAAAGGCAGCGCCATGGCAAACCCTCCAAGAAAACTGATCTGAAGTATAACCGCGAAGACGGCCATCGGGCTTGTCGTCACAAGACCCCGATGCGCCTCATCCCCAAAGGCGAAGTTGAGGGGCCAGTTGAGCACATCCGCGAAATACTTGATGCCGGCCATTACCAATGCGCAACCGATGACCAGGGCAACGAAGCTGTGGATTATTGTGGTGCGTAATTCCTCCAGGTGATCGAGGAAACCCATTTCGCCTTTGCCCTTTTGATCATCCTCTGCAGCTTGTTTCGAAACAAGTTCGACTTCCGGTTTCGGGGCTGTCTGCTCTTCTTTATTATCGGGCATGGGTGCAAGTAAAAGCGTAACGGATTAGATCCAAAAAGCAGGTTAACAACGGAACTGGAGAGCGGCCAATGCTATACCCCTGCTACCATCGCAATCACAAACGTGTCCGCTCAGGAGCCTTTCGGATATTTTGGTTGTTTCCATTGACAGTTTGAAAAGAATCACTTTTGTATTGCCCCTTGCCGATTGGGTAGTCACCACAATCGGCCTTTAAAATTTAAACTCAAAAGTAAACAAAAGTATCGAAGATGCCCATCAAAGCCAGCAAAAAGAAAACACGAAAAGCACCTTCTGCTTCCACCCGTAGCGCCTCGAAAAAGGTAAAGTATATCTATGCCTTCGGCAGGAAAACCGACGGTAAAACAGCCATGAAACCGCTCCTTGGCGGCAAGGGCGCCAACTTGGCCGAAATGTGCAACATCGGCTTGCCGGTGCCCCCCGGGTTCACCATCACCACCGAGGTTTGCACCTATTATTACGAACACGGCAATTCCTATCCTAAAACCCTCGAAGCCAATGTGAGGACCAACGTGGCCTCGGTCGAAAGACAAATGGGCAAGAAGTTCGGCAACACGAAAAATCCTTTGCTTTTTTCGGTGCGCTCGGGCGCCAGAGATTCCATGCCCGGCATGATGGATACCATCCTCAACCTGGGACTCAACGACATTACGGTCGTAGGGCTCAGCCGCAAGACAGGGAATCCTCGTTTCGCATACGACTGCTACCGGCGCTTTATTCAGATGTATGGCGACGTTGTCATGGGAGTCCAGCCACGCAGTGAACACGAGCACGAACCCTTCGACGATGTCATGTCCAAACTCAAGAAAGAGGTGAAGGTAAAAGATGACAGCATGCTTACCGCCGCCCACCTTAAAGAGCTTATCCGGCGTTTCCAACGATTGATAAAAGCACGCACGGGCCAAACATTTCCGCAGGATGTCTATGCCCAGCTATGGGGCGCCGTGGGTGCGGTCTTCGGCTCCTGGCATAACAAAAGGGCAATCGTATATCGTCAGAAATACAACATTCCGGCAGAATGGGGCACGGCGGTAAATGTTCAGACCATGGTTTACGGAAACATGGGAGACACCTCGGCCACAGGCGTGGCTTTCACCAGAGACCCAGCCAACGGCAACAAGGTCTTCTATGGGGAATATCTTATCAATGCTCAGGGTGAAGACGTGGTGGCAGGCACTCGCACCCCCAAACCCATCGCGCAACTCGCCTCGGAAATGCCCCAAGCCCACCGGGAACTCGAAAAAATTCGCCGCATTCTCGAAAAGCATTTTACGGATATGCAGGACTTCGAGTTCACCATTGAGGACAATTCCCTGTTCATGCTCCAGACTCGCAACGGCAAGCGCACAGGGCTGGCCGCCGTGCGCATCGCAGTCGAAATGGTAAAGGAACGCCTCATAAACTCGAAAACCGCCATCACACGTATCCCGGCAGACTCCATCTCGACTCTTCTTGCGCCTGTTTTCGACGAAAAGAGCCGCAAAAAGGCAAAATCGATTGGAGTCGGCCTGCCCGCCGGTCCCGGCGCCGCAACAGGCAAAGTCGTCTTCACCGCAACCAAAGCCGAACAGTGGTGGAGGAGCGGCAAAAAAGTTATTTTGTGCAGAGTAGAAACTTCTCCGGACGACCTCCACGGCATGATAGCAGCCGAAGGAATCCTCACATCGCGCGGCGGCGTCAGTTCGCACGCCGCGTTGGTAGCCCGGCAGATGGGCAAGGTCTGTGTTTGCGGAGCGCATGGTGTCGTTATCGATTATACAAAGGGAACTTTGTCCGCGGGAGGAAAAGTTCTCAAGGAAGGTGATGACATTTCCATCGACGGCACAACCGGTGAAATTTTTCCCGGTCACCTTGACACCGCGCCTTCCGAAATCGATCAGGTCATCGCCGGCAATCTCAAGCCCGAGAAAAGCTACACATACCAACTCTTCAACCGGGTTATGAAATGGGCCGACAGCATGCGCACCATGAAAGTGCGCTCCAATTGCGACACACCGGCCCAGGCAAGATGGGCCGTAGCGCTCGGCGCCGAAGGCATCGGGTTGACCCGCACCGAACATATGTTCTTCGAGGGCGACCGCATAACCTCCATGCGCGAAATGATTCTCGCAACTAATGAAAAGGAACGTCGCAAGGTGCTCAGAAAACTCCTGCCCCTGCAACGCCGTGACTTTGTCGGTCTATTTAGAGCAATGGGTAGCCGGCCCGTAACCATTCGCCTGCTCGACCCGCCACTACACGAATTCCTCCCGCACGAAAGGGCTTCCTGCAAAGCCCTCGCCAAAACCCTCGGCGTCTCACCCGACGTTGTAATGGACCGCGTCAAGGCTCTTCACGAGCAAAACCCCATGCTTGGACACCGGGGCTGCCGGTTGGGCATCACCTATCCGGAAATCACCGAGATGCAGGCCCAAGCGATATTCGAAGCGGCTTCCCAGGTATCCACAGGCAAGAATCGGATAAAAGTGGAAGTCGAAGTGATGGTACCGCTAATCGGGTATTCAGGCGAGTTGAAGCACCAGATAGATATCATTCACCGTGTGGCGGCCGAAGTGAAGGCGCGCAAAAAAGTTAATTTCAAATACCTAGTAGGCACTATGGTTGAAGTGCCCCGGGCTGCTCTGCGGGCAGACGAAATCGCCAATATCGCCCAATTCTTCAGCTTTGGCACCAACGACCTTACTCAAACCACACTCGGCATGAGCCGGGACGACTCGGGCAGCTTCCTGCCCATCTACAAGGACCTGGATATAATCCCGCAAGACCCCTTTGCAACCATCGACCAAAGCGGTGTCGGCCAACTCGTGGAAATCGCCGCCAAACTCGGCCGGAAAACCAACAAGGACCTCAAACTGGGCATCTGTGGAGAGCATGGGGGCGACCCGGAATCGATCCAATTCTTCCACCGGGTCGGCCTCAACTACGTGAGCTGCTCGCCCCCAAGAGTACCGGTTGCCCGCCTCGCGGCCGCCCAGGCCGCAATCAGCTGAAGCGTCTTTCCTCTTCCTCTCCCTCTTCCTCTCCCTCTTCTTCTTCCTCTCCCTCTTCCTTCATCCTTCTGCCTTCATACTTCCTTATCTCCTCCTCCCGACCAAAGACCAAGGACCAGAGACCAAGGACCTTCCCCATTCCTCCAAGAGATTTGACAGGAGCCGAAGAGTTGGTAAGTTAATATAAGGATGATAATAGTTGTCCCAGCCGCGGCTTTTTACCGGGAAAATGGGTTGGATAGCTTTATAACCGTATATGATTGAAGTCAGGGAAAGACCGAAAGTTCTCGAGCGCGCCCTACTGGTGGGTCTGAAATACCCACGCCAAAACCCGAGTGAAGCTGAAGGCTTGCTGGAGGAACTCAAGGCGCTAGTTGAAACCGACGATATCGGGGTCGCACATTGCCAACTTGTTAAGCTTCGTCGACCCCAGCCCCGTTTTCTTTTGGGAAAAGGAAAGGTAGCCGAAATCATCGATATGGCCAGGGAGAGTGAATGCGGCCTCATAGTTCTGGACGACGACCTGTCCCCCGCACAGCAGCGCAATTGGGAAAAAGAGAGTGGTCTGTGCGTCATAGACCGCCGGGAAGTCATCCTGGATATTTTTGCTAAACGGGCGATGACCAAGGAAGCAGTTTTGCAGGTCGATCTCGCCCACCTGGAATATTCCCTCCCGAGGTTGAAACGCGCGTGGACTCACCTGAGCCGGCAGCGCGGCGGCGGAACCACCCAGCGTGGCGAAGGAGAAGCGCAAATCGAGATTGATCAGCGCCTGGTACGGACTCGCATCGCACGGCTTAAACGCGAATTGGTCGAAGTGGTCCGCCGCCGGGGAGTGCAGCGCAAGAAGCGCTTGCGAGTGCCCGTTCCCACTGCAGCCATAGTCGGCTACACGAACGCCGGCAAGTCATCGCTCCTCAACCGGCTTACCGGATCGCGGGTGCTGGTCGAGGACAAGCTTTTCGCCACTCTTGATCCCACAACCCGACGGTTGACCCTGCCCTCCGGCAGCAATCTCTTGCTAACCGACACGGTGGGCTTCCTGCGACGTCTGCCTCACCAGCTAATAGAGGCGTTCAAGGCCACTCTCGAGGAGACTGTCGTATCCGATTTTCTGATACACGTCCTCGACATCTCGCATCCGGAAGTGGACCTCCACCACACCTCGGCGCTCGAAGTCCTTAAGGAAATCGGCGCCGACAGCAGCCGCATCATCACCGTCTATAACAAAGTTGATTTGCTTGATGGAAGTAAGGAAATCCGGAGGAACCATAGACCAACAGCACAATCAATCTACATAAGCGCAACCACCGGAGAAGGATTTGACGAGTTGAGAGACCGAATTGAAAACATGATCGAGGCCGATATCGAGACCATGGAAATGCTTATACCGCACGACCGATACGATATCGTCAGCCGGCTGCACAAACTCGGATGCGTAAAAAAAGAAGAATCGATCGAGGAAGGCATTTACCTGGTCGGTAACATTCCCATTAGTATGACACATCGCCTCCAACCCTACCTGCTCAACGGCAACGAAACCCTAAGCCGATCCATTAAGACTTCCAAACCCATCACTTGAAATAAGTTTGAACTCTTGAACTTTTGAACTTTCCCAAATCTGTTCTTTAACAATCGGCCCGGTTCCTGCCGGACCTTGTATTTTTCCGCTGATCCAGGGGAATGCCGTGAGAATCGGCAGCAGTAGCGCTGCGGTGTCGAGTAATTCTGCCGGCCCAAGTGGCAGGCAAAAGAAACTCGGAGCCCGAATACCTGGCTGCGAAAACTCACCGCGGTTCTGACTCTTCTTAAACCGCATTATCACCCATCGCATTAATGGAAAGTGAGACACATGACCAATCAACTTCGCCCTGCTCGTAACTGCACCGGACATAATCTTCGTTTTCTCAATGGCTCCAATTTAATTAAAGGGGCCTTGCTCCTGCTCCTCCCTTTGGGAACTCAGACAGCACAGTGCCTCGGCCGGGAAAACGGAAACGGGGCAGTTCATACCCTGAGTAACTATATCGTTGTGGCGACGAAAACACCGTTGCCCCAGGCCAAGGTATCTCCCTCCGTATCGTTACTCACCACGAAGGAAATCGAAGAACGGCAATACCGCGATCTCGCGGACCTGCTGCGCACGCTTCCGGGAATTGCCGTAACCTCCTCGGGACAATCGGGAGCAGTTACCTCTCTATTCAGCCGAGGAACCAACAGCGACCACACCGTATTCTATCTGAATGGGCGCAAGCTCAATCCGGGGTTCTCAGGCAATTATAATCTCGCCCAACTGGGCTTGAACAATGTGGAAAGCGTGCAGATTATGCGTGGGGCCTCTTCCACGCTTTACGGCCCCGAAGGCATCGGCGGCGTGGTCGCCATTGTAGGGAGCCGGGGCAGCTCCACTCCGGAGCTTGATTTTCGAGCAGAGGCCGGCTCTTTTGGAACCATCCGTCTGAGAGCAGGTGCCTCCGCCGCTTTCGATCGGTTGGACACGAGCCTGGGCGTTTCATATTACGAAACGGACAACGACGAGCCGAACAGCGACTACCGGCAATTCAATTTACAATCACACCTGGGTTGGAAGTTAAACAAGTCGCTGGAACTCGACCTGCAGTCACTTTATCTCAGCTCGCGCGGCGGGACTCCCGATAACCGCAAATCGACGGGATATCCGAAACTGAACGATTTTCAGCGCAACCAATCCTGGCTCCTGTCACCGGGTTTCCGGCTGCGGATTGGTGACAACATGGAGGTGCGGTTATTTTATGCGCACACCGAAGACGAACCGGAGGCATTTACTACGTTTATTGATTTTTTTACCGGCAATCCATTCTCGCTGCACACAATTTCAAGAACCATCACGGATCAGATCGATCTCCAGGTCGACCTGGACGTGGGGCAATCCGTTCTGGTCACTGCGGGACTGGTTTACCTCAACCACGATTTCCTTCAATTTGACAAAGTAACAAATACAACGCCGTTCGATAACAGTTGGCACAGCATGGGCGTTTTCGGCCAGGCGCAGTGGAATCCGACGGAACACTTCTTCCTCACCGCAGGATTGCGTTATGATGATTATTCCGACTTCGATAGCCCCGTGACGGGCAACCTGACCGTTTCCAAGGTCCTGAAACCATGGAGGCTCACTCTTTTTGCCAAGTATGCCAATGCCTACGCAGTCCCCCAGGCCTTCGATCTTTACGGCCCTTTCGGCAACCCCAATCTGGATGCCGAAGAGAGCGACTCCCTGGAAATTGGTTTCAAACACAGCGCCCTATCAGAAAAACTGAATTGGTCCGCTCTCTACTATATCAACGATATCACCGGACTCATTACCGGGTTCCCCACAAAAAACGTGGGCAAAGCCAAGACATATGGTATCGAGTTGAGCATGAGCTTCGAACACTCTCCCAACTTCCGTTTTTATGGAAATTACACTTATCTCACTGCTGAAAATCTCGACCGGGGTAACCGGCTTCTTCGGCGGCCTCGCCACCAGGTTTTTGCCGGGCTGACCGCCAAACCCTGGGAAAATACGCTGTTCGGATTTGAAATACGTCACCTCGCCGGCCGGGAAGACATCGACGGCGGCGCCTTCTTTCGCCTCGACGCCTCTGACTACACCGTGGCAATAATCCATGCCAATTGGAGTCCCGCCGAGAAATGGAAAATCTTCGCCCGTATCGAAAACCTCTTCGATAAGCGATACGATGAGGCCGACGGATTCCGCGCTCTAGGCCGTTCGGGCTATATCGGGGCAAACTTCCGATATTAGAGCATCAAGGAGGAGTTCCATAGTTAAAAAATTCAAAGGTCCAAAGGTTCATAGGTAACCGACCAAAGACCAAGGACTTTTAACCGCAGGCCATAATCTGTAAATCTATGGGTTGACGGGTTCGCCAAAATTGAACTACATAGAATTTTGATGGATGACAATTCTCCGGAGAGACCCGTTCCTAAATACAAGCGAATCGTTTTAAAACTCAGCGGTGAAGCCCTTCGCGGTGAAAGCTCCAAGGATCCAATCGACCCTGATATCATCGAGGGGATTTCCGCCGAGTTGAAGGAGATCCACGACTTGGGTGTGGAAATTGGTCTAGTAGTCGGCGGCGGTAATATCTTTCGCGGCCTCCCGGGACAATCACGCGGCGTCTCTCGCACCACCGGCGATTTCATGGGCATGCTCAGTACGGTGATCAACGGCCTGGCCTTTATGGAATGTCTGGAAGCAATGGGCGTGCCCGTGCGCGTGCAAAGCGCCGTGCCGATGGACGAGGTTGCCGAGCCCTTTATTCTGCGGCGGGCCACTCGACACCTGGAAAGGAAACGCCTCGTAATATTTGTATGCGGCACGGGTAATCCTTACTTTTCCACGGATTCCGCAGCCGCCTTGCGGGCCAGTGAAATCGGCGCCGAAGTCTTCATGAAGGCTACCAAGGTCGATGGCATTTATGACGAAGACCCCGCCAAAAACCCCAAAGCCAGGAAATATGATGAAATCAGTTTTATCGACGCTCTCAAGAAACGCTTGCATATTATGGACTCGACCGCTTTTTCGCTTTGCCTCGACAACTCGATGCCTATCCTTGTGTTTAACATGACAAAGCCCGGCAGCATCAAGAGGGCCGTTATGGGCGAAAAAATCGGAACTCTGGTACAGTAAAGATTCCAACCAACACCAAATTATGAATTACGAATCAATAATTTCCGAAGCCGAGGATTTGATGAAAAAGGCTGTCGAACACACCTTGCACGAATTCAGCACCCTGCACACCGGCAAAGCCTCCCCCAGCCTGGTGGAAAACCTGCTCGTCAAAGTCGAGTCCTACGGATCCAGTATGCACCTCAGGGAATTGGGCGCTATCACCACTCCGGATCCGCGCACCATCCAGATTCAACCTTGGGACAAGTCGGTCATCCGCGATATCGAGAAAGCCATACAGACCGCAAAATTGGGTCTCAATCCGGCTGTTGACTCCGGTATCATCCGTATTCCGATCCCCGAACTCAGTGGGGACCGTCGCAAGGAACTTGTCAAAGTCGCCCACACGCTGTCTGAGGAGGGGCGAATCAGTGTCCGGCATAGCCGGCATCATGCTTTGGAAGCGCTCAAGAAGATTCAAAAAAGCGGCGAGGTTTCCGAGGACGACCTCGCACGTTTCGAAAAGGAAGTGCAGGCTAAAACAGACAAGCATATTGCCGACATCGGCGAGCACCTCAAAAAGAAGGAGCAGGAATTGATGTCTGTCTGAAGACAGCGGAGCCACGTTCGGATACCAATAGATATATCATAATGCCCATTGCGGCATTTCCTCCCGGCTCCAGACTAATTATCTCTCCCATTTTCACAAAATGCAATTCCTGTTCGATAACGCCCGGCGCGTAACCATAAAGCTCGGCACCGGCATCTTGACTTCCGGCAAAAACCGGATCGACCTCGACAGGGTGCGGGATATCGCCGGCCAAGTGGCCTCATTACGCGATAAGGGACTTGAGGTCCTTATCGTAAGCTCGGGAGCCGTTGGCCTGGGAATGGGTCAACTGGGGCAAAAGAAGCGACCTGCAGATCTACCAGGCCTCCAGGCATGTGCAGCAGTCGGGCAAACTATCCTCATTAACACCTGGCAGGCGTCATTTGATACACACGGCCTCAAAGTCGCTCAAATTCTCCTCACCCATGACGACATAAGTGGACGCCGGCGTCATGTTGCCATCAAGGACACTCTTGAAAGACTGCTCGCGATGGGAGTCATTCCCATTGTAAACGAAAACGACTCGGTGAATGCCGAGGAGATCAAGTTTGGAGACAACGATATACTTTCCGCCCTGGTAGCAATACTGACCAAGTCGGACATGCTCCTAATCCTGTCCACCATTCCAGGCCTGCTGGATCGCAATGGTTCAGGAGATCTCGTTTCCCTGGTTGAGAAGATCACGCCCGACATCGAACGCATGGCTGAAGACACAAAGAGCGCCACCTCTGTGGGCGGAATGCGCACAAAGATTGACGCCGCCAAACAGGCTACAGATTCGGGTTGCGGTGTATTCATTGGCAACGGTGTCGAGCCGAATCTGTTGACCCAACTCTTCGACGGCCAGGTAAGCGGTACCTTTTTCCTGCCGGCCAATATTGCCATGCATTCGAAGAAGCGCTGGATCGCTTTCTTTGAGCGTCCTCAGGGCACTGTGCAGGTCGATTCCGGCGCTCGTGATGCTCTCCGGGAAAAAGGGAGCAGCCTTCTGGCCAGTGGAGTGACTCAGCACGAGGGCCGGTTCAAAACCGGAGAGATTATAAACATTGCCGGTTCCGACGGCAGCGTATTCGCCCGCGGTATCAGCCAGTTTGATAGCGAGGAAATGGCCCACGTCGCCGGGCTGAGCACCGAGGAAATTCGAAAGATTTTCCCGGGACGCAAACGCCTCGAAGTGATTCACCGCGATTCGCTAGCCTTACTTGGTTGACCCTGGTTTGGGCAACAGACCCACACTTACCAGGCCGGCCATGGCATCACCTATCGAAAATCAACCGAGGCCCACGGATTTTCCCTCCATAGACTTTCGTGCCGAACTGAACGATGAACAGTATGCAGCAGTCACCGCGGAGCCGGGACCTGCTTTGGTGCTTGCGGGAGCGGGCTCGGGTAAAACACGCGCACTGACTTACAGGGTAGCATGGCTGCTCTCCCAAGGTGTAAGCCCGGGCGCAATCCTTTTACTCACCTTCACCAACAAGGCCGCGCGCGAAATGCTCGGGCGGGTCGAGGACCTCACCGGCATTCCCGCAAACCGGTTCTGGGGCGGAACTTTTCACCACATCGGCCACAAAATCCTACGCATTCACGGCGAATCCATCGGCCTTCGATCCGGCTTCACCATCATGCCCGAGAACGATTCCCAGGCCTTGCTCACTCGGGTAATAAAGGACATCGACCCCGGATTTCTGAAAAACACGGCCCATCCCAAACCAAGAGTAATAGCCGACATCATCAGCTACGCGCGCAACACCCGCAAATCCCTTGATGATGTTTTGCAGCAACGCTATTCCGCCTTCAAATCGCTCACGGAACCCCTCGGGCATTTCGCCGAAACTTACAGGAAAGAAAAACTCGAGCAGCAAGTGACCGATTACGACGACCTTCTCGATTACTGGCTCATCCTCCTTCAACAAAACTCCGACGTGGCCCGGCGCTACCAGGAACGCTTTCAACATATCCTGATCGACGAATACCAGGATACCAATCGCCTGCAATCCGATATCATCGACATTATCGGCGTCCACCACCAAGTCATGGCAGTGGGCGACGACGCTCAGTGCATCTACACCTGGCGAGGCGCAAGTTTCCAGAACATCATGTCTTTCACCGACCGGTATCCGGGAACAGTCATCTACAAAATAGAGACAAACTACCGAAGCACCGACGAAATCCTCAGTCTGGCCAATGGTGTGCTCGCATCCCGCGGCTTGGACTCCGGTTACGGCAAGGAATTGCGAGGCGTGCGCGGTTCGCGCCAGGTTCCTCATGTCGTGCTTGTCGATAGCGCACGCCAGCAGGCTAAGTTCATCATTCAACGCATTTTGCAGCTCACCGATGAGGGCTACCAATTGGGCGATATCGCCATCATGTATCGCGCCCATTATCATGCCATGGATCTGAACATCGAGCTGTCCAGAAGAGGCGTTCCATTTATCATTACAAGCGGCGTAAAATTTTTTGAGCAAGCCCATATCCGCGACTTGGTTGCGCAACTTCGTTTCGCAGCCAACCCCCGGGATTATGCAGCCTTCGAACGTTTCGTCCGCCTTCTAAATCGAGTCGGCGAGGTAACCGCCCGCAGACTTTATAAGAGAATCCAGACCACTGCGGCTGAGAACCATGTATCACATATCCAGGCGATGACTATCGATTCGGTCTCGGCCAAAGTGCCCGCTGAATCCAGGGAGGACTGGAAGCAGTTAGCCCTTACACTTCAACAAGTGGAGGAGGCGCTCTACCCTTCCCGGCTCGGACAGAAACAGGAAGAAATATTTGATAAAGCTCGAAAAAAAGCCAAGCGGGAAATTCTCGGACAAACCGCATCGGAAATTGTTGTCAGTTGCCCGAGTGAGGTTGTCAAAATTGCCATTGAAGGCTGGTATGGCGAATATTTGCGCCTGAACTACCTGAATTGGGAATCCCGGAGGGACGACCTCGATGGCCTGATAGACTTTGCCGAGCGTTTTGACGATATGGCTGATTTGCTCTCGCAACTCGTTCTGCTGAGTTCCGAAACGGGTGATCGCTCAGTGGACATCAGTAACGATTACCTGCGCCTGACAACCGTGCACCAGGCCAAAGGGCTCGAATTTCCCATCGTCTTCGTTATCGGCCTCGCCGAAGGCCTCTTCCCCTTGCAGCGCAGCAAGGAAGCCGGGGGCCTCGAGGAAGAGCGCCGCCTCTTCTACGTGTCAATTACCCGCGCAAGGGATGAATTATACCTCACCTGCCCATTGACTTTCCCCCGAGGCGGCGCACCCGTATCATTACCACTGAGCAGCTTCCTTAAGGATTTACCGGAGAATTGTTACGAATTGGTGCGCGTGGAATCCCACATGGGCAGATATTGAGCGCTCAAAGATGTGCTTGACCACCGATTTGAAATAAGACTACTGCTAATCATTCATGGGCAAATAATATAACAAGGTAATTAAACGCAAACGCCGGAAATCCTACCTGAACCGTAAAAAAGATCGAGAAAAGATCGCCCGGACAGAATCTAAAACTAAAACCAAGAAGAAATAGACCTGGTAATGCCGGCGCCTCGTCCTGCCCTGTAAATTTAATGAAAATGAGCAGGCACTTTTTATGCCTTGGATACTTGTTCGCGGGGGTATGTCTGGCGGTTTCATCCGTGACCGCCGTGCAAATCGTGGACGGCTATACCCGGTATATAGAGGAGACTCAACAGCAGAGAATCAGTGAATTTTTTACGGGCCGTGAAGTTGTTCGAGGGATTATCATTCTGCGTTCACAAAAAGATAAACGCGCCGGCCAGTATTTCATTATCACACTCGACAAAAAAGCCCGCGACTTGCCGCCCGGCTCAAAACTAGAGTTGAATGTAATCACAACCATGTCGCCGGAACCGAAGTCTTACAACTTGGTCCTGGACGAAACCGATTCCAAATCCCGCCAGATTTACGCCGGGCTCACCGGCTCGGATTGGCCCGGCCAAAACGTGCGTCCCCTGGCATGGAAAATTTCCATCGTCGATGCCTCCGGCCAAATCCTGGCCGTCACCGAAAGCTTCCTTTGGAGGTATCCTTAGAACCGGTTTTCAATAACATCGGTTCCCGAATAAAAATATCCCAGCCGCCATGCCCAACGCCCGGCAATGGACCTCCTGGAAGCTGTTATCCCCGCAATTGCGCTTCTCTCAAGAGGCCTTAACCGAAACCCTGGACGGCGGGCAAAGCTTTCGCTGGAACCAGACTGAGGAAGGATATTGGCTTGGCGCCTGGGGACATTGCCTGGCACGCGTACGCCTCGATACCCGGAAAAGATTGGAATGGTCCTGCCCGCCGAAGTTGAAAAACACCGTCGAAAAGGAAATCCCCAATTACTTCGCTGCAGATCGCCAATACAAACACACGGTTAACCAACTGACAAAGCTCGACGATCCGGCCCTGCGTGAAGCCATGCGCCGCTGGAAGGGATTGCGCCTCCTGCGCCAACCACTCGGGGAAACCCTGTTGGCATTCCTGTGCAGTTCGGCCAAGCAAATCATTCAAATCAAGCAAATCTGCAATGAGTTGGCGGAAAGGTTCGGCGACCCAATTGTCGGGACTATTCACGCCCTGCCAAGCTGGACCCGGCTCCGGGAAGTTTCCGAAAAAGACCTGCTTGCCTGCAAAATGGGCTACCGCGCCGGATTCATACGTAGAACAGCCGACGCTCTTGCCGAGCAACCCCATCTGTTAGATACCATCGATACCCTTCCCTACCCCGAAGCAAAAGAAAAACTCATGCACCTGCACGGTGTTGGAGAAAAAATCGCCGATTGCGTTTTGCTCTTCGGCGCGGGCAACTACGAAGCCTTCCCGGTAGATACATGGATGCTCAAATCCATGGCACGATTATACGGACTCGACGGTTCCAAACCCGCAGAAATTGCCAAGTTCGGACGCGCCCGATTCGGCCCCGCCGCCGGCCTCGCCCAACAATTCCTCTTCGCCGGCGAACGCCGCAGAAAATTCAGCACCGGCTCAGCAACCCCGACAAAATAAAACACATTCTCCTCCCGCAACTGCGAATCTCAATTAGATTTGCGAGAATTTCGTGGGGACGAGGATGTTTTTAGTTATGGCGGATACGGTCTGCTTATAGCGGGGATCGGCCTTGAGCTTGTCCCATGCGGGGCTGCTTCTGAAGCGCGCCCAGTTTTCATCTTGTTCCTCTCCGTTCTTGAAGCCGATCATGTAAGTGAGATTAGGCATGAGGGGGCCGGAGAGCGTTTTTCCGAAGAAAATGGGATGGAGGCCGGACTCGCGAAAGATATCGATCTCTCCGCCTTCGTTGAACATTTCGATTTTAAGAGTGCCTTTCAATCGATTGTGGCTCTCATAGGTGCGCATTTCGAAAATGCGATCCTTTTCGCCCTTGATCGCATCGGGAACTTCCACGGTTGGCATATGCGAGAAGGCGCTAATGAGAGAGCATTCCATACGCTTGTAGAGTGGGGTGTCCATTTGAGTATTGGCGGCTTCCTGATATTCGGGTGTCTCCGCCAAGCGGTCCCAAGCCGTGAGAAATGACTCGATCGTAGAATGAGGGACGAGCATGAAAACGTCGCTTCCGCGAAGTCCATAGACCCCGCGAAAGACTCCTATAGGCTGACAACCGAGTTTGTTGAGTCCGGGAACGACGACGGTTTCCAGAAACTTTTCCAAGTCGCCTCGTCGGGCGTTATTGAGCACGTCGAAGTGTATCCACTCGAGGTACTGCGTATTTTCGTTTTTCTCATGGTGGGCTCCCATGAGAGCGGCCGGGGCGGCGGCGATTGAAGCCGCAATAAACTTTCTTCTATTCATAGACTCTATTCGATGCTACGTGATAGATATTGTCAATGTTTAGGTGATAAGAAGAAAGGGATCAGCTCTATGGGTCTTTTGTCCTTGGTCTTTAGTCGGGGAGAAAAAGGGGCCAACTCTTACTTTTTAAACTTCACTTTTTCCGCAAAATCGTAAAAGCCATAGAAACGATAAGTTACGGCCAGGATTATCGACTCCCCAGGCTTTATTGTGTAACTGGAAAATATCTCCCGTGAACCGTCGACGTATGACAACCCTAGCGGTCTCGCCCATGTGTTTGTGCTATATACTATTCCGAGATCATCTCTTTTCACGCTTCGGCTCACCGATTCGGTGTTCTTTATCGTCACGGTACCGATTTTCCAATTCAGATTATAGTCAGTTATCAGCAGGCCATTCTTAAAAAACCCCTCGCGCTCCTTTTTAAGATACTCGGCGCGCTTATCAACTTTCCTCTGCAACCCCTCGGCATACTGCCTATTCGCCTGGGCCTGCTTCAACCTTACTTGATCCGCACGGCGCGCAATCTCCTCGAGACGCTCCGTCGCCAAATCTCGCTGTCCCTCTGCGGCCCCCAAGTTTATCACCACTAGGACCAATATAAACAACACCCTAACCATGCCTATAAAATACCCTATTTCGCACCATTTTCAAGCCCTCCAGCTAATCTAAATACTTAAAACCTGACCCCATTTTACCAGACGAAGCTATCCCGCAGTCGCGGGAGCGATGTCTTGCACAGCCAGACGTAGCTATTTAAGAGCGTAGTCTTGCACAGCCAGACGTAGCTATTTAAGAGCGATGTCTTGCACAGCCAGACGTAGCTATTTAAGAGCGTAGTCTGGTGCCCGGGGGGGGACTCGAACCCCCACTCCCTTTCGGGAACTGGGTCCTAAACCCAGCGCGTCTGCCAATTCCGCCACCCGGGCCGATGCGAAATAGGTTTGTTATGCAGTCAGCTTAAAATCTCAATTCTTTGCAAAGACGCAAGCTCTATCACGTCTCCTTGAAATGCTTTTCCACAACATTGGAGAGCGCCTCAAATTCATCTTTGAGCGCCGGATACAGTGATCGAAACCGGGGATAAAAATCTTTATAAACCTTGGTATTCGGGCCGGGTGTGGTTTCGCCGGTTGTGCGTATGCATTGAGCGCACGCCTCCTCCACCGAGGGGAAAATACCGGCCCCTACTCCGGCCAATATGGCGGCCCCGAATGCCGCGCCTTCGGTAGCATTTTGAGTCGATATCTTCAGTTCAAACACGTCGGCCATCATTTGCCGCCAAAACGCGCTCTTTGCGCCGCCGCCGGAGGCGACTACTTGATCGGGTTTAATATCGAGGCGCTTCATCAATTCGAGCGAATCGCGCAGAGCATAGGTCACACCTTCGAGGAGCGCACGGGTCATGTGGGCTTTGCCGTGACGCCGCGTTAGACCGAAAAAGACTCCGCGGGCGTGTGGATCTGGGTGAGGAGTTCGCTCACCCGTAAGGTAGGGAAGAAAAAGGAGGCCCTCAGAACCGGCGGCTACGTTCGAGGCGGCCTCGGTCAGCAATTCGTAGGCGTCCCGGCCGGTTTCCTTTTCGATGGCGGTTTCTTCTCCGCAAAGAACATCGCGATACCATTGAAAACTGCCGGCCGCCGACAACACCACTCCCATCAGGTGCCATTTTCCCGGCACTGCGTGGCAATAGGAATGCAGTTTTCTTTCCGGGTCCAGTCGGCAAACATCGGATGCGGCGAACACCACACCGGATGTGCCAAGCGTAACCGAAATGTCGCCCTCGTTTACCATACCGGTGCCCACTGCGCCGGCGGCTTGATCGCCCGCTCCCCCTACAATCGGCGTGCCTTCGAGCAATCCCGTTAGGCTCGCCGCTTCGGAACTCAATCGCGCGGAGACGACGGTGGACTCGGTAACTTCGGGCAGCCACTCGCTTGGAATTTTGCAGGCATCCAGCATCTCCTCGCTCCACTGTCGTTTCGAAACGTCAAGCAAGCATGTCCCCGAGGCGTCGGAAACTTCGCTAAAAAATTCCCCTGAAAGGCGGTATCGAAAATAATCTTTTGGCAGAAGCGCCTTTGCGGTCTTCGAGTAAATATCCGGCTCCTCGTCACTAACCCAAAGTATTTTACCCGCCGTAAAGCTGGGGAGAAACGGCTTGCCAGTTAAGGCAAGCGCTTTGGCCTCTCCCACCCGCTCCATGATGGCCGCGCATTGCGCGGCGCAGCGCTGGTCGTTCCACATAATGCAAGGCCGCAGCACTTTGCCTTCGGCATCGAGCAGCACCAATCCGTGCATCTGACCGCTCAAACCGATCGCCGCGATTTCTCCGCCGGTAATCTTTGCCGTTTCGAGCAGATTTGGCGCGACTTTGAGAAAGGCCTGCCACCAGACCTCTGGATCCGTTTCAGCCCATAGCGGGCGCGGAGTGGAAAACGCATACTCTTCGGCGGCGCTGCCCGCCGTTGCACCGGACTCATCGATCAACACCGCCTTGAGGCTCGATGTGCCGACGTCGATTCCCAGCAGGTAGGCCATCAGGAAATAACTTCAGATAAATTCATTTATCAGGTTCTCAAGCATTTCCTGACGACCGGAAGTGGTGACAGGTTCGCCTTTTTCCAGAATGTAGGCCTCGAGATCCTTGAATCCCACTTCGGATTTTTCAATTCGGGCCCCGATCCCGCTGTCCCATGATCTGTAGCGATCTTTTAAAAACTCGGCCAGCCGACCGTCGGTGCGAATTGCGGCGGCGGCCTTGAGGCCGCGAGCAAAAGCGTCCATGCCGCCGATATGAGCATGGAAAAGGTCAACCGGTTCGAAGGACTCGCGGCGGCGTTTGGCGTCGAAGTTAAAACCTCCGGTGGACAATCCACCCATATTGAGGACAAGGAGCATGATCAGGGTGGTCAGATAAACGTTGGTGGGGAACTGATCTGTATCCCAGCCGAGAAGTTCGTCCCCGGTATTGGCGTCAATACTGCCGAGCGCGCCCGCGCCGGAGGCCACCACGAGTTCGTGGATCATGCTGTGGCCCGCGAGTGTTGCGTGGTTGGTTTCGATATTGAGTTTGAAATGTTCGAGCAGATCGTATTGGCGCAGAAAATCGAGGCAGGCCGCCGCGTCTGAATCATACTGGTGTTTGGTCGGTTCTTTGGGCTTTGGCTCGATGTAGAGCTGCCCGTCAAACCCGATTTCTTTCTTCCAGTCCGCGGCCAAATGCAGGAATCGGGCCAGGTGCTCGCGTTCCCTTTTCATGTCGGTATTGAGCAATGTGCTGTAGCCCTCGCGGCCTCCCCAGAAAACATAGCCAAGCCCGCCCAGATCAACTGTCGCCTCCATGGCCTTTTTGACTTGGGCGGCGGCATAGGCGAATACATCGGCATTGCAACTTGTGGCGGCTCCATGCACGTAGCGAGGATGAGCGAAAAGGTTGGCCGTGCCCCAGAGCAGTTTTTTGCCGGTGCGCGCCTGCTCCTCTTTGATCGTTTTTACGACTGCATCGAGATTGCGGTTGGACTCATCCAGGGTGGCGCCTTCCGGTGCGACATCGCGATCGTGAAAGCAATAATAATCGATACCGCATTTTTCCAGAAATTCAAAAAAGACTCGCACCCGGTTGGACGCATTTTTCACCGATTCCGAACCATCGTCCCAAGGCATCAAGGCGGTGCCTTGGCCGAAGGGATCGGTCAGGGGATTGCGCATAGTGTGCCAGTAGGCGGCGGAAAAGCGAAGGTGCTCCCTCATGGGATTGCCTTCGACTACCTCGTCGGGGTTATAGTGCTTAAAGGCCAGGGGATTTTTAGAATCGGAACCTTCCCAGCCGATTTTCGGGATATCGGTAAATGCCTCCGCCATGACATCTATTCTATTGGGGATACGCGGCCCGTAACGCAATGTAGAAAATTAACCATGGCATCAGGCCTCTTTATTTCGCTCGGCCAGTTGCTGAGCCATGAGACTAAGTTCAGCCGCTTTGAAGGCATGTTCCTGGGTCATGGCGTTTTCGGTTCGGTTAAGCACGTCGAGTATTAACCTGCCGAAGAACGGGAAGCCCTCTTCCGGGTCCACCGCGATTTCTTTTTCGCTATCGCCATCCGCGAGGAAGATGCGTGGCGTGGAATCCGAGCGCGCAATGTCGAAGTATTTGCGCACCTCGATGTAGCCTTCCGTACCCAGAATGAAAGCGCGCCCATCTCCCCAGTTGGAAAGGCCGTCGGGAGTAAACCAATCAACCCTGCAGTAGCAGGAAGCGCCGTTTGCGGCGGTCATGGACACCTCGCCGAAGTCTTCCAACCCCGGCTTGTCCGGATTGGCGAAATTTTCCACACGCGCGAAATTAACGACCGCATCTGTCTCATTGGTATAATAAAGGAACTGCTCGACCTGGTGCGATCCGATGTCGGTGAGGATGCCGCCGTATTTGTCTTTATCGAAAAACCAATCTGGCCGGTTTACTTTGTTCAGCCGATGGGGAGCAAGAATAACCACTTGCAACACCCGCCCAATGGCGCCTTGCCTGATGAGTTCACCGGCCTGGTAAGTGGACAGGTTGTGCAGACGTTCGCTATAGTAAACCATGTATTTGCGCCCGGACTCGGATACCTTTTTGCGGGCGGCCTCGAGTTGTTCGAGTGTGGTAAACGGCGCCTTATCGGTAAAATAATCCATTCCCGCCTCCATGACTTTCAAGCCGATTGGTCCGCGTTCCGAAGGAATTGCGGCGGCCGCCACGAGATGAACATCCGGATCATCCAGGATGCGCTCGAAATCATCCACCGGCTGGGCTTGTGGATAATCCTTTACGAATGCCTCAATCCTGGCGGGTTCGTAGTCGTAAACGTATTTTAAAGTGCCTCCGGCTTCGAGCAGACCGTTTGTCTGGCCTTTAATGTGACCGTGATCCAAGTACGCTGCGGCAAACACAAACTCGCCTTCTTTGACGACGGGTTTGGACTTACCGGTTGGAGCGAAAGTCATTCCATCTTTTTGAGCCATGGCAGGTATTGGGTTAATTGTCCGGGACGAATGCGCTTCAGAAGGAACCTGATAAATCCTGTGGTCCCGAATCGGTTTCGGACACTACTTTCTTGAAGGTTGAATTTGCTATTAGTTCTTTTAGGCGAGTTTCGTAGGCGGCGCCGTCGAGGGGAAGTTCCACCGTGCTGTCGGTAAGGGTGGAATACAACATGGAGTTTGCCAATTCTACGGAGTGAATGCCTTCCGCCGCTGGAGCGATGAGCTTTTCGTCTTTAAGGATTGCATTGGTGAAGTTTTGCAGGACTTCCACATGCTGGCCCGCTTTGCCATCGACCGATAAATCGACTTCATGGGCCGCCGGTTTGGAAAATGCACCGGTGGCGGTCTTGCCAAACTCGGACATTGGAGTTTCGTTGCGAGTGAAGCGTATGCCATCGTTGTCGATTACGACCCTGCCGCATTCGGCGGACACCTCAAGACAGTTGGTGCCGGGAGCTTCACCCGTGGTGGTGATAAATACGCCTTTGCATCCGTTGTCGTATTCGAGGTAAGCGGTTACATCGTCCTCGACTTCGATTTCGTGGTAACGACCCATTTGGCAAAAAGCGCGCACGCGATTCGGCATGCCGAACATCCACTGCCATAGATCGAGTTGGTGCGGACACTGGTTGAGCAGCACGCCGCCTCCCTCGCCTGCCCAGGTAGCCCTCCAACCACCGGAAGCGTAATACACGCGTGTACGAAACCAGTTAGTGATATTCCAGACGACCCGGCGAATTTCACCCAATTCACCGTTTTGGATAATATTGTGCAGCTTTTGGTAACGCGGATCGGTGCGCTGGTTAAACATCGCGGCAAACACCTGATTTTCGCCGGTATGGGCGGCAATGAGTCTCTCACAGTCGGCCTTGTGCACCGAGATCGGTTTCTCGACCATTACGTGCAAACTGTTTTTCAGGGCGTCGATACCGATCGTGGTATGATCATAATGAGGAGTGGCGATGAGTACTGCATCGACCTCCTCCGAACGGATAAGATCACCGCTCTCGTGGAAGTTTTTGATATCGGTAAAATGCGTCAGCCGCTTTTTTTTGTCATCGCATACGGCGGCCAGCTCGAGACTTTCAATTTTGCCGTCGAGCACGTCGCGGGCATGCTGCGTACCCATATTGCCCAGTCCGACAATGCCTAATCTAACTTTATCCATGATGGAAGAAAGGTGTTCAAAGGTTCAAGTGTTTAAAAAGTTCAAAAGTTCAAGAGTTTCTCGCCAAGTTCGACAAGATTTTTCAAACCACTAATCTTCACTAATCAACACTAAATTATTTTTAGATTAGCGATTATTAGTGTCAATTAGCGGTTTCAATTCCTCTCTTCTCTGATTTCCAGATTCAAACTTTTTTACTGAATTCCAGATTGAAATAATTGGCTGCGTTGTCGAAGCAGATGTTTTTCACAAGAGCGCCGAGCCGCGGCATGTCGCGTGGAAGCTCGCCGTTGACAATATCGCGGCCTATCAGGTTGCAAAGAATACGGCGAAAGTATTCGTGTCGTGGATATGACATGAAGCTTCGCGAATCGGTGAGCATCCCGACAAAGCGCGAGAGCAGACCTGTATTCGATAGGTCGTTAAATTGTTGTTCAAGTCCTTCCTTTTGATCGAGGAACCACCAGGGAGCGCCGAACTGCAGTTTTCCCGGAACGGTCCCGTCCTGAAAATTTCCGATCACGGTGGCAAGGATGTAATTGTCGCCGGGATTGTTATTGTAAACGATGATTTTGGGAAGACAGTTATCTGAATCGAGACGATCAAGGTAGCGCGATAAGGGAATGGCCTGCGAAAAGTCGCCCACCGAATCCCCGCCGACGTCGGGACCTAGCTTGCTGAAGAGCCGGTTGTTGTTATTTCGAAGAGCGCCGAGATGAAGTTGCTTTGTCCAGCCCTTTTCGGCGTCAAGGCGGCCAAAATACACCATCATAAAAGCGGCGTATTTCCCTTTTTGATCGGGATCGGCAGTACCGCCATTGCGCGCCGCATCGTATATGGCAGCAGCTACCTTTTCCGAGCAGAAATCGGCGAAGCAATGTTCCAAGCCATGGTCGCTCAATCGTGCGCCGAGGCTGTGGAAGAAATCGTGCCGCTGCTTTAACGCATCGAGGAATCCGGCGAAGACGGTGCAGTCTATACCGCTCGTTACTTCCAGTTTTTCCACCCAGGCGTTAAATGATTCCGGCGTATCGACGGTCAGCGCCTTGTCGGGACGAAAGGCGGGATAGATTTTTGTGAGCAGGTCGCTTTTAGCGATTTTTTTATGGTGATCGAGTGTATCGGTGGGATCGTCTGTAGTGCAGATCACCGCTACCCGGAATTTTTTAAGAATTCCGTTCGCGGAAAACTCTTTCGACTTTAGTTTTTCGTTAGCGGTATCCCAGATTTTTTCAGCAGTATCTTCGCTCAGGAGTTCGTCGATTTCGAAATAACGTTTCAATTCGAGATGGCTCCAGTGATAAAGCGGACTGCGCAAGGTTTCTGGAACGGTGCGCGCCCATGCGAGAAACTTCTCATTGGGTGATGCATCGCCGGTGCAGTATTTTTCCGCAACGCCGTTAGCCCGCATCAGGCGCCACTTGTAATGGTCTCCTTCGAGCCAGATTTCATGCAAGTTTTTAAATTGCCGGTTGTCCGCCACCTCTTGTGGAGGTAGATGGCAATGGTAGTCGAATATCGGCTGGTCCTTGGCGTAGCTGTGGTAAAGCTCACGCGCCTCTTCGCTTAGTAATAGGAAGTCTTCAGTGATAAAAGTCATGGTGTAGAAGAGTTCAAAAGTTCAAGGGTTCAAAAGTTCAAGGGTTTAAGGGTTCAAGGGTTCAAGGGTATCTAATTTTTGAAATTATTAGATTGTCATTGAGGCATAGCCGCCATCGACGACCACTTCTGATCCGGTTATGAAAGAGCCCGCTTTATCGCCGGCCAGTAAAAGGACCGCGCCGATGAGTTCAGAGGAATCACCAAATCGATCCATCGGCGTATGGCCCATAATGGAGGCCACCCGTTCGGGTGTGAGGACCTTGCGGTTTTGCTCGGCCGGAAAAAATCCCGGCACCAGGGTGTTCACTCGCACTTTTTGCGGAGCCCACTCGCGCGCGAGATTTTTGCTCAGATTGTGCACGGCGGCTTTGGAAGCCGAATAGGTGAACACGCGCGATAGAGGGATAACGCCGCTCATCGAACCGATATTGATGATACTGCCACCCTCTCCGCGCTCCACCATGTGTTTTCCGAATACCTGGCAGGACATAAACAGGGCCTTGAAGTTCGCTTGCATGATGCGCCCGAATTCATCTTCGGTTATTTCGAAAAACGGCGTTGGGGAATTGACGCCGGCCCCGTTTATCAGGATGTCCACCTTGCCTGACTTGCGCAATACCTCGGCAAGCAATGTATCGAGTTCGTCGCGCGAGGTAACGTCGCAGGATACGAAATAAGCCTTGCCTCCAGCTTCCTGAATTTTGCTCAGGCGCGCTTCGGCTTTTTCCTGGTTTCGGCCGACGAGTGCTACCTCGGCGCCCGCCCTCGCCAGTCCTACGGCCATTTCTCCGCAAAGCTCTCCCGTGCCGCCGATGACCACTGCGGTTTTTCCTTCAAGGCCGAAAAGTGATTTCAGATAGTCAGACATAGATGATTTTTTTAAATTCCTTTCATCAGCGGACCACGCGTGCGCCGCCGCCGGCCATTAATTTTTCCACCTCCGCAAGAGTAGCCATCGAAGTGTCACCGGGAGTGGTCATTGCTAGCGCTCCGTGAGCAGCACCGTAATTTACGGCTTGGTCGGGGTCGCCGGTTGTCAGAAAACCATATATTAGGCCCGAAGCAAAACTATCTCCGCCTCCGACGCGGTCCATAATTTCGAGATTGGGGCGTTGAACGGCGTCGTAAAATTTGCCGCCGGCCCAACAGATGGCGCCCCAGTCATTTATCGTCGCACTTTTGACAGTGCGCAAAGTTGTAGCGGTGACTTTAAAGTTTGGAAATTTGGTCACGGCGGTGGAGATCATATTCTTGAACTTGTTCACGTCGATGGTTGAGAGGTCTTTATCCGCGCCCTCGACTTCAAAACCCAAACAAGCCGTAAAATCTTCTTCGTTGCCGATCATGACATCGACATGCCTTGCAATACTGCGGTTGACCCTCCTGGCTTTTCCGAGGCCGCCGATTCCTTTCCACAGAGAGGGCCGGTAATTCAGGTCGTAGGAAACAATTGTGCCATGTTCTTTTGCCAGGGTCACAGCTTCCTTTACTACTTGGGGAGCAGTGTCCGACAAAGCCGCGAAAATGCCGCCCGTATGGAACCATCTTACGCCCTTATTGCCAAAAAGGTCGGCCCAGTCGATGTCACCCGGCTTGAGTTGAGAGGCTGCGGTATGACCGCGATCCGGCACACCCAAAGCTCCGCGGATACCGAAGCCCCTTTCGGTGAAATTCAGGCCGTTTCGCACTTTGCGACCCACGCCGTCATAACGCGTCCACTTTATGAGCGAGGTATCCACCCCGCCTTGCATGATGAAGTCTTCGATTAGACGGCCGATTTCATTTTCGGCAAAAGCGGTCACTACGCCTGTTCGCATGCCAAAGCAACGCCGCAACCCTCGGGCTACGTTGTATTCGCCACCGCCTTCCCAAACTTTAAAGGAGCGCGCGGTGCGCACCCGGCCCTCGCCCGGATCGAGCCGGAGCATAATTTCGCCAAGCGACACTAAATCGTATTGGCAAGTATCAGCGGGTTTAATTTCCAATGTAGTCATGATTATTGCTGTTTAAAAAATTCGGGAAATCTATTGCGCCTTCTTTAAGTCATCCATGTTCCAATTGGGTTGTCCGCATTCCGCGGCGAGTTCGTTGAATGCCTCGATTTCGGCGGCGCTGAAAATCAGGCCCCCGTTTTTTTCAGTGCGCGCGGCACCCTCGGCCTCAATCTGGCCGGGCAGCATACAGTTTTCGTTGCCCGGTCCCAGGATGTCGGCGAGTACCTCCTTGACGTTTTCGATTTGACTGCGCCCACCCGCAAAAGCGCCGGATGAAAGCGCTTCGGGGTGAATTACCTGAAAGAAAAAACAGGAATCACTTTTTTCGCCATCGGGAGGTTTATGCCCGCGCAGTGTGGGCAGGCTTCCGCCGATCAGGGCGGCAGTTAGTTCATTTATGAGGCTCAATCCGTATCCCTTATGCGCTCCAAATGGCAGGAGCGAGGCGGCTTTGCTGGCATCGGTGGTCGGATTGCCGTCGGCATCCACAGCCGCATTGGGCGGAAGAGGTGTTCCCTCGCGTATGAATTGCTGCACCCGGCCCATGGCAACAACCGTGGTGGCCCAATCTATAACGATGGGATAACCGATCGCCTCGGTTGTTGGAAAACCCCAACTATGCGGATTGGTGCCCAAAGTCCTTTTTTTTCCCATGAAGGGCACTGCTTCCACCAGGGTGGAGGTGCAATTTGTGTAGGCGATGTAGCCTTTGTTGGCAACCTCCAGGACGTATCCTCCGCCCCACAAATAGTGGAAGGCGTTGTCCACACTGACCATGCCGACGCCGAATTCATCGGCCAGACGCATACAGGTCTCCATCGCCTCGTATGCCACTGCCTGGCCGAGCTTGCGGTTGGCATTCCAGGTTTCGGCCGCTGCGAAACGGGTGGGAATCTTCTCGATTTCGGCGCCCGGCACACATCCACCAACTACGCTTCCAAATAAATGGTCAAGGTGCAGCGCTTTGATAGCATTGTGCGTGCGGATGCCGTGCCGTGCGGCCTGGGCGGCAACCTTGGCAGCCAGTACTGCTTCGGATGCCGAGTAGCCGCGGTGTTGATAGGCGGCTTCGACCAGTGAGTTGTGGGTCTCTTCCGGGACGACGTAGAATGTTTCAGACATGATTATAGAGATGGTGTTTGAATTTGTTATTTCTTAATTGGCACATCGTTAACTTGGGCGAGGGGTTTTTCGCCGCTCAAGGCCAGGATCAGGTTGCGCGTGGCCATGCCCGCCTGCCGCTGGACGCTTTCGCTGGTGCGAGATGCTACATGCGGGGTAATCAGGCAATTCTTCGCGCTCAGCAATGGGTGATCGGGTGGTGGCGGCTCCTGGTCGAGCACGTCCGTTCCATACGCGCCCACTTTGTTTTTTTCCAGAGCTTCTACCATAGCCTTAGTATCAACCAACTCACCGCGCGCACAGTTTAATATGATGACGTCATCCTTCATAAGGGCCAGGCGCTCGGCGTTGATGAGATGACGGGTCTCCGGGGTCAGATTTGTATGGAGAGTAACGATGTCGGACGCCTTTAAAATATCCGCGAGGTCCTCCATGCGTTCCACGTCGTACTCCCCGGCAAAATCATCATCCCAGAAGATGTCGTAGCCGAGCATGTTCAAGCCGAAGGCCTTGCCGCGTATGGCCACCTCCTTGCCGATGCGTCCCAGCCCGATGATGCCAAGTGTCTTGCCCATGATTTCTTTGCCGGTTATTCTTTCCCATCGGCCCGCGGCGGTGTGATTGGCCTCTTCCACGATATGCTTGGTAAGCGCCAGAAGCAGACCAAAGGTGTGCTCGGCCACGGTCGTGTGGTTAACCCCGGGAGTGTAGAGAACCGGTAGACCGAGCTCTGTGGCCGCCTCCACATCAATCTTGTCCACCCCGATACCGTATTTGCTCAGGACGCGCAACTTCGGCATGGCTTTCTCCAGCACCGCACGGGTGATAGCATCGTCCCCGCAAATTATCCCGTCAACGTCTCCGACAGTTTCGAGCATGCGCTCCTCGGGCAACGGGCCGCGCGCCCAATCGATTTCAAAACCGGCCTGCGCCAGCAATTCGTGATGTTCCCCCGGATTATCATGGTAGGAAGTGGTTGTGATTAGAATGCGGGTCATTGCGGTTGCAGGGTGTCTAGTTTACAGGTGTCGGGAAATTTTTCTTCAATTGTTATTCGTGTTTTCAATTTTCGAAGGCGGCGCGGTCGATTCGCGTTCGATAAGCACCGGAACTATTTGCCGGCGCTGCGGCCCGCGCTCATTGCCGTCGCGAATTGATCGCAGAAGGATACCGCGGGCGGTCTGCATAAGCAGTTCCACGTGCTGGTCAACGGTAGTTAGCGTGGGTTGAGAGTAGTCGGTAAAATCAAGGTTGTCATAGCCGACCATGGAAAGATCCCGGGGAATCTCCAAGTCGGCAGCGCACAGGCGTTTGATCGCGCCCATGGCCACGCGGTCATTCAGAGCGATGACCGCTGTAGGCAGGACGCCGGAGCGCAGAAGCTGCTCGGCCAAATATTCACCGTAGCGGTAATCGTGTTGGTAGTAATCTGGTTTGAAGTAGCTGGAAATTTGAGTTTTCAAGGAGATCCCAAGAGCCCTGGCCGTCTTGCGGATTCCCCGCCAACGCCGGGCTCCATATGCGTCCTTCGGATCGATGCCCAAGACGGCAAAACTGCGGTGCCCCAAGTTGTAAAGGTGTTCCATCACAAGCCTCATAGCCTCCTCGCGATCCAGCGATACCTCCGAATAGGGGAGAGAAATTTCAGGGTCGACCAGCACTGTGGGCACCTTTTTCATTGCCAGATGCGCCGCCCCCGCATCGTCGGGCTTTTGCAGGGAACCGACCAGGACAATGCCCTCGACCTGGCTGGCAAGAAAATGCCGGATCACCTTCTCCTCGAGGTCCGGGTTGCGGTTGGTAAGCTCAATCAACGCTATGAAGCCTTCCTCACGCAACATCTGCTGCAGGATGGCCGTCTTGTGAGCCAGCAGGGGGGATTCAAGCTCCTGGAAACAGACACCTATAGTGCCGGTTCGTGCGCCACGTAGAACCCGCGCCATAGGATTGGGCTGAAACCCGAACTCTTGCATGGCCTTCTCTACCCGGGCCGCCGTCTTGGCCGTTACCCCGGCGTGTCCGTTGAGCACACGTGACACAGTCCAGCGCGACAAGCCCAAGTGCTCGGCAAGTGCCGAGGTGCTTTGAATTTTGATAAATGCCGATTTTGGGTTTGACACGTTCATAATATCTTACACGTGTAGGATATTATAAACATCCTGTCAACATGCCAGATCAAAATCCTTCCATACTCGGACTGAAGAAATCCTTCGGTTACGGTGACCGCCTGGGTTTGGCCGGTCCCGGTCATATTGCCGCGGACCTGAAATATGACTTCGCCGGCATTTTTGCCCAGCAATCCATCCGAGAGATGGACCGCACCCGCAGAACGCCGGAAGAAGTAATGAGCGCCGCCTGCCTGGCCCTTTCCGACGCAGGCTATACCAGGCCTTGGGGAGCCGACGCCGACCATCTGAAAACCAAAGAAGATGTCCAGAAAACCGCGGCGGCCGGTTTCACCTTTTTTACCATCGATCCTTCCTCCCACGTCAACAACGACGCCGATAACATGGACGAGGCGGACCTTCGTAAAGAGATAGCCAACCAGGAAAGCGAAAGCATTTACGGGCCTACCAATCTCTCAGAACTTTACCTGGATAAGACTTACGACATCGGCGGGGTGGAAAGTCTGAGCTTTGATGAAGAAACTCTTTACAGGGCCGGCGTCAAATACGGCCGCGCAATCGCCGACGTCGAAATCATGGCCGGCCATATAGCCGAGGCATGTTCCGGACGACCCTACGAGATCGAGATTTCGGTAGATGAAACCGATTCGCCGACTTCCACACTCGAACATCTGTTCTTCGCCCTCGAACTCAAGCGCCGCTCAATCACAGTGGTGAGTCTGGCCCCGCGCTTCATCGGCGATTTCGAGAAAGGCATTGACTACCGCGGCGATATCGACGCGTTCGAAGCTTCACTGCTCAGGCACGTCGCCATCGCCACCGCCCAGGGGCCTTACAAGCTCAGCGTGCACAGCGGTTCCGATAAATTTTCCATATACCCCGTTATCGGCCGAGTATGTGGAGAACTTCTGCACGTAAAGACCGCCGGCACCAGCTACCTCGAAGCCCTTCGCGTCATCTGCCGTCAGGACACCGGCCTGTTCAAGGAAATCACCTGCTACTGCGCCGGGCGGTTTTCGACGGACAAGGCCACGTATCACATCTCCACAACCGATGACGACATCGCGCGCCTGGGCCACGAAGAAGTTGCCGACCTGGAAACCGTTTACCTCGACCAGAACATCGGACGGCAATTACTTCATGTCACATTCGGCTCGGTGCTGACCGAAGGCAGTCGCGAAAACGGCCAATCTTTCAAGGAGGCCATACTCGAAATTTTAGACCGTAATCAGGACCTCCATAAAGAAGTCCTGGACATTCATTTAAGCAAACACCTGAGTCTACTCAGCGCGGGCTGATAATATATCAAAACCCACTGCGGTTTTACATCATCCGCCTCCATTGAGACATGGAGGATCAGTGCAGTCGAGCAGGCATCTGCAATTACTTTTTGTTCAGCATGTCCTAAACAGTGGACAATCGATATGGTATTTCCTTGATATCAGAGGGCTGAGTCCCGCCTATGCGAGTTCCTTGGCCATTTCCGGATCGGTCCGCATGTAAGTGCCGCCGCTTCGGTTCATTGGGAATGACTCGTAATCGTGAAAAAGCATTTCGATATTTGTATATGCCACGTCGGCCCCGCGGATCAGTTCTATCATTTCCAGAAACCCCGGCTCCTTGTAAACAGACAGGCGGCGCGTGATAATCGAGTCTCCGGTAAGCGCCATCGTGTAATCCTCTTGTGTCTCCGACGATTGCGCCAAAGCCGTACCGCCCTGCACCAACCAAATTCCAGCCGCCGTTGCAAAAATAACTATTAGTCTATTCATAATGTAACTTCCGTCGTAAAAAACGTTTTGTAAACCGAAAATCCAATGACTTCTTTAAGCTCACCGAAAGTCGACGGTGTTCCCACCCGAAACCCGATTTTCAAATACACATATTTGTTGCCCAAATCATCTTTCCTCCCAAGGATTTGTAAAACAGTTTGAATGTGGAGAAGCCGATGAGTTCAGTCACATGAAATTAATTTAGTCAGAATGAAAAATATCAGTATCGATCTTTACAGCGACACGATAACCCGCCCCACCCCGGACATGCGCCGGTTCATCAGTGAGGCCGAAGTCGGCGACGAGCAAAAAAAGGAAGACCCAACGGTAAATCGCCTCGTCGAAATGGTCTGCGAGTTGACCGGCAAGGATGACGCCGTTTTCCTTCCAACCGGCACCATGTGCAACCAGATTGCGGTGCGCGTCTTTTGCGGCGCAGGCGACGAGATAATTATGGACCAGACCGCCCACGTCGCCAACAACGAGGTCGGCGGCGCGGCCGCCCTAAGTGGAGTTTCGACCCTACCCTTGCAAGGACGGCACGGCATTTTTTCAGCTACCCAAGTTGAATCGGCCATCCGCCCCGACAAACGCCATCACCCCAGCTCGCGGATGATCTTGATCGAACAGACCTCGAATGCCGGCGGCGGCAGCATCTGGCCACTCGAAACCATTCAGGAAATCAGCGCACTGGCCAAGGAGCACGGATTGGCCATGCACATGGACGGCGCCCGCCTCTTCAACGCCTCAATCGCCACCGGCATATCGGCCAGGGAATATGCAGCAAACTTCGACTCCGTTTATATCGATTTCACCAAGGGCCTGGGAGCGCCAGTTGGCAGCGCGTTGGCCGGATCAAAAGACTTCATCAGCCAAGTCTGGCGGTGGAAACACCAGTTCGGCGGAGCCATGCGACAAGCCGGTATTATCGCCGCAGGCGCCGTTTACGCGCTCGAACACCATATCGATCGCCTTGCCGATGACCACCGCAACGCCCAAACACTCGCGCGCGGGCTCGCCGACCTCAAGGGTATAGCCGTCGAACCGGTTGAAACCAACCTCGTTTTTGCCGACGTCTCCGACTTGGGCGTGACCGCAAAAGCATTCAATGAACTTCTCCAGGAGCACGGACTGCGCGTATCCATCTTCAGTAAATTTCGGTTCCGGGCGGTAACACATTTGGACGTATCGGAAGCCCGGATAGAGGAAGCCATCTCAATATTCCGAAAAGTAGTCGAGTCCCTGTAGGGCCCTACAACTGCATTGACTGTCCGGCCCGACTCCGGCAAATTAACAACCTGCGCCCACAGCAAGGGGGATTAGCTCAGTTGGTTAGAGCGCCTGCTTCACACGCAGGAAGTCACTGGTTCGAGTCCAGTATCTCCCACCAGCTTAAATGAACGTCCAAACTCCGCTGGAAATCACTATTATACACGCGGTCCACTTTAGGTGTACAAAACCAATACCAAACATCCAGGCCTGACCCCTTTTTACTACTATGGTTTCAAGAAAACCCGCAATTTCCTAAGCTGGTATTAGTTCGTGGGAGAGGGAGCGCTTAGATTCGTCTTTCGGGGACGTAGATCGTGTCGTCGGTTTTCAGTTGCCAGTCCTTGGCTTTGGGATCTTTCATTATGTGGTCAACGTTGATGGTGTCGACTTGTATTTCGCCGTCTTCCCCGACGCGTTTTAACTGAACGGCGCGTGGGTTGGCCAGACGGGTAAAACCGCCCGCCGCGGAAATGGCTTGCAGAAGGGAAAAACTTTCTTCGGGAGGGATGAAGACAAAGCCCTGATTGGTCACCTGCCCGAGGACATGCACGCGCCGCGTGGCATACTCGATGACGTGTATCTGAATCTGCGGGTTAACGAAGTAATCGCGGTCATAAAGATCGTAGATCAATTGTCTAGCCTCAAGCAAGGTTTTCCCGGCAATCTCTATCACTCCAATAAAGGGCAGGCTGATCATGCCGTCGGCAGATATCCGCACCTCCGAATCCAAATCTGACTCGCCGTAAATCCTGAACTGGATGAGGTCAAGAGCGGTCAATACATAGTTCTCGAGGCTGGGTTTTGTTCCTTGAGCATTTTCCTGCTCGGCTTGCATAACTGCGCTCATAAAAAGGAGCACGGCAGGCATAAAGTATTTTAAGCTACTTCTCATGGATATAAACAAATGCGTGATTTAATCGAAGGTCAAGATAATGGCCGGACGTGGCCTCGAATTTTCTCATTAAGCTATTGCGTGAGCTACAAGCACTAGAGTTTGTTACAAATGGCGTCGCCCATTTCTTCGGTTGAAGCGCCGCCGCCGAGATCGCCGGGGCGCAGCTTCCACACTGCCAGACTCGCAAAAACTGCGACACCGATAATCGAACCAATCAGGATACATGATTTGCCCGTAATCAAACGTTGCTCTTCCTGATTATTTGATTCCACTTAAGAATTTTTCAGGCACAACGTTACAAAGTCAATGAGGCATCGATTCAGGTTACCCAAGAGGCACTATGTGCCGGGAGACCATTGTTGACAGCACCATGTTACCACGGCCAAAATTCATGCTGGAGTTTAACTCAAAAGAGGCAATCAATGAAAAAAATTAATCGACGCAATTTTCTCAAATCAACCGCGGGTGCAGGTCTGTTGACCGCGCTGCCCGGATGCACGTCGAGAGCTGAAAAAACCAGTATCACAATCGAGCAATTGGACAGAGCCGCTGCCCGGCCGATATTGAAGAAAGAGTTCTTCAAATCACCGGTGATAATCGAGTCGATCGAATTATTACGCAACGGTAAGCACTTCTTCCTGCGCGCCACCTCCACCGACGGCGCCGTCGGCATGACCATGGCCAACCGCGCTGTTTTAATCAATGTTTACCCAATTCTCTTAAACCGGGTCATCCCCTACCTTATCGGCAAGGACGCGCGCGATCTGGAAGCGCTCCATGAGGGCGTTTATCGCTACAGAAGCAATTACAAACGTCAGGGTCTGACTTTTTGGGTCAGCGTGGCCTCGGCCGAGTTTGTCATCCTCGACTTGTTGGGACAAATCTCAGGCAAGCCTGTAGGCGAACTCCTCGGCGGAATTGTTCGCAAGGACGTTCACATCTACCGGGCTAGCGGCAACCGTGGAAACACCGCGGAAGACGAAGTCATGTATCTGCAACAGCTCGTCGAGGAGACCGGAGCCAAGGCCATCAAATGCAGGGCCGGCGGGCGTATGAGCAATAATGCCGACTCGCTGCCCGGCCGCACAGAGGCCCTCATTCCCCTCGTGCGGGAGACCCTCGGCGACGATATGACTCTTTATGTAGACGCAAACGGTTCATACGACGCTCCTAAAGCCATCGAAGTGGGAAGACAACTCGAAGAATACAATTACGCCTTTTTTGAAGAGCCCTGCCCCTTCGATTACCACGACGAGACAAAACAAGTTGCAGATGCACTGACCATACCGATCGCCGGAGGCGAAGAGGAAAGTAGCATGCGACGCATGCGGTGGATGATCCACAACAGCGAAGTTCAAGTCATTCAACCCGATCTGCAATACTTCGGCGGACTTATCCGGTCAATCAAAGTGGCCCGCATGGCGCAGGAAGCGGACATGCCCTGCACAGCGCACATATCGGGTTCGGGCCTCGGCCATCTCTACATGCTCCATTTCTCCTCATGCGTTCCGAACATTGGGCCTCACCAGGAATATAAAGGCCTGGAGGACATTCCTTTTGAATGCGATACATCCTCGCTCTTAAGTGAAAATGGATCTGTGCGAGTCCCCACGGGACCCGGCTTCGGCATCAAACTCGATCCCGACTTCGACCGCAAAGCGGAGAAGATCACCGCTATTTAAAGGAGCAAAGAGAAAATAGATTTTATCTCACATGCTTTGCGTAAGCCTCAAGGTGCAAGGAGGGCTGTCAGTTCCTGGACGTTGTCGAGTTCTTCGAGTTTGCGGACTGTCTCGATGATCGCTTCGGATTTGTCGTCGGGCCAATTTGCGAATTGGGTGCATTCGCGGAACTTGTCTGCCACCGCCAGTGAGGATGGTAATGCCGGAGCGGTTGGATGAGTGAGCAGACCGTAAACCCTGTCAGCACCGACGGCCAGTTGGGTGTCATCGTAATCGTGAGCGTGGATTGCGAGGCCGTTGGCAAAGGCCGCTAAACGCGGCGCCGTTTCATGCCGACTCCGATTATGGTGCACGGGCCGTCGGAGCAACCCAGGCTATCGATATGCCGACACGCGATCCGGCCGCTTTCGGCCACCGAGCCGGCAATGGCGAGACCCAGCCCGTCGAGGATCGACTTTTTTCCCAAGTCAATGACCTCCGCGGGTATATCATCACTGCGGGTAGAAGCGATGAATTCGGCGACATAGGAGGTCAGGGATGGAGATTTTTGATTTTCTGACATGATAAATGTAGTCGTTTCTGTAGTTATAATTAAAATTTAACGCAGCCCAACTCACACCTTCCGCAATTTATTATTGAGGGTGCTCGACGAAACCTGTCCGCTGATAAACCGTCTTCAGCATATTGGTGGCGCGCTTCTGTGCCGCCCCGGCCCCGGCTTGCAGGACGCCTTCGAGGTATCCGCGGTCGTCGATAAGTTCGGCGTATCTTTTCTGGATGGGCTCAAGCAGTTTTATAACTGCATCGGCCACCACACCTTTAAAATCGCCGTAACCTTTCCCGGAAAACTCAGCTTCGAGTTCGGGGATGGGACGGCCCGTAGCCGCGCTCAAAATAATGAGCAAGTTGCCGATGCCTGGCTTGTCCTCCTTGTAAACAACGTCCTTTCCCGTATCGGTTACCGCGCTCATGATTTTTTTGCGCACGACCTTCGGAGAATCGAGCAGGTAGAGTACGCTGCTTTGAGAATCATCTGATTTTGACATTTTTTTCGCCGGGTCTTGCAGGGACATTATGCGTGAACCGGTTTTGGGAATGTACAGCTCGGGCACCTTGAAGGTTTCCGAGTAGGTGTTGTTAAACTTCTGGGCAATATCGCGGCAGATTTCCACGTGTTGCTTTTGGTCGGCGCCAACGGGTACCCGATCGGCGTTGTAGAGCAGGATATCGGCGGCCATAAGGACCGGATAATACAGCAGGCCCGAATTGACGGTTGCGCCCTGGTTCTTCGACTTGTCCTTAAACTGCGTCATGCGCTGCAAGCGGCCCACCGGCGTCAGGCATCCTAGGATCCAAGCCAGTTCTGTATGGCCCGTTACGTGCGACTGCAAAAACAGGTTGCACTTTTGCGGATCGAGACCGCAGGCAATATACAGAGCCAGGCACTCGAAGGCGCCATTGCGAAGTTCCTCAGGGTCATACGGAGCAGTAATCGCGTGCATGTCCACAATCCCGAAAAAACACTGGTAATCGTCCAGCATGGCGGGCCATGTCTTGATGGCGCCGAGGTAATTGCCGATGTGCAGCCGTCCCGTCGGTTGGACACAGGTGAGGACGACTGGTTTTTCGGATTTGGCCATGGGAAAAGAGGTTGGGACCGATAACGGGCGCAACATTTAGGCAAGTCGGTCTCTCTTTCAACCGCAAAAATGGTCGGCGTTCAGCGGTCGCCGGTCAATTCGCAGAATTGTTTTCAATAGCGCCGCCGCAAGTGGAGCCCGCGCCTGCCGTGCAGCCATAGCAATGTTGGCCCAGGTGGATGGGCCGGCCTTCAAGTTCTTCCCAGTCTAGTTCCCAGAGGTAGCGGGACTTGCGGTTTTCCATGGGCAGATCGAGCATCTGGTTGAAATCACAGTCAAACACGTCGCCCTGCCAGCCGATATTAATGGTGTAGCGGCACATGAGACCAGCAACTGCGTTGGGATTGAAACTATTGGCTAGGATGGTCATGTATTCTTCCAACTTTCCGTTGCGCTTGAGATATGAGAGGAAGCGGGAGATGGGAAGGTTTGTGATCGTGTAAAGCTGGTTGAAGATGATACCGAAGTGTTTTTCCAACTCTACCTTGTATTCGGCTTCGAGTTCGGCCTGGTCGGGAGGCAAATACGCGCCCACCGGGTTATAGACCAGGTGGAGCGGAAGGTTCGGATCAGAGCCGTAGCCTAGTTGGTTGAGCATCTGCAGACCTTTAATGGAACCGTCAAAAACTCCCTCGCCACGCTGGGCATTCACGTTTTCGGGTTTGTAACAAGGCATTGAGGCCACGACTTCCACCTGGTTATCGGCCAGGAACTGTGCGAGGTCCTCATAACCGGGTTCCAGCAGGATAACAAGGTTGCAGCGGTCTATGATGTGTCGCGGATGCCTCTGTTTATTCACCTCGCGGATGAGGTATTTGAAATCGGGAATCATTTCCGGAGCGCCGCCGGTGAGATCGACGATGGGGATTTCGGTCGGCTCCAGCCAATCCAGGATTTTATCCACGGTCTGGCGGGTCATAATCTCTTTTCTGCCCGGGCCGGCGTTGACGTGACAGTGCACACAGGTGATGTTGCAGAGCTTGCCGACGTTAATCTGTAAGACGGTCGGTTTGTCCCGGCGCAGGGTGAGGTTGTGCTCCACCAGCTTCCCGGCAAAATTTGGGATCGCTGTGATTTGCGCAAGTGCCATCTTAAAGGTCCTGGGTTTTAGCTGTTTTCCTAACCACAATCGCCGCCGGGGCCTTCGCAACAGGTTCCGGATTCAGAGGTCGCGTCGTAGTCCTGACCCTTTGTTTCCCTGGGGTGGCGCTGGCGGTCTGCCTGGCAATTAAAAGGTTGCGCCTCTTCGATGGGGACCGGCTCGAGGGGATCGATAAACTCGAACGAGGTGCGGTATGGCGCGTGCTTGTAAAGGTTGTAGGTCTTGTCACAAACGGCGTAACGTAGACCGCGTTCCATGCGGTGGCCGTCGTCGTCGAGCACTTCCTTGAACGGCCCCTTGTAAATAATGGCCTGGTTGCGCTCGAAGCATGGCCCCTGCTTACCCTTGAAGGCTTGCACGGTCAGGGAACGAAACTCAATGCCCTCAATGGTGCGCCAAGGCTCGGTGTCGAGCTTTAGGATTTCGATCCCGTAAAAACCGGCCCGTTCGAAGGCTTTCAGGAATTCGCCCTCTGTAAAGGCGCCACCGATACAACCGCTCCACAACTCCGGATTCGATTGTAAATGTTCCGGTACCGGTTCGTCACTCACGATGTCTGAAATGACGGCCCGGCCTCCTTTCCTAAGCACACGAAACAATTCGGCGAAGAGCTGATGTTTCGAGGCTGGTTCCACAAGATTCAATACGCAGTTTGAGACTACAACGTCGATTGAGCCTTCCGGGATGAGCGGGTGCTTCATGCGAAGCTCCTCAATACGGTTCTCCAGTTCCATATAATCGGCCGAAGAGGAGACGGGGTGATCCCGCAGGATCGATTCGAGCCTCTCCAGGTCGAGTCCCAGGTCCTGGATTCGGCCCTTGCGAAACTCGACATTCGAAAAGCCGATACGTTCAGCCACGAGCGGAGCGTTGCGCCGTGCAACTTCGAGCATTTCATCGGTCATATCAACGCCGATGACCCGCCCCTCAGACCCCACAATCTGAGATGCAATAAAACAGATTTTACCCGTCCCGCTGCCAAGATCGAGTACGGTCTCGCCGGCCTTCAAATAGCGGCTGGGATCGCCGCAGCCGTAATCACGTTCTATCACCTCATCTGGTATCGCCTCAAGGAAGCTAGGATCGTAGTCCACCGGACAGCAAAGGGCGTTCTCATTTTGCCGGGCCGCTGCTGCATAGCGTTTGCGGATGGCTTTTTCAGTGAAAGTGGAAGGATCGCTCATTACCGCAGTTAGAGAATCTGAACTTATAAAAAATTCCCAAGATTGCAAGGGTCTGTTGCAATTGGGGAGATCTGGAGGCAATGGACACTCGAAGCAGACCTTGGGGGTCTGTTACCCATTGAGAAAGCCATTTTTGTGCTTGCTAGAACCGGGCCGGTATTATTAACAACGAATATGAACGATATGATGAGCAATCGACTTAATAGAAATTACGGATTTATCGGGCGCAATACCGCCCCGCTAATCGCGGTAACGGCATTGCTTTTATCAGCCGGATTGGCGGGCCTCTACGCAGACAGCGAGCAACATGAAGGCCCGGAGCAGGAGTCTAAGGCACGCACCATCGATATAACCGGCAATGACATGATGAAGTTTGACATTACCGAGCTTGAGGCAACCGCCGGAGAATCGCTCATCGTGTCTCTGAAAAACATCGGCAAGATTCCCAAAGCAGGCATGGCGCACAACTTTGTCCTCCTGAAAAAAGGAGTGGACGCCCAAGCCTTCTCGATGGCCGCCATGATGTCAGGAGCCACAGGATACATCCCGGAGGACCGTAAAGACGAAATTATCGCCTACACCGGTATGGCCGGACCAGGCGAGACCGTCACGATGCGGTTCACCGTTCCTGAAGAACCCGGAACCTATGTGTTCGTCTGCACCTTCCCCGGTCATTACCTGGCGGGCATGAAGGGAGTCCTTACAGTTAAAGCGCCTTAATATACCGCAGTTCAAGACGTTATAAAGCTGTAAACCGGCTGCTACAAAGGCTTGAGCGGTGCGACAGGAAAATATCATGGCCAATATCATTATTATTTGACAGGTCGAGGACGGGGTTTAGCATGCCTTCCCATGGGCAAAAACCGGAAGCCTCAATGCAGTCAGTTTGACCGCTGATTTCTGGAGATCGGTTTTTAATTTTCTGAATAACAACAACTTAATTTAATAAAGATGAGACATGACCTCTTTCAAATCTAGTAGAATAATCATTACTTCTTTGTTGAGTGCGCTTATTATCCTGCTGGCCGGATGCGGTAAAAAAGATACAGGGTCTGCCGAGGCGCCCCAGTCCGAATCTACCGCGGGCGTTCCAATACCCACCGAGGGAGCAAAAATAACAGGCACCATTAAATTCGCTGGCGATGTCCCGCAGCTACGGGAAATCGATATGTCGGACGAGCCGGTATGCGCCGGCAGTTGGGAGGAGTCGGGTGAAGTCGCCCGCAGCGAAGCACTGGTGCTGGGGGCGGACAAAGAATTGGCGAACGTTTTTGTGAGCATCAAGAGCGGCCTGAGCGCAAAATGTTATATCGCGCCTTCAGAACCCGTGATTGTCGATCAGGTGGGATGTCGATATATTCCGCATGTTTTTGCCGTGATAAAGGGCCAGCCGGTTGTCTTCAAAAACTCCGACGGGGTGCTCCACAACGTTCATGCCCTCCCCAAGGCTAACAGAGAATTCAACCTGGCCATGCCCGGAAGTCTTACTGAATCGAAGCCCCGCACATTCAAAAAAGTTGAATCCATGTTCACAATCAAGTGCGACAAGCATCCCTGGATGAACTCATACGCCGCCGTTATGGACCACCCCTTCTTTGGAGTTACGGGAAAAGATGGAGCATTTGAAATAGTGGGCTTGCCGGCCGGAACCTACGAAGTGGAGGCCTGGCACGAAAAAATGGGCACACAGGTTGCGCAAGTGACTGTTGGGGAAATGGAAACCGGTAATATCGATTTCACATTCTCCAGATAGTGCCGTCTCAATTGATGCCTATCTAGCAGGGTGCTAACTATCTGAATCACGGAGGATTGAATATTGAATCAAGAAACAGGGATTAGTGTGTCGGAAGCGCCTCCCGTGGAACACCACGAGGAACTACCATTCTGGCGGAAATACATTTTATCCACCGATCATAAGGTCATAGGCATCCAGTATGCGTTGACGGGCGGGTTCTTTCTGTTTTTCGGCTTTGGCCTGATGATGCTTATGCGCTGGAGCATGGCCTTCCCGGATCAGCCGGTTCCCTACCTTGGCTTCCTCTTTAGCGAAAGCGGAGGAGCCATCAGTCCGAACACCTATAATACCTTTGGGGCCATGCATGGGACGATCATGGTCTTCATGGGGGTGGTACCGCTGGCATTTGGAGCATTCGGAAACTACGTGCTGCCACTGCAAATTGGAGCCGTGGACATGGCCTTCCCGAAGATCAACGCGGCCAGTTACTGGGCTCTATTTGTCGGCGGGATGATCATGCTGGCCAGTTTCTTTTTACCGGAAGGACCGGCCAAATCGGGTTGGACATCCTATCCGCCGTTGGCGGACATCGACGTAGGCGCCGGCCAGACCTACTGGTTGATCGGTATGGTATTTTTAATCACCTCCTCGCTGCTCGGCGCCATTAACTTCATCACTACTACCATTCAGCTCAGGGCCAAGGGCATGACCTTCATGCGGCTACCATTTCTTGTTTGGACGCAACTTGTAACGGCCATTTTGCTGCTACTGGCCTTTCCTCCGCTCGAAGCGGCGGCATTCCTGCAATTGATGGACCGGTTGGCGGACACCAGTTTCTTTCTGGCAACAGGATTGGTGGTTAGCGGACAGGTGGCCGATATAAGCGGCGGCGGCAGTCCGATCCTCTGGCAGCATTTATTCTGGTTTCTGGCCCATCCGGAAGTTTACGTCCTCATCCTGCCTGCTTTGGGCATTGTGACCGAGATAATCGCCACTAACTCACGCAAGCCAATTTTTGGTTATAAATCAATGGTGTATTCCCTGATTTTTCTGGGGTTCATGTCCTTTGTGGTCTGGGCGCATCACATGTTTATCACCGGAATGGGGACCACGATGAATGCTTTTTTCCAGACCACCACCATGATCATCTCGATCCCCTCGGTGATCATACTTTCCTGCCTGTTTATCAGTTTATGGGGCGGCTCCCTGAGGTTTAACACCCCCATGCTGTTCGCTCTCGCTTTTCTGCCCATGTTCGGGATAGGCGGGTTGACCGGCTTGCCTTTGGGGTTGAGTTCCGCGGACATTCATTTGCATGACACCTATTACGTCATCGGACATTTTCACTACGTTGTGGCGCCGGGAACGCTCTTCGCCCTCTTCGCTGGTATCTATTACTGGTTTCCAAAAATTACCGGCCGCATGATGAATGAAGTCCTGGGTAAAATACATTTCGTCGGGTCCTTAATATTTATGAACCTCGTATTCTTTCCCATGATGATTCAAGGGCTTGCGGGAGTGAACCGCCGGTTGTATGACGGCGGGGCCTCCTATGCCGATCCTGCGGCGGTGATAGACCCCGGATTTTATTCCCATGTGGCAAATGTCCTGCATTTGAACAAGCTGATGACCTACTCGGCCTGGGCGCTGGGCATCGTCCAGATATTCTTCCTGATAAATCTGGTCTGGAGCATCAAAAAAGGCAAAAAAGCCTCCCGCAATCCCTGGAACTCCACCACTCTCGAATGGGCCGCTCCTTCACCCCCGGGCCATGGCAATTTCGATGGTCCAATAGCAGTATACGGCAATCCCTACGAATACAGCGTGCCGGGAGAGGAACGGGATTTCAGTCCACAATTTGAACCCGGCGGACATCCGCAGTCACAAAAGGAGGAGATTTAAATGTCAGGGGTTGAAATTCCTTATGTCAGTTCACCGAGACCGGATACGGGCCTTGTGAATGCCAAGCTGGGCATCTGGCTGTTTCTGGCTTCAGAGGTCATGCTATTTGGGGGATTATTCTCCGCATATGTGCTGTTGCGCGTCGGGGCTGACGTGTGGCCGGAAGGATCCACCATCCTGAACGTTCCACTGGCGACCCTGAACACCGTGGTTCTCATCAGCTCAAGTATTACAATGGTTCTGGCCTGGGCGTCATTGGTGCGGTTGGATTTCAACAAATACAGACTCTATAACTACGGCACGCTCCTCTGCGGAGCGATTTTTCTAGTCATAAAATACATCGAATACAGCTCTAAATTTCACCATGGACTCTATCCTTCGGAAAGCACCTTTATGGCCATTTACTTTACGCTGACCGGCCTGCACGGCATCCACGTTATAGGGGGCATGCTAGTGCTTTCCTATTTGTGCTGGCCCGGCTCGAAGATGTGGAAAACGGAACCAATACGGTTTACGGGACGAGTGGAGGTTGCCGGACTGTTCTGGCATCTCGTGGACCTGGTCTGGATATTCCTGTTCCCGGTCCTTTATCTGATGTAGTAAGGAGGAAGTATAATGGGAAAAGTCGAGGGGCATGATTTAGAAGAGTTAAACAGCCATGTAAGGACCTGCATCGCCATTTTCGTGGGCTTGCTGGCACTTACCATGATCACCGTCAGCGTCTCCTATTTGGACTTGCCGGTGCCGGCGGCCATATCTCTGGCGCTCTGCATTGCGTTAGTGAAAGGTTCCATGGTCGTTTCAATTTTCATGCATTTAGTATCCGAAAAGGAAATTATTTTTTGGTCTTTATCATTAACGGTTATTTTCTTTATTTTTCTTATGGCGATTCCTGTGATTACCCAGGAAGATATAATTAAACAGACGATCGAGGTCAGGCATTAGTCAAAGAGCAGATAATCGATGTCATTGAGATTTTTTCATATTTTCTTTATTTCGGTTTCCATCATTCTCTGTATCGGGTTTGGGTGGTGGGCCCTGGGCAAGATAGAAGTCGCCGGTTACTATTTAGGCATGGGCGTATTTTCCCTTGTCTCAGCGGTCGCGCTGTTAATCTACAGCAGTCGTTTTTTTGGAAAAAAGTATTGGGCCGATTTCGGTGAAATGTAAATCCATGAGATACTTAAAACAACTCGCGGCAACCGGCATATTGATTAGCGCGCATCCCTTGGCGGCGTGCAGCGTCTGCTTCGGAAGCGCCACTGGCAAGATGGCTTCCGCTGTGAGTTTGGCCGTCGTCTTCATGCTGGTGGTTACAGTGTCAGTGCTTTGCGGGTTTGCCGGCTTCTTTATTTATCTTTGGAAAAGGGCCAAAGCCCACTCGCAAGAGAACTTGTGAGGCCGTTTCTAATTTAAATCCTATTAACCATTGAAAATAGAGTAGTAATGCAACAACAACCTATGAATGACTTTTTCGGTTTCCCTTGGATGCCGATAGATGTATCGGAGCACGGAAAAGCACTGGATGATCTCAATATCTGGGTGCACTGGTTGATGCTTTTGCTCTTTGTAGGGTGGATGGGATACTTTATCTATGTGCTCTTCCGCTTTCGGCAGTCCCGCCAACCCCGGGCCGTATACGCAGGTACCAAATCTCATTTTGGAACTTATGTCGAAGTCTCGGTTATCCTTGCGGAAATCGTCCTGCTGGCGGGCTTTTCCATACCCCTTTGGGCGCAATGGGTCGATGATTTCCCGCCTGAGGAAGAGTCGGTCATCGTTCGGGTAGTGTCGGAGCAATTTGCCTGGAATTTCCATTATTCGGGGCCCGACGGCGTATTTGGCGACACCTTGCCAGAACTCATCGATGTAGAGACCAACCCGCTTGGTCTCGACCGCGAAGACCCGAACGCTCAAGATGACGTCATCACCAAACGCCTGTACCTGCCCGTGGACAAGCCGGTCATTACTCATCTTACATCCAAAGACGTTATACACAGTTTCGGGATTCCCGCGATGCGGGTGAAGCAGGATATTATACCCGGTTCGAGCATACCCGTTACCTTCAAGCCCGTCGTTGTTGGCAAATATCTGATTGCCTGCAGTCAGCTTTGCGGGGTCAGCCACTTCAGCATGCGCGGATTCATCGAGGTCCTCACCCAGGACGAATTTGCCCAATGGATGGACACGGAAGTTGCCAAGGCAATATCGGAGAAGGAACAGGGGGATATGTGGTAACCGTTTATATCGCCCCAAGGCCATTTACCCCATAAAGGAATCCCGATCCTGAATCGATACCCCAGACTGCTACGATACCTGACAGCCGCGCCGCTGTTTTTGATCGGCGCCTCTACCCTCTTGGCCGAACCGCTGGTCGATCAGGACATTGCGTATCGGGAATTCCCCGTTATCGGCAGCAGAGTAGCGATCTGGGTGGCAGGAGAACTGCACCTGATGTATGCGGCCTTCGTATTGGCGGTGCCAATGTTTGCTCTCATTATCGAGTTCATCGGTTACAAAACAGGGGACAAGCGATACGATAAACTGGCACACGAGTTTACCAGTCTGTTGACGGTTTCCTTTTCATTTACAGCCACGCTGGGCGCGTTGCTCACATTTATGTTGATGATCCTTTACCCGAGATTCACCAATTTCCTGGTATCGGTCTTCGGACCCACTTTCTGGCCCTATGGACTGCTCTTTTTCGCCGAGGCGGGCTTCCTCTACAGCTATTACTATGGGTGGGGGAAATTTTCTCCGCACATGCACCTGTTTCTCGGCGTGTGCTTGAACATCGTGGGCACCACTATCATGTGTATAGCAAATTCGTGGCTATCCTTCATGATGTCACCTGCCGGCATAAGTGAAAGCGGCGAACTCATCAGCACCTGGCAGGCGGTAAATAATTTCACCTGGATGCCCATAAATATCCACAGGTTTATAGCCAACCTGTGTTTCGGCGGCTCGATAGCGGCCGCTTATGCCGGATATAAATTTCTCGGCGCAAGATCCGATGAGGAAAGAGCGCATTACGATTGGATGGGATACGTCGGCAACTTTATCGCAATCGCATTTCTGCTGCCGCTGCCGTTTGCCGGCTACTATCTGGGCGCCGAAATCTATGCTTTCCGCGCGCAAATGGGCATAACCCTTATGGGAGGCGCATTTTCGTGGCTCTTCATAATCCAGGCCGTTCTTATCGGCATGCTGTTTCTGGGAGCCAATTACTATCTTTGGCTGGGGATGGAGCGTATCGAAGGAGCAGAACGCTACAAGAAATTCATCAAATACCTGCTTGCCAGCATAACTGTTTGTTTCATCGTTTGGGCCACTCCACATTCCCTTGTGGCCACCGTGGAGGAAGCGCGTAAAATGGGAGGGGCGCACCATCCGGTGCTCGGTATTTTGGGGGTAATGTCGGCCAAGAACACGGCCGTCAATATCATGATCCTTACCACCTTCATCAGCTTTCTGATTTACCGGCGCGGTAACAAGGTGGCGACGGTATCCTGGGCAAAGCTCGGCCACTGGGCCCAGTTTATGATCTTCGCAATCACGGTTGCCGTAGTGATATTCATAGGAATTTACGGTTATTTTGTAGAGGCGTCGGTGCGTATCGCGCTTTCCGTTCCCCAGGTTGTGTCAGTCATTTTTGCCATGATTTCAGTTTCCATTATCGACATCTTCCTGTTTCGCAATGCTCGGCTCATCGGCCGGATAAACTGGGGGAAAATATCGGCCAGGGCGCAGTATATGCTCTTCTTTCTGGCAGTCACTTTCACTTGGTTGATGGGACTGATGGGCTACGTCCGCTCCGGCCTGCGGCTGCACTGGCATGTGTACGAGATTATGAAAGACACCTCTGTCGATGCCTTCACACCCACCCTCGGATTCGCCAGCACGATAGTTTCGATCATCGTTCTCATTTTCTTCGCTTTCATCGTATTTAATTTCTGGCTCGCCGGTCTCACCCGGAAAAAAGACTGGGAGCCGAAAGCGGAAACGCAGGCATGAAGAATGTGATCGGCATAACCGCCCTCACGGTACTGACCACGCTCTTTTACTGGTATGTCGGCCAGATGGTGCCCCAGAAGGAAACCCACCCTCCCGTTGACACGGAAATGCGACAAGACATGACGACCGAGGAATTGGTCATCGCCGGCGAAGAAATTTCGGCCGGGAAAGGCACTTGCCTCCTCTGCCACACTATAGGTTCTGAAGGAACACGCGCTCCAGACCTTGCAGGTGTTGGCCGTCGCGCCGCCACTCGCAGGGAAGGCTTAACCGACGTGGAATACCTGGCGGAGTCTCTCTTTGATCCGGGAGCCTACATAGTGGAAGGCTATAATCCCATCATGACGCCGACCCACAAGCCTCCCATAAGCCTGAACCAGCCGGAAATTCTGGCCGTCATCGCATACCTGCAAAGTTTGGGAGGCACGCCGAGTGTGACTACGGATACAGAACTGGCCTATCAGGCCGGTGAACCCGGGGCGCCCGAGGTGGCGGCGCAGGCCGGTTCCGGTGAGGAACTTGGAGCGGAAGAAGTCTTCACCAAGTATATTTGTTTCTCCTGCCACAGCCTCACCGATCCGATCAGTCTGGTAGGGCCGAGCCTGTATGATGTGGGTGACCGATTAAGCCGTGCGGAAATCTACGAATCCATCCTCGACCCCGACGCCGCGCTTACGGAAGGTTTTCCGGGGCTGGTGATGCATGCTACCCTGACGGGTGTCGGCTTTTATGAAAACGCGACGCCGGTGCAGATAAAATCGCTGGTGGATTTCCTGGCCGCAAAGAAGGTGAGCCCATGAGTCTTCTCAACATCCCCCTGGTAATCGCCGTATTTGGCGTAATGTTCGGGTTTTATCTACTCGGAAGGGCCAGGAAGCCTTTCTGGATGCAATCTCTTTTCTGGGTTTTTATCTGGTTGGTGGGCCTATACATAATCTTTAAATATGCCATCATACCACCATTGCCCGGGTCCATAGTTCAGATGTTCATGGCGATTATTGCCATCTCACTCGCCATATTTATCAGCTCCGATACACAACGCCAAAAAGAAGTAACCGGCCCGATTATTCAATTCCTGGCCGACCGCCGATATAATATACCCCTGGCTGTGTTTGCTGTCCTTATCCCGGTGCTAGTGGCCTGGAACTTTTATCTCAGCCAACAGGAATCAATCGTACCTCCCGTGTTCGGACGATCTATTCACCCCGCGCCCCCTAGTGAGATCACCTTCCGGGAAAAAACCTTAAATCTGAACACGCTGAACAACCCCTACCGGGAATTGGAGGTGGATGATCCCGAGGCTTTCCGCAAGCACGTCGAAAACGGCCGCAAAGTTTATTATCAAAATTGCGTTTTCTGCCATGGCGACACCCTCGAAGGCGACGGTTTATATGCCCATGGATTTAATCCCATTCCCGCAGACTTGGCCGATATGGGCACCATTGCACAGCTCGAGGAATCTTACGTTTTCTGGCGGATCGCCAAGGGCGGGCCGGGACTTCCGGATGAATCAGGTCCCTGGAGTTCGGCCATGCCGGCCTGGGAGCAGTTTATATCGGAAGAAGAGACCTGGGACGTAATTTTGTTTCTCTATGATTTCACCGGCCTGAAGCCGAGAGCCCGCGTACATCATGAATGAGATAACCATGAATGGGCAAAATCTTATGATCAACAGGCCCAGAGCATTAAGCCGGCCAACAGGAAGAGGCTCGATCCCCTTCCCCGCTTTATTGCTTTATTTTTCCTGTATTTTCACAGCGCATCTCCTCGATGCCGGAGAAGTAACACTGGGCACGGAGGCACAGCGCGAGGACGGTAAAATACTCTATCAAAACTACTGCGCCCATTGCCACGGAGACACCGGCGACGGCGAGGGTTTAGCTAGCCTTTATTTCAATCCGAAACCGAGGGACTTCACCAGCGGCAAATACAAAATTCGCAATACGGACAGCGGAGAACTTCCCACGGACGACGACATTAGAAAAGTCATCGTAGAGGGAATGCCTTACACCGGCATGCCGGCATTCCCCGATCTGAACGATGATGAAATTACAGAACTTGTATATTATCTTAAAACCTTCAATGAAGATTTTACCGACCCGGATTTTGTCGTCGACCCCCTGGAATTTCCATCCGCCCCAGCCTACAGTGAAGAATCCGCCGAATTGGGCCGCGACGTATATGTTAAAAACGAGTGTTACACCTGCCACGGCGACACCGGCCGCACCGACGGCGTCTCAGCGCCCACCCTCGAAGATGATATCGGAAATCACATACGCGCGGCCGACCTGACCAAAAGATGGACATTTCGGGGCGGCTCTTCACGCGAAGACATCTACCGGACCTTTACCACCGGCCTGAACGGCACTCCAATGCCTTCCTACGCAGATTCCATTGCCCCGGAAGACAGGTGGCGCCTGGTCGATTACATCTATTCGCTCTCAAATCGGGACGAATCTCAATACTCAATCATCGTTCTCGCCGAACCAATCCAAGGAAACATCGACCTCTCCATGGGAAAGTCCCTTTTTGAGGACGCCACGGCCGCCAACTTCCCGATTGTCGGCCAGGTTATTTTGCCGGGACGCGAATTTTTCCCCTCGGTCAACGAACTGCAAGTAAGCGCCGTTTACAATGCCGATGAAATAGCGATTCTGGTCGCATGGAACGACATGACTGAGGAAACAGAGGGCTCCAATGCCATCGATATGCCGGTCGAAATGTTTCATCTGGAAAACAGGCAGGACCATTCCGAAATTACTGAACCGGAGGACAATAAAAAGAAGTTTTCCGACGCCGTGGCGATGCAGTTTCCAGATAAAATGCCGACGGGCTTCAAGAAACCTTATTTCCTGTATGGCGATATTAAAAATACCGTGGATATATCCTTTGTGGATTTAGCCCAACAGGCAGAGGTTAAAAATTTCACAGGCAATGGGCTCGACCGCATCCTCACCGCCGAAAAAGATGATGTATCGGTCCTCGCCAATTATGACAAGGGTGAATGGTCAGTTATCTTCAAACGCAAAAGAGGGGCGCAAGATGGCATTTCTTTTGCTGAAGAGACATTTATACCCATCGCCTTTTCGGTGTGGGACGGATTTAACCAGGAGCGGGGAACAAAAGGAGGCATAACTTCCTGGTATAGCCTCTACCTGAAACCCATGGAAACCAAGTCGCTCGCGCTTCCCATGACCCTCAAAGCTCTTTTGACCCTTGCCGCCGAACTCATGCTCATCCTGCTGATAAGAAAAAAATACGCCTCGAGTTTTACTCCTAGATTTGGAGCGGCTGACACAGCCTCAATGTAGTCTTGGCCCTACTCGTTTGCTCAAGTCTTCGGCATTGCGAATGATGTCGCTGACGGCGATCCCGCCTATAAAATTCCCGCTGACATGAAAATTGCCCGGAGAGCGCTCGCGGATTGAGTTGATGCGCTTCAGGTGACCAAGGTTGTATTGAGGAATTGCCTTGGGAATAATTTTGCAGGTCTGGAACACCGGGTCTTCCTGAATATGCAGATGCGTTTTCAGTTTTTCCACCGCATTGCTGATAAACTGTGATTTGTCATAACGATCGAAATTTTTATGGCGCGCGCCGCCCACGAACACGGTGAAAGTGCTGCCGCTGCCGCCGTTTAGTTCCGGAAAGGTTTCCGAATTCCACAATACGCCCAATATGTCTTCTTGTTCCTTGCCCGCCACCAGGTAACCGAAACCTTTGCAGGGATTGACTCTTCTCTCATAGGCAAGCTGCACTACGGCCATCGAGACGTATTCAACTTCATTCAACAAGACGTCCAGTTCCGGGATCGATTCCCGGACAAGCCCAGCCAGAATATAGGCAGGCAGAGTGCTTATTACCATGTCAGCCTCGTAAACCCCGTCCTCAAATATCAGGTTGTATCCCCCCTCCCTCTTTTCGATCCGGATAATATTACTGGACAGCCGCAGTTGATCGTCCAGATGCCCGGCCAGTTGTTCCGCGAGTTGGGTCATGCCTTTTTTAAAAGTGTAAAGACCCGCTTCAATGGTCCGCTCGTCTTGTGTGGAAACAGGTGTCCGACGGCGCTTGAGCAGGGCTTTGAGCAGGGAACCGTGCTTTTTTTCCATATCAACCATGATGGGCAATGTGGCGCCTGCACTAAGTTTCCCGATATCTCCTCCCCAGATTCCCGCGACGATCGGCTCTATTAAATTCCGTGTGATCACCCTGCCGAAATGGCGCAGCGAAAATTCCTCTATGCTCTCATCCTCTGGGCGAGGAGAATCGGGCTTGATCCGAATATCCCTGTATAAGGCGGTGAGAAATCCGCGAGTTACCGGCGAGAACGCAGCCGTAAGCGGAGTTACGGGAACTTTTCTCAACCTTCCATCCATCAACAAAAAGCGCACCTTGGCCTCTTTATTCGCCAGAACCATCTGCTCCCCAAGACCGATTTCCCTCACAAATTCAAGAGTGCTCCTTCCCTTTCCGCCGGGCCGCATGCCCCGTGCCCCCATTTCAAAAATCCGGCCATCGTGTATCACGGTATCAATGAGACCGCCGACCCGGTTGTCTTTTTCAAAAATGCGCAACTCCACGCCCGGGCACTCTTTTTTAATGAAATACCCAGTGGCCAAGCCGGAAATTCCGGCCCCAAGAACGGCTATTCTTTTTTGTTCACTCAATTTCTGGGAATAATAATTTTAGTGTAAGTTTCTTGAGTATATACCTTACTATAGAGTTTAAGATTCTTCTATGAAAAGTAAAAAAATATCATGGATACTGGGAGGCGGTCTCCTGGCGGCCTTCACCGCCGGCCTGTGTTGCATCGGCCCGCCCATTTTTCTGGCATTGGGACTGGGAAGTTTTACTGCCGCGGCTTTCTTTGAGACCGTAAGGCCCCTATTATTAATTCTGGCGGCGGTATTTCTAGGCTGGGCATTGTATTTCGTGCTGCGACGCCGGAAGACATCTGGTGATACTCGACGAATTGAACACGGTGCAAATGAATGAACAGCGAAGAATTGAAAGTCGAATTGATTTATGATGCCGATTGTCCCAATGCGGCCGAGGCCAGGACGCGGTTGCGCGAGGTGATGACGGCCCTTGGGCATCCCCTGAATTGGCGGGAATGGGACCGTGGTGATTCAGCCAGCCCGTCATACGCACTCACTTATGGTTCGCCCACGATTCTGGTTAACGGAAAGGACGTGGCCGGCATCGAGCCCTCCGGCGAGGTCTCTTCCTGCCGTCTATACCGGGATTCCTCGGGTGGATTTCAAGGCGCCCCGCCTACCAAGATGATTGAAGCGGCTCTAGCAGGTTGTTAAAAACTCGGACAAGCCCTGATTGGGCTCACGCGGACTAATCGTTCCGGAGCGCATCCCAACGCCGTTCTCGTAACCGTCCTATCCATCGTCGTCAACTTCGACATTCCGGTCTTCTTCTGCTCCGACCGGCAGGCCGCCTGCCGGTTTTTCGATAGCTATTTGCTCAGATTTCTTCGGAAGGAACGGTCGGGTTCAGCCGCGTTGTGGGGGGAGCGAGCAACGTCGTCTGCAACGTGGTGTTAGGCCAGTAACATCGATTCAAAAGGCATCTCCTCAAGAAAGCCGCACTTTCCCAACTTTTGGAAGTAAGCGAAACGGCCTGCCACACACATCGACTAACCGAGGTTCGAAGAACTGCTGGGTCGCGTGATCAGTGGCAATGTGATGCACGCGACTGTTCATGGCGATGTTGTAGGCAGCTTGGTCGTCACCACTATGTGTAATATACATCCTGCTGACTAATTGCGCCTGCTCAACAGCTAGCGCGTCTGAAGCATGGCTTGGCTCGCAATTGTAGAACACGGCATTCTGCCATTGTGGCGACCGGAGATCCGCGAAACTGATGTTTTGCGGCTGGATAAAGCTCAGCTTGCCTCCATAAGAGCCATAATTGGCTACGGCTCCAATGTCTCCATTGAGAACGATAATGACTCTACCTCGCAGGCTTGCAAGTGTCGGCCAACCACAACGCGTCACGGCCTCCTGAAGACTGGCGGCGCCGGGACATCTCCGAAATAGCTCTTGCGGGCGGTAAATCAGGCCCGGCAGATCTTGAGCTAGTCGGTTATCATCTATGTCCACAGGCATATGCCCGCCCGACTGCCACGGGTCTACTAATTGCAAGAAAATCGTGATCACCTCATGGTTCGGATGGTCGTCGTGCCATCTCTTCAGTATGGCCAGACATTCGGATAGTCGACCGCAGTGATCGCCAGAACCTCCTACGCTGTGATAGACATCCCAATCCGAACGTGGGGAATCGCCTCCTAACGCCCCCTGATGTATATCTAACTCGAAGGAGCGCACATGAGCTTCAGCTTGCTCATACAACCCTGGCTTGAGATCGTCCTCGTCGTAGGAATTATGCGACGATATCTGCTGCACTTGGTTGTATCGCGTGCCCGGTGGCTTGCACGTTTCCGCAAGAGCATGGAGAACTGAATTTGCTGCCGTAACGCTAAATCCAAGAGTCATCATTTCCCTAACGAAATACCTTCGGGATATTTCTTTTTCCAAGAACTTTTTAACTAAGGTTCTCAATGGTATCCTCCGTATCTTACTGAAATCTTATTTTCAGTGGAAATAAAGTACAAAACCGAAAAGCCACCTAACTTTTTTGCAAGCAGCGTTGAAGCATCTGTCGATTAGATACCGTAATCTTACCGGCTACAGTTTCAAGGGTTTCCCGTGACTTTTTGGTTTGGAACCGAATCCACTCCTGATAGCCGCTCAGAAGCAGTTTTATACAGACGCTATGGATGCACTAAAGTCGCCTAACAATAATTAGATTGATCCGCATATGATACGGAGTTCTGGTTTCCTGTCCGTATAACCCGCCTTGGGAATTGTTATCAAAGTCGAAGTTTTTTTATATCCAGTGGATTGCTGCCTGTCCAGCGGTTTTCCTGTGGAAATACGCACTGCCGACGTCAATCTCGGAGCCGTTCTATCCATCGTCGTCAACTTCGACATTCCGGTCTTCTTCTGCTCCGACAGGCAGACCGCCTGCCGGTTTGTCGAGAAATTCCTATTTCGATTTCACTGGAAGGGATAACGTAAAGATGAGCGACGGCGGAACGCCGTTCGCCCGATCGCCTGGTTAGCCAAATTCTTTTATCTCAAAATAATATCTTGAATATCTTTCATTTTCTTGAGCGGTTGATAGTCTTTTGGATAGGTTGCCCAGAAAGTATTGTCCTTGAGTTCAAGGATCCAGATACCTTCCTGTCCTATACGATAATGAATATCCGTGGAAACGGCAATGGCAACAGTTCCTCGAATAATGATTGCCGGCATGGAGAGAGGAATTTTGTCTCCGCTCTTTATCTTCTTATCTTTGAGAGTATTTTTTATAACCCTGGACACCGTAATGTAGGCAATATCGTACTTATCTGATGGTGCAGCACGGTCAATGCTCTCGATCTCACCTACTACAACCACTGGGTTATTCTGGAGGATTTCCTCTAATGGAACATCTGCCCAGCTACCAAATAATTGTCCAGCAAAACTAAATACGAACATAACACCAAGTATGCACAATATACTCACATTACTTCTCATATCATTTTCCTTCTCTTACAGATTAGACAAAGTTTCGCTTGAAAAGCTCCAACTTTTTTTGAAAAAAGCAAGTAATTATATAGGCTAACAATAATTAGATTGTTCCGCATAAGATGCGGAGTTCTGGTTTCCTGTCCGTATTACACGCCTTTGGGCTTGTTATCAAAGGCGAAGTTATTTTTTATCCAGTGGTTTGATGCTCGTCCAGCGGTTTTCCTGTGGAAATACGCACTGCCAACGCCAATCTTTCGCGGCATTGAGTGGATAAAAAGGAGTCAATCGTGAATGGTATTAAGTTAAGGAAGGGTTAAGTGAATTTTTCTGCGAAAAACTTCCTCTTATTCGGCGTTTCATTTTTTAGACAGGATTAACAGGATGGACAGGATGAGTATTCTTCAATCCCCCTCTTCCCGTTAATCTTGTTAATCATGTCTTATTATTCTTTCTTCTTTCCGCTTTCTCTTGCCCGACATAGTCCTCCCGCAGTTGCGGGACGGTGGTGGGACGACGGCGGGTGAGTTCCAGATTTATTTTTTGGAAATGATTAACATGATTTATTTTGATCAAGGAGAGCAAAAAGGGGTCAACCGTCCTTAAGTGCCCGGATGCAGTATTCGACGTGGCTTTGATCTTTCTGAAAGCCGATCTCTTCAATAACAGAGAAGGATATTTCACTGGGGGAGAGTTTCGGGATTTTTATATGGGGACTGATTTCATTGGAAAGATATTTGAGCAGTAAACCTAAAAGCACGGGCGCTTTTTCTTCTTCGCGGCAACCGAGTCCGAAAATTTCCACTCCGGGCGGTTCATGGCCGCCGGGGACGGGTGACGTTTCCAGGTAAAATAGATAGGCAGACATTCCGTCGACGTCGGGCACGCCAATGCCCTTGATCTGCTTTTTGCGGTTCCTCAATGTTTGGGTGCAACACTCCCATGCTAACGGTTCCTCCCTGCCTTGAGCCTGTCGAAGGGCCTCATCCTCATTCTCATCCTCTTCCTCTTCCTCTTCCTCAGACTTCACATAACGATCTACCACGTCTTCCACGTCAATGGGGATAACGATTTCGGGCATGGCCGGCGGTTCGAGGTCAGCTGACAGGGAAAAGTCCTGGTATCTTCTGCGGACCTGGAAACCCTGTTTTTCAAAAAAGGCACACAGGTTCTCATTGTTTTCCTGCAATTCGACAGTCAAAAGCGGCGGCCCCAGAACTGCCATCTTACCCCTCAGAGAAGTTAGAAGGTGCGAAGCAAAACCCAGATGCTGGAAATCGGGATGGATGCCGAGGCGCAATATCAGCGACGAGGCCTTCCGCTTGGCCGCGATTATTACTCCGACCGGTTTGCCGTCATCGAGGGCCAGCATGCATGAACTGGACCACAAATTTATCTCTTTAACTTCCCTCTTGAAATCATTGAGGGTGAAAGCGGGAAGATCGGGAAAATGAATGTTGTAACAACGGTTTACCGCCTCGACTAGCAGCGCCGCATCATCCGGTCGACAAAACCTGAAGGATGGCATACCGGATTTTGAAATTAAATTACGGCGGAGAGAACTACTGCTCCGCCCTTTTCTTGCTCATTTCCGACATAACCCCCACTTCGTTAAGATACTCTTTAGAGGTCTTACCGGAAGTGCCGCCATTTCCATCGGCGCCACCATTGCTCGGCGCTGTTTTGGCGGCTGGGACTTCATCGCCACTTCCCTTGCTTGTGGCGGTTTTGAGCATTTCCTCCATCATTTGCCTGCCAACTGCTATTCCTTTTTCGACCAGCTCGAGGTCGATCGTCGTCAACCGCCCGTCAAGAGCCAGATTTTCGACTTTTTCCTGTACCCTGTCTCGCATAAACCCCGCCGGAACGCGCAGGATACGCTCGGCCCCTTCCGGAGTCCATTCAAACACGGACGTGAGAGGTGTTCCTTTTGCATCCCGGGCGATCAACTTACAGCCCGGGTCCAACATCTCCTCCTGGATTGTCTCTGCGCCATTGCCGCTTTCAGCTTTCACGTGCTCTTCCAGACTGTCTTCATGTCCCAGTTCCTTGAGGATGTTGGCCGCAAATTCCACTGTCACTGCAGGCAAACGCTTCATGCGGGCTGCTTTTTCAATGTAGGCTTTCGCGCGTCTTTTCTGATAGTTGTCCTTGATGGCGGGAAGCAATTTGCGCGCGTCCTGCGTCCACTTGAGTTTTCTGCCGTCATATGCCGTTTCATCTCGGGAGCCGCCCTCGGACTCGACGATCTTTTCCACCATTTGGGTGGTAATGATATCAAAATCGGTCGCGCCGCAGACGGGACACTTGACGGGGTTTTCTTCCGCCGCGGTAGTGCCGCAATTTTTGCACATGGCGGCATTGCCTTTACGCGCCTTGGCAAAAGCCAGGGATTCAGCCAGCTTGGTTGTCGCCTCGGCAGCCCGCTTGGGCATGAACCGGTCCATTGCTTCGTCGATCACCGAATTTGTCACAACGCTGTGGCCTTGTTCAATCGCGATTCGAAGCACACCGGTGCGCGCAATGCCCCGGACTTGCTCGGGGACCCCCTTCATGCGTTCTTCGGCTTCATCAGTCCAAAGGATGCTCTTTTCCGCTTTCAAATCGAGTTCGGGATGGACAAGGGTGGAACTCAAAAGCACGTCGCAATCGACCAGCCTAAGCAAAGTATCGGTGTTACTGCCGAGATCCGGATCATCCTTATCGCTGTGTACGCCGATTCGGCCGAGCATTAGCAACCATGGTGGATTTTTGCGCGTATAATCCAGGATTTTTTGAAAGACCTTGCCGTCGAGAAGGACTTTTTCCACCTCCAGACCCTTATCATTAAGCATCTTTTCGGCTACCTCCAGGTGGGACTGGTATATTTGGGCCAGCCCGGTGTCTATGATCTCCTCATGCAATTGGTTTTGCTCTTCAAAGCGGAAAACTTTGGCCGCTCTTTCTGTGAGCACGTCAACTATCCCGTTGAAAACAAGGTAGTGCAGGTAAGGGTCGTAAACTCCTACCAAAGCGATCTTTTTATTAAATTTCTTCGCAAGTTCCGCGGCGGTCATCATGGCGCCGAATGATTGGGGGCTGCCGTCGATACCGACCAGGATTGTGTCGCGCTCGGGTTCATCCGATTTCGGGACATGTTTGACTATCCAGACATCGCCCTTGCCATGCATAGCGACTGTTCGGCAAACGGCGCCCATCTGGCTGTCCTTCGTTTTACCGATGCCATAGGCGCCGAGAACGGTGAGGTCATATTTTGAATCCTCCATGTCCTTCAGGATTTCGACGTGATGTTTACCATCCATCATCTTAAGCTCCATCGGCACGCCGGCGGCGCGGCATTGCTTATCCATATCTTCGAGATAGCATTCCGAAATCAGCTTGAGGCCCATGGTAATCAGGCTGTCGTGTATTTTTCTTTGCCTCTCAATTTCGTTCTCCTGCAAGTATTCTTCGGGGAGGGTAAACTCCATTTGCTTGAAACGGTAATCATGCATTTGCGCCGCATAAACGTGATTGCCGGTCAAGCGGGATTCGAATTTCTTTCCCAGCTCGACGGCTACGCTAATGGCCTGGTTGGAGTATTGGGAATTATCTACCGGAACGAGAATGGATTTATACATCTAATTTACCTTTTCTTTTTTTAAACGGTTCGTGACTGTGTTAAAGACTTTGGGTGTGGGCATTTCGCTTCGAATGTCGGCGAGAACATCTGGGGTGACGCGGGAAATGTTATGGCGCCTGCAATACGATTCAACTGATTTTTTCACCATTCCGCGAACAAAGGCGGGAATCTCCTTCATTCGCTCCCTGGCTCCTTCTTCCCAGTGCAGAAGAGGGGCATTTCCGAGTTCATGCGGCAAGCCGTATTCCGACCCGGAGCGAAAGTCAATCTCTTCCCGGGAAAACCTGCCGGGAGTATAGTCGCAGAGAGGGTCTTCGGCCATGTAGTCACCACTCTGGCCATAGGCACGGGCCCTGCATCCGCCGCATTTGCCGCTGAACTCGCATTCTCCGCACCTGCCCCCAAGTTTGTTACGTTGCCGAATGCTGACAAACAGATCCGAGTCGTTCCAGATATCGGCCATGGACTCGCGCTGCAAATTTCCACCGAAAAGCGGAAGGTATGGGCAAGGCGTCATATCGCCGTTGGGACGTATTCCCATGTATTGAGTCCCCGCCGGGCAGCCCCCCGCTCCTCCTGTAAATGTTTTTAGAAACTTGGAGTCCGGATCCTGCTCGTAGAGATGCTTGATATAATGGGGCGCGCACTTGGCGTTGGTAATCATTTTACCATCGTATTTTTTCTGAATGACGGCGAGTGTCTGCAGCACCTCGTTGTATTGCTCGGGGGCGATGTCGGAAACAAACATCCCCCGTCCTGTCGGCACCAGGAAGTATAGATTGAAAACCTTGGCCCCCATCTCGGAATAAGCGAAATCTGCAATCTTCTCTATCTGCCCGGTATTGTGCTTGCCCACGGTGGTTTGAACAATGAAAGGCATATCCATCCGGTGCAGGACTCTAGCCCCATTGACAGTATTTTCCCAAGCGCCGGCCACACCACGAAATCGGTCATGTATTTGCGGATCGAGCGCATCAAGTGAAAGCGATAAACCCCGCAAACCGGCTTTCTTTAAAATACCGGCCAGGTTTTCAGTTATGAGGACTCCATTGGTGCCGCACACGACCCAGAGTTCTCTTTTGCTGCCGTAACGGATGATCTCGATTATATCACGCCTAAGTAGAGGCTCACCCCCCGTCAGGATAGTAATGGCTTCGGGTGCGAACTCGGCAATTTGGTCGACAATAGCCAAGCATTGCTTGGTATCCAATTCGCTGCGGTCGGCAAAGCCGCCAGTCGTCAAGCGCTGGACTTTCTTCGGCCCCGCATCAAGGTAACAATGCTCGCACCGCAGGTTGCACCTGTTGGTAACATTCCAGGATATCACATAAGGTCTCTGGAAAATATTTTGTGCGTCAGCCATTTGTTGGTTTCTCAAAAACTACATTCCGAATTCTACTTTGGCTTCATCCAGGCATTTTTCGTTCACCTGGTCGTAACCTTTTTCGATAGCGAATTTCTCGATGCCCATTTTAGCCATGGTCCGGGCGAACTCTGGGATGTTTTGTAGTCGAACACGGGCTTGCGCGGTCCAGGTGATAGAGTCTGCATCGGTCACTGGTCCGGGGCTCCCATTACCAGCGGCCCCCGATCCGGCCATCATGGCATCCCGCGCGGTCTGTGAAAAAGGACATTTGCCGGCAGCCGGCGCTTCGGTGCCCGTGGATTCCGAGGTGGCGGTTTCGCCGCTTTGAACGCCGGGAACGGTTCGTCCCCCGATTTCCACACCCAGGGAGGATACCAATTGGGTCTCGAAAGAATTGGTGAGCATTGCGATCTCGAAGAGGCATTCCGGGCATTCGAAGCGCACGGAAAGTGAGCCTTTGGCGTCGGGATCGGCCGCTTTATCGGTTTTAACCAGCTTCATCTGGGTATTACATGAAACACACAGGAACTTCATCGTTTTTCCTCCAGGCGGATTTGTATTTCGTCGACAATTTGATTGACCGCTTTCGCGGCCGGAGTATCGGGTTTGCTTTCAATTGTAATTCCACGGTCGCAGTTTTCAGCCAACTCGGGATCGAACGGCACACTGCCCAACAGTGGAATATTCAGTTTCGCACTTTGCTCCGGAAACAGGGTTTTAATTTCTCCGCAATCCGCGCAGTAGTAACCCTTCATATTTTCAATGTAACCGAGCATCGGCGAACTCGTTTTCTCAATAGCGGCAATCGAGCGCGATACGACGCCGTGTGCGACTTTCGAGGGAATAGTTACCATGATAAAAGTTGTCCTCTTGCCGAAAAATTCTGCGAACTGGTAGCAGCGCTCAGCTCCCGGCGGCAAGTCGATTAACAGGAAATCGAGTTTTCCCCATTCCGTAAAGCGCAGAAATTCAGCCAGTGTGGAAAACTCTTTTGTGGCTCGCCAGACATGGGAATCCCCGCCGGATACACTGGGAAAATCTACCGCTTCCGATTCCGGCACCATGCTGCCAAATGAAAGAACCCCTATGCCCGATTTGGTGCGCGGGAGCACCAAGCCCTTTTTGCCGGGCACCAAGGGCGCATCCTTGAGTCCCGCCAAACGAGCCATCGACGGGCCGTTAATATCCGCATCCAGAACGGAGACGCGTAGTCCCCGATGGTTAAGGGCGGAAACAATCTGCATGGCCAGCGTACTTTTTCCAACACCACCCTTGCCCGAAGCGATGGCCAGCATGTGTTTAATGCCGGAAAGATTATTTTCGATTCCCGCCTTTAGCGCCTGAACCTGCTCGGCCACGCGGGAGCCACCGTCCCCCTTCAGGTCGGAATAGGTTTTCATGCTCGCGTGTGTGGTCATGGTTTTAAATCCGGTTGATATCATAGGGCAACAGACCCATATTACCGCATAATTTGGGCTATCTCGGCGAAAGTGTTGGCCACTTCAAATGCCTGTAAATCGATGCCGAGCTGACGCGCAATTTGATTGAGAGAAAATATCCCTCTAACGGTTTTATTTTGGCTCGGGTCAGGCCTTTCAATAACCAATGTGTGTTGGCGTCCCGCCTTCTTTAAGGTTTCCACAATATCACCGACCTTGGACCGGCTGACCGCAGAAAATTCCAGCACATCAATTTTCCCCTGTGGAACCATGATGTCTGCGACGGTGATATCCTTACGCCGTCCCCTTGTGATTTGAAGGAATTGAATCGGTTTCTCGCCTAAAATATCCGTGGCGGTTATTAATCCGAGAATATTCTGGTTTCTATTTACAACGAAAAGCAAGCGGATGCCCTCCTTTATCATTTTGCTGTTGGCCGTATCGATAGAATCTTCCGGAGCTATAGTTATGGCTCTTACTTTTTTAAAATCGGTCATGACATCGAACGCATGATCTTTCAGGGTAACGGGTAGGAGTTCTTCTTTGTCGGGACGCTGAAAGGTCATTCCCATTTCCAAGTGGTGGACTTTTAAAATTGAATACTTCATAATGTTCACATCATTAAGATTTCCTATTGAACTCTCCCCTTGTCTCGAATTTTATAGTTTAACGAATTGCGGTATGTCGGCGCCACAGCAATCTTCTAACCTAGTATGCTCAAATTTAATGTGGATTCAGGTCCTTGCAAGCACAAGTATCAAAAAAGGAAATGCCAAATATAATTCAAGATTCATATTTTAAATTTTACATGAAGAAATGCCATTCGTATTGATCTCAACATGGCAGCTTCGGATTAATGAAGGAAAGTGACAAATTTCTAAGGCGGCTGGCTGAACTTGGACTGAAAAAAAGCGAGTTCGAGGAATCATTCTGCCGATCCGCCGGACCCGGGGGCCAGCATGTCAACAAGGTCTCAACCGCAGTCGAGCTTCGGCATCTGCCTACAGGTTTGGCAGTAACAGTCCAGGATTCCCGGTCACAAGCACAGAACCGGCGTCTGGCCCGCGAGCGATTGCTGGATGCAATAGAAACTCGTCAGCGTCGCATTGTTGAACAGCAGAAAGCGCAAAGGGCTCGACTAAGGCGGCAGAAAGCGCTACGTCCCGCCGCAATTAAACGCCAAATGCTTGAAGAGAAACGCCGCCGATCAGTTCTTAAGGAACTGCGAAAGACCCCGGAACCGGAATAATCCATTTACTAAAATATAGACTAAACCATAAAACTACCAATAACTAAAGCCATGCTATCCTACAGTATATTAAAAACCATTCACATCGCAGGTGTGTTTCTTTTTCTGACCGCGGTATCGGTATTATTCTTTTCCGAAAATAAGCATTTCGGATTTAAAATCACAGCCAATGTTTCCCTGCTCCTTATTCTTATTACCGGTTTGGGATTAATCTTTCAAACCCATGTGGGTGTGCCAATTTGGGTGATTGTAAAGTTTGGAATCTGGGTGCTATTGGGCGGGATGGGGGCCGTCGTTGCTTCGAGGTTTCCTCGATACCGGGTGCAGGCTTACATTGCGTTAATTGTGCTGGCTTCCCTGGCGGCATTCCTGGCCATTCATAAGCCGTAGCAGCACCTCAGGCTCGTTGATTATTTAATTGTTCCCTGACTGTTTTCTTTGAGAACATTCAATAGTTCCTCGGGGTTCCATTCGTTGCCCCGGTAGACTTTGATCAGTTTGCCGTCCGGGCCGATCACCGCCGTGCGCAATGTGTGAACGTAAATAGACGGATCGCTCTCCTCGGCAATCGCGGTGAGACCGAACTGTTCCGTGAAGCGCCTGAGGATCTCGCCTTCCCCGGTCAGGAAGTGCCATATCTCAAAATCGGCGTTCAAATATCGGCCGTGTTTCCTGAGAACTTCCGGGCTGTCGTAGGCAGGATCGAATGTTATCGAAAGCAGCCGCGTTCGGCTCTCAAGGCTCTTCTCTTTTTTTATGGACTCCTGCACGGAGGCGAAATGCCGGTCCATCAGGGGACAAAAGTCGGGCAGAGGACAACGGGTGTAGATAAAGGTAATGGCCAGGACATTCCCGCTATAATCCGCAAGTCTTCGGGCGTGGCCGTCCTGGTCCACAAATGCGGCATCGGCTACCGTATCGCCAATTTTCAGCAGGGCGACGCCTGAGGAGTTGGAGACAGTCTCCAATGGGGCGAATCCGACTTTTTCCAAATGCGACAAGTAGGCTTTATATTTCTCCACCACCAGAGTGGCCCGAACTAAGTCCCCGGGCACCAATCCAACTATGAGCTCTATATCCTTGACCTTGAATGGCATGGTCATGGCCGGCATGAAACCCTCAATTTCTTCATGCTTAATAGTCAGCCCGTATTTCTGAGATTGAATTGAGATGATCTGGCCGCGCAATTCGTAAACGACCGGCTCGGGCGCCTTTCTGCAACCGCCACCTATGGCCGCGTATATAAAAACAACCAACCCAAGGCTGCGGAATGTAATAAAGGATAGAGGGTTCAAAGGTTCAAGAGTATGAAGACCGTCGACCGTTCATCGACCAAGGACAAAAGACTTTTGCCTTCCATCTGGAAGGCTATACCATGGGAAATATCTTGGCCAAAGTCATAACCACCGTTATTCCTATAAACCCCATCAGAGTGAGCAGAACGGAATGCGACCTGAGGGTTTCGATCTCAGTCATACCGCTCATCTTGCACACCACCCAGAAACCGCTGTCGTTCATCCATGGGAAAGGCTTGGAGCCGCATCCGATTGCCAGGGCGAGGTAAAGGGGGTGGAATCCGAGTTGCTCGGGGCTGGCCATTCCGGCCATGATGCCGACTGCTGTGATCATTGACACGGTACCCGATCCTTGCGCTGCGCGTACGATGGCCGTAACACCGAAGGCCAGCGGCAATACACCGATTTGGAAGGCGTCGGAAAGATCCTTTATTCGCGAGCCGATTCCGGTCTGCTGCAACACGCCGCCAAATGCTCCACCACCGGCGGTTATGAGGATGATCAGTCCGCCGCCGGCAAGCGCTGATTGCACCGCGGCAGACAATTTATCGCGGTCGGTATGCCGTTGGCGGGCCAACGTTCCCAGGGCAATGGCAGCCGCAATCGCCAGGGCAACGTTGGGATTACCCAGGGTATCGAACAGGCCGAGCAATCCCCCTTGCCAACCGGCAAGCTCCCCGCCGGAGACTTTATTTAAAATAGCGCTCAACACGGTTTTCCCGGCAATGAGCACGACCGGAAGAAAAATTGGTAGAAGGGCGAGCCAGAGAGGAGGCAATTGGCTTTCGTCGCGTTGGGCCAGCTCCTCCAATTCTTTCAGAGAGACGTCTTCCGAGCCGCGCACAGGCAACGGCCATTTCTTACTGGCCCACTTGGCGAAGAAATAGGAGGGAATGCAAGTGATCGTACCGACCACCATGCCGCCCAGAATCATGAGTCCTAAATCAACATTCAGCGCGCTCGCGACAAATAGCGGACCCGGAGTGGGCGGCACAAGGGAGTGAGCGATGGCGGCCCCGCCGACGATGCACAGAACGAAGAATAAGTAATTTCTGCCGGTGCGCATTCCCATGGCTTTGCCGAGGGGTATCAGCAGGTAGAAAACCGTATCAAAAAAGACAGGTATTCCCAAAACGAACCCACTACTCATAAAGGCCAGCGGAGCCCTGGGTTCCCCCAGCAGTTTTAAGATGGATCGAACTATCCGGTCGGCCGATCCGCTATCAAGCAGGCACTTGCCGACGATTGATGCCATCGCTATCAAAATGCCGATCTTGGCACAGGTACTACCGAACTTGTTTGCCACCCGCTCGCCAATCGTTTGCTCGGACAATTCATGCGCCGCATCCTGGCTCATACCTTTATCCAGGGCATATTGTTCGATGGAAGCAGCCGGTGTCAGTGCGGCAACGATCAAGGCTCCGGCCACAAGGGCAAGAAACGCGTGCAGCCGCAGCCACAAAATACCACCCACTACTACAACGATTCCAACCAGCAATATCCAGAGAGGGTCCATGAGCGTCTATAAAATGAATATTACTTTGACGTTAGCAACAAGTTTTTCCATACCCGTTAAATAAGCCACTTATCCTCGATTTCCGGCGGCTGATATCCGTCGATATATTTTAATAGTTCCTCGACCCCGCCAACTGTGTGATAAAGCCGGCGAACCTCGGGCTTGACAAAGTTTTCGTCGAAGGTCTGCTCGAAAAAATGGAAAAGCCGGTCATAAAATCCCCCGCTGTTGAGGAAGACGACGGGGCGCCGATGATAGCATAGTTGTTTCAGGTTTAGAACTTCAATTGCTTCCTCAAGCGTACCAAGACCGCCCGGCATTACCACAAATGCATCGGAACGTTCATCCATGAGAGCTTTACGATCACGCAGGTCGTTTGTTAAAATCTTTTCGTCGGCCTTTTCGTAGGCCAGGCCAATCTCCTCCAGTTTTCGGGGAATGATCCCGACTACCCGCCCCCCGTGTTCATGGACGGATCGCGCCAGCAGGCCCATCAAGCCGATATTGCATCCACCGTAAACGAGGGTGTCGCCTCGCTGTCCGATTGCTGCGCCCAACTCGCGGGCAAGGTCCTTGTATTCGGAAGCAACCGCGTCGCTGGATGAACAAAATACACAGATCGCCCATGGCATGGTACAAGGACATACCCCGGCACGCCGCCGAGCGCCAGCTTTTTCATCGCTTTCACAATCCTATCATCCTACGGGAACTCAATTCATCATGGGTATTAGAAAATTACCTTGAAATTATCGGTCTGGAAAATATGTTACCTAATCGGCAGGTTCGAAACACCGACTATAATACGTTAGGTGTATAAATGTGATATTATGATGAACTATTGGTGTAAATAATAAAAATTGGATTGAAACTATGAAAAAAAGAACCTTCCTGAAAACATCCTCTGCCATAGTAATCGGCAGTTTTCTAGCACCATTCGCATCCTGTATCCCAATGAAAGAAAAAGTAATCCGAAAAAACTGGGCGGGAAATTTAAAATACAGTACGGATAGATTGCATTTGCCGAAAACTGTTGAAGAGGTGCAGGAATTGGTAAAAAACTGTGACAAACTCAGAGTGCTTGGCTCACGTCATTGCTTCAACAACATTGCCGACAGTACCGAGAATCAAATTTCTACAAAGTATTTCGACCAGGTTGTTGCGCTGGACGAGGATTCAAATAAGGTTACAGTGGAGGCTGGTATGAGTTATGGCCAGCTGGGTCCATATCTCCACGAAAAAGGCTATGCGCTGCATAACCTGGCGTCATTGCCGCATATTTCCATAGCAGGTGCGTGTGCCACAGCCACTCATGGCTCTGGTGTATCGAATGGGAACCTTCCAACAGCGGTTTCCGCGATGGAATTCATTAATGCCGCCGGTGATGTAGTAACTCTCTCTCGCGAAAAAGACGGTGAAAAGTTCGCCGGAGCGGTCGTTGGTTTGGGCGCACTCGGAGTGGTAACGAAACTTACTTTGGACATTCAGCCAACATTCAACATGAGGCAGGATGTTTACCAGTATTTGCCACTAGAGGAATTGGAAAATAATTTCGATAAAATCGTATCGAGCGGTTACAGTGTCAGCCTGTTTACTGATTGGAAAACGGACAAAGTTAACCAGGTTTGGATCAAACGGAAGATAGAGGATGATGCCGCTTTCGAGGCGAAACAGGAGTTTTTCGGTGCAAGACTGGCAACAAGAAATGTTCATCCGATTCTGGAGCTCTCAGCGGAAAATTGCACCGAACAGATGGGCGTATCGGGTCCGTGGTATGATCGTTTGCCACACTTTCGAATGGACTTCACACCTAGCAGTGGCAAGGAGTTGCAAACCGAATACTTTGTGCCCCGAAAATATGCGATGGATGCTTTTAACGCCCTCACGGATTTAAATAAGCAACTTGCCCCGCTACTGATGATTTCCGAAGTACGCACTATCAAGGAGGACGACCTTTGGATGAGTCCATGCTACAAGGAGCCAAGTGTTGTGTTTCATTTTACATGGGAACAAGACTGGGATGCGCTGAAGAAGTTGCTGCCCATTATTGAAAAAGAACTCGAACCGTTTGAAATTCGTCCGCACTGGGGTAAAATGTTTACCGTATCACCAGCACGGCTAGAAACTCTTTACAAAAAACTACCTAATTTCCTTGAATTGATCACTGAATACGATCCTAATGGTAAGTTTCGTAATGAATATATACAGAAAAATATCTTTAGCAGCTAATTCGCGGCGATTTTTATAATCGTTTTATTCAGAAAATTCGGAACCATGCCCGTGATGAAATCATTTACTCTGACCTTCTTATTTTTTTTTATGATTACAGTCATTATGAACAGTTGCGCTGACAAAACCATTAAATCCAACGCGACTATAACAAGATCGACATTTGGTAAAATGCCGGATGGCTCAGAAGTCTTTGCTTACCTTTTGAAAAATAGCAGCGGGATAGGAATGAATGTAATCAACTACGGCGGCATTATCACTTCGCTGAAAATCCCGGATCGTGATGGAAAATTTGAAGACATAGTTCTAGGCTATGACTATTTGGAAGGATATTTGGAATCCAGCCCGTATTTCGGGGCGATAATCGGGAGATATGGAAATCGGATCGCAAAAGGCAGATTTGAATTGGATGGAAATGAATACGAGCTGGCTATAAACAATATAGGCAATCACTTACACGGAGGAATTACCGGGTTTGATAAGGTTTTGTGGGCTGTGACGACCATCGAAGATGATGATGGAGTCGGATTAAGGATGACTTATACGAGTGAAGATATGGAAGAAGGATATCCGGGAAAACTCGATGTCGAAGTAACCTATTTTCTCTCCAATGATAACGCGTTGCGGTTTGATTACAAAGCGACTACAAACAAGAAGACCATCGTTAATCTGACACAGCATTCCTACTTCAATCTCACCGGAATGAAGGACGATATTCTTGGCCACGAATTAAGATTAAATGCCCAATTTTATTTGCCCGTGGATAGTACATTGATACCTACCGGCGATTTTGAAGAGGTCGTGGGCACGCCTTTTGATTTTCGAGAATCAAAAGTGATTGGTGAAGATATTCATGCAGAGAATCAGCAGTTGGGATACGGCGGAGGATTTGACCATTGCTGGGTTCTCAGTGAAGAAACCGACCTCCGCTTTGCTGCATCACTTTATGAACCAACCAGTGGCAGGAGACTTGATGTATTCACTACTGAACCGGGCATTCAGTTTTATACCGGCAACTACCTTGATGGATCCATCACTGGAAAGAATGGTATCAATTACGCAAGGAGAACAGGCCTTTGCCTAGAGACACAGCATTTTCCGGATTCTCCAAATAATCAGGATTTCCCCTCTGTTGTTTTGAATCCGGGAGAAGAGTATCGATCGACAACAGAAATCCGGTTTCTTACGGATCAAGACCAAAAGCCGGGGAACTAACCCAGACAATCCGGGATTTGGTTCAATCGGGTCAGTATTACGTCGGGCCGGCAATTTTTTAATTGGTCGTCTTCCTCGTGAAGGCGCAGCGAGCGGCGATCACCGGCGAAGAGGGCTGTCCTGAAGCCTACCTGCACTGCGGGCCGGATATCGTTTAGCATGTCGTTGCCGACGTAGAGCGTCTGCCCGGGTTCTATTCCGCGCTTACTAATGGCTTGCACCACCTTATTAAACAGGCGGACGGAGGGCTTGGCCTCAAGTTCACGATAAGACCATACACAGCAATCGGTTGCAAAACCTAACTCTTCCAAGCTGTTCCCGAGGAAGACCTCGAATAGCGGTGGGGTATAAAATTGCGCATTTGACACAAGGCCGAGCAACAGGTCTCGAGCATGTAAGTCGCTGAGAATTTCCTTTAACCCCGGCATGGACCAGACAGGATTGGTCAGGCACTCGAAGTGAATTGCTAGCTCTTCAATGGATTGATCGGTAACCACTCCGCTCAAGACGGATTCACTTATTGCGATTTGTAGAAATTCGCGCCAGACGTGACGGATTTCAACCTCCGGGAATGTGATGTCCTCTGAGAGCCTTTTTTCCTGAGCTGCCCTAATGGTTTCGGTGAAACGTTTGGAAATGCGCACACTGTGGTCGCGAATGGTAAAGCCCGACTGTACGAGCGCTTCCCGGATTGCTTCCTCATGGTCTCGCTCATCGGTCAGGCTGATATCACCCGAACCGGAAATAAATAGAGTCCCGTAAACGTCGAACACGACGGCCCGGAGGCCCGAAAGCCTTTCGAGCCGTGGAATCATATCCGTCCCCATGGGCTCCATCGGCGAGGACAGTTTTTTAATGATATCGAAGTGAATAGATGAAGAATTCATGGGAAAAAAACGCGGGAACGCAGGAAGATAGGAAAGCAGGAAATTAATTCAAAAAGTAAACGGAGAATCAATCTTGTAGAACTCTTTTGATTGTTAAGGGCATTGTGGCAAAATTAAGTAACAGGCCGTGGCGTTTATCAATCGCTTTAAGGTATGACCGGACTTGTGTGAAATGTATGTTCTCTAGAGCTTTTGCGGCCTTTAATTCTACTACTATTAAATTTTCCACAACAAGGTCCAATCGGTGTTCACCAATTTGTTCATCACGGTAATAAATTGGGACGATTTTTTGTCTTCTGAAATTTAATTTTGATAGTGATAGTTCAATGCATAAGGCATTTTCGTAAATGGATTCAACAAAACCTGGTCCTAATTCCTTGTGTACGTGAATAGCGGCTCCGATAATTTTCTCAGTTAATTCCTCATATTCCATTACAATCCTTTCCCAGAACCCTTAATTTATCTTTTCCTATTTTCCTATTTTCCTAATTTCCTGCGTTCCCGCGTTTTGAACAGGTCTCTTCACGAGCGAAGGAGGCGGAAGCGCTCCGTGTTCAAGAAGCAGTCGAGCAATTTGCCGGCGTCGAGTTGATCGGGTTTCCCCACCTGGGCATCGGCGATGGCCTTGTATATGCGAGTCAGTTTGTGGCGGTAAGCAGAGAGGCTGTAATGTGTTTCAAGGAGATCACGGTTGCTTTTGAGGGTGGAAGCGTCAGTGGCGCCTTTCAATTGGTTTGGAATGATCTCGCGGCGCATATCGGGAGACTCGGCGGCTTTTATAATTACAGCTTCCTGCATCGATTCATCTAGTCCACCAAAATCAACCCGGCCGTCTTCGGCTATTGCGTTAAACGCGCGTTCAACTGCTTGAGGGGGCAAGTCGTTTCCGTAGGTTTCGTAATATCGTTTAAGCGCAAGTGAAAGAGTTTCACGCAGGCGTTCTTCGCCGACGAGGTCGAGAGGGACGCAGAGACGGTCATAGAGCGCTTCGAGATTGATGCCTGTGGATGCAAAGTCTGCCGTGATGTCCGGTAGATTCCGTCCAGCCAGGGGCTTGCCCAAGTAGAATGGTTCCAGAAATGCCAGACCGAATCCCTCGGCTATGCTTGTGGTAACCAAGGTGTCGGTCTCCCGCAGTAGCGAGTCCAGTGAATAGCCGGGCTTTTCGGCAAGAGCGAATTTAACCGGCAGCCCGAGTTCCCCGGCGAAAGCAACCCAACGATCATGGATTGGACGCCAGTGTGGGTTACTGGGGGCACGGGTGGTAACGAAAAGAGTGTCATCGCCGGCCAGGGCTGCCCAAAGGACAAATTCTCCGATATTTTTGCGCCTGATGGCGCGGGTAACGTAGAGGAATAGTTGTTTCGTATCCAGTTTTTGGATACATTCCTGTTTTGCTGCTTCCGGTTCCGGTGCGGTTATGGGGTTGGGCAGCAGGTGTAGTTGTGCGCCGGGCGCACCGGCCTTTTTTAAAAAACCGAAATCACGTTCATTCAGGGCGGCGTAGTGAAGTTGAGGTGCGGTGGGATAGACCGCGGCAGCGAGGCTGTCCCCATAGGCATCGGTAAGTGACTGGTAGTTGGCGGGACGTCCGTCTTCAGCAAAATCATGGATCTGGAAGAGCATGCGCTGGTTGTCGCGTATTAGAATGCTCAAAGCCTCAGGCAAAATTGTGTTTTTTCCCAGGGTGTGGTTGTGGATATGCCAGAGATCGGGACCATGTCCGCCAAATCCCTCTTTTGCGGCCTTCATCAAGTTACTTGCCAGTTGCCGAGGCTGCCCGGTATTGGAAGAATCGTCATACTTGAGGCCTGACACCGTGCGCACCCGAGTCAGGCGGTTGTCGTTGTAAGGCTCGCCGGTGAGCACAACGGTTTTAATTTCGTCGTCCGCCAGACAGGCTATGGCGTTTTCAATTACTCTGGTAACGCCTCCCGGCCTGAGGTGGTAGTGGACGATGGCAACGCGCAGAGGCATGGTCAGGCTTCTTTGAGGCCGAATTTTTTCCGGTAGGCGGGAATTGAGATCATGGGTGGGCGTTCTTCTTCGACTATTTCAAAGTTGATCTGTTCATAATGGTTATCTTGGGCCTGAAACTGGCGGCAGAAATCACTCAACTCGGGCATTTTATCGACCATTCCGAAACTCTCCAAACGACTGAGAAAACTTTGCAGGATCGCGAAGGACATTTTGCCGAGCATAAGATTTGACTGGTTGCGGTGTACGCGTTTGTCGAGGTCGGTCTGGCCAAAGGCGCCAAGGCCCCACTGGCGGTAAACGTCCAGGATGTGCGATGTTTCCACCCCGTAACCGATGGGAAATGGAATACGTTCTAGCACTTCTCGGCGCACGGCGTATTCCCCGGAAAGGGGTTGGATGATGGCTGTTAAATCCGGAAAAAATAGTGAGAAGAGCGGGCGCACGAGAATTTCGGTTACGCGGCCGCCTCCCGAGGGACGGATTCCGTGGGAGAAATCGAGTGGGCGATCATAGAATGCCTTAACGTATTTAATTTCGTCATGGTATATAAGAGGAGCTACCAGGGCGTAAGCAAAGCGCGGGTGGATATTTTTTATATCGGCATCGACATAGCAGATAATGTCTCCTTTAAGCTGGTAAATGGCTTTCCAGAGGGTTTCCCCTTTCCCCTTTCTGGTATCTTCCTCGGGCAGGATTTCGGAGGAGAGATGGACGTCGGCGCCGTAGGAGGCGGCAACATCCAGTGTATTATCGGTCGAGCCCGAATCGATTACGGCGATCTCGTCAATGAGCGGGTAGCGGTCCATCAGCTCTGATTTGAAAATAATGATCTCCTTGCCGATGGTTTTTTCTTCGTTGAGTGTGGGTATGCAAAGAGAGATAGTGAGGCCCTTTTTTTCCTTCTCTTTGATCAATGCCTGGAGGTCCCAGAACTCGCCGTGGTGAAAGGTATTTTGCTCCAGCCAATCATCAATCTTCATCGTAAGAACCTCCGTCGATGGCTTGTAAAACGGCGACCAGTTGGGCCAGGCCGCTGAAAATGGGCTCGATCATGATGGTTTCGTCAAGCTCTTGGCGGTTTTTGCCCCGTGTTATCCCGAGTGTGATGCCCGGAATTTTCTTGGCAATAAGGGCAGCCAATTCTCCGACGCTCGGAGCGATTACCGGCTCCACCCCCAGCGCTTCCATGATTTTCCGCGTCGACTTCACGATCGGGTGATCGGAGGCAATGCTGCCGGGCTGACGCCTGGCGATGACTTTCAACTCTGCCATGATTTCGTTCTCCCCGTCGATTTCATCTATTATTTCAACGATGCGCTTCTGGATTTTACCGACCACTCCTTCCTTTTCGCTGCGCACTTCCAGCCTGAGCAGAGCCTCGTGGGGTGGGGTGTTGAATCCCGTGCCGGCAAGGAGGGTTCCGGGGATAATGGATGTTCTAGTCTCATTTTGGATAGGGATAGCCAGTATTTTTGTGAGAATTTTATTGAGGCTGCTTATGGCTCCCCCAGAGCCGGAAGATTGCATGTTCGTTTCTTCGGGCGCCCGGCAGACAATCTCACCCCGGAGCAGACCGAGACAGGAATAGCTCAACCGCCCAAGGTGAATCCCTTCCACACATACTGCTGCGTGCAGCGGTATTTTGACGTTGTCCAGGAAAAAGCGCAGTCCGGCCAGGTTACCGTGTCCGAGGCTGCGATTTGTTCCAAGAAGGACCAGGTTACTGTCGAAGTGCAGCCCCAGTTTTTCCAGGATAATCGATAGTGATGCGATCACGGCCAGTCCCAGGCTGTTGTCTGCTATGCCGGGGCCGGTGAGGAAATTTTGGCCGACGGTGACAGTATGGTCCACAGCGGCAGGAAAAACAGAATCGACGTGTGCTACCACGAGGATGTTGCGCCGGCTGGCCTTTCCCTGAATGATTGCCATACCGTTGCCGGCTTCGTCGGTGCAAATATTTTGCAGGGCGCATTCGGTAAAACGATCCTGCAGGAAGCGTATACGACTCTCTTCTCCAAAAGTGGGTGCTGCAATTTCACCAAACAACACGGCATTGGCCAGAACGATTTCGCGCAGTTCCGTGAGGGTTTCACGGTAACGAGGCAACGCCGAGATGATGGGTTCCAATTTTGCTGGGGCCAACATAATGCCCAATTTTATACCGGCGAGCCAGTCCGACGCCAGATTATTATCTTTTCAATTTGCAGACAGTCGAAAGCACCGATAACTATCCGCACGCTACACAAAATAGAAATTTTATTGAAATAAACACCCGCCCAGGCATCTCATCCTTTTTGTGAGCCTCAAACATTCTGACGCTCTCTGCCACGAAAGTATAATTAAATTATGAAATTGAAAAAATACAGTTACTTGGGATTTATTATCATCGCCTTAATCGCAGGCAATGCGGCCCATGGCAGCGCAACTTATGGCAATGCGACTAATACCCACGCTGATTGGGAAACCGATTTCGCCTACGCAAAGGTTCTCGCTAAGGAACAAGGCAGGTTTATCCTGCTCGATTTCACTGGCAGCGACTGGTGTCCGCCCTGCATCCAGCTGGAGAAAACCGTATTTCAGAAAGCGGCTTTTCAGGAATATGCCCGGAATAATCTGATTCTGGTCACAGTGGATTTTCCCCGGGGCCGCAAGCTGGATGAGGCCCTTGCTGAACAAAACAAGGCGCTTGCCCGGAAATATGAAGTACCGGGCTTTCCGACCGTTGTCATCCTCAATCCCGATGGTGAAGAAGTGGGCCGTCATATAGGCTACCGGACCGGCGGGGTTCAATCCTACCTCGAGTTTCTGGAATCCGTGATTAATTCAGGAGGAAAAACCTCAGATCAAGGTTAAGCCTGGGCAGTAAAGTCCATCCAATCCTACGGAGGAAAACTTTTCTCTGGCGTCTTTTGGGCTCGCGCAGCGACCATTTTCTTGCTAATCATCTTCAGTAGCCATTCCTCGGCTCGCTTTCAATTCTAACCCCAGGTCATGTCGATAAACATCGGGTTTGTATCCACCCGCTTCTCTGGAACCGACGGCGTCTCCTTGGAGAGCGCAAAGTGGGCCCAGGTGTTGTGGGAGGACCAGCACATCAGTTACTGGTATAGCGGTCGCAGCGATCGGCAGCCAGAAATCACCCACTGCGTACCGGAAGCATTTTTCGGCCATCCCGAAAACCTGTGGATCAACGAGCGCATTTGGGGGGAAACACGGCGTAGCCGTCAGGTAAGCGATCGCATCCGCGATATGGCAAATTACCTGAAAGGTACTCTCTACAATTTTGTCGAGAAGTTCAACATTGAGGTAATGATCGTAGAAAACGCCTTCGCCATTCCTATGCAGGTGCCCCTTGCCGTGGCTCTCACGGAGTTCCTGGCCGAGACCCAATTGCCGGCAATAGCCCACCATCACGACTTTTACTGGGAGCGCGCGCGCTTCTCAATCGGGGCAGTCAACGATTACCTCGACATGGCTTTCCCCCCTACCCTGCCCAACCTCTGCCATACCGTTTTAAACCAGGCTGCCCAGGAACAACTTTCCCTGCGCAAAGGAGTCGGAGCCCTGCTCCTGCCCAATGTTTTCGACTTCGAGCAACCACCGCCACAACTGGATGAATACGCCGAGGACGCGCGTGAGGCAATCGGCTTGAAACCCGACGATATCTTCATCCTGCAGCCCACCCGAATCGTGCCGCGCAAAGGCATAGAGCATGCCATCAAACTTGTTGGAATGCTCGGGGATCCCCGTTGCAAACTGGTCATATCCCATTCCGCCGGAGACGAGGGATTCGAGTATAAACGCATGGTGGAGGACTTGGCCAAGGAGGAGAAGGTTGATTTGCGCTTTATCTCTTCGCGTATTGGCGAGGTGCGCCAATACGATTCTGAAGGAAAAAAAGTTTACACCCTGTGGGACTTTTATCCGCATGCCGACCTGGTTACCTACCCTAGCACCTACGAGGGATTCGGAAACGCGTTGCTCGAAGCTATCTACTTCAAAGTGCCAATAGTAATAAACCGCTATTCCATTTTTGTTCAGGACATAGAGCCCAAGGGATTTCAACTGGCCGTAATCGACGGTTTTATAACCCGAGACGTTGTAGATTTCGTCAAGTGCATCCTTGAAGATGACGAATTTCGGCAGCAAATGGTCGATCACAACTACCGCATCGCCCGCCAATATTACAGTAACCGCGTTTTGCGACGCAGCCTGCGCACCCTCCTCACAAACCTGGTCAGTTGGGAAGCTGACGGAAAATGAAGCTGATTGACAAAAAGAATATTCAAAAAATTCGGCGCAGGCTGACCCGGCTCTACGGTGACCGCGCAGGACAGCTCATGGAGCGTTTTTACATGCTCATCGGGCGTTACGGCGTAGGCGTCGATTCACCCGGCCCAAACCGGCAATGGGACCAAAAAGACGTCGTCCTCATCACCTATGCCGACATGGTGCAAAGAGCCGACGAGCCACCCCTGGTGACCCTCAGCCGCTTTCTCGGTAACAGGCTGCGAGGCGCCGTCAACACAGTCCATATCCTGCCTTTCTACCCATGGTCATCCGACGACGGGTTTTCCGTAATAGACTACTTGGAGGTCGCCCCTGAGTATGGGGTTTGGGACAATGTCGAAGCTATCGGAAGCGACTTCAAGTTGATGTTCGACCTTATCCTGAATCACTGTTCGGCCAAGAGCGACTGGTTTCGGGATTTTGAAACGGGCATCGCTCCGTCCCGGCAATATTTTTTAGAGATGGACCCCGAAACTGACCTGTCGAAGGTTGTCCGCCCGCGCTCCTCCCCACTTTTAACAAAAGCTTATACGCGCAACGGCGAGACCTGGGTATGGACCACGTTCAGCTCAGACCAAATAGATCTGAATTGGAGAAATCCCAATTTGCTCTTTGAATTTCTCGACATCCTGTTTCTCTACATTTCAAAAGGGATGCGCATCGTGCGCCTCGATGCGGTGGCATTCCTGTGGAAAAAGCCGGGCACAACCTGTCTTCACCTGCCCAAAGCCCACGAAGTAGTAAAACTCCTGCGCGATGTGCTCGAAATGGTTGCGCCCAATGTCATCCTCTTGACAGAGACCAATGTGCCCCACGAAGAGAATATCAGCTACTTCGGCAGGGGCGACGAGGCTCACATGGTCTATCAATTCAGCCTTCCGCCGTTGTTGCTGCACGGGCTTCTGGCAGGCGACGCCCGGCATCTCACCGCTTGGGCCGCCGGCTTGCCGCCTCCGCCCAAGGATTGCACCTATTTAAATTTTACCGCCTCGCACGACGGCATCGGAGTGCGCCCCTTGCAGGGTATTCTGAAAGAAAAAGAACTCGACTGGCTGATTGATCAAGTGCAATCACGCGGCGGTCTCGTTTCCTACAAGAGCAACCTGGACGGTTCGAATAGTCCATACGAATTGAACATCACCTACCTCGACGCTCTCAGTGATAATAAGGACGCTGCATTGGGCCGCGAACGTTTCATGTGCTCCCAGGCGGTTGCGTTGGCCATGCGGGGCATTCCGGCTGTTTACTTCCACAGCCTAGTGGGAACCGCAAACCACCTCGACGGCGTTTCATCCACCGGACAAAACCGAGCCATCAACCGCCGCAAATGGAATCATGACGAACTGGAAGCTATCCTCGATAATGCAGATGAGGAGCAATCTCAGATTTTTCAGCGTTACCTCACTATGTTGCGGCGCCGGGCCGATCAACCGGCTTTTCACCCCGACGGCGAGCAGCAGGTGCTCGATCTAGGCCCCGATTTATTCTGTCTGGTGCGCACCTCGCCTGACAAAAACCAGACGATTGTCTGCCTGTTTAATTTCACTACAGCGGAGGTGTCGCTGAAATTTTCCGAGCTTGGAGACAATCTCGCCCCGACTGATAAATATCGGGATATTCTGAGTGGCGCAGGCCTCGATCCAGCCTCGGATAAGCAACTCATACTGACGCCCTACCAGGCCATGTGGCTGCTTCAGCGTTAAGGGTCTGTTGTGCCCCGGTTGTTATTTTAAGAGACTCGGCAGGAAGGTGGATAGGGGCGGAAAGTAGGTTATCAAGATCACTCCGATTAACAGCACAAAGAAGATCGGAAGCACCGAACGATAAACCTCCGGCATAGTCTTGTTGAAGCGATACGAGGAGAGGAACAGGTTCATTCCCACCGGAGGGGTCAAGTATCCCAGTTGAAGGTTGGCCAGGAAAATGATGCCGAGGTGTACAGGATCTATACCGTAAGCCAGCCCTATCGGAACAATCAACGGCACCACAACAACGATGGCCGAATAAATATCCATCAGGCAGCCAACCAGTAGCAGAAAAAAGTTGAGCACCAGCAGAAACATCCAGCGCGAATCAATCGTGCTCGTTACCCAATCGACGGCGCGCGACGGCACTTCTTCGAGCACCAGGTAATGAGTGAACCCCATTGCCACCCCCAGTATCAAAAGTACGCCCCCAATCAATAGGCCGCATTCGGTCATGACCTTCGGCACGTCTTTTATCAATTTCAAATCGCGGTAAACAAACGTTTCTACAGCAAAGGCATAAACAGCAGTTATCGCGGCTGCTTCGACCGGGGTGGCAAACCCGCCGAAGAGCGCCCCAATGGCAACCACCGGCAGCAGCAGTTCCCACTTGGCCTCCCACAGGGCCGCCAATGCCTCACCGGACTTGAAAGGCTTTCCAGAGGCTCGCGCTTGTGTACCTTGCCGGATGCCCAACCATGCCGTTAAGGCTACTAGCACGATACCGGGACCGATTCCCCCCAGGAACATTTTCTCCATCGATACACCGGCCTCCCCGGCGTAGGCAATGTCCATGTTGGCGACCGCTGTCCCGGCTATAATAGCGTAAAGGATCAAGGGCAGGCAGGGCGGGAACAGAACGCCTAGAGAGCCTGCGCCAGTGAGCAACCCAAGGGCGTTGCGCTCGGAATAACCGGAGGAAAGCAACACTGGCATCAGCAGCCCACCCAAGGCCAGAATTGTTACCCCCGAGGCTCCGGTGAAGGTCGTAAAAAACGCGCACACCAGGACGGTTACTACAGCCGGACCACCTCGGAATTGTCCGAAAATCGACTGAAAAACACCTATTAATCGCCTCGAAGCCCCTCCTTCCGAAAGGAAATAGCCGGCCAGGGTAAACAACGGTATGGCCGGCAGCGCAGGATTGGTTACAAGGGAATAATGTTTCAATGGAATCGAAGCCGCCGGCATTTGCATTTCCCACAACAAGATCAGGGTGACTCCACCCAGTATTGCAAAAATCGGGGTACCCAAAACGGCGGCTCCCAACAACAAAACCAGCGCCGGAATAACCATGGCTTCGGGCTGCCAGAAAGATTGTGCGCCGATCCACAAAATTAAGCCGGTAAATAACAGTACCAGGCACCGCCCTTTCCAAGTCGTCGCAGCGTGCCGTACCAGCCGGATCGCAACAAGGCCGAAACCAAACGGGAGGATCAATTGAATGACCCAGATGGGTATTCCAAAAGCCAGGGCCTTGCCGCCGATTTTCTCCGTCAGGAGAAATTGCACGCTCGCGTCGCACAGAAAGACGCTAATGGCGACCGCAATCGAACCGCTGTATATCATCGCGGCATCCTTGTAGCGGCCTTTCAGAAAAGTTGTAACCGTCGATAGCGCGAGCAAACGGCCTTCCCGGGCTGCTATGGCTCCGCCGAACATCCCCACCATCAGCGTAAAATGCTGGACGAATGAACTCGAACCGGAAAGACCGGTTAATGAAAAAGCCCTCAACAGAACCTCCGTCAGCGGAAGCGCCATCAAGCCTGCCAGCGACAGGACGACCAGCAGGTCTTCGCCGCTTCGCAGATAAGAACGCCAATCGGCCTTTGAGCCGGCTTCCGGCTGATCGCTCAAGGTCCCATCAACACGCTCGCTCATCATTTGGCTTTCTCACCGCCGGCACGGTATTCCAGCAGTAAACGTTCAACTTCGTCAAAAATATCCGCCGGCACAACACTGCCCCTGATATCAAGATAAAGCACTTCCGCCGCCTTTCGCCATTCCGCCTCCAGTTCCGGCGTGACCGGTTGAACTGTCAGACCGCGCTTCTGCATGGCGGCAACCGAATCAATGCTTTCTTGCCTGCTGTTGGCTTTAATTTCCCGTCCGGCCTCTGCCGCCGCTTCCACCAGGGTATTCCTGGCGATATCGGGAATCCGGTCCCATTGGGATTTATTAATGACGGCGGCGCCGACCAAGGGGGCATAGTTCAGATTAATCATATAGGGAGCCCTAATGTCCAGTTGCCCGGCCAGGGCAAAAATCGGGGGAACGGACACTGCAGTGATTAATCCCGTTTGGAAACCGGGCAGGATTTCGCTCGTCTCCAACGCCACCGGGTTGTATCCTCCACGGTTCATAATGTCAACCTGCTCGTGGTCGCCGGCCCAGACGAAAGTCTTCATTCTTTTCAAGTCCTCCGGGTGAATCATCCGGTCTTTGGAAAAATATCTGACCCAGCCTGCATCTACCCAAAATAGAACCACGAACCCTTTCGCCAACAGACGTTCCTCTAACATTTTCTGCATGTTCTCAACCACGTAGTCCACTTCCCCCAAATCACGGAACATCATCGGCAAGTTCTGCAGACCTGCCACCGCCGGGTCGATGTCGGACAAACCGTTGGCCGTCAGCAACCCCGAATGCAGCGTGCCGATCCGCATTAGCCGCACCATATCAGACTCGCCCCCCTGGATCCCGTCTGGATAGATGACGAGCCGAACACCCCCACCGGGCGCCTGCCGCCACTTTTCGGCCATGGCCAGCAGTGAGCGGTGATAGGTGGAACCGCGCGGAGCCAAAGTGCCCAGATTAATACGGGTCGGCCTTGCGGCCGCCCTCAACGTTATTGTTAAAGAGACCAGAAATACACCAAATATGACCAACGTCACGACCCGGATCATCTTTCTACCTGATAGATATCTTCTCATGATTGAATGGCTACTATTCTATTATACTATATCAGACACAAACGCAACTCAATGGTTCACGAAACAGGCCCGGGTCTGTTGGACCTTATATCACCGTTTAAATCTCTCGCCAAGCCTGACCAAGGACTATAAGGGATCAAAGACCAAAAGACATTCCGGCTTATGCGGAAGTGGTTTCACTTTTCACCGCCGGCGCTTGACTCAGTGAGGCGGTATAATCTATATTTTTGATAGAAAAATCATTTATTTATATTTTCAACGGGGATCGTTCGCAACTTTCTGAAGACCGGCAGGGACGAGTCGATTTTCCTTCGCAATTAGCCATGGAAGAAACACGCCAGACCATAATTGACAGGGGATTCAAGACCTTTCAGAGGCGGGAGGATTTGAACGAGAACCTCGGCCACGTCTGCTTCCTTTCCCTGGCTCGCCACCCCTTCCGAAAATTGGTTGTCGATTACTCCCGGGAGCGCCGTGAATTGCCCTCCGGCAAGCTTTTGGCAGTGGCGATTGCAGCCTCGCGCCGCTGGAGCAAGACTATTTCCGGACGACGGGTGGGTATCGTACTTCCGCCGGGGCTGGGCGGATTTATCACCAACCTGGCTGTCGTGCTTTGCGGCAAAATACCGGTCAACCTCAATTTCACCGCCGGCCCGCAATCCATTACCGCAAGCATCCGCAAGGCCGGCATCGACACAATCATCTCAGCCGAAGCGGTCAAGGAGAAGGTGCCTGATTTTCCATGGATTGATGATACCCGGGACTTGGTGGCCGAGCTTCAGGGTTTAGGAAAGCCGGTCATTCTCGGATGGTTATTGGCGATTTTGCTGCTGCCCGCGAGTTTCCTTGCACGGTGCCTGGGTATACCCCGGCATGGCGGGGATGAGGAAGCGGCAGTACTATTTAGCAGCGGGAGCACCGGCGAACCCAAGGGGGTGATACTGACCCACCGCAACATCATCGGCAACTGCATGCAAATCGCTGATTGTAACCTCCTGCACCCTGGTGAAATCCTGCTGGCATGCCTGCCAATCTTTCACAGCTTCGGGTTCACCGCCACCCTATGGTATCCCCTGATAAGTGGGATGAAGACCGTCACGACCCCTTCCCCTCTGGAGGTGAAAAAAATCGCTTCCCTCATCAAGGCCGAAAAAGCCACTGTCTTGATGAGCACTCCAACTTTTTATCGTCCCTATTTTAAAAAAGTTTCTCCCGAGGATATTAAAAGCCTCAAATACGTTGTCGGCGGAGCCGAAAAAACTCCCGATGGTTTCAAAGATAAATGGGAGGAATACTTCGGCAGTCTCTACCTGGAAGGCTACGGTATTACCGAAACAAGCCCTGGGATAAGCTGCAACCTGCCAATTCCCCCGCCCGATAGTCCAGGCACCGGTATGCGCGACGGCTCGGTGGGACTCCTCTTTCCAGGAATGGCAGCGCGTATTGTCGATCCCGATACCGGAAAGGCCATGTCGCCCTTTGAAACCGGCATGCTCCAAGTGCGCGGTCCCAACGTCTTCCCCGGCTATCTCGACGATCCTGAAAAAACAGAGGTCGCCTTTGACGGCGATTGGTATATCACCGGTGATTTAGCACGCTTCGATAAAGACGGATTCCTCTTCATTGAGGGTCGCCTCAGTCGATTCTCCAAGATTGCCGGAGAGATGGTACCGCATGGCACAGTTGAGGAACGGATCGCCGATGTCCTGGGTCTCAAGGATAGCGAGACGCCGATGGTGGCCGTTGCCAGTGTCAGTGACGAGGTTAGAGGCGAAGCCATTGTGCTTATATCCGCCGTAGAGGTAACCATCGACAATTTGCGCCAAAAGCTGGTCGCGACCGGCCTGCCAAAACTATGGGTGCCGAGGATCATCAAGCAAGTTGACGCAATTCCCTGCCTCGGCACCGGCAAGCTCGACCTCAAGGCGCTAGCCCAATTAGCCGCAGAATCATAATCTATGGCAAAAATTGACGGCCATGTGCACATCGTTGGCGATGGTAGCAGCGGCAGCGGTTGCTGGCTGACCATTAAAACTCTCTGGCAAAAACTTCTCGCTTCCACTATGGTTAAAGCCGCAGGTCTCCCTCCGGTTTCTCTAAAGGACGGCTTGGACAGGCTATATGTAGAGCGCCTTCTGGAACAGGTTCGCGCCTCCTCGCTGGACGCCATACTCATTCTTGCCCACGAACTCCCCTACGACGAAAATGGAGCGGTCAGGGAGGGTGAAGGTTCCTTTTACGTGCCTAATGATTACGTGCTGGAGCTGGCCCGCCAACATCCGGAATTCATACCCGCTGTGTCCATCCATCCGGCAAGGCCCGACGCCCTTGAGGAACTTGAACGGTGCCTGGAGGCCGGCGCCCGGGTAATGAAGTGTTTGCCCAATTGCCAGAATATCAATTGCGCCGACAAGCGTTACTCTACCTTTTGGAAACGGATGGCCGAGGCCCGAATGATTCTGCTGGCCCACACGGGAGGGGAGTTGGCTGTACCCGTACTTAGCCCGAAATATGCCGACCCTCGAATCCTCAAGCAGCCCCTCGAATGCGGGGTGACCGTTATCGCCGCGCATTGCGGCACCAGGTGCGCTTTGATCGATCCCGATTATTCGGACGAATTTTTAAACATGTTGCAGACCTATCCAAATCTTTACGGTGATAACAGCGCATTCAACAATATCATAAAAAGCCGGTATATCAAAAAAATCCTGCCACTGGAAGTGACCCGGCGTATCGTGCATGGCAGCGATTATCCCATTCCGGTATCCGGCCTCGGTCCTTGGCTGCATGGACGTCTCGACTGGCGGCAATACCGGCACTGGCAGAATCACCCAAATGTCATAGAGCGCGACTATCAACTAAAACGCGCCATGGGATTCCCCGACGATACCTTTACTCGCCTGGACAGTCTATTGGGGAACTAATCAATACCGTTTATAGTGATACCGCCTCCGGGGAGTGATGTAATCATCGGCCCGCCAGGGAGACTGGTAATCGACGCGGAAAATAAATTGGGGAAGCGGACCGGTGCAGTAGCACTTGGCCGGACCGTGAAATTGCGGTTATGCGGCCGGTTCTCCGAAAACGACTTGCGCATACCTTTTCCCCTGGAGGCTGTAGCGCTAAAGTGATGCGGCCGGTCCCCCGAAAACGACTTGCGCATACCTTTTCCCCTGGAGGCTGTGGCGCGTAAGTGGTGACGGCGATTGAACAGGCTTTGAAACCCGAACGAATTTATCCCATTACGCGCCCGGCGCTCGGCCCGAATTGCGCGCTCTTCGGCCTGTCGCGTCCGCTCCTCGAGTTCAGCAATGCGCTCGTCCTGCTCTTTCAAACTTTTGGACACCTTGTATGCGAGAAGGGCTTTTTGAAGTTCCTGTGAAACGTCGACCTCAGGATAAAAACGCATAAAATCCTGCCAAAAACGAAGCTGCATTTCCGGCGTTGAGACCAGAAAAACCGGGTCTCCGAGTTTTTCCTTTTTGAGAGCCATGCCGCGAGCAATTCGGCGTTCTTTGCGCATGGCGGAATCTTTTTCGGAAGCTTCTCGGGACTGCCGCAAACGCTCCTGCGCGAGCGCAATTTCTTCAGCGCCTTGGAGACTGACTTCTTTTACCTGCCCTCCAACCAAAGTCACGCGGCCCCGATTGTAGTATACAACCTGCCGGCCCCGGCTGGTCAGTATGGAACCTCGAAGGTCGCCCAAGTCGGACTTCACTGCTTCAAGTGAATCTCCGACCGTGGCCCCACAGGTGAAACCAGGCATAAGGAACAGGGCCGCCAGCGGCCAATATTTTCCCGACCAATTCATCATATATAATATAAGAGTTTTCGGACGGATTGCAAATTCCGGGTTAATTAAATTTTCTGGAAAATGTTTGCCTCTACACTCGATTTCGGAACGCTGACGGCATGGCCGAATCATCATCAGGCACGGGGCATCGTGACCGTTTGCGGCAGCGTTTCGAGAAGACCGGTTTTAATGGTTTTGCCGAGCACGAAGTCGTCGAACTCCTGTTGACGCTGTGCATACCACGCCGGGACGTCAAGCAGCCGGCCAAAGCGCTGTTGCGGCGGTTCGGCAGTCTCAAATCCATCCTGGATGCCCGACCCGAGGAGTTGCGGGAGGTGCAGGGGATCGGCCAGGTTGCGCCGGTGGCCTTGCGGGTGATTCGCGAAGCCGCCAACCTCTATCTGCAGCAATCAGCGGAGGAAGGCGTATTACTCAACAGCACCGACCGTCTGGAAAAATTCTGGCGCAGCCGCCTGGGCGGACTGAAACACGAGGTTTTTGAAGTGGCTTATCTCAACAAGCGTTACCAACTTCTAAAGGACGGAGTGGAACGCCTCGAAGAGGGCACAATCGACCGGGCCTATGTTTATCCGCGCAAAGTGATGGAAGCCGCCCTGCGCCATTCCTCTGCGGTAATCGTTCTGGCCCATAACCACCCCAGCGGACATGCCCTGCCCTCCGAGGAAGACCGGGCGCTCACAGATGCGCTCGTATCAGCGGCCGAACCCCTGCAAATTCATATTCTCGATCACATAATTGTGGCCGGAGACTCGGCATTCAGCTTCAAGCGAGAGGGAATGTTATAACCCTCTTCAATTATTTGCTGAAGTGTCGCCGTCTAATTCCTCAATGAGTGCGTCAGAGGCCGGCCGCTCCTTTTGCAATCGGGAGGCAACCGCCTCGGCTTTCCGGAAAACCCGCAGGAAATTCAGGCCCGCGATCTTTTTAATATCCTCGGTGCTGTATCCCCGACGCAATAGCTCGGCCAGAAGATCGGGAAATTTCGAGACATCCTCCAGCCCGGAAGGGAGATTCTTAGTGCCATCATAATCGCTCCCCAGGCCTATGAAATCTATCCCGGAAACCTCGCGTATATAGTCGATGTGGTCCGCGACGACGGTCAAGTCCACGGTCGGCTCGGGATGGGCCTCGGCCCAAGCCGTCATACTCTCTTCCACTTTAGCAGGGATTTCAGGATAAAGATATTTCAGCCGGGTTTCTTCCGCCATCTCGAGACCTCTGTGCTGGTGCCTCGCGGCGTCGACATGCCGGGTCACGAAGGTGACCATGACTACCCCCCCCGTTGTCGGGAATGCGCCGCAGCACATCGTCGGGGACCGTGCGCGGGTGATCGGATATACCCCGGATCGAAGAATGGGAGAATATTACCGGGGCTTCGGATACGTCGAGTGCGTCATGCATGGTTTTGGGAGAGACATGGGAGATGTCCACCAACATGCCCATCCTGTTCATTTCTCGAACAACTTCCCTGCCGAAAGCCGTCAAGCCGTTGAATTTTGGAGCGTCGGTGCCGGAGTCGGCCCACCTGGTGTTTGTTGCATGTGTGAGAGTCATGTATCGGGCGCCGACAGCGTAAGTCATTCTCAATGCGGCCAGAGAGCTTTCGATGGAATGGCCGCCTTCCATGCCGATGAGCGAAGCGATTTTTCCGCTTCCGTGAATACGCACTATATCATCGGCCGTCAGGGCCAACTCAAAGGTATCGTTATAGCGTTCGATAAGGCGGTGAACAAAATCGATCTGCCCCAGAACGGCGCGAACCGCTCCCGGGCCGCCCATCTCCACCGGTATATAAACCGACCAGAACTGTCCGCCTACCCCGCCCTGGCGCAACCGCGGTATATCGGTGTGCATGGGAGGTTCAAGGCTGCCGGTATCCCCGTGCAAATCTATTTCGGCCAAGTGATGTTGGACTCTTTCCCAGTATTCCCCGGGCAGGTCGTTATGTCCGTCGATAAGAGGCGATTCACGCAGAATATCCCGCACTCGGGCGGACAGATCATCCTGCTCCGGGACGGAAGCATCGTGCCGTGACGGGGCAGCCTGAATGACAATTGTTGCAATAGCCAGGACGGCGCCTGCCGTTAAGGCGGCCGAAGATTTAATGAAGATAGTTTTCATAATCAATTAAAACATTTCCGAGTTAATTCTTTTCATGCTCCACCGCGAAAGCGGGCTGGAATTACACCAAGATATGAACGATTGAAAACTCGTCCAGTCTGTTTTTTAAGAGTTCATGGCTTGCCCATACCTGTGTTCGGATGGCATTACAGACATCCAGTAAAAAAATGATTATCATAGCTTTCCTTGACATTATTAAGCGCCGATTGTATCATAAAATAATAATAGCAGAATACTCCTTTGATGGAGGTCTTCTTGTGAAAATTTCCACCATTTTATTATTAATTCTTTGCGTTTCGATTTCCGTCGTTTCGCGGCTGGAGGCGGGTATACTTTACACCGTGCGGGTAAGTGACGGTCAACTCCGCAGCATCGATACCGACACCCTATTACTTACAAATATCGGTCCTATCGGGACTGGATTTGCATTCGGAGGCCTGACCTATGCGCCGCAAATCGATACCCTATTTTTGTTGGGCGGTCGGGGTAATAATAATCTGTTCAGCGTGAATCCGTTTACAGGCGCGGCCACTCTTGTGGGCTCACATGGGATTAACGATCTGTTCGGCCTGACTTATGACTCCTTGAACAATGTGCTTTACGGTACTCAGTTTTCGGGCGGATCGAGTTTGTATACCTTGGACATAAACACCGGTGCGTCAACGTTGGTCGGAAATATGGGGCGTGGAATTGGCGGGTTGGCTTATGACTCGCTGCGCGACCTGCTTATTGGCGTCCAGGATGGCGCAGCGGATTTGTTTATCCTTAATCGCTCGACGGCACAGACGACACTGCTTTTCAACGGTACTTCCAATAATGACAGTGGATTGGCTTACGATTTTGAAAAGGACCTTTTATGGAACATCGATTATAACGGGATCCTATATTCATATAATCCCAACAATAGCTATTTCAGAACAACTCATTTATCTGGCTTGGGATCCCATGACGGATTGGCGTTTTTTGGTGGAGTTGGGATAATCCCTGAACCGGCCTCGCTGGCTCTTGTGATGCTGATATCTATGGGCGGGCTGGTATTATTTCGCAGAGGTTTCCGGCGCGATAATAAATAAATTGCATGGTCCCACGCTTTGCCGGCACGACTTACAGAGGCCGGCCTATTTTTAAAAGGATTGAAATGCATTTTTTGATTCTCTTTTATGAGAATTGAATTTTGGTTATAAACAACTATTCCGGAAAGGTATAATATTATGGCTTTTACATTACAAATAGGAGATATGGCGCCCGATTTCGAACTGCCCGGCACCGACGGGAAAACATATCGGCTGGCGGATTTTGACGATGCGGATACACTGGTCATCTTTTTCACGTGCAACCATTGCCCCTATGTCACCAACTCCGATGAAGTGACCCGGCAAACGGCCGAAAAATTCATCGCTCAAAGGGTGAAGTTTGTCGGTATCAACTCCAACAGCGTCAATACCTACCCCGAGGACAGCTTCGAGCACATGGTCGAGCGCATGAAAACCCACAAGTTTCCCTGGCTCTACCTGCATGACGAATCACAAAATGCAGCTCTCGCCTATGGCGCGATGCGGACGCCTCATTTCTATGTCTTCGATCGGGAACGCAAACTCATTTATTCCGGTCGAGAAGTGGATAGCCCGAAGGACGCCTCCCGCGTAACGGTCAACGACCTGGAGCGGACCTTGAGTGAGCATCTGGCAGGCAGGCCAGTGAGCGTGCCGTTGACCAATCCTATCGGTTGTAATGTCAAGTGGGAGGGAAAGGACGCACATTGGATGCCGCCGGAAGCATGCGACCTGGTGTGAACTCGCCCGCCGACTCCCTTCAAGAATTTCACGTATTGACTATGAGGTAAAAAATTAGAATGAGGAAGGCGACGATGAGCCAACTGGTGATAAAGCCGATTACTGAAATCCTGCTCGGAACGAGGAATTCCAGACTGGTGCCGGGGAATATTTTACGCGCAGGCGGTGAAATGACATAGTCCGGTATCGTGCAGGGCGCGGGCGGCACTCCTTCGCCTTTTTCCACCGGAGTGCGCAAGAGCCGATAGAAATTCTCCAGTTTCTCTTCGGCAACAGGTTTTGTCATAAGGCTGACCACTATTCCCGCCAGGACTCCAGTGGAGAGATAAAGCACCATCTGCCAGGGCAGGGAAAACTCCGGATGCCCACCCTTTTCGACGACAAACCGAAAATATCCTGCAAACGGCAACTGTTGCCAAACTTCTATGAATAGCTGCCGGGTAGTCAGCCACCACATCAGGAGCGCTCCGAGCGTGGAGGCCCAGGCGCCGGCCACAGTCGTTCCTCGCCAGAATACTCCCAACCAAAAGGCGATACCCATCATCGAGCCAATCTTCCAGAATATTTCCATGCCTTGGACCACTCCTGGCAACCAGAAAGCAAACCATACCCCGCCAAGCACGATACCTAGGGATGTAATTCTGCCGACTAGAAGGTAATGCTTGTCGGGACGGTTGCGCACAAATGGCTTATAAATGTTTTCGGTAAACAAAGCCGAGGACGCTACCATAAATGAGTCACAGGAACTCATTACTGAGGCCAACATTGAAGCCAGGAAAATGCCGAGAAGACCGGGCATGACGGGGGGCAAAAACTCCCGGGCCACCAGGCCGAACACCTAGTCGGGCTCCACCTGCCGCCCGGCAAAGTAAGCCACGCCCGCCAGACCCGTGAGGGCCCAGGGAATCGTGCAGATGCGCTTGATGAAATTGCCTGCTGTAGCGCCGAAACGGCCGTCCATTTCCGTGCGCCCGGCCGCGCAGTTGCCCATAATGTGGGGTTGCACCACCCAACCGATGAGTGCATTTATGGCTATGACGACGATATAAAATACCCCGATCCCTTCAGGAGCCACCAGGGTGAACATTTCCGGATCGTCGATGGCCGCCCGCAAGCCCTTCATGCCGCCCACCGCATTCAAGATGAAAGGCAACAGCAGGAAAGAAAATACAATGGTCAATATCCCCTGAAAGTAGTCGGTGATTATCGCCGCGGACAATCCTCCGGCCATACCGTAGACCAGGAATAGTACCGTCATAATAATGATGACCGCGTTCGTCGAAACCCCTCCTCCAAGGCAGGTGGAAATAACGGTACCGGAGCCTTTGAGCATTAATCCTATGACCACCATCAAGGTGGAGATCCCCACAAATGCGTAGAGCATGGCCACACTAAGGTTATAGCGGGCTTCGAACACGTTCGCCATCGTCAGAGCCCGAAAGCGGCGCAGCAATGGCGCGATCAGCCAGTAAAAGGGAGTGCAGAAAAGCCACAACCACTGATACCAGATGCCCGACAGTCCGGTGGTAAATGTTTTTGAAGCCACTCCGATAGCCTGGTCGGAATGGGTGCCTGTGCCGAAAGTATGCATGACCATCATGGATTTGCCGAATTTGCGGGGCATGAAAAAGTCACCCATGTTGGTGACAAGTTTTGCCGCCCAGATGCCTACCCCCGTGATACCCGCCAGGTAGATCACAAGGACAGCAAAATCAGCGATTTCAAGACCGAACATATCGGCTTACATTCAAAGGATTTTTCGCGACAATACCACAGTCTTCTGCCGGCCGCTCACACGATACTTGATGCCCGACCAGGTAATTTGGTTTCCGGCGACGCTGCTCAATACCACCAGTAAGTGCACTAGCATCCCAAGACTGGTAGCCCACCGATCGAACCTGAATACCGGCTTGAGTTTATCAAGAATCTCCTTGCCGAAGATGTATTCGACTACCCGCCTACGCTGAGCCGCGCGCGCGTGGTTCATCAGCCCCACCAGGACTATTGGAACCAAAGCCAGGGAATCTCCCAACAGCAACGAGGTCCAGGCGGTAAAAAACCCGAAGACATAAAGCAGGTTGCCGACAAAGGAGACCCACCACGCCCAGGGCGCATAAACACGCACCTGGAAATATTGCCGCCAACCAAAGCCGAACATGCCGGGCCAGTCATACCAAATGGGCGTGGGCCGCATGTTGGAGCGTAAAAAGGCAATCTCCACCCCCGCACGGCGGGCAACGTATGCCATTTGCAAATCGTCATTGAGGCAGCCTTTCCACTGTTGGCGCAGGTCCAGGCGATCGAACATCTCGTGTGTCAGCGCGAAAGAGCCGCCCCAGGTAAGGTTCCAGATTTCCGGCCCCCCAAGGGTAGCCACCGAACCATTGATGGCTGAGGCCAGTATGTTGGGCGGCGTCGGTTTCTGCGGAATAAGCCAGCGATAGGTCGTGGTGATTTGATGCGTGCCGTGATTCAGGGGGGCAAGCAGCCGGCTCAACCAGTCACCCCGGCAATGAATATCGGCATCCACGCAAGCCAGCAAATCGTCTCGATCGGTCAGAAATTGCATTGCGCTCAACTGATTGTGCACCTTCTGGCTGGAATGCTCGGCCAGACCCGCCACGTGAACGCGCACCTCCCGCAAACCATCGGCCAGGCGCCCCGCACCGGCCGGCCACTGCCCCTGAACTTGTTCCAGAACATTATTTGGGCCGGAAAGCCCAGCCGTTTGCGCACGGCGGCGTAAGCGGGATCGTCAACAGATTCTACAGTGATGATCAGCCGGTAGTCCGGGTAATCCTGATCGAGGAGTCCTTCGACAAAATCATTAAAATTGCGGTCAACACCCTTAATGGGCGCGAAAACCGCCACCGGCCGTGGCGGACTTTCCAATGGCAGACCGAAGCGCTCATCCTGAGCCAGCATCTTTTTGCGATACGCCCATACATTGTGCCAGCAGAAAAGCCCCTGGAGAATCCAGACGAGCCACAGCGGCCACCATTCATTAAATATAAGATTGTTAAACATACCCTATGTAGGCGCTTACTAAGATTCTTAATAAGATTCAACCGAAAATGGTCTGAGCAGCCTAGCCCGACAGCTTGTCCGTCGAAGTTCCGCAGGAACGTAGTCGGATAGCCACCTGGGCGAAGTCGGGCGAATTTGTGGCACAGCCAGACGAAGCCACCCGGGCGAAGTCTGGTGCCCCCACCGAGATTCGAACTCGGATTAACGGTTTAGGAAACCGCGGTTCTATCCATTGAACTATGGGGACGCGGAAAGGGTAATAGACGGATATAACAGCCGCTTGTGTCTAAAAAATAAGCGCGTGGCGGGGCAATATTATTATTTCCGGTGGAGAAAAGATCCACCAAGAGCCAGCCGTCTTGTCTTTTATCGCTTGATGGCTCGGATACGGACCGCCCGCTGTTCCAGTTTTTCGGCTTCTTCATCCCGTTTTGTAGCTCGATACAGTGCCGCCAGATTCTCAAGGCTCGTGGCCACATCGGGATGGTCGGGGCCCAGCGCCTTTTCCCAGATCGCCAGCGAGCGCTTGTAGAGCGGCTCGGCCTGCTCGTCCTGGCCCTGCGTGCGGTAAAGCTCCGCCAGGTTGTTCAGCGAGTTCGCCACATGGGGATGGTCCGAGCCGAGTACCTTCTCATAGATCTCCAACGAACGCTTGTAGAGCGGCTCGGCAGCTCCGTACTGGCCTTGATCATTGTAGAGCCCCGCCAGGTTGTTCAGTGATTGTGCCACATCGGGATGGTCGGGCCCCAGGGCTTTCTCGCGAATCTCCAGGGAGCGCTTGTAGAGCGGCTCAGCGGTCGCATACTGACTCTGCGTACCGTAAATCAACGCCAAGTTGTTTAGCGCGGTCGCCACAGCGGGATGATCGGGGCCTAGGGCCTTCTCCCAAATCGCCAACGAGCGCTTATTGAGAGGCTCGGCGGCATCGTACTGGCCCTGTTTTGTGTAAACATCAGCCAGGTTGTTCAGGCTATGGGCCACATCGGGATGGTCGGGACCCAGGGCCTTCTCCCTGATCGCCAGCGAGCGCTTGAAGAGCGGCTCGGCCTCCTCGTACTGGCCCTGGGTGCTATAGAGCGCCGCCAGGTTGTTCAGGCCCTGGGCCACATCGGGATGGTCGGGACCCAGGGCCTTCTCCCGGATCGCCTGTGCGCGCTTGTAGAGCGGCTCCGCCTGCACGTACTGGCCTTGGGCGTAGTAAAGCGCCGCCAGGTTGTTCAGGCTCTTGGCCACATCGGGATGGTCGGGACCCAGGGCCTTCTCGTAAATCGCCAGCGAGCGCTTGTAGAGCGGCTCGGCCTGCACGTACTGGCCTTGGGCGTAGTAAAGCGCCGCCAGGTTGTTCAGGCTCTGGGCCACATCGGGATGGTCGGGCCAGCCCAGGGCCTTCTCCTTGGGCTTGGTATCGCCAGCGAGCGCTTGAGCGCTTGTAGAGCGGCTCCGCCTCCGCGTACTGGCCTTGGGCTTGGTATAGCAACGCCAGGTTGTTCAGGCTCTGGGCCACATCGGGATGGTCGGGACCCAGGGCCTTCTCCCGGATCGCCTGTGCGCGCTTGTAGAGCGGCTCGGCCTGCGCGTATTTGCCCTGGGTACGGTAGAGCTCCGCGAGGTTGTTCAGCGATAGCGCCACAGCGGGATGATCCGGCCCGACATTCTTCTCGGCTACTTCGAGAGCCTTATTGGCGACAACGACGGCACGGTCATACTCGCCCGCACGATAAAGCTCCATGGCCTCCTCATTCAGAATGTCCCATTCATTGCCTGTGCCCTGCCCGAACACAGGCGGGTTGGTCGGCAACAAGAGCAAGAGAGCCGTTGAGATTATCAGCATGTATTTCATTGGATCCGGAATTCTCTGTTATATATATTCTTTGGTTTCACTGAAATATAGAGTGTAACCCGCAAAATGTAACCCTATTGCTGATTTTCTGACTTCTCCAGTCGTCTCTGGACAAATTAAAACCGGGTAGAACCTATTCTATTTCAGGCACTTGTCAACTGCCGGCAAGTGTAGTCTATTAGTGGCAAATAGCCACATTCGAATTAGGAAACCGCGGTTCTATCCATTGAACTATGGGGACGCGAACAGCCACAATTGTTTAAGAAATTTGCCCCCGCCAGGACAATGTTTTTCTTATCGAGGGTGAGTGCTGGCAGTAAGAGTTTTTGCCCGTTTGATTTTTCTTCTTGAAATGCGCTGGAAGTGTGCTTTTCTGGCCTCCTTATGAGTCCTCAGAATGAAACAAAACCGGAGGGGCAAAGCCCAAATCCGTCCGACCTGACTTTCCTGGACGTGGATGCGCTTTCCCGTTACGTGACCGGCACGGGGAAGATTCTGCCCCGGCGTATCACCGGTTTGACAGCCAAACATCAGCGTCATATTACCAAGACTATCAAGCGTGCCCGCAACATGTTGTTGATGAAGTAGGCGCCGTTTTTCACAGCAGCGCCGGCGGAACGCAATTACCCCTCTTGCTGTCGTGACAAGGATTTACGGGGACCGTCCCGAAGATATCGCCGAAGTTTGTGAAGTGTTGGCGAATGGGGGCGTTGTAGCGGTGCCAACCGAAACGGTTTATGGTCTTGCGGCCAATGCCCGGGACCCGGAGGCCTGCGGCCGTATCTTTGAAATCAAGAAGCGCCCTTTGCTGGATCCTTTGATTGTCCACGTCCTGGATTTGGAGAGAGCGAGCTGCCTGGCTCAGTTGAATCCGGAGGCGGAGTTGCTGGCCTCGCAATTCTGGCCCGGGCCTTTGACCATCGTTTTACCCAAGAAAGAGGTTGTGCCGGACATCGTGACGGCGGGCTTGCCCTCGGTGGCCATACGCATGTCTCATCACCCGCTTCTGCGAAAAATTCTGCGGTGCAGCGGACTTGACCTTGCCGCGCCAAGCGCAAATCCCTTCGGCTACATCAGCCCAACCTGTGCGGATCATGTATTGAATACGTTAGGAGATGATTTGGAGCATCTCATGGACGGCGGCAATTGTGAGATCGGCATCGAATCAACAATTATTGATTTGCAGGATGGCGAATCGCCAATCCTGCTTCGACCAGGAGTCGTTACACAGAAAATGCTGTCGGATGTTTTGCACAGGCAGGTGCACACCGGGTATAAGTCGGCTAAGACCTCGCAGAAGATAATTACGGCATCCGCCCCGGGAATGTTTGACAGGCATTACAGTCCCACCACTCCCCTGAGTCTTTTCGCGAATGGCGATACGCCTAATCTATGTTCCGGTGGCAATACAGCGGTCGTTTATTTTAGCAAAATAAAGGCTCCTGCCCAGCCGGAGCATTTGTCGGCCTTTTGGCTGACTGCGGATGGCGACCCGGAGGAGGCGGCCCACGGTATCTTTAACCTTTTGCAGCGTTTGGATCAGCAGGGATATACGGACATTTACATCGAGCTTGCTCCAGACAGCGGCTTGGGTCCAGCCATCAATGATCGCCTGCGCAAGGCGGCCGGTTCCGGGAAAGATCAGCCTTAGCAGAAATAATATAGCCCGGATAATTTTTATGTATAGGCCGCAACACTGGAACGCCGCAACACTGGAACCGGACCCGTCAATGCGAACCGAGCTGATTATGTAACAATCTTGCTTTTAGAGTGTACGGGTTTCCGTTCCTTTTCCTTGGCTTTATCGTCCTCTGTGCCTTCGATGTCCTGTAAATAATATTTATTGTAGGATTTATCGTAATACTGAGAGTAATAATAGCCGGCCATGCTGGATTTTATGTTGTTAAGAATTACTCCGAAAATGGGCACAGATGATTCCTGCATGCGACGCAGATTAATTATAACCGCATTTCGCTTCACAGTATTGAATTTGAGGACATATAATACCCCGTCTGTGAGCGGTAGAAGTGTCATAGCGTCACTGACTGGAGCCATAGGTGGCGAATCGATGATAATTTTGTCATAACGCATACGCAACTCGTGCAATAAGCTCTTGAATTTTTCCTGACTGAAAATTTGAGTGGGATTCTTTGATTTTCCGCCGCTTGTGAGAATATCCAAATTAGGAATGCTAGAAGGGTCGATAGATTCCTCTATAGACAAGTCGTAAGCCATGTAATCTATAAGGCCCTTTTTGGTGCCTAATTCCAGGCTTTTGGCGATGTTAGGCATACGTAGATCGCCGTCGATTATTAATGTCTTATGGCCGTGAGAGGCAAAGGTCATTGACAAGTTGGTGCAAATAAAAGACTTGCCCTCTCCGGGTATTGTGCTGGTTACCAAGTAAACTTGGGCCTTCTTGCTTTCCTCATTCAACATAACGGTTGAATGTATAGACCTGAAAGCCTCTACGATATGTTTTTCCTTCTGGCTGACAATTAACTTCGCTTTTTCAATTGCATTCAGTTTCTTTATACGTGGCACCAACCCTAACAGGGGCAGGCCGATAACCGACTCTATATCATAGGCGGTTTTCACTTTATCATCGATATAGGCCAGGAAGAAGGCCAAACAAATACCTAAGGTGCATCCTCCGAAAAGCCCCAAAACAAGGTTCAGCAAAACTTTAGGCTTATAGGGGTTTTGAGGCGGGTATGCCATGTCAACGATTCGGGCCGATTGAGCTTCATCGGTGGCCTGGGTCACTGCTTGCAACATTCTGCCGTACAGGTATCTATACATTTCCTTAGTGCTATCAAGGTTGCGCATCAATGAATTGTAATCTACGCGCAGTTTCTGCATGCTGAGGATTTCATCCTTTTTATAGGAAATGCGTTTTTCCGTGTTATCATAGTCTTGTTTTGTCCTCAGATAATTGTGGCGGATTTTTTCCGCCTCCGAAGCTAAGGCCTTTTTCAGCTCCTCCTCGGTTTGGTCGTGCGCTTTGTAAGCCTCGACCATATTGGGATGTTTTTCGCGGTAGCGCTTGCTGAGTTGGGCAATATCGATTTTATGATTGGAAAGTTTGGTGAGCAATGACGATACAAGGCTGGATGCGTTGATAAAACTCAGGTCCCATAGATCGCCGTTTTCCTCATTCAATTGCTGAACCATATTCCACCTGGTCTTGGCCTCGTCGAGCAGGCGCTTGTTATCGGTAAACTTATCATTGAGTTTGATCAGTTCCTGCTGATCAAGATCGGAGCTTCTGTCGAAGGAGACGCTCTTGTATTTCATCTTGAAAGCGTTTAGTTTCAGTTCGATTTCCTGGACTTTTCGGTCTTGCTGATCGGCCCGCAACTTAAGATCCTCAACTGCTTTCATTGATCCTCCCATTCGCAGGCTGAGGTTATAGCTGATGAACTCATCTGCGAACAGGTTTGAGATCATGGCTGCAATTTCCCGGTCGGGATGCTCGTATTGAATGGTCACCATGAGGCTGAGGCGCAGAGGCACTATCTTTCTGTCATTCCTCAAAATACCTTCTATGACAGGAGGATTTTCATTGTCATCCTTTAGGAAAGGCGCCAGAAAACGCTGCTGCAAATTGCCATCCAGTCGCTTGGCGACCCGCTGGACTACATTGCTGCTTTCGAGGATTTTGAGCTGGGTATTGAGGTCCTCGATATTGCGAACACTAACATCTACCACTTCTTCGAATTGCACCCCGGATTCCTGCTTACGAAAGACTTGTATGGTGGTTGAGGCAAGAAACAGAGGAGTGGACTGAAAAGTAACTATGGCTGCGCCGGTAACGCAGACAAATATAGTGAGTATTATCCACCATAAACGCTCCCGCAGGATAAAAAAATAATCTTTCAACCCATGCCCGGAAATGGATTCTATATCGGCGTAGCCGTGGTAACTATCTCCGTATAAATAATCTCCGGAGTAGTCAGTCGTTTTTTTCACATTCCTTTTCATCCGGTTGACACGGCAGAAAAATTTATTTTTTAATGGTTACTGTTTGAAGGAGTCCTCGCCGGTATAGTTCCATGAGGATTGATATATTATTGAGAAAAAAGAAGGAAGGTCAATACATTGACCTTCCTTCTGCCAAATCTGTTAACTTATCAGTATCTCAGTGAAGCCGCAATGCTCAGGAGGCTATTGTCAAAATTTCCCCCGATTGTGTTAGATTCATTTTTCAAGTAAAGGTAGGATGCCGTCAAAGTCACGTGGTCGTTGGGTAAGTAACTGATCGAGAGAGCGGCGTTATATGAGTCATCCACACGGCCCGATCCGTCCCTATATTCGGCATTATTATAGGACAAGTTCACATTGCCGGTAATCATCGGACTGAAGCTGTGCAGCACCGAAACAGTTGCACTGGTGTTTTGAAGCGTAGCGGCTGTACCCCCAGTGGTATAATCGAGTTTAGCGGTGGCGTCAACCGTAGTCAGATCGGTGGCAAACCAGGTAATCGAAGAATTTAATCCCAGACTGGTATCATCTCCCAACACATTAGTTCCTAGATCTCGATCTATCACGCCTATTTGGAAGGCAGTTTCCAGTTTGGGCGTCAGCTCCCCGCGAAGACCTACGTTGTAGAATATATCACTACTGTCGGGACCAACGTCAACATCCGTACTGCGGTAGCGGAAACCGAAACTAACATCCAGTTTGGGTGAATAAGCGTAGTAAACATTAACCGGAAATTCTAGGACCTTGCTGTCGATCGGACCTATAGTGATGTAATGGGTGCCTGTATAACCAAATTTACCCTCAATGCTGGTCTTGGCTGTTAATTCATACTCGCCCCGGAAATTTACAAGGGTCATTTCGCTCTCAGTGAGAGCTCCAAGGCGATTGACATCGGCGGTGTTTTGCGTCAATTCGAAAAAATTGGCCGAAGCTTCTACATTAACCGGCGCCCGTGTGTAAGTTAAACTTAAAAGAAAGAATAAGTTTTCAGAGTCTATTTCGGACTTATTATTGTAGTTTTTGATATCTTCACGCACCATTATCAGGACATTGTTCTCCGCGGTTCCGTCACCGAAGTTCAATTCAAATCCGGGCGAGAAAATATATGCAAATTCACCTTCTCCGCTGGTCCCTGACAGCTCTGGGTCATCCAGAAATATATTGGATTGATATTCTAGGGCAATGCTGCCGTTAAAAAACACGCCCGAATTTGGTCCCAAGGATATCAAGGGAGAGGCATTGAGCCAGGGCGAACAGGCCATGAAAATGAACAAAAAAGGTAGGGGAAGATTTTTTGTTTCACCATAATAACAGATATTAGAGATGATCAGTATATTTAATAACTTATCGAGCAGTAACGAGATTTATTAATCCGAATGGGTATGGCAAACCTTTTTTCTCAATCGGGATATCTTTGGCATTTTCAGGAATTTACACTTCAGCCTGATAGACGCTATAGGTGTAGGAACCTCAATTTCCGGGCGATGTCAATCGGGTTTTCCTATCGGCCACTTGGCAGTCATGGAACGATTTATCACAGGAAATCTATCCTTTGGGGAAAAGTAATACAAATCAAAAAATTTGTTACCTGTTGTATTTCAACATGTTAATTATTTGCCAATTAGTGGGGCGGTGGATTTATGCAATAGGCGCAAAGTTCTATTACCTTCTTTCGGAAAAGGATGGCATGCAATATTTCACGCATCTGCCATTATCAAATCAAGATGATGTCTATAAGCCCTTTGGGTGCCTTTTGCTGGCTAACGAAGCCGGTTTTCGAGGGATTTACCAATAATTTTTATGCATTTTTAATTTTGCGGCGCTTCAATGAACAAAACATTTGCTCCCCGAGCGACGAATCGAGGGTATATGGCCTGTCCGGTTGAAATCTGATATGGCGCTGCCGGCAGGCCCATCCAGAAGATATCACGAAACTCAGAGGCGATAAAGCACAAGCGTCTGTTGCCTGAATCAGGTTATTATTCTTCGGGTTCTTTATCCAACACCCTCACCTCGGCCCGGATGATGCGCTTTTGGTCCACCTCGGTAACACAGATATTCATGCGCTCGATGCAGAGATTCTCCCGTATTTTAGGGATTCTGCCGAGTTCGGCGGTTATGAGGCCTCCAAAAGTGGAAACCTGCTCGTTCCCGATGGTCACATCAAGGGTTTCCTCGAGGTCATGTATTGGCGTCAAGCCGGAAATCAGGTATTCTTTGTCACCTATCGGTTTGATCAGATCTTCTTCGACATCGAACTCGTCCTGTATTTCGCCTACCAGTTGTTCGAGGATGCGCTCAAGTGTGACAATGCCGATGGTGCCGCCGAAATCGTCGATTACCAAGGCCATATGCGAGCGGTTGCGAAGCAGTTTGGGCAAAGTCAACTCGAGGGGCTCGGCAAGATCGATACGCAAGATATCACGTTTGATTTTACGCAGGTCCAGCTTTCCGAGGCCTATAGGCGACCGAAAGATATCTTTGATGTGTATGAGCCCAATGCAGTGGTCAAGGTCGCCCTCGCAGAGGGGGAAGCGGGTATGGCCGCTCTTGCGCCCCATCGCAAAGTTGGCCTCGTTATCCTCTGCAAGGTCGAACCACTGCACCTGGTGGCGAGGCAGGAGGATGTCCTGCACCACCAACTCCCGCATCTGAATGGCGTTTTTAAGGATTGTTTGGGCCACCGCCGAGCGGTCCAGTCCCTCTTTACCCAGCATTTCAATCTGCGCTTCAATATCGAGCGATTCCAGGTCGGCCGCCTCCTTTACGTTGAATAGCTGCAGGATTTTTTTCACAATGGGGGTGAGCAGGCATAGAATGGGGTTGGTGAAAAAATAAACCAATTTGATCGCCCGGGAGGAAGCCTCAAGGGATTGCACCGGATAGTACAGACCCAGTCCTCGGGGCACCATCTCGCCTACTACGTAGTACAATCCGACAGCCAGAAGAAAGGCCATTATAGCCGATAGGACTGTCGGGCCGCCCCACCAGCCCAGTTCGATCCAGTTGAAGAGGTCCTTTAGCAACGGGAAAAGCATCAAGCCGTAACCGAGCAGGCACACTGTCATTCCCAGCCTTACTACTCTGACGGTGGAGTCGGCGTGGTCGATAAGACCGGACAGCCGTTTGTTCTGCCGTAGGCCTTCTAGCAACTGCGGGTTAAAGTGACTGTAGCGTAACCGGATGAGACTGATCTCGCAGGCAGTCAGCAAAGCATTCAAGGCCAGGAGACCGAGGATTCCGAGTACGCTCGGAAGCAGAGAAAAAGCAGCGTTGTTCAATTGAGCAAAAACCACCGGTTCAACGATTTAAAAATTCGGATAGACACGCCAAAAATCGTCTGTTTTGGGCTTCGGCGCCCACTGTTATGCGCAGGTATCGGGGAAGTGCGTAAACTGTTAATGGCCTTACAATAATTCCTTGGTCTCTAAGATAATGATATACATTATCCGAATTTTCAAACTGAGCCAGTATAAAATTTCCCTGACTTGGGACCGTCTCCACACCCAGCCGATTTAAGCCTTGTTCCAACTGTTCTAGACCGGATCGGTTGAGAACCCGGCAGTTTTCCACCCACTCTTCGTCATCCAGCGCCGCCTGGGCAGCCGCCTGGGCTACGCTGCTGACATTAAATGGCGGACGCACCCGGTCGAGCAGTCCGCACAACTCAGGCGCAGCATAACCGTAACCTACCCGCAATCCGGCCAGTCCGTATATCTTGGAGAATGTGCGCAAGCAGATAATTCTTTTTCCCTCTTCGATGAGCGGACGCAAATCCGGCGGGTGATCCAGGTATTCGGCATAAGCCTCGTCAAAGCAGAATATTACATGCTCAGGCAAGCTCGTGGCAAAGTCTATAATCTCCTCCTTGGTATTTGCTGTGCCCGTGGGGTTATTGGGACTGGGCAGGAATACGAGCCTGGTCTTCGAAGTTATCGCCGCGGCCATCGCCGGCAGGTCATGACGTAAGCCGGCCAGCGGAACCTCGACCGGATTGCCGCCAAAAAGCAGCGTTTCAATCTTGTATAAGATGAAGGCGTGCTCTCCCATCACCACTTCCACCCCCGGCTCTATAAAGGCGTGTCCCAGCAAGTTTATTATTTCGCTGCTGCCTCGGCCGAATATGAGCTGATCGGTTCTCAATTTGCGCTTGCCGGCCAGCTTCTCACGCAGGTAATAACAGTCGTTTTCGGGATAAAGGCGGACATCATCGAGGGCTTTACGCGCTGCTGCCAGAGCTTTCGGGGAAGACCCCAACGGGTTTTCGTTGGATGCGAGCTTGTCGATGGCGGCCGGATCGAGTCCCAACTCCCGCGCCACCAGTTCCATCGGCCGGCCCGGCTCATAAACCGGTTGCGTGAGCACCGATTTTTTGACGAGATCCTCGTAGCTGGTCATTAGTCGATCTAAAATGTCTCCAAAATCCAATCAAGGCAACAAAATCCCTTTCCCGTGAAATCAGAATTTATTACCCTGCCGGAGAAGACCGCCGATGCCTTCACTAATATGGCGGACGATTTACTGCTGCTAGAACATTTCCCCAGGCCCGAAACCATCCGTTGGCGCCATTACGGATGGAGCCGCCCCGGTTTCACTTTTGGCTACGGTCAGAATTACGACTTGGTGAAAAGCAGATTGGCGAATTATCCCGACTGCCAACTTTGCCGTAGGCCCACCGGCGGCGGCCTCGTAGATCATCGCGACGACTGGACGTACAGCCTCGTATTACCTGCCGGACACCCGCATTACCGGGACCGGTCCTGTCAAATTTACCGCATCGTCCACGAAGCCCTGTCGGAGGCCTTGCATGACCACGGACTGACCACCGGCCTTGAGGACAGACCAGCCAAGGCCTATGGCAACGGCGTTATTTCAGCTGTTGAGGCCGCGGTATGCTTCCCGGGGCCGACGGAACACGACATTGTCGATCCTTCCAGCGGCCGTAAAATTGCTGGAGGCGCTCTCAAACGCAATCGACACGGCCTCCTGTTTCAAGGTTCGGTTGATCGCAGTGCAGCCGGAGCAATCGGGGACTGGTTCGCCCTGGCCGCCACCTTTACACATATCCTGAGCCACCGGCTGGAAGCGGAGCCCAAGATCGAACCATGGCCGGAATTTCGGCCGGGCTGCGCCAATACAATTTCGGCCTTGTTCGCTTCTGCTGACTGGAACAGGCGCAGGTGAGCATTTTGTAAATGAATCAACGAATTAAGGTCACAACATTTTCTATATGGCGCGTCTGCGGAAACATGTCGAAAGGCTGTACGCAGATGATTTGATATCCCCGGGACAAAAAGGCCTTCATATCGCGGGCCTGGGTGCAGGGATCGCAGGCAACGTAAACGACTTTCTTCGGGCCGAATGCGAATAATTTTTCCAGAAAACCGCCATCGCAGCCCTTGCGCGGAGGGTCGATTATGACCACCGTAGCTTCCGCTGCAAAGCCCGTCTTGCTGAAAATATTTTCAGCAGCTCCCACATAAAACTTGCACGTATCGACCTTGTTCAACAGCGCGTTTGCATTGGCCCACTTAACTGCCGCTGAGCTGAGTTCAATTCCGACTGACCGCTCAAACCTGGAAGCCGCTGAAAGACAAAAGACTCCTACCCCGCAGTAAGCATCTATCAAACAGCGCAAATCCGGGCCTTGCACCTGCTCCGTCACGTGAGAAACCAATTTCGGAAGCAGAAAAGGATTGTTTTGGAAAAAATCCCCCGCTCGGAACTGAAAAACAAGGTCTCCGATTTGCTGTGAAACTACGGTTTTGGTATTACTAACTACCCCCTCGATAACCTCCCGCAGCAGCACTGTTGCTCCTCGGCGATACTTGAGCACGCCGGAGCGAATCTGCTCGCGCTTTTCCGACAATGCGGCATTGACCGCATCGGTGGCTATCGGGCATTGCGAAACATCCACCAATTTCCTGGAACCGTGGCGCTGAAAACCGATTGCAAAATCGGTGCTCCCTCGCGGCTTTTGGAAATGAGGGGTTATTTTTGCCCGGTAGCCGTATTGCCTTGGCGAAGGAATCGTGGGATTGACCGACACCTCCACTTCCGCCAACCGCTCCAACAATTCCGCCACCTGGCGCTGTTTCCATGCCAATTGCAGACTGTATTCAAAATGTTGATACTGGCATCCGCCGCATTCTCCGAAAAGCGGACACTTCGGTTTTACACGGTGCATCGAAGGATGGACTACCGCCACCAGATCGGCTTCTGAGTAGCTTGATGCATTGCGCCAAATGCGCGCCGTAATAGACTCACCCGGCAAGGCGAAGGGCACCATCACTACCCATCCATCCACTCTTCCCACCCCAGCGCCATGATTGTTCAGGGAATCAATTTCCACCGTAACCTCCTCATGGTAGGCAAAAGGTTTCGATTTGAAGTTCCTGGGAGGTTTCACGGGATTTAGAAACCGAATATGACAGGGTTAAATATCTGAAAGTCGAGACTTCCATAAACTCGACTTGCCGACCATTGATATTTAATCATCTTCACCCTCATTCTCTCCATCACAATCATTTAATGAACCCTTGGCAAAAAAAATAATGAAGATGAGGGTCCTTGGTCCATTCTATCCATATTCCTCATACTCCTCCTCTTTCTCTGCCCTCTAAACCTCTGACCCTTTGACCCTTTGAATCTTACCTCCTCTTATGGAAGAGCAATCAATTCGCAGCCTTCATAATCCCCGCGTAAAAAACCTGGTGCGGTTACGCGACGGGCGTCACCGCCGCCGCCAGGACCTATTCATCATCGAGGGCCGCCGCGAATTGTCACGTGCCTTGGAAAAGGGAATCGCCCTATCGGAAGTCTATTTCGCGCCGGAGCATTTTCCCTCGCCGGAATACCAGGAAATCGTGACCACGGCCCAGGCCGGGGGGGCCGAAATCTATCGCCTATCCAAAGAGGTGTTCGCCAAATGCGCCTATCGCAAGGGCCCGGACGGGTTGCTGGCCGTAGCGCCCCAATGGAAGCATACTTTTGAGGATATACGGCTTTCACTTCTGCCGCTTATCCTGGTCCTCGAGAGCGTGGAGAAACCCGGCAACCTGGGAGCGCTCCTGCGAAGCGCAGACGCCGCCGGAGTGGACGCTGTAATCCTTACCGATCCGGTTACAGATATTTTTAACCCCAATGTGATCCGTTCTTCGCAGGGAGCGGTTTTTTCCCAAACGGTTGTGGTGTGCGACAATGCGGCTGTACGCGACTGGCTTTTGCAACAGAACATTCACTGCTTCGCAACCACCCCGAAAGCTGTACAGGATTACTGGCAAGCCGACCTGACCCAACCGGCGGCCATCGTTCTAGGCAGCGAAAAAGAAGGTCTAAGCGATTTCTGGCTCGACCCCGATAGTACCGCCAGCCGCTTAAAAATCCCCCTTCACGGCCGCTCCGACAGCTTGAATGTCGCCGCAGCGTCCGCCGTTATACTTTTCGAAACCCTGCGCCAACGCTCCACTTCCTCTCAAAAAGTTCAATAGTTCAAAGGTTCAAAAGATTGAAATGTCTTCCTCATAATTATTTCCCTTCCCGCTTTTCATCCCGCAACTACGGGACTCTTCATTATTTCTCTTTTCGTGTATTCCGCGGTTTTCTACTTCTACCTTTTGCCTTTTGACTTCTGACCTTTGACTTCTGGCCTTTGACTTTTGACTTCCGTCTTATAACCTTCTTTCCCCCCAGGTGCGCTACCAATTCAACCAAACCAGCTTCAGTGCTAACCGTCGGTTCGTAACCCAAATCCCGTCTGGCGGCCTCAATATTGAAATAATGATCCTTGGCCAACTCTACGGCTACAAATCGGGTGATGGGCGGCTCACCTTTCAAGTGCAATACCTTCCAGATGCCCTCCAATACCGCCCCGGCGGCATACGCCTTGTTTAGCGAAATTTTATTATCAACCTGAGGTATTCCCAGGCGTCCAAGCAAATCGTTTATCCAATCCCAGAGTCGGACTGGTTCGCCCTGTGAAATAAAATAGGCCTTGCCGCTGCCTACCCCGCGTTCGAGGGCGTCGAGCGCCAGCAGGTGTGCCGAAGCGGCGTTGGCGACATGGGTGATATCAACGAGGTTGTCGCCGTCGCCCACGATACGCAGGCGGCCCTTTTTGGCCTGTTCGATGATGCGCGGAACAAGGTGTGGGTCGCCGACGCCCCAGATGAGGTGTGGACGCAGCGCAACCGTGCGCAGGCCGTCCGGATCGTCCGCCTCGAGCACCTCGTGTTCGGCGATAGATTTGGTGTGCGCGTAATTACAAAGCCAGTTATCTCCATAAGGCTGCGTTTCGTCAGCAGCTCTAAGCGCCTCACCTGTAAAGACCACGCTGGGCGTGCTCGTATAAACCAGGTTTCTGACACCCTGCTCCCGGCATGCATTGATAACATTTTGGGTGCCATCAACATTTGGCCTGTAGAAACTCTCCCATCCGCCCCACACACCCGTTTGGGCCGCCACGTGGAATACCGCCTCAAATCCCTTGCAAGCCTCTAAGACCTGTTCCGGATCGGACAAATCGCCTCGAAATATCCGCACTCCCTTCTTCTCGAGATCCGGCCGGGCCGAACGCCCAAATACAGCCACCTCCCAGCCCCGCTCAAGTAAACCCGTCACGATATACCCGCCGAGAAAACCGCCGCCGCCTGTAACCAAAACATTCATAACCTGCAAAAAATTTTACCTGGGGAAAAAGGATTTTGCCACAGATAAATGCAGGACAGGGAAAAGCGGTCACTCCTCTTTCGTGGCCTGCTTTTCCTGCCGGCACCGGAACGGCTGTTTTGCCTTATCCGTCGATCGTCCAACCCGGGCGATATTCCCGGGTAAGCAGGGCGTTGGCTTCGGGGCTGTTGGATACATGGCCGGTGGCGCCGTCGTATTCGATCTTCTTGCCTACGCGGTAGGCGACCAGGCCCAGCAGCATTTGCTCAATCAGTGTGCCTCCGTAATCGAAGTTGCAGGTGGTCTTCAGGTCGCCCTTGCAGGCGTTGGTCCATTCTTTCTGGAAGTGGTTGAGGGGAGGGATGAGCTCGTCTTTGGTACGCGGCATATAGTAGGTCATGTCGGCGGCTTGGCCGTAGGGGAGCAGTACGCGCGTTTTGAAATCGGCCACCAGGAAGCCTTTCGAGCCTTTGAACATCACGCCGTGGTCGATCTTGTTCAAGTCGATGTAGGGCATTGGCGGGTTGGGCATGAGGCCGCCCTGATACCAGTGGACCTGGATGGCGGGCCGCCAGTCGTTGGCCGGATGCTCGAAATTGATGTGCAGTTCGACAGGTGTGACCTCGGCGTTGTATTCCTCGCCCTCGCCTTGGGCAGAGGTGGGCAAGCCGGCATCGATCGCACCCCAGGCCAGGTCCATCGTGTGGCTGCCCATGTCGCCGACCTGGCCGGTGCCGAAGTCCCAAAACATGTTCCATTGCAGGCAGTTCCTACCGGGATCGCCGGAGAAGTATTCAGGACTGTAGGGGTGGAAGGGAGCAGGACCGAGCCACAGGTCGTAGTGGAGGTTATTCGGAGGCTGGCCTTCGGCCGGCCAGTAGCCGGGGCGGCGCAACTGGCGGTTGCCCCAAGTGTAGACTTCCTTCAATTCCCCTATCGCCCCATCCCGAACCAGTTCGCTCACTCGCTGAAAGTTCTCATAGGCGTGGCGCTGGGTGCCGACCTGGGTGGCAATTTTGTTTTTGTTTTGAAGATATTTCGCCCGCACGATGCGCGCCTCTTCAACGCTGTTGGCCAGCGGCTTTTCGCAGAAGACGTGCAGGCCGCGGTTCATGGCCCAATTGGCGATGAACGAGTGCGTGTGGTCCAGCGTGCAAATGAACACGGCGTCCAGGTCTTTTTGTTCGAGGGTCTTTCGCCAATCGAAGTAATGTTTGGCATTGGGGAATTTTTCGGCGGCGATGGCCAAGTGATTTTCGTCAATGTCGCACAGCGCCACGACGTTTTCGTCGACCAGGGTGTCGTAGTGGGACCTGGCCCGCCCATAGACGCCGATTAACGCGATGTTCAGTTTGTTGCTGGGCGCATTGGCGCCCGACAGTGTGCCGCTGGGTAGAATGAGAAATCCCGTGCCCGCGGCGGCCGTGGATTTAATGAATTGGCGTCTTTGCATGGTATGGTCCGGTCCTCCTTTAAAATTTTTGATCTGGCATAAACCGAAAATTATCTCACGGCCAGACCTTCCGAAAGGCAACAAAAATACTCACTCATCCGTCGCGGCCGGTTTTTCCTGTTTGCACCGACAACACGCCAGACAAAATGCCCAGAATGAAAGGGTGGCGGCCACAGCCAATGCCGGCCATGACACCCAGAGCGGCGCCTCCCATGTCCCAATCTGTATCGGCCAGTGACTGACCAACCTGCATAGGTGGCCTAGCGCTACGAAGCCGAAGACGCTTCCCGAAATAATTAGATATGCTTTTTTATTCATGATTTTTCTTTGTTTTTTATGGGAATTATGTGGATGAGTTCAGTTCCTCGCTCAGGCGAGCTATGACGGCGGGAAGCAGTTGGTGTTCGGCCCGATGTATTTTTTCTTCGAGACTCTCGAGTGTATCCGTTTTTTCAATACGCACAATCTTCTGCTCGAGGATTGGACCGCCGTCAACTTCCCCTGTCACGTAATGCACGGTACATCCTGTCTCTTTCACGCCATTCTCCCAAGCTTGTTTGATGGCGTGAAGCCCTTTGAAGCTGGGCAGCAAGCTGGGATGCAGGTTTATTATCCTTCGGGGAAAGGCATCAAGGAATGTGCGGTGAAGCACGCGCATAAAACCTGCCAGCACAATGAATTCAGTTTCCAGGGAACGGATAGTTTCAACGTATCGGTCTTCCGCCTCTCCGCTCAATTTGGTTTTATGCGGCCCGGGATCGATATGCAGCGCCTGAACCCCGTAATCCTTTGCCAATGCAAGGATTGGAGCGTCGGCCTTGTCGGAAATAACAGCTACGGGCCGGGCCTGACCCAAGCCGTCGTTTTTCCAAGCCCGCAAGATTGCGTCGGCATTACTGCCGCGTCCCGATCCGAGAATGACAAAGTTCATGAATCTTGAGCAGCCTGGTTGATTTTACGGATTAGTTTTGTGGTGCTGTATCCCGGCAGGAAGGGCAGAAATTCGATACGCGCGCCGGTGTCTTCAAGCGCGGCGCGCTCGACCTGATCGATTGTGTCCAGCGAATAATCCCCGGCTTTTACGTAAATGTCGGGCTGCAGTGCGCGGATTTCCCGATCGAGGCGTTCTGTCTGAAAGGTAATTATTCCGTCCACAAAGCTCAAGGCGGCCAGAGCGTAAGCGCGCTCTGTCTCATTTTGCACTGGCCGATGCGCTCCTTTCAATCGGCGCACTCCGGCATCGCCGTTGAGGGCAATCCACAGGACATCGCCCAACTGCCGGGCTTTTTGCAAATAGTAGAGGTGCCCGGTGTGAAGCAGGTCAAAACAACCATTGGTCAGGACCAGGGTTTCACCAGAGGAGCGCAATTGCAGGCGGCGGCCCAGAGCTTCTTCCTCGTCCAACCATTTCGGATTATCGAACTCAATCGTAGAACTCATGGATTATAAAAAGTTCGTAGGTCTGTTAGTTGAATCTATTTAATCGAAAAACCGTTTCGCTTTTTTGATGAAGCTCTCCCCCACGGGGTTTTCGGTATCGCCGCTGGAGATTGCGAAATCTTCAAGCTTCCGGCGTTGCTCCGCAGTGAGTTTACGGGGCACTTCGACTTGAATTCTTATTAACTGGTCGCCTTTGCGATTATTGTGGAGATGAGGCAGGCCATGGCCGCGCATACGGAAGGTGGTGCCGGTCTGTGTGGCAGCGGGGATTTTCAGGGCTGCTTTGCCGAAAAGGGTGGGAACATCTATTGTTCCTCCCAGCGCGGCCAGCGTAAACTTGATCGGGATTTCGCAATACAGATCGTTTTGGTGCCGCTCGAAAATATCATGTTCCTTGACGTGGACAACTACGTATAGGTCCCCATACTGACCGCCCATTATCCCGGCTTCGCCATGGCCGGCAGATCGGAGTTTGGAGCCGGTTTCGACTCCGGGGGGGATACGCAGTTTTATCGCGTTGGTTTTGCTGATGCGACCCTCCCCCCGGCATTTGCGGCAGTGTTTTTCAAATGCGATTCCTCTGCCCTGGCAGGTTGGGCATTCCTGGCGCAGGTTGAAGAAACCACGCGCGGTTGTGACATGACCGCTGCCTTGGCAGGTCGGGCAACGTGTTTTCTTTGTTCCCTGCTCAGCACCTGAGCCTTGGCAGCGCGGACAGGAAACGGTGCGGCGGTATTTGACTTCTCTTTCCACACCCTTGGCCGCTTCCTCCAGGGTAATTTCAAGGTCATAGCGTAAATCGGCGCCGCGCCTGGGGCCGGTGGGGGAACCGCCGCCGAAAAACTCCTCGAATATGCCACCGGATCCACCACCGCCAAATACCTCGCGGAAAATTTCGAATGGGTCGTGGAAGCCCCCTCTGCCTTGACCGCCGCCAACTCCCGCTTGCTGAAAAGCGGCGTGTCCATAACGGTCGTAAGCGGCCCGCTTGTCGGGGTCTTTTAGCACCTCGTAAGCCTCGGAAATTTTCTTAAATATTTCCTCGGCGCTTGTGTCGTTGGGATTCTTGTCCGGATGAAATTCGACAGCCTTTTTGCGATAGGCTTTCTTGATTTCATCGGAGCCGGCTTCCCGGGAAACTCCGAGGAGCTTGTAGTAATCTTCCTTGGCCATGCTCAGACGTCTTTCTTGACTTCCGGACCACTTGAGACCACCACACCGGCCGGACGCACCAAGCGATCGTGTAGCATGTAGCCTTTGCGGGTGACAGTTATGATGTGACCATCCTCGACCGATTCGCTGGACTGGTGAGCCACACAATCGTGCAGGGAGGGATCAAACGAACCGTTTTCCGGATCGATCTCCTTAATCCCGTGTTGCTCCAAAATCTTAAAAATCTGGGTGAGCACCATGGAAAACCCATCGATTACGGACTTGGCTTCGGGATGATGCTGCTGAGCCGATTCGAGACCCAGAGCGAGGTTGTCAATGGCCGGCAAAAGGTCTTCAACAAGGCCGCTGGTTGAATATTTGTGCAGTTCCTCTTTCTCGCGTGCCGCGCGGCGGCGATAATTATCCAGATCGGAAGCGGCGCGCAGGTAGAGCTCGTGATTTTCCTCGGCGAGGGTCTGTACCTCGTCCATCTTCTTGAGTAAATCAGCTTGGCCATCGGGCTGGTCCGGACTGGTTGTTGGGACATCTTCGCTCTCCGAGTGCGCAATCTTTTCAGGAGATCGGGCAGCGCTTTTTGCCGACTTTTTATAGGCTGCATCAGCCGCAGACCGGGAAGCTTTCCTGGCAGGAAATTCCGATTCAGGAACATGTTTTTCCTGAATATCCCGATTGCTTTCGGGTGGCTGCTTTTTTGTTTTTGCTTTAGCTGATGTGTGCTTTCCACTCATGATTCACAAAATGCGAAGATCGAAGTTTTCGGTGATAGTGACTGGAGCGGCATAAACCGCCCACAGGGTTGGTGACCGTATCGATTATTTCTATTTTTTTAATTTTTCCAATATATTTTTGACGGCTTTGCCGGTTTCCACGGCGCCTTCTCCGAGAGACTCCACCGAGTTCTGTAGCCATTCTCCTGCATCCTTGCTATTGCCTTGCAAGCCTGTAATCGAGTGCAGAAGGGTTTGAGCCAAAATGGGGATGCCCTTCCGGCGCAACTCCTGGCGTAAGGGTTTAATCACCTGATTCAAATCTGTAATATCGCTTAATTCCAAGTCGAGATTGGGCTCAATTTTACTGGTGTGGAGCTTGCCCCTGGAGTAATAACTGATCTTGACGGAATGAAGACGGATTACCAGACGTTTAATGATGAACTGAACAGGTTCCCCGCTTGGATCGGGAGATGGCCCGGATTCCTCCGATTGTTTCAATGTTTGGAAGAAAATCGTGGCATTGCTATCCCCGGCTTCGTTGGTGAACAGACCCACTTCACCGATATCGAGCACTAGTTCCTCAATCACTTTACGCTCCTCAATTAATGAGAAGACGTCCACATCGATTTTCGCTATATTGACGTGAATAAAATCTGGATCGGGAAAATCCTCGGGGTTGGTCAGGATGGTCTGTTGCAAGTCGGCGACGCCGGTAAAGGGATTAATATTTAACTCACCTATTTCAAGCCCGAACCCGGTGTTTCTTTCCACAACCTTTTCTATGAGAACCGGAAGGTAGCTCAGCCCCAGCCAAATCGCTATCACCGTTACCAGCATAAGGCTCAACAGGTTGATCAGCATAAAGCTGAACAGGCACCCCAGGGACTTTTTTACGATTTTTATCATACAAATTTTCTATTACAGGTTCATGGGATAAATTGGTCGGTTGTCAGGACTACAGTGGTTTCTTCCGCGACAAAGGAAAAGGAACTGCAAAAGGGCAGCAAGGCATTGTCGCCGCGTCGAAGTTTCCCGCCGTCACCACACTCACGCAAAATCCCGCTTACGATGTGCAAAATACGCGGCTGCTCCCCGGCGGCAAAGTCCAGGCTCGCCGCGCCGGGCTTTATCGTCATTCTGCGAATGCGGAACTCTGCGCATTTGGCAATAGTGCATTCCTCTTCGCCGGCGCGGACGACTTCCGGCTCAAAGTCCTCGAAATCGATGCTGCGCAATGACTCTTCGATGTGCAGGTGGCGTGGTTTTCCATTTAGACCGAGGCGGCCCCAGTCATAAACACGGTATGTAGTGTCGGAATTTTGTTGAATTTCCAATATGAGGTTGCCCGCATCTATTGCGTGGATGCGTCCGCTTGGAACAAACAGGGAATCGCCCGGACAGGATTGGATGCGATGAATCAGCGGTTCGAGGGTATGTTCGCTCAGGGCGGATTCAAATTGGTCGCGGGTAACGCCGCGTTTAAGGCCGGCCAGCAAACCCGCCCCGGAATCAACTTCTGTGATGTACCAGTTTTCCGTTTTCGGCTCACCCTTCAACTCGGCGGCCACGGCGGCTGGCGGATGAACCTGCAGGCTGAGCCGTTCCCGGCAATCAAGCCATTTTACAAGAATGGGAAAAGGCTGACGCGCCGGATAAGCGGGGCCGAGCAGGTCGGATGCATGTGATTCAATTGCCTGGCGCAGGGTCAGGCCGGACAACGCTCCGGCGGCAATGATCGATTGAGCCTCGGGGCGGTCGACGATTTCCCAGCTTTCGCCGATGAGTCTCTCGTCGGGCAGAGAACGCCCAAGGCTTTGGGCAAGGCGGCGTCCCCCCCATACACGCTCTTGATAAAGAGGATGAAATAAGATAAAATTTATTGCGATAATAAGATGTTAGTTTTCAAACACACGATATGGCAAAAGTATTTCCGGGTTTTAACAGCTTGCTTAAAAATCCGGATAAATCGGCAATCAAATCTTGAGTAGGAGCAACGGGCCGCTATTTTGAGAAATTAATTATGGCATGGTTTAAGAAAAAGAAAAAACCAAACAGACCGCAAAGGCCGACTTTCCGACCGAAAGACGCTCGTCCCAAACCAGTCTGGGGCCTCCTGTGGCTGGTTTTGGCCATTCTCGCTATGGTCTCGGTATGGGACTATTCTTGGCAGCAAAATCCTCGCTTCGATACTGAATTCGCTACGGAAGTCGCCCCCAACTTGGTGGGGGATGTCGGCGTGTATATCGCATTCTGGTTCTTACGCCTGGTAGGGATGGCCGTATGGCTCATTCCCGTCTTTCTGGGATGGCTCTCCTACATGTTCTTCTTTTCCCGCTCTCATAAGCTCAATGGGGCTAAATATTTCGCCATGGCGTTCTGCCTTTTATCGGCGGCGGCCCTGGCCAATATCCTTGAGGTCATTTTTATCGATGAGGGCACTTTGCGCCAATTGCCGAAAAACAATTATCCCAATGGCATAGGAGGATGGTTCGGCACTGTAATTTTCGAGGGTTTTCTACAGAAATATTTAGGCACTTTCGGCAGTATCCTGGTGTTGCTTGTTTCATTCCTGGCGGGAACTTTATTCGTATTTCTAGATAATTTCGGAAAATCCTGGAAAAAACTGAAGAAAAATTTGAGCCAATGGTTGCAAGCTCGCAAAGATCAGCTCGAAAAGAAGAAAGCCGCCGCTATGCAGAAAAGGGCAGTTTCCAAGCCTGTACCTGCCGGAAATCTAAAGGCTTCCTCCGCCGGCTTGAAAGCCGATAAATCCACGACCCAGGGCGCGAGAACCAGCCCGCGGCTGGATGAGCAGGATTTACCGGCCGACGATGAAGATACCCCGCCATTGACCAGAGTCGAACCCCACTCCTCACGTGATATTGTCAAAGATGCGGGCAAGCTGAAAATTGTCATGGGCTCCCGGACAAAAAAGGCCAAGGCCCCGCTGCCCGAAAAAAAGGGAGACTACCTTTTCCCTCCGCTCAATCTAATACGCCAACCCGATGCGCCTGCCGATGAAGACCGGACCGATGAGCACCAGGCCATAGCGGAAGCTCTTGTGCGAACACTGGGAGAATTCGGGGTCAAAGTAACAATGGGAGAGGTTCACACGGGACCAGTGATTACTCGCTACGACGTGCATCCGGCCACAGGCGTTCGAGTTGAGAAAATCCTCAACCTGAGCAATAATATCGCATTGGGCCTGAAGTCAGTATCGGTGAGAATACTCCCCGTACCCAGCAAAGGCTGTGTGGGCATAGAAGTGCCCAACCGCCGGCCCTCAATGGTTTGTCTGCGCGAAATTATCGAGTCGGAGGATTGGGTTCAGAGTAATGCTGATATACCAATTGCGCTGGGCCGGGAAGTCAGCGGCCAACCCCTCATTGCCGACCTGGCACGGATGCCCCATTTGCTTATAGCCGGTGCCACCGGCTCGGGCAAAACAGTCTGTCTGAATTCCATCATAAGCTCGCTTCTCTACCATTTCAGTCCCGAAGACATGCGCTTTGTCATGATCGACCCCAAGATAGTGGAAATGCAGGTATTTAACGATCTGCCCCACATGCTCATTCCCGTGGTCACTGATCCCAAAAAAGTCCCCAACGCGCTCAGATACCTCACCAGGGAAATGGAGAACCGTTACCAGATATTCGCCAAAACCGGGGTGCGCAATATCGCGGGGTTCAACGCCAAGCGAGCAAAGGACGCCGAAGCCGAAAAACTGGCGCGGGAACAGGAGACCTCCTTGACTCCCGAGGAGCGTGCCGCTGTCAGCAACATCGAAGTGCCGCGCGACGATGATATCCATATCCCCGACCACCTGCCATACATCATTTGCATAGTAGACGAATTGGCAGACCTCATGATGGTCGCGCCGGCCGAGGTCGAATCAGGCATCACCCGCCTGGCCCAAATCGCCCGCGCCACAGGCATCCACCTGATTATCGCAACACAACGGCCCTCCGTAAATGTGATTACAGGCCTGATAAAGGCCAACATGCCCAGCCGCATCGCTTTCAGGGTAACCTCCAATGTTGATAGCCGCACCATTCTCGACTCCATGGGAGCCAACAATCTGATCGGGCGAGGTGATATGCTATTCATCCCTCCCGGCAGCGCCGACATGGTGCGTTCGCAAGGCGCATTAGTATCGGACGAAGAGATTAACGACATCGTTGATTTCCTCAAAAATAACGGAACACCACGATTCGACGAAGAATTTCAGAAAAGCGTCGAAAGTGCAGAAGATGAGGCCGAGGAGGAACTTGATGAAGAGTTGGAAGACAAGCTCATGCCCGACGCCCTGGAAGTGATCCGCACTTCCCGCCGCGCTTCGACTTCCATGTTGCAGCGACGACTGCGGATCGGATACAACCGGGCAGCACGCATGATGGAAGCTTTAGAGAAAATGGGATTTGTAGGTCCGGATAACGGATCCCAGCCCCGAGAAATTTTAAAAGACATCGATTCGCTTTACTTGTAAAGCCATTGTGCAAATAAGCCTTGATTTCCTCTGAAGAAAATCCTTGTTGATTTGTGTTAGTTTTTTTATTACTAATTCGAGTATCCAGGTTTCATGAGTATCGGAGAAACATTACAGGAAGCCCGTAAGAGTAAGGGCATTTCGATCCGCGAAGCCGCTGACGCTACAAAGATTCGCGGAGATTTCCTGGCATCCTTCGAAGACGATTCCATGGATATCATGTTGCCCCAAATTTATATCAGGGGCTTCCTTAAAAATTACGCAAGGTTCCTTAAAATCGATCCGAAAAATCTCCTCACCGACTTCGATGCCATTTATGGCAGCGAAAGCCAGGAGGCAATTCCGGTGATTCACGAACAGCTTGGTCGGATTAATCTGCCAGATACCGAAGTGGAATCCGATATGCCCGAGGAAGAGGGGGAGGCCCAAAGCGACGATCCCTATTCCTGGCTGCCATCCGATAAAACCTTCTACTACAAGCTGGCGTTAATCTTGGGAGGCGGCGTGGTGCTGGTTTTTATTATTGGCTTGCTCATCCAAGTGATCTTTTCCAATGGCGACGAACCCGAGATTAACCCGGAACTGGCTGACGGTATTCCAGGTGCGGCGGCAGAATCCGTTCAAACTATGGAGGAGGAAACCTTCAGCCTCATAGCTCTAAACGACGTCATCGTCATTGTAGAACAATTGATCGGCCACAAAAGGCTTTTCAGCGGCACCCTTCGCAAAAATGAAACCATAGTTCTGAAAAAGACCGGCAAGATAGAAATCAGTTTCACCGAAGGCGACGACCTGGTAGTCGAAAAAGGCGACCTGAAATTCAACATGGGCGTTTCGGGTATCGGCACCCGCACCCTGGACTGATAGTCAGGGCGGGGCTCATTCTGATTTGGGCAACAGACCCGTAGATGCCTAAAACTTGAGCAAGCAGAATATCCAGGCCCCAACCACTCCGCCTATAATCGGGCCGACTACCGGCACCCAACTGTATCCCCAATCCGAACTGCCTTTCCCTGAAACAGGGAGCAGCGCGTGCGCAATTCTGGGACCGAGGTCGCGCGCCGGGTTAATGGCATAGCCCGTCGGACCACCAAGCGAAAGACCAATGGAAAAAACGATCATGCCGACTAAAAATGGGAATATGCCGCCGCTAAAGACCTTCGCCAAATCCACGTCACCGGGTGTTGATAATTCGACGGCATGCCCTGAAATAGCCAAAATACCGAATACGAGCATCGCCGTGCCGATAACTTCGGTTACACAGTTGGACACATTATTTTTGATAGCCGGTCCTGTCGAAAAAACGGCTAACTTCAGTCCGGCATCATCCGTCTCCTTCCAGTGAGGCAGGTAAGCCAACCAAACCAGGACTGCGCCGAGGAAAGCGCCCGCCAATTGAGCGGCGATATATCCGGGTACCATACACCATTCGAAAGAACCGATTGAAGCCAGACCCACAGTTACAGCGGGATTGATATGTGCTCCGCTTATGCGTCCCACACAATATACGGCAATGGCGACAGCCAACCCCCAACCCGTAGCAATGACAATCCAGCCTGAGTTTTGACCCTTGGATTTATTCAGCACAACGTTGGCGACCGCGCCATTGCCAAGCAATACCAGTATCATTGTTCCTATAACTTCAGCTAAATAAGGTGACATATCGGTAAGTCCTTTCTAAAACATTGGGGATTGATGTTTCAGTAGTTAGAAAAGAAGCATGGATGAATTAGAGGAGATTTCTATTTATATTTTCCTTCAGGAAAAATGAGTAACCCCCTGGCCGCGCCGCAATCCCACTGGAGGGCCGAGGATCTCGTAATAAAGAACCGCTTTGCGGGTCCCATCGGCATCCTGCAAAAGCGATATCAAATCCTCTTTAAATTTTGATGAACTCACTTTGATTTCCCACGATTCGGCGGACTGTTTATCCTTGATTCCCCACGGATCGTCGGTGGACTTTTTAGCTTTGATTTTGGCCTTCCGCGTCAATTGTTCCTGTTCCTCCTTCGCTTCCCGCAGCCGCTGCATCTCGACGGCAAGTTCCTTTTCGTAATCACGAGTTGATATCGGGGGAGCTGGAGAAAAGGCGGGCGACCGCATTATGGGAGGGGGCTCGGCTCCGCGAATACTCCTTGGGAACTGCTGGGCAGGCTGCTGCCTGGGCGCCATGGCAGGTTGCCGGGCCACAGGAGGCTCACGGTGCAAAGTAGGCGTGGCGGCGGCTGGCCCGCTCTGAGCCTGGCGCTCGGCCATCTTGCGCTCTATTTCATGGAAGATATTACGGGTCCGTTCTCTCTTATCGGGGGCTGGCGGGACCTTTTCATCATCCTCCTTACTCCCGAACGCCTTGCCTATGCCCCAAAGCACTAAAAAGATGATGGGTACAAGAACCTCCATGAAATCGAAGTTCATCGCTATTCCTTTCAGGTCAAAATCGTAGCCTCATGGCCCGGAGAATGTACCTGTTACCCCTTATCGGTGCCTTCGCCTTCACCGGCTATGGAGCGGCGCATATCTGTGTCGGATTCGATGTTCTTGAGCCGGTAATAGTCCATGACTCCAAAGTTTCCGGAACGCAGCGCGTCAGCCAGGGCCAAGGGCACCTGGGCTTGAGCCTCTACAAGTTTTGCCTGCATATCGGCCACTTTAGCAGTCATTTCCTGCTCGAGGGCTACTGCCGCGGCTCGCCGGATTTCAGCCTGCGCCTGCGCCATGTTCTTGTTAGCTTCGGCTTGGGCCTCCTGCAGTTTAGCGCCGATGTTCTCGCCCACGTCCACGTCGGCGATGTCTATTGAGAGAATCTCGAAGGCCGTGCCGGTGTCCAGGCCGCGTTCGAGTACGTGTTTGGAAATTTGTTCGGGATTTTCCAGCACCCATTTGTAGCTTTCAGCCGAACCGATGGTTGTTACAATGCCCTCGCCCACCCGTGCAATTATGGTCTCTTCCTGAGCGCTGCCGACGTAGCGGTCGAGATTGCTGCGCACAGTGATGCGCGCCTTGGCCTTGACCTGGATACCGTCTTTGGCCACCCCGTCGATGGTGGTCTTGTCGCCCATTGTGGGATCGGGAACGTCGATGACCTTGGGGTTGATGGAGGTGCGCACCGCTTCGATGATCGACTTATCAGTTCCTTTGGTCGCCAGATCGATTGCGCAGGCGCCGTCCCATTCAATATTGATGCCGGCCTTCAGGGCATTGATAAGACCCTGGGTGGTCTGGACAACGTCTCCGCCGGCCAGAAAATGGGTTTCAAACTCATCGATATCAACTCCCATACCAGCCTTTACTGCCATGATACGGGCATCGACTAACATCGCGTAGGGCACGCTGCGCAAACGCATGGCTACAAGGGTCAAGATGCCCACTGGAGCGCCCGCGAGCAAGGCGCGCAGCCACACATTGAAAAAAGAGAGTACAATGAAAAAAACGACGAGCCCGGCAACGGCGACTACGACGAGCACAATATTTCCTATAGGAGCGGCCATAATTATATTCATAACAACCTGATTGTTGGTGGGTGAAATTGGAGATTTGCCAATCCATCGGGACCCCCCCTGCGGAATAGGCGCCTCGCCTCAACGTGGAAAAATATTATGTAACAAATAAAATCAAGCCGTATGCCAGTTACTTGTCAAGGAGTTGTTCCCCAAACCAGAGTGGTTCATTGGTTCTCATTCCGTTTTTTCCACGATTAGTCGAAAACTGTCCTGCTTGACTACGGCCACCGGTGTCCCCTTTTCCAGCAGCCCGCTTTGGGAAAAGGCTTCATATTTTTCGCCGTCAATGAGCACCATGCCGGTAGGAGCCATGGTGGTGATGGTTTCGCCGCATTGTCCGATTATTTCGTGTCCGGCCTGAGGACTCAGGCTCGAGGTTTTTTGCTCTCTCAACAGAAAAAGCCGTTTGCCGTACTTGGTCTTGGGCAGAATTTTCAACTCGAGATAGAGAAGTAAAAGTGAGACGACCAGAGAGCCGACAAAAACGGCCAGCGCCGGCATTGCGCCATAGTTAGTAAATGTAATCACACACGCTGCTAAAACGAGGCAAGCGCCCATAATGGCAAGTATGCCTCCAGGCACCACTATCTCGAAGAAAAACAGCAACAGGGCTACTGATAGCAGGGTAATGATTGTGTTCATGTTTGTTCCTTGTCGACCAGTAGCCTGAAGTCCTTATAACCCGAAACCACAATGTCGGTCCCGCGTTCCACTAACCCCAGCCGCACCGTGGCCTGGTAACGTTCACCATCGATTTCGACCTCTCCGCCGGGATGCAGGTCAGTGGCCGCTACCCCGCGTGTGCCCACTTCCGGCAGCGAGGACCCACCCCCCAGGCTGCTGCCACCCCCGGCGATAACCGGATCGGTCGACGCAAGGCTGGCGCTCAGCACCAATTTACTCCATACCGAGGTCTTGGGCAGAAAGCGCCATACGAGGATCAATCCCACTATCGCCACTAACAAGCCGAATGCGACTTCATAAATTGGGACCAGGAAAATGCCCGGATCGACGCTGAATCCTTCATCGGGCCAGATATCCGCCGTGGACCATACCAGCGACCCCAGCATTAGAAGAAGACCGCTTAAAGCAAAAATGATTGTGCCCGGAAACAGGAATAACTCCAGGAATACCAGGATAATTCCGAGGAAAAACAACAGGACCGGCTCGTAGCCGGCCAGCCCCGCCACGTAGTTGCCTGTAAAAACTATGAGAAGCAGGCAAATGCCCGTGATACCGAAAACCCCGAAGCCTGGCGTCTTGAACTCGATAAAAAGACAGAGCATGCCCAATCCCATCAAAATCGGCGCGATCGCGCTCATATACTGCGCCAGCGATTCCGACCAGGTAACCTTAAACTCCCGGATTGTGTAGTGCTGGGGACCGTATTTAGCGTCCAACAGCTCCTTCAGCGAATCGTGGATGCCCGCACCGAGCAGTGGTCTAAGAGGTTCACCGTATTCCTTCATAGCCTCTCTGGCGGTGAGGGTCAAAAGCTCTCCCTTGGGATTGAGCACCTCTCCATCGATAACCAGTTCGAAATCTGCATCCATCATCGCGGCCAGAACATCGCTGCGGTACGGATGTTCCTCGGTATAAGTGCGCACCCTGGCTTTTAGGTAGCTTAAGATTTTTTGCAGCATCGACTCATCTATCTCCTTGCCCGTCGCCATAACAGGGGCGGCGGCCCCGATCACCCCGTCGCGCACGAAATAAATCTCGTCGGTTGAACTGGCGATAAAGGCTCCGGCGGAAATAGCCTCGTCGTTAACATAGGTCATCGTATCTCCCTCGAACCGATCGAGCATTTTCATGACGTCCAGGGTGACATCGAGAGCGCCACCAGGTGTGTTCATGTCCAGCACAACGGCTTTAATCCCATTTTCGATAGCATCCTTTAGGCCTCTGCGCAGTATGAATTTTATTGGTTTAGATATCTGATTTTCAATGGGAATTACGTAAACCAACACTTTCGGCCCTGCATGCGATGGATCTTCCCGCATGGTTGTCTCGGCTGTTGAATGCTCTGAGGAATCGGGCTCATCACCATACAATATTTCCTCTTTTACGGTTTGATCCTCAGCGGGCTCCTCCAGAGTTTCGGCATCCGAACCAACCGGGTTTTTATTCGGCTTTAATGCCTCAGAAGCTTCGTCAGCGTGTATTTTCACCGACGGCGACAGAGCCGGCACCATCGTCCCATCAAGAAGGATAACAGTCGCCGTAAAAATACCTAAAGCAAGTAAAAGTCGTCCATGCATACTATTTTAGAACATAATTGCTCAAAATTTCATAAAGGCAAGCCGGAGACGCCAATAATACTTCAGCGCCACTTCAGTGGCAAAAGGCTTTTGCATTCCAGTGCAAGATTGGTATATATGACGTAACATGGCAGAAGTTGATACAAGTTCCTGCTATAATGAGGTGCTTTGCCCAAAGGGCCGTTTATGACAAATCCCGCCGCACTAAAAAACGCGTTGAAAAAGGAGGCGGAGCAGCTCGGATTTTCTCTCTGCGGAGTTGCCCCGGTCGATGCCGAGGTCGGTCGAGAGTATTTTCTCCGATGGATTGCCGAGGGCCGCCACGGTGACATGGCCTGGATGGCCCGTAATCCTGAGCGCCGCGCCGACCCTGCCAGTCTTTTGCCCGAAGCCAGAAGTATAATCTGTGTCGGGATTAATTATTATCAATCAGAACCCGACAGGCGTGGCCGCATCGCCAAATACGCCCTCGGTAATGATTATCACAACCTGCTCATGAAAAAACTCAAAGAGCTATGCCGGTGGCTGTGCCTGCAAGGCGGTAAAAACAAGCCCTACATTGATACCGGCCCTGTTTTGGAAAAACCCATTGCCGCAATGTCCGGTCTGGGTTGGCAGGCCAAAAATACAATGCTTATACACCCTAAATTCGGAAACTGGCTTTTCCTCGGCGAGGTCTTTACAACCCTCGAATTTCCACCCGACCCACCGGTATCCGACCATTGCGGTAATTGCACCGCATGCATCGATGTTTGCCCTACCCGTGCCATTACCGCCCCCTACCAGCTAGATGCACGCCGTTGCATAGCGTATCTAACCATCGAACACCACGGGTCCATCCCCCTCGAATTTCGCCAAGCCATCGGCGACCACCTATTCGGTTGTGACGACTGCCTCGACGTCTGTCCCTGGAACCGCTGGGCACAAACTACACGCGAAAGCGAATTCGATGCGCGTATCTATCCGGATTTGCGCCAAATGTTGGAATGGACTGACAAAGACTTCAACCAGCACTTCCGAAAAACTCCTATTTATCGACTCCGCCTCAAGCGCTGGCTGCGCAATGTGTGTGTGGTTCTCGGCAATGTAGGCTCAGAGGAAGATTTACCCGCCCTGAGGAATGCAGCTCTCAACACAGATCCCTTAATAGCCGAACACGCCGCCTGGGCGGTTTCCCGGATTACAGAAAGATTCCAGGTGGGCCTCTAGTCCAATTACGACCATCTTCATCAGTTGCCGTACCAAGCAACCCTAATCCTCAGGTTTTTAGCGATTTTAAGAGCTTTTAAAATTGACATAATTGTTATTAGTAGAACTTTTATTACATTTCAGCTATTTTCGATATTATAACGGTTAAATAGTATTATGCTCTATAATTTAGAGATTATTTAATTTTACTACCATATTATTGGCTATAAATGACGTTATTTCGTTTGCTTTTATTAGATTACTTGTCATTATCGGTATTATTATGTATGTATCTCTATCCGACTCTGACTGGCTCAAGGCTCTGCAGGACTCAGGCAATACCCTGAGACCGCAGTTTTGCGAGCGACTCAGGATGAATAATGGATGGAGAATCTGTACCCGTAAAATATCCGAACATTTAGCCTATTTCATTACTCAGAACAGAGCCAGCTTTATTGTGAATGGTAAAACAATCATCCTCGAGCCTAACTCGTTTATCTGGATTTCCGGAGGAACCCTCCATAATATCCGAAACACCAGTAACCGGGCTCCCGCAAACCTTCTGCACCTGCGGTTCCAACTCTGGTCCGTAGGCCATCAATTTACCCTTACCAGACCCTATGTTCATGTGAAGGAAGCCTTACCACTGGAAGGCCCGATAATTCGCCTTTTAGAAGAGCTTAGATCAACTGGACCCTATCGCATGGAAACGATTCGCTCGTTGATTATCCTTATTTCGGCCCTCGCCTTCAGATTGGGAGACCGTCCTCGGGACAACAAAAAGGTGCTAAGTTACCGGCAGCAGCAACAGCTTTGCGATTATGTGGAGCGTCAAGATATGCGCCGGCTTCGCCCCGTAGAACTCGCCAGACATGTAAACCTGGTCCCGGAATACTTTGCCCGATTATTCAAAAGGACATTTGGAATGGCTCCCCGAACCTGGTTGGTACGAGGAAAAATGAAGTCTGCGGCAATAATGCTGCTTGAAACGAGTCTGCCAATTGGCGAAATCGCCAACAGCCTCGGCAACCGGGACATCGCTATGTTCAGTAAGCAGTTTAAAATAGTTTACAGCCAGAGTCCGCGCTCTTTCCGCAACAACTCCGGCAATATGCCCCCGTGAAATCCCGGGCGCTCACAATTAGTATGGTTGGAAGATGCCGAATTTAGAATTGATAGCTTATGACGCGGCCGTTAACTGCTGTAGATATCCTTGTGGTATCGAATTCTATGATGAATGTATAAGTTTCGTCAGCCACTGGGTCGATTCTTAAGTACATATCAGTAGCCGTTCCCACAATGTCAGTATAAGCTACAGAAGTTACCCCTGAAGCCATCATATACTGATTAGCTGCTCCTGCAAATTGACGTAAATTATTTATCACCGCTTTTTCTTGTGATCTTCGCCGTATCACAGCCATAGTCGGAATGGCCATGGCGGCCAGCAAACCGATAATTACCACTACGATCATGATTTCGACCAACGTGAAACCTTTTGCCGGTTTTTCTTTGATCTTCATTTGTCTAACCTAATTACTATAGGTATCTATGCTGTATATTATAGGTAGTTCTTTATAGTATTTATTTGTAAAAGTCAAAGTAAATTTCTTGTAAATATCTGCCTAGTAATAGTCTTCTATGCTTGGCGCTAGATCGATTTATATGCGCAATACTTCCGTTGATTTAACTCTCTTCTCTTTATAATTA
>CAXXSV010000002.1:1260000-2292334 GCA_963666595.2 Opitutales bacterium
GCGAGCCTGGCGGTTGCCATTATGGCCCCGTTCCTCGGCGCCATCGCCGACCGGGGCGGACGCAGGAAAAAATTCCTCCTGACATTTGCCATAATGGGCGCCCTTGCCACAGCCCTTATTGTTCTGCCAAAGGAGGGTCAATGGAAGTGGGCCAGTCTGGCCTTCATTTTCGGGGCGGTGGGTTTTTATTGCGCTAATATTTTTTACGATTCGTTGCTGGTCAACGTTAGCGACAGGAAAAATGCGCATGTAATATCAGGACTGGGATTTTCCCTGGGTTACTTCGGAAGCGTCCTTCTGTTTATTTTTAACATCATAATAATCGAAAGGGCGGGAGATTTGGGACCGGAGAAACAGATTCAGGCCACCCGGTTCGCTTTTCTCTGCACAGCCGTTTGGTGGATGTTGTTTACCATACCTCTCATGCTGAATGTGAAGGAGCCGAAGTCCGGCCGGCAAGAGCCGTTTGCCAAGGTGGTGGGCGCCAGCCTGCACCAACTGGTGAAGACCATCAGGGAAATTTCGAAAAACCGAACGGTGTTCTGGTTTCTCGTAGCCTACTGGTTTTACATCGACGGTGTGAACACCATCGTAACGATGGCTGTCAATTACGGCAAAATCCTCGGGTTTGAAACAGGAGCTCTCCTCAAAACTCTTATCCTTGTGCAAGTAGTGGGCGTGCCGTTCACGCTGCTCTTTGGCTGGCTAGGCCAGCGTCTGAGCCCTACAAAGTTGCTGCACACGGGCATCATTATCTACATTGGCGTAACCATTTACGGATCCATGCTGACTCTGGAGCCGACCCGGATTTTCGGCTACGAGATCAGCAAAATCTATATCCTGGGCTTTCTCATCGGCTCGGTTCAAGGCGGCCTCCAATCCCTTAGCCGTTCCTATTTTGCCACACTCATTCCAAAGGAAAGAGCCGCCGAATATTTCGGATTCTATAACATGATCGGCAAATCCGCGGCTCTCCTCGGCCCCTTAATCATGGGAACGATAGCCATACTTTCCGGAAATCCCCGCTACGGCATCCTGGCGGTGTCGGTGTTATTTGCGGCAGGCGGTATTTGCCTGTTGCGGGTGGGGCGAGTGGCCGATTAATTGTCCGCAGGGGCCAGGCGCAGGCCGGGCAGAGTAATAAACATCGATTTGGTATAGGCGCCGTGCGCTAATTTGTCGCCGTTGAGATGTTTCAAGTAATATTTTTCTTTGTGGTATACCAGACAAGTGTCATCCTGATCGCTCAAGTTCAGTATTTCCGGAACCTTCTTGGATAGGGGGTCAACATGAAAAAAACGACAGATGTCGCTGTCGGGATCATCCAGAAAGACTCCGTTATAATGGGTCAGCAAGCAACCTATGAGCTTCACGAGGTTAACTTTTCGTTCGCAGATGTGGGTATTGGACAGATCGTCCCAATAATAATCGAAGAGGATGCGCAACATACGGTCGGTGTGGCGGTTTAACTGATGGTAGATGCGGGTGAGCGAGACGCCGATACGTTTGTTTTTGGGTAAGCTGATTATGGCAACGTCTTTTTCGGAGCCCAACCAATAGGCCAGAGCCAATTCTCGAATTTGCCGGTCGTATTCGCGCAGCCACGTATTAATCGGCCCGGGAAAAACTGCTTTTTTGATGATAAAAGTGTCGGTTCGGTATGGGCCGTAAAGCACCTTTTTGATGGTTTGGCCACCTAGACGTTTTGGGAGAGTGTTGTTATAACGGAGTGAATCTTCCAGTTTCCGCGAGTACGATTTTTCCGAAAAAGTAGATGGCATGTGTTATTAATCGACAGAAAATAAGCATTACAAAGGCATATTTTGGTCGGTAATATTATCATCCCATTAATGGCCGTTGTGGGCGGACAATTCCAGCAAGCTACGGGAAATGTCTCTATTCGTTTTTCACTTGTTTATACCGTTGCGCCCCGGCGCAATCCGAGCAACCATCGGGGAATGCGTAAAGCTATTAATTCTTTTTATCTTTTAATTTTGTGTATCCTCTCATGCTTGTTTGTGGCAGGGTGTTCAAGCCGTTCCAATCCTCCGGTATTTAATGGACTATATTTGAAATACTGGGATGGAACATCGAGTGGATGTCGTTTATCTTTCGATGATATCGATGGCAATTTGTTTAGTGTGACAATGTCTCCTTCCAGCGGTACTTTTTTACCCGACGGGTATTACAATAAAGAACTGATAGTTAATAAGTATCTTAAATCGGCCAAGGGCAGACTATTAATATGGGGTGAAGCAATTCAGATATGGTTGCCGGCTGGCAGCAGGAAAGTGGGCGCTCGTCCGCCTGGCGGAGGTATGGGCGACGTCATCGAGGTAAAGCGTTGGAAAAAATGGGAAGTGGCTGTAATTGGCGCAAAGGTGGCAGGCGGTTTTCTGCAGGGAACTTGGTATTACGATGTAGAGACGGGGTTCATTGTAGGTTATGAAAAGACATTTGCCGGAGAAACAAATTTGATTCTACTACTTGAAGAAACCAATGCCGGCGCAGAACGTTAATGAAGCCTTCCACTTCTCTGTGTGAATTACTGCGCGCCGGCGAAAAAATTCTTGTTTTCACTGGCGCCGGCATTTCAACCGGCAGCGGAATACCGGATTTCAGAGGACCGCAGGGAGTCTGGAAGCGCCGTGCACCGGTTTATTATCAAGATTTCATGTCATCGGAAGAGGCGCGGATTGAGCATTGGGACTACAAGCTCGAGGGCTGGCCGACTTTTAAGGCAGCCCGCCCAAACGCTTCACATCTGGCAATTGTCAAACTCGAGCAAGCGGGCAAGTTGCTAAAAGTCGTTACGCAAAACATTGATGGATTGCACCAGATGGCCGGCACCTCCCGGGAGTTGCTAATTGAACTGCACGGCACAAGTTCCGAGGTGGAATGTCAGAGCTGCCACCTCCGTTATGATCCTGACCCGCATTTCGCCCAATTCAAGGAGACTCGCCGGCCTCCCGTGTGTCCGAAATGCGGTGGGTTACTCAAACCGGCCACAATCAGCTTCGGCCAAAACCTGCGCGATAAAGATATCCGGGACTCGGAAGAAGCGGCAGTGCAAACAGACCTGGTCGTGGCATTGGGATCAAGCTTATCGGTCTACCCCGCCGCATCGGTTCCCCTCATGGCCGCTGATCTAGGCATACCTTACATCATCATCAACAGGGGGCCGACAGAGCATGACAACAACCCGCTGGTCAGTTTACGATTGGAAGGGGACGTAGCGGAGATCTTTCCGACGGCGGTCGATGCCGCCCTTTTATAATACTTCCGAAAAGGCCTCGATGATGTCATCGCTCTCCTCGATGCCGACAGAGATGCGCACCAGGTCGGGATCGAGATTCAAGCTCTGTAAATATCGGCGGCCCTCGGCGGTGCCGACCAAGTCGTAGTGGGCAAGATACATGAAGGGGCACATCATGGTGAAAAAGGTTCCGAAACTTGGGCCTTTTACGATGCGGGCCGGATCGTAAAAGTCCTTGAGCGGCTTGTTCAGATAAATTGTCAGCATGCTGCCCGGGGCATCGGGACGGCGGGCAATTTTCTCGTAATGGTCACGTGACTGCTCCTCATAAGCCCAAAAGACTTTCTTCACACTTGCCCGACTCTCCAGAAATTCTGCAAGAGCGGTGGTATTGCGGTTCATTTTCTCAACGAGGGCGGGATATTCATCGATTTGAAAAGCCAGGCGCTGCAAGTCGCGCATATAGGGAGGTTCGATGAGGGCTGGAATGAGTTCCTTTAGCCTGTCATTAAAGGGCGACTCCCGATTAAAAACCAGGGCGCCGCTCATCACATCACCCTGGTTGGCAGCAAACTTCGTCAGGCTGTTTACGACCAAATCGGACTCGCCGAGCACATCGATATTAAACGGAGTGGCGAGGGTAGGATCGACTATAAAAACGACACCATTAGCCGCTGCCATCTCACGAACCTGCGTCAAGTCACATGTCTGGATCAAGGGGTTGGTCGGCACTTCCGTAACCAGGCCGGCGATTCGCTCGCCATGTTCCGCGAATACCCGCTCAAGCGCAGGCAGGTCGAAGACATCAAAGACTTCTATATGGTGTGTGGCATCTGCGCTGAACTTGTGTAGAATCTGCCCCGTATCGAGGTAAAGCCAGCCGAGTTGGACCCAGAGGTTCCTGCCCTCCGCGGCCTGAATCGCGTTCACAGCCTGAAACGCGGCATAAAAGGCATTCATGCCCGAATTGCACAGCAGAACATCATCGGGGGATACACCTCCGAAAATATCACCGAGAAACCGGCGCACATGTTTGCCTCCGTCACCGGAGAAAACGTCCTCGGCCTGAGGCGCATCGAGTTGACCCTGCGCGCAAAGCCAATCCTCGGCTTGACGCGAGGAAATGGCGGCGCCGGTATGTTGCAGGTAGGCTTTGGCGCGTGCGATATGCTCATCGCCCGACGGGACATGGACCAGCGGAAAATTCTCATCTTCAATAACGGCGCATTTTTTCTCGCCGACAAAGCGGATCATTTCCCTTGCGTCGCGCAAGGACATCACCGGGTAAGCCTCTCCACGGCCAAGCTGCAAACGCTCAAGCAACAACGCCCCAACCTGACGCACGTATTCATGGATCAGAAAACGCGGATAACCGGTCTTGAGCGCCTCCAAAGTGTCGGGGTTCTTCTCCTCGTAGCCGATCACGTCGGTCATGGTCGGCAGACTGCTGCAGACGCTATGTATGGAGTCGGGGATAGGGGTTCCGACTGGGAAATGTTTAAAATAATTCATTCCGTAAGTAATCTCTCGAATCCGTTCGATGGGCGATCGAGCAAGGAAATTCCAGATCAGGGACTGAGGGGCACTTCGTCCTGAATCACTCCGTCGGGGGACTGTCGCTTGCGAATGATTACGAATGAGCCGTCCTCACGCAAAAGCACTTCGGGAGCCCGGGGAAAAGAGTTGTAATTAACGGCGGTCATTGAGGCGCAATAAGCGCCGGTTCCTTCTATTACGCATAGGTCGCCAATTGCCGCCTCGGCCAATTCGCGGGGCTGAAGTTTCTCCGGCTGACCGGGAGCAGGCGTCAATAAATCACCGGCTTCGCAGGTGTGCCCCACGGCAATGTATGATGTTGTGCGGCCGGTATCATTTTTTGGAAAGACAACTAGCGAATGCTGGGCGCCATAGTGTGAAGGCCGCAAAATTTCGGTCATGCCCATATCGAGCTTGAGAAAGGTGTAACCTTCATCACCAGTGGATACTATGTCCTGAACGGTGGAAATGATGCAGCCGGCATTGCCCACCAGGAAGTGACCGGGTTCTATTTCCAAATGAATTTTGCGGCCGCTCTCCCGGGCTAGTTCTTCAAAGGCCTTGCTCACAGGGGCGCCGACTTCAGATAAGTCCGTGGTCGGCTCACCGCTAATGAGCCCGACCTTGAATCCGCCGCCGAGATTGAGCGTGGTCACCTCTGGAAACAGCCGCACGAGGTCGAGGCTGAGGCCGGCCACGCGCTGCCAAACAGCTGGATCGTTGCCGGAACCGATGTGCGTGTGCACGCGAAAAATTTTCAGTTGGAATTTCTCGATCAAAGCCTTCACCTCATCCACGTATTCATGCCAGATGCCGAAACTTGAGGAAGGACCGCCGGTATTGGTGCGTTCGGTATGCCCGGAGCCCAGCCCCGGATTGAATCGTAGCCCCACTTGCCGGCCTGGAAACAATTCTCCAAAGCGCTCAAGTTGACTGAGCGAGCAGGTGTTGATGCTGATGCCTTTCTCGTAGAGTTCTCCAAAATTTGAAGGAAATTCCTGGCAACTTAGACTTATTTTAGCCGCGTCGATACCGGCCCGCAAGGCGCGTTCAACCTCGGCGCCCGAGCTGGCGTCGATGTGCAGCCCGAGACCGTCAAAGATTTGCAGGATCGCCGCATTGGAATTGGCCTTCATGGCATAACGCACCGTGAGGCCGAAGGCATTGGGAAAGCGCAGCACGGCCTCGGCGTTGCTCCGCAGAGCAGCCTCGTCGTAAACATATACGGGCGTACCGAAACTTTGGCGGACTGATTCGGCCTGTTCCCGGGTTAAAAATTTTAACTCTCCCATTGTGATATCCTGATTAGTCAACAACTCCACTACTCTACCGTTTGAGTCAACGCCAGCAAAAATGTCGCTGCGGGACTACAGACCGAATATTTTCACACAGGTAATTTCAGTGCTAATGTTACGCCGTCGCCCACCGGAATAGTACTCAAATCTACGCGTTCATCATAATGAATTTTTTCATTAAATCGGCGTATCGCCTTAGTGCTTTCTTCTTGGCAGTCAGCATCTATGACCGTGCCTTTCCAAAAGATATTATCCACCGCAATCAATCCACCGGTGCGCAGGAGTGTATAACAGTGTTCAAAGTAGGACTCGTAATTCTCCTTGTCCGCATCGATAAAAGCAAAGTCAAAGCTTCCAGCGCGCCCTTCCTTTAGAAGTGACTCGAGGGTTTTCAGAGCCGGGCCCATGCGTAAATCGATCTTGTGAGCGACTCCGGCCTCCTCCCAGTAACGCCGGGCAATCGCCGTCCATTCCTCACTCATGTCGCAGGCAACAATCCGACCATCTTCAGGCAACGCCCGAGCCACAGCCAAACAACTGTAACCGGTAAAGACGCCGATTTCCAGAGTGTTGCGAGCGCCCAGCAAACGCACCAGCAGCGCCAGGAACTGGCCTTCATCCGGCGTAATCTGCATTCTACCCATAGGCAGCCCGTCGGTCTCGTATCGCAGTCGCTGCAAGATCTCCGGTTCGCGCAAAGAGACGTCTTTAAGGTATTCGTAAAGGGAATCGGTGAGTTTTGTGATTTCGCTCGACATCAGTCCTCCAAAAAAACCCTGCGGCCCGGCCGGAGCAACCTCCAATTACGCCCTATCCGTCAACCGCAATGATATTGAACTGCGCAGCCAAACCGCCAATATGCCGGATGATGAGCATAGACGACCCGATTTCCGGAAATAGCCCGCAACCACTACGGCGCGCGGACATGCCCACCGACCCCCTCGAGCAGTTCCAGAAATGGTTCGACGAGATCTGCCAATCCCCCCAGCACGAACCCACCGCCATGATTCTCTCCACCGCCTCGGCCGATGCGCGCCCCACTGCCCGCTCCGTCCTGCTCAAAGGCTTCGACGCCGGAGGATTCGTTTTTTTCACCAACTACGAAAGCGTCAAAGCCCGCCAGATAGCCGAAAACCCACAAGTCGCTCTCACCTTCCCCTGGTTCGCCCTGCGCCGGCAGGTGAACCTTACCGGCCGGGCCGAAAAAATCTCCACTGCCGAGTCCCTCAAATATTTTCTTACACGCCCCCTCGAAAGCCGGTTGGGCGCCTGGGCCTCGCGCCAAAGCAGTGTGCTGACCTCCCGGCAAGTCCTCGAAAAGAAATTTGCGGAAATCAAACGCAAGTTCGCCGATGGAGAAATGCCACTGCCCACATTCTGGGGCGGCTACCGCGTCACCCCCCAAACCATCGAATTTTGGCAGCGCGGAGAAAACCGACTCCACGACCGCTTCCTCTACACCCGCCAACCCGACAACACCTGGCAAATCGACCGCCTCGCGCCGTAAATACCCGGATATCAATAAGTAAGGGCTGACTCCTTTTGGATCTTCGACAACCATCAGTACTTGGCAACGGTCCATAATTTCGTATTAGAACGGGGCAATGAGATTCATGTAGCTGAGGATAATACATCTGCAAAGGTTAGGATATATTTAACCAGATAGTAGTTCTTGAAAAGGAGGCGTTGGTTCTATCCGTTCGATAATTTGAACTATGTTCTCAACATTTATTGGCATTGATGGAAAAGCGTCTAAAACTACATTTGGGAACAGGCGCTGTGTAAAATCTGAGTATGTGAAACCATATTGTCTTTTTTCAGATTCGCCAGTAAGATCAACCATCTTAATAAGCTCTTTATTAGATATATCTAATGGCTTAAAGGATCGTTCTAGCATATATAGCCTCTGATCATGATTCGGTCTGGAGAAATAAAAAACATCGCCCGCTCTTCTATACACAGCGGGATCAATAGCATTTAAGCGATTAGTACACATAATGCAAATCACAGGTAAATGCTCATTAGCAATATTATCTATTCCACGTATCAACGCATTAACACCTGCGCGGTCTTCGTGATGCATCTGAGCAAACTCTCTGGATTGTGCTAACGCATCTGCCTCATCGATCAATAGTATAAAACCAGCGCTGGGTTTACCATTTCTTACAACAACACTCTTGGCTTCCTGCTTAATAGTATCAAATGCGGTTGAGATTAAACGTGTCATCTCTCCTACCGCACCAGTTCCCCTTGCATTTAAACTCATGGAATACAGTTTTATATCAATTTTCAATCTCCTAGCAACTGGATCAGCGAAGGATTCTGCAAGAGCTGTTTTTCCTGTACCAACATCCCCAGCAAAAATAAATAAGGGTGGACGATTCTTTACATAATCTATTATTCCAGATTGGGTTTTATAATGTTTCTGGCTCCACTTATCCAACAAGGAAGGCACTAGCAACAACTCAGTTTCCTTAACAAGCTTTTCCTTTACATCATCCAAGCCGACAAGGTTTTCATACCTAGTCATAGCATCTGAATTAGGGAGCTCTTTGATGTCTTCAAATAAGTCGTGCATGGTCAATTGGGAACGAAGGTTTTTCTGCCTACACTACATCCGCCGGAATGATAATTTTTGTCCTCTATCCAATATCCGGCACCGTCTTGTGGCGACTCACCATTAGTTCGTTGAATCGGAAGATTATCTTTAATCCTTTGTTGATCTTCATATTTTAGACTCTTCCATTTTTCTGAATAAGTAATGAAGTTAAAGTACGTAGCGCCTAGAATATCAGCCTTTCGAAAAATTCCTCCTGGTCGATCATTTGATGAAATGATCCCACTAGGATTAACCGTGTAAAACCAAGAAACAACACGCATGCCATTTTTTTTGTAACCAAATTCATAGGTTTTTAAATATCTTCCGCGGAGTAATTCTGTTAATTCTTCCTGATAGTCATTCAGACTCGATTCATACGGATTACCATAACGATAAGAGCATAGCTGTAAGTCAGTGATAACTTTTGAAGCAAGGTATCTTGCGTTCGTTAATGTAAAAGTATCAGTCGTAGTAGTTGTAATTGAATAACTCATTTATTTATCGGAATGAAGTTCCTAATATCTCCTGCCAGCACTCGATAGCTTCTGCTTTGGTTGTTGCGCGTTGTGCATAAATTAGTGTATCGAAATCATCTTCAGCCGCATGAACAATCGTTAGCCGATTCTGCTCAGAATAATCCGATGCAACGTTGTTATCAGGAGTTACGGGATCAAATATCTCAATCGTATCTCCGGTATGCTCTGGTAGCTCACTTTTTGAATAATAATCCGTAAATGCAATGCGCTGAGAAAGATCGCTTGAAGTCAGATAAAGGAAGAAATGTTTGAATGCTTCCATGTAATTTGAGAAATCTTTCCCGCTATCTGCTAGATGCGCCATTATCAATTCAATCAGAAACGATCGGAGGTGGAACCCAGTTACCGTTCTTTCTTTCTGTAAACCCCACCATTTCACCAATCGGACAACTTGTGCAAATTGCCCTTTTCGCTCATTCTTGCGTTTCAGAATGAAATCTAAATGCATCGGAATGCTGGTTAGGATTTTTTCTCCGGTAAAGCGATCCCAAATGAAACCCTTGTCATCTGGATCATCATAATAATACACCGGAACAATATCTACGTCCAAACCCGTTCCTGAAAAAGAAATAACAACACAAGGACCATCAATATAAATGTCATCAGGGGTTTTATTAGGATAAGTCTTTCGAAATTCAGACACGATCCATTCAAGAAGTTTTCCCTGGTCGGATGGTGCTGTATCTGCTTTAACATACAACGCTACATCCACATCTCTAATTTTACTAAGCGCTGTGCTCTTAGCCAAACTTCCCGAGAGCAGTGTTTTAACAAAACCTGTATCGGGATTGTCTTTTATGTAACGTTCAATGTGGTCACGCACATTCTGTACTTGATCTCTATATTTCCTCGCATGTTCCCGTTTCAGATTTACTTTGTCCTCAGCAAACTGTGCAATGTCCGTATGAGTGATATTTGCTGCTAATACTGTTCTCATATATCAAAGCTTCGTTTGTAGTTCATATAGGTTTTCTTCGCGCTCGATGCGTTCTTCCCACAACATATTAAGATACAAATGGTTTTTTCTCCATATCCAGGTTGGAATCAACGGAGACATGGCTCGGGCAAGTTGATACTTGTGCAGTACAAGCAAGGCTTCAGTTTCGTTGACCTTCTCTCGCTGGACTAGACGATTCGATTCTTCTTCAATTTTCTTCGCGGTGCTTGAAAAAGCGAAAAGTTCTATGCATTTAGGAATTAGACCGAGGGAGAAAATTAGCAAAATAGTGGCAGTAACAACTTTTCCTACATTCGTGAGTACCGGTTGACTGGTAAATATATAGACGGAAAAATCCAATGCGATGAAGGAAAGAAGAATAAGAGCTACGCTTAATGAGAGATAGAAAACAGCAGTTTTTCTGGCTAGTTGATAGCTCCACAAGCTACTTTCAGAAAGATTCTGAATTACACGTCTTTCGCCTTTTGGTTCTTTGCTAGAATACACAACTCCTTGCATTAGGCCACGGGAAAATAACTTTCGCATTGAACCGATCCTCGAAGCTTTAATGTCAGATAATTCAGCTGGTGATAACTGTTTACCAAACCCGTCCCAATGCTCGTGGATTCGTTTCAGTTGCTCAGCTCGGCCTTTTATATAATTAGCATACCATGAAATAGATTCAACGATTACGGAAAGCAGGAACACAAATACTGGTAACCATTTTAAGTCCAACGATAAGAAGATTGTTAAAATACCACTTACGAAAACCAAGATCCGAAAGATCATTGACCCACCATCCCATGTCTTTGCGACGTCGAAATGGGCTGTAATCATTTTTTCGAGATCTGTTACTGCTTTTGCCATCTTTGTTGTAGCCGATTAATAATAAAAATAATAACAGCACGATGCATGCCAACACAATATATGGTGTCTAAATGCTTGAGCTATCCCACATATTGTGTGCTGGCATCGAGCCGTAACTCCAATATTTATTTTTAGGGTAGATGGAAATCCTTAATATTTTAAAACTAAACTGTCTCCCGATGTGTCATAATGACTCAATCAGTGTCACACTGACACCTTTTTACTCAACCCAAAGTGTCCATATCTTCGACTACTAAAAACCAGGTGGCTTTCTTGGTGTCATACACAATGTCGTAGAACAGGCCTTCGGTGCTCTCGACCACGTAGTGTATATAGAAGGCATTCCCTGCCTTGTCAGTGTAAACCCGTCGGATATTGGCGATCTTGTGGCTTTCTCCTGATTCCAGCTTGAATTTTAAGGGTGTGATTTTCCGTCGGTAATCCCTGGTTTTGTAAGCCGCAAAGACGGCCAGGACATTGATTTTTCTGATTTCTGCGTTCTGCATCTTGACGGGAGTGGTAATATACATATGTTCACCTTTTATCCATGTCAAGAGTATCGATAAATTTTCAGGACCCGGGCAGCTACGATTTGAGGCGTAATGTCCACAGGATCTGCCTCTACAACACCATTGCCGCAGAACACCAGCATCCAAGCAATCGCCGTAAGAGGCTTTATCTTCATGTGGATATGAACTGCTTTTATGCCCAGGTAGAGCAGCAGTGCTACAACCTCTATGGCGTCCCGGTTATTGTCGGCGGCTGGCGAAAGGAAAACGGAATTCCGCGGGGGATAGTGGCCACCGCCAGCTACGAAGCCCGGGCATTCGGCATCAAAATCGGCATGAGCCACTTCGAGGCCGTGCAGCTATGCCCGTATCTTGTCCCCCTTCAGGTGCATTACGAGAAATACCAGGCCATTTCGAGAGAGTTCAGCAAGGTTCTCAATCGCTTTTCCCCCGACGTGGAGGCCTACTCGATGGACGAGCATTTCATCGACGTGAGCTTTCTGCTCTCCAGACCCCGCCGGGAGATAGAAGAGTTCGGCAACAGGCTGAAAAACGAAATCTATCGCGAGACAAGTCTGATTTGCTCAATAGGAATTTCCTACTCGAAAACTTATGCCAAACTCGCCTCCGATTTGGAAAAGCCCAATGGTCTTACCCTGGTCCTCGATAAGGAAACAGCCCGCGAGAAGATTTATCCACTGCCGCTGATCGAGGTTTGGGGCATCGGCTCCCGCCGGTTCGCCAAACTGCAAGACGAGGGACTGCATACCATTTCAGACGCGGTCGCACGCGGCCCCGGTTCTTTTCTAAAACTTTTCGGCGCCTATTTCGGCAGGATGCTATGGGAGACGGCGACGGGTAATGACTTTGCCAGGATAATGGACGCCGCCGGGCATGTCCCAAACGATGTTTCCTACATGCACACCTTCTCGGACTGGACTGACGAAATCGAAAGGGTGAAAGGCGAAATCGCCAAAGCAGTCAGGCAAGTTTGTTATCGGATGAGAGGCTACGATCGCCGCGCTGTGAACTACGGCTGCTACATCCGCTTTCAGGATGTCACATGGAAAGGAGTCTCCTTCGATTTCTCGACGCCGGGCCTGACAAACCTCGATGCTTATGTAATCGCGGCATGCCTGAAAAAAGCGAATCCATTGCTGAGCCGGTTCCTGAAAGAAGGACACAAGATACGCGGCATAGGAGTTCACACCATCAATTTAAATGAAAGCAGACAACTGGAACTCTTTTTCCGGGAAGACGAGCGATTGGCCGGCATGTATTGCGCAATCGATAAAATAAACAACTGCTTCGGGCTGGATACCATCATGCCCGCCTCCATAAAATACTCCGTCGAAGGCAAAACCCACTTCCTCGAACGCAACAACTAGCCTTAAGCATTCATTCCAGCATACCTGCGGTCTTTCGAATACCCGGGCAGAAGACGCATGCCTCGACCGCCTTGTTGGACCTACTTTCCATAATGAGTCCACATTCGCAGAACTTTGACTGTCTTCTGTTTATCATAAACCTGGTAAACAAGTCTATGCTGAATATTGATACGTCTGGAATATGCGCCCGCTAAATCTCCAACAAGCGCTTCATAGGGCGGAGGATTCTGGAACGGGTCTCTCTCAATGATACTTAGTAGTTCTGATGCCTTAGCCTTGAAACCGCTCGAGGCTAACTTTTTGGCATCCTTTTGGGCCTGCCTTGTGTAAACCAGTTTGTAGCTCACCAATCCAACTTCTTGGAACTTTTACCAAGCGGCTCCTTCATTCCATCCATTATGGACTTTCTCATCCCGGGTATGGAGGTGAGATAGAGAGTTTCCTGGATCGCGCGCCAGTCGTCCTCGCTCAAAAGCACGGCATTGCCACGCTTACCTGTAATCTGAACCGGTTCGTGTGTAGAGTTGGTTTCGTCTATCAGATTGTAAAGCCGAGACCTTGCTTCTGTGGCCTTTACGGTATTCATAATGATAGCGTACGCGAAAACGTACGTTTGTCAAGGACTCATTTTAATTTAAAAAAGTGCCCAACGGCCACCCTCGGCGTGCGCGGCCGGCGCCGACTCACAATAGGACTTCTTTAGATCCGATTTAGACCTTGCGCACACGATAAATAAGCAGGGCGATAAGGTAGAGAACGCAGGCAATTTGCACCAGCATACTCAATCCGAATAACATGGATGAATACTCCAGAAACCCCCCAATGACCGAGCCCAACAGATTGGAACCGAGAGAGGCGGTGGGATTGCGCGAGCGCGACAGCAGAATCGAAAAGATGATGCCGGCAAAGCCGATCGGCAACGCATTGATCATCCCTCCGAGAAGCCCCCGAACCAACAGGGGATATTGGTTCAGCGATGAGAAATCAAAGGCCCATAGTATAGTGAGAGATATAAAGAGAATAGCGAACCAGGGCAAAGGCTCCTTGAGCTTGAAACGCTCTACTGTCAAATTCGCCACAAGCACCATGATAAGAATGCCGGCGAAAATGGCGGAATTCACCATCCAGGTAGAACCGAAGAGTAAGGACAGTGTGGTTACGCCGCGGGTTTCAATAAGCATAAAAGCTCCCCCCATTAGAAACAGGGTGGGATCAAATTCGGAAAGGAAAGCTTTGCGCCCCCCAAAGGCCAGCGGAACAGTGACCGCCGTCAGGCAAAGCACAGCGGAAATGACAAGCACGTAGCCTAAGGGAAAGTCAAAGGGCCGGATATATAGAAAAGGCCAATCGTCGCTGGTCGTGCGCACAAAATTTCTGTCGCCGATAGGCTTGCTGGGTTCAAAACGCTTGAGTAATTCCTCACGGATATTTCCGGGCTGCTTCGAGACGAGAAACGTGGCGGCGTAGCCTCTGTTGATGATAAAAAGAGGCTCTTGCCCGGTGGCTTCGGCGATCGTCCAGTAAAGACGGTCCAGTATCCAGAGAGATCGGCGATCGGCGAAGAAAGTAAGGCTGAGGTGACCCTTCTCCGAAACATGCTCCCAGGCCCGGCGTATCCCTTCCTCGGTGTAAACGTAATTATCTAACCGCAGTGATGACATGGTGGAAAACATAGCATGGGAATCGAGGAATCCGTAACAAACGACATCGAACGGCTTCCCCTTGAATTGTTCAAAAAAAGCCCGGGCATCGTTGACCACCGCCACAACCTTGGAGTCATCATAAGGTTTTTCCGGGTGGAGACGCCGGCCGATCTCGATGATCCTCCCATCGATGTCCACTGAGTAAATTTCCCGATATCCGTTGCGCAGAGCGGCCTGGACGTCAGTACCGGTACCGGCGCCGACAATGAGCGCGCGATCACGGGTGTTGTTTAAGATAAAAGGGAGGTCATAGAGCTGGCGAAAAAAGGAAAGCGTATTTAAATCACTTTCTGAGTGTTCAGGACTGGAAATAAATTCATCGGAGAGGTTGTGCAGGTTCTGATGGAAGTCTCGATTGGCTTTCAACACCGTGCTCAAGTGCTGCTGGACAATGTCAATCCTGTTGTAAGGAGAATAGAGGGCGCCATTAATTGAATACCAGCCCAGCAAGATGACGATCCCAAAGGACAATAGGGAGACCCGGCTGCGGGAGAGCCACAAAAATGGTAGACTGCCCAGAGCCAGCCACACCGGCGGGCTGGCGTTAAGGAAGGTGATGCAAGTGAAGGCCACAACACCCAGCAGCGATCCCACCAGATCTGAAGTGTAGGCCCGCAGCGGAGGCAGCTTGGAAAAAAGGTATCCCACTGGACTCCCAGCAAAAACAAATACCGTAACAAGCAGACAGAAGATTAATAAAAACAGGGAGATATTAAAAATATACTGCCAGGTGCTCCCGTAAAAGAACTCAGCAAAAAAAAGGTAAATACTCGCGTCAGGGAAGGGCATGTGCGTGATATTAAGAGATTCGGAAAAAGCCAGCGGTATGGACGCCAAGAGCAATACGGGCAGGGTTCCGTGGATCAGGCCGCTGTATCGGCGTCCCAATGCCACCCCCAGGCCCATGCCTAAAAAGGCCCCGATGAGCAGCAGATTATTAAAATAGGCAAAAACCCGAATCTGGCCAGAAGTCCACCGGATGAGCGCCAACTCCAAGGCTAAAATGCCGAAGGTGGCGAGGCCGATCTGGAAGGAGACGGGGCCCCGGTTCTTGGTCCAACCGGAGTCCTGGAGCTTTAGAATGAGTGCTGTTCGGTTAATCGCTGTTCAGGGTGCTTAGTGGCAATCAGCGGGCGGCGGATTTTACCAGTTGGACGTGCCAGTCTATCGGGTCATTATTGTATTTTCGGTTCAGCGTTTGGGCGAGTGGAAGATATTCGGGCTCAAATACTGAACTGAGAAGCAGGAGTGAAATTCCTTCCGATGGATCCCACGGTATTCCCGGCCTGTAGAACGGGTCGCCCGTGGCCCACCTGTCGCGGTCCAGTTTGACGGTTGTGTTGACCCACTCAGCGTAGGTCTTTTCCCCTTTGACGTAGGGAACGATATAAGCGACGGAGTTTTTCAAGGAAGACCCGCTCGGGGTTTCGAAATCGTAAATATTTCGGCCCAATGAATTAAATATAATGGCGCATTGCATAATAGCTTTAACGTTGCCGGCATTGTAATGCATGGCGTCCCTGCGCTCGAGGTCACGTGTCGTGCCATCGGCGCGGAGCGTGTGTTGCAAAAATTCTTCTATAATATTCTGCGCGAAATCGAGGAGTTCCTCGTCGTCAAATATCAAAGCTCCCAGGAGAATCAGTTTCAGGCGTTTGGCATGCCGGTTGCTCGAACCTTTTTTGCTCCAAGAGTCTTTCTGCTTACGTGCGACGGTATGCAGCCATTCCCGGACGGGTTCCCAGTTTTTATCCGGATATTTCGCGTTCAGAAGATCGTAGGCGAGAAAACAGTAAGTCAGTTTGTTTTCATTAACATCGTTTCCCGTGGGCACGTATGTTTGAGCCCATGCATCCAGGTATTGGAAGCCGGCATCGGCGAAATAAGCGTCATCCTTGAACCAGGCGGTCCATGCAAGAGCGCGGATAGCGACCATATCCTCGAGATTCTTAACGGTTTCTAACCGGTCAGGATGATTGGCGACCAGACCCTGGTAATTTATTTTCTCAATCGGCGATGGTTTTTTAATGGCTGCTTTTTCCGCGTGTTCAAACATCGCAAGCAACTGCGAAGGGAGTGTGTCGGATGCCGATAGCGAAGCTTTCAGATCATTACGTTGGTTATTGTCTAGCCAAATCAAATTAGGGAGATTGAATTCGGCATAATCCTCTGCCAATGCCGAAGCCAGTGGCACAAATAATATAATGCTTAGGATGAGTTTCCGCATAACAGATCAGTCAAAATACATACGGCTGATTTTCCATCCTATTACAACGCCGGCAATTGTACCTATGGAGCTAACGACAATGGCTGTCATAAAGCCGCCGAATTGTTCACCAACCCACCAGCCCAGGTAGCTGAATACCGTCATTCCGACAAATATGCACAGTTTTTTCATTTTTTTCAGTAGTATCTGTGGATGGTGGAGGCCCCAGGCAAGAAAAAGTGATATTTAGATTCAGTGGGAATCAGCGGCTTGTAATTTTTCCATATATTCAGATTAAAATCCACCGTTTTACTCGTCTCTTATAACGCAGGTATTCCTCACCAAACTTCTTTTCGAGATATCGCTCTTCGCGCTCTATGACGCCTTTCTGTATCACAGCAAGCAGCGGAAAAACGAGGATAAGAATCCATATCGAATTTATGAGCGAGGCAATCCCCAGATAGAGCAGTGTCAAAGAAATATACAATGGATTCCTAGTGTACCGAAAAGCCCCGTAATTTACGATAGCGGTCGATGGCTTGCGGGGATCGACGGCCGTTCTTGCGCGGGCCAGGGCGCGGAAGCCCGATACGGCAATCAACAGGACACCCAAACACAGTGCCGGTGTTCGTGGCAGAATGCGTATCGGAAACGAGAAATGGATCAAAGAGCCGATCGCCATGGCCGATAAATAAATTAAAGGCGGCGGCGCTATTACATTTGCATTATCCGACGAATCATTTTGCATGCTCATTCTTCCTGATAAATCTATTGCGATAATATTCTCAAGCAAAGGCACGGAAGCGTAAAGTTTATTTAAACAGCTAATTTCTTTCCTGGAATTCCTTTACTGGGATGTCGGTGTCGTCCATACAATCAGAAATGGTCAGATGTTTAACAATTTTTAAACGGGCTATGGCTTCTTTAAGTCTTCGTGTCTTTTTAATCGATGTTTCGTTATGTCTTTTTGCTACTCCATTTTTATTGCGGGCCGAAATAATCGAGTTGCCGGAATTGGTCACGGTTGGGCGCAGGTTTCCACAATACCTCGATAATAGTCCCAATCAAGTAACCGTTTTAGACCGTGAAAATATCGAGCATGCATCTCAGCGTCGGCTTGACGGGGTTTTGAAACAAGTTCCCGGTTTCAGCCTTTTTCGGCGCAACAACAGTCGTGTGGCCCATCCGTCCATTCAAGGTGTAAGCTTGAGAAACCTGGGGCCGACCGCGTCGAGCAGAACCCTTGTTTTACTTGATGGCATTCCGCTCAATGATCCCTTTGGCGGCTGGGTTTACTGGAACCGGCTGCCCCCGGCTATTATTGATCGTGTTGAAATTCAAACCGCCGGTGGGGCCGGTCAGTGGGGAAATTCCGCTCTTGGTGGGGTCATTCATGTGTTTTCCCGCCTTGCCAATGAAGATTATGGGATAGCGGAAGTTTCCGGAGGAAACCGCGGAACCAGCGAACTTCTTTTTTCCGGCAAAAAGCATATTGGGGAATTTGCCTTTTCCATAAACGCGAACAGATTCTCCACCGAAGGATATCCGGTCTTGCGGGCGGATCAAAGAGGAGCGGTTGATATAGATGCTTATTCGAAATCCAATCTCCTGGATTTGGGATTCGAGTGGAAGTTGCCACGTGGCAAGACCCTCGCGGCCCACGCTTCCAGGTATTACGAAGAGCGAGGCAACGGAACCATATTGACCGGAAACGACACCGAAGCTTACGACGCCAATCTGGCCTTATCCGGTGGGGATTTGGACGACAACCTGTATTGGAGAGCGCAATTTTATTTTCAAAAACGCACTTTCCGAAATCTCTTCAGCTCCGTTGTACAAGACCGCGCTTCCGAACTCCCGGCTTTGGAACAATTCGATGTTCCAGCCGAAGCCTGGGGAGGCAGCCTGGTTTTTTCCTTCACTGCGGAAAAGGGACATCAAATTTTGACGGGAATTGACGCGCGCTCGGTAGAAGGTGAAACGCGAGAGCGGTTTCGCTTCGTGGACGGCTCCTTTCTTAAGGAGAGAGAGGCCGGAGGCCGGCAAAGTTTCTTCGGAGTTTTCCTGGAAGATATTTGGCAAGTAACATCGAGGCTCCGGCTGCACGTGAGTGGACGCGTCGATTACTATCATAACAAAAACGGATTTCGCCTGGAAAAAGACACGCTCACTGGAGCTACGTTGCGCGATGAGCGCTTCATGGATCCGCAAGGCTGGATTGGTAATTTCAGGGTTGGGCTTAACGCCGATTTTTCAGAAGGCAAGCGGGCTTACTTTTCCGTGTACAGCGGTTTTCGTGTCCCCACCCTCAACGAACTTTACCGGCCCTTTCGGGTCAAAAACGATATTACCGAAGCGAATCCCGAATTGTCGCCGGAACGGCTGTTGGGAGCTGAGCTGGGATTTGAATGGGCGCCTGCCGACTCCACACGATTTGGAATAAACATCTTTGCCAATGACATCGATAATGCCGTGGCAAACGTACAACTGGCTACGGGTCCGGGTATTATTGAACCATGCGGCTTTGTTCCCCCGGGAGGTTCCTGCCGCCAGAGGCGCAACCTGGATAATATTCGGGTGGCCGGAATCGAGTTGAAGTCGGAATTTAAATTCAACGACAAATGGCGAATTTCCGCAGTTTATCTTTACAGTGACGCCAAAATCAATGAAAGCCTCGAACGGCCCATTCTGGAAGGCAACCGGTTGGCACAAACTCCCGAGCACACGGCACGCGTTTCGCTGGTATGGCTGCCCTCTTCAAGATGGCGCAGCTCACTGCAAATTCAATTTAACGGCAATCAGTTCGAAGATGACGGCAACCAAAGACGACTCGGCGCATTTACCGTTATCGATTTATCGACTTCTTACCTTATCGGGAAAGATACACGGGTTTTCGCCATTATCGAAAACCTTCTGGACACTGAATTCGAAATCGGGAAAGCATCAAGCGGCATTGTTTCCATAGGGGCCCCTTTCCTTGCATCCGTTGGTATGCAACATCGGTTTTAGCCGACTTTTGGCAACAATTTCTTATCATTTGACAATGCCTGTTTCTAAGCGTTAAGTTCCGGCGCTTTTACAATCTAAATTTTCAGAGGCCAACGACCTGTTGCACTATGAATACCGATCTCCCTGGAAACTATAACTCTCACGTTTTTCAACTATGATTACTCGAAGACATTTTATAAAGACAGTGGGCACAGCGGGCGCAGCCCTCCCGTTTTGGAGCCAATCGGCATTTTCAGCGCATCATAAACCAAACGAAATGATCAAACATCCGGTCTGCATTTTTTCGAAGCACCTGCAGTGGCTCGACTTTGAAGATGTGGGCAAATTTACCAGGGACCTGGGTCTTGATGGTGTCGAACTATCGGTACGGCCCGGCGGCCACGTGGAACCAGACCAGGTAGAAACGGTCCTTCCCCGGGCGGTCGAAAAAATTACCGCTTCCGGTGTCTCTGTTCCGATGATGGTCACGCGAATCAGCGATCCGGATGATCCTGCGACGGAAAAAATTATCAAAACCGCCGCCGGTCTGGGCATCAAGAATTACCGGATGGCTTATTATAGTTATGACGAGAGCCGCGGCATTCTGGAACATTTGGATGAAATTAAAGAAAAGTTCGCGAGACTGGCCGAGTTGAATCGGAAATATCGAATCCACGGAGCTTACCAGAACCATGACGGCGCCCGGGTGGGATCCTCTCTTTGGGATATCTGGTATCTCGTGCGCGACCTCGATCCCAATTGGATGGGCTGCCAGTTTGATATCCGCCACGCTATGGCGGAGGGCGGTAGATCCTGGGCTATTGACCTAAAGTTGTTACGCAACCATATCCGATCGACCGTTGCCAAGGATTTCATTTGGGCGAAACAGGATACAGGCGCCTGGAAAACGAATCATGTGCCCATAGGTGAGGGCATGGTGGACTTCGACGTGTTTTACCGACTCTGTCGGGAATTACAAATACCTGGCCCGATTACTATGCACGTAGAATACCCGATGTTCGACCGGGATCCGGATGTGTTAAGTATGTCTGAAAAATTCCGTCAGGCCGAGAAAGCCATTTCCTCCGATTTGAAACATTTGCACATGCAACTTAAAAAAACAGGACTCCGTTCCTGAATCGCTTATCATTAATGAAAAACCCATCCAGACGACAATTTATCAAACAGACCGGGTTAGCCATTGGAGCGACCGCAGTGGGAATTCCCAACCTGATCGGCAAGCCGGCGAAAACTGCCCACAAACACAACCATACATCAAAAATGATCGAAATCACACGAGTCGATTCCAACTTTGAACGAGAACCGTTGATTCGCCCCTTTGGCTTTAAAGGTGGATACTTGACTGAGATATGGCAGTCGGTCGCCTGGTTGCAATCGGCAGGCGGCCACGAGGCCCTTGGACTTTGCACCCACAACGTCCTCTGGTCGGACGCCGCCGTATTTGTCTCAAATTCGAAAAGTGCGGGCGATGCCCTGATGTATGCCATCAGCGATCGAGCGCTCCAGATGATCAAAGGCCAATGTTTCAAAACGCCGATCGATCTTCAGGAATCCATCCTGGACGAACTTTACGCCTACGCGCAAAAGATCACTGCCCTTAAGGACCTGCGTAAAACCTTTGTATTAAATGCGCTCGTCGGTGTGGATAACGCGGCCTGGATTTTGTATGCCCGGGAAAACGGCCTCACGCGGTTTGACGACCTGATACCGGAGGCTTATCGCCCTGCCCTCTCACACCGCAACAAACAGGTAGCCAGCATTCCGTTGATGGCCTACACCATCCCCATTTCAGAAATCGTGGAAGCCGTAGACCAGGGTTACTTCTTCATGAAGATTAAAATCGGGCAACCGGGAACCCAGCAGGAAATGCTCGAAAAAGACAAGGAACGCCTGACCGCCATCCACAAGGCCATCGGTCATCGGCAAACACCTCATACGAAATCCGGACGCTTACCCTACTATTTCGACGCCAACGGCCGCTATGAAAAAAAGGAATCCCTGCTCAAGCTATTGGACCATGCGAAAAAAATTGGCGCCTACGATCAGATTGCGGTAATCGAGGAACCTTTCCCGGAGCATGCGCGAATCGATGTTAGCGACATCGAAATTCGTCTAGCCGCGGACGAAAGCGCTCATACCGACAAAGACGCGCTCGAACGGATCGAAATGGGCTACAAGGCAATCGCGCTCAAATCAATTGCCAAGACAATGAGCATGACCATGAAAATTGCGCAGACCTCTTACGATAACAACGTTCCATGCTTTTGCGCCGACCTTACCGTGAGCCCCGTCCTGGTCGAATGGAACAAGACCGTAGCGGCCCGGCTCGCACCATTCCCGGGTCTTGGAATGGGCCTGCTCGAGACTAACGGTCACCAGAATTACATCAATTGGGAAAGGATGCGCTCATGGCATCCTTATCCCAATGCCGAATGGGCCAGAACGGTTGACGGCGTATTTAACGTGGGCGATGATTTCTTTGAACAAAGCGGCGGCATCCTGGAAACCCCGAGCCATTACGGCGACCTGGTCAACAGGTAGAAACGCAACTGCGGGGGTAGAGAAAAAGGGTCAGGCCGCGATAATCGTGCTTTTATGAAAAAATTATCCCGACGGAAATTCGTCAAGACAACGGCTGCGGCTGCCGCCGGTGTTTACATCTTGCCGCGGTTTAGCATCGGGCAGGAAGGCCCGCCGCCCGGCCGTAGGCTGAATCTTGCTTTTATCGGGGCGGGAGGCCGCGGAAAAGCAAATCGGGAAGGTTTGGTTGATGAGAATGTTGTGGCCCTTTGCGATGTTGACGCCACCCTGCTGAACGAGGCCCTGGAGGAAAATCCTGAGGCCAGGGGATTCAAGGATTTTCGGGTCATGCTGGACAATATGGGCAGCCAGATCGAAGCGGTGGTGGTATCGACCCCCGACCACACGCATTTTGCCGCCGCCATGGAGGCCATGCGGCGGGGCAAGCATGTCTTTGTCGAAAAACCGCTGGCCCACAACATCTGGCAGTGCCGAAAGCTCAAAAAAGCGGCCCGTCATTACAATGTCATAACGGCTTTGGGGAACCAGGGGCATGTGACCGAAGGCATTCGCCTGGTCAAAGAGTGGGTCGATGCCGGCATTTTGGGCAATGTGACCGAGGTTCTGGCCTGGTTCGACGGTCCGAGATTCAGCGAGGGTAAGCATTTCCAACATCCTGACAGTTATCCCCCAAGCCCGGAGGATGTTCCCGAAGGCCTGGATTGGGACCTCTGGCTGGGTCCGGTCCAACCGCGGCCCTACAGCCGGTTTTATCTGCCTCGTCTCTGGCGCGGGTGGTATGATTTCGGATGCGGTGAACTTGGCGACTGGGCCTGCCATACGCTGGACGCTCCTTTTTGGTCTCTCGATCTGGGCATGCCGACTGAGGTCAAAGCAACGAGACGTTCGCGGTCGGCGAACGGATTTGTCCCGGACCGTTCCGTCATTCGCTTTAAGTTCCCGGCTCGCGGCGACAAGCCGCCGGTTACCCTGAAATGGTATGATGGCGGCCTCAAGCCGCGCAATCGATCCAAATGGGGGATGAAAGAACTGCCGAAATCCGGCATGATAATGGTGGGAGATAAACTATCCCTCATGACCGGGGGGCGACCAAACAGCCCCAAGCTGTTGCCGGAAAAAGTCTGGGAGGATTTTCGCCAAAATCCGCCGCCGGAGACGATTCCGCGCATCAAGGGAACCCACTGGAAAGAATGGGCCCAAGCAATCAAGGGTGAAGGCCCGATGCCTTTGTCCACATTTGATTACGGAGCCGAATTGACGGAAATGGCATTGGTCGGCGTGATGGCCCAACGCTTTAAAACCCGCATTGCTTACGATGCTCTAAACGCGCGCGTAACCAATCATCCCAAATTCGATGCCTATGTTAAGGAACCTGTTCGCAAAGGCTGGGAATACGGTGAGGAAGTCTGGAATGCCTAGATGCTGCCTGAACAGTGTATCTTTAATTAATAATAAAGTGGTTATTCTTAAGAGTGCCTGGCGCCTCGTGAGTGGAGTACGTGAAATTAGCATTATTTCAGGTTGTTTGCTGGCCGGCGTTATTTCGGCAATTGCCCAAGAGGAGAAAATCAAAGTATTGCTCATAGACGGCCAGAATAACCACCAATGGCAGCAAACGACACCGGTGTTGGTGGATGCATTGGAGTCGAGTGGTGTTTTTGAAGTCAAAGTTTCAACAACCCCTCCCGGCTCGCCGAAGCCCCGCAAGGGCGCCCCTCCCCAGCCGCCCGACCCCGCAAAATGGCTCGATTGGAGGCCCGATTTTTCATGGTGCGACGTGGTGGTGAGCAATTACAACGGAGAACTTTGGCCCGCGGAAGTCCGTTCCAACTTTGAGAAATTCACGCGCCGGGGAGGCGGATTTGTCTCCGTGCACGCGGCGAACAATGCATTTGCCGATTGGGTTGAATACAACAAAATGATCGGCGTCGGTGGATGGGGAGGGCGCGGTTTCGAGTACGGCCCATGGGTTTATGTCGAAGATGGCGTAGTGAAGTTTGATACCACTACTCCCGGAAATGCCGGAGCACACGGCAAACGATGGCAGTTTGTAGTGGAAATTATAAATGGGACGCACCCCGTAACCAATGGTTTGCCCCTGCGCTGGAAACACACCGAAGACGAACTATACTGCCGCCTCCGGGGTCCGGCTGAGAATCTAACCGTCCTGGCCGTCGCGCGCTCCAAGCTGACGGCCCGGAATGAACCAATGCTGATGACCGTTAGATACGGAAAAGGCCGTGTTTTTCACACTACTCTTGGGCACAATGTGGAGGCAATGAGCTGTGTCGGGTTTGTCCTCACACTGCAACGTGGAACGGAATGGGCTGCCGGGGGCGAAGTGAGGCGGTCAATCGCAGTTCCAGAAAATTTTCCAACCGAAAATGAAATCTCGGTTTTTTACAATAAGTAACTAACAAAGAACTGACACTATGCCGGGAATGGGGCCGTATGGTTTTCCTCCGAGCTTACTGAACATATCCAATATGTTCTCCGGCAAAGGCCTCTTTCCCTCCTCTGATCAGGGTAAATCGCGGTATTCAAAGATAAAGCGCACGAACAGATCGTCGTCGCCGAATCTCTTGCGCATACTTTCGTCCCAAGGCGGAATTCCGGAGGTCGATCTCAGGCAGCGCCGAACCATCATTTCCAAATCAGAGGGTCCCGATCTATCAATTATGTTAACATTGGCAAAGTCGCCGTCATGCGTTAAACGCACTCTGGCTATGATTCTGCCAGTCGTGAATCCCGGATTGGAGAACGTGTGCCTCTCCCGAACTCTTTCCCAATTATCGATGACTCTATCCGCAATATCATGAATGTAGTAGGCATGATAGCGGAAAGGGCCCTGAATCGTCACGTCGCCGTAGTCTATTTGGACCATCTGTTCCGGATAAGCGTTAAAGGCCGCGCCGGTTTTCTTAGAAGTGCTCGAACCCGCGCCGGTTTGAGTAGTCTCGCACCCGCCAAACGCTAATATTCCCATACAGATGATTACAATACGTATTCGCATATTTTACCCTTAGGAGGACAGTTAACTCCTATCTATTCAGTAAACTCAACCGGAAATTCGTAAGGAGAAATAGGGGTTGGGCATATTTGTTCGGCATTGAGTCCAATTATGCTATATGTTCCACAACAGCGGAACCTTACTGATTCGGGAAACAGAACCACCAAGCCAGGGCCTTATTCCCCTCCCTTGATCAGTGAAAAATACCGATGCTATGGTATACAAATTCCAGTTGCACGAGCAGATCGTCGCCGAATTTTTTGCGCATATCCTCGTCCCAGGGCGGAATTCCGGACGTCGATCTCAGGCAGCGCCGAATTATCAATTCCAAATCCGTGGGCCCCGATCTATCGATTACGTAAACGCTGGCAATGGTACCGGTGTCCATTAAACGGGCCACCACCGTGACATGGCCGGTCGTGTAGTTTGGATTTGAGAACCTGTGTCTGTCCCGAGTTCTTTCCCAGTTATCGATGACGCTATCCGCGAAGCTATGAATATAATCGATATGATAGCGGAAAGGACCTTTAATCGTCACGTCGTGGTAGGAGATTTCGACCATCTGTCCCGGCAAAGAACTTGGGACAGGGATAGTCCGCTTCGAGGAGCTTGAGGCCGTGCCAGTTTTTGTAGTCTCACACCCGCCAAGCGCAAAAATCCCCATACATATGATTACGGTGTGTAATCGCATCTTATTTCCCTTAATAAAACTACAGTAACCCCTTTATTCAGAAACACAACCGGGAAAGCGAGGAAATAAGCGGTAGGTTTCTATCTCATTCACAGGGGTAATTTCTACGTTGATCTATGCAAAACTAAACCCTTTAATCCCGGTATAAGACTTTTAAACTATTTATGACTCGAAAATTATATTGCGGCCCATTTGTAGCCTGTTGCCTCTTAATTCCAGCTTTGTCTCAGGCTTTATCAGCTGGGCGACAACCCAACATTCTCTGGCTTACCTGCGAGGATATGAGCGCCAGGTTGCCCAGTTATGGCGATCATACTGTAAAGACACCCAACATCGATCGGCTGGCTCAGGATGGCGTGCGCTACACGCGAGCTTTTGGCACTTACGGGGTTTGCGCTCCGAATCGGCATACACTGATCATGGGCATGTATCCCTCTTCAACAGGAGCTATGGCGATGAGGACCTGGAGGCGCACCTCCGCCTTGAAATTTATAACCGACCCTGAGCTGTTGGCAATTCCGGTTTATGAAGCAACTCCGCCCGCCAATGCCAAAAGTTTTACTGAATACCTTCGCGCCGCCGGATACTACTGCTCCAATAACTCCAAGACGGATTACCAGATGGCGACTCCGATTACCGCCTGGGACGATTCTTCCAAAAATGCCCACTGGCGCAACCGGCCGTCAAAAGAAACGCCTTTCTTCGCTGTCTTCAACAACACGGTAACCCACGAGAGCAAGACCTTCAAGCAGACCTCACCCAAGGTCGTGGATCCCGCAAAACTTACCGTGCCCCCGTATTATCCGGATACCCCGGAAGTCCGACAGGCCCTGGCCTGGCATTACGATAACATTGTTGCCATGGATAAATGGGTTGGGAATTTGATGCGTGAATTGGAGGAAGATGGTTTGCTCGATAACACGATTATATTTTTCTACAGCGATCACGGCGACGGATTGCCCCGGGCCAAGCGATGGGTCTATGACTCCGGGCTACACGTCCCCTTGATAATTCGATTTCCCGATAAGCGCGAAGCGGGAACAACCAACGGAGAATTGGTCAGCTTTGTCGACTTTGCTCAGACGGTTTTGTCTCTTTTGGAAATTCCGATTCCCACCCACATGCAAGGACGGGCCTTTCTTGGTTCGGCCAAAGCTGCTCCTCGCAAATACATCTACGGCCTGCGAGATCGGATGGATCCGGCGCCGGAGATGATTCGAGCCGTGCGCGACAAGCGGTTTAAATATATTAGAAACTATCGCCCGGATCTTCCTTACCTTGGATTCATCCCTTATCGAGACCAGGCACCCATCATGCAGAGCATCAAGAAGCAGATGGAAGCGGGGACTTTGGGTCCCGATCAGTGGCAGTTCACGGCCATTAAAAGACCGCTGGAAGAACTCTATGATACAGAAAAAGACCCACACGAAATTCACAATCTGGCCGGCGATCCTAGATACTTCGATAAACTCGCCGAATTGAGAGCGGCTCATGAACGTTGGACCGAGAAATACAACGACCTCGGACATATGCCGGAATCCGAACTGATCAAAGTACTCTGGCCTCCCGACGGAAAGCAGCCGACTACCGCCGATCCGGTCATCACCTTTTCGCGGAAGCAAGCTGTTATAACCTGCTCATCCGAAGGAGCCTCCATCGCTTACCGAATTGGAAAGGAGTTCGAGAGTTCCAATAAACCAGGCTGGTTGCTCTATTCAGGACCCGTGGAACTGTCCGCCGCCAAAGGACATATTGAGACGCAAGCCATTCGCTATGGCTGGAAGAAAAGCAATACCATCAAAGCGAAACTCCCATAAAACCCACCAAGGCCGCCTCTTCCAATTTCCGCCGCATTGTCGGATGATTAAACTTCGCCTATTTGGTGCCTTGCAACTTTTCAAGAAAAGCTACGGCAAGGTCGGGAAAGTCGGTGAAAATACCGTCAACTTTCGCATCGACCAGGTATATACGTAAGAGTTCATCGAAAGTTTTGACGTATTCAGGCAACTCATCTGCGCGGAATGTGTAGGGATGCACCTTGAGCCCCACTTTGTGCGCGTCTTCAACCAGATTAGTGATGATCAGTTTTCCGTCCTTGTCTCGGCCTTCAATAATGTTCGACATCGACGGTCCAATTCCATCGACGTAAATTGAAAGTTCCTTGAGCCCGAGAGGCGTTCTTAGCACATCGAAATCTGAATCTCCTCCTCGGACCAACTGGATAAGCTTCAATTCGCTATCGAGTTCATAACGTATCCGCTTAATTTCAGACTGATCAAAGCATTGTATGTAAGCCTCGTCGCTTTTGTCATTATATCCATAACGATTAAGCAACGTTAGAACAATCCTGCTGACATCCTTTCCCTGCTCCCGGTGCCATGCCGGCGATTTGATTTCAGTGTAAATCCCGACTTTCCTGCCAGTGCTCTTGATCAGTCCCTGAATCAATTCAATTTCTTCAGCAAGAGTGGGAATTTGAAAATGCGACATCCCTTCAGAAATTCGTTTTGGATAAACAGCAGTTTTGGTTTCCAGATCAATTCGCTCGGTAACCTTAAGGGTTTTTATTTCACTCAGGGTAAAATCAATAGCATAGAATCTTCCGTCGGAACGCGCTCGACCGGGAAAGATATTTGAAACATTCGTCACCGCGTCGAGATATATGTCATGAACTACAATTGGATGATCGTCTTTTGTTAAAACGACGTCCTGCTCAAGGTAATCCGCACCCATCTCGTAACCGAGCGCTTTCGCTTCAAGCGTGTGCTCCGGTAGATAGCCGGACGCGCCGCGATGCGCCACAACGATTTTCCGTTCGCCCGCAAAAGCAATGTTTTGAAATGCGATCGATAGCAACACAGCGAAAATAACAATACACCGAGAGAACATTATAATTTCTAATTCAGCCAGAAGGAGAAGTAAATATACATTCCCGTTACCATGCTGAGTATGACAAGCGTAAGGATGATGTCCCAATAGTCCCAACTTTTTCGGTTGTCTTCCCGGTCCTGACTGCTAACCGTCGCATAGGTGAGTCCGGCTATCTTTTCTTCCGGCGGGGGTGCGGTCAGAAGTGATCCCACGACAACGATAACAATACTCACTCCAAAAAGTACGCCCGTGAAAAAGAGGAAGTTGAAGTCACCGATAGCGGCGAGAAAGGCGGGGGACGCAATCTTGTCCGCGCCAAAAAGGACCTGAATTGTCAGCTTTGACATACCGAGAATAAAGCCTGTTACCAAGCCCCATACCGCTCCCGTTGCATTGATGCGTTTCCAGAACAGCCCAAGCAGGAACACGGCGGTTATGGGTGGAGCCAGGTATCCCTGCACGCTTTGCAGGTATAGATAGAGACCGCCTTCGGAGATCATCGGCATGACGGGTATCCAGAGAATTCCCAGGCCCACTATCACTACGGTGGCGATTCGACCGACTGTTACCAGGTGACGCTGGCTGCTCCCCGGCCGAATCTTGTCGTAGATGTCCATCGTAAAAAGGGACGCGCAAGAGTTGAAAAGGGATGATAGCGAACTCATAAGCGCGGCTAACAGTCCACCGACCATTAGACCCCTCAAGCCGTGCGGTAAGAGGGTGGCGACCATCGTTGGGAAAACCTGATCTCCATCGATCTGGGCTACGACCTGGCCGTCAACTATTTTTTGCGGAAGGGTGATTATGCCCTTTGTATGAAGAGCGTAACCTATCAATCCGGGAACCAGGAAAATCAGAACCGGCCAGATTTTGAGCACCCCTCCCCACAAAGCGCCGCGCCGCGCATTCTTCAGGTCTTTCGCGGCCAGGGTGCGTTGCACAATATACTGGTCCGTGCACCAATACCAGATACCCATAATTGGCGATGCTATCAAGATACCAAGCCATGGAAAATCGGGATCACTGTTTGGGCGCCATAGAGCAAACTGGGATGAGCGTTCCTTACAGATTGCCTGAAACTCGCCCCATCCGCCGAGTTCATTTAAACCGAACATCGTAATAAGCAATGACCCCGCGATGAGAATAAAGGCTTGAGCGGTATCGGTGTAAACAACGGCACGGAGACCACCGAATACTGTGTAGATACCGGTTAGAATAACTGTGGCAAAGGCGCCCACCCAAAATGCGTTTTCGGGGCTGCCAAAGGTCGTGGGAAGCAATGTTTTAAATACAATCGCCCCGGCATAGACCGTAACGGAAACCTTCGTAAAGACGTAGGCGGTCAATGATACTATGGACAGGATCCAGCGAGCCGTGGAATTAAACCGTCGTTCCAGGAACTCCGGCATCGTGAACACTTTGGAACGGTAGTAGAAAGGTACGAAGACCCACGACAGAAGGATTAATACCCATGCGTGAAGTTCCCAATGGGCCATGGCCATGCCCGAGGTAGCGCCTTGTCCAGCCAGGCCTACAATGTGTTCGGATCCGATATTAGAAGCGAAAACTGAGCCTCCGACTATGAACCACCCTATGTTGCGACTGGCCAGAAAGTAGTCTTGAGTAGTTTCTTGACGGTGGCTTGACCACCAGACGACTCCAACCAGAAAAAAGAAATAAATCAGTACTACAATCCAATCTATTATTGCGAGGCCGGTTGTCATAGTGGTTATGGTCGGGCGTATGATTGTGGCGACAACACATTGTAGTCAATAAATAAGGGGCCTGTTGCTCATAGTTAGGTTTTAATTCCGCTTTCCTATTGCGAAAACCTGCAAAAAATTTTAAAAATTCCGGCTATCATTACACCGATAGGCAACATAGGGGGTCAGGTCAGGTCTTTATTCGTCGTATCTTTTATCCTGGCAACCGGATTTCTTGTTGGATGCAGGCGGGAAACCCCTGAGGTGATAGTGGAATCTTCGAATCGCCTTCCCACGATAGAGTCATGCCGCACCTGTCACGAAGAAATTCACGAAGCCTGGAGATATTCTCACCACGCGTTCGCTAACCGCCCGGTGGACTCCGGGAAAGACGAGCGCGCGTTTGAACCCCCTACGTCGCTGAAACATGGTTCCTTCGAATCGCAGTTTGAGAAAATTGACGGCCAATACGGAATCGTGACTACGGGAAATGACGCTGTTGAACGACGCTATTTTCCGGAAATGGTGTTAGCGCATGATCCGTTGCGGCAGTTCCTCATTCCTTTTCCCGGTGGTCGTTGGCAGGTAACTGATTTGGCATGGGACCCTCACAAGAAGGAGTGGTTCAACGTATACGGAGACGAGAACCGCCAACCCGATGAATGGGGCTTCTGGGCCAATCGCGGAATGAACTGGAATGCGCAATGCGCATACTGTCACATGACATCGTTTAAAAAAGGTTACAAATCAGCCACCGACACTTACGAATCAACGTGGGCGGCACAGGGAATCGACTGCCGGCAGTGTCATGGAACTATGCGTAATCACATCGAGGAAGTTAAAAAACCGGAATACCATCCACCCCTTAAACCCGCAACCGCTACCATGGATACATGCGCATCCTGTCATAGCCGAAGGGAGGACCTCACCGGGGATTTTCAGGCAGGAGATAACTACCATGATCACTTCCGTCTTAGCCTTCCTACACATGAATCACTTTATTACCCTGACGGCCAAATCAGAGACGAGGTCTTCGTTTACGGATCATTCAAGTTAAGTAAAATGAGTCAGGCCGGCGTCACCTGCCTTGATTGTCATAATTCGCATTCCGGGAGCCTCATTTTACCCGCGGAGAATAACTCACTGTGCATGAGATGCCACCAATCCCCGGGCTTGATGAACGCGACGGTCATTGAACCGCTCAAACATAGTCACCACAAGGATATGAGCGCGGGCAATAGCTGCATCGAATGTCACATGCCGCAAACCACCTACATGCAACGCGATCCGCGGCGCGATCACGGCTTCTTGATCCCCGATCCGTTACTCACTAGGGAAATCGGTATCCCGAACGCCTGTAATCGCTGCCACTCCGATCAAACGGTCGATTGGGCCGTCGAATGGACCGAACGCTGGTATGGTGAAAAAATGAATCGCCCGGAGCGGGAGAGAACCCGCACCGTTGCACATGCATATCATGGTGATACGGAAATCCTCGAATCGCTGTTATCGCTGCTCGAAAATGAAACCAATCCCGCCTGGGAAGCAACTTTGCTCACCCTTGCCGCACCTTGGATCCCGGATGAGCGAATCAAAACATTCGCGCAAAAAGCACTCGAAGACAACAGTCCGCTCGTCCGATCCGCCGCAGTGCGGACATTGTCTTTAGCAGAGGACGATACCGCTCGATTGCGTGTCATGCTAAAGGACCCGGTTCGCGTGGTTCGTCTCGATGCCGCGTGGGCGTTGCGCGAACATATTGAAACAGACCAGCCCGTTTACAACGAGTTGAAGCAATACCTCGAATACAATTCCGACCAACCGTCCGGCGCCGGAATGCAGGGCCAGTTTGCCTATGCGCAGGGCCGATTCGATCTCGCGGAAAGCTGGTTTCGGAAAGCGGTCAAGTGGGACTCTCATTCGGCCCCGCTGCATGATAATCTTGCGCTACTACTCAATGCGCGCGGGAAACGCGAAGAAGCGATAGAGACATTGCTGCAAGCGCAAGAGCTTCAACCTGAAAATGCGAATTACCCATTCATGCTTGCGCTCATATACGCTGACCTGGGAAATTTGGAGCAAACGGAATCCATGCTCATAAAAGCCGTTGAAATCTACCCCGAATTCGCTCGCGCCTGGTATAACCTCAGCCTGACCTATGCCCGGCAAAATCGTCTCGACGCCGCGATTACTGCAATCGACCACGCTGAAACGTTGGAACCTGAGGCGCCGGATCACCCATTCGTTAAAGCAACCCTTTTCTACCGGCAGGGTAAACTCTACGAAGCCATCCGAGCTGCCGAAAAAGCACTCGAGATCGACCCAAACTACACTCCGGCACAACGAATGTTAAACACGCTTGCTCCGCAGACTCCTTAATTCCGTTTCGAATATCGTCAAAACGTTATTTTAACATTATGCACTGAACAATTTTGTTTTTAACATAACCTCATCGATATCTCCTGCAATAAAAACGCTCACAACCGCCGCTGCGTAGTAGCCGTTCGCCAGGGCGCGGGCGTACAGGCTCTGCGATTTTGCAGCTACGACAGATTGCCACAGATCAACAGGCTCCTGCAATCCTGCTTGCAATTCACGCGCGCAGCGAATGATGGCATCGGTACGATCATAAAAAACCGGCGCTTCGAGATATTTTTTAACTTTCCACGAATCAGGGCTAACCATTGCCTCTGCATACCGGGCAAGAAGCGGGCGATAGTCTTTATCCCATTCCCCAAGCTTGAAAACCCAATTTTCGGTCGCGCCGTTGCGCTCGTCGGGATTGAATGTGTGCAAGCGCAATTCTGTGCGTTGCTTGAGCGTGAGGAGCAGGTGGTGCATGTCGTTGACAGTAGGGCTCGACGGATTGGCGGCCATTTTTCCGCCATGCTCGGCCAGTGACATTTCCCTCAAGACGTTAACATCATGGTAAATCATGCGCTCAGCGTCATCGCCTGCTTTCGTGGTCTTGCCATATAATTCGGTATTGGCTGCCCGATGAAACAACCAGCCGCTGGCAAATGCCGCATTGCGCGCCGCTTTCGGGTCGATATTCCCATGTTTCATCCCATTGCGCGCCGGGATCAGTAATTCGGCGATATGCTTTTCACCGTGCCGCAACACTCCGCCAATGCGCATCGCGTCCCAGTTCTGCGCCAGGGCTTGCTGGTAAGGTTTCACGGTAACGTTCGAATAGATCGCGAGCCTCGCACAGTCATCGGCAATGGCAATCGGCGTGATATTCATTTTCAAGACATGACCATTCGCAAGTGCGGCCGCTGCCATCGCCTGCCCGGGTTGCAAGCTCATCCACCCGCCAAACGATAGCCCCACTCCGGCGATGGTGGATTTTTTCAAAAAATCCCTGCGATTGATGTGTGATGTCATTCTATGCTGAAATAGTTAAATCTATAAAACTTTGAGTCCTGGTGAGTGAAATTTAATTTCTCGCTTTTTCCTTTAAATAATTGATCCAATCCATGATCTCCTTCGGTTTATGCGGCTTGTCTAGATCGGACAATCTGCTGAAGGTCGCTTCGTCTATTTTGTGTTCAAAAAAGTCACTGCTGACTTTCAAATATCGGTAGCCCCATTCCAGGGCTTGGGCATACTGACTTTCGGATTTCGCCGACTGCAATGCCTTTTGCAAGTCGATGCCGACGTCCGGTTCGCCAAGCTGTATCGAGCGCGCCAAGCGAATAATCGCGTCACTGCGGTCGTAAAAGTTCGGTTCGATAATAAATCGCCGCAAATAATCGGTATTCGGATTGTAATAGGCCTCCGTGTAGGCAGTGAGATCGACGTAAAGTGGCTGAATCTTTTTGAATACCCAGTCGAGCCAGGCGTCGATTTCCATCTCTTCCTGCACGAACGATTGCAATTCCAGAAGCGTTCGTTGATACATTGCGCCGAACAAGTCTTCAGCGCGCTTCACGCTGATGGCGGAACTCGCCGGATGCCGCTCCATTTGAAAATCGAGAAACGCAAGCGTTAACGGCGCGAGCCGCCCATGATCGTAAACCTCGCGGAAAACTATAACATCATGGTATATGCGAATATCGGATACACCCTCGCGCTCTTCGACGTAGTGCTCCGGCTGAAGGGTTCGGTAAATCGGTTTCCACATACGGTCAGCCGTATTGTGGCAGCGCCAGCCGAGCAGAAAGGCCAGCTTTTCTTCCGTGCCGTCGCCTTCTTTGCGAGAAGCCCAATTGTCGCGGCAAACCTCGAGCAGATTCACGGAGTTCCGGTCGCCGCCGCGCGTCACGCTGCCCAACCCGCCGATCTCCCAATGTTTTTTAAGTGTTAATTTGAATGCGTCGCAGATTTCAGGCGAATTCAACGCCAGCCGCGCACTGTCATCGTAGACCGCACGATGGGTGATATATTCGGACATTTGTCCCTCTCTAGAAAAAACACCTCCCTAAGCTTCCAATCCGTTGAGCAAACCGCGCATGTAGGCAAAGGATTGTTTCATGCCGTTCGCCGGGTTATTTTTGTCTATCTCAAATTCGAGATTCGCATAACCCGCGAATTTCATCTTTTTGAGTTGTTTAAATATTTCAACCATTGGCATTTTGCCTTCACCGACAACGCACTGACTACCCTTGTCCATCAAGTCTCTTAAATCTTTTATATGCAGGTCGAGAACGCGGTCTCCGGCATCCGCGATCTCCTGGACGACGTCGGCGCCGGTTCGCACGGTATGCCCGATATCGACACAGAGCCCGAATCGCGGATCCAGGTCTTTGATAAGCTTCAGGGCATCACTTGGAGCGGGAAAGTATTTGTCTTCGGGCCCATGATTGTGAATCGCGACCTTAATATCGTATTTCTTAACAAACTTTTCGATTCGTTTTAAATTGGTGGTGGTGGGAGCGATGACCAGCAGGGGAATCCCAGCATTTTTTGCATACTCGAAAAACATCTGTATATGCTCGTCGGTATCCTTTCTGATATTGTTATTGCCACCACCAACGATTTTCAGGCCGGCCTTCTCAAATTCCGCCCTACCCTTATCCAATTCCTCTTGAGAAAGATAATAGGGCAGGTGATGAGATTTAATGCATATGAAAGGCGTCCTAAGCTCATTTGTAAGGGCGATTGCCTGCGCTCTGCTCAGCATGCGGAGTGAATAACTCGCAACGCCCAACTTAACGGGCCAGCTCCGGTAATTCTTTTCACCATGCATTGCTGTCGAAGAACTGGCCTTGCCAATATTAGGGAGTACAGAAGCCGCGGACACCGCGCCTGCTATCTTTAAAAACTGACGTCTAGATTTGTTTTCCATTTGCTTTTCTCCTTTGTCCAACAAGATGCAGGGATCATCTCTGCAACAGGTGAAAATGCAATCAATCTGAAACCACCCGCCCGGTCAAGTAATTCTTATATTCGTTAAACCCCAACGGTTATTTAGACTTTTGTACTTTGACCCCTTTTTGCTCCCTTGGGTATGAGAAACGTCGGTGGCGTCACTTGGACAGTTGTCAGTATCGGGACCTATCTGAACCCGGAATAGACCAAAAAAATCACCCCGGCGCTTCAACGCCGGGGTGTTTTTCAAACGGATTAAAAATCAAACTGAATTCCGAAAGTGTATTTAGCTCCGCTGAGACTAGCATCCTCCACAAATGGTGGAAAACCCTGGTAGGAAACCTGTGGCTCATCCGTCAGGTTGGTACCGGAGGCATAAATAACTATGCCTGGACGTATCCGAAAGGCAATCTCAGCATCCAACCGGTCCCCTTCGGCGAAGAATTCATCGCTCTCGATATCGTCACCAAGGCCCTCAATAAAGTCACCACGGAACCGGTAGTCCAACCGCCCACTGAATCCAGACCAGGCGTAATCGATCGTTGCGGTATATATCCTGTCCGAGAACCCCGGCAATGTGAGATCGCTACGATCTGTACGGTTGGGGATAGTCGCTTTGCTATCGCTAAAAGTCGCACTGATGCCAAGAGACCAACCAGCCCATGGACCCGGCAAAAAGTATAATTGCTGACGGGCAATAAGTTCGATTCCTTGGTTGGTCGCATTTGTACCGTTAACCGGCTGTTCATACTCAAAATCTCCTTCATCATCCCGTATCGGGACGCCGTCCGAACCGATATCGGTGAAATCAAACACTTGCTCGAAGGAAAAATTCTCGATTTCTTTGTAGAAAAAAGCAATCGAATAGAGGCCCCCACGTTTGGTGTAGTACTCGAGCTGAATGTCGAAGTTGTCAGAAAGGGCGGGCTGGAGTTTGGAATTTCCATCTTCTATATTTCCTTCATCATCAGTTTCTCGTCCTTTGGAGAGTTCGGTGAGCCGCGGCCTGCCGTAACTGCGGTTGAAGCTCTCACGCAAGATTAGGTTCTCTGTGATGGCATGCCGGCCGTGCACGCTCGGAAGCCAGAAATCATAAGTATCGCCTTGATTGATTAATACAATTGATACAGGTTCTTCAGTGGCAAATTTGTTCACATTTTCCCATTCGACATCTTCATGGCGGACACCAAATATAAAGGTGTGAATGCCGGTTTCATAGGTGCCCATGACATAGGCGGCTACGGTCGTTTCCGTTGCATCGTAATCCGCGGAATTACTGTCGAGGATAATCCGGTCATCCTCTGGATCGAACAGCTCGGGATTGCTTTTCAGCAAATCCCTAGCTACATCCGTTTTCACCTGCCAGTATCTTGTTTTGCCAAAAAGCTTCTCGTTTCCTGTACTTGTAAGTATATCCGCGTAAGGGAAATCGTCTTCAAAGCCGAACCTATCCCGATTCAGGTCTCTTACCTGGTCGCTTACCCGATATTTGGCGCCCGTCTTAAAAGTGAAAACGCCCTTTTCTAACGAGAAGGTTTTCTCCCAATCGAGCCGTGCGCTGAAGACCTCTTCGGTTTTGAAGCCGCGAAGGTCCCGGACTTGGCCCCGTTCCATCAGGCTCAGGTCTGTGGGATCATTACCGTTGAGAATATCGATCGTTACCTCGCCTCTTTGGACATCGAAAATTTCATAATTGATGAGGAAATTCGGATCGGCTCTTATATCCGTACGCATATTCACCTCTATGCTATCGGTGTCCACGTTCTTATTCTTTGAAAAAAACAGGTCCCACGTGATCAGATTGTCGGTCCGCTCATGCCGGCCGCCGACATTTATGGAATACAGGGTGTTTTCCTCATTATCAATCGTTCCGATCCAGCCGTAGGAGGCTCGGCTGTCTGGGCTGGTTCCCCCTCCGGTTCTATCCGTAAGGAAAGCGTATGTCTTGCGGCCACCGTCCCTGTTTTGAAAGTGTGTGTCGATGTCGATGTCGGTTTCAAAACTGTTTTCTCGGTTATCGAAAACGCTGAACGACGGCCGGAAATAGAAGGAGTTATTTTCGTCGAGGCGGTAATCGATTGAACCACTAAAGGAGTATTTTTCGGTCTCCCGGCTGTCGAATTCGAAGTGAGTGGATTCCATAAACCACACCGGTCTGTCGGTAGGAAGGCCTAGGTAATCATTGTCACTATGGTCAGCATCCACGTCGACCTGAATCCAGTCCATGTCGGCGTTGAGGGAAAAGCGATCCGTATCGTACCTGGCGAGGGTGAAACTGATACCCAAATTATTCTCGCCGTTTCCGACGCTCAAAAGGTCCGAGTAGGAAAAGATGACGGTAGAACCCCAGTTGCCGGATATATCATTTTGGGTGGCAGCCAGTTTGAGACTCATCTTCCTGCCTTCACGCTGGAAAGCGCTGCGCGTAACGAGGTTGACGATGCCCCCGATGGCATCGCCATCGCGGTCGGGCGTTGGGGCCTTGATCACCTCGATGGTGGTTATGCCGTCAGACGAAATATTTCTGGGATTGAAATCGCGATCTCCACCCGAGGTGGGGATCCGGTTACCGTCGATCTGGATAGAGTTATACTCGCCGGCAATACCGCGAATGTTGATGGCGCCCTGTGATCCATCCTGAGCCTCGTCCACACTGATGCCGGGCAGACGTTGGAGCGCCTGGCCGATATTTCCGTCCTGAATGGCGCCAAACTGTTCTTCCGATATAATATTGATGATCCCGGCAGCGGTTTTTTGCATGTTGATGGCCCGCGCCTGCCCAATCATTTGTCCGACAACTGTGAAAGATTCCAACTCGTAAATTTCGCTAGTCAAATTTACACTAACGACCTGGGTTTGGCCTGCCGCGACACTTACTGATGTGAGTGATTCGTCCATACCGACGTAATTCACACTGAGTTGCTGCGATCCGGCGGGTATTCCGGATAGGTAGAAGCGCCCTTCCAGGTCGGTGCGGTCGACTGCGTTGGTGCCAACCGCTCGCACAATGGCCCCTTGCAAGGCGCTACCGGTAATTTCATCGTAAACACGACCGGAAACACTGCCTGTATTCTGGGCAAGGAGGCTGAGTGGTGCGGCCAGCAACAGGGACAGGGCGACCACCCACCCGGTGCTAATGGAGAATTCTCTATTACAATTGTTATTTTTCATAATGATATGTTGGTATTGGTTTAGTTTTCAGTGGCGCTCGAAATGTATTTGAGCAGTTACAACAACGGGATAGTTTATTTCAGCGGCAAGCAGGAAGACCTGCGAGTTGAAATCGATTACAGTATGCACTATGAATATGTTTTTGCCTCCCGGGTCAACAATTTTATAAGTACTTTTTATATTTTTGTTAATATTCAAGCCATTGCTCATTCTAACTTATTGATAATCAGACAAATATAATATTTTTACATTTGCAGGAAAACTTCATGCGAAATGGCCTCTGGAGAAAAAATCCTCGGTAAATGGGCTGTTTTGGCAAATAATTGAAGATGAAAGGTTTTTGGTCCCTGGTCCCTTGCCGGCCATGAGCCAGGCCGAATGGGGTCTCTGCGGGAAGAAAAAGGTGTCAGGATGAATTAATTTGTCAGGCTGGAGCGGGGGTGGAATGGATAATGGAAGGGACAAAAGGCCAATTAGGAGCTGTAGCCCAAACCAGGATGGTCCCGCGGTTGCGGGACTGGAAGCAAGTTTGACCTTCTATTCTACTTTTTTTCGTCCGCGGGCTGGTAGTCGGACGGATTGATCCAGCCGGCCTCCAAGGTCTCTCCGTTCATGAACCGTTCGTAAAAATTCCGCCCACGATCGTCGGCATAGGGATAATTATCGAAGATGTCGCCTTTTCCATACATCCGGGGATCGCCTTCCTCCTTGAGACGCCTCATCATTTCATCCCGGAGTTGCGCCTTGAGATCGTCGTAGGTGTGCTGCACGCCCAGGTTGTTCAGGCAGTCCGGATCACGGCCGACGTGATAGAGCTCCTCGGAGGGCCGTTTCCCGAAATTCCATTCCCAAAAATGGCGGCGCGAGGATTCGTAACGGGCTTCCAGGACGACCGTCTTGGTGGGACTCCCGTCGGTATTCAAATATCCCGTTTCCGGATTACCCGCCGGCCATCTCGAAGGCTTGAAGTTCACAATATAAAGAAAATCATTACGCAAGATCCCGCGGATCGGGTATCCCCAATCGTGGGGCCGTCCGATGTCGTGGCGTTCTTTTCCTATTAAAACGAAATCCCGCACCGATTTGGCGCTTGATGAGCGAATTAGAGGTATAAGGCTGTGTCCCGTAATCGAAGCCATTCCGGCCTCTTCGCCGTCGATTCCGGCGAGTTCGAGAAAGGTCGGAGCGAGGTCGATGAAGCTCACGTAACTCTCGATAACACGCCCCGGATAGATCTTACCCTTTGGCCAGCTAATCGCCATCGGGAGGTGGTTGGCATACTCGTAGGCCTGGCCTTTCACACGTGGGAATGGCATACCATTGTCCGCTGTAACCACGACGACCGTGTTATCCAGTTCCCCGCGTTCCTCGAGAATAGAGAGCATTCGGGCCAGATGATTGTCGAAGTGCTTCAGCTCAAAGGCATAGTCGAGCATGTCGTGCCTCACCGTGGGATCATCCGGCCAGAACTCCGGCACCGCATCGATGAAGAGGGGATTCCCTCCTCCCAGGGACTCACCCGACCGAAAGGTATACGCCCGGTGCGGTTCACGGCTTCCGTACCAGAAGAAAAACGGCTCATCCCCGGAATGGGCATCGAGAAACGCCTCGAAATTGCCGGCGTAATCGATCGGCGAAATCTTCGGTGTCGGCGGCTCAAGGGTCCGGTCGGAATACCGTTTACCGATCAGGTCGCGCCGACTGCCGTCGGCGTGATAGGCCCGCCCGGGGGCCCACCCTTTTCCGGTATAGCCGACATGATAACCGTTCTCCGCCAGCACGTCCGTAACTGTTTTGAATTCCGCGGGAAAGTAGGGCCAGTGGTTACCCGCCTCCTTGAGCTGCCAGGAATTCCGTCCCGTGAGGATAGATGCGCGCGAAGGCGCGCATTTCGCGTTGGGGGTGTAAGCCCGGGTAAACAACAGGCCCTGTTCGGCTACCCGGTCGAAGGCCGGCGTCTCAACCCAGGAACAACCATAAGCCGACATGAATGGATAAGAGGCGTCGTCTGCGAGTGCGAAGAGAATGTTGGGCCGGGAAGTGCCGGCCGAAGCCTGTATGGCAGTGGACAAACCGAGAAGAAACAGTCCGGCACAAAAATGCCGGCGTGCTGTGGATATCCGGAGGCTAATCAATGCCGCAATCAGGTGATTCATAATCGTGAATGAGCCGAAGGCTATGAGTAACCCGCCGAGTATCCAACGAGCAATTACGATAAACCCGATCATTTATTTCACCGAACTATTGAGGCAGAATCCGCCAGTCCATCGAATTCAGAAATTTGCCGACCGGATGTAAGGCGTATTATTTTGATAGAGTTTCAGGCGTTCTTTAATTTTTTCGCGCAGGGGAATAGCTCCTTTGTCTTGAAGAAATTCGAGGGCTAATTCCGCGGCCTCGACAGCGCGGGAATAATCGCCGCTTGCGGCATAGGCGGCGGCCAGGGTGTCAAGGGCGAGCGCATTGGGCTCAGGGGATGCTAGTGCGGCCTGTTCGGCAAGGGTTATTGCACTTACATGATTGCGAATCTGCGGGTCGGGGCTGGTGGCTTGCAACCAAGCCGCGGCAATCATGGGTTTCACCCAACCTGGCTTCAATCGCATGGCGATGCGGAAGCGCTCCAATCCCTCTTGGGACAGGCCCATGGCTTCAAAGGCAACTCCCAGCATGTAGTGGGAGTCCGAATGGTCCTCATTCAGGTTGACGGTCCGGAGCAGGTGGCGCACGGCTTTGTCATATTCTCCGATAAAAATCAACTCCCTGCCGATGTTGAATTCCGCGTCCAAATAATCATGTTTTAGAAGTACGGCTTTGCGGAAGTGGCGCAAAGCCGTTTCGCTATTTCCAACTTTAGAAAACTCCAGACCGAGATCGTTGTGGGCCTCGGCCCATTTCGGTTTCAACCTGACGACCTCTTCAAATTGCTCGATTGCATCAATGGGAAACTCCAGCTTGGACAAGGTTCGGCCCAGTGTGTGGCGCAATTGAGCATCTCCCGGGCGCAGATCAATGGCCTCCCAGTAAGCGGAAGCCGCCTCCTGCAATTGGTCCTGGCCAGTGAAGACCTGGGCGAGACCAAGGTAGGCATCCACGTTTGAGGGGTCGGAAATCAAGGCTCCCTTAAAAAACTCGCTGGCGGCGGCGGTATCCCCATTTTTGGAATAGATCCACCCGAGTTGATTGTAGGCCGGAACAAATTCCCGGTCCACCCAAAGCGCCTGGCGAAAGGCCGCGATGGCCTCCTCAATTTTACCTTGGGCGGATTGGGCAATACCGAGGTTATAGTGTGCTTGCGGTTGTTGTGGATTTTGATCAACGGCGAGTTGGTAATGGTGAATCGACATATTCTTTTCAGATTCTTCCGCTAGAACAAGCGTCTGGACAAACGCAGGGTATGCAACTCCACCCAGGAACAACGCAACCGGAGTCAACGACCCAAATATTTGAGGAATCCTAAAAGCGATTTTCACCCCGTTAAGGGTTGCGAAGAAGGCCCTTGGGGTCAATACTATCCCGATGTATGGGACTGTTGCCCAAAAATTTATTTTATTATAAAGGGTGAATAACCAATCCACCAGTCCTTCCGTACAAAGCGATGAGGTCTGCCTCCGAATTTTCGGTTTTCTTTGGGCTCTGGTCGGTCTCTTTATCCTGTATCCCGGAATATTTTTTCAACCTGGCGACACTCCCCACTTTTTAAAGGTGTTGAGCACCTTCGCGGGATTTTGGCTGATGTTAAGGCCATCTTCGCTTTTTCGGCTTTTCCTTTTTGCTTCGGCTATCATTGCCGTAGACAGCCTCTCACTGCCCGTCATCAACAATCACGGTCTTTCCATTTTTGCGGTCGATATAGCTATTGTCATATTTTTCCTGGTTCCCCGATTTACAGGTTTCAAATGGCCTTTCAAGAGAAGACAGGAGTTTTACCAGAAACTTATTCCAGCTATCCGCCTGACCGTTATTGTAATTTATTTTTGGGCGTTGTTGCACAAGCTGAATTCGGGGTATTTTTCCAAAGATATAAGCTGCGCCGCGGTGCAGTTGTATAATCTGCAATCTAAAACCGTGCTGGGGGTCAACATGACGTTTATCCCCACCGGAGATTGGATTAAGTATATGTCAATTTATGGCACCCTCGTCCTCGAAACGACCATTCCGACCTTGCTCCTGTTTCGGAGGACGCAGATTTACGGGGTTTTTCTCGGTTATTTGTTTCACTTGGCTCTGGGGATTGGATACCCGGCTTTTTCGGTCATGATGTATGTGTTTCTAACTTTGTTTTTGCCGCCGCATTTTTGGAACTCCCTGATCCAGTGGTGGCGGTCATCCTCAATACTACGAAGATGGGCCGTGAAAGCTCTGGAGCCGAAGAAATGGGATCAAGGGCGCAAATCTCTCGAATTCGGCGCAATACTGATAGCCATTGTCTGCTATTTTTTTCCTCCTACGAAAATGATACCCGATGAATGGGGAGCAAATTTCCGGTATAATTTTTGTCTGATTTTCGAGATCATCATGATCTCAATCGGGCTCTCGGTTTTGTTGTTTGCGAGACGCAATAGCCGCCCTAATGCCGAAGACAGCCCCGGTGTTGTTTATTGGCCGAGAAGTTTGGCCTTTCTATTGCCCTTTGCGCTATTTTTAAATGGCTGGTCCCCACACTTGGGGTTAAAGAGCACCTTGTCCTACGCCATGTTCAGTAATCTGCGAGCCGAAGACGGCACCTCCAACCACTTTATTTTCCCGGCCTCCATGCAGATATGGAATGTTGAGAAAGACCTGGTAACCATCATCTCCAGTGATGACCCCGTGCTCAATGACCTGCGTTTCCCGGCTTGGCACGGGGCGCGAGGCAACCGCACCTTTACCACCTTTTTGCTTAGATCTCCGGAGATGAATGAGAACTGGCTGCGACCCACCTGGAAACTTCCTTACATCGCCCTGCAGCAGCGTATCAGCCTCCTGGTGGCTAAAGGCCACAACAATATCAGTCTGATCTATGAACGCAATGGCCGAGTGTATAACCTGAAAAACGCGGAAACCGACCCCGAGCTGTCCAACATGCCATTCTTGGCCCGCAAATTCTTAAGGTCACGCGCGGTGCCCAGTTATAAAGAAGGATGCTGCATGTGGTGAGGTCTACAAGGCTTGCGCCTTTATAATATTTTAATCGGAAAATATTATTACATGCGCTCGGTAAATGATGATGCCCTGATTTCCAGGCAAGAAATTCTCCCTTGCGTTAGAAACGTCGGATTTTAAGAGCTGCGGTAGTGAAAAGGGTTAAGGGTTACATCACTCCAACCGGTGATAATGCAATCTGCTTAAACCGTTTCCCCGGCCCCGGTCAAGTTATTCTTAAATTCTTTGAATCCCAACGGTCTATTTGACCTTTGTCCCTGACCCCCTTTTGTCTCCATCGGTGTAGTGCGTCGATTGGTTAGCTGCCGTCGCAATAGACACTTCACCTAGTTCTGCAGCCGATTCCCTAGGCTTACGTATACCACAACCAGCAGGCCCATGGGGACAACAAAACTCAAGAGGAATGGCGTAATCTTCCAAAGCTCCACGAGCAGCGAAGGTTCTTCCGCTTTAAAGTAATCCCACACGCGCCAACCAATTGGGAACATCGTGAAGATCAAAGTAGGGACTATGATCCAGCCCTGATATTTTAATCCTGCTCGGGCTTTCTTCCCACAGTAGTAAAAGACCGCTGCCACAAATAGGCCGCTCAAGACACCCCCAACGCTTTTTCCCATGCCAACCAACCAGCTCAAGAACTCGCTCGCGACCAGCAGCACGATGGCGATCAAAAGGCACGTCCGGAGCGTCTCGTATTTCATACTTTCTCCTTTTGCGATCTAACTATAATACAAATAAGTTCTTAAATGCTCCTACTGGATATGTTTCAATAAAAAATCGCTGATTAGACAAATCCAAGCTGATTATGTCCTGATTGCCAGGCAATTTATTCTCCCTTGCGTTAGAAACGGCGGATTTTAAGAGCTGCGTAAGTAAAAATGGATCCGGATTACATCACTCCAACCGGTGATAATGCAATCTGCTTAAACCGTTTCCCCGGTCAAGTTATTCTTATATGGGTCCGTTGCCCGAAACACGGCAGTTTGCCTACCCATCTTGATGTATTCAGGCTCAAGCATTTGGAAAATCGGACGATATATTTTTAACATTTTAAATTGGGGGGTGTTTTCGTATGTTTACTGACGTTAAACGCAAATTTTTAATATATTTCTTCGTGATCTCGTTAGGGGCCGTTTATCTCTATGAAAAATGGAATGAAAACGCCATTGAAGACCAGATCAGCATCATCGAAACGGGCACGACCTGGAGCGAGAAAGACTACAAGGCCGAGATGGAGACTATCCAGGCTGCCTATCAGGAGGCTGCCGGTCTGCTGGCGCTAGACCGGTTTTCCGATGCCGCTCTTCGCCTCTACCATGCCTATCCCCGTTTCGAGAATTACCTGAACGTCCACGGCTTTCGGGAATTGGACGATGGGCAGACCCTGGCCGAATGGTACGATACAATTGAACCGGTCATGATCAGCGAAATCGAGACTGCTTACGAACGCATGAAGACTGGGCTAGCCGGCGGTGATGTTTCATTGCAGGACATGGAGACTTTTATGAGCCATACTCCTTTCAAGTTGGGAAATATGGGGAAGCGTCGTTACCGGCAGATTAGTTCAGAAATTGAAACAACGAGGCTCGAAAACGCCCCCGGGTGGTTCATCGTGTATGTAGGCGGTTCAATGGGAAACAGCGAGCCCTGGGAGGAATTGGTGCGCGGCGCGCTCCAACGCAAATGGGTCGATGGCTTCCCATACAAGCTCGTCTTGGGGGGCGCCATGAACAGCCGGGAAGAACGCGCGGCCGCCTGCTATATGAATATAAGCCTGAAGGCCGAAACGGTTACCTACGCCTTCGCTGACCAATCCGACTCTAATCCCGGTTCTGATAAAGTGCCGGAGCGCATCACGGTCACTTTCACCGTTGAAAACCGCTCCGAGCAGATGCCTCCGAACAGCTGGGACAACCTGGAGCCGATCAGCGTCTATCACCAAGCACCGGAGACCTTGAGCTTTGTTTTCAAAAATAAAAACCAGTCGGCTGACTTATCCGGTGTTGTCGAGAGACAAAATCGGGCACTTGAAACGGAACTGATAAAGGCGCTCGATAAGCTGCCCTATATCTTCACACTTTAAGCCTGCTCGATGAAACTGAATGGATCTGTTGCCCAAAACAGGATGAGAGTTGTTGCGAGCTCCGTGGCGCTTCAGCGCAAGACTGCTCATGCAGGTGAATCCTTTGTAGGCTTTACCGGCATGAGCAACAACGCGGGAAGCACACGCAGCCGCAACCCTTTGGGCTGGAGCGATTTTGGATCTTGAACGGCGTTTCCTTCGAGATGAAATGCCATCAGGCATTCCTATCTCGAAGCCGCCTTGTTCAAGGCCAAACTTGCTTCCAGCAACTCCACCCTGGTTTGGGCAACAGACCCCGTAGAACTGCCAAAGTGGACTCATGTCCTCCCTGTCTTGCTCGGGGTGGGCCTTGCAATCGGGGGGATGTATGGCTTTCCCCTTATCGGGATGCGCAACACCCTTGGGCCGATTATCGGAATGCCGGCGGGTTTAATCCTGGGGTTTGTTATACTGGCGCTTATCGCCAAATTTTTGGATTAATTAGCAGACGTCGGCATGTCTATGTAAGCCGGTCCGCGGAGAACTTTGCCGGGATACACGAGTGTGCGCTCGCCGTTTTGGATGACCGCTTCTCCATTGACGATAACGTGGGGAATTCCTCCGGGATACTGATGCGGTTTAGTCCATTCCGCGCGGTCGATAACCGTATCAGGATTGAAAATAACTATATCGGCAGCCATTCCTTTCTTGAGAACGCCGCGATCTTTAAGGTTCATGCGATCGGCCGGCAGGGACGTCATTTTCCTTACCGCTTCTTCCAGGGTAAGTATCTTTCTTTCGCGAACGTAGCGGCCGAGGACGCGGGGATATGTCCCGTAATTCCTGGGATGCGGCATCGCTTCGCCAAACTTTATGACGTTGGCATCCGTTGCAACTGATACAAATGGATGGCGCATGATTCTCACGACGTCTTCTTCTGACATGACGTGATAAATCCCCTTGCCGCCGGGCCGTGTGGTCTGCAGGTCCATCAAGACTTCCGCCGCTGAATCAACGCCGGGTTCCATTCCGCGTATTTTGACGATTTCAGCGATGTTTTTACCCTCCAGCGATTTATCGGCCGGGTAGGTGGCGACCACAATGCGAGATGTATCGCCTCCGCCGCGGTCGTGGTTAAGATTATAAATTATATCCGCCTTGATTTTAGCGCGGGTTTCAGGGTCTTCCAAACGCTGGGCGATCTTTTTATTTCCGCCAGCCAGCGCCCATGCCGGAAAAACAACTCTCAATCCCGTGCTGCCTGCGGAATAAGGGTATTGGTCGGCCGTTACATCGATGCCGTTACGGCGGGCCTCATCGACCATCGCAGTGGTGGTTTCGCTGGCTCCCCACATTGTATTCCCCATGGCCTTAAAGTGTGAAATGTGGACCGGCAGTCCCGCTTCGCGGCCGATGGTGATAGTTTCCTCGACGGCGGCTATCAGGTTGCTCCCTTCATCCCTCATATGTGTGGCGTAAAACCCGCCGTGAGCGGAGACGATTTTCGCAAGTGCGACCACTTCATCCGTTTTCGAATAGGCGCCGGGAATGTATTTCAGGCCGGTGGACATTCCGAAAGCGCCGTCGAGCATGGCCTGATTGAGGATGGCCTCCATTTCCGCCAATTCCTCGGGCGTGGGTTCCCTGTTGACCGAGCCCATCACTTTTCTGCGCAATGTATTGTGACCGGCGAGGATACCGAGGTTGATCGCAATTCCTATGTCCTCGACTTCCTTTATATACGGCCCAAGCGGCAACGGAGAGCCGCCGCAGTTCCCGCCCAGCTTTGTGGTGATGCCTTGGTGTATATAATTGTCGGCGCCGGGCATTTCACGGATTTCTTGTTCGCCGTGACTGTGCAGGTCAATAAATCCGGGCGCTGCGACGAGGCCATCGGCGTTAAGGACCTCTTTTGCGTTGCGCCCTTTCAGGTTGCCGATTTCTATGATCCGGCCATGCTTTATGGCAATATCTCCCCGGTAGGATGGGGTGCCCGTGCCGTCTACTATACTGCCGCTAACGATTAGAAGGTCGATACCCGATTCATTATCCAGAGCAAACCCGAGTGGAGCAAAGAAGAAGAGACCTGTCAGGGCGAAAATAATCACAGACAAAAAATCAGATTTCCAGTTGATGCCGGCACAGTGCTTTCCCAGAGTACAAAAAGCAACCCGTTTTGTCGGAAAAAAGAATTGTGCTCCGTAAATCCGCAGTTACAAACATCCCCTTTTGTTATCGATGAACCACCTTTTGCCTCAAATTAAAATTATGAATCAGGCGAATATCACCGCTCCTCTTTACCTGATTCTGGTGATCGGTTTCCTTTTAATTGCAACCCCCACATGCTTGCTATCGGCTCCGGAACAAGTCCAGCAGCTGCGGGAATTTATCATCGAGGAAACTATGTTGGAGCAGATCGACACGCTGTCTCCAATGGCCCGCTCGGTGAGCAGTGTTTACGGGGATGATTTGACGTTGATGGAAATCCCGCGCTCTGTAACGGCGCTCACCCCCGAAGCCATGCGGCAGTTTGGGCTGGAGGACTTGTCCGACCTCGAAAAGGTCAGTGCCGGCACCCAGCGGGTCAACTACTTTGGAATACCCGGCGCTCCATTCCTGCGTGGCGCCAAGGCGGGCACTTTCTTCAACAACATGCTGCGCGCTTACCAACGCAACGAAATGCCCATCTCTTTCGGTTCCCTCGATGCAATGGACATCGTGCGCGGACCTGCACCGGGGCACCTCACCCCGACGCTTGTGGGCGGTTATGTAAACTTTATTCCCAAATCACCCTACTTCGACAAATTCCGCGGCTCGTTAAAAGTGTCGATTGGCCGTTGGGAGCATTATCGGGCTCAGGTCGATCTCGGCGGACCTACATTAATATTGGGCAAACCGGCAGCTTACCGGCTTTCTTTCACCGGCCAGTTTGCTGATGCCTATTGGGACAGGATCGGTAACGACTTTGTATCCCTGTATGGTTCCACCAAGATCAGATTAAAAAAAGGCCTGTCAGTATTCACCGGGGCCGAATATTTTAAATTCAAGAGTAACGAGAACGCAGGTTGGAACCGCCCCACCCAACAATTAGTTGACCGCAGCCGCTACGTTAATGGTGAGCCGATCAATATTACTAGTCCGGACTGGGGGGATCGGGCCAATCGCGACCTGGCCTCCTTTCCGGGCGCTTTTTTCAACGGCATTGCCGATTTTAATGCTTTGGTTGTCCCACGCCGTGCAATCGATGATGCCGTAAACGGAGGCCTGATTTCCAACTCTGCGCGTGACGCCCTGCTGGACCTGCAGGACCAGGACGACAAGGCCAGGGCCTATGGACAGCCCCTTTTGAGTACCGGCCTTGTCGATCCAAATTACACTGCCAGTCCCAACTATGCGGGGACACTGGCCGGTCTACTCGGCAACTCCAACGTCGATGGTTACCGCTACACTCAAGAATATTTCGACCTCGGAGGCATCGTATTTACCGAATCAATCGAGGGCAGCCAGGTACTCGCAGACGCGAAGGATTTTGCCGATTCGCGGGACTTTCTTTTTTTCTTCGACTTCCTGAATAAAAGTGACCCCGATCGCATCATTAAAAACCAGTTCCTTCTGGAAAGCCTGGCCACGGAAAAACTATCCTCCTACGGCTATGCTATTGAGACTCGGCAGGTTGTCCTGTCCAACCGGCTGGCAGTAACCCGCCGGGCGCCGTTCTATGATACCACGCTCAACTACGGTGCTTCGTTCCGTTTCACTTACGCAAAAATGCTGCAAGACTTTTTTGCAGAACCCTTTTCACGACGCGACATTACCCTCGCTGATATCAGCCCAAATACTGTTGTCCTGACCGGACCGCAGCGTGCGCCCAACGGATTGAATCTCTGGTCGCCCACCCGCCAGGGAGGCGCCAATGTTCGCTCGCAACTTTATCAATTCGGATTTTTTGCCACTGCGCATACTAAATGGAACGACCGCTTCAGCACCTTCGCCTCCCTTCGAGGTGAATTCTCCAGGTTCCATATAGGCTACCCCTCTGAAGTCGAACTTGCCGGCCTCCAGGTTCGCGACGCCGTCATCGCCGGAACTGGCAAAAAAAGCTACTGGATGGGCGCACTTAGCCCGGTCTTGACGATTTTTCCGGGACTGAATCTCTACGCGGCGGTTCAATCCGGAGTCGCGATCGATCCCACCCAGGGCGGCCCAATTTTTGGCCGGGCCAACTTTACCGAAACCGAACTCTACGAAGTCGGCCTAAAAGCCTCCTTATTGGATGAAAAATTATACGCCAGCCTGGCCGCCTATTATTGGGACCAGGCACGATTCAACACCCGAGAAGGCATTTCCGAGCCCTTGCGCGCCGAGGGAGTGGAGTTCGAAGCCGCCTGGATTCCCAGCGAGCACTTTTCCATTAACGGCGCCGTTACAACGCAACGCATTTGGCGACGAACGGCTCTGGGCTTCAGCGCCTTACCTATGGACGAGATTGGTTGGGCGCTCAACGGAGGCGTACTCAACACAACCTTCGGACGGAGGCCGGATGCCAATCCCGATATGGTTTATCCGGGAGCCCCTGAGATTACCGCCAAGCTGTTTGCAATGTTAACCTTACCCAACGGTATCGGTTTTGCCGGCGGTCCCATTTACGCTGCCGCATATTGGCATAATTTCGAGCGCACCATCCAACTGCCGGAAACCCTCGTTTGGAATGTTAACCTGTTCTATAGAGCCGAAAAATGGGAAATCTTTCTGGCCATCGAGAATCTTACTAGCGAGGATGTATATATAGGGGCCGAGCCCACCTTCGCAGCCAACACCCTGCTCACCAAGGCCCCACCCATATCCTGGAAACTAACCTGCACCTATAAGTTTTAGGAAGGACTGTTCGTACATGCGTTGATGCTGGAATGCGTGGAAGTGTGGATGCGTGAAAGCGTGAAAGGCATATAGGTCTTTTGTATTTGATCTGAGTTTATTTAAATCAAGCCATTACCGGGACGGGTAAATCCGTCATTAATTTCAGGCCCGGAGCGGCTTTTTGGAGTCGCGGGATCGCGTTGATAAGGGCGGCCACCGTCGCGTAGTCGCCTGCGACGCCGCCTTCAAGAAGCATCCGAATGGGCGGTTCCGTGTCGATCCGGATAGCGTCGTGCGGGTCCGGAGCGTCCAAATACGACTTTAATTCCAGGGAAATCACTTTTCCCGAGTCAGATTCCGCATGTACGCTCTGATTAATTCCGCAGGTCATCCCTGCGGGCACTTCGAAGAAATCCGTTTTGATATCGTGTTCGGCTATAACAGGCTCGCACTTTTCGCTGATAGACCCCATTTTCCAGTTTAAAGCGTGGGCGATAAGCATGACGGATTCCTTAAAACCCGCGTGTCCTATCTTGTTTTCGCTCCAAAGCGCTCGAAAATGGTCCGGTTCCATGCCGCTTCCGATCTTTTTCTGCAAGGGCTGCCGTCTCGTCGAAGCATTTATTATCCGTTCGCCGTATATCCCCTTTGCTTCGAGGCAGACACCTGTCAGGCAGACCGGGAGCAGATCGTGGACATATCCGGGATTTACGCCGGTGCCGAGCAATCGAGCGCCTGTTTTCCGGCACAGTTCATCAATCTCATGGGAGGATTCCGGTGCACGCAGATAGGGGAAAAGCAACTCCTCGCAGGAGGAAACGACTGTAAGCCCCCTTTCACACATCGGACGAACCTGGTTTATGGTGTTTTCAGCCCTCGAGCCTGCCGTGTGGACTACAACATCCGGTTGCTCATGTTTCCAAAGCTCCTCGAAGGTTTCGTAAACGATGGCATCATTCACCTCCGGTATGTCGCATACTTCAAATACTTTTCGCCCGACTTTTTCCGGATCGATGTCAATACCACCGACGATCTTAGCCCACGGCTTGCGCACCAACATCCTGATAGTTGAAATGCCAATCGGGCCTAGTCCGAATTGTGCTATTTTGATTGAATCTGCCATATTTCGAGTCATGGAACGGAAATTCCCGTGTCAATTTAAATAGGTCTTTTACCCAATCAATAGCCTTTAGTGGCGTTTGTGCGGCGAGGGTCGGCTATTCCCATGAGTTCGCCGTTTGATATGATTTCAATGGCATTTAAGCCTCCGAAATACTCGTTGTCCTCTAATACTTTCGTCGCCCATACACGTCTGCCCATTTGGGAAAGCAAGTCCTTGTCAACACCAGGCTCGAACTCGAACTGATTGACGGGCTGGTTTTCCTGAAATGGCCGGCGCAAATGAAATCGGGTGTCCGCTACTGCTTCAGAAAGCGGGCGGTTAAATACAATGTAATCTAGAATTACCTGAAGCATTCCGGTAGGAATCCGCTGGCCGCCGGGCAATCCAAGCGCCACGGCGGGCCGGCCATCACGGAAAATAAGGGCGGGCGATATTGTGCTGCGCGGCCTTTTGCCCGGAGCGGCGATGTTTACGCTTTTACTGTCTCTGACAGCGAAATTATTCATGGTATTATTGAGGATAACACCTGTCCCGGCGGCAACCACGCCGGAACCGAAATGATGGCTCAGCGATTGTGTGGCGCTTACTGCGTTTCCCTCTTTGTCAACGATCACAAAATGTGTGGTAGATGCCATAGAGTAACGTGTATCCGCGACTAATTTTAGCTCTATTATCTGAAAGCTCGCTTGCGCCATTTCGGTGTAGGGGTATTCCGGATTCGCATCCGTTGCGCGCTGACGAATGCTTTCTATCGTACTCTTGTGGAGAATTCGGCTTATCCTTTTATTAACATCCGGGACATCGCCGACATTTCCCTGGATTAAAGGATATACCTGTTGCAGAATGCGTCCTAAGCGGTCGAGGTTTGCGCCATTACGCAATTGGTTCCCCTTCCAATTCCAATTTTCCATGGCAAGCAGTGAGAGTATCATGGTTGCTCCGCCGTTGGTCGGCGCGGGACCTGAATAGACTTGGTAGTTCAAAAAATTCGCAGACATCGGTTTTTTAAACTCCGCCTGGTATCCGGCCAAATCTTCAAGCGTCAGTGAGCCGCCGTGTTTCCGAACGGCCTTCGTTATTGCCTTTGCGACCCAGCCCTTGTAGAAACCGTCCGATCCATCCTCTGCAAAACTTGTGAGAGTTTTAATGAGATCGGGGTTGGGCAATCGGCTTCCGGCTTTTGGTAATTTCCCGTCGGGAAGGTATATGCGTTTCGCAGCCCGGCTGACACGGATGCGGCTCTCCCTATTTTCGAAGAAGCCAACCGTTTGAGAAAAAACCAGTGATCCTGAGCGCGCTAAATCTATAGCTGGCTGAACCACTTGCGCCCATGGCATTCTGCCCCATCTCTGATGTGCCATATAAATGCCGGATGGAAGCCCGGGTATGCAGACGGCTGCTCCGCCCTCACTTCTTTTCTCGTAGGAAAGTTTGCGAAATGATTTAACATCCAATGACTGGCTCGACTCGTCCAGCGCTTCTACGGCCGTAACGGCTTGCGTGGCGGCTTCGTAATAAAGCAGGACGAGTTTTCCGCCCAGGCCGGAACCGTAAGGCTCCGCCACGCCCAGGCAGAGCGAAGTCGCCACAGCCGCATCGATGGCGTTGCCACCCATCTTTAAAATTTGCAATCCTGCCGACGCCGCTTCGGGATGGCCGGCCACGACCATGCCGTTTTGAACGTAAACCGGCTCAACGGTTATAGATGCACTAAGCGCGAAATCCCCACCGCCCAGCAGCAAAAAAAAGCCGAACAGGATTGTTCGAATATGATATTTCATGAATCTTACGCCCTAACTTATCGAGACATCACGACCTTGGTCGTCAGACGAAGGTCAGCGCTATCAGGGTCCAGCAGATCATGCCCAGGATCGCGGCTATCGTGGCGGGATACAGCTGGGTTTTTACGTGGTCCATGAGGTCGCAGCCGGTGCTCATCGCGCTCAAAACGGTTGTATCTGAAATAGGTGAACATTGGTCGCCGTAAACACTGCCGTCGATGACGGCGGCAAAACATAACAGCATGAACAATTGGGGGTGTTGCATTTCGTTGGCCTGTGATACGGCCCAGGTCAGCGGCATTGCCAATGGAAATGTAACTGCATACGTGCCCCAACTACTGCCGGTTGAAAATGCGATAAACATGGTGAGCACCAGGAGCGAACCGGGCAGCATCCAGTAGGTTATTTTATCGCCAAGAAGATCGACCAGGTAAGCTCCCCCGCCGCATTCCGCGCTTATCGCTCCTATCGTGATCGCCAATAGCAATATGACTGAACCGATAACCACTCCCTTGACCCCCGTCCCGAACCCGTGCATGAGGTCGCGTAATGTCATTCCCCTTATAACTGAAACCAACATCGCGACAACCAGGGCTATGGCAAAGGCCCAACGCACCTGGGGCGAGCCGGTTGCGATAAAAGTGCCGATGGCGATTCCTATAATAAGCGACAGAGGCAGAAAAAATTCGATGACGTGGGGCTTGTAGCCCGGCGGCACGTCGCTATGTTGCAGCTCTTTGGCGCTGAGCGGTTCGGCGCCCGGCGCGTCCAACTCACCGTCTTCCCGTGAGCGCCGGATCGCCTCCTTCATTTGCCGGCTCAGGAAGGGCGCCTTGTCAATGCTCATAAGAAAGGTCCCCAAGATTGCAAAAATAGCGTAGAAACAGAAAACATTGCTCTTGAAAAAGAAGGCTATTCGGTCGGCCTCCGTCGCTAGCCAGGGCACGCCCGCGACATAGACAAAGGCGGCCACGTATGCCGGCCATGCATTAAACGCAAGCAGACTGGCGATTGGCGATGCTGTCGAATCTACTATATATGCAAGTTCTTCGTGGCTCACTCTCTCCCGATCGGCGAGTGGCTTGATTGTGGTGCCTACGAGCACCGCACTCATAGTTCCGCCCTGGAAGAAAATAATTCCGAGGAACCAGGTGACCAGTTTCGCGGTTCTGGGTCCGCGCACTATCTTGCGAGTCATCAAGTCCGCAAAAGCCTGTGCCGCGCCATTGCGTGACCAAATGCCAAGCAACCCGCCCAACAACCACAGGTATAACACCAATATACCGGCGGCGCTCTTTGTGCTCAGTTGTGGCACTAAAACATCCTCCAATATGTTGTATTGACCGAGGATGAATGCGCCCGAGACAACCCCCGCGAGCAGCGAAGTTATCGGCTCACGGGTTACTAAACACAGGAGAATGGCCGTTACGGCAGGTAGCAGCGACCAGTATTTCCAGTGACGATCTGGCTCAAGCTGGTAGTATAAGGTCCGCCACTCGCCATCGACTTCGGCTTGAGTGGAAACGACTTCTATCTGTTCACTCGGCAAGGCGTTTTGCTTCATGCCGACGTAGGGCCAAAGGATTGATTCGGAATCGGGCACAACCCCTGTCAGGGGCTGCTGCATTCCCCTGGACATGAAATACTTCTGCCCCTGTTCGTCGATCTGGACGTCCAAGGCAATTTGATCGACAGTCCACACCGGAGGCACGTATTTTCCCGCATAGAAGGAAAGGGACAAAGCGAAGAGGATGGCCCACACCCCCGGCGATTTTAAAAAATTCATTGTGTGGATACTAAACCGGTATTGCCGGCGGTTTTGGAGTAAGTTTTATTAAAAGGCCCGAAGCGTGAAGATGTAAAAGCTCTTCTTCTTTGGAGTCAAGACCCAAGACGGCTCGATCAAGGCCAAACTTGCTACTAGCCCCGCTTTGGGGCACAGTGATATTCGGACCACAGCAGCAAGTTACTTGGACAATAAAGGCAAAACTGCTATTAGTATTTTCTAAACCGTAAAGGAACATGACCAGCGTTACCGCTTAGTGCATCAAATGAACACATCCTGAAATATATCAACCTCCCCTCTTGGCCCCGGTGGCCAAAAACTCTATGGTGCTGGTGCCGAGAGATTTTATTGAGGATTAATCTGTAAAACATTTGTAATCTAGCGCCAGCTTACTATATATTTCAGTTATGTTTTTGACAGACCAGTTACGTCGACACCGTACACCGTGGTTATACGATTTTGGCTTTGTTCTGCTTCTCGTCGCCTCGTTGGGAGCCGCGTCTGAAGACATTTTAGACCTGAAGAGGCAGGCCGAAAAAGGAGACGCACAAGCCCAATAAGAACTTGGATTTATGTTTATCACTGGTCAAGGGGTGACTCAGAATTACGAGAAAAAATCTAGTGTAAATCAATCCAGGGAGGATATGTGATGATAACAACAATTAGATTGAACCTTATCCGCGGGTTAACAGTGGTTACTTTGCTCTCTATTGGAGCTCAAGCCATGGCGCAGGCTCTTCCTAACCCGTACCGAGCTGTAGATACCTGGGCAAAGTTACCGGACGGTAGAACAATGGGGGCAGTTGGTGGTGTAACTACGGATCCGGATGGACAGCATATCTGGGCGGTAATTCGCTGTGATGCAACCGCTCCAGAACGTTTCGGCAACGAATGCCTTGACTCTGATCTGGACCCGGTAATTAAGTTTGATTCTGAAGGCAATGTGGTGGAGAGCTTTGGTGGCGGGATGTTCATTTGGCCCCACGGCATTGATATCGATCCTGAAGGCAATGTGTGGGTAACTGATGCGGTGGCAGAAAGTCGCACCCCACAAGGTACTCGCGGGCACCAGGTGATCAAATTCAGCCCCACCGGTGAAGTATTGATGGTGTTGGGCACACCAGGAGTAGCTGGAAGTGGTCCGGATCACTTTAATGCACCGGCGGATGTGGTAGTAGCCGACAATGGCGACATCTTTGTTGCCGATGGCCATGCCAAAAATACCAATAACCGCGTGGTGAAGTTTTCCAGTGATGGCACGTACATCAAATCCTGGGGTCAAACTGGTTATGCGCCTGGTGAATTCAGAACCCTGCATGCAATTGCAATAGATTCACGTGGTCGATTATTTGTTGCAGACCGTGGCAACAATCGAATTCAAATTTTCGATCAAGAAGGCAAATTTTTAGCACAATGGACGCAATTCGGACGACCCAGCGGTATTTTCTTTGACGATCACGACAATATATATGTCGCTGATTCGGAATCCGATAATATGGATAACCCAGGTTGGGAGATGGGAATAAGAATAGGAGATGCTAAAACCGGTTGGGTGAAATACTTCATATTATTACCAACCGGTGATCCACGTATAAATAAAGGTAACGGTGCAGAATTTGTTGCTGTGGATAATGAGGGTAATATATATGGCGGCGAACCCATGCCTCGAAAAATACAAAAGTACGTCAGGGTGAAACCTTAGAGTTCTTCTGCTGGTAACGGATCGAGCGGCTTGTCGTCATAATAACTAAACTCCACCCCTTTGGCGCCTTGGGGCGGAGGCGGATTATTGGCGCCGGACTGCGCGACACCGGCCGCTACGACGAGCGTTTCGGAATCAACGCTGGCAAATCCTTACCGTGTCGGGTTTTCATACCAGATCACACCGAGTTCCTTGCCTTGATAACCTTTTTTCAAGTAGGGCCCTTTTTCTTCTACAGTGAGGACATCGAGGTCGCCGTCGTGATCAAGGTCTATTAATTCAACGAGGTCGTTGATAAACCCTTCGGGTCCGCTAATCGAAGTCGCTGTCCAGTGTGACTCGCTTGGATTGCGATCGTAAGATAGCCAGAAGGTGCCGATCTTGCCATCTGTTGCATGTTCGCAAACGACCACCAGATCGACTTGTCCATCAAGATTGATGTCGGCGACTTGAAGTGCTTTAGCTCCGGCGGCGTTGGGCGGAATTTCTATGGTATTCGTTTCCCATTTGAGCGGTGACTGGGAAACGCGGCGGTGGTAGCGAATGGGACCGCCTTTCACTGCTACAAGAATGTCTTCCAAACCATCGCGATCAAGGTCCACGATGGCGTTGTGCAATGCTTCGTGTTCTCCGACAGGGCCAATGCGATGTTCCTTCCAGTCGGCTGAGGTGGCTTGGGCCGCGCCGGGGTTTTCCAACCACAGCGCGCCTCGGCGTGCGCCTTTGCGATCTGTAGCAAGAATATCGAGGTCGCCATCTTTATCGATATCGTTCGGCCTTAAGGTCATGAACCAACCGCCGGATAGAAGCGGGTGCCAACGCCAGCCTGCCATGTCGCGTGGATTCTCTGGTGCTTCGAACCAGCCCAGGGCAGCGTTTTCTCCTTTGGAACCGGCGACTATGTCGATCCCCGCTTTCCCATCCACCTGCATTGCAAATGCGTACATCCAGCGAACGGCATCCGAGTCAAAGGGGATTTGTGTTGTCGTCCACGCCGAAGCATCGAGCAATTTGTCAGGATCGGTAGGGGACCAGTGAACGAAGATTGAACGTGTCGTTCCTTCGCAGGAACTCACGACGTCGAGATGTCCGTCGCCATCCAGATCGACAAAAAATGAATCTTCGGGAGAGCCTACTTCGCCCACTGTTACCGCTGGCCATCGATCTTTTACGCCGTGCTTGCCGGGGTTGATATAGACACGCACGATACCGCCTTCTTCCCATGGGGTGGTGATATCGAGCAAGCCGTCGCCATTGATATCGGCAAGGCGAGTCCCGTCCGGACCGAATGAGGAATCATCAATCGTGTGGCGTTCCCAGGCTCCCTCAGGCCAGGTGTTGGGAATCTCAACAGCACCTGACCCGGTGGTCTTTGTAGTGGAACATCCGGTGAGGAGGAGAGCTGAGAGTATGCATAATTTAAGTTTCATGTTTTTTTGCATCGAACGTCAACAGCGACAGAATCGCTGCGATTCTATAGAGCATTGTGAATTGCTGTGCCTGATCAAAGCTGAGCGAAAGAGTGTGGTTAAGCGAGGATTTATATTTTAAGTACGAAACTATTCGACAAGCTTATGTCAGGCGGGAAAGGGTCTAAATATCAGTTAGTCAGCGAAGCCATGTCGAACGTACTGGGAGGATCAATCGATGAAAACTCTGACAGATGCACTCAAATTATCCTGGATACCTTTACCTGCGTCTACTTCGCGCAGTATCGTTATGATCTGTTCAGGGGTGTATTTTTTTCTTCATCTGTTTTTCCGGTAATTTCTGCGGAAAAGACTCTCATTGGCAATGGGCGTGTTTTTGGCGGTCAGATCAAATTTGATCGCTATAAGTATATTTAAGTAACTTATTATTAACCACATAGCGATTATTTCAAGCAAATTTTCTTATGATGAAATGGGAAATATGAGGTAAAAATGGAAAAAGAGGTCAGCTTTAATTTTTATATCTTCCAGTCCTAAACCTGGAAGAGCCCTAAAATAAAGTATAGATAAACGGAGCGGCGCCACTGCCACCAATTATAACAAGTAAACTGACGATCAATATAACAACGATAATTGGTGTTAGCCACCACTTCTTTCGGTGAACAAGAAAATCGATAAATTCGGCAATAAGGCCTCGCTGTGGCTCAGATATTTTATTCTCGAACTCGTACGTATCATCTTTTTTGTAATTCATTTATCTGTTCGTATTCGCTAAAACTGTCGAAAGTAGCTGTCGAGGCTTTTCTTTGCTTCCTTTTCGATCCAGAATGATTTTACATTGGGGTCAAATTTTCGTTTCAAGGGATCGTATCCCAAGATTTTTATAATAATCCCAATCGGGGTAATGACAAGATAAAAAACGAATGCCAATATCAGGAACGAGACTGTCATCCCTATAGGATAGGTCGCATAACTCATACAGACAAAAACTGCCTTCATAAACGAAGGTAGAAACCATCCGGCAAGAGGAATGACCACCGCAAAAATCCGAAGAGCGACCACAATAGCCGAGAAGGCTGTTCTCCAAAACAAGACGGCTCCGAGTATTCCAAAGAACCCCAGCCAACATACTCCGAATACCTGGAGCTCCTTGCGAGAAGGATTTCTGTTTATACGAATAATGCTCATTCCGTCAATTGTTAATCATACTCGAATCGCAATAGATATTCGTTCTTTTCGCGGTCATGGGTATCGGGTTGTTCCTCTTTCATGAGGACAAAATTTTCCAACACGAGAACGTCCATGTTTGTCGCCATGAAACACTCATACGCATTTTCAGGCGTGCAGACAATGGGTTCTCCGCGTACGTTGAAGCTCGTATTAATCAAAAGGGGACAGTCGGTGCGACTTTCGAAAGCCTTAAGCAGTTTATAAAAACGACCATGGCGATGCGCATCGACAGTTTGAATCCTCGCTGAGTTGTCCACATGTGTGATAGCCGGAACGACAGAACGAACCTGCTTGACTTTATCCAGGCCTCTAGCGGAGGAAGTTCCGTCATTACGACGTTTAACTTCAGAGACCGAAGCCACCAGTACCATGTAGGGGCTGTCCTCCGCCGGACGAACCTCGAAGAACTCTTCTACTCGTTCCTGCAACACAGCCGGAGCAAATGGGCGGAATGACTCTCGGAACTTGATCTTCCGATTGATAACCGACTGCATTTCGCAATATCTAGCATCCCCCAGGATACTCCGGCACCCAAGAGCACGGGGACCGAACTCCATACGACCCTGAAACCAGCCGACAACTTTTTTCAAGGCAATCAGATCAGCGACATGCTCACAAAGTGCCTGTTCGTCATCAAACCGCCGGTAGCGGATATTTTTTGTATCGAGAAATTTCTTTATCGAATCGTTAGAGAAACGCGGTCCTAGAAACGATGCCTCCTGACCGTCAGGTTGAAACGACTCTCTCGTATTACCGAGTAGTTGATACCACACAATGAGGGCGGCGCCCAAAGCACCACCGGCATCACCGGCGGCGGGCTGAATCCAGATATCTTCAAATGGTGTTTCGCGTAGGACACGGCCATTGGCAACGCAATTGAGCGCCACGCCGCCAGCCATACAAAGTTTCTTCAATCCCGTCTGTTCGTGGACATGGCAACAGATACGCAGGATCACCTCTTCGGTCACTTTCTGAACGGAAGCGGCCAAGTTCATTTCCCGTTCGGTTATAGGCGCTTCGGGTTTTCGCGGTGGACCGCCGAAAAGGTCTTCAAATTTCTTCGAAGTCATGGTTAACCCATGACAGTAATTGAAATACGTCATATCCATCCGGAAAGATCCATTTTCCCTGATATCTATAAGCTTTTCCAGAATAAGGTCAGCATATATAGACTTCCCATAAGGAGCCAGTCCCATCAGTTTGTACTCGCCGCTGTTGATACGAAAACCGCAGAAATAGGTAAAGGCGGAATAGAGGAGTCCTAAAGAATGCGGGAAGTTAAGTTCATGCGTAAGCGTTATTTCATTTCCTCTGCCTTTCCCAAAACTGGCTGTTGCCCATTCCCCTACTCCGTCCAGGGTGATGATTGCCGCCTCTTCAAAAGGAGAAGGGAAAAAGGCGCTGGCGGCATGGGATTCATGATGCTCGGTAAAGAGAAAACGCTTCGTGTATTCGTTGTTGAGCCCTTTTCGCATCACCTGCGGAAGGTGCAATTTTCGGTGAAACCACAGCGGCATTGCTTTGAGAAATGAACAGAAACCGAAAGGAGCATAAGAGAGATAAGTTTCCAGCAACCGTTCAAACTTGAGCATAGGCTTTTCATAGAATATGACGTAATCAAGATCTCTTGGCTTTAAACCGGCTTCTTTGAGGCAATACCCTATGGCATTCTCAGGGAAACCCGCATCGTGTTTTTTTCGCGTGAAACGCTCTTCTTGGGCGGCAGCAACGATCTTTCCGTCGAATACTAGCGCAGCAGCAGCATCATGATAAAATGCGGATATGCCGAGAATCGCAGTCATGATTTTTGTCGGACAAATGCCAGTAATTATCAGCTCAAATTAATTTTATCAAAGCTCTACCCACTAAGAATAACTCACATTGATATAAATTAGCTACACTCCAGTGATCGGATCCCATCTTTGCTACCACTTTAAGTGAGAGTATTTCCGTTGGTTTGGTATTGTAGGGTTTGCAGGGGATGGCGGAATGAGGCCGTAGGCCGAATGGAGCCAGCCGCTGCTTTGTTGATTGTTTGCCAGAGTCTGGCAAATGTATTGGGTGAGTGAAAGCCTAATCGCTTAGTCAGATCGGTTTGCAGAATTGCCCATTAAGCGGCGTAGAAAAACCGTTGAAATCGTTTTGATGGGTGAACCTATCTTCCCCTACTAACGGAACAACAAAACGCCTAGAATCGCGTGATTTTTGAATGCGAAACAAATAAGGATCTGTCGACCCTTCCAGTTCGATGGCATCTCAAAAGTCCGTCGGTATAGCCCGACATTTGCCGCGGGCTCCTTATAGCGCGGCTCCTCATAGCCTTCCATCTCCCAGTTACTCGGAACGGATATCTCATCCCAGTCACTGTCATCAAATGTTGGCTTGTGAAACTCCGCTTCAGGCCCATCCAACAAAAAGCGCCACTGACCATTCAGGCTTTGGCTCTATTGTTTGGACTCGTCCACGGGCACATATGAAGTAGAGGCGGCAGAGCTCCACTGAAGGGCCAGAACCCATAAGGTGAAGAACGAACATTTCATAGACTAACCAGGACAGAGGCTGTGGAGATATTCTTCCAGATTTGTGAATCCGTCTTTGTCGCTATCTCCGTTGCGATCTTTCGAATTTGATGGATTGAGGCCATTTGCCAATTCCCACGCGTCGACCATGCCATCGCGGTCAGAATCAACGGGCGCAGGCTTGCTCTTAAGCTCTGGCCAGCCGCCCACTTCGTCTTGAGAATCGATCAGCTTGCCGGTGCGATTTCGGATATCATTCATCAAGCGTTTGTCCACTTCATCGCGAACGAGTGAGGCGCCGGCCTTCTGAATCACAAGATGTCGCGCCTCTTCAGCCGAGTGTGTTACAGGGGCGTTCGCCCCTACGTCGAGAGCTTTTTCTAACTTCCATTCTTCCAGCGTTCCCCGATAGGGGTAGTTCTTTTTCCAGCGCTCCATGTTGATCGCGGAATAGTTGCTCGCCGTCAATTCGGGACGTTCATCGAACAGATTCCCACTCATAAAGCCGTGAGCAAGACCGACGGTACTGCGGGCCTTCATGGCGATCGGCAGGGTCGAACCGCTTTCAGGGCCTGGACGAAAGATATTGTTAATCAAGTTGATCTGAGAATCGCCCAAATTGGCCGTGCCGCCCTTGCTCCAGTTGTAGATGAGATTATTGCGGAAATCGACGGTCCAGTGCGGCTCATCCTTATTTCCTCCAATCGACGGATGGCGATCTCTGCTGGATGCGAAGATACTGTGATGAATCGAGATGTTTCCCTCGGGCCTACGAAACGACCCTGCCATGCCGTGGGCGCCTTTGTGGTGAATACTATTGTGAAGGCCCTCACTCAGGATACTCCACTGAAAGGTGTAGTTCTTGATATTGCCAGTGTCTTGATTGCCATCAACGCCCCAACTGAACGAAACATGATCGAACATCATTTGGTCGCAGTGGTCGACAGACACAGCGTCGGGACTCTTGCCCCCTTTATTTCTCCGGTCACCCAGGCGTACTCGTATGTAACGAACAATGACATCAGAACATTTATTGAAGCTGAGCTTGTTGTCTTTAAACGTGATCCCGTCGCCAGGGGCCGTTTGGCCCGCAATAGTAAGACCCTTGTTCGAGATCCGTACCGGCGATTTCAGCGCGATGGTGCCGGAGACTTCGAAAACGATGGTCCGCGGCCCTCCTGCCGAATCGATCCCCTCACGAAACGATCCCGGCCCCGAGTCGTTTAGGTTGGTGACATGATACACATCTCCGCCTCGACCGCCCTGAGCGAATCGTCCGTAGCCTTCAGCGCCGGGGAATGCCAGCGTGGTTCTTTCTCCAGAGAGATCTTGTTGACCCGCAGGCGCACCGGCCTGAAGGAGGGACATGGCTGATAACGCCAGGATGAAAGTTATTAGATCTTTTTTCATTTTATTCAGGCGGAATTATATTTGGGGGTTAGAAGATCGATTCGATCGAGCATTTGGCCCGCTGAACAAACCGTTTCGGCATAACTGATTAAACTTAAGCGGAAAATTCGACACTTTCAAACATATGTGTGATTTTGCAGGTACAGATGTATTGTTTCCCGATCCTTAATTCCAGAAAAATTCCGCACAACATTATATATTTTTTAATCCTCACATCCATTCATTATACGTTTTGCCCTTTAGCATTTGCATAAGTCACAGGAATCACCTAGGTTCTGCCGATCGCCCACAGCTCATAACAGGCATTGATGAACAACAGGATCACGAAACAGCTTACGAATTTGCGGAGAACCGGCATTATTTTTCTGATGTTTTTCGATTGGAGCGCATAATAAATCCGTATAACACACACATGTGTTTGATTTTTATAATTATGGAGACCCATTCCTTCAAAGGATCCCTATGAAATTCCTAACGTTATTCACATTTCTCGCCTTCGCGGCTCTCACTTTAAGCAGCCTTGAGGCCCGACCGAACATCATCCTCATCATGGTGGACGATATGGGTTGGAGCGATATCGGTTGTTACGGCGGTGAAGTCCAGACTCCCAACATTGACCGGCTCGCGGCTGAAGGCATGCGCTTTACGCAATTCTACAATAACGCCAAGTGCACGACTACCCGCGCGTCGATTGTCACCGGCCTGTGGCCGAGGCGCCAGGGGGATCTCCTGAAAACCAACATGGTCACTTTCGGCGAAGTCATGCGAGACGCGGGCTACTCGACCGGCCTATCCGGTAAATGGCACCTGGGCCACAGCGACACCACCCATCCTTACAAGCGCGGATTCGAGGAGTACTACGGACTCCTCGACGGCGCCTGCAACTTCTTCAACCCGGCTAAGCCCGACCCTGATTACAAAGGAGGCCGGGTTCGTATATTCGGACACAACGATCAATACATCACTTCGTTCCCAAAAGACTACTACACCACCGATGCCTTTACCGATCACGCGATCGAGACCATCACCCGCTCGGTCAAAGAGGACCGCGATCGCCCTTTTATACACCATATAACCTACAATGCCCCGCATTATCCGCTTCACGCCAAATCCGCAGACATCGCCAAATACAAAGGCAAGTTCATGATGGGATGGGAGAAGATGCGCGAGCAGCGCTATCACCGCCAGGTTGAGATGGGATTAATCGATCCCGAGCGATACCCGCTTTCGGGCACCGACTCCGAATCCTACGACTGGGAAACTGCAGATCAGGAATTCGAAGATCACCGTATGGCTGTCTATGCAGCCATGGTGGATTCCGTCGATCAGAACATCGGCCGCCTCCTACAAGCCCTCAGAGAACTGAATGTCTACGACAATACGCTCATTTGTTTCCTCTCAGACAACGGCGGCTGCGCTGAAGAACCCGGTGGACGCGACCCCGCCGTGCGTCATGCTGGTCCAGTCGACGACTATGTCGCCTTGGGGCCGGCTTGGGGATGGGCTCAGAACGCGCCTTTTCGCCGCCACAAGAGTTGGATCCAGGAAGGGGGCGCCAATACGCCTATGATCGCCTGGTGGCCCGGAAAGATAAAGGCAGACTCTATTACCGATACGCCCGGGCACGTCATCGATTTCATGGCCACGTTTATTGAGTTGGCTGAAACCGAGTATCCGGAAACTTACAACGGTGAAAATATCCTTCCCATTGAGGGGCAATCCCTCTTGCCCGTATTCCGGGGAGAGAAACGAAAAGGTCACGACTATTATGCCTGGGAATGGTCCGGCAATCGAGGCTACCGCCAGGGCAACTTCAAAGCCGTCTGGGACAAGCTCGTCAATAAATGGGAGCTCTACGATCTCTCAACCGACCGTACAGAAACCAACGATCTGGCTGACACGCATCCCATACGCCTGAAGAAACTAACTACAGCCTGGTACGACTGGGCCAAGCGCACAGGCGCCAAAACCGGAGAGTAAGATTCCGAAAACGAATGAAGAATAATCATGAAGACTATTAATAACTACTGTCGAACAGCGCTTCTACTTGTGGGTTTAAGCATCACTGATCTGATCATGAAAGAACTCAGGACGATCGTCAAAGATCTTAATTGACACCTGAGACAAGCAAGCAAATGTAGCCTTGTTTGTCCTAACAGCTTGAAATCCCTCAAGAGCTCATTCTACTCCTCATTTCAATATGACCTGCAGCGAGTTCAAAAAAACGTTCTTCCTTCTTATAAGCCTTATTTTTTGCGTCTCCATTGAGGCCTCAAATATCGTTCTCATCGTATCCGATGACCACGGGACAGATGCTCTGGGCTGTTACGGAAATCCCGTAATAAAAACACCCGCACTGGACACTCTTGCCGCAGACGGGACTCTTTTCACTGACGCTAATTGTACAACGGCAAGCTGTAGTCCAAGCCGGTCTGTCATCTTGACTGGATTGCACAACCATAGAAACGGCATGTACGGGCTCCAGCATAGCTTTCACCATTTCCAATCTTTCGACACAATAAAAAGCCTTCCCGTCGTCCTTTCGGAAAACGGATACCGCACGGCGAGAATTGGCAAATATCACGTCGCACCGGAATCCGTCTACAAATTTGATACGGTTCTTTCGGAGGGTGCCGCTAACGATCCAAAAACCATTGGACGGAGCCCTTACGAAATGGCTGAGCAATCCCGCCCAATTATTGAAAACGAAGATTCACGACCATTCTTCCTCTATTACGCTACCGACGATCCCCACCGCTCCAATACCATTCTTCCCAACGGAAACCCGACCTTCGACACCTTTCCACTCCCAAACAAATTTGGTAACCGGGATGAAGGCTATCCCGGCATCCATCCCGTAATTTACGATCCGAAAGATGTGCTGGTACCACCGTTTCTTCCCGACACGGAAGCTAGTCGTGCTGAGATAGTTGAATACTACCAGTCGGTATCGCGCATGGATGAAGGGATCGGTCATCTAATCAAGATCCTCAAGGCGGCGAACAAATACGACAATACACTGATCATTTATATATCAGATAATGGCATGGCCTTCGCCGGCGCCAAAACCACTCTCTACGAGCCAGGCATGCGGCTTCCATGCATCGTTCGCGAGCCGGGACAAACCAGGACCGGAGGCACCCAGGATGCCATGATTTCCTGGGTTGATATCGTTCCCACTATTTTGGATTACGCAGGGATAGATGTATCTGGAATGGAACTACACGGAAGGTCCTTCAGGAAAGGCGTAAGCGGAAGACTCAAAGGCTGGGACGAAGTCTACGCTTCCCACACCTTTCACCAGACGACGATGTACTACCCAATGCGGGCCCTGAAAAACAGGCAGTACAAATTGATTTTCAATATCGCGAGCGAGTTGGAATTTCCGTTGGCACGAGACCTCCACCAATCACCTACATGGATCTCCGTGCAAAAGGAAGGCTTGGACCTTTACGGAATGCGCTCCCCTGAAGCTCTTCTCCATCATCCACGTATCGAACTATACGATTTAAAATCCGACCCTCACGAAATCATCAACTTGTCTGGCAGGCAGGAATTCAGGGAGGTTCAGGAGGCAATGATTGCCAAACTCAAGAGATTCCAAATAGATACCAGAGATCCCTGGGCTGACAAATGGGTTCAGGAATAAGCCTATCCTGTTCTTATTAACAACAATACAGATCTAAACCTATAAACCGGTTCACCAAGGAATAATATGAAAAATTGTTTCATGATAATTAAGATCCTTTTGATTCGGGTTTCAACCAACACAGTATGACTGAACATGATTAGGTTCCATTCGTAGCTGATCTTTAATCCTTCTTAGGATATTTCTTTATCACTAAGTACTTTAATTCAGTATCACCAGCATTGCTAATTCCGTGCGCAATATCTGCTGGGCAATATAAGCTGGTATAGGGTCCCACCACTGTTGTTTCTCCATCCAGGCGAAATTTGGCAGATCCCTCCAACACAAAAAAGAACTCATCTTCCTCGTGCTCATGCGGCGGATGCGTGGCCTGGTTGGGAGCGACAACACTCAGCTTAAGGGTGCGACCGTCAATGAAGTCCTTATCCACAAACCAATATCGATAACCGGACTCTGTTTTTGTCGCTTTATCCCTTTCGAACTGGTTCACACAATTGTCTATTGTGAATTGCTTTTTCGACGGTTTCGAACTCCCCTTTTTCTCCTGAGCACATGCCAGTTGAACCACTGATAATATACTAATAAGGATGATAATTGTAATTTGCTCTCTTGCTTTCATTTTATTGTTTAAAAAAACCACGATCTATTCCCTTTCAATTTGTAAAGGAGATTTGTTGGGTTTTGATTCTTGGTTTCCGTCATTAAAATCATTGTTATCAATCCAGTCATTAGGATAAACTGATTTTCCGTGATACCGTTCCGCAGCTTTAAGCGTTGCGCTCCAAAAGGTCCTCTTCTCTTGAGGCCATTGTAGAACATAAACATCTTCGGCTTCTGTTGTTGGTAACCATTTTTTCATCTGCATCTTAATGGCCTTATACTCTGGATCATCAGCCAGGTTGACCCATTCCATCTCGTCTTTTGAATGGTCGTACAACTCTTCCCCTCCGTCACTATAGCGCGTATAACGCCAGCGTTTCGAACGTAAGGTATGGTTGCCCTTACCATGAGTAGTGAGCGCCGGACGATCCCGGCCAGCATCGACATTTTTCATCAGCGCAACCAAACTTTCTCCTTCCAGTTCTTTTCTCGGTTCCAAACCGGCAAGCTCGACCAGCGTTGGATAGATATCAAGGAAACTAACCGGAGTGCTGCACCTTCCTGGCTCTATGCCGGGAGCCATTATCATCAAGGGTGCCCGTGTGGACTCTTCCCATAGTGTGCTTTTGCTCCAATGACGCTTTTCGCCGAGATGCCATCCATGGTCTCCCCAAAACACGACAATCGTGTTCTCTGCATAGGGGCTTGAATCAAGCGCATCCAATACTCGTCCGACCTGCGCATCTATGAAACTGATACATGCCAAATACGCTTGCACTCCCTCTCGCTCCTTTCCCGCCTTGGTAACAGACTGATAGTAACTATTTTCTGTATATTCCAATGCTTTTGGCGGTAGATCACTCAGGTCATCCTCGCTAATCAGAGGCATCGATATCGTGGCCGGATCATACATTTCAAAATATTTACGCGGCGCATGCCAGGTCAGATGAGGCAGCTTCCACCCACAGGCAAGGAAGAAGGGCTTGTCGTACTCCCTGCCAAGCATGCCAATTGTGTGTTGGGTAATTTTGCCATCTTTCATTTCAGAATCGCCAACATCAAGCGGTCCCCAATCGAAGTTCCCACTATTTAAGCCGCTCATATCCTTTTCTAAAGGCTTAGCTCCGTCCATACCCTGGGAGCGCAGGTTTGGATAGAAATCATCCCACGAAGCCGGATCAGGGAATTTTCCGTGCGTGATTTTTCCCACTCCCGTTGAGAAATAGCCATTATTTGAAAAATAGCGAGGCAAGGTGACAGCCTCAAAACCAACCGGTGACATTCTTAGCGCCTGCCTATTTCCATAACATCCAGTGGTGGATGGGTTTAGTCCGCTCATAACACTTGCCCGGGAAGGATTACAAATAGGAGCCGAACAATGCGCTTGCTCAAACAGAGTTGAGCGTTTCGCAAGCCGATCAATATTGGGAGTGATGGCATCAGGATGGCCTCCCAGACACCCGATCCAGTCATTCATATCATCGGAAATAAGAAACAGGACATTGTAACGGATCTTAGCTTGAGAGGATGCACTAGCTGCAAAAAGGGTTACACAAACAAGAAATACACCAAAGCTGCTACCCAGCCTGATTTTGAAAATTGAGATATGTTTTTCCATCATTTTTCTGTATCCTATTTTAATCGATTCACCACCTTAACGGGCACCTTTACACTTTCAGTTTTTCGAGGCATGTCTCATTTGAATGCTAAGTGAGTGCTACGTCAAGAAAGTCGTTTAAAATAAGGGGTAAATTCGGATTTTAAGTTCGATAAAATATTTCTTAAACTGTTGATTATTAAATTGTCTGGACAGGATACGGCCTCGTTTTAACTCGGAGGTTGTACAGACCATGAACCGGGCCATGAGGTTATACGGCAAGGTGAAGTGCACTTTTGGTTCTAGCATGTCTAGTTCCTCCATAAACTGATTAAATCTCTGGTGCCCAAACTCGGCCGTGGCGCTCTTATCGATAATGGCCGCGCAAAAGTTTAGTTCTTCCTTTCTTCAACCTCCTCTTCTAATATGGCCCCTCCACTGGCTTTTGCAAGCCTTCCCCTGCGATAGCACAACAGGCCTACTCCAATCAAAATGGTTGCGATAAACACATGAAGCTGTATCCGATAAGATTACAAAGATTAGGTTCAGAAGTGGTTCGATCTCAAAGCGGCCAGGCCGACCTGAAATCAGGTCAGCCCAGCTTCACTGAAGGAATAATATCCCTTATCTTAATTGTTTCCAGATGTTTCTTCTTCTTTCCTTCGGATTTATTATATTTGTAATAAGTTATTGAATAAAAGTAATTTATGGTGTAGATATGTAAGGGTACTTCTTTATTCGAGGCATATATGGAAACAACTCAGAACCTTAAAAATAGACCACAAATAGACCACAAAAAGTTGCCTCTGCTTAACAGAACTGTCTACTGTTACATCCATGGGATTAAGTAAGACAAATATCGAGTATTGGAAGAAACGGCTACTCAGACGCAGTTTCAAGCGTGCTGATGGTGAAGAGTATCAGCATGCTGACTATCATGTCAGGTTGGTAATAGATGGTAGGCAGCACTGGTTTAACCTCAAGTCAGCAAACAAAGAAGTCGCTGCCGATAAAGCAAGGCAGATTTGGGATTATTTCCAGGCGAATGGAGGGGAAGCCACGATAAGGAGATTTAAGTCTAAGAACAGGTCTTCGCCGAATGGCGCAAAACCTACAGTAGGTACCCTGATTGAAGGAATTGAGGCTCTCAGGCTGATCAAGCCTAAGACGCTATACACTTATGCCCAAAAGTTAAGGAGGCTTGTGGAAGATGTCGCCGGCATAAAGGTCGGAAAGGAAAAGCACGATTATCAGCAAGGAGGAAGCGAGCAATGGCAGCGCAAAATTGACGCTGTTTCATTAGAGCAATTAACCCCGGAAAAAATCATTGTTTGGCGAGCAAGATTTCTGAAATCAGTGGGGCAAGACCCTCTTTCTCAGGAAAAAGCACAAATTACCGTCAACTCCATATTGCGCAACGCCAAAGCCCTTTTTAGTTCGAAGTATGTGAAGCACCTGTCTTTCACCCTACCCCACAATCCTTTTGAAGGGATACATATCGGTAGCGCTACTACGCGAAGATATAAATCACGCATCAATTTCAAGAAGCTAGCTTCAAATGCAAAGCAAGAATTACTCGTTAAGATACCGTCCATAAACGATAACTCACATCCTGATGAGAAACGAGTTCTTGATGAGGCACACTCTAAATTGCAGCAATTTAAGGTTCTTTTGCTTGCTCTAGGCTGTGGACTAAGGAGGCAGGAAATTGATTCCCTTTTGTGGGATAATCTGAATTTTGCTGACTACACAATCTCTATGGAAACAACGCAATTCGGCGGAACTAAATCAGGCGCAAGCCAGCGGCAAGTAGACGTGGATCCTTCGACGATGAAACTTCTGAAAGGGCTTAGGAGAAGTTCTAGGAGTAAATTTGTGGTTCAAAGTGACGCAAGGCCGCGGATCTCCACCAGGTATTACCCATCTGGCGACGCATTCGTAATTCTAATCCACCATCATACGAGCGGTTAGACCGTGGAGCAAAAGCTCAAGAATAGAGAAATGATGCTTTCCAGAACGCCCCTCCTGCTAAAGAATGCTCAAAAAAATGCTTAAACCCACATCGAAACACATCTACGCCATCGCCACGATGGATACAAAAGGCGAAGAGATCGCCTACATCGCTCAATCGCTAAGGCTTTCCGGCGCCAAAGTAGTGACAGTGGACGTAGGTACCGCGGGTCCACCCACATGCGCCCCCGACATTGACCGGACAACTGTCGCCGAATGCCATCCGAGCGGGCAGAAGATTCTTTCCCTCAACGATCGCGGCGAAGCTGTTACCGCCATGGGTGAAGCGCTTGCGATTTTTCTGGCTAATGAAAACGCAGAAGGTCGACTTTCAGGGGCCATCGGAATCGGCGGTACTGGTGGCACGGCCCTGATAACCCAAGCCCTTCGGGGACTCCCGCTGGGAGTGCCAAAGTTAATGGTTTCAACTGTGGCGGGAGGCGACGTGAGCGCTTACGTCCAAGTATCCGATATCGTCATGGTGCCCTCCATCGTTGATGTCGCAGGTCTAAATCGAGTATCCACCGAGGTATTTGGACGCGCCGCGGGAGCCATCGCTGGTATGGTGGGAGCGCACTTGCCTCAACTCGATGTAAAACCTTGCGCGGCGGTCACCATGTTTGGCGTGACCACTCAATGCGTGGATCGAGTGCGAGCCGCTCTCGAAGCTTCTGGATGGGACGTATTGGTATTTCATGCCACAGGCGCGGGCGGGCGGGCAATGGAAGCGCTCGTCGAGGCCGGACTCGTCGAGGCGGTTATCGACATAACGACGACGGAGGTTGCCGATGAGATCGTGGGTGGCGTCTTTCCAGCCGGACCATCGCGTTTTGATGCTATTCTAAATCGCCGTATTCCCTACGTCCTTAGCGTCGGGGCACTCGATATGGTCAATTTTTGGGCACCCGAAACGGTGCCAGGCAAATACGCGGATCGGCTATTTCACCGCCACAATGCGAACGTCACATTAATGCGTACTACTCCCGAAGAGAATCGCTCGATCGCTCGCTGGATATCTCAAAAGTTAAACAAAGCAAAAAGCGCCTGGACACTTCTGATTCCGGAAGGTGGCGTATCCGCGATCGATATACCAGGTCAGCCTTTTCACGACCCCGAGGCCGACGCAGCACTCTTCGATGAATTGGAAAATACGATCGAACCCAAGCAAGGACGCTGCGTACTACGCCGTGCCGAAGCCATTAATGATCCCGCCTTCGCCGACGCGATTGTATCCGCCTTCGAAAACCTTGACAGTCTATCTGCCAATAGCAAACACTGATAATTGCCCCCACAATACATAGCCCATAATTTCACTAATTCGAATCGAAACATGGATAAAAATCGCACTCAAATTCTCGAACGTTTACGAGCCAAGATCGCTGCCGGAAAACCCGTACTCGGCGGTGGGGCCGGATGCGGTCTTTCCGCTAAATCACAAGAGGACGGAGGCATTGACCTCCTTGTTATCTACAATTCCGGACGCTACCGCATGGCTGGACGCGGATCGCTTGCTGGTTTACTCGCCTACGGAAACGCCAATGAGATCGTGAAAGAAATGGCTCCTGAGGTTATTACCGCTGTCAAGAATACGCCAGTGTTGGCGGGCGTTAATGGCACCGATCCATTCCTCCTATGCGGTCCCTATCTGCGTGAATTGAAGAATCTCGGGTTTGCCGGTATCCAGAATTTTCCGACAGTTGGCCTCATTGATGGTACGTTCCGTCAGAACCTGGAAGAAACCGGCATGGGCTACGAATTGGAAGTGGAGATGATTCGAGCTGCGCATGACCTCGGTCTTCTCACCACGCCGTATGTGTTCGACGTGGAACAGGCGGCAGCTATGACGAAAGCCGGAGCAGATATCGTCGTCGCTCATATGGGCCTGACAACTAAAGGAGCAATCGGAGCGCACACCGCCAAAACGCTCGACGACTGCGTTCAAGAAGTATCTGCGATCGCGGATTCAGCTCGCGCCGCACGCAATGATGTAATCGTCCTTTGTCATGGCGGACCTATTTCCGAGCCCGCCGACGCCAGAGAAGTGCTCGAGAGAGTACCAGCATGCGACGGCTTCTTCGGAGCGAGTTCAATGGAGCGATTACCAACGGAAGTCGCGATCGCTGCCCAAGTCCGCGCTTTCGCGAAATCAAAGTGAATCGACTTTCTACCGAATCAACCCCCATGAAATTTTCAATTCTCAAAGCCGTGCCCTGTATCGGCAATTAAACGTTCTCAATACAAATATTAACAATTCTAAAAAAAACACCCATGACCACAGTTCCAGGCTATCTCCGTTTCATCGCTATCGCTGCGACCCTTGTTTGGTCCGTAACGGCAATCGCGCAACCCGCAGCACCCAACCTTGGCGCTGCCGCTCAAAAATCGCCGTCTCTGGAAAAGAAAGTCGTTTTAATCGGCGGCAAGAAGAGCCATGGCAAGGGCGAACACGACTTCCCCAACGGCATCCCGCTCATTGCAGCGTGGTTGAAGGCGTCTCCTGCTTTTACTTCGACTGACGTATTAGCTTATACAACAGGCTGGCCAGCCGATCCTGCCGTTCTCGATGGCGCATCCGCAATTGTTCTATATTTTGATGGAGTACAGGAAAAGCCCGTTCCCCTTCTAGATCCAGACCGGATCAAGCAGCTGCAGAAGCTGGTCGATGCTGGCACCGGTCTTATCGCGATCCATCAAGCAACGACCGTTCCATCCGGGAACACGACTATTCCGCTTGTAGATTGGCTAGGAGCAAAGAGGAACGGAATGTTCGATCGTACGACGGAGACGGTAACGCTCTCTCCCGTGTCGAAAGACCATCCGATATCATTTGGCGTGGGCGAATTTACTATCAGGGAAGAATTTTACCCAACCTTGCTTTTCGCCGAGCGAAACGTCACTCCGATTCTGCGTACAGCGGTCACTCCGAAATTCGGCGATCGAGCCAGGCAGGCTTCGAATCCTCCTAAAAAAAGCGATCACGTTTTAGCCTGGGCCTTCGAACGTCCAAACGGAGGTCGTTCATTTGGCTATACCGGTGGACACTTCTTGAAAAGTCTGGACGATCCCGCAGTTCGAAAAATGATTATCAATGCGATCGCATGGACATCCCACATAAATGTTCCAGCCACCGGAATCTATACTCCAGAGCCGATAGTTGGAAAATCGGTTGTTAACAAGCACGAGCAAAACGATGTTCACGACATGCCATGGGGAGAACTCCGCTGGTATACCTCAGCTGCCATGGATAACAGCAGGGTCATGACAACAGGGGTTGCCATCCTCAGGCCTGGCAAGTCCAATCCTGTCCACTTCCATCCGAATTGCGACGAAATCCTCACTGTGGTAAGCGGAAAGATACAACACACGATGAACGAAGTGTCCGTGGAGATGGGTGCGGGCGATACCGTAAGCATTCCCCAAGGCGCACTTCACAATGCGACAAATACTGGCGACGAGGACGCGATACTGGCGATTTCCTTTAATACTGCCTTCCGCGGGGCTGTTGGATACTAGAGACAACTCGGTTAATCGGAATGATGGCGTTCTGTGCAAACACGTGGAAGACAATTATTTTAAATGCGGATTTCAATAGTATCTTTATTTCTTATTTCTGTTTTTCAGGCGACAGTTCTTTTCGCCGCCGATGTTGAAAAACCAGCGGCGGTACGCTTTAAAAAAACAGTTCTTTTCGAGGGGATGGTTGACCCGGTCGCCATGGACATCAGCCCGAATGGAAACATTTATATCATTGAACGCTTGGGAACATTCAGCGTTTATGATCCGCAGATGAAGCAGGCCCGCGTAATAGGCAAGATGGAGCCGGCGTCGGGTTCTGAGACGGGTTTGCTCGGTCTCATTCTTGCTCCGGAATTTTCAGAGGAAACACCCGTTCTATATCTGTTATATACCCAAGAGGTTTTAAATGCTGAAACCGGAAAGAAGCAGCTCGTGAATACTGTTTCACGTTTTCGCTTAAAGGACGGTCTGTTGGATAAATCTTCTGAAGAAGTTATCCTAAAGATACCTCTTGAACGTCATCATCATGTGGGCGGAGATCTGGATTTCGACAGTCATGGAAATCTTTATATTTCGGTTGGTGATAATACGCATAATATAGGCTCGAAGCATAATAACGGAAAAATCAGAAACTACACCAAGTATAACTATGCGCCGATGGACCAACGACCGGGTAAACATCTTTATGATGCCCAGCGCACAGCTGCCAATAGCATGGAATTCCGGGGAAAGATTTTGCGTATTAGACCGGTTGCTAACGGAACTCGGCCTTATACTATTCCTGAGGGTAACCTGTTTCCTGACGGGAAAGGCGGCTTGCCGGAAATTTACACAATGGGAAACCGGAACCCTTTTCGTATTCAAGTGGACCGGAAGGCGAACGTGCTTTACTGGGGGGAAGTCGGGGTGAATGCCAGCGATAAATCGGAGCGCGGTCCTCCAGGGTATGATGAAATCAATCGGGCAGAGAAAGCCGGTAATTTCGGCTGGCCTTACTTTTCGGGCGATAACGAGTCATTTGCCCTGATGGATTATGATACGGCTGAAGTCATAAGGTACTTCGACCCGGAGACGCCTGAGAATTTTTCACCAAACAATAGCGGACTAAATAAATTGCCCAAAGCCCAGCCGGCCTTTCTTGCATATTCAGGCAAAAGCCACCCGCTTTATCCAGAATTAGGGCAGGGGGGAAAGACTGCTATTCCGGGTCCAGTCTACCATTATAGTGAAAGTTCTAAACAGTCTGCTTCGGCATTTCCTGCCTACTACGATCGTGTGCTTTTCATTTCCGACTGGGTTCGCAGCTGGATTAACCTGGTGCATTTAGATGAAGAGAATAAAATTAAAAGTATTGAAAGGTTTATGCCTGACGAAGTATTTGCCAAGGCCGTGAACATGAAGTTCGGGCCGGACGGGGCTCTCTATATCCTGGAGTATGGTTCCTCCTTCTTTAACAGCCAGGATTCGAAACTTTCAAAAGTAGATTACAATGCCGGCAATTTGCCACCTCTCGCCCATATGACGGCAGACAAGACTGTCGGAGATCTTCCACTGTCGGTGAATTTTTCTGCAGACCAGTCACTGGATCATGATGGAGATGACATTCTGACGTACCGTTGGTTCTTAAATGACAGTACGTTGATTGGGGAATCTAAAAAAATCAACTACAGTTTCAAATCGGCAGGAGTATTTCCGGTTAAACTTGTCGTAAACGATGGCCAGGGTGGGAGCGATTCAACGGAACTTAATATATACGTCGGAAATTATCCACCGGAGGTGAATATTAACCTCCGGTCCGGTAACCGTTCGTTTTACTGGGACCGCGTTGATTATGATATAATTGTTACTGATAAAGAGGATGAGCGAACCTCGGAAGGTATCAGTAGTACCGAAGTGGAATATGAGGTTCAGCGTATACCGGTGTCGCCAGGCAAGTTATCCGTGGAGCATCGGGACGGGGTGGACGAACTGCTGCTGGATGGTTTAGAAATGTTAAAGCGCAATAATTGCCTGGCATGCCATCAACCGGCGCCAGAAGCAGTTATCCCGACTTACTTTAAAATTTCTGATCATTATAAAGGAGACTATCGATTTTTGAATGAACTGGCTGACAAGGTTCTGCGTGGCGGATCGGGTACGTTTGGCGAGATACCTATGGCTCCTCATCCACATCTGAACCGAAATGATCTAGTAGAGATGGTGCGGTATATTCTGTCTTTACATCAGCGCCCGGTAGTGATGAATGCTCCTGGATTAAAAGGCAGTTTAAATTCAAGTGGCTTTGATAGAGATTTGATTTCGATTCAGGCATCCTATACTGACCGCGGTTTCGAATCAAGGGCTGTTCTCAGCGATACTTCTCGGGTTCTATTAAGATCACCGCGTTTTGAGGCCAGCATGTTTAATTCTCTTAGCAACGTTTCCCTCCGGCAGACAGAGAGCGGGCAATATGTACTGAAGGGTGTTTTCGATAACGGTTTTGCATTAATGAAAGGGATAGATTTGAGCGGCATTGGTAGTATTACGATGCGCCTGCGCCCGATTGTGCCTGGATTTCAAATTGATTTACAAGTGGGATCTGAAGACGGACCTTCTGTAGCCGTTTATCGTGAAGAAGAAACAGTGAGTCGGGATTGGAAAGAGGTGACAGTAGATCTTAAGCAGACGAGTGGTTATCATGACCTATACCTCAGCTTCTATTCGGAACGGGAATTGCGCCGGCATTTTGTTGAGATCGAATGGCTGGAATTTAATTTGAAAAAATGACCCGTTTTGATAAAGATACATAAAATACCTATATATAAGGCGATAGTTGGAATAACAATTTATACTATAAAAAAAGATTTATGAAGAGCTTGGCCGGTTGAGGGAATTAGAAAGGGACAGGTTAAAAAGCAAATTCCTATCAGGTATCAGTTATCAGTAACAGGATGGTAGGGCGGAGAGCAATTTCAGTAGTTTACAAAAACGTAGAATTAACCCCAAAGGAGTATCGCATATGAACAAAGATTTGATTGGTGTAAGTGTCAGTGTAGGAATATTGGCTGGATTGTTTATTCTATTCGAGGTCATCTATGGTGGTTTAGGCATGGAGGAGCCGCTGGATTTGAAAGGCATTGGCACTGCTGGATTTCTTGGCTGGGCGACGTTCTATGCTGCAGGCGGAGAAAAAGGCGGTTTCGTGGGTGGTTTATTTGCCAACTTAACGGGCATTTTGTGGGGTATCGTAATCGTGTGGGTGTGGACCTTGTTGGGAGGCGTTTCCAATTATCTTGGGGCCTTTGTCGGCGTTGCGATAGGAGCGGGAGGCATGTGCTTCCAGGCCCATATTAAGCAGTTGGGATTCATACCTGGAGCTTTTATCGGTTGTTCTACTTTCTTTGCTCTTGGGGCGGCGATCAGTTTGTCGGTAATTTTGCCGACGGCTCTCGGCCTGATCATCGGATTATCCCTGGGTTGGCTGTCTCAAGTATGGGGTGGAAAAATAACCGCTCTGCTTCAGTCTGAGTAACCTATCTATACTAACAACAGCATTTGGGGCATCTTTAACAGAGCTCCGAAACGGCAACTGGATTTTCGTCTGTTCCCAATCCATTTGATGATCTGATCTGTGAGTCACAGCCGTCTCCGGTCGAATTCTCTTGCCTCGGAAATGCCGTTGACCAGTTGGAAGAATTTACCGGAGTTGAATAAAATTCAACCTTTATACTTGCGCAAGACGATGCACACGCTTTAAATAAGATCACTGTGATAACAGCAATCCGAACCACCATCCTATACAAAAATGAAAACAATCTGTTTAATTGGGACCTTCGACACAAAAGGCTCCGAATACGCGTACGTGCGTGATCAGCTTTTGGCCAGAGGGCAGAAAGTGCTTGCCGTGAATACGGGCGTGCTTGGCTCAATAAACTTATTCCCCGTGGATGTGGAAGCGGATCAAGTAGCTCGGGCCGGCAATAGTGAACTCGCGGAACTCAGGCGGAAGGGGAAAAGATGACATGGGAGTGCAGAGAAATCATAAGACTCACTACAACGAGGGGTAGTATACAGAGCGGGCGTAGGAGTTTCATTTAATAAAATTTCTAGAGTTACCTCCGGGTGACTTTCACATAAATCGCGCTGCAAAGCGGATTTCCGTCTATGTCAGAAAACAGGGTACTCAGTTTCGTTTTCCCTGCTTTCAGCTTCGCGGTAAAAGAGGCATGGGTCGCATCCTTTGCTGGAACCTTGGTGCCTTGGAATCCGGCGACCTGAATCCGGGCATAGTGAATGGGTCGTGCTCCGACGTAACCGGTAAAGCCTTCATGGGCTCTGCCGAACATCTACCCGAGGCAGTACGATGTGGCAGCGTAAACAAGATCTACTCCAACTACGTTATCCATCACCTTCCAAACACACACAAACGAGTAGCCATTCGCTTTCAATACAGCTGGAAGCATCTGTTCAACCGGAATGAAAGGCATCCAATTATCTCGATTATAGTAAATGCCAGTGGTCGACGGTTCCAATCCGCTCATAAAGGAAGTGCGTGACGGAGCGCACTCCGGAGCTGAGCTGTGAGCATTGCTAAAGACCATTCCCTCCAGCGCCAGTCGATCCATGTTGGGGGTGATTGCATCCAGGCTGCTCTTATTTTGAAAGCCGACCCAATCGTTAAGGTCATCGATCATGACCAAAATAACGTTGGGTTTCGAAGGTGGAGAGCCTTCGGTATCTCCTTTCGCTAGAATAGGTATCAAGAGGGCCATCAAAGCATAGCAAAGGACGTCTCTTGGTAATAGTATAGAGAATCTGAGCAGAACGCTTAAACCTTCCTTGCGTGCCGCCAGTGCCGCCGCCAATCCAGACGGACCCGCTCCGCAAACGAGAAGATCGTAATTCAATTCTTTGGAAATAGTAACGTTATGATTCATGGCGTTCAGAGATGAGAGTCTGTTTTGGGGGATAGAAAAAAGCTCAGAATCCAGGCCAATCCTGCAGTCACTACGGCCGCAAAGGTTCCATACCAGAGGAAGGAAATTTCCGTGAAAAATCCCAGGTAAATGGCGAAGGCAAAACCGCAGCAAAGGCCTATAAAGGCAGGATTGGCATGAACTTTTTTACTCAGCATGCCTGTAAGAAATACTCCCACCAGGGGACCGCCGAAGAAACTGTTCAGGGTCATAGCGACTTCCAGGATGTTTCCCAGGGATCCCATAAATCCAGCCAGGGCTATACCGGTGATACCCAAACAGAGGGTTACTGTCCTGGCAAATTTTACTCCGGCTTCCTTGGCGGAGAATCGGTTATAGAAATCGGTAATACCCACTGTAGTCATCGAGTTGAGCACCGAGCTGATGGTCGACATGGCCGCAGAAAGCACCCCAGCTACCATCAGTCCTTTGATGCCCACGGGCAGCTCTTCCACAATAAACTTGGGCAAGACCCTGCTTGATTCCAGGTTCATCGCTCCCTTTTCTGGAAATTCTGTGTAGAATGCGAACAGGGTGGTGCCGATAAAAAATATTAAGAGACCAAAGCCGAATGTGATGATCAGTGTGCCCATGAGGGCGAGGTTCGATTGGCGAAGAGTTTTGGTAGTGAGAAAACGTTGAAGCTCGGCCTGGTCGGTTCCGTATTGGCTTATAAGAAAAAAAGCTCCTCCGATGAAACCACCCAAAGCCGTGTATTTTTCCGTCAGGCTCCAGGAAAAATTGAAGAAACGGAATTTGTCGTGATCTTGTGCAGTTGCAATAACCGTGGAAAATCCGCCATCGATTTTCCCCATAGCGATGAACACCACAATAAAGAGACCTCCCGTTAATACAATCAATTGTAAAGTATCTGTCCAGATCACTGCCTTTATTCCGCCAAGCAGGGTATAAGCCGTGGTAAACAAACCGACAAAGAGTACCACATAAAAGATCGAGATACCGAACATCTGATCGATGACCAGGGCCGGGGCGTAGATAGCTACACCCAGGTAGCACAACTTCAGCATCATGAAGAGCCCGCTGGTGAACAGACGGGTTTTAAGATCGAACCGTTCTTCCAGGTACTGGTAAATTGAGAAATGCTGCTTATTGTAAAAGTAGGGCAACATGACCATGCTCAGCACCACCATAGCGATGGGCAAACCCAGCCGGTATTGGTGCAAAGTAAAATCACCATTGAATGCCACTCCGGGAGCACCCAGATAAGAAATGGCGCTGACGAGTGTGGCGATACCCGAAAACATGGCCGCCCACCAGGGCACACTGCGCCCACCGAGAAAGTAATCTTTCAGGGACTTTTGGCTGCTGCTGAAGAAACAGCCAATAAATATGATCAGGCTGAAATAAGCAGCTATGATGATGTAGTCGATGGTAGTCATTTACTCTATGTCCTGATTCACTTTGATATGGTAAACGGTATCGGCTCTCAAGGCGGGGGAATACTCTCCGCTGGCCAGGATGAATCCATCCTCAATTGCTAACAGCGGAACACCTATCAAGCCTAAGGGCATTCTTTCTTCGTTAGTCCAAGTGTCATTGATAGCTGAATACACAAGTATATCATTTGGCAATCGGTAGTCATTCCCGATTTTTTCCAGCCGCTCAATGTCATGCCCGTCCGAACCGCTGAAAATGGCCAAGGTATTTTTATTCAGTTTTCCCGGAATGCCAATCAATGAGGCTCGTGGCATGTCTCCCAACTGTTTCCAGCTCTGATTATCCAAGTCAAAACGGTAGACATCCTTCAGATAATTGTCCTGATTGCGTGGCTTTGTGTTTTCTGACTTTCCGCTGAAGAGGTATAAGTATTCTTTGTCTCCATCGGAAAGTAATTCCAGAATGGCTCCGTAACGTTTTGGCCCAGGCCAGGCCGGCAAGGGCTTCCATTTAACATCATTTACTCCGAGGTCCATTACCCAGAAATTGTGGATGCCTCCGGATCCGTTGTCTCCGCCTGCAACATATACTTTATTATTCCGAACGGTGGCCGCCGGATAAAAGCAGGGCGTGGGCAAAGCAGGCAGTGACCTATAGTTGAATGCAGCGTTGTCGGTATCCCAGCTGACATGAGTAACTTGGTTGAAAATCGTGTCTGTATTGTGACCTCCAATTATAAGGATACCATCATCCAATTGAAGACAGGTCCCTTCAGCCATGGGGTAGGGGAGCCGATTTTCCAGTTTCGTCCAGATGAGACTTTTGTTCTTAGAAAAGCTAAGTTGGTAGATGGAATCAAAATAGACTTTTGGTCCGCCTTGATTTTGCGGAACGGGGAAGGTGGATCCTCCCATAACGAAATAGCCACTGTCATGGGCCATGGCGTAATAGCCTTTTAGACCGGCCGCTTCGGGAAACGTGGATACCAATTCAAAGGTAAAACGTTGTTTTGCGCATGATGAGCTAACGCAATCCAATGACAGATAAAAAAGGGGCGGGAGAATGTTGTTCTGGCTTGAGCCATTATAGTCTACAAGCCCCAGTTGCGGCCGTGTCCACTGGATCCCATCTGCAGAAGTCGCATATAACTGTCTGTCAAACCGCTCGTACCACATACGAAAGCCGTCCCCGCCTGGTGTCTGTAACACGGTACCAAAGATGTAAACCCGGTGATCGCTGTTTGATAACTCCCAGGGCATTTCGGATACCAAGACCGGATTGTCGAGCTTTCGACCGGCGTGAACCCGCCGAACGACACCCTCCTTGTGAGAGATCCTCTGATCGTCAACCATGATCTGAGTTTCCCCTTTTGGAAGCACATGCACTTCAAGCGTCGCGGTCACAGTTTCACTTGTGAACCAGAGACTTACAAGAAATAAGTGAAAATGAATTTTCATGTTCGATGCGCTTGTTCTATGTGTCCTGTTTTGTTATAGTTTATTTCTATTTCTACAATTTTCGAATGCCGTATGCGATTGCAAACTATGAGCTCTCGTACTTTGGTGGAACATATTTTCTATATTACAATTACCCATCACAGATTGCCTGAACAAACAAATCGAAGAGGTTAGAAATGGTAACCAGACTGGAAATTGGGGGTTATCGCCATTGAACGGGTTAGGTAAGACAAATTGAGTGAAAGAAAAGAGTAGCGCCCTTGGTGGCCGGTTCAAAGTAATTGAAAGTCTAATGGTTACAGAACTTACGATTTGCAAAGCTGTGACCCAGTTCTTGTAAGTAGTTTATATAGTGGAATTTTTTCAAAAACGCTTCGGTACCAAAACGATCAGCGCAATCAACAATCGCGGCTCATTTCACTGGGCGAAGCGGCCGGTTGCCAATCGGCACGACCCCCGACAATCTGCCTCATGACCGGATCAAAGCGCAGTCGCTCCGCATCGTTCGTATCTTTGTATCCAGCCAGGCGACTGAAGACAGACTGCCGAAGCAGAGCCGATATGCCGTGCTGGATATTTTTGCCCGTGTGGTCATCCACGACATTTTCACTTCCAATCGCCGTCAGTCCCAAAACTTCATCGAGTTCCCGGTAGAGTAACAATCCTGCATCACTGGTAACCTTCGCACCGTGGAACTCCAGCTTGATTCGGCGGTTAAATTGAACCCGAAAACAACCTTTTTTGGGTTACCCATTGGATTTGAGAGTTTGCTTGCTAAGAAAACATTAAGTGACTTATTATCAACAATATAGCGATTATATCGAGCTAATTTTCTTATGATGAAATGGGAAATATGGGATAAAATGAGGAACCTTATTATTTCATTTTTATCAAGCTCAGTGGAAAGTCTCTTCAGAACTACTCCTTAGTTGCGAAACTGTTTACCCAGTATTTCGTCTGTTTCCTCTAACTTGAACCGAACGCTGACAACCGAGTGTTTCTCTTTTCCAGGCCTGTATTTAATGTAGGTCGTAGCCAAAATCGTTCCGTCGGGTAGAATCTCCACGCCGGGATAACCGCAATCTGATCCTTTATAACTGTGCAGGAGTTTGACACGATACTGACCCGGTTTGGTATTTCGAATGTCGTCGTAGGTACCCACCCAAGCTATAAAATGCCCGCGAGTTGAACTCTTTTGCGCCATGTCACGAAATGTGATTACCCAACGCCCGTCCTCAGCTTGAACACCCATATGGCGGTCGCCAGTCAGACCCCAGGGCGTGTCCACCGGATCGCTCCAGGTTTTGCCTTCATCCTCACTGAACATCATCAAACTAGGGCCCGTATGATTCTGCTCACGCATGATACAACAAATCTCCTGACCGTCGGGGGAACGCAACATAAACGGCTCACAAGCCTTCTTACCACGGACATCTGCCACAATACTCCATGGGGTCCAAGTGAAACCGCCATCATCGGAGATACTCTGCGCCACAACATTGGATTTTGCTTCCTTCGTTTCGCCCGGTCGTCGCACATTGGTCATGCCAAGTAACCGCTTTCCACCATCGATCGGAATGATCCAACAAAAAGGCATGACAGCCCGTAGGCCATTGGAACTCATTTCAGACCAGCTAAACCCTCCATCTTCAGAGAAACTCTGGGTCATGTATCCCTTTTCATTCTGGCCAGCAAAAACAAATAAACGCTCCTTACCGGCCGGATCCTTCAGCCGGTAAATAGTAGGGCAATTTCTCACTTTCTGCCAGCTCGCGGGGAGACGGTCGTCCAATCGATACCAACTTTTTCCTCCATCCTCGCTCCGAGCCATTGGACCGCAGGCACCACCATGACCAAGTGTCCACACGCAGTAGAGAGTCTTGTTATCCGGCATGAGCACGGTCGTCGGATGGCCTTGGTAAATATGCTCATCGCCCTGGGCAATAATAACGTGACGACTCTCATCCGTTGACAAGTCTATCGTCAAAAGATCAGGTCCAGCGGTAGAACCAAAGGCCGACGAAAAGAGAAAGAGGAGGTTTATTAAAACGATAAAGAGTGGGTAGACGCGTTTAGGAGAGTGCATCGGAATTGATCATTTTTGCATCAGCCATTCCATATTGAACCTGGCGAATACCACGTGATCAGGAAGCTGTTCGTGTTCTTTTCTGCTTCCTTTGCCGTAAAGCAAGCCTATGGTTTTATCCGGCAAAACCGCGATAGTCGAGTAGAAACTCCCGCCATCATGGATCAGTTTGTGGTACGTCCAGCTCTCGCCTTCATCATAGCTAACACTCATCGTCATCTTCGCGCGTTTATCCGGATCGGCCGGCCTGCTGAACAACAGTATGCTTTTGCCGTCGTCAGCCTTTGTCGAATATAGTTTCATACCCGAATCGCACCCGTTTCTGCTGTATACAAATTCTTTCCTGACTTCATGTCCGCCAAACGTTTCTCCTGCATCGCTGCTGCTGGCATAGACTCGGTACTTTTGAGTATCGTTCTTTTTTCCATCCAGCACTGCTGCACCACCGCGTGCGTTTAGCAAAAGGCGGCCGTCTTCGAGTTCGACGAGGCGGTTTTCGTTCATTCCGTAACCAATCCCTGCATCTCCCGTGTGCCGCCAGCTTTTGCCGTGATCGTCGCTTACCAGCATTGAGACACCATACCGACGCGGGTTGGCATTTAGCGCGCGGCGATGATATACAGGAACTATCAATCGTCCGTTTTTATCGGCATTTTTACCTCGCTGACGCTTAAGCTGGATACCGTGGTAAGCAGGGCTGTGGAGAGTCCATCCATGCCGGTTGTCGTCAAGCATATCGGTTATCTCGATGCGTTTTCCCTTGGGCAGCCACGTCTTGCCATCATCGTCACTATAGCAGTAAAAGACGCGGGACCAATCCATATTCTTTGATCCATTGTTTATGGAATAGAAATAAAACACTCGTCATACTAGTCAACACTTATAGAGTGTTGAAAAAAGATCAATTCCGTATATTCCTGTAAGATTGGTTTGGTATAGTCTCCGTTTTGAAAGCTAGTTGAGTGTCGTTGGTTAAGATACAAATCTGGCCAAGTCTGGCTCTTCCAAGTTGAGTCGTGAGACGGCGCGGTGGAAGTAGATAAGGCCATAACCGAAACCGACCTATTCGGTTACTGGAGCCCGAATATCCTTCCATATTTCCGATTCCACTCTCTCGCTCTTCAATCCGGACGTACGGTTTTCTCTCATCAGCTCGGCTACTAACTTCTTGAGCTGGGTGTTCTCGCGATTCAGCTCCTTTAGCTGCCTGGCGTCACGCAGTTCCATCCGGCCATACTTTTTACGCCAACGATGGTAGCTTTGAGGACTGGTATGGTTGAACCGACAGACATCCTGGATGCCTTTCCCTGCGTCTACTTCGCACAGTATCGTTATGATCTGTTCAGGGGTGTATCTCTGCTACATTTCAGTTTCACCAGACGGAGAGTGGATGAAGCAGGTAGCCAGGCAGCTCACAGATGCTTTCGATGGCATTTGCCTCGGCAAGTCACACCTGATTATTGATCGGGATACAAAATTCACTGAATCATTTAAGCACCTGCTACAGAGTTATGGGGTTGAACCTGTGCTGTGTCCGGTCCGAGCTCCGAAGTGTAACGCTTACGCGGAGCGGTTCGTAAGGTCTATCAAATATGGGGGTCTGTAGACTTTACAAGAGTTCCTGGCGGCTCCTCCGTTCTTCCAAATTTCCTTAACTCTACTCTGTTTCATATTGATAATCTAAATGAATATTTGAACGTATCCCTAATCCTCGTTTTTCCACAAACAGCGACTCTCTCTCACTCCTCCAACCAGCTGAGGTCAAACGTAATAAAGCTGATGGTTTCGTAGGGGCTAGACTCCCCATTTTCGACCAGAAGGCTAATATTGCCATTGGGAAGGATCACCATATTCGAATAGGCTCCTGGACCTTGATGTATCATTTTGCTGACGGGCCAGGTTTTTCCTTCGTCGTAACTTAAGCGAACAGTAATACCCGCGCGTTTCTCCCCGGTAGGGCTGGAAAAGAGAATGCGACTTTGGTTCTCTTCGGGCCAGCTATATCGAAGGATATTAGCCTGGCAAATTGGAGATTGAAGTCCGTCATCCAGATACACTGGAGCGAAGCTCATGCCGCCGTCCTTGCTTATGGCAACCGCCCGATTCCCTTTGCCGTGATAAGAGCGCATGTTTTGCATGACCGAGCCATCAGCGAGCTCGACCACAGTAGACTCATTCGTAAGCGGTTCCTGAATCGCCCCAAGCTGCCAGTTCATACCATGATCGTCTGAGTAAACGATGTGGGAGCGATAGGTATTCGGGTCGCGTTTGGCAGTGATCCGATCGGCGTGATTCGCAGGGATGACCAGACGACCCTTATGCTGGCCTCGCGAAAGCTGGATAGCGTTTCCCGGACCGGTCGCATACCAGCTCCACTCTTTCTTACGAAGATGCGGAAGCTTTTTTGGCCTGGCCCATGTTTTACCATCATCGTTCGAGTAGGTGACCCATGGAGAACGTGGGAGCTCGCTTTTTCCTGTCATTATGGCGGTTTCGCTATCGCTTCCAAGATTCCATGTAAGAAAAAGCCAGATAATACCTGTATCCAGATCCACAACCGGACACGGGTTTCCACATGTATTATCTTTATCGTCCCAAATCACGCCGATCTCGCCCCACGTTTTACCACCATCTTCAGAGCGGCGCACTATGAGATCGATGTCGCCCCTGTCGCCGGCCTCGCGACCTTCTGCGAAGGCCAAGAGGGTCCCGTCTTTCGTAGAGCAAATCGCAGGAATGCGAATATTCTTGTATCCATCGACGCCCTTACGAAAGAGGACTTGGGTCTCGATAAACGTTTCCGTTCCCAAGAGTAGCGTTCCAAAGACTATTTGAACTAGGAGTAACTCAATTAAGACAAAACTAAGCTTATACATTGAGATCATCTATAGAATAGTCTTCGGAAATCGTTTTAGCTATTATTGAATGCGTACTTATTCAACTTCCCCGGCAGGCGAATCATCAGTCCAGGAACTCTTTCCTTATGGGAAATTTATCCAAATCCTTTTCTCTAATTTGCAGGTAAAGGACCCGTTCCCAACGATGGGGACAGAAAATGTTTATGATGCCATTGTCGACAAACGCGTCTAAATAGGACGTATTGTAATCGCGCCAGATATGGTCGAAAAAGGGCTCGAGAGCTGTGGCGAATACAATTTGCGGTTCACTCCAGTTGTGGCCTCCGTCTCGGGAGGTGGCGAACCAGATTTCGGAGCGGTCGTAATGCTGAGGTTGGTTTCCGGCTAGATCAGCGGTTTGGATCTTGCTCCGATTGTGATGGAAGGCGATGAGCGTTTTGCCATCGGACAACATGAAAAGCATAGGCGGCGCATCGGGATGAACTAACGGAGTGGGCTTTGGATAGGTCCAGGATTTGCCATCATCCTTGCTCCACGCCCCCAAAAGATTTCCTGTTGCAGTTCGGGTCATGAAAAAGACTTCACCACCCCCCAGATTGATGGGGCGGCCTTCGTCCATGCGGTTGAAACCCTTGGCATACCAACCGCCATGACGTTGCCCCGGCAGCAGTTCCCAAGTTTGACCTTGATATTCGCTTCGCAGCAGGTATTGCCGCGTCATTAAAGGTTTGTAAGACCAGTCGGCTTCGTGGGATCCGAGCAGCCACGTTCCTGAATCCGTTTCCGTCATTCGCATTACGGACATTCCGCGAAACTCAGGATCGTTTACGGGATGATTGATTCTTGCCTCAGACCAGGTATGGCCATCATCATCGGAGTATCGATATCCGATGGGCGCGTTTTCCGACAACCCATACTTCCCATGCTCATACAGATCCCAAATCGGCTGTGTACCGAAGGAATAGATCCGTTCGGAACCATTGGGGATGAACGGGATGAAACCGCGTTGGTTGTAATCGATGTCAAAGGCGATTCTTGGGCCTACCCACGTTTTTCCTTTGTCGCTCGATCGATAAGCCAGCATGTCGTTGACCTTGCCTTCCCCTCGCTTACCAGCTCCACCATCTGGAAACATCACCAGGTAATCTCCCTTTGGCGTCACAGTACCTCGGATTTCATACAAGCCTCGCTTTGTGTCGCGCGCTCGGTGAATTATTTCGCCCTTAACGAAAGGAACTGAGACGATTCCTAATTCCCGGTCCAACCTTAGCGGTCCGGGAAGCGCATCCGTTTTGAACTCGCTGTTCTGGATCACTACGGATTCGGCAATAGTGTTCGGGCTTTCCTTCATGGAGGCTGAGCCCAGGAAAGTCAGAAGAGACAGAGCCATTATCGATGTTTTCAGTTTCATAGATTTTTCTATCAGTTAACGCTGTGCCTTTCGGGAAACGAAAAGCGATGCCAATAAGCCAACTCCGAAGCAGACACCGATGCCTACAAATCCGAAAAGCAGCGCGCTAAGGCTTGTAAAATACTTTGCGTAAACAATCGCGAACAGACTACAAACAACTCCCATCCAAGCATGAGCGCTCCCCGCCCGCTTAACGAAGAGGCCGAGAAGGAAAAGGCCCGCCAGTGGACTGCCGATCAAGCCCATCAATCCAATCAGAAAATCAAATAAGTGCCCGGTATCTAGCACGGAAAGGATGAGCGCCAATACGGTACCCAAGATTCCCAGCAGGCCAACCGAGATTCGCGCAAATTTGAGCTGACCCTCGTCACTCCATTCCCCACGGAAGCGTTTGACAAAATCGTTGGAAATCGCCGTACAAATCGAGTGCATGCTACTGTCCAGGCTAGACATTGCGGCTGCGAAAACACCCGCGATAACGAGGCCAGCTAATCCGGCAGGCATTTGATGGGCCACAAACCAAGGGAAGATCTGGTCATTTTTCTGAAGAGGACCGAGAAGCTCTGGATTCGATTTGTAGAAAACGAAAAGCGCGATCCCCATTATTGAAAAAATCAGCGTAGCTGGAATGGCGAGCAGCGCATTTGTCCAAACCGCTTTCTGGGCCTCCCGTTCGGAACTGGTAGTGAGGTAGCGCTGAACCACCGCCTGGTCTGCTATGTAGGGGACGAGCGCGTTTGAGAAGACCGATCCGAGCAGTAAGACCATGAACGAATCGGCAGCCCATGACCATTTGATCGGGGGCAGCTCAAATTTTCCGGCTTCCTTCCCCAGCACAACTAAGGACGTGACCCCTCCATCCAGTTTTACCGTTACTAGGACTAGGGCCAAAATGGCTCCGCCCAATAGAACAACAACCTGAACCACGTCGGTCCAGATGACCGCTTTAATCCCTCCGAAGGCCGTATAGACGGTACTAATTAACCCTATCGAGAGAATGCACAGGGTAAGGTTGAAGCCGGTGACGGCTGCTAAGGCCAGTGCAGGAAGAAACACCACTACGCCCATGCGGAACAATTGAAAGATGATAAAGGATGCACTCCCGAAGAACCGCAGACCGATATCGAAGCGATCCTCTAAAAATTGGTAGGCGGTAACTGCATTGATTTTTCGTAGTTGTGGAATATAGGCGAAGGCAATCAATGGAGCAACGATGAGGATGCCCACATTGAGAATAATCACCGACCAGTTGGTGGCAAATACCCGAGCGGGAAGGGCAAGGTAAGTGATGGCGCTTAAAGTCGTACCGAAAATACTGATACCTGCCGCCCACCAGGGAATTGAACGGCCTCCCAAGTAAAAGTCTTCCGCAGATTGGGTTTGCCGGGCGCAAACGAATCCGACAATCAACAATCCACCTAAGTACACGATCAAGGTAATCCAATTGAGGGTTCCGAAGGATGTAGCAGTTGGGACTGCGGCCAATTTCCAGATGACTGGAGTTCTCACCCGCGGTCGCACTTCTCCGGAGGCGATAATGTAGTCTTCGCCCCACTTCGCGACTTGGGTGGTGACGTGATTTTGGGGAACCTCGCCTGATTTCTGCCATGAATCGGTAAGCGCGTTATACGCCCAGGCTTGCTTGGGAAATCCGGGATGCTCATCCTTTAAATCGTCTGCCTTACAGAACAGGGATCCATCTGCACCGCCTATTATCAGAAGATGATTTTGCCCGGCTGGGATCGCTTCGCCTGCCATCATGCATGCGGGCGAGTCCGCAAGCCGTTTCCAAGAAGTATTTGACGGACTATATCCGTAAGCGTCCTTGAGAAAATCGAGTTTGCCATTTTCGCCCACGCGTCGACCGCTGAAAACGTAAATTTGGACCTCCCGGCCATTATTCTGGGCAGCGATTAAATTAAATCCACGGGAAGGCCCAGGCCAAGCGGGCAATTCTTTCCATGCGAACGAGTCGCCCCCTTTTTCGGCGAGATCCAGGACCCAAAAGTTTGTCAAAGCCGTAGATAGGTCATTCGTTTCGCTTCCACCAGCCAGATACACTTTTTGGCCTAGCGTGGTTGCGGCCCCGTACACCAGTGTCGAAGGAAGACTGGGCAAGGATTCGCTCTGCACCTTTTTGGTGGCCGGATTCCATTTCAGCAGAAAGACGTCATCGTAGGTTTTTGAGGCATCGTTTCCCCCCATGCAAAGAACGCCCAGATCCGTTGTTACTGAACTTCCATATCCAATCGGTCGCGTTAATTCTCCGCCACTATGCCAGTCACCGGATTTTTCAAGGACCCAGATGTCATTGTGCCATACCTTTTCTTTTCCCCAGTAGGGTTTAGGAAAGTTTGCCCCTCCGGCTACTATTAGAACGTCGTTGTGAACTCCAACAAAAGGGCCTGCAACCCCTAAGGATTCTAACTGGTCACCAGAAGGTGGAAGTTCAGCGATAGCATTCCACTGGAGATAGCTCTGACCTTTTGCTTCGTCAGCCCAACTGCTTCCTCCGATCATCGTGATCGTTCCCGCGACTAAAAACGCTAGCAGTTTAAAACGTATGTTAAATATCAATACAATGTATGAAGATTGGGGGTCTAGTTTTTCACCGTTATGGACCATTATGATCTAACATGCAGATTGTTACCACATCAGTGGCATTCCCTGATATGAGCGCGAGGCAGCTTGGGCAAAGGAGGCGGGGCAATTGCATAGGCGGCCGTTTTTCGTAAGCGTCTGGAGCTGGGTCGTTGATAAAATCGTCTATCTGTTGCGCGGTGGGAGGCACGCCGAGCAGGTCCAGCGTGGCGCGCCGGATGAGTGTGCGGCGGTTTGCCTCGGGGGTGGGGGTGATGCTTTGTGCCTCGATGTGATCAAGGATGAAGGCGTCGATGGGATTTCGAACCCAATCAGCGTTTCTTACTTTCGGAATTGCCGGTTTTGAGATTGGCTGAAATACCCAGTAGGCACGTTGCTCTTCCGAAAATACTTCTGAAGCTGTGGTTGCCTCAAGAAAGATGGGAGAGCCAAAAAGAAGGCAGCCGACTATGAAGCGCCTGAGATAAACCGATGCAGTGGTGATTTTCATTTCAATTAATTGGCGGACTCCAGAGTCCAAGGTCAGATTGTTGCCGTAGGCGTGGAGGATGCTATTTCCACATAAATTTCCAGATTCGTCAACACTGGAACTATAGGGAAGTTAGTCTCGCCGGTTTTGTTGATGATGTCTCTCTCAACATCGAAAAGATAGACGACTGCCCGCTTTGCGGCTGATTGGCCATGATCAATGCTTCACAGTCAAAACCTCAAAAAAACTTTATAAAGTCACTATTGAGCCATCCTCTGTTACAAAATGATGTTGAAAAATTTATTGAGGAGTTGCTTGATGGGGCATTACAGAATCCTGATATTCGCTCTCACTTAATAGAACGATTTCAGGAACGGCACCTTATCGGTTTGATAAAAGATACGCCAACTCCGACAGCAAATCACTCAAACAATTCTTCTCCTAATAAATCTGAGGGAAGAATAACGATCACTGCCAGACAAGCGGCGAAAATTTTGGGGTATCACCCTAAATACTTTTCACGGAAAGCCAGGGACTGGGGGTTATCTAAAATTTACATGTCCTGCAGATATTATCTCGATGAGATTGACAACTTAACCAAGAGCCGTACGGTTGATGCTAAGTATTGACTTAGTCTTTTTAACGCTGACCGGAACCCCAAAAATAGACCACAAATAGCCCACAATCCCTGTTAACATTTCTTAAATTATTTTGTAAGTCGTTGATTATCAATGGTGGCGAGACCCGGATTTGAACCGGGGACACAAGGATTTTCAGTCCTCTGCTCTACCAACTGAGCTATCTCGCCGTGTAATTGGTGGGTTCCGGGGAGGGAAGGCGGGATTTATGCAGAATCGGGGTGAGTCGTCAATCGGGTTTTGCGCACGGGAGTGATGCGTCAGACATCTGCGGTGAAAAGGATTTTTCCGAACCGGGTTTGGAGCGCGTGGGAGAGCGCTTTTTTGTATTCAGAAAGTGGATACGTCTTGGTCGTTACGGGACATAGTACTCCTACGCTGAGGAGGGCGAATATCCGGTCGTAGAGGAGTCTGTTGCCCAACCCAGGGTGGTCCCGCAACTGCGGAACTGGATGTTTTTTCTGTTTCCAGAAATAGTTTTTTCAACTTGAATGGGTCTGTAGCCCAAATCCGGTTGATATTTATTTTAAATGAAATTCTCCTTTTTAGACAGCAGTTTTGAAATACCGTGGTCGAAGCTCACGCCCGATGCGGTTAAACCGGGAATTGGTGAGGCACTGGCTGAAGCGCAGTCGCGCCTGGACGCTCTCGCTGATACCGACAGATGCGACCTGACCTTCGAAAATACTTTGCTGGCCCTCGAAAACGCCGTCGAAGACCTCAATATCGCCTGGGGAAAAGTAAGCCACCTCGACGCCGTGTGCAATTCACCGGAACTGCGCAAGGCTCATAACGAAATGCTACCACGGGTTTCGGAATTCAACGCCGCAATCGCGCTCAACGAAAAGCTCTGGGAGGTGATCAAAGCTTACGCAGATACTGAGGAGGCGAAAGGTCTCAGCGGCGTACGCAAAAGATATTTGAAGGAAACGCTGGCTGATTTTCGGGACGCGGGAGCCGACTTGTCATCCGACAAAAAGAAGCGTTTTGAAGCCCTGCAGAAAGAGCTGGCCCAACTCACGCAAAAATACTCAGAAAACGTGCTCGACAGCACAAATGCATTTGAACTCATCGTCGATGATGAGGCGAGGTTGGCAGGACTTCCCTCGATGGCGCGGGAAGCGGCTCGCCTGGATGCACTAGAAAAGAAGCACGGCTCACAGGAACGGCCAAAGTGGCGTTTGACTCTACATGCGCCGTCATTCCTGCCGGCCATGAAATACCTGGATGATGAAGCGCTGCGCAAGCAACTCTGGGAGGCTTTCCAAGCGGTTGGGAGGGATGAACCATATGACAACACCGGGCTTGTCTGGAAAATTCTTGCTCTGCGCGAGGAAAAGGCACGGCTGCTCGGCAAGGATAATTTCGCCGATTGGGCGCTGAACCGCCGCATGGCAAAATGCGGACGCGCGGCCCTGAAATTCGTCGAGGACTTGCATTGCCGAATAAAGGAGGCGTTTGAGCGCGAGTGTTCCGACCTGGCCGCTTTCAAATCGAAAGTCATTGGAGAAACGGAAGAGACCGTCGAGCCGTGGGAGGCCGCCTACTGGTCCGAAAAGATGCGCCGGCAAAATTACGCTTATGACGAGGAGGAGTTGCGCCCTTACTTCCCCATCGATCAAACAATCGTCGGCATGTTTAAAATCGCAGAACGCATCTTCGCTATCCGTATCGTGGAACAGCCGACAGTTTTTCTCGGCCCCGAACCAAAGACCAGGGGCCAAAGACTAAAGATTGAAAAAGCCGCCATCGATGTTTGGCATCCGCAAGTTAAATACTACGAGGTGCGGGATAGCCTGGACAAGCACCTGGGTTCATTTTATGCCGATTGGCATCCGCGTGAATCCAAGCGCGGCGGCGCATGGATGAATTACCTGCGCACCGGCGGTCCCACAGCGAAAGACGGACGCGAACCGCATCTCGGTCTTATCTGTGGCAACCTGACTGCTCCCCTGCCCGGGAAACCCGCACTTCTTACACACGAGGAAGTGTGTACAATCTTCCACGAATTCGGCCACTTGCTGCATCACCTCCTCGGCGAAGTTGAAATAAAATCGCTCAACGGAGTCAATGTGGCCTGGGACTTCGTCGAGCTGCCTTCGCAAATCATGGAAAACTGGTGTTGGGAACGAATAAGCCTCGATCTGTTTGCCCGGCACTATGAAACGGACGCGGTCATTCCTGAGGAGTTATTTGAGAAAATGATCAAAGCGCGAAACTTTCAGATCGCCCGAATCACCATGCGCCAGCTTTCCCTAGGCAAAATGGACCTCGAACTTCACATGCACTACCCTAGCTACGCCGAGCGGGAGTTGGATGATTTGCTGCGTGAAATGCTGGCAGCATATACCCCGAAATCAAAAACGCCCTTTCAGCCTCTTATCCGTCGTTTCGGTCATCTCTTCGCCGACAGTACCGGTTACGCCGCGGGTTATTATTCCTACAAGTGGTCAGAGGTGCTTGAGGCGGACGCATTCACACGCTTCAAGAAGGAGGGCGTCCTAAATCCGCAGACAGGACACGAATTCAGGGAGAAAATCCTCAGCAAAGGAAATTCGGCGGACCCGGCGGCGCTATTTCGCGATTTCATGGGACGCGAACCCGACCTGCAAGCGTTGCTGAAGCGAGACGGACTTATTACAAGGGCAAACGCTCCATGAGTCATTGACTCGTATCCTATCCGGAAAAAGGACATACTGACCTCTGCCCCTTTACGCATTATCTGGAACAGGATCCGCTTTTTGGTTGTATAAAAAATATAATAAGAGCATAATTTAAAATACCCAATTGAAAGGAATTCAAAATGACAGTACTGTTACTCATTCTCGTGCCGATAATAGTGGGCCTGTGGGCGCAGGCGAAGGTCAGCGGCACTTATAAGAAATACTCGCAGGTGCCTTCCCGTGGTCGTATCACCGGCCGGGAGGCGGCCTACTACGTAATGCAAAATGCCGGGATCGACGATGTGGACATCGTTCCCATTCGCGGACATCTGACCGACCATTACGACCCGAGAAATAAGAAACTTGCGCTCAGCGAAGAGAATTTCCACGGCACAAGCCTCGCCGCACTAGGGGTAGCCGCCCACGAGGCCGGTCATGCCATTCAACATAAAGTTGGATACAAAGCCTTACAGCTGCGGATGGCTCTCATCCCCATCACCAACTTTGCCTCACAACTTCTACCTTTTGTTATCATCGGAGGGTTCTTTTTCGGAATGCTGGGACTGATCAAGCTGGGCATTCTGGTTTACCTGGTCTTAACGGTCTTTCAACTGGTCACACTGCCTGTCGAGTTCGATGCGAGCCGACGCGCCAAGGCCCAACTGTCTACCCTTGGCATCATCGACCAGGACGAGTTGCCCGGCGTGACCAAGACTCTCAACGCCGCAAGCTACACCTACGTGGCGGCCTTCATCGCCTCTCTGGCCAACCTCGTTTACCTGGTCCTGATATCGCGCCGTTAACCGGCGCATTTCAGATAATGAATTCCTTTTTACCTGCCGCCCAGATGTTGTAGGCCAAGGGCGTATCCTCGGTGCGAGTCATGCGCACTATTCCCCCGGCGGCTTGCACCAAGGCGAGTCCGGCCGCCACATCCCAAAGCCGAATGCCTTCTTCAAAATAGGCATCGAAACGGCCCGCGGCCACGTAGGCCATGGATAAGGCGGCGCTTCCGATCATGCGGACCTTTTTATAAACTTGAACCTTCTCAATAAACTCTTGGAGAGACTCGACCGAAAAATCGCGTCCCACTGGAAAACCGGTTGTAAGTGAAGCTTGCTCTATCGTCCCGGCCCATACCGGCTTATGCGCCCGACCATTCAGGAACAAACCTCCGTCCGCCAGCCCCGAAAAAAGTTCGTCGCGGTTGAAATCGTAAATGACACCGAGCAGCGGCTCCTCACCGCGCAAAAGGCCGATACTCACACAAGTCATGGGCACTTCCCGTAGATAGTTGTGCGTCCCGTCCAATGGATCGATAACCCAGTAGGGGTCGCTACCATCGGTCAATCCGGTATCGCCTCCCTGCTCTTCACCGAGCATCGGGCAAGATGAGGCCTCAGCGAGCAAATTGCGTATCAGCTCTTCGGAATCCAGGTCGGCCTGCAGTTTGACGTCTTTGCTGTCCTCGAAATTCACCTGGCGCAAGGTGGAGGCCTCTCCGCGCAAAAGCTCACCGGCTGCACGCGCCGTCTTTTCGGCCAGGGCAAGAAGGTTATCGAGGTTATTCATCACACTAATGCAGAATGGGAAGAAAGTCTTTGGTCCTTGGTCTTTGGTCAAGAAAAAGGAAAGACACAAATGGAATAAGGAGCGAATGAGTGGAAGAACTTCCGCCTCCTGCCTTCTGACTTTATAGCGCCTCTTTTCGCCGGCGCACAAAAACTACTCCGAACAGAATCATTCCCAGCCACAGGGCATACGTTGAGGGCTCGGGAATGACAAAGTCGGTCAACACCACTTGGGTTGCGCTAAAGGGGCTGCCAACACCGTAATTCAGGATAAAGGAGTAGCCAATGGCAGTTTCGAAGCTAGTTCCATTAGGCGCGTTGCTGAATGCACCCTCCAGTGTTAAGGCATTCATCAGAATAAAATTGTCAGAACCGCTGATTGTGTTTTGAAACCCGTCAATGAACAGGATGTCTATATCGCCGTTCAGATTCAGATTCCCTAGAACATTTATGCTGTCATATTGGGCGCCTTGCGTCAAACCTCCGAGTTCAAAGGTAAGCAACGATGTGGACTGCAGGGTCAGCGCTCCGTCGATGGTGAGTAAGCCCGGCGAACTGCCGGGAAAAATAGATCCGGCATTGGTCACATCCGCCTTTATTGTGCCCGAGCCAAACAGGGAGCCGCCCTGGATATCGACCAGGCCTGTTGGATCGAGAATGCCGTCCACCAAGGTACTGCCGAGGGTCTGCACGTAATTACCGGTGATGGTCGCTTTGCTGCCGGTTAACACCTCGAGCGTATCGGTGTTGGTGAGCGCTTCTGTGAAGACCAGGCCGCCGGTGCCAGAAGCCCGCAGGGTACCTTCGTTGGTAAACGCTGTTATGCCTGTGAGATTGATGGTCAAAGGTGTGGCTTGGGTAGCCTCGATTGTTCCATTATTTGTCAGCGTCATGGAGTTGACTCCTAACTGGCCGGCACCGGAAATTGTTTGCCCGCTTTCGAGCACCAGCCGGTTTGCAACGAGTGTCCCGTAGATGCGGTTGTTCGTATTGTTGGAGAGGGTAATTGCCCCTGCTCCATTTATTGTTACCGTGGCCTCGTCCATCACCAGATTGGTCTGGTTGCCCAACGAGTTCATTTTAATGTTCCCGTTGTTGGTGATAGTGCCCTTCAGGTTCAGGGTCGTGGCGTTGTTCTGCTCAAGGGTTCCGTTGAGTGTAAGGCTATCCAGGGTAGAGGTGCCGGTGTTGCGGAAAAATCCTGTGCCGACGGTGCTCAGCACTCCACCCACAACGTTGGCTCCATTTAATTGCACTTCCGAACCATTGTCGGCCTCGATCAAATAGTTCGTCGTACCTTCAAAATTGGTAAACGTACCACCTTTGAGTATCAGGGTGCCTCCGCTACTAGCCTTTAACGTGCCTTTATTGATCACACCGGAGTCGCTTGGGTCGATGGTCAGGCTATTTGAGACATTGGCGTTGATGGTGCCCAGGTTGGTCAGGGCCATTGAGTTGACTCCGATCTGGCCGGCGCCGGAAATTGTTTGCCCGCTTTCGAGCACCAGCCGGTTTGCAACGAGTGTCCCGTAGATGCGGTTGTTCGTATTGTTGGAAAGGGTAATTGCCCCTGCTCCATTTATTGTTACCGTGGCCTCGTCCATCACCAGATTGGTCTGGTTGCCCAACGAGTTCAATTTAATGTTCCCGTTGTTTGTGATGGTTCCCTTCAGGTTCAGGGTCGTGGCGTTGTTCTGCTCAAGGGTTCCGTTGAGTGTAAGGCTATCCAGGGTAGAGGTGACGGTGTTGCGAAAAAACCCTGTGCCGCTGGTGCTCAGCACACCACCCACCACGGTGGCTCCATTTAATTGCACTTCCGAACCATCGTCGGCCTCGATCAAATAGTTCGTCGTACCTTCAAAATTGGTAAACGTACCACCTTTGAGTATCAGGGTGCCTCCGCTACTAGCCTTTAATGTGCCTTTATTGATCACACCGGAGTCGCTTGGGTCGATGGTCAGGCTATTTGAGACATTGGCATCAATGGTGCCCAGGTTGGTCAGGGCCATTAAGTTGACTCCGATCTGGCCGGCGCCGGTGATGCTCTGGCTGCTTTCGAGTACCAGCCGGTTGGTAACAGCCGCTCCGTAGATGCGGTTGTTCGTATTGTTGGAAAAGGTAATTGTGCCCGTGCCATCTATTGTAACCGTTTCGTTGCCCGCGATGCTGCCTATCACCAGATTGGTCTGGTTGCCCAACGAGTTCATTTTAATGTTCCCGTTGTTTGTGATGGTTCCCAACAGGTTCAGGGTCGTGGCGTTGTTCTGCTCAAGGGTTCCGTTGAGGGTAATGCCATCCAGGGTAGAGGTGACGGTGTTGCGAATAACAGCTGTGCCGCCGGTGCTTAATGTTCCACCCACAACGTTGGCTCCATTTAACTCTACCACCGAGGATCCAAGGGCCTGTATTAGGCCGCCGGTATTTGTGTAGCTTCCACCTGTAAGGCGCAGCGTGCCCCCGTTGGCCTGCAAGGTCCCGGTATTGATCACACCGAGGCGCTTGGGTCGATGGTCAGGCTATTGGATAGCGTGGCCTCGATTGTTCCCTGGTTTGTCAGAGCCAGGAGATTGACCCCGATCTGCCCGGCGCCTTTAAGTGTCTGCCCGCTTCCGAGTACCAGCCGGTTGGTGCCGGCCGCTCCGTAGATGCGGTTGTTTGTATTGTTGGAAAGGCTGATAGTTCCCGTGCCTCCGATAGTTAAAGTTTCGCCGCCCGTGATGCTGCCTATCACCAGATTGGTCTGGTTGCCCAACGAGTTGAGGCTCAAAGTTCCATTGTTGCTGTAGGTCCCACTGCTCTGCAACGTCAGGGTCGTGGCGTTGTTGATGCCCAGTGTGTCACCGCTGTCGATGGCAAAGCCGGTTATTGTGGGACTGATATCTAGGGAGACGACCGAGGCGGTACCGGTTATGCCCCCATCGATGAGGACGTTGTATTCATCCGTGCCATTGTTGGGCACGGCAGCTGGGGACCAGTTACCGGCAACATTCCAGTTACCCGTGCCTCCTGTCCATGTCGTTTCGATGAGCACGCCCCAGGCGGGAAGAGCGGAACATACAAGAATAATGAACCCCACCGGCAATACCGGTATCCTGCTTCCGAGAACAATCTTAATATTTCGCGGAGACAAACCAGGCATCAGGATTACAATTTAGAGTGAACTAAGGACGCCCTTTATAGGGAAATTCACCCCGATGTCTAGATTAAATTGTCTTTGGTCTTATGTCCTTAGTACTTGGTCCTTGGTCCCAAGTCTTTGGTCTTAACCTATGAACCTCTCCCCCTTTGCACTGCCGCGCCATAGTCCCGCAGGTGCGGGACGACGGCGGGCCCCTCTGAACCTTTTAACCTCTGTCCCTCTTTACCTCTGCCACTCTGAACCTTTGTCCCTTTGTCCCTTTGAACCTCTGCAATCCACCACCTGATCAGGGGACATGGACGTGCGTCATGAGCTGGCGAAGGTTTTTCAGAGCCTTGTGGTGAATCTGGCAAATGCGTGGGGCGCTGACAGAGAAAATCCGGGCGATCTGGTTGAAACGCAGCCCCCCGAAATAATACATCAAAAGTATACTTTGTTGACGGGTAGGGAGCTTGCGGATATTGAGGAAAAGCATCCTGCGCCACTCATTGTGTTGCACTTGATCATAGCCATTGGATTGATTTTCCTCGGTCATGACTTCATGGAAGTTTAGTTCCTCGGTCATTAAATCGGGATGATTGAGGGATATGAATGTAATGGGCTGAATCTGTTGGCGTAAAACCCTGAACTCGGCATCACCGAGACCCATTTCCCGGCGGATTTCGTGGTCCCGGACCTGGCGGCCGTATCGTTGCTCGAGGCGTTCCGAGGTCTTCCGTAGTGAAACTGCCCGAGCACGGGCGGTACGCGGCAAGTAATCCATACGCCTTAATTCATCGATAATGGCGCCGCGGATACGCAGGACGAGGTAGCCACTGAAAGTCTTTTCCTTCAGGGGATCGTATTTGGGCAGGGCAGTTATCAAACCGAGTACTCCAATACCGTGCAGGTCGTCGACATCCACGTGCCTGGGCAGATGTTTAACAATCGTCTTCAATACCCGGTTGACCAAGGGCATGTATCGCTCGACCAGACGGGGGTCCGCGGGTTCATCGATCTGCAGGGCGATGCGCGAAGCACGCGTTCCGTTGATGCGCTTCTTGTTGACCGCGGTGTGCAGATCGATGTCGGGTTGAAGCTTTATGGATACCATGACAAATTTCGGAGAAACTCCTCTCAGAGTTCGATTCGACGAGTTATTTTTGCGTGAAAATTCGCGGAACGGACAAAACTTTAGCAACGTCTGTGCCAAAATTTTACGCGAGCTCCACAACCTGCTGAAATATAGCGGCTTATATTCTCGCAAATTTTGCGATTAGTCCGGCGACCCGTAAAAACGCCGACCAAGACCCTTTAAACGCAGCGGAAATACTTAAATTTAAACCCCGGTTAAAAACCTTGGTTTAAATCTTAATGCTCCAAGCGGTCGCGACGGGATTCGGCTTGTTTCGCGCCCGCTGCAAATGATTCCAAGGCATAATAGCCCATATACACGCAAGCGTAGGATGCTGCGCAAATTAGAACCACAGCGGCAAGGCTCCTTACCACACTGATGCGCAACAGAAATTTGCCCGACAACGCACACCCAAGCAGGAGTGTTATTAACCCCGAGGCGATTTTGGCAACCATTTGCCAAGTCTTCGATTCGATTTGTCCCGACAAATAGAGGTCAACCGCCGCCAGACCCAGTATGAGTATTGCTGCCGGTAAGGCCATGCCTAAAAATGAGGCGACCCAACCACTTTTGCCGCCGAATACATGGCCGGCAACCGGTTTGCCGAAAACGAGCATGGCTCCCAGACCCACGCCTAGCAGGATGAAGAAATTCGTAGTTCCCGGCTCGACCATAAGAACGGTTTCGAGCACCTCATTGACCGCATTTAACGAGTCCTGCATATTCTACATTTGGGATTTGGCCTCTATTAAAGCTAAATCAGTCGGTGAGCACCACAAAATAATTCACCTGTCCCGTCGTTGAATGACGGTGTTGATAGCTTCCGGGCGTTTTTCGGGGTAATCTAGGGTGTAGTGCAGGCCACGGCTCTCTTTGCGCTGAAGGGCGCTTTCGACGATGAGTTCGGCGGCTTGGATGAGGTTGCGCAGCTCCAACAGTTTGGGCTCGACCTTGAAGTTCCAGTAGTAGTCGTGGATTTCGTTAGCCAGGTTCTTTATGCGGGTGCGGGCACGTTCCAGGCGCTTGGTGGTGCGCACGATGCCCACGTAGTCCCAGAGGGTGCGCCGCAGTTCTTCCCAATTGTGGGTAAGAACTACCCGCTCATCGCTGTCCTGCATATCGCCATCGATCCAATCGGGCAAGGTGACTTCTGATGATTTATGCTCGCCGAGATAGTCGACAACAGCCTGGGCGCCCCTGTGTGCCATGACGACGGCTTCGAGGAGGGAGTTACTGGCCAGGCGGTTGGCGCCATGAAGGCCGGTGCAGGCCACCTCTCCGCAGGCGTAGAGACCGGGCAGGCTGGACTCGGTCCGCAGGTTGGTACGTACTCCGCCACAGAGGTAATGGGCGGCCGGCACTACCGGTATATAGTCACGTGATATATCGATGCCGTGACGCTGGCAGGATTCGAAGATATTGGGAAACCTTTCAGCCAGCACATCTTCGGGATGCCCTGTGATATCCAGCCAAAGGTGTTGCGCTCCAGATTGTTTCATCTCGCTGTCTATGGCGCGAGCGACGATGTCGCGGGGCGCCAGGTCGGCGTTGGGATGGTAGCGTTTCATAAAAGGACGGCTCTCGGCGTCGCGCAAAATGGCTCCTTCACCGCGCACGGCTTCGCTGATGAGGAACCGTTCCTCGCCGGTGGTGTAGAGGGTAGTCGGATGAAACTGGATGAACTCCATGTTGTGCAGTTCCACGCCCGCCCGACAAGCCATGGCGATCCCGTCACCTGTGGCGATTTTGGGATTGGTCGTGTATTGGTAAACCTGCCCCACTCCGCCGGTTGCCAGCATGACCGCCTGCGTGCGAAAAGCAGTCACCTTTCCGGTCTTGGTGTCCAGAGCGTAGAGACCGGCAATCTGGTTTTCGGAACTGGGCACTGCCAGACCGGACCGGGACAGCTTTTGCAGGGTAATAAGATCGACGGCAAAAAAATGCTCCAGCATCTTGATGTTGTGGTTGCGTGCCACGGCCCTCAGCAAAGCCGACTCGATGGCCTTGCCGGTGACATCCTGCACGTGAAGCACCCGGCGTTTCGAGTGTCCGCCTTCCCGGCCGAGGGAAAAGCTCCCGTCGGGCAAGTGCGAGAAATGCACTCCGACTTCCATCAACTCGCGCACCCGGCTCGGCCCGTCACTGATAATTTCGCGCACCACCTCTTCGTCGCAAAGGCCGTCGCCCGCTTCGAGTGTGTCGCGAACGTGCAATTCCAAATCATCATCCTCGGAAGTGACCGAGGCAATGCCTCCCTGAGCGTAATTGGTGTTGGACTCAGCCCGTGTTTTCTTGGTTATGATGCCAACCGAAAACCCCTCGGCGGCCACCTTGAGGGCGAAGCTAAGTCCGGCGATGCCGCTGCCGGCCACGATAACATCGAATTCGTGAGACATGGGAGACGAGTAAGGCAATAACTGCTCTGCTGCGATATGCGAGTCGGGCCGGAAGCTTGGCCTAATATTTAAACGACAATATTGTCGATGAGGCGCACTTCGTCGCACCAGACGGCGACGGTGATGAGGGAGCGGCGGGGAACGATTTCGCGGAGCGGCTCCATGGAATCCTTTTCGACAATGTCCACGTAAATGATGCGGATGCGCCTAACCGAAGACAAAATATGGTTAACCTCGGCCTTGATGCGGTCGACATTAATTATCCCTTCCTTGACCATGTTTCGAGCCTTGGAGAGGGCCCGGTAGATTATGGTGGCGTCCCTCTTTTGTGTTTCGTTGAGGTAGATGTTTCGTGAACTGATCGCCAGACCGCTTTTCTCGCGTATAGTTGTACCCAAGAGGACTCTGACCGGAATATGCAGGTCGCGCACCATTTTTTTAACGACCGCGGCCTGCTGGGCATCTTTGCGACCGAGGAACAGGATGTCGGGCCGCATAATATTCAAGAGCTTGATGACGATGGTGCACACCCCGCGAAATAATACGGGTCGGGACAGGCCGCAGAGCTCTGTGCTGAGCCTGTCCTCCTTTATATAGGTTGAATATCCCGGCGGAAATATTTTTCTGACGGGAGGAGCAAATACGATGTCCACACCATGCTCCTCACACAATTCGAGGTCGCGTTGTCGGTCGCGCGGATATTTATTGAAATCCTCATTAATTCCGAATTGGGTTGGGTTGACAAATAGTGAGAGGACAACGGTGTCGGCCTTCTTTTTTGCCAATTTTACCAGACTGAGGTGGCCCGGGTGCAAATGCCCCATGGTCGGCACCAACGCGGTGGTCTTGCCTCCGCGCCTGGAGCGAAGCCTGGCAGCTACTTCCTGCATTTCAATTATGGATTCAATTACTTGCATTTGATTCGATGGAGGATACAGTCCCATTCCTTGTCGAGTTTTTATTGATGGTGACTGTTGGAATCGAATTTATGGAAAAATGCCAATTAAACAAGTCCAACCGAACGGAAAATTTATCAACATGCTAGATATGTCTCCGGACAATAGATATCATGATTCGGATTAACGAGCATTTCCTGAAACTGAAGACCGCATACCTGTTTTCGGAAATCGGCAATCGGGTGGCCGCCTTCCGAGAGGCAAACCCGCAAAGGCCGATTATCAACCTCGGCATAGGCGATGTCACAGAACCTCTCCCGGCAGCATGCCGGGATGCCATGCACAAGGCGGTGGATGAATTGGGGCAGCGGGAAACCTTTCGAGGTTACGGACCGGAACAAGGTTATGATTTCTTGCGCGAGGCGATCGCAAAGCACGATTACCAGGCCCGAAAAGTGAACATATCGGCCGATGAAATTTTTGTCAGCGACGGCTCGAAGTGCGATGCCGGGAATATCCAGGAAATCTTCGCCAACGATATACGCGTGGCAGTGCCCGACCCGGTTTATCCCGTTTACGTGGATACCAATGTAATGGCCGGGCGAACGAGTCTGGAGCAAGACGGCCGTTATGAAAACCTGGTTTACCTGGAGTCCCGGCCGGAAAACAATTACGCGCCGGAGCTTCCTTCGGAGCCGGTCGATTTGATTTACCTTTGTTTCCCCAACAACCCCACAGGCGCCACTGCCACTGGTGACCAATTGCGCAACTGGGTGGATTACGCACTCGAACACAAGGCTCTCATCATCTTCGATGCCGCCTACGCGGCCTATATCCGTGACGATTCTTTGCCTCAATCCATATTCGAAATCGAGGGCTCGCGACAAGTCGCAGTTGAACTGCGCAGCTTTTCCAAAAATGCAGGGTTTACGGGTACTCGGTGTGCTTTCACGGTTGTACCCAGGGAACTGAAAGCCGTTGATGCCCAAGGCGCAGAGCAATCTATTCACGCCTTTTGGAGCCGCAGACAGACCACCAAGTTCAACGGCGTCGCCTACCCGGTGCAACGAGCCGCAGAGGCCGTTTACACACCGGAGGGCGGGCAACAAGTTAAAGTCTTAACGGATTTTTACCTGGAGAATGCCGGGTTGATCCGGCAGGCCATGATCGACCTCGGTTACAACTGTGCCGGCGGCGAAAACTCACCCTATGTATGGATTCACACCGGAAGCGAATCCTGGGAATCCTTCGACCTGTTGCTGGGAAAAGCCGGGGTCGTCTGTGTCCCCGGCAGCGGTTTCGGCCGCTGCGGTGAGGGCCACATACGTCTGAGCGGTTTCAATAGCCGGCAAAACGTGATCAATGCCCTGGAACAGATAACGGGCGTTTTGAACAAATAATGCTTACTCGGAAGCTTCGGATGGGGACACCGGCTCGGCCTGCGTCTTATCCCCTCGGCACAACAAACAGTTATAAAGCCAGGCGAATATGGCTCCGCCTATGGCCCCGTCAAGGAATCCCCAGGCAAGACCAATAACGGATCCCACCGGGGTGATGGAAAATCCGGGGTACATGCGGCCTAAAACAGTCGGGTCGGCACCAACTCCCTCCCTAAAAATAAGCCACCAGGCCAAACAAAACACACTTAGGCCCCACAATATTCCACAAGCCAGGGCAAATGCTTTCAGGTTCAATTTCATATCACACCTCCTATTGGAATTAGTAAAAACGCAAGATCAGTTAAACTGTAATGGCCTTTGGCTTTGCGGCAAGTTAAACGAATGATTTATGTGCATCATCAGTTAGCGGTCATTGGTTTATTAGTCCTTGGTCATTATCGCTTTCCGGTTAATCGATACGTTAAAAAGCCGATATAGCCTGAAATTGGGGGACACATGGATATATTAGTAGTAGAGGACGAGGTTACCTATCTGCGTATACTGAGCAGCATATTCAACCGGGCGGGCCATCGCGTCCATGAGGCGGCCGGCGGCTATGAAGCTATGAAGATTCTAGATGACCGCCACGTGGATATCCTCGTTACCGACCAGATTATGAGACCGGTCAGCGGACTGCAATTGGTGGCAAAAGTAAAGAAGCGCCTTGATTTGGCTCATATTAGCATTATTATCATCACGGGTGACAACTCGTTAGGTACAATGATCAAGTCCGCAGACGCGCAGGTGAACGGCTACATCGTCAAACCTTTCGACTCGTCGGCGGTTCTAAGCAAACTGGAACTGGTGATTTCCGAAAAATCAATTTCAGACAAGGAGTAGATACTCCCGCCCATAGAATGGAAGCGGTCATAGAGGTTCAGTTGCCCAAATCTGGTTGACATACCCAACACCAAGGTAAGAAATATATTTTTATGATACCTCGGATAAAGCGCGGTTCACCCAAAACCGCAAAACCTGATGGAGCCCGAGAAGAACTCGTTCAGGATATTGTCATCCGCCTGGCTGGAAATTCCCAGGACGGCATTCAATCCATTGGTGGATTTCTGGCCAAGTTGGCCGGACGCAGCGATCAGGATGTCATGACTTACATGACCATTCCCTCGACGATTGCCGGGGGGGCGTCGATCTTCCAGGTGCGTATGGGCACCGGAGAGGTGCTCTCGGCCGGCGACAAGACGGATTTTCTCGTGGCTTTTTACCAGGACAGTTATGCAGACCATCTACCATCGCTGCGGGATGGCGGGGTGCTCCTCTATGATTCCGATCATGTGAGACCCGACCTGGAGGACAAGCGGTTTGTGTATGTCGGTGTGCCGATAACAGGTCTGACTGTCGAGGCTGTTGGGGGGACCGCCAAACGGAAGGGCAAAAATATTTTCACGCTCGGCTTGTTGGCCCGGATTTTCCAGCTCAACGTGGAAAAACTGCGCGGGCTTATTACCGAACGCCTCGGCAGCAAGGGCCAGGGGGTACTGCGCAACGCCTTGCTGGCCTTCGACGCGGGCTATGCCTTCACGGTTGATAATGTTCTGGACCGTTATTACAAATTCTCCACGAGCGACCGAAAGCAGGACCGCAAGCAAGTCACCATGGACGGCAGCCATGCGCTCGCCTATGGACTGCTGGCAGCCGGTGTGCGCTACGGCGCTGGTTATCCTATAACGCCGTGGTCGGCCGTCATGGAAATATTGCGCAACGAACTGCCAAAATACGGCGGTATATTTGTTCAGGCCGAGGACGAGTTGGGGGCGGTCTCGTTGGCCCTCGGCTTTTCTTACGGCGGACATTTAGCGGTGACCGGCACCTCAGGTCCCGGCATGTCGCTGAAAATGGAAGCGCTCGGTTGGGCGGTCATGGCGGAGATGCCCTTGATCATAGTTAATGTCCAACGCGGAGGTCCCAGTACAGGTCTGCCGACTAATGTCGAGCAGGGCGACCTCATGCAAGCCATCTATGGAAGCCATGGCGACGCCCCGAGGGTGGTGCTGGCTCCCTTGAATGTGGAGGACTGTTTTTACACAGCCCTGGAAGCCGCCCGCATCGCACGCAAATACAGCACACCGGTTATTATTTTATCCGACCAATCCCTGGCCACACGCATTGAGGCTTTTTACGAACCAAACCTAAAGGAATTAATGGTCCAGGAAACCACTGACCTGGCACGCAGACCCAAGAACTATCTGCCCTATGCGCTGGACCGCATCACACAACATGCCCCTCCAGGTTCACCCATGGAGGACGGCACCTACCCGGTTGTTTCCGGGCTAGAGCATGACGAAGCCGGCCATCCCACAGCCAATCCACAGTTGCACATGAAGATGACAGCCAAGCGCCGCAATAAAATCAAACAACTGATGGATGAGCTGCCCCTGCCCGAGGTTTTCGGAGAGAAGGAGGGCGATATCCTGTTAGTGGGATGGGGTTCCACTTGGGGACCCGTGCGTGAAGCAGTTACACTGGCCAGGAACAATGGTGAGAGTCTCTCGCAATTGCACCTGCGCCACCTCCATCCCCTTCCCCGAGGCTTAAGGCGAATTTTCAGCCGCTTTCGCCAAATATTTGTGGTCGAAATGAACGATGAAGGCCTCTACGGCTACGGCCAACTCGCCGGCATTTTGCGGGCCAAAACCTGCAACCCCCACATCCGCAGTATCACCAAAACCGACGGGCTAACCTTCAGCGTTTCCGAAATCCTTCAAGGCATAAAACGGATGGCCGGCGATGCCGTGGCCACATACTCCGCTTACCCGGGGGATTGAACTAAACCCAACTAACCAACCATGGAAACCACCACCAATTCAAGCGCCGCCCCCAACCAGGCCCCGCGCGAAAAATTGACCAAAAAAATGCTCTCTGCGGACATCCCGACCTGGTGCCCGGGTTGCGGTGATTTCGCCGTGCTGGCCGCATTCTACAAAACACTCGAAAAACTTCAAATCCCACATGAGAACATTGTCACTTTGGCGGGCATCGGCTGTTCCTCGCGTTTCCCTTACTTTGTAAATACATATGGCGGACACTACATCCACGGCCGCTCGGTGCCATTCGCCTCGGGCGTCAGTCTCTCGCGTCCAGACCTCCATGTCTTCGTATTCGGCGGTGATGGAGACGGTTTTTCAATCGGGGGCAACCACCTCGACCATGGAGCCCGCAAAAACATAAACCTCACCTATGTCATCATGGACAATTTTGTTTACGGGCTGACCAAGAAACAAACCTCGCCTACTTCCCCCATCGGGTTCAAATCAAAAACCGACCCCACAGGCGCTTTCGACCAACCCATCAACCCCATGAAAAAGCTGGTGAACAGCGGAGCCACTTTTGTCGCCCGCACTCACGCTACGCAGGTAAAGCATATGCTTGAAATATACGAACGGGCTTTTGCGCACAAGGGCTTTTCCGTCATCGAATGCCTATCCGAATGTGTGGAATTTTACCCCGGCGCTTTCGATACCAGCATACCTCGAAAAGGCGGTGAGTTCATCATTATCGAGGAAAAGAAATTCGACAACACTCCAGAGGACGAAGACCGCCACGACGTAACAGATGAACTAGCGGCCTACCGCCTGGCCGACGAACCCTGGCCCGGCCGCTTCGGTGTGTTCTATGAAAATAATCGCCCGTCAAAGAACGAACTCGAATACAGCCTCATTGAAAAAATGCGTGAAAAAACCGGTGGCGCCGGCAACCTGGAACTGTTGCAAAAATCCTTCGACCAGCTGAAGTAGATCACCGTACGGCGCCTCGACGCTTTTGGCGAAGCAACATGACTCCAAGCGATGCCAGACCCAGCCACAGGGCATAGGTCGAGGGCTCGGGAATGACAAAGTCGGTCAACACCACTTGGGTTGCGCTAAAGGAGCTGCCAATACCGTAATTCAGGATAAAGGAGTAGCCACCGGTAATGTCGAAGCGAGTTCTATTGGACACAGTGCTGAATGCACCCTCCAGTGTTAAAGCATTCATCAGAATAAAATTATCAGAACCGCTGATTGTGCTTTCAAACCCGTCAATGAACAGTATGTCTATGTCGCCGTTCAGGTTCAGATTTCCTAGAACATTTATGCTGTCATATTCGGTGCCTTGTAAAGTGCCTCCGAGTTCAAAGGTTAGCACCGAGGTGGACTGCAGGGTCAACGCCCCGTCGATGGTGAGTAAACCCGGCGAGCTGCCGGGGAAAATAGAGCCTGCATTGGTCACATCCGCCTTTATGGTGCCCGAACCAAACAGGGAGCCGCCCTGGATATCGACCAGGCCTGTCGGATCGAAAATGCCGTCCACCAAGGTACTGCCGAGGGTCTGCACGTAATTACCGGTGATGGTCGCTGTGCTGCCGGTTAGCACCTCGAGCGTATCGGTGTTGGTCAGCGCTTCGGTGAAGACCAGGCCGCCGGCCCCGCTGGCCCGAAGGGTGCCTTCGTTGGTAAATTTAGCGGTGCCCGTGAGATTGATGGTGAGGGTGTTAATTCCAGTGGCATTGATGAGCCCAAGGTTGGTCAGTCCCGTGAAGTGCCGACGCCGATCTGCCCGGCGCCGCTCAGGCTCTGTCCGCTGCTGAGCTCGATCACATCTGTACTGACCACCCCGATTATTCGGTTGGCCGTCCTGTCCGACAGGGTAATCGCACCGGTGCCCCCGAGGGTCACCGTCCCTCCGCTCACCTTCAGTTGGGTGGTGCTGCCCGTGCCGTTTATATTCAACGTGCCGTCATTGGTATAGGTGCCGCCGGCCTCCAGGATCAGGCTCGTGGCGTTGGCAATGCGGATCACCCCGCCCGAGGGGTTTGTCACCACCCCCCCCAATAGTGCTCGTGCCACTGGTCGTCTCCAAAAGACCCGTTGTGCTGATGTCCAGCGTGCCACCGCTTATCGTCGCAGTGTTCAACTTAAGCGTGCCCGCTCCAGTCAACGTGACATCGCCCCCGCTTACCGTCGAACTGGTCACTGTAACCGTCGCGCCCGCCGCTTCGATCAGGCCGTCGAGCGCCCCTTCAAAGTTTGTAAAGGTCCCTCCGGTTAAAATCAGCCCTCCGGAGCCGGTCGCTTTAATCGTGCCGGTGTTGAGCACCCCCGTAGCGCTCGGGTCAATAGTGAGGGTGTTAACTCCAGTGGCATTGATGAGCCCGCGATTGGTCAGCCCCGTGAAGTTGACGCCGATCTGCCCGGCGCCGCTCAGGCTCTGTCCGCTGCTGAGCTCGATCACATCTGTACTGACCACCCCGATTATTCGGTTGGCCGTCCTGTCCGACAGGGTAATCGCACCGGTGCCCCCGAGGGTCACCGTCCCTCCGCTCACCTTCAGTTGGGTGGTGCTGCCCGTGCCGTTTATATTCAACGTGCCGTCATTGGTATAGGTGCCGCCGGCCTCCAGGATCAGCGTTATGGCATTGTTAATGCCCAGTGTGTCCCCGCTGTCTATGGCAAAGCCGGTTATGGTGGGACTGATGTCGATGGAGACGACCGAGGCGGTACCGGTTACGCCACCATCGATTAGGACGTTGTAATCATCCGTGCCATTGTTGGGCACGACGCCACCGGACCAATTGGCGGTGCTGTTCCAGTTGCCCGTGCCCCCGGTCCATGTCGTTTCGATGAGCACGCCCCAAGCGGGAATAGCGGAGAGCATGAACAAGAAAGTGCCAATGCTAAAAACGGGCGGTCTCCGCATCTTTCTCTTCCTACAGATTAGCTTTGTGGTAATCATTAAAGCAGGTGTTGAAATATAAGCCCATCTGTACCCAATGTCGATCTTAAAAATCTCTTAATTTGCAAATTTCACATAAATAATATAACCGGCAAAGCCTGCACATCCTCTGCCCCTCTGCCCCTCTGTCCCTCTGAACCTTTGCCCTTTTGCCACACTGCCCCTTCCCCTTTCCGCCTTTACTTAAATCCCGGCACCAACGGCGCGGCGCCAATTAGCATCAAGGCCAGTAAAACCGAACCTGCCAGCGTCTTCAGCTTGTTCATCGACTTCAGAGTAACAGGCTCTGGCACACGTTGACCGAAAAGAACCGCCAACACTACAAACCACAGCCACCAGACCAGCGAACCGGCGCCTACTCCGACCCCCAGAAGCAGGGCATCACCTACTCCACGCGGTCGGTAATGCAAGCTCACGGACACCAAAAGCGCCAAATATCCGGGCAAGCGCATCGGCATGGTAAGCGCAATGCCCAAAGTGGTTTTAAATACTTTAAATACTCCTTTAATCGGACCGGTGTAATTAATGGATTGTATGCGCTGGGCCTGAAAGACAGTCAGAGCCATCGAACCAAGTATCAGGATTGCGCAAATGCGAAACAACCAATCATAGCGGTATCCAAACCCACCGCACTTGAAAATAATGAACGCCGCAAGAAATGCCCAGAACGCCTGAGCCGCCGCTATGGCGCCGCTGGCCGCAAGCCCTGACATGAAACCGCGTCGCATCGAAATCTGCACACACCAGACCGCTCCCGCTACGGTGGTAACGGAAAAAACCAAGCCCAATACAACTCCCGCTATCAGAAAAAATGGATGCATTGCACAAACGCCCGAATCTCTTGTCTAAAACCAAATGTCATATATATACAATGCAATCATCAACGACCAAACACAATTGACCACTCCACATTGACCATTGCCAACTATCCATTGACCTTTGCCCTGCCGCGCCATAGTCCCGCAGGTGCGGGACGGCGGCGGGAACCTTTGCCCTTTCTCTTCTATTCATGAAACAAATGGGTAAAGAGCCGCCGTCTCACGCCGATTTACACCTAGCACCTAGCCCATTACATGAAATCAGGTAAACCAGGAGATCGGAAACACGCCCGGAGAAAACCGCCTTCCAAAAAAAAGCGGTCCGCAGGGAATGATTGGGACTTCCAGATCGGTAAAGCCGTTGATATCGGCACCGGAAAAAGCTCTCCGCGTATCCGCCCCGAAAAAGTGGCCCTGGGCAAAAAACTGGCCGTCGATCCCGATTATCCCAGCAAGCCCTCCATGCGCCGGCTGGCACGGATCCTGATAGATCAGCTTTAATCCGCTCCGGGGCTTTAAAAATCAATACGCCTTGCCCCAGACAACACGGCGCTTGCTCGGCTCGCCGGTGATGACGCAACGGCCTTCCTCCGGCTCGGCATCGACTGGAATGCAGCGCACCGTCACCTTGAGGTCTTCGGCCACCTGCTTTTCGACCGCCGGGTCGCCGTTCCAGTGCGCCATCGCAAACCCGCCGTGGATTTCCGGCTTCTCTGCGTTCTGCGGCGTGAAGAAAGCATAAAAGTCCTCCTTCGAGTCGATGCGTTGGGTGTGTTTCGCGCGGAAGCTCTTGGCGCGCTCAAATAGGTTTTTCTGAATATCGTCGAGCAGGTCCCCTGCGGTTTTGATAAATTCAACACGGGGCCGCTCTGTGCGTTCGCCCGGACCCAGGTCGCGCCGCCCCATCACCAACGAATCCGAAGCCACGTCCCGCGGCCCCACCTCGACCCAGACCGGTATGCCCTTTTTCACCCATTGCCACTTCTTCTCGCCGCCACGCAAGTCGCGGTCGTCCAGCTCGACCTCGAGCTTGCGGCCGTTCCAGGAAATTTCGCGCAACTGCTCCCGCAACTTCGCGCAATACTCGAGCACTTCCGCGCGCTTATCCTCCTTCGGCACCACCGGCAGGATAACAATCTGACTCGGCGCCAAACGCGGAGGCAGCACCAACCCGTCGTCATCGCCATGAGTCATGATAATGCCGCCGATCAGCCGGGTCGAAACACCCCACGAAGTCGTCCAACCATATTGACGCTCGCCATCGCGGTCCAGGAACATGATTTCACTGGCCTTTGAAAAATTCTGGCCCAGGAAATGCGAAGTGCCCGACTGCAACGCCTTGCGGTCCTGCATCATCGCCTCGATGCTGTAAGTCGTAACCGCGCCCGGGAAACGCTCCACCTCCGTCTTCTCGCCCTGGATAACCGGCATCGCCATGAAATTTTCGGCAAAGTCCGCGTAAAGCCCCAGTATCATGCGCGTCTCCTCCTCGGCCTCCTCGCTCGACGCGTGCACCGTGTGCCCCTCCTGCCATAGAAATTCCGAAGTGCGCAGAAAAAGCCGCGTGCGCATCTCCCAACGCACCACGTTCGCCCACTGATTAATCAGCAACGGCAAGTCCCGGTAACTCTGCACCCAGCGCGAAAACATCTCCCCGATAATTGTCTCCGAAGTCGGACGCACCACCAACGGCTCCTCAAGCGGAGAAGCGGGAACCAGTTTGCCATCCTTACCCATCTCCAGGCGCGTATGTGTCACCACCGCGCACTCCTTGGCGAAACCCTCCACGTGCGCCGCCTCCCTCTCCATGAAACTCATCGGAATGAAAAGCGGGAAGTAAGCGTTCTTGTGGCCCGTCTCCTTGAACATCACATCCAGCTCCCGATGAATATTTTCCCACAGGGCATAACCCCACGGCTTGATCACCATACAACCCCGCACCGGAGAAGCCTCCGCCAAATCCGCGGCTTTAATCACCTGCTGATACCACTCAGGATAATCCTCCGCCCTAGTGGGAGAAATCGCCCTCTTAATCTTCTTATCCGCCATACCCCCAACAAAACCGGAACAAACGATTTAGACAAGCCAAAGAAAATTCAAATCCTATGGGTCTGTTACTTTCACACTTGAGCTAAGGTCCTTTTCGTCTAACCTTTTCATTGCGTTATTATGGCTAAGAAGACAACCGACAATAAACGTCCAATTGAATCCTACGAGCACAAGGACAAGGAACGGGCGAACAACCCGCCCGTGGGCCTATGGAGCGAGGTAATTGACGATGCGTAGGCGTATAAACGGCAAAAGTCGACTGACAGCAGTGGACCTCTTTTGCGGCTGCGGCGGCCTCACTCAAGGACTAAAGCGGGCGGGGTTCAATCTTCTCGGTGCCATAGACAACGACCCACTTTCTGTTAGGACATATACCGCCAACCACCCCGAAGTCCACGTGTGGGAGAAGGACATACGGGAGCTAACGGTCGCAGTCCTGAAGAGACGACTCGGGGTACGCAAGGGAGAACTCGACCTGTTGGCTGGCTGCCCTCCGTGTCAGGGATTCTCTACTATGCGGACTCTGAACGGTTCACGGCGTATCTGCGACCCAATGAATAACCTCATTTTTGAGTTCGAACGTTTCGTGGTAGGATTACGCCCAAGGGCGGTCATACTGGAGAACGTGCCGGGATTGGCAAGAGACCGTCGATTTCGGACCTTTTGCAGACACATGGAAAAGCTTGGCTATATCGGCGATCATAGAGTTCTCAACGCAACAGACTATGGGGTGCCTCAGCGCCGGCACCGGCTGATTTACCTTGCAGGACTCCAAGGTTCGATACCCTTTGCGGCCTCATCCCCGAACAAAAAGACGGTCCGAGATGCAATTGCCAAGTTATCACCGCCCGGTCGAAGCGGGGATCCCGTCCACGACATCCCCGAACGTAGAAGCCAAAAGGTACTGGACCTTATCAGGCGCATACCGAAGAACGGCGGGAGCCGAATCTGCCTGCCGGAGGAGTTCCAGCTTGATTGTCACAAGCGATGCAACGGCTTCAAGGACGTTTACGGACGTATGGCGTGGAACGAGCAAGCGCCGACAATCACAGGCGGCTGCTACAATCCTTCGAAGGGACGGTTTCTTCACCCGACGCAAAATCGTGCAATCACGATTAGGGAGGCGGCCCTGCTACAAGGATTTCCTCGCCGTTATAAGTTTCCCGCTACGAACAATAAGTCTGCTCTAGCCTTAATGATCGGCAACGCACTGCCGCCTCCATTCATCGCGGCGCATGCACGTAATATAAAACATATGCTTTATGGCCAGCAGGTGCTTTGACATAGAGGGTAGAAACATGCTATTTACTGAACTGGTCGACGAGTTCGAAGTATCCCTTTCTGAGAATTTCATAGAAACCATTCGCATATCGCTTGAACCCAATTCGGATGATAATTTCGAAGATGTAAGAAATGGATAATCCAGGCAAATATTGTTGTTTTATTTGTCCTGAAAAGGACCACAAGGAGAAGCTACTGACTGCCCTGTGCCCGACATGTAAGAACGCTTATGGTTTTCCTCTCGATTTTCCACCGGAGGCTATCGGTCGCTATCGCATTGTCAAGTCTTTGGGAAGAGGATTCTATGCAGCAACGTTTCTTTGTGAGTATGGTAATTTGGATACTCAATGTGTTCTGAAGGTATCATCCAAGAAAGTGTATCAATTCTTCGGAAGGAATTTCGAGGATGAATGTCGTAAACACAAAGAAGCTGCACAAGACGCCGAGCATATTGTTCCAATTGTGGAATCTTTTGAAGAAGAGGTCGCTTTTGGTTCGATTAGTCTAACGTGCTACATTGCTGTGATCGATTATATCGATGGACCAACCTTGGATAAGTTTCTCGAGATACCCGAGAGTGCATCAGCCAGAAGTCTAGCTCAGATCGCGATAGATCTGGTTAGTATATTGGGGGAATTTGCCATAATTCACAAATTCCACAATGATCTGCACTCAAAAAACATTATTATTCAAACGCTGCGTGATGGTACGAGGCGTGCAGTCGCGATAGACCTCGGTTCAGTGGGTGATTATAGTAGAAGCGATTCATGTAAACCTAGGTTTGGAGATCAGCATTGGCTATGTCGGCATTTACAACGCATGATTAATAAATTACGTGAGACGGGAAATGACATTGATAGAGTGGACGACTTGGACAACAGAATCGCTGAGGCTTTAGAGCGAACGTTGTTTTTTTACTGCCAAGGGCAGGTTCTGTAAGAACACCAACCTACGAACAGCTCAAAGATGCTATCCACGATTATCTCGCGCGTGGCCCTTCACCATGGAAAGAACCTTTGATACTGCAACGTTTCAATGACTCCTATAATGCTGGGGCATTGGAGCCATGGTACGTGCCATTCCTACTTGTGGATCCAGACGATCATTGGATACAGATCTTGAGTGCCTCGGGACCTCTTCTCATTACAGGGATGAGAGGTTGCGGGAAAACAATGTTACTTCGCGCTCTGGACTTGCACGCCCGAGCAGCTAAGAAAGAAGAGGAAGAAGTTAGTGACGTCCTGTCTAGACTGCAAAGTGATAGATATGTAGGGCTGTTTGTATCTTGTATCAATTTGCTTATAACACCGGGACGCGAAGATGCACCAAGACCATTTGAACGTCTCTTCCTATCATACTGCTTGGAGGCTGTAAGGGCAGTTAGACATCTAAAAGAATTAGACCAAAACAGTACATCTCCTAATTATTTTAAGTTCATCGCAGAAGCTGTCGAAATGAACATGGAAACAGACATCGATGTAAGTGAACTTAAATCCGATAATGATCTTGATCGTTTTCTACTTAAAACTATCTCCTCTCTGAAGAAGGAATCTGGGATACATACCCTAAAAGTTTCGCCAGCTGATGCGTTTGTGGCATTGGCAACCACTATTCGCAAATGCTCATACTTATGGTCAGCATCGAGAGTTTTCTTCTTGCTCGATGACGTTAGCACTCGTTATCTGCCTGAGGAAACAATTAAAACTATATTCGCCGCTTTCGTGTTCCAGAGCCCAGCATGTGCATTCAAGCTCACTACGGAAGCCCAAACCCTGGAAATAGCACTTCATTCACCAGGATTAGTAGAAAGGGCACGCGAGGGTAGGGATTATGAAATTTTCGATCTTGGAGCGGATGTCTACAAAAAAACAAGATTGAAAAAAGAGCTTTACCGAGATCGCAAGTCATTTGTTGAGCAAATCCTTGAGCAACGTGCACGTTATTATCCTAATCACCCAAAAGCGGGACCACGAGAAATTCTTGGCAATTGTACATTGGAGGACGTCGCAAGGAAGATAGCTTCGACCAATGCAACTTCAAGAGTAAGAAAAGCGGTATATCATGGTATTTCGGTACTTTCGGCAGTGTGCGTCGGGGACATAGGTGATGTTATTAACTTGTACGAGTTAATTTTAAAAAAGGCTATTAATCGTCCCTACCCTATTGAGGCAATAATACAATCTGATTGTTATATGGAACTCTGTAATCTGCGATTATATGATTTGAACAGACGTGAGACTGAATTAAAGAACTTTTCACTGTCGTTTGCAGAAGCATCGCATGAGCTACTCGTCAAATCACATCGCGCAATGTCATGTGGAGAGACGAAGAGACTTCGCCAATATACAAATATCTACGTGAGGGTAACTGCGGGTGACACACAGAAGCAATTCAAAAAGCTTAGAGAGTTGATAGATGCGGGTGTTTTTGTAATGCACGGTGGCACTCTACGTACGAAGACGAGAGATGGTGATCCTATTTTGCAATTCAAGCTGACCTATCGTAAACTTTTCGGTCTATCCAACTTCATAGGAATTGCTCATCGGGATCGCTTTGAATTATCCGGTATAGATCTTGAGGATTGGTTGACGCACGCCGAAAAGGGTAAGGAAATACTACTCAGAAACCTTGGAGGAGTTTCTACAGAAGACAATGACGTTGAATTTTCCGGCATAGAAAACGATGAAGTAGACTTACTTGAGAGAGAAGAGGAGGAAATCCAACAGGAACTGCCGATTGAATTGCCTCCAGCAACCATTAACGATGTATTTTCAAGCGGCAGGGATGCCACAGTTTCATCATCTACCTATTTTCCGAGAAGAGTGGAGGTGCGACAGTTATCTCCAGTACAGTTGGGTGAATACGATGTAGAATTATTGGTTCTTGGATTGGGTTTTGAGGAACGCACTTTAGATTCTGCGAAGAGGTTACTTTCAATAATAAGTCCTAAGCAAGCTATCCTTATCAAGTATCCCGAGCTTGGCAAGGGAGGTGATATAAAATCTATCGTTTCGGAAAGAGTCAAAGATGTACAAATTGTCGATTATGCAGATATTCAATCTAACTGTTTTGATCTTCCAAACATGTCTACACTGGTAGATGTGACAGGTCTTGCAAAGCCTGTGCTTTTCGGTGCAGTCCGAGGCGCATTACAGAGAAAAGGAAGTTTATTTATTTGTCATACCCGTGCAGATCAATACTATCCACTTAACGATGATATTGCGAGGGTACTAGAGGCGGAGAAAAATCGCGACTATTACCAATTACTGGTATCCCTTTCAAAAATACTCACAGGTGAAAAGGGACCATACTCTATTGACGGCTTATTGGAATCGGATGCAGACGAATCACGTCGGAAAGTACTATTTACCTTTGCTTCAGCTAAGCATGAACGATTGCTATCATTGTTAGACGCAAGGGATTATGATCAAATTGAAATAATAATCCCTCCAAAAGAGACACCCCGTAGTGAGATTGCGCGGATTGCGGCGAAAATTGCCGGATGGAATTTCCTTGCTTCGGGAACCATCGAAAAAAGTTCGAATGATCTGCAAGGGATTATAGAAGTTCTAACGCGACAATATTTGGATTGGTATGTGGAACGTGGATTCAATGTTGAACTTGGACTAACGGGGTCGAAAATACAAGCAGTCGCATGCGCAATAGTAAGCGTTGAGTGTAAGATTGCCCAATCTTGGTATGTGAGGCCGAAGGAATTTGATCCGAAAAGATTCACGGAGGGTATTGGTGATTCAAGTTACTATAGGATTCGGCGAGTGAGGGAAGAAGGTAATTAAAGGAAGGAGAAGTTAACGTTTGTGGACAACTTGACGCCCGAGCAACGTAGCTACTGCATGTCCCGCGTGAAAAGACAGGACACTGACCTTGAGATGCTCATCCGTTCGGAGATCCACAAGATGGGGCTTCGGTTTCGGAAGCACGTCAAGGAACTTCCAGGCAAACCGGATATCGTCTTCTCAAACGCACATGTGGCCGTCTTTATCGACGGGGATTTCTGGCACGGCTACCGTTTGCCCACCTGGGAGAAGAGCCTGTCGGAATTCTGGAAGAGAAAGATTCGTGGAAACCGGGAACGTGACAAGAAGAATTTCAAGAGACTTAGATCCAGGGGCTGGCACGTCATCCGCTTGTGGCAGCACCAAGTCGAGCACGATTTGGAGAATTGTATAGAGAGGATAACCGCAGCCGTGAAAAATTCTTCAAGTGGGAGAAAAAGGGAGCAGGGTGAGCGGTGAAGAATTCGCGCAAAAAAAAGCGGCATGCTTTTTGGGCATGCCGCTTTGGGTAAAGGGGGTTGGTTGAAAGGATGAAGGCGGAAGGATGAAGGATGAAGTCTGTTCTTAGTGGTGCGCTTCGAGGGCGTTGACTTCTTGTATGACTGAGTCGGGGTACTGGTGCTTGATGTCTTCGATGATTGCATCGAGTTCGTTGGCGAGTCTGACGAGGGCGTCGTGGTCGTGATTTTTACTGGCCACATCGAGACCGTGCGCGATTTCGTCGATTTTCTTAATGTCGTCTTCGAGGTGATGGAAGTGATCGCCGTCGAGGGATTTGGATTTTTCGGTGAGGTGGTGAGCCGCGGCGTCTATTTCTTCATCGAGGCCGTGGATGGCGTCGAAGTTGTCGTGTTCGATGGCATCGTGGATTTTATGATCGATGGTGTCCATGTAAACGAGAAGTTCTGCGAGCGACATTTTATTGAACATTTCCTCATGGTCGGTGCCGCTTGCATTGGCCAGGTTTCCGGCAAAGGCGATGGCTGCGATGAGGGACAGGAGGGTCGGTATTGTTATTTTCATGTGAATAGATGTTATTGGATTTGATTGTGTTGACGTTTATCGGCGAGAGGCGCCGACCTCCTATCCCATAGGGGATAATCTGACGGCCCACGGTATAATCGGCATTTTTTGGGGCTTCTGAGGTTTTTTTTCCAATTTTCTGAATAATCTTCCGGTGGATATGAAGTAAGGATGAATTATGAAGGATGAGGGATGAATGAGTGGTCAATGGGTAATGGGTTGACAGGGTGCGGGGGCGGTTTTTTAGACTGGTTTCCGGTGATATGAGCAAGCGCATTAGGATCAGTTGGGATGGATAAAAGGGAAAGAAACGAGAGGAAATTTGGCCAATGGCAAGAGTTGGCTGGCGGCGGCAGGCGTTACTGGCACGAGGTCACTGGTCGCCAGGGCTGGATGGCCCGCTATGTCAAGGAGGTTGACAATGAGGAAAATACGATCCGGTTTTACCAGGAAATATTCGACGATGCCGGTCGAAGAGTGGAATTTCATGAAAAATACCCTGTGGACAAGGGCCATCAAAGTGCTTAGGAGATAATTATCGTGAAAATTACACGGGATATGGTGGCTGAAAAGTTAAGGGATTACCTGCATCATAAGCTGACTCTTGAGCAATTGGTGGATTGGGCGGAGTCTGGCATGATGGATGGAGATTTCGACGATGCGCGTGAGGATGCCGTGCGCGATGTTGTGGCACGCCTGGGGTTGGCCGACGTGCGCGCCTTTGATCTCAGCTGGGAGGATTGTCAGGCGTTGTTGAAACGGCTTGGCTACACCGCCCATATCGATATCGTTGCAGGGTAATCGAGCGGCAGGGTCAAAACGGGGTAACGTTCTATTTTTCAGTTTTTAGCATGAGTGCGCGCATTAGGATCAGTTGGGATGAGGGCGAGGTTTTCGCCGTTCTGGAGGACACGCCGACGGCGGGCAAGCTGCTGGAGGCCCTGCCTTGTGTATCGCGGGCCAATACGTGGGGCGAGGAGGTGTATTTCGAGTTGCCGGTGGAGGCGGAGCTGGAGCCGGACGCGCGTCAGGTGGTGGACGCGGGGGCTGTTTGCTTTTGGGTCGAGGGGAGTTCTTTAGCCCTGCCTTATGGGCCGACTCCGGTGTCGGTGGGCGACGAGTGCCGGCTGGTGACCGAGGTCAACGTGCTGGGGATGATCGAGGGGGATCCGCGGGCGCTGGCATCTATCCGCAGCGGGGATGAGGTAAGAGTAGAGGAGATAAAGTCAGAAGGATGAAGGTTCAGAGGGACCCGCCGTCGCGGGACTATGGCGCGGCAGGGCAGAGGGCGGCTTTTTTATAGATAAATCTTGCTGCCTTTTTCCTTAAACTCCCGGGATTTCTCGTCCATCCCTTTTTGAGCATAGTCGCGAATGTCCTGAGAAATTTTCATTGAGCAGAAATGCGGCCCGCACATGGAGCAGAAATGGGCGAGTTTGGCGCTTTCCTGCGGCAGGGTTTCATCATGCATTTTTCGTGCGGACACGGGGTCAAGGGACAGATTGAACTGGTCGTTCCATCTGAATTCAAAACGGGCTTTAGATATGGCATTATCTCTAATCTGAGTGCCTGGATGTCCTTTGGCCAAATCCGCGGCATGGGCTGCAATTTTATAGGCGATAATTCCTTCTTTTACATCGTCTTTATTCGGCAGTCCGAGATGCTCTTTCGGGGTTACATAGCAGAGCATGGATGTCCCCCACCAACCGATCATGGCGGCACCGATTGCCGAGGTGATATGATCATAGCCCGGGGCGATGTCGGTGGTTAAGGGGCCCAAAGTATAAAAGGGCGCTTCATGGCATTCTTCCAATTCCTTTTCTATGTTTACTTTAATCAGGTGCATGGGTATATGCCCGGGGCCTTCAATCATGGTTTGGATATCATGCTTCCAGGCTATTTTGGTTAATTCGCCCAAGGTTGTTAGCTCTGCAAATTGTGCTTCATCATTGGCATCCGCGATGGACCCTGGTCTCAGTCCGTCGCCGAGACTAAATGAAACGTCATAAGCTTTCATGATCTCACAAATATCTTCGAAATGGGTGTAAAGAAAATTCTCCTTATGATGAGCCAGGCACCATTTGGCCAAAATAGAGCCGCCGCGGGATACGATTCCGGTAACTCTTTCCGCCGTCATGGGAATATAGTGCAAACGGACCCCGGCGTGGATCGTAAAGTAATCTACGCCCTGCTCTGCTTGTTCAATCAAGGTGTCCTTATAAACATCCCAATTTAATTCTTCAGCCTTTCCATCTACTTTTTCCAAGGCTTGATAAATAGGAACTGTTCCGATCGGGACCGGGGAATTCCTGATAATCCATTCCCGCGTGTCATGAATATTATTCCCGGTGGATAAATCCATAACCGTGTCGCCGCCCCAGTATATGGACCAGACCATTTTTTCCACTTCTTCCTGAACAGTAGAGCTGACGGCGGAGTTGCCGATATTGGAGTTGATCTTAACCTTGAAATTGCGGCCGATAATCATGGGCTCAATTTCCGGATGATTGATATTGGCTGGGATAATAGCACGGCCTCTGGCAACTTCATCGCGAACGAATTCGGGTGCGCATCCTTCACGGATGGCAATAAATTCCATTTCATGAGTAATCAGGCCATTTTTCGCATAGTGCATTTGGCTGACATTTTTCCCGGATTTGGCCTTAAAAGGCAGGGGAGGTTCCGGAAAAACCGGGTTGGCGCCGTTCTGATTTTTATGAATCTTTACTGTGAAATTGGCGCTGAATTTAGCTAATTGATGCACATCCCCACGATGCTTCAGCCAAGGCGCCCGTAGCTTTTCCAAGCCCTTTTGAACATTCAAATCACAATCAGGATCAGTATATGGGCCGGAACAATCATAGATATCTACGGGAGTATTTGGCTCTTTTCTTCCTAAAGAGTCCTGCGTGTCCCCTAAAATGACACGGCGAAAAGGAACTTTCAGCTCAGGATACAGTTTGCATGTTTTAAATATTTTTTTGGAGCTGGGAAATGGCTTTTGAGCCAGGTTCATTTCAGGCGCTTTATCTTTTTTCTTTTTAGCTTTTGGCTTAACTATAGTTTCTACAGACATAATGATTCCTTTTTATAAACGGACCAAATTCAGTGCTTCTACCGGGCAGGTGCGGACACAATCCACCCTTAAAATTCAGGTGTCAATATATTAGGCTATATTGTCCCCGATATAAAAGAATGCGGGTGCCGGCTTCGATCGGCAGCGGGGCGATATAAGGGTGGAAGATAGCCTATAGACCTCAGTCTATTGCCCTTAATCGCTGGTGTTGGGGAGGTTATTAGCGGATGGAGTATTTTTTTATGGCGGCGGCGAGGACTCTGGCGGAATCGGGGAAGGTTACTTTGTTTGTGAAGAGGATTTCGTGCATGGTGATGCCGGGGCTGCCGTAGTAGGTGGCGTTGGCTTTGTTGTCGGGGAGGAGGAATCCGCCTTCGAAGGCGGCCCCGGCGTAGAGGCCTGCGGAGTTGCTGTAAACGAGGATGGGCGTACCGGAGCTGAGTTTGGCCTCTGCTCCGGCGTCATGGGAACCGGCGGCGGCGGCGGCGTCGATGCCGATACGAAATTTGGGTTTTGATAGTAGTGACATGCCTTCGTCGTCCATTAGGAGGTAAACAGTGTCCATGACCTGTCCGCCGGCTTGAATGCCTATACTGCCTTCGCCGGTTTTAAGGAATGCTGGGGGGCTCCAGCTATTGGTGTTGCCTTTGCGGATCATGACGATGCCTAAACCGCCTTTTATGCCGATACCGAGGCCGATTTTGTATTGGCGCAGGATGATGATGCCGCGGGCGTTGCTGAGGATGTAAGAGGGTATGCCGCCGCCGGGTTCTTGCATGACGACTTCGAAGTATTCGGAGGAGAGCCTGATGCGGCGTTCAAGGTTGTGCTTTTTTTTGGCTGCCAGGGCGGGTGAGGCGGTCAGGATAAGAGCCGCCAGCACGCCGGCAATGATCAGGGGGGTTTTGTGATTTTTCATGGGTTGCTGGAGTGTCTGAATTTTAGGTGATTGTTTTTTCGGGGAGGGATTCGGTTTAGCGTAGTTCCTGGCCGGTTTCGGCGTCGAGGATTTTGAAATTTTCGACATGGTAGGAGGGATCGGCGCGGAAGGCTAGTTTGACGTTATAGAGTTCTTCGATTTCGACCAGAAGATTTTCATCTTCGAGGCGCAGGCGCTCGAGCGAGTGGGGGTGACAAAGGATGCGCAGGGTTATGGCGTCGTCATTCTGGTTGAGGGAGCGCAGGCGGCGGATGACGCTGACGAGGCGGCGCTGGATTTCGACGCTCATGGTGCGGGGCGACTTGACTATGCCGCGTCCGTAGCAATAGGGGCATTCGTTATAAAGGCCTGAGGATACGCTTTCGTGACTGCGTTGGCGGGTCATCTGCATGATGCCGAATTGGGAGATGGGCAGAACGTTGCACTTTGCCTTGTCCTTAGCCATTTCCTTGCGCATGGTCCTGAGGATTGTATTGCGGTCGCGCCGCTGTTTCATATCGACAAAATCCAAGATTATGAGTCCGCCGATGTTGCGAAGGCGTATTTGGCGCGCGGATTCAATGGCTGCTTCCAGGTTACACTGGAGGATAAAGTTTTTGCCGTCGTGGTCTTTATCTTTTGATTTGTGGGCGCCTGTATTAACGTCGATGGCGACGAGGGCTTCAGTTTCATCAATGATGATTTGGCCGCCGGAGGGCAGTGGCACATTGCGTTGAAAGGTTTGCTCGAACTGAGGCTCGATGTTGAAGCGTTCGAAGATTGGGATGTCTTCTGTAAAGAGTGTGATTTTGCTGCGGGAGCGGGGTGAAATCTCGCTCACCAAATCTTCCATAAATTTACAATCACCGGGGTTGTCGATGAGTACGCGGTCGATGTCCTCCGTGAGGAAATCGCGCACGGTGCGTTCGATAATGTCTGGCTCCCGGTAGAGGCACATTGGACCGGTAGGTTCTTCCAAGCGGGCCTGAATATCATCCCATTGGCGCAGGAGGATGTGGAGATCGCGAATGAAGAATCGAATTTTCATACCTTCGCCCGCGGTGCGGATAATGACACCCATGCCATCGGGGATGGTGAGTGATCGGAGGGTTTTTTTGAGGCGTTGTCGTTCTTTGACATTTTCTATTTTGCGGGAAATTCCGCACTGGCCGGCGTAGGGCATTAGCACCAGGTAACGGCCTGCGAGGGCGATGTTGGTGGTGGTGCGCGGTCCCTTGGTCCCGATTTGGCCCTTGGTGACTTGCAAGATAATGTCGGCGCCGACGGGGTAGAGGTTTGGAATGTCCTTGAGACTGAACTTATTGCGCTTGTTTTTCTGCTCGGCGGTGCGAGTGTCGCGCACAATCTCGATGGAGGAATCGGCGGCGGCGGGCAGGATGTCCCAATAATGCAGAAAGGCGTTTTTTGGCATGCCGATATCGACAAAGGCGGCCTTCAAGCCGGGTTCGAGGTTCTGAATTTTGCCCTTAAAGACGCTGCCGACAAGGCGTTCCTCGCCGATGCACTCAATGTCGAACTTTTCAAGAACGCCGTCGACTAGAAGCGCTACCCTCTTTTCGAGCGATTCGGAGTTGATGATGATCTCAACAAAAGGAGCCTTATCGCGCCGCAAAGTCTTGACGATGCGCTGAATTACGGGGCGTTGTTTTGCCCGTTGGGCGGCTTCTTCTTGCAGCTGCTCAGGGTTGACTTCGACTAATTCTTTTTCCCTGGGCGGGGGGGCTTGCAGCTCTTGTTCGATTTTCGGTGAAAGTGCGGGGGTGTTTTCTTGAGAATCTGGATGGGTGTTCATTGTGGATGGGTGTCCCAAAGGTTAAGAGGGCCTTTATCTGGAGCAGGAAGGCCTTGGTGAAGGGAAAAAAGTGATTTAGAGCTCTACTCATGAAAAATTCCTACGGTAGCGATAGATACTTTGCAGAAATCCCTGCAGAATACAACAACTTAGAATAAATGATCCCCCATAACTGAGAAATGGCAATGGAAGACCTGTAATCGGCATCAATCCTATGGTCATACCGATATTTACGAAAATGTGAACGAAAAAAAGGACGCTGACCCCGGTGGCCAACAGCATCCCAAACCGGTCCCGGGCCAAACCGGCAATGCGGATGCCATTGCCTAAAATTACCGCAAAAAGGCTCAGAACGAGCATACAGCCCAGAAATCCTTTTTCTTCGGCTAGAACGGAAAATATGAAATCGTTGTGCGCAACAGTCTGGGGCAGATAGCCCAACTTGGCTTGCGTTCCCTCCAGCCAGCCTTTGCCGGCCAGACCTCCGGAACCGACAGAGATGAGGGATTGCCAATAGTTCCAGCTCACTCCGATTCCCTGAGGGTCGATAACTTCCGGGGCGACAAAGGAGAGGAGGCGGTTGCGCTGGTAATCCTTCAAGGGTATCCAGGAATGTTGCTCGAAACCCCCCTGGTTATCTATGGCCGAGATTTTATTTTCCTCCATAAATGAATGATACCTTGCCAAGTCCACAGCCAATATCCCGACCAACACGAGGAACACTACAAAGGCTCCCGCAAAGAACCGTTCGGACAATTTGGACACGTATAGGAGGGAAAATACCATCGGGGGTATAACGAGAGCAGAGCCTAAATCAGGTTGCCAAAATATCAACAAAATAGGTATTAAAACAACCACGAAGACTTTGCCCAAAACTGATAATGACTCGCGCACTGTGCCGATCTCGGAACGAGCCAATATACCCGAAACCATTACCAGAACACCGATTTTCGCCGTCTCCGCCGGCTGAAAGGAAATAAATTTGAAATCGAGCCAGCGTAAAGCATTGAAACGCTCCAGGCCAAGCGGAGTCCATAGCAATAGAAGCAGGATAAGACACCCGTAGTAGAGGTAGTGGGCGTTTTCGAGCAACAATTTGTAGTTTACATGGGAGATAACCACATAAGCGCCGGCTCCTATGATCAGATAGGCAATCTGTCTTACCCATTGGGAGCCGCCGACATAGGCCTGCGCCGAGTAAATGAAAAATATCCCCATGATGCCCAAAGTAAGTATGCAAAACGGCTGAACCCAGTCAGTGCGATCGCCCCAGCTCCGTTCGTCAATGGAGGCTGGTAGCCTGTTACCCAAATCGGGATGAGGTTTGTTGCGAGCTCCGTGGATCAAATGGGAAAGCGGTTAGGGTTTTAGTGTAATGTAATACCCACTCTAGACAGGGCAGTCGTTTTGACAAGTCTTCCTCATTGAGACGATAAAAATCGGCAGCCGGCTGCTGGAAAAAGCTGGCCAAGCGGCGCATTCCGGCCCATATGAGTCTGGAAAGCAACCGTTTTGATAATGAACGTTCTTATCGCTTTCGATAAATTTAAGGACTCGATTTCAGCGGAGACCGCCTGCGACATCGTTGCGGGTGTCCTGCACGAACGGCGTCCGGACTGGACGGTCGATACCGCGCCCCTTACTGACGGTGGCGAGGGTTTCGCGGAAATCATGACTCACGCCCGCGCCGGAAAATTGCATCGAGAAACCGTGACGGGCCCTCGATTTGCGGAAAGGGAAGCTCATTGGGGGTTGGTTGAGCTGGAGGCCATAGAGCCGGAATTGCGGCATTGGCTGACTATGCCCGAGCAGGGCTATATCGCCATTGTGGAAATGGCCCAATCCAGCGGCCTGGAAATTCTTGACGCCGACGAACGTGACTTGTGGCATACCACCACCTTCGGCACCGGCCAATTAATCGCCCGCACACATGAATCGGAAGTTGCGGCAATCCTGATGGGTATCGGCGGAAGCGCCACCAATGACCTCGGCCTGGGCGCACTTGAGGCACTGGGCATCGGTTTTCTGGATGCCGAGGGTAAATCCATTACTCAATTGACTCCGGCGAAGTGGGAAAAAATCAAATGTTTGGAAGGAGATATTCCCGCCGACCTGCCGGCTATCCGCATTGCGTGCGACGTGCAAAACCCTTTACTAGGCCCAAACGGAGCCGCTGCGGTTTACGGGCCGCAAAAGGGCCTGAAATCCGAGGACTGGGAGAGACTGAACAGCGAATCTTCCCGCATGGCGCAAATGATTAGCGACTACTTCGGGGCCGATCCCGCCCTGATTGAGGAACCGGGCAGCGGCGCTGCAGGAGGCATCGGATTCGGTCTGCGCGCCGCTTGTGGTGCCCGTTATGTGCCTGGCTTTGAACTTGCGGCCCGCTGGCTGCAGATCGACGAAAAAGTGCGACGGGCCAACCTCATAATCACCGGCGAGGGCCGCTTCGACCTCAGTTCGCTGCAAGGGAAAGGACCTGGAACGCTCATCGAAATGTCCAAAATGGGCGACAAAAAGTCATGGGTCTTTGCCGGACAGATTGCGGCGGAACTGGAGGGACATCTGCCGGCATCCCTACAGAAGGAGGATATCCAGGCCATCGCACCGGAGAACTATCCCCTCGAACGCGCCTTGCAGGAAGGTGGAGAGCTTCTGGAAAAAGCTCTTCGCGCCAAACTTGATTCCACCAAAACCACCTTGAGTTGAGCAACTGACCCATTCAGGCTGAGACTCATCGATGCCTAACCTGAAAAGAAGTGAGATAGCGTTTCTCCCGCAGGCCGGAGCATTGACTGCGTTGGGGCTCTTGCTGCTTATGGCTTACCCGGCTCTGGCTCAACGTTCGACCCCGAGGCGCCCTACCGGCCCGGATCATTTCAAAGTCCTTTCACCGGGCAAAATTTATCTTGGGATTGATGTGCTAGAGCAAAGGCGGTTCCAGCCCTTGGCCGGTAAAAACATCGGTTTGCTCACTCATCCGGCCGGTGTCAATCGCAATGGAGTGAGCACCATATCGGTCCTCCGCAGAAGTCCCCGCCTCAAGTTGGTGGCGCTTTTCGGTCCCGAGCACGGCCTCTATGGTGATGAAAAGGCAGACCAGCCCGTGGCTCACCGCATCGACCGGCGCACCGGCCTGCCGGTTTATTCCCTCTACGGCAAATACCGCAAGCCCACGCCGCAAATGCTTAATGGTCTCGACACCCTGGTAATCGATCTTCAGGACCTCGGGGTGCGCTCCTACACTTATGTGAGCGCTATGCGGCTCGCCATTGAAGCCTGCTTCCAGAACGACATAGAAGTCATAGTGCTCGACCGGCCCAACCCCTTGGGCGGCTTGAAGGTGGACGGCCCCCCTCTGGAAGAGAAATGGAGAAGCTACGTGGGCACTTTCCCAGTGCCCTATGTGCACGGTCTCACCATCGGCGAACTGGCCACTATGGCAAAAAAAATCGACGGCTGGCTCGATATCGATCCCGGAACCCGCCGGAAAGGCCGCCTCACCGTCATTCCCATGCAAGACTGGCATCGCATCATGATGTGGCCCGATACGGGCCTCAAATGGACACCCACCTCCCCTGCCATCCCCAACCTGTCTGCCGCCCTCGGATATTCCATGACCGGGTTAGGCGCCCAAATCGGCGGGTTTCGCCACGGCCACGGCACCCGCTATCCCTTCCGCCTCCTCACCTATCGGGGGAAAAGCCCGGAGGCCGTCCTCACCGCGCTGCGAGCCAAAAACATCCCGGGGATCGATTACCGGATCATCCAGGCGCCAAAGCCAAACGGAAAGCAGGAACGCGGCGTATATGTGTGGGTAACGGATTGGAATCAGCTACGGCCAACTGAAATCAGTTTCTACATGATGCAAATCGCCTGCGCCTGGAGCGGAAACCCATTTGCCGCCGCCGGTGAAAATGAATCCAACCTCTTCAACAAGCACGTGGGCTCAACCCCCTGGTGGAACACCATTACAACTCAAGGCGAGGACGTAAACGTCAGGGCCTTTATCAGCCGTTGGCAGCGAAAAGCCGACGAATTCCAAACCATGAGCAAAAAATACTGGCTCTACAGATAAGAGAGAATACCCGGCAAGAAGTTTAAGGACTTGATAAAATTCGCGTTAAATTTCTCTTTCATTTTTCTGGTTTTTCAAAGCCCGGGATATTAATATAAATCCGATTATGGCGAATAAGGAGAGCACTGGGTTATTATTGTATGAGCTAGAGGATGGGATCCTGCGGGTGCTGCTTGTGCATCCGGGAGGACCTTATTTTTCGAATAAAGACGATGACTGGAGCATTCCCAAGGGCGTACCCGCGCAAGGCGAAGACAAGCTGGCCTGCGCTGTGCGCGAATTTGAAGAGGAGACCGGTCACGAGCCAGCCACGGACGAATTCCTGCCGTTAGGCTCAATCACCCAGAAGGGGGGCAAGGAGGTGACTGTATGGGCCTTTGCCGGAAAATGGTATCCGGGCAAATTCCACAGCAACACTTTCTCCATGGAGTGGCCGCCGCGTTCGGGAAATATTCGGGAATTTCCCGAAATTGACCGCGCCGAATTGTTCAAAATGGCCAAGGCCAAAAAAGTTATTAAGGAAGCTCAAATCCCGCTTCTCGAAAAACTCGAGCAGCACCTTAAACTCTGAGTGTCCATCGCAATTTTTTAAACAAGGTTCGGGCAACAGACCGCCCTAGATTTAAACGCTCATCATGTCTCGCTCACTTCGACGCCGATTTCGCCGTCGTAAAATTCGGTGCGCAGCTTTTGCCCTTTGATGAGGCTCTCTTTTCGAGCAAGGAAGTTGCCTTGGTCGTCCCGAACCAGGACAAAGCCCCGCTTGAGAATCTGTGGCGGGCCGGCGTTGCGAAGCCGAGTGGCGAGATGGCCGAGTTGGGCCGCAGGCTGCGAAGGCAAGGTTTCAAGCATTCGGTTATAACGTTCGTGCAGACCCTTAAGTTTTACACCTTCAAGATGTAGACGGCTTTCGGGAGAAATCGAAGCGGCTCGTTCGGCGAGGTGCTGGAGCTGATGCCGACCGGAAGCAATACCTTGGCGCAAGGCAGCCTGAAGGCGGTTGGCCAGATCGTCCAGGCGCAGATAGTGCTGCTCGATGCGGTTAATAGGAGATAGGCGCAAAAGGTGGCTTTCGTACAGGGCAATTTCGCCCTGGCAGCGTTCCAGGCAGGCAGCCGCTCGCTCATCAAGCACCTGTGAACATGAGCGGCAACGCTCTACGCATTCGAGGTAAAGGCTGGAAATCAGCTCGGCCGCGGCGGATGGGGTTTCGGCCCGACAGTCCGCCGCGAAGTCGCTTAGCGTGAAGTCGATTTCGTGGCCGACGGCAGAAATGATCGGGATTGAACAATCGGAAATCGCGCGCACGACGATCTCCTCATTGAATGGCCAGAGGTCTTCGATGCTGCCGCCGCCCCGCCCTATAACCAGCAGGTCTATGAAGCCCAACGATTGAGCGTTTCCAACCATGACCGTAATTTCTTTTGCAGCCTCCGCGCCCTGTACCTTAGCCGGCAGGACAATCAGGCGGCCCGGCCAACCGCGCCGGCGCAAAATGCTGATAAAATCGCGGAGGACGGCCCCCGTGGGCGAAGTTATAAAACCGACAGCGGCCGGCAGCAGCGGTAACGCCTTTTTGCGCTCGGGATCGAACAGGCCTTCCCCGGAAAGCTTGCGCTTGAGCCGCTCAAGGTCCTGCTGCAGCCGCCCCAACCCATCCTCGATGAGGTAGTGGACGATGAGCTGGTAATTGCCGCGCGGCGCGTAAACCGTCACCCGGCCAAAGGCGATTACCTGCAGGCCGTCGCGCAGAGCCAAAGGTGTCTGGGCGGCATTGTTTTTAAAGAGAACAGTGGACAGCTGGCTGTCGGCATCTTTCAAAGAAAAATAACAGTGGCCGCTGGCCTGCCGGCGATAGTTGGAGATTTCCCCGCGCACCCACACCTCGGGCATCTCCCGTTCCAACAGTGTTCTAACACGCCGGGTGAAATCCGAAACGCTTAAGATTTGGCTATCCGGAGGTTTCCGGCTTTTCTCCATTAGTTTTGGCATATTGATCGCGGATTATTTTGGCGACCAGTATTAACACCAGAAGCAGGCAAATTCCCAAAATAGCCGGCCCTGATTTTCCCTGAAAGACGGACTCGCCCAGAATGATAAATGCTGCTGCTGCGCATATCTGCACGATTATGGAAACAATGAAGTAGATTCCAAATGGAATACCTCCCAGAGCAAGTAGATATCCCTGAACGAAATACGGCAATCCGGGGGTTATACGAACTAATAGCGTAATTTTGGCATAGTTAGAGGGTCGCACTTTGGGAATACTGTAACGAGTCCGGCGAATGAATCGCTCAATAACGGGGTGGAAGACCCCGACACCAAGCCAGTAAACAATAGTCAGGTTCACGGATAATGCTACAGCAGTGCAGATAAGGCTGAAACCAATTCCATAGACGGCGCTGATCACATAAAATGGACTTATAGGCATTCCAAAGGCCGGCAACACCGCTAGAAGTGAAAATAAAATAGCCGGATGCGTGCGACGCAGAAAGTTTTGAAATATATCGAGTACCACAACGGCCGTTTCCATCAAGTCGTTGCGAAAATAAAAGATTGTCCCGCACCCTGACGCAAAAATCAGCAAGCAAAACGCCAAAACGGACGGTTGAGAAAAAGTTTTACGCAAGTTATTCAGCATAGCGTTTTGAAATTTAGTAACTACTGGGTCTGTTGCCCACACGCGACAATATAGAATTTTTTATGATTGGCCTTCCCTGAGCAATGGTAGTTGAATCAGGGCCATGTCGGGTAAACATGGCAAGGGGAATCTTCCCTGGTTGCTGCTCCTGGTTGGATTCACTGCTATTTATATAGCGGGTCACTTTCAGTGGTACGGACAAACCGTGCTTGGTATGATTCCCGTGCTGGACGGCAAAGAAATTATTGAACTGGCTGGTAATATGGCGTCGGGAGAGCTTCCATCGGAACTGTTCTACAGAGCCCCACTATACCCCGCATTGTTGTCGATATTTTACCGATTGCAACTGCCGCAAGAATCGATCGTGTACGCTGCACGCTTGCTTAATGGCGCGTTTCACATCGTGTCAACGTTCCTGGTATACAATATCATCCGCCAAATTTGGGAAATAAAACCGGCGGCCATTGCCGGCGCCCTGCTCTACGGTATTTATCCGGTGGCTGCACATTTCGCAGGTGATGCGTTAGATATATCGGCGGCCACCACGCTCTGGATGACGGGCATCTTGTTGGCGATCAAAGCGGTGGAGGCCACGGGCTATACACATGGCGCACGAATGAGTTTGCTCGGCGCGGGCTTGTGCTTCGGACTCGGCATTTTAACGCGGCCACAACTGCTCTTCCCTGCCGCTGCGTTTCCATTGGCGGTGCTTTGGCTGGGACCGCGCCCCCGCCCGACCTGCGCTCTGCTTGCAGCCGCCGGGCCGGCGTTCGCGCTCTCGTTGTTCGGGTTGCTGAATTGGCAATCCAGCGGGCAATTCATCATGCTGCCCACACAGGGAGCTTACAACCTGTGGGCGGCCAACCGCTCAGGGGCCGATCCGCGGTATTACAAGCAGAGCGTGACACTAAAAGCCACAGAAAACTACCACAATCCCACACTACGGGAGAGCGAAATTTTTTACCGGGAAAGAACCGGTGATGACACCCAAACCGATATAACCATTATGAATCGCTACTGGCGCGGCGAGTTTTTTAAGCAACTCACCTTAAATCCGTTGGGATTTACCCGGCATGTGCTGCTAAAAGGCTACTACATGCTAAACCACACCGAACTTTATAACAATAATACCTACGCAGTGCATAAGGCACGATCACCATGGCTTCGCTACAATCCGTTGGGCTGGAGTCTCCTCCTGACGCTCGGTTCGGCTGGGTTCATGCTTAATTTCAGTCGGAAGACCGTCAGACTGCTTTTTACACTGACCACAGCCTACTGTGTTTCCTTGGTGCTTTTCTGGGCAAGCGCCCGTTTCCGGCTGCCACTTGCGCCCGTGCTGTGTGTACTGGGCGCAGGTTATTTCGCGGAAACAGCGCGATCCTGGCCGGATAACAAAAAACGGGTATTGGCGGCAACCGCTGTGGGCATTCTGGCCGCGATTGTGAGCCTTACATCTTTTGCCGGAGTCGACGATACAGACACGCGGGTGGAAGACTACATCCTCATGGCCCATGCCGCCAACCAACTGGGTGAGGACGAAGAAGCGGTACACTGGGCCCAGGTGGCACTGGAACAAGATTCTGAACGCCTGGCTGCACTGGATTTATTGTGCATTTCGCGCTACAACCTGTTGCTGGATAATTTACCCGGACACTTCCAAGAAAATGAATTACGGGAAAATCTATCGGTCGCAAATCATATCCTTGATTTTTCGGAATCGGCAAAATATATCGCGGGCTATTACCATTGGCTGCTCGGGGAAAAAGAAATAGCCGTTGAACATTGGCAAGCGCTTGCGAAAAGCGGTTCTCAGCAAAGTCAGTCCGCCCTTACCGCTCTGCTGTTGACTGATCGTCTGCGGCCCCAAGAAGAGACTGTTTTAAACGGACTGGCCGATACAAAAAAAACCGACGCGCTTTTGCTTGTTGAATGGTACAGAGGAAACCAGGCCGCTTATGAGGTTCTAACTGACAGGAATACCGCACATTCCCTGGAAGTTGAGGCTGCGCGACTACGGCAGTTGTTTGAGATACCAGTAATCGGGCCGAAATAAATTCTGCGGTTTACAATTGGCTTTTCATCATCTCACCCTAAGCCTGACCGTTTTATAGATCAATGCTTGGCCTAATTGCAGTCACCCCCTATCTGCTCTTAATTTTTTTGTTTTATACCCTTCAACAACGAAGGGAAGGGCGAGGTGATTTCCGGGAAGCTATGATGGTATCGGCCGTGGTATGGGCCACGGCCGTCCTGGTTGTTACCGAACTTCTTGGGCAAGTGTATTGGATAAAATTCTGGCCTGTGTTTTCTTTTTGGCTGGGAGTGAATGTTTTTTTACTGGCGCATTTGTGGACAAAGCGAAGCACGCAATTAAAGGTATCATTACCGCGGGAGCTGCTCGGCGATAAATTATCAGTCACTCTGATTGCAGCAACCGGCGCCATCATTCTGTTGGCGTGGATTATGGCGGCCTTTACTCCGTCAAACATACCCGACGTGCTCAACTACCACTTGCCTAGGCAATTGATGTGGATACAGCAGGCCAGCCTTGAGCATTTCAACACCCCGAATGATCGTCTGATAATGATGCCGCCGATGGCTGAAATTATCGGGCTGCAGTTTATGTTGCTGAGCGGCGGAGACGCATGGGCCAACATGCCTCAATGTTTCGCCTATCTTCTGGGCGCAGTGGCCGTTTCGTTAATAGCGAGAGAGTTAAAGGTCAGCCCACGAGGACAAGCTTTGAGCGCGTTTTTATTCATCACTACTCCCATGGCTTTACATGAGGCATCGAAAGCAAAAAACGATCTACTACTAGGTGCCTTGACCTGTTTGCTGGCCTGGCAGAGCTTGCGTTACTTCAATAGCGGCGATAAAGGGCCCAGGCAGTGGCTGTTGCTGGGATGCAATCTCGGCCTGGTTTGGATAACCAAGGGCTCGGGATTATTTTATGCGGCGCCAATCATGATCTTCACGGGCGTGATGATGCTGTACCGACTGCGGTGGCGCATATGGCAACCGGTGGCTCTGGTGGCGGTGGCGGCTATTTTGCTAAACACTGGTCACTGGTCACGCAATTTCGGTTGGTATGGCACACCGATTTACTCTGGCAAAAAAGAGGTAGGCGGACTGGTAACAAATGAAAGCATGAACGCAAAAAAATTTGCCTCAAATGCTGTGCGAAATCTGACCCTTCATTTCGGAACTCCATCAAATTCGCTTAATCGCCGCATGGAAAAAGCCGTAATGCGATTTCACGATCTTATCGGGCAGGATATTAACGATCCCGACACAACTCTCTACGTTCTTCGGTATGGTGTTGTCTATGAACCGCGAGCTTCGACCAAGGGCCAAGCGCCTGTTCACGTGCTGCTCGCATTAATGCTGCCATTTCTAATCGCCTTTCGTAAGGGCCGTAAGGATATGCTTTTAATAAGTTATGTCGCCGTTGTTTTTTCATGCATGATACTGTTTTTCCTCGTTCTCAAATGGCAGCCATGGGGGACGCGGCTGCAACTGACTTTCTTTTGTCTAATCGCTCCTGCCCTAGGGGCTGTTTTGAGCCAAATACGAACAAATAAAGCGAGTACCATTGCGGTTGCAACGGCGGCAATGCTGACCCTGTTTCCGGCGCTCAATTCCTTAAGTAATCCGATATTTTCCAAAAATAACATTTTTAATATCGATCACGAAGAAATTCGGTTTCGACTCCTTGCGGACCACCGTATTCCACAGTTAAGAGTTTTCGAAATTATCAAAATGGCCAATCCAAAATGTGTTCGATTTAATATTATACATGCCTGGCCCTATCCGATGATGCGATGGATGTTGGATGAGATGGAAGAACCTCCGCATTTCTGGGGACAGGTGGCCCCGGAAGAATCGCCTGATCCCGAAGTCATGATATTACACACGGGCGGCACTGCGCCTACCTACTTGAAATACCCGGAGTTCGAAGAACGCTATAAGGCAGTGGGCAATACGGCGCCATACGTGGTTTACATGCAAGAATCACTGGCTCGAAAAACCGGCCTGGATAATTTTTTGCCTCACTTTGTGGGTTGGCGAGTACAATCCGGCCTGGAATATGTCAAATTCCTTTACGGAGATCAAACCCAGTTAAGTTACCTGAAGGTTAAGGGCAAAACCGTTCGCCTGGAATTCATTGCGTTAAGCGATGAAATGAGGATCGAGGCATCATTTTTCCACAATGGGGATTTTCCGGGTCCGATGATCATTTTTGTAAATGATGAGGAATTAGCGCGACATGAATTTAATAAAAGCGGGGATATTGAGCAGCTGCATTTACAGTTTACTGCAAAGGAAGGTGTAAATATGATTACTTTTGCTTTGCCATATACAGAATCTCAAGAGGGAAATGAGACGAGCCTCAGCTTTACCGAATTGCGCATCCTGGAGGCTGACCGTCCCTAGCAGGGTTTAAAAATTCTGACGTCCGTGATGAGAGCAATTTTGTGATGCGGACCCTTCAAGGATGAAAGCGCAATTTGCGCAGACCAAACCAGGTCATCTTCAGCAGGAGCAAGCCGTGACGGAAGCGCGAGATGTTGGTTTCGCCGTAAGTGCGCTCCTGATAGCGCACGGGAATATCCCGGATTTTCAGGTCGAGCAGCGAGGAGCCGAAAAGCAGGTTGAAATCACCGAAGGGATCGAAGTCGCCGAAAGCCTCGATGCGTTTCAATAGACGCTCGTAGTCTGTGCGCAGCAACATCTTGGTGCCGCAGAGGCTGTCCTTGACGGGCTGCCGCAGCACAAAGGACAAGGCCAGGGCAAAGAATTTGTTTCCCAAAAAATTCAGGGGGCGCATGGCACGCTGTTCCATAGGATACACGAGGCGGCTGCCATTGGCGAATTCGGTTTTGCCCTCTGCTATGGCATCGTAAAACTTGGGCAAATCTTCCGGCGGAGCCGTAAGGTCGCCATCCTGTATGACGACTATGTCGCCCCGGGCCTTTGCGAAACCGGTGGATACGGCGTCCCACTTTCCTTTTCCAGGCTGGCGGCAGCAGGAGACCTGATGGGGTCCAGCATAGGCGGAAATTTCACGATCTAACACCTCCCAGGTATCATCTTCGCTGTGACCTTCCACAAAGATGATTTCGGTTCGTTTGCCCAATGTGGGAATGCGGTCGAGGGCGGCCCGGATATTGCCGGCCTCGTTGCGGGCGGGCACTATGACCGAACAGCTTATACTTCCGTTTAGTTGCGGTTTTAGACGTGGGCGCGCGATTATCAGAAGGGTGGCTCCAAAATGTCTGAAAAACGGCAGACGTACTAAAAAGCGATTCAGAAGCGGCGTGAGCAATGGGATGTTGAAGGGAAATATCTGTTCATGGCTGGTAGTAACTATCTCCCAGCCGGAAAGTTCCAGTAGGTTAATTAAGTCGTCCAGCGACAGCCAGTTGCTTGACGGTTGCTTGACAACCACCCCGATTATCTGTCCCAGCTTGAGCACGAGACCCCAGAGGTGATTGAGGGAGGTTAGATACAGCCGCGTGCGAGCTGTGGCTGATAGGTGGAGGTATTCAAGACATCTCTGAATGTCCGGCAGGTAACCAGCCAGGTAATCCAGGATTATGGCATCGAACTTTTCATCATCGCGATTGAAGGCCAAATCACCTTCCTTGAATTCGAGGTTCGAATGATTGAAACGCGAGCGGGCGTTGGCTATCATACGAGGGCTGATATCTATCCCCAATCCACGACCGGGCTGCAATGCGGCCAGGAGACTGCCTGCGCCGCAACCCCATTCCAGAACGCGCCGGCCCGGAGAAATGTGATGTCGCAGGAGGGATTGAATCTGACCGTGGAATGCGCGCTGGAATCGGCGAGCCTTCGAGTCGTTTTCAGCCACCCAGTCGAAATGTTTCTTGTAATCCAAAATCAAATAAGGCAGGGTCCGCCAAACGTGGGAAATTTAAAACGGGAATTGCAATCATAGTTGGCGCGAGCGGGATGTCGATTTAAAATGCAAAAAGAAGTAAGCGCTAAAGAGCAACATCCCGGCAAGGATCCCGGCAACTTTCCGTTTATCCTGATGGCGGCAATAACGGTTGGTTTTGTCCTCTTTCTGTTTTCGCATCCTACTGCTTGGCTGTATTTGTTAAACCTGAGTTACTTTGGAATTCCATTTCTGGACTCCTATGCACTCCTGGCGGCAGGCGAAGCGCATATGATGGGCTTAAATGTTTTCGAGCCAAATCCGCTGGATCCTTTTGGCCGGCCTCACAGCTACTCTCGATGGTGGCTCTTAATGGGCGACTTGGGCCTGACCAGGAAACATATATATGACGTGGGTATAATCGTGAACGGATTGTTCCTGACCAGCGCATTGATTGTTCTGCGCCCGCGTTGCTGGACCGATGCCTCGGTTGGAGCATTGGCGATCTGCTCATCGGCAGTGCTTTTTGGAGTAGAGCGAGCGAACAACGACCTCCTTATTTTTACGCTGCTATCGATAGTGCCGATGCTACTGAACTGGCGAATGCGTTTTGGGATTCCTGCGGCCTGGCTGGCGCTATTTCTGGCCACGGGCCTGAAGTATTTCCCGGTGATGGGATATTTGATATTTATTAAGAAACTGAAGGATGTTCGAGTGCTCTGGTGGGTAATCTTCACGGCCTTTGCCGCCACCGCGGCCTATATTTTTTATTATCTGAATGACTTATACCTTGTGGGAAATATACTTTTAAACAGGACTCCGTTACCACATGCCGCAACCATAGGAAGCTGGATGTTATTTTACCGTATCGGATTGAGTATGGAGGTTTCCCAGTTGCTGGTGTGGCCGTGCCTTACCGCCATTCTTGTAGGCAGCTTTATGCTGACCACCAAGTACAAGCTGACTTTGCCGCAAATCGATTCCCGCCGTGAAAGCTTTTTTCTGATGGGAGCGGGAATAATGGTATTTAGTTTCTTTGTTACGATAAATTTTGATTACCGTTCTGTCTTCTTACTCTTCACCTTACCTTATTTGCTCAAACTTGCAAGAAGCCCCGAGGCGTCGATCTCGCTGCGCCGAGCTATCTGGATTGTTTTGCTGCTGATCATGGCGTTGCTGTGGTCGGAAGGGGTCCACAACACATATATAATTAATTTGAAAAGTTTGAAGATTGTGGATGGTGTCATCGATTACGGTAAGTTTTTCATCTTCAAGAACTCATTGTCATGGGTCGTAATAACTTCTCTGATATTTATCAGCTTTTTAATGCTGAAGCCGGAGGTGATACGTCTTTGGCCCGAGCTTATCGAATTATTTAAGATTCGCCGCCCCGGATCTAAAGTATCACGAGGGTGAATGGAGGTTCATTTTGCCGGGTTTCGTTTTTCGAGCCGCCAGGCCTGCCAGAATAAAAGCAGTCCCGTCAAGGTGCGCCACATTACGGATAACCGCGAAGCGGTGGGGACGCCGGATTCGCGTTTGTTCATGTCTACCTCGACTTCCAGGAAAGTCGCCCCGTGGTCGCGAAGGCGCACAAGTATCTCTGTCAACATCGGTATGCCGTCTTGAGTAAGGTGCACTTGCCGCGCCATATCTCCGTTGTAAAGACACACCCAATTCACATCGCGTAAGCGCAGTCCAAAGAGCGCCACGACCAATCGCGGGTAAAGCCAGGCATTAAAACGCATAAGAGGATTGTAGCCGACACGCCGGCGCCGGCATCCAACAATCACATCGGCCTTACCCATTTGGTTGACATAGGGGCGGAGGTCGTGCGGCGCACAAGACATATCCGCGGGCCAGATTATCAAGAAATCGCCTTTTGAAATCTGGATACCGGTTCTGAAAGCTCCGCCGATACCCTGGTTAGGCTGATGCAAAACCACAACCTCCGGAAACCGTTTCGGTAGGGCGTCGGCCAGTTCTCCTGTATGGTCTGTGCTCCCATCGTCGACGATTATAATCTCTCCGTCTATTTGCAATTTTTTTAGAGTGCCGTGAATCGATTCTACAGTAGCAACCAGGCATTCTTCCTCATTAAAAGCTGGAACGATAACCGATAGCCGTGGATGCTCGGTAGAATTCGTGTCGAGGGATGAGGGTTGGGCGGTTTCCATCGACCGGCAATCATTTCGCAGCTACTGCCACCATGCGGCCCTCTTTCTTGAATGACTCCATAGCCGCTTCCAGCACCCGGACTACTGCCACGCCATTGCGTCCATCGGACAGAGGTGTTTTATCATTGAGCACACAGGAAATAAAATGTTGATCCTGGTGTAATAGAGGCTCAAACGGGGCGACTTTAGGTATGACAATGTCGCCTTCACGCAGCAGTAACTGGAATTCGCCGAAGGTCGCGTAGGGGCGTTCCGCCGTAACTCCCTTGTCATAAATGCGGATTGGCTCAAGTGGCTTGAGGTCGTCCCATAGAGCCATTTTACGGTCACCTACCACTGTAATCTGGCGCACCTTGCGCGGATTGAGCCAGGATACCTGCATGTGACAAACTGTTTTATTGGGATATTTAAGGGTAAGGAAAGCGATGTCTTCGCGATCCTCGTATAGAAAGTTTGCGCCGGTTGCGGAAACTTCGAGGGGTTCACTTTCGAGTAGAAAGTTGAAAATGGAGATGTCGTGACTGGCCAGGTCATATATGGCGCCAACGTCCTGGCGGATAGGGCCGAGGTTTGTGCGTACCGCGTCAATCGTATAAATCCGGCCCAGTTTGTTTGTTTCGATATCCCGCTTAAGGTGCAGAATTCCCGGGTTATACATGAAAACGTGACCGACCATTAGAACGAGCCTTCCAGATTTGGCCAACTGCACCAACTCAGAGGCTTGGATGGATGTATGAGTCAATGGTTTTTCGCAGAGCACATGCTTTCCCGCCTTAAGGGCTCTTTTAACCAAGTCATAATGAGTGGTCAACGGAGTGGCGATAATGACTGCGTTCACATCATCGGACTCCAGAATATCTTGTGGGTCCGAAGTGGTTCCAATATCCGGGAAATTACGCTTCGCCGCGTTGAGCCTTTCAGTATTCAAGTCGCAGATGCGCACAATTTGGCATGACTCAATCGAACTGAAGCAGCGGACATGATTGGGTCCCCAGGCTCCGTATCCGACTATCCCTATACGCACAGTTTTCATAAGTTACTTGCCGGTTTATCGATATTTATTATCACCTATCATAAGGCTCAAGTCATTAAGCTTTATCCAGTACGGCCAGGGCTTCCATCAGAGCTTCTGCAACCTGACCGGGAGCGGTTTCCGACATTTCCGGGAAGAGTGGCAGCGAGAGCACCTCGAGGGCGGCTTGCTCGGAAACAGGGAAATCTCCCTGCACATACCCCAGATCGGTGTGGGCAGGCTGCATGTGCACCGGTATCGGATAATGCAGGCCAGTCTCAATCTGCCGGGCTTCCAGAGATTTACGCAAGGCATCGCGGTGCGCGTTCCGCACTGCGTACACGTGGTAAACGTGACGGTTTGATGGCATCTCAACCGGAGTCGAAATCGGCGTTTCCTTCAGCAGTTCGTCATAACGGTGAGCATGCGCTCTACGAGCTTCCGTCCAGGCATTGAGGTGGCGCAGCTTCACTCCGAGTATGGCGCCCTGGATACCATCCATACGGTAGTTAAATCCCTTGAGGGAGTGGGTGTATTTTTGATCCTGTCCGAAATCCCTTAAAATGCGCAGAGTGCGAACATACTCGGGATTGTCGGTTACTACTATTCCCCCCTCCCCGCAAGCACCCAGGTTTTTGCTCGGGTAAAAACTGAAGCAACCCAGATCACCCAGGCCACCTATTCTGCGCCCTTTATACTCGGCGCCGTGAGCCTGTGCCGCATCCTCGATCACCGTCAGGCCGTGCCGCTTGCCGATTTCCAAAATCGGGTCCATATCGGCGGCCTGACCGTAGAGATGCACCGGAAGTATCGCTTTGGTCTTCTCGGTGATGGCCGCTTCGAGCCCGCTCACGTCCATGTTAAAGGACGCAGGCTCAATTTCCACAAATACAGGAGTTGCGCCCGTGTAGCGGATCGCCGCCACTGTCGCGACAAATGTGAATGGGACTGTAATGACTTCATCGCCCGGGCCAATCCCCGCAACAAGCAAAGCCAGATGCAAGGCGCTTGTGCCGGAGTTGACAGCCACAGCCTGGGACGCGCCGCAAAAACGGGAGAACTCTCGTTCAAAAGAATCCACCTCCTCACCCAGAACGTACCTGCCGCTCTCCAGCACACCGGCCACCGCAGAGTCGATCTCGCCCTTTATGCTCTGGTACTGCGCTTTAAGATCCACAAAAGGAATCATGTCACGATCTCCTCCTGTCCTTATCTCTGATATCACCAATTATCTTTGCCGGGACTCCGGCTGCAATCGCGTAATCGGGAACATCTTTTGTTACTACGGCGCCCGCTCCAACTAAAGCGCCAACCCCGATCGATACCCCTCCCATAATTGTAGCATTGCTGCCGATAGAGACCCTGTGCTTAACATGAGTTTCAATGACCTGCCAATCTTCATCTGTCTCAAGACTTCCATCGCTACGGCTTGCCCGGGGGTAAATATCGTTGATGAATCTTACTCCATGGCCAATAAAAACCTCATCCTCAATTGTTACACCCTCGCATATGAACGTGTGGGAGGAAATCTTGCAGCGGGAGCCGATTACCGCATTTTTCTGTATTTCAACGAAAGCGCCAACCATCACCTCGTCTCCGAGGCGGCAACCGTATAGATTAACAAGTTCCGGGTGCATGATTTTTAAATTCTCACCCAGGATAACATTGGAGGCGATTGGCATGGATTTTGTTAAGATTTCTGGGTCACTTGGCAGTTCGCGCCGTTAAGTTTAAGTGGTGGTAATGGCATGTGGGTACATACTTGGGAAATTCGGATTATAAAGAGGCCGTAGGCGCAATTACTTCCATCTCGGTGTGATTACCGCCGGAATCCATTTCAGTGTCCAATCCGGATTGCTCCTTTGTTTCCGATGAATTGACGCCGACAATCTTCACAATCCTCGCCAACCGCAGGGGAACAAGGCGCCTTTCGAGCACGGTCTCCACTTCGAAACCCGATCCTATGTCGTATTCTTCGACGACGGTGAGTTCCCCGGTTTCCTTATCGAGATCGAATCGTTGGAAAATATAAATGGCCGAGTAGTTGCGGTGCAGGAGGTGATTCTTGACAGTGTCGGCAGAAAAACGCACACGGGAAGCGCTCGCCGATGCGATACCGTAAGAAATCGGAAGTAGTGGGGTTTTACATAGGAACAGGTAATCTTTCTCAGGATGATCTTTAAAAAACTGGACCATTATACGCACCTCTGCGGCCGGGGTATAGATTTGATTGTATCGATGGTTGGCCGTTATAGGTACAGACATAGTAATAATAAAGATTAGTGAGACCAAAATAAAAAATCCGGCCAAGTCTATCCTTTTGTTTATGCAATAGAGGGTTATGGCCGCAATACCGACAAAGATCAGTTCTGCTTCTACCAATTTGATCCTCAGGTCCAGCAGATCAAGGTTACTTACATGAAATAATAGCACATACCCGTAAAGAGCCAGTACCGACAACAGGAACGGTCTCGGCCATCGGGCAAGAGCCACTACGGCGACAAGAGCAAACATCAATAAAAGCGGAAGTGCAAACCGGCTGGCAACCGGATCGCTCAACTGCCCCCAGTGGTAGCACATAACCAGGGCGAAACAGAGCAGCACCGTGCCCAGAAACAGAACCAGCACAAGTTCAGGGGTTTCTTTTTGCCGTATCTGCTGAAAGTTAATTACTAGATAGCCTATAAAAAATCCAAGAGCCACCACCCCTGCAAAGGAGATCAGCAAGGAATTCGACAACTCCGAACTGAAATTAAACAAGAATATTCCGGCTGCTTCCAGGTTTTCCCAAAAATATTCCAGGTTAAATGCGGTATCGTGGCCTTTATCAATTACCTGGAACGAGTCGTCTCTGGACAGTGTAACTCGAAAATGCATCGGATAAAAAATAAGAAACAGTGGACTGAATACCACCGGCCAAGGTAGGATGATTTCTTTTTTCTTCATCCATCCCAGGAGCACCACCAGCGCTACTGGAAGGGCGAAAAAAGTCGATTCGTAGCGTGTCTGGGTTAGCAAAATGCCGCCAAAGCATAAAGCGGCCATCGTATCCGGGCCGGGCCTATCGAGGTACTGGCAGGCAAGCAGCATGGCCCCCAGGATCATAACCATGTTCAGAATCTCGAAATGTCCGCCCGTAGCATTCTGCGCCAATAACGGGATGCCCGTTAACAACAATACCGCCAAGATGCCGCCCCGGCGGTCGGTAAGCTTTTTGCCGAAAAAATAAGCCAGGGTAAGTAGAACAGGAGTTAGCAAGATGTTCAGCAGGAAGATATTTTCCGGCCGGTAGCCGGTGAAAGTGTGCAGCAGGGAGATAAGGAAGGGGTGGAAATAGGGCCGCTTGTCCAGGTAGCCTCTTGTGACATGAAAACTGCCGCCATATGAATTCGCCTCGTATGGTGTAAGAACCTCGTTTCTGAAATGCATCATCCTCGATGTGGACAACAGCACGGGTTCGTCCATGACTACCTTAAACCCGAAGGGATCGTGCAGGAACAGAAATACGGAACAGACGGCAATAGCCAGGCCCGTCAGAATACTAGCTCTCGTGAATTTCGGTCGTACGAAATATTTCAGGAAAACACGGTATAGCGAATAGACGAAACAGCAAAACGTTATGAATATAACCGGATATCCAAAATGGATGACAATAAGTTTACACCAGAAAATGTCGAAACCAAACATTCCCACCAGCAGGGCCAAAAGGGCACTGGCAATCAAGAGGAGTAAACGCAGCGAACTCATCGGCTGTTAATTAGAGAGAAATTCAGCAGCAGTGGAAATAAAAAAAAAGACCGCCCTCCCTATGGAAGGCGGCCTTTTAAAAGGTGATTATATCGAATAGTACCCAATGAGTCCTTGCGGCGTCGCGCCAGATCGGGTAAGAACGAAAACGGCCCCCCACAACATCGTGTGGATGGCCGTTCCACTTTCAGGCCCCTGTGGCGGAACTGGTAGACGCAGGCGACTCCCAATCGTCCGGACCATGCTGGCGACCCAGCATCCCATTGCGGGTTCGAATCCAGCCGGGGGCACCAACTGTTCGACCGAGGCTACGAGCGAACGTTCGCAGAGTGGTACAGAACGCACGGCGGTGTCAAGCGAGCTATAACCGAATCTTGTGTACGGCGTTGAAATGAAGGCGGCGTATCCTGGTGATTGTTGATGTCACCACTTGAGCTAAGCCAAGGAAGGATACGCCATGAAAGAGAATACCGTTGTTGCTTTTCAAAACCCATCTGATTTTCAGAAAGATCCGTTGACGGAAGTCCTACAAGCTGGAGCTCGCGAGTTGTTGGCCCAAGCCGTTGAGGCCGAGGTCTCCGTGTTTTTGGGTAGCCATGCGGCGCTTGTTGACGCCGCCGGCCGCCGCCGGGTTGTCCGCAATGGATATCTGCCGGAACGCTTCATCCAGACCGGGATCGGCCCGGTGAGCGTGCGCCAACCCCGTGTGCGGGACCGGGGGGACGGCGCCATCCGCTTCACGTCGGCGATCCTGCCGCGCTATCTGCGCCGCGCCAAGAGCCTGGAAGACCTTTTGCCATGGCTGTATCTGAAGGGCATTTCCACCGGCGACTTCGGGGAAGCCTTGGCGGCGCTCCTGGGGAGCTCCGCGCCGGGGCTTTCGGCCTCCACGATCACCCGGCTGAAAGAGGTCTGGGGGGTTGAGGCGGAGCGCTGGCAACGGCGCGACCTCACGGCCAAGCGCTACGTCTATTTCTGGGTGGACGGCATCTATTTCAGCGCCCGCATGGAGGAAGAGAAGCAGTGCATCCTGGTGATCGTCGGGGCCACGGACAAGGGACAGAAGGAACTGATCGCCATCGCCGACGGCTATCGCGAAAGTGAGCAGTCCTGGCTCGAAGTTCTGCTCGATCTCAAGCGGCGCGGCCTTGAAATGGGTCCGCAACTGGCGCTCGGCGACGGCGCGCTCGGCTTCTGGAAGGCGCTCCGCCAAGTCTACCCAGGCGCCCGCGAGCAACGCTGCTGGGTTCACAAGACGGGCAACGTCTTGAACAAGCTGCCCAAGGGTCTGCAAAAGAAAGCCAAGGGGCGCCTGCAAGACATCTGGATGGCCGAAACCAGGAAGGATGCCGAGAGCGCCTTCGACTTCTTCCTGGAAGCCTACGGGCCGAAGTACGACAAGGCCGCGGCCTGCCTGGCCAAGGACCGCGACGTCCTGCTGACGTTCTACGACTTCCCCGCCGAGCACTGGAAGCATGTACGCACGACCAACCCCATCGAGAGCACGTTCGCCACGGTTCGTCTGCGCACCTACCGGACCAAGGGCTGCCTGTCGCGCAAGACGGCGATGGCCATGGTCTTCAAACTATGCCAGTGCGCTCAGAGAAAATGGAGAAAACTCGATGGATCGAACCATCTCGCCGAGATCATTCGCGGCGTCAAATTCGTAGATGGAGAACGCCAGGATCGCGCCGCCGCATAATCAGCCCATACACAACTTTTGACAATAGCTCGTGTCAAGCCGCTACGAACCGCAGTTTTCTGCGCTTTTCCCCTTCTTGAGATAGTCCCATTCGTCTTCGTCGCGCGGCGGCTGGCGCAGAACGGCCTTGAGAATGTTCGCTCCGGTGTCCGGGATTCGCTCCGGCATTTCGTGCTTCACAGGTCGCCCGCGCGGGCGCTTCGGGGCAGGTCTATCGTCAGTCATGGCTATTTGCTTCCCTTCCGGCGGTTGCACGGCTTGCACATCATCTGGCAGTTGTCGGCAACCGTCTTGCCTCCCTGCGCCCACGGATCGATATGGTCGCCGTCCATTTCGGCAATGCCGAATTTCTCGTTGCAGCTCGGGCAAACTCCGTCCTGCCGCTCGAATGCTTCTGCCTTCATCGCGTTCGTGAAAGCCCTGATGCTTAGGTGTCGTTCATCGCCGTCCAAGAGATAAGCGTAGATGCCGGGCTTTCTGGTTACGTCATCGTCCAGCATGAGTCGCTTGGTATCGGCTTCAAGAGCGACCGAATCAAGGTCTTCGTCCTTGAACCTGTCGTAGAGCGGCCCCCATTCCACACCTTGCATCTGCTTGCGATATGTGGGGAACGTCGCCGTCACCCAATCAATGACCGAACGGAAGTGGTTCCACAATGCGACGGCGCTCTTGTCCTGCTGATGCTTGGACATGTAGCCCTCCACATCGCCGTCATTGATCCACCTGATGGCGGTTTCAAGGTAGTCTTGGCGTTCGACCGCGCCCTTCAGGTATTCGCTTCCGATCCCTTTGGCCGGACACCCAGGGCGGCTGAAATACCTCTTGGCGTCCGAAACCCAGGGCCCGTGGTAGACCGCGTTGCGCAGTTCCTGCTTGGTCAGAACCGCTCCGGCGATGTTGATAGTCTCGAACCATTTCAGCCGTTCGCTATCCGTGCCGATGCAGAGATAGACCATGAGCCTGTAATTCAGAACCTGTTCTTTCTGGTCGTCTTGCAGGTTGTGGAACGCCAAACCGTCAATGGAGAAACTGCCTTTCACATATTGGCAGACCGAGATCGTGCGCTGCTGCCCGTCGATGATCTCGAAAGTGCCGTCGCCGCGATCGGCCCAATACATGACATTCAGGGGGAAGTCCTGCCGGATGGTGTCGATAACGGCATTGCGCTGCTTGTCGCTGTAGACAAATTCGCGCTGGTAGGGCGGCCGGATGTCGAGATTCCCGCCGTACCCCCTTACGCCACCTTCGCCATCGTCACTGTAGCCTTCGTAAAGTTCGCCGACAGTGATCTCGGTGAGTTCGATTTTCATGGCAGTTTTCTTCGGATTAGAAGGCGCGCATATGTTGATTTTAGGCTGCCCCCGAACTTTATTGCTGCTCTTCGGTTTAGATCGCCAGGATTTGGTGCGTCTAATTCAGTGTATTCCTTTGTTTTCAAACCAGAATTGTTATCCCTGTCGGTGATTCCCAAAATTTCAAACTGGTTCGGGTTGTGCTTGTCAAGGAACGTGACCGGCACACCCATCGCGCCGCCATAATCCATAGGAATATCCTTGGTCTTTCCGACTTCTATGGCGTCGTAGTTGTCATAGGTCGGATAACCCTCAGGCGTGTAGCGGCAATACAGGATCAGGTCTTCATGCCTTTGAGGGTAATCAAGGTTTGTAAACCAGCGCACACTCTTGACCTTGATGAACCTGTTTCCGTCTTCGTCAACCCACGCGGTCGCAGCGTCGAGCGGATAGTGGTCAGGAACGCCAAACGTCCTATCGCCGCTCTTGATGCTGTGGCCAAGCCAGACCTTCCCGTCCCTGATCAGCGGAAAGAACTCCTTGTAGGTCACGGCGTTCATGTTTCCGATGATCAGGAACCGCTTGTTGTGCTCCATGAGCTGCGCGACATACTCCCGGAACAGGGAGAACGGCGGGTTCGTCACTACGATGTCGGCCTGTTTCAGGATTTCTATACATTCCTCACTGCGAAAGTCGCCGTCGCCTTCCAGTTGCTTGACGCCGATGTCTTCGACATTAGGAATGCGCTCACCTTCCCGGAAGCCGTCATATTCCAGCATAATCGCCCGTTCCGAGTTATGCTGTGAAAACAGGCCGGGGTTCTGGCTCCTGTAGCAGGTGGTAATCAGCTTTTTCAGCCCAAGATGCGCAAAGTTGTGAGAGATATAATGGAAGAAGTTGCTGACGCGGGGATCGTCGCAGTTGCAATAAACGACCTTACCCTTGAAGTGCGGCGTGTAGTGCGAAAGTTCTTTTTCGATATCCGTGAGTTGTGTGTAGAATTCGTCGTTCTTGCCCCTTCTGGCCGCTTCGAGACCTTTCCTCACGCTACCAGATCCCGGTAGCGCAGCCGCTTGCCCACCATGCCGCGGGCCATGTGCTCCATCTGGTCGGCGGTATCGCACGGCCGGACATTGTGGCGTCCGGCAAATTCCGCGACGTAGCGATCAAGGTGCTTGGCGCTGAAATGGTGGAAGGTTCCCTGATAGCCGCGCTTTAACATGGCCCAGAAGGACTCGATGCCGTTGGTGTGCGCCATGTCCCGGACGTATTCGCCTGCCGAGTGATTGACGGCTTCGTGCTTGAAGCCGCCCATACCCCGGTATGCCGCTGCGTCGTCGGTGAATACCTGCGCGCCCGGCTTCGCCGCTCCCCGGACGAAACCCTGTAGCGTCGGGCCGTCCGTCGCCGGGACGGCGCGGGCCGTGACTTGGTTCGTCTCCCGGTCCTTTGCGCCCGCGATGGCCGTCTTGCCGGCCGCGCCGCGCCCCTCAAAGGTCTTGCGCTTGCTCTTGGGCATGTTCTTGCGCTTCCCGCCGATGTAAGTCTCATCCACCTCGACCGGGCCGGAGAACGGCGCTGTATCGCGCTGCCACGTCTCCCGGAGACGGTGCGCCAAGTGCCATGCCGTCCGGTAGGAAACACCCAAGTCCCGATGCAGCTTCATGGACGAAACACCCTTGAGATTCGTGGACATCAGATACCCGGCCAGCGCCCAGACCTGATAACCGAGATTGGACGACTGCATGACCGTGCCGGTCTTGACCGAAAACCGCTTGCGGCATTTTCGGCAGCGGAAGGGCATCGTCGGATGGGAAGCGCCGGACTGGTTGTTGTCGCTGTCGCAATGCGGGCAGTGAACGCCGTTCGGCCAGCGGCTCTTTACGAACCATGCCTCGGCAGTCGCATCGTCCGGGAACATCCGCAGGATTTGAACCAGCGTGAGACCCTTGCGATAATGCTTTCCGGGGGCGGCTTGGGTCATGGGGTTGTCTCCGTTGCTTTAACGGAATATAGTACCCATATCGGCCCGCGTCAAGGGTACTATTCGATATAATCCCCTTTTAAAAACCATCAATAATTAGAATTGATATGTAACTATTCGACCTGCTACCTCTGTAGCAATTTGAGTCGTTCCCACATCGATGGTGATAGTATAGGTTTCACCACCCACTAAGCTGATTTGGCTGATATATTTTTCAGTGCTGGTGCCTACTACATCGGTATTTACAACCCGGGTCACTCCCTTATCCAGCATGTATTGCTGGGCGGCAGCGGCGAGCTGGCGCAGGTTGTTTTTCACTGCCTTATCCTGCGACGTGGCCCTGACCTTGTTGAAGGCCGGGATGGCCATGGCGGCCAAGAGGCCGATGATGACAACTACAATCATGATTTCTACAAGGGTAAACCCCTTTTTCTTATATTTATTCATATTATTATATTCTCCGATTTTTGTATTTATGTTGGTTAGTATTATTATAACCCCCAATATGGGGAAGAGTATAAGTAAATCAGATTATGGGTTTTTGCCAAGCCTATTTATGAAATATATCGGTTTTTTCCATTTTTTTACAATTTTTCCGCCCCAGGAACCCCCTCGTTGCCCAAAAGGTGCTTTAAAAGCAGCAAATTGTCACATTTCTCCTATGCCATATTATTACGTCCATTAACCAGGAATGTTTATGTTTTATTGTCTGTTGCCAATTCAGGATGTTCGTTCTTGAGCGCTCCGGGGTGCTTTTGTGCCAACCTGCTCCAGGATATTGCCAAATATCATTTTGCCACCTGCCGAAGGCAATATGCTTTGCACCTCGATATTTACCACCTGGCCCAACAGTTTTTCGGCCTCATTGACGACGACCATTGAGCCGTCATTGAGGAATCCAACAGCCTGTCCGGCTTCCTTGCCTGGCTTAACGAGGTTGATTTTAATGGTTTCACCAATACTCAATTCAGGACTGATTGCTTTGGCCAATGCGTTGATATTGAGCCATTCGACACCTTGAAATTCCGCCATTTGGGCCAAGTTGAAATCGGTGGTGAGCAGCTTCGCTTTAAGAGATTGTGCCAGGAACACCAGCTTGGCGTCCACGTCCCTGCGGGTGTCAACCGAGCTTTCGTGAATGCGCAAATCAAGGCCGGGCAGTTTCTTCAATTTATTGAGAGTCTCCAGTCCTTTGCGGCCTTTGGCCTGACGCTGGGGATCGGTCGAATCGGCAATCATTTGCATTTCCTCGAGGACGAAACGGGGAATCACCAATGCGTAGCCCATGAATTTGCTCTCGCAAATATCAAAGATGCGCCCGTCAATGAGACCGCTGGTGTCAACAACCACCAGGGGCACATCCACTCCGTGAGGCACGAAACGGATGTAGGGGATCACCAGGTTAAATTCGTCGCGCCCTCGCAAGGCGATAACAGCCCCTAAATACATGAGAATCACAAACATGGCCAGTCGTGCCAGAAATTTTGTTTGCGAATCGGCGCCATCGAAAAGAGGCGAGGAGGAGATAAAAAAGGCCATAACCCACCCGACAAAAAGGCCGAAAGTCAAGGCCGTCAGCCCGCGCAATGAAAACCCCTTCAAAAAAATGTCCACCAGGATGACCAATACTCCAATGCCACCACCGATAAACATCGCCTGCCACCGTTCAAATCCGAAAATATTGCTAACAAGGTAACTGCCTGCCAGGCAGATTAAAAAGAATGTCCACCGGATAATGGCAATTGTTTTGTCCATGGCGATTCGAGAATGAATAAAGGTATCAGGAAAAACATATAAATGCCTGGGAAAAAACCAAGTTTTTAATATTATGGGTCTTTTGCCTAAACCGGGGGCCTGTTGCCCGCGTTAAAATTCCCTTTGCCACTGGTTGGATCTCTGTGATACATTACTGACTTCATGGCACTCTTTGACCCCGGTAAACTCCTCCTCATCGCCGGACCCTGCTCTCTGGAAAACGAGGCGGTGTGCCGCCCGGTGGCTGAAAAACTTGCCTCTCTGCAAAAGAAACGGCCTGAACTCACGATTATCTTCAAAGGTTCCTGTGACAAGGCTAACCGCACCTCTATAGACAGCCCCCGCGGCCCGGGGTTTGAGGAGGGACTAATTCTCCTTGCCGCGATGAAAAAGGATTACGGACTACCGGTCATCACCGACGTGCATGCCATCGATCAGGTTGCCGCCGCGGGCTGGGTCTGCGACGTGTTGCAAATCCCCGCGTTTCTATGCCGCCAGACCGATCTGCTAGTTGCCGCCGCCAAAAGCGGCCGCGTTGTAAATGTCAAGAAAGGCCAGTTTCTTTCCCCCCCGGAAATGAGTTTTGTAGTGGAAAAGGCGATGCAGAACGGCGCCTCCGAAGTATGGCAGACCGAGCGAGGAACCTCCTTCGGTTACCAAAATCTTGTAGTGGACATGCGCAGTTTTACCATTATGAAAAAACACGGCAGGCCGGTTATTTTCGATGCCACGCACAGTGTCCAGCTGCCCGGCGCCGCAGACGGTAAATCCGGCGGAGAACGTGAGTTTGTATCACCTCTGGCTCGTGCAGCCTTGGCCGCCGGGGCCGACGGTCTATTCATAGAGACACATCTCGATCCCTCCACTGCGATCTCCGACGGCCCCAGCCAGATACCCCTCGATGAGCTGCCCGCGCTGATCGAAGGTTGTCTGCGGGTTTGGGAGGCGGCGAAATCATAAGGTCTGTTGCGCAAGCTCCGAGGGGAATTCTCCTTTCCGGCGACACGGCTGTTGATTTTCCTTGCCAGCGTTGGGTATTGGCGGTAACTCAATCGGTCGGCGGTAATGCCATGTACTGAAATCTAAATGCGTTTATGGAGATTGAATGACACGAAAAGCTAAGCGTTTAATGATGAGAACGGTTGTCCTGCCGGCGCTCCTGTTTTTCGTAAATGGCGTAGCGGCGAAATCGGAGAAACTGCCTCCATTGCCCTATCAACCCGTTCCCGGCTTCCTGAGCCTTCCTCCCGGCCTGTATTTCGGGGAAACATCCGGCATCGCCCTGAATTCCCGGGGTCATATCATCGTTTTCCACAGAGGTTCACCTTCGTTACTGGAATTTAGCTCTGATGGACAATTCATACGCGCCATAGGAGAGGGCCTTTTCACTACATCGCATGGGCTTCGCATAGATGCGGAGGACAATATCTGGACCACCGACGTCGGCTCGCATACGGTCTTCAAGTTCAGCCCACAGGGCCGATTGCTAATTGTACTTGGCAGAAAGAACCACTCTGGGGAATGGCATGATGCAGACAACTTCCCCCTGTTCGATGGGCCCTCGGACCTCGCTTTCGGGAAAGATGGAGAGATATACATCAGCGATGGCTACGGAAACTCCAGGATAATGAAATTCGACCGGGATGGCAATTTTATCAAGACTTGGGGCAGCAAAGGAACTGCACCGGGAGAATTCGATTTGCCCCACTCGATAGTTGTCGATGCCAACGGCCGTGTTTACGTGTGCGACAGGACAAACAAGCGGGTGCAGATTTTTGATTCAGAGGGAAATTTTATTGAGGAATGGACCCACGTCGGCGTTCCCTTCGGTCTTTGCATCTCTCCAGACAACTTCCTCTTTTTGGCCGATGGATTAAATAACCGCATACTTAAGTTGACCCTTGAGGGGGAAATCCTGGGAGCGTTCGGCCAACCTGGTAAGAGACCCGGCCAGTTCGGTCTGGCCCACGACATTGTCGTCGGTCCTGGAAACGAAATCTATGTTGCTGAGATTCTGAATTGGCGGGTCCAGAAATTCGTTCCCCGCTAATAGCATATAACCGACATAGGGAAAAATTATGGACATCTTGTTCTCGGTGTTGCCGATCGTAATCCTGATATACTTGATGACCAAAAAGAACAGTGTGCCTTCTTACAAGGCGCTGCCTTTCGTGGCCCTGTTGCTCTACGCGATCAAGCTCATCTATTTCGAATCGGACCCTAACCAAATCAACGCCGCAGTCATCGACGGCCTGCTCACGGCCTGGACGCCGTTGTTGATCGTGTGGGGCGCTATCCTTCTATTTAAGACCATGGAGCATTCAGGGGGCATGGATATTGTCCGCGCCTGGCTCAACAGCATAAGCGACAATAAAGTGGCGCAATTGATGATCGTGGCCTGGGCCTTCGGATTTATGATTGAGGGCGCCAGCGGTTTCGGTACCCCGGCCATGCTGGCGGCTCCCATATTGGTGGGTATGGGTTTTCCGTTGGTGCGGGTAGCTATCGTGACATTGATAATGAATAGTGTTCCGGTCTCCTTCGGCGCGGTCGGGACCCCGACATGGTTCGGACTCGGCCAACTAGGACTATCTCACGAGCAAATCCTCGAGATCGGGTTTAAGACGACGATTATCCACAGCGCGGCCGCCCTTTTCATACCACCCATTGCCCTGCTTTTTGTGGTCAGCCGCCAAGAGGTTAAGCGCAATCTGTTATTCGTCTATCTATCCATTTTTAGCTGCATCATGCCTTATGTGATATTGGGAAAGTTCACCTACGAGTTTCCCGCGCTTTTAGGTGGCATGGTCGGACTATTCCTGACGGTCTTTCTGGCCCACAAAGGAGTGGGGCTTGCACCTGCGGGTTTAGAAGAGGCCCGGGCACCTAGCCATGCCCCCGCTCCCGCCCAGTTGGTAAAGGCACTCTTTCCGCTTTGGGGCGTCATCGTAATACTGGGGCTGACCCGAATTCCCCAACTCGGCTTGAAGGGCCTCCTGAGGTCTGCTACTCCCGCATGGGATGTTCACCTTGGCTCGCTGGCCGATTTGAGCTTCAGCGCGTCCGGGGTGGTGTCGCTTAAAAACATATTCGGCACGGCCTCTACCTGGAAGCATGAGCTGCTCTACGTGCCATCCCTAATCCCCTTCTTTCTGGTTTCATTTATCGCCTTTGTCGTCTTTAAGATGGGGAAGGCCGTCAGGAAACAGGTTTTGTCTGAAACATACGCTCAAATGAAAAGACCCATACAGGCCTTGCTGGGCGCATTGGTGTTCGTGGAACTACTTAAGATCGGCGGAGATCAGGCCAGCACCAAAATCATCGGCAACGCTTTTGCCGATCTCGTCGGAACGTCCTGGCAATACTTCGCTTCCTACCTTGGGGCATTGGGAGCATTTTTTGCCGGCTCCAACACGGTCTCCAACTTGACCTTCGGCGGGGTGCAGGAATCCATCGCCCTGAGCCTTGAACTTAACCGCACGACCATCCTCAGTTTGCAGTCGGTGGGAGGCGCCATGGGCAACATGGTTTGCATCAACAATATAGTCGCCGTGTGCGCGGTCATCGGCCTGACCGATAAAGAAGGGTATATAATGAAGCGCAACGTTATCCCGATGATCCTATACGGCATTATCGCCGCCATAGTCAGTGTGTTCATTTAACCGATTTATTTTCCCACACCCTCGACGACGATTTCATTGCCGCGGATCACTAGGTCGGCGGCGCCTTCATTGACCGATTTGAGATAGCCGAAAAGCTCCCTGCCCTTGCCGATATTCGGATCATACAAGTGTATGGTCAGTCCGGCATCCACGCGCCAGGTGGGCACCAGTGATACTGCGGCAAGTTTTTTATCACGCACCAAAACCCGGACCAAAAGTCCTTCCAGGAATCTATCCTTGCGTATGGGATCATCAAAGAGAAATTGAGCGACACTGTAAAGTATGGGTTTACCGCGATAAACTTCTACTTTCTGGAATTTATGCGGACCGTGGCCGAACACCACGTCGGCGCCCGCATCGATCACCGCATGGGCTATATCAGCCTGAAAGGAGACAATTGTCGTCGTTCTCGACACCCCCCAATGATAGGATACGATAACAACATCAGCTTGTTCTTTTAGACGGCGCACGTCCTCGACCATCAAGGCGCGGGAGGCATCATCGAGCCAGGTGATGACATAGGGAGGCTGGCCCGGCTTATCCAGGTTTTTGGGCGGCTGATAGGCGGTATAGACCTTGATCTCTGCTATGCCGGGCCTCGTTTCGGTCGCGGCGTGGTTGAAAGGAAAGACTGTCGCCGCGTATTGCAGAAACCCGATTTTGGTGCCCTTGCGCTCGATAATCACAGGTTTATGTGCCTCTTTCAAATTCTTGCCGCCTCCTGCATATTTGATGCCGGCGCGGTCTAGAACCTCGAGGCTGCGCATCAGCGCCTGCCAGGGATATGTCACATTATTGGCTACACCAACGGCATCGATTCCGGCGGCAACCAGAGTTTCGACTTGATCCGGCTCGGAGTGTGTCCATCGTTTATGCGGAATATCGGACACCAGCGGGTCTTTAGAGGAACCGGCAAATGGGCCTTCTAAATTGGCAAACCGGATATCCGCCGCGCGCAAAGTGGGTAAAACATGGCGATAGGCCTCATTGGGATCTGTGCGGTATTGGATATTGGTATCGCCCATCAGGAGGATGGTGACATCCGACGCCCCGTTCGCGGAATCCACCCAAGGCCATGGTGCATCCTCTGCCCTTACAGGCGCTGCCGATAATAGCGCAAAGCCTGCGGCGCCGATACATGCCCACAAGAGCAATCCAAGCATGAAAGTCTTTTTAATGGAAATTAAAATCATTTCCAACTTTATTAAATATCGGGACCCGTTTCCAACATTATTTGTCTCAATGGATCAGCCATCAACAACGCCCGCCGTCAGATGACAATATCCAACTTTCGCTTGTCTTTTTCCCCTTAATCCGTATTGTAATAGTTACCCTTATTACGTTATCCCCATGAAGCTCAACCTGCCTTTTCACCGAATCAACTGGATCACCAGCGCTTACCTGATTGGCACCGCCATTATCGCGCTGACGGCTTCGCCATTCTACATCTGGCGGCATGGCTTGGACTGGTTTCAAGTGAGCCTCTTTCTGTTTTATTTCATGGCGACCGGGTTTAGCATCACTTTGGGCTATCACCGCCTGTTTACCCATTTGGCTTTTAATGCTCGTTGGCCGGTAAAACTTTTTACCCTCATCTTCGGCGCGGCCGCCTTTCAAAATTCAGTTCTCGAATGGTCCTCCGACCACCGAAGGCACCATAAACACGTCGATGAAGAGGATGATCCCTACGACATTACCAAGGGATTCTTTCATGCTCACGTTGGCTGGCTGTTGTTCAAGTTCTATCCGGAACCGCCAATGGATAATGTAAAGGACCTGGAAAGGGACCCCATGGTTATGTGGCAGCATCGCTGGTGTCATGTGATCGGAGGCGGGGCCGGTTTCGTCATGCCCGCCGCTTTGGGCTGGCTCTATGGAGGGCCGCAAGCGGCCCTTGGCGCATTTCTTATAGCCGGAGTTCTCAGGGTGGTCTTTGTCCAGCACATGACTTTTTGCATAAATTCCTTCTGCCATTATATTGGTAGAAGACCATACTCGAGCCGATGCACTGCGAGAGACAGTTGGCTGATGGCATTTTTCACGTTTGGAGAGGGATATCATAATTATCACCATGAGTTTCAGCATGACTACCGCAACGGGGTGAAGCCCTGGCAGTTCGATCCCACCAAGTGGATAATCTGGCTGCTGAATAAGGTCGGCCTGACCAAGGATCTGCGCCGCGTCCCCTACGAGAAAATACTACTTGCTGAATTTACCGAGGCCATGGCATTGATAGAGGCCCGCCTTGAGTCCCCTTCCCTGAATCTTTCGGATTCGACCCGGGAGTTACTACAGTCCTGTCAGGCCTACTTGCAGGAAACCTCTCAAAAATTGTCCGAGCGCTACAAAGAACTGCAACGGGCCGCATCTGAGAAAAACAGGGAATTTCAACACGCTGCCAAAGAAAAACTCGAGTTGTCGCGGGAAGTGATGGCCGAATGGCGACGCGAACTCAAAGCAGCGAAGGCACGTTTGCAAATTATACGCCGGCTGGAACTATCGCTTCCGTCTGCCTCGAACACCGTTTGATTAAGTCCTTGGTCTTTGGTTGGTGGCCGACAGTCTTTGGTCTTTAGTCTTTGGTCGACAATCAATAGTCATTAGTTCTTGGTCTTTAGTGTTTGGTCGGTTTCCTTTTAATACTTCTGCCTTCTGCCTTCTGCCTTCATCCTTCCTCCTTCTGACTTTATCCACATTCATCTCGATAAAATGTCCAAGGGTTTCAAATCTTCCTTTGATACGGTAGAGGCGGCGATTGCCGACATAGCCGCCGGTAAACTTGTGATCGTGACCGATGATGAGTCGCGCGAAAATGAGGGCGACCTCATCATGGCCGCGGCCAGGGTGAAACCCGATCAGGTCAACATGATGATCCGGCATTGCAGCGGGATAATTTGTGTGCCGACAACCGACCATCATCTCAAGCGCCTCGGCATCAACCCCATGGTGCCGCAAAACCGGGAAAGCCATCGAACTGATTTCACTGTGTCAGTGGATGCCGCTGAAGGTATCACAACCGGCATCAGCGCCTATGACCGCACGGCTACAATTAAAATTCTCTCCGACTCCCAGGCTACGCCCGACATGCTTGTGCAACCCGGTCATGTTTTTCCCCTGCGGGCGCGACAAGGCGGCGTGCTTGAGCGAGCCGGCCACACCGAGGCGGCTGTCGATCTCGCCGTCCTCGCAGGCCTGCATCCCAGCGGCGTTCTCAGTGAAATACTCAACGAAGACGGCACCTGCGCCCGACTCCCGGAACTGGTGAAGTTCAAAAAACGTTTCGGCCTTCATTTGATCTCCATCAGCGACCTCATCCAGTATCGACACCGTCGCGAGAAACTTGTGCGATGCATCGCACGCCGGCCATTCTCGTCGGCCTACGGCGAATTCGAACTACATGTTTTTGCAAACCTCCTGGATAGCCGGCACCATTTTGCCCTGACAATGGGCTCGCTGGACAAACAGCCCACGCTTGTGCGAGTACACAGCGAAAATCTTCTCAGCGATGTATTCCAAGCTCAAAGCATGAGCAGCCACCACTCCCTGGTTGCCTCTATGGAAAGAATAGCAAAGGAGAAGCACGGGGTGATCCTATACATGGCCCAGTCTGACAGCGGCTTGAATATAGCTCTTCTGGAAAGCGGTAAAGGGAGCAAAGACGACAACCTTGCTGCGGCGCCGATGGACTCGCGGGCACGAGGCATTGGATCCCAGATACTGGCCGCTCTGGGTCTCAGAAAAATCCGCCTGCTTTCCAGCACCCCCGGCAAGGTGATTGCGCTCGATGGATACGGCCTGGAAATTGTCGAGCGAATCCCACTGGATTGAATCTTCAAGTTTGGGCAACAGGCCCTACCTGGTTTGGGCAACAGTCCCTCCCTTTCCCTTTGACTCGAATCGCAACCGCGCTCAAATTCACCAGCTTGCATGAACACCGAAAATTCAGAAACAGCGCCTTCCGACGCATCGCTGCGTATCGGGGTAGCGGCCTCCCGCTTCCACCAGGAACTGGTCGGAGACCTGCTGGATAATGTTCTCAATCACCTGCGCGAATCGGGCATCGTCCAGGAAAATATAGAAGTCGTCCGCGTACCCGGTTCCCATGAAATCCCCTATGCGATCAACGCCCTGATCCGGACTTCCGAATTTGATTGCCTGATTGCCTTGGGGGTCGTCATCGCGGGAGAAACCGCTCATCACGATATCATAGTCCACTCGGCCGGTCACGCCCTTCAGCGAATCTCCATGAAAGCCGGCATACCGGTAATCAATGGCATTCTCCTGACCGGGTCTCGCCAGGAAGCCGCCGCCCGCTGCGGCAAAGAAATTAACCGCGGAGAGCAATTCGCCAAGGCCGCCCTGGAAATGGCCCGCCTGCACAGGAATATGCTCGGCACACCGGAAAAATTGACATGAGTACCCGACGAGACAATCGGATCGCCGCCATCCAGTTCATATACCTTTGGGACATCAATCCATCCGATGACCTTCCCGGGGACTTGAAGCTCTTTTTTGAAAACCAGAAGCGCCCCCGGGACTATTACAGTTTTACCGAGGAACTCATACACGGCGTTATCGACCATTTAAAGGAAACCGATTCCGTCATACGTGAATACGCAAAGAATTGGGATTTCAACCGCATCGCCAAGATCGATTTGGCCATCCTTCGCCTGGCCATCTATGAATTGCTTTATCGAAAGGACATTCCCCCCATTGTCTCGATCAACGAGGCAATAGACTTGAGCAAAATATTTTCAATATCCGACTCCAAACGCTTCATCAACGGTATCCTTGACCGATTCAAAACCAGCCTTCAACGCCCTATGCGCGAACCCCAAGTTAATTAATAATCGGATCTGTCGCCAAAACACAAAACGAATGAGGAAGAGGATGGGAATGAAACTCTTAAATTTTTGAACCTCTGTCCCTTTGAACTCTTGAACCCTTAAAACTTTGAACAAAGTGAAGCATGCCCTAAGGGTGGAATTGGGTGAACGCGGTTACGATATCGTCATCGCTGCCGGGCTTGCCGGTGAAATCGCCGGGGTGGTCAACGCCCTCGCTGAGAGAAAACGGCCTTGCGCGGTGTTGACCGATGAAAATGTAGCCAGGACACAGGAAGCGTTTTTCCAGGAGTCTTTCGGTGATTGCCCCATCTTCGCTTTGCCGCCGGGCGAAAAAAGCAAGTCGCTGGAATGCCTGGGGAGGGTTTATGATTTTTTGTGCAAGAGCCGGATCGATCGCAACGGCTGTCTGTTTGCGGTCGGTGGCGGAGTGACGGGAGACCTGGGCGGGTTTGCCGCGGCAACCTACCTGCGCGGAATCGGCTTTTATCAGGTCCCGACCACGCTGCTGGCGATGGTGGACAGTTCAGTGGGAGGCAAGACCGGAATTAATCTGGAGGCCGGCAAGAACCTCGCGGGGGCGTTTTATCAACCCAGGGAGGTTTTTATAGATACGGCGCTGCTTGAAACCTTGCCGCCCCGCGAGTTTGCCGCAGGTATGGCCGAAGTCATAAAGTATGGGATGCTTTCGGACTCCGAGCTTTTTGATACCATAGAGGCCTCGGAGCTACTCGATGCCGGACATTCCCAATTGCCCGGGGTAATTCACAATTGTTGCGCAATCAAGGCTGCAATCGTCAAGGCCGACGAAACCGAGCAAGCCGTTGTGGATGGACGGGCGCTGCTCAACCTCGGGCACACTTTTGCCCATGCCATAGAGACCGTCACCGCTTACGGTGAATACACTCACGGTGAGGCGGTAGCCGTCGGTCTGGTGTTGGCCACACGCCTTTCACAACGATTGGGCAGTCTCGATGAATCCTCCGTTAACCGGGTATGCCGTCTTATCGAGCGCTACGAGTTGCCCGCACGCCTGAGACAGCCTTTGAAAGTATCTGCCCTTTGCGACGCCATGAAGCTGGACAAAAAGGTGAAAGAGGGTAAGCCGCGCTTCATCATCCTGAAATCTCTCGGCGAGGCGGTTACCGTGGACGACGTTTCGGAAGAGCTGATACGCGAACTCTGGATCGAGGCCGGGGCGGTTGGTTAGCATAATTAGAAGTGTTTACAAAATTCAAAATGGAGTTGCTGAAAGCAAGTTTTACCGATGGCAGGATTTGACGACAATATAGTGCGCGAATACTTCGAGTTGCACGGGTTCCTTGTCAGGCAGTTGCGCAAATACCAGGTGCATTCGCGCAAGAAGTTGGCCGAGGAAGAAATAGACCTGCTCGTTTACAATCCCTCCTACGCCGTATCTGACCGCAAACCGGCTTTTCTGCTTTTTTCCAGCGAGCTGCCTTACATTCATCGCGCCATCATTTCGATCAAGGGCTGGCACACCATGCGCTTCACTCCCGCTACGCTGCGCAGCAGTTCGGAAATTTTCAGGTTCCTGGAAAAAAATGTTCTCAAAAAAGCCGGGGGCTTTTTTCACATCGATGAAGATGAATTGGAGGATGCCGCAGAGTTGTTAAAAATCCTCGTTTTGCCCAGCCTGCCAACCGAGGAACCCCACCGTGCCGAAAGTATCAATCTGTTGCGCGAACGCGGGGTGGACGGCATTATTTCTTTTCGCTCCATGCTTATCGACATCCTTGACAAAGTGGAAACCAACCTCAATTACCAGAAGTCGGAGACCTTGCAGATCTTGCGGATTCTAAAAAACTACAACCTTATTCGGAAATCACAACTTGAGCTGTTTAACGAGTAAATGTATTGGCGCTGCGTACCGCATGAAAAAAGGTTGAAAAGCAATTAATTTACTACAAAATTCAACTATGCTCATCGTCCGCAGATACAGCGCTCCTGACTTGTCGCAGGCCGCGAATTTGATAATATTGCTTAACCGCTTCTAACCACCCCAAGTCAAACCAACCCAAGGAATTAATGTCGAGACAACCGAGGCCCGGAGGCCGCTATCAAAGAGGCAGATACTCTGGCCGACGAACATACATTCGCAAAAACGAGCGAATCCGGGTAAGAGAGGTGAGGTTGATAGGTCCCGATGCCAAACAAATTGGCATCGTTTCCACAATCGATGCCATGAAAATCGCTAAGGCCCACGGCCTCGATCTGGTCGAAATCGCCCCGACAGCCAAACCCCCGGTCTGCCGCGTTCTTGATTTCGGCAAATACAAATACGAGCTATCTAAAAAATCCAAGGAACGGTCCCATCATATCTCAAAGATCAAGGAGGTGAAGTTCCGGGTGCGCATAGAGAAGCACGATTACGAGACAAAGCTTCGCCGTGCCGAAGAATTCCTGGATAAGGGCAACAAGGTGAAACTAACTTTGAGCTTTCGCGGACGCGAATTGGAGCATAAAGAATTGGGCTTTGAGGTTATACGGCGCGCTGTGCAAGAATTGGCCCACATAAGCGTCAGTGAAAGCCAGCCGAGGCAGGTCGGACGCAACATAACTTTAGTGTTAGCCCCGCTTCCCGCCAACAAGCGCAAGATCAAACTCACTCAACCACAAGCCAAGGGAAAACCCGACAAGCCAAAAGCCAAGGAAAAACCTGTCAAACCTCAAGCCAAGGAAAAACCCGACAAGCCACAAGATAAGGGAGAAAAGTAGGATTGGTTTGAAAAGACAAATTCGCGATTCTCGCAACCGGCGGATTTCAGCCAATATCGGCGGTGGAACCTCCGGCCTCGTAAACCTGCCGGCATCATCTCACGCGTGAGTCGAAATGTTTACCGCCGGCACAGACGAGACAGTATGTGGAAAAGAATGATACCGGCCGGTTCTATACGCTGCATAAGGACTTGCCTGACATGGTGCATTTTAAACCTTCTGTCAGGTTTGCTCACCCATCTGGCTGCCGCTGGAGCGCAGATTAAAATAAATGGGGTCGATTACATCAGCCTGCCCACAGTGGCCAGCCGGCTGGGCATGAAGCACCACAATTGGTCGAAAACCCCAAATAGAGTCATCCTCATGGGCCAGTGGGCTCGCATCAAGTTCGAGTTGCATCAACGCGATTTTTTGCTGAACGACATCAAGGTCTTCATGGGCCACCCGGCGGCCAAAAACGGATCCGGCCTCTATATCAGCTCCCGCGATTACGAGTTAACCCTCAGGGCACTTCTGACCCCGCAATTTTTCCCCGACGTTCCAAAGCTATACCGTATCGTAATAGACCCCGGCCACGGCGGTAAGGACACGGGCACCCGCAACCAGGAGCTTGGCCTAAAGGAAAAAACCTTCGTCCTGGATACTTCAAACCGGCTGGCAAAAATCCTCCGGAAACACGGGTATTTCGTAATCCTGACTCGAAGCAGCGACAGATTTGTTCCTCTGCGGGAGCGCGCAGATAAGGCAAACCAGTTTAGAGCCGATCTGTTCATCAGCGTCCACTTCAACGCCGTGAAGAAAACCCGTGTGAGCGGTGTCGAAACTTACGCCATGCCACTGGTTGATCAGCCGCCAACAGCCCGGAGCAATCTGGACTCAAGAGACCACACTGAATATCCGGGTAACGGCAATGATCCCTGGAATACTCTTCTCGGCTATTATGTGCAAAGTTCGCTGGTGAATACGTTGGAAACGGTCGACCGCGGGCTGAAAAGGGAGCGCTATGAAGTGTTGAAATATATCCAATGCCCCGGCATCCTGACCGAAGCTGGCTTCCTCACCAACCCCTCGGAAGCCCGTAAGATTCGATCATCCGCCTACCGTCAGAAAATTGCCCAAGGTATTGCCGATGGGGTTTTGCTATACCAGAAAACGATCAATCGGCTTAGAAACAAGGGGTGAGCAGCCAAATCAGTCATGCGAATAATTGTATTTATAATTTTGCTTTTGGCGGCGGTTGAATGCACAGCCGAGATTGAAACCTGGAACGTGGTCGTCGTCGCCAACCGAAACGATCCCGAATCGATCCATTTGGGGAAGTATTACCTGGAAAAGCGGGAGATTCCGCCGGAGAACCTCCTGCTCCTCTCGGCCCCAACCACCGAAACAATTTCCTGGCCGACATTTATACGTGAAATTTTCAACCCACTGCTCGCTCAACTCGTGGAACGGGGCTGGATAGATGCCATAACAAGCGACCTGACAGACAGCCTCGGACGCCGCCGCTACGCCGTTTCGAGCCACAAGATCCGCTTTCTGGTTCTTTGCCGGGGCATGCCCTTGCGCATCAATAACTATCCCGACTTCCTCGATCAGAAGGCATTGCGAAACATCCCAAAGGAATTGCACACAAATCGCGGTTCGGTTGACGCTGAACTCGCCATGATCGCCATGCCGGCTTATCCAGTAGCCGGATTCGTCGGAAATCCCCTCTTCAAGAATGAGAAACCCTCGCTATTGGAGGAGCAAAATGTGGTTAAAGTGGCCCGGCTGGACGGGCCATCGATAAACGACGCTCAAGGTTTGATTGACAATGCCATTCTGGCCGAAAAACACGGGCTGATGGGCCGCGCCTACATCGATGAAAATAGTAAGCACCCTATGGGTGCCCGTTGGCTGCGGGCAATCGGCGCCGAGATTGAAGCGTTGGGATACGATTTGCAGGTCGAAAAGACGAACCAAACCTTTTCGAGAGTTTCCCGCTTCGATGCCCCGGCCCTTTATTTCGGCTGGTACCATGGCAATGTCAACGGCCCCTTCATCAATCCCGTGTTCCGGTTTGCCACGGGAGCCATTGCCGTGCACATTCACAGTTTTTCCGCCGCCACCCTCCGCGATTCTGAAAAGCACTGGTGCGGCCCCCTGGTTGCTCGTGGGGCCGCCGCCACTCTCGGCAATGTCTTTGAACCCTTCCTGCACTTCTCCCATCACCTCGACGCCTTTTTTCACGCCCTGGCTCGCGGTGAAACCCTCGGCGACGCCGCTTATTACGCACTACCGGCATTGAGCTGGCAGGCAGTCCTCATCGGCGACCCGCTCTACAAACCCTTCCGGGTCCCCGTTCAAGAGCAGATTAATTCCACCAGCCTGGATACCCTCGCCTACAGACAATACGCCCACATCCGCCAGATGCGCATGCTCTTGCGCAAGGGAGACACCGAAGGAGCTATTACGGCCGGTCGCAGCGGATTCCGCTCCAGTCCCGGCCTGGCCCTCGGCTGGGAAATAGCCCGGATTTACGACTCCCGTGGCCAAACGGATAAAGCGGCCCGCAACCTCCTCTTTATGCAGCATCGTCCGCGGTTTGAGCCCGAAGAGTGGCAGATAGCCAAGCAGGCAGCTGACTATTTATACCAGGCCGACCAGCGCAGGGCCGCACTGGCTATTTACAAAACGCTGATCGAGACAAAAAGCCTGCCGGAAGCCCTTCTTATTCCACTGCTAGAGGACGGCCGGAAGGTATAGCTGAAGCGGCAGGCCAAGTGAGCCTCGCGCGAACCTGGGCTGCTCACCGCAGTGCCTTGGGCATCTCCCCTTGAATGCGGCGAAGCGGATGGAAGAAAGGTCCTTTAGTCATTGGTCTTTTGTCCTTGGTCTTCAAACTCTTGAACTTTTGAACCTTTGAACCTTTGAACCTTTGAACTCTTGAACTTTTGAACTTCTTTTTGAGGAAGCGTTAATGTGGGTATGATGGAGCCTGGGGCTAATCGGAGGTTGCCAATCGACCGCGTGTTGAAAATATTGACTTGAAAATATTTTGCAAATTTTAACCTTAAAATGAGTTTTTTCTAAAGAAACAAGTATGGAAAATGTTATAATACTGGGAACCGGTTGCGCCGGGTTAACAGCCGCTATCTACACCGCGCGCGCTAATCTCAATCCGATTGTTATCGAGGGCTCTCAGCCGGGCGGACAGTTGACGACTACAAGCGAGGTCGAGAATTATCCAGGCTTCCCGGAGGGAGTGGACGGATTTGAGTTGATGGAGCGACTGCGCAAGCAGGCCGCTCGTTTTGGCACACGTTTTGAACATGACCATATTGAACGTGTCGAACTCGACACAGAAACGAAAAAACTCATATCGGCTTCTCGTGTCTATGAGGCAAAGTCTCTCATTATCTCCACTGGAGCTTCCGCGCGCTTTCTGGACATACCCGGTGAAAAAGAAATGTTCGGCGGAAAGGGTGTGACCACCTGCGCCACTTGCGATGGCGCATTTTACCGGGACATGGAAGTGGTAGTCGTCGGTGGTGGCGACACGGCCTGCGAGGAAGCGCTTTTTTTAACGCGCTTTTGTACGAAGATTTCCCTCATCCACCGTCGCGATAAACTGCGAGCCTCCAGCATTATGGCCGAACGCACCTTGGCTCATAAAAATATTGAACCCGTGTGGGATACTGTAGTCGAGGAAGTGCTGGCAGACGAAAAGGGGCAGGCGCGGGCGGTTCGCGTAAGACAGGTCAAGAGCGGGCAAACTTCGGAAATACCCTGCCGGGGCGTATTTATCGCCATAGGGTACATTCCCAACACCCAACCTTTTACCGGAACTCTCGATCTTGATGAACAAGGCTACATCCTGCCTGTCGATCACAGTATGGTGCTCACTGGAATACCCGGTGTTTACGCCGCAGGCGACTGTGTGGATCACGTTTACCGCCAAGCCGTGACCGCTGCGGGCATGGGCTGCCAAGCCGCCATCGAGTGCGAACGCTGGCTGGCCGAACAGGTCTTTAGTCAATAGTCTTTGTTTTTTGGTCCTTAGTCCCTGGTACTTTTCATTTTCTGCAACTTTGAACCTTATTCGTGGGCAACAACTCCGAACGCATTGTCCTTTCACGTCCTGATCGGATCGGAGACGTGATCCTCTCCACCGTTTGTGTGGAGCCGGTAAGGAAAAAGTTCCCGGATGCGGAACTCTTCTTTCTGGCTGCACCGGAAATAAGCGTCCTGTTGGAGGAGCATCCTTCTTTGAACGGGCTGATTTTATTGCCATCGCCGACTATGCGGTTCTGGTCCAGAGTCAGGACTCTTGCAGCTCAATTCAAGGCCCGCGAAATTACAGTCCTGGTGCACCTGCAACCAGATCGGCTCGTAGCCTGGGCTGCTTGGCTGGCTCGGGTGCCTCGGCGCATCGGGTTTGCGAGGGGCTGCCCGCGGCTTTTGACTCATTCTGTGCCCTACAGGAAACATTTCGGCGAAAAGCATGAAAGTCGCTTTGCCTTTGAACTGTTGAGCCTGATCGGCGTGGAAGAACCGGAGCATTTAAGCACGGGCATTTACCCGTCGAAAAATGCCCGCCAGACCCTGCCCGAGGACCTGGTCGGCCAAGGCAATGGGGCAAAAATGGCCGTATTTCATTTGGGAGCATATGGGCAAAAAATCGGCCTTCCACTGGATTTAATGCTGAGGACCGCCCTCTGGCTGATTGACAGTTATGGCTGGGAAATTGTGCTGATCGGCGGAAAAGACGAGTGTCCGATGGGAGTGAACTTTTGTTGCCAATTAAAAGAAAAGGGCAAATTCGGGCGGAATCTCATCGGACGCCTGAATTTAGCCCAAACTGCCTGGCTGCTGCATAAGGCCCGGCTTTATATCGGACGGGACAGTGGACCAGCTCACCTTGCGGCGGCGATGTGTTGCCCTACATTAACACTATTCGGAGCACCCCGCCCGGTCGATAGCACCCGCCGTTGGTCTCCCTTGGGACCGCGATCATTAATTGTGGAAAAGGCCGTGCCTGCCCGCTGGTGGGAAAATACGGAAAAAAAAGCCGCGAAAAACCGTGCAACTATTACCTTCGAGGAAGTAAAAGACAGAGTGGAAACCCTTATGGTTATGTAACTTACGATTGTCCGGCAGGATGTGTCCCGGCCCCTTGGCTGCGTCAAATCTCGGGGATGTCATTTTGGCCGATTAGATATTTATGTTTTAAATTGGCCTTATTTGTGCGAATGAAAACCAGTAAAATGAGTGCTATACTCCCATTAATATTTCCGGAGGCGCGTTTTCTCGTAATTATCCGCAGGGAGCCGTCCTCCCCCAATCGGATAAACCTGGACAATTTGAAATAGTATACTATATCATTTTAGCATTAAAGTTGAATAAGGCCGTCAATATTCCAATGCACGCCCCACTGAGCAATGAATGCTTGCCGCCACACCTCATAATTTGCAATACCTTCAATATATTTTACATAGCGCTCCAAATTAATTTCTAATTACTCAGATTATGCCCACGGTAGTTAAAAAGGAACCGACTCTTTCTCCGGAGATAGAAGCCGATTTGCGTGAATCTTTAAAACGGTGCTCGCCGGGAACCATGGAGGCGGTTTTATCTTACCGCAATACCGGGGACACAAGGGCCATACCTGCCGTGGTCATGGGTATCATCGAGCGTTTCCTGGAACCCGAAAACCGGCCAAAATTAAAACACGCTGGAAACGATGTACTGCTGGTAGAGGATCTTGGTCTGGATTCTCTCCTAATGGTCGAAATAATAATCCTTGTTGAAGAGACCCTGGATATTTCTATCCCCAATGAGGAGATGCGCGAACTAAGAACGGTCAACGACCTAAAGGAGTTTATCGATTGCAAGGTCAAGGGTATCAAGCCGCCTTACAAGCCCAGGCATTTATCAGTACAAGACATTGCCGCATTCATGCCGCACCAGGACCCATTCCTGTTCGTGCAGGAAGCCACTTTATACGAGGATGAATGCGAGGGCCTTTACGAGATTCGCGGTGACGAGTTTTTCCTGGAGGGACATTTCAAGGGAAAACCCATCTTTCCCGCCTCCCTGATGATTGAAGCATTGGGACAGTTGGCGGTCCTGCAATTGCTCAAAAGCAAACGACCCGAAATTGAAAACCTCATCGATCCACAGAAAGTCTACTTCGCCTCCTGTGACGGGGTGCGCTGCCACAAGGTTTGCGTGCCGGGAGATTCCCTGACTCTCAAGACCAAGCTGAAGCGAATTCGTTTCCCCCTGGCCAGCTTTGAAGGCAGAATCATGGCCGGGTCTGAAAAAGTCGCATTCGCTGAGGACATTACCCTGGCATTCGATTACGCGAAGTAATTTCCGCAGAACGTGCGGTTGACTTGGATACTTTCCACGGCTCTTTCAGATGCGCAAGGTTGTCGTCACCGGATTAGGTTTTATTACCTGTATCGGGAACGACCAGGCAACGGTTTCTGAAAATTTGCGCGAGCTTCGGCACGGCATTGAGCTTTATCCGCCCTTTCAAAAAGAAGGCATGCCGGTGAAAGTCGCCGCGCCGGTAAAGGAGTTCAATACCGAGTCTAAAAATCCCGAAGACTGGAATTTCCCGTCTCAATATAAAATGCGCCTTGAGACTTTGCGCGGGTTGGCCCCGCAAGGTCTTTACGCATATTGCGCGCTGACCCAGGCTGTTGAAGATGCAGGATTGAGCGAGGAGGAGGTATCGAACCTGCAAACTGGGCTGCACACTGCTTCGGCGGGCTCACCGGGCACGATGTATCACCACTTGAAACGGATGTTCAAGGTAGGGGTAATGCGCTGTTCGCCGATGGGCATGGTCTCCTCCATCGCCGGAACCTTGAATTTCAGCCTGGTGGCTTCTTTCAAGATCAAAGGGTCTTCCGCAGGATTTGTCTCGGCCTGCGCCTCTTCAGGTCATGCCATGGGTTTTGCCTATGATGAAATCGTCCTAAACCGGCAGGACCGTATGCTCGTGGTGGGGGCGGAAGACGGAGATATCGTCAGCATCCTGCCCTTTGCCGGAATGCGGGCCTTAAGTCCATCTGAAGACCCGGACAAAGCCTCGCGGCCATTTGATAAAGATCGTGACGGCTTTGTAGTCACAGGAGGTTCCGTTGCGGTTATCCTGGAAGAGGAGGGTATCGCCCGCAAGCGTGGTGCCCGGATATACTCGGAATTGTTGGGGTGGGGCCAGGCTTCGGACGGACATCACGTCGTGATTCCGCATCCGGAGGGCGCCGGCGTCGAGGCGGCCATGCACAACGCGCTGAAAGCCGTGGGGGTTTCGACCGAAGCGGTCGATTATGTCAATGCCCATGCTCCCTCGACTTGGCATGGCGATCTGGCAGAGGCCATTGCGCTGAAAAATGTCTTCGGCGTCAATAACAATGGGCCTGCGATCAGCAGCACCAAAGCGCTGACCGGTCATGGGCTTTCCTTCGGCAGCATTCTGGAAGCCTCCCTATGCATAATTGCCATCAACGAAGGATTTACTCCAGGTTCGGCCCACATCGAAACCACTGACCCCGTCACTAAGGGCTTGAATATCCTGCTCGAAACGCGGGAGAAAGCCCCTGAAATCGTCCTGAGCAACAGCAGCGGATTTGGCGGATCAAACGTAACCCTGGTTTTCAAAAAGTATCCCGGCTGAGACTGGTAATGATTGCAAAAGAAGTGCCCGTGACCGTTTTGCGCATACTCGTTTTGACTTCAAGCACCGGAGGTGGGCATGATGCCCGGGCTTACGCTTTCCGAGATTGGGTGATGGAAGTCCACGGAGAGGCAGTAGAGGCCCGAGTGGAACATTTGCTGGAGGCATCGTCGGCGTTAACTGGATTCGGAGTGTGGATATACAACCGGATACAGAAGCATGCGCCGTGGCTGCACAATTTTTATTGGTGTTTTATAGAAATATACGGGGCGCTTACGCAACACCTGCCCTGGTTCGGCGATCGCTATTATAAAAAATTGCTTCGAGATTACCGGCCGCATCTGGTTTTTAGCGTGCACGACTTCCTGAACCGCGGCTATTTTAAGACCGCACGTAAAACCCTGGGCCCCGACAATGTTCGGTCCGCCACTTATTGCGGTGAATTCTCGGGAGGGTTCGGATTCAGCCGCAATTGGGTGGATGCTCAGGCCGACCTCTTTTACGCTCGCACGGAAGAGGCGCGGGATTATGCCGCGGGCATCGGCATGCCCGAACAACGTTGCCGCGTCTTCGGAAATTTCCTGGCTCCAAAATTTTTCGAAGAAAAAATGCCTGAAGAAGAAAGAGACCGGTTTTGCGAGCAGGAAATTGGCCTTGACCCGGGAAAGTTCACCGTCCTGCTGGCAACCGGCGCGAGGGGAGCGAATAACCATCTTCGGTTGCTCGATGCATTGAAGGAACATTCTAAAGAGACGCAGGCTATCGTGGTTTGCGGCGAGAACCGGAAGACATATGAAAAAATTGCGGCCTGGAAGAGTTTGAATCCCGATTTCTCACTCAATCTGGAAGGGTTCAGTACCCGGATGCACCGCCTCCTGCAGGTAAGCCAGGCGGTTGTGACGAGGGGTGGAGCAAACCTCACCGCCGAAGCGCTTTTTTGCGGCTGCCCGATTCTTTTTGACTGCGCGGGGGGTATCATGCCACAGGAGCGTTTGACTATTAAATACTTTGTTTCCCATGGAGCCGCCGAAAAAATAAGCTCTCCGCGACAGTTTGCCGCGCTCATCAAAAGCTGGAGCGAACGACCAAAGAAGTATAGTGAATTAAAAGGTAACCTGGAAGCCCTGCGACCCGCCGATCATCCCCGCCAATTGGTCGACGCGCTGGTGGGGTTGGCCCGGGAGGCCGCCGGGGCAGACTCCTCTGAAAAATGACGGAACCACTGAAAATCGCATATCTTTTTACGACCTTTCCAGCTCCCACGGAAATTTTTTTGCAAAGAGAAATACGCGCCTTGCGCGACTTTCCAGTCGAGCTGCAAATTTTTTCTCTTTGGGGCGGGAAGACCAAGCAATTTGAAGGACTCTCGGTTCGTCGATTTTCAAAATGGACTGTCCCCACCTTGTTGTGGCTGATACCGCTGTGGCTGGCGCGTAATCCCGGAGCCTTCCGCGAGCCGGCACTTTTCCTGCTGAAAGGAAAATTTTCTTCCTTTTTAAATCTGGGGGAGAATCTACTAGGTTGGTGCTTCGCTTTGATCCATGCCGGTCATTTCCGAAAAAGTCCACCGGACATTTTTCATGCTCCGTGGGCGACGACGCCGGCGGCGGCGGCGCAAATGCTTACCAGGTTGACCGGCATTCCTTATTCCATGGGGGCTCACGCCTATGACCTTTTTGAAAATGGGGGAGACGGCCTGCTGGCCGAAAAAATAAAGGAAGCCCGGTTCATACATACGACCACCCAGACAGCTCGCTCCCGCATCATTCAAAAAGGGGCTGATCCCGGAAAAATCGCCTTGATTCACAGCGGTATCGAGCAACCGATGGGGGATAAAATACCCCGCGCCCCGCGCAGTCCGCTCCGAATTTTGAGCGTGGGCCGCCTGATCGAGAAGAAGGGCTATTTCCGGCAGCTCGACATCTACTCGGCGCTTCGAGAAACCGGCGTTCCATTCTGTGCCAGGATCGCCGGACAAGGACCTTTGGAAAACAAGATAAGGCAGCGCATACAAGATTTGGACCTGTCCGGTTCCATCTCCCTGCTCGGCCACCTGGATTATTCCGAAATTCAGGCACAATACCATTGGGCCGACCTGCTGATTTTTACTGGAATCATTGCCGAAAGCGGAGACCGTGACGGGATGCCCAATGTCATTTTAGAAGCCATGGCGGCGGGAGTGCCGGTTGTAGCCGCCGCTTCGGGCGGCGTTTCAGAGGCCATAGATAATGGACGCAACGGGTTCCTGGTGGCGGGGGATGAGGACTACGAATGGGTCGAAATAATCCGGCGGCTGATGGAGGACGATGCCCTCTACAAGTCTATCAGCCGGGAAGGACAAATGTGGGTGCAGACCAAATGCAATGCCCGGGACAATGCCCGCCTGCTCTTCCAGCGATTCCAGGAAGCGCTGCTTCCCCCGGACGCGTAATGCTTCAGGTTAAAGGTGTTTAGCCGCAGCGGCCATTGCTTCGGCGATGCGCTCGAGGTCCTCCTCAGTATGACTTGCCGAAATCGCTGTGCGGATCATTTCTTTGCCGGCGGGAACGGCCGGGGCCAGGATCATGTTGGCGAAAATTCCCTTGGACATGAGGGCTTTCCAAAACAGGTATGTGCGCTCGGTAGTGCCCAGAACGATGGGTACGGCGGGTGTTTCGCTGCCCCAGGTATTCAAATTCAAGTGGGCGAGTGACTCTTTGTAGCGCCGGGTATTTTCCCACAGACGTTCCTTGTGCTCGGGCTCCTCCTGCATTACCTCCAAAGCTGCCTGTGCGCAGGCAGTCTGCGAGGGACTAAGGGCTGCGCTGAAGAAGATTTGCCGGGAATAAGTGCGCAGATATTCGATTACGTCACGGGAACCGGCAACGAATCCGCCAGTGCTCGACAGCGCTTTTGACATGCTTCCGGCGATGATGTCGATGTCCCCGGTGACGCCGAAGTGATCGGCTGTTCCCCGGCCTTCGCGGCCGAGCACTCCAAGTCCGTGAGCATCGTCCAGGACGATGAAAATGTTTTGATCCCGGACGGTTTCCATAAACTCCGGGAGTTTCGCAATATCGCCCTCCATTGAATAGACGCCCTCGAGAACCAGTATCCTGGCATCCTCGTCGGACTCGTGATTCAAAGTTTCCACGAGAGCTTCCGGATTGTTGTGGCTGAAGCGTCCCACCCGGGCGCCGGTCAAAGTGATACCGGCCCAAAGGGAGGAGTGCACACTGCGGTCAACCAGGATGACGTCGCCCTTGCGTGCAAACGGTTCTATGGCGGACATGCAGGAAATATATCCGGCCACACTTACGTGACATGCCTCTTTCCCCAAAAAAGCGGCCAGCTTTTCTTCGAGTTCGACATGAAAAGACCTGCTGCCATTGGCGACTCTGGCGCCGGTGGTTCCGGCTCCCCATTTATCCAGCGCTTTTTTGCCGGCCTCGATGACCTTCGGATGATTGCCCAACCCGAGATAATCGTTGCTGCTGAGCATGATCATCTCTTTGCCGCCGAACCAGACCTTGGAGCCCTCCTGTTTTTCCAGCGCGTTGTAGTAGGGGTCGTATCGCAACCTCAAGCGGGTGATTTCATCCTCCTGGCAACGCTTTAGAATGTCGCTCCCGGATTTCGATGGAGATGGTATGGGCATAGGGCCTCAGGTGAATTGACGAGCGGAAATTTTTTTCAGAATTTCCAGGATTCGTCGAGACTGTTTTTGGCTTGAGAAACGTTCCTTGGCTAACTCCACCGCCAGCTTGCCCATTTTTTCTCTCATGCGTGTTTCCTTCAGGAGGCGTATCAGCTCCAGGCTAAATTCTTCATTCTGGCCGGGAGGGACGAGAAAGCCGGTTTTGTCCGGCTCAAAGCACTCACTTACGCCACGGTAATCGGTTACCACAACAGGCAGTCCCATACTCTGCGCTTCGATCAGGAAATTGGGCAGGGAATCTTCGAGGGAGGCCGATACTGCGACATCGGCGCCCGCGTAATAGGGAAACGGGTCGTCCTGATGACCAAAAAATTGAATGTAGTCTTCCAGGCCGAAGGAATTGACCCTGGCACGGCATATTTTCATTTCGGCGCCCGAGCCCACCAGCCACAATTGCCAACCGGGGACAGGAAGCATTAGCGCGAATATGTCGATCAGGTCCACGTGCCGCTTGCCCGGTCTGAAATTGGCGACATTCAGAAATACAGTGATATCTTCATCCACCCCCAGCCATGTCCTGATTGAAGAGCGCTGAGCGTCACGGTCAGTCCAATTAAAATCTCTTGCCAATGGATTGTGGGTTACGTGGATTTTTCGAGGCTCCAAACCAGCCTCAACCAACTGCTCCTTCCACCATTGGCTGTTGACCAGAATGGCCGCGGTCCGACGCAGCGACCAGCGATAAAGGAATGGTAAATCCTTGCCCGTGCGCACCGTTGAAACCACCGGGATGCCCGGGATTATTTTCTGCAGAAGACCAGCGTAACAATTCGCCAATTTTCCCATGCACAGCACCAGGTCTGGTGATTCCCGGTAAACGCGCAGGGCCAGCAATGGCGCACACCAGTCCAATCCGAAGTCAAAAGGCTGAAGCGATATATGGCGCACATTGTTTTTGACCAGTTCTCCAGCCAGTATGCCCCGAGGTCGAAAAGTCATGACGGTTACATTGTGACCTTCCTTTTGCAACCAGCCAGCCATGAAAACAGTATGTTGCTCGGTCCCTCCGCAGCGCAGATGGTCCTGGATAAAAAGTATTTTCATGGTACTCAGCGCCGAGGCAGGCCGTAGTAACATCGGAGGAACGAGCGCACTGCGCGTTGCGGAAGGAACCGGGCCAGGAGCGGCCCTATCCGGGCCTGAAAAAAACCGCCGATCCGGTAAGTCCCACTGCGCGGCCGGCGCAACATGCGCCGCAACGCTTGGGCCGCTCTTTCGGCTTCGGGGGAATTTTCCATGTGCTTCTCAATCTTTTCCCAGGTTCGCTGCAAGCTCTCTGGGAGTTCCTTAGAGATGTCACGGCAAACTTTTTCATTAAAGGCCGTTCTGAAATCACCGGGCTGCAAATCGATGATAACGACTCCCGAACCGGCTGCCTCCAGCATTAAACTCCGGGTAAATGCGGAGAGGCCGGCCTTGGCCGAATTGTATATGCTGAAGCAGGGAATCGGGAATTCCGAAGCCAGGGAAGATACGTTGACTACGGTGCCCCTCCCCCGCACCTTCATGTGAGCGTAGATTTCACGGCAAAGTAATATCGGGCCCGATAACAGGACATTTAACTGGCTGGAAATCTCCTCCCTGGGGAAACCCTCGAGCGGATAAAAAGCGCCATACCCGGCATTGTTGACGAGCAGGTCAAGTTCTCCAGCCTCGGCCAATATATGTTGCGCGAACTTTTCCGAATCGGCCGGATCCGAGAGATCCAGCTTCATAGGATGCAGGCGGGGATGAGTGAACAGACGGTCCGGATCGCGCGACGTGGCCCAGACCTCCAGCCCCTCATCCAGCAGCATTTTGGCAAAGGAACGGCCCAAACCGGAACTTGCCCCCGTCACCAGGGCGTTTTTAAATCGGTCGTTCAACATAGTCTTTTATTCTGTATGAACATGTGTGAAACGGATTAACCCGGATGCCGGATACCTGCCATTAATATCTTTATAGCGTATTTAAGAATCAATTCCACTTTGAAAATCATCCAATTGTGCCATCATCTAAAATCACGATTTTAACCCACGAGTTCTATCCCCGCAAAGGGGGAATATCCGTATACGTGCAGGAAATGGCTCGCAGCGCCTGTGAAATGGGGTATCGGGTCGAGGTATGGGCGCCGGCGCACCCCCGGATAGCCGGGGCAGGTTTCATCTTTGCCGTAAAGCCCTTGGCGCTCAAAGGCACCCAGGGGTGGAATTGCCGCATCCGGCTTGCCCGTGAGATCTGGAAAAACCGCAAGGATTTGGAGGACTCGATACTCTACCTGCCGGAGCCCGCTCCTATCAGGACTATGATGTATATGCGCGGGCTTTTGCCGGCGGGGCGCAACCGCATCGTAATAACTTTGCATGGTTCGGAAATCTTGAACTTATCGGTTTTGCCGCACCGCAAAATATTCTTCAGAAAACTTCTGAATGCCGCAGATAAGATTGGGGTCGTCTCTCGTTTTACGCAACGGCTTCTCGTTAGTAATTTCCCTGATTTGAGAACTGGAACAATAGTCACTCCGGGAGCCTTGAGGGCCATTTTCAGAGACATCGACTTTGTCCCACGCAAACCATCTGAAAAGACCGTCGTGCTTACCGTCGCTCGTGTGCACCCCCGCAAGGGCCAGCTCGATGTTTTGCGGGGCGTGGCCGGGCTGTCGCAATCATTGCGGGAAAAGATCGATTACCGGATCGCCGGGCCGATTATCGATCAGGATTATTTTCGTGAAATCGAAAAATTCGCAAAGGCTCAAAACTTGAATGTTCAATTCCTGGGAGAATTGAAAGACCGCGACCTGGTAGATGCCTGCCAACAGGCCGACTTGTTCGCGATGACCAGCGTTCATCAGGCAAAAAGTGTCGAGGGCTACGGCCTGGCTTACCTGGAAGCCGCCGCCTGCGGGCTGCCCACAATCGCTTACAGATCGGGCGGCGCACCCGAAGCCGTGCAAGACGGAGAAACCGGAATTCTGGTGGAACCGGGCGACACGGACGGTTTAGCTAATGCCCTGACTCGTCTGGCCGGTGATTCGCATTTACGCGAAAAATTTGGCCGGAATGGCACGCAATGGGCCGGACGGCATTCATGGGAAGCCAATGTTCGGCAACTGTTCGGAGATCCTGCGTAAGGGCCCATGGGGACTGCGAGCAGCTTTTTTTCGCTTGGGATTCAGGGTTGAATCGGCCATTCTTTGGCGTTTTCAATTTTTCCAAATGCAGTTATGCACCACAGCCAATTAAAAAAATCAGTTGGTATCGGCTCTTGCCTGCGGCGGCTACCCCCGGCATGGCTGCCGGCGCTTCTGGCATGTGTCAGCTTCTGCGGCGGCAAGGAATCGCTAGCAGGAAATTTGCAGTTGCCGGAGGAGATATTTCCCGAGTTGCGGGCCGTTATCGATATTGCCGTGCGTTCGGCGCCGGTAATGACAATCGAAACTCTGCGGGTCAACCAGATGGAGGCCAATCGCAAAGTACGCGCCTCCAGCCTATACCCCAAGTTGCATTTTTCAACGGATGCTGGTGGCAGACGCAAGGACATTGGATCTGTTTCCTCCACTGAGGGTCAGGCTCGATACAACCTTACCCTGATTCAACCCCTTTATCATTGGGGGTCCCTGCAGGCCGAAAAACAAATCGGCGAACTAGAGTTGGACCTGGCACACATCGACCGGATGCGCTCCTACCTGAATTTCTACGCGCAACTCAACTCGGTTTTTTTGGACCTGGTCGTTCAAAATCAGGCGGTTAAAAATGCAGCGTTGGACCATGAGCTTTCGGCTGAACGTCTCGATTCGGCGCGAAAGCGCATGGAAGGCGGCGACTTGCCTGCCGGGGTCTTTCAGGAGCAGTCATTTCTGCAACAGGAAAAGGAGGTTGCTCTGCGCCGCGCTAATGGAACCCTGGAAAACCTTCGCCGAAGGTTTCGAAACTTGGCTGGGCTGAACGATGAGTATGTCCTTCATTTACCGGAGGAAATACCGCCTGTTGCATTCGAACTCGATACCGCCAAAAAACTGGTTGAGGATTACCGCACGGTGATGGCAGAGCAATCTCTGGAACTTAAAACCCTAGTTATGCTGAAGGCAATTGAAGAGGAAAATCTCTCGATTCATCAACACCGCCTGAAACCTAAAATTAACCTTGTCGCCCGTTCCCTACAGGACGTTGAGACTGTGGTTACAGACTTGGCCGGGGACCTTGAGAGGCGGGAAATTTTCGCAGGCATTAACGTTGACTGGCAAATCTTTGACGGTTGGGCCTCACGAGGCCGAAAAGAAATGACCCTGGAAAGAATCCGTCAACGGCAAAACGATTACGAGCAGACACACAGCGGAATCCTCGCTTCTCTAGAATACCTGGACTCCAACTTTATGCTCGATTATGAAATGGCGGACATTTCAAACCGCCGCTACCTCTGGCAGGAGGAAATTTACAGCCAAAAGGAAAAGGATTTTGCCGAAGGAATGATTTCGCCGGACGCCTTCGCGGCGGAACGTCTTCGTCTGGAACAAAGCAGGTTGAACGCTCTCAGGCATCGGGCTGATTTATACCAGTCCTTAACCTTCCTGCTTGTCCAGGTTCAATACGCAAAGATAATGGAAAGACTCTAAAAATGTTAAAGTCCTCCTTTATATGGATCCTTTCGGGCCTTGGAGTCCTGGCCGTGATCACCTTTCTGGCCGGCCTTTTATTCCGACAGGAGGCAGTTGTAGTGCCGGTCCGGCAGGGAATTGCGGTTAACGCCGTGCCGGCCACCGTTTCGGTGCGGGCCGAGTATTCACTGGAGGTGCGCACCGATTTTGGCGGGCGTATAGTCGAGACTTTCATTGAGGAGGGCCAACGGGTAAAAGCAGGGGAGGTCCTCGCGCAAATGGATACTGCCGACCTGCTTCTGGAAATGACGGGATTAAAAATCAATCTGGAAACTGCCGAGCAAAAGCAGGAATTGGGCTCTCCAAAACGTTATGATATAGCGGACGCCGAGGAGGCGCTGGTCAATGCCAAGCGTCTTCTCGAACAGGGACAACTCTCGGAATTCAACTTCAACAAACAGAGCCGCAATCTGCAGCGCTTAAAAGGCAGTCTTGCCCTTGAGGAGCTGGCCGAGGACGAACGCACTAAATTGTTGCGCAACAATCTGCAAGGTCTCGAGCGCAAGCTCGATAAAATGACCGTCCGCGCCCCGCTCGACGGCGTTATCACGAGGGTGTGGGCTTTCACAGGCGATTTGATCGGCCCGCAGAATTCGATCGCCACCGTGGTTTCCGAAGGCAGAATCGTGGAAGCGGAAATTAGCGAAGAGCGGATAGCGGAGGTGCAAAGCGGACAGAAGGCAATTGTCCGGTTCCTGGCTTACGGAGCGCAAAATTTCGATGCACGGGTGGACAAAGTTCTGCCGGCGGCCGATCCTGAAGCACAGCGTAACGTCATCCTGCTAAACGTCGAAATCGAAACAGAGCGGTTGGCGCCCGGCCTGTCAGGCGAAGCCAGCATAATAGTGGAAACCCGAGAGGATGCCTTGCTCATTCCGGCACGCGCCTTGATGGGCGACTACGTTTTCACCGTCAATCGTGGAAAGCTGGAGTTGCGCGAAGTAGAGGTCGGTTTCCGCAGCCTGACCCAGGCCGAGATTCGGTCCGGCTTGAGCGCCGGGGAAGAAGTGGTTGTAGAGGAGCTGGTCCGTTTTCGGGACGGAGACCGGGTGAAAATTAAAAAGTAAGGAGGCCGGTGAGATCGAATCTCCACATAGCTCTGCGGTTCCTTACATTCAACCGGCGCGCAATGTTGATGAGCCTCACCGGCATAGTAGTGGGGATAGGGTTTTTCATCTTCGCACAGGCTCAAACCAGCGGCTTTGAACGGTTTTTTATCCAGACTATCCTGGGCACCAACGGTGCCTTGCGCATCCAGGACCGTTTTCAGGACACCGTGAGGGCCATGGACGTGGGCGGAGGCTCCGGGGATTCCGCTTTCGTCATTACACAGCGCGAATCCGTAAAGTATGTCGAGGGAATCGAAACGCCACAGGCTTTGTCCTCAGCCATCAAAGAGTTCGCCAATGTTTCCGGGGTCTCCGAAGTCCTGACCGGCTCCGTCACCGCCTCCAACGGTTTTCGCACACAGAACGCCAAGGCTTTTGGCATCCTCCTGGAAGATTACCTGGCTGTTTCGAACCTTGAAGACCAAATCATATTCGGCACATTAAGCGATTTTCGTGTAACACCCACCGGCTTGATTATGGGATCCCGGCTGGCCCACCGCATGGAAATAAACATCGGGGACTCAATAGTCCTCGAAGCCGCCGGACAGAAACGCCGGTATGCGGTCAGCGCCATCTTCGAAACCGGGGTATCCGACATCGACCGGGAACGCATTTTTCTGCACATGGGGGAGACGCGCACGCTATTTAAAAAACCTCATGGAGCTTCCTACCTGCAAGTCGGCCTTCTGGATCCGCACCGGGCATCGCTCGATGCCGATCACATGAGCATGGTGCTGGGACACCACGTGGCCAGTTGGCAGGAACGAGAAAAGACCTGGCTGGACGCCTTCAAAGTGCTGCGATTTTCATCGGCTTTAACAATGGTCACAATCCTGCTATTGGCGGGATTGGGGATGTTCAATACTCTGGCTCTCATGGTGATGGAGAAGACCCGGGAGATTGCCATCCTGCGCTCCATGGGCTACACCCGCCGCGACATAGGTGCGATCTTCCTATGGCAGGGACTATTGGTGCTTTGTGCGGGTTCCGTGCTTGGCTGGATATTGGCGGGAGCCGTTACTCTGTGGGTGTCCCATCTGCCCTTCCGGGTAACCGGAATATTCAGCACAGATCGGTTCGTTGTTCACTGGTCGCTTTGGCACTATGTTTCCGCAACGGTGATTGCCGCCCTGGTCATCATGGTTGCCTCCCTTGTTCCAGCACGCAAAGCGGCTTATTTGGAGCCTGCGGAGGTAATCAGGGAAACCTCCGGCTAAGCGGGGACCTACTGCCATGAAAGAAGATGTTCAGGGAAATTCCGAAGTGCTCCTCGAGTGCGAGGATTTATACAAGAACCTGGGCCTTGGAGATTCCTGCTCGCATGTCCTGCGCGGGATATCGATCGAGGTGCGGAAGAGAGAAGTCTGCGCCGTAGCAGGGCCCTCCGGCTGCGGGAAGAGCACCCTGCTTTACCTGCTGGGTCTTCTCGATCAGCCCGATGCGGGTGAAATCCGGCTCCTCGGGCAACCCATGACTCAAAGCACGGAACAGGAAAGATCTGAAACCCGCAGCCGCCACCTCGGATTCGTCTTTCAGTTTCATTTCCTGTTGCCGGAATTTTCCGCCCTTGAAAACATCATGCTGCCCATGCGCAAAACGGGTCGCTGGACAACCGGGCAAATGCAAAGCCGGGCCATGGAATACCTGCAAAGTGTCGGCATAGAGAACCTGGCTCAACGATTGCCCTCCCAACTCTCGGGCGGGGAACAGCAACGCGTGGCCATTGCCCGGGCCCTGGCCAACTCGCCCTCGGTCATCCTGGCAGATGAGCCCACCGGCAACCTCGATCACGAGAATTCGATTCGAGTCACCGAACTATTGATCCGCCTCTCAAGGGATAACGGTCAAGCCGTTGTCATCGTAACTCACAATCCCGAAGTAGCCCGTAAATGCGACCAGACTTACCGTATGCAAGACGGCGTTTTTATTTGACTCATCCGGGATAAAGAATTCATCCAGTCCAGGAGTTCTTCACCGAATTGATCCGGGGTTTTGAATTCCCGATTGCGGATTTCTTGCGCCAGGCGGTCATACGCGGATGCATCGCCGAGTAATTTGTCCATGGCTTCTGCGAGCGTGGAGGATCCTACATCTTCTAGCTGAACGCATCCGCCGCCGGTGGCAACTTCCGAGAGGGCGCCCCCGCTGCCGCAAATACACGGACGGCCGATACCCAGGCTTTCCAATACTGGCAGCCCGAAACCTTCGGATAGCGAGGGGTAAACCGTGAAATGACATTCCTCGTAGAGCGCGTGCAACCGTTCTTCGGAAACCGGACCCGTCCATTCTACGGGCCGGCCCGAACGCCGCAGATTCCTCAGGTAATCCAGGGCGGGCCTGCCCTTGTCCGGACCTTCGGAACCTGCTAACAGGAGCCGGAATTGAACGCCCTTTAGCCAAAGAGACTCGGCGGCCTGCAAGAGCGCCATGTGGTTTTTTCGCCCTTCAAGGGTTCCCACCGAAAGAATCATTGGAATCCCCCCGGACGGCGGCCGGTCGGCCCCTCGTACCTGAAATGCGCCGGGCCGGATGACGGCAACCGGTGGACGTTTCTCAAGGCCCAGGCTATCCCAATGCTCGATTAGCTCGCTGCGGGAAGCCTCCGATATTGCGGCAATGCCATCAAACCCGGCAAGGTATGCAAGGTATGCCGGGAATCTCTCTACCGCGCCGGCGGTTGCATATTGTGGCAAACGCAAGGTCACGGCATCGTAGAACAAGGCGACACGCGGGCCTCGAACGAGGGGAAATAATTGGCGGTATGCGACTTGAACGTCAGCGGAAAAAATCTCCGGCGCCAGTAAACCTTGAACTTCGGGCAAGACGGAATTGGGACCGGCGCCTCTGAAGCGATGCAGCAGGCCCCGGCATTTTTGCGAAATTGTCCATCGGGTGCCGCGCGCGCTACCCGGCCTGTAATCGCGGGGAGGCTGCATTGCCGCTATTTCAAGAGCATCGAGCGGCCGCCAACGGCGCTCAAAAGGATCGTAACAGAGAGGACAGATCTCCATCAGCGGAGGCAGGCTCGCGTAAAGAGAGCGGCAGACCTGCTGTATGCCCGTATGAGCCCGGCAATGGCTGGTATGCGTGAGGTCGATAAAAAGCATTTTCCAGCGGCGGGAGAGGTTATTTTTTCCAGAAACGCAGGCGGCGGCCCAGGCGCAGCATGTCCTTCCTCAGAAGATTACCCCAGAATTTGAACATAGCGATGGGGCGGTAAATGATATGCTTGAAGAACACGAGTTCCTCCTCCCTTTTTTTCACAAGCTCTTCGAGGTTTCTTATCGCCTCCAACCGTTCGGCCGCGCTTTTATGTAAAGCCGTCCGATCGGCGTCGTTTTTGCGTAGGGCTTCCTGCAGGGCTATCCTGTCGGCGTCGATATCACGAATTACCCGCTCAAGGTTTTTGAATGCTTCCTGGCGAGCTAACCGGTGGGCCTCGGCTTTTTCAATTTCATCTCCTGCCCGATGCAGCATTTGCAGACGGGTCCAGTTGTCCCAGAATTCCCGCATCCAGCTTTCCTGCAATCTGTCGCGTATAGTTTCCAGGGCTGCGCCCTGTCCATTGTCCGACGGCAACTTTATGGGCTCTGTCTTGGTTTTGTAATCACCTTTGTCGATTACGGAATCAATTGCCTGAAGGACGGTGTTTACCGGAATGTCCTGCACACAGACCATGCGGTCGAAGATACAATACCACTGGCATCCGCTGCACGGGATGGCCCCTTGCACCACCTTGACACGGCCCCGGCGCGGGAAAAACCGGGATTCCTGACCCGCCCCGTAAATCGCCACGGTTGGCCGGTCCAAGGCCGCCGCCAAATGAGCGTATAGAGTATCGTTACAGACAACGAGGTCGGCACGGCTCAATTGCCGTGTCAGGGAAAGTAGAGCATCGGCGGGAAAAGCCCGGCGTTCCTTCTGCAACTTTTCCGGAAATTCTTCAAAGACATTGCCGTCGTAAGGACCTTCTACCCACACCACCTGGAATTTCTTTTTACGCAAGTGTTCGGCCGTTTGCAAAAAATTTTCCAATGGCCAGGCTCGCTTGGAGTTCCAGCCCACACCGGGAGCCAGAACGGCAATCTTTTTGTCGGAAGACTTCTCATCCTTTCCGATATCGAGCTGGATGGAAAAGTCGGGTTCCCGGTCGATCAACCGGGCAAACATTTTGCCCAACTGCATGTATTCGGATTCCCGAAAGGAATGCGGTAATTCCTCCGTGAAACAGGGAACATCAATCCCCAGTGTATTTAGCATAAATTTAGAGTAAACCGGATAGGTATTGTTCGCGCAGAACCCCAATCGGCGTTTGGCTCCGGACATCGCGACCGTCGCGTCACTCAACCAGGTGCGGTTTACAACCGGCGCGGCGGCTATATCCCATTTTCCCGCCTGCAAAAATGTTTTCCACCACTGCAACCGGCCGGGCACCTCCGGGTTGAAATCATCCGCTGGATTGAGCACATACTCGAGCAGGTAAATCTTGCCGGGGGTTGATTCGTTAAGACGCTCCGCCTCCAAAACGGGGTCGGCCTGCGAATTTAAATCAAAGCGATCGACTTTAGAAAGGATGGGCTCGATGGAACCCATGCCTGAGCGAACATGCCAGAAAATGCGAGCCTCCGGGCAGGCGGCCAGGAGTTGCTGAAGGTAACCCGCCACAATGAATTGATCACCCAGGGAATCCGGCTTGGAAATCAAGATATTCATGACATGCGCTGCTTTAACCCATACCACCCCGAACCATTCGTCCTATTTTATAAGAAGGATGTTGCTCAACTATAGGGCTCATCGTGTCAAATCCGGATGGTTGCCGATTTCAAGCGGCCGGGAAGTGGTTACAAAAACTAAAAATAGGGTCAATACTGACAACTTCCAACATATTTTCACTATTTGCGCAACGCGCCGATGAACCCCCGGCGCTGAAAAACGCCATTTACATAATGCATCATTCCTATTCAATTAGTGGTTCGTGACCCAACTCATGAATTATTCCAGTACACTGGGGCAAATGACCGACCATCTACCTACCTTCCTGGTTGTTGGTGCGGCCAAATCAGGTACTACCTCGCTCTTTCACTATCTCAATGCGCGTCCGGACGTTTTTATCCCCGAAAGGAAAGAGTGCCGCTTTTTCTCCTGCATGGAGCGCAACTTTAAAGGGCCCGGCGCCCAATACCCAAATGACACAATCCCGGACATAGCATCCTATCGGGCACTCTTCCCTGCAGGGGACAAATACCGCGCCATGGGGGATATTTCCAACGACTACCTGTTCTACCACCAGAACTCCGTGCCGGCAATCCGTGAGCACTTGGGCGTAAGCATAAATATCCTCATTGTGCTGCGCAATCCGGTGGAGCGGGCTTATTCGAACTACCTGCATCACGTGCGCAATGGTTGGGAGCCCCTACCTTTCCTGGATGCATTAAAGGCTGAAGATGAGCGGGCTCAGCGACGTTGGAGTTGGTCATTCCAATACCGTCGCACAGGCCTGTATGCAGATCCTATAGCTCACTTTCTTGAAAGTTTCACAAACGTCAAGACGCTGCTATTCGAGGACTTGGTGAGCGGTCCGCGCGGCCTGCGGGAAATCCACGAATTCCTTGGTCTGCCCTTGGAGGAAGTTGATTTTGGCCGCCTAGGTATCCATAATGCTACCTGGACGCCCCGAAGCCGCTATCTGGACCGGCTGACTGCCCCGGATAATCAGCTTTTGTCTCGGCTTCCTGCCGGACCTGCAACAGTCGTGCGTCAGTGGCTGGACCGGTGGAACCATACCCGCCCGGATATGGATCCCGAAGCCCGCACCTGTTTGAAAGACTACTTTACCGAGGATCTTCGCCGACTTCAAAACCTCCTCAATCGGGACTTAAGCCACTGGTTCCAATACCGTCAGGAGTAATTCAAAACCCACGACGCAGACTCGCCCACAACATGTCCGATAACGATACGAACATTACTACCGACCGGATTTGCAAATACTACCACCTGTGGGAAAACCCGGTGGATCGTATAAAAGCGCCGCTTTGGCGCCAAATTTCAAAAACCTCTTTGGTACCTGGACCGATTGCACGGATGATAGACCGGCGCGCCACCCGCTGGGGACGCGAAGTTCGCGCGCTTGATGACATCTCCTTTGAAGTCAAGCGCGGGGAGAGTTTCGGCATAATCGGTAAAAACGGCGCGGGCAAAAGCACCCTGCTGCAAGTCCTCGCAGGAACGCTCACTCCCACTTCCGGCACCGCGCGTGTCAAGGGCCGGGTGGCGGCTCTGTTGGAGCTTGGTTCGGCCTTTTCATTGGATTTTACAGGGCGGGAAAATGTTTACATACAGGGCGCCATTTTCGGGATGAGCAAGAAAGACATTATCGCCCGCTTCGATGAAGTGGCGGAGTTCGCCGGCATCGGTGAGTTTATCGAATACCCGGTCAAAACCTACTCGAGCGGCATGGCTGTCCGCCTCATTTTCGCCTCGCAGATTCTCCTAGACCCGGATATCTTTATCGTCGACGAGGCTCTGGCGGTTGGCGATGTCTATTTCAAGGCCAAGTGCAATCGGTTCTTCGAGGAAAAACTTGCCGAGGGCATGACCCTCATACTCGTTACCCACGACCTTTCAACCGTCAAGTCCATGTGTTCGCGCACCCTTCTTTTAAATGAGGGTCGTTTGGCCTTCCTCGGAGACAGCGCTCGAGCCGTTAGTCTTTTCCACGAGTTGCACAATAGGACCAACGGCGCTGAACCTGACGCCGACAAGTTAGAGCCGTTCTCCGGCACAGTCTCCCTGCCCGGGGGCGCTGACCCTCGCAATTGGGATAGCGAAGATGAAGTCGGTTCCCGCGAAGCTGAGTTTGTTTATTGCGAGATATTAAACGCCGAGGGTAATCCCTGCCGGCACTTCACCATGGGCGAGCACATTTTCGCGCGCCTTTACTTGCAAGCTCGTGAGCGCGTCGATGGCGCCCACGTCGGCTTCCAGATTACCGATGCCTACAACAACGTCGTCTACGCCATCAGCTCTTACCACCTCGACCACCCATTCAAGAACCTCGAACCCGGCCACCTATACACATGTTTCATCAAACTGGGCCAACGTCTCGGCGAGGGAGACTTCCTCCTCGACGTCCAACTTCGCCTGGGAGACCGTGGCGACAGCATTGCCGAGCATATTATCCATCGAGTAGGTTCAATCGCCGACATCAAGGTGCGCCGGCGGGGTATGCGTCCGCCGTTCCTGGGCTCAGCTGATCTTGGCGCGAAAATCACCTGGGATTGAGCCGCTTGTACACCGGGGAGCAGTCTTGCAACCGCTATCCAGTGAAATTCACCGTCATAATTCCTACCCGCGACCAGGGACGCTGGATTGAAGATACCATCCAAAGTGTGCTGGGGCAGCCCGGCACACCGCCCGAAGTGCTGGTATTCGATGCCTGCTCCACCGATAATACCTCCGAAGTCTTAGAGCGCTACGGCGACCGTATCCATTGGACCCGTGAGACGGACAGGGGTCAGGCCGATGCCATTAACAAAGGATTCAAGCGCGCCTCGGGCGAAATTGTAGCCTGGCTTAATTCGGACGACCTCTATCTGCCCGAGGTCTTCGACCATGTCCGGGCGGCCTTCGCCGAAAATCCGGAACTGGATTTTATTTACGGTGACGCCCTTGAGGTCGACTCCAACGGCCATATTCTGGGCCCCAATCTATTTACCGAAGATTTCCGACTTGAGCGCTTACTCCTTTCCCATGATTTCATCTGCCAGCCCACCTTTTTTATTCGCAGTGAAGCTCTTGCCCGGGCAGAGCCACTGAGGGAAGACCTGCACTGGTTCTTCGACTACGCTTGGCTGAGCCGTCTTTCCCTGACCGGGATGCACGGCTTGCGCCTGCGGGTCTTTCTCGCCGCTAACCGCTTTCACCCTGAGACAAAAACGAACTCGGGCGGCTTGGAGCGCTGGCGCGAGGTCATGCGCACCCTGGCCGCGAACCCGGGTCCGCCCTTTCTCCTGCGGCGTTCCTGCTGGGTTTATTCACTGGAGTTCGTCATCAAGGAACTCACGCGCCTGACTGCGAACGGCGCTCGCGGAAATCCCCTGCGCCACCTCCTGTCCATGCTGCATGCAGCTTTCTTGTGCCTGGTCAACCCGCGCTCGCGCAAAGACATCCAAGAGCGTTTTCAAAGAGATATTGCGCCTCGCGGCGACACTATCCAGGGCTTGTGGGCCCATGCTCAAAAGTAGGGCAACAGACCCTTAGGCTTGCGGTATAATCGGTGCAGCCATTTGGCGAGTCCGTCGAGCGGTTCGCCCTCGCGGCCGGGCAGTAACCGGGACCACAAGCTGCTGGTCTCGTCTCGCAGGTGACGCAGGTATTGCTCCCACCAACTCTTGCTGCAATAGCCCAAGTGCCGCATCTGCAAGTCGCGAATTTCCTTGAATATCCGAGGCCGTCGCATGCGCGACTTCGATTCGCCGTGGGAACGCGACTCGGCCAATGGTTCCTCCAGGTACGAAAACTTTACTCCCCGTGTGGCCAGGCGCATCCAAAACTCGTAGTCGAGTGTGTTGTCGAAGCGGGGGTCTAGATAGCCGAAACGCTCGTGGAGCGCGCGGCGCCAAAAAGCGGCCGGCTGGCAGATAAAGCACACATCCTGGAAGTGGTGAAAGTTAAATGGGAAAGTGTCATAGTCGTGCAGGTAATTTCCCTCCTCGTCGATTATGCGCCCCTGTCCATAAATGACGTCGTATCCCGGATTCGCTGCGAAGGACTCGACAACCCGCCGAACAGCACCCGGCAGCAGACGATCGTCGCTGTTGAGATAGGCCACTATCTCGGCCCGTGAGCGCTTTAGTCCGGCGTTGATTGCCGCGGTCTGGCCCTCGTCGGATGCACTTTTCCAATAAAATCGATCACCGTAGCTCTCAAGTATGCGCACGGAATCGTCGGTCGAACCGCCGTCCATGACAAGGTATTCGATGTTTGGATAATCCTGATTGAGTACGCTATCGATGCAGGCGCGCAGGTAACGGCCCTGGTTGTAAGAGGAAGTGACTATACCCACCAAGGGATGATTTTCGGCCATGTCTTATTAATAGAAGGTGCAGCAGACAGGATTGCGAAAGCCGGCCGGTGAAAATTAGATTCCATATTGCATAAGGACTTCGGTGCAATCATATTTGGACCTGCGATGAAAATCGGTGTCAATCTCTGGCTGCTCTCGGAGGATTCCGGGGGGATAGCTAATTATGTTATGACCTTGCTGCGGGGCTGGCCGAAACTCTTTCCGCAAGACAAGTGGGTCCTATATTGCTTTCCGCAAAATGAAAACCTGCTTGCCGAGATACCGGAGGATAAAACACAAGAGCGAGTCCAAATTGGAAACCAGGAAAAAATTAGCGAGCTTTGGGAACCCCTGGACCTCTATTTCTGCCCTTTTGGTTCCCTATGGCCCCGGCCAGTCCCAATGCCTTCTGTGGTTTCTCTGATGGATATCCAGGAGCGCTTTTTCCCGGAAAACTTTTCCTCCAAAGACCTTGAAAGCCGACTGTTTCACTACGGCTGGTCCCTGCGCATGTGCGACCGGGTGATCGCCGTATCGAACTTTACCAGGGAAACATTTGTCCGCCTGCTGCGAGTGCCGAGGCGAAAAATCGACCGCATTTACCTGTGCCCGGACGAGTTGCCCACAAAAGCGCATAAACCTGTTAATTTTCCGAGCCTGGGTTTTGATAATTATGGGATCTATCCCGCCAACAACTGGCCGCACAAAAACCACGATCGCCTCCTGCAAGCTCTGCGGAAGCTGAAAGACCGCGGCATGGAAATACCCTGCATTTTCACTGGTAAAGTCCTGACCGAAGGCTTCGATATCGACCAAAAAATCCGGAAACTTGGCCTTGAGAAACAGGCCGTTCATCTGGGCAGGATCAGCCGGACGGAAATTTCCTGGGTTTACCGCAACGCCCGGCTGCTACTATTTCCATCCCTGTTCGAGGGTTTCGGCATCCCCCTGGTTGAAGCGCGTTCCCTGGGTCTTCCTATCGTATGTTCGCCGCACACAAGCGTGCACGAGGCCATCGACAACGAGGCCGTTTTCTGCGATCCTAATTCTACAGATAACATGGCCAACTCTATCGCGAAAGCCTGGCAAGGAACCCCATCCGCGGCTCTACGGGACAACAACTCCCCGGGAATCCCCCCGGAATTTACCGAGGATCGGATGTTGCGGCAGCATCGGGCCGTCTTCCAGAAAGCAATCCGATGTTACTCCCCCATGCGGCATTGGTGGCGTCGAAAAATCCTGGCTCCGCGTCAATTTCGCAACCGCCAAACAAAAGTTTCCGCCAGGGAGGGGGAAATCGCCCGTGCCATGCTCGAACGTTCCCGCCAGACCCGGATATTCCAAACACAACTTTAAACAAACACCATGACTAAGGCGCTCATCACCGGAATTACAGGTCAAGACGGCTCTTACCTGGCCGAATTGTTGCTCGAACAAGGCTGCGAAGTCCACGGAATCGTTCGTCGGGTGGCCATCGAGGACCCCGAGCACCGCATGTGGCGGATAAAGCATATCCTCCCGGATATCCAGTTACACTCCGCTTCCCTTGAGAGCTTTGCCAGCCTTTTTAGAGTGGTCAACCAAGTCAAACCCGACGAATGTTACCACCTCGCCGCCCTCAGTTACGTCAGTTACTCCTTCGAGGACGAGTTTTCCACCCTCAACACCAACATCAACGGCGCCCATTACGTATTGGCCACGATAAAGGAAATCGTGCCGTCCTGCCGCATCTATTTCGCCGGATCGAGCGAGATGTTTGGCAAGGCCCGCGAGACCCCTCAAACTGAAACCACCCCTTTCCACCCCCGCTCCGCCTACGGCATCTCAAAAGTCGCCGGATTCGACCTGACTCGCAACTACCGGGAAGCCTACCAGATGTATGCCTGTTCCGGCATCCTCTTCAACCACGAGTCTCCCCGTCGAGGCTACGAATTTGTTACACGCAAAATAACCAGCCACGTGGCCCGCATCAAGCTCGGCAAAATCGACAAAGTCCGCCTCGGCAACCTCGACGCCCAACGCGATTGGGGACATGCCCGCGATTATGTAAAAGCCATTCGACTAATGCTCGATCAAGACCGGCCGGACGACTATGTCGTGGCCACCGGCAAGACGCATTCGGTGCGCGATTTCGCGCAACTAGCTTTCTCACTGGTCGATCTCAACTACGAAGACTATGTGAAAACCGACCCGGAGTTTTATAGGCCGACAGAGATCGACCTGCTGCTCGGAGACCCCGCCAAAGCTCAAAAAGAACTCGGCTGGAAAGCCGAGACTACATTCGAAACACTCGTCGAAGAAATGGTCGAAGCCGACCTGCGCCTCGAACGCAACCGCGGTTGAAATAGGTCTTTTGGTCTTTGGTCTTTGGTCAAAAGAGAAAGACTATAGACCAAGGACTAAGGACTAAAGACCAAAAGACTTTCCTCCTGCTAGCCGCGACGGCGGCCTCGGCCGAATACGGGTTGTGGAGAGAAGCCCTGGTTGCGGCGCCGGGGTTTTTCCTTCTTTTCTTCCAGGACGGGGGTCCATGCGTAATCAAATTCGTCCAGTTTCCGGATTGGAATTTCCTGGTCGATGAACCGCTCAATCGCCTTAAGAAACTCCTTTTCGCCGGCAGTGTAGAGGGTAACGGCATCACCGAGGTTCTGCATGCGGCCGGTGCGGCCGATGCGGTGAACATAGTCCCCGGCATGCTGCGGAATATCGTAGTTGATGACATGGCTGACGCCTGAGATATCGATGCCTCTTGCCACGATGTCGGTCGCCACGAGCACCTCGTAGCGTCCTTCCTTGAATCCTTTCAGGGCTATATCGCGCTCTTTCTGCGAACGGTTGGAGTGAAGAACGGTCACTGAGTGGTCGGCGTTTTCAAGCCAGCGCGCAATGATATCGGCGCCTACCTTTGTGCGGCTGAAAATTATAACGCTGTGAAATTCGTCTTTTTTGAGCAAGGCCAGGAGCAAATCGAATTTTTGCCGGCTGTCCACCGGGTAAATTGCGTGGCTGACGGTGTCGGCGGCGCTGGTGCCGCTGCCTACGGTTATGCGAACAGGTTTGTGCAGCAACCAGGAGGCCAGTTTCTCGAGGGCCGGGGACACGGTCGCTGAAAACAAAAGGCTCTGGCGCCTACGGGGACACTTGGCGATAATGCGCCGCACATCGGGGATGAATCCCATGTCAAGCATCCGGTCCGCTTCATCCAGGATTAGAAATTCAATCTTTCCGAAATCGAGCGCCTTTTGGCTGAGATGATCTAGCAGGCGTCCCGGAGTGGCTACCACGACATCGGCGCCCTTCCTTAGGGTATCGCGCTGGCTGCCATATCCTACGCCTCCGTGAAGCAAGGCGACACGCATATCGAGGTATTTGCCGTAGTCCTTAAAAAATTGGAAAACCTGTTGGGCCAGTTCGCGAGTCGGCTCGAGGATCAGACAGCGCAGAGCGCCGTGTTTTTTGAGCCGTGTCAACACGGGCAGTACGAATGCCGCCGTCTTGCCGGTGCCGGTCTGCGAACCGCCGATGATGTCGCGGCCCTCGAGCAGAAGAGGGATTGTGCGGGTTTGGATCGAGGTCGGTTCGAGGTAACCCCGGTCTGCCACCGCCCGCAACACCGGTTCCGACAGGCCGAGCGATGCAAAATCACCCGCTTCTTCGGCTGCCTTGCCTGTGTCCTTAGTCTCAGTATCCATAAATTATTATAAGTAGCTGGAAAGATTCGACTTCGCCGGCTTAGGTTTTTACCGGGAACGCCCGACCGCTTGTTTTCGGCCTTGCTGCACGGTTCCAATCCAGGTGTATCCACCGGCGATTTACCGCCCGGAATTTCCGAGCAGCAAAGCATTGTTTTTTTAACTAATACTAAACTCCGCTCCAATGCAAGATATATTGAAAACAGACCATCTCGCCGTTGCCTTTTATGCGAGATATGACGACCGCAGCCACTTTTTCTTGCTTAAAGGACAACATTGAACGAAATAATAAAAAATATGTCGGACATGATTTTAATATTATCATTCCGGGAGTCCGTAAAGTTTTCACAGTATAAATCTTTAAACCAGGTCAAAACATTTGAAGAAACCAAAAACTCTTAAACCCGGCGGATTCCTGTTCCGGCTCCTGAGTACGACAGTAATGGGCGTGATGCTCGTGTGGAAAGTACTGAGGCTGCCCAGGGCGCTTTTGCCGATTAAGAAACTTCGCCTGGTCAACCAGTACTGGACAACGGAAATGCTGGTGAATTATATCATTACGTTAGGCACGAAGCTGCCGCAGGATCAGCTATGCATTCCGAGAATACCGGAAAAGTTTGAGCCTTTGGTGGAGGTGGAGGAGGCGAATCGCCTCTCATCCGATGAAATCAAAACCTTTTATGAAAAGGGCTACCTGGAACCTTTTTCGGTTTTTTCTGATGATGATATGGAAGATCTGGAAGGCAAATTGCTAAAACGGCGCGAAGAAGTTAACAGTATCTACGGTTTTGTAGCCGACCGCGACCGGCATTTGGAGATGCCAGAATTGACCCGTATTATCGCCCACCCGGCAATCACAGACCGCCTGGCGCAGTTGTTGGGGCCCAACCTCATTTGCTGGCGCTCGCAAATTTTTCATAAACCGCCCGGGGCGGGACCGGTCGGCTGGCATCAGGCCAGCACTTACATGTTCGAGGAAGCTTTTACCGAGCCGCTCCTTTTCCCGCCCGACACCGGCGAGCTTTTCATGCTGACCGTCTGGATCCCCGCGAACATCACGAGTCGGGAAAATGGCTGCCTTAAATTTATACGCGGCTCACTGGCTCAAGGTATTCGCTGGATGAGGCTGGGAGGAAATATCGGGTTCCATGCCGTAAACTATTATCCGGATTACGAGGTCGATGAGAACACGGTGGAATACGTTGAAATGAAGCGCGGGCAGGTACTCATTTTCTCCGAACGCACGGTGCACGGTTCGGATTCAAATCGAACCAACGGGAACCGCCTGGCATTCAATTTCCGGGTGGCGCCGACTCACGTTGAAGTTTATCCTGGCAACAAAAAATTTCATTTGTCCTCACAGATGGGTGAACGCTACGACATGGCGAAGTGGAGCGCGATAGTGGTCAGGGGAGAAGATACAACAGGCATCAACAAGACCGTACCTTGGCAACAATACGGTTAAAAATCACCACCCGCCGAGTGACCCCAGGTCATCGGTAACATCAACACCAAGTTGCCCATCACTCCAAAAGATATATCGGCCGGTTCTGCCCGGCCCAAAAACCCCTGGTGGATTCCGCGTATAATCTTCGGGCCATTGCCCCGAATCAAGCCGCAACTGGTTACTTTGCTCGGTTGCGTCTCAATTGCCCTTTTTTACGAAAACTATGACCTGTCGCTCCTAAACGTATCCCTAAAGCATATCGGAGAAACACTCAATATAGAGGAGGTGGAGTTCGGATTTTTCATCGCAAAAATTCGCTTCTGGAGCCTTTTTGCGCTTTTGGTCATTCCATTTATTGATTTGATAGGAAGGCGCCGGCTCATTCTCCTGTCCATCGTCGGCATGAGTGTGGCCACCTGCCTGACCGCCTTCAGCCAAACACCGGAGCATTTCATCCGGTTTCAAGTTATCTCCCGGGTCTTTATATTAACGGCCACGGCCACGGCCCTGGTTATCATAGCGGAGGAATTCCCGGCGGGAAAACGCGGCTGGGCCATCGGCATGCTGGCCGTGGCAGCCGTAATGGGCCACGCTTTCGGGGCTCTGTTTTTTGCAGCCATCGATTGGATTCCCTACGGCTGGAGAGCGCTCTATTTTATCGGAATAATACCGGTGTTCAGAATGCCTATGTTCAGACGGGGTATTTATGAAACCCGCCGTTTCCAACAACACATTAACCACAAGTTAAAAAACCGGTTGAGCGCCTTTATGAACTGGTTTCGGCCTTATATCGGTCTGGCCTGGAACTTTCCACTGCGCACAGGAGGAATGATATTGGCCAGCACCATGTCCGCGGGCGGTTTTAGCGTGGTTTACAGTTTCATTGTTTATTACCTGCTCACTTATCACAATCAGGAACCTTGGCAATACTCCGGCATGCTCATTCTTTGCGGAGCTGTCGTGCTGCCGTCAGTGGCGTTGGCCGGACGGTTCGCGGACCGGTTTGGGCGCCGTCCCGTGGGGTTTTCATTTCTCACCGCCTTTCCACTGTTCACCTTGTTATTCTTCCGTGGACCTTCCTCGCTGCTCTATTTATCGCTAGTCCTGGTTCTTTACTCCGCTTTGTCGGGCACCATTATTATCAGGGCCTTTGCCACGGAGCTTTTTCCTACCGCTTACCGCGGCACTTCGACCGGCCTGATAATCATTATGGAAACCATTGGGGCGGGCGCAGGACTATTTGCAATCGGACTTCTAACAGATGCCGGAGGAGACCTCATCAGGGTAATCCCGTTAATTTCGGCTACAACATTGGTCAGCGCCTTTGTCCTGCTACTATTTCCTGAGACCGGCTCGAAGAAACTCGAAGAGCGGGATCGGGAAATGGGCTTGGATACGCAGCCGCAACGGGTGGGTCTGTGAAGTACAGCCTGGGCGGTTTTCAGCCCGTGATAATCAACCCGATTCCTTGGCGGCTTTCAGCTCGATGATATTGTGCGGGGCGGCTTCGCGCAGCCCTGCCACCGTAATCCTGATATAGCGTGCCTTTTCCTTCAATTCATCGAGGTCGGCCGCTCCCAGGTAGCCGAGCCCGGATTGAATCCCGCCACTGAGTTGGGCGAGAATGTCGTCCACGGACCCCGAGACTTCTTTAAGCGCCTCGACACCCTCAGCGGCGACTTTCTGGTGACTGTCCCTGCCACTGTGCCCGTAACGGGCGGCCGAACCGGTCTTCATTGCTTCGTGGCTGCCCATCCCCCGGTATTGTTTGTAGAGTTTGCCGTTGATTTCGATGATCTTGCCGGGCGCTTGTCGACAGCCGGCCAACAGACCGCCGCAGATTACAGCGTCGGCCAGTGTAAGGGCTTTTACGATGTCGCCCGATTTGGTAATGCCGCCGTCGGCCAAGATTTTAACGCGTTGCCGGGATGCGGCCTGCGATGCTGTGTAAAGAGCGGTAAGCTGCGGAATGCCCACCCCGGCCACGATGCGGGTCGTGCAAATCGAGCCGGGGCCCTGCCCCACTTTGACGGCGTCGGCCCCGCACTCAGCAAGATAGTCCACACCTTCAGCGCTGGTTACGTTTCCGGCAAGCAGGGTGATTTCCTTAAAAGCATCGCGCAGCAGGCGCACAACCTTGCCCACCCCGGCGGAATGGCCGTGGGCTGTGGATACCGCCACGGCATCTACCCCGCGATCGATAAGTTCAGCTGTATGCGCAAGGATCTGTTCTGCATCGAGTTCGCCGGCCGCTGTGCGGGTGGCTGAGACCGCCGCTCCGCATATCAGTCGAAAATGTTCATCGCGCGAGGGCTTGACCAGTGAGCGTGCCTCTTCCGAGATGCGTTCAATGTCGCTGAGAGTGAATAGACCTCGCAAGCGTGACCTCTCGTCCACGACCAGCAACTTGTGGATTCCGAGGTGCTCGTTGAAAAACTTGTCGGCTGTGCCAATAGGATCGTTGCCGATCTCTTTTTCCGGGACAGTAAAGACTTCTTCGCGTGGGGTCATAGCCTCGTGCACGGGTTTGGCGCGGTAGCGGTATTTAACCACCCGGCCTCGAAGAAGCCCCACAAAAACGCCCTTGTCGCCAACCACCGGAAAAGTACGAAAATTGTAGCCCTGATTCTCAATCATGGCCAATATATCGCCGATATCCTCATCGGGCCTTACTGTAATGGGGTCCTGGATGAGGCCGTGAACGTGGTTTTTGACCCGCGCCACTTCCTTCATCTGTTCCTCGGGCGGCATGTTGTAATGTATGAGCCCAAGCCCGCCGTTGAGGGCCATAGCGATGGCCATCGCCGATTCAGTCACCGTATCCATGTCCGCCGAAATTATGGGGATACGCAGCTTGAGTGACTCGGAAAGATTCGTCTCGAGCCTGGCGTCAATGGGCAGTATTTCCGAATAGCGCGTGGCCAGCGACACATCGTCGTATGTCAGCCCGAGCGGCAGCAATTGAGGGAAAAACTCATCGGCCGGCCGGTAAAAAACGGAATCCGTGGAAGTCTTACTGGAAAGAGTATCTATCTGCTCCATGTTCCATATTCGACTGCCTTGAAATATTAATCAAGCACAATTCCGTATTCCATCGACCAAGGGCCAAGGACATTTCTTCTCCCGCAATACACTACTTCTTTTGGCGTCGTTCCAGAGTGGCGGCGATGAAACTGGCAAAGAGAGGATGGGGCAGGTGGGGTTTGGATTGGAATTCAGGGTGAAATTGCACGCCGACGAACCAGGGATGTTCTTTAATTTCGACAATCTCTACGAGATTGCCCTGGGGGTTCATGCCGGCCATGGTGAGCCCGCCTTTTTCAAATTGTTCAACGAAATGGTTGTTTAATTCGTAACGGTGGCGGTGGCGTTCGCGTACCAGCTCCATGTCGTAGGCTTCACCGGCGCGGGTGCCGGGTATGAGCCGGCAATCGTAGGAGCCCAGGCGCATGGTGGCCCCTTTGTCCTTCAGGGTTTTCTGCTCTTCCATTAAATCGATTACCGGATGGGCTGTATCCCCGTCGAACTCGCAGCTATTGGCCCCTTCGAGGTGCAGAACGTTGCGGGCATACTCGATGACGGCGATCTGCATGCCCAGGCATAGACCGAAATATGGTATCTTTTTTTCCCGCGCAATCTGCACGGCTTTTATCTTGCCCTCAATACCCCGATCGCCAAACCCGCCGGGGATCAGGATGCCGTCGAGTTCGAGCAGGTTCGGACAGTCGTTCGCGCCTTCCAACAAGCTGGAGTCCACTCGGTGGATGTTGACCGCGCAGTCGTTTTCGATACCGCCGTGGGTGAGAGATTCATACACGGATTTGTAGGCGTCCTGCAATTCGATGTATTTGCCAACCACCCCGACGTCGACTTTATGCGCGGGGTATTCGAGGCGGCGTACGACATCCTCCCAGCCGTTGTCAGTCGGTTCTTTGCTTTTGATTTCGAGCATTTCCAGGACAAGGGTGTCGAGGCGCTCCCGTTGGAGCATCATGGGCAGTTCATAAATGGAAAATTTTACGTCGCGCTCCTCTATTACTGCCTCGACGGGCACGTTGCAGAACATGCTGATTTTCTGGCGAAGTTCGAGTGCGATAGGTTTATCGGAGCGGCAGATCAGTATATCGGGCTGAATGCCTATTTCGCGCAGCTTGGCAACACTCTGCTGGGTTGGCTTCGTCTTGAGTTCGCCGGCGGCCATCAGGTAAGGCAAGAGAGTGACGTGCAGAAAGAGCACGTTTTTCTTTCCCACCTCGAGCGCAAACTGCCGCATAGCCTCGAGGAAGGGCAAGCCCTCGATATCCCCCACTGTGCCCCCGATTTCAGTGACTACGACATCTACGTCGCGCCCCGCAGCATAGATGCGCTCCTTGATTTCGTTGGTAACGTGGGGGATGACTTGTACTGTTTGGCCGAGGAAATCGCCCCTGCGTTCCTTGGCAATGATGGATTCATAGACTTGCCCCGAAGTTAGGTTGTTGAAGCGGGTCAGCCGGGCAGAGGTGAAGCGTTCGTAATGGCCGAGGTCCAAGTCGGTTTCGGCCCCGTCTTCGAGCACATAGACTTCGCCGTGCTGAAAAGGGTTCATGGTTCCCGGATCGACGTTGAGGTACGGATCGAATTTTTGAAGACATATCTTCAACTCCCGCTGTTCTAGCAAGGCTCCCAGGGCGGCCGTTGTTAAACCTTTCCCGAGGGAGGAAACAACGCCTCCGGTAATAAATATGTATTTCATAAAAGACCTGATGCCCTCGAGCTTTTTGCCCCGTCCGCACTGCGGTGGGGAAAGTCGATAACCTCACTCGGGATTAATAAAAGAACCGACGGCTCCAGGCAATGCAATCCCAATTTTAAGAAAAATCGCAAAATTACGGAACTGTCGCCCCGGAGATAATGGGATTGACGGAAATTATTCCCGCCCGCATCCTTGGCCGCCTCTTGCCAAACGGGCTGGTAACCGTCCCCCAACTGCGGGATCACCTTTGCATGTCCAAGCCAGACAGATTATCCTTTGACGCAGGTTCACCGTTGCCCGTGCTCGTGGTCGGTTCCATCGCCTTCGACGACATCATTACTCCTTACGGAACAGGCGAACGCATCCTGGGAGGCTCGGCTTCCTACGCCGGTCTGGCCGCCAGTTATTTCGCGCCGGTACGGATGGTAGGCGTGGTCGGGCACGATTTCGAGGAGAACTTTATGCAGCGCCTTGAGGCGCGTGGAATCGATCTGGAAGGATTGCAGCGCGACGAGTCGGGCCCCACTTTTTACTGGTCCGGGAAATACCACGATAATTTCAACAGTCGGGATACCATCGAAATTCGGCTTAACGTCTTTGAAAATTTTAGCCCCGACCTTCCAGGGTCCTACAAGAACACGCCTTACATTCTGCTGGCCAACATCCAGCCGAGCCTGCAAACCCACGTGCTCGGGCAGCTTACGGACAAGACTTTTGTGGCAGCCGATTCAATGGATCTATGGATTAACAACGAGCGCGAGGCGCTTCTGGAATTGATCCAAAACATTGATTGTTTTATTATCAACGACAGCGAAGCGACGCTTCTGACCGGACACAGCAATATCATCGAGGCGGGCCGGGGCCTCCTCTCTCTTGGGCCGCGCATGGCCATAGTCAAAAGGGGTGAATACGGGGCTTGTCTCTTTCATCCCGAGGGTCTTTTTTCGCTGACCGCATATCCGGTCACCCAGTTGCGCGACCCGACCGGCGCGGGCGATTCTTTCGCAGGCGCCTTCCTGGGATACCTGGCGGCAGTAAATGATACCGGTTTTGGAACTCTCAAGAAAGCAGTGGCTTACGCCACCGCCACCGCCAGCCTGACAGTGGAAGCTTTCAGCTGCGACAGATTGGAGTCGGCAGGCAGCGCCGCCATCGAGCAACGTTACCAAGAACTTGTTTGCATGGTTTCTTTCTAATTGTTTAAATATCGTAATAATGGAATCTCTCACTGAAGAAGCCATAGACGAACTCGTTCTGGACATAGCTCGCAAGGCCCAGAAGGCCTCCCTGCAATTGGCCACAGCCGAAACCGAGACCAAGAACAGGGCGCTGCTCGCCCTGGCCGACATGCTCGAAGCGAGCGCGGACGCCATTATAGAGGCGAACCGGATAGACCTCGATGCCGGCGAAGCCGCCGGTTTAACCTCCGCCTTGCTGGACCGCCTGCGGTTCACCCCTGAACGTATTGCCGGCATGGCCGAAGGGGTACGCCAGGTCGCCGCCCTGCCGGACCCTGTTGGCGAGGAGATAGAGCGCGTGATACGCCCCAACGATTTAGACATCCGCAAGGTGCGCGTGCCCATCGGTGTCATCGGCATCATTTATGAGTCGCGGCCTAATGTAACGGTGGATTGCGCAGCGCTCTGTTTCAAAAGCGGCAACGCCAGCATCCTGCGTGGCGGCAAGGAAGCTTTCCAGTCAAACACCGTTCTTGCCGGTATCATCCAGCAGGTCCTTCGGGAAAACGAGATTGAACCAAACGCCGTTCAGCTTATTCCCACAGTAGATCGCCACGCGCTTACAGCGTTGCTCGAACTCGACGAATATGTCCATTGCATCATACCGCGCGGGGGTGAAGGGCTGATCAAATTCGTTGCGAAAAACGCCCGGATGCCCGTGATCAAGCACTACAAGGGCGTCTGCTGCATTTATGTGGACAAGGCGGCCGACCATGACATGGCCGAAAGCATCACGGTCAACGCCAAATGCCAACGCCCCGGCGTGTGCAATGCTGCTGAAAACCTCTTCATACATCAGGATGCCGCTCCCGCCCTCCTGCCCCGGATTGCCAAGGCTTTGACTGAACAGGATGTCGAGCTGCGTGTTAACGGCGCCGCTCAGGGAATCCTCATGTTAGAGGAAGGCATACCCATAAATCCGCTGACGGAAGAAGATTTGCACGAGGAATACCTCGACAAAATCCTGGCGGTAAAAGTCGTGCCCTCCCTGGAGGCCGCCATCGACGACGTCAACACTTATGGCTCCAGCCACAGTGACACCATAATAACCGCAGACAAGGAGGCCGCCGAACAATTTATGACCGGGGTGGACTCGGCCACCGTTTACTGGAACGCCTCCACCCGATTCACAGACGGTTTCGAGTTCGGCCTTGGCGCCGAAATCGGCATTTCTACCGATAAACTGCATGCCAGAGGACCCATGGGATTGCGCGAACTGACCACCTACAAATACCTCATATACGGCACCGGCCAGATAAGGGAATAATGGTCAATGGAGAGTGGATAATGGATAATAGGTAGATGCAGGCAGCGGGGCTGGATCAGTGCAATTCGGGAATACTCGAGCGCAAGGTTTGTGCCTTGGCGAACCAGATATTGTTGCGGATGAATTGCTCGATCGCAACGGGTTCCAGGTCCGCACTCAGGGAGGCCATTTCATTTATCAGGGAGAATATTTGATCCAGCCGGTGAGCCACAGCAGGGTAATTTTCGGCCTCCAAGAAGAAGATGGCCAGGTTGTAAGCGGCTTCTGCGCGGGTATGGTATAAATAGGTAGGTTCGTCCGCAATTTCCTCTAGTTCGCGCATGCCAACATCGTCGTTATCCAACATGAGTTGAGTCATGGCAAAACCTATACGGGCGCGTTCGGCCAACGGGGTGCCATCGAGCGATTTGAGCGCAGCTTGGTAATGGTAGGCCGCCTCCTTGTATTTCTTATCCGTATATTCGGTGTTGGCCACCTGCAAATAGCTGAATCCGGCCAGTGGATGGGCGGGATGATCTACTGCAAAAGCAATAAGCCCATCGTTTGTGGTGACCTGTTGGAAAACCGCCTGGATGGAAACCTCTCTGCGATTGGCCAGATATTTTGACCCTTGCATACTGACAAGAACTGTCACGGTGATGACGGCGCCTGCCAAAATTGATGTCCTATACTCATGCCAAAAACTGAGCAGTTTTTCCTCGAAGCCGTCTTCCACAGCGGCTGCCGGGCCCGGGGCCGCCGATTTCCGCGGCAAGTTTGGTCTGTGCATTGGTCGATTCATGTAATTGAAAGCTTGACCGAGTCGTTTCTCAAAATATGTCGACCAAGTCAACGCATGAGTAAAAAAGATCAGTCGAATACCACGGTTTTATTGTTATAGATCAGGAGCCGGTGTTCGAGGTGCCAGCGGATGGCTTGCGCCAGGACTACTTTTTCGAGATCGCGGCCCTTGCGTTCGAGGTCGGCCACGCTGTTTCGGTGGGTGACGTGGGTGACTTCCTGCTGGATGATGGGGCCTTCGTCCAGTTGCGCGGTTACATAATGGGCTGTGGCTCCGATGATCTTTACGCCGCGTTCATATGCCAGGTGGTAGGGCCGGGCGCCGGCAAAGGCGGGCAGAAAGGAGTGGTGGATGTTTATGATCGGGCAATTGACCCGGTCGAGGAAATCCTTGCTCAGGACTTGCATGTAGCGGGCGAGTACGATCAATTCTATGCGGCACTCGCGTATGAGACTTAGTTGCTCGGCTTCGGCATCAGGTTTTGATCCGGACACCGGGACATGGTGAAAGGGCAGGCCGTAGCCCTTTGTGACCTCGGCGAGTTCGCTGTGGTTGGAGATTACGGCGACGATGTTTCCGTGCAGTTCACCAGCCTTCCAGCGAAGAATAATGTCGTGGAAGCAATGGGCGATTTTTGAGACAAAGATGGCTATCCGGGGTGACTCGCTTGAAAGAGCTGTTTTCACCGACATGCCCAGGCTTTCGCCCATTTCTCTGAAAGCATTTACCTCGGCAGCCGGATCGTCGCCGGGAGGTTTCCATTCGACTCGTTGGAAGAAAACGCCGGCCTCTGCGTCGCGATGCATGTCGGCGTGAAGGATATTGCCTCCACGCTCGAAAATCCAGCCGGAGACGCGGGCAACCAGACCTGGCTGATCGGGTCCGTGGAGCAGAGCAATGATGGTGGGAGATTTGTCAGCTATCGGCATGATGGACTAAATTGAATGAATGCGAAAATTATTTCTGCGCCGCGGGGCATTCAGCTCTTTATCAACTTAATATAGTCCTGTAAGGGACAAACGCTCAGGGGCTTTTGCCCAAGGGAGTGGATGGCCTGCGTTGCGGCCTGCGCTCCATTCATGGTGGTTATAATGCAGATGCCGTGTTTGATGGCTTCGGTGCGGATGATGTTTTCGTCCCGCCTGGGAATCATTCCTAACGGGGTATTGATGATAATGTGCATCTCGCCGTTCTTTATTAGGTCTACCACGTTGGGACGGCCCTCGGCCAGTTTGAAAAGCCGTTTGACCGGTACTCCGTTGTTACTGAGTTCCGAGGCTGTTCCGCTGGTCGAGTAGATATTGAAGCCGAGGGAGATTAGTTGGCGGGCGAGATCGACAGCTTGAGGCTTGTCGGCATCTTTCACGCTTATAAAGACATTGCCGGTGGAGGGCAGGGGAGGCTGAGCGGCCATCTGGGTTTTTGCAAACGCGAGGCCGAGGTCACGGTCGATGCCCATGACTTCCCCGGTGCTGCGCATTTCGGGAGTTAGTGCGATAGAGGAACCGGGGAAACGCATAAAGGGGAAGACCGATTCCTTGATTGCCCAGAAGGGAGGCTTGATCTCCCGTGTAAATCCGAGGTTGTCAAGGGTATCGCCTGCCATCACGCGAGCGGCCAGCTTGGCCAGGGGTACTCCAATAACCTTGCTGACGATTGGAATAGTGCGGGATGCTCGCGGATTGACTTCGATTACGTATAACTCGTCGTTTTTTATTGCAAACTGTAAGTTCATCAGGCCCACGACCTTAAGCTCCCGGGCAAGGGCGTAGGTGGCCTCACGCACTTCCTCGATAATTTCGGGTGACAGGGTGTGGGGTGGCATCACCATGGCCGCGTCTCCGCTGTGAACTCCGGCCTCTTCGATGTGCTCGAGCATCCCACCGATTACGGTAATTTTTCCGTCGCATACACAGTCGACGTCCAACTCGATGGCGTCTTCGATAAACTTGTCGATCAATACCGGTTTGCCCGGTGCGACCTCGCAGGCTTCGCGGGCCACCCGCTTCAATTCATCCATTTCATAGACAATAAACATACCGCGTCCGCCCAGCACAAAGGATGGACGCAGGAGGACTGGAAAGCCTATGCGCCGGGCGATTTCACAAGCCTCGTCCGGAGTAAAAGCGATGTCGTTAACGGGCTGTTTAATGCCTAATTTTTCGAGAATTGACTTAAAAAGCCGGCGGTCCTCCGCGGCATCTATACTTTCCGGAGAAGTGCCTATGATTTTCACTCCGTTGGCTTGAAGGGGGCTGGCCAGGTTCAACGGCGTCTGGCCGCCGAACTGTACGATGACGCCCTGGCATTTTTCCTGGTGGTATATTTCCAGCACGTCCTCAAGGGTGAGTGGTTCGAAATACAGGCGGTCGGAAGTGTCGTAATCGGTGCTTACGGTCTCGGGATTGGAGTTTACCATTATTGTTTCATAACCGGCCTCCCTCAGGGCGAAAGCGGCGTGAACGCAGCAGTAATCGAACTCGATGCCCTGCCCTATTCGGTTTGGACCGCCGCCCAGTATCATAATCTTTTTCCGCTCCGAGGGAATAATTTCGTTTTCGTCGCCGTAAGAGGAATAGTAATAGGGAGTGAATGCCTCAAACTCGGCCGCACAGGTATCGACCAGACGGTAAACGGTATTTATCTTATTCTCGCGGCGCAGGTCATTCACCTTTTCCCGCGACAGGCCGGTGATATGAGAAATTTGCAGATCGCTGAATCCATACTCCTTGGCCTTGCGCAGGAGGGACCCGTCGAGGCCGTCTCCGCCCGCTCGCGACAAGGCGTCTTCCATTTGCACGAGTTCGAGTAATTGGTGCAGGAACCAAGGGTCGATACTGGAGATTTCGTGAATCTCTTGCACGCTCATGCCCGACTTTAAAGCCCATCGCAGATAAAAGATGCGTTCCGGCGTGGGTCGAGCCAGGCCGGCCTTGATCCGTTCGGGGTCCGTCTCGCCGTCATCCCCGTTTTTACCGCCGCCGCAAAAGCCGTCAATTCCAATTTCGAGCGAGCGAAGGGCTTTTTGGAATGACTCCTTGAAGGTTCGCCCGATGGCCATGGCTTCACCGACTGATTTCATCGCCGATGTCAGGGAATTGTCGGCGAGGGGAAATTTTTCGAAGGTGAAGCGCGGGACTTTGGTGACAATATAATCGATTGTCGGTTCAAAGCTGGCCGGGGTTTTGCGGGTAATGTCGTTGCTGATTTCATCGAGACTGTAACCAACGGCCAGTTTGGCGGCGATCTTTGCAATTGGAAAACCTGTGGCCTTGGAAGCCAAAGCCGATGAACGGGATACACGCGGATTCATCTCTATGATAATCATGCGGCCGGTCTGAGGATGCACGGCGAACTGAATGTTACTGCCGCCGGTTTCGACTCCGATTTCGCGGATGCAGGCGAACGAGGCATCGCGCATGAGTTGGTATTCCTTGTCTGTAAGGGTAAGGGCCGGCGCCACGGTAATGGAGTCGCCGGTATGCACGCCCATCGAGTCGAAGTTTTCGATTGAGCAGATGACCACGCACTGGTCCTTGTAGTCGCGCATCACCTCCATCTCGAATTCCTTCCAGCCTATCAGGCATTCTTCCACAATAATCTCGTGCACTGGAGAGTAGTCGAGACCGCGAAGAACGATTTCCTTGTAGTCTTCGCGGTTGTAAGCGACGCCTCCGCCAGTACCCCCCAGTGTGAAGCTCGGCCGGATTATTATCGGAAAATCTCCAATGGCTTCGATCTCATTCAGCGCCTCGGGAAGACTCTTGACACATCGGGAGACGGGAACGTCGAGGCCGATCTTGATCATCGCCTCTTTGAAAAGTTCACGGTCTTCACCTTTACGGATGGCCTCGATGCGCGCCCCGATAACCTCCACCCCGAATTCCGAAAGAACCCCCTTGTCATGCAATTCGATGGCGAGGTTAAGAGCAGTCTGCCCTCCCAAAGTGGGCAGGAGCACGTCGGGCTTCTCCTTCTCAATAACGAGTCGCAAAACTTCGGCAGTGAGAGGCTCGATATAGGTCGCGTCGGCGAACTCCGGATCCGTCATGATTGTTGCCGGGTTGCTGTTGACAAGCACTACCCTGAAACCCTCCTCGCGCAATGTCTTGCACGCCTGGGTGCCACTGTAATCAAATTCACAGGCCTGCCCGATAATAATCGGGCCGGAACCGATGATAAGAATAGTTTCGAAGTCTGTCCGCTTGGGCATAATGCAAATCCGCCGCGCGAGTTAAGGGAATAACAATGCTATTGGGCAAGCTAATTTGCCGGAAACGTCGAATGGCATGGCTGGACATCGGCTCTGCCCGCTCATTGACAAGACCCACTCGACCCTGCAAATTAATTCATGTCTTTGCAATTACGAATGCTCAATGACATTTTACGAAAAACTAAACCGCATCTGGGATAAATCCGGCTCCCTGGTATGCGTCGGCCTGGATCCCGACTTGGAAAAAATCCCTGCCCATCTGACAGCCGAGGGTGGCGAGCCCCATCCGGCCTTTGCTTTCAACCGCGCGATTATCGACGCCACCGCCGACCTGGTTTGCGCCTACAAACCACAGATCGCACACTTTTCGGGACAGGCTCTGGAAAAGGACCTGGCCCTCACCCTGGATTATCTGCGAGAGCGCTATCCCGACATTCCGGTCATTCTCGATGGGAAACGAGGAGACATCTCCAGCACCGCCGCCCTCTACGCCCGCGAAGCCTTTGACCGTTACGGAGCGGATGCCCTAACCGTAAATCCGTACCTGGGAGGCGATTCCCTGGAACCCTTTCTTGAGCGCAAGAACAAGGGAGTCGTCATACTTTGCCGCACATCCAATCCCGGAGCAGGCGATTTGCAGGACCTCGAAGTGGAAGGCCGCAAACTATTTCTGGTCGTGGCTGAAAAAGCTGTCAAAGACTGGAACTATAACGGGAACGTGGCACTTGTGGCCGGCGCAACTTATCCACGGGATTTGGAGGAGATACGGTCGATTGCCGGAGACATGCCTCTGCTGGTTCCCGGCGTCGGCACTCAGGGCGGTGATCTCGAGGCCGTGATAAAAAATGGCCTCGATTCCCGGGGAGCCGGATTAATCATCAACAGCTCCCGTGGAATCATCTATGCCGGCAGTGGAGCGGACTTTGCCGATAGCGTCCACTTTGCCGCCAAGGTGCTGCGTGATGAGATAAATAAGTATAGGTAAAAGAGGAGGAGAAGGGATAAAAGTTCAGGGGTTCAAGGGTTCAAAGGTTCATTAAGAGGAGGAGGATTATGAGGATGAGGGAAATAGCTTTTATAATATTGTTGCCGGTGTGTGCGGCGGTTGCGAATGCACAGGCGGTAAAGGCCAATTACGTCGAAGCGGAAGTGCCGGAATACACCCTGCCCGACCCGCTCCTTTTTTCGGACGGCCGAATAGTGGCTGACGCACAGGCTTGGTTCAATGAGCGCAGGCCTGAAATATTAAAGCTTTTTGAGTCGCATGTTTACGGCAAAGCTCCCGGCCAGCCGCCGGGGATGAGATTCGAAACTCTATCGGTAGACCGGGAGGCTCTCGGCGGAAAGGCGACTCGCAAGGAGGTGGCCGTTTATCTCACCGGTAAAAATGAGTGTCCCAGATTGGACTTGTTGATTTATATGCCGACAGATCGCTCTGGGCCGGTTCCCGCCTTCCTGGGGCTGAATTTCTTCGGTAATCATTCGATTCACACAGACCCCGGCATTACTTTATCCAAGCAGTGGATGCGCGACAGGGAGGAGTTTGGGATAATTGAGCACAGGGCCACGGAGGCATCAAGGGGCGCAAGAGCATGGCGGTGGCCCGTTGAGCGTATTCTCGATCGCGGTTACGCCTTGGTCACCCTCTACTGCGGCGATATCGATCCGGATTACCACGACGGATTTAAAAACGGCGTGCATTCCTTGTTTTATGAGGAGGGCCAGTCGGAGCCGGCCCTGGATGAGTGGGCAACGATCGCGGCATGGGCCTGGGGTTTGAGCCGGGCCTTGGACTACCTCGAGATCGACGCGGATATCGACCCCCGCCGCATCTCCGTTTTCGGCCATTCCCGTCTGGGCAAAACTTCGCTTTGGGCCGGGGCACTGGACCAACGATTCGCGCTGGTCATATCAAATGACTCCGGATGCGGGGGCGCGGCTTTGTCGCGTAGAGCTTTTGGTGAAACGGTGGAAGTTATCAACAATCGTTTCCCTCACTGGTTTTGCGGTAATTTTAAAAGATATAACGGCAGGGAGTCGGAGATACCCGTCGACCAACATATGTTAATCGCGTTGATCGCCCCGCGCCCGGTTTATATTGCCAGCGCCGAGGAGGACCTATGGGCCGACCCTCGCGGCGAGTTTCTTTCCGCTAAACACGCGGACCCTGTCTACCGTCTGCTGGGAACCGATGGCTTGGTAATCGATAAAATGCCCGCCGTAAATGAGCCGGCAATGAACACGATCGGCTACCACATACGGCCCGGTAAGCACGATGTGACCAAATACGATTGGGAGCGCTTCATGGACTTTGCGGACCTTCACCTGGGAAAATAAGTCTTGGCCCAGGCGAAACCGATACGGTAAAAACGCTTTGGGATTAACCGCCGACGACCGAAGACATCTGGAAGATGGGCAGGAACATCGACATGACAATGCCGCCTATAATTACGCCCAATACGCAGATGAGCAGAGGCTCCATTAATGAAGTAAGTGATTCGACGATGGCGTCTATTTCGGTATCGTAAAAGTCTGATATTTTCTCCATCATACCGTCAACATTACCGGTTTGCTCACCCGCTTTAGCCATGTGCTTGACCATGGGCGGGAAGTAGGGATTGTTGGCCACCGAATCGGAGAGCTGGCCGCCCTGGCCGATAGCCCTTGCGATGTCGACGCTGGCTCTTTCGATAAAGGTGCTGCCGCTGGCCGAGGCGGTAATCTCAAGGGAGCGCAGGATTGGCACGCCGCTGCGCATGAGAATGGCATAAGTGCGGCAGAAACGCGACAGGTTGATCTTCTGAGTAAGGTTGCCGACAATCGGCAAGCGGAATAATATCTGGTCCTTGGCAAGTCGGCCCTTCGGAGTGCTGATAATCTTCATGAGCAACTTCCAGCCTCCCCAACCACCAATCCCAATCAAGATAATATATGACTGCAAAAAATTGCTGAGGTCGATGAGGAACTGAGTTGGGGCCGGCAGTTTTGCGCCGAATCCTGAAAACATCTCCTCGAATACAGGGATGACCTTTATCAGCAAAATGGTGACCAATCCCGTCGAGAGGGCTATAACGGAAACGGGATAAGTCATCGCGCTTTTTACCTTTTTCATCAAGGCCACCGATTTCTCAAAATAACCGGCAACCTGGCCTAGAATATCCGCAAGTCCGCCGCTGGCCTCACCTGCCTCCACCATGCTTATAAAAAGGTTTGGGAAGGCATTGGGATATTTGCGCACCGCGTCCGAAAAAGCTGTGCCGCCGGATACATCAATACGCACTTCGCTGATTACTATCTGGAATACAGGGTCTTCTGTCTGTTCCTGAAGGGCTTCCAGGGCACTGACGAGGGGCAGACCGGCTGTTAGCATGGACCCGAGCTGCTGTGTAAAGATACAGACCGCTTCCAACCCGATTTTTTCTTTTTGGACTGTTTCTGGTAAGCCTTATGCTTGGCGAGCTTCTGAGACTCCATGAAGCTCAACTTTTTTTTCACCGGACGAGCGCGGGATGTCGCTGTACCTACTGCTGCCATAATACTGATTACTTTAAACTGAAAATGCGCCTTGGCAACCCCTATTTGTTAGAATGTAAAATATAGAATTTATATCATCAAAGGGTCTATTGCCGGACAGAATCCCGGCCGGAACACCCCTGAAGCTATGGGGCGAATTAACTAAATCTTGACGGTCTAGCTGTATATCTGACAAGAAAGAGCCGGATTCGCGGGTATAGTTTAGTGGTAAAACCTCGGCCTTCCAAGCCGATGATGTCGGTTCGATTCCGACTACCCGCACCATCTCCAGGCACAATTACCACCACAGGCGGCTTCTTCCGGCAAATCTGTCTAACAGATTAAGCAAGCGGGCGTTTTATCAGGCGAATTTCACTACTCCAGCTTGAATACCCCGGACCAGAGGAAATCCTCCTCTCCTTGCCACCGGGGCCGCCAATACAGGATAGCAGGCTTCTCAAGTGAATCATCCTTGTCGCTGATGGCGAAGTTTAGCCGAAGGTATTCGAGATTGCCTCCACCCCGATTCTCTCGCCGGGTATGGAATACATTCATCGGCACTGACATTTCGAGGCTATAGCCGTTTTTCGTCATTACACCGGCCGTAACTATATCCTCGGGAGCATCCTTATCGAGTTTAAATATCGTTTCTCCAATCTTTTGACCGACGCTGAAGGCGAACCACGGATCTCTGTCGCCCCTACCACCTGGATATATATCACCCGAAACAAATATTTCGTCCCGGTTACCGTGCAGCAGCTCGGACTGCACGAATAGGGTGTCATCGGTTATTTCCAGAGCCAGGTATAGGAAATCCTCGTCATAAACCGCAGAAAAACGCAGTGATGCGTCGTCCGGCCCGTGCCAGGAATCCTCTCCATTTGAAGGGTTGAATATTTGCGGCTTTAGCATAACGTTCTTCAGGTTACCCCACTCCTCAAGTTTGCCGTCGATAATGATGCGTGATTCGCGCCGGCTGACCCATCGGAGGGTTTCGAAGGCCAGGACACGCGATGTTTGCACCGTCGCCACTTTTGATGGCAGTCGATAATTAAAATCCACATCTAATTTGGCCGCCGGCAGTTTGTCGAGAGGTGTGCCGGCAGGCGCGGTCAGATTGATGCGAAACTCACCTGATTGTCCCGGCGCCAGGCTTAGTCGGCGCTCTTTTGGCTTCGCCTTAAGGGGCGCCTCCGTCTCAATGGCGAGCCTGATTTTGGCCGGGTATTGTTCACGGTTTGTAATGGTTACGGACACTTCTGACTGTTCGATCATTTTCCGGTCGGTCAGCATGGGTTCCACTTTTATAGTTCCATACGGAATTTTATACTTTTGGGGTAAGGTGGCAAAATAGGCATCGGCTTCTGCCGCTCCGTCAGAATCTGTGGGATAGACGTCGATGACACGGCCATTTATATCTATAGCTCGGTATTCGACACGCTCGGCGGTCGTGTCCACCAGCCAGAAGTGGAGGGTGGCTCCGGCTTTTTCCAGGTAGGGCCGCATAGTCAGATCGAGTGTGCGCGGACCCTTACCCCAAGCGCCATCACCGAGGTAGAGCACGCCTTTGTCGGATTCCCGACCGTCGCGCAGGAGTTTGCTGCGCTTGAACATATGATCGTGATTCTCGAATGCGGTCGTCAGTCCATACTTGTCAAAGAGCGGCCCCCAATGGGTGCGTCCGGCTTGCGACCATTCGTTGTCGAATGCCCGGTAACTGTGGTAGAGCGGCACATGATATATGGCAAAGCGGTAGGGTATGTCCTGGTCTTCTTTGAGGTGCGCCTCAAGCCATTTGGCCTGTTTGCCGCCGTGATAAGCTATATGCCCTGAATCGAGGAAATACACTACAAGATGATGGCCGAATTGCTGGCGGAAGTAGCTTCTGTTCCCGCTTTGGGGGAAAAAGCCGAAGTAGAAAGGCGCCTTGTCCGGGTTCCCCTGATAACCACCCTGCACCTCGTGATTGCCAATAGACGCAGCAATAGGGATGGTGTATCCCTTCGGAGTGATCATCTCGGTGCACCAGTTTTGCAGCCATTGATCCCATATATAAACGCTGGCGATATCTCCGTTGACATAGGCAATATCCCCGCCAATCAGTGCGAACTGCGGCTCCAGTACGGCGGCCCTTCGCAGGAGGGCAGGCACTTCCTCCCCGATTCCCATGTCGCCGCCGGTTACAAATCGCACGGGGGAGTCGTCATTCGATAAGGTACGGAATTTGCGCTCCGCGGAAAAGCCCGTTTCGGGGTCACCCGCCACAAAGTAATATGTCTGACCGGCCTGCAAGCCGGTGAGTTCGACCCGGTGTATATAGCGGCCTGGCAACCCTTTAATCTGCAAGCTGGAGCCGTGTGTCTGGAAGCGGTAGTTTACCGAATTACCACCTCGTGACATCGTGTCGTAGAGCACAACGCTGGAAGCGGTTGGCTGGAAGGTGTGAAAGTTTACCGTTATGGTTGTATCGGTATCGCCCTGCCAGGTAAGGTAAACATACCGGGGCGATACATCGGAGGCCTGCGCGCTGGCCGTCATCCAGAACAATATCAATGCGGTAGTGGATAAAACTTTGTCGATATACATGGCGGATTTCTGCCCGCTTTAGCAATTAAAGGCAAATATAAAGTCGTCATCCTGGTAACTATTGGTTCCCAATAAAATCAGAAAATGAATCTCCTCCTTTTTGAAAACTCCGACAAGAGACAAACCCTGGCTCCCGACGATCCGCGTCTCGATCACGTAAGAAAGGTTCTGAGAAGGAACGCGGGCGACACCTTCGACGTCGGCGCCCTCAACGGACCGCGCGGCAAGGCCACGATATTGGAGGATGGGCCGAAGGGGATGAGTTTGCAAATCGAATGGGGCGAAGTACCGCCGCCGCCCTTCCCTATCGATCTGATAATCGGATTGCCGAGACCCCAGGCGGCCCGAAAAATTCTCCGCGAGTCGACCAGTCTGGGCGTGGCGGCCATTTTCTTTTTTCAATCTGAAAAGAGCGAGCATTCCTACGCCGCCAGCAAATTATGGAGTAGCAGGGAGTGGCGACGCCACCTCCTCCAGGGCGCCGAACAGGCATTCACTACACGCATCCCCGATGTGCGCCACTTCGATTCTCTCGGCGCCGCCATCGAGCACCTGGACAATGATAGGGCTCCAGAACAAAGGCTGGCTCTTGATCTTTATGAATCCACGATTGCTCTTCCAGCATTAAAATTTACCGCGCAACGATGCGCGCTGGCACTCGGCGCAGACCGTGGTTGGTCATCCGCCGAAAGACAAACTCTGCGGGCCGCCGACTTTACACTCGTTCACCTCGGCGAGCGCGTATTGCGCACCGAAACAGCTTGCGTGGCGGCCGTCAGCCTGATTGTAGCCGGGATGGGACTCATGCAGCCATGGCAATCGGCGAATCCCTAGGAGTTGTTGCCCTCATCCTGATTTAGGTAACAGACCCTCAAGCTATTTTCTCTCGGCGGTAGAAAACCACTGTCGGCGAATGGCGGCCTTTGCCCAGGCGCCGATCCAGCTTCCATCCGGCCGGTTCAAGTTCCAACCGGCCGGGCATCTCGAATAACACACGAGACTCCCCTCCCGGTTGCAGACACAGCCCCGCCAAATCGAAAATCAGGTGGGAGTGCGACTCGATGATATCGTAAGGAGGGCCGATAAAAACAAGGTCAAAGTATCCGGGCGTCGACGGGCGCCATTTAAAAACATCGACCCGGTTCACCTCGCACTGAGATTCGACAAGACCCAGACATTTGCTAACTGCGGCAAGGTTTGAATTCAGACAAGCTAAGACCGCGCGGTCGCCCTCGACAAAGCACCCTCCAACAGCCCCCCGGCTGAGCGCATCCAGCCCATAGGCCCCTGTGCCGGCAAAAAGATCGAGGAAGCGCTTCCCCCGTATCTCTTCGCCAAGACTGGAAAAAACCGCTTGGCGCATACGATCAGTAGCAGGACGGACAGCGCCGCCGCGGACGGTTTTGAGCGCGAGGCCCCGGGCCGCTCCACCGGTTATTCTCAAATTTTATCCCACATTGAAGGTGATTGCCGAATGGTTGGAACTAATTCAAATATTTTTTTGAACCTTTCAAGGGTCCCCGCGTCCAACCTTTTGCAACATTGATACTGTTGCAAGAGAAGAGTGAGAGAATAGATAGTAGTTTGGTTTAAGCACTTGGGGAACGCCGCCGGGAAACCGGCGGCGTTTATTTATACCGTTGCACCTTATTATGGGTCTGTTGCCCGAATCAGGATGAAATTGCCCAAAATCGCCTAATCCCTAAAAAATTAACTTTTTCTGAACGTTTTGGTATAAGCACCGTCTAAATCGTCGAAACAACATCTTAACAGGTGTTTATTGAGCGATAGATAGTTCATAGTTTCAGTTTGGTTTGTAGATTACATAGCAGTGGGTGACGCCGCAGATTGAAAAATCTGCGGCGTCTTTCTTTGCGCCGTCAATTACCGGATTGAAATTTTCCAGGGTTGCTAGTTCACTTGCCGGATGCCCGGCTTTCGCTGTTACTACAAAGCACCCCAAAGAACACGATTTGCCTGGACGCGGCCGAAAGCCATCACCTCGTGAATGTACGCCGCGCCCGTCCCGGAGATGCTGTGTGCGTTTTCGACGGGCAGGGCAATACCTAGGACTGCGTTCTGGATAAGCCTCTTGCCAAAGAAGTCCGGTTGCGCCTGCTTGCTCACCGACGGGCATCTCCGCCGGCCTGCCACATCACCTTGGCCCAAGCTCTGCCCAAGGGCAAGACCATGGACCAAGTCGTTCAAAAAGCAACCGAGCTGGGGGCCTCGCAGATCGTCCCCTTGCACACCAGGAACAGCGAAGTGCGCTTGAGCGCAAAACGGGCGGAGATAAAGGCGGCTAAATGGAACGTCGTCGCAATCGAGGCCTGCAAGCAATCCGGCAATCCATATCTGCCGAAAATCACCCCCGCGAATAACCTTGAATCATTCTGCAAAGAAGAGCATGAGGATGCACTCAAACTTGCCGCCGGCCTCGTCACTCGAACTGAAAGCCTGCGCAGTGTCCTGAAGGATTACCGCGACCAGAATGGGAAACCACCCGGAAGCGTCATCTGGTTAATCGGGCCCGAAGGCGATTTTACCGGTGAAGAATACGCTCTTATAGACCGATGCGGATTCCACGTCATCGGCCTTGGTCCCCATGTGCTAAAAGTCGAGACCGCTGCCACCGCCGCCCTGAGCATCCTCCTACACGAACTGCGAGAAGCTTAAAATATTGTCTCACGCAAAGACGCAAAGAAATGCAAAATATAATTAGCCGAAAGAGGCACAAAAAGGCACCAGGATTTATGAATGATTTCCTCTTCTTTCTCCACTTTCTTGATTTCCAGATTCAATTTGCTTTCCCTCTTTTCCTGCTTTCCAATTTTCCTGCGTTCCCTCGATATCTTCCTCTTTCTTTATCCTGATTCCCATCCCGTCCCGCAGCAGCGGGACGGGACTCTTTCCTCTTGGCGCCTTTGCGTCTTTGCGTGAGATAAATAAAGGCCGGGCCGTTTTCGGCCCGACCTTCCCGATGGCTATCGGTCCAAACAGATCGGAATCAATTCAATTCAATATTGCGAGGTTTGTGGTCCTCCCGCTTGGCCAGAGTGACCGTGAGTACACCGTCTTCATAATTGGCCTTGATCTTCTCTGTATCAATTCCCTGGCTGAGAGAGATCGAGCGGCTAAATGAGAATACGTCTTTTTTGCTATCTTTCTTACCTTGACGGTTGGCTTTGACCGTGAGGACACCACTTTTCACCTCCACGGTGATCTCATCCTTCTTTACACCCGGTAGTTCAAACCGCGCGTAGTAATTATCATCGTCCTCAGAAAGGCCGTCGCTCGGCTGAAAAAGGTATTCCGCGAAATTGAAAAGATCGGATAACCTCGACCCTCTGTTAGATTGACCAAAGGCGGAATCAAACCAGCGGTCTAATTCACCTATGGTATTTAATTGTGGGTATTCGTAACGAATCAGTGTCATATGTATTTCCTCCTTATTGTTTAATTTTGTGTTACATCAATAAATGCATGATACATGCCAAGTCAGATTTATGGCTTAACCTGTTATATGATAACCCATTACAGAAACACCCCACCTGCACGTGCGTGTCATTATGACTCTATTCTGCTATAAAATAAGGGTTATATATTTATATAGTGTCTTTTTGTCTCGCACGTGCAGGTGGGAGTCTCCACTGTGCGAATACTAGCTGCGAGCTGGATTTTTGAGCTGAGCAATTGTGGCGCCCCAGCCTCCACCACCGGCTTCTGCCAATTGAAAGGAGGCGACCAGGGGCGATTTTCGCAACTGCGCGTGCACCAGGTCGCGTAGAGCCCCTGTGCCTTTGCCGTGTATGATGCGCACGGTGGTTATGTCGCGCTCAAGGCAGGCTTCAAAGTAATCGGGCAGCAATTCCTTCACCTCCGCCGGCCTGAATGTGTGCAGGTCGAGCACGCCGTCAATCGGCAGGTCAAGTGGCTCGTATTCCGACCCTTCGGTCATGCGCAATTTCGTTAATCTTTTTTCTCTTCGGTATCCGAATGGATAACGGTCTCTTCGATCAATGCGGGAGTCTCGATATCTTCATTAGTGCCCGCGCCCAGTTCTTTAAATTTGCGGGCAGTGACCAGGAGGCGGGTTTCGACTGAGCGCATGGCCTTGTTGTAGGAATCGACGGCCCGGTTGAGATTTTGACCCAAACTACCTAAAAATTCGGTAAAATTTTTCATCCTCTCGTAAAGATCTCGACCAAGTTTGCTAACTTCCTCGGCGTTTGCGGCAATCTTCTCCTCTCGCCAACCATAGGCGACTGCTTTGAGCAGCGCGATCAGTGTGGTCGGTGACGCGAGAATCACATTTTGTTTTACGCCAAACTCAATGAGTTCCGGCTCCTGTTCGACGGCGGCGCTAAAGAAGGCTTCACCGGGCAGGAATAGCACTACAAATTCCGGGGTAGGCTCAAATTGCTTCCAGTATTCTTTTGAACTGAGTTGCTTGATGTGTCTGCGGACCTGTGTTGCGTGCTCCTCCAGTTTTTGTTTGCGATCATCCGCATCGGTTGTCTCCAGGGCATCCAGAAATGCGGATAATGGAGCTTTGGCGTCTATGATAATTTGGCGACTGTTGGGCAGGCGCACAATCATGTCTGGCCTGCGGCGGCCCTCTTCGGTATCGGTTGTTTCCTGCGTCAGGAAATCACAGTAACCTAGCATGCCTGCAAACTCGACCGCGCGCTTTAGCTGCATCTCTCCCCATTGACCGCGCACATTCGGATTGCGCAGGGCTTGGCCAAGATTGGCCGTCTCGGATTGCAAACCCGCCGCAGTGGCGAGGAGGCTTTTAACCTGTGCGCTCAGCCCGGAATAGGCGCCAACACGATCTTTTTCCATCTCACGACTATACTCTTCCACCTTATCGAGAGATTCCTTCAGCGGCTTAATATGTTGTCCTAGAGATTCCTTGGTTAGAGCGATGAAGTCATCTCGATTGTTTCGCAAAGCATCAGCGCTGAGCGCCTTGAAGGTATCTGTGAGGTGGGAGCGCAACAACCACGCAATGCCCAGGCCCGTGGCAAGTCCGACAAAAAAAGTCAGGATGGGAAGTAGGGATTCCATGGTGATAGGCGATGTATTTTATCGGTAGGAGTAATCTGGTTAGAGCAGTTCCAGTGTCCGCTCCAGTTCACTGGTAGTATTATAGAAGTGTGGTGAGAATCGAAGCCACCAGCGTTGATCGCGTGTTCTTCGCAGCGTGGCGGTGACGCCGGCGTCGGCGAGCTTGCGGTGAAGAGCGGCCATGTCGGCATCCTCCCTGTAAAATGAAGTTATGCCTGAAAGGCGCTCCTCGTCTTCAGAGGCCAGGGTATAGCCTTTGGTGGTTAAGGCAGTGCGCAGAAGGCGAGTGTGACCGATAACAGTTTCGGCAATTGCCTCGGGGGTAAATTCCTTCAGGAGCTTTAGGCACGCATTCAGGCCTACAAGCCCGACGACGCTCTGGGTTCCAGCTTCGTAGCGACGTGCATCGTTTTCAAAAACAATGTCTTCCGGAGTGATGTAGTCGGGACATTTTACATTGCTCCATCCCAACAGCGTTGGTTCGAGCTGTTTGCGCGCATCCGGACTGACGTAAAAAATTCCGGAGGCGCAGGGACCGAGCATCCATTTATGGGCATCGGCGGCTAGAAAATCGACATGGGCCGCCGGAGTTGGAAATGCGCCTACGGTTTGTATGGCATCGAGGCAGAAGAGAATGCCGCGCTCTTTCAGGAATGAGCCGATGCCTTCGGTATCGAGCCGGTATCCTGTTATAAAGTGAGCCGAGGACAACGCCACCAGCCGGGTGCGATCGTCAACCAGCGATGCAATGTCATCAATGGTAATCCAGCCCGGGACCCGTGGGAGGACAGGTCGCAGTTTAATACCACGCTTTTCAAGGTTCATCCACACTACGGAGTTGGATGGATAATCGTCGGTCGGAAAAATGACGTTCTGGCCGGGCTCGAACTTCAGGCCATTTGCCACAAGCGACAACCCTATAGAAGTGGGGCCTATCAGCGCTATGTCCTCGGGGCCGCAACCCAATAGATCGGCGGCGAGCCGGCTCGTCTCGCCATGAAGTTTTAAAGGAGCAAAAGCTTCCTGATTACCGTAAGTTGCGCGGCCGGCATAGTCGCTCATGGCTGCGGCTACACGGGCGGGCAAAGGACAAACTCCGGCATGAGCCAGGTATATCTCCTTCTCGGCCACAGGAAATTCGCGCCTGCGCAGGTCCTCGTCACTATGAAGTTCTTTCAAAGTCATGATTGAAAACAATACCTTAAAAAATTATAAACCACGCATTAAAGCGATGAGAATTTCAAATATTAAATCAGGGGTATTCAGTCGTCCCTATTGCCCGGTGCGATCAGGCGCTGTAAAACGATAAAAACATGTGCGGGCGATACACATTGACGGCCGGACAGGAAGAATTGATCCGGAAGTTCCTTCTCAAGCAACTGGCCGAGGAAGTTGAAAAGGTATTGCGGCCGCGCTACAACATCGCTCCCAGCCAACAGGTGGTTACCGTGCGCCTTTCCTCCGAATCCGGGAAACGCAGGGCATGGCCGGCAGTCTGGGGACTTGTTCCTTCGTGGACTAAAGACCCGAAGATCGGCGCCAGGCTTATTAACGCCCGCTCTGAGACGGCGGCGGAAAAACCATCTTTTCGCGCCGCCTTCAAACAACGTCGCTGCCTGATCCCCGCCTCCGGCTTTTACGAGTGGCAGCGCTCCGGCGGCTACAAGCAACCTTACTATTTCGCGATGGCTACAGGCGAACCCTTTGCCATGGCCGGCCTCTGGGAACACTGGCAAGGTTCCGACGGTTCGGTAATCGAATCGTGCGCAATCCTCACAACTGAGCCAAATGATGTCTTGGCGCCAATCCACAACCGCATGCCCGTGATCCTCGAACCGGATGATTTCGACCTCTGGCTTGACCCGCAGAAGGGGAATCCCGCCGACGTGCAATCGCTCCTGAAACCATGCGTTCCGAAACTTATGATCGGTTACCCTGTCTCTAAACTCGTCAACAATCCCCGGCACGACGGTCCCGAGCTGATTGAGAAGTGCGACCCCGGCGTCGGTTTCGAAAACTCCCTTCCGGACAAGGATTAATAGTCTATATAGCTATGTCATTGAAACGAATTCCAGCCATGCTGTTGTTCATGGTCTGCGGCGGCTGTCAAAGCGTCTCCCCGCCTCCCGCCATACGAGACCAGCCCCCGACACCCGCCAGGCATGAAGCTACAGGAGTGAGCCTGCTGGATCAGAAGATGATGGACCTCGTGGCCCGGCAGTCTGCCATATTTCGGCATATCGACAACAAGCGGGACCCCTCCGGGGAAGGAGGCCTGCAACTGCGGCTAAAGGAGCTCGTCCATGAGTGGGAATTGCTGCTGACCAACAACCCCGACGAAATCATGCCTTACATTTTTTATGGAAAATTGTTGCGCAGAGTGGACAAGAACGAGCATGCCAACCGCATGTTCATGAAGGCTAACCGGCTCGATCCCAATATCGCCGTGGTCAACCAGCAGATAGGCAACTACCTGGCCGAAAATGGCGACTACGGCCTGGCCTTGGGGTATTTTCTAAAGGCTATAGAACTGAGTCCCGAATCTGCTCTCTATTCCTTTCAACTGGGCGAACTGCTCTTTCATTTCCGCGATCACTACGAGGCCGATAAAATTCTTGATCGGCCCACCCTGGAGCGCCAAATGCTAGCCGCATTTAAAATGGCCGCCCAACTGGAACCAGATAACCGCGACTTCCAGTTTCGCTATGCCGAGGCCTATTACGATCTGGAAACGTCCGATTGGGAAGCCGCCCTGGCCGCCTGGGAAGCCGTTGGAGAAATTATCAAACCCGGTCTCGAAACAGAAGCGGTGAAATTACACCGCGCAAAGGTCCTGACCCACCTCGGCCGCTTGGCCGAAGCCCGGGCCCTGGCCGAAGAAGTAACTGAGCCATCGCTTCAGCAGAGTAAAGAGCAGGTCCTTGAGCTGTTAAGTGAGGCAGAGGAAGATCAAGAAGGTTTTTAAGTGTCGATATGAGAGTTGTATCCGCTTGGTGAAATTCTTTATACCCCTAAGCCATGGATCCCGAACATCTCAGACAAGGCATTATCATGTATCTCATTCTGGTTGCCAGCTTGAGCGTGCACGAGTGGGCCCACGCAATCACAGCCGACCGGCTGGGCGACCACACACCGCGCTCGCAGGGCCGTGTAACCTTGAACCCCATAGCGCACATCGACCCCATAGGCACGGTGCTTATCCCGCTGATGATGATCCTGTTTTCGCCGGGATTCGCTCTCATCGGCTGGGGCAAACCGGTTATGATAAACCCGCGCAATTTTCGGGAGCCGGTGCGTGACGATCTGCTGGTTACCATGGCCGGCCCCGGCTCCAACCTCGTCATCTGCTTTCTGACGACTATTGTCGGGGCCCTGCTCTTAAAATTGGTCCCCGATCTTGCGAGCCTCGTCGTGCAGGTCATCACCATCAACTGCGTACTGATAGTCTTCAACCTCATTCCCATACCGCCGCTGGACGGCTCGCATGTGCTCAAGCACGTGACTGGAATGCGGGAAGAGACCTACATGAATCTATCGCGCTGGGGATTTATAATCCTCATAATACTGATCAATATCCCGCAGTTCAGATACGTGTTTACCTATGGGATACTGTATCTAAGAAACGTTTTCATTGTCCTAATGAAAGTCATGATGGGCTGAGGAGACGAGTAGTGAATTGATCATCCTGATTCGGGTAACTGGCCTGAAATATCGTAGAGCACGTAGCCTGCGCGTAAATTGGGCCACAGGCGGCAGGGTGTTGACCAATCACCGGCCAGGTAAACCCGGCGGTTGATTACAATTTTCTGCCGGGTGCAGAAATTTTCGAAATCGCGTATAGAGATCGGCACCGAGGGTTCGCTGGAATGCCAGGGCTGCGGATAAACTTCGTTGAGAGTACGGGAGCCGCTGATGATCATATGCCATCGGTTGAGCCAGAAACCGTGGTTTGCGAAGCTCACGGCAAGGCGCTTTCCCACACGCAAGGCTTCGAATATCACCTCTTCGGGATTCGATAGTTCCTGCACGGTGCGCGAACATACTACCCAGTCAAAAAAACCGTCCGGGTATTCCTTAAGGATTGCCTGGACTTCGCCCTGATATGCCGTGACCCCGCGCTTGACGCAGCCGAGGATTTTCTCCGGATCGGTGTCCACACCCACGCCGTAAACCCCTTTGCTCCTCTTGAGGTGCGCGAGAAGAATACCGCGTCCACAACCAAGGTCGAGCACGCGGCTGTCCCCTTCCACCCAGTCGCTGATGATCTGGAAGTCAACTTCCCGTTTAATGTCGGTGCGTCTCATTAGGGTCTGTTTGAATTATACATCGAGGAAGGCCCGGATAAGCTCGAAAAGCTCGGGGGCGTCGATTAGGAACGAGTCATGACCTAGGTCCATGTCGGCTTCGGCATAAGTGGCGTCCTTGCCGCAACGGAGCATGGCGTGGACGAGGCTGCGGTTCTGCCCGGGTGGGTAGAGCCAATCGGAGGTAAATCCTACAACCAGAGCGCGCGCCTGCATACGCTCGAAGGCGTCCTCGAGCCGCCCGCTCTCGCCATAAAGATCAAACCGGTCGTTCGCCTTGGTGAAATACAGGTAGGTGTTGGCATCGAATCGATTGACAAAGCTCTCGCCCTGGTAGCGCAGATAGCCCTCCACTTCGAATTCGACGTCGAAAAGTTCACGGTCCCGGTAGCCTTCCTTTCTGCTGCGCCCGAATTTACCCTCGAGCCCCTTGTCGGAAAGATAGGTGATATGAGCCATCATACGTGCGACCGCCAGGCCCACGTTGGGGCCCTGGCCATGTTCGTAATCGCCTTTCTTCCAGCCGGGGTCCTGCATAATGGCGCAGCGGCCCACTTCGTTAAACGCAATGGCCTGGGAACTATGCCGGGCCGTCGAGGCCAACGGCAAAATGCGCTCCACCCTGTCCGGATATTCAATGGCCCATTGGAGCGCTTGCATTCCGCCCATAGAACCACCCGCTACGGCATAGAGCCGGTCGATACCGAGGTGGTCGAGCAATAGCCCCTGCGAACGCACCAAATCACCTATGGTTAGCGCCGGAAATTCCATGTTGTATGGCAGGTCGGTCTCGGGATTGATTGAGGAAGGGCCGGTCGAGCCGACGCAACCGCCCAGGCAATTCGCGCACAATACGAACCAGCGGTCGGTATCGATCGATTTACCAGGTCCAATAATATGATTCCACCAGCCCGGCTTACTATCCTCTTTTGAGTAAACACCGGCGCAATGGTGGTCGCCACTAAGTGCATGGCAGATCAGGATGGCGTTGGACTTGTCTGCATTCAATTCCCCGTAGGTCTCGTAACGCATCGTAAACTCCGGCAGCACACCCCCATACTCGAACGGGAATGGTTTCTTGAAGACAAAGTCCTGCCATCGGACGAGGCCCACCTCGCCCTCGGCCGATATCAGGTCAGAAGCTGTTGTGTCATCACTCATCTTAATACATCAAAATATTCGGGTCTGTTGATTAGTTTTGCAAATGCAAATGAATTCCGGGAACAGGTTTAAAATTTATTAATGGATACAAAAAGGATCGCACTTGTCAGAAACAATGGTATATTAGAATGAATAATAAAATTTTTATTGTGAATCACTTGTATCGAATATTGCGGCCGCGGTCGAGTTTCATAGCCGCGGCTCTCTGCCTTATCTGCCTAGCCGGATTCCTCGAAGCCCAGCAAAGGGATGCATCTCTGGGCGGTTTGTCGGAGAACTCCCCTTTTATTCCCACTGATTTTAAGGCCGGCGGCCTGCGCACTTCCCGCACCGAGAATGCTCGCGGAGGAAATCCCGCTTCCTACCTGCAACTTATTGGTATCATCGAGCTGGAGAACCATTATTACTTCTGTCTTCACAACACGCGCACCGGAAAGAGTTCCTGGCTCGGCCTGAAGGAATCATGGGAGGATGTTACCCTGGTCGATTACGACGCAAGCGAGTATTCAGTCCTCACCAAGCATGGAGAATCATTCCATCGTCTGCAATTGGCCAATGCCAATGTTGCAGCATCCCGGTCCGCCAGAAGTCCATTGGCCGGTCTGCCCCCAGATGAAATCGAACGGCGCCGTCAGATTTTTCAACAGTTTTCCATGATTCCACCGCAAAGTGTTAAACGCTCTGCTTCCAAGGGAATCGTCCGGCGCAACCCCAAGCCCAAAAACGCACCAACATCCCCCTAGATACAGTTGCCCGGTTCTGAATTGCGTTCGGAGCGGATTCCAACGCGTGGTTAGGAGTCATAGCCTACGCTGGCTGAAATAGCTCAACTACGTTACCAGAAGGGTCTTTGCAGAGAATCTGTTTGCCCCCCGGACCTACCACAATATCGTTTCTGAATCTTACACCATCGTCCTTGAGCTTTGAGACAAGGGATTCCAAATCGTCAACCATCAAGGCGAACCTGGACCAGCCTCCCGGGCTGGGTATAGTGCCATCCGGCATTGGCCTGGACGCTGATGCTTTTGGCCCCGCAAGCCATAGCGTTAAGTCGCCACGTACTACGATTGCGAACGCAGGACCGAATTGCTGTTCGAGTTCAAAACCAAGCTTTGAGACATAGAAAGCAATGGCATCATCCACGTCATCTACTATGTATCTTACTTGTGCCATCTTTTTGGCTCACTTGTGTGCCTAACGCCATGCTTCAGCGGCGCGCGGTAGTGTGTCGTGCTTGAGCTGTTTGTTAGGCCATTAATCATTAAAAACGCACTCAATCAATAGATTTTCTTCAAGCCAAACATCAAGAAAATTGCCCCATTCCCGCAACGAACACGTTAGGTTTCTTTCTTTACATATTAACTCCAGATTTTCTCTGCTGTTTGGAACTAGTAAATTGAAATGCGTACCTGCACCACTTGCACCTTCTGGATTTTCGATAAACGCTGGATTTCCGAATTTGTTCGAAAGTTTTACCGACTTTGGATAAAACTCTATGAATTCACCACCACTCCAATTTTCGTCATTTAGAAAACATACCCATGCGCCTTCGCACGGAGTAAACGGCTTTGCAATTCCGTCAATTAATGCAGCGACATCTGATGCGGCTTTCTCTGGATCAGATGCATATACTGAAGAATGAATAATATGTACTTCTTTTCTCATAATGTTGTCCTCCTTTGTGGCCTGTCACGATGCTAAGTGGCGAAGGACTAGAGGCAGAATAATCTTTTTTCTTATTCGTGGAGACTATCAGGAGTTCTCGTATACTTGTGCAAAGAAGTCAGCGAATTCTTCTATTGAAGTACCGGTGGTATTTTCAGCCGTACGTGGTTGGTTGACTGCGATAATGCCATCATTAATAGCCTGGCTAAGCTCGACTATTTGGTTGCTGGCATCATCACTCAGTCCGAAATCCATCATCCCTTTTTTCTCATCTTCAGCAGAGAATTGAACATATTCCAAGTCCGGTTTACCAATTTTCTCACCAATGATTTTGGTCACTTCAACCATCGAAATATCGCGCTCACCCAACAATTCGTGCACGGTCTTACCAGAAAAACCTCTTTTGAGCAGATGCTCAGCCGCAACCGAAGCTATGTCTTTCGTAGCGATCATGGCAAATTTCACATCGCCCTTGATAGCACTACCGTTAATGCCCATGTTTTTGATCATGCCGATACTTGCTAACAAGTTTTCCATAAAGTAAGTTGGTCTGAGATAGAGAATATTGACATCATCGAGGTTGTTGAGTTTTTGCTCAACATCGTGCAAGCCTTTGATGGGGCCGGTTTTTTCAGGCAAATGTGCACCATGGCTGCTTAAAAACAAAGCATGCTTGACGCCCGACTCTTGTATCGACCTGACAATATTGGCCCCGATCTCATTGTAGTACCCTCGGAAATCATTTGATGTAAAAGCCGGGGGAATCAATGCAAATACAGCGTCGGCGCCTTTAAAGACATTTGTTAAAAATCCCACATCTGAAACATCGCCGACTGCCGCCTCAGCTCCACGATCAACAAAAGGTTTTAGTCGCTCTGCTGATCGGCCGATGACTTTGACCTTCTCGCCTTTGTCGAGCAAAATATTCGCCAGTTTACTGCCGTTATTACCGGTCGCTCCCATAATAACATACATCGCATATTCCTCCTGATTTTTGATTTTGAAAACGATTAGGTCATAGAAATATAACTAGTATATAGATTGGTTAAACGCTGCTACCAGATATGTTTCAATAACAAATGCTGATTAGAAAAATCCAAGCTGTCTTCCGCATTCTGACTTCCGACTTCAAATGCGCCTCTCACGGTGCGTCTTGTAGGTAGTGTTCCCGGAAAGGTTCTTCATATTTCATGGATTCGAGAATTTCACCGATGAGATAGATGGAGCCGGTAGCTACCAGAACGTCATCGGACTCTCCTGCGGTACAGTGTCCCGGGAATGGGAAAAGGGTTTTGACCTGGTCCCGGTGGACGCGGCCCTTGTAGGAGGCGGGGATTTCGCGTTGCAACTCTTCGAAGGATGAAGCGCGCGGTTGAGAGGGTTTCAGGAGTATGATTTCGCGGGCGTAGCGGGCGATGACCGGTAGTAGTGCGCGCGCTCTGAATTGTCCTATCGTTCCAACCATGATTATTGGTTTGCGGCCGGTGGCGTCGATGAGGTCTACGAGGTTTGCGGCAAGCATTTCCGAGCTTTCGGGGTTGTGTGCGTTGTCGAGAATGATGGTTTTGTTTCCGAGTCGGTATTTTTCCCACCGCGCGGGCCACTTAACATTATGCAGGGCCTCGGTGATATGTGATTGTCGCATGGGAAATTTTGTCTTGAGCAGATTGGCGGCGAGGGTGGCAACGGCGGCGTTCCAGCGCTGGTGTTTCCCGGCCAGGTTTGTAACCGGGTAGGAGTTGAGGTCGTCGCCGAAATGCTCCTGGATCGTGTGGACAGGGGCGTTCAGTTGCCGGGCTTTGGTACAGAGGACCGATATGGCCTCGGGGGGCAAATGACCGAGAGCGAGTGGACGACTCTCTTTGATGATGCCGCCTTTTTCGGCGGCGATTTTTTGCAGAGTGTCACCGAGCATTTCGCAATGATCGAGGCTGATGGAAGTGATGATTGAGATTTCGGGAATCAAGACGTTGGTGGCGTCGAGACGGCCGCCCAAACCGGTTTCGATAATGGCGATGTCGATTTTTTCCCTGGCGAAGTGTGAGAATGCCATGGCGGTAATGAATTCGAAAAATGATGGATGGTCCTCGGGATTTTTCCGGGCCAAAGCTTCGGCCAGTTCTTTGAGTTCGCGGGTGTAGGTGACGATGTCGTTTTTTTCGAGTTGCCGGCGGTTTACTTGAATGCGTTCGCCCTGGTAAACAAGGTGGGGCGAGGTAAAGAGGCCGGTTTTGTAACCTGCCTGGCGGTAGATTGCCTCGAGCATGGCGCAGGTTGAGCTTTTGCCGTTGGTTCCGGCCACGTGGATAACGGAGTATTGTCTTTCGGGGTGGCCCAATGCTTCTGAAAATAGCAGCATACGCTCGATGCCGTATTTGGCGCCGTGATATTTGAGGCCGTAGAGGTAGCTTTTAGCCTCTTTGTAGGTGTCTATATCAGTCATGTTCGGTGCGCGGATGGGTGTTGGGTTTACGGCGACGGTGGTGCCGAAAAGATGCCGAAGGTGATCGGCTATACCGTTATTCGGGGCCGTCTTTATTACCCTGAGTCGGCTGTTTACCCAGATATAGTGCGTGTATCAGGGTGATGAGGCGGTCCCGCAATTGATGCCTCGGCACAATCTGGTCTATCAGTCCGTGTTCGAGCAAAAACTCGGCGGTCTGGAAGCCCTTGGGTAATTCTTCGCCCGTGCCTTCCTTGATTACTCGCGCGCCTGCGAAGCCGATCAGGGCGCCGGGTTCGGCCAGATTTACATCACCGAGAGAAGCAAAGCTGGCTGTGACGCCCGCGTATGTAGGATTTGTGAACACGGAAAAGTAGGGCACGGCTTCTTCGTGCAAACGAGCCAGGGCGGCGCTTGTTTTGGCCATCTGCATGAGGCTGAGGATGCCTTCATACATGCGGGCGCCTCCCGAAGCGGAAACGATGACGAGTGGGGTTTTGCGCTCTGCAGCCCGTTCAATGGAGCGGGTAATTTTTTCGCCGACTACAGAGCCCATGCTGCCGCCGAGAAACCTGAAGTCCATTACCGCCAAGGAAATCTTGATGCCGTCGATCTTCCCCATTCCGACGACGACGGCGTCTTTCATCCCGGTTTTTTTCTGATTTTCAGATAATTTATCTTTGTAAGAGCTGAGGCCTTTGAATTCGAGGGGGTCCAGAGACGAGAGTCCGGTGTCGAGTTCCTCGAATGAATTATCATCAACCAGGGACTGAATGCGTCGGGGGGCATCCAATGGGAAATGGTAGCCGCTTTTGGGCACCACCATGAGATTTTTTTCCAGGTCCTTGTTGTAAATAATTTCACGGGACATGGGACAGCGGGTATAAAGATTATCAGGGATATCCCGCCGCTGTTTGAAAACGACATTTGAGTATTTTGGTTTTTTAAAAAAAGCCATGATCCTACGCTCCAGTTGTTGTGGTAGTTTAGCTGATGTCCATGAAGTTCGATTACCCGTGGCCCAGAGTAAGCACTTTTATACTATGCGCTCCTGCCTGCCGCAAAACGGCGCTACAGGCATTGAGGGTAGAGCCGGTGGTAAAAACGTCATCGATCAGAATATAAGTCTGATCCTTCCTTAATAATGCATTTTCGGATAAAGCAAAGGCATTTTTGACGTTGCGCAGGCGGGCATTGAGGTTGAGGAGGGTTTGCGATTGGGTATCTACGACCCGTTGCAATAGTTCCTCGACGGGCAGGCCGCCCGCGGCTTCCGCGAATAAATCGGCCAATATGCGGCTTTGATTAAACCCGCGTTCGCGAAATTTGCGCCTATGCAGGGGCACAGGAATCAGTGTGGCCGAATCAAGGTATTCCCGCAATCCGGGCATTTGTACAGTCAGATTTCGAATATCCTCCAGGAGGTAAAGGGCCCGATGATATTTCCATTCCTGGATAAGGGCGAGACCCACTCCCCTGTAAAGCAGGACTGTGCGTCCGGCCTGGAAAATCGGGTCCAGCTCTGCGCAATGTGGACATTCGCGCTCATTTTCGACCTCGCCAAAAAAGGGGCATCCGCAGATTTTGCAGTGGGGAGCTTCAACACGAAAAATGTGATTTCGGCAATCTTCGCATAAATACCGCGATTGGAGGTTGGGAACCAATCCCCCGCAACCGACGCAATTGCGCGGATAGACGATGTCGAGCAATCCATCCATCGTCATGCGCAGATGTCGAGCCAGTTCCATCATAAATTTCTATCCTTGATACCAAATGGCCAACCGTTGAAGTCCATAGGATTATTCATCAGCGGTTCTGTGTGACAACCAACCGGCCAAAGGGACAAGAAACAGCGTGGGCAACAGGCCGTCGATCATGCTTTCGCTTCCCCAAAGCCAGAAAAAATCGCTCTCGCCGACAATTATGAATTTCGCGTAAATCTGCCTGAACGCCACCCAGCCAGCGTGTAACCCGATACATGGCCACAACGACCGGGTCTTTATAAAGAGCAGGCACAAGACAAGCCCGATCAAAAATAGATTGAGGAACTTGATCCACTCGAAAGTTGTGCCCACGCTCAGTAAGGTCCAAAACCCGATGTATAAACCGCTGCCCCATGTCATCGCTGTCTCGTCGCTCCATATATCAGAGGGGATTTTTTTGAAATGCACGATTGCGAAAAAAAAGGCGGCGACCGCGACCGCAGGCAAAGGCCTCATTGCGGTGTAGAAAATTCGCAATACCAGACCGCGAAAAACCGACTCTTCGATCAGGGCCAAGACCATTCCCGCCAGCACCGAAACCGCAACGGATTTAATAAACCCTGGTGAAGACCATTCCCCTTTGGGCTCAATCCCGATCGCGCAGATCTGAACCGCTGCAGCCAGCCCCAGTAAAAATATTCCCGCAACGAACCACGAAAGCATAGAGCGACCCCATCCCGGCCCGCCTCTTAAACCCAGCGTCCGCCATGACCACAAGCCGCAGACTTTCAGCAACCATGGAAAGGCGATTATTACCGGCAGCCAGCGCAAACGATCGAAGTAACGCGGGAAATCCTTGGCCGCCAGGTAGGTATTGAGGTCGTTGGGATAGGCTTGAGCCCAAGCCAGTATTGCCCAATACACCGGCGGACTGAAGAGGGCGGCGAAAACCATCGCCCCAAGAAATACGCCGAGGAGCAACCACACGCCACGCCAGGAGCGATCCTCCGGGCCCAGTCCGAAAAGCAAAAATTCACGCTCTCTGGGCAACCCCATTATTGTCAGAGCTTGTCGGTTTTCGCCGCCATGATAAAGTCGTTACGGTGCAGACCCTTGATTTTATGGGTCCACCAGGTAACGGTGACAGTGCCCCACTCAGTCAGGAGGGCCGGATGGTGACCTTGCTCTTCGGCCAAAGCGCCGACCTTGTTGGTAAAGGCCAGAGCCAGTTCGAAATTTTTAAAACTGAAGACCCGCTCCAATCGGTTGATGTCATCGCGCTCAACAATCGTCCACTGAGGAATTTGCTTCGAAAACTCGGTGACTTCCTCGTCGGTAGCCAGTGGAGAGCCTTCCCGGCATGCCTCGCATTTCATCTTCTCAATATTTTCCATGGTGATAATTCTTTTTTAATTTAACGACTATTAGTGGTTTCAATATTTCTAGCTTTCAGTTTCCTGATCGGGCTCAAACTGAAGCGAGGCCGAGTTGATGCAATAGCGCAGGCCTGAGGGTTCGAGGCCGTCGGGAAAAACATGGCCGAGATGTGCATCGCAACGACCGCAGAGTACTTCTGTGCGCGTGGAAAATAAACTACTGTCTTCCATAGTCGCGACGGCATCGGGGTTTGCGGGCAGAGTATAGCTCGGCCAGCCGGTGCCCGAATCAAATTTGTCCTTGGAACTGAACAGGGACTCGCCGCAGCAAACGCATTTGTAACGGCCGGACTCCTTTTGGTCATGGTATTGTCCGGTAAATGGCTGCTCGGTTCCCTTCCGGCGAGTGATGCGAAACTGCTCGGGTGATAACTGCGCCTGCCATTCGGCATCTGATTTGGTGATTTTATCTGTCATGGATAGGTCAGTATTAGGGGAGTTATTACAACGTCTATACCTTTCGCGGATAGAGCGGGGAAGCTTTTTCAATTTTGGTTCCGGCCGGAAGTTTTCCCCAGGCGGTTCGTTCGAGCAGGGAACCCGGTTCCGGCTCATCCAAACCCAGGGTTGCGAGGCCGAGCACGGCTGATTCGGGCATATAGGGATAAAGCCACTCGAAGGTGATGCGGGTGGCCTGAGCGCAGGTGTTGAGGATGGCGCCGAGGCGTGCGCGCTGGGACTCGTCGCGTGCAAGCTTGAAGGGTTCGGTCACCTCGATGTATTTATTAGTTGCGCCGACGAGTTGCTGGACGGCTTCGAGATATTCTTGAAATGCCAGCCGTTCCATAATGGAAACGGCGTTTTCGCTAAGGTTGGCGGCGGCTTCAATTACCGGCTGCTCCTCGGAGCCCGGTTTTTCCGCGGCCGGCAATTCGCCATTAAAATAACGGTTGATCATGTTCGTGGTGCGGCTGAGAAGGTTGCCCACGCCGTTGGCCAGTTCAGCATGGTAGCGCTCGCGAAATGAGTCTTGCGAGAAATTTCCATCGGACCCGAATGTCACTTCTTTCAGCAGAAAGTAGCGCAATACGTCTCTACTATATTCTTTGCAGAGTTTAGTAATTGATTCCGCGCTGATAAAATTGCCGAGGGATTTTGACATCTTGCGGCCCTCAGAAGTCCACCAACCGTGGGCGAATACGCGCTTGGGAAGCGGATAGTCCAACGCCATGAGCAAACAGGGCCAATAAACGGCGTGAAACCACAGAATGTCCTTGCCGATCAGGTGCACGTCGGCGGGCCAGTATCGGCCGAAGCGGTTATCGTGCTCATCTCCGATTTCAGGCAGACCCGTAGCGGTGAGGTAGTTAAACAGTGCGTCAATCCAAACGTAAACCGTATGTTCGGGATCGTTAGGAAGGCGAACCCCCCAGCCACCGAGCTTTTCGGCCAGCCGCGAAAAACTCAAGTCATCAACCCCCCCGCGCAATCGGCTCAACACCTCGTTGCGCCGCAGTTCCGGCATGACAAATCCCGAATTGGCCTCTATGTATTCGATTAACTTCGGCGCCCATTTGCTCAACCTGAAAAAGTAACTCGGCTCGCTGTAGCGCACCAATGGTTGATCATTGATGGCCGACTTGAATTCGTTGGCCCGGGCAACGGTATCGGTAACAAATTCTTCCTGCCCTTCGTCATACCAGCCCTCGTAGGCGCCAAGATAGATTTCGTCGCGTTCCAGTAGCAGCTCGACGATTCGGACTACCCGGTTCTTATGGCGATCCTGGCTGGTGCGGACAAAGTCGTCATTACTGATGTTGAGCGCCTTCCACATTTCCTGGAATTGCACGACTACCGAGTCGGCCATCTCCTGCGGGCTCATGTTGTTGTCCTGGGCGGCCTTGACGATCTTTAAGCCGTGTTCATCGGTGCCGGTCAAAAAGCGGACGTCGCGACCGACTACACGGAAGAAACGCGCAAGAACATCGGCGGCAATGGTCGTGTAGGCATGCCCGATATGGGGGGCATCGTTGACATAGTAAATAGGACTGGTTATGTAATATTTTTCACTCATGGACGTGATTCCCCGCACCTCAAAAAACGGCGCTCGGCAGCCCATCGTTTATTCAGAGACCGCTCTGGCTTGTCAACGGTCGAAAGTCGGCAGTCTCTGGTCTAGTCCTTGGTCTTTGGTCCTGTTAGGTACAAACTTTTGAACTTTGAACCTTTGAACTCTCGCACCTTCTACCCGAAGCGAGCGCGCGGCTGCGACCATGTTTTGCAGGGAGGGGATGACTTCTTCGAGGGCGCGTGTCTTGAGGCCGCAGTCTGGGTTAACCCAGATACGCTCTGCCGGTAGTACCTCGGCAGCCTTGCGCAACAGGGCTTTAATTTCCCCGACATCGGGAACGCGCGGTGAATGTATGTCCCAGACACCGGGTCCGATATCGTTGGGGTAACTAAAAGCGCTGAAGGATTGCAGCAAATTCATTTTTGATCGGGACGCTTCGATGGATATAACATCGGCATCAAGTTCGGCTATCGCCTCTATGATGTCGTTGAATTGCGAATAGCACATATGGGTATGGATTTGGGTGTCATCCCTGACAACGCAAGAGGCCAGCCGAAAAGCTTCAACCGCCCACCGCAGGTATTCGACCCAATCGGTTCGGCGCAAGGGCAGACCTTCGCGTAAGGCGGGTTCGTCGATTTGAATGAATGAAATACCGGCAGCTTCCAGGTCGCGCACCTCGTCCCGGATGGCCAGAGCGATCTGCCGGGCGGTATCGCTCCGGGGCTGATCGTCGCGCACAAAGCTCCACTGCAGAATGGTTACCGGTCCGGTCAGCATTCCTTTGACCGGTTTATTTGTCAGACTTTGAGCGTATTGAGTCCAATTGACGGTCATTGGATCCGGACGTGATACATCTCCAAAAATGATTGGCGGTTTCACGTAGCGGGAGCCGTAGCTCTGCACCCAACCGTTACGGGTAAAGGCGAAACCTTCGAGTTGCTGGCCGAAATATTCGACCATGTCGTTGCGCTCGAATTCGCCATGCACCAATAGGTCGAGGTCCAGCCGCTCCTGCAGTTTGATGATATCGCGAATATTTTCCTCTATAAATAGATTGTATTCTTCAGCCGATAACTCTCCCCGGCGAAATCGTGCGCGGGTCCGGCGCACCTCTATGGTTTGCGGGAAGGAACCGATGGTAGTGGTCGGCCAAGAGGGCAGAGGAAAGCGTTTTCGTTGTTTTTTGAGCCGGTTTGCGAATGATGTGGAGCGCTTGTAGTCGCCTGGTGCGATCGAGGCCGCGCGGCGCTTTACGTCGGGATTATGAATGCGTGGACTGAGATGCCGTTCTCGAACGGCACGGGTGTTTGACTCGATAGCGGCGGACGGGACTCGGCCTTCGAGGGCGCGAGCCAGGGTGACAACTTCATTTACCTTTTCTTCGGCAAACGCGAGCCATTGCTTCAATTCGTCATCGAGATCATCTTCGGCCTTAAGGCTGATAGGCACATGCAGCAAGGAGCAGGATGGGGCAATCAGCAGACGTTCCTCTCCCAATTTCCGGTATGCCTTCTTCAAGATTTTTAGGGATCGAGCGAAGTCATTTTTCCAAATATTGCGCCCATCCACAATTCCCACAGAGAGGAGTTTGTCCTCAGGGAGCTTTTTCAACCAGGCATCTACTTCTCGGGGAGCACGCACGGCATCGATATGGAAAGCCTTGACGGGAAGCTCGATAACCGGGTTCAGATTTTCCCGTAGTTCACCGAAGTAACTGGCCAGTAAAATATTGAGATTGGGCGCCTCGGAGGCCAAGTAGCCGTATGTCGTTTTTAGGCCTTCCAAGTGGAAGTTCTCCAGGTCGCGTGTGAGGACTGGCTCGTCAAATTGCACCCAATCGGCACCGAGGCCTTCGAGGCGGCGTAAAATCTCTCCGTAAACCGGCAAAAGCTTTTCAAGCAGTGGAAGAAAATGCGGTTCATCGATGGATCGATTCTCGAATTTACCCAACTTTAGAAAAGAGACGGGGCCTAATAGCACCGCTTGGTCTTTATTCCCATCGCAAGCGCTTCCTGGAACTCCTCTATAGGCTTGAGCGAGGCAAGGCGGAACTCCGTGTCCGTGCCGAATTCAGGCACGAGGTAGTGATAATTGGTGTCGAACCATTTGGTCATCTCCAGCGCAGGCGTCGAATGGGCTGTTTTTCCCGTCGCAATACCCCTGGCCAGGTAGAAACAGGTCGCCAGATCTACCTTTTCCCCCTGCCATTTGAAACGTTCCGGCACAGCTCCAGTTAGCGCGCAGGTGTCCAAAACATGATCGTAAAAGCTGAAGTCGTTGGAAGGCACCAGGCTAATGCCGGCCCGGTGCTGGAACTCCCAATTTTCCCGGCGTAATCGGGCACCCACGGCTTTTAGCTCTTCCAAGGAAATTTTTTCCTTCCAGAAAGCTTCTGTGGCCGTCTTTAATTCGCGCTTTCTTCCGATGCGCGGAAATCCAAGTAATGTGGTTTTAACCATAATATTGTGTAATGTGTACGGATACACACACGGAACTTGTATGAGTTACACGGAAACATGTACAGAAACATACTTCTGTCAAGGATATATATCAATATATCTTGATATGTTGATATAATATTAGGACAACTTTGATATTAAGCCCATAAAATTTAGAATGAAAATAAATCTCATTTGCTATTGATTTTTAGAATCATTCTAATACATTATACCTCATCAGTAATTAGTCTGATTTTCTCATCTTCAAAAATATGCTCACACAGGAATCCAAATCATTACTCTCGGATTCGCTCTCGAAAAGCGGGTTGCGCTCAACCCCGCAGCGCAGGCATGTCTTCGACGTTCTGCTTACCCGGCGGGATCACCCGACGGCTGACGAAGTCTATGCCCGGGCAAAAACCGACATGGCGAGCATTTCCCTGGCCACGGTTTACAATTGCCTGGAAACGCTGGTTGGATGCGAGCTGATACGGCAAGTCAACTTGGAGCGAGAGCCAAGTCGATTCTGCCCCAACCTGACCGAACACGCTCATTTTCACTGCAAGAAAAGTGGTCGAATTTACGATATCGACATATCACCGGAAATCACGCAATCCATGCTTTCGCTGCTTCCAAAGGAATACGAGGCCCAGGCAATTGAGCTTCATTACCTCGGAACGGGTCCCAACGAATAAAATTTTGCCTGCCGTTAAAGCTTAACTCAAAAATATTTATGAACTCACTGGAAATTAAAAATTTGTCAGTTAACACTGAAGGAACCCCTATCCTTGAGGGCCTTTCCATTACGATTCCTCAAGGCGAGGTACACGCCCTTATGGGCCCCAATGGTTCCGGCAAAAGCACTTTGGCCAAGGCTCTGGCCGGCCATCCAGACTACGAAGTTACTAACGGAGAGGCTTTGCTGGACGGGAAAAGCATCCTTGGCCTCGCACCCGATGAAATAGCCCGGGCCGGGCTTTTCATGGCCTTTCAATATCCAAGTGAAATCCCGGGAGTGAGTATTGCCAATTTCATCCGCGCGGCCCTCACTACCCGACTCGATGAGGGAGAGGGCATAAATGCTTCCCAGTATTACAAACGCCTTTACGAAAAAATGGACATGCTGAAGATTGACCGCAAGTTCACCGCACGAGCCGTTAATGACGGTTTCTCCGGGGGCGAAAAGAAACGCTGCGAAATCCTGCAAATGGCTATGTTGGAACCGAAATACGGCATAATGGACGAAACCGACAGCGGGCTTGATATCGATGCCCTCAAGATCGTGGCCGAAGGTGTCAATGCCATGCGCGGCCCCGACATCGGAATACTTCTCATTACACATTATCAGCGCATGCTGAATTTCATCGTCCCCGACCGAGTCCACGTTATGTGGGAAGGACGGATCGTTCGCAGTGGCGGCAAGGAACTCGCCCTCGAACTCGAGGAAAGAGGTTATGAGTGGATCAAGGAAGAACTAGCCGCCACGACCTGAACGAAATAAAATACAGTCCAAACATTGAGTATTTATAATAACTAATTCTAAAAAACACCGGAGTTAACAACATGTCAGAAACAACAACCATTGATATCGACAGGGAAAAGGGGAACTTTCACTACGACACCCAATACGAGTATGACGCCGGCACCGGCCTCAGCGAGGCCACCGTCAATTACATCGCAGACGTCAAGGGTGAGGACGACTGGATACGCGCCTTCCGCCTAAAGGCTTTAAAAATCTTCGAAAAAAAGCCGATGCCAACACACTGGGCATCCAAAGACCTCGAAACAATCGACTTCGACCGCATCCGCTACTACCTGGCCAAAGGTCAGCAGCCCAGCCGTTCCTGGGATGATGTGCCCGACGATGTAAAGGAGACTTTCGAGCGCCTCGGTATCCCCGAGCAGGAGCGCAAATTTCTGGCCGGCGTCGAAGCCCAGTTCGACAGCGAAGCCGTCTACTCAAACGTCAAGGAGCAACTGACCAAAGATGGCGTCATCTTCATCGGATCGACGGAAGGGCTGATGCAACATCCGGAAATTTTCCGCAAATGGTTGGGCAAGGTTATTCCGATCAGCGACAACAAGTTCAGCGCCCTTAACAGCGCCGTTTTCAGTGGAGGCAGCTTCATTTACGTGCCGCCCGGGGTCAAATTGAAGCAACCCCTGCAGGCATACTTCCGCATCAACGCCGAAAACTTCGGCCAGTTCGAGCGCACCCTCATAATCGCGGACGAAGGCGCGGAACTCACCTACATGGAGGGCTGCACGGCTCCCCGATTTGAGACCACCACGCTTCACAGCGCCGTTGTGGAACTCATCGCCATGCCCGGCGCCAAGATTCAATATATCACCGTGCAGAACTGGTCCAACAACGTTTTCAACCTTGTGACCAAGCGCGGCTTGGCCATGGAAGAAGCCGAGATCAAATGGATTGACTGCAACATCGGCTCTCGCCTGACCATGAAATATCCCGGCGTCATACTCAAGGGGCGCAAGAGCCGCGGCGAAGTCCTTTCCATCGCATTGGCCAACGACGGCCAGCACCAGGATACCGGCGCAAAGATGATTCACGCCGCCGACGAAACTACCAGCAACATTATTGCCAAAAGCATCAGCGTAGGCAAGGGCCGCTCCACCTACCGCGGCATCGTTCACATTCCAAAGCGCTTCAAAAATTGCAAAAACAATACCGAATGCGACGCCCTTCTCATCAACACCAACAGCCGAACCGACACCTATCCGGCCATCTCCGTTCGCGGCGACGGTAATTCGGTGCAACACGAGGCAAGTGTCTCCAGGGTCAACGCCGAGCAAATTTTCTACATGAGACAGCGGGGCCTCAACGAAGGCGAGGCGATGAGCCTGACAGTAAACGGCTTTGTTAACGACCTGATCCGCCAATTCCCCATGGAATACAGCGTGGAACTCAAGCGCCTCATCGACATGGAGATGGAAGGCTCGGTCGGTTAATGGAAGGGCGCCTGGGCTCTTCTTACAGCAGGCTTGAACGGAAAGCTGCCGTGGACCAGGCAAACATTATGGAAACGGATTCGTCATGTGGAGAAACCACGCTGTTTGATCCAAAGGCCTTCGAGAGTCATATGGAAAGCTTCAATGGCGCGCCCAAATGGCTGTTGGAGCGGAAACGCGCTGGATGGGATAAATTTAATGACCTTCCAATTCCAACACGTTCAGACCAAAAATGGCGTTTTACCACCCTCAAGTATATCCAACTGAACGGCTATCGAACAGGTGCAACCAATACAGGAGCCGATGCGGAATTACTGCCGAAGAATCCGGAGGACATAGGCGCATGCGCGGGCGCATTTACCTTTTGCGATGACCGCCTCATCCACACCTTCGCCCTGCCCGAAAGTCTTCGGGAGAAAGGAGTCATCTGGACATCGATCAATGAAGCCGTAACGGCCCACGGCGATCTCCTGGAAAACCACTTTTTGTCCATCACTTCCAGTCTCGGTTCAGAAAAATATCAGGCCTTGCACGACGCACTGGGTTCCAGCGGCTCCTTCCTCTACGTGCCGCCAAATGTGGAAATTGACCTGCCCCTGATCACAAGCCATATTTCCTTCGAGGACGGATTGGCGTTTTTCCCCCACACCCTGATCGTAGTCGGGGACAATTCCAAAGTCAGCGTGGTGGACAACTTTCGAGGAAGAAGCGTCGATACACAGCATTTTGTTTGCGGAGCGGCTAACATATTTGCCGGGACAGGCGCACGAGTGTTTTACCAGGCCGTGCAGGATTGGAACCTCAACACCATTTCATTCCACCTCAACACCGTCAACGCCGGTCGCGACTCCAATGTCACAACGGCCATGATCAACCTCGGTTCCCGCTATACCAGAAACGAGTTTAATACCCGCATCGTTGGCCCCGGAGCAAATGTCGAAAACTATTCCCTGGGCGTACCGGTAGGCGAACAGGAATTCGATCAGCGCACCCTGCAGGCCCATTGCGCTCCAAACGCCCGCTCCGACCTGCTGTTTAAGAACGCCCTGTTCGACGATGCGCGCACCATATTTTCCGGTTTAATCCGGGTTGAACCCGAGGCACAGCAAACCGACGCTTACCAGACCAATCGCAACCTCCTCCTCAGCAACACCTCCGAAGCCAACTCACTGCCGGGACTGGAAATTCTCGCCAACGACGTCAAGTGCAGTCACGGCGCCACGTCCAGTCCGGTAGATCAGGAACAACTCTACTACATGTTAAGCCGAGGCATATCAAAAACGAAGGCACAAGAGATGCTCGTCTTCGGGTTCTTCGAGGAAATCCTCGAAAAGCTTGATAACAAGGAGTTGAAGGAACAAACTCGAGCCCAAATCCAGAGCAAGCTCCAAGGTTAAATCATGCCCGCAAATGACAATGATCGAATCGCGAATAGGGACGTCGCGGCCACCGCCGTTCCCTACGGCGAAGCCGTTACCATCCCAAAAGGCACAAAGGTAACTGTCACACACCGGCTAGGAGGAAACTTTACCGTGGTTTGGGTCCAGGGCATGGCCCGCATCGAGAGCAAGGACGCCGACGCCATCGGCGAAGAAATCCAACAGGAGCCAGCCCCCGAGAAGAAAGAGCAGACAAGTGCGGACACCCATGAAGGACCGCCCGACGAACAGGCTGTCTGGACCGCCATGAAGGAAGTATTCGACCCGGAAATCCCGGTTAACATCGTGGACCTCGGGCTCGTTTATTCGGTGGAAACCAAAGAGGCCGAGGAAGGTGGATACCGGATCGAAGTAGCCATGACCTTGACAGCCCCCGGCTGCGGCATGGGGCCGGTGATCGCCCAGGACGCCGAATACAAAATCATGCAAGTTCCCGGCGTCAGCCAAGCCGCGGTAGAACTCGTCTGGGACCCCCCCTGGCACCAGGAAATGATTTCCGACGACGGCAAAATGCAACTCGGCCTGGTTTAGCATCTCCGCCCCCTTTCTCAAAAAACCCACAACCATGGTCAGGCAATTCACGCTCGAGTATTGGAAGGACGACGACTGGTATGTCGGCCGCCTCAAGGAAATCCCCGGTGTTTTTAGCCAGGGCAAGACTTTAGCTGAACTGGAAGCCAATATTCGTGACGCCTACCAGCTTGTCATCAAGGATGAAAAACCGCCAGCGCCCGGGGAAATTCTGACAAAAGAGCTGACCGTTGAAGTGTGAAACGCCGGGCGCTTATCAAGGAACTTACCAAGTCAGGATGCAGCTCGGGCTGGTTTAGCCATCCAGGCGCTCGGCTATCCAGACCTTGATGACGGATTGTCGGGGAACTCCCAACCTCTTGGCCTCAGTATCGAGCCTATCGACCATCCAGGCCGGGAAATCCACGTTCACGCGCCGGTTCTCCAGACCGGGCCGGCGGGCCTTTGACCAATCTACGTGTTCAGATATATCCTCACCACGGTCGAACTTGGCATCAAACTCTTCAGTGGTAATGATGGAATTAGTCTTGCTCCGTTTTATAGGCTTTAATTTCTTTCGGCTGCGCGCGGCGGACCGAGATGATACGGATGTTTTCATTGCGATAGGTAATTATTGCCGTCCAAATTTCATTGCGTATTCTGCCGACGACGACAAAGCGCTGCTCACCCCGGGTTTTTCCTGGACCTTCAATACTTTTATCATCCTCCCAAAGTTCCTGAGCTTCCTTGAAATCGATTCCATGTTTTTCCTTGTTTACTTTGCTTTTTGCCCGGTCGAATTCAAATCTTAAGGACATTTAATATACTGAATATATACCGTTTTAGTATAAAATCAATATAATTATTATATAATTATGCAAAAAAGCATTCTCGGTGTTCCCTGTCCCGCAAATGCGGGGTCTGAGTCTCTGTGGTGAACCTGACTATGCCGCCTCCCAGACGCCCCGTGAAGGCTGCTTCAGAAAGCCGCTATCGCGCAACACCTGCAACTGCTGCCGGATTTTATCGCGGATGTGCCGGTTGTTCGGATACAGCTGTTGAAAGTGACTCTCATAGGCGTATATATCGGCATTGGTAAAAATCTCTTTGCCGAGGGAGCGTACAACCCATAACACATCCAGCGTCCAGCCCCTATCCTTAGCGACAATTTTTTTAAGAGGCTGCAACTTACGAAGATTATACCTAACGATTTTAGGTGGAATGGCTTTCCCGGAAGTCACGACTGGAATTTTTGCATCGGGAGGTAATGCATTGAGCAGTATATTGCAGCCCACCCATCCGGCTCGTTCCGCTTTAGCGGTAAGGGCGGTCCTCTTTTCTATGGATGAACGACTAAGAAGAAATTGCGGCACAAGAAATAGATCACGCACGGTCCAAAGGGGGTGGTCGTATCGTAACAAAAATAGGTTAGGTGTATTATCACCGAGAATCGCCTCGATCATTGCCTCGTAAGCGCCATCGTTAATACGTTTCCCGAAAGGGCGTCTGCTGCTTTTAAGTTGATACGACGATCGGCAACGGGGGCAAAAATAGTCGATGGCACGAGTATTCGCGGGGGTTGGTGAGAGTGTCGGAGATGGACAATTAGCACAATACAAATTGTCTATGCCCCAAGCTTCGGAGACTACCCGAGTGATTTGTGTGGGGCTTTTATAGCCGAGGGCAAGCTGTGGATTCAACCGCAAGTTCATCGGCGGTGATTAGATCACCGCAGATCTGATCGCTCAACTGTTTTTCACGCGGTGGATTTCGGTCCGGCAGTGGAGGATGTGGGTGGTTTCACGGCGTTTGGAATTCGGGGTGTTGCACCAGGCTTCCTGGATGCTGGTTTCAACGGTGGTGTGGACGACGCCGGCTTGCTTAACGTGCGCGCAGGAGAGAAACACGAACTTGGATTCGTGGAATATCTTTTCCGACTTTAACTCGGGTTGCTCTCCCATGGAACCGGATCGATCGATCAGAATTTCAAAGAGATCAAGATCATTTATGGAAATAACCGAGATCTGAATTTTTACCGTTATTGATCGAATCCAAAGGTCGATAACTGCCCCATCAGTCCGATAACAGGCCCTTTTTAGAAACTCCGTTTCCATCTCTATCCCGATACAGTTTCGAGATAACCGAAGACACGCTACCGCAGTGGTGCCGGAGCCGAGGAAGGGGTCGAGGACGAGATCGCCGTTGCGGGTCGAGGCGAGGAGGATGCGTTCGAGAAGGGCGACGGGTTTTTGGGTGGGGTGCTTGCCGTAGATTTTTTCGTCTTTGCGGGGCGGGGGTATATTCCATATAAAGTCTTCGTTGGCCTGCATCCATTTTTTTTCTTTGTCGCTGTAAGGGGTTTCCAGTTTTTCACGCCATACGGTTTTCATTTGCTTGTTTTCGGCGGCACGGCGCATTTCCTGATAATTGAAGAGGTGCTTGCTTTTTTCGGTTTTGGCGGCCCAGAGGAGGGTTTCGGTCGAGTGGGTGAAGTAGCGGCAGGAGAGGTTCGGGGGCGGGTTGGGCTTTTCCCATGTAATGGAGTTGAGGATTTTGAAGCCGAGCTGCTGCATCGCGTAGCCGATAGAGAAGATGACGTGGTGTGTGCCGGTCACCCAAATGGTGCCGTTGGGTTTGAGAACTCGTTGGCAGCGGCGCAGCCATTCAGTATTGAACTCGTGGTTGAGTTCCGGGCCGCGCGATTTATCCCAATCGCCCTTGTCCACCTTGACCATTTTACCCGCGTGACAGGTGATGCCGCCATTGGAGAGGAAGTAGGGCGGGTCGGCGAAAATCATGTCGAAGCGGCCTTCGGGGTATTTGGCGGCTGTGGCGTCCATAACGTCGAGGCAGTTGCCATGGTAGAGCCAGATGCCGCGGTCGTCATCCTGGAAGACGCAATTCAGGGGCTGCAGGGCGCCAGGCTCGAGGACTATGCCCTCCAGAGGGTTGAGAACCTCGGGGCTTTCGGGGTAAACGACGGGTGTTTTCGCTTTCCGGGCCACGGATACGATCGATCGATCAGTTCAGGCCACTATTGCAAGATCATTTGGAGCAATTTTGCCGGGCAAACCGAAAAATATACAGGATCGGTTATTCGACTATCGATTGGATGGCCTTGTCGGCATTGGCCAGTCTTTCCGCAATCAAGTGGGTGATGAAGTTCTGGAAAGGAATCGCGATTTCGGGGTCCTCTTCCTGCATCTTTTTGAGAGAATCTTTGGTCAGCCGAAAAATGGTGCTGGGCCGGTCGGTAACAACGGTGGCGGAGCGTAGTTCATTTAAAATTAAACCGATTTCGCCCACAATGGTGCCGGGGTACATGGTGCGCAGGCGAATTTCTTTCCCCTGGTCAAGAATCAGTTTAGCGGTTACCTGGCCTTTTTCAATGAGGAAGAGGTCATCGGCCGGTTCGTTCTGGCGAATGAGGCAATAATTCTTCCCGACCTCCAGACGCTCAAAATAACTTAAAAGTTTATCCAGATCGTAACCTTTGGGAAAGCCGTCTCTCAATTGGTCGTGCAGACCGATTTGGTCATACTCGGTGGCGCTGATGCGCTTGGACTTGAGAATTTTGTTTTCGCACCACTCGACGGCATGATCGAGGTCCGTAAAGGAGCGATAAATTTTTGGCGGCGCCTTGTCGAAGTCCTCTTTATCCAACTGCCGGGATATGTCTTGTGAAAGGCGGGTAAAGACGAGGGTAAAATTATTTTTTTCGGCCAACTGCTTCATCTTGACGAAGCTGATGGTGGAGGAGGAATCGATGCCGCTGACGTTGGAAAAATCCAGCATCATGTAGCGCAGGGGAGGCAATTCTTTATCGTCCACCCGTCCCCGCACCTGTTCGAGGAGCCCGTTGGCGGTTCCAAAAAAGATGAACCCCTGTAACTTGAAAATATTAAGCCGCTGCCCTTTGCGGCGAAGAAAACGGTAGTGGCGGGCAGGGCGATCTACGTTGCTATGGTGGTGTTCCCCGGTCAAAGCAAGTTTTACAACGTTGATCCGGCTGTAGTTGATCAAAAACAGGATGATGCAGGCGATGATGCCCACGACGACTCCATGCAAATAGCCGAAAAACCCTACGAAGGTCAGAATCATAATGACCACCGCGTAATCGGCTTTGGTCAGGTGGAACCAGGCGTCGTAAACCCACTCGACCAGAAAGTACATGCCCAGGTAAAAGAGAATACCGCCCAGGAGCAGCCGCGGTAAATACTCCAGCACCGCCGTGCCGAATAATAGCATGAGGCCGCACATGGCGGCCGCCACCACGCCCACCAACCGGCTGTCCGCTCCCATCTTGTTAACCAGTCGGGAGATGCTGAGAGAGTGAAACCCGACCATGCCGCCACCCAGCGCCGACAGTAAATTGGCGGCACCGGATACTTTTAGTTCGCGGTTCAGGTCGATGTCTTTTTTCACCACCAATTCCAGCGCGCTGGAGTTCAGCAAAACGGACACCACGCTGATAAGGAGAATGGCAGCGAGGTTGCCGGTCTGGGCATAGATGGCATCCCAATTGGCATGTGTAAATGCCTTCACGGAAAGAGGTTTCCACATGTCGGAATCGGGAAAGGGGCCGAGCAGCCAACCGGCATTGCGCGCCTCGGTGGGGGAAACCTGGCCAATCAGCAGGGCAAGATAAAAGAGGGCGACCGCTCCCAGAAGCAACGCCGGCATGGTCATATAATGGTTTATGCGGTTGGTGATGATCACCATTATTATGCCGAAGAGAACGCCCAGGCCCCATTTCAATAACACTGCGGCCTCAAAGAGATGAGGGATTTCCTCCATGCTGACATGAATTCCCGTCATCACCCCGATGGAACCTCGAACGAGGAGCCAGCCGGTTCCAGCCAGGAACCCTCCAATCACCGGGTAGGGGATGAATCGAATCAATCCCCCCAGTTTAAAAAATCCGAGGGCCGACAAAAATATACCGTTGGTCAATGAAGCCACCGTGATGGCGGCAACAACGGTCAGGAAAATCACCTCAATCTCGGCCTGGCCGCTCATCCTGGTCAAAATATAGGTGGCGATAACGGCCAGGATAGGGGCCACACGCTCTTGCGGGTAAGCAATTATCCCGGGATAGGAGCTGAATAATGATACCAGTCCTGTGACGATGATTCCGGTATAAAGAATCAGGCCGATTCCATCTGACAGATAAATCTCCAGTTCACCCGAAAAAATCAGGGTGGCCAGCGAAATGGAGACAATGACAACGATAATGCCGGCCACAAATCCGGCCATTAAATTGGGAATGAATCGGCTCGGCTCTAACTCCTCCAAAATCTTTTGCTTGAGGGTTTTTTTCTTCGTCGTAGCAACTTTACTGCCAGTCATAATCATTATTTGGGTTTTGGTCCTTCTCGCCAACAGTCAACAATAGACGGTATCGACACCGTAGGATACGTCCTGCAAAAAGCAATGCCGTTTCTTTTGCAATTGCGGTGGCGGCAAAGGTCTTTGATTTTGAAATTGTAAACCGGAAAACCGTTTGCATAACCGGCTACAACAGAGGTCTGGCCATGGCGCATGGTTTTGCGCGTCGTGGATATTTTGTAACGGGGAGTGCGCAGTGGGCAATTGGCAATGGTTAGTGGATAATAGGCAATGATTATTGGGAATGATGGAATCGGGATAATTTTTTCTTGGTATTGGGAGGAGTTTTCTTGTAGAAGCACCTTTCATCTAAAAGATGGAGAGTTTATGAAAAAAATTATGGAAAAGCAAAAAGAGGGCGATTTTCCCGCGGGCGTCAGCCGCATCTTGCAGAAGAGGTTCCTCGAGGAGCGGAAAATTTTTCTATGGGGCGAGGTAAATGACAAGACTGCGCGGGGCACCGCGGAGAAATTTCTGTATCTGGAGGCAATCGGTCCCGGTAAGGAGATCACTTTTTATCTGAACACCCCGGGGGGCTCAATCACAGCCGGGATGGCGCTCTATGACACAATAGAACTAATAAGTTCGCCCGTAAAAGTGGTGGTCATGGGAATGGCGGCGAGCATGGGAGCGGTCCTGCTTTGCGCCGGGACAAAGGGCAAGCGGATGCTTTTCCCCCATTCACGGGTGCTAATTCATCAGCCACTTATAACAGGCCGCATGATGGGCGTCGCGGTCGATATCCACATCCAGGCCCAGGAGATGGAAAAATTACGCGATGAAATAAACCAAATTTTGACCGAAGCTTCCGGCCAGCCGGCGGAAAAAATCGAGCAGGACACCGACCGCGATTTTTACATGAGCGCCAAGGAAGCAATCGACTACGGTCTGGCCGATGAAATAATAGAGAAGGTTTAGTTAGCAGTTTGCTAATACCGGGGCATGTCCGGGGCGAAACGTTCAGCCCATGCGTGGATACCGCCGGTCATATTCACCGCTTGGGCAAAGCCCCGCGAGCGCAGAAGCTGGACGGCATGCGTACAGCGTTGGCCGTGGTGGCAAAGCACAAGGATCGGTCCTTCGCGGGGGAGTGATTCGAGACGTTGGGGCAGTTGTGCCAGGGGTATGTTGACGCTGCCGTCGATTTTGCAAATGGCTACCTCGTAAGGTTCACGCACGTCGAGGAGGAAAGGCTTGGGGTCGGCGTCAAGAAGTTTCCTGGCTTCATCGATGTCTATTTCCTCGGGCCATCCATCGCCTGCATCTGTTTTATGTTGGGCGGTAGATTCTTTTTCGGTTTCAACGTGGCAGGAGAATTCGTAATTTTCGGGGGCCAGTACTTTAATTGTCGGCGCAGTCCCGCATAACGGGCATTGCGGATCTTTTCTCAGGTTGATGGGTGTACAGCGCATGGTCAGGGCATCGACGGTGAGCAGGCGGCCCAGCAGGGGTTCGCCTATGCCCAGAAGGTATTTGATTGTTTCCATGGCCTGCATACTGCCGATGACTCCGCACAGGGCGCCGAATACTCCCGCCTCTTCACAATTGGGCACGGCGCCGGGAGCGGGGATTTCGGGAAAGAGGCAGCGGTAGCAGGGCGCGCCGGCTGCGGCGTCGAAGATCGCCACCTGTCCCTCAAACTGAAATATGCTGCCGTAAACCAGCGGTTTGCGGGCGAAAAAGGCAGCGTCATTGACCAGGTAGCGGGTGGGAAAGTTGTCGGAGCCATCCACGACCAGGTCGTATTGCGAAAAGAGGTCCAAGGCGTTTTCGCAGGTGACGCCCTCTGTGTGCTCCCGCAGGGTGACATGAGGGTTGAGCGCGTGCAGCCTTTCCCGGGCCGAACTGGTTTTAAGCGTGCTTACGCCCTCGGTGGTGTGGAGTATCTGGCGCTGTAAATTGTGTTCCTGAACAATGTCGAAATCGGCCAGTCCGAGCGTTCCGATACCCGCGGACGTGAGATAGAGGGCGGCCGGACTGCCAAGACCGCCCATGCCGACGACCAGTACGCGGGCCTCGGCAAGCTTTTGCTGGCCCTCCAGGCCCACTTCCGCCAAGACGATTTGCCGGCTGTAACGGGCCAATTGTTCGGGGGTGAGTATGGAGTCTGCGGTTTTGATAGTCATTAAAATTAAAGAAATGCGGCTAACATTCTCATATTAGATACATGGGGTGATAATAAATTTCAAGGTAACGTATGCCCGGCAGTTATTGACCTTGCATCGATATTAGCCAAACCTTGCACTCAATATGAGTAAGCGGTTTGTTGTCATCATTGCAGGCGGACGTGGCGAGCGTTTTTGGCCACAGAGTCGTCTGCGACGGCCCAAGTATCTGCTGCCCATTGGTGGCGATCAAAGTTTGCTTGCTCAAACCATCAACCGTCTGGGTGACCTTGTATCTAATGATAACATCTTTGTCATAACCCACCGGGAGCAACGCGAGGCGGTATTGGAGACTTGTCCCCAACTGGAACCCGGGCAGGTGGTGGGTGAGCCTTTGGGGCGCGATACCGCGGCTGCGGTGAGCCTGGCCACAGTGCTGGTCCGCAGGCAGGATCCCGAGGGGGTTTTCGCCGTGTTGTCGGCCGACCATGTCATCCATGACGTTGAGGGGTTTCGGGCCGCGCTCGATACGGCCTTTGCCTCGGCGGAAGCGGAAGAGGCGTTGGTAACGATAGGCATCGAGCCTCGCAACCCTGCTACCGGCTACGGCTATATCCAGAAGGGTGAAGAGCTGGGGACTAAAAGCGGACCATCGGTATTTAGAGTCAGCCGGTTTGTGGAGAAGCCGGACTTGGAGCAGGCCCGCCAATATGTGGAGAGCGGCAAATATTTCTGGAATGCCGGCATGTTCATCTGGCGAGCGTCGGTTATCGCCGCTGCGCTCGAGATCCATGCCCCTACTCTATGGGCTGTTTTCGAGACCATCGGCGCAGGGCTGAAAAAAGGTGTTTCACTCGATGAACTGCTCGAAGCGCACTATCCCGAATTGGAGAAGATTTCTATCGACTTCGCCGTCATGGAAAAAGCCGAACGGGTTCTGACCGTGAAGGGAGCCTTCGATTGGGACGATGTGGGCGAATGGCCGGCGGTAGCCCGCCACCACGAAGCGGATGAACAGGGCAACGTGGTAAGGGGGCAGGCCCTGATCCAGGATGGCAAGGGCAATGTCGTCTGGAATGATTCCGGTCACTTGACAGCCCTGATTGGAGTGGACGACCTCGTCGTCGTGCAAACGCCGGACGCCACTCTTGTATGCCACAAGAGCAAGGCACAAGAGGTCAAAAAGCTGTTGCTGCAAATAGAGAAAAATCCCGAATGGGGGCATTTACTCTGAATCGCGGTGCGGTAGCGATTACTTTAACAGACTGCTGAAATACCCGGATAAAGATTACGAGCAAATACCCTCTTGCTCTCTGGCGGGAATTTGCTTGAGAGCGTTGGTCAAGACATCGATACGGACAGGCTTGCTGATATAATAGTTCATGCCGGCTTTCATACAGGCTTCCTGATCGCTTTTCATAGCGGAGGCTGTCATGGCGATTATGTAGGGGGACTGGGCATTCTTGCAAATGTCGCGAATTTTACGCGTGGCTTCCAAGCCATCCATTTCCGGCATTTGCATGTCCATGAGTATGACATCGTAGTTTTGCCGGCTGGCAGCTTCCACAGCCTCAAGGCCGTCGCAGGCGACATCAGCCTTCAACCCCAGCCCTTTGAGCTGCAACAATGCGACCTTTCGGTTGACGGCGCTATCCTCTACCAGGAGGATGCGTAAAGAGAGGTCAATCGGACTTACTTTATCCTCTGGCTGGTCACTGACAGTGTCGGAAACTGCCGAAGCGTGTGCAGTGTCGAAAAGGTCTAATAAGCTGCGTTGGAGTTTTGATACCTTGACCGGTTTGGTGAGAATTGCCGCAGCCCGGCAGGGTTCGGCTCTTTTATTAAGTTCGGATGATGCAATTGTAGCCATCATGATCAAGGGCGGGTGGCCGGTGGAATCGTTGCGGTGAATTTTTTCGGCCAATTCGATACCGTCCATTTCAGGCATATCGATGTCTAAAAGAACGGCATCGAAATGGCTTTCGCTGCTCAAGTGGGCCAGGGCATCATGACCGTTAGCGGTCTGCGCGGTTATCATGCCCCACCCACGGGTCATCTTGGCGAGAATATCCCGGTTGGTAGCGTTATCATCGATAATCAGGAGGCGTTTGCCCGTAAGAGCAAGAGGTGGCGAACTGGGCGCTTTGAATGCAGGGTCCTGCGCAACCCTCAAGGTAAAAATGAAGGTGGAGCCCTTGCCCTCTTCACTTTGCAACCACATACGTCCACCCATCATTTCACAGAGTCGCTGGCTAATTGCCAGGCCCAGGCCGGTGCCTCCGAATCGGCGGGTGGTTGAAGAATCCACCTGAGAGAAAGGCTGGAAGAGCCGGTCTTGCCTGTCTTTGGGAATGCCGATACCGGTGTCACGCACGGAAAAACGCAAGTCCAAGTAATCTTCAGCTTTTGATTGAACCAGAATGCTTAAGTGGACTTCACCCATTTTGGTAAATTTCATGGCGTTGCCGACGAGGTTCACAAGGATTTGACGCAGGCGTACGGGGTCGCCGATTAGGCCGACCGGCACATCGGGAGCGACCTGACAGAGCAACTCGATGTCATTTTCAGCGGCTTTAACTGTGAATATGGCCAACGTTTCCTCGACGGCAGCTAAAAGGTTGAAAGGAACCTCCTCGATATCGATTCGGTCGGCTTCGATTTTGGAAAAATCAAGAATATCGTTGATGACCGTGAGCAAAGCATCGCAACTGTGGTTGATAGTATCGACGTAATCTTGCTGTTCGGAATTGAGGGGAGTGCTCTGGAGCAGTCCGGCCATGCCTATAACACCGTTCATGGGGGTGCGGATTTCATGACTCATGTTGGCCAGGAACTCGCCTTTGATCGAGTTGGCGCTTTCAGCTTCTACAGCCATGCTATTTGCGCGCGCAATAGCTTCTTCGAGCTGGTTGTTTAGGCTCGTTAGGTCCATCACGAGGCGGTCGGCTTGTTCCTTGGCCAGACGCAACTCGGTTTCCATGTTTTTGCGGGCAGTCAGGTCCTGAATCGTTCCGATCATTCTGAGCGGTTTTCCCTTCTTGCTCCTGGCAATTACCCGGCCCCTGGCCAGAATCCAAATCCATTCGCCCGATTTTTTGGGGGAGCGATATTCGACCTCGAACAGATCGGTCGAGTCTGGGGCGTGATGGGCCTTCAAGCAGCTGTTTACCTCGGGTATATCTTCAGGATGAATGGATCTTTTCCACGTCCTGATGTCCTGCTCCAATTCATCACGCACATACCCAAGGATGGCGGCCCATTGCGAATCGTAATAGACCTCGCCGGTGACGATGTTCCAGTCCCATAGACCGTGCTCGGAACTGCTCAGCGCGCATTCGAATCGTTCCTTGGTTGCTCTCAAGTACTCCTCATTTTCCTTTAGGGCGGCCTCCGCCTTTTTGCGTGCGGTGATGTCCATGAGCGTTATGATAAAGCCATCGAGTTCGCCGGCCGCATCCAGTATGGGAGCCGCATTCGCGGCAATATATGTCATCTCCCGGCCCTTTGACAGCAAGCGGCACTCCACCGAAATTTCTTTCAAAGTCTTTCCGGCCCGAATCAATTTTTTGGAAAACTTCTCCCGATCTTCGGAGTGAATGGCTTTCATCCAGCCAAAGCCATGGGCTTCTTCCACGGTCAGTCCGGACATGGCACACCAGCGCTCATTTGAAAAGCAGCAATCGCCTTCCGGATTGGTGATAAAGATGCCCGCCGGAACGTGTTTGGAAATGAGCCGAAAACGGTTTTCTGATTGGATGGTATTCCGCCACAGCCCGTAAACCCGCGCGGCTCCGTTGTCGCCATTGCGAATAACGCAATAGCGTGCGTCGAACACCTGCTTGCGGTTGCCGACGATAATTTCATGGACGGCTGAAACATTCTGTCCGGTGGCCAAGGCCCGGCGCAGATGGGGCTCAATTTCTTCGGCGGCAGCCCGGCCTAAATAGGAGATGGTCTTGCCGATGAGTTCATCCGGGCTAACTCCAAATATACGCGCGCCACTTTCGTTTATAAATGTGCACCGCAAATCAGGGTCGAAACCCACAGCCACATCCTCCGATCGCATAAAGAAATTGTCCCAATCAATAGCTTCTGTCATTGATCCTCTAAAGCAGTTTATGGTAGAGATGAAAAAATCATAGCGGTCTTCCCCAGATCAGGCCATCCTGAGGGGAACAACTTCCCCCAGTCTTCAAAAACGGTATTCGCAGGAAAAAATTAACCCCCCCTTTCATTTGAAGCTTTCAATGGCCGGATTTGTGGCCATGAATGTTGGAGTTCGCAGCAACACCCATCCTGATTTGGGAAACAACTCCTGATATTCATGCCCCAGGACAAAGCCCCAGATACCATTCGAGCAGAGAAATTCCTCGGCATCGACTATGGAGAAAAGCGCATCGGCCTGAGCTTTGGCGACGGCCTCCTCGGCGTGGCTGTGCCCTGTCCGGCCGCTTGCGGCAAAACAAAAAAAGCCCGGTTCGCCGCAATTGAGGCCGCAATCACCCAGCGCGGTATAACCAGCCTGGTCGTCGGCTATCCATATAACATGGACGGCAGTAAGGGCGCAAAAGTCGCAGAGGTTGATACTTTCATTGAAGAACTTCAGAAGCGTTTCGGCCTGCCCGTACATCGCCTCGACGAGCGGCTGACCACCGTCAAGGTGCACGATGATCTCAAGGTTTTCGGCCGCAAAAGAAGGACAGGTCGCCGAACGCCGCCTCCGGGCGATATCGATTCCCGCGCAGCCACACTCATCCTCCAGGATTATCTCGATGGGATACGTTCATCCTGATTTAGTTTATCTTTAATCCCTTTCCAGGTTAACTCTACCTCTCTGTAGCGAATCTCGACATGCGTTGGAAATGCATCGCCGCTTACGACGGCACCGGTTTTTACGGTTGGCAGAGCCAGGCCGGCGGCAACACCATACAGGACATTATCGAGGGACGCCTCCAGGTTATTTTCAAACGGCCAGTGCGTATCCACGGCAGTGGCCGCACCGACAGCGGAGCGCACGCACACGGACAAGTTTTCCACTTCGACGCCCAATGGGAATACCCCGACAACGACCTCCTTCGTGCCCTGCGCAGCGGCCTCCCCGAAAGGATTCAAGTGAACGCTGTAAAACGAGTTGCCAGTTCCTTTCACGCCCGTCAATCGGCCACCGGCAAACGCTATCTATATCGCCTTTACGAAGGTTTCGCTCCGCCACAGGAAACTCGCTATTGCTGGTCCCTGGGCAATCGCCATCTGGATATTGAATCAATGCGGGAGGCCACCCGGCATCTCATCGGCAAGCACGACTTCACCGCCTTTTCCGCCGACCGGGGCAATGGCTCACCAGAAAACCCCGTCAAGGACCTGCGGCTGCTGGAAGTGCTCAAGAAAGGACCCCGCATCCGCATAACAGCCGAAGCCGGGGGATTTCTATACAAAATGGTGCGCGGCCTCTCCGGTGCGCTAGTGGACGTCGGAATCGGCAAACTCGCTCCCGGCGAAATCTCCCGCATCCTTAAAAGCCGTCAGCGCACCGCGCTCATCACCACCGCCCCGGCCCGTGGCCTCAGCCTGGAAAAAGTGTATTACCGCCCGAGAAGATAAAACTGAGGAGAGAAAAGAGGTCGATGCCACAACGGCTTTGCGTGTATAATTTTCTTGAAGAATTGCCGGTTGAGGAGGAGAATGAATGCTATGAAATCAACAATATATATCATCTTATCGTTTCTGGTCTTTGCTCCCGTTTGGGGCGCGCAGGCGGAAGTTTTCCACGATCGAGCACAAAGAGACGCACTTATCGCAATAGCGAAACGTGCTTACGATAGAGACCTTACTTTTGGCGCGGGAGGAGATATCAGCGTGCGGGTGCCGGGGACGAACCGGATGCTTATCAAGGCCACCGGAACTTCCTTTGGGGACATGGATTACAGCAAGATCTCACTGGTGGATATAGAGGGAAATATTCTACGGAACAGCCCGCAGCCTTCTCACGAAACGGAGATACATTACAAAATTTACGCTATGCGCCCAGAGGTGGGAGCAATCATGCATATGCATTCACCTTACGCTACGGCGTGGGCGACGGTTGGCCTGAAGATTCCTGTGGTGACCCAGCAGTCTGTCAGCACTTTAAAAGAATTGGCCATTGTGCCTTACAATAAAGTGGGTACGCCGGAACTCGTAAATGCGGTTTTGGATGCTTACCGCAATATTCAAACCAAGGTCGTGATGATGGAAAATCACGGCGTTTTTATTGTGGGCACTGATCTATACGATCTTCTTTACAAAGCCGAACTGGTAGAAAACACGGCACGGATAGCTTATTTATGCCAGGCGCTGGGAACTCCCGTTCCCTTTACGCAGGAAGAAAGTCCATATTAAGAGGGTCAAGCGAGCCGGATCAGTTCCTCGGTTTGCGGCACGTCCTTGATAATTTGAGATGGATCGGGGCCGACGCCGATGTAACGGAGATTGGGAAGGCCGGTTGATGGTGCAGGACTGTTATCATAGGCCAGGTCGGTAACGTTTTTGAGGCATGCGGCAATGTAGCGTTGCGCATTGGCAGGCAGGTCGGCAAATCGGCGTATTTGGCTAATGTCTTCGCTCCAACCCGGCAATTGCAAATAGACTGGTTCGAGAGTTGCTCGCAGGTTGTCGTCGCGGGGTACGGTTTTATAGATGGCGCCATCGGGTCCACGATAGGCGCTGCAGATGAGAAGCTCTCCGCCCTGCCAGTCGTCGCTGTAACTTAATGCGTCGAGTTTGTTGAGCATCATGTCCTGGAAACCGCCGTAGCGCAGGGTGTCGGCCTTTTCCACGGCGTCGAACCAGCCGACCATGCGCTGGCGTCCGGTCGAAGTGCCGTATTCGATAGCGAAGAGCTTGCGAGCCAGAGGATAGGTTTCGGGCATTTGGGTGAGAAACAAATGGGTGCCGACCTTGGTGTCGTAGGCTTTGCACAGGCCGATGGTGTGGATGGCCTGAATGGGGATGCCGGCGGATTGAAAGAACTCCGGCGTATAGGTGTGCGAAGCGGTGAGGTTGGGTGAAAACCCTTGCCGCTTGTCCAGCCAGTAGGATTGGCCGAACTCACCGATCACGTATTTGCCTTCCGCAAGAGATGTTAGTAGTGATTGGCGGACGTCGCCAATTTGCTCGACCAGGGCAACACCGGCATGCCAGTAAGTTTCGACCAGCAATTCAATATTGAGGGTAAACGGCTCCTTGCCTTTGAAGCGGGAGAAGTCGAACTCTTCAGCGGAAAATATTCCAGCTTCGATTGTTTCGGAGTTTGATCGTTTTTCGGCTTCGGTGAGTTTCTCAAAAAAACCGTCCCATGTTTCCGGACTGACCCGGCAGACGTACTCGATGGTGCGCAAGGCGCGATCAAATCGTTGACTCAATTTACGCGCAAAAGTTTCTCTCTCACCTTTAAAAACGTTGAAGAAGATTTGCCATTGACCGGTCTCGTCGCAATAGGCGGGGCTGATACCGCGTGCAGTGGAGCCTCGTTTTGGATCCCCGAGTAAATTGGCGCGATAGTCCTCCCACGCCAAATCGAGGAGACGGTGAGATAGATCGCTGAATTGAACGCGCTCGTCGATGAGCAAGCGTGGCAGAAAATTGATTCCCCGCTGTTCGATGTAACGAATTTCCCACCAAAATTTACGCGGGTCGGCCACCACCCCGCTCCCTATCGCCAAACAGGAGACGCTCGGGTCAATGACGGCTGAGGGGATCAGGTTGAGCTTGAAGCCGCCGGCCGTGTGGCCGGAGTTGGCCCCGCCATTGATCTTTATGACCGTGGATACCGGGGCGGGGTCGCCGGTGCTCTCCTTCAACTCGTCAATAACTTCCTTGATGAGGCGGCCTTTGCCTTCATCGCCCATGCTGATGCCGACATCGGCGATTATCCGGCTACTGAAAGGAGGGCATGCCATTACACATAAATTGTTTTATATCAATGAGTTAAAAAATTAATCGGACCACAGTAAAAGGGCAGGATATTAAGACTGCGGAAGAATATTTCAATGGAAAAGGCCGATGGACCCGATTATTCTTCCGGGCACCGATTATTATGGAGCCATTTGCAGCCTATTAATCTATCCCGATACTGTGCAGTTGTCAGCGCTAATCGACTTGCATTTATACGTTAAGAGAGTATGCTAAAGTGACATTCGCGCTATTTTATATTTTAATATTTGATCGGGAATTGAGAATGTATCGATGAGTTCGCAGCAAAGAAATATCCTCATATTGCTCGCTGTTCTAATCCTTGGATGGAGCCTGCCGGCGACCGCGCGAGTTTGGGAAACCGTCGACGGCAAGCTATTTAAAGCGGAGCTGGTCAGCTACACCAACGGAGTGGTTATCCTGCGGATGGAAGGCGGCGGCAAATCGCTTTACTCGATAAAAAAAATCTCCGAGGCGGATCGCGCGTATGTGCGGGAAGCCTTTCCCGATGGCGACCGGAAAAAATCTTCGCTTCAGGAGACGGCCGCCGTAAATGGAAATAGCACATCTGAAAGTTTACCCGGTAGAGGCAAAGTCGGGGCACCCACGGCCAAGAGGCAATCCACTGCTTTACCACCCGCGAGTTCAGGTGCATTGAACTACAAGGTGGGGCAATCGGCCCCAAGTGTCAGCGGTCAATACCCCGACGGCGCAAAGACGGTGAGCTTGGAGCAGCTCCGGGGCAAGGTGGTGGTTATCGAATTCTGGGCCACCTGGTGTGGTCCATGCCGCGCGGAAATGCCGCGCATGGTCCAATTATATGAAAAATATCACGACAGCGGTTTTGAAATCATAGGGGTAAGCCTCGACAAAAGTTGGACCCCGGTCACGCGGTTTAGGAAATCCCAGGGGATGCAGTGGCCGATTGCGCTCGATAAATTTCGCTACATAACGAAGAAGTGGGGCGTGAAATACACTCCCACACTCGTTCTCATCGATCAAAACGGAGTGATTGTGGCAGATAACTTGCGAGCCGACACGCTCGAGCCCTACCTGCGCAAATATTTGGGGATACGTTAAAGGGTCTAGGAAGGCAGTTCGAAGCGTTCTCTAAATCTCTCGCCGGTATTTTTCCGTCCGGATCAGGTTTCCGGAAAATGAGTATACCAGCGATCTTTAAACATCCGGGTTAGGAAAATCCGGGAATCGCCGATTATTAAAGGGATGCAGCACAAACATGGCTGGATTTCCCTCCCGGCGATAGGGATATAAACGATGAATCTCTCTTCGTTTTTTCGCCATGTGGAGTACTGAAAATGTTTAAACGCTAAGAATTGTGAAATCAGAAACCGGATCGCCCGACATAGAAGGTCGAAATAGTTGTGATACCTCGCTGGCTATCGGGTCCGAGCGGCTCGATCTAGTTCTGGCCGAGGCGCCCCTTATCCTTTGGGCCATCGACAGGGATGGTGTCTTCACCCTGGCTGAAGGCAAATATCTCGATATCTTCGGGTTTCAGCCCGGACCTAGGGTGGGACAGTCCGCTTATGATGTTTTCGGCAAAATCCCGGAATTTGTGGACAATATCCGCCAAGCCATGAAGGGCCGTATCGCCAACACGGTCAACAAAATCGACGGCCTGTATTTTGAAACCTGCTATACACCTGTGGAGGACAAGCAGGGCTACTGCACCGGCCTCATCGGTGTGTCCATTGATGTCACAGATCATATACGGGCCGAAGGGACCCGGCGTGAACTCAACAACATCCTTGAAGCCACTAGCGACCTCATCGCGATGGACGATGGCCAGAACATCGTTTACATGAACCGGGCGGGCCAGCGCCTACTAGGCTATGAGAGCTTCGGCGTCGCCCGCATGCCGGTGGCCAAGTTTTACCCTGACTGGGCTTACAAACTGATCTGCGAGGAAGGAATTCCCGCGGCCAGGGAAAAAGGCGTGTGGTCCGGCGAAACGGCCTTTCTGCATATTGACGGCTACGAAATCGCCACCTCCCAGGTTATTATCGCTCACCAGTCTGAAGGCGGAACTTCGCGGTATTTATCTACCATTGCAAGGGACATTCGAGAGACCAAGAACACCGAAAAGCGCTTGCGGGAAGCCAAGGAAAAAGCCGAGGCCGCCGCCCGCAGCAAAAGCGAATTTCTAACCAATATGAGCCACGAAATCCGCACGCCCCTCAACGCGATCCTCGGTTTTGCCGACTTGCTGGCCCGGAATAATCCGGACCCCTCCATAAAAAATTACGTCGATGGAATCACCTTGAGCGGGAAAAATCTCCTGCAACTCATATCAGATATTCTCGATCTGTCCAAAATCGAAGCCGACAAGCTGGAGCTGCGCCTGCAACCGGTCAGTCCCCGTGATGTTCTAGAAGAAATCCGCACCCTCTTCACTCTCCAATGCGAGGACAAGAAACTAGAATTTCAAATCGAAGTCGATCCGGAGCTGCACCACACACTAATGCTCGATGCCATCCGGTTGCGGCAAGTGCTCTTCAACCTGGTGGGCAACGCCATTAGATACACTCCCGCCGGCTTTGTAAAAGTGACCGCGCGCCAGGAAAACTATGATCATGAAAACGGACTGCTCGACCTGATCTTAAAGGTGGAGGACTCCGGCGTAGGCATATCCGAAAAAGACCGGACGACTATATTCGATTCATTTACACAGGGCCACAACGGGAACTTGCCCTCGACGGGCGGCACGGGCCTGGGATTGGCCATCACTCGCCGCCTGGTTGCATTGATGAATGGTGAAATCGACCTTCAAAGCGAATTGGACAGGGGCAGCTCATTTAGTGTGCGACTCCGGCGGGTAGCAATAACCTCCTTGGCGGCCGCAGGCACCGCGACAGCCATCGAACCCGATGAACCGGTTGACTTTCACAACGCAACAATCCTGTTCGTTGATGACAGTGAAATCGACATTGAAGTTATGCGCGGATTTACCGATGGCGCACAATTGCACGTCATCGCGGCAAGCAATGGCCGGGAATGTCTTGAACTGGCCGGCCGTTACCAACCGGGGGTCATCCTTTTAGACCTTAAAATGGAGGGATTGGACGGCTATGAAACCACCCGCCGATTAAAGGCGGATCCAAACCTTCGCCACATTCCGGTAATCGCAATAACGGCATGCTCCCAGTCCATTGAAGAGGAACGGGCCAGGCAGGCAGGCTGCAACAGTTTTCTACGCAAGCCAGTCAGCAGGCGCGAACTGGTGCGGGAATTGCGGCGCTTTTTAAAACCTGGAAACGCCCCAACGCGGCCTCTATTCGTTGCCGATGGGCGCCATGAGGAAACTGACCTCGATACCAGTGAACTCGATTCGGCCCTTATCGACCTCGAAGGTGAATTAATGGATCACTGGAAACGCGTGCGCGACACTTTCATCGTGCGGGACATAAAAGAATTCGGCGAGCGGGTGAGCAAACTTTACAGCAGTTGCCGTTGGAGTGGTCTTGGAAATTTTGCCGATGATCTCGCCCGGCACGTAAAAAATTACGATTTCGACGGCATCGCACGAACCCTTGAAGTTTACCCCTCCCTGATCGCGAAAATTAAAGCTCTTATAGAACCATGACTAGCACCCTCCAATCTAACGGGACAGGAACTTTAAACCTGAACGGCGATATGGCCCCGCCCCTTATCCTCATAGTCGATGACAACCTGCCCAACCTGCAGGTGCTCGGCCAGATTCTGGAAAGCGAAGGCTTCGACATTGCCATGGCCAACAGCGGAGAGCAGGCATGCAAAATGATGCGCTCGACCCATCCCGACCTGGTGCTGCTCGACATCATAATGCCGGGACTGAATGGTTACGACGTGTGCAAAATCCTGCGGGACAACCCGGAGACCCGGGAGATTCCGGTGATTTTTTTGACCGCCATGACCCAGCCCGATGACATCCTGTCCGGCTTTCGGCATGGTGGCGTGGATTATATAGTCAAACCCTTCCAGTCGGCCGAATTGCTGGCCCGGGTGCGCACCCATGTCGAGCTGAAACGTTCCCGGCAAAAGCTTAAGGAAGTGATTGCCTCCAAGGACCGTTTTTTTTCCATACTGAGCCACGATCTCAAATCCGTCATCTCCGGCATCATAACCCTCGTCGAAGCGACCCTGAACGACCTCGATCATGATTCCACCGAAAACCTATCCGAAGACCTGAACATAGTAGCAAAATCCGGGCGTCATCTATATAGGTTGCTGCAAAACCTTCTTGATTGGGCCACAGTCCAAAGTGACGCCATGCCCTGCCGGCCCGTCGCAATTGCGGTATCAGAACTAGCCACCGTCGTCATAGATCTGTTTCAAGGCCATACTATCTCAAAACAACTTGACCTCGTCGATGAAATCTCTACCGACCACACCGTTCTCGCCGATTATGATATGACTCTGACCGTCATGCGCAACCTCGTCAGCAACGCCATTAAATTTTCGCAGCCAGGTGGACGTATCACCTTCTCCTCAAATCGGAACGGGAACAGCGTACACGTTTCCGTGAGCGACAACGGCGTGGGCATTCGTTCGGACGACCTTCCCAAACTCTTCCAAGTGGATACGAATTTCTCCACCGCCGGCACCCAAAAAGAAAGAGGGACCGGCCTCGGGCTGGTCCTCTGCCGCGAACTATTACTAAAAAACGGCGGAGACATCCGGGTCGAAAGCACCCCCGGCAAAGGCGCGACCTTTACCTTCCACCTGCCCCAGGCAGAGGTGGAAAAGAATCAATAGTTCAAAGGTTCAAGAGTTCAAAAGTTTCTTCTAAATCAACGTATAGGCTTCTTCTTCGTAATTTACTTCATCCTTCTGCATTCCGGCTTTATTTTTAGAGGCGTTGCCAGGTTGTGGCCTGGGCTACGCACCATTGGAACTTGCGGGCGTGCTCGCGCAGGAGGAAGGGAAGGTCCTGCACTTTTGTCAGCGTGAATGAGTCCTTCAATTCCGAGCGAAGAGCATCCGTGGGGTCGCCCGTTTGCGGAGTGGCCCCGAACCAGTTATTGCGCGGTGTAAATTCCTCAAGCCAGGTAAACGGGGTGGTGATTACGAGTTGACCGCCCGGCACAACCAGATCGGGCAATCGGCTGAGCAGTCGCCGGGGGTCGCGCAGGCGGCATAGGAGGTTCGCGGCTAATACAATATCGAAAGCGCCCAAGTCCGGCCGCAAGTCATGCGCGTCGCCGGTTTCGAAGGCAACCCGGCTCCGATCGATATCCACGGGCACTTGTGCGGTGACTTGGGTGTAGATATCCCCGACTTGTTTAACCTGATAGTCCAACGCGCCTTCCAATTGAAGTTTTCGAGCGGTTGAAATAAATTTTTTTGAATGGTCTATGCCGACTACACGCCGGCAATATCTGGCCAGCTCAAAAGACGAACGTCCCACCGCGCATCCGAGATCGAGTGCGCGCGACTCATTCGAAAAGGCCGAAAGGTCAAAGCATTCGGTTACGCAGCGCACTGGAAAGTTGAGCGCGTCGCTGGGCCCGAAGGCGTAGGGCTGGGCATCTTCGGGCTGCCCGTAGTGGAAAAGCAAATACTGATTCAGGAGACCGTCGGACTCGTAAAGGTTCTTCGCCATGAATTTATTCAGGCTAGCTTTTGAGCAAATCCAGGAGGTAATCGGTCGGATCGTAATTGCGGTGGATGGCGGTGGTTCGGCCGTCCTTGTGCATACGCACCTCGGGTACGTGGATTTGGGGTGTTTTGAAGGGGGCGAAAAGAATATCCTCGTGGGTGGCGTTTTTGGCCTCTTTAAAGAATTTGGGAGTGAGGTTTCCGCCGAGGTGGTCGCTGCGGCCGGTGGCGACGTGGACTGTACCGAGAATTTTTTCATCCTGAATATCACTACCGGACACCGGTAGCACCTGGGTGCCGAAGCCCAATTCTCCAATTTCCCCAGTGGCGGGGTCAGCGGCCATTTTGGAATTGTGTGCGTCTATGGTATCCTGATCGCCGGATAAAAGGACAGCTCTTTGGATCCGTCCGTCTTTGACTTCCATGACGCCCAGGGAACCGTCGGAATAGAGCAGCGGGAAATTGCCCTCGGCGTTATTGGGAACATAATAAACCTCGCCGGCGGGCAGGTTGGCAACATCGGGCTTGGGGCCGCGGCAGAGGCCGTGGCTTTTTTGCGCCTCCTGTCCGTCACAGATAAGCTTGAGGGTGTATTTTTTTTCCTCGACCACAAAGTCGATTTCAAACCAATCGGCGCCCGTCATTCCGAGGCGCAGTTTTTCTGCATCCGCGCTCACTTCATTGTAATCGACGGCCAAACCGCTGCTGAGGATGATGTCGTTGATGCCGTGCAGGGTGGCGCCCCGGAACCCGTATTCCTTGGCCCAGGCGGTTAGGGGAGCGGTAGCCGAAAAGGTGGAGATGCATAGGACAATATCGTAATTGCCACAGACTTTCTCTTCCAGACTGAATGAATTTCCCGATGGGTCCCAGCCTTCCGCCGGGAAATCGAGATTGCTTCCGCCGGTGATAGTATAGGCGTATATATCGCCACCTCGCAGACCGATTTCGTCGAGCAGGCCATTCCTCAGTCCCTGGTAAAACACTTCATAGGCTTTACGTTGTATGTCCAGAGAACGATCCTGCAGGAAAGCAAAGTCCTTGATGTCTGCGGGGTTCTCGAGGTCGATCAGGATGCAAATGCGATCGTCCCTCTTGAGTTCAAAGACGGTATGCAGAAGACGTTTAAGGTCGAAAGGCGGAAAGATTCTGGTCGAAGAATCGATTGGCATGGTATTTTTTCTAAAAGGATTTTAGATTCGATTGCAAACTGACTCTGAGAAAGTTTGCCCATTGTTTTCGAGTTAGAGAAAAATTTTGTTATCGTATTCCGGTCAATGTTTGTTATTTTTTTAATTAAAGTGGACGGAGTACCTGAGTAATGAATGTCGGAAAATTCTGGCGGACCGTTCGCCGAGAGACCTCGGAGTTGGTGCGGAAAACCCAACTGGACTTTTTCCCCGTCCGAAAAACCATTCAAGGGTATAACCGCGAGAAGTTGCGCGGGGACTTACAGGCCGGATTCAATGTTGCGCTGGTGGCCTTTCCGCAGGGCATGGCTTATGCTATTATTGCCGGTATACCCATCGAGTACGGCATTTACGGTTCGGCGATTGCTACAATCGTCGGAGGCCTTTTCAGCGGGTCGAGGCTAATCATATTCGGTCCGACCAACGCTACCTCGGTGATAGTTTTCACTTCCTTTCTGGCCCTTGGGGTAACGGCGCAGGAAAAGGTGGCGCTGATGCCCTTGGTGCTCTCACTTGTAGGCATTTACCTGATTGTGGGGGCTTTTTTGCATGTGGCCCACCTCATCCAGTATATCTCGCGCACGGTGGTCACAGGTTACATCACGGCTGCGGCCTTCTTTATTATCCTCAATCAGATTCGCAAGGTGCTCGGGATCGATTTCGAAATTCCCGACATGACCGGGTTTTTCGGCATCATCAAGCTCACCGGGGGGCATGTCCTGGACACCCATGTTCCCACCCTGTTCATCGGCCTGGTAACCGCTTTGCTCTTTATTTTCTTGAGGAGGAAATGGCGAACTTGGCCCAATGTGGCCCTGACGCTGGTAATCATGTCACTGGTTACTGCCGGCCTGAATCATTTTCTAGCACAATACCAGGCCCTCGGTTCATCATTTGCCGGCCCGGTCGAATGCCTGAGCGCCATCGATGTGAGCAATTGGACCCTTACCCTGCCTACTCTGCAGACGGATAGGCTTAATGACATTGCCATGATGGCCCTCATAATTGCCTTTCTCTCCATCGTCGAAGGTTCTTCGATCGGCAAATCTTTAGCCGCGCGTTCCGGAGAACGGCTGAACACAAACCAGGAAATGCTGAGTCTTGGGCTGGCGAACCTCGGATGCGCCATGTATGGCGGGATGCCCGCCTCGGGTTCACTCACCCGTTCACAACTTAATTGGAGCAGTGGGGCGGCCACTTCGCTGGCCAGTTTATACTGCGGACTAATTTGCGTAATCGCCGCATTTGTCCTGGGCCCCTATCTTAAATACATTCCCGTTTCCTCTCTGGGAATGCTGGTGATCATCATCGGCGCTTCACTCATCAACCGCTACACCATCCGGGTGGTAGTCAAAACAACCCGCTCGGACGCCATTGTATTTGCCACAACATTTTTAGCGGCGCTGCTGGTGGCGCTCGACTTTGGAATTATTCTGGGAACGGCCACCTCAATCATGCTCTTCCTTCGCAAGGCCTCGGTGCCGGAGCTGATAGAATATACTTTTACCGAAGAAGGCGGCCTGACTCAACTGGAGGAACAACGACGGCCCGGCCCCGAAGTGTCCATAGTGCACGTAGAAGGCGAGCTCTTTTTCGGCGCGGCCGACCTCTTCCAAGACCAAATGCGCCGGGTGGTCGAGGACCCCAACCTCAAAGTTGTAGTTCTTAAAATGCGCAACGCCCACCACCTTGATGCCACAAGCGTTTTGGCCCTGGATGAATTGAGCCGCTACATGAGTGAGAGCGGCCGTTGCCTACTAGTGAGCGAGGCGCGCAAGGAAGTCATCCGGGTCTTCAAAAACTCCGGTTTGATAGAAGTAATCGGCCGCGAAAATATCTTCCCCGATGTCACCCAGAACCCGTTGCTTTCGACCTCGCGGGCGTTGAAAAGAGCCAAAGCCGTTATCGGCGATCATAAAGCCAAGGTCAGTATCTATGCAGACCATGCCGGAGGGAAATCCGACCCGCAAACATGAACGGCGTCGCAATGATGAATCCCTCCTGTAGTTTTCCCGACCCCCGCAGGGCTCCCCGGGAAGCGCCCCTGGCCTTCGGTGGAGACCTCACCATGAATCGATTGCTGGCGGCCTATAAGCAGGGTATTTTCCCATGGTATGAGCAGGGAGAACCAATCCTTTGGTGGAGTCCCGACCCGCGATTCGTTCTTTTCCCCAACGCTGTTCGTGCCAGCGCCAGCTTGCTCAGATCCCTCAAGGAGCCCAACTGGAAGGTCACACTCGACACGGCTTTCACTGAGGTCATAGAAGCATGCGCGAAAATACCGCGGCCCGGCCAGACGGGCACCTGGATAACCGATGAAATGATTGCGGCCTATGTCGAGCTTCATCGCAGCGGGTATGCCCACAGTGTGGAATGCTGGCATAACGGCGTCCTGGCGGGCGGTCTTTACGGAGTCTCACTCGGGACAGTTTTTTTTGGAGAATCGATGTTCCACAGAGTCGACAACGCCTCCAAGGTAGCCTTTTTCCACTTGGCCGAACTGCTGACAGACTGGGATTTCGAAGTGATCGATTGCCAGGTGCCTACACGGCACATGGCCTCTCTTGGCGCATGTGATATGCCTCGGACAAAATTCCTCGATCTGCTCGATAAGTCTCTAGCCCGCCCTACCCGCCTGGGACCGTGGACCTTCCCCAATCAAAGCTCTAATTAGCCCGGTAGGATTATCTTTCCGGGAGATAATACGAATTTTAGAGCCAATAAGTATCTGTGCGAAAAGCCTTTACGTATAACGCAGTTATACGTTTTCTTGGGTGGTCTGGTTTGGGATATATTCGTTTATCGCAGTTAAACGTTTATCCAAACAGCGACTGTCCGTACCTGTTCGTTTATCGCAGTTAAACTTTTATGTGGGCTCGCTGTTTAGACAACAGATCCAAATCAGTCTAACACCGAACGTCATACCAATAGTCTTCGATTATTTTTTTGACCTTCCGCCTCGAGAACGGAACTACAAGTAGAGTGCGTAAGATCAAGGATACGTAATGCCAATCACCCAGCTCGTCAAACTTGCGTGTCGAGGTGATCGTTCTGACAGAAGTGACGCGGGCGAGCTTTCGTCCGGAAGTTTTTCCCAGCCGTTTTAAATCCCAAAGGAAGCGAATATCCTCTGCTGCCAACATATCTTCGTTATACCCGCCAATCTTCTCGAAATCTTCCCTACGGCAGAATATCACCCCGGCATCCATCCCAAAGCACACAAGCAATGGCACAATCAGCAAGTATGCTACTGCAATACCCGGTGACATCCGCTCCATCCTAATCCCGGTAGCACCGGCGATAACCTTACCTGTGCTCAGGCAACGATCTATGGCATTGAAGGTTTCTATGTGGATTTTTGAATCAGCGTCCACAAAGGCGAGCACTTCCCCCCGGGCCGAGTTGGCGCCACAATTTCTAGCTGCAGCGATAGCTCGCTTTTCCACGCTCACAACCCTGTATCCGTGCAGGCTGGCAATCTCTGCGGTAGCATCAGTGGAACCGTTATCTGCAACAATAACCTCTATCTTCTCTGCTCCATGCAGATAATTTAAACGGGCTTTTTCTACCGTCTCAAACAATAGCGGCAAATAGGCCTCCTCGTTGAACGCGGGAATAATAAGTGAAAACTTGATGGAATTATTCTCCGTCATACTCCTGAATCATTTGAGCCTATTAACTTATTTTGAATAAAACCCTGCAAATTTACTTTGCAAATTATTAACATTGATCTAATTCTTTGGCTCTCACCTTTATTGAATTTTATATGAGTAAAAAAGCACCTACCAAAATCAGGCCTGCCGGAAAAATTGGCATAAAAGCACTGGACCTGGCATTATCATCTATTAATAAACAGTTCGGCGATGGGGCAATCAGGCGCATGGGTGACGCGGCAATGTCAAATATCCCGGTAATTTCAACAGGTTCTGTCGCCATTGACCTTGCATTGGGTGTTGGAGGAATACCGAGAGGCCGTTGTTGCGAAATATACGGCCCCGAGGGCTCTGGAAAAACTACTTTTTGCCTGAGTGTCATTGCCGAATCACAGAAACTTGGCGGTAACGCAGTTTTCGTCGACGTAGAACATGCCATGGACCCTCGTTTCGCACGCATTTTGGGAGTAGACTTGGATAAACTTTTGGTTTCGCAACCTGAGTGCGGTGAGGATGCTCTTAATATCACCGAAACCTTGATTCGATCCGGAGCCATTGACATAATTGTAATTGATTCAGTTGCAGCCCTTGTTTCCAAAGTTGAGTTGGCAGGACAAATGGGCGATCCAACAGTTGGCGTGCAAGCACGTCTTATGGGCCAGGCAATGCGGCGACTGACAGCAGCAATAAGCAAGACCAAGTGTGTTTGCATTTTCACAAACCAGATAAGGGAAAAAATCGGCGTAATGTTCGGTAACCCGGAGACTACTCCTGGTGGCCGTGCTTTAAAATTCTTCTCATCCGTCCGAATTGATATACGCCGTATCGGAGCAATTAAGGACACTACCGGACGGGTTATCGGAAACCGTACTCGAATCAAGGTTGTCAAAAACAAGGTTGCGCCACCATTTACAGTCTGCGAATTCGACATAATGTATGATGAAGGAATTTCCAAGACCGGCTCTATCCTCGATCTCGGCATTGAGCACAAGATCCTTGAGAAAAAGGGTTCGTGGATATCGTATAAAGGAAATTTAATCGGTCAAGGCCGTGAAGCTATTAAGAAGTATCTTGCTGATAACCATGATGTTATGCAAGAGATTACAAATAAGATTCTCAATTCCGTTAAAGTTGAGGCTGGAACCACAGTGGCCAGCCGTGAGGCAGATTCAGGCCATTAATTTATTGCTTTCGCAATACCTGCTGTTCGAGTCGGCTGCTAATTCTTTTTCTTTAATCCGCTTATCGGGCAATATCAGACTTTATCTTCCTCTCAAAGCTCCTCCTCAGAATTCTCATACTGAGTTCTACACCGAATCTTGAGAACTTGACCCGTTCGTGTTTTGAGGCAAGTTGGTTACCCCCAAAGTATTTCCAACGATGCCTTTTGATGAGACAATTTTGGCCTTGGCCACACCTTCCGGAGAGTCGGCAATCGCAATGGTCCGATTGAGCGGACCACTTTGTAAGAATTTAGTTACAGAGGTTTTTCATTCAACGAACATTATTCCGCGAAAGGCCACATATGCTAAATTCCGTAACGTAACTGGTAAAACCATTGATGAAGTTATATACATCTATTTTGAAAATGATTCATCCTATACTGGAGAACCATTGCTTGAAATTTGCTGCCACGGCAGTCCATTAATTGCACAGCAAATAATTGAAGACCTTTTGAATCGAAACTGCCGAATGGCCGAGCCAGGGGAGTTCACCAGGACCGCTTTTCTGAACGGTAAAATGGACTTATCCCAGGCCGAAGCGGTTATGGACCTTATTCAAGCCCGGAGCGAAAAGGCACTCGATGCTGCCCGAAAACAACTTGAAGGCTCCGTAGGGAAACGAGTTAACCAATTAGTAAACAGCCTTTTGGAAGTCATTGCTTCTATTGAGGCATACATCGATTTTCCTGAGGAGGATCTGCCTGATCAAGATGCTGACGGCCCTGCTATGGAGCTGGCACGACTCCAGGAAGAAATAGACCATCTTATGAGTACGAGTCGTTACAGCAATCTTTTGCACAATGGCGTTAAAACTGTGATTGTGGGCCCACCAAACACAGGGAAGAGCAGCTTGTTGAACGCCTTGACAGGGCATGAAAGGGTAATAGTTACAGATCAGCCAGGCACGACCCGGGACTACGTTGAAGAAAATACCTTCCTCGGCTCATATTTTGTGCGCCTAATCGATACCGCAGGTTTACGTGAAGCCGGGAACGACATTGAAAAGCTTGGAATTGCAAAAACCCGTGAGCAAATTCTTTCAGCTGACTTTCATCTATTTGTGATCGATACCAGCATCAAATCTCCCACCCTGTCTGATGACATTTGCAATCAATTCACCCCAGATAAAACAATTGTGGTAGAAAACAAGATAGACCTTGATGAAAGCCGGAACCACTCAACATTCATGCCTGAAATGCTGCATTGCCGCCTATCCGCCCTAACCGGTCATGGTATCAAAGATTTCATACAGACATTTGTCACAAATTTAGAAAAGGACATTTTCATTCCCATAGAGGATAATGTAATAGTTAGCGCTCGTCATGCGGACGCCTTACTAAACGCCAAAAGCTGTGTTAAAGCAGCCTTGGATAAGATTCGACAACATGTTCCTGTTGAGTTAGTTGCAAGCGATTTGAGAGGCGCTCTAGACGCCTTGGGGCAAATTACCGGTAAAATAGACAACGAACGGATGCTGGACAATTTGTTTTCCAGATTCTGTATCGGAAAATGAAATTCGGGCTTGAGAATCCTTATGAGGTAATTGTTTGCGGCGCAGGCCATGCCGGTTGCGAAGCGGCTTTGGCGTCTGCCCGTATGGGAGCCCGCACCCTGCTGGTCACCGGCAATATCGACACAGTGGCCCAGATGAGTTGTAACCCCGCTATCGGGGGTCAGGCAAAAGGCCACATGGTTCGAGAAATTGACGCCATGGGCGGCGAAATGGCTATAAATACAGATACCACAGCTATTCAGTTTCGGCTCCTCAATGCCTCAAAAGGACCGGCCGTTCAAGCTCCACGGGCTCAGTGCGATAAGAAGGCTTACCAATTCCGTATGAAGCACACCCTCGAGCTTCAGCCTAACCTCTACCTCTTTCAAGACATGGTTAAGGCCCTGATTATTAAAAAGGGCCGAGTAACCGGAATTCGCACAAACCTCGATATTGATTTCTTCGCAACCACGGTAGTCGTCACAACCGGAACATTTCTGCGGGCGCTAATGCATGTGGGCAAAAACAAAAATGAGGGCGGACGTCTCGCTGATTTCAGCGCTAATACTCTCTCAAAAAGCTTTTTAAAGGCTGGAATTGAGTTGAAACGCTTTAAAACTGGGACTCCCCCGCGAATCTTGGGCCGCAGCATTGATTTTTCCAACCTAGAAGAACAGGCCGGCGACCCGGATCCTACGTTTTTTGCCTTTTACGATACCCGCCAAGGGGAGGATTTGTTCCACGTGGAACAATCCGGCCAGAGCAAACTGGGTTGGTTACCTGGAAAAGATCAGATTTCCTGCTGGATTACCTATACGGGAGCTGAAACTGAAGAAATAATACGAAAGAATTTGCATCTCTCTGCTATGTATAGCGGGAAAATTGAGGGTACTGGCCCTCGATATTGTCCCAGCATTGAGGATAAAATAGTACGTTTTGCGGATAAAACACGTCATCGTCTATTTCTCGAACCGGAAGGGCGCTACACCGATGAATGGTATATTAACGGTCTCTCGACTAGCCTTCCCTATGATGTTCAAATAAAGATGGTTAGGTCGATTACCGGACTTGAGAAAGCAGTTCTTTTGCGGCTGGCTTATGCTGTAGAATATGATTATGCTCCACCAACTCAACTTCACCCCTGGCTTGAATCAAAAAAAGTAACCAATCTCTTTTTCGCAGGCCAGATAAATGGGACTTCAGGTTATGAGGAAGCAGCCGCTCAGGGCCTTATGGCCGGTATAAATGCAGTATTGAAGTTGAGAAACGATGATCCGTTGGTGATTGGCCGCCAAGAAGGTTATGCAGGAGTTCTTATTGATGATTTGGTTACAAAAGGGACTGACGAACCTTATCGAATGTTCACTAGCCGCGCAGAATACAGGCTTCTTTTAAACCACGGAAGTGCCGAATCACGCTTATTTATACATGCTGACCGATGTGGCCTCCTGCCAACAGATCGTAAAAAACAGATTGCGGCAAAAATTTCCTCTATCGAGAATTGGTTCGGACGCTTGGAAAGTGATGCTATTTCTGGTGAAACATTTGCCGTCGGTATTCGCAGGGGAGCGGATCCGAATATGTTGCCACCTGAATTCAAGAGTCTAAACCAGGCTGTTCAGAATGAAGTTCTTTATCGCATTCGATATAAGGGATATCTGGATCGAGAATTAAAACAAATTGAACGACTCTCGCATATCGATAAAATTATAATCCCCGAACCTATTGATTACAAAAACATTATTGGCCTAAAAAGGGAAAGTGCTGATAAACTTGCAGAAGTGAAACCGCGAACTCTTGGTCAAGCCAAACGTATTAGCGGTGTTAACCCAACGGATATTAGCATATTGATGATTTTCCTTTCCACATTCGGCAAAAAGGCTAATTCATCCTAAATATCAATCCTGATTGATCAAAACATAAGGATACAGGAGAACAGATAACGATGTAAACGTTTTCATTTCTTTTCTGCCCAGCTTTTTTCTCTGCAAAACTTGCAGTTTTACCATTGAACGAACTTGGGCCGCGAAATAATGTCCGTTATTCTCAATCTTTTATTTAAGAGACTCCCAATGTTTAAAAACAAAATTCAATTAATTGTCATTTGTACATGCGCTGCGCTTATGCCTTTGATGGCTGAAGATTATCCGGGGTATAAGCAAGTACAGGAACTCGGAGGAATAACAGAATACCGTTTGGAAACGAACGGTTTAACTGTACTGCTACTTGAGGAACATTCCGCACCAGTGGCTACATTCATGATCACATATCTTGTCGGGTCGCGTAACGAAGTCACCGGCACAACTGGATCCACGCATTTGCTTGAACATTTGATGTTCAAAGGTACTGAGAAATTCAATAAGGAAAGCGGAACGAGCGTCTTTGAACAGTTACAAAACGTAGGCGCATTAATAAACGCTACTACATGGTTAGACCGGACAAATTATTTCGCCAACCTTCCAAGCGATCAGCTGGAATTACCAATCAAAATCGAGGCTGACCGTATGCGCGGCCTTCGTCTTCGCGAAGAAGACCGACAGCCGGAAATGACCGTCGTTCGCAATGAATTCGAGCGTGGCGAGAACAACCCTTACTATTCCCTTGATAAAGAAATCATTGCGGCAGCTTTTATTGCGCACCCTTACCACCATCCAACAATCGGCTGGCGCTCAGATATTGAAAATGTGCCAATTGAGAAATTGCGGAAATTCTATAACACCTTTTATTGGCCGGACAATGCAACCGTTACAATCATAGGCGATTTCAATACCGGGAATGCTCTAAATTTGGTAAAAAAACATTTCGGTAATATACCGTCAGCACCAAATTCAATTCCGCAGGTATATACGACGGAACCGGAGCAGCGAGGGCCGCGGCGTGTAGTCGTTAAACGTACTGGGCAAGTGGGTATGGTGGGCATCGCACACAAAGTTCCGAAGGGCGGCCATAATGACACTTTCCCGCTAACTGTTCTTGATTACATATTGGCCACTGGCAAGAACAGCAGATTTTACCGGGCCATTATAGATAAGGGACTGGCCGTTAGCATCTCAAACGACTATTTTCCTTTCAGAGACCCGGGGCTCTTTATTCCATATGCGTACCTCGCCCCGGGAATCACCCATGAGCAGGTAGAGCAAGCTATTTTGGATGTCTATGAAAATATCAAGACGGCAGGCGTCAGTCCTTCAGAGGTTGACAGGGCAATCAATCTACTTTCGGCACAAACCGCTTTTGCCCGTGACGGCTCATATTCCATCGCCGACGAATTGAATGAGGCAATCGCCATGGGGGATTGGACCTTTTACGTGCGGTATCTCGAAGAGCTTAAAAAGGTAACACCCCAAGACGTGCAAAGAGTTGTTAAAACCTACATGATCGAAGACTCAAGCACGACGGGTCACTTTATTCCATTACCTTCTGGCGAGACCTCAGTCGAAAATAACTCCGTTCCTTCATCATGGGTCGATCAGAAACCTGTTCAGTATTTTCGTCATGGACAAAGCCTAACGGACAATGGGATGGGGCCATTTACTCGAGACGAATCCGGAGGAAACGAAATCCAACAAACAGTTAGCAGCCCAGAAAGCTTGCCAATTAAGTCAAGCCGACCCGCTTCCAGCTATGCAGATGCCATAGTCCGTAAATCGATTCGCGGGATTGATTTGATTTCCATGAGAACTTCGGTCATGGACGTCGTTACTCTGCATGGAAGCCTTTTTGCCGGAGATTTTTTCAGTCCGGGCGATTCACTGGCCCTGGCGGACATGACCGGTCACATGATCGACAAGGGTACGACAAAGCAGGACAAGTTCGCTCTGGCCGACAAACTCGAATCAGTGGGAGCATCTCTATCGTTTTCCGTGGGCGTTCACAATTTGGGCATTTCGGGCAAATGCCTAAAAAAGGATTTGCCACTTGTCATTGATTTGCTCGCCGAGCAACTCAGACAACCCGCTTTCGACCTGGAGGAACTGGAGAAGCTAAAAAAGCAACGTATCGGCGGACTCAAACGCTCTTTGGAAAGTACCGATACCCTATCATCCCGCTCTCTCAGCCGACTCGCTTTCCCCCCGGAACACCCAAATTACATGCCGCCTCTCGAAGACTTCATAAACGATATTGAAAAAGTGACCGTTGATGACCTAAAGGCGTTTTATTCCCGCCATTATGGTCCAAAATCCATGATCCTTGTTGCCGTCGGCGACTTGGATCCCAAAACACTGCACCGGGCAATGAAAAGCGCCTTCGCCGGCTGGAATGGCGGTGTGGATCTTCCCATTACGCCCAAAGCATTGGCTCCTACGCCAGGGCCGGAAACCATTGTTTACATGAAGGACAAGCCTAGTGTCAGCGTCCTGATCGGTATGCCCAGCGCCTTGAAAAGAACCGATCCCGATTACCTTCCCCTAATGCTCGGCACTTATATATTCGGAGGGAATTTCTCGGCCCGACTTATGCGAATCGTCCGTGATGAGGAAGGATTGACGTATCATGTCAGAGCCGGCATGCGAGGCGATGTTTACAGCGACGGGCTGTGGCGCATCTATGCTTCTTTCGCTCCTCAACTGCTGGATAACGGATTGCTCTCAGTCCGTCGGGAATTAAATAAATGGCACCGCGAGGGGGTGACCGCCGACGAATTACGCGCGAAAAAGGACACCATCATCGGCTCCTACAAAGTACGCCTGGCCACTACGGGTGGATTGGCCGGCCAGATACTTTCCTTCGTTCAGCGAGGTTACCCGGTAACATATCTCGATCAATATTCGTTGGACGTCGAAGCAGTTACTCTGAAATCGGTCAACGCCAACATCAAAAAATACCTCGATCCCGACAAAATGATAACCGTTATGGCCGGCTCAGTCCCGCAGGATGAACGTTAGTCCTTAGTCATTGGTCCTTGGTCGCTGATCGGTCAGGGGCCGGCCAGGCAGAGGTCTCTTAGTTGTCCCAGTATTTTTTGAAACCCCGGTTCAGTCCATAGGCGGTCGAAGGGCTGACTGCTGTTTAATCGGACAAAGAACTGTTCCCTTCTCTGGTTGAACCCGTAATTCCACAGATCTGTAAGTATAAAAGTAACCGGAGGGACGTCGGCAAAACCCCCGTAGGAATGAATCCGGTCGCCGACTACATGCCAGTAAAAAACATATTCCTTCTGGTTTTTTTTCTCGAAAATTCGCCATTCCGCGGGCTTGAGGGAGCCCTCGGCGAGAGTCTTTTCGACCTCTGATTCCAGCGCCGTGCACCGCCAACCGACCAGGCTCCAACAATGGTCGGGGTTATGGGCGTTTACCAGGCGAACGGGCATTTTTCCTGGCCTCCAGTATGCTACGTAAGCGGTAAACCGCAGGTCACCCCGTTTGTATTCCCGGTAAACATAGTCGTTAAAATTCAGCACTTTTCCGACGCGATGTATTACCGCTTCGGTTTCTCCCAGGGTGCGGTCTTCCACTCGCCAGCCCGGCAGTTCGGCCGACAACTTTTCAGATAAAGGTCCGCTGAGTACAGGCTCGGAGACATCTCCGACCCGGACAAATTGCACTCCCACAATGAAAAGGAGTGCGATCAGGCATAAAATATTTAACGCCGTTCTCATCGTATGAAGTTTATTTTATTTTTAACCGCAGATTACGCAGATAATCACAGATATAAGAGGGGAATTATGAGGAAGAGGATGACTTTTGAACCTTTAACCTCTTCATGGGTTGACCGGTGTAATGATTTCGATCGTTGTGCCCGGTTTCACTTCGGTAGGCTCAGTGGGATCTAACTGTATAATTTTCATTTCCACGGTCGGCAGGCCCGAAGATTCCATATAGGCCTGAGCCGCTTGGGGATCGATCTGGCTCCACCTGGCGGCGATCAGCCTTGCGGTGACATTGCGCAGGTTGATGTCGGTAATTGACTCCGCCCAAGTTATAGCCGCGGAGGGATCGATTTCCATCATGGCAAACCCCACTTTCTGGAAAGCGTTATCGAGATCGATATGGGCGGGGTTCTGGTTTAGCCATTGCGCGGCTTCATTTGGACCGGCATCTTCCAGCCAGCGTTCGATAACGGAACGAATGCTTTCCCGCCGTGTATTTCCGGCGGGTAAGTCGAAGGCCCAATCAGCAGATCGCGACGGATCGAGAGCCGACCACATGCGGGCCACCGCGGGAGCGGCTTGCAGGAGGGCCGATTCGTCTTCCAGGCCTTTAACCCAGGCGGCGGCCATTTCGGGCTCGTAGCGGCTCCACCCTTGGGCGAGGTGGGCGATGGCCAGGGACCGGGGTAATCCATTCGGTAAATTTTCTACAAGGACGATGGCCTCGGCCCGGTGATCGTTGTCCACCAGTACACTGGAAACGCTTTTAATGGCGTCGATGCGTAATGCCTCGTCGGGTATTGCTGCTGCATAGCTGAAAGCCAGCAGAGAATCGGTTTGCGCGATGCGGCGCATCAGTAAGTTGAGGCGCGCGCTGCTGAAAGTGTCATCCCCGGGATTTTCCAACGCCCAGTTCCAGGCCTCTTCGGGCTCAACATCGGCCCATCCCACAAGCGCGGCCGCAACGGCCCTCTCCCGCTGCCAATAATCGGTTTCGCTTAATGCGTATGCCACGGCGGAACGGCCGTCGAGGGCGCCCCAGCGCTCGAGCAGTAATTCCTGGGCTTCATCCCTCCGCGGTCCCACCGACAGGCTGTTGATAAAGTTAACCGACTCGTAGATTTCACGTAGAGTCACACCTTCCAGAATCCGGCGGGCCTGGTAGGAACGTTCCCGCGCGTCGGGCCCTTTGAGAGCACGGGCAAGAGCCTGTCGCATCTCGGGCGCAAAGCCGTGGAGCGCGGCAGGAGGAGGTTTTTGACCCGTCAATTTTTCAACGATGACGGCCCGCTCGGCCACCTCTGTGGAACGACCGGGGTCCGGAGAAACTTCAACTCTTTCACGCGCCACGCGCAGGGCGAAACCCGAAAGGGCACCCAGCGCAAAAACCGCCGCCAGGGACAGGAACCACACGCCGGTAATGGTTAAGATATTCTTTCTGCCAGGCTTCATTGATGAAAAGATAATCCCCCGCCGGAAAATAAACAAGCCTGGTTCGAATACTCGTTGGTTTCGTTAATCAATGCGATCCTCATCGAACTCAATCATATCGGCAAAGCTGAGAAGGTCATCGCGGTCATTCAGGCCCATATCCGCCTTTACCTCCTCCAGTTTTTCCTTGCCCATGCTTCTCATACCCATCTGCACGAGTTTGCGATTCCATTCGAAAGCCTTCAAGTCCTCTGGAAATAACTTCCTGAGCCGTTCATTCAACTCTTCCTCGTTACGGCTAACGCGCACGGCCTCGATGACGTCCTGCGGTTCGACGCCCAAGTGCAGGCAAAGGAACCCGTCGAAACCCTTGGTGAAGTTGCGCTGATAGGATTTGGGTAACTGGCCAGCAAGGTGTTTGCGGATTTTACCGATGAATCGCGGCAGATGCAGCAGCCCGAAGGGTTTGGCCTCATAGGTTGAAGGCAGGTCGTAGAGAACTTCTCCTGTGTCAGGTTTTGTCATTGCAGATAGCTCTATGCTAGCTAGGCTGAAAAAATTACCAAGCGAATTTCAGGACGCCGTGGCTTCAAAAAATAATTGCCGATGAATACAATCTGGAGGGTATCAGCCTATCTGTTCCACTATCGTTCATTATACGCGCTCACACTGGGTCTGGCTATCGGCAGCACCTTGTTTATGTTGGCGGTTCCGCTGGTTATGGGCTGGGTGATCGATCAGTTGATTACTACCGGCGAACTTACCTCACTGGCCATCGGCATGGCGGTCATCACTCTGTGTTTCGCTTTCCGGGACCTGCTCAACTGCCTGCGCATCCGCGTAAATAACACGCTGGAGCAACGGGTGCTTATAGACTTGCGGCGCGACCTTCATGCCAAGCTGCTCGAACTACCGGTATCGTTTTACGACCGTCGCAAGAGCGGCGAGATCGCGTCGCGAGTCATTGAGGACGTCGGTGCCGTCGAGCAAGCCCTACTGGACGGCACCGAGCAGGGCACGACCGCCCTATTGACCATAGTCGGCATTACAATCATTCTCTTTGTGAAGCACCCCCTGTTGGCTGTCTTTGTGGTAGCGCCATTGCCTTTTCTTATACTAGCGGGCATTCGATACGCCCAAAACACTCGCCGCAGGTGGAAACGGGTGCGAGAGAGCGCCGCGGAAATGAACAGCTTGCTGGTGGAGGATATCCAGGCCAACCGGCTCATCCAGTCGTTCTCCCTTCAGGAGAAGGAGCAACAACGGTTTCTGGAAATCGCCGATGAATTTCGAAATCGCGTACTCGAGGCCATGTATCGCTGGTCGGTTTACAGTCCGGGTTCGAACTTCATCGCCAGTTTGGGCATGGTGGCGGTGGTGGGAATGGGAGGCTATTTGCTGAGCACCGACCCTGCTTTCACTTTTGGCCAGTTCGTTACCTTCTTCGCCTTTTCACGCATGCTCTACGAACCGATAAGCCGTATGACAGGGCTTAATCATTTGCTTAGCGCCGGCAAGGCTTCCGGCGACCGCGTTTTCGAGATACTCGACCATCCCGTAGAGATAACCAACCCCGCACAACCCAAGCCATTCCCCGATGGGTTGCTCCCGGTGACTTACGATGACGTCCATTTCACCTACCCCGAACGCGACCAGGTTATTCATAGCCTCAACCTTCACCTGCCGGCAGGTCAAATCACCGCACTGGTCGGCCATACAGGGGCGGGCAAAAGCACGATCGCCAATCTCCTGCTTCGTTACTACGACGTGGACCGTGGATCCGTCAAAATCGGCCCGACCGACGTGCGCGACCTGTCCCTTGCCGACCTGCGCGGCAACATTGGATACGTGGCCCAGGACCCTTTCCTTTTCGACGGTTCAATCGAGGACAACCTGCGCCTGGCCCGCCCGGACGCTTCTGAAGATCGGCTCATAGAAGCCCTGCAGGGAGCGCGGGCCTGGGACTTTGTCAGCCGCTTGCCCCAAGGGATTCAAACCAATATAGGCGAGCGCGGCATCCGCTTGAGCATGGGTGAAAAGCAACGCATCACCATCGCACGGGTACTCCTGCGCAACCCTCCGATCATTATCTTTGACGAAGCAACCTCCAGTGTCGATACAGTCACCGAGAGCTATATTCAGAAAGCCCTCGAAACCTTGATGGCGCACCGCACAGTCCTGATCATAGCCCACCGTCTCTCCACAGTAAAAAGCGCCGACCAAATCGTTGTGCTCGACCACGGTAAAATTGTCGAACGCGGCGATCATCACAGCCTGATTGAAAGCAACGGCCGTTATGCGCGCCTATGGAACATCCAGCACGATTTTATTCCTGAAACCGTTTAAGCCACAATCACTGCTTATCCGGGTTTACAGCAACCTGTTAAAAATCAAAAATACTTGACGATGCCGGCGCCGCCCTTTAATCAAGTTGCCTCTCCCTTTTCCCTTTCGTCTTGAATGGCAGACAAGAAAGCAACTCCCCAAAATCTTGCAGAGCAACGTACTTTAGTGGTCATAAACAAGCTGGGCATCCACGCCCGGCCTGCCGCTATGATCGTGCGCGTTGCCAATAAATACAAGGCCGACGTCATAGTTGAAAAAGATGACGAACAGGTAAGCGGCAAAAGCATCATGGGCATTATGATGCTGGCCGCCGGGCAGGGGACAGAACTGCTTTTCTCAGCTACCGGCGAACAAGCCGAAGAACTCCTGGAAGAAATGCACGCCCTCTTCGAACGCAAGTTTGAGGAAACCTGATCAAAGTCCACAGTCGCCAGGAAACGGGGTTACTCTTTTGGAAGGTTGCCGGGGTCGACCTTACCGAGAGCGTTGCGGGGGATGCGTTCGACTTGTATCCACTTTTTGGGTACTTGATGAGGATCGAGGCGTTCGCGGGCTGATTGGCGAAGTTTTTCCGCGCCGGCATTCGGATCCTTGAGCACGTATAGGGCGACGACTCGCTGGCCCCACTCTGAATCAGGCTGGGCGAAAATTAAAATGTCCGCGACGAGTCCGGTGGCCCGCAGTGCTTCCTCAACGGTTCTCGGGTCAATTTTTTCGGCGCCGGAAATAATGATGCGGTCAGTCCTGCCAAGGACGTGGAGGCTGCCTTCGTCGTCGAAGCAACCTTCATCGCCGGTTGCAAAGGCGGTTCCGGGGATGACCGGTTCTTCGCCGTAATATCCATGGGAAAGCGAGCCGGCCTCAACGGTAATCGAACCGTGGCATCCTGGCTCCGTGGGTCCGCCTTTTTCATCGCGAATGAAAATCCTGGCATGGGGTAGGGGATAGCCGGCGCCTTTTGCTCCGGCCAGGAATTGCTCCGGTTTGAGAGCGGCGACCAAAGCGGCGGTCTCCGTAGTCCCGTAGCAGGGGGCAAGGCGAATGTTTTTTGCCCGTGCGGCATCGAGCAATCCGGCTTCGGCGGGTCCGCCTCCCAACAGGACATAACGAAATGTTTTCAACCAAGCGGCGTAATGCGGCTCGGCCAGTAAACGCCAAAGTTGTGTAGGAACAATTGAGATGATGAAATCACCCGGGTTAAAGGCCGGAGCTTGTCCCGCGGGCGGCGTTTTTAAATCGAAGAAATCAACCCGGGCTTCGCCTTGCAGCGCCCGGACGACCTGCATGAGTCCGCTTACATGAAAGAGCGGGAGCACGCAGTAACTGTTGGGGGGCGTTTCTGCGAAAAATTCCAGGAACCCGCGAGCGGCTGTGCCGAGTGATTCCCAAGTGTGAACGGCGAAGCGTATGGCGCCACCGGTTCCACTCGTGGGGATCATAATGGCTGGAGTATCCGCAGCGTCAGCCGGGTTGTTATCGTCCAGTGCGCCAGGAGGCGGATTCCCCGCCACAAAATGGGGCCGGGCAATACTAATAACCTGCTGCCAGGTATGGCGGCTCCAACCGGGGTTACACAGAAAAATCGCGCAATCCTTACGCATAGCCGCGAAAAAAGAGGTGAGGAACCGCCGGGGGTCCTCCTCACAGATCAATACCCGGCATCCCGGTTTTGCACGGGCCAAGGGCTCGAATTCTTCGACCTTGTCGGAATCTAGTCCGAGCCTTGCGATGCCGGGCTTCAGCTTGTTCCAATCCGGTCCCATAAGGCAACGAAGTCCTGTGTAGAGCATTGGTCGGGATCGACATGCGGGCCGGCCTCATGCAGGTGAAATCCATCGTTGGGGAAAAATCCGCCTATGCCGAAGCCGGAAGCATAACCAGTAGAGTCTGCCTCGGCTGCCAGTCGCAATCCCGCCTGGTAGCCTATTGCGGTTTCGAAAGCCGAAGAAAAGATCAGCGGGCAGGTACAGTTAGGGCGCCACTTCCGAAAGACCTCCGGGGCGCCCATTATGGCCGGCTTCACAACGAGGAGTCCGGGCCAATTCCCCTCGACTGCCTTTATCAGGCTTTCCAGGCCCGCGGCCGACTCGTCCAGAGCGATGGGTGTTCTAAAATCGCGGGCCAGCTTCAGGAGATCGTTAAAATGCTCAGACGACAGCGGCTGTTCGAAGAACTCTACCCCGAATTCATCGCAAAGGCGCAGCCATGATTCGGCTTCGGCCAGTGCAAACCGGCCATTGCCATCGAGACGGAGGCGGCTCCCACTCGGCAGTGCTCGGATAATTTCGCGGAATAGATTTTGCTCGGAGGAAATGTTCCCGATTCCGATTTTCCACTTAAAAGCGCGAAATCCCTGTTCCGCAAAGCTGCTCAGAGCATTCAAAGCCTGGGTTCCGGCGGGTAGCAAAGCGCATATCTCCACCATGCGGCCTATGGGACTGGGGCCGGCGTCGTTCAACATTTCTAGGGCCGAATGCAAGCCAAAGGCGCAACATGACAAGTATTGCGGTGTTTCAGATAAAACTGCTCTATCGGCTCTTTCACCCAGGGCGGTGCAATACTCAAGGGCTTCGGCCATACTTTCGGTGCCGAACCCTTCGAGGGGGGCGATTTCACCGAAGCCTGTGCGCCCCGCCGCGTCTTCGAGCCGCACAATGATGCCTTCGCGCACTTCCCAAGAACTCCGGACGGTATCCAAGGGAATTTTAAAAGGACGCCGGTAGGGACGGAAGGCAAATTGATATTCAGGAAATCCGATGCCCGGAGCATAGGGTCAAAATCGCACCCTGTTCAATTTATTTAAGAGCTGTTATTTTATTCTCCAATCGTGTTTTCCTGTTAATATCTAAGGAGTTCATGAAACGTCTTATTGATTTGCTGGGGGCGGGATTCGCACTGGCGTTAATGTCGCCATTGCTGGTCATAGTAATGTTGCTGGTGCGAATAAGCCTGGGATCGCCGGTATTTTTCCGTCAGAAACGCCCGGGCTTTAACGGAAAAATTTTCACCTTGATTAAATTCCGCACTATGACTGATGCCCCCGATGCCGAGGGCCACCCGCTGCCCGACGATCAACGATTGACCCGATTCGGAAAATTCCTGCGCAGCACAAGTATAGATGAGTTGCCTGAACTTATCAACGTCATCAAAGGCGAAATGAGCCTGGTGGGCCCCCGGCCCCTGCTCATTGAGTATCTCGAACGCTACAGCCCCGAACAAGCCCGGCGCCACGAAGTACGCCCCGGCATAACGGGTTGGGCTCAGATCAACGGACGCAATCTGACCGATTGGCCGGAACGCTTTAAATACGACGTCTGGTATGTGGACAACCATAACTCTTGGCTCGACTTGAAAATCCTTTTGCTGACTATTTGGAAAATAATAAAACGCGAAGGAATAAGCGGAGAAGGCCATGCCACCATGCCCGAATTCACGGGTGTTGCCCGGCCGGTAGATGAGCCGCACGAAGATCCCGCTTCGCCGGATCAATGAGTGGGTGAAATTTGGCGTTGCTCAGGCCTTTGCAGAAAGGTTGAATATTTGTTGGTCCGCGCAAGGCCTCGCGTATGAAAGAAAAGATCTTCGAGTTGATTAAAGAGAGCATTCTCTGCCTTAACGAAGAGTGGGGAATTTCCGAGTTGGAAAACCCCACATCCGACACCCGGCTCTTTGGCCATCATTCGTCAATCGACAGCCTTGCATTGGTCTTCCTGATCGCCGAGGTTGAAGAGCGCCTCAAAGTTTCTTTCGGAAAGGATATTGTAATTGCGGATGAGCGTGTCATGAGCCGGACGCATTCTCCATTTCGTAAGGTCTCCAGCCTGACGGAATACATCGAGACCTTGCTTAACGGAGATTCCTGATGTCAAATTTCTTTATTATAACCCTGGAGACGTAAATGGCTGAGGTCGCCCAACAACAGTGGATATTCTCCGCGATTGCCGGGCACGGAGATAGAACGTTTATCTTCGAGCGGGATAAATGCTATTCATATTCACAATTACTCGAGCGTATTGAAAGCGCACACGCAAAGTTACACGATTGGGGAATTGCTCCAGGGACGGTGGTTGCCTTGCAATCTGATTATTCCTACGAGGCCGTCGCGCTATTGCTGGCTCTCTACCGCAACCACAACATCATTGCGCCGATTTCCGCCGAATCAGCAGGAGAGGTAAGGTCTCGTGTAGAAGAGGGGCATGTCGAATGGTTATTAAAGCCGACAGATAAAGATACCTCCTGCGAGCAGATGGAAGGTAAGCCGCAAGAGAATGCTCTAATCGGCCGTTTGCGGAGGAAGAACAGAGCAGGACTAATTCTTTTCAGTAGTGGCAGCACGGGCAAACCCAAGGCCATGATTCACGACCTAGACAACCTTCTCGATTCTTACAGGGGCAAGCCGCCCAATAATTTGACGCTGCTAGCCTTTCTGTTGTTTGACCACATTGGTGGACTCAACACCCTCTTTAACGTCATGGCTATGGGTGCCGCCCTGGTCATTCCGGAAAGCCGCCGGACAGATAGTGTTTGCGCATTGATTGAGAGGCGGCAGGTCAATGTATTGCCCGCCTCGCCCACTTTCCTGAACCTCATCCTGATGAGCGAAGCGCATCTTAGACATGACCTCAGTTGCCTGAAAATAATTACCTACGGTACCGAGCCGATGCACGGCGGTCTGCTCAATCGGTTGGAAAACGCCTTCCCCAAAGTGAAATTACTCCAAACTTTCGGCACCAGCGAAACCGGCATAGCACATACCCGCAGCCTTTCCAACTCCAGCACCCTGCTCAAGATAGACGACCCGAATGTCGAATACCGCATAGTCGAAGACGAGCTGTTGCTTCGCTCCAAAACGCAAATCCTCGGTTACCTCAATTACCCTATGGACGCCTTCACCGAGGACGGCTGGTTCCGCACCGGCGACATTGTCGAGCAAGCCGAAGACGGCTACTTGCGCATCGTCGGCCGAAAGTTGGAAATGATAAACGTCGCCGGTCAGAAAGTGCTTCCATCTGAAGTGGAATCGGCCCTCATGGAGATGCCTGAAGTAGCCGACTGCCTTGTGCACGGCGCACCCAACGCTATCACCGGGCAGACAGTTGAGGCCCGCATAGTGACGACGGAACGCGGCGACCCCGCATACATACGCAAAGCTGTGCGGCGCTTTTGCCGGGGCCGTCTCGAACCTTACAAGATTCCCACCCGCATCCGCGTGGTTGAAGAAATATCATCCGGCGGACGCTTCAAAAAGATCCGAAGAACTTCCTGACCTAACCCTTTTGCACCTATGCCACAATCGTGTTTCAGCCGCGCTAAAATTTCCGGCATTGTAACCACCGTCGGACACATCCGCAAATGCATCGATGACGAAATCGAATTCTATGGAGGAAATAAACAGCAACTCGAACGCATTAAAAAAAATATCGGTATAAACCAAAGATATGTAGTCGATGAACGAACCACGGCGGCCGACCTCTGCCAACAGGCCGCTGAAGAACTCATCGCCGCTTGCGCCATCGATCCCGCGGCCCTCGATGCATTGATCTGCGTCACACAAACTCCCGATCACTTCCAACCGGCAAACTCCGCGCTGCTGCATGGTCGTCTGGGACTGGATAAGCGGGCAGCGGCCCTGGACGTCAACCTCGGCTGTTCCGGATGGGTTTATGGGCTATGGCTGGCTTACATGATGATAGAAGCCGGCGGTTGCGACAAGGCGCTCCTGCTTGCAGGCGACACCTTGAGCCGCTGCGTAAATCCCAAAGACCGCTCCGTGGCGCCGCTATTCGGCGATGCCGGTTCGGCCACGCTGGTGGAAAAAACCGGCGAGGAACATCCATCATGGTTTTCACTCCACACCGACGGGCGGGGCAGCGATTTCGTAAAAGTACCCGCAGGAGCTTTTCGTAAACGCCCGAACGCCGAAACGCGTCGGGAAGTGAAAGATGAGGACGGCAACATCCGTTGCGCCGAAGACCTCTACATGGACGGCGCGGAGGTTTTCAATTTCTCCATCAAGGAGGAACCTCAGGCCATCCGGGAGATTCTCGCTTACGCGAACTTTTCGATAGAGGATATTGACTACGTGGTGTTCCACCAGGCCAACAAGTATATTATAGGCAACATTGCACGCCGCCTCAAACTCCCTATTGCCAAGGCGCCCTGCACAACGGTGGAGAAATACGGCAACCAAAGCTGCGCCTCCATCCCCGCCATAATCTGCGACTCCCTCGCCTCCGAGCTTGACCAAAAGCCCCTCAACGTTGTCATGTCAGGCTTCGGTGTCGGCTTCTCATGGGCGAGCTGCCTGACCCGGCTGGAGGGATTGAGAGCATGCGCTGTAAGCGTTTACCATGTATAATGCTGGATCAATAATTCATTAAGATTAAGATGGATGAATTCATCAAGCGATTCGCGGAAGCCATCGGGGAAATGGAACTTGAATCCATCCGCAGGGACACCGCTTTCAGGAACCTGGCCAAATGGGATTCCATGGCGGCTTTGATCTTTTTATCCATGGCTGACGAAGAATACGGGGTGCAGATTTCAAGTGTTGATCTTGGAAAATGCAATTCGATCGAAGACCTGTTCAATTTGGTGAAAGGGCGGAAATGAAAAAATTGATTATCATCGGTGCAGGCGGCTTTGGGCGGGAAGTATTCGGTTGGGCGCAGGAATGTCCCGAGCACGAGAAAGAGTGGACAATCAAGGGTTTCCTCGACGACAACCCTGAATCCCTGGCATCCTTTAACATAGAGTGCGGAATCCTCGCTTCGGTGAAGGACTATCAACCCGCGTCCGAAGACCTTTTTGTATGCGCGATGGGCCGGCCCGAGGCCAAAAAAACCTGCTGCCAGCAAATCCTGGAAAAAGGAGGGGCGTTTGCCAACATTATACATCCCACCGTTACTTTGGGCCGCAATGTTGAGCTGGGCACCGGCGTCATTCTCTGCCCCGGAGTCACATTAACTTGCGACATCAAGATAGGAGATTTCGTTTCCTTCAATCTACATTGCGCGGTGGGGCATGACGTTGTGGTGGGCGATTGGTGCCAGATGAGTTCTTTTTGCGATCTTACAGGCGGAGTAGTCCTGGGCGAAGGAGTCTTCATGGGTTCACACGCCTCTATCCTGCCTGGAGTGCGCGTCGGCGACGATGCCGTAGTAGGCGCCGGCAGCATAGTCATTAAAAACGTGAAGCCGAACACAACGGTAATGGGCGTGCCTGCCAAGGTCCTTAAATTCTGAAATTAACAATAACCCTTTCCAAGTCCAATTTGACAATGTTTCCGAACCTTATGAAGCCGACTGACGCAAGAGATCCGCTCGAAATTCCGCCTTCGCGAGTTAAGGACACACGTTTAAACCCAGTGAACAATACTTAAGTCCAAGAAACGATTAGCTTAGGATTATTTGTGGTTGCATGATCAGGCTCAAAACAGTCAAGAGGCCCGAGGAAACCTTTCCGATGGCGCCCATGATCGATATGGTCTTCCTTCTGCTGGTTTTTTTTATGTGCGTGAGCACGCTGGCACAGGCCGATAAGCGCACGCCGCTGAAACTTCCCAGCTCGCATGAAAGCGTCGTGCCCGGTGACCTCTCCAGCCGGGGCATCATCTCGGTGGACGAACAGGGGGCAATCTTCATTAGCGCACGGGAAGTAAGCCTCGAAGACATGGGGGATAAAATCCGCGACGCCATTGCCGTAGATCCCGCCCTGAAAATTCACTTGAGAGCAGACCGGTTAACACCTTACGGCCGGATCAGGAAAATCCTTGAGGCCTGCGCGGAAGCCGGCGCCTACGAAATAATTTACGCCACCCACCAAGACAGAATGGTCCCTTAGTCTCTAGTCCAAGGACTTGTAATGGCCAGACTACCCCGCAGAGAATTCCCACGGCCCCAGTTTCCAATCGCGCCGATGATCGACGTGGTTTTTCTGCTGCTCATTTACTTTATGGTTTCGGCTTCTCTCCAGCGGCAGGAGGCCGACATCTCCTTTCAATTGCCCGGCCTCATTGAGCAAACCGAGCCGCTGGAAATGCCTGACGAGCAAATTATTGAAATCACGGCCGAGGGCCAGGTCATAGTAAACGAATTCGCTTACGACGCTCCCGAAGCGCCACGCTTTAAAGAGCTGGCCGCAATGTTGGCCCGCTTCCGGCAAACCAGCGAAGCCAATAAGACTGAGTCCCGCATAACTCTCGCCCCAGCTGACACCGTGACCCACCAGACCATCATAAAGGTAATGGATGCCTGCTCGCTGGCCGGAATTCGCCAAGTCAATTTCGCAATCGGCGAAGAGTCATACGGTTTATAGTCCTTGGTCCTTAGTGATCGGTCCTTGGTCTACTTCATCCTTTCCCTCTGTCCCTCTGCCCTGCCCGCCATAGCCCCGCGACGGCGGGTCCCTCTGCCCCCTTCTTCACAAATCTTTACCGTTGCCAAATGCACCCGCAGTTGCGAAGTGTTGCCCATGCCCAAAAAATCCTCAGGTCAAGCGGCACCCCGGAAGGGACAGGCCGTCTGGGGGGGTCGCTTCCGGGAAAACCCGGCTGAGCTGATGATACGCTTCAGCGAATCGGTATCCTTCGACAAGCGGCTGGCCCCTTACGACGTGCGTTGTAGCAAAGCGCATGCGGCCATGCTGTGCCATGTGGGTTTGATCAGCAAAAAAGACCGCGCCGCTATCAATAAGGGGCTCGACGCCATTCTCGCGGATATCGAGGCAGGAAAGTTCCGATGGAATACGAAGCTCGAAGACGTGCATATGAATATCGAGCGATCCCTGGCGCGACGCACCCCGGCCGCAGCCAAACTGCACACGGGTCGAAGCCGCAATGACCAAGTCGCCACGGATATGCGTCTATTTTTAAAAGATGCCTGCGAAAATATCCAGGAGGGCATCAAGGAGGTAATGATGGTTCTCGTAAAACAGGCGGAGAAGCATCAGGAGATTTACGTTCCCGGCTACACACATCTGCAACGGGCCCAACCGGTGTCCCTGGCCCATCATTTTCTGGCTTATGTTGAAATGTTCGAGCGTGACCGTGGCCGCTTTCAGGCGGCGCACGACCACGCCAATATCTGCCCGTTGGGCTCTGGCGCCCTGGCCGGCACCACGCTTCCTATCGACCGTGAATTTACCGCCGTGCACCTGGGATTCGTCAACAAAAACGGACGCCCGCGACTGACACAAAACAGCATGGACGCCGTGGCCGACCGCGACATGTTAATCGAGTTCGCCGCGGCCTGCGCGTTGTGCGCCACGCATTTTTCACGGGTGGCGGAAGACTTGATACTGTGGAATAGCACCGAATTCGGATTTGTTAATTTACCGGAAGCATTCTGCACAGGTTCGAGTCTCATGCCGCAAAAGAAAAATCCGGATGCCCTCGAATTGCTGCGCGGGAAATCGGCACGCCTGCAAGGCCATCTGCAAACGCTTTTAACTTTGGTCAAGGGACTGCCCCTTACGTATAATCGCGACTTGCAGGAGGATAAGCCGCCGGTATTCGACTCAGCCGATCAAACACTGATATCCCTGCAAGTGCTCGCCGCAACATTGGCAGGCACAAAATTTAATCGCCGGGCATGCGCGGCCGCGGCCGCCGACCCCAATCTTATAGCCACCGACCTTGCCGATTATCTGGTAGAGCGCGGCGTCCCATTTCGGAAGGCCCATCATATAGTTGGCGCCCTTGTGGCTCTTGCCGAAAAAAATAAGACACCGTTGGATAAACTGCCATTGGACGCCGTCCAAAAAGTTGAAAAGCGTTTAGACAAGGATTGGCGGAAAGTCTTCGACCTGTCCGCCGCAATGAAAAAACGCAACCGCACCGGCATGCCCGGCCCCCTGCAAGTCAAACGGCAGATAGCCCGCTGGAAAAAGGAGTTGGCTCTCCGGTAAAGGAGGAATACAGAAAAGATTCACCATCTAGATGCAGAGGACATAAAGGGAAATCTGTGGTTTTACTCAGACCCCGCTAGTCCAGAAACGGTGTATATTCCGGAACGAATTTCTTGAGCATTTTTTTAAGCTGGTTGTGCTCCATGGATTGCAGGCTGTTCTCCAATTCCTTGAAGAAGGGTTGCACTTCCGTCAATGGCAGTTGAGGACATTTGAACCGAAAAATTCGCGGGTGCTGTGTTTCAACAAGAGTTTCGCCCACATGTTAAAGTTCCTCGAACAGCTTTTCTCCGGGACGCAGACCGGTGAATTCAATTTCGATGTCAACATCTGGTTCCAGGCCGCTCATCTCGATCATTTGCCGGGCCAGGTCGAGGATCTTTATAGGTTGCCCCATGTCGAGAACGAATATATCGCCACCATTGCCCTGGGTTGCGCATTGTAGAACCAGACCGACGGATTCGGATAAGGTCATAAAAAAGCGGGTTACTTCCGGATGGGTTACGGTGACTGGTCCGCCCTGCCTGATTTGCCGGCGGAAGATGGGGATAACGCTGCCGGAAGAGCCAAGCACATTGCCGAAGCGTACGGCCATGAATTGTATGCCTGAATTGGGCTGATATGCTTGCAGATAGATTTCGGCAAGGCGCTTGCTTGCCCCCATAATACTGACAGGGTTAATGGCCTTGTCTGTCGATATATAAACAAAGCGCTTCACCGAGTATTCAAGGGCCAGCTGTGCCAGCAGGGCGGTACCCAGGGTATTATTTGTGATGGCCTCGGTCGGTTGGCCCTCCATCATGGGCACATGCTTATACGCCGCCGTATGGAAGATGATTTCGGGTTGGTAATTTCCCAGGATGAAGCGCATCCGCTTTTCGTCCAGTATGTCCGCGATTAGAGCCAGAACCATCGAGCCGTGATCGGCCCCGATATGCTGTTGTTCTTCATAGAAAAGCTGGACTTCGGATTGATCGACCATTATCAGGCGCTTGGGATTGTTGCGAACGATTTGCCGGCACAACTCGCTGCCGATACTCCCAGCTGCCCCAGTCACCAGGATGACTTTGCCCTGGATCAGCTCCTGGATATTTTCAGAATCCAGGCTGACCGGTTCGCGCCCTAGCAAATCCTCAATCTGCACCGGGCGCACCCGCGAGGCCTTTACCACCCCCGTGGTCAGCTGGGACAGTGAAGGAACGATTTCTGCGGTCAGCCCGATGGACTTTGCGTTTTCAAGGACTTCGCGGATACGTCGGCCAGGGGCTGTAGGCATCGCTATAATGATACCGTCGAGGGCATAGCTTTTCGCTACAACAGAAAGGTTGTCTACGCTATCGGCCACGCGCACGCCATGTATATGCATTTTTCGTTTATGCTTGTCGTCATCCAGAAACACCACGGGACGCATTCGCAGGCCACGCCGCATAAGTAGATCCGCGGCCAAGGTCGAGCCCACGTCACCGGCCCCTACAATTGCTACGCGGCGGGTGGCTCTCGAACCCGTCGAATCGTCGGAGAAATAACGTTCCCGCAATATCCTCAAGAACACTCTGAAGCCCGCCATGAACACGAACGAAAACACGAAATCCGCCAGAATCACGCCGCGCGGTGTACTGGTCGGACCAATCGCTGAATACCTGGAAATTACAAGCAATAAGCTCGCACAGCTGAGGGCTCCGAGCAGACCGTAAAGATCCGGCAAACGAAAATAGCTCAGCAGTCCCCGGAAATGCCCGAAGGCAGCTAATAGAAGCAATTGCAATGGTATTATCCATACGATATTTTCCAAACGCAACGCCGTCCAATTCGCCGGCACATCGAAGTCAAAACGCAATTCGTAAGATAGATATAGACTCGTGAGCAGTATGACCGAATAAGTTCCCAAAAGCAGTAAGGTCCGCGCCAAAAATATTTGCCACACATACAAAAAGATCTGCTTAAGGGAACCAGCCATGTGAACTCCTTATAGTGTTTTGCAACTTCCAATCGGCAAGGTTAAAAGAGCGACCGCACCGCCTCCGCCACTTCTGCGCGCTCCTTCTCGCTAAGCGCGGAACCGGACGGCAGACAAAGCCCGCGCAGAAACAAGTCCTCGGAAACGGCTCCTCCAAACATCTCGCAGTCTTTATATACAGGTTGCAGATGCATTGGCTTCCAGACTGGTCGCGACTCGATATTTCGCTCTTCGAGAGCCATTCGAATTTGCTCGGCAGATACTCCTGCTTTTTCGGCATCGACGGTGAGGCAAGTCAACCAACGGGTGGCCTTCCCGAAGGGCGCCTCCGGCATAAACACGACTCCCGGCAGATCTTTTAATGCTTGTTCGTAAAAATCGAAGTTGGCCCGACGGGCGGCCACCCGCTCTTCGAGAACCCGCAGTTGTCCCAGACCCAGTGCGGCTAAAATGTTGCTCAACCGGTAATTGTAACCAATGCTGGAATGTTGGTAATGGGGCTCCGGGTCCCGGGCCTGAGCGGCCAGGCGCTTGGCCCCATCGGCTGCCTTGGCATCCTCGGCTACCAGCATGCCGCCGCCGCTGGTGGTTATGATCTTGTTGCCGTTAAACGAGTAGATGCCCATCTCCGCTAATGTTCCCGCATGACGCCCCTTATATGTGGCGCCGAGCGCCTCAGCCGCATCTTCGATGACGGGCACTTTATATTCACGGCATGTTTCCAGGATGGGATCAAGATCAGCGCATTGGCCGTATAGATGCACCACAACCACGGCTTTGGGTAGCTGGTTGCTCTTAGCCTTTTTCTTCATGGCCTCTACCAGCAGGCCCGGGTCCATATTCCAGGCGCGATCGCTGTCTATAAACACCGGGCGGGCTCCGAGGTAGTTGATGGGGAATGCCGAGGCGGCAAAGGTCAGTGTGGAGCAGAACACTTCATCGCCCTGGCCGGTTCCCAGTAGTTGCAAAGCCAAATGCAACGCGGCCGTACCGGATGAAAGGGCCACGGCGTGAGCCGCGCCGGTAACCGCGCAAAATTCCCCTTCGAATGCCTCGAGGTGCGGCCCAATACCGGGAGCGATCCAATTGGATTCTATAGCTTCCTGGACCAGGCCTGCCTCTTCCCCGCTCAGGTGAGGGGGTGAAATATAAATGCGGTTTTCTCTCACGGCTTCATACAACAGTAGCTTTTCGGAGATTACACAAACCGCTTTTTACCTTGCTCCCATATTCCGCAGATACGACACTGGCAAATAATTCACACCTAAGTCTATTTATCACCATGGACCGTTTTACCCCGGAATATATCCACATCATACTCAACCACCTGCCCCTGGTCGGGTTTCTGGCGGGCGGGATCCCTCTCCTGATAGGCGCATTGTTTAAAAAGGAGGCGCTGGTGCGCACCGGGGTGTTGCTGGTTCTCGTGTTTGGAGCGCCGGCTTATTTCATTATGGAAACCGGCGAGGAGGCCGAGGAACGCCTGGCTCATGGAGAAACAGAGGTGGTCATAGACGAATTATCCCACGAATTTTTGCACGAGCACAAGGAACGGGCCGATATCGCCATCATCAGCATTTACGTGACGCTTGGCCTGGCTGTTCTGTGCCTAGCGGCCACCTTTATCGTGAAAAAAATCGGCACTCCGCTGGCCTGGGTCACCCTTTTGTCCCTTGCCGTCAGCCTCGGCCTGACCACCTGGACCGCTCAGGCCGGAGGCAGAATCCGACATCCCGAATTCCGCACCGAAGCCGATATCAAAGCCGTGCAAACCCACACCGAGCCCGAAGAAGAATCCCACGAACATGGCGAACCCCACCCCGAACCTGAAGAAGAACCCCACGTGCATGGCGAACACGAACATTAGGGTTTAAATTTTTTCGGTAAGAGCGGCGACGTCCTGCGTAGGCTCAAGACAGGTTGTGCCGATACAAAGTTGATAGCCTTCGGGTTGGGCCGGATCGTCGGTGCATAGAAGAAAGGTTCGCCGGAAGGGCTTGGCCGCCAAGGCTTGCTGGAGGTCATCGAGGGATTTGACGCCCTTTATTTTTATGACGGCGATGCCGACTGCGTCGTTGGTAAATCCGGCCAAGGCGTAGGGGACAGCTCCGGGAGCGCGTTCGGCGAGCCCTGCGTAAGCTTCTCTGAGACTGTCGATGTGCTTGCGGTATTCGCTATTGCCGGTCAACGCGAAGAGGCCGGCCAAAGCGTGCACCAGCGAGGAATTGCCGGAAGGCGTGGCATTATCGACCCATGCCTTTTTGCGGCTGACGAGTTTTTCATGGTCGTCACTGACAAAAAAGAAGCCGGGATCGCCGGGGTCGTCGTGGAAATGGTTCAGCGTGGAATCGACAATCGACCTGGCGCATTCGATGTAACTGGTCGAAGCGCCCGGATCGAGCCAGTCGATCTTGGCGGCAATGCTCAAAAGAGCTTCCGCGTAGTATGCGTAATCATCGAGATAGCCGTTTAGTTGAGGGCCGTCCTCATAAAAAACTGAATGGATCCTGTCAGTGTCGAAGCGCAAGTTCTCCCAAATCCAGTCGGCGCACCTGCGGGCGGTCTCAAGCCATTCGCGGCAGCCGAAATAGAAACCGGCATCGGCCAGAGCACGGATTACCAAACTGTTCGAAGCGATAAGTCGCTTGGTATCTTTGCCGGGAGGCACGCGCAGGGAGCGAGCCTGAAGCAGTTCTTCGCGTGAACTCGCAAAACTTTGACGCGTTTCAAAATCAATATCGGTCAAGGCTGGATTGGAGGAGCCGTGCTCGAAATTGCCGGAGTCGGTTATGCCGTAAGCCCGGCAAAACGCGGAGGCGTCCTTCGCGCCGAGGACCTCCTCCACCTGCACCGGGTTCCATACATAGTATTTGCCTTCTTCGCCTTCACTGTCGGCATCGATCGCCGAGCAAAAGCCGGCGTCTCCTGCGAGCATATCGCGTTGAAGCCAGTCGATTGTTTCCTCTACCACGGCCCGGTAAAGCGACTTGCGGTAGCGCAGCCAGCCCCGCGTGAAAACTTCCAGAAGCAGCCCGTTGTCGTAGAGCATTTTCTCGAAGTGCGGGATGAGCCAAAGTGTGTCCACGCTGTAGCGGGCAAACCCGCCGCCGATCTGATCGTAGATGCCCCCGCGAGCCATGGAGGTCAGGGTGGTGTTGATGACTTGATCGATGCGCTGCGCGAAGCCGGGGTCGTTGTCATCCACCGCCGCGCTGTTACGCACTTCAAAAAGGAAGTTGAGCATCATCGCGGGCGGAAATTTTGGCGCTCCGCCGAATCCGCCGTGTTCGTCGTCGTGATTTTGGCATAAATTTTTAGCGGCGGAAATTAATTTGGCGTTGTCCGGTGATGGTTGGCTGGCGGCCGGTGGCTTGTTTCCGGCGTCCATGTTACCCAGGATGGCCTGTGCATTTTCGACTAACTGGTCTTTACTGCGCCGGTAGAAGTCCGACACGCGTATGAGAAATTGAGGCCATGGGATCATTCCGGGCCGGCGGTCATCGGGAGGAAAGTATGTGCCCCCGGCAAACGGCTGTCCATTTGGCAGGCAAAAGACATTTAGCGGCCAACCGCCGTGGCTGTTCATCATCTGTACCGCCTCCATGTAAATCTGGTCGAGGTCCGGGCGCTCCTCCCGGTCCACCTTGATGCAGACAAAATGCTCGTTCATGAGCTTGGCGATATATTCGTTTTCGAACGATTCATGGGCCATGACATGACACCAATGGCAGGCGCTGTAGCCGATGCTGACCAAGAGGGGCTTGTCTTCGTCCCGAGCCTTGGCCAAGGCCTCTTCTCCCCAGGGATACCATTCAACGGGGTTCTCGGCGTGCCCGCGCAAATAAAGGCTTTTTTCCTGGGCAAGCAAGTTGGGCATGGGAGAATGGGTTATAGACCTGGTCGAGATCCGAGAATCGCTAACTTTCGGCAGCCAATTTAATAAAATAAATACAACTATTCGGAGCTGTTGCCCACTTTTATTTTGCACATCAAGCGAAATAGGAGCATATCTTGTCTTCAACTATTATGCCGGCCATCCGCATATTGCCCGACCGCGTGGCCAACCAAATTGCCGCCGGCGAGGTCGTCGAACGCCCCGTGGCTGTGGTCAAGGAGTTGGTGGAAAACAGCCTGGACGCCGGAGCGACCCGTATCGAGGTCGAATTCCGCAACGGCGGCAAGAGTTACATCCGCGTAGAGGATAACGGCTCGGGAATGAGCCCGGACGACGCCCTTCTTTCCCTGGAACGCCACGCCACGAGCAAAATCCGAAAATCACGCGACCTCGACAGTATAGCCACCTTTGGATTTCGCGGCGAGGCATTGCCCTCCATTGCCAGCGTATCGCGCTTCACCTTGCGCACTCGCAACGAAATCTCACTTGGGGGCACGGAGGTCCTGGTCAACGGCGGCAAGCTGGCGCACCGGCGCGATTGCGGAATGCCCCCGGGCACCTGTATCGAGGTGGCGCACCTGTTCAACTCGGTGCCCGCACGCCGAAAGTTTCTCAAAACCGAGAACACCGAAGCGGCCCATATCGTGCATCTGACGCGTCTCTACGCGGTGGCCAACCCCGAGGTATCCTTCGCGCTCATCGAAAATGGCCGTCCCCTTTTTCAATCACCCGTTTGCGCCGACTTACGTGAGCGCGTAAGAGAAATATTCGGACGGCAGATAGCCGATCCACTAATTGCCCTGGAAGCGCAGGAACCCGGTCTGCGCCTGCGAGGTCTCATCGGCAAGCCGGGAGTGGGCCGCTCGACGCGGCAGGAGATGGTCACTTTCGTGAACCAGCGTCCGGTATTCGGCCACACCCTCCATTACGCCATACTTGAATCATATCACACATATCTTCCCAAGGGCCGCTACCCGCTCGCCTTTTTGTTTCTGGACCTCGATGCACAGGGCGTGGACGTCAATGTCCACCCCGCCAAGAGGGAGGTGCGTTTCCGCGATGAAGGCCGGATCCGCCAATTCGTCATGTGGGCTGTTCTCGATTGCCTGCGTGAAGCGGCAGGCGGATTAAAACCACAACAAAGGACAACTGATTCTGCTGTTCCGGCGCCGGCGGTTCCCTCTTCTATAAAACCGGTGCCGAGGAACGCCGTTGCCGGGACGGCAACGCGTGCAAAGCCACAATCAATTCGCGGCACATCAGCGCCGCCGGCAATAACGAAAGCTCCAGTTGCCTCACCCGCACCTACGCAAATAGCGGCTACTCAAAGACCGTTGGATTGGCGCTTCGTCGGCCTGATCCACGACGCCTACGCCCTATTTGAAACACCGGCGGGACTCGTCCTGCTGAATCGGCGCGCCGCGCAGGAATGCATCCTCTATGAAGACATACTGGAGCGGCTCGGCGATGCCCAGCCCACCACCCAACAGCTACTTTTCCCCATCCCCCTGGAACTCGACCCGGTCTCTTCGGCAACCCTGACCGAGCATCTCGGTTTTTTGCGAAGCAACGGCTTTGTCATCGAACCCTTCGGCCGCAACTTCTTCCGCCTCGAAGCCCTCCCCGACTGGCTGGACCCTGCCCGTGGAGAGCAGTTCGCCCGCGACCTGGTTGCCCGTATCCGCGAGCGGGGGCTTCGGCCCGACCAACCCGACCTGGCCCATGAAGGAATCGCCCGGATGGCCTCGGTACGCGGTAATCCAACAACGGGCGAGACGGCCCTCATCAACCTTGCCCGGCGTCTGCTGACTTGCCGAAATCCGCTGACCGATCCGCGCGGACGCCCCACTTACTACGAAATTTCCCGCGCCGAACTCGAAAAGCGTTTTGGATGATGAAAAGATTCACCACAGAGGCACCCGCCTTCGCGGGGCTATGGCGGGCCCTTTGAACCTAGGGGCTTTTCAGGCCCGCGTATTCGGGGACGCGGCCGGAGAGGTAGTCGAGCCATTTGCCGTCTTCGATAATGAGTTCCTTGATGCGGGGCTGGAGAAGTATAGGACGGTATAGCCAGTGGAAGGCCGCGATATGGTAAAGACGCGCCAAACTCATCTCCACCTGCAACTCCTCGAGGACGAGCGAAGCGGCTTCATCAGGATCAATCCAGGCGGTGGCATCAATCACACCAACTCGCATACCTACACGTTTCAAAGCGTCCTTTTCCCTTGCAACAAAGGATTTCAGTTGATCGAGGTAATTGCGCGCCTGTTCTTTTTCCTCGGTTGAGTGGATTTAAGAATAACATATGCTTTCCGCGAACTATTGACCGCCTTTAGGCTTCTTCGTCCGTTCATACATTCCCAGGTCGAAGATCAAAAGGCCCCGGCCCACGCCGGCCGGGTCTCCCCGTTTGGCGTATTGAAAGGCCATATAACGGCCGTCGTCGCTCACTACAGGATTGGATGCCTTATAGCCTGGATAGTCGGAGAAGAACGTCAGGCGCTCGGACTTGCCCGATTCGTCAAGGGCCAGTTTATATATGTCGATATATTGTACGCCCTTCCGATTATGTTTGTCGCACTCGACTAGCGTGTGCTTGCCATCTGGAAAAATGCCTTCCGGCTCGTCGTACTGATCCGGAGCCAGCGAGTATACAACGGCCTTGCCCGTTTCAATATCCAGTCCGGCGACTTCGGTTTTCCCATAGCCGTATGCGCTGAAAATCAATTCCTTCTCGTCCGGAGCTCGGAAGTTCTGCGTTTCCAGGCCGCATTCGAAAGGCAAGTCCTTATTGTTGAGAATCTCTTTCTTGGCTGAAAGTTTGGGGGCCCCGTCTTCATAAACAATATCGGCCATGTAGATGGAATCGCGCAGCGCCCAGGCGATTCGCATTCGGGAGCGCGAAACCGCGGGGCCCTCCGGGTGGCGGAGAGAATATTAAAGTATTCCACCCAGATTATTCACCGTACACCGAAATACCCCAAGGTAGATAATTTTAACGATTCATACCCATCCCTATGGTATGGGAAATCCCGGCTAAAGATAGAAGGAGAGCAGATATGGTCAATTACACGCAAAAAAAACTTAAGCAGCAAAAAAAAGAGATTACCGTAAAGGATATTATGCTTAGAGTGTTTACCTCGTTTACAGAGGATATGAACATTGTTGAAGCTTCCAATATTTTGGTGAAAAAAAATATCTCGGGAGCGCCCGTAATTAACGAAAATAATGAGCCCGTCGGGTTTCTTTCGGAAAAGGACTGTTTAAAATCTGAGATCGACATGAAGTATTACAACAACCAGGCACAGAAAGTGTGCGATTACATGTCGAAAAAAATTATTCCTCTTCAACCTGATACAGATATCTACAAGGCAATCGATTTGTTTACCAAACATCACTTCTATTGTTATCCGGTAGTAGAAAACAATAAAGTCGTTGGGGTAATTTTTCGGCGCTCCGTTTTGCAAGCTGTCTGCAAGATGATCCAAGCGAAATGGAAGTAATATATTTTAAATTCAATGCTCAAGCGGTGGATGGGCATGGCCTGTAATCCCCTTAAACAAACAGAATATCCTATAAACTAAGGGCTGGAAGCCGGTTTTTGATTGACCAAGGTTGACGAATCCCAATCCCGCATTCACCGATAGATCGATTGCTTTATCAACAGTGTTTTACCAGGGTATGAAATTCAAGCCGTTTTCATCGAATATCTGAAAAAGTGGTATCTAGGTATGCCTGGGCATCGATCCTCAAAAAGCAATCCGCCCCGTGATGCTTAAATCGCATCCTGGGCAATCGACTGCCCTCCTTTTAGGCCATAGCAAGAAAAGATGCCAATTCAGGGGTTCGTTTTTCCTTTTTGCAAAAAATTGGATGAATGGATTAACCAATACGTATTCCGCCACCAGGGAAATCAACCGGCCCCCTCTCCCTGTGCTTTAACAGTGGGGTGGCTGCGTGTAAGGGTATATGGACGCGGACGTTTGGACATATGTGGGGCCGTTATGAGAAATTGCCACCTTATATCATGAATCAAGCATCCTGCTCTTAAAAGCGTCCTTCTTCGATGTCATAAACGTCGAACCATACTCGGACGACCTTGCCTGCGGGAATCACTTCGGGAATGTAGGACTCGAGGAATTCCTGCAACTCGATAGGCATCTCGCTCAGGCGTTTGTCCCGCATCGTATTGTTCCATTGAATGATTTCCTGCGGCGAACGCTCCCTGGTATGAGCCTTTATCCAGCCGGCCACCTGTTCATCCGTTGCGCCGGTTGCGACAAATTCCTTGAAATCGTCGGCCATGATCCCGGTAAAAGATAGAAAAGTGTTATCCAGCGGGCAATCGAAATTGTATTCACCATTAGTTCCGGCAATCACCGCCCGGCATTTATCGAGCACGCGTCCCGCAATAACATACCCCGCCAGCATTTCCCTCGGACTGCGTGGAAATTCCCTGAAAAGATCAAGTGCGTTCATTTGTTCAGACATGCAATCTTGAGTAGAGGAAACAAAGCCCATGATAAAGTAAAAAATAACCCAGCCTCCTCAATCAACCCCACCAAACCGCCTTCCTCCGGCTAAAATTCAAAACCTCGCTCTAGGTTCACTTTAATCGGGATTTCCCATATGATGGGTAGGAACTGTTTAAAATAGCCACTTTCTAATATTTCGATCCAATTTTTTGCTTTCACCCGCATGCCGGTGTGGTGTGGGACTCGGGGCTGGCTTCTTCAGTCAGTCCCGGGGACCCGATTATGCGCGGCTCCCGGCTCGCGCCGCCAGAAGATCGCGATTCTGTAAGACACTTCGCCCGTTCTCCTTGTCGAGGAGGACGTCGTATGCAACGATATGCGCTCCAGCCTCTACAATCGGTTTGGAAAAGATCGACGCCACTTCTCCAAAACCGATAAAGCCGACTGTGACTGAATTCTTCATAAACGTTTCCTTGATGTGGGGATAATTGGCAGCACGACGTATGAGGGATGTGTAGTTTCGTGATGAATGGTGTTTTCCGCTGTCACCGTTCGTCGATTCAAACCGAGTGGCTCTCCCGTATTGGGATTCACATCGAACCGGGGAAAATTACTACTTGAGATATCAACACGAATACGGTGACCCTTTTTAAACACATTGGCCGTTCCAAACGGTTTAATGGTGAACTGGTAAATGGTTCCGGGCTCCATCAACTCTTGCTTCTCAGGAGAGTTGCGATAACGCGCCCGGAGAATGCCGTCGGTTAAGTTCATCTCAAAGCCTGACGGAAAGTCAGCACTCGGCGGATAGACGTCGATGAGCTTGGTCGTGAAATCGGTGTCCACGCGATTGGACGAGGCGTGAAGGGTCACCACGATGGGACCGACGACTTCGACGTCTTCCTTCAATGGCTCGGTTTGATAGACCACGACATCGTGACGCGATTTCAGCGGCAGGTAAGGAGGTTTCGATCCGTAAAAGCCCTTCTGCGGGTCGCCCGTGTACTCCCTTTCACGCTGATCGAATACACCGCCCGTCCACAGGGGCCAGGAGGCAGCCATCGATCCGCCGATAGTGGGTACTGGATCGGTGGGATCGAATGTGTAAGTGATCGGGGGTTTATCTTTTTTCGGATCCTCGGGACTGAGCAGGCCGTTGCCATGAAAGTAGTAGCGGGTAAATTCTGTTTCCGGCAGGGGCCATTGGTCTGCGGTCCGCCAGAAACCACCGTGAAAGAGCCGTCCATTCTTGTCCTTGTGACCATCTCCGGTGCCCATGACAAACAGTTTGACTGTCGGCTCTTCTCCGACACCGTTTTGCTTTCCCTTGAGAAAATGGTCGTACCATTGCAGGTGCCAGTCATATTCATAATTGGAGATTGCCGCCGCCGGACCAAATTCCACGTCGCCGGAAGCAGTGTCTTCGAACGAGCCGTGAATCCACGGTCCCATAAGCAAACGAACCGGTGATTTCTTCACCTTCGACAAGCCGACAAAATTGTCAATTGCAGAGCCGCAGTAATTGTCGTACCAGCCTGAACAGTGAATCATCGGGATGTCGGAAGTCTGCTCGTAATACTCGACCCAGTTGACGCCCATCTGTTTCCAGTAGTCGTCGTAATCGGTGCGAGTCATCATTTCGAAAATGTAGTCCTCGAAATTCGGCGATACAGCGAGCGGATTCCGTCCACGCTTCAGGGGGAGCGTCTGAAACCAATCGCCAATCTTTTCACGGGTAAACAGTTCTTTGATTACGGGATCGTCGGTCTCTTTCCTGATATTTGAAAAGGCCCATGTCAGCTGCTTTAAGGCAAAGGCGCCGTTGTTTCGGATCGCGTGGTCCCAGCCGTTGGAGGTTCCGCCGACCTTCACAACGATGGTCTTAAGGTGTGGTGGATTGAGTTTGGCTGCTCCAGCCTGCACATGAGCCCCATACGAGCCGCCACGCATCCCGATGTCTCCATTACAGTAAGGAAGCCCGGCCAGCCACTCAACAGCGTCGTAGCCGTCCTCCGGTTTATTGACATATTTCGTGAACACCCCCTCCGAAGCATATCTGCCGCGACAATCCTGAAACGCCACGAGATAACCCTGCCGGCAAAAGAATTCCGCTGTTCTGCCTGCACCGTTCTTGTTATAAGGTGTCCGATGGAGAATCATGGGCAGTTTTTCTTCCACCGGCCGGCCATTCACAGCAGGACGATAAATGTCGGTCGCCAGTCGAACGCCGTCTCGCATAGGCACCATGACATTTTTTTCCAAAATGACTTCGGGATAATTGGACGGCTCATCGTCATGTACGGCCATCAAATCCATCGAGGCAATAGCAAGAAAGGTCAGGACCATTCGGAAACTGCACCTCACGCGCACACTCTGTTGAGAGGTCATTATAAACCTAATACCAAGTTTAATCTCCGAAAACTGCTTTCTAAAGTTGAGTTGACGATGGCAGTTCGGTTTTCGCTGTGGATGGTTGCGTAGCGGCGGCTTCATAGCGATCGAGATTGTCAAGTAGCGGAATGAGGGCTCATTATAGAGTCATAAAAACGATTTTCTTTCAAGCTTATTCTGCTAGACAAAAAGTGATTTCCTATCAGCCCCCCACCGGCATACGTGGAGGGTATGCTGGCGCGAGAGACGATCACCTCCACCTATTTGGGTAACGGCGTTGCCATTCCCCATGGCCGTTCCGAGGACAAGGATACGGTTTACCAAACTGGTTATTGACCTGGGTCTGGATGTTCGTCTTCCATGATATAAAAGCGCTCTTACCCGTGCGCTTCTGTTGCTGCCGTTATTGATTTATCCGAACGACTGGGGAATTTCAAGTGGAAAGGGAAAGGAGATGAAACCGCAGATTACGCAGATATATGATTCACCACGGAGGCGCGGAGGGCACAGAGAAAGATGGTACGTGGATGTGATGATGCGGGAAAACGGAAGGGGTCCTTTGACTATTTCATCCTTCATTCTTTTTCCTTTCTCTGTGTTCTCTATGCCTCCGTGGTGAATACTTCCCATTTTCCTGATTTTCGCGCTTCACAGCGCCGTTAAATGCAGTATACTTATCAGACATACTTCAGTTTTCAGGTATAAGGCCGTTAAGGAACGGTTCCCCTAAAAGTCCGAGGCGCCTTCTATGAGCAAACAAAAGACAAATACCCCTCCGAAATCTCCCACTAAGACATCAGCAGGTAATAAAAAGGGCCGGGCCGGTCGCGTAAAGAGGGGTAACAAGCAGGGGTTTAAATTTAATATTGAGGACAATCCGGAAGGTTTCAATACCTCCATTCTAAATCACCTTACCTATACCCTGGCGCGCGATACCCATACCGCTTGTCCGCGCGACTGGTTGGTCTCCACTTGTATGGCCGTTCGCGATCGCGTGTTGCAACGCTTTATGAGAACCATGGAGAAGCACAACAACTCCAATGTTCGGCGCGTTTACTACCTGTCACTTGAATACTTGATGGGCCGACTGCTCTCCAATAACCTGCACAACGCCGGCCTCTACAATATAGCCAGGGATGCGTTGACCGATCTCGACCTCAACCTCGAAGAACTGTGCGATGAAGAGACCGACATGGGACTTGGCAACGGCGGTCTGGGCAGGCTCGCGGCCTGTTTCCTGGACTCGCTGGCCACGCTCGATTACCCGGCCATCGGCTATGGAATCAACTACGAGTTCGGCCTCTTCCGCCAGGATATTATCAACCACCGTCAGGTGGAATGTCCGGACAACTGGGTTCAATTCGGCAATCCCTGGCAAGTGATGCGCCCGGAATACTCCACACGTGTCAAACTTTATGGACACGTCGAAACTCAATTCGACGAAAACGGCGACCCCTATTCCGCATGGGTGGATACCAAGTCCATCATCGGCGTCCCGTCGGATATTGCAATCTGCGGGTATGGAGCCTGCACCGTCAACTTCCTTCGCTTATGGGAATCCCGCGCATCGGAAGAGTTCGACTTACAGGTATTCAACGAGGGAGGCTACGTCGAGGCGGTGCGCGAAAAAGCCATGGGTGAAACAATCTCCAAAGTTCTCTACCCAAACGACGATAAGGAGGCGGGAAAGGAACTGCGCCTAGTCCAACAGTATTTCTTTGTAGCCTGCTCGCTGCAGGACATCATCCGCCGTTACCAAAAAAGTAATCAGGGCTGGGACGCCCTGACAGACAAGGTAGCCATCCAGCTCAACGACACCCATCCAGCCGTCGCAATTGTGGAACTCATGCGCATCCTAATGGACGAGGGGAAAGTGCCATGGGACAAGGCGTGGGATATTACGCGCAAGGTATTCAGTTACACCAATCATACTCTCCTGCCCGAAGCGCTCGAAACCTGGAGCGTTCCGCTCTTCCGAAAAATTCTCCCGCGCCACCTTCAGATCATTTTTGAAATCAACCGGCGCTTCATCGATCAAGAAGTGGAACCACGCTGGCCGGGCGATGTCTCCAAAATCCAAGAGCTTTCCCTCATCCAGGAAGGACAACCCCAAAGGATTCGCATGGCTCATCTGTCGATAGTAGGCAGCCATTCGACCAACGGAGTGGCCGCCATTCACACCGAGTTGCTAAAGTCGCGCATGTTCAGCGCCATGTCCGAATTGTATCCGGAACGCTTCAACAACAAGACCAATGGCATCACGCCGCGCCGCTGGTTAAAGGTATGCAACCCCGGTCTATCCCGGCTCATTGACGGCAAAATCGGCAACGATTGGCCCATCGACCTCGACCGCTTGCAAGACCTTGAGAAATACGCCGACGATCCAGCCTTCCAGGATGAGTTCATGGCCATCAAGCAAGCAAACAAGGTAGCGCTCACAAGCCTTATCGAGCAACAGTGCGCCGTCACAGTGGATCCCGATGCCCTGTTCGACGTGCAAGTCAAGCGCCTTCATGAATACAAGCGCCAACACTTGAACCTGCTTCACATATTGGCCCTATACCGGCGCCTGCTGCACAATCCGGATTACGACATGCATCCGCGCGTATTCATCTTCTCGGCCAAAGCCGCACCGAGCTACGATCTGGCCAAAACAATTATCCATGCTATAAACGCCGTCGGCGCAACGATCAATAATGACCCTCGAATCGGGAACAAAATCAAGGTGGTTTTTCTGCCTAATTACAGTGTGAGCCTGGCCGAAAAAATTATTCCCGCCGCCGATATATCCGAGCAGATATCAACAGCAGGCAAAGAAGCTTCGGGCACCGGTAACATGAAGCTAGCGCTCAACGGCGCCGTCACCCTGGGCACTCTCGATGGCGCCAATGTGGAAATCCGTGACGAAGTGGGCGAGGACAATATCTTTATCTTCGGCATGACTGTAGAGGAAACTGAGGCCCTGCACCAAAAAGGTTACAATCCTTACGACTTTTATTTTGCCAACGAAGAACTGCGCATGGCCGTCGACTGGGTGGGATCAAACTCTTTTACCCCCGACGAGCCTTATGCGTTGAAACCAATCAAGCACAGCTTGCTGGACGGTGGAGACCCTTTCCTCGTATTGGCCGATTTCGAGGCATACTGCAAGGCGCAGGAAAAGGTTGATCTGGCTTTTCGCGATCGCCGCCGCTGGGCCAGAATGGCTATTATGAATTGCGCCCGGGTTGGCAAGTTCTCGTCCGACCGCACCATTAAGGAATACGCCGATGAGATATGGAACCTAAAACCCGTGCCGGTAGATTCCTGATTCCGAGCGTTTCTTGCCCAAACCAGGGTGGAGTTGCGACTGCGTGGGTTTTTCGTCGCATTGCTTCTCTAGGACTTTTGGTCCTGCTCATGATGCCCGGCCAAGCCGGCGCCGAAGAAAGCGCCCATCCATTTATCCCGGGTGAGGAACTTGCATACCGGTTAAGCTGGGGTATTTTCAATGTCGGCAGCGCCGTGTTGCGAATCCATGATCCGGTAAACCTGAATGAACGAGTGGCTTATCATTTTTCGTTCACCATCAGAACAAACATGTTTGCCGATGCAGTATATAAGATCCGGAATCAGATCGACGGCTACACGGACCCGGCCATGAGCCATTCCGTGCATTACACAAAAAAGCAGCAGGAGGGCAGGCACCACGAGCGCGACGAAGTGGTGACCTTCGATTGGGAGCAACAAACCGTACAGTATTCCAACTACGGAGAGAAGCGGGCTCCAATAGAAATCGTTGAAGGAACCTACGATCCGCTCTCTCTGCTTTTCGCGGTTCGCTTGCTTCCCCTGGCAATCGGACGGAAAATTATGGTGCCGGTCACCGACGGGAAAAAGCTCGTGCAAACCGAAATAGTGGTTCTGGAAAAAGAAAGTCTCAACGTCCCGGCCGGCATGTTCGACGCCTGGAGACTCCAGCCGGAATTGAAGGATTTAGGCGGTGTCTTTAAAAAAAGCAAAAAGGCACGCCTTGAAATATGGTTTTCAGACGACGAGTTCAGGATTCCCCTCAAGGTCAAAAGCCGGGTAATCGTCGGCAGTTTCCGGGCCACCCTGGTATCGATAAAAAGACCGCCGGCCAAAAATCAATCAGCAATACCGCCTTCCACAAATCCTTAAACGGTTAGTGAAATTTTCTGCCGGTGATTTCCTGTTTGCCTGCTTTGAGAACCAATTGGTGGACCTTGCCTGCCTCATCGCGCACAAAAATCAGGTGTCGTCTTACTGATTCGAAAAAGAACTGGTCTTTGCGGACCGGAAAGATACGGTAGAGTGGCCGCCCTATAATCTGGGCAAAGAGCTGTCCCTTCCGGAGGGTAATCATTACCGCCTGATCCGACCCGATCTGGTATGCGCCAACATACTCCTGGAGAACGCTCTGAGGTATATCGGCAATCTCTGCAAACTTACGCAGAGGAAACAGCTCAGGTGCCATCAGGGAAAAGCCGATGTCGTTAACCGAGTGGGCCGAATTGCTAAGCACCACAACCCCTGTACCTTTCTTTTTATCAAAGGCCATGAATGCGGCCGACCTACCTGTAATACCAGACAGCCAGTTGAATTCATTCCCTTCTAATTGTATGACATTCCAGCCCAGACTGAATTTTGTGACTGAATTCTTCGTCGGATAGCGGGCTGCCCTTGTTTGCTCAATGGCTGGGCCCAGTGAGCTTTCGCTCCAGCCGAGATGGGCCGTAATCAATTTGACCAAATCGGCAGCCGTCGAATACATCCCCCCGGACCCGGGAAGGGCCGTAAAAATAATCGAAGGCGCCTGTTCCTCCCCCGAATGTCCCCTGGCCAGCCGATACCGCTGTTTAACGGACAGGGTGACAGAGGTAGAGGTCATCTCCAGAGGTTTGCAAATGGTATCCAAGACCAATTCTTCGTATAAACTTCCCGTTTCGCGCTCAAGCAGAAGCCCCAGCAGACCGGCGCCCAGGATCGAAGTCTGAAAGGCACTCCCGGGCTCGGTCTTTGGAATGTAGCCGTCGAGGAATTTGTAAACGGTGTCGGTCGTGAGCTTGACTGAAGGATCGCGGCGCAAGGCAGCCACGTAATTGTCCGGCAGTGGAGGCAACCCCGAAGTGTGAGTGGCGAGATGCTCCAAGGTTATCGGCGCCTCGGTCCCGGGCCTCGAGACGTCCGCAGGCAGGTAATTGCCGATAGGATCGTCCAGACTTATTTGTTTTTGCTCGGCCAGATCGGCGGCCAGCAAGGTTGTAAAAACCTGGGTGAGATCGCCAAGTTCGAAAACGGTTCTCTTGTCAACGCCCCGGATATCACCCTCGCGGTAAGTGCCGGCGGCGAAAAAACGCGGCCCCTCGGGCAGTGCAACCCCGACCACAATAGAGCGATTGATGCCGCGGGCCACACGCTCTCTAAGATGTGCGACAAGTTCAGCCTCGGGCAAGACCGCTTCCACGACCTCGGACAAAGCCGTGCTCCCCATGCCCAAATACAGAATCCAAATACCAGCCAGCCGGAAATTCATGCCCATTATTTACGAAATCCGATAAGCAGGGTCAATCTTCCACTGAAGTGTTCACTAAAATTGAATTAGTGGTTGGAAAACTATTAGTTAAAAACTCTTGAACTATTGAACCTTTGAACTCTTGAACTTCCTTTTGCCGCCGGTTTTTTCAAGCAGGCGAACAGACTCGATGGAAATTGCGTGGGAGAGTGATTTACACATGTCGTAAACGGTCAGCGCTGCTGTGCATGCCCCGGTTAGAGCTTCCATTTCCACGCCGGTTTTGTGAGTTGCTTTGACTTGGCAATCGATCACGACCCGATGGCCGTCCGACGGTTCAATACGAACCTGGCAGTCTTCCAATGGAATTGGATGACAAAGAGGGATGAGTTCATGTGTTTTCTTAGCGGCCATGATGCCTGCCAGAATCGCGGTTTGGAAGACCGGCCCTTTTTTGCCGGTCAGCTCCCCGCCGTCGAGTTGCGCCATTATTTCCTCGGTCAAGACAACTACCGCTTGAGCGCGAGCACGGCGCACGGTGACGGCTTTGCCGCCCACGTCGACCATCTTCGGCTGGTTGTCCTCGTTAATGTATGAAAGCATAATTTTTATGACTCTATTTTATTAATACTGTTATAAAAAACAATCTAACTCTCCGCGGAACTCTTCCTATATCCAGGGATAATAACGGGCGGCAATACCAAAAGGGAATTCACTGCGCTCTTCTCCCGACAACTCGATAAAGCCTGTGGTTTCAACGATCCTGGCGTAATCGCCGGAATTATGAGGTGGTAGAGGATAGGCCGTAGCAAGGCAGTCCTCCCCAAACTCGACCTCCACCGGAAGAAAGAAGGTGAGAGCTGGTTTGAAAATGAAGGTCTCGCCGAGGAAGACCATGGGTTCGGTCGGGGCTGCGAGACCGGACATCTTTTCCAGGACCGGAATCACATAACGGTGAAAACAAACCAGTGTGGAAAGAGGATTGCCCGGCAAACCGAAGACCGCGGCCCCTCCTTCTTTTTTTCCGTAGTATAATGGTTTCCCCGGGCGCTGACGAACGCCCTGAAAATACTGCTTTACCCCCAGTTTTTTGAGAATTCCAGGCACATGGTCCGACTTGCCCGCGGAGACCCCGCCGCTCAGGATGACCAGGTCGGACTGCTCGAGTATGGACCCGAGACCCTCTGTGATGGTTTGCTCATCATCTGCAAAGTGCCGGGAGACCGGTTCTCCCAAGTCCATATTGAGGAGCGCCGCACGCAGGGCCGGAACATTGGAGCGGCGGACTTGATGTGCGGCCACCGGCTCTTCGATTCCTACCAATTCGTTGCCGGTGGAAACCAGACTGATCCTCGGCTTGATACTTACCATCAGGGACGTCCTTCCGCATGAAGCGGCCACCGCTATTTCTGCCGCCCTGAGCCTTTGGCCCGACTCAATCAATGTGGCGCCCTGCCGGTAGTCGGAGCCCCGATAGTGGATGTTAAGTCCCGGCTCGACCGCAAATTCGTCCTTAACCCGGGCCCGCCCCTCCCGAACAGTCAGGCATTCGTATGGCACTACGCAATCGCAACCCGCCGGCAAGTCCGCACCGGTCATGACTTCGATGCATCCTTGCGGGTCCGCAAGAGCACCGGACTGCTCGCCAGCGTATTGCACTCCCTCCACCGGAAAATCCCGCGCTCCCTCATTCCATGCCTTGCAGGCGATGGCAATACCGTCCATTCTTACGCTGTTGCAGGGGGGCAGGTCGCGGTCAGCTTCGACGGTCTCGCGAAGGACTCGTCCGGCGGCCTGTTCAAAAGGGCAGGTCTCCGTCCCCAGAACCTCTGTGGAATCGGCGATAATGCGGTCTGCTTCGTTAGAGGAAATCATTGAAGGACGCCGTGGGCCGGGTTACCTTGTAGAAATTGCCGGCTGGCAACTATTGCATTTTCCAAATAAAACCAATTTAAAACAATCCCCAATAAATAAAATTGTGAAGGATATACATTTGCCCACTGACACCATGGGACGCGCGCTCCGCGATTTGCGGATATCGTTGACCGACCGATGCAATCTCCGATGCACTTATTGCATGCCGGCCGAGGTGTTCGGCCCCGACTATGCCTTTTTAAAAAAAGATGAGTTACTGAGCTTCGAGGAAATCGCCCGGCTTGCGGGCCTCTTCACCCGTTTGGGCGTGCGCAAATTTCGGCTCACGGGCGGTGAGCCGCTCTTGCGCAAGGATGTTGCCCGGTTAGTCAAGTTGCTGGATAAAATTCCCGGGGTTGAGGATATCGCCCTGACCACTAACGGTATGATGCTCGAGCGCCAGGCCTCGCAATTGAAGGCCGCCGGACTGCGGCGGGTGACAGTGAGCCTGGATGCGATGGACGATGCGGTATTCAAACGCATCAATGGGCGCGGCAAGAGCGTAGCCCTTGTATTGGCCGGGATTGATGCCGCCGTAGAAGCCGGTCTTCCCGTAAAAGTCAACATGGTGGTGCAGAAGGGGGCAAATGAGCAGGAAATCTTGCCCATGGCGCGCTACTTCAGAGAGCGTGGCCAGACTTTACGCTTCATCGAGTTTATGGACGCGGGCAATTACAACCACTGGAGTCTCGAACGAGTTTACCCGGCCGCGAAAATCGTTGCGGATATTGAGGCCGAATGCCCGCTGCAACCGATTGACCCAGCCTACAATGGTGAAGTCGCAAGGCGCTACCGCTACGCGGGCACCGACATTGAGATCGGGATCATTTCTTCAGTGACCCAGCCCTTTTGCAATGCTTGCACACGAGCCCGTCTTTCGGCCGACGGGAAACTCTACACATGCCTTTTTGCTCACGAAGGTTGGGATTTGCGTGAAATTATACGGGCTGGAGCCACAGACGAGGAATTGCACGAAACTCTGATCGACATCTGGCGCAACCGCCGGGACCGCTATTCCGAACTCCGCAACGAATTGCTTAAAAAACACCTGCACGCTCACAAGGTCGAAATGTCCTACATCGGCGGGTGACAGACCCGTAAGGCTCAATACTCCTGTGCGATGCCGAGGTAGTTGAGGAGCCAGAGTTCCTTCCACACGCGGTAGCGTCCTTCCCAGGTAATTTTGCCGTAGTCTTCATGCAGGTTACTGGGAAAAAGAAATCCTAGATCTGTATTAATGCGTTCGATCAGGCGCTGCTGTACATTCAGGTCGTTCAGAGGGGAGTCGTCCCAAGGCGCCATATGGTCGGCTTCGGTTTTAATACGTTTTTTGTGGCGGCGAAGGAGCGCAGGTAGAGACCGTGACCAGGGCTTGCGCTCGAGACGCCAGTTATCGGGGTAGAAGCCGCCGAATGGGAGAAAGAAATTATCAGTGACGTAGCGCAGGGAACGATCCCCGGTCTGGGAGGTAATGGTGAAGCATTCGGAAACATTTCCGCTGCGCTGAGGGATAAAGAGGATTTGTAATCGAATTATTTTGTCGGCGCTCTGATAGATGGTGGATCGCAAGAGGATGTCTTCGTCTATTTCGGCTTTAAGCGCTTCCAGCTTGGTAAAGTCGTGGTTGCGCAGCCAATCACGCAAGCGAATGAAGCGTTTCTGGTTGGGCCATTCATCGCCATCCCGGTTGATTTTGAATTTCGGGAAAAAGGGCAGTTGGCTTTTACTCAATACGGAGATGGCCAGCCAATTGTAGCCTGACTCGAGCAAAAACCAGATCAGAAAGGCGGAGAGAGCAAGTACCCAGAATGGTCTTTGCGCCCACTCGAATTCCATGTTTGGGGCGATATATGCCGTGGCAAAGGAGAAGAGGAACCAGATAGCCCAACGGCTGAAAATGGCCAAAATTGGCGATGCCATCCGAAAACTGCCGTAAGCCAGTAAAATGGTTACGAGAGCTAATGACAATATGCTATGATTTAATTCCACTGCCCTTTCCGAGCCGTCGCATTAGTTAAAGTGCAAAGGCATTACAACGCATAGAAAACTTTCGGGTGTGCGCAGGATACCAGGGCTTAGCTCGTCCTTAAATTCAAAAATAACTTCGTCGCGAGTTAAAGCCTTCAGGGGGTCCATTACAAATTGAGGGTTGAAGGCAACCTGCACTTCGGGTCCATCGTATTCAACGCTTATGGATTCATGGGACTCTCCGATTTCAGGACTCGATCCGGTAATTTCCATCAAGTTTTTCGATATCTTGAATTTAATTGAATTATTCTTATCACTGGACACCAGGGCAACGCGATGAACACATGTCAAAAATGATTCCCGATTTAACTTAACATGTTTATCCATTTCTTTGGGAATAACCTGACGGTAATTGGGATAGTTTCCCTCGACAACTTTGGAGACCAGATAAATTGAGTCGGCGAGTCCGCTATCTTCATCCTCACTCGAGGTACTAATCTCAAAGGCAGCCTGCCGGTCGTTAAATGATATACGAACGGTGTCGCCTTGAGTGAGAAGGCGCTCTACTTCGGCAACTGTTTTGGCGGGCAATATGAGATGTCCGGCGCTTTCTTCATTTACCTCCATTTCCTGACTGATAACGGCCAAGCGACGTCCGTCAGTAGCCACCAAGGTTAGTCGTCCGTATTCGAAGTTTAGAAACACTCCATTCATTATGTATCGAGTCTCATCAGCGGATTGGGCATAAGAAACGCACTTAAGCATGCTTGCCAGATTTTCCTGAGATAGAACAAACGTATGTTTGTCTTCGAAAGTGGGCAGTGGTGGAAACTCTTCCGAACTCAATCCCATGATACGGAACAGGGAAGACCCTGAAGTTATTTTTACTTGATGATTGGAAAATGATTCAACTTCAACATTCAAACTGGGCAGTTCACGCACAATACTCGCCAGCCGACGTACGGGAAGAGTGATGCCACCATCTTCATCCACCTCGGCCCGAATTTTGCTGCGAATACCCAAGTCGAGATTGGTGGTCGTAAGAGCAATCTGTCCTTTCTCTGCCTGAATCAACACATTGCTCAGTATGGGCATGGTAGCGCGTGTACCAACAACGTTGAGCACTTGCTGAAGGCCGTTGTTGAAATGGTCGCGGTTGATTTTAAATTTCATTGATCACAGTAAAGGAGTTATGCCGATTACTGACAACTATTATTTATGAACAAGAATAATTAAAACAAATCTTCTTCTTATTATAGTGGTGTCAACTAGTTGAATAAATATACATATTATTGATGGGGAATAAGTTAACTAATATAAAAATGGTAACAATTACATATAGTAAAATGAGAACAACTACGGTGTCTGAATAAGTTTATGGTTATCAGTTATTTATTCACCTGTTTTTCAGGATGATCCGGATCAACAACGGAAGGGGCAGGATTTCCCCGGGAAATAGTTACGTCGGATGCTCTTTCATCCGATCTTTCGATGGTAGTTATGCTTTCCCTGGACTCCTTTAAACCCAAACGGAAATGCTTGATTAATCCGAGGAAGATATAGACGAGAAAAAGAATACTGATGGCGAACCAGCGCAATTGATATATCATCACTAGAGTAATCAGGACTCCAATAAAGGTGCGCAAGGGCGTTTGAGTTTTCCAATCGATTGTCTTAAAACTGGGATAACGCACGTCGCTGACCATCAACATGGCGATCAATAACATGAGAGGGAGCAGCAAGATAGACCAGACCCGAAGGTCGTAGCTATTGAGTACCAACACCAGCGATACTATCATACCGGCAGCCGCAGGAGCCGGCAGTCCTTGAAAATCCTGGTCGATCTCAGAGGGCTCTGGATTAACCAGAGGATGAGTAATGACATTGAATCGAGCCAATCGCACAGATACGCAAAGTAGATATATAAATCCAATAAACCAACCGACCTGGCGAAAAAACGGATACTCTTCAGTGGGCGAAAGAATCAGGAAAAATACAAGTAATGCCGGAGCGATACCAAACGACACCGTGTCGGCAATGGAATCAAATTCTTTACCGAAAAGCGACTCGCGGCCCCCCAGCCGAGCCAGCCGTCCGTCCAATATATCAAAAACAATCGCGGCCAGAATAAACCATACCGCTTCCTCATACAGGTCCTTAGCCAGGATTTCATTTAGCTCCGACGTGGTGAGAGCAAACTTGGCCTGGATACAGCGAATAATGGCGACAAAACCACAGAATAAATTACCCGCGGTCATAAGATTGGGCAGGAAGTAAATGCGGCCGGCATCGATAGCGCCGATAGGCTCTCGGTCAATTTCGTTTTCGTCGGTCATCTGATTTTATTTTTTGGTCAAGCTTTCGAGGTATTTCCAGAAAGATTTATGTTGCTCTACAAGTTGCTCATCAGAAAGGGGAAGTTTGGAGCGAAAAAGGAAATCGGTAAGGGTATTCCTATGGAGAATATAGCGGCTGAACAATTTGTTTCCCGTTACCTCGAAGTAACATCGGAATTCATCTGCTCGCAGCCGGTAAAAAGTCTTCCCTCTGCGGGCGAATTTACCCAGGGGCTCCCGTGGGTGCGCAAGCTGTTCAGCGGTCAGGTTGCTTATGGTTTCGATGAACTGCAGCTGTGTATGTATATCCAGCTTGTTGAGTTCAGCCATACTCTGGTCACTGAAATTCACCTGATACATGGACGTAACATTACTTTTAAGCAGACTATCCCGAAGAGATTTCTTATAGAAAGAGAGCAACTATATTTTCAGAAAGTTTTCGAATCTGCAACTTTTTAACACTTCGAGGGTTTTATCCCTATGAGCTAAAAAACATGAACAACATTGTGAAAAAGGAGACTATACGAATGATAAGTAATATTGGAAAATTTCTGCCGATCCTCGTTTTTATTATCCCCGGCATAACCTATTCGAGCGAAAGCGCACAGCCAGTCGATGAAAATGGGGTCAGGCCGAACCATCAAATATTGCTTGAGAAATACGATGCTGATGGCGACGGCGTCCTTTCAGAGCAGGAAAAAGAAACTCTCAGGGAAGCGAGGCGCCAAGCCAGATTGGAGCGTTTCGATACTGATGGCGACGGGGTTCTGTCAGATGAAGAAAAAAGCGCGGCCCGCGATGCCATGAAAGAACATCTGGCTGAGAGACGACAGCATATGCTTGAACGTTTCGACACCGATGGTGACGGGGAACTTTCCGAAAATGAGAGAGAAGCGGCACGCCAGGCGCGAAAAGAACGCCGGGATTCAAATCGCTAATATACCCCTCTGAATATATTTCAGCAAAAGCGACCCGGGATTAAAATCCCGGGTCGCTTTTATTAATTTCGCACGCGTAAGCGGACAATCCTTTTTTGCTTTAACTCCGCGTATGGGTTAATAGAATCTCGAAACGGTATTCTTTACCCCCTTTGCCCATGATTAATCGATTTCGCGTTTTCTGCCCGCTCGGCTTAGGCCTTTTCTCGCTGAGCCCGTGTGCTATGGCCGGCCCGGACGTTCCTATTTTGGCGGCTGGATGGACGGAGCCTATAAAGATAATTTTTGGAAGCAATATCGGCATTTTCACTTATGGAGAATTATTGCTCAGCTTCAGCCTTCTGCTTGTAACCCTGGCCGCCCGCAACGTTCTTACAAACGTAATCTTCAAACGGCTGAAAGCACTTGCCGCCAACACCGAAACCGAATTTGACGACCGAATGATCGAGGCTCTTGGAAAACCGGTTTCGCTCTTCTTTCTAACCCTGGGTATTTACCTGGCCGCGGTGGTATTGCCCCTAGATCCCAAAGTGGAGGGTACTATCACTTCCTTGTTCAAAGGCATCAGTATGGTGCTGTTTTTCTGGAGTATGCTTCGCTTAATGGACGTCGCGGCAGACATTCTCACCGAATTTACCGATAAAAAAGACCTGACCATATCCGGATTTATTCCCCTTATTAAGAAGGTTGTTCGTATTTTCATTCTCATCGTCGCCTTCATCATGGTCATCGATAACCTGGGTTATTCCGTGGGCGGCATCATCGCCACCCTGGGTTTGGGTGGCGCCGCCTTTGCCTTTGCCGCCAAGGATACAATCGCCAATCTCTACGGCTCCCTGGCACTCGTACTCGACCGCCCATTCAAGACGGGAGACTGGATCATGGTTGGTAACAAGGTGGACGGCGATGTCGAAGAAATCGGCCTGCGTTCAACCAAGGTGCGCACATGGCCGAAGACCGTTATTTCCATTCCCAACCATGTCATGGCCAACGAAATTATTAACAACTGGTCGCGCATGCCCAAACGCCGCGTCAAGCAGATTGTAGGAGTCACATACGAGACTAAGCCTGACGAAATCGAGGGCCTTGTGGAAGACATTCGCCAGCTATTGCGCGAAGACGATGGGGTCGATCAGGATTTTATACTGGTTAATTTTACCGACTTTGCCGAAAGCTCCCTGAACATCCTGGTTTATTATTTCACAAAAAGCATCGCGTGGCTCGAGCACATGAATGTGCGCCAGCGCATCAATTGCAAAATCATGCGCGCGGTAGAGGCCCGCGGTCTTTCTATTGCCTTCCCCACCCGTACCGTGCATTTAGAAGGAGGCCTTGCCGAAAGTCTGGCCGGCAAACTTCCAAATGACTCCGGTCCCACCATGCCGCTTTAAAGGAGTTCAAAAGTTCAAAGGTTCAAAAGTTTGTAAACCAAGGACCAAGGACTATGATCCCTTTTCAGCTAAATAAATATCCCGCAGGCGGCCGAAATCTTCCTCCCGCGTGCCGGTGATTATGTGGTGATCGAAGTGTTCGCCTTCGGCTAATTCCTTTTTGGCGGTTTGCAGGCGCCGCTCGATTTCAGCCTGGTCGTCTTGACCTCGCGAGAAGAGACGCTCGCGCAACTGCTCGATGCTGCCGGGCGTGATGAAAACGCTCAGTAATCGTCCGGCCGGCAGGGGATCGACTTTTGCGGCCCGGCGGAAAGTGGCCGCGCCCTGCACGTCGATATTCAGCAACAGGTTAATGTTCCGGTTCAGCTTGTCACGAATTTCGCTTTTCAAGGTGCCGTAGCGGTGATTGTGCACCTGTGCCCATTCGTAAAATTGGCCCGCTTTTACGCGCTTCTCGAATTCTTCGTCGGTGAAAAAGAAATAATCCTTCTCGTGCTGTTCTCCTTGGCGGGGAGCGCGTGTTGTAGAGGTAACGACCCTTTGCAGGCTTGGACTGAAGGCTTCGATCATGCGGTCGCAGACAGTGGTCTTGCCGCTGCCGGCAGGCCCGGAAACGATGATGAGTAAAGCGGTGTTATGCTCTTCCGGTGGCATTCTTCAGTAGCAAAAGGCCGTTGTGCACAAGAGCAACCCGTAAAGGGTGCAGGACGCCCCTAAAATTTGAGTTCTTGTTTCCTTTGCGAACAACCAGTCGAAGAAGTCCCGCAAGCGGTATGGAATGGTGCCCAGGTAGAGGGCCAGAAGGATGCATACGTAAACAAGGCCGACCATGAACAAGCGGCTTGGCGGATCTTCCATGTAGGCGGCGTCCAGGAGCGGTCTCGCAGCCATCAAATTCAGTATGGCCGCCGCCCGCACGGCCAGAAAATCGCGCACGTAAAAAACCGACAATACGGCGATGGCCAGGAACAGAACGAAGAGCAAAACCCGGTGATTGCCGAAATCGGAAATCCCAAGTTGCGTTACTTCATATAAAAACCAGCCTCCCCCCAGACTCAGTGTGACCAGGGCCACCGGCAGTGAGCGCAACGAGCGTTTGGCCAGCTCCGCGACCGGCTCGCCGTTCCAGAGCAACAACCCTCCAATCACCAGCAGCAACAGGGCAGGCAACAGAGTGGCGGCGAACAGGGTCATGAATTGATGGAGCGAGGGCGCTCAACCGGCGGCAGCCAGCAGGGGCTCTCTCACTTGTTCGACGCCATCCTCTGAGGGGGCGCCGAAGAGGGTGGTCACGGAGGCCCGGTTGATTTTTACTTCAAGCAATTCGCCGACGAGTCGCTCGACGCCGGGGAAAATGACCTTGCGGTTGCCGCGGGTGCGCCCCTGGTACAGGCTTTCACCGCGTCGGGCAGGCCCTTCGACCAACACTTCCGGCGACGTGCCCACAAGCGCACGATTTCCCCGCAACGAGCTTTCCCGCAGCAAACCCAGCAGGACCTGGTTGCGCTGTTCCTTGACCGCCTCGGGTATCTGTTCTGACATTTCGGCGGCGGGAGTGCCGGTGCGGGTGCTGTATTTAAAGATAAAGGCCATGTCGAAACCAACTTCCTGAAACAGCTCGCAAGTCCGGCCAAAATCCTCCTCGGTTTCGCCGGGGAAGCCGACGATGATATCGGTGGAGAAATGCATGTCCGGCACGGCGGCTCGCAAATCTTCGACTATCTGCAGGTAGCGTTCGCTGGTGTAGGGGCGGTTCATTGCGCGCAGGATACGGCTGGAACCGCTCTGCACAGGCAGGTGCACGTAGGGGCACAACTTGGGCAGTTCGCGGTAGGCTTCGATGAGGTCTTTTTTGAAACCGCGCGGGTGCGGAGAGGTGAAGCGGATTCTCTCGATGCCAGGCACGCCGTTCACCGCCTCGAGCAATTGCACGAATGGGCTGCGTCTATTTATAAAAGGGATTTCCTTGCGCCCGTAGCTTGTCACGATCTGTCCAAGCAGAGTTACTTCGCGGGTACCGCAGGAGGCCAGCTCCTCGACCTCTTCAACGATGTCAGCTATGGGGCGGCAGCGTTCCGCCCCACGGGTTTTGGGAACTATGCAAAAGGTGCAGTTCATGTTGCAGCCCTGCATGATGGAGACAAAGGCGCACACCTGGCGACAGTCCGGCGTATGCGCCCGGATGGTATTTTGCGAACCCGCTTCCTCATCGAGATCAACGATGGTGCTCGGGCGCGGACCTTGTCCCTTTAGGGTAGCGATAAGGCTGTCGAGGTGTTCGGGTACACGGTGGAATTTTTGCGTGCCCACCAGCAGGTCGAGATCAGGCAGGCGGTCGAGCAGCTCGGTCCCCCGATTTTGAGCCATGCAACCCATGACGCCGATTATGAAGTTCGGATCGTTTCGCTTTCGCTTGGCGAGGTAGCCTGTTTTGCCGATGGCTTTTTGCTCGGCCTTGTCCCGTACGGCGCAGGTGTTGAGCAATACGATGTCGGCCTCGCGTTCATCATCAACAATGCAATAACCCCGACCGCGCAACATGGCGGCCACCGCTTCCGAATCGCGCACGTTCATCTGGCAGCCGTAAGTTTTCAGGTAAACGCGGTTCATTTCTAAAAAAAGGAACGTAAACTAATGGCGCAACGGCCGTTTTGGGTCAATGGGTATTTAAAGGCCGGGTCTTACGGAGAGAGCGCCTGGAGAAAGGCTGCGGCCTCTTCATTATCGGGATATCCTTCGAGTACCTCCCTGGCAAGCAACCGGGCTGTCTCCAACTCGCCTTCATTAAGGTACCTTTGGGCCAGGGCTATAGCTCGGCTGCCGCGCTGAGGGTTTATGGCCAGGTAGCGGCGGATTGCGGAGCGGGAATAAAGCATGTCGTCGGGTTGCAGGGTTATAAGCAGTTGCCGCCAGGCCAGTTCTTCCTCCGCATCTTCCAGCCATTTGGGTTTACTCCTATTCAATCTCTGGAGCAGGGCTAGCGCTTCGGTAGATTCCCCTTCCTCTATGAGTGCATCCAGCCTTTGAAAAGTTTCCGTGGGGCTGGCAGGAATTTGGATCGACTGTACAGTCCCGGCCGGGGCTTCCTCCGGTGGCAATGAATCGAGGAACTCTGCCGGCTCGACGGCGTTGGGTAATAGAGCGGCAACTTCGCGGCCCAGCGCCCGAGCCATTGGAATGTTGCTACGCTCCCTGAATACTCGAGCAAGGACTATAACCTGAGCGCCTAGATGGGGATATTTTTCCAGGTAGAGCCTTGCGTAAGCCTGTGCGTAATGTATATCGCCCTGCTTGACAATAATAAGCAGTTGCTTGCCGGCCAACACCTCCTCAATCCCTGCAAGCCATGGCGGTTTCTGCCGGTGCAACTTGCGTAGCGTGACGAGCGCCTCACCCAAGTCGTCCGATGCAATCAACTTGTCCAAAGCAGCCAAGGCTTCTTACGGGGTTTCTAATACCTGTTCCATGCGGCCGGCCTTTGAGAGCGTGTCGGTTGTTTTGAGTTCCGCGAGGCGTTTATCGACAAGGTTTATATGGTCGGTGATTTTGGTGCTGTGAGGGAATATATGGTGAGCCAGACCCAGGATATTCCGCGATGCCGCCCATTTGCCTGATCGCTCAAACATATTGGCAGTAGCCAGGTAAAAGGAGGACGGAAAGCGTCGATTTGATATGAATTCCAAAAGGACTCTGGTGCCGGTATCGTTACCGGGTTCGAGGGCGGTTATAAGTCGTGAGAGGAATTGCATCATGAAAGGAGCTACCGACGGTATATTTTCCGGCAGTTCCTCTTCGCCTCGTTCCAACAGCGAAAACGCAATCGACGACTCAGACCAGAGACCCTCGGCAAGCAAACTCTGGACTAATAAGACCAGGAAAGGGCGGGTATTAAACCCATGTTTTTCAGCCTCTTGCATACATCGTTTGATCAAAAGGCTGTTCGGCCAATCCGCCAGGATCGAAGCTATTGTCTGGATGGCTCTTTCGTTTTGCCCGAAGTTTATCAGGTAGTCCTCGAAGACGTCCTGGACCCGGCCCGCTTGGCCTGCTTGGCGCTACTCATTCAGCGCGAACAGGTAGGGCTGAGGGTTACGGGGGGTTTTTTCGATTAAATACTGCAGAATATCGCGCAGTTCCACCATATTGCCCATGTTCCGGTAGGCTTGGGCAAGCAACTGCATCAACTTGGATCCGGGTTCCGAATCGAGCCGCAATACCTCAAGCAGCGCCACTGCCCGGGCATATTGTTTCAGCCCAAACAAGGCGAGCACCTCTCCGTCCACTGCATTCAAGGATCGATCCTTGTCTCGGTTCAATCGTCGGCATAGCTGCAGTGCCTGCTGGTATTGCTCGCTGTTTAGAAAGGCCTGAATCCGAGCTTTCAGGAGAAGGGAATGGATGGCCGGGTCGGGAATATTCTCCGGTTCTTGCAACAACTGCTCAGACACTCGCAGTGTGAGTGTGTAATTTTCCGTAAAACGGGCTGTTTCGAACAGGAGCGACAGATAATCGAAGCCGGGATAGCGGTATTCAAGGCCTATTTCTAACGCGGTCAGGGCTTTATCCGCCAAGCCGTGGCGGGTGTACAGGCGGGCTATCTCCAGCCGGGCTTCCTGGTCTTCGGGATACTTAATCAGGCCGATACGCAACCTCATCAACCCCGAAGCTATATTCCCCCCTTTCAAGTCTTCGAGGCCTTCCGCAATAAAGCCTTGCCCCTGCTTGGCTCGCAAGGTGGACCAGCGGAAAGGCAGTGCGATGTCCCAGAAACCGATTTTGTTGTGGTGATTGCGATCGAGCCAAAAATAGAGACCTCCGGCAGCACCAGCATAACCTAGAACCGCCATTAGAGCCAAGAGGGGAAGGATTCGATGCAGGTTGAGTATTAGGATTCTTTTGCGAGTCTTCAGGTCATCGAAATATCTGTATAGATTCATCCATCCCGCATCCGCATGCACCTTTTTCTCGCCGAAACTCAAGACGATTTTCAGGTTGCCGAAGATATCGAGCAACGAGAGCTTTTGGCGCAACGAGTGCTTTCGGCGGCGCACTTTCCGTCTCCCGGATTTTGTCAGATTCTTTTCGGACATGACCTCTGGATCAACGGTGAGCGGTTCAGGATTTGGGCTTGGTGAATCTGCCGCGCGGTGATGATGGACGCCTGCGGCGGGGCTTTGGCGGCGAGGCCTTCCTATCGTCGGGATTTTGAAGGTTTCTTTTACGAGGCGCCGATGCGGTTAAGCGCTCATTTTTTGATCTCGAGTTTTTCGGGCCGCGGCTGCGGCGGCGGGAGCGCCGAACTTCCGGTTGAGCTTTTGCCTCTGTTTGTGTCTTTTCTTCAGATGTGGCGGCATCCGGCTTTTGCTTAAGCGTCGGTGGGGGTTTGCACTCGGTTTTCGAGGAAGGAGGGCGGATTGGACGCCGCCGGCTTTTTTACTTTGGGATGGTGATGTAGCGCCTCGTGGGTTCGTTTTTTGCGGGCGATTCTTGGGTAGGCCGGGATCTGGTCCGGGCTTGGGGTAGGGCACCAGAAGGGGCGGGAGGACAGTCGCATCTCTCAGCCGTTGGGGGCGAAGGACCAGTTCCGTTATGATGTTGCCATCGGTATGGCTGACGATGTGTTGCACCGCTTCGGCCACGACTTCCGGGTCAATGATGCTTTGCGCGCTTTGTCCAGGGGCCGGTTTGGTTTTGGACGACGGCATGCGGTTGGATTGCGGGAAGATTGTGGTTATCTTTACGCCGACGTCCCGGCATTCTTCGAAGAGGGCCTCCGACATCCACTTCAACCCACCGGCGGAGGCTGCGCCTGCTGGACCGCCCTGGGCCATATCCGAGGTTAAGGGAGCGATATTGATTACATAGCCGCCCAAGCGGGCCAGGCTGGGCAATGCCAGCCGGGTGAGAACTAAAGGACAGAGCAGATTGACCTTTAAAATCATTTCCAGCTCCTCGAGATTGACGGGATCGAGGAACTGTTTTGTGGGATACAATTTCGCGTTGTTGACGATGATGTAGATATTGCCCTCGCGTTCGAGGATGGCCTCAACCTTGGTTTTGACTTCAGCGGTGTTTGACAGATCGCAGGGCGTAGGCACGAAATAGTCATGGCTATACTGAGTTTCCGCGTAATTGCCGCCAAGTCCGTAGACCCGGCAGCCATGATCGACCAGTTTGCGGGAGACGGCCAGGCCGATGCTTGTGGCCGCGCCGGTGACGATTGCTATGTCCATAAGGCGATCTTTTCTTTATCGATGTATTGCTCCGGGATATCTATCAGGAAGCTCGTTATTTCCCCGCTATCCGGTCCTGCGCAGGTAACGACCTTTCCCTCATTTTTATAAAGATAATACAAAATATCGCTATCGTCGCGGCTTTTTTTCATTCACTTGAAAAATTCCCTGCTCGTGCGCATTACGCATGGTTAGGGCAACAGACCCGTGATTTTCAACATTGAGATATTGGCTTTTTGATATTACCAGGACGTTATGTCTGCTTATAAAATCAATATCGTCCTGAGCGACATTACAGAGTTGAGCGTCGATGCCATAGTAAACGCCGCGAATACCAAGCTGCTGGGCGGTGGAGGCGTTGATGGGGCCATACACCGGGCAGCGGGACCGGAATTACTGAAGGAATGCCGTGCGTTGGGAGGTTGTCCCACCGGTGAGGCCAGGATAACCGCCGGCTATCAACTGTCCGCCCGGCACGTCATACACACCGTAGGGCCGGTTTACCGTGACGGCGGTTCCGGGGAACCCGAATTACTGGCAGGCTGCTATCGCAACAGCCTGCGTCTTGCCGTGGAGAATGGGGTGAAAAACATCGCTTTTCCCGCAATCAGCACGGGAGTGTATGGTTATCCAATCGAGGATGCGACCCGCATCGCACTGTCCGAAATACATACCTTCCTGGAGCAGGATGCATCTATGGAGCAGGTAGTATTTTGTTGTTTTGGGGAGGAGACCGCCGAGGTATATAACAGGCTCTATAAGGAAATCTTCTGATGAGGTGAAAAAACTATTCAAGATTACCGTTTCCGGGCGCGTCCAGGGAGTTTTCTTTCGCGACACCGCCCGCCAGGCAGCACAAGAGTTAGGTATTGCCGGTATGGTGTGCAATCAGCCCGATGGCACCGTTTATATCGAGGCCGAGGGAGAGGAAAAACCGCTGCGCGAGTTGGTTAGATGGTGCCGCCGCGGGCCACAATGGGCGCATGTGGAATCGGTTGATGTTGAGGAAGGCGAGCTGTCTGGTTACACAGGGTTTGAAATGCGCTGGTAAAGAAAATTAAGTCAGAAGGCAGTAGTTGGAAGCTCTTCCTCTTCCTCATAATCTTTCCTGCTTTCCCATGCCCGACATAGTCCCGCGACTGCGGGACGACGGCAGGTGAATTGCAGATTTTTTAATATTGACCATCTTGTGCACAGGCGCCGCGCGGATAACGATTACGGCGCCGCTAACTATCAAAATACTACAAAGGTAAAACTCTCTTGCCGGTACTTCTTGCAGCAATACATAAGCCATGATACCGGCCAAAATAAACTGACTTGAGCTGAAGATCGCTACCCTCTGGCCGCGCAAATGCTTGAGCGCGTAATTAATGAATGTATGACCCAGCACCGTAGGCACGAGAGCCAATCCCGAAATCAGCATGATTTCCCGTAACGGGTATGACTGAAATGGGCTGTCCACCCATCCGCCGGCCGTCCAGCCAATCAGGCTCATCACGAGGCAGAGCAGTCCTCCCCAGAGGTAAATTGGCACAATATAAAACCATATCGACACGAAATCACGATTCCTGCGGGCAAAGGTCAGATAAACCGCAAACAACACCATTGAAGCCAGACATAAAGAGTCGCCCAATACGTGTTCGGCGTTGAGCCGGTAATCGTAGAAGCCCAGAAGCAGCACACCGCTCAGGGCCACACATGTTCCCGCCGCTTCTGTCCTATTTATCACCTCATGCGCCATGAAATATAGTAAAAACGGCATCAATATCGGCACTATATTGACGATTAACGTCGAATTTACAGCCGGGGTCAGCCTTACTCCAACGGTCCATAATATCATATGTAATCCTAAGAAAGCTCCCGGCCAAAGAGTCCGTTTAAAATACATTTGCATGAAAATTCCCGAGTGCCGCTTTAGCGCATGAATAAAAAATGGAATTAGCACAACGCCGGCTATTAACAACCTGTAGGCGGCCAGCAACACCGGATCCACTGCGCTTAACTTGATAAAAATCACCGATGTCGCGCAGCAAAATACCCCGGCAAATAAAATCCCGTAGCGATACAACATTTATAGGATTTGTTAAGCATTAGGGCCTGTCCCGCAATCCCGTAGTTGCCTGTCCCGCTTATGCAGTGGCGGGACTCATCCTGCTTTGGGCAACAGATCCAGAGGGTGTTTGACTTTCTTTTGCTGGACTGATTTGGGCAAACCGGTTACTTCACAAAACAAATATGGATAGCCTCGGCAAAGATCAGGAAACGACTCCATCTCGAATAGACTCCTCCACCGTTGCCCGGCTGGGAAGGATGGGTGGGCCGCTCCTGGCTCTGGCGGTTTATCTTTTACTGCCGGAAGGAGGGACCGCCGGCCTGACTCCCGAAGCCCGCGCCACAGCCGGCATCGGTACGCTGATGGCGGTTTGGTGGTTGACGGAGGCCCTGCCTCTGCCTGCGACCTCCTTGCTGCCGATCGTCTTATTTCCATTAGCGGGAGCATTCAGTATCAGGGAGGCTGCAGCTCCCTATGCCAATCCGCTGATTTTTCTATTCATGGGCGGGTTTATGATCGCGCTGGCGATTGAGCGCTGGAATCTTCACAGGCGCATCGCATTGCTAACCGTGCTGGCAGTGGGCACACAGCCCGATCGAATGATCGGCGGTTTCATGATCGCTACAGCTTTTCTAAGCATGTGGATCAGCAACACGGCCACGACGATTATGATGCTGCCTATCGGCATGAGCGTAGTCACTCTATTGGCAATCAAGTGCGGACCAGGAACCGGCCTAACTGAGCCGGACGAAGACGGCGAGGAACTGATTTCGACGGTCAATATATCGAATTTTGCCGTTTGCTTGATGCTCGGTATTGCCTATGCGGCAAGTATCGGCGGTGTCGGAACTATTGTCGGCACCCCTCCCAACATTTTTCTGGTCGGATTTTTGGAACAGAAAGGTATAGAAATTGGTTTTGGTCAATGGATGATGTTCGGGCTGCCACTGGTTGTGGTATTTTTATTCATAGCCTGGTATGTGCTCACACGTTTCATATATCCGGTGGGATCGCGTGAATTTTCCGGAGGGCGCCAGATGATGAGGGGTGAATTGCATAAACTGGGCAAAATGTCGCGTGGAGAGTGGACAGTTCTTACCGTATTCTTATTGACGGCGGCGGGCTGGGTGTTGCGCAAACCGCTGACCAATTGGACGTGGCTCGTCGAGCATATCCCGCCCATTAATAATTTGAATGATTCGATAATTGCGCTTTCCGGAGCGCTTCTGCTTTTTATTATCCCGGTTAACTCCAATCAGGGACAATTCGCCCTGGATTGGGACACGGCAAAAAAATTACCCTGGGGCGTGTTGATACTATTCGGCGGCGGCCTCAGCTTGGCCGCAGCGGTGACCTCAAGCGGACTCGATCAATGGATCGGCTTATTGCTCGAGGGGTTGAGTACGGTACCTACGTTTGTTCTGGTATTGGTGGTCATAATAGTCGTGATTCTGTTGACCGAGATTACCAGCAACACTGCCACGTCGGCGACTTTTTTGCCCATACTCTATGGTGTTGCGGTTGTCATTGGAGTGGATGCAAAATTACTGGTCGTTCCAGCGGTGCTTGCGGCAAGTTGCGCATTCATGCTGCCGGTGGCCACACCCCCAAACGCCATTGTATTCGGTTCCGGACATGTAACCATCGCTCAAATGGTCAGAGCCGGAATCTGGCTCAACATGATCGGCGTTGTCCTGATAATGCTGTTGATGTATTTTGTCGCCGCCCCGGTTCTGGGTGTCGAGTTTTGACGTTTCAGTTCGGACTTATGAACAATATTTCCGGCTACTGCCTGAGTGTGCCGTTAGCCTTTTCCTGGAGGTAGGATTGGTAGGTGCGGGCGATGCCGTCCTTGAGTGAGATTTTCGGGCTCCATCCTGTGGCGTTGATAAGGGAGGTGTCGAGGAGTTTACGGAGCGTGCCGTCAGGTTTGGAGGGATCGAAGTCGAGGGTTCCTTCATAGCCGACGACGTCTTTAATGATTTGGGCCAGCTCCAGGATGGTGAGGTCTTCGCCAGCGCCAATATTGACCCAGTCGTGGGGGTCGTCGAGTGCGAGCAGGTGCATCAGGGCGTCGGCCAGGTCGTCCACGTGAAGAAACTCACGGCGGGGGCTGCCAGTCCCCCAGAGTGTGACGTTGGGCAGGTTTTGCTCTTTTGATTCGTGCAGGCGGCGAATGAGAGCGGGGATGACGTGGCTGTTTTGCGGATGGTAATTATCGCCTGGGCCGTAGAGGTTGGTTGGCATGGCTGAATGGAAGAGCGCGCCATACTGACGGCGGTAAAACTGGCAGAGTTTCAGCCCGGCAATTTTGGCGATGGCGTAGGCTTCGTTGGTGGACTCTAGAGGACCTGTAAGCAGGGCGGTTTCGGCCATGGGTTGAGAAGCATCGCGCGGGTAAATACAAGAGCTGCCCAGGTAGAGCAAACGCTTGGTGTTTTTCCGGTAAGCGGCGTTTATGATGTTCAGAGCAATGGCCAGATTGTCGGCGAGAAATTCTGCCGGGTAGGTTTGGTTCGCCATGATGCCCCCGACTTTTGCGGCCGCTACGATAACGCAATCGGGCTTTTCATTCTCAAAAAAAGTATCGACGGCCGAAGCGTCGCGCAAATCGAGTTCGGCGGAGGTGCGCAGCAAAAAGGGGCCCGGGCATTTGTCTTGCAAACGGCGCAGGAGGGCCGTGCCGACCATTCCGCAATGTCCGGCGAGATATATTTTATTTGCCCCGCTCAAAATCATGCCGGCAGGATTCAAGTCTCGGCCGAGGCCTCTTTATATGCCAATTCCTGTTTGGCCAAAAGGAAGTCGGCCTCGACCATGATTTTGACCAGCTCCTTGAAACGGACCTTGGGTTCCCAGCCCAGTTGTTTTTTAGCCTTGGCGGGATTTCCCAACAACTGATCAACTTCCGAAGGCCTTTCGTAACGCTTGTCGTATTTGACGAATTCTTTCCAATCGAGATCAAGCAGGCTGAAGGCTTCCCGGCAAAATTCCTCTATGCTGTGGGTTTCGTTTGTGGCTATTACGTAATCGTCGGCTTGGTCGTTCTGGAGCATCAGCCACATGGCCTCGACGTAATCGGGAGCATAACCCCAGTCCCGTTTCGCTTTCATATTGCCAAGGTAGAGTGTGTCCTGCAGGCCAATTTTAATCCGTGTGGCGGCGCGGGTGATTTTACGAGTGACAAAAGTTTCGCCCCGGCGCGGCGATTCATGGTTGAAAAGGATGCCGCTGCTCGCGTGCAGCTTGTAGGCCTCACGGTAGTTTATAGTTAGCCCGTGGGCAAAAACTTTTGCGCAAGCATAGGGCGAGCGGGGATGAAAAGGGGTCGTTTCGATTTGCGGAATCTCCTGAACATGGCCGAACATTTCGGAAGAAGACGCCTGGTAAAATCGAACCTTTGTGGCCATACCCGTCTCACGAATCGCCTCTAGAATGCGAACCGCACCCAAGCCCGTGACGTCACTCGTGTACTCGGGCACGTCAAAAGAGACGCGCACATGGCTCTGCGCGCCCAGGTTGTAAACTTCATCGGGACGCAGCTCGTAGAGCAGCTTTACCATCTGCACCGAGTCTGCCAGGTCTCCATAATGCAGAAATAAACGGACGCCGTGCACATGCGGGTCTCTGTAGAGATGGTCAATGCGGCTGGTGTTAAAAGTCGAAGAGCGGCGCATTATGCCATGCACCTCGTAATCCTTCTCAAGCAGAAGTTCGGCCAGGTATGAACCGTCCTGGCCGGTGATGCCGGTTATGAGTGCTTTTTTCATTCCCGATGTAAAATAAATTGTCCTTCCAGTGGAGTTTGGCTGGCGCCTATAATGACTACACCGTAATTATCGCTTGATTTGATTCCTGCTCAACTACAAATTTGATGTTCTATTTGAATTTAAAATTATGGAAAAAGAAATATACGGACTAGTCCTGGCGGGTGGACGCAGTGAGCGCATGGGGCGCGACAAGGCGCAGCTAGCCTATGGGGGCTGCTCGCAACTGGCGCGGACCTTGGATTTGGTGAAACCGCTATGCGCGAAATTATTTGTTTCACTTCGGGAGGGGCAGGAGGTTCCGGCCGAGGCCGTTGCCTCCGGCGCTGAGCCCCTGCATGACCGTTTTGGAGAAATCGGTCCGCTCGGCGGCATTCTCACGGCCTTTGACCGGCATCCCGACCAGTCCTGGCTGGTCGTGGCGGTGGACATGCCTTTTCTCGACCGCCAAACTTTGGACTATCTGCTCGCAAGCAGGAAGCCTGACGAACCCTTAACAGCTTTTCGCAGCAACCACGACAGCTTGCCCGAGCCTCTCTGCGCCGTTTACGAACCATCCTCCAGAAAAATACTGATCGAGTTTTTTAGGGAACACGGCATTACTTGCCCGCGCAAAATCATGATTCGTTCCGAAACACACCTTCTCGACCTGCCAAACCTGCGCGCCCTGGATAATATCAACACGCCTTCCGAGCATGCCGAGGCGTTGCAGAGACTATCCTCCAAAAAATGAGCGCCGCCAAAGAAATCGAACTCCAGTATTTCGCCCTATTGAGGGAACAACGTGGTGTGAGTCACGAGCGGCGCACGACCGCCGCTGCCAATCCCCGCGACCTTTACGATGAACTGCGAAGCGAATTTAAATTCAGCCTGCCGCCGGAGAACATCCGCGTGGCAGTCAACGGCGATTTTACCGACTTTGACCATTCGTTGAAGGACGGCGACGTGGTGGTATTTCTGCCGCCGGTAGCTGGAGGGTGAAAAGGGAAGTCAGAAATCAGAAGTATGAAGTCAGAAGTTGAACCAAATATGTTTAAAATCACTTCACAACCGATTGAGGAGATGGATCTGAAGGGACCGCGGGCCGATCCAAAGGCCGGGGGGTTTGTTACCTTCAGGGGCCGTGTAAGGGATACAAGCGGAGGCCGGCGCGTCGTATCTATGGAATATGAAACTTATTCGGATCTGGCCGAAAAGGAGGGTGAGCGCATTTTGGCCGAGGCGCGGGAAAAATTCGGTATTCTGGAAGCGCATTGCCGACATCGGTCAGGCCGCCTTTCGCCGGGTGAGACAGCAGTGTGGGTAGAGGTGGCTGCCGCACACCGCAAAGAAGTATTTGAGACCTGCCAATACATCATTGCTGAACTTAAATACCGCCTTCCAATTTGGAAAAAGGAATATTATGAAGATGGAGATTCCGGTTGGGTGCAAAGCGAATCCGGCGCGGCTTCAGCGCAGTAGTGCTTGCAAGGCCAAGACGTCACTTATTTAATAAAAATTCAAATAAAACATTTTCCCATGACTGATAAGCAATCTGATATTGGACTCATAGGTCTGGCTGTAATGGGTCAAAACCTCGCCCTGAACATCGCCGATCACGGCTTCCGCATTTCGGTATTCAACCGCACGACCTCGAAGATGGAATCCTTTGTGGCCGATAATCCCAACACACCGGGGGGCCTCGTCGGCCAAGCAACTTTGGAGGAATTTGTTCAATCTCTGAGCAGCCCGCGCAAAATCATCATGTTGGTGCAGGCGGGCGGGCCGACAGATTCCGTCATCGCCTCACTCACGTCCTTGCTTGATAAGGCAGATATCATTATAGACGGCGGCAACGCCAAGTGGACCGATACGATCCGGCGTGAAAAGGAATTATCGGAAAAAGGACTTCGCTTTATCGGCACCGGCGTATCGGGTGGAAAAGAAGGCGCGCGCTACGGTCCATCGCTCATGCCCGGCGGCGAACTCGATGCGTGGAAGGAGCTAAAACCGATCTGGGAAGCTATTTCCGCCAAGGTTGATCCCAAAACCGGCCGCCCGTTGACCGATGCGGAACCCGGCCGCCCGGTCGAGGGAGGAGTGTCATGCACCTCTTACATCGGTCCCAACGGCGCCGGCCATTACGTGAAGATGGTGCACAACGGCATCGAATACGGGGACATGCAAATGATCTGCGAGGCATACGACCTCATACGAAACCTCCTGGGCATGGCTCCCGGCGAAATGGGCGAAGTGTTCTCCAATTGGAATAAAGGCCTGCTCGATTCATTCCTCATTGAAATCACTGCCGACATCCTTAAGCAAAAAGACCCGGTCACTGGCCAGCCCTTTGTCGATATCGTACTCGACACCGCGGGCCAAAAAGGCACCGGCAAGTGGACCAGCACAAACGCTCTCGACATGGGCATTCCAGCCCCGACAATCGCCGAAGCCGTCTTCGCCCGCTGCATCAGCGCCATAAAGGAAGAAAGGGTGGCATCGGCCGAAATTCTCAAAGGACCCGACAAGCCATTTGATGGCGACCGGGCAGATTTCATCAACGCGATCCACGACGCCCTGTATTGCTCGAAAATCTGTTCCTACGCGCAGGGTTTTCAACTAATGCGCGAAGCCCAAAACGAATACGGATGGGAACTCGATTTCGGCCGCATCGCCGAAATCTGGCGGGGAGGATGCATCATACGCGCCGCCTTTCTACAAAAGATCACCGAGGCATACAAGCGCGACGCCCAACTGGCAAATCTCCTGCTCGATCCTTACTTTACCGAAGCGATTGAGAACTCGCAGCCCAAATGGCGCAAAGTAGTGGCCGCCGCCGCCGAATACGGCATACCGGCCCCAACCTTCTCCAGCGCCCTGGCCTACTACGACGGCTACCGCGCCGAACGCCTGCCCCAGAACCTCCTGCAGAGCCAGCGCGACTACTTCGGCGCCCACACATACGAACGCACCGACCAACCAAGAGGCAAGTTCTACCACATCGACTGGCCCGATCCCAAGCGCCCACAGAGCGGGGGGTGACTGCTAAAGTTTGCTACCAAAGTGTTTTTACCTTGACATATTTCAAGATGCGATCGTCCTTCGTGCTCAGTGTAGCTCATAAAACGCGGGCTGTTGCCACAATCATTTGGTCGGCCGGGTCTGAATGAAGATCCGGCAAATCTACCGATTCGACCGCTATTAGTAGTTATTGCTTCCGAACGAGGATTTAATCATCCTATTGAGCGAGTACATAACACTATAAGAGAAAGAACTAAAACCATGAGGGGGCGCATGGTTGAATAGAATCTGCCCATGCAATCATGAAAGGATTGTCATCGCAGATGTCTTTTATATTTGAGTAAGTTTGGCCGTGGCCAACATAGGTTAGTATCATAATATCATTAATTTTAAATCATATTAAAACTCTTTATTTTTCATGAAAGTTGCAATTATCGGACCAATTAGCAAAGACGAAAATATAATTGGAAAAGAGCGAACTAAGCAGGCCGGTGGAGTTACATATTATACAGGTCAAGCTCTTGCTTCTCTAGGAGTTGAGACAACTGTGTTCGGATCTTTTAACCCACAAGATCCTCCTAATACAGAAGGATTTAAATTCAACCTTGTTCCCATAGAAGCACAAGGCACAATCACATTCAGAAATATATATGACTCACATAACTATGACAAGAGAACACAAGAAGCCGAGACTCCCAATAACAGAATTACAGTAAGCGATATCCCACATAACAAATTGTCTGGATTGGATTATCTTATTTTTGGTCCGCTATATCATGATAATATCTCTGCATCAACAATTGAAGAATTTGCTAAAGAACTTGAAGGTAGTGGCACCAAACTGGTTTTAGCTCCACAAGGCATGATTAGATATCTTGAAAGAGATGGGATTGTGTGGAGAAATCCCGGGAATGTGCTTAAAGCATTACCTTATGTCGACTATGTATTTTTAGATGGTATGGAATTAAAATTTATTAGTGAAGAAGATGAAATAGAAGATGGAGTGCATTGTTTCCAAGAAATTGGAGCAGATAATGTTATTATTACGAAAGCCAGCCGAGGATCGCAACTTTTTCTTGGAGATAAACATTATCAGATAAGAGCATTTACACCAAGAGAATTAGTTGACCCAACAGGAACAGGAGATTCTTATATGGCAGGATTTCTGAAAGCTCAAGAATTATTTAAGGATCCTTTAGAACAAGGAGAATTTGCTGCAATGACTGCAACCATGGTTATAGAAAGGAAGGGCGCATTTAGTGGAACAATGAAAGAGGTTAGGAGAAAGATTGAAGAACAGTTAAAATATTATTCAAGAGTGGCGATTAAAAATTATTACTCTCCTGATACTCTCAGCATTCATTAGAATGGCAATTAAAACTAAAATCCAAAAGGCTTGATTTAATAAACAACCTACAAATATTATAAGTATTCTAACGTCACGACCCATCCTGAAATAATTCCTTAAGCCAAGTTTTTTTACCATCAAACCATCGTATTTATCAGCTGTGTAGCTATTCATGAAAGTGCCTATGACTGCAAGAAAACCGACAAATAAATAAGACAGATTCTCGGTTGGCAGGAAAATATGACAAGTAAGACCGAAAAGAAGGAATGCATCTGCATATCTGTCTAATACAGCATCGAACCATCCGCCAAATTCTGTGACTTGGAATTTTAATCTTGCTATCTCACCGTCACAACCATCGATAACTGAAGCAAATTGCGCTAGAATTGCTCCTATTACCAGACTTACATATCCCTCTAGGAAGAAAAATAAAGCACCCAACATAGCAAGAGTAAAAGAAAAGAAAGAAATAAAATTTGGAGTGATCTTTGTTTTTGTAAGGCATTTTGAGATTCTGGTCGAAAGTGGTCTATTTATATATCTCGATACAGGACCGTCGTTCGGTTTTTCCAAATTATTAATTAATATATTCTCAGCTTTTTTGAAAGCTTGCTCATCGTCTACATCAATCCAATAACTATTTTGGATATCAAAGGGGTTAGCTTTTTTCTTACTAGCGAGTATTCTCATTCCGCCTGAAAGAGAGCTATCGCTCTTGCGCGAGCTTTCTTTTATCGCACTGAAAATAGCTAGAGAGCAAAGAAAAACTCCTGTATCATAAGCATTATATCCTAAAATATTTTTCCCTATATCTGTAATTTTATTATTCTTAACATTTACTTTTGTTACATCGTCAATATCAACATATTTATGGTTTATTAAGTTGTAATCCACTGCTAGCATGACTTCATCATCCGCTATTTTCTGCTCTTTTAATTTAAGCAATATAGACTCATCAAAAAGATGGTCAGTCATCAATAAAACGAAGGCTTCTTTGATAAATGCCTCAGCTTTCAAAACAGATATGCCATTTCCCTTTTTCCAATCAACGTTATCTATTGTTGTAATATTTATGTTTCTTGTTTTGCTGAATTGTTTTAAATGCTTTTTCAGTTTTTCTTTATTATAACCGACAACAACATAAAAATCAGCCAAGCCAGCTTTATGTGCTGTTAGAATTACCCTTTCAATAAGTGGAACTCCTAAAAGAGGAATTAATGGTTTTGAATCGCCTTTGGCCTTAAAGCGCACTCCCTGTCCGCCAGCAAGAATAAGACATTTCATGCTTAATCCTTCCGTTTTCCGCTGATAAACTCTTCTGTTAGTTGGGGAGCTATATCATCAGTAAATTGTTTAGGAGGATGTTTCATAAAAAAAGCCGATGAAGAGCACAAGATGCCCCCTCGGCCTCTTTCAAGAGTTAATTTACAACATCTAATGGCGTCAATTACAATTCCTGCAGAATTTGGTTAGGCCTCAACGGAAAGTCTTAATTCTATGTTCATAGGTATGTCACCAAAAAGTTTCCCTTCCATTTTCATGAAGCAAACCTCGTTGCCTTTTTGCCATGGAACAAAATCGCTCGGACCGATATGAATGTTTTTTGGATCAAGCCTTTTAGCTAGCAAAGACTGTACTGTTTCTTTTTCGTCACTTACAACAAATCTTTGTTTTTCATCATAGTTTTTCATGTGATCAAAAAAACTGTAAAGAACTGTTCGCATTCTTACTTTAACGCCTGTTTTAGGAATGTTTTTACAAAATATTGTAGTAGAATTTGGTGGAGCAAAGATAGCTTCTGAAATATCTTTTACAACTTTTCTCTTATATATATCATAAGCAGCTACAATCTCAATGTCAGTTGGCTTATAACCTCCAATATCCTAATGCATTAATCTGATGGAATCCTTGGCATCTTTATTTTTATAATATTCTATACCATGAATAAGAAAACTTGCACAATTTCCAATTCCTATTATTGCAATTTTTATTTTCTTATAACATTACTATTATATAATGAATGCTTTTAAACTTATTTATTCTACAAATACTATACAAATATAACTATTAAATTAGGTAACAAATAGGAGATTAACAAAGGACTTTGTAAGCAATAAATATATTGAAATACACCAAAAATAATGAAGATCTATAATGGTAGAACAACTTTATATTAAGAAGATAGAAGATGTTATAATAAAACAGATAGCTAAGTCAGAAATACCAGAAGACTTTGTTCATTCAAAGGATACGGTAAAGTGGTTATTAAAAATCAAACCTGATGCAGATGTTGCCTTAAAGATAGCGGCATTGGGACATGATATTGAAGGATCCTTGGGACATAAAAAGGTAAAAAGAGAAGATTGCAAAAGTTATGATGAGTTTAAGAAAGCCCATGCGCTAAACAGTGCTAGGATAATAGCCGGCATTATGAAAAAGTTCAATACTAATCAAGAACTTATTGATGATGTATATAATTTGATTGATAATCATGAAACTGGAGGAGATAAAAGATCTGACATTCTGAAATATGCAGATAGTATTTCTTTTTTTAATGTGAATTTACCATATTATTTTGAAAGAAATACAGAAGAAGAAACAAGAAGAAGATGTATTTGGGGTTTAGAGAGGTTACCAAAAGCATTACAAAAACAAGTATTTGATTTTGAGTATGATAGCAAACGGCTTAACTCACTGATGCACTCTCTGCGAAAGAAATTTAAAGTGGATTTATCTTGAATAAGTGCAATAAGAGGAAAATGAAAACATCAGAGAAAACTCCATAGAAAGAACATTTTTATCAAAAGAAAGAAATGCATTGTCAGAGGAGCGGACTGTCCTCGCCTACATAAGAACGGAACTTGATATCGCAGGTGTTGTTGCTCTTATCTTAAAGTTTTACTTCGCTGAATTTCCATGGAGTGCTCATATGGCAATTATTTTATTTGTGATATTTTGAATTTTGATAATTATTGAAACTTCTAAAATTCGAAATCTCAGGAAAAAGAGGCACGAGTTACAGAAGAAACATATTCATTTGAAGATTTAAGTTCTTAGTTAAGATGATTGTGTTGAGAATGGTTTTTGGAGTAAAATATTAAATGGTCTTGAGGATAATTTAATCACCGTTAATGTTTTTCAGCAAAGAATGTTGTTAGTCTCATTTTCTTGTTGGCAGCTCCCCTTAACTTAACAATGCACTGTGGGACAGGTTTGTCGTCGGGAACAAAAATGAGGCGATATGGGTGCTTAAGATCAAAGGACAACTGGTGTTTTCGACTGCTATTGAGTTCATGACAATGCGGCCCGGGTATACTGAGGATCGTCTCCGGATTTTCAGCAGCAGACAATTTTGGAAAGAAACTCCTCTCAGCTCTCGTATCTTCAAAAGCGACTACCCGCCCACAGTCCGGGGGGTGATTATAGGGGTGAGGGGTTTGCCCTATCCGGGGTTGTCGGAATCTGAGGACTCCTATGCCAGGGGCTTGTCGAGGATATTGATTAACTCGATGATGATGGTATCGACGGCTCCCTGATAGTTTTCCAGGAAGGAGTATTTTTTCGGTTCTCTAAGTATGTCCATTTTGCGGTGGAAGAGGTCGCCGCTTTCAATGAATGATTCAACGTCCTGCCCGTCGTGGTAGAAAAAGTATGGCAGGAGGGATTGGCCGATACGGATATCCCATAAGTTTTTATCCGCGAAATATGAAATCAGCAACCCGGTTTCGTTTCCGGCTTCGAGGTCGGCGGCCAAATTTTTTGTAAAGGTCGAGATGGTATCGCCATCATTTTCCGGGGTAAATCGCGGGAAGAGGCGCAGATATATTCTCTTTCCCGTTGCCCCCTCGTATTGGTAGAGCTTTTGATTAAGCCATTGTATTAACTGGCCGGGAATAGGAAGTCCGGATTCGTTGATAACATGAACGGGGGCCCCTGTTGGCGGAGGAATGGCCTTGGCCGCCGCCTGCAGCCGGTCAAAGTTTTCCTGGTCGGCCTTGAAGGCGCCGGCCTTTTCTCCGATTCTCAGAATTTCCACTTTTTCCATGATGTCGCCTTGCTCGATCTCAAGGACCACCGCCAAATCGGAGACGACGTGGCCGAATACAGCGTGCATATAATTGAGTCGGGTCTGATCAGATGTGGTGATGAAAAATTGTGAGCCATTGTCGTTAGGGCCGGCATTGGCCATACCGAGGGTACCCGGCCGCCGAAAGCTCAATTCCGGGTGAAACTCGTCCGGAAATTTATAATCTGGACCACCCGATCCGGTGCCCTCGGGGTCTCCGCCTTGAGCCATGAAGTTTTTAATGACCCGGTGAAAAGTTAGTCCATCGTAAAAGGGAACCCCGGCCGGGCGACTGGATTTAATAGCGCCTTCGGCCAGTCCAACGAAGCTGGTCACGGTCAGGGGAACCTTTTCGTAATACAGTTCGATTGTGATGGCGCCTTTGGGGGTGTGGATTACCGCGTAGAGACCATCAGGAAGGGACGGTTTGGGAAGCGTGTCAGTCTGGCCGCTGACGACACCGGTCAGCAAAAGGCACAGGAGAAAGATTAACAGGTTACTCATCATAAATTTTCGGGATTCGGGAGTCAGGTCATGGGCCCCAATTCTTTTTCCAGCAGGAGCATTTGTAATTTGGCGCCCTTGAATTCGTAGAAATCGACTATGCCTGTCGCAAGGCAAAGACGAAGCAGGGAAGCGGCTCCGGCCTTGTCGTTGTTCAACAGGTGAATTTGTGCGGCATAAAAATAGGCTTCGCACAACCGCTCCTTTTCCAGTTTCTGATCCTGCGAAACAGCAGCGGCGAGGAGGGTATCCTCGTCTATTTCGCCAAGCAGGAAGTGCGCGATTTCCTCATACCAGTCCCCGGTCTCTCTTTTGGAGCGTTTATCGAGGTATTTTTGCAGTCCCTTTTTAGCCTTTTCAGGATCGTCGCGTTGTGAGTGAGTGAGCCACAACCAGAGGTTTACATAGTCCTTACCGCCGTCATCCTTTATCAGTCGCAAGCCGAATGTGAAGTCCTCCAGGGCCTTGGGAAAATAATCCTGGGCATAGTAAAAAAGCCCTCGCATGATGTAGGGTCCTGCCAGGAGAGGATTACTCTTGATAGCCCGGTCGAAGTCGGACATGGCGCCCTTGATATTTCCCTGCCGGAAAACGGCGTTGCCGCGCAGGTAGAATGCACGGGCGTAACCGGACTCAGCTCGCAAAGCCTTTTCGTAGTCGCGGATTGCTCCCTTGATGTTGCCCAACCGTGCTTTTGCCAGGCCCCGGTTGACCAAGGCGCCCGGAAAGTTTTTCTTCAGTTCCAGCCCTTCGCTGTAATCTTTGATTGAGCCCTTGAAATCTTGCGTTTCGAACCTCGTGCCGGCCCGTTCAAACCAACCAAGGGGATTCCTCCCATCCAGGCGGATAGCCTCGCTGAAATTGGCCAAGGCGCTCTCGTAGTCTTTTTTCCTCACCATGGCCAGACCCCGCTGGATCCAGGCCAAGTAGTATTCCGGATCGATATCGATGGCTTCTGAATAATCGTTCAGGGCATTGTCCAAGTCGCCCTGGCCGGCCCTGGCCACACCTCGCCAGTAATAGGCCTGAACATTATAGCGGTCCAGCCGAATCGCCTCTGTGTAAACGGTGATGGCGCCTTTGAAATCGCCCATTTTATGCAGTTCCTTGCCATACCGGACATGACGGGCGGAGCGGTCATCGGGCACTTCCTCCGACACCGCTGTCTCCTGCCGGGTTGTCGCTGCCTCTATCAATTCCCAGCCCGGCAGCAATAGGAGCGCCGGAAGCACAAAAACCAACAGCGCTTTTCCGCATACTTCAGATGCGGATCGAGGGCTCGCCCCTTTGCAGGGCGCAGGGCGCAATTTTCTTTTGGCGAATGGGATCACAGGTGATAGGCCGAATCGTAGTTTAGTAATCTTCGTGAGATATCTAATGGTGAAGTTTGTTGAAAGTTAATCCGAATTTACCAAGGTTGGCAAGTTGGCAAAATCAGCCGGCCAGAAGTTAAAGCGCTTGGCCTTATCCCTTCTATATTAACATGACCAGCAAATCCGGTTAGCTTACTCGTAACCTGTGGTGGAATCTCGACCTGCAAATCAAGTTCGCTTGTTTCAAGCGCAACATTTTGCCGATGCCTGGGAGCCGGTCATCGCTCCCTGGTTCCGCGACCGCGCTGAACTGGGCTGGAAGAACGCCCAACCCGGCGTCGCGCTCATATCGTCGCAGGCTGCGGCCGCTTTTTTAAAATCTAGATTGGTCGAAGCCGATATCCCGGTTTTTAACACCGCTTTCATGACGCCTGGCACGTTGCGAAAGTTCCTCATTAAGCATAACAACCCCGGACGCGTGTTGGCCCTTCGCGAAGATCTGCGCCTCCTTCTGTCCGTTGCAGCCGAAAACCTTAAACCATCGAACCCGGTCGCGCAATCCGTGGCTGCCGATCCCGGCGGACTTTTGGGGGCCTGGGATGCCGTGCAGGGTGCGGGGCTGGACTATAAATCTCTATCTGGTAAAACCATACGGACAATCGCGGGACTCCTCGAAGAAATGCTGGAAGAAGCCGGGCTTTGGAGCACCCAAAAGGCAGATTGGGAACTTGCTAAGGTTCAGCGCTCTACGAAACCGGGCCTGGCCGCACTGCTGGTTTGGGGATTTGGAGCAAAACATTGGCCCTTGTTTCCACTTTTAAAAGCCGGAGTGATGGCAGCTGAGTCAGCCCATGTTTGTCTGAACCCAGGCCGTGGCACCTCGTCGGATCAAGCGTGGCTTGGCACTTGGGAGGAGCAGTTCGGCTCGGCTGAGCCCTTAGGTGTCGGCGACCCTAAAGCCCAAGCTCCATTTACCGGTCTGGCGCGAAACTTCGAATCGGGAGCACCCGGTGAAGTTGAGTTCTGCAAAGTAAATTTCAGATTGGGAGCAAATTGCGTTGAGGAATCTAAAATCGTCATCGCTCAAACACTCGATTATCTTTCCAGTCCCGATTGTCACCGTCTCGGCATCGCCCTTCCTCCGGGATCGGTGTTGGCGCGCGAAGTCGCCGCCGAATTAACAGCTCTGGATATTCCGCATCACGATACCTTGGGATACTATGCGGGCCAACCGGCCAATCAGGCTCTGCTTAACAGGTGGACCGACTTTCAGAAGGAGCCTCGCCTGGCCAAGTTGAGGGCTTTCCTGGAACTGCGCCGTCAAATGGGATTGGAGACAAGCTCCCACAGCAAATCGGTGCAAAATTCTCTACAAAAAGCCTTTGATCTGGCCTTGGTCGATGATTTGGCGGTGCTCGAGGCCTGCCTTGGTGAAATCGATCCCGATTGCTCCGGGCTGAAATTTCTCAAGCAGTGGCCGCGCTTACCGGAAAAGGCGCTGTTCAGTGAATTTTTGCGAGCCGCCCAACCGACTCTGAGTGACCTGGGTTGGAAGGGCGAGGTGGAAGACCTGATGGAAGACGCCGCCCACGTGTCCAAGGCTTTGATGTCACCGTTTACGCGCCTGCATTTCCTTGACTGGCTGGACGTGCGCTTGCCCACACCAGGGCGTTTGAGGCCGCCCGGTGGCCGCCACCCGTTGGCGAACGTTCAACTTTTAGATTACGAACAAGTTGGAGGTCAGTCCTTCAGCCACTTGATCCTGGCCGGTCTCAACCGGGGCCATTGGCCTCGGGAAATGGATGAAAGCGCGTTCTTGCCTGAAACTCAAAGACAGGGTTTGAATCGCAAAGCACTGCGGCAGGGTTCTCAAGGCGAGGGGCATATTTGCCTTGTCGAGGGTAAGGGGCTTTTGCCCGGCCCGGCCGATCATCGGGCGGCCGCACAAAGCGAATTGCAGGATTTGCTCGAATCCGTCGGGGTCGCCTTGGCAGTCACAGCCTCGCTGGCCGCCGAGGACGACTTCCGGCAGCCGGCCCAGCTCAGCGACTTTTACCTGAAATTATATTATGCCGACCGGGGGAAGCTCCTGGGGCAAATGGTCAGGGACTCTTTATATGAGGCGACACGACGCTGGTTGAAGGATTGGCCGGAAGAGGCCGCGAAAGGTTTCGAGGGCGAGAAACAGATGTTGCGGGCCTACGAGGCCAGGCGTGATCCCGGGCAGCCTTTCGGGGAATATGAATACGGTTTCCGCGAGCCCCCGTCCGGCGGCCTGCGCTTATCCTGCAAAACCTGGGAGACTGTCATGAAACGTCCCGCCTCGGTTTGGATGGAATCGGTCTTGCGTATCCGCAAGCCCAAGTCTCTGGACCGACCCGTAGCGCTGCCCCTGGTTATAGGCAGCTGGGTGCATGACTGGCTGGGTCTTGAAACTGAAGGCGGTTTCAATTCCCTGGCCGAGGCGGGCCGATGGCTCGAAGGCGTGAACTCTCGCGCCCAGGGTTTGCGTGACAGGATGCAACGTGCCTTCCATGCGGCGGGTCGTGACTTGCCGGACTGGTGGACCTCCGGCTGGGCCGAGGCGCTCTCGTCTGCAAAGAGGCTCGCTCAATCGCTGGCGGAGGTGGAGGGCTGGCCCTATGTTGCAAGTGAACTTAAATTACCGGCCGATACCACCGCAAGGATTAGCAGAGATTTCGTGTTGCCGGTTACAGGTATTATCGATCTGGTTTTTGCCAACGCTCCCTTGCTCGCTCCCGGGAAACCTTGGCCGGAAGACTCCACCCTGTGGGTTATCGACTTTAAAACAGGTCAAGACAGGCCCATGTCCAAGTCCGGCTTGTCCAGGGGAGAGGGGTTGCAATTGGCTCTGTATGCACTCGCTTTGCGCAGTTTAGGAGGCGGAAAAGTCGATGTTACCCTGCTTCGTCCAGGCCAGGTCCTTGTGCACCAGTTGGACCTGGAGACTATGTTGGAACTAACCGAATTGTGGAAGGGGCTGCGTGCTTTGCAAGAGCGCGGGATTCTGGGAATGGCCGGTCCGCTGCGCTCCTCCCACAGCTTTGTCGGCGATTATCCACTGGCAACGCTTTCCATCAGCAGGGAAGTTTTGGAGGCCAAATGGGATAGAACCCACCCCGGCCTTCCCTACCCGAAAATTTATTGAGTGATACTTAAAGACCTACCCGATAACGCCGAACGCAAACGGTTTACTACCGAGGTTCAACGGAATTTCTCCGTGCTTGCTCCCGCCGGTGTGGGTAAAACCATGGCCATTGTTGATCGAATCGCCGAAATCGCTCTCGCCGATGCCGGGCGCTCGGAGCCGATTCTGCCCCGGATGGTGGTGGTCACATATACCAGGAAAGCTGCCGCCGAGATGCAGATGAGGGCGTATAATCGGCTGGTGGGCCACTCCGTGCCGGCGGAATTGCTCAGCAGGTTGAACCAGGCTTTTTTCGGCACCATCCACAGCTTCTGCCTGAACCTCCTCAAAACCTACGGGCATCTTTTAGGCCTGCCGGGCGCCCTGGAAGTTGTGGAAGATGACGAGGCGCTTTGGGTGCAATTTTGCAGAGAAGCAGATCGTTTGGCGGGGGGTCTGCCGGAGTCGGCGCGCGCGCGTTTTTTACGCCATATGCCCTTGGGGCAAATACTGAATAAACCGCCGGGTTCGCGGCACGGTTCAGACGATGGCCGAGACTTCGAGGTCTCGCAATGCCCGCGATTAAACACCGCGAAACTCCTCGAATTCGAACCCTCTAAGAGAAATGTTGATAATGTCGCCGAGGGTCGGAATCAATTGCGCAAGTGGATCGACCAACTTGAGCAAGAAGGAGAATATCTGCCGATACCCGTTTACGATTTAGGCGGCAACGAGTTTAGAAAACTCTGGCTCGACACCTTCCAGCCTCTGCGGGATTGGTTGGGCGACTCTATCCTCGGACTTTCAGCGCAGCTAAACCGTCAATACCTCGATTTCCGAATCTCCAGGGGAATCCTGACCCATGACGACCTGATCTATCTGGCAGTTGCGCTTTTGAGAAACACCCAGGCCGCGGAACGCATTCGCGAACGGGGCTTTCGCGTGGTGTTGGATGAAGCCCAGGACACCGATCCGCGCCAGTTTCAGATACTCACCGAGATCGCCAGGCCGCTGGCCGCGAACGGTGTCTGGATGTCCGAAGGAGGGGAGCCGCCCGCGCCCGGACATTTCTGCATGGTGGGCGACCCGCAGCAATCCATTTACAGCAGCCGGGTAAGTTTGCCGGCATACCAGAAGCTCCACGATGACCTGGTTGGCGCCGGGGCGGCCGAAGAACTTGAATTCAAGGTGACGATGCGCTGTGACCGTGCAATCGTCTCGACCGTCAACAAATGTTTCCCCGGTCTTTCAGGAAGTGGAAAACCCGGAGAACAGGTCCGCTTTGCCAAGCTGGTGGCCCGGCCGGGAGCCGGAAAGGGCCAGGCGGTCCGCTTGGTGCTCGAATCGCCGGAGGATTCCAAACGAAGCCACAGGTTCCCCGCACAGGCAAGCGCTGAAGCCTTGGCAACGTGGTTGAAAAAAACCGGACTCGATGCCCTGGGTGCGCGCCGTTGGTCGGAAGTGGCCATACTCTGTCCGCGCAGAGGTTGGCTGCAAACCTTGGACAACGCTTTGCAATTGGCCGGTTTCAAAACCCAAAACCACTCACGCGAAGAAATTCGGGGCGACAATCCGGCACATGCCTGGCTGGCGGCACTAATGCGAGTGGCATGCGAACCGGAAAACGCATTTGAAATTTCCGGAGTATTGCGCGAAATTTTCGGATTGTCGGATCACGACATCGCCGTTTATTGCCACACCCGGAAAAAGCAGTCCGGCACCGCACATGCCTTGCAGATTCTTGAAAATGTAAACGGAACCGGCCCCGTTCCGGAAACCCTCAAAAAACTGGCACAAATTCGGCGCGAAACAAAGGACATGGCGCTGCGCGACGCCGTTTGCCATTGGGTGACAGCCACAGATTTGCGCAAGCGCCTGGCCGCCTTGCCGGATTACCGGAAAGAAGATATGTTGGACCAGTTGGATGAACTTCTGGTGCAGGCGGCCGTGGCCGAGGCGGAACAACTTTCCCTTGTCGATTGGGCCAACCGTTTAGAGGACGATTTTGGGAAGAAGGGATCCGAAGGCGCATCGGCTCCGGACTTCATCCAGCTGCTGACCTGCCACAAGGCCAAGGGTCTTGAATGGGATGCGGTCCTGCTGCCTTTCTTCTTTCGGAAAATTTCATTCCCCAACATATCTTACCCTTACATCTTCCAACACCACGGCGCAACCGCTCCGGCAATCGCCATCGACAAGTTCCATGAGAGGGAAGACCTGAAATACCAACTCGAACAGGAACGTCTCCGTGAGGTTGACCGCTTGCTTTACGTTTCCATGACGCGCGCTCGCAGAACATTGGTCCTTGTTGACGACACAGCTATCCTGAACGCCAACAACCATTCCTTCGCGGGACGCCTCCAAGTGAAGCCGGCTGGAAAATCTAGGGAGACCTGGGAAGCGCTCCCCGAAACTCTAATCGCCGAGGAACCGGAGGCATCAGGGCTTCGGCAAGATGAACGTCCTACATTCCAGGAGGAGACTTACGATCCGCACTGTGCCGCGCGTGCAATCGAGCGCGCCCTGAGCGCGATAAAACGGGTATTGCCCAGCTCACTGGCCATTCACCGCACCACTAGGCCGGGTCGCGACGAACCGGAGCCACGCCTGGGGTCCGAATTTCCCGACGAGGTTCCAGTCATCGATGGGGCCGCCTATGGGAACTGGTGGCACGACATGATGGAATCCACGCCCTGGGTCGACGGAGAAAAAGCATGGCTTGCTCATTTTAATAAACACAAATCACTGCCGTACTGTCCGGACCCGGAGCGCGCGGAAAAAGAAATAAAAAACTTCCTGGACTCCGAACTGGCACTCCTCCTCGGCCGGCCCGGCATGGTCGTGCGCACCGAAGTTCCCTTCCTTTGGAAAGACGATGCGCAAACTGCCTTCGAAGGTTATATCGATCTCGTCGCCTGCGATGACGAAAAGGAGGATTGGATTTTAGTCGATTGGAAAACCGACCGCCCGTCCGGAAAGAATCAGGAAGCGACATTGCGCAAACAATACAGCCCCCAACTCGAAGCCTACACCAAAGTCCTGCGCGGCATTTTCAAAAAACCCGTCCACACCATCCTCTATTCCACGAACCTTGGTCGGGCCTTGTCCGTTAAATCCACGGCCTCTTGAGTCGTTGTTATTTCTGGCTGAAACCGTCTCCATCTTTCAAAAATTCTATTCTATTTCCGAAAGAGTCGGTGGAGTAAAAACGTGATCGGTTGGGAAGCTCTTCATTCCAGATGACTTCATAATTATTCTCTTTCAACTTTCTCTCCATCTCGAATAAGTCGTCCACAATGAATGCCGGATGCGCCTTCTTTTGCGGAACGAAATCTTTTTCAACTCCGACATGAATGATGACATTCCCTTTCGTGAACCAACAACCACCACGCGAAGCCAATGGTTCGGGAACCTCTTTTTCTTTCATTTCGAGAATGCCAACGAAGAAGTCCCTTGCTTCATCTTTTTTGCCCGGCGGCATGACGAGCAGGATATGATCTAGTATCATTTGTTTTGTCTAACGTCAGGGGTTAGCCAACCATGTGGAATAAATATATTGCCTTCAATGAACATGTCGAATTCCTCGACCTACCAGAACATAATTGACAGGGAATGCGGCAATGAATCCAGCAATTAACGCCAATAACATTCCTGCCCAGAATAACCAACTCGTAAGTCCGGCCGCCATAACGCCTGGTGTGTATACTTCAACCAGTACTTCAGCGGTTTCCATCACTGCGATACTCAAGCCCTCGGCGATCATGACCTGGCGAACAGCATCCCTTAGCCGAAATCGTGCTTTGAGAAGGGGAATGAGTCCAAGAGCAAATCCAAACACAAAACCTAATACCACAGCCAAGGTTATCGTTAAAGTGATAGAAAGTGAGAGTGCCGTTCCAATAATGACTCCTACCACTTCACCGAGACCACAGCCTAAAAGACAATGTGCGGTCGCGCTTGTTGCGAGCTTTAGCTTCTCGCCAGTTGTGGGGGACTTATGATTTTCATGAACGTGGTGATTGTGTTCCATAACTCTCTCCTGAATATACGTTGCTGCCTAACTTTCTCGTAGGTAGCGTTGAGGCATCTGCCGATTAGGCACCGTAATCTTATCGGCTACAGATTCAATTTAATTTTGGAACCGAATCCACTTCGGAGAGCCGCTTAGAAGCAGATATTTATGGGTATGGCGATTCTGGCTAACATCGGTGCTCAGCCACGCACGGTACCGCGTTTGCTGCACCGCTTTGTTCGATAGTCATTTTCTGTTTCCATTATTAAACTAAGTTGGACATCACCGTCTTGAGGCGAGACAGAAGGTGATAAAAGGAAGTGCTTCAGTTCTTCAAGGCGGCCAACGAGTCGTGCTATAGACACGAACGAAATACGGCGCAAAATATCGATATTTATCGGACGCTTTGCGTCCTTGAACATCAATGAGGACAAAAAGCGTTGGGCTGGTTCCGAGTCAAGCAATTCATAGATTAATTGTGCCTCCTCCCGACAATTTAAGGGAATCAAATAGCAGGTATCGTCTACAAACACCGGGCGCCCCTCAAATGGAGGGACTACAACGAAATTGAATGACTTGTAGAGCCCGGATATTGCAACTTTCCATAGTGCGAAGGAGTAGTTGCCAACGCCAAAAACGCTGAATCGAGGACGATTCTGGTAAATCGAGCTTCTTCTTGAATCTAGTTTTTTAGTGTGGTTCTGGAGATACCGCCACGTTTTAGGTGCAGTCTCTTGAATCAGACTTGTACCGTCTCCAGGATGGCGTTGTGTTACCAGGACCAGCTTTCTAGGGATCGATCTTCTATTTCCCAAATCGGACGATTTCAGGAGGGGATAGAGAAAATCATCCTCCAAATCGACTTCCTCACCTAGCCCGTTTATATAGTGCCCATTTTGGCGAGAGAATTCCATCACCTTGGATGCATCGTGCTTAATTCCTGAACGCCAGGTGTAGGTGGAACCACCGTCAAGCTCTCGAAATTTGGCGTATGAATCCATATCTGAAACAAGTTGACCGTCCACAAAACCAAATATAGAATTCTGAGAATCCATCCTAAGGTCATTGTAGACCGTTGCAGTGCGCTCTTCTGTGTGTTCACCTAGCACGAAGAGCAAGCAAGCGTCTACCGCCACGTCAAACGACGCCTTTGCATCTATGCGAAATAGCTTGGATGACTTGCGGCCACAACTAGTCTTCCAAAAGTGACGTAAAACTTTCCTTGCTGTGGTAGTCTTGCATAAAATAGCAATGGCACCGGATGCAGGTAATGCGTCAACCAACTGAATCAACATCCATTCGGCTATGTCGAAATTTGACTTTCCTGTTCTTGCGTCGATTCCTCGCAGGCCTTGAAAGTTTGACTTCTTAGGTAAGTTCTTACTTCCAAAAACGCCCAGTTCTGCATTCGTCACCCATGGGAGATTGCCAATGACAAGAATTCGACCTGAATGTTCTCTATTAAGGATATCCTTCCAATCAGCAGCAAAGAAATCCTGTTGATATATTTCTATCCCTTGGTGTAGTAGGAGCTTTCTTGCCGAAGTAACGTAGTGGATATTGATTTCGTAGCCTTCATATTTGCAGGCGTCGCCCCACTGCGCCTGAGATGCCAGAAGGAAAGCGCCAAGTCCAGCCGTGGGCTCTAGGACTAATTTTGGATTCGGAAACAAGTCAGCGACCAAGGCGGTTACTTGCAGTGCCAAATCATCCGGAGTCTGAAAGTCACCAAATTCTTTCTGCTTACTCATAAAGATTCAATACCCTTAACTTTCCCTGCTTGCTGGATGACTCGGCTGTATTGCAGTCGCCATTGTAGGGCATTTGAGATGGTTAAGTAGCCAAGCTCAGGAGGATTCTGCAAAACCTCCTCGGCAAGAGCCTGAGCCTGGATCTCATCGATAGGCAACATTCGCTCTGTGAAAAAGACAATCACATCATCGATATTGCCTTCGTTTTCAATGATCTTCCGGACTCCGCTTGTCGTCTGAAAATCTGCAGTCTTCGAGGAATCGACAAAGACGGTGTGTAAAATATTCAATCGCCCAGTCTGGCGACTCTGCTCATCCTTCTTATCGTAGACGAAAACTAGCAGGTGGTATCCAAGTCCGTATATTTTTTGGCGAGCAGATTCGTAAGGGCAGGACGATTGAGGCTGTTTAATACTTGTCGTCTTTAGATCTACACCCAATTCGGGTAAGTCGATACCTTTAGCAGATGAGCCATATACAAAAGTATATTTCTTGATTAAATATTCTTGGAATTTGTGCTCAATATAAGTTCCGACAGCTTTACCGTCGGTAACTCCGAACAATGAAGGTTCTTCGTGTGAGGATTCAGCTTTAGCGAAAGTTGATGCTTCTTCTTTTAGAAGTGGAATTGTGAGTTTGAGTGGCATCTTTTCTTTTTGTCGAACTATCTTGTCGGCAGCATTGAGGCATCTGCCGATTAGGCACCGTAATCTTATCGGCTACAGTATCAATTGTTTTTCTTCTTCTGTAACAACAGGGGTTCCAGGTATCTCCAGAGGGTTTCGGCTAAGATTTTGTGACCTTGGGCGTTGGGATGCATGCCGTCGGCTAGGTTGAGGGTTGGTTCGGCGGCGACGCCTTCGAGGAGAAAGGGGATGAGGTGGGCGTTATTGGTCTTGGCGAGCGAGGGATAGATGGCGGCGAAGTTTTCGGTGAATTCGCGGCCCATGTTGGGAGGAGCTTTCATGCCTGCGATTAAGATTTTAATTTTCGGGTTTTTTTGTCGGGCACGGTCGATGATGGCCTGGAGATTTCGGTGTGTGGCGGCAACTTCCAGTCCCCGCAAACCGTCATTAGCTCCCAGCGCGAGCACCAGGATATCGACCTGGCGGCGCAGCATCCAGTCGATTCGCCGCAGCCCGCCCGCCGAGGTCTCGCCGCTGAGTCCGCCGTTGATGACTTTGAAGGGCAGTCCCGAGGCATCGATTTTTTCCTGCAGGATGGAGGGGTATGCTTCCTCGAGTTCAAGCCCGTAGCCGGCCGTCAGGCTGTCGCCCAAGCACAGAATGACTTGCGGATCAGCGGCCGCTTGGAGCCCCAGGATTGTCAGCAGGCAAAAAACAGTCCCCATTGTTATCAACTTGAATACGGAATTAATCATTCGCGGATCACGGTATTCATTGGGTCGATTGGTCCGCAACTCCCAATCTTGTTGATATCGGGAACCGGACTTACTACTTTTGGGGCGGCTTTTGGTAGTTGAGATTATGACTGGCGCAATGGACAACAATGCAATCCTGCAGGTGGAAAACCTGAGCAAGGACTTTCAGAGCGGTGAGCGCACCCTGACGGTGCTCAAGGGGGCCACCTTTTCCATATCCCCGGCATCAACTCTGGCCATCGTCGGCCCTTCGGGCAGCGGCAAGACGACTTTGCTGGGATTATGCGCCGGTCTGGATGAGCCCACCACTGGTTCCGTGCGCATCGACGGCGTGGAGTTGGAGACACTCAGTGAGGACGAGCGCGCCCTATTGCGCAATCGGCTGGTGGGCTTTGTTTTTCAGAGCTTTCAACTCATTCCAACATTGACGGCGCTGGAAAATGTCATGGTTCCCCTCGAACTGCGCGGGGACGCCAGGGCCCGCGCGCGCGCGGATGATCTACTCCGACAGGTCGGGTTGGAGGAGCGAGTCGGCCACTACCCTGTCCAGCTTTCCGCGGGGGAGCAGCAACGCGTTGCGCTTGCCCGCGCCTTTATCAATCAGCCGAAACTACTTTTTGCCGACGAGCCGACCGGCAACCTAGATACAGAGACCAAGGAGCACGTGGCCGGTCTGCTTTTCAACCTCAATCGGGCCGCTGGTACGACCCTGGTGTTGGTAACTCATGACCCCGATTTGGCCGCGCGCACTGACCGCATCCTTCGCATCGAAAATGGACATCTCCGCGAAGACTAGGAATTTTATTACCGCATTGCGCTGGGCCGTGGTTATGGCTTGGCGCGACAGCCGGGGCCGGCGCCGCCTGCTCATTCTTTTTACATTGAGCATTGTTTTCGGCATCGGGGCGCTGGTAGCTATCAGCTCATTCCGGCATAATCTCGAGCACTCGGTCGACCTTCACGCCCGCAGCCTGCTGGGGGCGGATTTGGCCCTCAAATCCCGGCGGCCCTTCAGCGAGGAAGTGGAGGGATTTATTGCGTCTCTGGGTGGCGAGCAGGCCCGCGAGGTGCGGTTTCGCTCAATGGCCTGGTTCCCCGAGCAGGAACAGACACGCTTGGTGCAGGTGCGTGCCCTGGAGGGGGATTTCCCCTTTTACGGCCAAATCGAGACGGCGCCCCCCGGGGTGGATTTCCGGGATGGGCAACAGCCGTTGGCACTGGTGGAGGACAGTCTCCTGGTGCAATACGAAGTTCAGCCCGGCGACACTGTTAGATTGGGCGAAATGCACTTCACAATTGCCGGTGGCCTGTTGCGCGTTTCGGGGGAATCGGATATGGTCGGGGTTTTCGCTCCCCGCATTTTTATCGACAAGAGATACTTGGAGGAAACCGGTCTGATGCAGCGAGGCAGCGTAAATCGCCATCGCGTGTATTTCGCCTTCGAGGGCGGGTTGAACGAGGAGCGCAAAGACCGGTTGGAGGAGGCCCGGAGGGACTTGTTGGCAGAAGAGCGGGTGCGCGTAGATACGGTGGAACGGCGCCGGCGTCGAGTGGGAAGGGTCCTGGACAACTTGTATGATTTTCTAAACCTGGTTGGTTTTATCGCATTGCTCCTGGGCGGTCTCGGGGTGGCCGGAGCGGTCCAGATTTACCTGCGGGATAAGCTCGACACCGTGGCGTTGCTGCGGTGTCTGGGCAGTAGTATGGCGCGCTCATTTGCCGTTTACCTGATACAGGTCTCGACAATGGGACTGGTGGGGGCGGTTACCGGCGCGGCCCTGGGTGTCGCCGTGCAATTTCTTCTGCCTTGGGTGTTGGGATCGTTTCTTCCTTTCCAGGCCGAAGTGTTTGTGTCCTGGTCAACGGTTGCCGTGAGCGTGGTATTCGGTTGGGTTACGGTCGTGCTATTCGCATTTATCCCGCTGCTCTCGATTCGCCGGGTAACACCCTTGCGGGCCTTGCGGGCCAATGTGGAAAATTCACATGCTTTGCGCCGCGATCCCTGGTTTTGGGCAGTGACGGGGCTGATCGCTGTATTGGCTCTGGGCTTATGTCTGGCCGGGGCATCGCGGCCGGCCTACGGATTCGGATACGCGGGAGCATTGGCGGGGAGTCTGCTGGTTTTAAGCGGGTTGGCATGGGCCATGCGGTGGGTTTTGCGCCGGTATTGCCCCAAGTCGTGGCCCTACTCGTGGCGACAGGGCCTGAGCAATCTCTACCGCCCCAACAACCGTACCCTGTTCCTCACCGTCACCCTCGGGATGGGCGTATTTCTGGTCTTTACACTCTTTCTGGCGCGCGATCTTCTGCTGCACGAGATCGAAGTTTCCGGTTCGGGCGAGCAACCAAATCTGGTGTTCTTCGACATTCAGCCCGATCAGCTCGAGGAAGTGCGAGAGTTGGTCGCCGGGGAGGGATATTCTGTCGAGGCAGTGCCTGTCGTAACCATGCGCATCGCCGAGATAAATGGACGCACAATAAAGGAAATTAAAAACGATCCCTCGCGCAAAATCGGGTCCTGGGCGCTCAACTGGGAGTATCGCTCGACCTTTCGCGATGGGCTGATAGAGACCGAGGAATTGCTCGAAGGAAGGATTACGGCGCAGTGGAACGGCGAGGGGGCGGCCCCGGTATCGGTCGAACAAAGCATTGCCGAGTCTCTGCAAGTAAAACAGGGCGACGAGCTGGTATTCGACGTGCAGGGGATACCGATCAAAACCAGAGTGTCAGGCATTCGCAAAGTCGATTGGCACCGTCTGCGCCCAAACTTTTACATGGTCTTTCCAATGGGAGTCCTCGAGGAGGCGCCGGCTTTTTACGCCCTGGTCACCCGGGTGCCCGACCGTACTGCTCTGGCCGCTTTGCAGAGGCAAGTAGTGCAGGCGCATCCCAACATATCAGCCATCGACCTCTCCTTAGCGTTGGAGACGATTAACTCGCTTTTGGACAGGGCGGCCTTCGTCGTCCGGTTTATGGCCGCTTTTACTATTGCGACAGGACTGGTAGTGCTGGCTGGTGCAGTCATCACCAGCCGCTATCAACGAATATGCGAAAGCGTGTTGCTGCGCACTCTGGGGGCCTCCGGGAATCTTATCCGGCGGATCATGGCCGTCGAATACCTCCTGCTCGGGTTTCTTGGTGGTATTGCAGGGCTGGCCTTGTCGGCCGCCGGCGGGTGGGCGTTGGCGCGCTTCGTTTTTGAACTCGACTTCGCCTTCTCCTGGGGACCGGCGATCATAGCCCTGATGATTTTGATGGGCCTGACATTATTAATCGGCCTGGCCAACAGCCGGGGCATCGCCAGTCATCCGCCCCTGGAAATTTTACGGCAAGAGGGGTAGGAAGAAAGGCAGAAGTCGAAAGGATGAAGTCAGAAGAAGGGGGAGGGAGGAATTTAGAAGTCAGAAGGCGGAAGGCAGAAGTGCGAATAGAGAGACGGAAAGTAAGAGAAGGGTAACCTAAATTTGAGACCCTTAAACCCTTAAACTTTTAAACTTTCGCACTATTACTGGCGAGCGTCGCTTGTTTTAACACTCGGGTAGGCCAATATTCTTTCGTCGGCTGTGATTATGGTCATTTCGTGCAAACGCGCCGTGGCCACGAGAATGCGATCGGCCGGGTCGGTGTGGAATGGCTCGGGCAACATGTAGCTTTCGAGAGCTATTTCATGTGTGATGTCTTGAGTCGCCGCCTTGAGTGTGTGTATCGAAATACTAAGCCAGGCATCAATTGATTTATTTATTTCCAGCCGATTATGGGTTACCAGTCGAGTGACCTCGAAAGTTGAAATCGGGCTGATTACCAGGTCGTTGGCATCATCCAATATCAGAAATTTCGCATTGGGTCCAAGCTTGGGTGACTCCTCTTGAGTCCATATTAAAACGTGCGTGTCGAGCAACAACCTCATTCCTGATTCATTTCCCAATCGTCAGAGAAATCCGTGTTAACAATGTCTCCCAAGATGGTTATTGACCCCTTTTGCGCGCCTAAAACGGGTAACTTCGAGGTCTTCTCGGCCGGCTCCACCTTTACCATCGGCTTGCCCCTGCGCGTTATCAGCAAGGGCTTACCTGTTTCATGAACTTCTTTTATCATGCCAATGCATTTGGCCTTGAACTCTGAGATGAGGACTTTTTTCATAGGTTAAATATACTAAGTCACATGACTAAGTCAAGTAGTGACGCTGTTTCTTATTCATAATCTATGCCTGATTTCCTGCTTCCCCGCGTTATTTCCACCTTTCCTGAGTTCCATCCCGTGGCCGCGGGACTAATCCTGGTTTGGGCAACAGACCCATGTAACCGTCCGGTTTAGATTCGATTCCACACAGGCTTGCAACTCATTGAGTGCATCCTGTTGCTGGCTCCTCAATTGTCGCGCGAAGCCATGCTCAATGCCTCATGCAGTTTAAGCAATACATTCATGAAACCAGGACCACCAGTGATAGTTTCGTAATGCTCATGTTTGTTCGTTGCTCTTGGAAGAGGGAGGCCGTCATCTAAAAAGAGCTTTAAGCCCACGTGTCCGAATTTGTCAGCACGGTCAATATACTTTTTCTCCCCTGTTATTTTATGGGCATTCATCATTAATGTTATCACACTGGCAAGAGCACCGGGCTTCTGAAGTTTGTTGCTGTCGGGAATTACGGTCAGATATTGGTCAGCAGCAGCGAGAATGAGCGTCTTGTATTTCAGAGCTAGCCCCGAATGGTCCTCCTCGAGTTGCAGTAATCGGGTATAACATTTGTTGGCCATACCGGCGTGTATCCCGTATCCATAGCCTGTGGCCCAAACCGCAGTATACGGTTTATTCATTGATCGTGATCTCGGCTGACCGGTCACGGAATCAATTGTAACGGCAAACCCGCCACCGGAGGTGATCATGTGCGGCATTTCGTGGAAGTGGATGTCCTGCTGAAGCGCCAGCTTCTTCATCCGTTGAGCCAGTTCACCGTCCATGTATGGTACCGTTTCCCAGAGGCATCGCGCCAATTCCAGATTACTACCCGGCCAGACTATCCTCCTGTGGTTTTTGTCTGTGGCGGCTATGAGATAGCCCAATTTCGATAACTTCATATTGGATTCCATCCGCCCAACTATTACGGTAATGGCTGTCACCAGTTCTGTTCTTCGTTCCTGACTTACATTTTCTTTCCTAACATAGGCATCTGTCCAGATTTCAATCATCTGTCCCGCATACCGCGGGAAATCCGCCCCTGTCCTAGGGCCGTGATCAGACCATTTGGCGTGACGGGAGAAGTCCCCCGTCTTCTTGTTTTCAATTTGATGATCCCATAGACCAATTGCGAACTTCCAGCAGGCATCCGGGGCAAGCCTGTAAGACTGATCCCAAAATGGCCACTTACCGTTGATCTCGTGGATTGAATTCTTTCCCCCCACGTTTTCCAGGTTAAAGTCCCAAAAGATGTGTTCTCCCCAGGTCATCAGACCCGTATTGGGACTTTGGCAATGGGTGAAGAAGAATTTCAGCGCTTTGTCAGCTTCATCTGCGTAAATTTTCTCGCCAGTAAGTTCGGTCAGTCTGTACAGGATTTTAAATAGGCCGTATTCTGTCTGCGGGTTTGCTCCTCCCATTGAACGGTCGCTGTTGCGCACTCCCGGAATATCCGGAAAGACGCCGATCTTCATGGTTTTCCGATTCAAGGCAGCGGCGAAAAGAGGCGAGTGTTCCTTGCCATAAGTATCACGCCCTTCCTTGATCATGGCATCGGCGTAATCCTTCACAATTGTCAAATAGTCAGGACGTCGCGTTGAGTTGGATTCGGCAGATTCCAGCGTTGGAATGACGCTAACTACTGCTACCAAAATCAATACTCCGAATTGATGGATTCGTTTTCGCATGATTTTACGACAAGAGGGGTAGGAAGAAAGGCAGAAGCCGAAAAGATGAAGTAGGATGAGGGAGAGGATGATTATGAGGATGAGGGTGAGTGCTAACCGAGGTTTACCTCGATACTGAAGATGCCGGTGTCGCCGGGATTTACGAAGTACAGGCCTTTTTTGTGTTCTGGGCTGTTGGGCGGCCCCATCCAGGGTTCCACACAGTAGAAGGGAGCGTCGTCAGATTCGGTCCAGGTGACGACTGTTATATCCTTGTGTGGCACGTGGTCGGCGCCGAGGCGCAGGATGATATCTTCGTCGCCGTTTTTGGGGCCGAAGCGCACTCGGTTGTCCTTTAAGCAAAAATGGAGGCGGTCAATCATGCGCGGGTTGGAAAAAACTTCCTCATTGTCGAAGTCCTTGACTAGTTCCAGGCGTCCGTCAGCGGCGTGGTAAAATGCTTTCCTGGCAGGAAGAATAATACGGTAGTCATCTCGTGTGGCGCCATCGTGCCAGGGCAGTAAAAAATAGAAGTGGTGGCCGGCCGACCAAGGGATGGGGCAGGTATCCTGGTTAGTCAGGCGCAGTTCGACGACGAGGGAAAGTTCCCGGAAACGATAGACGACGAAAAATTCGTATCGAAAGGGATAGGCTTCGCTATCTTCGTGTGTCGGTTGTAGCAGAGACGTGAAACCACCGTTATCAATTTCGATTACTGAGTAGGAACCGTTGCGGGCGAATCCGTGCATTGGCATTGGCCTGCGTTTACCCAGTGGATCGGTCCAAAAGCCAATATCTCCCTTGTCAAAGGTGCGGGCGCAGAAGGGAAAAAGGATAGGGTTGCCGCCGCGGACTTTGGAGAGGTCCTCCAGGGAATCGAGGGTAGGCCAATATAAAATATCGCGCATCGAACCATCGGCCATTTTGAGGAACCAACTCATCAACAGAGCGCCCTTCTCCGGCCGGGCCAAAAAGGTGGAAGCGCCAATATTCCACTTGCGGATTTTTTGCCCAAGATAATCGATCGTTTCCATGAATTTCAAATTGAAGAGGAACCTGAAGAAATTGCAAAACTCAAAATGAACAATGTTTGCCAGGCAGTTACGAGGCCCTGAACGACGCCCTCTTTTTCCGTAAACCGCCTACTCCCTACATCGATTGCAGGCGTAAAAAAAGACGGGCAGCCTACCCCTAAGCTGCCCGCCATATATTTCGCTTTGACTATTACCCCAAAACTCCCTTTCAGGAGAAATTCAACGGCATCAAAAACATGTCTTTCACCAGGTTTTCCCGAGGCAAAGCCCGGAATGTTATCTTTGGCGATGTTACTTTAGTTTATCGGCAAATTTCCACCCGACTTTAAGGATTTCCCTGCCCGGATATTAAGAAGGTAGAAGCGTGGATGCGGGGGAAAGGTTCAAAAGTTCAAGGGTTCAAAAGCTCAAGAGTTCAACGCGCATCCGCTGGGGTTTTCTGAAATATATCAAAATCCGGGATTGTCATATGGGCGGATATCCAATTAAATATTGAAATAATGAGTGTGAAGGCAAAATGCATTGATTGTGGGAAAACGGCGACGATCTTTGTCTCCGAAATCGTGGATGCCAAGATCACGAAATGTGCCTATTGCGCCGAGCACGCTTTGCAGGCCGGTGTATTAGCGCCTGCAAGTTATGGTCTGCTCGGTTCCGAATCTACAGAAAAGGTTGGGAATTTTACGTTGGAAAGAGAGTCGCTGCGCTGCCCCGCATGTGGTTTGCGCCAAGAGGATTTTGATAAAAACGGCCGGTTCGGATGTCCCGGTTGTTATGAAACTTTTGGCAATTTACTGCGCCCTCTTTTGCTGAAGCTCCATACCGGCAGCAGTCACAGGGGAAAAATTCCACGCAAGGCCTTAGCTCAGCACCTTCTAAATGACCGGCTCAAATATCTGCAGGGCAGGTTGGACAATGCCGTGGCAGAAGAGAGTTATGAGGACGCTGCCGATTACCGGGACAAGATCATCGAAATCAAGCAACTCGCGGAGGAGCCGCCGGACTCGGGAGCTAATTAACCAGGCCGCCTCCCGGCCCAACACATCATTTCCGGTGTCCACTAGATTACGCACGCGCCTGAAGCTAGGCCTTCTGGGAACAGGGGGTGTGCTTCTGCTCATTCTACTATTCCAGAACACAGAAACAGTGAACCTGAATATCCTGTTTTGGAGAATCCCGACACCCAAGATCCTGCTCATGGCAATCTGCATGCTAATTGGTCTCCTGGCCGGTTGGACAATTTTCAAGCCCCCCCTGGAAACGTTAAAGTCAAAAGGATGGCGGATGAATGCAGAAGGATGGTATCCAGAAAGAAACTCTTGAACACTTGAACGCCTAATTTCATGAATCGCTCCAAACAAATCGCCGGCGGTATTTTAGCCGGCTTGATCCTCTGGCTCTTATCGGGACTTGTTTTCCGCAACGATAACGAGGCTGATAACGCAGAAAATTCAGCCGGTAAAATATTGTTGAGTGTGCGTGTGCGCATGCAACGCGCTCAGCCCGTGATGCGCGAAATCATCGTTCATGGGCGCACCGCGCCGGCTCGCACCATTACTCTTAAGGCAGAGACTTCAGGGCGCATTGAGGCCGTAGGCGCCGCAAGGGGCAGCAGTGTAAAGGCCGGAGATTTGATCGTCCGGATAGAATTGCGCGACCGTGATGCCATTCGCGAGCAGGCCCGGGCACTGGTCGCGCAACGCCGATTGGAATACGATGCGTCCATGGATTTATCCAGTAAGGGCTACCAGGCCGAGTCACAACTCGCCAGATCGCTGACTCTGTTGAAGACCGCCGAAGCGCAATTGGCCCGCATCGACCTTGATATCGAGCATACCATAATCCTTTCACCCATCAATGGGGTGTTCAGCGAGCGGATAGTGGAAGTGGGCGACTACGTGGACGTCGGTGGAGTCGTGGGCGTCATTTTGGAACTCGATCCCCTTATCGTTACCGGGGAAGTGACTGAACGGGAGGTAGAGAGAATTAGCGTCGGGCAAACAGGCCATGGGACTTTGGCCACGGGGGATGTTGTGCAGGGCAAAATACGATTTATCTCGCCCGCATCCGATGCGGAAAGCCGCACATTCACCGTCGAAATTGAAGTATCCAATCCCGAATCGCGACTGCCGGCCGGGGTTACAACCGAGATTTTGGTGCCGGGCGAGACTATCTCCGCTCACCTCATTTCACCGGCCCTGCTCTCACTCAATGAGGCGGGCGATCTGGGTATAAAAATTGTCGATGCAAGCGATATTGTGCGCTTTATTCCCGCCAGCCTGGTCAAGGCGGAAAACGCAGGGTTGTGGCTGACCGGTTTGCCTGATGAGGCCCGCATTATTACCGTGGGGCAGGGATTCGCCCGGCCCGGCGACAGGGTAAAGGTGGTTTTGGAATCCTCCGCCGGTCTCTAGGTCTTCGCCTCATGATAAACAACTTTATAGCCGCCTGTCTGGCGCGAAGCCGTGCCGTGCTGATGGTGTTGGCGCTCGTTATGGTGGCGGGCGTCTATTCCTACATCGCCATACCCAAGGAAGCCGAGCCGGATATCCCCATCCCCATCATCTATGTCTCAATGATCCACGAAGGCATCTCCCCCGAGGATGCGGAACGCCTCCTGGTCAGGCCGATGGAAAACGAATTGCGCAGTATTGAGGGCATTAAGGAAATGACAGCTATCGCTTCTGAGGGCCAGGCAAGCGTAACCCTGGAATTCGAGGCCGGATTTGACAACGAGCAGGCTCTCGACGACGTGCGCGAAAAGGTGGACATTGCCAAGGCGGAATTGCCCGAGGAAACCGAAGAGCCAACTGTGCATGAAGTCAATTTCTCCCTTTTCCCGGTCATTGTTGTCACACTATCCGGCGAAGTGCCGGAGCGCTCGCTTGTCAAACTTGCCCGTGACTTAAGGGATAAGCTGGAAGGCATCAGCGAGGTGTTGGAGGTCGATATCGGAGGCGACCGCGAAGAAGTCGTCGAGATAATCGTCGATCCGGTTTTTCTCGATACCTATGACCTGAGTCAGATAAACATGTTCGCACTGGCCCGACGCAACAACAAGCTTGTGCCGGCCGGCGCCCTCGATTCGGGAGCGGGCTGAATTCCAGTCAAGGTACCCGGCCTTTTCGAGACGGTCGAAGATATCCTCAACCTTCCCATCAAAGTCCACGGCGACCGCGTAGTGCGCGTAAGCGACATTGCGATTGTGCGCAAAACCTTTAAGGACGCCGAGGGATTCGCGCGCGTCAACGGGCGCCCCGCCGTTACCCTTGAGGTTAAAAAACGGTTGGGTGAAAACATCATCCACACAATCGAGAGAGTCCGCGAGGTGGTCGAAGCCGAGCGGATGATTTGGCCTGCAGGCATCAAGGTGAGTTATTCGCAGGACAAATCCAAGCAAGTCAGGAATATGCTAACTGATTTGCAGAATAACGTCATGAGCGCTGTGGTATTGGTAATGGTGTTAGTGGTTGCCACACTTGGGGTGCGCACGGGACTGCTTGTTGGCATTGCCATACCTGGTTCATTTCTTGCCGGCATACTGGCACTGCACCTCATGGACATGGGTATAAACATTGTCGTGCTTTTCAGCCTCATCCTTGCTGTCGGGATGCTGGTGGACGGGGCTATCGTTGTCACCGAATTCGCCGATCGCAAAATGGCCGAAGGTCGGCCCCGTGCAAAGGCCTACTTGCAGGCTTCTCAACGCATGGCCATGCCCATTATTGCATCGACCGTCACAACTCTTGCGGCCTACACGCCCTTGTTATTCTGGCCGGGCATTGTGGGAGAATTCATGAAATTCCTTCCCATTACCTTGATTTTCACCCTTTCAGCCTCGCTCTTCATGGCGCTGGTATTCGTGCCCACACTGGGCGCCATATTCGGCAGACCTGGTACAGCCAACCCATCGACTATGAAAGCTCTCGCGGCGGCCGAAGGCGGCCATATCGACAAATTGGAAGGGTTCACCGGCTGGTATGTGAAGACTCTGCGGCGGATTCTGAGACGCCCCCTCAGAGTTGTCGGTATTGCAGTGGTATCCCTCGTCGGAGTTTACCTCCTATATGCCGTTGCGGGACAGGGACTGGAGTTCTTTCCCGACGTCGAACCCGAAAGGACGAAACTTCTTGTTCGCATGCGCGGCAACCTTTCCGTGCGGGAGATCGACAAGCTGGTGCGCGAAGTGGAGGAACGCATTTTGGATATCAAAGGCTTAAAGACCATTTATGCCCGAAGCGGCATCAGCTTCCCTGGAAAGGACATCCCTGAAGACGTTCACGGTGTAATCAACCTCGAATTCGAAGACTGGCAACTCCGCCGTTCGGCCAGCGAAATAATGGAAGAAGTGCGGCAGCGTACAAGTGATCTGGCCGGCATCATAATTGAGGAGCGAAAAGAAGAAGCCGGACCCCCTGTAGGCAAACCAATACAGGTTGAAATCATCTCCCGCTATCCCGAAATCCTCGCGCCGGCCATTGAGACCGTCCGCCGGAAGCTCGATAGCATGCAAGGACTGCGGGACGTGGATGATTCCCGCCCAGTTCCGGCCGTCGAATGGCAGATCGACGTCGATCGAGCCGAGGCCAGCCGCTACGGGGCCGACATCACCCTAGTTGGTGATACGATACAGTTCATTACAACCGGCCTCAAATTGGGTACCTACCGGCCTCATGATGCCGACGACGAAGTCGACATTCGCGTGCGTTATCCGAGAGACAACCGCCACCTCGACCAACTCGAAAGGTTGCGGGTAATAACCGCAGGCGGTCTGGTGCCAATAAAAAATTTCGTTCAACGCCGGGCCGCTCCCAAGGTGGGTACCATTGAGCGCAGCAATTCGCGGCGAGTTCTCGAGGCGAGCGCCAATGTCGAGGAAGGAGTGCTTCCCGACTCCAAGGTGAGGGAACTGAAAGAATGGCTGGCCGAGGAAACAAGATTGGACCCGCGCGCCGAAGTTACATTCAAGGGTGAGGATGAGGAGCAGAAGGAATCGCAAGCATTTCTCGGTAAGGCCTTCATGGTGGCCCTATTTGTAATGGCCATCATCCTGGTCACTCAATTCAACAGCTTCTACCAGGCCTTTCTCATTCTTACGGCAGTTGTATTTTCCACCGTCGGTGTATTTCTCGGTCTGCTTCTGACCAATCAGCCATTCGGCATCGTTATGAACGGTATCGGCGTGATCTCCCTGGCCGGCATCGTCGTTAACAACAATATAGTACTCATAGACACCTTCGAATACCATCGGCGCAACGGCGCGCCAACTTTCGACGCCGTCTTGCTGACCTCCGCCCAGCGCCTTCGTCCGGTGCTCTTAACTGCGGTGACAACTATTCTCGGGCTGCTGCCCATGGTATTTAAAATTAATATAAATTTTTTCACCCGCGAGATCACACATGGGGCTCCATCCACACAATGGTGGGCCCAGCTCGCCACCTCCGTGGCCTTCGGCCTAGCCTTTGCCACTCTCCTCACCCTCGTGCTCACCCCCGCATTGCTCGTTCTGGGAGACCGCTTTTACAGCAAAAGCAACCCTCGTTTAAATTCTCACGCAAAGAGCGTCAAACCCGTATCTGCGTAATCTGCGGTTAAATATCTATTCCCGCTTTTAATTGACCAGGATTTTTTCCGCCGCTCTGGCGCCTAGTGTAATCCGGCGGCCCTTGGACGTCCGGATTGTGATTGCGTCGGCGGCGGGATCGCGCTCTTTGAGCAGCAGTTCGACGCCCGGCTTCAATCCATTTTGATCTATGAAGTGCAGGAATTCTGGTGATTGATCCGCTATACGTGCGATGCACACCGATTTGTGCAACGGGCAGTCGCACAGACTATCGAGTTTAGGTTGGTCCAAAGCTCCTTTGGCGGTGGGAATGGGGTCTCCGTGCGGGTCCGTCGCTGGATGACCGAGCAAGGCGTCAATTTTTTCCAGGACCCGGTCGGATATTGTGTGCTCGAGCTGCTCGGCCTCGCTGTGGATTTCCGACCAGTCCATGCCGAGGATGCGAACCAGGAAAAGCTCAATGAGACGGTGGCGGCGCAGGACGTGCAAAGCCAGATGTTCTCCGGCAGTGGTCAACCGGACGCCGACGCGCGGCTCATATTTCACCAGACCGGCATCGTCCAGGGTCTTCATCATAGTTGTGGTTGTACCAGGCACGACACCGAGGGTGGCGGCCACCCTGCCCATTGGCACCGGTTCCTCTCCCATTTCCTGCTGTTCGAGGAAGATGCGCTTGACGTAATCTTCAACAGTGCTGGTAGCCATGACGAGGGAAGTTCAAAGGTTCCGCTCTGTAGTGAGCCTTTTTCTAAGTTCCAAATTATTAATCACTTTTACTTTCCAGAATTCCTGCTCCGGAGTGGTTCTCAGATCTGCGGGACAGGTAGGGTTGCAGCCAGGCGAATGCCATCATTAATATCAGAATTATCGAAGTGCCGACTTTCGCATAGCCTCCGCTATCCGCTGCGTGGTCGTGTCCAATGTTAAATCCGGTTAAGGGGATGATTTGGTCGAATAAGAGACCTGAGGCCAACCCGCAAACGGCAATTGTTGCCAGGTATATCATCGAGGTTCGCCGGCCCAGTATTTTCCAAACGGTAACTATGGCGGCGGCGTTTGTGGCCGGCCCGACGATTAAAAATACAAATACCGCCCCCGGCGATACCCCTTTGAGTATAAAAGCGGCGGCAATTGGCAGGCTCCCGGTCGAACATACGTAAAAGGGTATTCCCAACGTCAGCATTAGAAGCATGGATGCCATTTTGCCACCGAATCTGCCCTGGAAAAAGTCATCTGGTATCAACACCCCGATTAGTCCGGCAAAAATGAGCCCGATCAGCATGGGTCCGGCAATATCTCGAGGCAGGGTTATAAAGCCATAAACAAGAGCTTTCTTGAGACGGCTTTGCTTTGGCTCGTCATGGCAGCAATGTTCCGGGTCGGATTCGACTCTCTCTGGAGAATAGGTTGCCTGAGTATCGTCTTCATTATCAAACAGGTTGACCATTACTCCACCGACTATTCCTGTGACCAAGGCCGCCAATGGACGAAAGATAGCAAAAAGCGGTCCCATCAAGCCGAGAGTGGCCAAGATGCTGTCGGCTCCGGTCTGCGGGGTGGAAATTAAAAAGGCAGTTGTCGCCGACTTGCTCGCCCCGTGGCGCCGCAATCCGGTGGCAACCGGAATCACCGCGCAGGAACATAGCGGCAAGGGGACTCCCAACAGCGAGGCCTTCAACACCGGTTTCAATCCTTTGCCGTTAAGATGCTGCTCCACCCACTCTCTTGTGATCAGGACGAACAATACTCCGGCCACGAGAAAACCGACCAGCAGATACGGCGCCATCTCTTCCCAGACGAGCCAGGATTGCAGAAGGATTTGATTCAGGATGTCACCCATGGCGGTTAATTCTTTTTTGCAGGTAAAATTCTCGTCGAACTGGTACGATCATAAGCCGCTCAACTAACATGAAATATGCGCCAGAGCCCGTCTACTGTTGTACAGATAAGAAATCCGAAAGCAAGGGGCATTAAGGCCGATATGATCGTCCACTTCAGACTGCGGGTTTAATTCCATATTGTAAAAAGAGTTGTAGAGCAGGGGTTTGAGAGCGTCTTCGATGACTACGCGTTCTTTCATGTTGACCTGATAACATGAGGTGCTATTTTGAATAGTCAAAATAATTTCTTTGTTTATTGAAAATATTTATTGATAGGATTCAAAAAATGGTCGAAGTGTAAAGGAATGTTGGAAAAAAACTTCAATAAGCCACTTGAAAGCGGGCTGGAATCATGATGGTAGAGCGGTCCTTGAGCGCCTGGTGGAGCGCCTTGCTGATTGTGCTCGGCGGCGGCGCCCTGGTCGCGGGCGCTTGGATGGCGGCTTTTGCCGCTCCATCCGTCAAGGAAGAGAAACCAGTGCAGTTCGGGCTGGGAGGCCTGGATTTGACGGCCCATGTCAATCGCACCGTCGGGGATGTGGGCACGGATATTTTCGATCCCGACCGCTACCTGACCAATTTTATGGAGGGGGACGTCTCCACCCTTCCCGACGGCCGGACGTTACGAACCTTTCACATATTTGCCGTCAACCGGGAAATTGAAATTGCTCCGGGCGTTTATTTTCCCGCCTGGACCTTTAACGGGCAGGTGCCGGGGCCGACTTTGCGGGCCACGGAAGGGGAGCGCATCCGCATTTTCTTCAAAAACCAGGGAGACCGTCCGCACTCAATGCATTTCCATGGTATTCATAAGGCGGAAATGGACGGAGCGCTGCTTTCCCAACTGGTTCCCCCGAACGGGGACTTTGTTTACGAATTCGATGCCGATCCCGTTGGAGTCCACCTTTACCACTGCCATGCCACTCCGCTTACCCTGCATATCCACAACGGACTTTATGGGCTGTGGATTGTGGATCCCAAAGAAGGACGCGTCCCAGCTCAAGAACTTTTCATGATTATGAATGGTTTTGATACCAATTTCGATGAGGAAAACGAGATCTATGCCGTGAACACGGTCGCTTTTCACTACGCCCGGCATCCCATCGAAGTGGTGCAAGGCGAACTGGTCCGCATCTATCTGGCCAATATCCTCGAGTTCGACCAGATCAATTCCTTCCACGTCCACGCCAATTTCTTCGACTACTATCCCACCGGCACTCAAAAACATCCACGGGATTTCACCGACACCGTCATCCTGGGACAAGGGGAGCGAGGCATACTGGAGATCCGATTCCGTTATCCCGGCGATTATATGTTCCACGCCCACAAGACGGAATTCGCGGAACGCGGATGGATGGGCCTCTTCCGCGTACTACCCTAAAGGCTATGACCATGAGCGACAACGAACCGAAATTTTCTGCCAGAACTATTATTCTGGCTCTGGTACCCCTGGTGTTGCTGGGGCTCGTAGTCTATGCGCTTTTACAGCGGGGACCGATGGCCATCTTTAAGACCGACCTGCCGCCGGTAGAGAATCTGCACATTTTAAGGCATACCTTGGCGCCCGATGTCATCAACCTCGATGTTGTCAATGCCGGACCGGATGTCTCCACAGTAGCCCAGGTGATGGTGCGCGGCGCTTTCTGGCAGCACCAGGTGTCGCCGCGGCGCAGCCTTAAGCCTCTGGAAACAGCCCGGGTTTCCATTCCTTTTCCCTGGAACATTGGCGAACCGGTCGAGATTATACTCCTCACCTCGACCGGAGTCACCTTCGATTACGCCATCGAAGTGGCCGCCTTAACGCCCCAGCCGACTTTGGCTGCCCTGGGGCGTTTTGCCTTATTGGGCACCTATGTGGGAGTCATACCGGTAGCGCTGGGGATTGCCTGGTTTCCTTTTCTGCGCCGGCTGGGCAGAAAGGCGATCGGTTTTTTACTCTACCTCACCGCGGGATTGCTCGCGTTTCTCGTCGTCGATGCGGTCGGTGAAGGGCTGGAGGCGGCCGGGGAACTGCCCCACGTTTACCATGGCGAGGCGCTTCTGATCCTGGGCCTGGTGGGGGCCTACCTGCTCTTGCGCGGCGTGGAAGCCCGGGCGCGGCAAAAACTGGCGGCCACCGCCTCTTCCGCGGTGGTGATGGCCTGGCTCATCGCCTTGGGAATCGGGTTGCACAATCTGGGTGAAGGGTTGGCGATTGGCTCGGCATATGTCCTGGGCGAGTTGGGGTTGGGAGCTTTGCTCGTGATCGGCTTTACCCTGCACAATGCAACCGAAGGCATCGCCATTGTAGCGCCGATTTTGACTGAAAAGGCCAGATTGCGCCGTCTTGTGGGGCTGGGCGCCCTGGCCGGAGGTCCCACGATCCTCGGTTGCTGGATCGGGGCTTTTACCTATTCCCAGGTCTGGGCGGTGCTTTTCCTGGGTATTGGCGCCGGCGCCATTGTCCAGGTCATCTGGGCCATTGTGGGGCGGCGGCCGTTGGCCGAGACCGTGGCTCCGCTCAATCTGGCAGGGTTGGTCGTCGGATACTTAATCATGTATGCAACGGGGCTGCTGGTCGGCGCCGCCTGAGCGTATCTCTTGCAATGAAACTGAAATACAGGAAATTACCCATGAAAGGCTTTGGACAAATCGTACTCCTGGCGGTCCTCGCCCTGGCAGGGATTTTGGCTTTGTTTGTTCCTTTCCTGCAGGCGCGGGAGAAACCGCGTGAGGTGGTCTTGGTGGCCCGGGGAATGGCTTTCACCTATCCCTCCAGTGAACCGCAGGAAGAGCCCAACCCGGCGCTTACTTTCAGGGCCGGGGAAAGGATTATCCTTGTGTTTCGCAACCAGGACCAGGGGATGCTCCACAACTTACGGATTCACCGTTTGGGTCTTGAGACTCCGTTAATAGAATTTGGCGAATCTGCCAGACTCACTTTCACCGTCCCTAATGAGGCCGGCACCGATAAGTATTCCTGCACTCTGCACTCTCTCATGATGACCGGTCGTATCATCATAAAGTAAAAACTGTCTTTCATGCACTCCGTATTTTTTATGAGAACGGTCTCCCTTTCTACTGAAAACTTTGGCCAGGCCCTAGAACCTAATTCTACCGCTTAACTCGATAGAAACTAACTGAAACCAGCTATGAAAAATCGGAATTTGACTAGATTACTTGGGATAATCGGGGTGTTGTTTTTTTGGCATTTAGCACATGCAACACCGCAATTTGCCCGAATGACGCGCAATAGTTGCATCAAATGCCACTCATCCGTCCCAAAGTTAAACCTCACGGGAGAGAATTTTCGAGCGCGAGGTTATTTGGCGCCAGATTTGAATGGTAAAGGAGTAAAGCAAACCATTCCACTAGCAGTTTGGCTTACCACCCGATTTGAAGATAAGAAAGAGAATAATGTAGATGATTTCTTTCTTCCTAAGGTCGAACTAATCAGTGGCGGAAAAATTGGAAACACCTCGCTATCCTATTTTGTAGAATTACGTGTAGTGAGTGAAAGCTTAAATTCAGACGGAAGCCACAAAAGTCGAAGTGGTCGATTTGAAGACGCGTTCGTACAATGGAATATCAATGATCAATGGGCGCTTAAAGTAGGACAGTTTCGCGCGCTTAATCAGGGAGATGTCTCTTTGAGACTCTCTCCTAGCGAACCGACTCTATTTAAAAATTCTTTACCGGGCGATCAAACAGCAGATTCACGTATTCAAGGGCTTAGATCTTTTTCTCCCACAGGGCGATCTCCAAGTATAGCTTTGCAATATCAAGCAATGAAGGGGAAAACGGTATCTGAAGGGCTCTTTCTTGGATTAACGGTGCCATTTCCAGGAGAATTTTCTATCCCGTTGAATAACGAAGCGGAAGATACTGCAAGTTTCGAAGTAGAAGGTCGCCCCAAAGGCGTGTTCTTGGAAACATATTTTAAAACAGGATTGAGTTCAATTGGGGGACATGTATTCGTCGATGACGATCGCTGGCTTGCTACAGCCCTAGGAAGTTATAACGCAGGTGATTTGCATGTGACCGCCGGAATCGGGGGTGACGATACAAAGTCAAGCGAGGCGCGTATGCGCTACAGTCTTGAGGTAGAGTATGTACCAAAATGGTGGGATAAAATTAGGCCTGGAATAGGTATGCGGGCTGAAAAGGTAACAAATTCCAGGAGCGAAGCCGCCTATATCCCTTATTTTACAATAAGCGGGCCAAATCTGAAATATACATTTTTTTTGCAGATTCAATATCGTGCCCAGGATAACAACGACCTATTCGTTATTGATTTATCAAGCGTATTTTAAACTATTATTCAAGTTTCAGAATATCAAAAAGGGTTGAAGAAACTCTTGCGAGGGTGGTTAATCGCTGTCCTTTTGGCTTCGATTGCTGTAGGGCATAGTTAGGGTAATGAACACGAGAAGAGGAGTTACACATTACTGAATCCGACGCCGCAGGAATTGCTGCGAGATTTAAGCACCGACCGTAATCCGGCGGTGAGCATTCATTTTCTAATAATGCCGCCCGGACAACCGATTTTATATTCATTATGTATGGAACTGTTGCCCAAACCAGTATGGAGTTGCTGAAAGCAAGTTTGGCCTTGAACAAGGCGGCATCGAGACAGGAATGCCTTGCGGCATTTCGTCTCGATGCAAACGCCGTTCAAGGTCCAAAATCGCTCCAGCCCAAAGGGTTGCGGTTGCGTGGGCTTCTCGCAGCGTTGCTCATGCCGATAAAGCCTGCAAAGGATTCACCGACATGAGCAGCCTTGCGCAAAAGCTCCACGGAGCACGCAACAGCTCTCATCCTGATTTGGGCAACAGCTCCTTTATCCGGCTCCATTGTTTGCCGGGAGCGCTGCTTGCAGGCTTCCTCGCCGCAGCTTCCCTGTCCACCTCGCTGGTTGGAGATTTCGAGACGCCGGCTGATCTCGAGGGCGGAGCGCGGGTCTGGACCGAACCGGCCTTGCAACCCTATGCCGCCTTTACGGGTGATTTTTTCACTAATGTGCGTGGCGGCAATCAAACTGGCGGAGTATGGACAGGCCTACTCGATTTCGGCCTCGACGTGGACTTGGAGCAGCAATTCGGTTGGGCCGGGGCCAACTTTCACATTGGGGGCATGTGGAGCCTTGGGGAGGATCCCTCGGAAGAGCTGACCGGAGATTTCAACACATTTAACAATATCGCCGCCTTTAACACAGTGCGCCTCGTGCAGTTCTGGTTGCAGCAAGAGTTGGCGGGGGGCAGCCTGGTTTGGCGGCTGGGCCAGATCGCCATCGACGACGACTTCATGCTCTCGGAGCAGGCGCAACTTTTTATAAACAGCGGATTCGGTATAGCACCCACCGAGTCCGGCAACATCCCTTCACCCATCTGGCCTTTGGGCGCATTGGGATTGTTTGCCCGCGTGCAAACCGGAGAGGCCTCCTATTTGCAGTTCGGCCTCTACGATGGCGACGCAGGGGTGGAGGACATCAACACTCATGGCTTTCGACACTCGATCAACAGCCGTGAGGGAGCGGCATTCTTATTCGAGGGTGGCTTGCGGCTTAATCCCAGTGGGCTGCCAGGCGAATATAAGATTGGCGGCTTCTATCATTCCGGGGACTTCGAGGACTTCAGTAACGGAGTCACCCAAGATGGCAACTGGTCTCTATATTTTGTGATCGACCAGGCGCTTTCTATCGAACACGGCGGAAAGCAGAGCCTGGGCGCATTCTTTCATGCCGGTTACAGTCCGCAGTCCGAGCGCAACAGCGTTACCTTTTACACCGATTTCGGCCTAACCTGTGTGGGCCTGCTGCCCGGTAGGCATGCCGACACTCTTGGTCTGGCTTTCTCCTACACGAAATTCGGTCGTGAATACCGGCAAAGTATATTGGCCGATAGCGGCCTCCACAGCCGGGCAGAAAAAGTCATCGAACTTACATGGCGGGCCCCGCTTTTTTCGCGTTATTTTATTCAGCCGGACTTGCAAATTATCCTCGATCCGGCTGAAGGTCAAAGCCACGCCGTCGTTCTTGGACTTCGCTTTCAAGCGGAGTATTGAAGTTTAGTGGTCTTTAGTCCCGCAGTTGCGGAAGACTAGAGGATTATGAGGAAGAGGGAGAGGAAGATTCTGGACACTACCTTCTAAAGAGAATGGAATAAATGTTGGGTGGAAATGGGGCAAACCGCTGACAACATTAACCTCACGCGCTAAAAATTTTTGGCAATATGAAATATTTTACATGGACAAACATACGTACTCCGTTGGGATTATCTTGTGCACTGTTATTTTCTTTAATAACGGGCCCAAATAGTTTTGGCGCTTCTCCTGGTGAGCAAAATGAGATTTTCAATCAGGCTTGGGAAAACGGTCTGTTGGCTAACGAGGGGTTGCGGCGCTCGCAGAATTACGTCCGCGGTTGGCTGAGACATGCCGATCCTGACTCCGGGTTAATCCCGAGAAATCTAGATTGGAAAATTTATTCCCGGAAACCCAGAAAGGGCGGCAGAAATATTTGGAACGCCAAGGATGCCGCGGCCGACAATTATCCTTTCATGGTCCTTTCCTGCGCCTTGACAGATCAGGATATGTTCAACGGCCGAATGCTGGATATGTTGAACACTGAGATTAAACTGACTTTCCGCATCGACCGCCTGCCCGACACCTACAACTTCGTCACAAAACGGTTTCAAAATCGAAACCCTGATCTTGAGGCCATCATTTTCGGCTCCTCCGAATACATAAAAGACGGATTGCTGCCACTGACCGAATGGCTGGGCCCCAGCCCCTGGAGCGAACGCATGATTGGAATCCTCGACGACTTGTGGAAACACGCTCCGGTACAAACGCCTTACGGCAATATCGTTTCCACAAATGTTGAAGTGAATGGCGAGATGCTCCAGGCGTTATCGCGCATCTACTGGATGACAGGTGATAAGAAATACCTGGATTGGGCGCTGCGACTGGGAGATTATTACCTGCTCGACCAGCATCATCCAACGCGCGATTGGGATTATCTAAGACTGCGCGATCACGGCTGTGAAATTGTATCCGGTCTTTGCGAACTCTACGCCGCCGTCAACTTTGCACTTCCGGAAAAGAAGCTGGAATACGAAAAACCCGTTCATCAGATGCTGGACCGCATTCTCGAAGTGGGCAGAAATGAGCACGGTCTTTTTTATGACGTCATCAATCCTGTTGCAGGAACCGTTTTAAAGGACTGGTCCGCCGACACCTGGGGTTATACTTACAACGGATTTTACACAGTTTACCTGATCGACCAAACCGAGGCTTATCGCACCGCTACCATCAAGGCTTTGTCCAACTTGTATGACCACTATCGCAGCTACGATTGGGAAACGGGCAGCGCCGACGGCTATGCGGACTCAATTGAGAGCGCACTTAATCTCTATAACCGGGAACCAATCACGTCCGCTGCCGATTGGATAGATAGCGAGATCAAGGTGATGTGGGCCATGCAAAAGGAGGACGGCGTCATCGAAGGCTGGCACGGGGACGGCAATTTTGCCCGCACTACCATAATGTATTGCCTGTGGAAAACCGGCGGCGTCACCATCCAGCCCTGGCGCGAGGATGTAATTATGGGGGCCGTGATGGAGGAAGAAGAACTGTGGTTGAGCATTGAGGCTCAGGAGGACTGGAGCGGCAAAATTATTTTCGATGTTCCCCGGCACAAAATAATTATGAACCTGCCCCTCGACTGGCCCCGCATCAATCAGTTCCCGGAGTGGTTCACGGTGGAACCGGGTAAAACCTACCGTTTAAAAGATAATGCAACAAATACGGAACATCGCTTCACCGGTCAACAACTTCAAAACGGCATCGACTTGATACTGAAATCCGGCCGGCAGAAACGAATCCATGTAATGTTTTAATCAAAAAAAATCATTAGAACCTAGCCCGAATGACACTAACTTAAGTCCGAATTATGATTATCCTCGTCTTAGTCTTTCTCTTCGTCTCTTAAGTATTTAAAAAACAAAATGTCACACAAATTCAGATGAAGAAGATGAAGAAGATTTTTTGCCTCTTTTTGACCAAGGACCTCTTTCGCCTTCTCCGCCATCAGGACATAACGATTTTGGCGTTGCGGGCAAATTGAGATGGCTCGATGATGGGTATGGTGTCGGCGATCAGTTTGGAGAGGCCCCATTCCTTTATGCGCTTGATATATTGGTCATTCAAAACCACCCATTTGTTCAGTAGAATCATTTCTTCGTTGTAGGAGGAGCGTACCACATCACCCACAATGTCTATTGGTCTTAAATTTTTAATTGGTTTTTGAAGCATCTGAGCTTCATATTCGAGAATATAGGTGTCGAGCGCCACGTCGTCGAAGGCAATAGTGATTTTTTTGTGACGGCCTTGACCGTTTCTCAAAGTATTGAGATCATCGATCTGACGGGCGTGTGGAATAAACGGGGCGTAGCTGAATATTTTTTCCCGCTCCAAGTGGGCTTTTACCAAACCTTGGATCATGTTGGTGATTTCAGCCAGAACATCCAGAATGTGCTGAAGGCTCGGCTGGTCGTCTCCCAGGATATTTACAGCGAGGGATTTGGCGGTAAGCGCTTTCATTTCCAGTACTATATCCAACCAGAGGTCCTTTTCCGGGATGATAACAGGCACCCATGCCATGAAGACCGGTTGGCCTGGCTTGGGCGGTTCGAGGCAGTCCTTAGTGGGTAGCTTTGAAGTGGGCAGCCCCAAGCCATTAAGGGTAGCCTGGACTATTTTTTCGAAAATTAATACCGCGTTTAATTGTGCCGCTTTAGGACTGAGGCTCTCAAGTTCCGAGTCCGTTGACCCCACCGGTGGCGCGTCCACCACTTCTCCATTGGTCATGATTTGCTTGGAGGAAAGTTCGCCTAACAGGTTATGCCGACGAGCCAAATTTTCGAGATCTCGGGTATATTTTCTAAGTTCGCGGCCTTGGTTTATCGTACGTTCGGCTGCCATCAAGCGGGCCTCCAGCTCGATATAATCGATGGGCTTGGTCATGTAGTCGTCGGCTCCCGCCTGGAATCCTTTGGCGACCTCCTCCTTGCTGTCCTTGACGCTGAGGATGATGATATATTTTTCACTCCTCGAATCGGTGCTTTTCAGATGTTCGCAGATATCCAACCCGGTAAATCTGGGCATCATCCAGTCAAGTATGGCGATTGGAGGGGAACCGGGCCGCTGGAGGGCGTCCAGGGCCGATTTGCCATCTGAATAAGATTGGAAACGGTGGCCATTTCGGCTCAGCAACGTTTCCAGGATGAGACGCGTGGTTGCGTCGTCATCGGCGATTAAGACATCCAAGGGCATAATGGTAATGCTTCACCGGTTATGCCGGTGAGTTCAAAGCCGCATTATCGTCCTGAATCCTGTCTTCTTAACTGCCAATATAAGGTCGTAGCGCATATTGACAAAAGTGCTACCGGGGGCCGGTTTACCCGGTATAAAGGGTCGTTCTCACCTTCGCCATTTGGTGTTTTCTTACCACTTTCAGGAGTTTCAAAAACACAATTTTCATCCACGGCTAAGTTCTCCCTGATTATTTCTCACCTGCGCTCCGGACAAAACCACCTTGCCTTTGCCCTCTTGCGACAACAAACATAGTTGGCTGTCGGCGGTTACTGCTTCCGCCTGATCTCCAAATCGTGTAAAATCCTCATGAAATACCGCAAACTGGGAAACACTGGTATCGATGTATCCATTATCGCTCTTGGGTGCTGGCAGTTTGCCGATGTCCAAAACTGGGGTCAAAGGTCCGAATCGGAATCGATCTCAACCGTCCATGCCGCACTGGACTGCGGTATAAACTTTCTGGATACCGCCGAGGTTTATGGAGACGGGCGCTCCGAGGAAATCCTAGGCAAAGCATTGAAAGGACGGCGAGAGAACGTAGTGATAGCCGATAAACCTTCACCCGACAGGCTGAGCGCCGATGAAATCTCCAAAGCCTGCGACGATGCCTTGAAGCGGCTGCAAACGGACTGGATAGACCTATACCAGGTTCACTGGCCCAGCCGCGAGGTCCCCTTCGAGGAGACGATGGAGGTCCTTATGCGGCTTGTGGAGCGGGGAAAAATCCGGGCTTTCGGAGTGTGCAATTTCGGTCCCCGCGATTTGAGCGCATTGCTGGCCTGTACTGAGGGAAGGCCGGTTACCAACCAGCTCCCTTACAATCTGCTGTGGAGAGCCATCGAATTCGAGATCGTGGAGCAAAACCGCGCTGAAGGTCTGGGCTTGCTTTGCTATAGCCCCCTCATGCAGGGCTTGCTCGGCGGCCGTTACAAATCCCTGGATGAGTTTCCCGCGGGCCGGGCCCGCACCCGCCATTTTTCCGGCGAAAGAGAACACACCCGCCATCGCAAAGAGGGCCTGGAAAAAGAAACATCGGCGGCGATAGCTGCTATCGGCGAGGTCTGCCGGCGTATCGGCCAAACAATGCCCCATGTTTCACTGGCCTGGCTGCTTGCGCAAGAGGGCGTAACCAGTGTCCTGGCGGGCGCCACTGATCCCGGGCAAGTTCAGAATAGCGCGCTGGCGGCCGAGTTGTCCCTGGCCCCCGACGTATTAGAAGAACTTGCCTCGGTGACCGATTCATTGAAACAAGCCTTCGGGCCTGATCCCGATATGTGGGCATCCACTTCCCGCTACCGTTAGAACGGTCTGGAGGAAACACCGGGATTTAATAGTAGTGCGATTACAGGCGACAATTGTGTTGGGCTTTCTCCTCCTGGCCGGGCCGGAGTCTCTCTATGCTCAAACCACAGAAAATTCCACAACGGCTGTATCGGAAGAAAATTCAGTTGCCTTGGATATTTTAGAGCCTGAGGAGGACGATCTTGGTGAAAGCCCGCGCCGCCGCCGTCAGTTACTCCGAAAACGCAATCCCATGGCCAGCGAGCATCAATCGGTCGGTGGAGTGGGGCTCAGTTTGACGGCCGACCAGGATGCCGAAGGAGTGGATAAGCGAGCGCTCTTCACCGCCGGAAGTCTCTTCAAGGGCGATCCTGCCACACTAAAGCTTGAGGTTGGAAATTTTTACAATGACCTTTCCGAGCAAAGCGCTCTCAAGGTCTTGCTTTCGGTCAAGAAAGTGTTCGGCCGGGAAGGCAATTGGGCTTTCTCCGCCACGGCCGAAACCGACGGGTCGAAGCTGGTATTCGAGGAGGTATCCACCCGCTGGCGCATACAGGAACCCGACGAAGACCAGGTCTTCTTGATGGACCGCTTGAGGGTTACCCGGGGTACGATTACCACCAGGCGCAACAAACTCGACACTGAATTGCAATACCGCCTAAGCGATAATCATATCGTTTACCTCAAAGCCTACCTGGAGGATCGCGAGGATGTCTCCTCGCGTCACCGCCTCGAGTTGCGTTACAAAAGCGGCGACGTGCAATCGATCGACTCGACCACTGCCACCGTAACAGACGCCAAGACGCGTCATCTACTGCGTTTTACTACCGGAGAAAGGACTGTTTTTAGATTCATGGCGGGCGGTGATAAGACCGGTGACAATGCATGGTTCGACTACAGTTTTTACTATTCTGATTGGCAGAGGAAACGCAATACGACATCCGCAGCCTTCGAGCGCAAAGGCGTTGACATGTCCTACTCCCTGGACGATCCACGGTTTCCCGGGTTTTCAATAGATAACGATGTCGATATTTACGACCCAAGCCAGTATGAATTCGACGACATCCGCCTCGATAACTCTATAACTACAGACATCGACTACGCGGGCCATGTGAATTTCGGTTGGAGCTATCATGCCTTCGGCCTGGACGTGATAACCAGACTTGGCGCGGTTTACCGCAGCAAAGAACGCACCGGCACCGCCGATAGACCTACCTGGGAAGGCTTCGATGGAAATTATTTCCTCAATAACTCGGCCGAGGACGTAGATCCCGGCCAGGTAGTTCGCGGCATTTATCGCATTGGCGTCGGACCCGACGCCGGGAAAACCCTCGACTTTTTTAAGGCAAACCAGGATAAATTTTTCTTCGATTTCGACAAGTCCAGGATCGATACCGACCCCGGCAATTACCGCTCCTACGAAACGGTCGGAAGTTTTTACCTGCAAAATACCCTGAAGAACGATCGGTTCGAAATCCAGGGCGGTTTGCGCTTGGAACTCACCAACACCGAAACCGAGGGCAATGAGGTCATCTCCGATGATGACGGCAGATTTGTGTCCTCCTTGCCTTTGGAAAATACCAATGAATATACCCACTGGCTGCCTTCAGCGCGTGCGATTTATTCCTTTGGCTCTGATTTGCAACTGCGCGCGGAGTGGTTTGAAACCCTGGCTCGCCCCAACTACTTCTCTTTGGTGCCCTACCGCCGTTTCATCCGCAACAGTCAATACATCTTCGAGGGCAACCCCGATCTCAAGCCGACTGAATTCAGCACTTTTCTCCTCGTCGCCGACTTTCACAACCCGCTCGTCGGCGACCTCTCAGTCGGCATTTATTACAAAGACATTGAGGCCTTTTTCTACGACTCCGAAACGCGCATCCTCGACGATCCCTCGCTGGAAGGATTCGAATTGCAAAGACCCGAAAACGGCGGCGGCGCCACGGTCTGGGGAATTGAAGTGGGATGGGAACGCCCGCTCGATTTTCTACCCCAGGCAATGGGCAAATGGCGCGCAAACCTCTACTATACCTATTCCGAAACCGAGTCGCAGACCTCAACCAGGTCCGGCGAACTATTGCCGCTGCCGGAGCGCTCGCGACACCTCCTCAAGGCCGCCCTCGCCGGAAAACTCGGAAAGTTTAACTTGCGCCTCTCGCTCGATTATCAGAGCGAGTTTCTCGACCAGATAGGTATCAATTTCGAGGAAGACGAATACATCGACGATTCACTGAAATTCAATCTTTCCGTCGATTACCGGCCTAACTCGAAGTGGCGCCTGTACGCAATTTTCAGGAACCTCAATGACGAAGCTCAGCGCGAATTTGAAGGCACAGGTATTCGCCGCTCCAAAACGGAATATGGCTCCTGGCAGTTGCGGTTCGGAGTGAGCCTGAGCCTTTGAGACGCGGGAAGATTGTCCCGCGAGGCCGCACTTACATTGCTTTCTCGCTCTCTAACTCCTTCACAGCGGCCAGAATGTCCTCGGCCTGGGTTTCCGGGATCACTTTCAAGTCGCGCCAGATGACGACTCCGTCCCGCACGAGAAAGGATTGCCGCCGGTAATAAAGATCGCGGCGCGGCACTCCGAAGACCTCGCCCAGTTTGCCCTTGGTGTCTGAAACCAGGGTAAAATTGAGCCCGTGTTCGCTTATGAAAAGAGTTTGCAGTTTTTCGCTGTCCATACTCACGCCGAAAACCGAAATGCCCGCCTCTTCGAGATCACTGCGGTTATCGCGCAAGTTGCAGGCCTGTGCGGTACATCCGCGCGCGCCCGACCTCGGGAAGAAGTAGACCAGCACCATTCCGTCCTTGTAAAGCTCGGCAAAATCGATGGTTTTGCCGGCAGCGGTTATGGCGACTACCTCGGGTGCCTTGTCACCCACTGAGAGCGGCTCGCCCATGACCGATCCGGAAGCCAATGTTAAGACTAAGAGGAGTATCAGTTTTTTCATAAAATTATTAATATCGATTTAAAGTGATACTTCTAATCGGTAATTGACCAGACGGAGTTCACTTTGGATTTGTCCGCCAGCTTGTTGGTGGTGCTCTCAAGTCGATTTGCCAGGGTTCTGATTATTTTCACCGCTAATTCGGGGTTATTCTCGACAACGTCTTTCATGTCGGATGCGACGACCTGGATGACCGTGGATGAGATTTTGGCGCGCACTGTGCATGTGCGCGACTTGCCCAGTATATCGCCCATTTCCCCAAATATTGTGCCGGGCTGCGTCAGCTCGGCCAACAGGATATCGTCTTTGTAAACTTCCAGAGTGCCGGATTTAAGGACGTAGAAACCGTGGCCGCCTTCTCCCTGTTCGATTATACGTTGTCCAGCTTTAATTTCCAAGATTTCTGTGGTTAATTTGCCCATGATTTTAGGTATATTACATATTTGCAGGAAGCCCTTCAGGTATTCTTTTGCGTATATAATATTTTAACATTATGACCACTTGCAAGACAAACATCCATCTTCAAGGTGGAATTCTTTTGAAGGTGAAACCGGAAATTTAAATTTGCGGGTCTGTTGCTTTTTTAACCAGGTCCGGACCGATTTAGCCCGAACTACTTCAGATAGGCGTGTAGCCGGGCAGCCAGTTTGGGGCCGATGCCTTCGACTTGGCGGAGTTGCTCGGGGGTAGCTTTCTTCAGGTCCGACAGGCTCTTGAATCGTTTAAGCAATGCCTGTCTACGCACCGGACCCAGTCCTTCGAAATCATCGAGCAAGGTTTCTTTCAGCCGCTGTCTTCGGGCTTCCGCGTTGAAGTCGTTGGCAAAACGATGCGCTTCGTCTCGCAGCCTTTGCAACAGGTGCAGGGCTTCACTACCTCGAGGCAGGTTGAGGGGCGGACGCATGTCGGTGAAGTGGACAGTCTCGCGCCTTTTGGCCAGGGCGATTAGCGGTGGTGGTTTCAATCCCTGACTCAGGAAGGCCTCCATCGCGGCGCCCAGTTGTCCTCTGCCGCCGTCGATTACGACGAGGTCGGGGAAAGTTTTTCCTTCATTTTGCAGGCGGCGGTAACGTCGGCTGACAACCTCCTCGATGGCGCGATAGTCGTCATTGCCGATAAACCCTTTTATTTTGTAGCGTCTATACTGATTCTTGTCAGGCCGGCCGTCAGTGAAATGGACCATGGAGGCCACCACAAACGTCCCCGATATATGGCTGATGTCAAAGCACTCTACATGCTTTGGGTAAACCGGCAGCTCCAGCGCTTCGCGCAGAGCCTTCAGAATGGATTTCGGGGATGTGGTCTTTAAGGGGTCTCGAACAAACTTGCGGGTCTTCAGCAGGGTATTTTCCAGGGCGAAAGCGACATCTCGCAGTTCTGCGGCCTTTTCGTATTTCTGGTCCAGAGAGGCTTTACCCATTTTCTCCTTCAATTCAGCCAGCCACTGTCGTGATTTGCCTTCGAGGAAAGAACAAGCTTCCTCGACTCTGCCGCGAAATTCCTCCGTGGTCACCCGGTTGCTGTGGCCGTAGATTTCGGAACGCATGTCGTCGTAGAGTTTCCAGGTGCCGTCGGGCATGCGGAGAGGCCGGGCATCCCCTAGCAGGATGCCGAAACGGCGGCGCATTTCGCCAAGGGTCTTGCGCAGAAGCCCGGCGTGGGCGAACGGCCCGAAGTAGATCGATCGGACGTCTTTTTTCAGACGCGTGAGCCTGAAGCGAGGTATGTCACTATGGAAGTCGAGGCGCACCAGCAGGAAGCGCTTGTCATCTATGAAGTCGGTGTTGTATTTGGGTTTCCATTCCTTGATGAGCTTGCCCTCAAGCAGGATCGCTTCGGCCTCGCTTTTGACTTCGAGAAAATCGAAATCGCAAATCAACTCGATCATAGCGGCGACTTTGGGTTGCTCGATACGAAGACGGCGCGAAGGTTGGAAATATGTGCCTACCCGTTTTTTCAGGTCCTTGGCCTTGCCAACGTATATTATGCGTCCGAGGCGGTCTTTCATCAGGTAAACGCCTGGACGATGCGGCAATTGCCGTGCTTTCGCTTTAATTTTACTGCTCGCGGAACTTGGCATTTTGGACTTGTTGGCTATATTAAGTTGTATTTAACCATTTCTGACAAGATTCCTCCACCTCGTCTCCCATGCATTGGCAAACCAGCATAGAACTTATAACTCTTGGAGATGAACTGCTCCTGGGCATCCGCGGCAACGCCCACCTGACTTTTCTGGGTGAGCAACTTGCGCGTCACGGCCAGACAATTCAACGCAACCTGGTTATCACCGACAATCCCTCCCAAATAGAAAATAACTTCCACGATTCCTGGGAGCGCGCCGACGTTGTAATTACCACCGGGGGACTCGGCCCCACCACCGACGACGTCACCCGGGAAGCCATTGCCAAGACCCTGGGCCTCAAACTTGTCCACGTGCCGGAATTGGAACAGAAACTGCGCGAGCGTTTCGAACGCCGCGGCCGCGCCTTTACCGAAAACAATTTAAAGCAGGCCTACCTTATCGAAGGCGCCGAGGTGATCCCCAACGCTTTCGGCACCGCTCCGGGTCAATGGCTGCAAAAAGACGGTAAAATCCTGATTATGCTGCCGGGGCCGGGCAACGAGATGCGCCCAATGTTCGAAAACGAGGTGCTGCCCAGGCTCAAAACCGAAGGCATTGTGCGCGAACGCCAGGCATACCTGCAACTGCGCACATTCGGGGTGGGCGAGTCTCAACTGGAAACGATCTTACAGCCCGTCATCAATCCCTATGGCGACCGCCTGAACATCGCTTTTTGCGCCCACTACGGCGGGGTTGACGTGCGCCTCTGTCCGGCCGGCGACAATCTGGAGTGGCCAGAAATCCAAAAAATTGCCGACCAGTGTCGAGACCTCCTCGGCGAAGATTTCGTGTGCTTCGGTGATTGCACGACGGCAAGGCTGTTGATCGATCAACTGTGTGCTCTTGAAAAGACCCTGGCCGTGGCCGAATCGTGTACCGGAGGGGAGCTTAGCAATGTTTTAACAGACATCCCGGGCGCCTCCAAGGTATTTGTCGGCGGACTGATCGCCTACACCAACAGTGTCAAAATGGATTTGCTCAAAGTGCCCGAGGACATCCTGCAACAGCACGGAGCCGTTAGCGCTAAATGCGCTGTGGCAATGGCTATCGAAGTGGCCGAAAGGCTGGAAGCCGACTATGCTCTGAGCGTTACAGGATTTGCCGGTCCCGATGGCGGAACCCGCGAAAACCCGACGGGCACCATATATCTCGGGTATTTCTCGCCTGACGGTACCTGGTCGCGCCGTGTCGTTTATCCGGGAAACCGCCTCGACGTTAAAAAAATGGCGGCCCAGGCTGCCCTAGACCTGATGCGCCGACAGCTTAAGAAATACGAAGTTGTAGACCTGCTGCCAAATATAACAAGTTGAAGCCGCGACGGGAAAGATTCCATGCGGAGAATTTTTTTTGTGACTTTTCCGGCATATTGGCCTTATCTCTAATCCATGGCGGCGAGCAAACCATTCACTTTTGTCTGCGGCGCCGATGACTTCCTCGTCAACCGGCTGGGTCGTACCCTTTTCGACGAGAAAACAAGCGCCATTGAGGACGACTTCGGCAAAGAGATCATTGACGGCGCCGTCGACAATATCGCCGAAGTGGAAGCCGCCGTTGGGCGTTTCCGCGAAGCCGTGCAGACCCTTCCACTCTTTGGCGACCGCAAAGTGGTCTGGATGAAAGACGTCACCTTCCTGGCCGACTCCAAAACCGGCCGCGCAGAGGGCACCCTCGAACAGGTTGCTCTATTGCGTGACGTCCTGGGGGGAATTGACCCGGAGAAAGTCGAAGTCCTCATCTCGGCTTCCCCGGTGGACCGGCGGCGCCGGGATTTTAAATGGCTCCAGGAACACGGCGAATTTCATTACGCAGGCGAAAAAAAGGACAAAAATGCCGTTCACACCCTGATCTCCGAAGAAGCCCGCACTCTAGGTGTCAACTTTACCGACGGTGCCGTCGAATTGCTAGTGGCCAAGATCAACGGCAATACTCGCCTGGCCCTCGAAGAAGTGCGCAAGCTCGCAACTTACCTTGGAGATGAGACCGGCCCCATCGAGGAATCCCTCGTGGCCGGGCTTGTGCCCGATTTCGGAGATAGCGATTTTTTCGAAACCGCCGAAGCCTTTTTCTCACTTGACCTGCCATGGACCCTCGAGGCAATACGCCGCCATTTCTTCGCCGGTCACGACGCCCGCCCGCTCATCACCACTCTCCAGGGGCGCAACCGCCTTCACATCCAATTGCGCGTACTCCTCGACTCCGGCGAAATCTCAACAACTGGCCGGGGTCTCGATAAACGCTCTCTCGAGCAGGCCGCACAGACCTATGAGCGGCATTTCGGCGAAGTTGAAGACAAAACCAATTTCAATCTCTTCTCTCAAAACCCATGGTATCTGGGCCGCCTCGCCGAGGCCGCCCGTCGGTTCCCACTGCGCAAGCTCATCGATTGGCAATCCGAGTTCCTCAGAGCTTTCGAAGAAATCAGCAAGCGCCCCAAGGAACAGGAACAAGTCATGCGCGAGCTGGCCGCCCGCTGCTTTATTTAAAGTTCAAAGATTCAAAAGTTCAAGGGTTCAGAGGTTCAAGAGTTCAAGGGTTCAAGAGTTTGTGGACAAAGGACTAAAGGACCTTCCCCGCATTGCGCGTTAAATTTTTTAATGACAGGGCGCTGGTTCCTGCTATGGTGTAGTGCCTTCCGGCACCTTCCCGACATGGATAACATCCCCAACATTTTGGCGGAGCGCTATGCTTCCGCATCGATGAAAGACATTTGGTCCCCAAGGGGCCGGGTGATTCTCGAGCGCGACTTTTGGATTGCGGTGATGGCGGCCCAAAGGGAGTGCGGACTCGATATTCCGGAGGATGCCATAGCTTCCTACGAGCAGGTAAAGGACAAAGTGGACTTTGTTTCAATCGAGAAGCGTGAGCGAAAGTTGCTGCACGATGTTAAGGCGCGCATTGAGGAATTTAACGCATTGGCCGGTCACGAACACATCCACAAGGGGCTAACCAGTCGCGATTTGACTGAAAATATTGAGCAACTGCAGGTGTATCGTTCGCTGAAACTGGTGCTGATGAAAGCGGTTGCAGCCATTATCGCTCTTGGGCGCAGAGCAGACGAATTTCGCGATTTGCTCATCACCGCGCGCACGCATAACGCGCCCGCTCAACCGACTACTATGGGCAAGCGGATGGCAATGTTTGGTCAAGAGCTTCAGCTTGCTATCGGTCAAATTGAACGTCTCATCGAAAACTACACGGTTCGAGGTCTCAAGGGCGCCGTAGGAACCCAGGTTGACCTTCTCACGCTTTTCGAGGGAGATTCCGACAAGGTATCTGCCGTGGAGGAAAAGATTGTTGGAATCATGGGCATACCCAAGGTGATGCAGAACGTTGGCCAGGTTTATCCTCGCAGTCTCGACTTCGAAGTGGTCAGCGCACTTTACCGGTTGGCCGGCGCCCCGGGCAGCTATGCTAAAAGCCTGCGCCTTATGGCCGGCTACGAAATTGCATCCGAGGGATTCTCTGAGGAGCAGGTCGGCTCCTCCGCCATGCCGCACAAGATGAACAGCCGCAATTGCGAGCGCATAAACGGCTTGCGCATCATCCTTGAAGGCTGCCTGACCATGACCGCCGGGCTAATCGGTGACCAATGGAACGAGGGCGACGTGTCTTGCTCGGTAGTTCGCCGGGTAGCGTTGCCCGATAGTTTTTTTGCCATCGACGGTCTATTCGAAACCTTTTTGACGGTGCTTGATCAGATGGAAGTATTTCCAGTCGTGATCGAGAAGGAGAATCAAAAATATTTACCCTTTCTGGCTGTTACGACCATTCTCATGGAAGCGGTTAAAGCCGGGGCCGGCCGCGAAGCCGCCCATGCGGCCATCAGAGAGCATGCAATTGCTGTAACCGGCGACCTGCGCTCAGGCCGGATCTTGGAAAATGACCTGATTGACCGGCTGGCGGCCGATAAGCGCCTGGAGTTGAACAGGGACGCGCTGCAAATTATTCTACAGGAGAGTCACCGCTTGTCGGGCTCGGCGCCGGCGCAGGTGGACCTCTTCCTGAAAGAGGTATCCGAGCTGACAAAGCGATACCCCGAGGCGGCGAAATACAAGCCCCAGGGGATCCTCTGACCGTTGTTGGGTTTGTTGCCCAAATCAAGTTGAGCCCCGCGGATGCGGGAACACCTTGGCTTGGGCAATAGCTCCTAACGCATCGTCATTTTAAAATAATTTCCTTTTGAGTTGATTTGTGGTTTGGCAAATATCACATTGCGAGGTTCAACCCATTACGAGGCTCAACACTTTAAAAACTATATATGGCCGAAGAATTAATTGGAAATTGTCTTGTAGCTCAGTCCGGAGGTCCCACAACCGTCATTAATGCCAGCTTGGCTGGAGTCATAAATGAAGCTCTTAATCATGAGTGCATTGAGGAAATTTACGGGGGCCTGAAGGGCATACTGGGCATTCTCAAAGAAGAAATCATAGATCTGGCATCGGAATCACAGCAGACTATCCGCGGCCTTTGCTACACCCCGGCCTCGGCCCTGGGAACTTGCCGTTACAAGCTGAAAAAATCCCAGGACTTCGAACGAGTGCTGAAGGTTTTTGAAGCGCAAAATATCCGTTACTTTTTCTACATTGGAGGCAATGATTCCCAGGACACCGCCAGCAAGCTCTCGAATCTCGCCCGTGAGAGCGATTACGACTTGCGGGTCATCGGCATCCCCAAAACCGTTGACAACGACCTCGTGGCCACCGACCACTGTCCCGGCTACGGCAGCGCCATCAAGTATATCGCCACTACCGTTCGCGAAATCGCCACCGACAACGAAGCCATGGGCCAGGGAGACTTGGTCTCCATCCTCGAAGTAATGGGCCGCAACGCCGGTTGGATAGCCGCCGGCGCAACCTTGGCCAAGCGGCGCGACCATCCGAACGACCCTCCTCACCTCATTTATCTTCCCGAAACAGCCTTCGATCCGGGCAAGTTTATCACAGACGTGCAGCGTGTGTTGCAGCGGGGAAATTACTGCTTCGTTGTCGTCGGGGAAGGTCTGGTGGACAAGGATGGCAATTACATCGCCACCTCAAGCGCACAGACCGATGCCTTCGGCCACAACCTGCTTGGGGGCGCCGGAGACTATCTGCGCGGGCTTATCGAACAACACCTCGGCATCAAGGCCCGCTCGGCCAAACTCGGCATAAGCCAACGCGCCGCCGCTCACTGCTCCTCGCAGACAGACAACAATGAAGCCTTCATGGCAGGACAGGCTGCCGTACGCGCCGCCGTCTCCGGCACTACCGACAAAATGATCACACTTGTAAGAGGCGATTCCGACCCATATACCTGCGACACAGGCCTGGCCGACCTCGACGAAGTTGCCAGTGGCGTAAAGACGATTCCCTTAAATTGGATAAATGAAGACGGGGTCAGCCTCAACTACCAGTTCGTTAAATATGCCCTGCCGCTCATCCAGGGAGAAGTGCAACCGCCCTACGAAAACGGTGTCCCGAAATACGTCGCCCTGGAAAAATTCCGTGTAGGAAAAAAACTCGAAGCCTACTCGCTGGAATAAGCATGGGCCTGGTTTTGGCAACAACACCTTACGATCTCTCCCGGGCGATTACCTGAAGCTTTATACCGGCGCATATCAGAACGGATATGGTGGTGAGGACTGCGGGATTGTAAAAAGGGAAATCGACCAATGCTTGAGAACTGACGAGAGCACAACCGGCCACGAGCATAAATAGCGGCAAGCCCATAAAACGCCCGAGGGAGAGCCATTTGCGCAGCCAGTATAGAACGATCAGAACTATGAAGGCACTGCCTACTGCGCCCAGCTCGGCGGGAATTTGCAGGAAATCATTATGGGCGTATCGAAAGAATATCGGCTTGCCTCTTTTTAATATGCTCAATTCCGAGTAATGCCGCTGGTAAACCGGAAAATAGAAGCGGTAACTGCCGGCTCCCCAGCCGTAAACCCACTTGTCCTTTACCATTTCAGTGGTGGCCTCGTATAGGGGAATGCGCAGCTCTTCTTCCAGGCCGCTTTCGAGGTTTATTTGCAATAATTTGATTTCTGAAAGAAGATGCTTTTGATCGATGACCTTTAGAAGCACGACTCCCAGTCCGGCAATCATCACGATCAAAATAACCAATGGGATGGGATTACCTATAAAACGTCGCAGCGAATACACCTGGATGAGATAGACAAGGACAAAGAGCAGCAGAATAACCGCTCCAATGAACATCCCTGCGCTGGAGTAGGTGCATATAAGCGACGTGATAATAATTGGAACGATGCTAATCAAAAATATGTGAGGTCCCGAGCGGGCCATCGAGCGTTTGCTCCGGTTGAAGTAAAATAAAAACAGCGTGAACAGAAGCACTAACCCGAGATTAATATAAGCGGCGGCATGATTGGCATAGATGATTGTCGAAAATGGTCTGGTGCCGGACGGAGGGGTATAGTGCCACAAAATGCGGTCCACACCCGCGGCCAATTGCGTCAGACCTAAAATGCTCCATAGTCCATAGCTTATTACAAGTACCCATAAAATAATAAGGATAGATTTTCGACGCCGCAACCCCACCCAGACCGTGCATGTCAACAGCCAGGGTGTACCGTAAAGCATCATCATGCGGTAAACGTTCATGCCGCCGATCTTGAGTCCATCTATGGGAGTCTCCATGCCCGAAGGCAGCCAGGTGATATGATTGAGCCTCTGCAGCCACCAGACTCGTCCATCGGTTGCATATACCCACGCCACGTTGAAAGCCTGGATGCCCATGTAAAGCATGAGCATCAGGCCCAGCCAAAAGACCGGAAAGCGCACCAGCCGATTCAAGTTTTCTCTCCTCCCGGCGCTGTGATCCTCGAACCGCACGAAAAGGATCAGAAATCCGATGACACTCAACACCGAGAGGATATACTGGGTCCACAACCGCACACCGCCGAAAGCCCAGGATACAAATAGCAATTGTACGACCACGACCGCTACAATCCATTTTTCGCGCAGAGGAATGGGTGCAATCCACCTTGTTTTCCGGCCGGTCCGGTTTCGGAATTCCCTGAGCAGTTTAGTCTGTTTGACGGAAGGCATGATACCAAAAATCCGGGCCCGCGGAAATATTCACATGGCGTCCCGTAGGGGATTCGAACCCCTGTTGCAGGGATGAGAACCCTGTGTCCTGGACCTGGCTAGACGAACGGGACTACTAGCAGGGTACTTCTATTGGGACACCGGAATGGTGCAAGGGATAATTTCACAAAAAGTCCCTATCGGTATTTGTTGCTTTACCGACGGACTGATTTTTCCCAAGTATCACCACACTGTAGCCATGAAATTTAGCCGCAACGAACTTAACTCCCTGCAACTCACTTGCGTCGGCCACTTCGGTTGCCACTTCGCAATGCTCGTCTTTCCCGCGGCCGCAATAGTGTTGGCAAAACAGGAAGGTTTCCCTTTCGACAAGGTCATCGGTTGGAGTTTTCTGGGCTTTTTTATTTTTGGTTTGGGGGGGTTGCCGGTTGGCCTCCTGGCCGACCGCCTGAAGGCGCGCTGGGTGGTTGTCACCTGTGTGCTTGGGCTTGGACCGGCTATGATGCTGGTCGCGCTGGCGCAGCCCGGCCGCCAATTGATCCTGGCTTTGGCTGTGGTGGGGCTTTTTGCCAGTCTATATCATCCCGCCGCGTTGGGACTGCTGTCCAGGACTCATGCCCGCAGAGGAACGGCATTGGGTATCAACGGAATTTTCGGTAATTTCGGAATAGCGCTGGCTCCGATCCTGACCATGTTCACGGCTCAAGCCTGGGGATGGAGGGGAGCCTATCTCGCCTCTGGCGTCTTGCTCCTCTTGCTGGGACTTGCTGTGGCCTTTCGCCGGGTTGATGAGCCGATCCTCGGCCAGGCCATACCGGAAGAGCACGGCCGAGATTCCGCGGATCATCTGAAACTTTTCATCCTGCTTCTGGTGGCGATGACTTTTGGCGGTCTCGGATATCGCGCCGCTACTGTTGCGCTGCCGGCATATTTTGACGAGAGGATCCCGTTCATTGGTTATGGGGTGGCGACTACGCTGGTGTATATTGTGGGCGCGGTCGGACAATATTACGGAGGCCGCCTGGCCGATCGCCACGACCTGTCCGTCCTCTACTTGGTCTTCCATGCTCTCAGTCTGCCATTTGTTTTTTGCATGGCAGCGCTGGCAGGCGCGCCGTTGCTGGGGGTTGCCGGCATGTTCCTTTTATTCAACCTGGGCATGCAGCCCATCGAAAACAGCCTTGTCGCAAGGTTCACGCCCGACCGCTGGCGCAGCACGGGTTACGGTCTTAAATTTACGCTTACCTTTTCCATCGGTGCGTTTGCGGTTTGGGGCGTGGAATCTATAATCGCTAAGTCTACTCTGGCCCATGTTTTCCCGGCCATAGGCGGCGTCATGTTTCTCGTTGTCGTCACCGCCAGTTTGATTGTCTGGCGCACCAGAGGTCAAAAGCTCCTCAATCTTTAAAAACTCATCCTGATTCGGGCAATAGGCCCCTGAATTCTGCGGGCTCTTTATTTTTCCGACAGGAGCTTTGCCACTACGGCAGCGTCATTTGTCGGCAGCTTGCAAATATAGTTTTCACAGATATAGGCCATGGATTCGCCGGATTCGGTTTCAAAGCTTCGGAATATCTCGAGATGGCCGGCGAGGAATGCCTGACCCTGACCTCCGTCGGCGAGCAATACGATTTTATTCGGGAGATATCGTGAATAGATTTCACGCAGCATTGCCAACGTGGAATCCGTTCCGGCGTCGCCCGCGATGATGATCTGTTTTGGGGTGGAGAGGTAAAAGTCATAGGCCGCCAGCATTTTGGGAAGGCTCTGGGGTATTTCGCTGAGCCTTTGACTGAAAGCCTTGAAGACTTCCTCGGCCTGCCGGTGGTAGTCGGCGTTGCCGGTCATCTGACCGAGCCGCAAGAGGTTTAGAGCAGCTACCGAACTGGGGGCCGGCACCGCTCCGTCATAGTCCTCCTTTAATCGCAGGATGATGTTTGGATCGCGGCCTGAAACGCTGAAGTAGCCTCCCCGATCCCGGTCGAGAAACAGATCATCCTGTTTTCCCTGGAGCCTGAGCGCCCACTGCACCCAGCGAATCTCGAAAGTGGCCTCGTAAAGATCGAGCAAGCCTTGAATGAGATAGGCGTAGTCGTCCACAAAGCCCTCAACCTCCCCGGCGCCATTACGCCAGAAGCGCAGGAGCGTCCCGCTCCGGGTATCATATAAATTCTCTTCCAAAAAGACGGCGGCTTTGACGGCCGCTTGCGAATAGGCGTCTTCCTCCAATGCACGGCCGGCCCGCGCAAAGGCCGTTATCATGAGTCCGTTCCAAGAGCTAAGCACCTTGTCGTCGCGTTCGGGACGTGGACGTTTGTTGCGGGTAGCCAGGAGTTTGGCACGGCTGCGGCGAAGGATTTTTCCCGTCTCATTTGTATTCGATTTGAAATGTTCAACCGTCTCAGCTTCTGAGTGGCGCGCCAGAAGAATATTTTTACCTGAAAACTCGTTGTGCGGATCCCTGCCCGGAGCGACATTGCCGCCTGATTCGACTCCGTAGCGATAATTAAATACCGCTGCATCTTTTTCCCCCAGCAACGCGACAATTTCTCCCTCTGACCACAAATAAAAAGCGCCCTCAGACTTTTCCTCTCCATCGGGAGAAAGTAGACTGTCGGCATCCTCCGCGGAGTAAAACCCGCCGTCGGGATCAGTCATGTCACGCAGCACGTAATCGAGAATACCCCGGGTCTGTTCGGCGAAGAAGGAATCGGCTGTTAACTGCCAGGCGTCGAGATAGGCCGCGGCCAGTTGTGCTTGATTATAGAGCATCTTCTCGAAATGCGGCACGTGCCAATCGGCATCGGTCGAATAGCGGTGGAAACCTCCTCCGATATGATCGTGAATGCCGCCCTTGGCGATTTGGCGCAGTGTAAACAAAACCATCTGCAAAGACGGTTTCTTCTGCGGTGAATCCATTTTTAATTGCGCGTGGTAACGCATCAGGAAATTAAAAGTTACAGGCCTGGGAAATTTCGGCGGTGATCCGAAGCCGCCTGCTATGGCATCGTAGGAGGCCGCAATCCGGTAATAAGCTTTAGCCGGTATCGCTTTGTCCGGCGGATCGTCCGCCGCCATTGAGTTCATGGAATTGCGCAGGACTTCCGTCATCCGCCGGCTGTCGGACCTCAGGTTTTCGCGCTCATTTTCCCAAAGGTCGGCGATTTTCTCGATCAAGGTAGGCAAGCCGGGCCTGCCCCAGCGATCTTCGGGCGGGAAATAGGTGCCGCCGAAAAACGGTTTGAGATCGGGCGTCAGCCAAACAGTCAGCGGCCAACCTCCGGAACCGGTTGTCGCTTGGACAAAGGTCATGTAAACCCGATCAACATCCGGACGCTCTTCCCGGTCCACCTTGATGTTGATGAAGTGTTCGTTCATGAGCTTCGCGGTATCAGAATTCGAAAACGATTCCCGCTCCATGACGTGGCACCAATGGCAAGTTGAATAGCCGATTGAGAGAAAGATCGGCTTGTTCTCCGCGCGCGCCTTGTTGAAAGCCTCCTCTCCCCAGGGATACCAATCCACCGGGTTGTAGGCATGTTGCAGCAAGTAAGGCGATTTTTCCTCGATGAGCCGGTTGGTAATTCGATGACCGGCAGACCGCGAATCCGCTTCGAGCCTGTTATGAAAAACCCCGCAGCCGAGGAGCAACAGCGCGCTTATAAAGACGACGACACCGCGGACCGTAGCACGACAGGTGGAAATGCATTCCATAAGATTTATTCTCACGCAAAGTCGCCAAGACGCAAAGAGGAAATTAAAAGACAGGATAGGCAAGATGTAGAGAATTAGCCACAGATGAATACAGATAGTCACAGATAATAAAGACCAAAGACTATGGACCAAGGACTAAGGACCGATGAATAGTTGACGAGGCCGATGAAGTATTTAAGCCTCTACGCTTTCTCCCACCTATTGCCCGGTGGTGTAATGGTAGCACAGCAGATTTTGGTTCTGCTTGTCATGGTTCGAATCCATGCCGGGCAGCCAGGAATAGCCGCAAAATTCGTTAGTGCAAAAAACTTTGCCGATCAACCCTCAAGGGTCTGTTGCCCAAACCAAGATGGAGTTGCTGGAAGCAAGTTTGGTCTTGAACAAGGCGGCTTCGAGTGTTGAACCGCCGGCCGCGCCTAAACCGGCAGCCCCAGCCAGGATAATTTTGCTGAATTCGCGTCTTTTCATAGGATTATTGGATTAGGGTGATAACCAGTTTTCGCATAGATTTAAAGTGTCAACGTAGATTAAAAACATCATTGTTCGAATATAAAATTGACCTGGATTGTCGTAATGCCAAAATTAAAATAACCTTTGTTGCAGGTCGAGTGGAGGCGCCAGAACGCTGATAATGACGAATGGGTTTGGCGCCTTTTTATTGTGATACTCCAAAGTCGTTCCAAGAACCAATGTGGGAGAGAAACGTTTACTGGCAACAAACTCATCCCAATATTTCGCTTTCACCTTGCAAATCGCTTTTTCCTCATTCCCATCATTTGAACGAAGACAATTCCAGTAAAGTGCGCCGATCTCCCAATCCTCGATCATCAGCTTACTTTCCTTTCCTTGAATGTCCTTGAATCGATATGAAAACTTGTAGGGCAGTTTCTTTACTACTTTTAATCCCTCAGCCAGCGTCGCTTCATCTTTAAATAAGTCCAACTGCAGCCTCTGCGCTTCCAATTCAGCCAACTTTTTAGAGTCCCATTCTCTTTCGGATGGTTCATGTGTAAATTCCAGCCATACAGAAGGTCTGAAAACCGCCAATGAAAGTTCATTTTGGTGCGCTGACTGAATAATCACACCCAAGTCGTCATGGATAGGCGCCTTATCCAAAAAAGCTTCACGTCTTGACAACCACCTATCCGCGGTGGTCAGTGGTTTCCCAAGGATTCGCAAGCTTTCTTCGCGAACAATCCTGTAACTCTCAGGCCTACGATCGGTGTTCGATTTTACAATATCCGCTTCGATCCATTGAAATTTTTTATATTTCTGATCGTCATGCAGTTGGCGAAAACGCACCGGATATATCCGGCGCCATTCTCCCGATTCATTCACCCCGGCTGTACAAACCAGCTCCGCGTATCTCCGCGATAGCGTCGGGTAGGTTTTCACCGTGATGAGAATCTTCTCCTTCATAAATGCTCGATTCGATAGCCAAACTCGGATTCGAGCAAGTCAGTGATGCAGTGCCGATGGCAGAAATGCGGATTCTCCTCGAAACAAGTTAGCGCCACCCTTTTTCCAACATCAATATGTTTTTTCAATAATGCCAGTGCGTCTGTTCTCCCCGGCAGGTCTTGCCGATACTCAGAAAAAAGATCATCGTAGGCTTCCCGCGAATTCAGGTTCCGACGTTTTTTCGACGCAATGCCGAGTTCCGGAAAATGCGCGTATTTTATCCCGATCTCCGGTAATACCTGCGATAGTTTCCTGCCGGAAAACCCAAACTTTCGACTCATCGGATTGCTGCGGACATCACACAACACCGCCACCTGATTGCGGATAAGCTTATTTAGATACTCCTCGAACAGGATGCCCTCATAACCAATTGTGAAGACTACGGTTTCATTTTTGTTGTCCAATGAGTTGCGCGAACGCTCCACTGCTTTCATCTCTGAGGGAGTCAGGAGACGATCTTTCATTTCGCTGAAAATGGCGTAATAGGGATAGCGGCGGTATGTTTCGGCAATCAATGCATCTCCCCTTTTCGGATTTCGCTTAAGCCACGAGCGAACATCTTTACGCTCTTCAGAAGTGGAGGCCCACTTTTGATCGGTGAAATTTGTTTTCAGTGAGAGTTGGTTGCCCTCCGATGCGATCCATCCCAGCTTCTCCAACAGTTCCAGATCATTCGCGCAAAGGAAAGAATAACAACCATAGTGGAAAGGCACGAAAGCATAATGCCGCGACTGCATCTCCTTCGTGTAAAGCATCAAAAGTTTCTGCAAGTCGAGCTTGCCTATGCCCTTACCCTCAAATTCCAAAAAGAATAAGAGTAAACGCTGGCGATGATATGCCGGAGCTTTCAGTTGCATTGAGGTTACGTTCATATGTTCGCCTCCTCAATCGTCATGGTGTCTTTCTTGTAGGCAAGGTTGACGCATCTGCCGATTAGTTACCGTAATCTTATAGGCTACAGTTTCAAGTGTTTTTCGTAGCCTCCTGGTTTGGACAACAGACAAGAAATAGCCGCACTTTCCGGGAAACTTAGACCTGTCACCGATTAACTGGTATAAAGAAAATGGCGTCCCGTAGGGGATTTGAACCCCTGTTACAGGGATGAAAACCCTGTGTCCTGGACCCGGCTAGACGAACGGGACAACTCGGCGGAAAAGCCCATGAAATTATGAGCGCCCGGTCGGGGGGCAAGTCTTTTTTTGGGCTTTTCAGGGTGCTGATGAACTCGGATAAGCCGTGATTGTGGCTCCGCGCGAACGTTTCCAAGGCGGCTTGAGCCGTGCTGGGCTTCCAGCCCCGCCGGCTCAAGCGAACGCCGGAGCGTCCGATGCGCAACCCAACCCTTTCAGGGTGAGGCCCTTTTTAATCTGTGCATCGTTGCTCGCCGCTCGCAGGGCTTCTAGCCCAACTTTGCGGCGAGTCGTCTTGCTCAGATTCAAAATGGCTCTCATCACGGCCATCGGAGTTCATCAGCACCCTGAGGATAGATGATTTCTATTGCGCGTCGGAAATCCGAAAGCATAATGGCGCGTTTTCAAATAAAACCATATTCCTTATGAGCATTAACGAAATTCTATCCGCTTTGGGCGATGAGGCATTATTGCAGGTTCCTGAATTGCCTTTTCCAAAAATTGCTTCCGGCAAGGTCCGCCAAATTTACGACCTTGGCGGGGAATTGCTGATCGTGGCCACCGACCGGCTTTCTGCTTTCGACGTTGTGTTGCCCGACGGTGTGCCGGGTAAGGGCGTCCTGCTCACGCAGCTCAGTCTGCATTGGTTCGAGCAGACGCGGGACATCGTGCAAAATCACATCGTGCCCGACCACTCTTCTCTAATATCCGAACGGCTGTCCGGATTCCCGGAGCTTTGCGCTCGCTCGATGGTGGTGCGCAAGCTCAAGCCATTGACGGTCGAGGCGGTGGTGCGCGGCTACCTGGCCGGCAGTGGCTGGAAATGCTATCTGCAAACCGGCGGGCTTTGGGACCAGGATTTGCCGGAGGGTTTGATCGAGAGCGACCGCCTGCCGGACATATTGTTTACACCGACCACCAAAGCCAACTCGGGGCACGACGAGCCTCTCACATTGGACCAGTGCAGGGAGATGCTCGGCGATGAAGTTTTCGGACAGGTAAAAGATATCAGCTTCAAGCTTTTTCAGCTCGGCAGCGAGAAGGCGGCCGGGGCCGGATTGATCCTTGCCGATACAAAATTCGAGTTCGGCCTCGACGATGAGGGGGGTTTATTTCTCATCGACGAATTGCTTACGCCGGATTCTTCACGCTATTGGCCGCTGGACGATTACACTCCGGGCCGCGGCCAAACTGCATTTGACAAGCAATACGTGCGCGACTACCTGGAGACCCTCGATTGGGATAAAACGCCCCCGGGACCGACCTTGCCGCCGGAAGTTATCCGAAATTCGCTCGAACGTTATACGATTGCAGTAGAGCGTCTGATTTCCTGAATGGCCGGAACGGTTACGCCTTGACAGTTTTTTTGTTTACCTATTCCTTTTGACCTTTTCCATTATTTCATGAAGCCGACTTTCAGACCTTCCAATGTCAGACGAGCCCGCCGATTGGGCTTTCGCGCCCGCAGCAGCACCCCTGGGGGCCGCAAAATTCTGCGGGCACGCCGCAGCAAGGGACGCAAGCGCCTCTCCGCGTGATTTGTCTATTTACTCCATGCGTTTTCCCGTCCGCCAACGATTGCGGCGCCAAGCTGATTTTCTGGCCGTCCGCTCTCAGGGCCGGCGCCGGCACTGCGATGCCTTTCTGGCGCAATTGCTGGTATGGCCGGAAAGCCGAGAGCCACGGCACAGGCGTCTGGGTGTGATAGCGTCGGCACGTACAGGCGGCGCCGTAAAGCGCAATAGGGCAAAGAGAGTGATGCGGGAAATATTCCGGCATAATCAAGACGTTCTTCCACCTGTTTGTGACTTGGTAATAATAATAAGACCCGGTTTTGACCGTTATACTTTTGGGCAGATACAGGAATATTTCCAGCAGGTGTGCCAGTCTCTTGCCCGCTCTCAAACTGCTGCTCGATGACTGCCCTCCACCGCTTAGTCCTGTCAATTATGCGGCTGCCTGCAACGGTCGCCAGATTATTGGTGCAGACTTACCGAGTCGCGCTATCGCCGCTGAAACAATTCATCTTCGGCCCTTGGGCAAGGTGCCGTTTCCACCCCACTTGTTCACAATATGCCGTGGAATGTATTCGACGGCATGGTTTCTGGAGAGGTGGATGGTATTCCATGAGACGCATTTTACGTTGTCATCCGTTTCACCCCGGCGGATATGATCCGGCGCCTGCCTCCCGTCCGGCGAAAACGGGCAACAGACCCAAGGGGGAATTGGTGAATGGATAAGCATTACACTTCTCTCGGCATCTTGCTTGTCCTGCTGGCCCTCGGGTTGATGTATTGGCAGGGGCAACAGATTCGGCGCCAGGCTCGCGATTATTCCGAAACCCTGCCAGAACCGATGGAGGAGTCCGGTTCCACTGAAGCGTGGTCCCCGCTGGAGTCTCAGGCTGAGGTATTGAAAAAGGCGCCGGACGAGTCGCCCTTGCTAATTGCCCGCTCGAATGATGAACCCCGGTCTGTGGAGGCCGTTAAAATAGAGGAAATTTACATACTGGAGAACGATTTTATCCGGGTCGATTTCACAAGTTTCGGAGGGGCCATCAAGCAGGTAGCGCTGAAAAACCATCAGGCTGTGCGGGGAGAGCCGGAACTTTATGTATTTAATCAGTATCATGAAGTGCCCGCATTGAGCATCAGTCTTGCGGGTGCAGACGGATCGGTTACCGAATACGCGCCACCTTACGAGATGGTGCGCCATGAATCTGATAGCATAGAATTTGCCTTGGAACTGTTGCCCGGTGTGAAGCTGTTGCGCAAGTATGTCCTTTCGGGTTCATTCGGGGATACCGACCCATACATCATCTCGCATTCCACGCGATTTGTTAACGGCACTTCCTCTGTCTTCAATATCGACAGGATATTCGTCAACGTTGGAACTGCAGCTCCTACCGAGGCCGATCGCAGGGGGTTCTACCTGAATGTCGGCTACTACGATGGCGAGGACGTAGAGTTTGTGAGTTTGAGCAAGTTCAAGGGAAGTAACATCCTTGGATTTTTCCGGCGCGATCCAGTAAAGGACAGGCAGGATTCGGTTCAAATAGTTTGGGTTTCGGTCAAAAACCAGTTTTTTACGGCCATTCTCACTCCGGCCGAAGCCGGAACCGGCGTTTATTCAAAACCGGTCAGCTTCCCCGTCCAGCCCGACCAAAAAACGGTGCCCGAAGGCATAACCGGCAGCATCGAATTCGATTTGCAATCGGTTGCCGCACAATCGGAGCGCCTGCTGGAGATGGAATATTATGTGGGACCCAAAGAGTATTCTCGACTTTCCAAGATGGAACAGCAGCAGGAATTGGTCATGCAGTTCGGGTTCTTCGGATTTTTCAGCAAGATGCTGCTCTACATGCTCATCGGACTCGAGCGTTTGATCGGCAGCTACGGGGTAGCCATAATAATCATGACCATCATAATCAGGATGGTGCTATGGCCCCTGACTGCCAAGGCGGCCCGCTCCTCGAAACAAATGGCAAAGATTCAGGAGCCCCTAAAGGTGCTGCGCGAGAAATTTAAAGACAACCCTGATAAGCTCAACAAGGAAACTATGAAGCTTTTCAAGGAGCATAAAGTAAATCCCGCCGCCGGCTGTCTGCCAATCTTCGTACAAATACCCATCTTTTTCGCCTTGTTCGGCATGCTCCGCAGCGCTAGCGAGTTGCGCTTTGCTCCCTTCCTGTGGGTCAACGATCTCTCCTTGCCCGACACAATTGCCACCATAGGCTCATTTCCGCTCAATCCACTGCCGCTGGTCATGGGCGTGAGCATGTTCTACCAGATGCGCATGACGCCCGCCGCGATGGACAAGACCCAGCAGAGAATTTTCCAGTTCATGCCTGCCATATTCCTGATCTTTTGCTATAGTTTCTCATCCGGTCTTGTTCTATACTGGACTGTCTCCAATTTCATCTCCATATTGCAGCAAGTCATCACCAACAAAAGCAAGGATCCCGAAGAGACCGCTGTATCCGTCCCCACCAAACAAAAAGGCAAGCGCAAACGCCGCTAACCCCCTATCGCCAATGTCCGGCCACAGTAAATGGTCCACCATCCGTCGTCACAAAGCCGTTGTTGACGCCAAGCGCGGAAAAATTTTCAGCGTCATCGGCAAGGAACTCACAATCGCGGCACGCAACGGTGGAGGTGATCCCGAATTCAACCCCCGCTTGCGCACCCAGATACTCAAGGCGAAGTCCGCCAACATGCCTTCCGACAACATCGAGCGGGCCATCAAAAAAGGCACCGGCGAACTGCCCGGCGTCACTTATGATGAACTCACCTATGAAGGCTACGCGCCCGGCGGCGTAGGCATTATAGTTGAAGTGACAACTGACAACAAAAACCGGAGCGCCTCGGACGTACGCAGCGTCTTCACCAAAACCGGAGGCAACCTCGCAACGCCCGGCGCTCTCTCCTTCAATTTCAAGCGCCAAGGCCAGTTCCTTATCGACAACGCAAAGACAACTGAAGACGCTTTGCTGGAAGCTGTCATCGATGCCGGCGTCGATGACGTCAAAACCGCTCCCGACTATTACGAAGTGCTCTGCCCCATAGGCGAATTCGATCACCTTTCACAAGCCCTCGAAGAAGCCGGCATCCAACCCGAATCGGTCGAAATCGCCTACCTGCCCAACAGCACCATCCCCGTCACCGACCCCGTTATCGCCCGGCAAGTCCTGCGCCTTATCAGCTCACTCGAAGAGCTCGAAGACGTCCAAAATGTATTTTCCAACTACGAAATCGACGACGCACTTATTGACGAAGAAAGTTGAAAGAAAATCAAAAGTCAGAAGGCGGAAGTATAAAGACCTGCCGTAATCCCGAAAAAGTTAAAGTGAGTCGAATTAGATTATGTTAATCATTCGCTAAGGTTTCTAAAAACTGTCATTTATTTTCCATTTATGGGGGGGAAGTTTCATTCGGCGTCACCGAGAATCTATTTGGCCGTGGGTCATACGGCACGTTCGAAAGTAAATACAGGCATCCAGCGGGTGACGCGTTCGCTGGCCCGCGAGACACTAGAAATAGAGCCGCGCCTGCAACTGGTTGAGTGGCATCAGAAATCGAACCATTTGCTCAATTTAAATCCCGAGTGCAGACAAAGATTATCCGCTTACGGCGGACCGCGCTTTGTCAGGCCCAATTGGATCGGCAGACTTCCGGCTTTCCTGGAAGGTCGGATGAACAATCTCTGGCAAAAGACTGTTACTGCCTGGATGCGTTCAAGCCGCCGAATGGTTGTAAAGCCGGTCTCAGGATCCTGGTTGGTCATGCCGGAATTAATGACGGAGCAGGAAATGGCCGGTGCCGTTACCTATGCCCGGAATAACGGACTTAAGCTGGCGGTTATTTTTCACGACGCCATTGCCATACTGCATCCAGAGTTGGTTAATGAACGTATTCGCCGAAACCATGCCGGGTATATGCAGGAGGCTGCACGGAGCGATCTAATCCTGGCGGTGTCCCGGTTTTCCGCGCATAGTTTTTCCGGTTTTGTGAACCGAAAAAGTATTCCGGAGCCCGCAATAAAGGCATGTCCATTGCCTGGAGAATTCGGGAACACGGCGAGGATATTGAAATACGATCCGCCCTCAGGAGAAAACATCAATATTCTCTGCGTTTCCACATTGGAGCCGCGAAAAAACCACGCCACCTTGCTCAAGGCTTTTCGGTCGCTCCTTGAAAGCCCTCCGGGGTTCTCGATGAGGCTCGTTATGATTGGGAATGTTTATGACGGGGCTCCCGAAATCGAGACCGAGGTGCGGGCTTTCTGCGCGCGTCACCCACAAGCCCGGTGGCTGGGGCAGGTGGGAGATGAGGAACTCCGAGAGCAGTTTGCGCGGTGTCATTTTAGCGTCTTCCCTTCGATCGTGGAGGGATGCGGCCTTCCCGTCCTCGAGAGTCTCTGGAATGCCCGGCCGTGTATTTGCTACGGCTCGGGAGCAATGAAAGAGATAGCCGATGGCGGGGGTTGTTTGACCGCCGACGTTAAAAACCCGAGTGCCCTGGCCCGCGCCATCGGCCTGTTGGCCGGCGATTTGCAGTTCAGGGAAAAACTGGCGCACGAAGCAATAGCCCGCAATTTAGGGACTTGGGAAAATTATGCCCGGGATGTGATATCCCATTTGGACAACAGTCCCGAAAGGTCAGTAAAATAAATTTCCTCTACAAAGAGCCTTCCTGTTTCAGTTTTGTGTCGAGGTAGCTGCGGAAGAAATTGGACAATTGCGTCTGGCTTTGTTCTTCATTTGAGTTGAGGCGTTTCATCCATTCATTCGTTTTGTAATTAATCCAGGCCTCTTTCCATTTCGAGGACCAGATACCGGTATGGCGGTGGGATACCAGAAGAGCTTCTTTCTCTGCCTGGAGTTTATTACGGAGGGTTTTGGTCTCCGGGTAAAGGCGGGAACAGGCCAGCCTATCAGTGAGATAGTAAAACGGCTGCAGTTTGCCGATGCGCATCCAGTATTCGTAATCCAGGGCGCAGTGCAGAGACTCATCGAGAAAGCCATGTTTTCGCAATATTGAGGGCCTGAAAAAAACGGCGGGCTGGCATATGTAACAGATTTCCGCCAAGCGGTGAAAATTCCAGGGTTCTGTGGGATAGGGTTCCAAAAGTTTGCCTTCCCGATCCACGTAGTCGGCCTTTCCGTAGAGGATTTCTTGTTCGGGATATTCCCGGAAAAATTCCAGGACTTTTGTTATGGCGTTCGGCAGATAGTAATCATCCGAGTTTATCCATGCCAGGACAGTACCGCGGGCTTGACGCAGGCCCTGGTTTACGGCATGAGCCTGTCCTTCGTCCGGGCGGCTGACCCAGGTGGGCTTGAGTGGGTGCTTTTTCAGGACAGTGACGCTCTTGTCTTCACTGCCGCCATCGTAAACGAGTACTTCGAAATGTTTGCGGGACAACCCCTGTGAGGCGATGGAGTCCAGACACTCCTTCAGAAGAGGAGCTTGCTGGTAGGATGGGATAATGAAGGAAATTTGGAGAGAGTCCGGCATGTGCAAGGGCGCCTATGGCATTTTTTTTGAAGAGGGTCTCGTCTCTGACCAGTCGGATTTCCGGGGTTGAGAGGTGCCCGCGGGAATCTTCATTACAGGACGTCGGCAAAGGAGCGTTTCAACCGTGTAAAGACAGCAAAGCCTACAAGGCAGACCACCAGGCTGCAAATGTAAGCGTAGAGCAGGCGGCGGGGGTTGAGCGACAGGTCCCATAAGACGACCCGGCGGGCTTCATCCACGATGTGGATCAAGGGATTCCATTTTATGATATCCCAAATTATTGGTTCGTGCATCTGGACCTTGGATGAGGGGTAAAATATGGCGCTGGCATAGAGGAGGGCCATTGAAAGGAACTGCACGAAGGAGGTCAGGTCCCTCAGAAATACTCCAAGGGCCGACACCAGCCATGCCGTGCCAAGAGATAGGAGCACAAGCGGGAAAATGATGACCGGCAGCCAGAGAATCCCCCATGTCAAGGTATGAGTCACGAGCACCATACCCAAAAGCACCAGGATCATGCTTGCCGCAAAATGATACAGGGCCGCGCCTACGTGGGCCGTGGGTAAAATTTCCAGTGGGAAAACCACCTTTTTGGTAAAATTGGGCTGGCTTGTAATGACCGTCGGAGCGACCGAGAGGGTCTCGGCGAAAAGTTGATACAAGGTCAAGCTAAGGAAAAGGCCAATGGCATAGGCGAACGAGGATTCATCCTCCCTCACGCCGTAAGTGGCCCCGAAAATGATGCCGAATACAAAGGTGTAGAGGACCAACATTAATAGGGGGTTTATGAACACCCAGGCCATGCCCAGAATGCTCCCCTTGTGACGGGCGTGAATGTTGCGCATGGTGAACTGCAACAATAGCTCCCGGTGCTGCCACAATTTTCGCCCCGGTAACAACGGATTGATGAGTGTGGCCCAGAATCCCGGCGTTGAAGACGCGGGCTGCGTGGTTATTTGTTGGTGCACAAGCTGATGAATTCCATGCGGTTGCGCACGCCGGCTTTCTGGAGAATGGCGCGGATGTGAGATTTAACGGTGGGCAGGGTAAGGTCCATGAGTTCCGAAATCCTGGCTACCGAAAATCCTTCGGTAACGAGTGCTCCTACTTCTTTTTCACGTTTGGAAAAGGCCGCTTTTTTCGCCAATTTAGAAAAGGCCACGGTATTTCTGAACAAGCGCCTGTGCAGGTTTGACGTCAAAAGAAGATAGGGCCTTATTCCCAGGGAACTTTTAAGAGCGAGGTAACGCACTTGTCCCTCGATAAGATCCGAGCGAGTCAAAGGCAATTCGAGACGCACCAAAGGTCCCTGGCTGATTGCTACCCTGGCTGAAACTGGAGGAAAGGAACTTCCCTGAAAAATTGTAACCGCCTCATCACAGGCCTTCTTCCAGTCGATAGGCAGGATGGTCTTTTTTGAAAGAGGGAGACCCTTTGTTGGCTCTCTCCCATGCTCCCAGAGATGCAGGTGTTCCCTGAAACAGGTGTTCTCGAAGATGAGCTGCTTGGCGGTATCGAGCAAGCAGAGACCCTCCGAGAACAGGTTGCTGGCCAACCGGAAGAAATCCACCAGGAACTCCTGTTCCTGCCCTTGAGCAAGCATGACAAAACAGCGGTCCAAGTGTCGGCCCACATCTTCAGCTATCTTCAGATCTTTTTTGCTGAAATCTTTCTTGCGACGGTAGAGGAAGAAAACGAACAAGGAGTCCTTGGTCCTGGTAACGGTGATGATCCGTTTTTCAACCCTCGGGCTGGGCGCCATTTCCCGGCCCAATTGCTGGAGGAGCGCTTCCCTTTTGGGGTTGGGGCCTGATTGGGCCAGTTCCTGGAGTATCTGCTGGTTTAGCGCGGGACTGGTCTGACGGATTCCGCGCCCGACAACCAGGTAGTGTCCCCCGGCATTAAAACTGGGGGGAAACAAACAGGCCCAAGCGCTCAAATCCATATTTTCCATGACTTTTTTGAGCGATTGCTCGAAACCCGACAGGCTGCGCTGATACGAAAGTTGAAGAAGACTGTCCGTGAACTCGGGGGGGATCATAACGGCAGGAAACGGGATTAACCATTTTGAGTTTTGCAACCACGTCTATAGTGTTTCAACGGAAGGAGAGGATTCGGTTGTCCCAAAAGGCGGTTATGCCGCGTCGGAATTTTCCGCCCAAAGTGGTTTTCTTGCCTTCAATGGTGGCTTGTACCCGCATGCCTTCAATAATGCTGTAATCCTTCTGGGCGGTTAGAGGAGCCTCGGCAATAAAAAGGGCAAAACTGATATCATCACCAGAGGCGCCGCCGGAGCCGTTGTTTGAATCCGTTATTTCCTGTGGGGCCGGACCTCCAAAGATGGCTAGCATAGCGGAAGTATAACTTTCTTTAGGAGCTTTTTGTTTTGGGAATACGTCAAGTCGGGTTTCGAACTTTTCCCCGTCTGTATTCCAGCGACCCGTCACCTTGCTTTCCGGTTCGATTAACTGTACCTCATCTTCGGTAAGGGGGAGGAGCATGCGCGTGGATTCGCGGACACCGATGCGCAACAGGTTTTGTTCCGGGGCGATATATTTCCCTTTTAGACGACGAAGGTCGGGGGTAAGGATGTACCCGGCAATGGGGGCCTTAAGGTCCAACAGATTCATTTTTTCGATGACTCTCGTCCTCCTGGTTGCTGCGATCTCCAGTGCGGCGGCCGCTTCGGCGATCTGTCGAGAGTTCTGCCAGGATCTCTGGTTTTGTAACGATCCGTATTGCAACTTCGCCAGATCAAACTGAATTTGCGCTATCTTGAGGTCGCTTTCAAGGGATGGGTTTTCAAATTTGATCAAGAGTGTGTCCGCATCCACCCAATCGCCGGTATTGACCATGACGTCGCTCACCAGTCCTCCTGCCTGAGTGGAGATGAATTCACTCTTGGAGTAGAGGACTACTCCCTGGCGGTCTATGTGGTAGCGACTCGGCCACAAGGCCAGAACTATCAGCGCGGTCCCGATGACAAGGAATCGTTTCAGAAGTCGTCGCCCTGTGGGCTCTATTTTTTCGATGTGTGACACGGCTTGATGACCGAACGCGTCGGATAATAATTTAATGATGGGGAAGGTCAGGAAGGATATTTGCACAAATACGCCAATGCCTAAACCGAATTCTCCTAAACCATAAGGCTGTAATACGCGAGCAAAAATCTGACTCAGCGAATAGATGATGAAGCCCATGTAGGCAAATGCGCACAGGGCATAGATGATAAAGGTGCGGCTGTTTCCTTCGTCCTCGAATATTTTTTCCTGCCCAATGTTGCGGATACCGAAGAAAAATTTCTGCAGTCGGTAGGAACAGTATGTAATGGATTTGGTGCGCAGGTTGGGAATTTCCAGCATATCGCTGATGATATAATAGCCGTCAAACTTCATCAACGGGTTCATGTTGAAAAAGAGTGTATTGATGCTTGCGACAACCATGGCGTTGAAGGCTATGTTTTTGAAGAGGCCCTCGGGTAGATAGAGCCAGAAATAGACGGCCACCGAAGCTATCACAAATTCCGTGAAAATACCGGCCAGAGTAGTATAGATTTTATGCTTCTTCTCGCGCATCATCCAGGCATCCGAGGCGTCAACATATCCGCATGGGGTAAAGCAGATGAAACACAGCCCCATCTCGTGAACCTCGCCGCCAAAATTCCGGCACGTGGTGGCGTGGCCGAACTCGTGGCATGTCTTGATGAGGATCAACAAAATCCAAAGTAAAAACAAATTGGAAGGCGACAGGAAGCTGATCGTGTTCTCGCTGAAAGCATCCAGGTTCACTATCAGCCAAAATATCGTCCAGGCAATGAAACCGAGACAGCTCCAAATGAACCAGGGGGTCCAAATGAAGGTGATTCTGGCCGTGAGTTTGCTCAGCCACGGACTGGGGTCGACCAGGGGAATTTTGAAGAATATGAGTTTGGATATTAAGCGGGTCCAAAGCATTAAGAGGCTCTGTGCCGCTTTCGGCTTGCTGCGGGCATAATCGACAAATCGCCGGGCGCTGATATTGAGAAGGCCTCCGACCCCGAGTTGGTGAATAAATGTCGCCATATCTTGAAGCGACAGGGAGCTGTTGGGGTATTCGAGAAAGAAAATTTCGGCGATGCTCTTGAGGTTTCTTTTTCCGTCCAACAAGCTGACTATGAACGCCTCCTCGGCGCGCATACGAAAATAGGTCAACGCCAGCGGATCCTTGATGACAAAATACTCTTCATTTTTGAAAATCTGTTTTTGTACGATCAAATCCGCCCGTATAGGCGCGGGCAACATTTGTTCGAGTTGGGTCTGCTCGTCGGGATTCTCGGCGGGGTCGATCGGCTCTGAGGATTCGTTCACTGTTTATTCCTTTCCGTCTTCATCAATGGAAATGCCGACTGCGTATTCGATTTGGGCAAGCGTGGAATTGTAGTTGTAGATGGAGCGCGAGAGATTGGTTTGGGCCAGGCGCAGCGCGATTTGGGTGGTGAGCACTTGCTCTAGGCCGGCTTGTCCGATCTCATAGAGGCGTTCGGCCTGCTGGAGGCTTTTAATGCCAAGTGCCGTGGAAGCCCTACGGTACTCGATGACTGATCTTGTTTGACCAAGCAGCGCATAAAGTTCCTGTAATCGGGAAGATATACGATATTCCAGTTCTCGCAACCGAATTTCGGCCGCCGCCGCATCGGCTTTTTCTGAAAGTAAACGACCCTTTCTTTGAAAACTGGAAAAAAGGTTCCATTGGCCCACCACGCCGACGGTCCAGCCGTCCAGCCGGCGATCGCTGTTGTAGTAGGATGAGCGTGTCGCATAATGGGCAAAGGTTTCCAGGGTTGGCAGCCACTCCCTGTATGCGGCTGTCACTCCACGGCGAGCGGCCTCCCATTGGTAGCGGGCGGCCTGAAGGTCTTTTCGGGTGGTCAAGGCGAGATGCAGCGAGTTGTCCAGGGTCAAACCGAATGACTTTTCCTTGAGGGTCCCTCGCAACTCGATCCGCGATTTTCTGGGATCGGTGGGCTGCGGGAGTTGCAGCAGACGCCGAAACCCCTGTTCGGCCGTGATGAGGTCTGACTGCGTTTGGGCCAGGTCGGCTTCGGCGCTTTTAAGCTCGGTGCGCACGCGAAGGGTTTCAAGTTCAGCTACATCGCCGGCGGCTTTCCTCTTCTCGGCAAAATCCAGGATGGTCTCGAAAGTTTGAACGGTTGCCTGACTTATTTTCAAAACCGACAGGTAGAAGAGCAAAGCGTCAAATGATTGTTTTACCGAAGCGATAGTGCGTCTTTCTGTGTCTTCCTGAGTGGCCAGAGTGGCTTCAGTCCGTAGAACCTGCTGGCGGTAACGGTTGCGGCGCTGCGCCCCGTCGAAGATCATCTGTCTGAGTTCAATCCTGCCGTCGTAGCGGTCTCGTGCTATGGCGGTCTGATCAGTGGGAGGCACGTCAAGCTGCCCCGGCGCCCGATCGATAAGGCTCTCGTCTCTTGTGTCCAACGATGTGGAAAGAAGTACGCGGGGTAGCAATTCCGCTTTCAGCTGAGTATTGAGCCCTTGTTGTCTGGCGGTGGCTGCTGCGGCGAAGAGGATATCGGGGTTGACTTGCAGGGCGCGATTAATGGCCTCGGTGAGGGACCAGGATTCGGGGAGTTTGCCGGGCGGTTCATTGGATTTACCCTTTAGTGGACCCGAATAGGGTGTCACGGCTGTCAGCTTGAGTCCTTGCCAGGTGGAATGGGCAGTGCCGGGCGCCGTTGGACTGGCAAACACCTGCCACGGACAAAAGATGAGAGCGCCGAAGTAAAATATTCCTTTGCTAAAAAGCATCAATTTCGCAGGAGTTGTTTATGGAGAATAGGACCGAAGGGTCTGTTTTTAGACCGAAATGATTGTTTCCCAAGGAACAAAACTATTTGCTTATGGCAACTTTAATTTTATACTTGTCGATTAACGTATTTTAGCATGTATTACTGATCTGGACGCCGATGTTAATTTGGCTTAATTTATAGAACGTTAGATTTACCTCATGGATTCGAAATCAGGAATGCCGAAAGATCAGGTTAAGCAGCTTGTAGCTGGGATTTCCGCTCAGCTTTCTCAACTGGCAAAAGACCCCCCGGACCTTACCACCTATCTGCGTGCCCATGCCCATTACCTGAACCTCGCCTTGAAGCCCAAGGGTCTGTCTTATGAAATACTCGGCGGCAACAATTTCAAGAGAATTTTTTCAGTAAATTTTCGGGATCTCAATCTCAAGGATAATCCCGTCCAGGAGGAGTCCTTTCGCAAGGCGGTTCGGCAGGTCGCAGATACAAAACAGTCGATGGTGCTCGATACCCACTCCAAACCATCCGAGGGGAAGGATATTCTGGGTTTTGAAAGCGCTGTGTCCGCAGAAAACCTGAAGCTTTTCAATAACACCCCGTACCAGCAGATATTTGTTCCAATTCCATTGAACTCCAAGGTCGCAGGCGTTTTACAGGCCTGGTTCGAACCGGCCGGCAAGGAGGCCACCAATACTCGCGTACTGCTCCTTAAACACTTTTGCGAAGAAATTGTTATTTACCTGCGCAGTCGCAGGGCGACCGACCTTTCACAGGAAATCACAAGAATCAATACGTACTCGCATCTGCTAGAGGATTTGGCGGGCGATATCAATCTCGATTCAGTTGCTTGGAGCGTTGTCAATTATGCAAGGGAAACCGTTGACTGTGAGAGAGTTTCAATATTTTACGTCAAAAAGTATCCACGCCACGATCCAGAGAACATCAAGTATGAAATCCTGGCCTGCAGCGGTTTAAAACGACCCCACACCAAAAGCGAGCAGGCCGAAATCCTCAAAGAACTGGTTGAGGCACTGGCCAATCACAGCCTCAATTACGATAATAACGCCAATGGGCCCAAACCGGCCGTTGAGGACCAGCCCGATCAGGGCGATACTCAGTTAGTCAATCCAGTCCAGGAAAATATTAAGCCGGACGATACCGATAAATCCGTGCCGGAAGGCGGGAAACAGCTGGCCCCTGCCCTGCCCGCAGGAGAACGCCCGCAGTTTCGACTGGTTTTCACCTACCGGGAATCAGGTAAAGAGGAAACCCGTCCAGATGCCGTAAACCAGTATTTTGATGCCATACCCATGAACTGGGCCACTACTATTCCCTTGTTCGACCGTGAAAGCAATATCTGCGGGATTCTCTTATTTGAAGGGCAAAAAGACCCCGATAAAGTAAAATCCACCTTCATGCAAATGCGCGATCTGGCATATTCGGGAGGAAGAGCGCTGGGGACATCACTGTATTGGCACAACCGGCGCTCTTTGCGATTAGCTCAAGGCGTCGCCCGAATAAAAACCCGTTACACCAAGACGAAAAGGAGAAGGCTATTAACGAAAGTTGTAACGCCCATAATCATTTTAACCGTGCTCATGTGTCTGCCGATCTCTTTCAAAATCCGCGGCGGAGCCACACTCAGGCCCACCAGCTATCAATCGTTGCCCGCTATGGTAGCATCCAGGGTGATGGAAGTACTCGTTAAAGAGGGCGACAATGTGTCACAAGGCGAACTGCTTGCCGTTTTAGATTCAAGGGACCTGAGGCTGCAATTGCAGCAGGCCCAGCAGGAATACCAGCGCTACATGGCCGAATCCGACTTGGCGCTCAACATGGGCAACGAAATCCGGATGCAAGTTGCCCAGCTTAACGCCTGGCAAAGCGCCGCGTTGGCCGACAAGTTGAGCTACGAACTTTCACTGACCGAAATACGAGCGCCTTTTGACGGGGTGGTGGTCGGACCGTTGAACCTCTCGATGAGGGTCGGACAGGTGCTCAAGGTCGGTGAAACAGTCCTCGAGATGGCTGAACCGGGCAAATGGGAGGTAAAAATTGAAGTGCGCGAACAGGATCTCATCTATCTCGACCGGCTGTTAAGCGAAAATGAGACCATTCCAATGGAAATCAAGTTCAATGCGGATCCGACCCGGATTCACTACTTGGAAGTCAACAACCCCAGTCAGCTGGCTTATGGGCTGGAAACGAGAAGCGGAGACTATGCTTTCGCCCTGGTTGTTCCATTCAATGATATTTCGGACACCGAAGAACTTAAAATGGGCTACTCCGGCAGGGCGACCTTTAAAACCGGCAGGCGAGCTTTGGCCTTTGTATTATTTAGAGACTTCATACATTTCCTTAAAATGGGACTATTCTGATCGCAATGCCTCAATATAACTCCAAATTTCCGTCAAAATTGCTTTGGCCGACACTAGCGCTTCTGGCAGCAGTGCCGTTGGCTCTTGCGAGTCAAACCTCCTCAACTCATACCTCATCCTTGGAACTCAGCTCTTTCAGGGGCTCACTCAGGTCCATTATACTGCCTATAGAAGATATAAAATTGAGTGCCGGCGCCGCAGGGATAATCAGCGGATACATGGTAGAGGAAGGGAAACGCGTAAGCGCAGGTGAAATTATTCTCGAACTTGATACTGAGGAAGACCTGGTGGCCATTATGCGGGCTAAAGCTCTGTTGGAAGGAACCGTGGCGGAATTGGAGAAAACCCGGAAAGATTTTGCCAGGGCCGAAAAGCTCTATGCTGAAAACATTCAGAGCGAACGCCAATACGAAGAGGCTAAATATCTGCATGCAAAAGCGCAGAGCCTTTACAAACAGGGCCAGGCCTCTCTACAAGCCGCCAAAATCAGCCTCGAGAAAAAGAGGGTACGCTCTCCCATTGATGGCCTCTTCCTTAGAAAATACAAATCCGTCGGTGAATCTGTAGACCGCTTCGAGACCGTCGCTCGTGTCCTCGATGACTCCCGCTTGGAACTCACAATCTATTGTGGCTCACATCTTTACGGAGCAGTCCAACCCGACTCATGGCTCCCCGTAGAAATTATGGACGGCCCCTCGCGAGGCGCCCAGGCTCTGGCCCAAATCATGTTCATTGACCCCATTATCGACCCGGCAACCGGCACCTTTCGGGTCAAACTCCAGATCGATCCCACGGAAATATTTGCACCCGGCCTTGCAGCCCGCCTGCTAATCGAAACTCCGGCCAGACGTCAATAATCCGAATAAAGGCCACTTTACTTGATTTTTTTGTAAAAATTATTTATACTGACAGCGCAATTGATAAAAACTCAATAACTAGCTAAATGGCATCACCGGCTTCACAGAGCTACTTGCTGAAAATAGAGACCTTGGAAGACAGGACTCTTCTTGCCTCTGATTTGGCTTGGATAGATGAGGCTATTCAGGGAGACACCGATTACAAGGTGGACATTGTATTGTATCCAGATAATTTCCGGGTCATAGTGCAGGGTCAAGATGCGGGTTCAGTGTCCATAAATGTGGACCTTTTTCCCGAGGAATTCATTAGTTTGGCCGTTTCATCGTTTTCCGAGGTCTCAATTGTAGGTGAATCGAACCTCGATTTCCTTTATGCTGATGATATAGGGAATCTGTCGGTTGGAATTGATCTGACCAGTGTATTATCAACTGATGAGGTCGGGCGCCTCACCCTGGAAGCAGAGTCCCTTACACTAATCCTCCAGGGTGCATACACACTGGTCGAAGCTGAGGATTTTACTAATGTCTTCATTTACAGCAAACTCAACACACTCGAACTTTCCACCTCAAACCCGAACAGCGGCCTCTCCATCATAGGCCTGACGGCCGACCAGACGGTACGGGCTAATTTCAGGCCCGAATCACTCTACTTGTCCGGCTTCGAAACCCAGGAAATTCTCTTCACAACCGTCTTTGAAAACACAATCGAGCAACTTCCAGATGACTCAGTAAAACCGGACTTTTTAGTTGGGGATAGATTCCTCTCGCTGGAGGAAACATTGAGGATATTCGGCCTGGGCAGCCAAGATACCGGCGAGGTCCGGTTGCAACCCAATGAAATTCAATTGACCGACTTCTATTCAGATACGGAAACTACTGAATATAAATTACTAAAGGATAACGATCAATTCCTTGCATCCTATGTGACTGACGGTGCGTCTTCGGAGAAAACAGTAGATACTTTCGTGGGATACAACCCGGCGCTATCAGATCTTCCCGATACAGCCAAAGACGGAGAATTTATGGTTTATCTTTCCGACCTTATCGGCAGGGAGGGTGACTTAACGCCCAACTTTGAAGAAAACACTATCCAAGATGACACATATGAACTGAACATAGCTCAGTTCCCGATCCACGAAACGCCAGCTGGCAACGAGGATGAGCAAACCGTTGGACAGGAACAGGATGGTGTCTTCCTCACCTGGCTGGAACGAATGAATGAGAGGTTTGAAAAATTTTACAGGAAAACGCAAAATCTGGCCTCAACTCTCAAAATTTACCTATTTCAGCAAATAACTGATGAAATTACCCCCGGGGAACGGCCCGGCCTCATAGTAAATACCCAGACCCCGAGAAACAATTACAAGCATATCAACCCATCCTGACACCCCAAATACTAGTCCTGAGCTTTGCCTGTCCGGATCTCATGGCAAAAAAAACTTGTAATTTTTTAATATAACCCTTTAATAACCTCATAAAACCATGAAACGCGTAAAGAAAAAATACCACATGATCCGCAACCGGTTTCCCAGGATTTGGATGGAATCCCTTGAGCCACGCGAACTTATGGCCGCCTCGGTCGCGGTCCTTCCCATCGATATCCAGCAGAAACCCGCTCAGATTCAGACCTTTTCCGAACTCATGGGAGACCACTCTCTAAATTCCCTGCCGCAAAGTGATACCGACCTGCAAGCCCTGCAGGCCGCACAAACAAAGCGTCCAAAGCACGAATTAGAGGCTCCCTCCCTGGAACCCGACCTCGACCGCCTGGTAGTGATGGTCGTTTGAATCCACAGACCTTCCCCCTCATTCAGCATCTACCCAAATATCCATTCTCCGCTCTTCCTCCTCCGTCTCTTGGTGGAAATATTTGTAAAAAAGAGATTCATAAAAAAAAGTAAAATATATCCGATTGAATACTTGACAGGTTTAACAGAATCTGAAATAAACAGGTTTTTACGGGAAAAATTCGCACGCACATAGACTTGAATTACAACGTAATATCATAGATTCAACTCCCTGGAATAACTCCAAAATCTGTGCCTTTTTGTTATATCTTTTTATTGTGACGAGAATACAATATTTAAATAACCAAAAATTGTAAAAAAAGGATTAAAAAAAATAAAGATTTATCCAGTTGAGAGCTTGACATTTTTTTCCGCATCCTCAATAAGAACGGACTAGCGGGAAATTACCGTATAAATTTCGCATGTACTTATAACTTATTAATATCCAAAATTAACTAACTAACATAACCAAAAACAAATATAATACCATGGCTATCAGAAAATCCAAATTGCATCAAAATCATCAGCGTGGAATCAGGGTCGAAGCTCTGGAAAAACGGCAATTACTGGCCGCAATATTCGGACAGGGTGAAGAATACGAAAGTGACTTTGTAGACGCTGGCTCCGGCAACACTATCGATCTGGTGCGCATGACTGGCGCCAGTTTAACGATTGATTCGAATGATTTTCATCAGATCACCAATGTCTCCATTTTCGATCTCGATGGCGATCTCATATATGCGCAATTTTCGGGTGCCGGTAGATTGATTATCACCCTTGAGAACTCGTCAGCGCAGACTTTGGACCCCGTCTTGCATGCAGGTTTAACAGGTGATTATGTTAAGGGTCAGGCCAGCTTCTTTATTGACGGCAGCGATGCGTCCACATACTTCGCGGTATTCGCAGTCGGTGCGAGCAACGATCTCGGCACTGATTCAGCAGTGACGGGAGTGAGTGGTGACGGTATAGCAAACGTTACGCGTCTAAACATTGCGGCCGACCCCTTAGCCCCTGGAGGTTCAAACTTTGCAGGTATCGGCGCGGCCAATGCCACTTTTTCGGGCACTGCAGGTGCAGTTGGCATCAGCGCGCCAAACATACAAGTCCAACAGTACGTGCGGATCGGAGATATCGATGCTTCTGATGGAGCATTTCCGAATATCGTTTTGGGCGACAATTCCACTTTTACCACAGTGACTATTCACGGTGGCGAACTGTTACAATCCAATGATAGAGATATCGATTTCGGTGGAGCCCAAAGTGTAGAGGTGGTTGATGGCACTACCGCAGGCGGCGTAGTACAGCCGGCACAAGTCCTGCAAGGCGTGTTAGAAGGCTCACCGAGCGCCGATGACCTGACAGCTACCACGGCTGAAGACACGGCTGTAACCGGCACATTGTCGGGCTCCGATGACGAGGGCGATTCGATTACATTCAGAATTATTTCATCGAGCTTAGTCGGCGGCACCGCTACCGTATCCGGCGACCAATATACCTTTACTCCGACTGCCGATTTCAATGGTAATGCCAGTTTCCAATACGTTGCAAATGACGGTGCACTGGATTCTCCGGGCGCTAGCGTAGCCATTACCGTCACCGCGGTTAATGATGATCCCACAGCCTCGGATATTTCAATTTCTGTGGACGAAGATGGCTCTGTCGCAGGCATCTTTGTAGGGTCTGACCCGGATGGCGACTCTGTGACCTTCTCGATTGTAGGCGCCACCGCCACAGGCTCAGCTATCGGCGCAACCGTAACTATCGACGGGGCAGGTTTCATTTTCGCCTCTTTCCTCAATGCTACAGGCGCAGGTACTTTCCAATACGTGAGCAATGACGGCAGTTCTGACTCAGCGGCCGCCACGGTAACGGTTACCGTGGGGTCTGATGACGATGCGCCCATTGTTGTTAACGATATTGTAGACTCCAGCACACAAACGGCCACAATAGCTATTGCTACTCTGCTGGCCAACGACAGCGATCCGGAAGGTGCAACCCTCACTCTCACTGGCGTCGGTAACGCAGTTGGCGGAGCCGTAGCAGACGTGGGCGACGGCAATATCGTCTTCATCTTTACCGACCCGGTCAACACTCGCGCCGGCAGCTTTGACTACACGGTCACAGACGGTACACTTTCTACGACTGGTTCGGTCAGTGTTAGTTTTAACTCGGCTCCCACGGTGGATGACGTAGCTGTAACTATCGTAGAAGACACTGATGCCACCGGCACACTCACCGGCGCGGATGCGGACGCTGACGCCATCACCTTCAGCATCGTGGCAGACAGCGCCACCAACGGCACAGTAGCCCTGGTCGCCGACGCATTTACCTTCACCCCGACGGCCGACTTCAACGGCGTCGCCACTTTCCAGTTTATTGGTACGGACGCTCTTGGTTCGCCGTCAGCCGCGGGCACTGCGACGATTACCATCACCCAGGTCAATGACGCGCCGGGAACGTCCGGCACCCTGGATGCAGGTTCCGTTGTCTCTGGCGGCAACGTAGACCTCATCACAGGTACTTTGGAAGGCGTCGATGTTGACGAGGATCCAGTCCTTAACGCCGATGGCGGCGCAGGCGAAACCCTCGCGTTTGGCAATATAGATAACACCAATGCCGGCGGCGCAACAGTCATAGTCGATGGCGCCACAGGTGTTTTCACTATCACACCGGATGCCAATCAGGCCCCGGGTGATTACTCCTTCACAATTGACGTGACGGATGCGGCGCTCCTATCGGCCACAGCCACGGTTAGTTTCACGCTTACGAATAACGCGCCGACAGCGGTTGGCGACTCGGACTCAATCTCGACCAATGTGGAAACCGAGATTTTCGTCCTAGCCAATGACGATGATGGCGACGGCGGAGTGCAGACTCTCACCATCATAGTGGACCTCTCCCAGTCCCTCTCCGGGGGAACGCTCAGGGTCAGTGATGACGGCACTCAACTTTTTTACACATCAAGCCCCGGCTTTACCGGTGATGTGACTTTCACCTACGCCGCTTCAGACGGCGCGGCGACGTCCAATACGGTAACCGTCAGCCTCAGCGTGTTGCCGCAATTGCTGGCCACCCCGGGCAATGATATCCTGCAGGGCACTACCGATGCAGAAACTATTGACGGCGGCGCCGGCAACGACACCATAGACGGCGGCGGCGGCGCTGATACGCTAATCGGCGGATTGGGCAATGACACGATCACCGTGCGCGCTGATGTCGTAGACGCCACGGGCGGCACCGACCCGGATGAATTGGACTCGGATACAGTCGTATTGGCCGCTACTTCAATTTCAGGCATCGACCTAACCTTAGCAAACAATCAGGTGTCATAGGGGAAGAGGTGGAGGTACGGAAACGATACTTACCGGCTTTGAAAATGTTGATGGCAGCGCGGTAAACCAAGGACTCACTTTGATCGGGTCGGGTGTTGCCAACACCCTCACCGGCGGTAGCGGTATGGACACTATTACTGGCGGCGCCGGCGATGACACTATCAACGGCGGTATCGGTGGAGATACATTGGACGGCGAGGCCGGCGACGATACAGTGAATGGCGGGCCTGGCGCCGACGGAATCACCGTTGATGATGGAGCCGACACCGTGGACGGTGGCGATGGTGTCGATACTATTATTATCTCCCTCAAAGGCGGCGGCAGCGTAGTCGGTGGCGGCGCCGGAAATGACATCATCACTATCAACGCAGTTGATGATACAGTAACTGTCTCCGGTGATGATGGTGACGACACCATCACCATTGACGACGATCAAGATCACACCGTAAGCGGTAATGGCGGTGCCGACACCATAGCCTTAACCACTAATGCCACTGGAGACAGGCCTGTCAGTCGATGCCGGTGACGGTGACGATTTAATCACAATCTTTAACCAAGAAACACCGAGCGTCGATGCTACCATTACCGGCGGCATCGGAACTGATACCCTTCAGAACTTGGCAGAATGAAGACTTCGATCCCACTATATTAGCTACTGATGGGGCGGCTGGTGATCTCACCGGAATCGACATCATCCAGATAACCGGCGAATTATTTACTGACCGTCACCGACGAAGTTGTCGATCAATCCGACAGCACTACCAGCATCAGCGTCGACGGTGACGGCGGACCTTTCATGCTGAGCGCTGCGCTCACTGGCGGTAGAACGGCTAACATACTAACCGAAGCTCTGGTAACCCTGGCAAACGTGGTCAATTGGGTAACCATTGATGATGATGCCGGTGGTAACGCTGACGGTGTCGGCGGCAACGTACGCGACGGCACCGCCCTGGACAACATTACCGGCGGCGCGGAGGACGACACCATCCTGCTCGACCAAGGTGGCAATGACGTAGTGGACGGCGCCGGCGGCGATGATACGATCACCGTCAATTTTGCCGCGGCCCATGATCTTACCGGTGGCAGCGGCGATGACACCTTCATCTTTCTTTCCCGTTTACACCTCGACGCCGCCAACACTATAGCAGGTGGAACAGGTTACGATACAATTGACGTCACGCAATCCGCCGATCTTGACTACGCCGCCGCGCTCTCCAACATCAGTGGTATTGACCAACTTCTCATATCAGGCATTGGCGATAAAACTCTGACCGTTGGCAATGACGTGGTTGCACAGTCCGATCTCGGCACCAGCATTGGTGTCGGCAGCACCGGCACATTCACCCTGAGCGCCGCGCTTACCGGCGGTAACAGGGCCAATATCACCACCGAAGCTTTGGTGACTCTGGCCAACGTGGCCAATTGGGTGTCCATCGACGACGATGTCGGTGGAAATGCTGACGGCGTCGGCGGTTTAGTCCAGCTCGGTACGGCCGGTGACAACATAACCGGTGGTGCGGAAGACGACGTCGTAACACTCGGCACTGCAGGCGGTGTCGATACGGTCAGCCTCGGCGGCGGTGACGACACAATTAATACTACCGTCGCAAACCTGGAAGATACCGACGTCATTACAGGCGGAGCCGGAGATGACACTTTGAGCACCGACGGCGATCGACGGCGGCCCCACTGGATCTCTCGACCAAGACCCTGAGCGGCATCGACACGATTCGCATCGAAGGCGGCCAGTCCCTTGTGGTTACCGATGCCACAGTTGCCCAGTCCGACGCCGCATCCATTACCGTTACGGCCGACGCAGGCGACGACGGCGCGATTGCCCTCCTCACCGCGGTGATTACAAGCGGCACGGTCATAATTGGCACGTCCGGCACCGTGGTCCTCGATGACGCAGGCGGCAACGTGGTCACCATATCCGACACAGTCGTGGGTGACGTAAACGCCGGATCAGGTGGCGACACCATAACAGGTGGCCTTCTGGGCGACACTATCACAGGCGGCGCAGGTAACGATATTATTAATACCGGCGACGGCGCCAATACTGTTACCAGTGGTGCCGGTGACGACACCATAACCGGTGGCGCCGACGTTGACACGGTCACACTGGAAGGCGGCACAAACATACTGAATACCTTAGCCGGTGACGACGTCATTACGCTTGCAGCAGGTGACGACACCGTGGATGCCGGAACAGGCGCAGATACCGTGATTCTCACACAAGCACTGGACGGCAACGACAGCATCTCCGGCGGCGGTGATGCCGACACGCTCGTTCTGCGTGATGCCGCGACATTTACTGTAACTGAGGCCGGAGTGGTTTCCAGTTTCGAAACCGTTAGAATCCCGGTTCAAAGCGCGGGAATCGCGATCACTCTCGTGGACGGCATGGGCACCGATTTACTGACCGATAACGCCGGTGATGTAGGCCAAATTATAACATTAGACGCTAGCGCTATGACCGTGAGCCTTACGGTTGAGTTGTCCACTACTGACGCCGCCGCCCATAACATTACTACCGGTTCCGGTGCTGACACGATCAACCTCGCAGGTGCTGTAAATCACGTAGTGGACTCCGGTGCCGGCAACGACAACATAACCACAGCTGGGGGCGATGACAACATTACCGTGGGCACTGGCGATGATACCGTGGATGCGGGAGGCGGCGATGACATCGTCCGTATCGCCCTGGCCGACCTAAACGCCCTTGATTCCCTCGATGGTGGAGCAGGCACCGATACACTGGTTATCACCGGTGGCGGCACCTTTGACACTTCCACCCTCAGCGGGGTCGTCAATTTCGAGATCATCAAACTTGATGACAACATCTGGACCGTCACCGTTGAAGACACATTCCTGGACAACAATGGCGACGCCATCATCATCGACGGCTCGGCTGCCGTCACGGCAGACAACATCCTCACCCTGGATGCTTCCGGCGTGACCGATGTTGGTGCGGTCGGCGGCGCCAATACTGTGACCTTGATAGGTGGCGCCAATGACGACGCCCTCACCGGTGGCGATAATGCTGACACCCTCGACGGCAATGGCGGCTCGGACACACTCACAGGCGGCGGCGGCGGTGATACCTTCTTCTACGGTGCGGCTGCTGACTCTTTACCCGGCAGCGGCAACCGCGATGTCATCACCGACATAAATATCGAAGAAGACATAATTGACGTAGTTCTCGCTGGACCTAATGGCGACCCAAGCCTTTATCGGTATAGATGCATTTGACGCTAATAACGTCAATTCTCAACTCCGCTTTGACATAAATGGTCCGATTACGATTATCCAGATTAACAATGATGAGGTCACAACCGATGCGGAATTCGAAATCGAGCTTAGCGGTACGTTCACTCTCGCCGCTGACAACTTCCTTCTGAACTAAACAGATACGAATTAACAAATTTAAACTCCAAACAAAGGGCCGCCCAAACCGGGCGGCCCTTGGTATTTGCAGGGACGTCGTTATATAATATCAGGCGAAAAGGGGTCAGCCCTAGGATTTTCGTGTTTGTCTCACGTTAAATTATTCTTTCTCAATCTGCGATAATCTGTGTAATCTGCGGTTTTCTTCTTCCTTATAAACCTCTGCCCTGCCGCGCCATAGCCCAGCGACGGCGGGCGCCTTTGCGTGAGACATTGCCTCTATCTACAGTTTCCCCCAACATCGCTCATGCTCTTTACTGCCCGACTGCATCAGTTTCTGGGAAACATCCTGCGCCTCCTGGGCAATAGCGACGCTGCCCTTAGCCATTTCGACAAGGCGATCGCCGCCGATCCCGCAACTGCGGGACCCCGATTGCATTTCTCGAAGGGCGAGCTGCTCTTCGAGGAGGAGCGCTTCGATGATGCTGCGGAGGCCCTCAAGGCAGCAACCGAACTTGATGCTGATTATGCGCAGGCCCACCTGTTGCTGGGCCGCGCTTTTCATAAGCTCGGAAAACTGGAGGATGCCGAAAGCGCACTGCGCAAAGCGGTGGACCTTTCCCCGGTACAGGCCGAAGCATGGGCCGCATTGGGCACAACGTTAATCTCACTGGAAAAATACTCCGAGGCCCTGCGGGCCGCATCCAAGGCCGTCGAGTTAAACAGCCGGCTGCCCGCCGCCCACTGCGCACACGCCGGCGCTTTGCTGCGGGCAGGAGATACCGCGGAGGCCGAAAAAGCCGCCCGCAAGGCTTTGGACCTTTCCGAAAAAGACTTCCCCGAGGGGCTGGCTGTGCTGGCGGCCGTAAATGTGGCACAAGGGCGTTACACCGAGGCCGAGCAGTGTCTGAAGCGGGCGGTCAACGCAAATTTCAACTATGCCGAGGGCCATGCCAATCTCGCTGTCCTCTACTCGATGACCGGTAAGCTGCCAGACGCCCATAAAGCCATGAAACGCGCCCTTTCACTGAAGCCAAACAGCGCCGCCATGCACATCATCAATGGCAAAATGCTCATACAAAGCAATAATGAGGATTTGGCGCGCAAGGCCTTTGAGCACGCCCTGCGCCTCGAACCCAAAAATGCCTCGGTTCTTGTAACTCTTTGCCATTTCCTCATCACCAAAAGCAAAATCAACCTGGCAGGCGCTATCGCAATTCATGGAGTTGAGCATGTGCCTGACAATGCTCGTCTGTGGTTTTACCATGGTGTGACATTGCGAATTGTTGGAAAACAGGAAGAGGCTCAACGCGCATACGAGGAGGCGCTCCTGCGCGACCCCGGGCTCGTTGACGCTCACATGAACTTGGGTCGTTTGCTGCTCGATGAGAAAAAAATTGCCGACGCTATTACGGCATTGCAAAAAACTGTCGAGCTGGATCCCGAACGTGCCGGAGCATGGAAGACTTTGGCAAAAGCGCATTCCATCGCCGGTGATAAGGATCAGTCCGAAGAGGCAGAATCCCGCGCCCGGGAATTAAAGGAACTGGAGGCTTTGGCACACCAGAAAAAACAAGAGAAGGACGATGATCTCGATATCATCGAGTTGTAACCGACCAGCTCCGCGAAACTAGTGACAGGTTGATTGGCAGGAACCGACCCGTCCCCCAAAACAATGAGAAAGGGGTCAGCCCTAGGATTTTCGTGTTTGGCTTAAACACCATGATATGTTGCTGGGATGTCCCATGTTGAGTCGACTGGCTATCCAGGGATTGCCGGCACTGGTTATTTTGCGCAGTTGAACGGCTAATCTCGCTTTCCAGGGAGCCAGTTTGCGATCTTTGAATATGTCTTTTTCTGTTTTTCCCAATTGTTTTAATCCTGCAATTACAATTTGTTCCCATCTGTATTCATTCAACTGGCGCAGTTCCTCCCCTCCCCAATCTTCGGCAATCTCCATATCTTTAAAGTCTTTTGCCAACTTGTTTTTAAACGCTTTGTCTCCAATGACCCAACCCTGATCATAACGCTTTTCAAGTTGAGCTTTCTTGCGAGGATTCGCCTCCTCTTGCAAAGCCAAATACTCTGCGTATTTTCTCATTCCCCCAGTGGTGTCTGCTAAACCGCAATGAGTAAGAAATTTTGTGCGGTTTAATTGTTTGGGAACATTCCGTATAAATTACCCATAATCACGTAAGCGTGGAGCATCCAGCCGCAACGCTCACACGTTTCAAAGATCGCTTTCTCGAACTGCTCCCCGGACCGGTATACTTTAAAAAGCTCCTTACGGTAATTGCCTCGCGAGATGATATGATAGATAGCTCCTTGAAACTGAAGTCGAGGTTTTCGAGACATATTTACAGATAAGGACCCTATACATCCGCAGTCAACACGAAAATCCTAGGGCTGACCCCTTTTGTCTACCGTGACAGGTTGATTGGCACGAACCGACCCCGCAGTTGCGGGACTCACCCTGGTTATGCAACAGATCCGTAGTATACGTATATCGCAGTTATACGTTTATGTGGACTAACTGATTTGGGCAACAGCTCCGTAGTATACGTATATCGCAGTTATACGTTTATGTGGACTAACTGATTTGGGCAACAGACCCCAAAGCATTACCGTTGACAACCATCGTGTTATGAGGAATCATGTTTATTGATGCCTCCCGGCGCGGAGTACCTATGATCCATGTTTAAAACACCCGAGATTATCAGTCCGGCCAAGTCTTCCGGTCTGCGTTTCCGGAAGGGCGCCAGTTATAATTTTGCATCTTCCCTGACCACTGTTCCTCTGCATGCCGGGGAATTGTCAGTCGCCTGCAGACACTACCCGATCATCTTTCCAGTGGGGGAGCCATTGATACCGAGGGCGCTCCTTTCCCTGCGCAAAAAGGGGAACGACTTTGTGTTGAGCAATGGCGCCTGGAGTGTCTCCTACGTGCCCGCTCATATCCGGCGCTATCCATTCATACTGGGCCGCACTAAAAAAAAGGACACCTTTGTGCTCATGGTCGATAAAGATGCGCCCCACCTGCAAGATGAGGACGGGGAGCCCCTGTATTCCGAGAGCGGGGATCCGGGCGAGGTCGTGCAAAAGGCCAAAGAATTTCTAACCCGGTTTCAACAGCAACTGATTGCCACCGAAAAATTTCTGGCGCCCCTGGTGGAGACGGACCTGCTGGTGGAGCGGCAGTTGAACATTCGGCGGGGGAAAACCACCTCGGTCGTCCGCGGGTTCCGGGTGGTGGATATGACGCTGCTGGCCGACCTCGACGCCGACACCTTGAAAAGTTGGGTGGAAACCGGCTTGCTGAAGGCCGTCTATGCGCTCCAGTTATCCTTAAGCAATATCGAGTTGCTCGTGAAGTGCGAGATGTCCTCCGTGCCGAAGAAAGAAGAAAATAACAATTGAACCCGGATGGAACCTCGTCCGATTGCCTATAAGAGGTAAACCCCGGCGGGGTTGGCAAACTCGGCCCGTTACTTAATCAGCGCTTGGGCGTTGCGCATGGAAATGAGATGAGCGTATAGAACACCCATGACGCCGCTCTTCACCCACTTGCCCGCAGTTTCATTATCGAGCTCCATGATCTTTTTTTCGTTCACTCCACGGAAACCGCCGAAGGATTCTTTCTCACCGTCTTTTTGAACATTGAACTGCTGAGGTTCGAGCAGATTTTTTTCCGCTACTTCACCCAGGAGTCTTTCAGTGATGACGAGTTGTTGATGAAATTCCATGAGGAATTTTTTAGCGTTTTCCACGACCTCTTCCGGTTCGCCTGCCTTGTTAAAGAGCGGATCGCCCTTTCTCTTTGAGAAATGCGGTGCGTCGCGGTCAATCATAATTGAAAATACATCCTTGTCTTTCCTCTCGCCGAGTATGAACGGATAGCGGCGAATGTGCACTGGCACGTAAGGCGCGCTCCAGTTGCCTTTTTTGTCGATAAACAGGTTTTCGTCCTTGTTCAGGGATAGCAGCGCTAGCGGACGGACCGGGCCTTCCAATGTAAATACAATGGGATAATATTTGCAGGCCAGAAAAATTTCGGCTGCGCTGACCGGCACTGCGTTAATCTTTTGGGCAAAGGCATAACTGGTCCCCTGCGTAAAACGCAGTCCCTTATGTTTGGTCGGACTTAAAGCTTCGGTATTGGCAAACATTTGAATTGGTTATGGGTTAAAATGATTTAAATCGAAAATCTGACCTCGCCCCGGGCCAGAGTCAATGGTAAAACTAGAAGGATGAAGGCAGAGGGCAGGAGGATGAAGCCATAGTAATAAAAATATGACGTTCTTGGCACGAGAAAATATCTCAGGAAAAGAGCCAGAACAGGATAAATGGCAGGATAATAAAGATTCCCATGATGAGATAGATAATCCTGAGATGGCGGCGCGCACGCGCCTTTTCTTCTTCAGTAGGCGGCAGGTCCATAACTTTAAATTTTACTGATTGCTCCTTTATCTTGGCAAGCGCAGCCTGGTATTTAACAATTCACGTATTGAGGCCAAATTTTCCACCAGTCGGCCGGACGTAAACCCATTTCCTTGGATATCGCCTTGTTAAAATCTCGACAAATAGCGCCGGGAACGCTTTTCAAGAAGCATTGTGTTTAATCAAATCACCATCATCGCTCCGGGATTGCTGGGCGCTTCCCTGGGTATGGCGGTTCATGATCGCCGTCTCTCGAAGCATTTAGCCGTATGGGCACGCCGCCCGGAGATTCGCCTTGAGTGCGCCGAGCTGCCTTGGTGCGACCAGGTTTTCGAAACCACCGAAGAAGCCGCCGCCGAAGCCGACCTCGTGGTCGTTTGCGCGCCGGTGGGAAATATCCCGGAACTGGTCGCCAGGATTGCCCCTGCTCTCAAGCCGGGCGCCCTCGTCACCGACGTAGGCAGCACCAAGAGCCTCATTTGCCGCAATTGCCACTCATCCATGCCGGAGGGAACCGCTTTCGTGGGGGCTCACCCAATGGCCGGCTCGGAAAAAAGCGGCATGGAACATGCAAGCGTCCAGCTATTCGAGCGAAAGGCCTGCTTTGTTACGCCCCTGCTGGACACTCCCGAAAAAGCCGTGGAGCGCGTAGTCCGCTTTTGGAAGGAACTGGATATGGAGGTAGAGACGGTATCACCGGAAAATCACGATGAAATCGTGGCCAACATCAGCCATTTGCCGCATATCCTCGCCACGGTTTTGTGCTCCCACCTGGCCGCCAAAGACAGCAATTGGCGCGACTTTGCCGGGGAGGGCTTGCGCGATACGACCCGCATCGCCGCCGGTAATCCGAACATCTGGAAAGCCATCATCGAGCAGAACCGCGATGAAATTATTCGAGCGATCCGCGATTTCGAAGGTGAACTTCAGCCCTTCAAAGCGGCCATAGCCAATAACCAGATTTTTGAAATTCTAAACTTCCTCGAACGCGGTAAAGCCTACAGGGATCGCCTTCGGCCGGATTCCGGGGACTAACCCGGCCGCCGGGTCTCACGCCCAATGTCATGAAACTCGACGATCCTCATCCAATAAAACCTTTTACCGTACCCGCTAACGGCACGGTCCATTTACCCGCATCGAAAAGCATCACCAACCGGGCGCTTATTCTGAGCGCGCTGTGTCAGGGTAAAACTCAGGTTCTTAACACTCTAAAAAGCCGCGACGCGGATTTAATGGTAGATGCTCTCTACCAATTGGGTCGCGTTGATGAAGAATATAGCAAAAACTACTTTGATTTCCCTTTCGAACCCGGCGAATGGAAAAAAACGGGATCAATCGACGTCGGCAACGCCGGCACCGTTGCGCGATTTCTGACCGCCGCCCTGGCAACGGTTGAGGGCGGAAAATATGCGCTCGACGGCGATCCTGAAATGCGAAAGCGCCCCATGAAGGGTTTGCTCGAAGCGCTGGAACAGCAGGATGCGGAATTCGAGTGGAAGGACGAGGAATATCATTTCCCATTCACTATGAAAACCCACGGCTTGAAAGGCGGCAGAATCGATGTCGATGCCTCCGAAAGCAGTCAGATACTTTCGGCTCTGCTCATGGCCGCGCCGCTGGCTAAAGAAGATACTGTTATTCGCCTGAAAGGTTCGACGGTATCCGAGCCTTTCGTGCGCATGACCCTGTTAATGATGAAAGAATTCGGTGTAAATGTTTTGGAGGGCGAGAACGAGGGTCCCGGCGTTTACTCGGTTAAGAAATCGGACTACACACCGACTGAAGATGGCTATTGCTTTGTGGAACCCGACGCCACCACCGCGAGTTATTTCGCGGCTTTGCCTCTGGTGATAGAAGGTAGGGTTATACTTCTAGATATAGGCAGTGACTATTATCAGGGCGATATCCGGTTTTGCAAAAATGTACTGGGAAAAATCGGCCTATCCGTAAAAGAAATTCTCAGGGCGGAAACACATACTGATACAGTCAGTGAATATACAGGTCCGGGAAAGGGCATAAAAGAAAATTTCAATGACATCTCCGATACCTTCCTCACACTTGCCGCGATTGCTCCGTTGCTCGAAGGCAAAACCGTTATCAGCGGAATCGCCCACACTCAACACCAGGAGACCGATCGTGTAGCCGGAGTCATCAATGAATTGAAAAGGCTGGGGCAAAAAGCGAAATACGTTAAAAAGAAAGACACCCTAACCATCACGCCGAATCGGGAAAAACTTGTAGAGGTGGCTCGTGAGGGTCTCACCACGATTGAGACCTACAATGACCATCGTTTCGCTATGAGCTTTGCTATCCTCGGTTGTGCCGATTTGCGGCCGGATCACAAACCGTGGCTGGCCATAGAAAACCCATTGTGTTGCGCCAAAACTTTTCCCGATTTTTTTGAAGTTCTTGAAGGTCTGCGAAAGGACAGCCTGGAATACGCGAAAGGAAAGTCGTGACGGAAAAGAATTTCATCACCGTTGCCGTCGATGGTGGGGCCGCATCCGGCAAGTCCACCACCTCACAGGCCGTGGCCGAGCGTTTCAACCTGCTGCACGTGGATACCGGCGCCTTCTACCGCGCTGTAACTTATTTTTGCCTGAAAAAGGGGGTGTCACCACTGGAACCCGGGGAGGTCCAAGCCCTGCTTGGACAGGGAGAAGTCGAGACCGAGGTTTCCGGCAGAACTGCCCTCATCCGTCTGCACGGCCGTCTGACCGACGAGACCGACTTACGCAGCCCTGAGGTCACAGACAATGTATCCGCCTTCGCGGCCTTGCCTGATGTGCGCAGTTTCCTTGTCGACTTTCAGCGGAGCCTCGTCCAAGTGGCGCGCGACCACGGTTTCGGCGGGCTTATTATGGAGGGGCGAGACATCGGCACGGTTATCCTGCCGGACGCCGATTTTAAATTTTTTCTCGAAGCCGACACTAAAACCCGTGAGTTGCGCCGCGCCAGGGAAGGCCATCAGGATTCGATCGGCGAGCGTGACCGGATAGATTCCGGGCGCAAGACCGCCCCCATGGCCTGCGCGGAGAATGCTTTAAGGATAGACACCTCTTCCCTTACCCTCGATGAGGTAGTCGATAAGGTTTGTGAAATTGTAAGCGGCCAGGCAGCACCCATCAAGCACTTGAAAGAGCCGGAATCACTTCCCTACAAGCTGGTGCGCATAACCGCCCGCATCTGCTTCCACTGCTTGCACCGGACCAAAATCATCGGTGTCGATAACATCCCCGCCGCCGGCTCCTTTCTCATCGCCGCTCATCACTCCAGCTACTACGATCCTCCACTTTTCGGTTACCCGGTGCCCCGGCCCCTTTTCTACTTCGCCCGGCGCAATCTGATGCGCTTCAAAATTACGGCATGGCTCCTGCCTCGCCTTTATGTCATACCGGTGGATCGCGACACAGCAGACATGGGCGCGCTCAAAAAAGTTTTCAACATACTTAAACAAGGACACGGCCTGATACTTTTCCCCGAGGGCACACGCTCGCCCGATGGCACGGTGCGGGAATTCAAATCAGGCGTGGGCATGATCGCCTGTCGTTTCCAACTGCCGGTCATACCAGCCCGAAACTTCGGCGCTTTCGAGGCTTTCTCCAAAAAAAGCAAATTTCCGCGCTTTGGGAAAGCTCTCACAGTTGTCTACGGTGCGCCCATGATGCCCTCTGATTATGACCCCGGGGCCAAGGCGGAAGACCGTTACGAGGAGGCCACCCGCCGTATCCGCGAACGCATAATCGCCCTCAGTCCTCCGACGCGGTAAAATCCTGCGTATCAAAGGGCACAAGTAGATCGAGCGGTTTCCACGGCATACAATGTCCTCCCCCTCTGAAATTATTGCGGACGCTGATCCTGGCCGGCCACAACACTTATTGTATCCAAAAGAGCTCAAATTTTGGCACTGGGTGATTGTAGCGTTTGCGATGCGCCTCGCGCTGGCGCTTAGCGGCGGACAGATGTTTCTACCAGATGAATACCGCTCGTTGCGCGCGCATCTTCTAATCCTGGAATTCGATAATAATGGCCTCCTGGAAGCGATTAAAATGTATTTTTCGATTGTTGCTCATCAAGTATACGCCCTGTGCCTGCTGCCGGTGGCGATAGCCGACAGTGCGATGGCATCGCTGCTGAATTTGAACCCTCTTTCAGGTCCGCTCACCACGGTTTATCATTCCCTAATTTCCGCGCTGAATGTAGGTATGGTATTCCTCATTGCCCGCAGGCACGGCTTGCGGCGAGAGACTGCCAACTGGTGTGCGGGCCTGGCGCTGGCCACCGTGAGCCTTCTTTTCTACAGCCGTCATTATTTGCCCTATGACACAGGACTTTTTTTCGCGCTTTGGGCCGTATCTGTGGCCGCCTCCGGTAGTGAACATACCGATCGAGCGCTGAAGATTGGTATATTGCTGGGATTGGCTTACTACACTTACAATGGCATGGTTCTGCTGGTGGTGGCTTTGTATATCGTATTTATTCTGGATGCGTGGGTCATCAGAAAACAATTACCCACATGGTATGCTGTTAAGGCGGCTGTTGGTGTAGTAAGTTTGCCGCTGGCCCATTTTTTAGCGGGAATCAATCTCTTGGGTATCGAATATTATAATAATTGGATTCGATATACCCGATCCGTAATTCTGGGTGATTTTTCTGAAGGCCCGTGGTTGGTGTGGCAATTTTTTTGGGGCGTGGAGGGATTCATGCTGTTAATATGGCTGACGGGTATCGCCCTCGCGATAAATCATGTCAAGCGCGCAAATTCCTCCCTGGTTAAACACTCGCTGTGGCTTTCGCTGGGCATTGCTGCCACTCTCTATTTACTACTCTCGATTACATCCGCTGTTATGGAGCTTTGGGTCGTTTATGGGCGCACCGCCCGTATGATGACGCCGTTTTTGTGCCTGGCGGCAGGTATCGGTCTGAGCGAATTCTTTAAACGACTAACCTTGAAATGGCATCGAACCGGGCTGGTAATAATCGTGCTATGTGCCGCCAATTCGTTGTATGTACCTTACGCGATAAATTACCCGAATGAGGTCAAGGAGCGATTTAAAAATTTGAACTCTCTCGATAATGCTATCACTATCGGACCGCAGGGATATCCACCTTACGAGGGCAATGCCTCATTTTTACTCTTGAATGCCGATTTTGTGTTTCCATTTCGAGTCGTTCTACCAATCCCGGATGGAGAAGTTATTTACGCCACCCCACATCCGTTTCACTTTCCGCATTACGCTCTGGATGCGTTGAACCCACAGGAGAGAAAACTGGCGTACTCCAAAGATTATACAATTCGCTTAATTCGCCTAAAAAATACCCGATCAACAGCCGCTGAAGATTTAACATCACCCTGAAAAATCCTTGAGCCAATTCACCCGCCTCGCATCTTCACCCTGCGCCCGTCCGCCGAGTTCGGCCACTAGAGTCCGGTGATCGCGCCAGTTCTCACTTGACTTTGCGGGACTCGGACAAAGCGTAATACCCATGCATTTGGTATGTCTGGACCTCGAGGGTGTGCTGTTGCCGGAAGTGTGGATAGCCGTGGCCGAATCCACCGGCATTCCTGAACTTCTGCGCACTACTCGCGACGAGCCCGACTACGATAAGCTAATGCGCTACCGGCTCGATATACTGGACCGGCACAACATTACTCTCCCCGCCATTTGCAAGATTATCGAAAATCTTGAACCCCTTACGGGAGCTAAGGCCTTCATCGACTGGCTCAAGATTCGGACCCGCATCATTATTCTCTCCGACACCTTCGAGCAGTTCGCCGATCCCTTAATGTCCAAACTCGACCACCCTGTCCTCTTTTGCCACAGTCTGTTAATCGATAATGAAGGCCGTATTATCGGCTACAAGCTTCGGCAGGCGGATCAGAAACGCCGGGCCGTCGAAGCTTTCCGCAGCCTCAACTTTCGGGTCATCGCCGTTGGCGATTCCTACAATGACCTATCCATGCTCCAGGCCGCCGACAGCGCCGTCCTCATCCGCCCGCCCGCCACCCTTCGAGCAGAATACCCCGACTACCCGGTTGCCGCCGACCTCACAGAACTCCGCGCCCGCCTTGAAGAGCTATTATAGCCCTAAAAATCCAGTTCGTGCATATCCGTTTTTATTGAGACGTCATACCGGTTTTGCGCCTTGACGGCGTTGTACTAATCAGGCATTATAAAAGGTTCGTCTCTGTCGAAAATAAGGTTTTTCAAGGCGAATAGTGAACCTGGGGGGGGTTAAAACCGATGAAGATTATTACATGAAAGTTGAGGAGCAATTCTTAAACCGGGAAATGAGCTGGCTCGAGTTCAACACACGGGTGTTGAGCCAGGCCGCCGATACTCAAGTTCCCTTGCTCGAGAGGCTGAAATTTCTGGCCATTTACAACAGTAATCTCGATGAGTTTTACATGAAGCGGGTGGGAGGATTAAAACGCCTCATCGCGGCCGGAATTACCCGCTCGAGCATTGACGGGCTGACCCCGAAAATCCAGATCGCGGCCATTCGCCGCACTCTGATTCCGCAACGCCAACTGGCCAAGGATATTTTTGTAAACGAGATTAGGCCCGCACTGAAGGATGCGGGAATCGAGGTGCTGGAATGGGAGCAATTGACTAAAAAAGAGAAAAAATTTTCCACCGAATATTTCCAAAAAGAAATCTTTCCGATCCTAACTCCCCTTTCCGTTGATTCCGGGCATCCATTCCCATTTATTTCCAATCTTTCCACTTCGCTGGGAGTGATGCTGGCACATCCCGATCGGGAGGAGATGCTTTTTGCCCGCATAAAGATAAGCGGCATCCAGCCCCAGTGGATTCTTCTCGAGGGAAAAAAATCCCGCAGGGGCTACCGATACATTTCATTAAGGGATCTTGTCATGCATCACTTGGCCGACCTTTTCCCGAACATGAAAATCGTGGCCTGCATGCCCTTCCGGATTACCCGGAATGCTGATCTCGATGTCGATGACACCGACGTCGAGGATATCCTCGACCTTATCGAAGAGGAGCTGCGCCAGAGAAAATTTGCTAAGACTATAAGGCTGGAACACGGCCCAGACCCCGACCCCTGGATTTTGAACTTTTTATCGGAGGAACTTTCATTGGCGTCTGACGAGATTTATTGGGACCAGGGCCAACTCGATTTTGAAGGGATCGAATCCATCACCTCCCTGCCGATTCCGACCATGAAGTATTCGACGTGGACGCCAGTGCTGCCACCTGTTTTTCGAGACGAGACCAACCTGTTCAATGTTATCCGCAACCGGGACGTGCTAGTGCACCATCCCTACGAAAGTTTCGTTTCGAGCGTGGAGCGTTTCGTGAGGGAAGCGTCCGAAGACCCCAAGGTGCTGAGCATCAAAATGACCGTTTACCGGGTGGGTGATAATTCGCCTTTGATCCCGCTTCTGATAATGGCGGCGGAAAGCGGTAAACAGGTCGTATGTCTTGTAGAAGTTAAAGCGCGATTTGAAGAGGAGCGCAACATACGTTGGGCGCAAAAGTTGGAGGCGGCGGGGGTTCATGTTGTTTATGGTATGCCCGGCCTAAAAATTCATGCAAAGAACATTCTGGTAGTGCGCAGGGAAACCGATGGCATTCGCTGCTACGCGCACTTTGGCACGGGTAATTACCATGCCAAGAATGCCGACGTTTATACGGACTTGGGACTCTTTACTGCAAAACCTCAATATACAGAGGAGCTCGTACACTTGTTCAATTATCTCACGGGCCGCTCCGGAAAACAGGATTACAAGAAACTCCTTGTGGCTCCCCTGAACATGAAAAAGCGATTTTTTTCCATGATCAACTGGGAGATAAAAAACCTAAAGCGTGACCTGCCTTCGCGCATCATCCTCAAAATGAACAGCTTGGAAGACCGGGATATCATAAAAGAACTCTACCGCGCTTCCCAGAGCGGCGTGAAGATCGACCTTATCGTGAGGGGGATATGCTGTCTGCGCCCGGGAGTGGAAGGTCTAAGCAAGAATATCCGGGTAATCTCCGTGGTGGGCCGACTCTTGGAACATTCCAGAATATTTTATTTTCAAAACGGCAAAACAGACCCTGAACAGGGAGAATTCTTCATGGGTTCGGCCGACTGGATGAATCGCAATTTCCATGGCCGCGTAGAGCTCATCGTCCCGCTGGAAGAGCCTTCGCACAAAGAGCAATGTTGGAAGCTGCTACAGATCATGCTCAAGGACCAATGCCAGGCTTGGGATATGCACGCCGATGGGTCGTATAGTCATCGTAATCCCCGCAAAGGCCAAGAACACACAGGCACTCAAAACACCTTGATGCGCTTGACACTTGAATCGGCAAAGAACGGTTCAAACTCTTCAATCCGCCGGTAGAATTACTGCGGGCATTTGCAGCCGGCATTTTACAGCCGAGAGAAAGAAAGAGAATAGAAGCCTAACACAATGAAGATCATTATCGTCAGGCACGCCATTGCCATGGAAAGAGTGGATTGGTCCCGCGATCATAATACCGACCACGATCGGACGCTGACAGCCAAAGGTGAAGATCGTATGCGCCTGGGGGCAACCGGGTTGCGCAAAATCATCCCCCAAATGGATTATATTTTAACCAGCCGCTATGACCGTGCCGCCGGCACGGCACGCATCCTGCATGATTCCTATCCCGAAGCAATATTAGAGGAAGAACCTGAGCTGGAACCTGGAGGCGATTTCGATAATCTCATCGATAAGGTCAGCCAATACGCACCGGCCAGCGTGGTCGCGCTGGTTGGCCACGAGCCTGATCTTTCAGCGCTCATGGGTCGCCTGCTCACGGGGCAAAATGTCTCGTTGGGCTATCTCAAAAAAGGGGCTGCGGTCCTCATCAACTTCTACTCGACTCCCCAAAGGGAAAGAGGAAACCTCGAGTGGTCTTTGCCGCCATCTGTGTTACGGGCGCTAGGCTGAACAACCACTCAAGGGGCGATCCGGTTTCGGAGCGATGCCAGCACCGTGGCTGCCTGATCACTGCGAAAATCAGAGCCCAGAGGCAAGGAAGCGGCTGGAATCAAGGCGTCAATTACAACGCTCTGCTGTTTGTCCACCATCAAGCCCATGAATTCCCCGGTCTTTGCGAAAACAAGATCGCCTCGGGAAGGTGAGAACTCTCCGAAAAGCCGGCTCATGAGTTTGGACTGCATCTGCAGGTAGTGTTTCCTGCTAGGGTCGAGTTTGAAGGTAGTCTCACCGTAGTAACCTTCCGCGTGTCCGATCAGGACTGCCTCAGGGAACCTGAGGGGATCGGAGGCCAGGGAAAAAATTTTGATGTTGGCCTGCCGGGCGGCGCTTGGCGGCACGCGCACCATAAGGATGCGAGGATCAATGGCGAGAAAACTGACTTCGGTTATCTCATATTGCTGGGCGCCGATGTTCATGGAGCCGCCGGCATTTTCGATCCGGCCCGTCGAGCCATCGATCCTGAATGGTGTCTCGCGGACATGAAAGAGGGCATAAGTGCCGCTGCCGTCTGTAACAAAAATGGTATTGAAGGGATAGACACGGCCGCGGCGCGCGCCGATATCTGCCTTAAACCAGGCCTCGACACGGTTGTCCTGGTAAGCGCTGAAAATGGCATTTAGCGAGAGCGGCCGGCTTAAGCGAATTTCCCGGCTGATTTCCTCTTGCATGATGGTGGAAGTCTCTGCCAGTTGGTAAAAGCCCTCGGCCAGGCGTGAAGTCTGCTCCTGAATAACCTGCTTCTCAACCCTGACAGTGTCCAGCTCGGCCTTAGCAGCCACAAGGTTTTGCTCCAGCATTTGTTTTTCGGTCTGGCGAATTTGCAATTCGGTGAACAAGTGTTGCTTTTCACGTTCCAAAGCATCGCTGTGTTGAGCGGTTTCGACTATCTTTAGCCGGGCCTTCTCAAGAGATTCCTTGCGGGCGATGAGACGTTCCTGCAGTAGGCGTACTCGCTCGCGAGAAAAGGCGGACTCCTCGCGGGCTGTGGCGAGGTCATCGGCCATATTGCCGCGGGTTTTCTCGGCGGAAATGAGTTGGGCCTGGGTCTCGTCAATGCTTTGGATGAGTTTCTCCCGTTGCTGTTCAAGTGACCGTTTTTCTTCGGCCAGGAGACGGGCTGCCTCTTCACTTTCATCCAGGCTTTGCCGAATATCCACTAATTTAGTGCTGAGGTCGCTTTGCGATTCCTGTTCGGTTTGCAGTGAAAGTTCCAGCACCTCGATTAAGTCCTGGTCTGCGGCCTTATCGGCCGCCTTCGCCTCCAGGGTTTCCTGAGCGGCGATTTCTTCCGGCATATCGAACCGTGCGAGAGCCAGAAGACTGATCAGCAGAAAGTCACAAATTATCAGGATTATCGACCGGTTCATTGGAGTCTGCTTCAGCTTTCAAAATGAGTGTGCGCCGGAAGGGACGCACGTGGCAAACCTTCAGGATCGCAACAAAAATAATGCCGAAGAGAGTCGAGGCATATGCGGCAATGAGACTGGCTTGCACGATGTTAAGGGTCAGGAGAATAAGGGCGATGACAGTGCCGCTCAACCCGACATAGAGACCCAGATCGAAGAGATTCTCCTCGTTTTCGAGCAACCGGATTTTCAGAGCCGCACGCCTATCCTGTTTTTTAATTTCAACCACTTTAATGACGGCGAAAACATAGACCATGAGTTGTATCAGGAAGAAAAGGAGCAGAACGATGATTGTGACTTGATCGAGGAGCATGGCCTGGGCGAGGTTTTGAGGTTTTAGACTATCAACATGGCTAACAAGTTCAAAGTCCAGGCGCAATAGCGTATTTTGACGGTCTTCAAACTCCATCAGGGTGGGTTCCAGGAATACCCACAGCACGGTTGTAAAAATAAGCGCCGCAATGATGTTGCCGAGGATAATTACCGGCTGCATGCGCGATAACAGCTGACTGCGCCGAACACCCTCGACCAGACTGCGGAAAGACAGGGCCATGGCGTAGCCCGCTGCCAGGAAAGCCAGAAATTTGAGATTGAGCGCCGCTTGCATATGCCTGTTGGTAAAGCTCAGCAAGGGCGCCTGCTGCACCCGCTCGAGAAGGGGTTCTATCCCCCGCACTAATGCCGATGGCTGGTAAAGTGGTTTGTTTTTCAACAGCAACGCCTGTATAGCCCCTCGGCCGTGCCTGACGGCATATTCCAGCGCTTCCCAGCCGGCCTCCTCGTGCTCTTGCAGGTATCGAGTTATTCCGGCAGCGTCCTCCGCCAACAGGACAGCCGCAAAAAGCATGGGCTGACTGTCCGGCCTGCCGCGCAGAATGGCGCCCAGGCGCTCAAGGGTGTAAAAGTCGTGGCAGCGGCGTGTCAGCTCGGTGAGTTGCCGCCAGTCAAAGCGCTTCCCGAGAGCCAGAAACCCGAAATAGAGACGTTCCAGTTGCGAGATTGCAGGACGTTCCCCCACCGTGGCCCGGGAAACCAGGGGTAGCAGTTCTTGTAGAAATTGCGGCGCCAGGTAGTTACCCTGTGCCAGGAGCGCGGTCATGAGAATTACGGCATCAAGGGGTTGGCCGGCCGAGGTCGCTACCGGCATGAAACGCGTGGTGCCGGTAATGGTCCGGGTGTCCATAATGGCGGCGACGGCGGCGTTGCTGGAATGCCTCAGGTAGCGCAGCAGGTGTTCACGATTTTCACCGGGTATGAGCAGTTCGATAACTTTGCGCCGGTCTGCCTTTCGGGGTACTTCGCCGCTCATGCGCAGAAATTCCTCGAAGTAGGGCGCAGGCCCACCAGATAAGCGGTATTGCGGATTTTCTTCGAGGAGATCGAGAAGGCGGTCTTGGTCCGCTTCCGAGACGGGTAAGCGGTCATCGGCAGCCCAAAGCAAGGAACCCGGACCAACCTGCCCAAGGTTTATGTAATATGCCGAAAGTTTCTCCAGTGATTCGGTATCGCGACCGGCCTCCGAAAGCACGGCCGGAGCCACGGCACGAAAATGCACTGGTATGCCGGCCCCGACCAGGCAAAGCGCCACGGCCAGCACCAGCCACAATAGAAATTCAAAAATCGCTCCCCGTTTCATAACATTCGAGGGAGCCATTATTAGAGAAATACCAGCCGCAAACCAACTTTTTATATGCTCAAAGCTTTTCCTTTCGGGTTTACAGGCCGAACTTTTCATCTTTTGGAGTTGCCCGTTCAAATCAAGGGTCCATAGGGTAGTGGTTGTCCATGATTCTACGCGTTACTCAATACGGGGAGACTGTCCTGCGAAAAAAGGGCAAAAAAGTAGAGCGCTTCGACGCCGCTTTAGAACAACTGGCCGCCAATATGCAGGAGACAATGTATGCAAAGGAAGGCGTCGGCCTGGCCGCTCAGCAAGTAGGTAAAAGGCTGCAACTTTGTGTCATCGACTTGCATCTGCGCGGTCCCGAAATCGATTTTTCCTACACTTTCGATGGCAGGCAGCCGCCGCTCGAACTGCTCCTGCCCCTGGCCTTGGTAAATCCCCACCTCGAGCCCGTCCCGCATCCCGAGATAATTTACGAAGAAGGCTGCCTGTCCTTCCCCGGCATACGTGCCGAAATTTCCCGGCCCAAATCCATTCGGGCGGAATTTCAGGATCTCCAGGGAGCTCAGCATACACTCACTTGCGACGGACACCTGGCCCGAGTTATTATTCACGAAGTGGACCATCTCAACGGAATTTTATTTATCGACCGAATGGAGCCGGACGCGCTCAAGGCCATAGAGCCCGGCCTCAAGAAACTAAAGCGCCGGACCCGCGATTGGCTCGAGGCCCAAAAGAATAAAACAGGCGTTTAATGGATTATTTTCCTCTAGACAAAATAACCATGAAGAATCAACTGAACCTGCCTATGATCATTAACAAAATAAAGTGTCTTACCGCGACGATTCTCGTCTTGCACGCCTCCCCGGTCAGCGGGGTCGATGAGGAACTGGTGCAACATGCGCGTACGGCTCTACAGCGCGCGACCACTTATCTTCTATCCATCTCTACGAATGGTGGCTACGCCGGCATTTACTCCGCTGATCTCTCAGAACGCTACGGCGAGGCGTTCTACGAAAAAGCCGCAGCGACGGAGATCTGGGTACAGCCGCCAGGCACGCCGAGCGTCGGCGAGGCGTTTCTGTGGGCCTACCGGGTAACGAAAGAAAAGAGCTATCTTTTCGCCGCTCGAGAGGCCGGCCGCGCCCTAGCCTGGGGCCAGCGTGAGGAAGGGGGATGGGACCACCGGGTGGATGTAGCGCATCTGGAAGCCGAGTCCAAATGGCCCGAGCGCCGAAGCGGCCGGTGTACCTTTGACGACAATATCAGCCAGGGCGCGCTCACCTTTCTGATAGATTTGGACGAGGAACTGGACGAGTCCTGGCTCGACGATTCGATCAAGCTGGCCTTGGATTTCATTATCGAGGCCCAGTTCGATAATGGAGCCTGGCCGCAGTGGTATCCTCTAAGGGGAGGGTATCACGATTACTACACGTTTAACGACGACGCCATCAATGACTGTATTCGGATCGTGCTTAAAGCCCACAGGCGTTACGGTGAAAGCAAATATCTGGAATGCGCCCGGCGTGGATGCGATTTTATCATCGCTTCGCAGTTAACGGAGCCACAGAGCGGTTGGGCACAGCAGTATTCGCACGACATGAAGCCGGCCTGGGCCCGCACTTTTGAACCTCCAGGAGTATCCAGCAGGGCCACCGCGGCAAATATCAGAACTCTTGTCGGCCTCTACAAGATCACCGGCGAAAGGCGTTATCTTCGACCTATCCCCGACGCCATTGACTGGCTTGAGCGTTCCAAGCTCGGCCCAAACAAGTGGTCGCGCCTCTACGAGGTCGGCACCAACAGGCCCATCTACGGCGATCGGGACAGCCTAGTCCACTATACACTGGAGGAAATCAGCGAAGAACGCCAACTCGGATACCGCTGGCAGATGGATTTCGGTGTCCCCGAGGCCATTCTGTCCTATAAAGAATTCAGGGAGAATGAATCGGTCCGGGTGCCTGTGGAGGGGAACAAACAAATGAGTGAGCACACACGCCACAGGCGCGCCACATTGATGGAACCCGAAGTGCGGCAAATCATTTCAGGACTCGACGACCAGGGCCGTTGGATCGACGATGGATTCATTCGCACCGCTACGTTCGTTAATAATATGAATAAATTGTGCGCGTATCTGGAGTTATAGTCTCCCCGCTGAAAAGGTAAGAAACAAGGCCGTTGCTTCGAGGGCGTCTGGCAGAGTGTGCAGATCATCAATATTGGGTTACCTCTGCGGTTTTGTTGCCCATGCTTTTTTGTACAAAGAGACATTGACCAGAATGCAGTAATACATCTAAATTACTGCCGTTATTTCTAAACTATAAGCGTAAAGGAAATTATTATGAAGAATGTTTTAAATAAACTGGGAACTGTCTTTGGATATCTTGGAATACTCACTTGTTTGGTGGGCGCGTTTGGATATTGTTATGGAGACCCGACTTTCCAGGGCCTGAATGCCACCGGTATATATATAGGGGGAATTGGTCTGATCACAGCCGGGTGTTGGGCAAAATTAGAGTCAAAGTAGCTCCAGGAGATATTGAGCAGTATAGTCTGCTCATGCTTGTCAGGGCGCAGGGGAGAATGCTTCGGGATGGATAGCTCGGGCCATTGCTTCCAGGGCGTCCACCATGCGTGGGCCTGGTATGGCCAGCAGGTCTTTGTCGATGATGACAACGCGGTCGTTCTGCACGGCGCTGACTTGGCGCCACACGGGGTTTTTAGAAAGAGCCGCAATTTCCGCGCGAACTTTCTGCAGTGGTCGCTCACCCAAAGCGACGGCGAGCAGGATGACCTCAGGATCGGCGGCAACGGTACCTTCGAGTGAGAGCCTGGGCCAAGGTGAACTTGCTCCCGAGGCGATGTTTACGGCATGGCATAAATCAATCATATCGCCCGGCCATGAACCCGCACCGGCGCTGCTCAAGTCTTTGAGATCGTAGAGCAAAAGGACTCGCCGATGTGGCGAGCCTTGAGTGCGCAGGGCGATGAGAACATCTTCCCGCCTGGACTCTATTGCGTTGACCACTTTCAGCGCGGCGCCGGGAACGCCGAGGAGCTTCCCAATGCTCCTCACGTCATTAAGAACGCCGTCGAGGTCCTGGTGGGCGAAGGCGACGGAGAGCAACCCGGCCTCTTCGAGTTGATAGTAGATATTTGGCGGAGTGAGAACCGTACCGAGCACCAGGTGGGGCCGCAAATGTATCATAAGTTCGCGGTTGGGTCTATCGAGTGTGCCGATCTTGGGAAGTTCCCGGGATTGCGGCGGGAAACGACACCATCTGGTGTTGGCTACAATACGGTCCTCGATTCCCATGGCGTAGAGAATTTCGGTGATGCTTGGAGCCAGCGAAATGATACGCAAAGGCGTGGCGGGAAGTGTCAGGTCGCGTCCGTACGCGTCGGTCCAGCTAAGGGGGTATGAGCCGTCAAACTGGTAGTGTCGAGGCTGGGCGGATTTGCCGCGATGAAGCCTGGGATATACAGCGGCAAGGATCAAGCAGCCGAGGACCACCCCGCTCAAGTAATAGATAAGGCGTCGATCGATTTTTGCGGGATTGTTTCCCAAAACAGGATGAGCCCCGCGGTTGCGGGGTCCCGCATTTGCGGGATTGCGACCTACGTGGAGCATCAGACCTGCCGGCCCTGGACGAGTTCGTCGACGACAGCAGGATCGGCCAGTGTGGAGATGTCGCCCAGGGTTTTCTTGTCAACCACGCCCTCGGCGATTTTTCGCAGGATGCGCCGCATGATCTTGCCCGAGCGCGTCTTGGGGAGCGCCGGCGCGAACTGAATCTTGTCCGGCGCCGCGATTGGGCCGATCTCCTTGCGCACGTGCAGCACGAGTTCCTTCTTCAGCTCATCGGTCTCGGCCACGCCGTCAATCAGGGTCACATAGGCGTAGAGGCCCTGGCCCTTGATGTCGTGCGGCATCGGCGCAACGGCGGCTTCGGCAACCTTTGAATGGCTTACCAATGCGCTTTCCACTTCTGCGGTGCCGATGCGGTGTCCGGAGACGTTGACCACGTCGTCGATGCGGCCCATAAGCCAGTAATCGCCGTCCTTATCGACCCGGCAGCCGTCGCCAGTAAAGTAGATGTCATCGAACATGGTGAAGTAAGTGTCCACGAAGCGCTCGTGATCGCCCCACATGGTGCGCATCATGCCTGGCCAGGGTTTTTTAATACAGAGCTTGCCGCCGACGTTAACGGGGCACTCGGTGCCTGTATCGTCAAGTATCACGGGTTCGACGCCGAAAAAGGGCCTTGAGGCGCTGCCAGGCTTGAGGGTATGGGCGCCCGGCAGTGGCGTGATGAGGATGCCGCCCGTTTCGGTCTGCCACCAGGTATCGACGATGGGGCATCGGCTCCTGCCGATCTGCTCATAATACCAGATCCAGGCTTCGGGATTGATCGGTTCGCCGACGGTGCCGAGCACTCTGAGTGAATCAAGCTTATATTTGGCGGGCCACTCATTGCCCTGGCGGATGAGAGCGCGAATGGCGGTTGGAGCCGTGTAAAAGACCGTGACCTGGTATTTGTCCACGATTTGCCAGAAACGGCCTGAGTCCGGATAAGTTGGCACCCCTTCGAACATCAGGGAGGTTGCGCCTCCGGCCAGCGGTCCGTAAACGATGTAACTGTGACCGGTGACCCAGCCAATGTCAGCGGAGCACCAGTAGATGTCATTATCGTGAATATCAAATATAAATTTGTGCGTAAGGGTTGCATGAAGGAGGTAACCTGCCGAGGTGTGCACCACCCCCTTTGGCTTTCCGGTCGAGCCCGAGGTGTAGAGGATGAACAGCGGGTCCTCTGCATTGAGGGAAACGGCATCGCAATCGGCCCCGGCTTCGGCCATAGCATCGTGATACCACAGGTCCCGCGTATCATCAAACGAACACGGCTCGTCGTTGCGACGGACTACGATGACTTTCTCGATCGAGGGCGTGTCTTTTAGGGCCTCGTCTGAAATTGCCTTGAGCTTGATAAATTTACCGGCGCGCAGGGAGACGTTGGCGGTAATGAGTAGCTTGCAGGCGGAGTCGTTGATGCGGTCACGCAGGGAATCGGCGCTGAAACCTCCGAAGACTATCGAGTGGATGGCGCCTATTCTAGCGCATGCCAGCATGACGACGGGCAGCTCGACGATCATGGGCATGTAAATGCAAACCCGGTCGCCCTTGGTCACACCCAGGGATTTTAGAACGTTCGCGAATTTGCACACTTCGGCGTGCAATTGCTCATATGTCAGAGTCCTGGTATCTTCATCGGGTTCGCCCTGCCAAACCAACGCCGCTTTTTTAGCTGTCGGTGTCCCGAGGTGCCGGTCGAGACAGTTGTAGGAAACATTCAGTTCACCATCGGCAAACCAGGTGTGCCGGATTGTTCGAGACTTGGTGTTCCACTCCTGCGCGAGAGCCTGTGTGGGCTTCTTGAACCAATGAAGCGACTCCGCCTGTTCGAGCCAGAAATTATCCGAATCGTGAATCGAGCGCTCATACATCTCCTGGTATTGTTCAATAGACTTGATGTGCGCCTTTGCCGCCAGATCGGCCAGCGGTGGAAACGTCCGCCCCTCACTCATTAAAGAAGAAATTGACTTACTTTCTTCAGCCATAATTTATCTACTCCCCGTTTGTTGAATATTGTGAAATATTTGCGGTCTTTCAACCCGGCAATGTCAACTAAAAAGGGCCTGTTTCCTAACCAGGTCGGCGGCGGCGATGTGGACAATATAAATTTCCTTGTAGACTGATTCCTCGAAAAAATCACTCAAGGGGAAAACTGCATGAGCGCGGATTTCACATTCGGCCAGTTCCGTTTTGTATTTCGATCCTTTCAGGTAGAGCACTCCGTTGGGGAAGGATTTTTTACCTCCCGCTTTGAGGTTTTTGCTCACCCACCCCAGAAATCGAGGTAGCGGAGCCACCGCCCGAGCAACCACGAAGTCAAATCTTCGCGATACGTTCTCAACACGCGTATGCTCAACCTCTACATTTTTTAAACCCAGCCGCCTCGCCATGTCTTCGACCGCCCGGATTTTTTTGCCCGTCGAATCGATGAGGAAGAAGTGAGTTTTCGGAAAACAAATGGCAAGGGGCAAACCCGGCAGGCCTCCGCCGGTTCCCACATCCATAACGCTGGTATCCGGGCCCCATGAGGCGATTTTTGCCAGAGCCAGTGAGGGCAGCAAGTGGCGCTCCTCCAGGTTTTCGATATCGCGCCGGGAAACCAGGTTGATCCTGGTATTCCAATCGCGCAGCAGCTCAGCCAGTGTCTCCAATAATTCAAGTTGTGTTAAACTGAGCTGCGGAAAATAATTTTGGATCGATTCCATGGCTTTTCTCATAAAATATCGCAGTGGCTTATGAATGTTCTTAAGGACTGATTGCACATGCCGTTAATTCGATCTTCCAGCCGTTGGCCACACATTATTAATTCAAGATATTTGATACGCCTATTCGGTAACAGCCAATTATAAGGCAACTTTATTATAAATGTCCCCTCTCAATACTCATTCTGATTTGGGCAGTAGCCCCATTGAGCAGTTGCTCACTGAGCGCATCGTCGTGCTCGACGGCGCTATGGGCACAATGATTCAACAGCATAAGCTCGAGGAGGCGGATTTTCGCGGCGAACGTTTCCAGGATCACCCGAGCGACCTTAAGGGCAACAACGACCTGCTGAGCATCACACAACCAGCTATTATAGCGGACATTCACAGGGCTTACCTTGAGGCCGGCGCCGACATTATCGAGACCAACACTTTCAACTCAACCCGTATCGCGCAGGCGGATTACGGCCTGGAGGCGTGTGCTTATGAATTGAACCTGAAGGCGGCAGAACTGGCTCGGAAGACCGCCGATGCGTTTGCCTCGGCCAATCCGAAGCGCCCGGCCTTTGTTGCGGGAGCCCTAGGCCCGACCAACAAAACCGCCTCCATGTCCCCCGATGTAAATAATCCCGGCTACCGTGCTATCAGTTTTGACGAACTGGTGGAGGCTTACATTGAGCAAGTGCGCGGACTTGTAGAGGGACAGGTCGATCTGCTACTTGCGGAAACCACTTTCGACACCCTCAATCTAAAAGCCGCCCTCTTCGCCATCGAAAAGTTTTTCGACACTCGCGACGAGCGTCTGCCGGTAATGATTTCGGTGACTATTACCGATCAGTCCGGACGCACCCTATCCGGGCAGACGGTGGAGGCATTCTGGTATTCGGTAATGCATGCCAAGCCGCTCTGCGTGGGAATCAATTGCGCCCTCGGCGCGGAAGCCATGCGTCCCTATGTAGAAGAACTTTCACGCCTGGCGCCCTGTTATACCCTTTGCTACCCCAACGCAGGGTTGCCCAACCCGCTCAGCGAAACCGGTTACGATGAAACCCCCGAATACACCTCCTCCTGCCTCGAGGAAATGGCACGGGACGGTCTGCTGAACATAGTAGGCGGTTGCTGCGGCACTACACCGGAACATATCCGGGCAATCGCCGAAAAAGCGAAGCGACACCCGCCGCGTAAAATCACCGTGACCATTCCGGCCACCCGGCTCAGCGGTCTCGAAGGTTTGAAAATCGAAGGCCCGAAAGCCCCCTTCATGATTATCGGCGAGCGCACAAACATTACCGGTTCGGCCCGTTTTAAAAAACTCATCCTCGATGACGACTTCGAGGGCGCGGTAGCCGTCGCTCGTCGGCAAGTCGAAAACGGCGCAAACATTATCGACGTAAATTTTGACGAAGGGCTTCTCGAAAGCGAGGAGTGCATGCAACGCTTTCTCAACCTCGTAGCGGCCGAGCCCGACATCTGCCGTGTCCCGGTAATGATCGATAGCTCCAAGTTTGCGGTCATCGAGGCCGGCTTAAAATGCGTGCAGGGTAAATGCGTGGTAAATTCCATCAGCCTGAAGGAAGGCGAGGAAAAGTTTCTGGAGCAGGCGAGCCTGGCCATGCGTTACGGAGCGGCTGTTGTTGTCATGGCCTTTGACGAGAAGGGCCAGGCCGCCACGCGGGATGACAAGGTGCGTATCTGCCGGCGCGCCTATGAACTGCTGACCGATAAGGCCGGCATGGACCCCACAGACATCATTTTTGATTCGAATATTTTGACCGTGGGAACCGGCATGTCCGAGCATGACAATTATGCCGTGGATTTCATCGAATCGATCCGCGACATCAAGGCCGCCTGTCCCGATTCGCGAGTCAGCGGCGGGGTGAGCAACGTATCATTCTCCTTCCGGGGCAACAACGCCGTGCGCGAGGCCATGCATTCCGCCTTCCTTTATCATGCGATTAAAGCCGGGCTGGACATGGCCATAGTCAACGCCGGCATGATCTCTGTTTACGATGATATTGACAAGGAACTCCTGGAAAAGGTCGAAGATGTCTTGCTGAACCGCCGACCCGACGCCACTGAGCGACTCATCGAATTTGCCGAAGGGGTCAAAGGCCTCAGCCGTTCAAAAGATAAGGAAACCGATGCCTGGCGCGCAGGCACTGTCGAGGAGCGTCTCTCCCACGCACTCGTAAAAGGCATCACAGAATTTGTCGAAGAAGACACCGAGGAGGCACGCCAAAATTACCCGAAGCCCCTCGATGTCATCGAGGGCCCTCTCATGGACGGCATGAAGGTAGTCGGCAATCTCTTCGGTGCGGGCAAGATGTTTCTGCCCCAAGTAGTCAAGAGCGCCCGCGTCATGAAAAAGGCCGTAGCTTACCTCGACCCTTTCATGGAAGCTGAAAAAGGCAAAAGTAAGGAAAAAAAGAGCCGGGGTAAAATCGTTATGGCCACCGTCAAGGGCGACGTGCATGACATCGGCAAGAACATCGTAGCGGTGGTCCTGGGCTGCAACAACTACGAGGTTATCGATCTCGGCGTCATGGTTCCGTGCGATAAAATACTTAAAACCGCGCGCGAAACGGATGCCGATTTCATCGGCATGAGCGGACTTATCACCCCTTCGCTGGATGAAATGGCGCACAACGCCTCCGAGATGCAGCGTCAGGGATTCGAATTGCCTTTGCTCATCGGCGGAGCCACCACCAGCAAAGCGCACACCGCCATAAAAATCGCGCCCCATTACCCGGGAGTGACCTGCCGCGTGGCGGACGCTTCGCTGGTAGCAGGCGTTTGTGGGAAATTGCTCAATTCCGATACCCGAGATGCTTATGTTAAAGAAATAAAAGCCGAACAAGAGCGAGCGCGCCACCGTTACGAAGAGTCCCGAAGCGGCCAGGCCGCCCCGCTCCCTCTGACAGAGGTTCGAGCCAAAGGCCCGACTCTGAATTGGACCGAGCCGCCCATCAGCATCCCGTCACAGCTCGGTTTGCAAATATTTGAAGACTACCCGCTCGATGAAATCGCCCAAAATATAGACTGGTCGCCATTATTCTGGGTGTGGGAATTGAAAGGGGTATATCCGAAAATCCTTGAGCATCAAAAATACGGGTCCCAGGCACGAGAAGTTTATGCCGACGCCCTTCGGCTCCTCGACGACATCATCAAAAATAAGACCTTTAAAGCCAAGGCCGCCATCGGATTGTGGCCGGCCAATCGAGTTGGCGACGACGTGGAAGTATACGCCGACACATCGCGTATCCAAATATTAACTACATTTCACTTCCTGCGCCAACAAAAGGAAAAAGCCGGCAGCGAAATCTATTACTGCCTGGCCGATACCATTGCCGGCAAGGACTCTGAGCTGGTCGATTATATCGGCGCTTTCGCGGTAACTGCAGGACATGGAGTCGAAGAATACGCCGATGACTTGAAGTCCCGGGGCAATGATTACGACGCCATCATGGCCAAAGCTTTGGGAGACCGGCTGGCCGAAGCCCTGGCCGAACTAATGCATAAAAAAGTGCGGGAACTCTGGGGATTCGGGAAAAATGAAGACCTAACCCTGGAAGATATCATCAAGGAGAAATATCGGGGCATCCGTCCCGCAGCCGGATACCCCGCTTGCCCCGACCATACCGAGAAACGTCTGATATTCGATCTTCTCGAAGCCGAGAAAAACACCGGAATCACATTGACCGAAAATTACGCGATGTATCCGGCCAGTTCGGTCAGCGGACTATATTTCGGGCATCCCGAAGCCCGCTATTTTGCCGTCGGCCCCATCGGACGGGACCAGTTAGAGGACTACGCCGAGCGCAAGGGCATGAGCGTCCCGGAACTGGAAAAGTGGCTGGCGCCCAATCTCGGTTACGAGCCGTAGGCCGCTGGACTTTGGGGGCCGGTTGTATTATAATAAATCTATGCCGGATATTGCCGCCCTCGCACGTCAAAAGGCCGAAGCGACCGGTCATGATTACATGGCCTGGCTCGATGCGCTCTCGAAAGGCGAATACCTGGCCGCTGAAGCCCACTTGGGAAAACCTGATTTTGCCAAACTCGCCCGGGCCTGCCATTCGCCCGACCAGTTCAGCCTCATGGTTGAAGCTTTCGACCAGCACGCCAAGGAACACCCGCAAGGCCCCAATGGGTTTAAACTACTGGCCGAACAGGTCGACGCCTCGCCATACGCCTTGGGCGACTGGATCGCCGCCTTTGAGACATTTTATAACTGGCTATCGAGCAAAAACCGCATAGCCGGATTTCAACCAATGCTCGGCTACCTCGCCTGTTGCTCTGAATCCGCGGCAAACCACAGCATACGCCCCGCCCTGACCGACCTGCTCGAAGAAATGCTAGAGACCTATCCCTTCCCGGAATAAATAGCCTTCAGCCGGCAATTAAAATATCCGCAAAAAGTTGAAACCGCAGATTACGCAGATCAAGAAAGAATAAGTGTGAATTAATTTAAAAAAAACAAGGGGGCGGCAACGAGAGCCGCCCCCTTGCTATTATCTAGACCGGTCTATGGGGGGGGAGAGAGAAAAAATCTACTATTAGAAAGAATGAAGGATTGATTTATTGGCAGGCCTCGCAGGTTTCTCCGTCGGCCATTGTTTCCAGTGAACAGGTTTGGTTGGTGGTCGTTTCTTCGGTGGTGAATGGGGCATTGCTACCCGCAATTCCGCGTACTTCTTTTTTAACGTTAATGGTGGCTTTTTCGATGTTGGAGGCGCCGAGGGTGCGAAGATAATATGTGGTTTTGAGTCCCTTGTGCCATGCGGCGCGATACATGTGGGATAGGATTTTGAGGTCGGGCTTGGAGAGGAAGAGGTTGACGGATTGGGATTGGTCGATCCACTTCTGGCGTCGCGCCGCGGCATCGATAAAGTATGTGTAGTCGATGTCAAAGGCGGTCAGGTATTTCTGTTTTAGGTGCTCGGGCACTTCATCGATGTGAGTGAGTTCGCCGTCAAAATATTTAAGGTTGTCCAGCATTTTTTGACTCCAGAGTCCTTCGGCTTTGAGGTCTCTGACAAGCCACTGGTTTAATACGATGAAATCACCGGAGAGATTGCTTTTTACAAAGATGTTTTTGTAAGTGGGTTCGATACAGGGGGAGGTGCCCATAATGTTGGAGATGGTGGCGGTTGGCGCGATGGCCAGTACGTTGCTGTTGCGCATGCCTTGTTTCGCGATCTTTTTGCGCACGGGAGCCCAGTCCATCCGGCCTTCGCGAGGTACATCTATGGGTTGGCCTCGTTCTTTTTCGAGCAGGTCGAGGGTGTCCTGCGGAAGTATGCCCAGGTTCCATTTGGAGCCTTCACAGGTGCTGTAGGTTCCGCGTTCGCTGGCGAGATCGCTGGAAGCCTCGTAAGCGTAGTAGGCAAAGGCTTCCATAATCTCGTCGTTAAATTCGACGGCTTCCTGTGAAGCGAAGGCCAGGCCTTTTTTGTATAGGGCATATTGCAGACCCATAAGGCCCAGGCCGATGGGCCGGTGGCGCTGGTTGGAGGTACGGGCCGCCTCGGTGGGGTAAAAGTTGAGGTCGATCACATTGTCTAATGCGCGAATCGCTACCCGGATGGTTTCGCGCAGTTTCTTGTGGTCGATGGCGCCATCGGTGTCGATATGGGAGTCGAGGATTATGGAGCCGAGGTTACAGACGGCAGTTTCCTCCGGGCCGGAATTCAGGGTGATTTCCGTGCAGAGGTTGGAGCTGTGGATGACACCGGTGTGGCTTTGGGGGCTGCGGATGTTGCAGCTGTCCTTAAAAGTGATCCAGGGGTGGCCGGTTTCGAAGATCATGTATAGCATCTTGCGCCACAGATCGATGGCAGGGATGGGCTGACCGTAGATTTTACCTTCTGCGGCGAGTTTCTCGTATTCCTGATATCGTTTTTCGAATTCGGCCCCATATAATTCGTGCAGGTCGCTTACTTCGTTGGAACGGAAGAGTGTCCAGGTTTCACGGGCTTCCATTCGCTTCATGAAGAGGTCGGGAATCCAGTTGGCCGTATTCATATCGTGAGTGCGGCGACGATCGTCCCCGGTATTTCGGCGCAATTCCAGGAAGTCGAAAATATCGTTATGCCAGCTTTCGAGGTAGGCGCATCCAGAGCCTCGGCGTTTACCGCCCTGGTTGACTGCGACTAACTGGTCGTTGTGCAGTTTCAGGAAGGGAATGACGCCCTGGCTTTCGCCGTTGGTGCCATTGATGTAACTGCCGGTACCGCGAACTGAGGTCCAACTGCCACCGAGGCCGCCAGCCCATTTGGACAGAAAAGCGTTCTCAGCGATACCCCGGAGCATTATCGACTCGATATTGTCGTCAACCCAGTAAAGGTAGCAGGAAGAAAGCTGGCTGTGCAGGGTGCCGCTGTTGAAGAGAGTGGGGGTAGAGGAGCAGAAGAGGCGGCTTTTGTAGAGGTGGTATAGGTTTCCGGCCCATTTTTCACGGTCCTTTTCCTCGAGCAGAAATAGTCCCATCGCGACTCGCATCCAAAACATCTGGGGGGTCTCAATACGGTGTGGTTTCGGCCCGGTTTTATCCACCAGGAGGTAACGGTCGTAGAGAGTTTGCAGACCCAGGTAGTCGAAATCGAGGTCGGCCGAGGGATCGAGCAGGTCCGCCAGTTGGTCGAGGTCGTATTCGAGCAGACGGGGATCGAGCCGCTTTATAGCTACCCCGTGCTGTAGATTGGACTTCATGGCGGCGCGATGAAAATCTTTCAGCTGGGCGATGCCGTCGCGTACGATGTCCCAGCCCAGAACTTCTTCATAAATGAAGCTTAGGAGGATGCGGCCGGCAAATTTGGCGAAGTCTGCGTCCTTTTCAATGAGGGTCTTGGCGTTGAGGATGATCGTCTTGTTAAGGTCTTCGATACTCATCTCGGCATAGAGGGAGCGGCGCAGACTGACTTCGATTTCATCGGCCGTAAGACATAAATCGAGTCCTATATTGGCAAACTTGATGCGCTTGCGCAGGTCGACTCCGTTCCAAAAAAAGGTTTCGCCATCGGTCCCGGTCACGACGATCATTGCCTCTTGGCGGTCGTCGGCAACTTGGGATTGAGTGGCCTGCTCGCGCAAATATGTGCGATGAGCGCGGTATAGGATATAAGACTCGGCCACCTTGAAATGTCCTTGGCGCATCAGCTCTTCCTGCACGATGTCCTGCAGTTCCTCCATATGGACGCGGGACTGGCCCATGCGGCTCACCCGATCGGTAACGGCCCGGGCTACGGCCACGGCCGCACTGGAATCTCTTTGCAAGGAAAGGAAGGCCCTGCGTACAGCGATCTCCACCTTGTTCTGATCCCAGGGTACCTCTTGAGAATTGCGGCGAATGACCTTAACGGTGAGCGGCGCGTGCTCAGGCGTGTCGCTGCGGCTACGTTTGAAGACGAGGCTATTGGCCACATCGTGGGCGTTGTTATCAATTAACGCTTTTTCGATTAGCAGGTGGACATCACGGTCGGAGAGGGTAAGAGGTTGGCCCGCCTTGGACTGTTCGGCCAGCAGGTCGTCCACCGCCTTGGCAATCATGGCGACGAAGCGCTGGTTGCTCTCAGTGAAAATATCCTCCTGGTTGCGCGAAAGCAGCAGGTTGGTCAGTGCGTTGCCGATTGTGTCTGCCACTTCTACCAGATCAAAGTCCAGCAGGTTTCCATTTGAGCGAACTTTGACCTCGGTCTGCACCAGCCGCTCGTCCAGCACGACATCTCTCCAGTTAAAGCAGGGCTTCTGGTCAGAAGGAGTGGCGCTAAAGCGCTTTAGCGCGAGGTCTTCGTCGTAGGAAATTGGTTTGATCATGGAAGGATGAGGGGTGTGCTGAAATATGTGGAGATTGTTACAATTCGTCGTCGGCCACGGTGATTAGGGCGCCGATTTTCTGGTATTCGGTGACACGGCCTTCGAAAAAGTTTTGCTCTTTTTCGATGTCCATGAGTTCGGCCAACCAGGGAAATGGGTTGCGGACGCCCGGATTTAATGGCGGTAGCCCTACACCCTCGAGGCGGCGGTCGGCGATGTAGTCGATATAGACCATGAAATCATCGGCACTGAGGCCTACCGAATTGACCGGTAGACAATCGCGGATGAAATCTTTTTCCATATCGACGGCTTCGATCATGAGGTCGGTCAATTCCTGGCGGAACTCGGGGGTCCAGATGTCGCGATTTTCTTCCACCAGGTCCATTAGGAGGTTACGCAGCAATTCGATGTGGTTGGATTCGTCGCGCAGTGTGTAGCGGAACATCTGACCGATGCCGGCGAACTTGTTTTGCCGGTAAAGCGAAAGTATCATGCCGAAAAGCCCGTAGAACTGGGTGCCTTCCATGCACTGGCCGAATACAAAAATATTTTTAGCCAGGAGTTGCTTGTTTTCGGTCTTGGTGAGATCTAGGTCTCGCCTTAGGGCTTTCGAGGTTCGGATGACAAATTCGTTCTTTTTGCGAATTGTATCAATGTCATCGAACATGGCCTCGCACTCGTGGGGATTGAGTCCGAGCGAACTGAGCATGTAAGCGAGGCTGTCGGCATGTACGTTTTCCTCGTGGGCGTGGCGGCCAAGTACCAGTTTTAGTTCAGGAGCAGTTACACATTCGCGCACGACATGTATTATATTGTCACCGACAATACCCTCAGCGGCGGAAAAATAGCCGATGCCCATCTTGATGATCCAGCGTTCGATATCGGCGATGTCGTTGGAGCGCCATTGCTCGCAATCCCTCTGCATTGGGACGTCTTCAGGTTCCCAGTGGTTATTTTTCATTGTGCGGTAGAGGTCGTAAGCCCACTGGTATTTGAGCGGCAGTATATTGAAATACATTGTCTGGCGGCCGTTAATGACCTTTTTAGCAGCAAAGGCGGCTTCGGCTTTATTACGGTCGAGGACGAAAGTTCTATCTCCAACAGTGCAGGTAATAGTATCCATTTGGGTGTTAAAAGAGGTTAATGGGGTAAGATTGTAAGGATTAGTCCGGATATCGGTGTAGAGAGGGATTCCGGGAGTGCCGCGGAGGCATTTTTAATGACGCCTTTTTGCCATCCGGCTGAGGAACGGAATTTTAACCGGACCGGAAAGCCCGTCACTAATTCCAATTCTAACACTGTTGTAAAACCAAACACAATATGTTGTGAAAATTTAACCTAACACCACAATATATGGTGTCAATAAGTTTTGAAAAGTTTTTTTATTTTTTTTTAATTAAAAAACAGAGAGTTTTAGGCAGCTGGAAAGAGAATCGTAAATCTTCTTTTTATAATCGATAAAGAATGGATTGCTGCCATGTGAAGCAAGTGAAAGTTATTTGTATTTATTGCATATGTTGTTCACAGCCCAAAATCGCTTCTGGAGGCTTTATTACCACTATTCACAAGATATACCCGACGGCTTTTGGGGATAAAAGGGCTGCAAAACGTTGCTGGAAAGCGAAACATTCCCCACTTCTCGGTGATTAATCGCTTGTGAATGCCAAGCTGCCGACATTACCGGCTTGGCAGGTATTCCCTGCCCGGGCTATTATTGAGCTGATGCCTGAAAATGCCCAAATCGCCGTCAGAGACGAAGATGCCGCCCTCATGCTGAGGGTCGGAGCGGGGGATGAGGCGGCACTGGGAAAACTAATCGACCAATGGAAAAACCCGTTGATAAACTTTTTTTATCGCTCGCTGGGCTCCAGGGAAACATCCGAGGACCTGGCGCAAATGGTATTTATCCGCATTTACCGGGCCAGTCCCACCTACAAGCCGACGGCCCGGTTCTCGACTTTTATCTTTCACATCGCCCGGCGGTTGCTTTTCAATAAATATCGGCGCCAACAGCGTAAACCTTCACATGCAACCGATCCGGCGGAGTTTAAATCAGCCATTGATGGCCGCTCCGGGCAGCGCCTAATGGAAATTGAGGAGGTTTTTTCCCATGCCTTGCGTAACTTGCCTGAAAAACACCGCACAGCCATCCTTCTGTTCAAGCAGCAGGAACTCAGCTACAAGGAAATGGCGAAGGTCATGGGCGCAACCGAAAGCGCGGTCAAAACCTGGATTTACCGCGCCCGCCAAGACCTGAAAATTGCCATGAAAGACTTGCTATGAAGATGCCATCTACAGACCCCCTCGATGTCCGGTTGGACGACCTCCTGGCGCATCGGCCCGTTAAAGCGTCAAAAAATTTCACGCTCGAAACACTGCGCCGTATTCAAAACGCGGACACCACCAGCACCCTGGAGAACCTTCTGGAAGACTATCCCGTTGAGGCCCCTCCGGATTTCACCGAAATGACCCTGGCCCGTCTTGGCCAGAGCTTGCCAAAGGCCAGGGCTATCCAATTCCCCAGGCTCCTGGGAACCATGGCGGCACTCGCCGCCATGATCGCCTTAGCTTTTTTGGGAACTCGCTACTTTGGCGAGAAACAGGCCGAGAAGCCGCTTGATATCCTGCCGCCTGTCATTTCCTTAAACCAGCAGCCGGAGCCGGACACGGTCGCAGGGCTGTTTGTGGATGACCTGTTCCTCCTGGCTGAAGGGTTGAGTGAGGCTGGAGCCATGCTGGAGGAAGAGAGTTATGCCGCGATACTCCTACTCACCGATACAATGTAATTTCACACCTCTTTCAAAATGAAAAAAATTTCTCTGTTTAGGGCAATAATTCCTGTGTTGAATATAATCGGACTGGCCATTCTTGCCATCACTCCGGTTTATATCTCAGCCAAGGAAGACTTCACTGCCGAGCCTACCGACTCTATTGCTCAACGCCAAAAACTCGAGGGATCCAATCAAAAATGGGAGATGAGAAATCTGGAGCGTTTTCTCAGATTGTCGCCTGAAAAACTGGCCGAAATGCGTCGAACCATTCAAACCATCGAAAAAATGAACCCCGAGGAGAGGGATGCACTGCGTCGCCGCCTTGAGGAATACAAAAATTTGCACCAAAATATGAGACAACGCCTGAAAGGTACTTTGGGCGATATCCCTCCCGGTGACCTCCGGTACCTTCGCCGCCATTTCTTTTTATTGAATCCGGAACAGCGGAAGGCTGAGCACAATAAAATTAACGGAATGACTCCAGAGAAACGCCGTGCCTATTATCTTGAGGTTATCGAGCAGATGCGTCGCAAACACTCGGAAAAGCGACGCGTCCCATTCAGGTCGGAGCCCATTCCGTCGACCACGGATGAATCCGCTTTGTTCAAGACAAAATTCGCTTTCCAGCCTCGCAACGGCGAGGCCGTTCTGGTTTTGGTAACAGACCCTATAGCGGGCCAAAGGTGTGGGTTTGGGCAATTGCCCCGTGTAAAATAGGCCACTGTTGGGCAGTATAGCCCATGTCCCAAAACATGAATTCGAGTTTTGCGGTGCGCTCGAGTGATTGGAACTCATCGGCAAAGATGTGCGAATAAAAAAAGAAAAACAGAATCCTGGTATAAGCGGTCATGTACCATGGGCAACAAACCCCCAGTCTGCCAAAAAGTTGTTTATGCTTTATCACTTTTATATGAGAATGCCGGCATGACTCGGATATGTGAGATTTGATCGCTCTTCCCGGAATCTTGTAATGCAGCTCATCGACAGTCATTGCCACTTGGCGGATTTTTACCACAAGGGGACTCTCGATGCCGTACTCGAAATGGCCCGGACAGCCGGAGTGCAGCAGATCATCACCATCGGTACCAGCGCCGCGGATTGGAGCCTTTACCGCGAATTGACGGCCGACCATTCTGATATCTACTACACCGTCGGTTTGCATCCCGGCGACATCGACGAGGATTGGGAGGAGCAGATCGAACAAATCTCCGAGTATTTTTCAGGCAATACGCCTCCAGTGGCAATCGGCGAGATCGGTCTGGATCACTTTTACCTGCCTGATTCGATCGCCGAAGCGGCAGTAATAAAAGATCGCCAACAGAAGGTATTCGAACGGCAGCTATCTTTGGCTTCGCAGTTCGGTTGCCCCGTTGTTATCCATTCACGCAAGGCGTTCAAAGATTGTGTGCGGGTCATCGACGATTCCGGGATCGACTGGAACAAGGTGCTCTTCCATTGCTTCGACCATGGGCCGGGCGAAATTCAGACAATCAACGAGCGCGGGGGACGCGGCTCCTTTACCGGAATTATCACTTATAAGAACGGACACAGCGTGCGCCAGGCCGCCCTCGCCCAGGGGCTCGATACCATCATGGTCGAAACCGACTCGCCTTATCTCGCTCCCGTCCCCAAACGCGGCAAGCCCAACGAGCCCGCCTACCTGAGTTTTATTGCCGAATTCTGTGCCGACCTATTCAAAATCGACATCGACTCCTTTGCCGTCAAGGCTACCGCCAATACCCGTGAATTTTTCGGCCTAGTTTGAATCTCTCGGAGGAGTGGTCAGCCTTCCTGGAGTGCCTTTTGGCTATTGGAAGAGAAGAGTCCCGGCGCCCGTGATGCCAGGCAGATGACCGTCAAATTTATCAATAGCCCCCATACCCCCGCATGCACTCCCAGCGGGCTGGCCGGCAAGGGAAGACCGAGCTTATTGGCTATCATTACAACCAGCGTAAAGCCTGTGCCCGCCACCATGCCGGCCAGCACCGGTCCCGCCTTCAGCTTCTTGACATGCAGCCCCAAATAGATCGCAGGGGCGATTTGTATTAGAATCTCCAGCTTGATTTCGAGCAGTCGCCATATTGTGTTCTGCGAGACGATAGCCAATCCGGCCATGACCGCCATCAGCACCCAGGAAAACAACTTGCCCACATACGTCAGTTCGGCCTGGGTAGCCTTTGGGCGCAACGGGCGGTAGAGGTCTTGGGTAAAGAACGATGAAATCGACAGCAAAGCGGAATCTATAGTTGACATAATGGCCGCGATCACCGCCCCGATCAAGAGGACTAGCAGGAATTTCAATGGCGGAAATTCAGCGGCTAACAGGTTGATAACCGAAACCGTAATCCTGTCGCTCCCCGCCGGATCCAGTTCGGGAACCATGGCCGCTCCCACCCAGCCCACGACCACCATGAAAAAGGTCGTGAAAATCGGCATGAAAACCATAATCTGCAGGGAGCGGCGCAAGGCATTCTCGCTTCGTGCCGAATAAATGCGCTGCACCGCGTATGGGTAAACCGAAATGCCGAGTCCCAGCAGGATTATGGAACTCAGCCAGGCAAATTTCGCTTTCCAGTCAGGCGGCGCCCAAAAGTCAGGTCTTATCTCACGCAAATCCCGAGACATCAACGCCAGCCCATCGAATTTGAAAATGATCACCACGAAAATAATTGCGCACCCGCCGAAAAGAAGCAGCCCCTGCAGTACATCCGTCCAGGCCACACTGCGCATTCCGCCCAGTGTCTCATAGATCACCATGATCAATGACAACCCCAGGATGCCCAGCCAAAGTGGAAATATTCCACCGAATGCTTCCTCAACCAGCAATCCCATGGCCTTCAGGTTAGTAAGGATGTGATTACATGCCGCGACGATCCCTATCAAACTCGCCAACACGGCTATCTTGCGGCAACCAAACCGCGCCTGCAGATAGTCCGACGTCGTTATATATCCATCTCTTCGGGACAGTCGATAAAGGCGTGGAGCGTAAATCAGGTATCCGCCGATTATCGCCATCATGGCCAATGGTGCGTATAAAAAAGTGAACCCTTCACGGTATGCGCGGCCTGCAAAGCCCAACAATGTATTTCCGCTGTACTGCGTGGCATAGAGCGTCATCAACAAAACAAACATGCCGAACCCGCGGCCTCCCAGGTAAAAATCCTCCAAACTTTTCTCCTTTTGCATCATCCGCCCGGCCACTCCCAGCAACAGAAGGAGCGCCAGGTAGCACGCGACAAATATTAATCCGCCTCTATCGAGGATGGCGTGCTCTGATGCCATTATAGCTCTTCCTCCAGTGAGGAATCATCCGCCGGGCCTTCCGCCATTTCCGACCAATAACGTCCGATCGCAAACGACACAACAATCGGAAAAACAATGGTCATAAAAATCGAATACAAGACCCAGTTGGGCAATTCTCCATCACCAGCTGCGCTTTCGCCAAAATAAAACCAGGGCACTGTCGCAACAGCCAGCAGGCTGACCAATATAAACAGCTTTAATGGCAGATTTGGTGAAGCTGTCTATTGCCTTTTTCCCGTACCTATCACAGCAATCCATTAATCAGCCGACTTTATCAACGTCAACGCCGTTTCAAGCAACAGATCCCCAAGATGCGTCGTGAAAGAGTGAGGATAAATAGATTTTTTGGAAAAAATTTGAAAAAAAATAAAAAATAATTTGGCCATGAGGTTATTCACAAGCAGGTTACCTGGGGGTTATACACGGAGCAGGAGTGTGTAATGAGATGCCCATGTGCGGGTTGCGTAGTTATTGACAAATCGGGCGTAGCGTTATGCACAGCTTATTCACAACATGTTCACAGACAGTAGTTTATGCAACTTTTTTGTTGACATAGGGATGTATATGGGGCAAATTTGCGTCAGTTCATTGAAAGAACAGGTTACCCCGGCCGCAGAGTTCATTTATGGGCAAAGCGGTTGGAGCCTCAGGATAAACCCGGGAAACCGGGCAAAGGTCAGGCAGAGCTGATGGGCCTGGCCCCTTCTGCGCCGAGCGCGCGGTCTTCGGACCAAGCTCAAAGTTCAGGAGGCACATTTCACCAGTTCCGTCATCGGAGTTCGCGCTCCGGTGTATCGCGAAAAGCGGAACTTGGCGGCGAGTCGCGCCTTTAGAGATAGAGGGAAACCCACGGCGAGCCGAGTGATCGCCGCAATGGCTGGTTTTAGCTGTTGCGGCTGGACATGGCGACCCCGAAAGGGCCGCAGTCACTGCCGTGAACATCAGTCTGTAGGCTTGCGGCCGGCTTGGGCAATCAAGTCGGAAGGCTGCCGAGGAAAGCGTCGGCGGCGCGAAAAGGTCGAAGGCTACAGGGAGCTGGACGGTTAGCTTGGTGCTCAAGCAAGCCGTGTTGACTTCTCCACAAAAGCAGGCGGTGCGAAAAACCGCATCGACTGGCTGCAAGAACGAAAGGTGACCTGAGAGTTAAGAGGCAAGACCCGTAGGGCGAGGCCAACGCTCCGGCCTTTAAAAGCCGGAGGCCGACCTTGTCCAAAAAGGCTGGGATGTCGGGTTGCAGCGATATCCTGATTGCCTGGTGCGGCGCAGAGGCTTCGGCAGAAGCCGCTCGAACCGTGCTGAGAGGCCTCACTCGAAACTTCGAGGCAAGCAATTGCCTCGACGGTCCTGCTATGAGACCGTTGATCTCGCGTTGCCGCGGGGAATAGCGTCGGGGAGCCGGCAGCCTGCGAGAAATCGCAGAGCGCCAAATGCCGGTAACTTGGGAAAGAGCGCGTGGCGAGCGCCGTCCCACCTTTTAAAAGGCCCCGGAGCCTCAAAACTCCGGGGCTTTTTTTTTCGCAAATCTGGGCCTTAAAATCGATGCTGCTTCGAATGGCGTTTGCCCGTTTTCTCGACGAGAGCGACAAATCGCTCTCTCTGTTCAGGGTTCAACGACCTGTGAAACTCTGCAAGGTCGGATACAGCACTGGTGATCACATCCTGCGCGGAGTCAATCTGTTGGGTTAAGACCTCGTTCAAGCGCTGCTCGTCGAACGAGTTGCTACGCAATTCCGCGATGATGGATTCCTTGATGGATTGGTCGGCAAGTAGTTGCCGTTTTTTCTCAAGGAGACCGGCAGTAGAGTTTTCGAGTTGTGCCTGCTGCTCTTCATTTAAGTCCAATTTTTTGGTGATATGCTTGCTTAGGTGTTCAAGCTGTTTTTCCGGGGAACGATTTTTGAAGCCGGAAAGGAGCAAGCCCCCCGCGGCAAGGATTGTGATTAACGATATGATTATGGCTTTTTTACTCATGATTTCTCCTCATTATTTATGATTTAGGGTTAATTGGATTGGGAAAGTGATTCAGCGTTGAGCCGTTAAGCAGGCGACTTCGCGACCTGCCTGATATTTTTTGGTTTGTATATGCGAAAAGCCCGTTCGCTCCAGCAGTTTCCCGACAGCCTGCAGTTCGGCAGCAGTAAGGCCCGGAGCGACCATGAAACTGCGCGACGGGTGTTTCATCCGCATGCACAGCAGCAAGAGGCCCCCAGGTGTTAACACTCTTCGGACTTCCAGCAGACTTTCCTCCTGTGCCGGCCAGTGATGAAATGTGTTCACTGTGAAAACTTTGGTAAACCGGCCATCTTCGTAGGGGAGTTTCGAGACGTCGCCGACTTTCAATTCTACCCGTCCAGTCCGGATAAACTTTCGATTGCGACTGGCCGCCTGCCTGAACATGACTTCCGAAATGTCAATGCCGTCGACGAAAGCTCGTTCGACCCGTTCGGCCAGCGAACGGATGGCCAGCCCGGGCCCGAACCCGATCTCCAGTATTTGATCATCGGACTGAACATTGAGCATCTCTACGGCCAGACGGTTTATGGGAGCGTTTTTTAAAGCCATAAGGTACCCTACAGCCCACCCGAGGGCTCCGGAGGGCTGCCCAAACTGGGCCTTCCATCCCGAATGTTTGCAGCCACAGGGGGCTGCGGGTATTTTATCCTTCGTAGCATTCATTTTTCTGGTTTCCTTGAGACATCAGATATGGTTTGGCGCATTGGGCCCGATTGATCCGGTCTTCTGCACACGACTATGGCGCTGTTGCCACTCTTTGCTTTCGAAAAATTCTCGTATGTTTCGCAATACATTCTCAGCTTCCCGGAGATCTTTTTCGGCGATATCTACCTTCATTCCTCCAAACATTTTTGATTCCAGACGAGCCACTGCCTCCAACCGGGCTTCGCCCCGCCGGGTTAAACGCACCAGGCTGGAACGCTTATGGGCCGGGTTGTCAATGAACTTGACATAGTCCTTCGCAGCTAAGTCGTTGACCAGGCTTTGGATATACTGCCGGGATACCGGCCGGGCCCGCGCCATTTGCGGCACCGTTTGCGGCCCGAGACCCTGGAGACTCTTTAGTACCCCCACCAATCCCGAGGAGAGCGCTCCCAATTGATACAACTCCTGGGCCTCCCATCGAAGGCGGTGGAAGAGTCTGACGGTTTCATGTATGACGGACTCCAGCGCGGTTCCACTAAGCCCGGCCATTCCTATTTTCCATTCGGTTTCTTTCATGATTTTTAATTATGACAAGTAACCTTACAACATGACAATATACTTGTTAAGTAGAAAATGCAAAAAAACTTCATTTTTTTTGAGAAACAAGGATTTTTCGACTTCTTGTAGGAATGGGACACTGTCAAGTTGCGTCTGGTGGAGTTTTGGGGAGAATGCTGGGGTTCAGTATATGGATACTTATGATGAATATCGCCGAAGTGTGCAGGAACGACAGGTTATTTTAGATCAGACCTGCCGAGATCTATTTGACGGAATTGAGAGTATCACCTTGGAGATAGGCTGCGGGCACGGCCATTGGCTGGTTGCCTACGCCGGCGCTCATCCCGATGAATTCTGTGTGGGCATCGATCTCAAGACGAAGCGCATCGAGCGCGCCCTCCGTAAATCGGAACGGCTTCGGCTGGAAAACCTGCATTTCCTGAAGGCGGAGGCCTGGGAGTTTCTTCAGGCCATGCCGCCTGAATTGAAGCTCGAGCGTGTAATAGTTATTTTTCCCGACCCGTGGCCGAAGAAACGGCACCATAAAAACCGCCTGATACAACCGCGTTTTCTAAACGCTCTGGAGGAACGGACTGCTCCGGGCGCCCAACTTTGTTTCCGTACCGATCATCAACCTTATTTTCAATGGGCGGTCGAGCATATCGAGAGCCATCCGGCATGGCAGATCCAACAAGAAGTCCCTTGGCCCTTCGAAAATGAGACTTTTTTCCAAAAGATGCTGAAACGATACTCCTCGCTGGTAGCGGTTAAAGCAGCGCCGTCCAAATGAGAAGCGCTCCCTGTGTCAGCGCGGCCAGACCGAGCAAGGTGTAAACCATTGTCGTAAATCCATCCCGAGCCAAAGCCCGGCCCGGGTTATTGGTCCTTAAGGTCTTTAGTCCTTGGTCTTTGATCGAGGAAGGGTTCAAGAGTTCAAAGGTTCAAAGGTTCAAAGGTTGAGGTAGTGTTAACTCATTCCTGGTAGATGGTCGACAGCCGCAGGGCTTGGGGCGATCTTTAGAGGCGTCTTTGTTTGGCGAGGCGTTGGGCGATGGAAAAGCGAACGATGGCTTCGAGTCGCTCGACCTCGGCGGGGTCCATGCCAATTTTCTCGGCGTCGGCAAGGGCTTGTTCGGCCCGGAGGCGGGCGTCTTTGATGGCGGAGAGGTCGATTTGTTCGACGTTGATCGCGCCTTCGGTGAGGACTGAAACTTTATCGCCGAGGATTTGAGCGAAACCTTTATCGATGGCCAGGTTTTCAGTTTTGCCGCCGGAGGTGAGTTGAATTTCGCCGGGCTGAAGGCTCGCGAGCAGTGGTATATGGCCGGGGAGTATCCCTATTTCGCCTTGGACTGTGGACAGAGTGACGTAGTCCACGGACTCGTCGTAAACTTTTTTTTCGGGGGTGACGATTTCGAGCTGAAGCGGCATTGGGAAGGATTTTGAATGTCCGGATATTACAAGGGGCGGGGCTTTTTTAATAAATATCAGGCTGGGCTTTGTTCGGAAGCTTTGAGGACTTCATCGATCGAGCCCTTCATGTAGAAGTCGTTTTCGTTCACATGATCGAGTTCACCGTCCAGGATCATTTTGAAGCCTTTAATGGTATCGGCTACCGTTGTATAGACTCCCGGGAAACCGGTGAAGACTTCGGCGACGCTGAAAGGTTGGCTGAGAAACTTTTGAATTTTTCGTGCGCGGAAGACGGATTGCTTGTCTTCGGGGGAAAGTTCGTCGATGCCCAGGATGGCGATGATGTCTTGAAGGTCTTTATAGCGCTGTAGGACGGATTGAACGCCGCGGGCCACCAGGAAATGTTCCTCTCCGACGATTGCGGGATCGAGCGCTTTGGATGTGGAGGCAAGGGCGTCAACGGCGGGGTAGATGCCGAGTTCGGCGATGCGGCGCTCGAGTACGATAGTGGAGTCGAGGTGGGCGAAGGTGTTGGCCGGGGCGGGGTCGGTGAGGTCGTCGGCTGGTACATAGATGGCCTGGAAGGAAGTGATGGAGCCTTTTTTCGTCGAGGTGATGCGTTCCTGTAGAAGGCCCATTTCCTGGGCTAGTGTGGGTTGGTAACCGACAGCGCTGGGGGGGCGCCCGAGCAGGGCCGATACTTCGGAGCCGGCCTGGGAGAAGCGGAATATGTTGTCGATAAACAGAAGGACATCCTGTTTTTTCTCGTCACGGAAATACTCGGCGACGGTTAGGCCGGTGAGGCCGACGCGCATGCGCGCGCCCGGGGGCTCGTTCATCTGGCCGTAAACGAGGGCGACCTTGGACTTGGAGATGTCGTCCAGGTTGATGACGCCGGCATCCGCCATTTCGTAGTAGAGGTCGTTGCCTTCGCGGGAGCGCTCCCCGACCCCGGCAAAGACTGAAAACCCGCCGTGGGCTTTGGCGATGTTGTTGATGAGCTCCATTATGACCACTGTTTTACCTACACCCGCGCCGCCAAAAGCGCCGACTTTACCGCCCTTGATGAAGGGGCAGATCAAGTCTATGACTTTGATGCCGGTCTCGAGGATAATGTCCTGGATATCCTGTTCGATAAGGGGTGGTGGTGGGCGGTGGATAGGATATTTTTTATCGTATTTAACCTCGCCGAGTTGATCCACGGGTTCGCCGATTACGTTTAGGATGCGGCCGAGCACGCCTTCGCCCACTGGCACTAGGATTGCATCGCCGGTGTCGTTCACATCCATGCCACGCACCAATCCTTCGGTGGAGGACATGGCGACGGCGCGCACCAGGCCTTCGCCGAGGTGTTGTTGGACTTCGAGCACGAGCCGTTTATCATTGCCGTCGACCTTGAAGTTAATTTCCAGGGCGTTGTAGATTTCGGGCACGTTGCCGTCCTGAAAACGCACATCGACTACGGCGCCTATGACCTGATTGATTTTCCCGTTATTATTCATGAAAATGATGTGTAAAGATTTTTGTGATGGTGTTTAACTGAAGGTGGCAGCGGAAATTTCGAGTATCTCCTGAGTGATGGCGGCTTGGCGCGCCTTATTATATTCGAGGGTGAGTTCATCGACCAGGGTGTTGGCATTATCTGTGGCGGTTTTCATGGCGACCATGCGGGCGCTTTGTTCGGAAGCTTTGGCCTCTAGCACGCGCTGATATATTTCCCGTTTTATGTAAAGGCCGAGAAGTTCATCTAGTATAAAATCCGCACCGGGCTCAAAGAGCATTTCTCGGGTGTCCTCCGGAGCGCGGGTTTCAGCAGTCGCCTGATGCGAAGCCGTGAAGGAGTGGATGACTTCATCGAGGTTATCCAGTGGCACCAGGGGGTCGAGTGTGGGCTCCTGCCGGAGTGTGTTAAGGAAGCGGGTGTAGAGGACTTCGATGGTGTCGAACTCTCCATCGATATAGGCATTTAGGAGAAACTCTATGGCGAGCCGCACTTCGGCGAAGCGGCTTTGGTCGCTTACGCTGAAGTCAGCCAGGAGGGTGCGGGCGGTGCGGGTGAGGAACTGGGTGGCCTTCCGGCCAATGGCGACGAAGGCGGCCGATCTGTCGATATTGGCGACCAAGCGAAAGAGATTCGAGTTGAGGGGACCACAAAGGCCCTTGTCAGTACTGATTATGAGGATGCCGCGGCGCTTGACCTCGCGCTTCTCAAGGAAAGGGTGTTTAAGTTCGGAAGCTCGATCGCCCACCGCGTTAAGGATTTCGGCAAGCAGCAAGGCGTAGGGCCGTCCGGCAATTGCGCTGTCCTGAGCGCGTTTCATTTTCGAAGCTGCCACCAGTTCCATTGCCTTGGTGATCTGGGCCGTATTTTTAACCGATTTTATACGGTTACGAATGTCGCGGGTGTTCGCCATTTTTTTAAAGTCTATCTGTCTTTAGTCTCTTGTCGGTACGTTATTTTAATCGCCGAAGGTCAGTTTCCAATCTTCCAGGGCTTTGGCCAGGTCTGCTTCGGTGTCTTTGGTAAGTTTCCCTCCAGTGCGGATGCTATTCATTAGGTCTTCGGTGCGGGTGATAAAAAACTCCTGCAGGCTAATGCAGGCTTCGACCATTTTATTGACCGCTATGTCATCGAGATGACCGTTTTGGACCGCCCAGATCAAGCCGACCTGGACTTCGACCGGCTTGGGGCTGAATGCGGGCTGCTTGAAGATTTCGACTATGCGTGCGCCGCGTTCGAGTTGAGCCTGGGTGCGTGCATCGAGGTCGGATCCGAACTGCGCAAAGGCCGCAAGCTCGCGATACTGGGCCAACTCCAGCTTTGTTTTGCCCGCCACTTGTTTTAGGGCTTTTGTTTGTGCGGCCGAGCCCACACGCGATACCGAAAGGCCCACCGAGATGGCCGGCCGAATCCCCTGGTTGAACAAATCGGTTTCGAGAAAGATCTGACCGTCGGTGATGGAGATGACGTTAGTGGGAATGTAGGCGGCGACGTCCCCGGCCTGCGTTTCGATGATTGGAAGGGCGGTAAGGGAGCCGTTGCCGTTTTTCTCGTTGAGACGAGCGGCGCGTTCGAGCAGGCGGGAGTGCAGGTAAAACACGTCGCCCGGGTAAGCCTCGCGGCCGGAGGGCCGTTTGAGCACCAGGGATATCTGCCGGTAAGCCACGGCGTGTTTGGAGAGGTCGTCATAGACGATGAGGGCGTCCATTCCGTTTTCCATAAACCACTCTCCCATGGCACAGCCGGCATAAGGGGCGATATACTGGTTGGCCGGGTTGTCCGCGGCCGGAGCGACGACGATGATGGTATATTCGGACGAGCCGGTTTCATCCAGGGTATTGATGATCCGGGCAATGTTGGAATTTTTCTGCCCGACCGCGACATAGATGGAATAGAGGGGGCGAAAGTCTGGATCACCGCTATCGAGACCGGCCCGGTTAATCTTTGCCTGGTTGATGATAGTATCGATGGCGATGGTGGTTTTGCCCGTGGAACGGTCGCCGATGATGAGTTCGCGTTGCCCGCGGCCGATCGGGATCATGGCGTCAATTGGCATAATGCCTGTTTGCACGGGCTGGCTTACCGATTGGCGGGGGATGATTCCCGGTGCGATTTTTTCTACAGGAAAATATTCTTTGGTATCGATGGGACCTTTGCCGTCAACCGGCCGGCCCAGGGCATCCACGACGCGGCCTAAAAGAGCTTTGCCGACTGGAACGGAGAGCAGGCGACCCGTGGTGCTGCACTCGTCACCTTCTTTGAGGTGGGTGGATTCGCCCAGGATAACGCAGCCGACCTCGTCTTCCTCGAGGTTAAGGGCGATGCCGAAGATGTCGCCGGGGAACTCGATCATTTCGTTATACATGACTTGGGAGAGGCCCTCTATTTTGGCCACTCCGTCGGCCACCGAAAGTATGGTCCCGGTGTTTGTCTTTACCGCGGAGGTATCGAGTTTAGCGATTTCCTTTTCGATTTGTTCTATAATTGAACTCATGTGATTCTAGGATTCGGGTTTAAAATAGGTTTGGTTTCAACGGACACTGCGGGAAAGGTTTTCCAGTCTGCCGGCCACTGAGGCATCCAAAACATCGTCAGCGACGCTGATGCGCAAACCGGCGACCAGGGAGGGATTCTCTCGGGCCACGGCGGTAATCTTGCGGCCATAGGATTCGGACAAATTTTTCTCAATCCTGGCCAGAGTAACGGGCGCGAGCTTGCCCGAGTATTCCACTATGGCCTGGGAATGGCGGATTTCGCGTTTAAGATAGTATAGGAAAAGTTTGAGGAGAGTTTTCAGCCCCCGCCTAGGTTTGGCCTTCAGCGAATTAAGGACGGCGTTTACGCGTTCGTCAGACACTTGTCCATCGTCTTCAAGGCTGAGTTGAACCAAGCTTCGAGCGAAGCCCTTGAGGGATTTATCGGCGGTGATCATGGCAGGGTCTGTCAGGATTGCATTGAGGCAAGTTCCTTGGCGGCGGACTCGCTGAAGGTTGATTTTTCCTTTTCACTCAATTTTTTGCCAAGGACTTTAGCGGAAGTTTGCACGACCAGTTTGGCAATTTCGCTTTTAGCTTCGGTAAGCATCTTTTCACGTTCCAAACTTGAGGCCTTGCGGGCCTTATCGAGCATGGCTTCGATTCTATCTGATGTTTCCCGGGCTTGTGCTTCAAGGTGGGATTTAGCGCTTGTTCTTGCCTCCTTGATTATTTTCCGGGCTTCCTTCTGAGCTTCTTTGAGAACTTCGATCTGCTTTTTCTTCGATTCGGCCAGCTTGGACTTCATTTCCTCGGCGTATTGCAGGCCATCGGCAATCTTCTCCTGGCGCTCCTCAATGGTCGCCAGGACAGGTTTGAAAGCTAACTTGTAAAGGAGAAAGGCCACGATGCAAAAATTGATGATCTGGGCGGCAAGAAATTTCCATTCGACGCCGAATTGGCGGGCCAACTGGGCAACCGGGTTGGTGCTTTCACCGACTTCAGGTACACTGGCGGCAAGAATGAGGATGGTATCGATCATGGCGAAGATGGGCTCCGGAATGCGGCCCCGCAAAAGGGCCGCGTCCCGTTATTAAATCTATCGTCCAAGAAACAGTGCGTAAAAGGCCACAGCTTCAGCCAGGGCCATTCCCAAAATGGATTGCACGAGGATTTTACCGGAAGCGCCGGGATTGCGGCCCACGGCTTCCACGGCTTTCATTCCGACAAGCCCCACGCCGATGGCCGCCGCCATACAGCCGAGACCGCCTTGCAGCCCGTGGTGAAGATTTCCTTCTATCGCAGCTATTATATCTATCATGATGATTTGTTCCTCTATGTATTTAGTATTAGTTTTAGGGATTAAGTTCCCGCCGTCCACACTCGTTGCGGGTTGGTTACCGCTGGCATGGTCCCGGCAGGGAAAGGTTTTATTTTAATGATCGCTCAAGCGGCATGCTCCTCCGAATCATGGTTGCATATCAGGCCGATGTAAACAGCCACCAGTAGCGTGAACACCAGCGCCTGCACAAGACCGATTAACGTTTCAAGAAAGTAAAAGGGAACCGGCACAGGCACATACCATGGCGCCAGGTTCATCATGCTTGTTAGGAGGTTCTCTCCCCCGAACATGTTGCCGTAAAGCCGGAAGGACAGCGATACCAGCCTCAGCAAGATGGATATGACTTCGATAATCCCCACGGCAATGAAAATAAGGAACAGGAAATAATAGAGAGCGCCGGGCAATTCTGATTTATCGGCCTTGTTCCCAAAAAGATCATAGACCAACGTTTTGATGCCCGCGTATTTTAAAATAAAATACATCCAGGCTACAAAGGATACGATGGCGAGAGCCAAAGTCATGTTCAGGTCGGTGTTGGCCGGCCGGAAAAAATATGTCAAGCGCTCCCCATCAGTCAATCCGAACGAACCGACACCGGGCAGCAAACCACTCCAGTTATGAATGAGGATAAAAGTAAAAAACCCGATCAGCAGCGGAAAGGTCGGCTTTACCATGTGCTTGCCGACTATCGGCGCGATTAAATCGCGTACCCCTTCAACCAGGCTCTCAACCACCGCCTGAGCGCCGGTGGGGATAAGTTGAGGTTTACGAACCGCCCACCGGATACCCAGAATGATGAACAGCGAGAACACCCAGCTGGTCACCATCGAGTTGGTAATCGGCAGCCCGAAGACTTCCGTGATCAGATACGGGGCGGGAGATACCGGCGCGCCCTCCCCGGCAAACAAAGCCACCGGAGCAAACCCGGCCAATCCCCCCACGATTAATAACCTATTTATGTTCACTATAGCCCGACGCCTCCAAACTCGGTAGTCGCTTCGGAAGCGCAATGACATTCTGCAAGAAATCCCCCGCGTCAACCACTGATTTAGGGCATTGGCTCAGTATTTATCAACTCATATCGGCAATAACGCCATTTATTTAACCTGAGGGGTATATTGCCCTCATCCTTCTGACTTCATATTTCCACTCCCCGACCAGTCCCCACTGCCCAATCCCCATTATCCATTATCCATTATCCACTGCCCATTATCCCCGATTCCATCCTTGCCACCCGCCACAAAGCGAATAATTTCCGATTACATCCCAAAGGGCCCTTAGCTCAGCGGTTAGAGCAGGGGACTCATAATCCCTTGGTCGCAGGTTCGAATCCTGCAGGGCCCACCATTGATAATCAGGGAGTTATGAAATTTAGAGTTTTCCTAAAAAAACTGTCTGTCCGATTTATGTACGGTATTTAAAGCTCTGAATTGCGCTTCCCTACCCGATTTTTGCATCTTCGTTGACGTAAGATAAGCCAGCAGGGGGGCAGTGGGGGGGTCTTTGGTTTTCGGGCCGTCCAGAGTATGGATAGTATCAAAGCACTTACGCTGTAACCCCAATATCAATTGGTAGGTGTTCCAGCCGTAATTCCTAGTCAGATCGGTTTGCAGGATTGCCCTTTTAACGTCACTGTGCGGTGCTGAGAGCGTTTTGGAAGGTAAACGTTATTACCTACTCTTCAGCCAGGAAAAATCTTTTTAGCCTAGACATTGCCGGTAGATCGTCGGTTGCAATCTCGAAAGGTCGGGTTCGCTTTCCCGTGACAAACAACAACTAACAGTCCCCTAGAGAGCTACTAAAGACCTTAGAAAAAGAAATAACGGCTCAAGAAAAGATTATTAAAAATTTCAACTGTAATTGATATTTCTTGAATAAATCAATTTGTACGAAGAATATAATAACGCATACGCAATATACTTAACATTAAAGCTGAAAAAATAACTTAATTAATAGGCCCATCTGTGGTTAAAATAGGTATTACTGGGGTAGGTGGAGGTGTGGGACAAGCTGTCTTGCGAGCGTGCCGTTTGTCTCATCTGTCATTAACGACGTTCGTCCTCGACACAAATTCACTTGCACCCGGATTGTACTGGGCAGATCAATGTGAAATCTCCAAACCTGTAGCGAACAATGCGTACATTCCCTTTATGGTCAATTGGGTTGAACGGAATGGTATTGAACTGCTCATTCCCGGTTTGGACTTCGAACTGCCCATTTTATCCCATAATCGACAAGCATTCGAAGCCGTCAATTGCCAGATCGTAGTCCCGAATGAGACATGCACCAAGATCGCCTGTGACAAATTTAAACTGATACAATTTAGCGAGCGCGAGGGTCTCTCTTTTGTCAAAACATGGCTCTTCACCGAAGCTCTCGCACAGATAACCAAGCTTAATTTCCCAGTTATTGTTAAACCCCGTTATGGGTCCGCTTCGGTAGGCGTGCAAGTGATAACGGAAGCGAAGCGATTGGAACTAATGGATTTAGATGACAACTGGATAGTACAAAACTATTTACAACACGTTAGTGAGAATTCGCTACCCCATCCTATGGAAAAGTTACGCCAAACCAGCGAAAACTCTATTCAGTTCTTTATCGGAGGTCCGGGTCAACTCCTTGGCTACTTTTCTAGTGAAAATAATTTGAAAAGTGGCATCCCCTGGGAGGTGTTCCCGACCAATGCGACACCGGCTTTTCTGCCTGCCCGTGAGATCGCGCTAAAATTATCAAATATCGGTTATACAGGCCCTCTAAATATCCAGGGCAAAATAACACGCAGCGGCCCTCAGTTTTTTGAAATTAATGCACGTTACACAGGACTGACCGGAATCAGGGCTGCGATGAATTATAGAGAAGTCGATGCCGCAGTTCACTACTACCTGGAAAAAGATATCGGACAGGCTAAGAGCGCATTGAACTTTCATACAGATTTGATCGCGGTACGATATGTCGAAGACCAGATTCTACCGAAGCGACAACATGAACACAGAGCTAACGCTACTCGACGCAATAACTTTGACTCACCACATATTTTCGTAACGGGTGCGAACGGTTATGTGGGAATGGAAATCTGTCGTCTGTTACTCGCATCACCTAATGTAGCTAGCGTCACCGGGCTGGTTTCCTCGATTGAAAAGGCCGTAACATTAAAGAGTTTGGACGGGAAAGCCGTTATAGGTCGTTTACCCTTAGAAGATCAATGGCTTGAAGGAATCGATGTCATTGTGCACGCAGCAGCTCTACGCGACCCCAACGGCGATGTTGGCGAACTCATGTATTCCAATGTGGAATGCACCCGGTTATTGGCACTGGCCGCCACTCGAATGAAAGTGAAAAAAATAATCTACCTTTCATCACAATCCGTCTATGGGACTTCACGACTAATCCCATGGAAAGAAAGCCTAGAACCCAAGCCGGGAACTGCCTATGCTATGAGCAAATGGATGGGGGAGCAGGTATTGGTTCAGTACCTTTCAGATGATCTGGATTTCATTTCGTTACGGTTGGCGCAGATTTATGGCCAAGCCCCAGGCATACGTTGGGAAGAGTTGCCCCACAAGCTCGCTAAAATGGCTTGTGAAGGTAAAAAACTGCCACTCTATGACCCTGATTATGTAATGGATCTACTTCATGTTAAGGATGCCGCAGCCAGTGTTCTTCAATCACTTTTCGTGGATAAAATAAGAGGTATCCCGATCAACATCGGCAGCGGCCGCAACCTTACGCTCGCTGAACTGGCAAGAATCATCATACAATCTGCAATAAAACAAAAAGTAGGGAAGCCGACTATTGAATGGGAGAACAAATCCAATCCGCATCCACGTCGTTACGTGATGGATATTCGATGTGCACAATCTATAATCTCCTGGCAACCTAAGGTCGCAATAGAATTGGCTTTAGAAGAATTAATACGGGCGGCTAATGATATGGTCAAAGCGCCTGGTACCATCCATTAGCACATCTATCATGCTGAAAATTGATCTGCAAGCGCCTAAAACTTTGGAGCCATGGCCTAGATTTGCTAAGGGTGGAGGGGTTATAGGCTTTTGATTCCTTGTGTCTATAGTTCATTTTTGGGTCTCGCCACCATTAGTAATCAGATAGTTACAGTATTTTCAGATTTTTGAATTAAATTGTCTGTCCGATTACTGTCCGGGTTTTTGCCCTCTGAAGTGTTCTTTTATGTTTCGAAATCATAACTTAAATGTGTCCTAAGAGATTAATCATTAGCTTGATACAAAGGTCTTTATGGAACATTACAGAACATTTCCAATAAATCAAACTTATGGACTCATAATCCCTTGGTCGCAGGTTCGAATCCTGCAGGGCCCACCAAACTCCGCTCAGGTAGCTTCGTTTGGCAGGCCAGACTCCGCCACGACTCCGCTCTGCGAGCTTCGTCGGGCTTCGCTCCACTAGCTACGTTTGGCAGGCCGGACTTCGCACCGATTGCCGCAGCGGCTCAACGCAGATGCACTGGTTGAGTGAAGGCGCCGTTGCCTGCTGAGTCCCAAACGGCAAAACGCACCCATTTCTTGCCGGCGGTCGCTACGGGAATGCGGAAAGTATGTTCGCCGAACGGAGGGAGGTCGGTCGCGGAAACCACCTTTCGGCCTACCGTCTTTCCATTTCCCCAGACCACCTCAACGAATTCGAGAGGAAAGGTCCACTCGACACGCGCTTCGACCGTGCGATCGTTGCCGGCTCCCAAGACTTCGTAGTGGGGGATGAGCACTTCGCCGGTGGTGACGAAAAATCTGCCTTCTCTAAGAGCGTCGATGATCGGACTCCAGTCTTCGTCGAACGCAGGAACTTGGTCGAGTTGCACATAATTCACGGCAAGCGTGCTGTAGATGTCATCACCTGGGTATTTCGTGTAGGTGTCTCCTTCAGCTAGCATTATCTTGAGTCCGGACCAGTTGTTCATGTCGTCAAGGGTGGAGAAACACCGTTCTTCGGAAAGTCGGGCCTGCGATTGGTCAACCGGAAGGGATTGGTAGGAGGCGCCGATGAAGACCTCGCTTTGGAACGCTTCTGTGTCCTTGATGGTTTCCGGGTATAAAGTGGATCCTTTGGTGCGGGGATGGGCCTGCCATACGACACCTCCTTCGCGGCGCAGCATCTCCAGTTCCTCATCGGCCGATCCGATGTGGTAGATGAGGCCGTAATCGGGATGCTGTTCGATGAAGGGCTGCCCCTCCTCGCGTACCTGGGTCCAGTAAACCGGTTTCGGGAAGACCATCGTGTAATGCCCGCCGAAATTCGTGCTTGGTTCCTCTCCGGTCATTATAAGAAATTCCCGATCCGAGTGTCTCCGAGAAGCTTCAAAATAGGTGTGCAGTTCTGGCAACCTCAGGGGTCCGGCGTCGCGGGGATGGCCGTCGCCATGGAAATCGGACATCATAGCGATATTGATTCCAAGTCCGCGAAAGGCAGGTATCCAAGGCGGCTGGAAGTCCAAGGATCCTGCGTCTACGAGCCGCTCCGCAAAATGGGTGTGGAAGTGACTGACCGCCACCTTGTAACCCGCAAGAGGCTTGAAGCGGTCGCCATGCGTAAAGCGCAGGACCGCATCCCTCGCCGCTTCGGCGCCGTCCAAAGAGAGGTAAAAATAGACGGCCATGCGCTGCCAAGTCCCGGGAGGCGCATTGTAGAGCGCAAAGTTGCCCATGGCAAAGTTGCGGGACCGGCGCACGCTGTCTTCCCAGAGCGCGTCAGCGAAACCGTAGGGCCGGTACATCTCTTCCTTTTCCGCCTGGCGCACACCGATACCGAAGGTGGCCTCGCCAGTCTTTTCGACATAGACGTAGCCGAGGTTGAGGTCGATTTCACGGGCGAAGAAAAACTTATGTGGAGGGGGAAAATAGACGATGGAACCGCGCGTCCGTTCGAGCACGGCAAGTCGGTTACTGGCCCTGAGGGCGACTGGATTATCATTGCGCGCTCCACCAAAGTTCCGTGTTTGCGATACACCGCCGACGTCACGCCAGGCAATCCGGTCGCCTTCCCGGATCGTCAATCCGTCAAAACCTGCGTGGTAGATGTAAGCGACGGAGGGCTCCATCGTCCGCGCGACCGCTTCCTGGCGCAGCAGGTTTGTGCCCTCGTAGACCGTGTAGCGCAATGATCCGGAGAAGATGCCGAGGCTGAGGCCGTCGAAGGTGATTTCCAATCTCCTGCCGTCCGTTTTCACTGTGCAGCGGGTTGCCGCGAAAGAGGAGACGGCACGCCGGATCTCGTCCGGTTTGCGGGGCATGTCGAAGTTGCGCCGTTCGACGCCAGGCACGTTGAGTGGAGCATCCCAGAAAACGTTCCACTTCTCCTTCTCGACGAACGCATCCGTTATTTCCACACCGAGATTGCGCAAAGGTCTTGTCTGCTGGTGGGATAAGCGGCGGCGGCCTGAAACGACTTCGAAATGAGGAGCGACGTTCTCAGCGAGCACCGCCCAGCTTCGACCAGGTTGTTTTATCGCCAACTCTCGAACAATCGGCTTTCCTCCTTCGATGGCGAAAACCGCCCGGAGGGTCTGGCCCGCCTCTCCACCCCAGACGACCTCCAACCAATCACCTTTTTGTTCGGCCTTTAGACCACGGGTGGGCACATAGTTGGCAAAGTCACAGTCGAGGGGATCGGCCGCGACAATGCTTGAAATCAAAAGGCCGACCATAAGAGCTATAGGACCGGCACCGTAAAACAAAGGGGTAAACACTTTCATGGAAATTCTTTTATACTGTGGCGGTCGTCGGGTGCAATGCAATCCACCGGTGTTCTGCAAAACCGGGGCTCCTTAGTATATTATGCCTCTTTTCACTGCCGTGACTTCTTCGATGCGGAGGAAATCTCGATCAAAAAGACGGTTTTGTGCATGGATTGATTATGAACCTGCCCCTGTTCGGGTTTTTCGCGCTTGAATACAGGATGGATTCGTTGCAGAAATAAAGATTGATATCTCGTTTTGCTCATGTGCGCCAGATCTGTCCATCACTCCAAAATCATTACAAAGTCATTTTCTTTGTATTCTTTCCCCACTACAATTCTGAACAATGAAATTATTAAATAATCTATCGACCCATTGCCTGGTATCGCACCTCCGGATTTTGACGTTCTCTTGCGTTTCCGCAGTATGCGTCTTCGCCGATATTAGAATCGAGACTCGAATGTCTCCACCTGAATGGGCCTTGCTCGAACGAGAGCTTTTGCGAGCTAATGTCGAGGCTTGCGAGGCATTCTACGAAAAGTATTTCGACGAGCGAGGCTGGCTGCTTTGCGTCGAGCGCTGGGGCGGTGACGACGGGCCCGACGATGCGATCGAAAGCTGCAATAATTGGCCTCACCTGCATGCTATAGGCGGATCGGACAACATATACGAGCTCTACCGCAAGGCATGGGAAGGACATTTGCGCCAGTACACCAAAGCGAAAACCACGGAGGTGCCCTTCGCTCGGGATGGCATGTATTACAAGGAATTCGTGGTCATGTTCGACTGGCAGCACAATGCGGAGGGATTGCAGGTATTCAACTTAATGGGACTCTCCGATCCCTACGACCCCGATTTTCAAAAGCGCGTGCGGCGCTACGCCGGTTTCTATATGAACGAAGATCCCGGGGCCCCGAACTATGATCCCGAACACAAGATTATTCGCAGCATGTTTAACGGCAGCCGCGGTCCTCTCATGCGTAAGGCGACTGCCTTGGATTGGACGGGCGACCCCATCGACGTAAAGAACCGCTTCAAGTTGGGGCATGGCGAAGACAGTTACGAGATGATGCTGGAGCACTTCAAGGATTATACGGAAACCACGGGGGGCCATCCTCTAAATCTGCTGAGTACCACTCTCGCCTTGAATGCCTTTATTTTGAGTGGCGATAGCAAGTATCGGGACTGGATGCTGGAGTACGTCGAGGCGTGGCGTCAGCGTATGGAGCGGAACAACTGGATCATTCCCAGCAATATCGGTCTCGACGGTACCATCGGAGGTGAAGCCGACGGTCGCTGGTACGGTGGCACGTATGGCTGGAATTTCACGCCGACCAATCCGGTAAATGGAAAAATCGTAACCCGAAACCGCGTCCACCGTAGCTTCCTCGCCTTCATGAATGCTTACCTTCTGACCGCAGACGATCGCTTTCTGGATGCGTGGCGTCGGCAAACCGATGAGATAAACGCCCAAGGAAAGATGATCGACGGCGAATTCCGCACGCCCCGCATGTACGGGGATGATGGTTGGTTCTATTACTCAAAGGGGCGATTCGACGAGAACATGCTCGAGCTCTACTATCTTTCAATGAAGGCCGAGGACCGCGAACGGGTAGGGAATAACGGTTGGCTGGAATATCTCGAAGGGGAAAATCCCGATTATCCCTTGGAGCAGCTGCGAGAGGATATCGAAAGGATCCGCGAGCGGATGGCTGGGATGCGGGCTGACACGACGACCCCGGATTCTCGCTTGGCAGACGATCCCATGGATTACAATCCCGCCAGCGTGGATTCGCTGATCCGCTTGATGGAGGGCGGCTTGCCTATCAGAAACCTCGCCGCGCCGCTCTTCTGCAGACTGCGTTATTTCGACTCGGAGCGGCGAGGACCGGGGATTCCTGAAGACGTGGCTGCTCTGATCGAGGAGATGACCGACGACAGCGTGACAGTCACACTCGTAAATGCCAATCAGTCGAAAGCGCGTACGGTTGTCATCCAGGCCGGCGCCTATGCCGAGCACCGCTTTACTGAGGTGGAGGCGGACGGCTCCCGGATTCGCGTCGACGATGACGTAGTGAAGGTTCGCTTGGCGCCAGGCAGCGGAGCACGTCTGGTTCTCGGCATGGAGCGATTCGTCAACCAGCCGACCTTCGCTTTTCCCTGGGATCGAGACTAGAAGTCATCTAAAGAGAACCTTAACTATGTATAAAAATGAAAATACGCATTCGAATCCTCATGCCGTTGGCAATCGCCATTGCAACGTTCGCTTTTCTATTCAATAGGCAGATGGCGCTCGCGGCTGAAAAGTCCGACTTCCTCCAAGTTTATATTAGCTTGCGCAAAGACGATACCATCGTCCGATTCCAGTTGTCTAAGGCGACTGGCGAGCTGATCCGTCAGGACGATTTTCCGCTGGAAGGCGAACCCGCCGTGTTCCGCCTAACTCCGGATCGCCGACGAATCTATATTGGTCTACGGAAGATACACCAGGTGGGGATACTCGGCCTGGCGCCGGATGGTACACTGAGGGTAGAGAGCGTATCGCCGTTGGGACTCAATCCGACACACCTCGCGCTCGATCCGAATGGCTCCACCCTTTATGCAGCTTCTTATCAGAATAACGCTTGGGGCGCTTACCCGATACGGACAGATGGTTCGGTGGGGTCGGCGAGCTTGCGAGTGGACGAGATCGCCAAAGCCCACCAGATGGTCATTGGAGAATCTGATAACTGGGTAATGGTGCCGGCCCTTGGCATGGACGCTGTTTTAATTTACGAACGCAGTCGCCTGTTGGCCGGCAAGAAGCCGGAACCGATCCATACGCTAAGGTTGCCTTCCGGCGCGGGACCCCGCCATCTAGTCTGGCATCCAACCCAGCCGCGCTTTTTCGTAGCGAATGAGACCCACTCGAGCGTCACCACGGCGCAATGGGACGCGGAAAAGCCAGCTCTGGTCTCCGGCCCCGAAGTTTCCAGCCTGCCTTCGGATTACGATGGCCCCAACACCTGCGCTCAGATCAAGATCAGTCCCGACGGACGTCATCTCTACGTCTCCAATCGCGGGCACGACAGCATCGCCGTATTCGACATCCTCGAAAACGATACGGGCGTTGCGCTGAAAGCGAACGTTCCAGCGGAAGCCAAGCCGCGCGTGTTTGCCCTCGATCCTTCGGGCCGTTGGTTGATCTCCGTAGGTCAAGATTCCGGATACATGATTCTTTTCGAGAGGGATGCCGAAACGGGAATGCTGACGCGAAAGGAGCGTCATTATGTTGGCAAGATGTCCTTTTGGGTCGATATCTTTGAGCTGCCCGCGAAATAATGAAAGTAACGTTTGAGGAATCGTCCTAATCTAAACCGAAACATATGATTATATGAAATTTCGACGTCTATCGGAAAACCCATCGCACGGAGCCTGTTCATATTTCCAGCGTCAACCACAAGAGGAGTATAGATCGTGATTCGCAACTTTCTCTCGTTCCTTTGGTTCCTTACAATATTGACATTGACGCTCGGTTACCACGTCGGTTCGCCGGCTGTCGCGGCTCATCCTAACATTCTTCTGATTCTCGTCGACGATATGGGGTACGGAGATCCGAGTTGCTACAACCCGGACTCGAAGATTCCAACGCCCCACATCGATCAGCTCGCGCGCGACGGAATGCGTTTCACGGACGCCCACGCGTCCGGTCCGCTGTGCCACGTTTCCCGCTATGGCCTAATGACTGGCCGCTATCCGTTCCGCGCTCAAGTCTCCGCCTGGCGGAAACAGCCTACGATTGACGAGGACAGAATGACGATCGCCTCGCTGCTGAAGTCACACGGTTATCGCACAGCGATGGTTGGGAAATGGCATTTGGGTTTTCAGGAGGAAGGTTACGACAAACCTCTGCCAGGTGGACCAGCGGATCGGGGATTCGAAACCTATTTCGGCATCCGCGCTTCGACGGATATTCCGCCATACTTCTACATTCGCGGCAAACGCGCTATCACACCGCCGACCAATCACATCGAGGCCAACCAGAGTAAAGGCTGGTCACCAATTCAGGGCGCATTTTGGCGGGCGGGTGGCATCGCGCCGGGTTTGCATTTGAAAGATGTATTGCCGCGGTTCACGGACGAAGCCGTGAAAGTAATTGAAACCCACGCCCAGGCCGACACCAAGCAGCCGCTCATGCTGTATCTCGCCTACCCCGCGCCGCATACACCCTGGCTGCCATCGCCGGAATTCGAGGGCCGCAGTGGCGCAGGAATGTACGGTGACTTCACAATGATGGTCGATGCCATGATCGGGCGAATTCTAAAAGCAGTCGATGATGCGAACATGACCGACGACACGCTGGTAATTTTTTCGTCCGACAACGGTCCCGTCTGGTACGACACGGACGTCGAACGCTTTGGCCATGACTCGTCCGGCGGCCTGCGTGGCATGAAAGCCGACGCGTGGGAAGCCGGCCACCGCATGCCGTTCGTTGTGCGCTGGCCGGAAAAGGTCAAACCGGGTTCTGTGAGCGACCAAACGATAAGCTTCGTAGACCTGTTGGCCACGTTCGCCGCAATTCTCGACACCGAACTGCCCGTGGAGGCGGGTCCGGACAGTTTCAACTTCTTACCAGTTCTTCTCGGCGAACAACCCGATGATAAGCCGATCCGAGATTCATTGGTCATTGCCTCCGGCAATCGCACAATGACCATTCGCTCCGGCCCGTGGAAGTTGATCAGCGGACTCGGCTCCGGCGGTTTTTCCAAACCGGCCAGAATCAAACCCCAATCCGGCGGTCCCCAAGGTCAACTCTACAATCTCAGCGACGATTCCAGAGAATCGAACAACCTTTATCAAGACCATCCCGATATCGTCAAGCGTCTGTCATCCGAGCTTTCGCGCATCCGCACTGCCGAGAAAAGCCGACCTTGACCCGGCTGGGCTGAAGGAGATGAGCCGTTGTCCTTTCGGCTGTCGCCTAAATGTCAAATCCGCTAGAGCAAAAAACTTCGCCGATCAACCTTCAAGGGTCTGTTGCCAAAACTAGGATGGAGTTTCGCAGGTTTCGCCATAGATTATTTAGACTGTTTTCTGATCGGCCACGCTTGAGACTCTGTGCGAGCAGTCTTCAAGTACTCATTAATTCTGGCTACTATATTCGGGTGATTGGCTGCCACGTTTTGCTTCTCGCCGATGTCCTGTGACAAATCATATAACTCCAGCTTCTGCCCGGGCTTCAGCCTGACAGCCTTCCAGTTGCGCCAACGCACGGCCTGCTTATAGCCGCCTTCGAAGAATTCCCAATAGAGAAAGCGATCAGCAAGATCCTGTTTCTTGCCGAGAAGCGTGGGCAAAACGCTGACTCCGTCAATTCCATCCGGAGGGTTCGTTCGGGCTATCTTTGCCAGTGTCGGCAGCACATCAGCGAAGTGCCAAGCCAGATCATTCTCAGAGCCTGGTTCAATCCGGCCGGGCCAGCGCACTATCATGGGCGTTCTGATTCCACCTTCATACATGTCACGCTTGCGCCCGCGCAACGGGCCGCTGCTGTCGAAACGGCCTTCCCAGCGCTTGGCCGCGCCATTGTCAGAGCAGAAGAAGACGATGGTGTTGTCGTCAATCTTCAAGTCCTTGAGCAGGGCCATGATGCGGCCGATATCCCGGTCCATTCGGGTAACCATGGCGGCATGTACCTTCTCGTCCTCTGCCCAGGGTTGATCAGAGTAGGGAGCTGTGTCGGGAATCTCATAGGCGGAATGCGGGATGCAGTACGGCACATACAGGAAAAATGGTTTTTTCTGGTTCTTGCGTATGAATTCAAGCGCGAAATTCGTGAACATATCATGAGTGTACTGTGTCTTCATGTTTCCCGTATTTCCATTCAGGGGAACGCGTTCACGATTACGCCAGATGAAGGTTGGGTAGTAAGTATGCGCTCGATTCTGGTTGAGGTAGCCGAACCATTCATCGAAGCCCTGACTATTGGGTTCGCCCGTGGTGTTGGGCTCGCCAAGTCCCCACTTCCCGGTCATGCCTGTCACATATCCGGCTTGTTTAAGCACTTCGGCCACGGTAATGTCTTCCTTATTCAGTGGCACTCTGCCGTCTTTGCCTCCCAATCCCACGACGCCGCCTATGCCGCCAGCATTGCCGCGTACAGTTGTGTGCCCGGTATGTTTGCCTGTCATTAAAACGCTTCTAGACGGGGCGCAAACAGTTGACCCTGCGTAGCATTCTGTGAAACGCATTCCCTCACTTGCCATTTTATCTAAGTTAGGTGTTTGAATAATCTGCTGGCCATAGCATCCCAAGTCGCCATACCCCAGATCATCAGCCATAATGTAAATAATGTTTGGTTTCTGTAATTTATTTGCGTGTGCGGAAAAACTGATCACGAAGAATAAAACAATCGATAAAAACAATCCGATAAATTTTGTGTATCTCATTATTTTCAAATTATTATCTTTTCCAAATTTGAACCTCTAACTGATAATTATACTACTTGCTGCAGCCTTAGGCAGCCTAGCAAAAATATCTATTCTGGTAAGCGGTTAAAGAAGCCCTCTCATGTGCGAGGCAGGATGTATCCCGGGAGGCTTTATGGCAAGCACTGAAGAGTAAGGACGCCCCAATGGCCTTACAGGATGATTTCGTATCATAAATCGCTTAATTTACGTTACTTGAGAAAGCCGGACTTTAATCCAGAAGTATTTTGGGGTGAGTTCAAGTTCGGGTGGCTTTACTGCATAGAGCATTCGTTCCCGTCATGAAACTCGCCTTTTTTGAGCTTTTCCTGATCCATTTTACTTTTTATTTTAGGCAAAAATTTCCAAAATCTTATTCGTATAACGCAGTTATACGTAAATATTCGAAATCAGTATGATAAATGCACAATTTATCCTTATTCGTTTATCGCAGTTAAACGAATAGGTGGGGACAATAAGTGGCCGGCCCTGAGGCATGGGTCTGGCCCCTCACAATTCGAATACTCGCCTTAAAGTGCGGACGGCCGCGGCGGTGTCCGCGGCGCATAGCACGTCGGAGACGGCTACAACCCGATTGGCTCCCGCGGCTTTGACGTCGGAGGCATTCCGGCGGTTGATTCCGCCGATGCAGAACAGGGGGGTCTCGGGTTGCAGAGCTGTTACCTGGCGCACGAGTTCCAGGCTAACTGGTTTATAATCCGGCTTGGTGGCGGTGGCGAAGACGGGACCCACGGCGAAGTAATCGAGTGTGGCGCCGAGTTCAATGGCTTCATGGGCCTGTTCGAGCGTGTGGGTCGAAAGTCCAAGTATGCGCTCGGGGCCAAGGCGGTCGCGGGCTTGCTTAGCCGGAAGATCGTCCTGGCCCACGTGGAGGCCGAGACCCGGGTATTTAAGGGCCAGATCGATATCATCGTTTATGATCAGGGGCGGGGGATTTTTTTCAAATTTTTCAAAAAGAGGCAAGACGGCTTCGAGTAGCGCCACGCGTTCGGCATGGCTCTCTTTTTTGGCGCGCAACTGGATGATGTCCGCGCCTCCTTCCAGCAGGGCCGCGCACTTGGCCGTCCAATCGGCGCGGCTCACGTAGGCGGTGTCAAGAATGCCGTAAAAGCGCGCTCGGTGCAGGCTGAGTTTCACCGTTGATCCCGATATATCCCGAATGGCGAAAGTTATTCGGTAACCACGGACGGCAGGTAAACTCGAAATTCGGAAATTGCGCCAAAGGTTATTCCGGATCGCCCAAGTCTTTGGTGGAATCTATGCGCTCGGCGCCCGAAAGGTCAGTGTGCCCCATGAAGCCGGTTACCACGATGTTGATGTCGCCCAGATTTTCGATTCCTAGATTGTCTTGTAGCGTGCGGGAGATGCCATCCTGAAGGGCGCTGGTGACATCGTTTAGATGGCTTCCCGCGAGCAATTGAATACGCACCACAATGTTGAGAGCGTTGCGGCGCATGCGGATGCGGATGGCGCATTTACCGACGCTATCATTGCCCAGGCAAACCCGCTTTACTAAATCCGTGATGGCCTGGCGGGCGACCGTAACCTGGCCAGCCTGGTTTTGGAAGGCCAGGATTTCCTTTGGCTGGCGCCTTCTTAAGGCGAATAAACACAGGCCTAAGAACAATAACAGGACCGCCGCCGGGACTATAGGGACTATAAAGGGATCGGGGAGGCCCTCCAGAAGGCGTTCCAGTAGCTGTTGGGCTTTTTCCATGGTGAGATGGTTGCTATATTGCGGTTAAGGAGGGGCTATTCGGCGGAAGTTTCCTGCCAGGCTTCCTGTTCGCTTACCTCTTTGTGGGGTTCGGGCATTTTGACACCGTCTATGATGACATCCACCCTGGACACACGTTTGTTGGTCATTTTTTCGATTTGGTCGCGCACGGAGGTCTGTACTTCGTAAGCGGTTTTGGCCAGCTCGATGCCAAAGGAGAGAATGACCCTTATGGCGATGACATAGTTAGCATCTTCGTCTTCCCCGACTTGTATGCCTGCGCCGGAATCTTTTTTGGAAAAAATTCCTGCGATTTCACCGACAAAACCAGCTTCTGCTATCGAGACTACGCCTGGTACATCGATGGTAGCCAATTTAACTATGCTTGCGACTACGGTATGATTGATTTTGATATCGCCCAGTGAATTGGACGCTTCGCTGATTGTTGGGATGCTTTCGAGATCAGCGGGCTCGATTGCTTTGTGTTCGTCTTTTTTCTTATCCATTATTCTTCCTTTTGGTGGTTTCTAAAGAGGTCTTTAGGTGTTCGACTGAGAAATTCTTCCACGTAACCGATGTTGGGGCCTTTTTGGCGGAAAAGTGGGTCCTGGATTATGGCCAGTGACAGAGGGATTGTGGTTTTAACCCCTCGGATGATGTATTCGCTAAGGGCTCGATACATGCGGTCAACCGCAATTTGGCGGGTGCGTCCATATGTTATTAATTTGCTGATCATGCTGTCGTAATACGGTGGGATAATATAACCGCCGTAAACGTGTGAATCGACCCGTACTCCGTGTCCCCCGGGCGGGTAATACAGGGTGATCTGCCCCGGGCAGGGGGCGAAGTTGTCTGCGGGGTCTTCGGCGCAGATGCGGCACTCAATGGCATGTCTATCGAATTTGATAGATTTTTGGTCTATTTGAAGTTTCTCGCCGGCGGCGATTCTTATCTGCTCCTTTATTAAGTCGATGCCGGTGGTCTCCTCAGTAATCGTGTGTTCGACCTGGATGCGTGTGTTCATTTCGATGAAGTAAAAATTATCGTTATCATCGACCAGGAATTCGACGGTGCCCGCGTTTTCGTAGTTGGCCGCCTTGGCCACGCGAATGGCGGCCTGGCTCATTTGCTTGCGCAAGCTGGAGCTGAGGAACGGCGCGGGGGACTCTTCGATCAATTTCTGAAAGCGGCGCTGAACCGAACACTCACGCTCGCCCAGGTGAACAATGTTTCCGTAGCTGTCGGCAAGAATCTGGAACTCGATGTGCCTTGGGTTTTCGAGGAATTTTTCGATATAGATCTTTGCGGACCCAAAAGATTTTTCGGCCTCTATCCGGGCGTTGGCATACTCTTTGGCGAAAGAAATTTTATTATGGGCCAAACGCATGCCCTTGCCGCCGCCGCCGGACGCTGCCTTGATGATGACGGGGAAGCCGATTTTCTCGGACAAATCGAGAGCCTCTTGGGGAGATTCAATGGTTCCGTTGCTTCCGGGAATTATCGGCACTTTGACGTTTTTAACGATCTCGCGGGCCAGCGACTTGTTCCCCATCTTGGCTATGCTTGAGGATTTGGGCCCGATGAACTTGATTTTGCAGCTTTCGCATTGTTCGGCAAAGGTAGGGTTTTCCGAGAGAAAGCCATATCCGGGATGTATGGCGTCCACATCAGCGATTTCCGCCGCGCTAATGAGCCTGTCGGCTTTCAAGTAGCTGTCGGAACTTGGGGGTGGGCCGATGCAGATCGCACCGTCGGCCAGTTGAACATGCAGGGATTGCTCGTCGGCTTCGGAATATACGGCGACGGTGGCGATGCCGAGTTCCTTGCATGCTCGAATGATGCGCAGGGCTATTTCTCCCCGATTTGCTATGAGTATTTTTTGAAACATGAGAAAAGTCGGGCTAGGCCTGCTTTATTTTGAAAATTGGTTGGCCATACTCTATCGATACGCCGTTTTCGACAAGGACTTCCAGGATAGAGCCCTTCATTTCGGCCTGAATCTCGTTCATTACTTTCATTGCTTCTATTATGCACAGGACGGTATCATCCTCAACTTCCGTTCCCACATCCACAAATGGCGGGCTGTCGGGTGAATGAGCGCGGTAGAAGGTGCCCACCAGGGGAGATTTTATGTAAACAATGCCAGTTTCTTCTATCTTTTCTTCTTCCGGAACTGCGGGAGCGGTTGTGGCTTCAGCAGATGCCGCTGAGGGATCGGGCGTGGCGCCGGCCAGTTGCACCGGATTGGGCTCCGGGGACATTACTGCCACAGTATCATCCGGGCCGCGCTTAAGACGCAACTTGAAGCCTTCCTCTTCGATCTCAAATTCATTGAGCCCGAACTTTTCCATCATATTGATAATTTGTCTTATTTGTTTCAGATCCAACTCCCCGTCCTCCATTGCAAGATAGGTTAACCGAATTCGATTCTTGCGGTTATAAAAGGCTCTAAATATACAGGGGGTTATCCTCCTGAGGCAATTCCTTTATTTAACCTGTATGGTCTGTCATAGCCGTCCAGTCTTTCTGTTAGCGGCTAATTTGGGAAGTATCGCATCCAGAACGGTTCGCGTGTATGCGTAAATGGTTCGACATTTACTCTGGCGTGACCCTGCTACATTTAGAGTTCCGGGCCGATGTTTGCGGACAAAGGCAAGCAAATTGGCGGCAGAACGGGGCGCAGACGTCGTCGCGGCGTCGATGAGCAGCAACGGTTTGTCGTGCAGGCGGCAGAAGTCTGCGGTTTTGGCCGTTCCTCCCTCGAGTTCCCCGTGGTAGAAGCAAACTGTCGCGTCGCTGCACAAGAGGTTTTGCAAGGTTCGCACAAGGTAGCTGCTTGAAAGCGATTCGGTGAGGGGATACCGGCGTGGGAGGCGGCCGTCTTCGGTCAGCCTGCCGAGAGGGCAATACCCGCCGCAGGGCAAGCCAGACTTGATGGCTGAATCGAGCGCGGCCCGATCGGCCCCTGTCTGACCTCCGGAGATGATTTTTATCGAACCTGCTTTTTTTACCATATCTGGCTTAATGTCTAATGCCGGACTTTCCTGTGGCCACGACTTCGCCGCGACTTCGCCCTGCGAGCTTCGTCGGGCTTCGCCTATTCGCTTATGTCCTCAGCCTGTTCCTCCATGAATTCCTGAATGACTTCCATGCGTTGTTTTTTTAGCTTGCTTGCGCGAATTTCTTTGATGGTGCGCTGCTTGTCTTTACTGACCATGGTCTTGCGTATTTTGGAGAGTGCTGTGTTTTGCAGTTGGCGCACCCGTTCGCGCGTGATGCCGAATATTTCTCCTACCTCCTCCAATGTCTTGGGTTTATCGCCGGCGAGGCCGAAGCGCTGGCGAATAATCTCGGCTTGGCGTCCCTTGAGCTGGTCGACCATATTTATGATGTCTTTGTTGAGCGATTTGCTACGCAGTTTATCGGACGGGCTAATGGCCGTCTCGTCACCGACCAGTTCGCCAAATCTGGTGCCCTCGTCATCGCCTATAGGGGCGTCGAGCGAGGTGGGTCGAAGGCTTACGCTCTTGAGGTGGGCGAGTTTGCCAAGCGACATTTCCATTTCCATGGCCAGTTCCTCGTCGGTGGGCTCGCGGCCCAACTCTTCGGCGAGCAAGAGGGAGACCTTGCGCATGCGGGAGATTTTATCGACCAGGTGTGTTGGCAGGCGGATTGTCTTGCTCTGGTTGGCGAGTGCGCGCTTGATGGATTGCTTGATCCACCATGCCGCGTAGGTACTCAATTTGCCCCCTTTGTTAGGGTCAAATCGTTCCACAGCCTTGATCAGGCCTATATTGCCCTCGCTTATGAGGTCGAGCAGTGGAAGTCCGAAATTGGCGTAATCATGCGCGATTTTAACGACCAGGCGTAGATTGGCCTTGATCATCTTGGATCGGGCTTCCTCGTCTCCCTTCTTTATCCGGCCAGCCAATACAACCTCTTCCTCGCGTGTAATGAGGGGAATTTGGCCAATCTCCTGCATGTAGAGCTTGATCGTGCTCTTCTCGGTCAACTGCGGAGTGTCAGCTCCGTTTGGTCTATTTGTGTTCTTAGGCATGCCTGTCTATGGAAGTTGAGGGGATAGAACGGGCTGCAGAGTATTAAAGAGCAAGCCCGCATGCTTTCCCTGAAGGAAAAGTATGGAGGCCCGGCTGAGATTAGTAAACAATTATCCAGCTTGACTGGAGGGAATCTGATTCGCTTTGAAGAATGAACCCATTTCTTCGGCCATGGCGACGGCTTTGAACATGCCGGCAGCCTTGTTGAGGGTCTCCTCATATTCGGATGGAGGGTCGGAGTCGGCCACGTGGCCTCCGCCTGATTGGATGTAGATGCGGTCATCCTTGATCAGGGCGGTCCTTATGGTGATGCAGGAGTCCAGATTTCCATCGTAGCTGAAATAACAGAGCGCTCCGGCATACGGGCCGCGCTGTTCACCCTCGAGTTCCGCTATGATTTGCATCGCGCGGATTTTCGGCGCCCCGCTGACTGTGCCTGCCGGAAAGGTTGCCCGCATCAGATCGTAAGCATTTTGGTTGGATTGCAGCCGACCCTCGACTTGGGAGACAATGTGCATGACATGTGAATAGCGCTCAACCGCTGCAAACTCCGGCACTGTCACGCTTCCGTAATCGCAGACCCGTCCGATATCGTTGCGGGCCAGGTCCACCAGCATGAGGTGCTCGGCTCTTTCCTTTTCGTCGGCTAAAAGGTCGCGTTCGAGAGCCAGGTCCTGATCAATATCGCGGCCGCGCGGACGGGTGCCGGCGATTGGGCGGATTTCGGCCAGTCCATCGGTGAGGCGCACATGGACTTCGGGTGAAGCGCCGACGAGCGCAAAGTCGCCCGGATCGTAAAGGAACATGTAAGGAGATGGGTTGACCGTTCGCAGTGCGCGGTAGAGGTCTAGAGGAGCGGCATTGAAATCCTTTTCGAAACGTTGCGAGCCTACAACCTGTATCACGTCGCCGGCGCGAATATGTTCCTTTTCTTTTTCCACCATTCGTTCGAATTCTTCACGCTTCATATTTCCCGGGGGCGTTTTGATAGGTCCGGGTTTCGCCAGGGGCGCCGGAGCCAGTTCTCTGCCTTGTTGCAAGGTTTCGAAGAGGGCATGTATGGCGGATGTCGCTTCATTATAAGCGGTTTCGGGATCGCCCTCGATATGGGCGTTGACGCACAGACGAAGGGTTTGATTGGCCCGGTCGAAAATCACCAACGTATCGGTAATCATAAAGTGGATCAGCGGCATCTCCAGTGGATTGGCTGCGGCAAGCGGTACTGTTGGCTCGATGCAGTTGATATACTCATAACCGATGAAGCCGACCGCGCCGCCAATGAAGCGCGGCATGCCCTCGATGCGCACAGGCTTGAATTGCCGCATTTCCTCCTCAATAGCAGAAAGGGGATCGGCCGGTGTCTGTGTGGTGTATGTTTCACCATCGCGCCTGGTTACTTCGATTTGCTCCCGGCAGGCTTTGAAGATTTTACGGGGCTGGCAGCCGATAAAAGAGTTTCGGTGCACGTGTGTGCCTCCCTCAATGGATTCCAGTAAAAAAGCCGGTCCCTTGGCCCGCAGCTTGGCATATACTGATACCGGAGTTTCGAAATCGGCCATCAGGTCGGTATAGACGGGCACGAGATTGCCTTGCCGGGCCAACTCGCAAAATTCGGATTTTTGAGGGAAAATGTTCATTGCCTGTGGGGTTTTGCAGGTAGGCAACGCTGCTTGAAGTTGTTGCCCAAATCAGGATGAGGGTTGTTGCGAGCTCCGTGGAGCTTCTGCGTCCCGCAGTCGCGGGACTCATGCCGGTGAATCCTTGCAGGCTTTACCGGCATGAGTAACGCGGTGAGAAGCCCACGCAGCCGCAACCCTTCGGGCTGGAGCGATTTTGAACCTTGAGCAGCGTTCGCTTCGAGATAAAAGGCCATACACGCATTCTTATCTCGAAGCCGCCTTGTTCAAGGTCAAACTTGCTTCCAGCAACGCCACCCTGGTTTGGGCAACAGCTCCGTTCATTTTGTAATGAGCTAACAAGCAAAATCGGCTTGCCCTAAAATTCACGGACATGACCAACCCGAGCATCGTCGTGCCGGTCCACTGATTAATCATGCACAATTTATGACCCATTCTTTAAGATGGCACGAATCCTGCATCTTCTTGTTTTTACATAATGAAATACCTCATAGCAATCATTCAGCCCCACAAACTCGACTCAGTGCGCGAAGCTCTGTCGGAAGTGGGAGTGCAAGGTCTAACCGTTAGCGAAGTGCGGGGTTTCGGACGACAGAAGGGTCATACCGAAATCTACCGGGGCTCCGAATATCAGATAGATTTTGTCCCAAAGATCAAATTGGAAATCGCCGTCGCCTCGGAAATGGTTGATAAGGTGGTCAAAACCATCTGCGAGTCCGCCCGAACTGACAAAGTTGGGGACGGTAAAATATTTATAGTGAACCTGGAAGATGTCCTGCGCATTCGCACGGGAGAGACCGGGTCGGAAGCCATTTAACACCCCATCGAGAAAAGGAAAAAAACATGATAATGAAATCTCTTACCCCTGGACGTATCCAATTGTTGCTGCTTATGGCCTTCTGTCTGCCTATTCCCCTACTGGCACAGGATGAAGCCGTCCTGAATACTGGCGACACCGCCTGGATGCTGACTGCCACAGCCCTTGTATTATTCATGACCATACCTGGATTGGCCCTTTTTTACGGGGGCCTGGTGCGTTCCAAGAACATCCTCTCGGTACTTATGCAGTGCTTCGCCCTGACGGGCATTATCACTGTTCTCTGGGTGATTTTCGGTTACTCCATGGCATTTTCAGATGGCGGGGGACTTAACAAATTTGTCGGCGGATTATCCCAAGCCTTCCTCAACGGCGTCACGCCGGACTCACTGTCGGGAACAATTCCGGAATCGGTGTTTATCACCTTTCAGTTGACCTTCGCCATAATAACGCCGGCCCTCATAGTAGGCGCCTTTGCCGAGCGGATGAAATTCTCGGCCATGCTTTGGTTTAGCGTCCTATGGTTCACGTTTTCTTATCTTCCTGTTTGCCATATGGCTTGGGGCGGCGGCATCTTCGGGGATTGGGGAGTGCTCGATTTTGCAGGCGGCACGGTTGTTCACATCAACGCCGGTATTGCCGGTCTGGTGGCCTGTATCCTTATCGGTAAGCGCGTCGGTTATCCCAGGGATCAAATTAAGCCCAACAGTATGCCGTTTTGCCTCATCGGCGCATCTATGCTCTGGGTCGGCTGGTTCGGATTCAACGCCGGCAGCCAGTTGGCGGCCGATGGTGTAGCGGGTATGGCAATGTTAGTCACCCAGATAGCAACAGCAACGGCTGCGATTTCCTGGATGTTTCTGGAGTGGATCAGACACGGCAAACCAAGTGTACTGGGCATTGCCACCGGAGCCGTCGCCGGGCTTGTAGCCATTACTCCCGCTTCCGGCACCGCCGGCCCTTGCGGCGCACTGCTCATAGGGTTTGCGTCGGGTTCAATCTGCTACTACTTCGTGACCACGGTAAAACAGAAATTAGGTTATGACGACTCCCTCGACGCATTCGGAGTCCACGGTATCGGTGGAATAGTCGGCGCGATTTTGACAGGTCTGTGCGCCGCCTCATTTATGGGTGGAAGTGGATTGGATATAAGTGTCGGCTCTCAGCTATTTATACAATTCAAGGGTGTAGTGGTAACTATTCTCTGGAGCGGCGTGGTTTCGTTCGTAGCCCTAAAGGCTATCGATCTGCTCATCGGACTTCGAGTTTCGGAGGATGTCGAGGTATCCGGTCTCGATCTGGCCCTCCACGACGAACAAGGCTACAGCCAGTAGAAATTTCAAGCAAAAGGACTATATCTTATTATAGTGCCGGCGTCTTCCAAACAGAACGGCGCCTATAGCAAATAATCCGATTACCACAGCGAACGAGCTGGGTTCGGGAACAGCGGCGGTAGCAAGTGCATTGAACCCCGTGGTAAGTTCGGATGGGCCGAGCAAGGGAGCATCCCAGACCAGGATTCTCCTGACGGTGCCTCCAGGAGTCCATTCTCCACTAGTGGCTGAATCATCCTGGAAAAAAATAAAGCGCGCCTGGGAGGAACCGGTCAGGAGCGCAACGGCATTGAGACCGCTATCGTTAAAGGATGTTTCAGGAGAAGTGCTGCCGTTCAAATAAACGGATACCAGGCCGGTCGATTGGTCCCGGGTGATGATGAGATCCAGAAATGTATCATTGCTCAAAACTGTTGATCCGGGTGTAACCGGGTAAAATTGAATATTACCATTAAGGAAGTATAAACCCGTGTCTATGTTATGGAAATCAATGATCTTGCGCCATCCGGGGGTTACGAGGTCGAATTCAAACCGTAGGCCTATGGAATAATTATCTGCAAGAGCGCCATCCACATCCATGATGAGCCCTCCGCCGGGGCTGCTGACTGCATTCCAGGTCCATCCATCCGGTCCGAAAGATTCCGCGCTCGTGTTGTTCGAAATTAGTGAGTTGGAATTACCCAGGAGATCGGATAAATCGCCCTCAAAATTGTAACGGCTCAATAAGACAACCTGCGCCCCCAGAGGCGTGGCCAATAAGACACAGGCAACCAAGGTCAAGATGATTGACGAACCCTTACGCAAACACCCCCGCTCCCACAAATTCATTCTTTTAATTATATGAAAAATAGATGTTAGGTCAAGTTATGTGGGCAACAGACCCATTTATACCTAACACTCAATAAACCTATTCGACGGTGACTGATTTGGCGAGGTTTCGGGGCTTGTCCACGTCGCATCCCCTATGGACGGCGGTGTAATAGGCTAGCAATTGCAAGGGAATGGTCGCAAGGATAGGTTGTATGCACTCATGTGTGTCGGGAATTTGCAGGAGGTCGTCAGCCAGGTCCTCGGGAAACTCCCGTCCGGCTGAGGTGATGACGATGACCTTTCCATGTCGAGCTTTTAGTTCCTGGATGTTACCCAGCGCCTTCTTGAATGTTTCTCCCTTGTTGGCAATGAAGACAGTGGGGCAATCCGGATTGATCAGGGCGATAGGGCCGTGCTTCATCTCGGCGGCTGGAAATCCCTCGGCATGGATGTATGAAATTTCCTTGAGCTTGAGGGCGCCCTCGAGCGCGATGGGGAACATTAGTTGGCGGCCAAGGAACAGGAAGTCAGGGCAATCAGCATATTTTTCGGCGATTTCCTTAATTTTATCGGCTTGATCGAGTATTTGACTGACATAGCCGGGGGCCTTTTTCATGGCCGCGATCATCTCCCGGCCATCGGCGGAACTAAGGTCGCGCAGGCGTCCAAGATAAAGGGCTAACATGGCGGCAATGAGTACCTGGGAGGTGAACGCCTTGGTTGAGGCCACGCTGATTTCGGGTCCCGCGTGTTGGTAGATGCCTCCGTCGGTTTCCCTGGCGATGGTGGAACCGACGACGTTGGTAATGGCCATTGTGCGAAACCCCTTGCGCTTGGCCTCGCGAAGCGCTTCCAAGGTGTCGAGGGTTTCCCCGCTCTGGCTGATGACAAACAACAGCGTATTCTTGTCCATAGGAGCGTTGCGATAGCGAAACTCGGAAGCGTATTCCACATCCACGGGGAGGCGGGCGTAACGTTCGATGAGATATTCGGCCACTAAACAGGCATGCCAGGCGGTGCCGCAGGCGCAAAAGAGGATGCGGTCTATCTGGCGCCATTCGCGTGCAGTAAGGTCTAGGCCGCCGAACTTTGCCGTTTCGCCATCTATGGAGAAGCGGCCGCGCATTGCGTTTTCCAAAGCTACGGGCTGCTCGAATATCTCCTTCTCCATATAGTGGTTGAAGGTTCCCATTTCGCCCTGGTCGATTTTCCAATCGATCTGACTGATGACAGGGGACACGGATTCGTCGGCAACGGTTGTTATAGTAAAATTATCGGGGGTGAGGTGGACAACCTGTCCGTCATCCAGGTAGACGACATCGCGAGTGCGTCCCAGGAAGGTGGACACGTCGCTTGCGATCATGTTTTCGCCCTCACCGAGGCCCAGGCACAGGGGTGATCCTTTGCGGGCTCCGACGATGTCGTTTGGGTAGTCGGCGCAAATGACTGCGATGCCGTAGGTGCCTTCGATGTGCAGGAGGCTTTTGCGCACCGACTCAAGGAATTGGTTTTTGCCGTTGTCGGAATCTTCCTTGCGGTAATGGTAGGCGATGAGGTTCACAAGGGCTTCAGTATCTGTGTCGGATACAAACTTGTAGCCCTCGCCGGATAAAAATTTCTTAATCGCCGCGTAATTTTCAATCACTCCGTTATGAGCGATGGAGAATTTACCGTCCGAACTGCAGTGGGGATGGGCATTGGCCTCGGTGACGGTGCCGTGGGTGGCCCAGCGGGTGTGGCTGATGCCCAGGCGGGATTTGTTTTTGGCCCTAAGTGCGATGCGGGCCACCTCTTCCACCCGCCCGGTTTTTTTAAAAATGCGGAGGCCCTCCTCCTCCCAAAGAGCGAGGCCGGCCGAATCGTAGCCCCGGTATTCCAGGCGCTTTAGCCCCTCAATGAGGATGGCATCGGCATTTTGAGTTCCAACATATCCAACTATACCACACATAATTAAGTTGAAAATGATGGCAGAACTGCGATATTGGTTCAAGCTTATTGGCCAAAGCGGTCAAAGTTCTTCCGAAGTTATGAAACCAAAGGTAATCTGTGTAATAATGGGCGGGGGCCGGGGCACCCGGCTGAATCCCATTACCCGGGAACGCTGCAAGCCGGCGGTCCCCCTGGCCGGCAAGTTCAGGCTGGTCGATATACCGATCAGCAACTGCCTGAACAGCGGGATGAATAAGATATACGTGCTCACCCAGTTTAATACTGCTTCGCTGCACCGTCATATTCAGGAGGCGTATAAATTTGACCCTTTCGGCGGAGGCTTTGTCGATATCCTCTCGGCAGAGCAAACCGAGGAGGGTGAGGATTGGTATCAGGGTACAGCCGACGCCGTGCGAAGGAACATGCACCATTTTGAAGCATTTGACGGGGATTACTTCTTGATTCTTTCCGGCGACCAGCTTTACCGCCTGGATTTCCGCGAGGTCGTAGAGCAGCACATTCGCACCGAAGCCGATGTCACGGTGGCGGCCAAGCCCTTTCCAAGCTCCCGGGTAGCCGACTTGGGTATCATGCGCTTGGATGACGACCTCTCAATCGTCGAGTTCGTTGAAAAACCCGGCGATACCAATAAGGCCGAGCGCTTAATAATGAGCGAGAATCTCCTGAGACGGACCAAGTGCCCCGATGGCGGCAAATACTGCCTGGCCTCCATGGGCATCTATCTTTTCAACAAACGCGTTCTCTTCGATGCGCTGCAGAATACCGATTTGGCTGACTTCGGCCGCGAGGTCATCCCCAGCCTGCTTGGCAAGGTTGGTCTCTATGGTTTTCTCTTCGAGGATTACTGGGAGGATATCGGTAGCGTCCAAAGTTTCTTCCAGGCCAACCTCAGCCTGACGGACCCCGTGCCGCCCTTTAACTTTTATGAGCAGAACCGGCCCATTTATACCCGCACACGCTACCTGCCCGCCACCAAGGTCACCGGCTGCCAGATTGACCGCGCCATCGTAGCCGATGGCAGTATCCTCAGCGACGCCAACCTGCAACGCTGTGTAGTCGGGGTTCGCTCCGTGATTCGCTCCGGATCCCGCCTCGAGAATGTCGTGATGATGGGACAGGACTATCTGGAAAGCCCGGAAAATTACGAAAAGAACCGCAATGAAAACATACCCGATATGGGCATTGGGAAAAACTGCCACATTAAAAACTCAATTATCGACAAGAATGCGCGTATCGGCGACAACGTGCGCCTTTCTCCCGAGGGAAAGTCCGATGGCTACGAGCAAGGCGACATCGTCATACGGGACGGAGTGCTGCTGGTGCTCAAGGGCGGCATCGTGCCCGACAACATAGAGATATGAGTCATGAAAAAGCTCCTGGTCTGCACCGACGGCTCCAACTATTCGAAGGTCTGCTGCAAGTATGCCGCCTGGCTGTCCAAACGCACCGGTGCCGCCGTAGAAGCGCTATATCTGACCGACCTGCGCCAGTTCGAGATTCCATTGGTGGCCGATCTGGGGGGCAGCCTCGGCGTTCAACCCTATCAGAACGTGCTCAGCCAGATACAGGAACTCGAGAACCAGAAAGCTGCTATCATCGAAGAAGCCACCCGCAAAGTATTCGAAGACGAAGGGTTGCAGCAGCCGATTGAATTTCACCACAAGACAGGCCTGCTGGTCGATTGCCTGGAGGACTTCGGGGGAAACTTCGACCTCCTCCTGCTCGGCAAGCGCGGAGAAAGCGCAGAGTATGCCATCGAACACCTCGGCTCCACCATGGAACGCGTCATCCGGGCCGGCAAAAAACCCTGCATGGTGACATCCCGCTCATTCAGGGAAATAAATAAAATAATCCTGGCATATGACGGAGGCGCGACCTGCCGCAAAGCGGTCGAGTTCCTGGCAGGCTTCAGCGCATTTCACGATCTGGAGCTGCACCTCGTCACCGTTGCCGAAGACAAAGGGCAGGACCAGGCTGAAAAACGGTTGCAAGAGGCCGGAGACATCCTGCGCGAAAACAGCCTGCAGCCAACCTGCCGGATACTCAACGGCGACGTCGAAGAAGAGATATCCGACTACGTCGAAAAAGAACAAATCGATTTACTGCTAATGGGAGCCTACGGCCACAGCCGCATCCGTTACCTGCTAATCGGCAGCACCACCACCGCCATGATCCGCAGCTGCCTCATCCCCGTCCTCTGCTTCCGGTAAGGCTCACCACTCCCCCAAACTTCAATCCGGAATTTTACAACAGTTCCACCAGGCCTGACCCATTTTTTCCGAAAAAATGGAGTTTACGAAATGAGAAACAATACTATAATTACGATATGATTCAGGAAATTAAGGAACTCTCGAGGAATGAAAAACTCGTTTTGGTGCAAGAGCTTTGGAATGAGATTCTTTCCGATTCAGCGGATATTCCACTCACTGAGGAACAGCGGCAAGCGCTGGATGAGGCGGAGAAGGAAGTAGAGAAAAACCCCGAAGATGGTTCTTCCTGGGCTGAAGTTAAAGAACGCCTTGAGAAGATGCTGTGAATTTTCAGCCTAGGCTTCGGAGGCGTTTTTCAGGACTTGGCTGAGTTGTTGCAGGTTGTAGGGTTTGATGACGCTGCATTTAAAGCCGAATAACTGTGGGGTCGTCATGAGGGCGTCGCCACCATAGCCGCTGGTGACGATTGCTCGGGCCTCGGGGTCGAGTTTGAGCAATTCTTTTATGGTTTCCCGGGCGCCCGGGCCGGCTGTTATAGTGAGGTCCATAATGACGATGGAGAATGGATCTTTGTTTTTGAGGGCTTCACTGTATAATGCGATTGCTTCATTGCCGTCGGAGGCAAGCCCGGCTTCATAACCCAGGTGTGTGAGCATATCGCCGGTTATTTGTTGGATGAGTTGTTCATCGTCCATAATCAACACTTTGCCTTGGCCGCGATGGATAAGTTGATCGGGTTCACTGCGGGAGGTGGGCGACTCGGCTTCTTCGGTGGCGGGCAGGTAAATAGTGAACTGGGTGCCTTTGCCAGGCTCCGATTCGACACATATTTGGCCGTTGTGGTTTTTGATAATCGAATATGTGGAGGCGAGTCCCAATCCGCTGCCTTCGTCCTTTGTGGTAAAGTATGGATCGAAAATTTTGGGAAGGTCTTCGGAATTGATGCCGACTCCCTCATCGCGCACGCGGATACGCACGTAGCGACCCGTATCCATGGGCAGAGGTGGGTCGCCAGTATATTCCACGTTTTCAGCATTTAGGTAAATGATGCCGCCATCGATCATAGCGTGCGAGGCATTAATTAGAAGGTTATTGAAGACTTGGCTGATCTGACCCTGGTCCACTTCCACTGGCCAAAGGTTTTCGGCAATGCTTATGTCGCACCGGCTGGTGGTCCCGCTGAGTATAAAGCCTCCGGACTCGTGCAGAATATCGCTGACCGAAGCTTTGCTCTTCAAGGCAGTGCCGCCCTGAGCAAAAGTCTGCAATTGCTGGGTCAGGCTCTTGGCCCGCAGGGCGGCTTTGCTCGCCATGTTGAGGATGGAGAAAACAGATTCCTTGGGGTTGACGCAGTTGCGGGCCAGGGAGAGATTGCCAATGATGCCTGTAAGCAGGTTGTTGAAGTCGTGTGCGATGCCTCCTGCCAGGATACTCAACGAATCCAGCTTCTGGAACCTGAGCAGTTCGGCTTCGTTTTTGACCTGCTCGGTTATGTCACGGAGAACCAGGACGCCTCCGACGATATTGTTAGCATTGTCAAAGATAGGAGCGGCATTGTATGCCACGTTTTTGCATTCTTTACAATCGGTGAATAGCGAAGTGTGGCTGTTACTGGATACCGGTAGTCCTCTCTTCAACACTTTCTCGAGGGGGTCTTCCAAGGGAAGGCTTTCTTTAGTCTGCACGAACTTGACGATATCGGAAGATTTTTTGCCTAGCGCATTTTCCTGCCGCCAGCCGCAAATGCTTTCCGCGATTCGGTTAATCAGTAATACGCGGCCCTCGGCATCGGTCGCGATCACTCCTTCGCCGATCGAGCGCAAGGTAACCGCAAGACGATCTTTTTCAGCCGTTAGTGAAATTTCGGCGTTTTTTCGCCGCGTGATGTCGCGCTCGGTTCTCACCCATTGGATTACGGCGCCTTGGGCGTCGGTGATTGGACGCACGTCGATTTCGAGCCAGCGCTCCCGGCCGTCTTTTGTGTATTTTACGAGTTCGGCCCGGGCATGACGGCGCGTTTTGAGGCTTTCGTAGATTCCGGCCAAGGTTTGGGTGCTTGTTAGCGCGCCGTGCATCAAGGCCGGTGTTTTGCCAACGATCTCCTCAGCCGAGTATCCCGTGGCCTGTTCAAAGGCCCGGTTGACATAGATGATTCGCGGGCCCGGGGGGTCGAGAGGACCGGCTTCGGTAATTATAATGATATCGTGGGCCTGGTCCACCACCGCCCGGGTCAGGTTATCATGGTTAACGGACCGGGAGTCAGGAGCAGCGTTGTTGCGGGGACCCGCAGTTGCGGGATTGCCGGCTCCGTTGAGCTTCTGCGCAAGGTTGCTCATGACGGTGAATCCTTACAGGCTTTACCGGCATGGTTTTGGCAGCAGCTCCCTAAACTTTCATTTATTACGGGTGACATAGTAAGAAAAGAGTCTGGCGGTAACTCGATGCAGCTTTCAGTAAGTCGGTAAAAGCCGATGATCATTCGGCTCCTCGAAATGCAAAAAGACACTCCAATCGGAACCACAGCCACACCGGCGTGTTTCCGAACGGACGCATCAGATTATCCTATATGTAAATTCGGTGTAACAGACCCGGAATTTACGGATATTATCCCTAGGACGGCTTCAGCCTGCCACTGTTATGGTCGGCCCAGGAAAATTTATTCGGAAACAGACCTAATTATGCCGAAAAATTGCCGCTCCGGCACATGCCGAGCCCTGCCACGGAATTACCGGATGGCTCCGCCGAAAAGCCGCCCATCAGCCATTTCGCGATGGGAAACAGACCCTAATCAGACTTGACCCCATTCTGGAAAAGGCCAAGCGTTGCCCGCCTTATGTCAGACCCGTCGTCAACCGAAAGCGCTCTCACCATGGAGACTTTGGTGGCTTTGTGCAAGCGGCGCGGCTTCATTTTCCAGTCCTCCGAAATCTACGGCGGCATAGCGGGGTTTTTCGATTACGGACCGCTCGGGGTGGAGATGCGCAACAACATCAAAGAGGCCTGGTGGCGCGACATGGTGCGCCGAAGAGACGATATTGTAGGTGTCGAGGCTAGCATAATCATGCACCCCAAGGTCTGGGAAGCTTCCGGTCACGTTGAGAACTTCACCGATCCCATGGTTGACTGCAAGGAGTCGAAAATGCGCTACCGGGCCGATCAGTTATTTTTCTCCCCAATTGTAGTGGCCGGCGAAAACATCGGTTACGTATCCGTTCTTGAATCCCCCGACATGCAGGAGCAGGCCGACGAGCAGGCCCTAACCCTCAAACGCAAGTTGGCAAAGCAGGGAGAACTCGAACCCATTGAACTCAAGGACTATACCGAGGCCAAACCGGAGGAATATGCGCTCATACCTTCGCCCGCCACCGGCAAACCCGGATCACTCACCGCACCGCGGGACTTCAATCTCATGTTTGAAACCCACGTTGGGGCCGTGCGCGATAAGTCCTCCGTCGCTTACCTGCGCCCCGAAACCGCACAGGGCATATTCACCAATTATAAAAATATCGTGGACACCGGAAGGGTCAAAGTGCCATTCGGGATCGCACAGATAGGAAAGGCTTTTCGCAACGAGATCACCCCGCGCAACTTTATTTTCCGCACCCGTGAATTCGAGGCGATGGAGATTGAATACTTTATTCAACCCGACGACGACATATGGCCCAAATACTACCGCGAGTGGATTGATATTCGGTTGAAATGGTTCGAAAACATCGGAATACCCCGCGACCTATTGGGTGAGGACGTCCATCCCCAGGAAAAACTATCTCATTATTCCAAAGGCACAACCGACATCACCTTTAAATATCCTCACGGGGTGCAGGAACTTGAAGGCATTGCCGCACGAGGCGATTACGACCTCAGGCAACACCAGAAGTTCTCCGGCAAATCTCTGGAATACTTCGATGAAGCCCGCAAGGAGCGCTACCTGCCTCACGTCATAGAGCCGGCCCTCGGAGTCGACCGAGCCTTCCTCGCGCTGCTATGTGCCGCTTATTACGAGGACGAAATCGATGGCGAAAAACGTGTGGTTCTACGACTGCACCCACGCATTGCCCCCTACAAGGCGGCTGTCTTTCCCCTGGTCAAAAACAAACCCGCTCTGGTCGAAAAAGCACAGGAGATTTGTAAGAACCTGCAACGCCGATGGAATGTATTTTTTGACACCGCCGGAGCTATCGGACGCCGTTACCGCCGCCAGGACGAAATCGGTACCCCCTTCGGCATCACAGTGGACTTCGATACCATTGAGAAGGACGGCACCGTCACCGTGCGCGATCGCGACAGCACCAAACAAACCCGCATCCACGAGAACGAACTGATCGCCGCTCTCGAAGAAAAGATCGAAGGCTAAATGGGGTGCCAGGCAGAGTTTTCTTTAACCCCCGGTATCATAGTTCAAGGGTCTGTTTCCAAAATCAACTTCGGCTGGTCAGGCGGATATATTGATGAGGGTGCCGATGTTTTGATTGGCTATCTTCGAAACTTTGGAATCGGGTCCGTAAATGGTCATTCCATCCGTCAGGTTAAAGACCATAACGGTATTTGTCATAGTGCGGCGGGATGCAGTGTTTACAACATTTGCCGTTGACCGGATCCGAGAAAAGGTCCCCCGCGCCACACCTTGCAAGTTGTATATGAAGGCTCTGTTAATTGGGCTGGAATCCATGGCGTGCCTTAATTAAGCGCTATGGGGTAGTTCTGTCAATTTTTGTGACGGCAAATTGGTGTTTTTTAAATTTTTTTAACAAAATACCCGGCGGATTGGCATGGATTTGTGTGATCAGCGCCCTGCTAGACCGGGGTATGTTCGGTCGGCCGCCATGCCAACAGTCTGGCTTGCGGATATTTTCTCCCCTTCCATGTGTTCCAGCCGAGATTGATCGCCATATCGATCGGGCTTCCTTTCGAAGGCAGATAGTCGGCCTGTTTCCAGGCTACGCCGGCCAATGAGCTGTTGTTTCCGGTTGAGAGCTTGAAGCGGAAGTGGTTTTCGCCAAATACCCTGGGTGATTCTGCGAGGGAAATCCCGTGCAAGCCGAATACGGGTTCCGGGTTTGTCTGGCCGAATGGGTGCAGTGTGTCCAGTTCGGCTAAAAGGATTTCGGAAATGTCTTCGGATTGCACCCAACAACAAATATCCAGTTCGGGTTCGGGCATTTCCCCTTGGGCGCTACGGAGTACATTTTCGTGAAAGGCCTTTCGGAACTCTTGCACGCGGCCCGGCTTAATTGATACCCCGACGGCCATTGGGTGTCCTCCCCATTTTTCGAGCATATCCTTGCACGATTCGAGCACCTCCAGCAGATCGATGCCGGGGATGGTGCGTCCCGAGCCCTTGGCAAGTTTGCCTTCGGCTCCCATGACTATGCAAGGACGGTGAAACTTGCGCGCAATTCTGCTGGCGATAACGCCGACTACGCCCGGGTGCCATTCGGGGTCGTAAAGGACGACGCCCGACAATCCGGAAAATTCCCCTTCAACCATCTCCTCGGCCTCAAGGATAATTTTATGCTCGATTTCCTGACGTTGCCGGTTGAGCTGATCGAGGCGTCTTGCGGTTGATATGCATCGCCCCCAGTCGTCGCACAATAGCATGTCGATGGGCACAACGGCGTCATCAAGGCGCCCGCTAGCGTTTATGCGGGGGCCAAGTTTGAAAGCTATATCGCTGGGCGAAACTTCTTCGCCCAAGACCATGTCGCTGACTTCGAAAAGGGCGTTGAGCCCCCGGCGGCCTGTATTGCCCAGGCGCCGCAATCCTGCTTTGGTCAGAATGCGGTTATCTCCTCGCAATGGCACCAGGTCGGCGACGGTGCCGAGCGCAACGAGGTCAAGGTAGTTTTTAAGATGAATACCAGATGCGATATCATCTCCGTCGGTTCGCAACTCCTTGAGGAGTCCGTGTATAAGTTTGAAAACTAGACCGACGGTGCAGAGGTCCCGGCTGGGTGAGTCTATTTCACAGTCGAGGCAGGGATTGATCATGAGGCAATCGCCGGGCAAAGTCCCCTTGCAGGTGTGGTGATCTACTATGATGACGTCGGTGCTCCCGCCACTGAGGGATCGGAGGTAAGCGACTTCTTTGTGGTTGTTGGTGCCGCAATCCAGGGCGATGAACAAGTCGGGCTCTCCTTCTTTCAGAACTCGGTCGATGGCCTCGCGGCTAAGCCCGTAGCCTTCCGTTAGTCGTTTCGGCACGAAATACCTTGGATACACAGAAAATTCCCTGAGGATACTCGTCAACAGGGTCGTACTGGTAACACCGTCAACATCGTAATCTCCGAAAATAACTATGTTCTCGCGCGCCGACATGGCTTTGCGCAACCGGGTAACTGTCTGACTCAACCCCGGAATCTCGAAGGGGTCCTCCAGGTTCTTAAGTTGCGGATGCAGGAATTTGTTGGCGGCATCCGGGTCGGTCAGACCGAGGCGTGCGAGGACGCCTGCGGCTATGTCGCTAATGCCCAGGTGACTGCTAAGGGCAGCGACCTTATCTTTGTCGAGGGGGTGGCAAATCCATCGCATCTTCAAGTCACCTGGCAGCCCTTTTTGAAGTGTCCCATTCGTAGTGGGGCAGGATGTGGCCCTCCTGCACTTTTTTGCGGTCGCCTTTATGATACCAGAAGAATATCGGACTGGCTATGAAAATGGAGGAAAAGGTCCCGGTGATTATCCCGATGAGAAAAACAAGGGAGAAATCCACCACTACACCGGCTCCGAACATATAAAGGGACAGGGTGGCCAGCATAGTGGTCAAGCTGGTCAAAATGGTGCGCGACAGGGTTCGGTTGATTGCAAGGTTGACCACCTTGCGCAGGTTCAATCCCGGGTTCAGGGCCAATTCCTCCCGGATGCGGTCAAACACGACAATTGTGTCGTTTATGGAGTAACCGACGATCATGAGAATTGAGGCGATCATCGGGGCGCTGAACTGACCGCTGCCGATTCCGAGAAATTTGCCAAGGAAAATATACACGCCCACCGTCATCAAAATATCGTGAACGGTGGCGACGACGGCTCCTATGCCGTAACCGAATTCGAAACGCACCGCCACAAATAGCAGTAGACCCAACAAGGCCACGCAGATCGACAATAAGGCGCTCCACTTCACGTCGTCGCCAACCGAGGAACCGATGCGGGTCTCGCCTGCCAGTTCCAGTCCCGCTATGGGATATGTTTTCTGCATGGCATTAAAAAATTCTGCTCCCCGGCCCTCCACCGTCTGGATTGTGAGGATTTCCAGGTTCTGGCCGATCCGACTCTGGTAGAGTGGATTGACCTCGCCGAAGCCGCCTTGCTCGGCTGCCTGCGCTATTTGTTCCGAAGTGAGCTTCTGCTCGAATGTGACCGTGATTTCATCTCCGCCGAGGAAGTCAATTCCGAATATCCGATCGAAATGCGCGGTAAAGGACAGGGCGCCGATAAAGACCACGCACCATGAGGCGATAAAAGCTGGTTTGCTAAAATCGAGGAACGGCGTATCGGTCAGCTTGAACAGGTTCAGGGCGATCAGTTTTTTCGACAGACCGGTAATTATCAGTAGCTCCAGTATCCAGCGAGTAACAACCAGGGCGCAAAACATCGAGGCCAGAATACCCACGGCCAGGGTGACCCCAAACCCCTTTACCGGGCCGGTGCCCAACCAGATGAGTATGCAGGCGGTGATCAGTGTGGTTACATTGGCATCCACAATTGTAGAAAATGCTTTATCGAAACCCGAGAGCAGAGCGTTATGCAGGTTTTTACCAAGTTTGAGCTCCTCGCGTATGCGTTCGAAGATCAAGATGTTGGCATCCACCGCCATGCCGATGGTGAGCACCAGTGCCGCCACACCCGGAAGTGTCAATGTGGCGTTAAAATTGGCCAGTACGCCTACCACTATGATAATATCAAACAATATCGCCACTACCGCCACTATGCCCGCCGATTGATAGTAGAGAACCATGAAAAGGATGATCAGCACAGCACCTATTACAGCCGCGTTCAGGCTGGCTTGGCGGGCATCCTCCGCCAAGGAAGGACCCACCTCATACATTTCCTCGATTTGCAGACCAACCTCCAGCGGGTTGTTTAGAACATTGGCCAGCTCCATGGCTTCACGTTGCGAAAACCGCCCCTCGATGACCGCGGAACCTCCCCGGATTTCCTTTCTTACGCTTGGAGCGGAAAACAACTGGCCGTCGAGGATAATGGCCATTAGCCCCACTGTGTTAGTTTCGTCATTTTCTTCGGCTATTCTCCTGGTAACGTCCGCGAATTGGTCGGAGCCTTCGTCGGTAAAATTGAGGTAAACCCAATATCCGCCGGCATCATTGGGACCCGGATAGGCGTTCTTGATAATCTCACCGGTCATATCGGGGAGCTTCTTCACGTATAAAGACACCTCATAGAGTTGGCCGGTTTTGCGGTCTTCGCGTTCCTGGGTCATGGCCACGTAGCCCAATGGCGTCTCCTGTGGAGGCCGGACGGTGCGGTGGACCGTGCTGAATTCTAGAAGGGCGGGAGCCTGCAGCGATTCGATGGCGTCGGGGTTGTCGCGAGTGGAAATACCGGGCATCAGTACTTCTATGCGGGCGTCACCTTTTTTACGGATAATGGGTTCGGCGACTCCCATGCCGTCAACACGGTTGGCGATGATGATTTCGGCCTGTGAAAGTTGTTGGGCCCGTTGCCAGGCCTCCGGGGAAAGATCCTCTTCACTGACCTTGAAGGTGAAGGCCACACCGCCCTTGAGGTCGAGCCCAAGCTTTAAGTTGCTTTGGGAACGTCGCAGTAATTCGCGCAACAGGACATCGTTGCGCTTTTCAAGATTCCGTATGTCGCTAACATTGATGTCCGGGAAAAAGCTCAACAGGTCTACTCTATCCTCATTGATGATATGCCTGAGGGCGACGAATACGGTGGGTTCCACCCCCGCCTCGACTTGGTCAGCGGCGCGGACCAGCAACGCATTGAATTCCTCTTCTTGAGCAGTGACATGAGCCGCCACGTAGTCGGCGAACGGAGTATCGTGCCAAGGTATGAGGTTGAGGACGGACCATGCCAATACCATTGCCGAGAGAACGCACTTCCAGATTATGTTGCCGCTCATGTAACTATAGGTCCCCGGCCGGTGCGGCGAACCCTTGGTCTATTCCTGATCACGGCCATCATTATTGGCTTTGGGCCTCTTGGACTTTGGTTTGCACGGAACCCTTGCTCAGCTCGACCTTAACATTATCGGCGATCCTCACTACGAACTTATCATCCTTAATGTTGGTGACCACTGCGTATATCCCGCCGGCGGTCACCACTTCGTCTCCTTTTTTCAAATCAGCGATCATTTTCTGATGATCTTTTTGCCGCTTGCGCTGAGGGGCGATGATGAGGAACCACATTCCGGCGAAAAGCAGGCCCAGGATAACGAACTGCATCGTGGGGTCTGGCCCCTGTGAGGCCTGGGCCATGACCACCATTAAGAAATAATTCATGAAAGAAAGCATAATTTACTCCTGGGGATTTTGAAAAATGACAATGAAGATAATAGCCCTTCTAAAAGCAAGTCATTTCCCTTGCTTCCAGCAACTCCACCATGGTTTGGGTAACAGACCCTGGGTGTTGAGAATAGCGAAAGTAGCAGCCTGTGTGTGAGAAAAACACTTCGAGAAGGCGCGGCAGCACTGATTAATTTGTAAAAAATTAATAAAACATTCTTTTTTAACCCCTCTGGGGTGAAAATCTAATAAAAAGATTGTAAAACTACTAGAATTATATATAAATTGATTGTTATCATAAAAGCTAATACTATAAATTAGCCGCACAGTTTGGAAGAATGAGGGAGAAACAAATGAATTGGCTAAGACAAGGAACACATAATCCCAGAGTTTATCTGCGTGGAGCCGAAGGTGAAGATTTTCGGACCGAGCGGAAGAAGGGTGGATTTTCATTGGTGGAAGCGATGATGGGCGCCGGGGTGCTCACATTGGTGCTGGCCGGCTGTTTCAATGGGTTGGGACAGTCGATTTTGATCTCGGAAAATGTGAAGAGCTACAATTTTTCCGCACAGCTTTTGCAATGTGAAATGGAAACAGTACGAGCGCTGCAATGGGACGAGGTAGCTAGTCTGGGTAACGGCAGTTTTGACCCGACCGTATATTTTACGAACGTTCCGTTGCGCGATTACAGTTGCCAGCGGCTCATCAGCAACAAGGGCAGCGACCAGAAAGAGATCCGTTTAACCGTTACTTGGAAGGATCTAAGGGGAATCTCGCATAGCCGCGAGTTTGTCTCCTACTATTCCAAGGAGGGGCTCAGTGACTATTATTACCGGGCGCTCTGAGTTTGCCTGCTTCCCCCCTTCCTCTTTCCGGGCACATGATCAGCCTGCTCTGAGGGCTTTTACATTGCCCCAGGTGATCATCTCGATGGCGGTTAGCATAATCATATTGGCTGCTATTGTTTCGTCCTTTTCGACGATTATGCAGCGCAGCATCAGTCTGAATCATTATGCAGAGATGGAGGCGCAGAGTAGGCTGGCGCTGCAATATTTTACCGGTGACGTTCGGGTCGCCAAGGATATCTACTCTTTATCGGCAAATGGATTTACACTGGAAACGCCCCCGGCCGAAGACGACATCGCATATGTATATGACTCCGGTGCAGACACTCTGTCTCGTATCACCGACACGAATACGATTCTGCTCTTGAAGGGCCTGGAGAATCTGACCTTCAAATATCACAACTTGGCGGGCAATGAGACCACCAAAGCGATCGCGGCAAAGAAAATTCTGATGAATGCAACGCTGGTGCGTGGAAAAGGCGTTCGCGGTGAAGCCTACTATGATGTCTCGACATATATAATTATGCGTAATAAATCAGTTGGTTACTGATGTCGAAATGGGAAAAGGGTTCGATACTTATCATTGCCTTGTTCGTGGCGGGCTTATTGGGCTTTGTCGTGGGCAGCTATTTGCAGTTGACCCTATTGCAGTTGGAGATGGCGAACCGGAAATTTTACGAGCGTAGCGCCATCAATTTAGCAGAGGCCGGCGCCGAAACGGCCGTTCTGGCGCTCAACCAGCAAGACTGGACAGGTTGGAGTATTTCCGGAGTTGACGCTCTGCGGGTGCTGGACCCGATCGATGTCGGCAACAACATGATCGGCAATGTGACGGTCAAAATAGTAGACACGGTCTTCAACCCGGTCATTTTTAGTGAGGCTACAATCGATCTCATTTCAGGCGAACAATTAAGGGAACAAATAAAAGTTGTCCTTACGCCTCGCTCCTTCTTTGGCAACGGGATTACAGCGACCAATTATGTTCGTTTTGAAAAGGCTTCTGGTTCCTTAGATACCTATGCTAATATTGACAGTTATGACTCCACCCTGGGCGATTACGATATTTTTTTGAACCGCAATGACAACGGCTCTGTAGCTTGTGAAAAGATGTACTCGGAAGAAAAAAATGAAAACCACGGGATGATCTATGTCTATGTGGCTACTGATCCGGTCGATTTTCCTCCCGAAGTCGGCGACAATGGAAAGATTTACGGGGTTAACACACTCCCGGGAGTCAATGTTGACTCCACCCGCATATCCGCCGATTTCAAGGCTGCTTTCCCGGACATAACTCCGATTACGGGGACTACCGCGTATGTTTTGCCCGGAGATAATTTGGTTGAACTCGGCGCCGGAACCACGCTTGAGAAATACAAGATTACCGGCGACTTGCATATTCAAGAAAACCAAACACTGCGCATTAACGGTAACGTGGCGATTGTCGTAACCGATGATGTAGTAATTGACGGATTGCTGGAAGTGACTGAGCCTAATGGACGGCTGGTCATATATGTCAAAGATGATATCAATATAAAACAAAATAAGCCTGGACTCGACAACAAATCCAAAGATCCAGAAAAGGTAATCATTTACTCGACGGCCATGTCTAACGACGTTGGCGCTTTACCTTCTTATACGCTGGAAGGTAATTCCGATATTTACGCTGCTTTTTACGCTCCACGAATGAATGTAACCCTCCGCAAGAGAAGCTCGGGAAAATTCTTTGGAGCACTGGTAGGCAGAAGAGTAACTTTCGAGGGCGACTATGATTTCCATTACGACGAAAATTTGAAAAATTATGCTGGCGATTTACCAACCTACATGGTAGGTGATTACCAGGTACTGAAGCCCTTTGAAATGGTAACTCTAACCCTTTAAGTCAATGGATCCATCAATTATCCTGGCGAAAAAAGTAAATGAGCAAATGTGCGATGAACTCATTCGTCTCCGGCTGGTCGAATCTAAAATGGTCGATCAGGCAAAGACCCAAATGGCCAATCACCTCGAGCAAGGGGAAATTAAAAACGCCTGCCTCTTGAAAATTTTAACATGGGACCTCAAACTCCTCGAAGAAAAGAGGGTGCTCGACTACCAGATCGAGAAATTCAACTTGGGTTTCTGTGACATTACCAATTTTGATATCGATCGGGATGAACTGCCGGAATTTAAGTTGCGGGAGTGTTGGGCCAGCATGTCTCTTCCAATCGATTTCATGTCGGAAGTTTTCTTTGTGGCGACCGCTCACTACTTGAGTAGTGATGTCATCTCGCATTGGGAAACCCGCCTGTGTCGTGACATCGTATGGTTTGTCGCCGATCTCTCATCCCTGACCCTGGCCCTGGAAACCCTGGAGAGAGAAGAACAGGGGCAAGTTGAGGAAAAAGCGGCAGGAGAAAGCCAGGGGGAAAAGCAAAACGAGGGAAAGACGCAGGAGAAGGATCAAGAGGAGAAGGAAGAAATTAAAAAGGTTGCAACATAATGTTAGCGCGCTCCCAAGTTGTCTTGATTGAAACCCTCAAAAGTCTAGGAAATCTAGACGAGAGCCAGACCTCCGCTCTGCTGGAAATGACCGATTTGTCAGGTTTGGACGTAGAAAAGATACTGGTGGAGGACTATGAAGTTGAGCCATTTCCACTCCTGCTCGCAAAAGCCAAAGCCTATAAGCTCGCCCCCATCAATGTAGCGAAATTTGCGGTCACCGATCACTGCTTTGAATTCCTGGAGTTGGAGTTCTGTCGCAAAAATAATATTTTACCGCTGGGGGATGTGGGCAGTTATATCGCCATAGCTACCGACGACCCGCTGAATCCGCATCTAAAGGCGGAAATCGAGCATTTCACAAAAAGACCATTCTTTTTCCTCATAGCCTTGGCCGATGAAATCGGGGCCAAGTTTGTAGGCGATTCCCAGCAACTTGGAGGCTCTACTGTAGGGTTCGGCGATGTTATCACAGCGCTTGGCATGGAGTTTGACATAGATGCGGATACCATCGACGAAAGCGATTTGGAGAACGAGGAATCGGCCCCGGTCATCTTGCTGGCCAACCGCATCATCGAAGACGCATACTTCTCCGGCGGAAGTGATGTGCACATCGAGCCCATGATGAATAATACCCGAGTGCGGGTAAGAATCGATGGAGTTTGCAAAGAATCCCTTACCATCCCATCCAGTATAGCCATTGCCTTGGTGTCGCGTTACAAGGTGATGGCAAATTTGGATGTGGCGGAGCGCAGACGCTCACAGGACGGCCGTATAGTTTTCAAACATTACAACCGCAAGGGCATTGACGTGGACCTGCGGGTGTCCACCTCCCCCATGAATCACGGCGAAGGATGTGTCATGCGGTTGCTGGACAAACAGAAATCGACTCTGCCGCTGTCCGATCTCGGGTTTTCGGAAACGAACCTGGAGCTTTACCACAATTCGATAAAGCGCCCCCATGGGATGGTGCTTCACTGCGGCCTCACAGGCTCGGGCAAGTCCATGACCCTCTATTCCGCGCTCAACGAAATCAATCACCCGGGTGTTTGTATCCGCACAGCGGAAGATCCCATCGAATACACACTGCATGGCATTTGCCAGGTACAGATGAACCGCCGCATCGGCGTGACTTTTGTCAATGCCCTGCGCGCCTTCCTGAGGCAGGATCCGGATATTTTGCTGGTTGGAGAAATCCGCGACAAAGAAACCGCCCAGATTGCCGTCGAAGCGGCGTTGACCGGACATCTGCTTTTTACTACCCTTCACACCAACGATGCCCCCAGCACTGTGGTGCGCCTGGGCGAATTGGGGATAGAGCCTTTTTTGATTTCCTCCTCGCTGATTTGTGTATGCGCCCAGCGCCTGATGCGCCGTTTGTGTGTAACCTGCAAGCAAATCGGTCCTCCGCAGGAGCATGAAAAAGATATCCTGGAACGGGCCATCAAATGGAGCGGGCAAGTTTTCAATCCCAAACGATTCGGTTGCCCAAACTGCGGGGGTTCCGGTTATCGCGGCCGTGTCGGTGTCCACGAGTTGATAGTCACAAGCGAAGAGCTTATCCACGGTATAAATGCATGTGTGGAGACAAGTCTGCTCAAAGGAATTGCCGTCAGGAACGGGATGGTCACCCTTCACCAGGACGGCATGTATAAGGTCAAGGCCGGCATTACCTCAGTCGATGAATGCGCCTCGACCATCCCGCCCGACCTTGAAGACCTGGATGTCCTTCGCGAGCAGAAGCCATTACAAGCGAAAAGAGCATAATCCAACGGTTCAAGCGGGGGCAGGATTCCGGTTCAACCTTTCTTGAAAAATCCCCGGCTTAATCTGATTTGGGCAACAGACCCGAGTATTTCAGCAACCTGCTAAATAATCTTTTCGTAATCGGCTGCCGCGAGGAGGCTTTCAGTTTCAGCAGAATCGGCCAACTTAACTTTGATCAACCAGCCTTTGTCGTAGGGATCACTGTTCACCAGCTCGGGCGCTTCATCCAGCTCCCCGTTCACTGCCAGAATTTCACCGCCCACCGGCAGGTAAAGATCGCTCGCCGCTTTAACCGATTCGACCACTCCAAATACCTCGCCCTTGCCCAGGCTGGAACCGATCTCGGGCAGTTCAACAAAAGTGATGTCTCCCAAACTTTCCTGTGCGAAGTCTGTAATCCCCATCATTGCGGTCCCGTCATCTGCCAGGCGCAGCCATTCGTGTTCCCGAGTGTATTTTAGGTCGTCAGGAATGTTACTCATGGGTGGTGATGTCTTATTCTGAATTTCCGGGTTGTTAAAAGAAATTCAAACTCGAAGTCAGTGACTCTTATAAATTTTCCTCCGATGTCCAATCTAAAGGGTTTGTTGCTTTCTCAAGGTTTGTGTAAAGGCGGCTTGGCTCTATCCAGGTTTACTTTGTGGCCGCGGAGGTCTACGTGGAGGGCGTCGGCATCGATGTCTGAGGTCTCGATCAGGGCGGCCCCGATGGGGTGGTTGAGGATGGGCGAGAGCGTGCCGGAAACTACCTCGCCGACTTGGCGTTCCCCGCAAAACACTGGTGCGCCCTGGCGGGCAATGCGCCTGCCTTCGAGCTTGAAATGAATGATGCGCCGGGCCGGACCGCGCTTCTTTTCCAAGGAAAGGGCCGCTTTGCCAATGAAGTCACCCGGCTTGGAGAGTTTGACCGTCCAGCCCAGTCCGGCCTGTAATGGCGAGATCGATTTGCTTATTTCATGCCCGTAAAGCGGGTATCCGGCCTCAAGGCGCAAGCTGTCCCGAGCTCCGAGGCCACAGAGCTTAAGCCCGAAGTAAGCGCCGGCCTTAAAGATCTGTTCAGCGATGGTGGGGCCGCTTTCCCAGGGGCAGAAAATTTCCATGCCGTCTTCCCCGGTATAGCCGGTACGGGCAAGGATGACGTCGATGCCGCAAACGGAGGTTTCAGTCAAGCCGAAGCGGGGAAGGTCACTGGCCTTTACCCCGAGAGACTCAATTATGGCCATTGCCTTTGGACCTTGCAGTGCAAGTTGCACCCATTCGTGCGAGACGTGTGCGATTTGGCAATCAAAGCTGCCGGTGTGCTCCCGCATCCACGCCACGTCCTCGTCCGTGTTGCAGGCATTCAGGCAGAGGAAAAAACGCTCCGGTGCGAGCCGGTAGATGATGATGTCATCAACCACCCCGCCATCCTCGTAACACATCAGGGTGTAGATTGCTTTACCAGCCGGGAGCCCCTCGACTTTGTTGGCGACCAGGGCATCGAGGAAATTCCCGGAATCAGGGCCTGTTACCTCGACTTCTCCCATGTGACTTACATCGAAGAGTCCTGCGTGAGAGCGCACAGCCTTATGTTCATCAAGAATTCCGGTGAACTGCACCGGAAGTTCCCAACCGCAAAAAGGGACAAAGCGGGCGCCGTGTTGCCGTTGAAAATCGTGAAGCGAGGTATGTTTCATTTCATCCTGTCCATGCTTTCGCCAGTTTAAGTCGGAATGGATTTCATAAAGGTGAGCGGGTATTTTCCCGTTTCGGAAATGTTGGATGTGACCAGCGCAGTGTCGATGAGAAAAGACCTTGAAATATCATGGATTTTGTGGCATACATACATAATTGTTTCCCGTCGTGGATTCCATGAAAGAAGAAGAAAGTGACCCTTACCCCGGGACGCCGCTACCAGGGGATAACACCCCATGAGCGCGTTGATCATCGCCATTGTTTTGACGCTCTCGGTTTCCGGGTTTTGTTCGTTGCTGGAGGCTTTTTTCCTTAGTGCGACAACGGCCGAAATCGAGAATTTGAAAATAGCTTTCCCGAGGCGGGGAAGTCTGCTCGAGCATTTCAAGAAGGAACTCGAGTTAACAAACTCGGCAATCCTGACTCTGAACACCATCGCCAATACCATGGGAGCGGCCCTCGTGGGTGCCCTGGCGCTCAAATATTATCCGGCCTGGGTGGCGGGTATTACCGGGGGTCTTGTGCTGGGCATTCTCTTTCTCTCCGAAATTTTACCCAAAAACATGGGTGTGCTCTACCGCAAGTCCTTGGGCAAGCACCTGGTATATCCTCTATACGTGGTGCGCTTTACCATGTATCCGTTTTCCTACTTGGCCATGCATTCAATCCGTCTAATGGTACGCGGACGAATGTCTGCCCAGGACACCGACCAGGAAAAGGAAATCCTGCTGTTGGCCGATAAAAGCGCACGGGACGGCTCGCTAACGACCAGTGAACGCGACATGATTTCCAACGCTCTCACTTTGGACGACGTGCATATCGGTGAAATCATGACACCGCGCACGGTTGTAACAGCCCTGGATTCCGACCGGACCGTGGGGGATGTGATGCATGAATACACAGTCATACCATTTGCCCGCATGCCGCTTTACGAGGGGAACGTCGACAAGATTGTCGGCCAGGTGCGCCGGCGCGACCTATTACGCGCTTTTGGCGAGGACCGGCACGATCAACTTGTTGAAGATCTCAAAGTCGAAATTCTTTTTATTCCAGACAGCGCGGTGGCTTCCGATGCCCTGCAATTGTTCCTGCAGAGGCACCAGCAGATGGCGGTTGTGGTCGATGAATTCGGATCGACCGTGGGAGTGGTGACCATGGAAGACGTCATTGAGCATATTCTCGGGCGCGAAATTTACGAAGATAGCGACATTGCTGTGGACATGCGCGAATTGGCCCGCCGCCAGGCCCGAAAATCACCCGGCGACGCCTCTGCGCCCGGCAAGGAACAGACCGGAGAAAAACCCTTGGCGCCTCCCTCAACCCCCTGAGCCTGCCAGGGACGGTACTCAAGCGCAAAGCCGCCGTCATGAACTCAGCCACGACCGTTCCTGATTACTGGGTGCACGACATCGACCCCTTTGTCCTGCGCTTGGGCGATGACATCGGGTTGCGCTGGTATGGGTTGGCCTACTTGCTTGGGTTCCTCATTGCCGGTCTACTGCTTTACTTATACCATAAAAAAGGCCGGTCGCCTTTTGGAATTGAGGTCCAGACTTCGGCTATGACCGCAATCATCATCGGCATTATGGTGGGTGGACGGGTCGGATACATGCTCTTTTACCAATTGGAAGAATTCGCGCGTAATCCGCTGAGTCTTTTTCAAATCTGGCAGGGCGGCATGTCCAGCCACGGGGGATTTATCGGTTGCGCCATCGCGGTGTGGTGGATTTCCCGAAGCAGCGGCACTCCATTCCTTGCTACGGCCGACATAATCGCGACACTGGGGCCGCCAGGAATCCTGCTCGGCCGCATAGCGAATTTTATAAACGGGGAACTGTGGGGAAAGGTTACCGAAGTGCCCTGGGCGGTCATCTTTCCCGCCAGTGCGCCGCCCGGGACTCCCCTTGAGAGTATCACTCCCCGGCATCCATCGCAACTTTACGAAGCCGCGCTGGAAGGCCTGCTGCTTACAGTCTATATGCAGATGCGTTTCTGGTCGGGTCGGCCGGGCCGGCCTGCCGGGCAGCTCTGCGGAGAACTCTTGCTCATGTATGCTCTAATGCGTATCGGGGGTGAAATTTTTCGCGAGCCGGACGCCTCTCTTATACTCGGCCTAAGCCGTGGCGTTTTCTATACGCTATTTTTGGCGGGCGCAGGGGCGGGCATAATTGTATATTCACGGCGAAAGCGAGAAAATGAGTCCCATCAGCCTTGATCGGCAAAAAAACGCTATTAGGAATTGACAAAACTACCATTATACGGGAAATTTTCAGGTAATGAAAATTACAGCATATCTCAAACCTTCTTGCGGCTGGAGCAACGGAGTCCGGGCAATATTCAAAAAATACGATCTCGATTACGAGGATATCGATATAGTTAACAATTCTGACGATTATGCCCAAATGGTGGAGAAGTCCGGTCAGCAGCTATCACCTTGCGTCGATGTCGATGGTGTGATGCTTGCTGATGTCAGTGGCGAAGAGGTTGAAAATTATTTACTCAGCAACCAGTTGATCGAACCCAGCGACAATCCGACCGATGTACCGATAGACTCCTGCTGTTCCAGTGAAGATCATGCGAAGAAGAAATCCGAAACCGTCCGCTTCTTCTGAGCTGATTTTACTCCCGTATCCTTTTCACAATTCAATTTTAGAGAACGGCCGGGCACTCTAGCCCGGTTGTTTTATATCCCCGTACTACTCGATATTCAACCATAAGCAATCCCGGTAGTTTTGAAGCACACGCAATACACTAATTTTGTTTCACCCTCTCCTCTTTACCGGTGGGACCAGGAACACGAGTCATGCGGAGTCGGGTTCGTCGCCAATGTGCATGGCCGGAGATCCTATGAGGTGGTCGACCGGGCCGTAACGTGCTTGAAGTCACTGGCCCATCGCGGCGCCATCGATGCCGATGCGGTCACTGGAGATGGAGCGGGCCTGATAACCCAGATTCCATACGAGTTGTTTCGCAGTTATCTCGAACAGAAAGGTAAGCACCTCTACCGCGATCAAGACCTTGGAGTCGGGATGGTGTTTGTGCCCAGGCAGGAAGACTACGAGCAGGCCCACGCCAAACATATCATCAAGGAGGCGGTCAAGGCCGAGGGCTTGTCATTTCTAGCTTGGCGCGAGGTTCCGGTCAACTCCGGCTGTCTGGGCAGGAAAGCCGAACTTACACGGCCGCTGATCCTGCAGGCTTTCTTTGCCCGCGATGAGGATTTGGATGATGAAGAGTTCGAGCGTCGTTGCTTTCTGGCAATGAAAAGGGTTGAGCGACAGGCCGAGGCGGAAAAAGTTGAAGGTCTGTATGTCGTCAGTTTTTCCAGCCGCACCATCACCTACAAGGGCTTGCTCAACGCGCCGCAAATCCGCCGCTTCTTCCTCGATTTACGCTCGCCCAAATTTAAAAGCTCATTTGCCATATTTCACCAGCGTTTCGCCACCAACACTTTGCCGGACTGGGAAAAGGCGCAGCCCTACCGCATGTCTGCTCACAATGGCGAAATTAACACCATCCGAGGCAACCGCAACCTCATGCGCGCCCGCGAATTTTCCAGGCGCCACGGTGTCTGGGGCAACCGTTACAGGGACACGCATCCTATAATTCAACCCGGGATGTCCGATTCGGCCAGTCTCGACAACACCCTGCAGTTGATCACCGTGGCCGGCCGTTCTTGTGTGCAGGCTGTCTCGATGTTGATGCCCACGGCATGGGAAAACGACCCGGACATGCCAGCCCAGACGCGTGACTTCTACCGCTACCATTCCATGGTCATGGAACCATGGGACGGTCCCGCCGGCCTCGTCTTTACCGATGGCAGGTTTGTGGCCGCCGCACTCGACCGCAATGGCTTGCGTCCCCTCCGTTACAAGCTTTACGCGGATGGCACCTTCGTGATCGCTTCCGAGATCGGCCTGATGCACCAATTCGGCTCCCCGGTAAAAAAATGCGGACGGCTTGGTTCAGGTAATATGATTGCTCTCGATCTCAAGAACCAATGCCTGCTCTATGACGTCGATATTAAATCCTTCATGGCTGCACGAGCCGATTACAGCGGGTGGTGCCGGAAATCCCTGCACAACCTGCACCGTCTGGCAGAAAAAAATAAACGTGTCGATAGCCAGACGGTCTCGGACGATAAAATCGAGGCCTACCAGGCCGCCTTCAATTACGATTTTGAAGAGCGCGAGACCATCATCCTGCCCATGGTGACTAAGGCCATCGAGCCCACAGGCTCCATGGGCGACGACACGCCATTGGCCGTATTGTCCCGCCGCCCCCGTTTGCTCTATTCCTATTTCAAACAGCTCTTTGCGCAGGTCACTAATCCCGCAATCGATTCCCTGCGCGAAACCCTTGTCATGTCTCTAAATATGTATCTAGGCGGACGTGTTGAGCTATTCGATGATATTGATAATAGCGAAGATTACCTCGAACTAAACAGCCCGCTTCTCCTCGAAAGGGAATTCGGCCAAATATTCAAAACCGATTTTCTAAAGGACGGGATTCTCAAGCTCGAAGCAATCTTCCAGGTGGACGAGGCCGGCGAAACACTCGAAGAAGCGGTCAAAGGCCTGGCCCGCAAGGCTCGCGAAGCTGCCCGCAATGATGATTTGAAGCTCATCGTGCTATCCGACCGCGGCATCAGCCCCCGAATGGCAGCCATTCCAATGCTGTTGGCCGTAGGTGCGGTGCACCAGGAATTGGTCAGGGCCGGCCGGCGCCTCCGGGTAGATATTGTGGCCGAAACCGGAGAGGCGCGCGACGTGCATCAGATCGCCTGCCTGCTCGGGTTCGGGGCCAATGCCATTTACCCCTACCTGGTCCTGGATATTATTCGCCACCTGGATGCACAAGGACAATTGGCGGATGGTCTCGACATGGAGACCGCTGTGAAAAACTACCGCATAGCGGTCGATAGCGGATTGCGCAAGATCATGTCCAAGATGGGCATCAGTACCCTCCTCAGTTACCAGGGGGCCCAGGTATTCGAGGCCATCGGTTTGGGCGAAAAACTCGTCGAGGAATGTTTCTATGGCACTCCCACGCCGATCGGCGGCATTTCCTACCGGCAGATTGCCTGGGAATCCCTGCGCCGCCATCAAAAAGCATTCCCTTCCGAAGGCTCCGTCGAGCTACACTCCGAGGGCTACTATATGCCCATAAAAAAAGCCAATGGTGTATTCCACGGCTGGAACCCCAAAGTGGTGTCAGGCATGAACCGCTTCCTGCGGAAAGACGATGACCCCGAGGCTTTCAAACCGTTTAAGACCGCCAGTGACGTACATACACCGACCGGGATCAGGGACTTGCTGAAGTTCCGTTACGCAAAAACCCCATTGCCCATCGAGGAGATCGAGCCGGCCGAAGATATATGCTCCCGATTCACAACCGCCGGCATGTCCCTGGGCGCTCTTTCTCCCGAAGCCCATGAGTGTCTGGCCATCGCCATGAACAGAATCGGCGGTAAATCCAATACCGGCGAGGGCGGGGAAGACCCAAACCGGTATCATCCCATGCCCAACGGCGACAATGCCAACAGCGCAATCAAGCAGGTAGCAAGCGGGCGGTTCGGCGTAACCGCCGAATACCTGGCCAACGCCCGCGAAATTGAAATCAAAATTGCACAAGGCTCCAAGCCCGGCGAGGGCGGCCAACTGCCCGCACATAAAGTGTCCGACCACATCGCGCGCCTTCGCTTCAGCATGCCGGGCATTACCCTGATCTCTCCGCCCCCCCATCACGACATTTATTCTATTGAGGACCTGGCTCAGCTCATCTTTGACCTCAAGGAGGTCAATCCCAGGGCCAAGGTTTGCGTCAAGCTGGTAGCCTGTTCGGGGGTGGGTACGATTGCGGCCGGGGTAGTGAAGGCCTATGCCGATGTGATCCTGATTTCCGGTCACGAGGGCGGCACCGGTGCGAGCCCCATGTCCTCTATTAAGAATGCCGGATCGGCCTGGGAAATCGGCATCGCCGAAGCCCACCAGGTACTCATGATGAATGGCCTGCGCAACCGTGTCACGCTCCGTACAGACGGCGGTATGAAGACCGGACGCGACATCGTAATCGCCGCACTTCTGGGGGCCGAGGAGTATAACTTCGGCACCGCCGCTCTCATCGCCGCCGGTTGTGCCATGTTCCGGGTTTGCCACCTGAACACTTGCCCGACCGGGGTGGCCACCCAGCGCGAAGATTTGCGCGCCAAGTTCCGCGGGAAGCCCGAGAATGTAATTCGTTACTTCCAAGCTGTTGCCGAAGACGTGCGCAAGACCATTTCCCGGCTGGGCTACCGCACCATGGACGAAATAATCGGGCGCACCGATCTGCTTGAACAGATTGAAGACCCGGGCAATCCGAAGAGCCGTCTGATCAATCTGGACGGTCTATTGCACAACCCGGACCCATCAGGAGAAATGGATCGCATCCACACCCGCACGCGAAATGACAGTCCCGGCCATGAAGGGTCGCTCGATCACCTGATCCTGCAGGATGCCCGTGAAACGATCACAAGGAGAAAGCATCACTTCCACGGCATTTACAAGGTCAACAACACTCACCGCGATATCTGTGTGCGACTATCAGGAGAAATAGCCTATTTGCACGGTAACACGGGTATGCCGCCAGGCATGCTCGATCTCACCTTTATTGGCAGCGCGGGTCAAAGTTTCGGCGCCTTCCTTGTCCAAGGCATACATTTAAAGTTGCAGGGGGAGGCCAACGATTATGTAGGCAAGGGAATGCACTCCGGCGAAATAATTATCCATCCACGTGACAATGATCCGATCATCTGGCACGAGAACATCATTATCGGCAATACCTGCCTTTACGGCGCTACAGGCGGTTATCTTTTTGCCGCCGGGTGCGCGGGCGAGCGTTTCGCGGTGCGCAACTCCGGCGCCACCGCAGTGGTCGAAGGAGTTGGCGATCATGGCTGCGAATACATGACACGCGGCACTGTGGTCGTGCTCGGCGCTACGGGTCGCAATTTCGGATCCGGCATGAGCGGCGGTCTCGCCTTTGTTTACGACGAAAAGGAAGAATTCGAGCACCGTTACAACCCGGCTATGGTCGGCATAGAGCGCCTCGAACTGGGCGAGGAAATCGATTCTCTGCGCAAACTCATCGACCGGCATCACGAGTTTACCGCCAGCCCGCGCGCCCGGGAACTACTCGACCAATGGGAGGCAGCCGTCACACGATTCTGGAAAGTGATACCGCACCCCTCGTCCCCGGACCTTCCCAAGTCCGTCTTCGACTTCAGGGCCGCCATGCAAACCAGCGTCGTGTGAAGTAGTTGTCCTCACTAAACTGATATTTCGAACTGCTCTAGGGATTGCAGAAATTTATCCGCTACTTCCGGCAACAGGAACTTTGGCTTCTTCTTGCCGAGTGACGGCAGTATTTCGGAGAGGTTTTCGTCAATTGGAATCAGCTGGTCGTCAAAGGGGCCTTTCGCCTCGGTGTGAACCTCCTGAGCATTCTCGACTTTGTTGACGATTACGGGCAGTCCGTATTCGAGCATAACTGTGGCGCTGGCACTCTTTTCTATAAGGTGCCAGGGGGTGATGGCTAAGCCGAAATCCAGGGTTTGCAGGATAGCCGACACGATTTCGGCCGGCAGGCGGCCGAGGGAGATGATGGAAAGGTCGGGTGCGTATTGCCGGCTAAGCTTCTCCCACCAGCCCTCTGACTTCTTGCTGTCTCCAAAAGCGACGATTACCCATCTTTTACCCGAACACCGGGCAGCCTCCTTTAAACGAGTGAACAGAGGTTCGGGTTTCCATGTGTGGTGGATCAGCCCGAATATCCCGCCTACCCATAATTTTTCCCGTGGCGTTTCAGGAAAATCCAAACCTTGCTCCCGGGCTCGGGATTGCAGCAAGGGCCAGACGTCCCCGGGAACGTCCGGGATATTGCCGAAAAGCCGCAATTTTTGGGCCTGTATTCCGACACGATCGAGCCGTGCTATATATTTGGATGCATGAGTATTAATAATTTCGGGTTTTAAGACACGCATGAGCCACAATATGCACAGTCTCTGCAGCATGCCCCAAAGGCGGTATTTCAGCGAATCACCGGCGTCCCGGTCCAGCCACAATTCATGAAACATGATGTGCATGCGGCGTTTTTCCCGCAGAGGCAACAAGCGCCTGCCCAGCCTTCCTATCAATCCCTTGGGTTGGAAGGAGAAACAGACAAATTGCAGGCTCACCCAATCCGGTCCGAAAGCATCGACCGCTTTTTGCGCTTCCTGCAGCCGCTCAGTCCAGGATAATCGCGGGGATAGCCGGACCACCGACATACCGTCATCGTCTCGAGTGATTATTGAATCGGCATCCAGGGTAATCTTGGAATCGTTCAGGGCGAGCAGTTGGCAGGAATGACCGCGCCGTGAAATTTCACCGGCTAGCAATCTCGTGTAGTCGCCGACTCCATCCGCCCCGGGCTCAAGCGAACCGCAAATAAAGGTCAGCTTCATAGCATTTTTTTTAAGAGAAGTGGTTTGGCCGATTATTATTGCGCTGTCTTAAAAGACATCCGCCGCTTCTATGGAAAATAACTGCCCGCTATTCAAGCATTGAATCCTGGTGCGGCTCATCAGGTTCAACGGCTTCTTTCTCTTTGTGCAGGTGGCGCGGGGGGTCGGTAACCCGATTGGCCAAGGCGTATTGGTGATCTTTAACGATTCTATCACAGATTTGCTGTAGATGCATCTTAATCCACGTGTGAGTATAGCTTGGTGACGCATAGTTTGTCGGACCGCAGGCGTTGACACGGTCGGTTTGCAAAAGATTATCGTTCTGTTTGAATTCTTCGGGGTTGTCCGGATTATACACCGCGTAAGCGCGACCGCTATTGTTGCGGACGACTGAAAAGACGGGGATGTCGCTGGGTCCGTCGGCAATGTAGATCATATTTTCGATTGGGATACGTCGGTCTTCGGGCCGCATTTTGGCATTCACGTCGAGGTCGGGGTTTATATTGGAACCTTTATTGATATCGAAGATGAAACGGGTCTTGGTGGTGTGGTCCACCATGGTCCCTATTTGGCAGATCTCGCGCACCTCTTCCATGTCGAAATCATTTTGGATACTGAAGCTTGGGGCAAGGGGTTTTCGATGAACTCGCATCCGTATATGCCGTTTACGTAGGGAGCGATGGCGCTGCCCCGGATCATCTCCGAGAGGCCCGCGCTGATGATGTAGTGCTCGACCTCAATATTGTGAGTCAGGTAGGATTGCTGTGAACGCGCCACTTCTTTGAGTTCCTGAAAGAAATCAGGCAGCCCTGGATAGAACTCCAGTTCTGCGCCCAACTCGCGCAATATTTTGTTGTTAAGGCCCTTGAGAGGACCGTTGTGCACGTGGCTGAGTAAATGGTTCAGGTAAACTGTGTCAGGAGACACCCGTACGCCGCCTTTACGGTAAATATCGGGCAGAGCGCCTACCTCTTTCCAGAAAGTCCCCTCATCGATGCCGTAACGTTTGAATATTGGAGTCTGCATGTACCATCAATCAGCGTCTTGTCGAAATCCCAAATACAGGCGACAATGCATTGACGGTGCAGGATGTCATCGATCATGGCTAAAAAAACCTTGCTTTCAGGATGGTGAAAAAGTGCAATCCTCTATATGCAGCCATTATAGCTGTCCGCCGCGCCGCCTGTAAAAGCATTTTCTCAATTCCCCTCATTAAACCATGTCGGACCTTCCAGATATCGAGCCGATCCGCTGCCGATTCAATGACCTTGACCTGCAGATGGCCCAGCCAGACTTTTTCAAGGACTCCAGAAAGGCTGTCACGCTTTCTCGGGAGCACCAGAAGCTGCAAACGCTCCTGTCGCTTTTTGACCAATTGCAAGACCTTAAAGTCAGCATCGCAGAGAACGAATCTCTGGTCTCAGACTCCTCCAGCGAACCGGAGCTGAAAGAACTTGCCAGGGAGGAGCTAACCCAATTGAGCCGTCAACAGGCCGAGCTGACCGACCGGCTTCTGTCCGCCATGATACCGCCGGAGCAAAATGATTCGCTCAATACGGTAATGGAAATCCGGGCAGGCGCCGGGGGCGACGAAGCATCCCTTTTCGCCTCCGACCTCTACCGTCTCTATTGTCGTTACGCCGAAGACAACGGCTGGAAAGTAGAGACGCTAAGTGGGAGTCCTTCGGAGTGCGGCGGTTACAAGGAAGTGGTCTTTCTCATCAGCGGCGAAGACGTTTTCAAAAACCTCAAATTTGAAAGCGGGGTGCATCGGGTACAACGCGTCCCAAGCACTGAAGCCAGCGGCCGCATTCATACTTCTACCGCCACAGTGGCCGTCCTGCCCGAAGCCCGGGAAGTGGATATCGAAATAGATCCCGGTGAACTGGAAATTACAGTTTGCCGCGCCAGCGGCCCCGGCGGCCAGGGAGTCAACACCACCGACTCGGCCGTGCAAATCCTGCACAAGCCCACGGGCCTCATCGTTCAATGCGCTGACGAACGTTCCCAGCTCAAGAACAAGAATAAGGCACTAAAGGTATTGCGCGCGCGCCTCCTGAAAATCAAACAGGACGAAGAGCGGGCCAAATACTCCGAAAACCGCCGCAGCCAAATCGGTACCGGCGACCGCTCCGAACGCATCCGTACCTACAACTTTCCTCAGGGCCGCTTAACCGACCACCGCATCGGACTCACCCTCTACAATTTACCCGAGATCATGGAAGGACGCATCAGAGAAGTCATCGATGCGCTCCAAACGGCCGACCGGGAACAGAAGGTAAGAGAGTTGACCAGCAATTAATTGCGGGCTACAAATGGAATCGTGAGCATTTGAATCCAACAGACTCATATGGTCGAAAAAACCTCCAAATCGAGTGCTATCGACCCCTCTCGATGGGTCGAGAATTACGGGGACTACCTGCTGCGTTTTGCCCAATCCCGCGTCGGCAATCCCACTGCGGCTGAAGACCTGGTGCAGGAAACCTTTCTTGCCGCTCTCAAAGCACGGGATAAGTTTACCGGCAAATCATCTGTAAAAACCTGGCTCACGGGCATTCTCAAATACAAGGTGATAGATCATTACCGCAAGAACAGCCGCACCGATACCTTTTCAGAACTCACCTCATTTTACGGACGCGAAGCCGAGGAAATGTTCGGCTCCAATCACCATTGGCGAAGCGACAACATATCTCCGCCACGGGACTGGCGACCGGAACAACTGGCCAACATCGACCGTAAGGAATTCATGGAGCAGTTTCGAATATGTTCCGAAAAACTGCCGGAGAAAATTCGCCAGGTATTTATCATGCGTGAAATCGATGATCTCAAAACCGATGAAATTTGCACCCGGTTGAGCATATCCAGGCAAAATCTCTGGACTATCCTGCACCGTGCCCGAATGTCCCTGCGCCGTTGTCTGGAGAACGTTTGGTTCGCCGATCAACCGATATAAGGTCCGGAGCCTTTTAATTACCGCTTTCCTTTTCGATTATGTCCTTCATGCGCGCCTTTGATTCCTCTGAGAGAGAGTCATCGCAGGTATCCTCAAAACTCTCGGCATTTTTACGCAATTCCTCGCGCACTTGGCGTATCTGCTCTTCATAACGCACACACCAGGCGCAAATAGTTGTGTGGAAGTGCACTCCAATTTTCTCCCGATAGGACAAGTCGCGGTCAAATGACTCCGAGGCCAGGCGGGCCACCTCATCGCAATTGGGGGTGACTTTGCTTATAAATTTTATGAGAAGTTTGTTCATCTCTACATGCGGAAACAATTTGCCTTCGTATTATTGGTCGAGTGAATTCCGGAAACCTTACAAATTGAAAATACTTTAGCAAGGACACTCTCGAACTTCAGCATGGCAACCCTCCTCGAGGTTATCGACAAAACAACAGCTTTTTTTAAAAAGAAAGAGCTGGAGAGCCCCCGGCTCAACACCGAGCTGATATTTGCATATGTCCTGGGCTGCAAGCGGCTCGACCTATACCTGTGTTTCGACAGTCCCGTCGAGGAACGGCATCTGGACAGCATGCGGCCTTTGGTGCTGCGGCGGGCCGCTCGCGAGCCCTTGCAATATATCCTGGGAGAGACGGAATTTTTCGACCTCAAGCTAAAGGTGGACCCAAGAGCGCTCATACCGCGGCCTGAAACAGAAGAGCTGGTCGAACTGGTTATCCAAACCATTGACCGCCTGCCCGAAGACATCCTCGACCTAGGCTCCGGCTGCGGAGTCATAGCCTTCACTATGGCCAAGCAATTTCCTCAAGCCCGCGTGACGGCCGCAGACAACTCGTCTGAGGCACTCGCTCTAGCCCGCGAAAATGCTTCTTTGTGCGACCCGGAAGACCGGGTGTCATTTCTGGAATCAGATTGGTTCGACGATGTGCGCGGCCCATTCGACCTTATCGTGTCCAATCCCCCTTACCTGGACGAAAAGGAGTGGGACGGCGCCCAGCCGGAAGTTCGAGAAAATGAACCGCGCCGCGCCTTGGTGGCTGCGGAAGGGGGATTGGCGGAACTGCGCAGAATAATTTGTGAGGCGTCCGCATATTTGAAGGCGGGAGGAATGCTCGCCCTGGAAACCGGTCCCGGCCATCACGATGCCTTAACAGCACTGGCCGACGGTGGCGGATTCACCCGTTGGGAATCTCACAAAGACCTGTCCAGACAAGACCGCTTCTTCCTGGCCTTCAAGTAGTGCCGGGAAGCGTGGATATGTCTGGGACAATTAAACTCTTGAACTTTTGAACTCTTGAACTTCTTTTCCCCCTCTTCATCCTTTTTTCTGTTTGGGGGAAACGAGTGCGGCTGAATCGGTGGAATTGTCGTTGTATTGGACCCAGTCGGCCAGGATGCGCAGGCTTTCACGCAGTGGGATGTCTAGCCCGGAACGATCCCGAAGAACATCGGGATCGATTTCAATGAGTTTGGTGAAAAAATGGGGCAGGAGAGCATTGATCCGTTCTTCATCGAGGTACTCGCCCAAGAAGTCCTGGAAAACTTTTTCCATCTGGAAACCGGGACCCGAGTCGGCATTCTTGAGATGCTTGAAAAGATTTTCGACTGGTTCAGTGTTCAGGTGGCGGCCTGATTTTTCGGAAAGGAATTGGGCTATGGCTTCGCTTTGTTTGAAGGCTTTTTCGTAGTCGAACTGTTCCACCCAGACTTCCTGGATCTCAACTTCTCCGTCGGGTTGGTAGTAAAATACTTTCTGGTAGTAATTGTTGGCCTTTGGTTTGCCGTTGGGCAGCAGAGATTCCTTTAGTTTGCTTTGGTGCTCGGCCTCTTTTTCAAGTGAGAGTTTGAGGAGAACGTAGCGGGATGGATAATCTTCCATGCTCAGGAGTTCATTTCGAATAGTTTCCATCTCTTCCCTGAACATGGTATCCTCCTCTTTCTGGTGGCTGCGGGTTTCTAAGTTGAGGGAGATTTCCTTGCGTTCTTGCCTTTCCTTGAACCAGTTGATATTTTGTTTCAGGTAAGAAAACTCCTCGAGCGTTTCCTGGCGTTGCATGCTTTCGTTGCGCAGCAATTCGATCAGTCCTTCATCAACTAACGAGCCATTTTTTTTGAAGATGTCCTGGAACTCCCATTTGAGTGGGTCGATGGAATCCCAAATAAGAGCGTTTGGCAGGTCGGATTCGCCGATGGGCAGGTGATCGTTGATGGAAGGTATGATGATGTCCGACTTCACGCCTTCTTTTTGTGTCGATTCGCCATTGGGCAGGTAAAATTTCTGAATTGTTATCTTGGTCGCTCCAAATTTCGTTTTTTTGGCAAACGGATTAAAAACTTGACCGCGGTCGAGCTCAAAGACCGCTTGCACGGTGCCCTTGCCGTGGGTGGCGGTATCGCCTACGATTAAAGCTCGCCGGTGGTTTTGAAGAGCTCCCGCCACTATCTCGCTGGCCGAGGCACTGCGACGCGATACCAGAACAATAAGCGGACCATCGTAAACTATCTTGGGGTCCCTGTCCCAATCCTTCCGAACGCGCCCTGTCGTATCCTTCACCTGCACGACGGGGCCTTTTGGGATGAAGAGGCCTGTCAAGGTGACAGCTTCATTAAGGAAACCACCGCCATTGCGCCGCAGATCGAGGATTAGTCCCTGAATATTCATGTCGTTGAGCTTGAGAATAAGTTCCTCGACGTCATGGGTAGTGCTCATCGAATCCTTTTTTCCTGAGCCGGGTCCGTAAAAAGACGACAATTCGATGACGCCCACGGCCACTGTCCTGGACTCGCCCCAGGGGACATCGTGGATTTCTGCGCTGGCAAGGTTTTCTGTCAGTTTTATTTCATCGCGTTGCAGGGTGATCAATTTGCGTTCGGAAGGGTCGGTAGCGGCGGCCGGTAAGACTGTCAAGTGCACCTCTGTGCCTTTCTTGCCCCTGATTAATTTCACAATTTTGCTCAATCGCATGTCGATAACGTCCACTGGTTTTTTGCCGGCCTGGGCGACTTCGATAATCCTGTCTCCGGGGTGTAGTTGCCCGCTTTGTTCGGCCGGCCCGCCGGCCAACAGTTCCTGTATGACGCAATACCCGTCTTCGTCCCGCAGGAGGGCGCCGATGCCGACCAGGGATTTGCGCATGTTGATATTAAAATTATCCATCGTGTCGGAGGACAGGAAAGTGGAGTGGGGGTCATACATGTTGGCCAGGGCGGTGAGGAAGTCTTCCTGAATATCCTTGGGTTCTTTCTCCTCAATGTTTTTTTGCCAACGCCGGTAACGGCGCTCTATCTTCTCGCGGGCCTGCTCGAGTGTTTGATCGCCGAGGATTTCCTGCAACAGTTCGAATTTTAGACGCTTCTTCCACAAGTTGTTTGATTCGACCTGGTCGATAGGCCAGGACATTTCAGAGCGGTCGGGTGTGAAAGTCTCATCTACTGAAAAGTCGAAATCGTCCAGCAGATGTTCGAATACCCAGTCGAACCGCTGCATGGCCTGTTCCCGGTAGAGTTCAAACATCTGAAAGGCCGGGTAGAGGTCGCCGCGTCCCAGGTAAACCCTTTTGAGTGTTGTCCCGAAGCGCAGGAATAGCTCGTCGTGGTCTAATTGCAGGAAAAATAGTCGGTTGTAATCGAGTTCCTTCATGAAACTGGCGATGAGCTCTTCGTTGTCGATCTCGGCTATGGGTCTCTTAGTGTAATGAAAATTCTGAATATCCCGCAGGGCCATGATTGTTTCCCTGCTCATGCTATCGCGTTGTTCGCGCGTGAGTACGTAACGTTCCTGCTCCCCGGTCAGCGGAGCCGCTCCCAGAGCCATCAAGAGCAGAGCAAAAAGACCAATGCTTCCGCGGTATCGGTTATTAGTAAATGCGCTCATGGTTTAAGATTCGGCATATTGATCGCTACAATTAGGTTAAAGGATGGGAGTATATTCAAGGTTAAACGAGATTGAAATGTTGGCGAAGATATTTTTCTGTTTCCTTGCGGGTCTCCTTCATGCGGGCGCAGTGCTCTTTCCAAAAGGCGTTTGAGCCTGAAAAGCCCAGCCATTTAGCGAGGGATCGGAGTGGCTCGCGTCCCGCCCCTATGGCGGACACGGCGTCGTTTTTTTCGCGTCGAAGGTATCGTTCAATTTTACGCAGAAAGTTGTAGTTATCCAGCAGGAGCCGTCCAGCATTGCCACCGATCAGGTTCAGGTCGATCAGCGTTTGCAGGAGTGTGCCGGTATGTGGTCTGCGCAGGCGCTCGCAGGTTGCCCCTTCTTTTAACTGCATGATTTGGGTCATAAATTCTATGTCGATCAATCCTCCGGCGCCGGCTTTGAAGGCTCGTTGCGGCGGATTGACATTTCCTTTCTCTTTTTCTATTCGCAGGCGCATTTTCCATATTTCCCGCACCTCGCGGTCACCGGCTGGACGGGAATAAATGAGTTCGTCTCTAATTTTGACAAATTCCCGACCCAGAAGTTCATTTCCCGTTACAACGCGGGCTCGGGTCAGAATCTGCCTTTCCCATACTTTGGCGGAATCTGAGTGATATTTGCGGAACGCGGGCATGGTGGTAACCGTCGGTCCATCCTTGCCGTGAGGTCTCAATCGCAGATCTATGGCAAAAGTGTGGCCCTGGGGCTGCCTGTGGCCGGCAATACTTTGCAATCGCTTCGTTTTGTGGATCAACGGAGCCAGGTCGTCCGACTCGTCGGCAATAATCATCAGGTCGAGGTCCGATCCGAAATCCAATTCCCTCGCGCCGTATTTGCCGAGCGCGACAATGGCCAGTTCTCCTTCCGGATCGACCCGATCGAGTACAGAATCGAGAACCATGTCGGCGAGCAAGCTCAATTGACTTTCGAGAGTTTCGGTATCTATGGCTTCCAACATATCTGCAATGGCCAGGCGCACTTGTTCGGCTTTGACATATAGCCATAGCCAGCGGCTGAACTCCCGGTCGGATTCCCGTGGGCCTCTTGCGATCTCGACACGCATGAAATCGGGGTCCTTTACCGGCCGCAGACCGGCGGAAAAGATTTCTTCCAGGATTTCCGGATGGCTGCAAGTCAGGCCGTGGATAAAACTACTGCGGTCAAAGAGCAGGCAAAGCGCCTTGAAAAAATTGGGGTTTTGCGAGCAGGTTTTGAAAAATTGTTTTCTGGCGCCATAGTATTCCGCGAAGGTGTTGATGCGCTCCAAGGTGCGCATGGGCCGCGCAAGCGTGGGCAGAACCTCCTCGAATTGGTCTGAAATTTCCATAAACAATAGGACAATTTCCCTGGTCAGCAGATTCTGAGCGCCGCCAAGGGCAAATTGCCGCAACCGTTGCGCCACCTCTTCGGCCGGCCTTTGGAACCACTGTTCCAGTCTCGATTCTATGGGCTCGCCCGCTTTCTCTCCGCGTAAAAAAATAGTCCACTCCTGGATTTTTTCCTCACGCCCGGTATCTTCAAACAACGATAGGTAAAGGGTGCGGACACGGTTGCGGCGCGGCTTCAAATCATTTTCGAAACTCTCGCCGTCGTTATGCCCCAGCGAACGTGCCAAGGCATCGAGCGCGGGTCCGGGCTCGGGCAGAAGATGAGTGCGTCTCTCCTCGCGCATTTGCAGGCGGTGCTCGATGCGGCGCAGGTAACAGTAGGTCTCGCGCAGGAACTTGGCATCGTCCCCATTAATGAATTGGTAGCGTTCCAATTGGTCTATCACAGCCAGGGTCGAGTGGGTTTGCAGGAAAGGGTTGCGCCCGGCGTTGATCAGTTGGAGCGCCTGCACGAAAAATTCGATCTCCCGAATTCCTCCATGGCCGCTTTTGATATGGCGCTGGAGCGCCTCCTGTCCTACAATTTCCTTTTCGGTGCGTATTTTAACTCCCGCAACCTCCGAAAGGAGCGAGGGTGGTGGATGCAGCGGGTAGCGAAAGGTGTTTAAGCTTTCCAGCAACTCGCCGCCCAGCTCGACGTCGCCGGCCACCGGGCGCGCCCTGATGAGGGCCAGCCTTTCCCATGTTTGACCTGCGGCCGAGTAGTAGTTTTCCAGCGCGGCCAGCGAACGCACAATCGGGCCGGAGTTGCCTTCGGGTCGCAGCCTCAGGTCAACATTGTAGAGGAAGCCAGCCTCGGAGCGTTTTTGCAAAATGGAGGTGATTTCACGGCTTAGGCGAGAGTAGAACTCTGTATTGCTATACTGGGTTGGGCGGCCGTTAATTCGGGTAAATCCGCGACTTTCAAAAAAATATATGAGGTCGATGTCTGAGCAGAAATTCAGTTCACCTCCTCCAAGTTTTCCCAGACCTAGAATGCAGAAGCGGGCCGGCCGGTCCTCCTCATCGTCCCAGGGTTGTCCGAGGCTTTCTTCCCATTTGGATCGGACCAAACGGGTTACCGATTGCAGGCAAAACTCGGCCAGCAGGGAAAGCTCAGTAAGCGATTCCGTAATCTCGGCCAATCCGTTGATATCGCGGTATGCGATGCGCAGCGACATCTTGCGCCGGAACCGCTGCAAAGCGCTCAGGCGCTCGCGCGGGCTTTTAAAAGTTTGGTCGAACTCTGCTTGCCATATATTTTGAAAGGCGCCAAATCGAAACTGTTCGTCACGATTAGCAGGGTTTTCCAGCCAGGGGAAATATTCCGGATACTGAATGAGGACGGAGCGGTAAACCGGACAAAAGTCGGCCAGCCTGTCCAACCGTCCGAGTGCTTCCTTGCTCCAGGCAGTATCCTGCGCCCGGAGTTTTCCCTGAAGCTCTTCCGATAATGGCATTAAAGGTGGCCGGCCGGATTTACCGGTTCAAGAGGTCTTTGGCACTGTCAAGGATGCGCTTCTCCTCCTCATTCAGGGAGCCGAAACCTTGCGCGTTGATTTTATCCAGAATGCGATCGACTTCCTCTTTGACGTTCCGGCGATTGCTGATGTTGATGTGAAAGTCGCCATGGGACTTGGCGCCCGGGCGTCGTTTTTTCAACCACTCAGGCAGATCTATTTTTGGACGCGCGCCCTTGAGTGTGGAACCTCGTCCCAATACATGCCTGAAGAACAACCAGCCGCCCAGCATGCCGCCAAGGTGGGCCGAGTGGGCAATGTTGGTGGAAACCCCGGGCGGCACCTCGTAGAATAAAAAGTAAAACAGCTCGATCCCCAGTATACCCCAGCCGAAATATTTTGGTTTGATGGTTACGGGTAATATAAAAAACAGGAGGAAAGTCACCGGTTGGTCGGGATGCAGCAAGCAGTAAAGCGCCAGTATTCCAAGGGCTCCCGCCGAAGCTCCAATCAAGGGAGCGGAGCTGCTAAAGTTGAACAGCAGCCACATAAGCCCTCCTCCGAAGACCGAGCCCAAAAACAGCATAAAAAACTTCCTCGATCCGATATCGTTTTGCACCGTGCGGCCGAACACATAAATAGTCAGCGCGTTAAAAAGGAAGTGAAACGGAGTTCTGGTATCGTGCAGTAAACAATAAGTGAATAGACTCCAAAAACCGCCGTGCCCCACCAGGGAACCTCTCAATCCGAACGCCCTCTCCAGGAATTCCAGACCGAACCACCACTTTAACACACTTTGCATTACGTAAACAGCCAGCAGCGTCAGGAGAATAGTGGCAATAGCCGAGCGCTTCTGCTCGGAATAGCCTTCGCGCATATAGTCTCTGTCGTATAACATGGGGTGGATGGATGGGTTCTAATCGGCGCAATACGGCTCCGCTTCAACCGGTGGAATGCAGGCGTCCATCTGAGGGACCTTCAGGAGCCGGTTTGCTTGAGCAGGCATGTGCTTGTCCGCACAGGCGGAGCGCTTTTGATAGGATCTTGCCACGAGACTTTTTAACTAACAGCCTCTTAGGGATTCTGTCAAAAAACTTCTTAGAATAGGCGGTCCCGCAGTTGCGGGACTGGAAGCAAGTTTGACCATAACCTTGACATTTTACTGAATATGCCGATGTTATGGGTTACCATGGCAGTTAAAGAAGAAAAGTATTCTGATAATGTTCCTGGTAAATTTTACGTCGATGAACAGTGCATCGACTGCGATCTATGCCGTGAAACTGCTCCCGACTTTTTTACCCGCAACGAGGACGGCGGCTACTCTTTTGTTTTTAAACAACCCGAAGCCGAGGAAGACATTGCCCTGTGCATGGAGGCTCTCGAGGGCTGTCCGGTAGATGCCATCGGCGAAGACGGCGTGGATGAAGCCGCTCCTGATACCTCGGGAAGTTCCGCTGCACAGGCCGTGAGCTAGCAGGTCGCTATTGCTGCGTGTTATTTAACCTTTTGCCGGGCCGGTGTCCGGTTTACATGTCAGGAAAAACGTCTCCAGAGCGATGGGGAGAAGAGTACCAGGATGGCGTATAGCTCCAGCCTTCCCAAGATCATCAGCAGGGACAGGAAGTATTTGGTCAGGTCGTGAAAACCTGCATAACTTCGCGTAGGTCCGACCTCTGCAAACCCCGGCCCGATGTTGAATAAACTGCACAACATGGCCGATAGACCGCCGGCAAAACTCGTGGTTGGTTCCATAATAGTTACCAACACGGCGCTGCCGGCGAAAACCAGTCCGACGAGTGCAAGGTAGGAGATGACCTCTTCCTGGGAGTTTTGGTCGAGGTTGACCCCGTTGATTTTTACCGATCTTACCACGTGCGTCCGAAAAGCTTTTTCAATGTTCAACCGGCAAATCCGCAGCGTCACTATCAACCTTACCACCTTTAGCCCACCGGATGTCGATCCGCTACTGCCCCCAATCACCATAAGGACCAGCAAGATGGCGTGGGTTGCGGGCGCCCAGGCGTCGAAATCTGCCGTTGTGTAACCTGTGGTGGTCATTATCGAGACCACCTGAAAGGCGCTTTGGCGCAAGAGCTCGTGCAGGTTCTCGGGGTTCGAATGCACCCAGAGCAGTCCCGCGATAAGTGAAATGGCCAGCGCCAGCGTCAGGTAATATCCTCGCACCTCCGTATTGTGGCGAACCTCCGACCAGTCCCGCCGCAGCAAGCGCAGCATGAGCAGGAAGCTGGTGCCTCCAATGGCCATGAACACCACTACCACCCATTCCAGCCGCGCGCTCTGAAATCCGGCAATGCTATTGGAATAGGTGCTGAACCCGCCCGTGCTCAGCGTGGTAAACATGTGGCAGACCGCGTCATACCATTCCAGGCCGCAAAATCGGTAAACGACCGCAAAGAAAACCGACAACCCTAGATAAAGTTTCAGGATTCTCAGCACACCGGTCTGCACTCTAGCCGAATCCAAGTCGGTTGATTGTGCCGATGATTCACGCGAGAAAAGAATTTTCCCGCCGACGCCGAGGAATGAAAGTACGGCAACGAAGAAGACCACCACTCCCATTCCGCCCATCCACTGACTCAGGCATCGCCAGAACATCAGGCTCCGGGGCATTCTCTCAAGGTCGGAAAACACCGTGGCCCCCGTGGTGGTCAGCCCGGAGGTAGATTCGAAAATGGCATCGGCCAGAGTGCAACCCGGTTGAATCAGCAGGTAGGGAATGGCTCCGATCAAGCTTGCCAGAATCCAGCCCAGACCGATTACCGTTAACGCCTCTTTGCGAAACATCTTCTGCTCTCCCTCGCGACCGAGATAATAAAGCGCCGAGGCCAGTGCCAGCGTCAGGGTAAGGCTAATTGCAAAACCGCTTATGGCCTGTTCTTCGCCGGATTGCAGGGCATCATAATACAAACCCACACCCAGGCATAAGGCGAATGCCGCTCCAATGGACGCCGCGATAGCGCTTAATAATTTGAAAATTATCGGATAATTCATCGTCTCTTTAATCTGCAGCCCAGCTTCTTTTCAACCATGTCCACCGGTATGCCCACTCCGGATTGCGCACGCCATCCATTATTCAGCAGCCAGCAATTTCAGTAATCCCTTTACGTTTTCATTGCGGATGATGGCCACCACCCGGTCGCCGGCGAGTATCTTGTCATCGGCCATCGGCACATTGGCCTGAAATTTGTGAAGCAGCGCAACCACTACACAATTAGACGGCCAGGAAATTTCCTTCATCAGCTTACCGACGCAGGAGCTCTCGTGCGCCACCTTGATTTCCAGTATTTTACCCTCACGGTTGGACATTTTAACCAGCTCGGTATATGGCTCAGGTGATATGTAACGCATTACCTCATTGACCGTGGCAATGCGCGGCGACACCGTCATCTCAACGCCGAGGGTGCCTTTCAGCTTGTCGATCACCTCTTCGTAATCAGTCTTGTTTATCAGTATTTGCACGTGTGATGAACCCATCTTGGAGGCCTGCAAGCCTGTCATAATGTTGTCTTCGTCCCGCTTGGTGCAAGCGACAAAATAATCGGCGCTGCCAATCTGTTCCTCCTCCATTAAGCGCAATGAGGTGGCGTCGCCGTGGATGACGGTTACGGCGGGAAATTTTTCCGAAAGATTACGGCATACGTGGACGTCGCTCTCAATGATGCGGACCTTGAAACGAGGGTTTTTCAAAAGGCGTACAAGGGCAATGGCCGTTTCACCGCCACCATATACGACCACTCGCACACTCTCTTCCTTGCTGTCCGGATCAAATTTTTTCCTGGCGGCCGAGATTTCCTCAGGAGGCCCAAACAAAGTTACGATGTTGCCGTTCTCCAGAACGGTATCGGCGTTTGGCACGTCCACCTTTTCGTCCTGCTCTATAAACCCTATCCGCAATCGTGACTCCAGAGACAGTTCCCTGAGGCTCTTGCCGATGAGCTTGGAGCGCTCCGTGATTTGCACCTGTTGCGCTTCGATCTTCCCTCGGGCGAAATTTTCCACAGCCACGCGTCCGGGATTGCGGATTGATTTAACAAGTTCCATAGCGCTCAAGGCCTCGGGGTTAATCATGTGGTCGATCCCGAAATGCAACTGGAAATTGATGTAGGAATTGTCGATGTAGGTTTGTTCGTGAATCCGGGTAATGGTAGTTCTCGCCCCCAGCGCTTTGGCCAATGAACTGGAAATCAAGTTGGTCTTGTCGTCGCTCGTCATGGCCAGAAAGAAGTCGCATTCGTCCACTTGCGCATTAATAAGAGTCTCGGCAGAACTGCCGTTATCCTCCAGCACCTTGACATTGTATTGCTCGTCGATCGCGCGCGCCGTCTCCTCCGACGACTCGATGACGGTGACCTCATGCCCCTGCGTGCTCAAGGTCGAGCACAGGTAGCTGCCGACTTCTCCGGCTCCGACTATGACGATTTTCATGGGCGCGAAAAAAAACTATTCAGAGGTTCCAGTGTACTCGAATGGCGCCTGGACGTTCAGCCGGCGAAGCATCCAAGTTCAGAAACCAGCTTGGACAAGCTTCCTGGACGGCAAAACTGAATAGCGGCATTTTTCAATTAAACCCGGCATTTTAAAGTAAATTAACCGCTTTGAAAGGTTTTTTTACACCCCCAAAAAGGAGTAAAAAAGAGGATGAATGGGACCAAAGACCAAGGACCTTTATTCTTGCCTGAGACCTGTTCCCTCCCTATTAACCCTCTCTCTTTCGCGTAATTAAAGCCTGCAACCCTCATTCGCTCAACCGGCGAGCCATCCGCCATGGCCAAAAAAAGATCCCCTAAAAGACCTTCCTCCAAGCCTCTAGTGGGCATCCTCATGGGCAGCAAGTCAGATTGGGACACCATGAGCCACGCCGTAGAAAAATTGAAAGACCTGGAGGTGCCGCATGAAAAAGCCGTTCTGAGCGGCCACCGCACCCCCAAGCAAGTGATCGAGTATGCCGAAACCGCTTCCCGCCGAGGTCTTAAAGTCATCATCGCGGCCGCCGGAGGCGCGGCCCATCTGGCAGGCATGATAGCCGCCAACACCGAAATACCGGTTCTCGGCGTCCCCGTGAAAGGCTGGTCCCTGGACGGCCTCGACTCCCTGCTCGCGACCGTGCAGATGCCCGCCGGCATCCCTGTGATGACGCTCGCGATCGGCAAAGCCGGCGCAATCAACGCGGCACTTAGCGCTGTGGCAATCCTCGCCCTCGAGGATCCCCAACTGCGCCGCCGCCTGCAAACCTTTCGCCGCCGCCAGACCCGCACTGTCCTTGCCACAAAACTCCCCGACTAATCTGTCTTAATTAGCAAAGGCAACATCTCCCTAATGATTGCTTTTAGTAATAGGGGGTAAACGATGGAAGAGGAACTGGTCAATATAGCCCGTTATCTGCCGGAGATGGCGCGGCGGAGTCCTGAGCGTTGCGCTGTTAAAGCGCCGACGGGTCGAGAGCCGGGAGGCGCCATCCGTTACCGCGAATGCAGTTTCGCCGAGCTTGACGCCGACACCGATGCGGTGGCCCGGCTGCTGGTTTCACGTGGCGTCGAACGGGGGACGCGCGCGCTTCTGATGGTGAGACCCGGGCTGGACCTGATTCAGATTTGCTTTGCTCTTTTCAAGATCGGCGCCGTGCCCGTGGTCATCGATCCCGGTATGGGTTACAGGAATTTTCTGCAGTGCGTTCGCCGTTCCGAACCGCAAGCCCTGATCGCCATACCGGCGGCCCAGTGGTTGAGCCGCCTATTCTTTCCAGCTTTCCGGTCGGTGCAGACGCGGGTGACCGTTGCCCCGGCATTTGAAACCGCGCGCGCCAAACATATTGATGAGGGTCCTTTTCCGATGGCTGCTACCAGGTCGGAAGAGCTTGCCGCCATTCTGTTTACCTCCGGGTCCACGGGTCCGCCCAAAGGAGTGTGTTACGAGCACGGCATGTTTGAGGCGCAGGTACGGCTCATCCGTGAGGCCTACGGCATCGAACCGGGTGAAGTGGATCTGCCCATGCTGCCCATCTTCGCCCTTTTCAATCCCGCCCTGGGCATGACAACCGTGGTCCCTGAAATGAACCCGAGCCGTCCCGCCTCCGTCGATCCCGAAAAAATAGTCCGCGCCATCCGGCAATGCGGTGTGACCAACAGTTTCGGCTCGCCCGTATTGTGGGATAAAATCGGCCGCTATTGCGAAGGACAAAACATCGTTTTACCTTCGCTGCGGCGAGTGCTGATGGCCGGCGCTCCGGTCTCTCCCGCGCTTATCCGCCGTTATGAGAAAATTTTGCCTAACGGCGCCGTTCATACGCCTTACGGCGCGACCGAAGCCATGCCCGTTTCTTCGATTGGCGGGGCGGAAATCCTGGAGCATACATCGAACTTGACTGAACAAGGCCGGGGCGTCTGCGTGGGCCGCGCGCTTCCCGGCGTGGAAATCAAAATAATCCACATCGACGACGGGCCTATCGAAAATTTCGAAACTGCGCTGGAATGCGCGACGGGTATAGTCGGCGAAATAATAGTCAAGGGCCACGTGGTGACCCGCTTCTACGATAAATTGAAAGAGGCGACTTTCCTTGCAAAAATAAGGGATGCCGGCGGCGAAGTCCGGCACCGGATGGGCGACCTCGGTTATTTCGACGAGGCCGGACGGCTCTGGTTTTGCGGGCGAGTAGCCGAGCGCGTGCGCACTCCCTCCGGAGAGCTTTATACTGATTGCTGCGAAGCAATTTACAACCAGCACCCCGACGTCTTTCGCTCCGCCCTGATCGGGATCGACCGCAGTCAACACGAAAATCCTAGGGCTGACCCCTTTTACTCCCCCGCCATCGTAATCGAACCCGAAAAAGGAAAGTTTCCGATCCGTCCGGCCAGGCGTAAAAAATTCATCGCCGAACTACTGGCCCTTGGCTCCAAACACCCCCACACGGAAGAAATAAATACCATCTATTTCCACCGGCGCTTCCCCGTGGACGTTCGCCACAACGCCAAAATACACCGACTCACCCTCGCCCGGCAGATCAACAAGATAAACCCGCCGCGGAAGAAAACCCTAAAAAACTAGCCACGGATCCCGCGGTTGCGGGACAGCAATAACATTTATCCTGATTTTGGTATCAGGTGTTTGAGGGTTTGGCCAATCTTGAGTTGACGGGGGCAAGGAGGGTGATGTCTTTGAGCCAGGAGCGGTTTTCTTGATACCAGGACATAGTTCTGTATTATGCCAGATATCAAGATTACGAAAATAACGAGCGAGGTGTTCGAGTGGGAGCGGCCGGGGTTCTGGAATGGCAGCCATTTTTATGGCGCGGGCTGTTTGCACAAGATCACCGTTCACACCGACCAGGGCATCACCGGCTCGGGCTGGAACGGAGGGACGGCGGCCACGCGGCCCCTGCGTCTATTGCCTGCTTTTGCGGATTTTTACCGGCCGTTGCTCGAGGGCCGCGATCCGTTGGATACCCGGGCGCTGGTGAGGGACCTTTGGGAAAAGCAGATCAAGATTCTCGGTCCGGCCGGTTTGCACAACCATGTTCTCGCCGCGATCTTGATCGCTTGCTGGGATATCAGGGGGAAGGTCGAGGGCAAATCGGTGCACGAGTTGTTGGGCGGCGCCAGGGACAAAATCCGGGCCTACATTGCGGGCGGGTATTACGCCGAGAACAAGGGGCTCAAGGAGTTGCAGGATGAGTTGCGCTACAACGTCTAAGAGCTGCACGCCACCGCTGTAAAGATAAAGATAGGCGATGAGCGGGTGGGGGTTGCAGGGGACATGAAGCGGGTCGAAGCGGCTCGCGAAGCGATCGGTCCCGAGGTCACTTTGATGGCGGACGCCAACTGCGCCTGCGACCGAAAGACGGCCATGGAGTTTGTGCGCGAGCTTGAAAAATACGATGTTTACTGGTTCGAGGAGCCCCTGCCCATACACGATTTTGAGGGCTATCGGGAGTTAGTGGAAAGTTCCGAGGTGAAAATCGCGACGGGTGAGAACTATTACACGGTGGCCGATTTCGAGACGCTTTTGGAACATGGGGGGGCATCGGTGCTAAATGTCGACGTGGCCATTTGCGCCGGTTACGACGCCGCCCGGGAGATCGCACGTTTGGCTGAGCGCAACGGGCTGGTCATCGCGCCTCACGGCTGCCAGGAACTCCAGCTCCCGCTGGCCGCCGGTCTGTCCAACGGGATATTCCTGGAATACTACCCGCAAGAGGTTGATCCGTTACGCGCGGAAATGTTTGAACCGCGCCTTGTTTTGGAAGAGGATGGTTTTGTGCGAGTGCCCGACCGGCCGGGCATTGGTTATGAGCTGAACATGGAATTGCTTAACCGCTACCGCGTCGGATAGGCGCCCGGGTTTTCTATTACTCCAAATCAGAGAGAAGGACTTCTTTCTTGAAAACTGAATACAAGCCGATTTTGGCCGTCACCATGGGTGACGCGACGGGTTCCGGCCCGGAGATTATAACCAAGTCCCTGGCAGAATCGGCCATAGGCGAAATTTGCAGACCGGTGGTGATCGGCGACGCGGCCGTTATGCGCGAAGCTCTCAAAATTACCGGAATGTCGGGAGAGGTGCGGGCCATAGACGACTTGTCCGGTGCAAAGTTCCAGGAGGGCCATATCGAGGTCGTTGATTTGCAAAATATAGACTTGGGCAAACTCGTTCGCGGTAAAGTTAATGCCATGGCCGGCGGAGCGGCTTATGAATACATAAAACTGGCGGCGGATCTGGCATTGGCCGGGAAAGTCGATGCAGTCGTCACTTCGGCTATCAACAAGGAAGCTTTAAACAGTGCCGGCCACTCGTACAACGGACACACCGAGTTGCTGGCCGAGTTGTGCGATGCTCCCGAGGCGGCAATGATGCTGGTGGCCGGCAAGCTGCGGGTCAGTCATGTTTCCACGCATCTCTCACTGCGCGCGGCGCTCGACAAGGTGCGCCCGGAGCGGATTCTCAAGGTGCTGCAACTCACCCATGATGCGCTCCGGGAAATGGGTGTGGCCGAGCCTCATATCGCGGTGGCCGGGCTAAACCCCCATGCCGGCGAGGGGGGGCTATTCGGCGACGAGGAAGTGAAGTATATAGAACCGGCTATTGAGGAGGGTCGCCGCCGGGGGTTAAAGGTTTCCGGCCCACACCCGGGCGACACGGTTTTTTTCCGGACACTGCAGGGGCAATTCGACGGCGCGATCGCCATGTATCACGACCAGGGACACGTGGCCGCGAAAATGCTGGGAATCTGGCAAGGGGTCAATGTAACCCTGGGCCTGCCCATAATCAGGACATCCGTGGAGCACGGTACCGATTTTGAAAATGCGGGCAAGGGGACCGCTGACCCCCGGAGCTTGAACGAGGCCTTGAAGCTTGCTGCTACTATGGCCATGAGACGGGAATCCGCCAAGTAGTTTAAAAAAACTTGGCTTTTTGGCGAGAAAGATAAATTGATAATGATTATGAGGAATAAGCTGTTTGCTTTCTTCGCCACAATCGCGCCGGGAATATTCTTAATCGGCTTAAATATCGGCACGGGCAGCATTACTACGATGGCTTCGGCGGGCGCGGCCTTCGGTATGTCATTGATGTGGGCGTTACTGTTGTCCTGCATTTTCACCTTTATCCTTCTCATCTCCTTCGGCCGTTATACGGCCGTTACCGGTAAAACGGCTCTTCATAGTTTTAAAACGCATTTCGGGGCTGCGGCGGCGTTAATAGTAATCGGCTCGGTGCTGTTCAGCGAATGTGTATCGAGCATGGGGGTGATGGGGATTGTGGTGCAGGTGGTGCAGGAATGGTCACGTCCGCTTACTGCCTCGGGCGAGGGGATTAGCCCCGTTTTATTGGCGTCTTTTTTCATAGGGTTGCTCTACTTTTTGTTCTGGAACGGAAGTCACCGTTTCTTCGAGAAAATTCTGGCGATCTTTGTCGGGTTGATGGGTCTGAGTTTTGTGATAACGATGTTTATGGTGATTCCCGAACCTTCGGTAATGATCAGGGGAATGATTCCAAGTATTCCCGACGAGGCGGGGGCATCGCTTCTGATAGCGGGCATGGTCGGCACGACGATGGGCGGCGTGCTATACATTGTGCGTTCCATTTTGGTGCAGGAGAAGGGATGGACAGTTGCGGACCTGGCGCTGGAAAGGCGCGACGCTCTTATATCATCGGGGGGCATGTTTTTATTGAGCGTGGCCGTAATGGCTTGCGCGGCGGGCACGCTCTACCCGTTGGGGCTGCATGTGGATAACGCTATCGATATGGTGAAGTTGCTGGAACCTCTGGCGGGGCGGTTCGCAATCAGTATATTCGTTGCGGGTATTGTTGCCGGCGGGTTGTCCTCGTGGTTTCCGATAATTCTGCTGGCGCCCTGGTTGCTGGCCGATTACAAGGGCGATAAGGCCGACCTTAAGTCGCCGCGCAACCGTTTATTGGTGCTGGCAGTTGCTTTACTCGGGTTGGTGGTACCCATTTTCGGCGGCCGGCCCGTCCTTGTCACGATCATTTCGCAGGCAATGGTGGCCATAGCGACCCCGCTGATAATTCTGATGATGATACTTTTGCTTAATCGGAAAAATATCATGGGCGAACATCGGGTTGGCCGCGGCATGAACGTCATCCTCTACGGCATCTTTTTGTTTAGCGTTTTCATCGCCATACTGGGCATTTACGGCATCAGGGACTTGCTCTGATATGTTAAATGTTCCTGACTGGACTCACCTCTCCCCATTTGCAATGACAAGGGTTGGTCGTGTTTAGCGCATCGATAATCTGCTGTTACCTTTATCCCATCTCCAAGTATGGTTATCCTCCGCCAGCGGAGCTGACCGGGCAATACCTGCGGGAGATGAAGGAGCTTGGGTTTCTAAGCATAGAGCTGGAAGGCATTCATGAAGAGCATCTGCTCGCAGTGTACGAACGGCGCACGCAGATAAAGGAAGATGTGGAGGCACTTGGTTTACATGTGCCGTATTTCTGTGTGGTGCTGCCCGGCCTCTCCTCATCTGAGGCCAAGGTGCGCGCGCACAACCTGGCGCTTTTCGAAAAGGGTTGTGAAGTTGCCGAACTGCTGGGGTCTAAAGGCGTTCTCGACAACGCTCCTCTACAGCAATATCGCGAAAGGATTTCCCTTACCAATGAGACACGCTTTGTCGCGAAAGTCGATTATACCCGCCAATGGAGTGAAAACCTGTCGCTGAAGTTCGGCGCCAAGATCCGCAATCTTAAACGCTCACGCCGCATGCACTTTCGGGATTGGCGCCCGCAATCTGATTATGATGATAGAATTACAATGCAGGATTTCATTTCCGGTGCTTTCGGCGAAAACAATTCCTTCGCAGGCCGTTATATAACGGAGGCGGGGCCAAGGCTTGATATACGAGGGGATGTCCGGGAACACTTTCGCACCACATTTGCTGAAGATCCTGACAATTGGTTGGCATTTTCAGGTGGTGAATACATGAAATCGACATCATATAATTATGAAATAGACGAAACGATAATTGCGGCATACGCCATGGCCACGGCACACTTTGGTGAAAACCTGACAGTGCTTGCAGGACTCCGGTATGAGAGAACCGAAACCGAGGCTACATGGGTAGCATCTGCGATTATTCCTCCCACTCCGGATTTACCGCTTTTGGACGACGTGACCGAAACCAGGGATTACGGGAGCGTCTTTCCCAGTATGGTGGCGACCTATCGTGCGGGTCAGGACGGAAATCATGTTTTTCGTGCGGCCATATCCACCACGATTTCGCGTCCCGACTATGAGGAAATCGTACCCCATGACAGGAGAACCATACTTGAGGTCTGGCCTTCGGATACAGATAACTTCGATGAAAACGAAGACGCGTTCTTTGGGAACCCGGATCTCAAAGAGCAGAGATCGCTTAATTTTGATTTAGGCTGGGAATGGTATTATGGAGTGGGCAACAGTCTTTCAGTGAATCTTTTTTACAAGGACACCAAGGATTTCCTCACAGTAGTCGAATTCCAACAAGAAGTCACAGCCCCTATTGATCCGGAAGATCCACCTGACCCGGGCGATGATCCCGAAACTTTCTTTAAAAGATCCAGTTTCTCCAACAATTCAGCCACGCAGATAATCCAGGGCGTGGAACTTGCCTGGAACCAGAGCCTTGAATTCCTGCCCTCACCATTGGATGGTTTTGGGTTAGTCTTCAACTTCACCTACATCGATGGCGAACAAACCAGGCCCAATTACGTTGAAGAAGATTTATTGAATGGGATCTTCACGCTGGATCCTGATGACCCCTTTCTTGAGGGCAATGAACTTGTCAATCAGCCGGACAGAATATATAATTTCCAGTTGTATTGGGAAAAGTGGGGGTTTAGCGCCCGCCTGGCTTATAACTATGTCGGCATATTCGTGAAAGACACGAATGATGTCTCATTCAAGACATTCCAGGCAGTCCGTGAAACCACTGACCTCGCCTTCAGTTACAGGCTCAACAAGCGCATGAGTATCTTCCTCGATCTCAGGAATTTAGGCGAGACGCCTCAATTTCGCACATACAAGGCATTTCCGGGGTATCTCGAGAATTACTCACAGGATGAAATGCGCTGGGTATTCGGTATCCGGGGCAAGCTCTAAGCTTAAATCTCTTAACACCTAACACTCTTAAGCCCCCTGGCTCGCAAAAGCGGACCAGGGGGCTTTTCTTTTTTTTAAGACATGATTAACAAGATTAACAGGAATAGAGAGATAAATGCGGGAAAACGAAGAACGTATGGAAATACTATTATTAAATCTGGAGATCACCCGCCGCCGTCCTGCGGCCGCGGGGCTATGTCGGGCATGGGAAATCAGAAAAGAGTGAAAAACGGGAACCACTAATTGCCACGTAATCGCTGATTAAAATCGAATTAGTGTGGATTAGTGGTTTTATCCCTCTTAGTGCCTTTTCGTGCCTCTTTGCGGCAAATCTTATTTGCATTTCTTTGCGTCTTTGCGTGAGATAAATTAGTGTTAATTAGTGAGGATTAGTGGTTTGGAAAACTCTTGAACCGTTAAACTCTTGAACTTCCCTAATCAACGGGTGCGCTCCAGCGAGAGAGTTAGGAGAGTTTGGGCCGGCAGGGTGATTGAAACTCGTTGGCCTCGCTTTGTTACTTTTATTTTCCGCTTTTTGTCCTTTGAGTTTTCCGCCTGTTGCGTAAAACGATATGTCCCCGGATCGAGTTGCCACAGGCGCATCGAGCCTTCGCGCTTCGAATCAGCATGGGAGAATATTTTAACTCCGAGCCGGTCAGGTCCCGAATCGGTGACAAGAGCAGTAAAGGTGTCATCAGTTCCCACCCACGAAACCGCCAGATAAGGGGACATGCTCCTATATATAACATCGCCTGTGAGCATGGCTTTGATTTAATCGGGGCCTCCTTTTTTATTATACCTGTCTGCGACATATATGCGGTCGGTGACAGGGTTCTCGTAGGTGTTCAGGGGCGTGTTGTAGCGTACGTAATCGAGGACCGGCTGCATTCCATCAAGCAGATGTTGCTCATCTCCAGTCAGGCGATAGCGGATATAGGGTTCGCCATAGCGGCGAATCAGGTTGTCGTAACGGTTGTCGCCGGTGTAAAGCCGCCATTGGGTGACCACACTTCGGAATGCCAGATTTTGAAGCAGATAGGCCACGGTCCATGCCGGCGAACCTTCTTCGAATTCTTCGATACTCTTATCAGCATCGCCGTTATCCACGTGCTCGCGGATAAGGTCGAGAGTGGAGTGGAGCGGCTCAAGGAGCGTTTCGTCCTGGGTCAAGGTATAGGTAAAGAGCAGTTGGTCGAGCATTTTGGAGCCTCCGGTCCAATCGTAGTAATCCCAATACATGTTTGCCCGCACCCATGAAGGTTCATCGCCGTTGAGGGCCTCGTCGGGAAATCGAATAGATGGGGGGATGATGCCGGCGGGCTTCCCCTTGTCCGTGCGCATGGCGGCATGTACCCAGGCCAGAGACCACTCGTGCAGTGTTTTGATGACCTCCGGGTCGCCGGTTTTCCAAGCGAGGTAGCGTACGGCTTTAACGGCGCGGGCGTTCATGGGCACGTCCCTGTTGCGCGGCGGGCGCGTGTCCATACCAGTGGCGCCGATCCATGACGACTTAAAGAAGCGGTGACCTGAAGGAGTGATGCCGGTCCAAAAATTGGCAAAGTAATCCGCCGAAAAACGAAGGCGTTCTAAGTAAACGGGATCATCGCTGTAAACCACCATCATAGGGGCCGTATCGGAAATGTATTCCGAGGAGTGCTCGACGTCCCGCACAGCTTTAGAGAAGCCTTGATAAATTCTGGGGCTATGCCAGACACCGTTGGCGAGCTTCCGCCAACCTTCGAGGGCTACGGTGTCTCCAGAGTAAATCAGGCTGGGCCACCAGCGAAGTATTTCTACATCGTCATCGAGCTTGCCGCCCAATTCACCGTTGGGCAACTGGCGGTCCTTTACCCACCAGTGGGCGATGCCGCGCATGCGCAGCAATGCCTCGCGTTGCGCCGATGACCACTCTGGAGCGTTGGAAGGATACACGATGTCATCATACGGATCCGGAAGGTCGATTTTTATGCCATAATACATGGCGACCAGGTCAGAGTCGGGATGTAGAGCATGCATGGCGGCCAGGTCGCGCTCGGCCGCATTGATTTCATTGATTCCGTGGCGCTCTTCACCCATCCAGTGGTGCATTCGGCCCCGGTTCCAGAGCGCTCGTTCGTAAAGAGGGTAGGAATCCAGATCCCGCGGCGATAGCAGTCCATCATAAAGCATTACCGTTTGATTAAACCGGCCGAAAATACTTTGCCCGGTGGTATCTTTTGCCCACTCCCAACCGGCTAATTTTCTAAGTTTCTCGGCCTCGGCCAGGATTTCGATATGTTCTAGCCAGTAGGTGGCAAACGCGTCCGATGGGTCTTCATGCTTCAAACTGGATAAATCGTAGTGCAGGCTGGTCAATGGAGCTTTAGAGTCGAAAGCGCCGGCTTCCCGGAGCCGTTGCAGGATCCACTGTTGTCTCTCGTTTGCGGCTATGGGGTCAGGTATGAGTGAAAGGCCCAGCAAGAGCGCGGGGTCGTTGCCGCCGATCAATTCGATATCCAGGCCGTCATCACCCACCACGACCGAACCATGGTAAATGCGGTAAAGGCCGATATAACTTTTTCTAGGTTCGGATGAAGGTGTAAAGGAATGCCATCCGGTGGCACGCGGTTTTCCGCCAAGCAGAAGCTTCAATGTGCTTTGGTCCTCAGTTCCCGCATCAGCCCAAATTGTGATCCACCATTTTCCCGGCGCCATGTCGGCCCGAAACGCCAAGCGGCTTCCCAGAGCGCCATCAATAGTAAGATCGTTCCGGCTGCCGTCTAAACGCGGACTAAAGGTGAAAGATTTTTCAGGAACAGTCGTCCACCCAAAACCTCTATCGGTCGAATAAATTTGGTCAACAGTCAGAGCGACATCACCATTTGCCGCCGGTGATCCGGCCGGACCGAAGTCAAAACGCAAGGGTCGATTGATCGGGCTGTCGGCAGTTGCTTCCTCGTTACCGTAAAGTCCGCCGGCGGGCCCAAACAAGGGGGTGGTAAGAAGAAGAGCGATGTAGACAGATAAAATACAGTTTCTATTGGTTCTGGGGATGTGCAAGACGAAGTCCTCCGGTTGTTGTAATAATTGTTCCTTTCAAAAAAACGCCAACTTACTTCTATATTGCAAGAATAGCGTGAGTAATGCAATCTGCGTTATATCATTTTTTCTAATAAAAAGAGGAATTATTTATATTGAGGAATAATAACCTATGAGTGCTGCACCTGATGAAATGATGCGCCGGCACACTATGATTGGAAGCGCCTATCCCGAGACCAAAACTCGGGCCGATCTGGAAACTTTTTCCCTGGCCCCCAGGCAAGTGGAATTTTACCGCGATAACGGATACCTGTGCCCGGTAAGAATATTCGAGCTTGATGAGGTAGAATCCATTCGGCAACGCCTGGAAGCCATCATTGACGATGATTTTCCCCACCGCGATCGCCTCATCGGCATCAACGTGGAAAAGGGAGTCACTAAGGATGAGCAAATGATTTATTTCCAAAATGCCTGGATGGTTGACGAGGTCATGCACGATACTCTCTTTAACACCCGGATGACGGTGCCGCTGCACCAGTTGTTGGGCGTCGAAAAGGTGCGCTTTTTTCACGATCAGGTATTTTATAAACCGGCACGGCATGGCGGCGTGGTCGCCTGGCACCAAGACTATTCCTACTGGACAAGGACGGTTCCCCAGGGGCATGTTACATGTTTTGTAGCGCTCGATGATTCCAACCTCGAGAACGGCTGCATGCAGGTTGTTCCCGGCTCGCAGAAATGGGATATTCTGCCACGTGTGCCCTTGACCGGCGGCATCGAGGATATGAAGGCCATAAAGGAAGTGATGTCCCCAGAACAACTGGCCGCATTCAAACCTGTTCCCCTGATTCTTAAAGCGGGCGAGGCCTCCTTCCATCACCCCGTTATCCTGCATGGCTCTTATCCCAATAAATCTGATAGAAAACGCCGCGGCCTGGTTCTAAACTTCATGAAAGCCGATACCCGCAGCGACAGCAATGATCCCATCATGCCCGGCACTCCGGTTATACCGAAGGGAGAAATCATTCAAGGCGATGCATTCCCCATCGTTTTCGATTTGGTCAGATTAAATCTGGAACTCAGGAAAGAGTAGAAGAGTCCCGCGGCTGCGGGATGGAACTCACCCGCCGTCGTCCTCCCGCAGTTGCGGGACGGGACTATGTCGGGCATGGGAAAGCAGGAAGGGTTTATGAGGTAGAGGATGAGGAAGAGGATGAGGGGATGCGTTTATGCGGGAGAAACTCTTGAACTCTTGAACTGTTGAACCATTTAGTCATCTTCCATGGTAATGCGCTCTTATTGGAAAGAAGTCCGCCTCACGCTTACGCTGGCCGGCCCAATCATTATGGGGCAGATCGGGATGATGGCGATGCTGGTCATAGACACTGCGATGGTAGGGCGGATAGGGGTCATACCTTTGGCGGCTGCGGCTTTTAGCGGATCCCTTTTCAGCGTTATCCTGGTAGCCGGCTTCGGGTTGTGCGTGGCGGTACACGTGTTGGTGGCGCAGGCGTTCGGGGCCGGGCAACGGGAGCGTTGCGGGCAACTCCTGGTGCATGGAGTAGTGGTAATGTCGATTTACGCAATAATTTGCGCGTGCGGTATCCAGGCAGGGATCGGTTTACTGAGTTCTTTCGGTCAGAGTCCCGAAGTGGTAGCGAAGGCGCAGCCTTACATGGTTTTTCTTGGATGGTCGTTGGTGCCAACGCTGATATACCAGTGTTTTAAAAATTTTTCCGAGGCTCAGAACCAGCCTTGGCTGCCTTTCCGTGTATTGTGCGGCGCCATTGTCATAAAGGTTTTTCTCAACTGGATATTTATTTTTGGGCGCTTGGGCTTTCCGGCCTGGGGTTTAAATGGGGCCGGGCTTTCCACCATTCTGGTGCGGGTATGTATGTTGGTTGCGCTTGTTATAACGGTCATACGTTCGCGTCACCTGGCCATTGCGGGGTTGCGCTGGAGCGTGTCTGAGTTGCAGGCGGTGTATTTTCGAAATCTACTTGGGATTGGCGTGCCCACCTCATTTCAGATAATTTTTGATGTGGGGGCTATGACCGTTGTGAGCATCATGATGGGCTGGCTGAGCGCACAGTGGTTGGCCGCGCATCAGATCGCCAATCAGTTAGCCGCGCTTGCTTTCATGGTGCCGTTGGGGATGTCGTTTGCGGTAGCGATACGGGTAGGTCAGGCAGTGGGCAGAAAGGATCGGACCGCAATCAGGCATATCGGGTCTAGCGCGACGGGTTTTGCCGTGTGCTTCATGAGCGGATGCGCCCTGGTTTTGTTAATCTTGCGCAATAGTTTGCCAGTGCTTTTCATAGAGGACCAAGAGGTTATCCTGCTGGCGTCTAAATTACTGGTGATGGCCGCGTTGTTTCAAGTATTCGACGGTATCCAGATAGTGTGCATGGGCGCGTTGCGGGGATTGGCGGATGTCAAGGTGCCAACAGTTTTAATTTTTTGTGTTTACTGGGGAGTTAGCCTGCCCTTGGGCTATGTGTTGGCTTTTGATTTTGGATACCAGGGTCTGGGCCTTTGGTTCGGACAATTACTGGGGCTAGTTATCGTCGCTATTTTTCTGGCCTCACGTTTCGTTATGATAACCCGCAGTGTGCTGCCCAGTGTTATTGTGGCCGCCGAAGAGGGGTAACAGACCCTTATTTTCGAAAGCGGTGCGCAGGGTTTCCTTTGCATCTTTTTCTATAATGTCGCCGTGGCCGACGATGACGCGCTCGAATTCCCATTGCAGGACCTGCCTTATTGATTTTTTAAACGAAATCTTATTGCGGATAATGGAAATGAAGAGACGGGAGGGTGTGACCCTTCCGTAACAGCCGTTGAGACGCAGGGCCAGGCGATCCAGCATACGTTTTCGATGGATTATGTTGAAAACGAGGTCGGCTACAATGAGCGAGCGGCTCCGCTTGTGCAGGAACACGACTTCGTTTATCCGGGGCACACCGGCCAACCGTATCTGGTCAATCTCATCGGCCCAGACCTCAGGAGCTGATGGACCCAGGGTATGTGCGGACTGCCCAAGTTCCGCAGTCTTTTTAAAGCCGGGTGCGGTGTAAAAAGAAGCGTCGGGGAAGGCTTTAACATAATCATCTAAATACAGATCATGCATGCAGCTCGGCGCTACCACGCAACCGATCGGCCCCAACTCTTCCAGGCGCACCATTATCGCATCGTCCAGCTTTACGGGCGAATGCACCCAAAGCGCTCCGGTTTTCAACTTAACCACCGTCATGCGGTGGCCCAAGTTGAACCCCATAACTTTTAAAGGCTGGTTGACGGTCCACAGGTTATCCGCCAAGGGAGTAAGGTAACCGGTATCGGGCGGGTGCTCAGCGGAAGCTGTCACTAATTCTCGGCTTGGAGGTTGGTTGTGCTTTACGGGCTATTCCCAAGAACTTCCATGACGGCTCCGGAAGTGAGTATTTCGGGTAAAATGAAGGGTTCGTTGCGGCCTGGCAGGTAGATGATGTTGAAGGGAACTGCGGAGCGGCCGAAGCGAGCGAGTTCTTCGGTAATCGCGGGGTCTTGGGTCGTCCAATCTGCTTTGAGTGCGGCAACGTCTCGCTCCCGGAAGGCGCCTATAATTTTTTCAGAGGTAAAAACAGTGGCTTTGTTGGCTTGGCAGGTCGCGCACCATCGGGCCGTAAAATCCACAAATATCGGTCTGCCTTCGGCTCGGAGGGAGGCTACTTTTTCTGTGGACCATTTCTCCCACACAAGCCCGGAGGATTCCCTAACGGGGTATCCGGTATAAATTGCCAGACCGAAAACGGCCAGTGCGGCCGCTCCGGCTAAACGCCGGATGGCGGGTTTCCTCCCAGGAACCGACCAACGGCCGTATATCCACCCGGCCATGGCAACCAGCGTCACAGCAAATAGAGCGAAGAGCAGTCCGTATTCTCCCACTTGAGCCGCCAGCACCCACAACAGGAAACCGGCCGAGGCGTATAGCGGAAAGGCCATGGCCTGGCGGAAAGTTTCCATCCATGCTCCGGGTCGAGGCAGAATTCTCACCAGCCCCGGAAACATGGAAAGCAACAGGTAGGGTGCAGCCAGACCCAGCCCTATAAAGGTAAAAACGATCATTGATTCGATACCGCTCAAGGCGAGCGCCGCTCCCAGCGCCGGAGCCAGGAATGGCGCTGCGCATGGTGTTGCAACAACCGTTGCCAACAGGCCGGAGAAAAACGATCCGGCCATTCCGCCAGTACCCATAAAGCGTTGGCCGAGGCCCATGGCTCTTCCGCCCACCTCGAAAACACCGCTGAGGTTGAGCGCAAAGACGAAAAGTATCAGGGTGAGGAAATATACAAAGACCGGTGACTGCAACTGGAAGCCCCACCCCAGATTCGTTCCCCCGGCCCGCAATACCAGAAGCGCCGCCGCCAGCGTCCAGAAAGAGATGAGTATCCCCAGTGCATACACCAACCCGTGCATTATAACCCTGCCTTTTTGTTCTCCTGCCTGGCCGACGAAACCCATTATCTTGATACCGAGGACCGGGAAAACACAGGGCATCAGGTTCAGGATGAGTCCTCCAACAAATGCAAGCCCAAGTATGCCCAAATAATTACCGCCCGCGGCCTGATTCGAAAGGATACCAATTACGGCAGGCATCGGCCCTTCTGCATAACCCGGGTTGATCTCGAGGGCCTGCATGCTTCCATCCGCGATCCATCCTCCGGTTCTGAAAAGAATGCCCGGCAGACTTACGGTCTCTTTTTCAGCGAAATCAGTGCGGGCCAACTCGAGTATATAGCCTCCGCTTGAGTGCCGAAGCGGCTGCGGTGCTCCGGGGGCCACTTGCGCATCCCCGGAGAAAAAATATAAAGAGCTGATATCGCGATTGGCTTCCCCGGTTGGTTCAAGAAACAGCGCCATACGGTTATCATTTCGGTAAGCGGATACTTTCCAGGAATGAAGTCGTTGGGGCAATCGCTCGCGTGATTCGTCGAAGAAGGTGCTCCAAGAACTTTCTTCCGTAGGAGGATCCAGTGTAACAGGCAAGATGAGTTCGAGATCCGCCGATCCCGGAATGCAGATTACTTCGCACATCAGCCAGTCCACACGGGCGGTCAGGGTAACATCTTCCCCGCTTCGCAGATTTGCGGGTGGGGTGATGTCGACCAATAGGAAAATTTCGCCTGAATAACCATAATTGATTATACCGGAGACGTTGATTTTTTCGGGGTAGGGCCATTGTATTGGGCCAGCCTCAAAACCTTCGGGCAGTATCCATTCGATTGTTGTGGGCAGGCCGGCATCCCCCGGATTTTTCCAATAAGTGTGCCAGCCCTCGTCGTGTTTTAAACGCAAGGCCAAAGTGAAAGTCCTGCCAGCTTGAATCGAGATGACCTCCGTCACAAGTTCAGCCTCGACCTGTCCCTCGCGCACGGCTTTGGCGGAAAGGTAGGACGAGGCCGCCAGGGAAACAGCCAAAAGAATTAAGATTATGCCGGGCTTCCTCATATCATGTAGGACGGGGGCCGATTTCTGTTTATTCCCTGTCTTCGTGGGAGTCAAATGGCAAGGGGAGTCAAATGCTAATAATTAAAGCGGTCAAAAAGGCTTGACCCGAGCTTCTAAATTTCAGACACTCGTTTGAAATGAGCGTTTTAATATTATGAAGAACTCCGGCTCCAGCGAACCCCGGGACACCCGCGAGCGTATAATGGCGACTGCCGAACGGCTTTTCGCCGCTGACGGGTTTGATGCCTCATCGCTTCGCCGGATAACCCTGGATGCGGGCGTCAACCTTGCGGCTGTGAATTACCATTTTGGATCAAAGGATGAATTGCTGCGAGAGATTCTGGAGCGGCGCATCGTGCCGTTGAATGAACGTCGTATTGCCATGCTGCAAGACTTTCGTGAGAAGTCTGCTGGCCTTCCTTTGACCATTGAAAAGATTTTCGAGGCTTTTCTCATCCCGTTATTTCAAAAAGCGCCACCCGCCTTCGGCACTGACCCGGTCTTCATCAAGATGCTGGGGAGAGTTATTTCAGAACGTTCCGAATTGTTCCGAAAGGAAGTCAGGGAACACTTCCACCCGATCCAGAAAGTTTTCCTTCAAGTTCTGCGCGAGACTTTGCCCGAGATGCCGGAGAAGGACTTGCTATGGCGTTTTCAGTTTGCTGTTACACTCATGATCGCCTCGGTCAGCCAGCGCGATCGGATCATGTCCGCTTCCGACGGTATTTGCGATCCCGATGATACGGAGGACATGGTGTCTCGCCTTATTCAATTCATTTGTGCCGGATTCCATGAGCCGAATTTTATGCCGGACGAAATGCCCGCCGAAATGGTGAAAGGAAATGTCGTTTTATGAAACCGCTTGAACAGGCCAAGTATATTTTGGGAGCGCTTTCGACCGCTTTTGTCATGGCGGTACTGCCCGGTTGTGCCACTCCGCCAAAAGACCAATCTGAAAAACTGGAGGTGAGAGTGCCGGACAAATGGACCGCCGGGGAATCTTCAGTGCAGGACCACGGAGGCGGCTGGGTCGCCGACTTCGATGATTCCCAACTGCCCGGCCTTGTGGATGAAGCCCTTGAGCATAATTTCGACTTGCGGGTCGCCGCGGCCCGACTCGATTCGATCCGGGCCGAAGCCGGCATTAGCGGGGCAGACCGATGGCCATCGATTAGCAGCAGCTTGTCCGGAACTCGGCGCCAGCGAACATCTGCGGGAGGTTTTGAAATTACGTCCTCCCGCTCCAATACTTTCGGACTCTCGGGTAACTTTAGTTGGGAGTTGGATTTGTGGGGGCGTTTGCGCGCCAGTCACCAGGAAGCCATTGCGGACTGGCAAGCCGCGCAGGAAGATTTTCGAGCGGCCCGGTTGTCTCTTGCCGCGCGCACCGCCCAAGCGTGGTTCAACGCAGTAGAGACGGAGTTGCAGGTGCGCCTTGCCGATAAAACACTGCGCAGTTTCGAGGACAATTTATCGATCATACAGGAACGGTTTGAACGCGGGATCAGTCCAGCTCTGGACCTGCGACTGACGCGCGCCAATGTTGCCTCGGCTCGCCGAAATCTTGAACAGCGCCAGCGCTTTCGTGACGCAGCCGTTCGCAATCTCGAGGTGCTTTTAGGCCGCTACCCCTCGCGCCAACTCGGGCTTGCAGACAGTATGCCGAGTGTTGTTGAAGCGGTGCCGGCTGGACTACCTTCCGACTTGTTGCGACGAAGGCCAGACCTTATCGCCGCCGAACGCCGTCTGGCCGCGGCCGACCGCGGACTGAGCGTCTCGAAGAGATCCGTGCTGCCGGCCATAAGTCTGACCAGCGGCGGCGGCAGCAGTACCAGGGAATTCAGAGATTTGCTAGATACCGATTTCAAAGTGTGGAGACTTGGCGAAAATTTGGCGCAACCTATATTTCTTGGAGGCAGGGTGCGTGCAAGCATCCGGCGCTCCCGCGCCGATTACCAACAGGCCCTCGCACGGTTTGGCCAGACCGCGCTTACCGCCTTTCGCGAGGTGGAGAGCGCATTATCCGCCGAAGTTTTCCTTGCCAACGAGGAGGCCGCCTTGCACACGGCGGCCGATGAATCCATAGAGGCGGAAAATTTGGCCTGGGATCAATACCAAAAGGGCCTATCGGGTATTATCACCGTGCTCGAATCACAACGACGTTCGTTCAACGCTCAGCGTTCGCTGCTCCAAATCACCAATCAGCGGTTGCAAAGCAGGGTGGACCTCTACCTGGCCCTGGGCGGAGATTTCGGGAAGCCGTCTGCCGAGTCCGCCCCGGCGCCATCGGCGGACCGGGCGGGCGGGGGTCAATCTGAATCCGTTGTCTCAACAAATGACAAAGCAGAAAAAACGCTTTTTTGACACCGACCCCCATGAAAACGCTACGCAAATTTCTTCCCCTGTTAATTGTCACAGTCTGCTTGGCGGTGGCTTGGGTTTTGTTAAAAACAAAGCCTGCGGCGCGTTCCTTCCGCCCTAAAAAATCAACTTTCAATGTGGAGGCCATAGAAGTGCACCGGCAGGATTACCAGGTTATGATTCACACTCGGGGCACTGTGCGGCCCCGTACCGAGAGCACACTCATCCCGCAAGTTTCGGGACGCATCGTAAGCGTGGCGCCGGCTTTCCGCGCCGGTGGATTTTTTGAAGAGGGAGACGAACTTCTGAGAATCGACTCGAGTGATTACGAAACATCCCTGGTGGTGTCCGAAGCGGCCCTGGCGCAAGCACGGTTGCTGTTGGCTGAAGAAGAGGCACGGGCCGATCAGGCCCGTAAGGATTGGGAAAAACTCGGCGATGGGGGCCGCCCCACAGCCCTGGTCCTGCGCGAGCCTCAATTGGTCGAAGCCCGTGCTTCCCTGGCGTCCGCCCAGGCCCGTCTCGATGAAGCTCACCGCAACCTCTCCCGAACCCGCATCACCGCCCCCTATGCGGGACGGGTGCTCGAACAACGCGTGGACTTTGGGCAATTCGTAAGTACGGGAACAGTGATGGCCCGCATTTACGCCGTCGATTTTGCCGAAATACGACTTCCTCTTACCGATCGGCAATTAGCTTTTGTTAATCTGCCCGAGCTTTACAGGGGTGAGGCCACCTACGGGCAGGGCGGCCCCAAGGTGACCTTGAGAGCCGATTTCGGAGGCCGCAAGCATTCCTGGGATGGCCGGATTGTGCGCTCCGAAGGCGCCATCGATTCCCGCAGCCGCCAACTATTCGTGGTGGCCCAGGTGAAAGACCCCTACGGACGAACCGTGGAAGACCGTCCCCCGCTGAAAGTCGGCCTATTTGTTGAAGCGCAAATAGAGGGTGAATACTTGCACGACGTCATAGTCATTCCACGCACACTTTTGAAAGAAAACAGCTACGTCCTTGTCATAGACGGCCAAAGCAAACTGCGCCGCCGCACGGTCGAGGTTCTATGGAGCGACACGAAAAACATCATAGTGCGCGAAGGTCTCAACTCAGGCGAACTTCTATGCACGACGCAGGTCCCCTTCGCCATAGATGGAATGACGGTAAATACGGAGCAAGGGAGAAAGAAAGGCAGACGAGGGAATTTGGCCGGCAGTCTTAAAAAGAAAGACCCCGGCAAATCCGAGAATTAAACCACTGTAAATAAAGGATCATCGTGAACAGGATAATTGAATGGCCGCGACTTCGCCCCGACTTCGCTCCCTCCGGGGTAGCTTCGCCGGGTTGCTTCGTCGGGCCTGGAATAACAGGAGGTTACTCGTGAACAAAATCATTGAATGGCCGCGACTTCGCCCCGACTTCGCTCCCTCCGGGGTAGCTTCGCCGGGTTGCTTCGTCGGGCCTGGGATAACAGGAGGTTACTCGTGAACAGGATAATTGAATGGTTTGCCCGAAACGGTGTTGCCGCCAACTTATTGCTGGGTTTTATTTGCCTCGGCGGATTTTACTCATGCACATACTTGATCCGGATGCAGGTATTCCCCGATTATGAAAGGGGAGTCGTTAGTATCCGTGTCCCTTACCGGGGTTCTACTCCTTCAGAAACAGAGCAGGCCATCGTAATTCGCATAGAAGAGGCCATACAGGACATAGCAGGTATCGAGCGCATAGTCTCAACCGCCTCCGAGAATTCCGGTTCGGTGGTCGTTGAGGTGGATTCCAGTTACGAACCCAGCGACTTGCTCGACGAAATTAAAAACCGTGTGGACAGCATCACCACTTTCCCGCGCGAGGCCGAAAAACCCTCAATCACCGTTCCCGCGCGCACCGACAGGGTCATAAATGTCGTAATAGCCGGAGACTTGAGCGAGCGCGACCTCAAGCAACTGGGCGAACAAGTCCGCGACGAGATTACAAGCTTGCCGGATGTTACCCAGGTAAGGCTCAAGGCGTCCCGGCCCTACGAAATCAGCATAGAAGTATCCGAACATGTCCTGCAACAGTATAAACTGAGCATCGATCAGATTACCCAGGCGATCCGCCGCTCCTCTCTGGACCTGTCCGCAGGCCGTATTAAAACAGAGGGAGGCGATATCCTGTTGCGCACTCGAGGTCAGGCTTACAATCGGGACGAATTTGCCAAAATCGTTTTACTTACCCGCGACGACGGCACACGCCTTACCTTGGGCGATGTAGCCAGTATAAATGATGGCTTTGAGGAGACGCCTGTCCTGGCCAGACTTAACGGGAAGAGAGTTATTATGGTCGATGTGTTTCGGGTGGGCGACCAGAACGTCCTCACCTTGGGCAAACAGGTTAAAGAATATATTAAAGAAGCGCAGGGGCGGATGCCTCCGGGCGTGGAACTCACTTTCTGGCAGGACCGTTCAGATTATGTTTACTCCCGACTCAAGACGCTTACCGACAGCGCAATGTACGGCGGGGTCCTGGTCTTTCTGGTTTTGGCTATGTTTTTGAGATTCTCACTTGCAATCTGGGTCAGTCTTGGAATTCCCATATCATTTTTGGGCGCACTTGCCTTGATGCCTTATTTTGGTGTTTCGATTAACATGATCACAATGTTCGCATTTATCCTTGCATTGGGAATAGTGGTGGATGACGCCATTGTGACCGGCGAGAGCGTATTTAACCATATGCGCAGAGGAGAAGCTCCTCTCGAAGCCGCCATAAAAGGTACCCAGGAAGTGGCTGTGCCCGTCACATTCGGAGTGCTGACTACGGTTGTTGCCTTTCTGCCCCTGATGGCTGTGGAAGGCTTTCGAGGCGCAATATTTTTACAAATACCGATGGTAATGATCCCGGTGCTGCTCTTCTCGCTTGTGGAGAGCAAACTCATCCTGCCTTCTCACCTCAAACACTGCAAAAACGTCGGCTCTAACAGCATTGAAGGTCTTAACATCCTGCAACGCATACAACGCCGATTTGCAAACGGTTTAGAGCGATTTGTAGAAGTTCGTTACCGGCCTGCTTTGGAGGCCTGCTTGCGAAGGCGTTACCTCACCGTGGCCGTATTCATAGGCGGCTTTATTCTTATGACGGGCTTTTTCATGAGCGATCGCATTCGTTTTGTATATTGGCCAAAAGTTCCCAGGGACTATGTCGCCGTCCGGCTGGTTATGCCCGTGGGCACTCCCATTGAAGTCACCGCCGGGCACATCGACAATATTGAGCGAAAGGCGTTTGCACTGAGGGACAGGATTAATGAGGAATACGAACAGACAGTGATAAAAAACGTGCTCAGCACTTCCGGCGGTCACGCCTTCAGCGCTGGATGGAGCGGCGGCAACATCGGCTCTTCCCACTTGGGAGAAGTTGTGATGGAACTCGAGTCGGCGGAAGACCGGGAAATCGATATCGACAGCAAAAAACTCGGCGAGTTGCTGCGCGATGAAGTCGGCTTCATTGCGGGCGTCAAGGAATTGACCTTCCGCTCACACCGAGGAGGTGGAGGCTCTGCCATCGATATCCAATTGACCGGGCCGGATTTCGCCGACCTCTCTGATGCATCCGGAAAAATAAAAGAAAAGCTAACCACCTATCCCGGGTTATTAGATATCCTGGACTCATTTGAAACAGGCAAGGAGGAGTTTGAACTGAAGCTCAAACCGGAGGCTGAATATCTGGGCCTCACCGTTACCGACCTGGCACGTCAGGTGCGCCAGGCATTTTTCGGTTCGGAAGCGCAACGCATCCAGCGTGGGCGCGACGATGTTCGCGTGATGGTGCGTTACCCGGAGGAGCATCGCCGCTCACTGGCCAGCCTTGAGAATATGAGAATCCGGGCGCCGGACGGAACCGAGGTTCCATTCAGCGCAGTTGCCGAAATGGTTCCCGGCAGGAGCTTGCCTTCCATTCGGCGCATTGACCGCAACCGGACTCTCTCAATTGAGGCCGACGTCAACCAGGAAGAAGCAGATATTTCAGCTATCCGGCAGGACTTGACCGACAATTACTTGCCGGAGTTGATGAAGGAATATTCGTCGATGGGGTTTTCAATGGAAGGTGAGGCTCGGGAACAACGGGATTCGCTCGGCAGCCTATACAGCGGAGTGATTTTTGTGCTCTTTGCAATGTATGGGATGCTTGCCATCCCGTTCAGGTCCTACCTGCAGCCCTTTATCGTGATGTCCGTCATCCCATTTGGTCTGATGGGCGCGTTACTCGGTCATATAATAATGCGTTTGGATATGAGCATCATGTCCCTGTTCGGCTGTCTCGCACTCTCTGGAGTCGTGGTCAACGACAGCCTCGTGTTGGTACATTATATCAATAGTCGGCGTAGTGAAGGCATGCCCTTGGTCGATGCCGTGCGCAAGGCTGGTGCGGCACGCTTTCGTCCCATATTGCTCACCTCTATGACGACCTTTGCCGGTCTCTTGCCACTGATGTTCGAAAGAAGCCGCCAGGCGCAATGGCTCATTCCCATGACCGTTTCACTGGCCTTCGGGGTGATGTTTGCCACCGTCATCACCCTCATCCTAGTTCCTATCAGCTACTTAATCCTCGAGGACATGAAAACCGGCCTTCGGAGGTTGCTTGGGTTGCGTCAGCCCAGTTTTATTGAGGAGCGGGAAATGGAGCCGGTCCTCGTAGGCATGGAGCAGATTCAAACCCAAAAAGATTAAACCGTAGGGCAACAGACCCCTAATACCCTTTCTTTATACGGAGGGAAATCTTTTTGTGATCGAATTTATTTCCACATTGGGAAAACAGGCCCAAATATTATGAAATGGCCGAAGCCTCTGGAATTGAACTGATTGACCGGGCGCGTAGTTTCGGGAAAAGCATCGCTCTGGTGGATGATGGCGGCGGCTATACTTATGACGACTTGTTGGAGCGTTCGGCAGATCTGGCCGCTTGTTTGCTAGAAGGCGGAAAGGACCTGGGTGAGGCGCGGGTTGCATTCCTGATACCCTGCGATTACACTTATGCCTGGGTGCAATGGGGCATATGGAGGGCCGGCGGCATTGCAGTGCCCTTGTCGGAGTTGCATCCGCTGCCCGAGTTGGAATTTTTTGTGTCCGATTCCGGCGCCGAGATCCTGGTTGTTCATCCCTCATTTGCCCTAAAGCTGCGGCCTCTGGCAGAAAAGAGAAACTTGCGGCTGGTGCTGACTTCCGATGCCGGCTCCGCGCCGGGTAGAACCGGTAAGGACTATCCCCGACTGACTATGGAACGTCGCGCGATGCTCCTATACACCAGTGGCTCAACCGGCCGGCCAAAGGGTGTCGTGTTTACCCACGGCATGATCGAAGCCCAGGTGCAGCCGTTGATCGAAGCCTGGGATTGGCGCAAGAGCGACCACATTCTCAATGTGCTCCCGTTGCATCACATTCACGGCATCATCAATGTCCTGACTTGTGCCCTGAGTTCCGGGGCTGTTTGCGAATTATTGTCGCCGTTTCGGGCCGCGGCTGTTTGGGAAAGATTTATACGCGGAGGGCTTACTCTTTTCATGGCCGTGCCCACAATTTATTACAGCCTGATAGATGCCTATGAGGCTGCTGCTCCTGAAGATCAGGAAGCTATGCGGAGCGCGTGCTGGCAATTCCGCCTTATGGTGTCGGGCTCGGCCCCTTTGCCGCTTTCCATTCTGGAAAAGTGGGAGGAGATCAGCGGCCATATCCTCCTCGAGCGCTACGGGATGACCGAAACCGGCATGATCCTGACCAATCCACTGCAAGGCGAAAGGCATCCCGGTTGCGTGGGACAGCCTCTGCCCGGAATGGAAGTCCGCCTGGTGGACGACTCCGGGCAAACCGTCAAGCTTGGCGAACCCGGTGAAATCCAGGTGAGCGGGCCGTCGGTTTTCCGCGAATACTGGAATAACCCCGAAGCTACAGCCGATGTGTTTTGCGGAGACTGGTTCAAGACGGGAGATATAGTAGTCTGTGAAGAGAGCCGGCACCGTATCCTGGGCCGCAAGGACGTGGACATAATTAAGATGGGCGGTTACAAGATATCGGCTCTCGAAATCGAGAATGTCCTGCGCGAGCACCCGGCCGTTAAAGAAGCAGCGGTCGTCGGCCTGGAGGACCAAAAATGGGGCCAACGGGTGGGAGCGGCAGTGGTTGCGATGCCCGGGCAGGAAGTGACATTGCGAATCCTGCGCAACTGGAGCAAAGAGCGCCTGACGGCCTACAAAGCGCCTACCCGGCTGCTCTTACTCGATGCACTGCCCCGCAACACCATGGGCAAGGTCACCAAGCGCGACCTGGTCGGGCGATTTAAAAAGCGCTGAGGCGGTTTTGTTCATCGCTTTACTATGCGTTACTTAGTTTTCTTGCCTCTGCCCTCGCAACGGGGTAAAAATTTTGGATTGAGCGCCCTGTTAAGCAAAAAATAATGAGCACGCTACTTCAACTGCTGGGCTCCTCCCTGGGGAAGAAATACCTGATGGCGATTACCGGCCTGGTCCTGGTGCTGTTTGTGCTCGGGCACATGTTGGGGAATGTGCAAATTTTTCTGGGGCCCGAGGTGATCAACGCCTATGCGCACAAGTTGCAGAGTCTGCCCGCCGGTGTGATTTGGGGCGTGCGGTTGTTCCTGTTGCTCTGCGTGTTTATCCACGTGTGGATGGCCGTGTTGGTGACAGTTGAAAACCGCCGTGCGCGCCCCGAAAACTACTCGGTCAAAGACAATGTGCAGAACACCTATGCCGCGCGCACAATGATGGTGACCGGGCTGATACTACTGGCTTTCATTATCTTTCATATCCTGCATTACACCGCCCGTGTAATTTACGATTATTCCGATATGCATTACGATTTACATGGCGAGAGCGTGCACGACGTTTACTCAATGATGATTCAGGGGTTCTCGCATTGGTGGGTATCGATTTTTTACATTATCTCAGTTTGGCTGCTCTGCATGCACCTTTCGCATGGGGTCAGCAGCATGTTCCAGTCCGTCGGCCTTCGTAACGAGAAGTGGCGGGGCATTCTGGACAAAGTTGCAGTGGCCTATGGCTGGGTTGTTTTCCTGGGTTTTGCATCGATACCGATCGCGGTGCTGGCGGGTCTGATCAAGCCCCTGTAATTTTTCAAACTGTCATGAACCTAGATGCCAAAATTCCAGACGGTCCACTGGCCGACAAGTGGGACAACCACAAGTTCAGCATCCGGCTGGTCAACCCCGCCAACAAGCGCAAATATCACATCATAGTGGTCGGCTCCGGCCTGGCCGGAGGTTCGGCCGCGGCCACTCTCGGCGAGCTTGGCTTCAACATAAAATGCTTCTGCTACCAGGACAGCCCGCGCCGCGCCCATTCCATTGCCGCACAAGGGGGCATTAACGCCGCAAAAAACTATCAGAACGACGGCGACAGCATATACCGGCTGTTCTACGACACGATCAAAGGCGGTGATTTTCGCTCGCGCGAAGCCAATGTTTACCGCCTGGCACAGTTGAGCGGCAATATCATCGACCAATGCGTCGCACAGGGAGTGCCTTTTGCCCGCGAATACGGCGGGTTGCTTGCCAACCGATCCTTTGGCGGCGCTCAGGTCAGCCGCACCTTCTATGCCCGAGGACAAACAGGCCAACAATTGCTGCTCGGCGCCTACTCGGCACTAAGCCGTCAGATAGCCGCTGGACAGGTTGAAATGTATAACCGCCACGAGATGCTCGATCTGGTATTGGTTGACGGACATGCCAAGGGCATTATCACGCGTAACCTTGTCAACGGCGCCATCGAAGCCTGGAGCGCCGACGCCGTCATCCTCGCCACCGGCGGCTACAGCACTGTCTTTTACCTTTCCACCAACGCGGCAGCGTGCAATGTCACTGCCGTCTGGCGCGCCCACAAGCGTGGGGCCGGGATTGCCAACCCATGTTATACGCAGATACATCCCACCTGCATCCCCCAGGAAGGCGATCACCAGGCCAAGCTCACCCTCATGTCGGAGTCACTGCGCAACGATGGGCGTGTCTGGGTTCCCGCAAACCAGGCCGACCGCTCGAAGAATCCCGGTGACATCCCGAAAGAGGATCGCGACTACTTTCTGGAACGCAAATATCCAAGTTTCGGCAACCTCGCTCCCCGGGATATTTCCAGCCGCTCAGCCAAGGAAGCTTGTGACGAAGGCCGCGGGGTCGGCAGCACGGGCCGCGGCGTTTATCTGGACCTTGCAGAAGCAATCGAACGCCTCGGCCGGAGTACCATAGAAGAACGCTACGGCAACCTGTTTGAAATGTATGAACGCATCACCGGCGAGAATGCCTACGAGCGGCCCATGCGCATCTATCCGGCTCCTCACTACACCATGGGCGGCATCTGGGTGGATTACAATCTCATGAGCACAATCCCCGGCTGCTTTGTCCTGGGCGAGGCCAATTTCTCCGACCACGGCGCAAACCGCCTCGGGGCCAGCGCCCTGATGCAGGGACTTTGCGATGGCTATTTTGTCATACCATATACGATAGCCGACTACCTGGCCGAAGTCGAACCGGGCGCCCCCGATCCTCAAGGATCCGCATTCCGGGAAGCCGAAGATGTAGTGCGGGACTATACACAACGCTTGATCGGGATGGGCGGCAAGCGTTCGGCCCGTTCCATCCATATTGAACTCGGAAAAATTATGTGGGAATATTGCGGCATGTCCCGCACGGATGAAGGCCTGAACAAGGCGCTCGAAATAATTCCCCAATTGCGCCGTGAATTCTGGGAGAACCTGTGCATTCCCGGCCGGGACTCGGAACTTAACGCTGAGTTGGAACGCGCGGGCCGTGTCGCCGATTTCCTCGAATTCGCCGAACTGATGTGCCGCGACGCACTAGACCGAAATGAATCCTGTGGTGCGCATTTTCGCGAAGAACACCAAACCCAGGACGGCGAAGCCGTGCGCGACGACGACAACTTCACCAACGTCTCAGTTTGGGAATACAAGGGTGATGAACAAAGCCCTGTAAAACACATTGAGTCTCTCATATTTGAGGAAGTGAAACCGAGCGTGCGCTCCTATAAATAGGTACTGTGACGTGATCAATAATACATGCTAAAAAGATTCTTCGAAAAGCCGCAAAATTAACTTTAAACCTTTGAACATTTGAACTTACTTTTAAAAATTTGGAGACAATCCGGGCTGCAAACTCCCGGCCGCCTCGTTGATTATCAAATAGAGGAGGTGCCGGAAGAATCCTCCTTTCTCGAAATGCTCGATCTGCTCAATGAGCAACTCATTTCAAGTGGAGAAGAACCTGTAGCCTTCGACCACGATTGCCGTGAGGGCATCTGCGGCACGTGCTCACTTACGATAGACGGCATACCCCACGGTCCCGAGCGCATGACCACGGTTTGCCAACTGCATATGCGCAAGTTTAACGACGGTGACACTATCACCATCGAACCTTTTCGATCCAAATCCTTTCCCGTAATCAAAGACCTGGTTGTAGATCGCTCGGCCCTTGACGCCATCATGCAGGCCGGAGGATTTATATCGGCGCGCACAGGCGGCGCATCCGACGGAAACGCCATCCTAATCGCCAAAGAAACCGCCGACCGAGCAATGGACGCCGCATCCTGTATAGGATGCGGAGCATGTGTGGCCGTCTGCCCCAATGCATCCGCCATGCTATTTACCGCCGCCAAAGTATCTCACCTGAACTCTTTGCCACAGGGCAAACCCGAGAAAGACCGTCGCTCGCTGGCCATGGTAAAGACGATGGACGACAGCGGCTTCGGCAACTGCACAAACACCGGCGAATGCCAGGCCGTCTGTCCAAAGGACATCTCCCTGGACTTCATCGCCCAGCTTAACCGCGACTACGCCCGCGCTTCATTTAGCAACCTGCTTAACAAAAAATAGGCTAAATGGTTTTGCGAATCGCGCTCTTGAGTGGATGTACTATCTGAACTTAATCGGGTAGTTTACGCCGTTGGCGTCTTGGAAGACCAAATGGGTTCCTTTGTGGATGCCGCGGAACTTGATGTTCATGTCGGGATTGACGACTGTGCCGCCCGTACAGATCTTGCCGTCGATGGATACGCGGAGTTTGCCACTTTCGGTTTTCTTAACTGAAATATCGGCTGATTTAATCCATGCCAAGACAGCCGGGTCCCGGGTCATCGCTTTCTTAGCTGGTGGTGTTGAGTCGGGTGGTGGAGTATCTTCCGCGACTGGAGGAGGTGTCTCTGGCGTCTCCTCTGCGGCGATTTCTTCGGCCTCAGATTCCTCCTGAGCCACTGGAACGGTGGCATCGGTGGCTTCTTGAGGCGGCGAGGTTTCTTCCTGTGAGGAACTGAAGAAATTGATCGCGAACCAGATGCTTCCGGTGACAAGACTGCCGATTATCAATATGCCGGCGACGGCTTTCAGAGCCGGGACTAACTTGGAGGGTTCTTTGGGGACAGATTCAACATCTTCGGCTTCCTCGGTTACAGGCCTTCCCTCGGTGGTTTCAACGGGCTTGACAGTTTCTTCAGGCGGTTCCGGTTCCTTATCTACCGGGGGGGGGCGCTAATGGCGTGGGCGGCTCTTGCGCCGGCGGTTCTTCAGGTTTTTCTTCCTTGGGGGTGCTAACCGATAATTTCATCGCAGGTTTTGCGGCGGGAGGAATCTCCTCCTCAGCGGGCTTATCTTCCGGCGCATCGGGAGTTTCTTCGGGCGTTTCAGGTTCTGCCGGTTCCTCGGCTGGCTTTTCTTCGGTGGGAGCGGGTGTTTCTTCGGGCGTTGGTGTTTCAACCCTTGGCCGCAGGCTCATTTTGGGCTTGGCCGCTGGCGTCTCGGGCGCGGCCGGTTCCTCGGCCGGCTTTTCTTGTTCCTCTGCTTTGGGGGCTTCAGCCGGTTTTTCTTCAGAAGGAGTTTTCTTTCTGAGACTGAGTTGAGGCTTGCGGGGTTGTTCCGGAGAACTGGAGGCGCTGCTTTCTCCTCCTGGCTGTTCCGGGGTTTGATCAGAAGCGTTTGATGTATTTGATTCCGGCATTGTCTATGAATACGATTTGTTTGGGGTTGATTTTTAGGATTTTGATTTGCAACTCGCTGTTTATAGTAGAGTTCAATCGGAAAATCTCGTTGTTCATGAACACTTTGCTGTCTTTGCCCGCCATGCGGACGGCGTTTACATTGAGCATACGAATGTAGGCCATGACTTGCTTGTCGGGTTTCGGAACAGGCTTCGGGTCGGGCTGGACACTGGGAAGCGTCGCGGCAGGGGTGGTTGCGGATAGTTCCATCCCGGTTGATTTAGCGGGGACGTCAGGCGGAGAGGTCGATGTATTAACCTCTGAGGGTGGCGACTTGGTGACGGACTGAGCGATGGGGGGTGAAGGCGGTTTCGGTTCAATTGAGGATTCGGCGATGGGGTTGGGGTCTGCGCCTGCAGCCTGTGCCGGTTGCAGGGTTGCGACTGGCGGCGCGGGAGTCTGGGTGGTGGGTGGCATGGTCGCTACGGCGACTGGTTCAGTTATAGGTGTGGCAGCGGCTACGGGCGGATTTTCGGGGGTTTTTTCCTGCCATATTCCGTAGAAGAGGACTGAGAGAGAAGCACCCAGAATTACCGCCATAAATATCAGGCCAATAACCAATTTTAGCATTATAGACTGATTGGAGCCAGATTCGCTCGCGCTAGCCAATCTCCCCACCGACATATGGAAACCGGAGCCCAAACGCTGTTGCTGAGCTTTTTTCAAGGCTTCGTTGATAAGGCTCATTTCAGGGCTAACTCCTTGACCGCGTTGCGTACGTCCCGGTAGTTTACTTCGTCAGAGGATCTAATATAGGCTGAAAGCAGCGATTTGTCACATATATTATTGATAATGCGGGGAATTCCGCGGCTGGACTTGAATATCCTATTAAAGGCGTAATCTGTAAACCGGAGGCGTCCCCGGCCACCAGCCATGGTGAGGCGGTGCTGTATGTAATGGATGGTTTCATTTGGATTCAAGGGTCGCAGAACACAGTTAACCAGGATGCGCTGGCGCAGTTGGCGCAACTCGGGTTGCATGAGTTTTTCTTTCAATTCCGGCTGTCCGATGAGGACGATTTGCAGGAGTTTTTGTTTTTCCGTTTCCAAGTTTGAGAGCATGCGCAGGTATTCGAGTGTCTCAAGGCTCATATTCTGCGCCTCGTCGATTATGAGGGCGATATCCCTGCTGGCATTGATTCGTTTAAGAAGCTCGGAGTTGAGCAATTGCACAAAGTCAGTACGATTGCGGCCCTTGGGTTTTATGCCCAATTCTGTCAGAATGCTCTTCAACAACTGGGCTACTGGGATTTGCGGGTTCAGGATCAAGGCCGTATCGTAACGTTCCCCATCGAGTTCGTTTAGGAGCTGTCGGCAAAGTGTGGTTTTGCCGCAGCCAACCTCTCCGATGAGCACTATAAAGCCCTTCCTCTCTTCGATGCCGTAGCGCAAGTGCTGAAGCGCTTCGTTGTGTGTTGGGCTGAGGAAGAGGAACTTGGGGTCAGGAGTGATGTTGAAGGGCATCTCCCGAAATCCATAAAATCCTTGGTACATTGCTAAGAAAAATGTTTTATAGATTCATAACAGAATTTTTAAATTTTAAAACCGCAAATTTCGTTTTTTCTTTCCATTTCCAGCCAAATAAATAAAAATGAGGGAGGAGAGCGAAACAGCCATTTAATATCATGAACCCCATTGCCCGTTCCCTTGTATACCTGCTAACCGGCCTGCTAGGCCTGGTAGTGGTATGTTTTGCGGTGATTATTCTACATACTTACCGGGAATACCAAAGTTTTAAGAATCGCGAGGAGGTATACCATGAACGCCTGCTCATTGCCCGGGCAGAATTGCTGGCCCGGGAATCCTACCTGGTTCGGTTCCGCAATGACCCCGAGTTTTTGGAGCGGATCGTCCGTCAAAAACTCGGTTATGCCCGTCCGGGCGAAATTATCTTCCGGTTTGATCGGGAGCCTGCGGGGCCGATCTCGTCCCAGCGCTAATGTCCCGTTTAGAAGCTTTACGTGCCGCTTTTGCCCGCGCCGGACAAGTTCAGGTCTTCGACTTCTGGGACGAGCTTGATACAGAATCTCGCGGACGCCTATTGTCTCAAGCTGCGGAAATCGACCTCGAGGAAGTATCCCGGCTCATCGGGACGCACTTGAAATCAGACTCCTCTAACAAGCTTGACTTGGACGGACTCGAACCGGCGCCCTGTATCTCCCTACCCGAAAATGGAGGAGACCCCGACGAATGGGCCGATGCCGTCCGTAAGGGAGAAGAGAGCTTGCGGGCTGGAAAGGTCGCCGCAGTCACCGTAGCAGGAGGGCAGGGGACCCGTCTGGGCTTCGACGGTCCAAAAGGGGCCTTCCCGATTACACCGGTCAAGAAAAAATGCCTATTCCAAGTATTCGCGGAAAAAATTATGGCCGCCGAAATTCAATACGGATGCGCGATCCCGTGGTTCATTATGACCAGCCATGACAATCATGAGTGGACGGAAACCTTCTTGAAGGATAGCAACTGGTTCGGCATGCAGCCGGACAAGGTGCATTGCTTTACCCAGGGGCGCATGCCTGCCGTTGATTATGATGGCAAAATCATGCTTGAGAACCCCGGCGCCATAGCAATGAATCCCGATGGTCATGGCGGTTCGATGAGAGCGTTGGTGCATAGCGGCGCCATCGAAAAAATGCGGGCTGACGGCATTGAATTTATCAGCTATTTTCAGGTGGACAATCCGCTTGTTCGAGTTATCGACCCGGCCTTTATCGGCTTTCATCAAATTCACGACTCGCAAATGTCGAGCAAAATGGTGCCAAAGGTCGATGCTGGAGAAAAAGTGGGCCATTTCTGCAATGTCGGCGAACGCTTGATCGTCGTGGAATACTCCGACATGCCTGAAACCCTGGCTGGTAAGATCGACGACAGTGGTGAATTACGCTTCCTCGCCGGGAGCATCGCCGTCCACGTTATCTCGCTGGAATTCGTTGAACGTGTGGGCCGGGGCGAGGCCGGATTGCTGCCATTTCACCGGGCCGATAAAAAAGTTCAAACCATTGATGCTCATGGCGAGACCATTCGACCCGACAGCCCCAACGGCGTAAAGTTTGAGATGTTCATATTCGATGCGCTCCCTTTGGCGCGCAACCCCATCGTAGTCGAGACATTTCGAGGCGACGATTTCAGTCCGGCGAAAAATGCAAGTGGAACCGATTCGCCACAAAGCTGCCGCGATGACCAACTCCGCCAATTTACACGTTGGGCGCGCGATGCAGGAGTCGATATACCTGTGGATGATACAGGTTTGCCATCCATCGCTTTTGAGGTCAGCCCGATTTTTGCCGTCGATGGAGAATCTTTTGCCGCCAAGTGGAAATCCCTCGCGGTGAAACCACCAATCGAAGAGGGCACATATTTGGAGTAGTTCGCGAATTTCTATCATGGATAAAAACGACCAGATTCTGATTGCCGTGCGGGATGGCAAATTGCTGGAACTTGCAGGCAAGAATTTGAAGGCATGGCTCGATGGCGGATTTCTGCCAGTTTGGGCATTGGACAGTCTGGTGGAACTCATCGCGGCCGAGGCTTGGGAAGAGCTTAACGACCGTTTTTATAAAAACCTGGAATTCGGCACAGGTGGTATGCGCGGCAGGACCATCGGCAAGATCATGACCGCCGCTGAAAAGGGAGAGCTTTCCCCTTTGGGCACACCAGCCCATCCAGCGGTTGGCGTCTCATCGCTAAACGACTTCAACATTATCCGCGCTACCATCGGCCTTTTCCGCTATTGCGAGAGTTACCTGCGCGCGCAAGCGCGGCCTGAGCAAAAACCCCGTCTGGTAATAGCTCATGACGTGCGCCATTTCTCCCGCCACTTTTGCGAACTGGCCGCATCAACATGGACCCGCCTCGGCGCCGAAGCCATGGTCTTCGACGGCCCCCGCTCCACTCCGCAACTTAGTTTCTCGGTGCGACATCTGAACGCCGCCGCCGGCATAGTTATTACCGCAAGTCACAATCCACCCCATGACAACGGCTACAAGGTTTACTTCGAGGACGGGGCCCAGGTCGTGCCTCCCCACGACCGGGGGATCATCGCCCAGGTGGGCAAGGTGGCATGGGCAGAGGTAGTCCCATTTCTCGAAAAAAAGCTCGATGCCGTAGTCACTCTACCGCCCGAGGTCGATCAAGCATATCTCGACGTTTTAGATGAGAATGTACTCGACGCTGATCTATTGAAGGCAGCTCGTCCCAAAGTGGTATTCACTCCAATCCACGGCACATGCAGTATCATGGCCTTGCCGCTCTTGAAGCGTTTTGGAGTCGAGGTAGAAACCGTTGATAAGCAGGAGCGGATGGACCCGCGCTTCCCAACCGTCAATTCACCCAATCCGGAAAATGCCGAGGCGCTCACCATGGCTATCGAACGGGCCGACGAGGTCGGAGTCGACGTCGTACTGGCGACCGACCCGGACGGCGATCGCATGGGAGTGGCCGTTCGCGGCGAATCCGGCGCCATGGAATTGCTTACCGGCAACACGATCGGGTCGCTTCTGGCTGAGTATCGCATCGGCAAGTTCAAGGAACTCGGTGTGCTCCCCGCCGCCGGAACCCGCCGTGCCGCAATTATAAAGACCTTCGTCACTACGCCACTGCAGGCCGCCATTGCCAAGACCCACGGACTAAAAGTGATAGACACCTTGACCGGGTTCAAGTGGATCGGCGAAAAGCTATTGTTTTATGAAAAGGAGCTTGCGGAGAAACTCCTCGAATCCGAAGGCGCCACTCTCGACTACGACACAATCGATAGGCGCAAGAGGATAGAACTGCTATTGAAATACAGCACCTTCTTTGTCTTCGGCGGTGAAGAAAGCTACGGATACCTGGCAAACGACAGGGTGCGCGACAAGGACGCCCACGCCGCTGCCATCATGTTCTGCGAACTCGCCGCCTCCCTGAAAAAGTCCGGCAAGACATTTGCCGAATACCTGGACGAACTGTATTTGAAATATGGATACTTCGCGGAGTCCCTCCTGAACATATTTTATGAAGGCGTCACTGGCGCGGTTAAAATTCTGAACATCCTGGAGACTTATCGAAGTCACCCGCCCAGCGAAATCGGCGGATTCGCAGTCACACGATTCGACGATTTCGGCGCTCAAGATATTAAAGATGCCGACGGCAAACTAATACCCAGGCAGGACTTCTACTTTCTCGAACTTGATAACGGCTACACCTATGCGGTGCGTGGCAGCGGCACAGAGCCCAAAATTAAATTTTACATCTTCGGTCACGAAGATGTTTCCGAGCCCGCTGCGCTCCCGGTCGCCAAAGAAAAAACCCGGCGAACCCTCGAAGCCCTCAAGGAAGCCATCGAGACCGATGCCCGCAGGCGGGCTGAAGATTAAAATTTCGCGAGGGAGGTCTCGGGTATATAAGCCGGTATTCAGGCCTTAAGGGTCTGTTGTCCAAACCAGGGTGGAGTTGCTGGAAGCAAGTTTGGCCTTGAACAAGGCGGCTTCGAGATAGGAATGCCTGGCGGCATTTCATCTCGAAGCGAACGCAGTTCAAGGACCAAAATCGCTCCAGCCCATAGGGTTGCGGCTGCGTGTGCTTCTCGCCGCGTTACTCATGCCGGTAAAGCCTTCAAGGATTCACCGGCATGAGTAACGCGACTGCGGGACGCAGAAGCTCCACGGAGCTTGCAACAACTCTCATCCTGATTTGGATAACAGGCCCTTGAACTCTGCATTTACTCTTATTCCAATCCCGCCGCGCACCGCGAATTCGGCGATTACTTCGCACCAGCGTGGATCCAGGGCGGCGACCACGTCATCAAGAATCAGGTTTGCGGCGTGCTCGTGAAACACGCCTTTGCCCCTATAGCTCCAGAAGTATAGTTTGAGCGATTTAGACTCGAGTATCTTTTTGTCGGGAATGTAGTTGATGGTGATCGTGGCGAAATCGGGCTGACCGGTGGCAGGACACAGGCATGTGAACTCATCGCATTCCAGTGTCACAACATAATCACGTTTCGGATGCCGGTTGGGAAAAGTTTCCAGTTTTTTAGAGGGGCGGGCGCGGCCCTTGCCAAGGTGCGTCAGGCTCTTGAGATCGAATTTCCTTGTGTTTTTTTCGGCCATGTGCAATGAACTTAGTTAACCATTTCTCAAAGTCAAAACCCTCTTGCCATCTGAGCAAGGGGATTGGAGAGGGATTTTGCCGGGCCTGAGATCTCGACGAAGGCCTGTAGGGTTTCTTTACATTTTTGTCTTGTGTCGGCTTATGAGGGTGAGAAGAATCACTTATTTAATTTGAATCGTAAAGGAATTGAACATGGCAACAGTTGATTTTCAGATTGGAATAGGAGGTGCCGCAGGTCAGGGCATCGCCACACCGGGTAATATTCTGGCGCGCATCTTTGCGCGGCGCGGCCTTAATTTAAACGCTTACAACGCTTACCAGTCCATCATACGAGGCGGTCATACCTTTCTTACCATCCGCGCCAGCGACGGTCCGGCCCGTAACCTGGGCGACAAGCTCGACGTATTAATCCCCCTCAATCAAGATTCAATGAACCGGCATCTCAAGCTTATGGGAGCCGGTTCCCGCGTTTTATATGACGTAGATAAAATTAAGCCGGGAGAGGTCGCCGATGGAGTTCAGCTTTGCCCATTGCCGATAAAGGAGCTGGCCGCCGGCAATAAGCTGGGGGCCAACACTGTGGCCGTGGGGTCAACCCTGCAAATGCTCGGTGTTGAATTCGAAGCTCTTGAAAACGCCTTGACTCTGATTTTTCAAAGAAAAGGTGACGAGGTGGTGCAGAAAAACGTTAGCATCGCTCAGGCCGGCTACGATTACGCTGCGGAAAATTTTAAACCCCTTAGCGTTGATTTACCCAAACCTGGCAAGGGACTCGCCGTGATAACCGGCAACCAGGCCATATCTCTTGGCGGTATTGCTGCCGGCGTAAAATTTTATGCCGCCTATCCCATGAGTCCCTCCACCGGCGTACTAATGCACATGGCCGCTCGCGCCCGGGAGATGGGCATAATGGTCCGCCAGGTAGAGGACGAAATCGGAGTTATGAACATGGTCATCGGCGCGGGCCATTCAGGTTGCCGTGCCATGTGCGCAACCTCCGGCGGTGGTTTTGCTCTTATGACCGAGGCCATCGGAATGTCCGGCATGATTGAAACGCCAATAGTTTGCGTGGACGTGCAGCGGGGAGGACCAGCCACCGGCCTGCCGACAAAAACGGAACAAGGTGACCTCTGGCAGGTGATCGGCGCGGGCCAGGGTGATTTCCCAAAGCTCATCGTCGCGCCCACCTCTCAACTCGACCTCTTTAACACCGTTCCGGAACTCTTCAACCTCGTAGATAAATACCAATGTCCCGGTCTGATCATCGCGGAACTGATAATTTCCGAGGGTACAGCCAGTGTCGATCCCGACGACCTTAATTTCCATCCTGAAATTAACCGGGGTGAGCTTATTTTTCCCAATGGCGCAAATGGTGGTGAGGACAATCCATTTGGAGGTTACAACGACAAAAGTTACCTTCGTTATAAAAATACCAAAAGCGGCATTTCCCCCAGAGCTGTTCCCGGAGTGCCGGGCCACATACATATCGCCGCCACCGACGAACATGACGAAGACGGAGTGATTATCAGCGATGAATTCACAAACCCCTCTAAACGACGCATGATGGTTGAAAAACGGGCGCGCAAGATGGAGACGGCCCTCTCCGAGATCGCCTCGCCGGAACTCGTCGGTCCGGAAGACGCCGCCGTTACCATTGTAGGCTGGGGAGCGACTGAAAGCGTGATACAGGAGGCGATCGGGAAATTGGCAGACGAAGAAGGAATTGTCGCCAATCAATTACAAATCAAATGGATAATGCCTTTCCATACCGAAGAGGTCATCCGCATTTTGTCCAAAGCAAAAAAAGTTCTGATCTTAGAGATCAATTACAGTGGGCAATTCGCCCGCTACATGCGTTCCGAAACTGGAATCGAGGCGGATGGCTTTATCCGCAAATATGACGGTGAGCCGTTTCTCCCGCATCATATTGTGGAGTCAGTAAAAGAACAACTCGAAGGCAAAACAACCCTATCAGTACCAAAACACGAAATCGAAGTATAATTTAAAAATGAGCACAGAAGTCCCAACTATACCACCCGCCGTCAAAGTAGAAAAAGACTCTCACAAGGGTCGCATAGCACCTGATTGGTGCCCCGGTTGCGGTGATTTTTCGGTACTTACCGCCCTTCAAAAAGCGCTCTTTGAGCTGGAGCTGTTGCCACACCAGATTCTTACCGTAAGCGGCATCGGTTGCTCGTCCAACCTTCCCGGTTTTATCAATACCTACGGTCTGCATACTCTGCACGGCAGGTCGTTGCCAGTGGCAACAGGCGCAAAGCTGGCCAACCACGATCTGACCGTCATCATTACCGGCGGTGATGGAGATGGTTTCGGTATTGGCTGCAACCACTTCATACATACCGCTCGCCGTAATATCAACCTCACCTATATCGTGATGGATAACCAGATATACGGTCTGACCACCGGTCAGGTCTCGCCCACAAGCGTAAAAGGCATGAAAACCAAGACCACCCCGCACGGTAATGTCGAGAACCCCATCAATCCAATCCCGTTGGCCATTGTCGCCGGCGCCACTTACGTGGCCCGGGGCTTCAGCGGCAAGCAGAAGCACCTGGTGGAAATGTTCAAGGGCGCCATTCAGCACAATGGATTTGCACTGGTGGACGTCTTCAGCCCCTGCGTGACATACAACAAGGACAATACCTACCAATGGTTCAATCCACGTATAAAAATTTTGGAAGAAGAAAGCCACGACACCGGCGATTTCCATGCCGCAATGGATAAGGGCTACATGTGGGGCGAAGAAATTCCCATAGGCCTCTTTTGGAAGCGCACCGACCTGCCGTCCCTTGAGGATTCCGAACCAGTCCTCGATGAAGGCGGCCCGCTCGCCTTCCGCCCCCTCGGCATCTCGAAGGAACAGGCCACAAGCCTGATGTCAGAGTTTCTATAGGCCGGCTTCTTCAAAATTCTGCGTGAAGCTTTGTACAACACCCTATTTCAGGTGGATATGGATGGCGATATCGTCGGTAAAAGCCGGCAGTTCGATCTCGGCCCGGTTTTGCCGGATGAATAATGTCTGCCTGTCGAGCACACCGCCGCCTCTCTTCGGGTCAAAGATAGAAACCTGGTAACTCTTGTTCGCTTTGAGTGGAAGGTTTACCAGTTTGACGGTATTCGCTTCATACCGAATGCCCTCTTCGCCCGTGGCGGATGAAAAATACAGCACAGCTTCGCTGTCGGAAGCTAACATATACCGGTGCGCGCCCGGACCTGTTTCAATACTCTCGTCGCTATACCAAAGATTGCCATAGTCCGTTAACCTGTTCCAAAAAACCCGCAATAAAAGCGCGTCGTTCTCGAAGGGATTAAGTCCGCGCGGGTCGTAATTATGAGGGTAGGTCGGCAGTGTATCTACGGGGAACCCCCGCCTGGGCTTTATGTAAAGGTCCATCTGTTGGCACTTGGCCATCATAAACTTCCACATGTATTTGCGGGCATGATTTCTCTGTTCCGTGTGGATGTAACCATACTTCACCCCATTATCATCCCAACTTTCCTGAGGTATATATGGCTTTTTTAAAATCGTTCTCCAGTCACGCGCATTTTTCACCTTGTGCGACTTTCCATAGATGAGAAGATTGAAATACGGCCGTGTGAATATCCAATTTCTATGACTCGGATCGATGCCGCCCGTATCCATCCCGATAATGAGTGGACGCTTCGCTCCGACCTCGCTCCAATTTTGCCGAATCGCTGTCACCATAGCATCAATCCACAGTTTTAATTTCGACCACTCGCCGTGGTGTTCTCCAATTTCGTGAACCAGGTCGTAATAAACATTGTCGAGGTCCCAGGTCTCCTCCACCAGTTTTTCAAACCAGGCCTCTTGCGCGTGCAACAATCCCTCATTGCCGTCGGCGGCTGAATCATAAATCAAAAGACGGTTTTTCAGTTCGCCTCCCAGCATCCCGGTGTAGGCATTGACGTTAACCGCGGGATTGAAGAAATGGCCGTCCCAATCCACGCTTGATTTATCGCTGCCTCGACTATCGGCCGCGCGGAGCTGCCAACCGTTCCACATAAGCAGGTGAACAATGATACCTCTCTCCTGAAGATATTTTATTTGCGTGCGGAACCGCCGCCAGAAGTCATCATTGAACCGTTCGATGTCGAACTGCCGGCTGCCCGGGTACGTCTCCTCGTACGGGAAGAGAACATTGTCGATAGAACCGCCATTTTCCCGGGTAAACTTTTCTATATGTCGCCAGCTCAGCGGCGGGTAAGCCCGGATGTGGTTGATACCGTGTGCCGCCGCCCAATCAGCCCAAAGCTTATAGTCATAGGCGTCTTCAGCGGCATAGAAAATGAAATCGGACAGCCCGCCGAAAGAAAGCAGCGGCTTTCCGCGGTAGCTGAAATAAACCCGTTCACTGCCCTCTCTCTCAAGACGCAAAGGCTGAGCATAGGCAGGCAATTGCACCATACAAAAGCGAGAACCAACAGAACAAATCTTCCGCGCAAAAAAATCGCGGCTGCCCTCTTTTCTTTTCTAATCAAATAGCCGTCACTCAAAATCATTGCTCAGCTTTTTGATGATGTTGCGGGCAAGATTTTCTTTGATTTCCTTGTGGCGAGGAATGGGCTGGCAAACTTTTGTATTGGGATTCTGATACCAATCATGCCTGCCACCATGGCGGATTAATGCACATCCCAATTGCTCAATCTTTTTGATTAAATCTCTTCGTTTCACTCGACCTCAAGATCAGCAGTTTTCCTGACATGTGGAATATCACCGCTGGCTAAATCCCTGTAGATATCCATTAAATTTTCCTTCAACTCTTCCAGGGACTCACCTTGAGTTCGGTAATCCGGATACTCTTCCAGATACCCAATCCACATGTCCTCATCCTGCCAATAAGTGTATCGCTTCTTATCCATACTTTTCAGCTTTTTAGGTATAACGAATAAATAATCCGACTTTTTACAGTCTTCTGTCGGACAGCATAGCCATGCTATCCATTCTTGCAAGCTACACTTTTGAACTTAGTCAGTGGGTTTCTTCGGTGATGATTTGGAGGTCGGTGTCGGGGTGGCAGTCGGCGCGGAGGGAAACGAAGCCTTTGCGGTTTTTAAAATAGATGGGCCAGAGGGCCTTGCGGTCGGTTTCGGGGATGGGCAGTTGCTTGATGGCGGAGGGTTCGTGGAAGGCGAATTCACCCTCGTCGATGTCGGGGGGCAGGTTTTCGAGAACGACTCGGCAATCGAATAGGAACATCATCCAATGGCCGTTCGATTCATAGTGTTTTTCGGTAATGATTCCAAAGAGATGGAGGTCGGGTTCAGTCAGGGTGACGCCGATTTCCTCGCGGGCTTCGCGGATAGCGCATTCGAAGGGCGATTCCCCGCGGTCCATTTCCAGTTTGCCTCCGATGCTGCTCCACAGGCCGAGGTTGGGCGCTTGTTTTCGGCGCATCAGCAGCAAGCGCCCCTCGCTGTCTCGCAAATAGATGAGCACGCTGATTTTGAAGGGCGATTGGGCCGTCATAAGCCCCAAGAGTTGAATCAGACCCGGCCAGGAGCAATCTTTTTCCAGGGTCGGGACGGGCAAACGGTTTATTTTGCGCTTCGAGCAAAATAAGTATTGATTCGTCATATCTCAGGACCTAATTTTCCGCATGGCCTTTCGCCGTGGGGAGATAATTTTATATTTGTGGGTAAATATTATCCTTTTCCTGCCGCTGGTTTCCCTGGCCCAGGAGGAGGCGGTCAGCGTGGAAGGGGTGAGGTTCCGCACGGAAAAAATCGCCGGGGTAACAGATGATTGGGCCGAGATCGAAGTCGAAATCATCGGGGGTCCAAGTCTTGACCCCGGAGCCTTGCGGCCGCGATACAACGACCACATAAAAGTCATCCTCAGCCTTGGCTACGAATTAGAGGTTGGGAGGCGTAAGAGTTTCAGGTTTTTCCGATCCGAAGCCGTAGTGGCGGCCCTCGAGCAGGGCCGGCGGGTCAAGGTTTTATTTTATCTTCCACCGGAGATCGTAAAGCGGGACCGGCTTTCGCGCCGGCCCTATGCGTATCTCGTCGAGCTTGAGGTAAACGGGATGCCCTTGCGGGTAGGACCTGGAAACGTTTCTTCTAACCTTGCCGATAACATCCGCTGGAACAATTTCAAGGCACGCGTCGCGGCTGAGGGATCCGGGAACGATGGCGTGCTGCTACCAATTTACTACACCCCTTTTTATGCCATCGATTTTTCCGGTAAACTTCAAGACTCACCCGGCTTTGTTATAAAATCCCGTCGGTGAAGCGCGGCGGCTTTCGGCTAAAATTCCAGGTTCTTCTATCCCAATGCAGATTTCCCCCAACTTCGATTCAGGAGACGCCCGTACGTTGATTCTCAATTGCGGATCCAGCCAGGTAACGGCCGTTATTTTTAGCGCCGATGAATCAGGGCCGCTAATGGTGGAGGAGGTTTTTATGAAGGACCTCGATTACAGTGAAGATGTTGAGGGATCGTGGTTGGATGCGCTTGAGGAGGCTTGGCGTGAGTTGAGCTATTCAAAAAATTTGCCCACTGACGCTCATTTGATTGTTCCCGCCTCCAATCTGCTTCTGAAGACATTGATGGTCCCTCATGTGGGTTTTGACCGACAGAAAAAAGCTGTGGCTTGTGAAATCGGGCAGAACCTTTCCTTTCCGCTCTCGCAAGCTCTTTGGGATTACCATGTGTCGGGTGACGACGGCATAGAGCTGGAAATTGTCGCTCTGGTCGCCAAGTTGGATTTTATCGAAAACCTTTGCCGGCGGGCGGCCGCCTGCGGCTTCCGGATGTTGTCGATCAGCGGGGGCGCCCTGCTCGATTACAATGCCTATCGTCTATCATGTCCGGACGAAAAAGGTCAGGTATTGCTCATCAATATCGGAGCAAGTTCGACCAGTCTCCTTTTCATAGAGCCCAAAAGGTTCTTTGTGCGCACCGTTGCATTGGGAGGAAGCAGCCTCACCAGAAACTTGGCCGGCGCTTTGGATTGCTCATTCGCCGAGGCGGAGTCAACCAAGCTGGATTATGAAAGAAGGTGGGGCGGCGCCCCGCAAGACACAGATGCCGGCGGTCTCGCTGTGCAGGACTGTGCCGCCAAGTTCATGGAGCGGCTACGGGTTGAAATAGCCCGCACGGCGGCGAGTTTCAGGCTGAAGGGACATGATTTCGAGCCCGAGCGAATCCTTCTAACCGGCCGGGGATCGTTGTTGCCCGGACTGGACAAATTCCTGACCGAGAACATGCGCGTGCCGGTTGAATACTTCAATCCCGCCGCCAACCTGAAATTTGCGCCAGCGATCGACCGTGACGCGCGTAATACGGTATGCCATCTTTTAAGTGAATCTGTAGGGCTGGCTTGCCGGCATAGAGTGCCGGGAGCGGCAGCAATCAACCTGCTTTCGCCGGGTCTTCGCGCCCGGTTGGGCTTCAACCGGCGCAAGCCGTATCTTATTGCGGCGGCAATCATGATGGCCGTTGCGGCGGCTGTCCCGGCATTTCACTTTGCGACTGTGCAGAAGTCCCGCGCCGAACAACTTCAACGCCTCGAGCAACGCCTCGAGCCTCTGCAAAATCACCACCTCGCCATCGGAAGCAAAATCCAACACCTCCGGCAAACCCGAAACCGCATCGAAAAAGTAGAAGAACTTCTTTATGCAAGGGACAATTGGATAAAATTTTTCGCCGACCTGCAGAAACGTCTGGCGGCCATCGAGGATGTTTGGTTGGAGGAACTCGCGGTTCAGCATGCTTCCGCGGATCTTGATTCGCTGCAAGGTCCGCTGCCGAAGAGACTGCGGGTGGCCGGCCGAATGGTTGACCGGCAGAATCCCCTGGCCCGGGTCAGCCCCAATATGCAGAAGCGTGTGGACAGATTACTACGAAGTTTCACCGAATCGGCATTTATACGGGAGGTCGAAAGCGAAAAGTTCGATACTTCCGAGAACGGAATCCTCAGGTTTGCGTTCACTCTCGTACTCAACCCCGAAATATCCCTCTGAATGAAAAGTTTTTTCAAAGAATATTCGGTGTTCTGTTCCCTCCTGCTCTTTCTGTGTTTCGTATTTTGCGGAGAAATCATTTTCACTTTTTACAAGGGCCGCGAGGCGGCAAGGACCCTGCAACTTATCGAAAACGGGACACGCGCGCTTGCGGACATGATGGAAGCGGTCCCCAGCCCTTCGCAGGCTAACCTTGAGGCACTAGAAGACAACATCCATGACTACGAAGACCGGCTCGATGGCTTGTTGAGTAAATGGAACGGGGGATCTCTCTCTTCACTGGCAGACCGGGACAAACCTCGCACAGGCCGCGATGTGCTCTTTGACCTCACGGAGTTCATCGCTACCTACAAGGAGCGAGCCTCGCAATCCGGCATCGATCTTCATGCGGATGAGAGCTTCGGTTTCGGTAATATTATAGCCGCAGGCCAGGGTCCGAAATCCGAGGAGATCGAGCGAATTTATCAACAACGCTTAATAATCGGGGCGCTTCTGAATCAATTGCTGGTCGCGGCTCCCAGGGAAATCCTGTCGGTGCAACGCGAGGAGGCATCCGCTACCCGACATCCCGAATCGTCCGTCGGAAAAAATGATTTAGCCCGGCCCATGGGGTTGAGGCTCGTTTTCACCGGGCATACCAGTGCCCTGCGAATCTTTTTAACCCGGCTAAGCGCACTGCGCCTTCCGTTACTGGTGCGCGGGGTAGAGGTCCAGCCCATAGTTGACCAGCAGCGTGGGCGTTTTTCCGCGCGGAGCGGAAGACGACCGCCACCGATGGTCATTGCAAGTGGTAAAGCAGGCCGAATCGGGATTGGCGGTACGGAGCCGGTGCCCATCGTTGCGGATAATCTCTCCCGCTTTGCGGTCACCTTCGAGTATGTTACGGACATTGATGTAAACGGGGTATCCCACCAGTTAGCCTCACTCGACGAAGGGGGACGAACTCCATGAAACTATGGTCATGAGCATCGGTTACGACAAAGCGCTTTTCACATTCGCCCTGGGTGTGCTGCTTTGCAGCGCCGCCGGTTATTTGCTATCCGGACAACAACGCCGTGTCGTCGGGGAGTTGCAGGATTTGCCGAGGGTGGACAGACGTTACCAGCCGTTGGAGCAACCCGCCCGGCTCTCCGGGGCTTTGGCAGACTGGAAGGCTCCAAACAGCCAATCCTGGAATCCTAAAGCTATCTTCGAGGTATTCACTCCTCCGCTCATATATTACCATAGAGACGCCAACACATTTTCCCTGACTCCTCCGTTAAGCGCGGGCGCCGCCGGCGAAGGCTTCGGTATGGAACTGGTTGGCATTGAGCGCGAACTATACCGTATTCAACTTGGGGGTTTTGCGCTAGGCCCCGGCCCCGATGTCGGTGGTCCCATTGTCCTGCTCTACAACGAAGAGACCGGCCAACTGTTGCTTGCCCGCCGGGGGCAACGATTTGCGCAAGAACAGTTTGCCCTTTTGGATTTTCAAGCGCGCAAATTTTTTAAAGAACAACCGGATGGTTCCCGTATTCTGTTCGAGGATATATCCTGCCATATTTTCGATGAGCGTCTGAACGAAAAAGTGGCCCTTTCGTCCACCGGCAAGCGGCGCATCAGGCATGCTGACGCCATATTCCGTGCTTCCGTGGATGCCTCCCGAATATTTAAAGTCCGCGAAGGAGAATCTTTTGAGGTCAATGGACAAAAATTCATCGTGCGCACTGTCGATCCGAAAACTCAAACCGTGGAAATTGAAAAGTTGTCTGGCAGGCAAGAGGAACCTCATATCCAGGTGCTGACCCTGGTCCAGGCTTCTGCCGGCGCCGAAAAGCTTTTATCAGTGCCCGCCGAACATCCGAACGGACCGGACGCTCCCGCCTACTTGTTTCCCTGAATGGATTTCCAAACTTAAACGAACCGTTATGCCAATGAAATATACGACAATATTAACATCATCTTTACTGACGCTTCTGATGGCCGGTTTTGCTTTCGGCCGGCAGGATACGTCCAGACTCAACCAACTATCAAGTGGCTCGATAGAGCAGCTAGTGCAGGCCGAGAGTCGCCGCCTGCAAAATTCCGCCGCAGCCGCGGCTGACGCTCTGGCTGAATCCCGCGCACTGGCTGCCGCCGGCCGTTTTGAGGAAGCCCGGGACCTGATCGATAATACATTGCAATCTCTACCTCGCACCGCCGCGACGCTTAATATAATCGATAGTTTGCGACAGCAAAGGGCGCTTCTCATCCGCCCACAGACCGATAATCAATGGCAGGTTTTTGGAACGCAACATGAGATAGTCTCTCGCGAGCGCTCCAGTAGTCGTGGGCAATTGCTTAAAGAAGTCGACCAAGCCTGGCGGCGGCCGAAAATATTCGAACGTGAAACCAAGGTCGGCGTGGTAGGACCTGGCCCGGGTTTACGAGAAAAGCTCTCCCGGATTACCCTCCCGAGGGTCAGTTTCAATGATGTGCCATTGAGCCGTGTGATCGACACACTTTCCGCCTTGTCGGAGGAATATGATTTAACCGCCGCCGGAGTCAACATGGTGCTGATTGACTCCCCGAGCGCCGATCCCGCCGTCAACCTCACTTTGCGGAACCTGAGTTTGAACCGCATTCTCGACTTTGTGGTCGAGTCGGTCGGCTATGAGTATGATGTGCAAGACGTCGTCGTCGTGGTCCGGCCCGGAACGGGAGGCCCCGGCGCCAGGCTCGAGACCGATTTCTTTCCCATCTCGCGCTCCACGATAATCAGGCTCACAGGGATCGGCACCAGAGATGAAACCGACGCGTTTTATCCAAGCGACCCCTTCGGACAGGTGGCCGCCCCGTCTTCGCCGAGGAATATTTCCGGCGAGACGGAACGAGAATTGAAAGAATTCCTTCAGCGTGCCGGTATTCCATTCGACTCGATTCCAGGAGCCGATCTCGCCTTAGCCGACGGCCAGCTGATCGTAACCACCACCCCCCGAAATCTGGACAAGGTGCGCAACCTGCTGCGTCGCTACAGCGAGGTGAAGCAAGTGGAGATTGAGGCAAGATTCATCGAAGTTCAACAGAGCGATTTAAACGAGTTGGGAATCAACTGGAATGTCGTTTCCAAGGATTTGCAATCGCAGTCGCGCAACCGGAGTTTGGCGAGCGCCTTTGGCGCCAGCACAGCGCAGTCCCAGATCATCATTGATGGTGAACCGGTGGCTTCCGTAAGTGCGCCGAAGCTGCCGGATGTAATAGACCTGGCTGAACAGACCGGCGATTTCGCCACAATCACCGGCATCCTCGGGAAGTTTAAAGTCCAGGCCGTCATTCGCGCTCTATCGCGAAAGGCTGGCAGCGATTTGTTGAGCGCCCCGAAAATCACTGTGCTTTCCGGCAAAACCGCCCAAATCATTGTAGCCCAGGAACTGAGATACCCCCAGTCCTACAGCGACATCGATTCAGCCGTCAGTTCGGGGCGCGACCAGTCCGGGGGATCCGGGGTAGCTATTACCGCGGGCACTCCGCGGAACTTCACCGTGCGAAACATCGGGGTCGAAATGGAGGTCACCCCCACCGTGGAAAACGACAACAGTATAAGCCTTCAACTCGAACCGCGAGTGACCGAGTTCGAGGGCTTTGTAGAATACGGAGGTCCCAGCCTGGCACTATCCGGGGGGAATAAAGTTTCGGTTCCATCCGGATTTTTCCAACCCATATTTTCGGTTCGCCAAGTGCGCACCGAGGTAACGATCTGGGACGGCGCAACGGTGGTCTTGGGAGGACTAACACGCGAGCAGGTGGTAAGCGTTGAGGACAAGGTGCCAGTGTTGGGAAGTATTCCGGTGCTGGGCCGCTTTTTCAAATCGCGGGGGGAATCAACCCAGAAGCGCAACTTGATCATATTCGTTACGGCTAATCTTATCAGCCCCGGCGGCTCACCAGCCCGCCAGCGGATACGCGATGTCGAGCCGGGCTCTCTTTTCCAAAACCCTGACCTGATCACACCAGGCGGAGCAACCCCGCGAGGCTTCATTCGGCCCTGACCGGCGGTTAGAAATAAAAAACAAAGGGACCTGCCGGATATTACAATTTCCGCCCGAAGATCACGCAAAACCGACTCTCACCATGGCAAAATGGCTTCTGATTGACGGCTACAACTTCATTTTCCGCAGCTTTTACGCGGTGTCCGAACTTTCCCGATCGGATGGTTTTCCCACCAACGCCATCCATGGCTGGGTCCGCACCCTATGGCGTCTCGAAGACAACCAGAAACCCGACCGCATGGTCGTCTTCTATGACCTCGGCGGGGACGTCCGCCGCGAAAATCTGTATCCCGATTACAAGGCCACCCGCAGCAAATGCCCTGAAGAGTTGACCCTCCAGATTCCATGGATAAAGGACTTGGCAAAGGCAATGGGATATGGCCGCGTTGAAAAAGAAGGGGTGGAAGCTGACGATTTGATAGGAGCCTGCGCCCGGCGGCTTTCCGCCGAGGGTCACAAAGTTTTGATGGTCAGCGCCGACAAGGACCTGGCCCAATGCGTAGCTCCGGGCTCCACCCAGTTGTTGCCGCCGCCAACGGTCAATCCACGGCTGGGCTGGCGCGAACTCGACGAGGAGGGCGTGCGGGAAAAGTTCGGGGTCACCCCGCGGCAAATTCCCGATTACCTGGCCTTGGTCGGCGACACTTCCGACAATATTCCGGGCCTACCCGGCGTCGGACCGAAAACCGCTGCCCGCTGGCTAACCCAATACCGCGACATCGATGGAATTATCATGAACTGCGGGCAGTTGAAACCACTGCGCTTCCAGAGCATAGTCCACAAGAGCGAAGAGGTCCTGCGGCGCAACCTCCTGCTGACCACCCTGGACACCGGTATTGCTGATATACCCCTGGAGCCTGAGCGGCCGGACCCCGCCAAGCTGGCATCACTCCTTGAAACCCTGGAGATGAAAACGGCCCTCAACGCCGCCGCCCGCCGCTACGGCATTCAGCCCGGATAAAAATCTCTTTTCAAAAACGGTAAAACGTAAAATAATTACTTGACAAATCACCCATTCACCCTTAGGGTATATTAAGATATTGGTTTTTGTGGGCTTCCTTCATGCGGTTCAAATTTAAAAAACTAAAGCTGAAGGTTCTTTACGAAGAGGATAAAGGCGCAAACAAATACGATAAAGGAGTAGTGGATGCATTTTTTGAAGTCATGGATGTTATCAAGGCGGCCATGGATGAAAGGGATATCAGGGAATTAAAATCCTTGCGCTATGAGAAACTGAAAGGAAAGCGCCAACACGAAAGATCGTTGAGGTTAACCGGGAGATGGCGGCTCATTGTGGCGATAGAGAAGGATGACAAAGGCAAGTATTTTTTGGTCAAAGAAATTGAAGATTACCACTAATAAGGAAAGGAATTGAAAAAACGATGACGGCAACAATTAAAGGACCGGCCAGGGTTACCCGGCCAGGGCAAATAATTAAGCGTGAGATTGAGGAGCGGGGTTGGACGCAGAAGGATTTGGCCGAAATTATGGATCGGCCTGTTCAAGCCATAAACGAGATCGTCAGGGGAATTAAACAGATCAATCCGGCAACTGCGTTGGAACTGGCCGAAGCCTTCGGCACTTCAGCTGAACTTTGGGTGAACCTTGAAGCACACTATCGACTGCAACTGGCCGAGCAAATGAAATCATCCGGTGAAATCAGTAAACGCAGCAAAATTTACGCAATTTCGCCTGTTAAGGAGTTGATCAAACGGTCCTGGATTCCCCTATGCTCCTCGGTGGATGACCTTGAGAGGGAGGTATGCACCTTTTTGGGGATTCGAACGCTTGATGAATATCTCCGTGTGCCGCTGACTTTACGCTACCGGCGCTCCAAACGTCTCGGACCTAATGAAAATGCCAGGATTGCCTGGATAAAAAGAGTAGAATCACTGGCCAATCGACGAAAACTGCCTCTATATAGCTCTACAAGGTTAAGGAAAGCTATACCCGAGCTATTCAATCTATCCGTAGAACCTGCCCAGGTGGCAGAGCTTCAAGCTTTTTTGCAAGCACTGGGTGTGGGCTTTATCCTGGTCGAGCACCTTCCGAAGACATTTATCGATGGAGCGACTTTTCGGATCGGGCGCAACCCCATAATTGCATTAACCTTGCGATACGACCGTATCGACAACTTCTGGTATACCTTGGCCCATGAACTCTCCCACGTTCTCTCCGAAGACTACCGGCTCTACGAAGAAAATCAGGACCGTGCCAAAAAGGATAAGGAAGACAAAGCAGACAGGGAAGCTGCAGAGTGGATTCTTCCCAAGAAAGCTTTAAAGGAATTTCTTCGTGCCCATGACAACTACATTGGGCCGCTGGACATTAAAAACTTCGCTGCAAATTACAATCGTCATCCCGGGCTTATGGCCGGGCGAATCCAGCATTCACTCCAAAATTTCAGAATCGGTAGAAAATTTCAGATAAATGTAAAACCCTATCTCAGGGACCAATTTGACCGTTGATAACCCCCATTCCCGCAACCGCGTGACCACTCTTGTTTGGGCAACAGACCCTTATAGATTAACCTGTTATTCGGCGCTTGTTTGGGGAGCGTCCTGGCCTTCGGGGTCGTAAATAAAGCCGACGCCGTGGACGGTCCGGAAATCCTTCAGGTCGCAGCCGTGCTTCTGAAAGGTCTTGCGGATTTTCACTATGTATTGATCCATGGAACGGCTGCGCACGTCGGCATGGACGCCCCAAACAGAATGAATCAGGCTTCGCCGAGTCAGCACCGTTCCTTGATTTGAGACCAGGCTGATAAGTATGCCGAGTTCCTTGCGGCCGATTTTGATTGTCGAACCTTCGGGAAAATCGATTTCCAGTCTGATGGGATTGATCGTGGCGCCGCAAAAGGCGAACGGTTCCTGAGTTAGAGTTACATTTTGGGCGATATGTTGGTCCCTTGCCGTATCGGTACGGCGCAGCACGGCCTTGATGCGGGCGATGAGTTCGGGAAAGCTGAAGGGTTTGGTGATATAATCGTCGCCACCCATGTCGAGAGCCTTGACTTTATCGATTTCACCACTGCTGGCGGTCAAAAAAATCACCGGCACCTCAATATCGTTTTTCTTCAAGTCCTCGAGTAGGGAGAATCCGCTGAAATCGGGCAGATTGATGTCGAGCAGAAGCAGGTTGACAAAGTTTTTGCTGAGAAAATGAACAACGTTGCGGGCCTGGTTATAAACCACGGAGTTCATTCCGGACATTTCCAGATGGTCGGATATAAGAGCGGCCAGCTCTTTTTCGTCCTCGACTATCAAAATTAGCGGTTTGGAGCCGATAGCCATGCCTTTAAATGCAGCAAACGAGTTAAATTTTCCGGGAGGCGGGTATGATTCGTGGAATTCCGCCTGCCTTCAATATCCGGCGAACATTCCGCGAGGGTCGCAACCGACTTTGAGTCTCATGCCAAATTGAACTAGTTTTCTTATTTTTACAAATTTTTATTTAATTTTTTACAAATTTGAGGAATAGGCCGATTTTGGGCTTGTCCCCGTGCGTGGGAAGGATTGTTCTTGGCGCGCTATGAAAGAAGCAGAACTAGTGATAAAGCTGGGTCTTCCAAAGGGCAGTCTTCAGGAAGCCACGCTGACCCTTTTCGCCAGGGCCGGTTGGAGAATCATTGCCGATTCGCGTTCCTATCAGCCATATGTTGATGATCCACAGATCGAGGCCAGGTTTATCAGGGCCCAGGAAATGAGCCGATATGTCGAGCATGGGTTTTTCGACGTCGGTTTGACAGGTTATGACTGGATAGTCGAAAACGGTTCCGATGTGGTCGAAGTTTGCGATCTGGTTTACAGTAAGGCTACGGCAACTCAAGCACGCTGGGTGTTGGCGGTGCCGGAGGATTCGCCTATCCGCGAAGCTGGGGATTTGGAAGGTAAACGCATTGCCACCGAGGTCGTAAACATTACCCGCAACTACCTGAAGGAGAAGGGGGTGAAGGCCGAAGTCGAATTCTCCTGGGGAGCGACAGAGGTGAAAGTGCCCGACTTGGCCGATGCAATAGTCGAGTTGACCGAATCCGGCAGTTCCCTGCGGGCCAATAAACTGCGCATAGTTGACACGCTCCTTCAAACTAATACCAAACTCATCGCCAACAAGACTTCCTGGGAAGATCCGCAAAAGCGCAGTAAGATCGAGAATATGGCCATGCTGCTGCAAGCCGCCTTGGCCGCCGGCAACTTGGTGGGGTTGAAACTAAACGCTCCGCGGGACAAACTGGAGGATATACTGGCAGAGCTCCCAGCATTGCGCGATCCCACCATCTCGCCTCTGAGTGATGATGCCTGGGTGGCCCTGGAAACCGTTGTTGAGGAAAAAGTCGTTCGCGAAATCATCCCCGCTCTGAAAAATTGCGGGGCCGAAGGCATCATCGAGTATCCCCTAAACAAGGTTGTTTATTAGCAGGCGGGTCTGTTGCCCTAAACAGCCGGAACCCCCTCGCGTGGCGATTTCTGCTCGAGAGCGACTTTTTGGCTTGCACAGCAAGGAACTCGTGGCCATTCTTCGCCTCTTCCCCTGAACTGTCGGGGGATTTGTAGTCATTAGACCGCGAATCTTCCGGCCATCAAACATAGCAGAATGCTGAAAAACACCAGTCACGGATTATCCGAGATTTTCAGCAACCTGTTTAACCTCAACCCTTAACCAACCGCCACCAGCGCATCGGAATCCCCACTGCAATAAAGGCGGTTGCGGTAAGATACAGGAGTATAAATCGCATATGAGTTCTTCTACAATGGAAGAATTACTGGCAGGCAGCCAGTTTGAAAACTTGAAGGAAGGAGCCATTGTCAATGGCACTATATCTGAAATCCGGGAAAATGATGTTATCGTCGATATCGGCTCAAAGGCCGAAGGCGCCATCTCAGCCAACGAATTTGCGGACGTCGGCGAACTTCAAATCGGCTCGCAGATAGAAGTCTACATCGAGCGGTTAGAAGACCGCGATGGCAGTCCCGTACTTTCATACGACAAAGCCGAACAGAAAAAGAACTGGGAAGATATACTGGCGAAATGTCAGGAAGGCTCAGTAGTTTCCGGGCAGGTAAAATCCAAGGTCAAGGGCGGCCTGATCGTCTATATTGGGGTCGACTCCTTTTTGCCGGCCAGTCAGATCGATATCCAGCCGCCCAAGAACCTCGATCAATACATCGGCCAAACCTACGACTTTAAGGTACTGAAAATAAACACCGAGAGGCATAACATTGTAGTCTCCCGCCGCGAACTCATCGAGGAGCAACGCCAGGTAAAACGCAATAAGGTCCTAACCGAAATCAACCCCGGTGACCTGCGCCAGGGCGTAGTCAAAAATATCACGGACTATGGAGCCTTTATCGACCTAGACGGTATCGACGGATTGCTGCATATCACCGACATGAGTTGGGGCCGCGTCTCTCATCCTAGCCAGATGCTAAAGGTCGGGGAGGAAATCAAGGTCATGATCATCGAAGTCGACCGGGAACGTGAGCGCGTTTCACTCGGCCTCAAACAAACAACTCCGAACCCTTGGGATGGAATCGAGGAACGCTATCCGCAGGGAGCCCGGGTTCGCGGCAAAGTTGTCAACCTTGTGCCTTTTGGCGCTTTTATTGAACTCGACCAGGGTGTCGAAGGCTTGGTGCACGTGACTGAATTGTCCTGGACCAAACGGATCAACAAGCCAAGCGAAGTGTTGAGCGTGGGCGATGAAATAGACGCCGTTGTGCTCGGTATCCAGAAAGAGGAACAGAAATTTTCCCTGGGCATCCGTCAACTCGAGCCCAACCCCTGGGATGAGGCCCGGCACAATTATCCCGCAGGCGCACGAGTGCGCGGTAAAGTGCGCAACCTGACCAGCTACGGCGCTTTCGTTCAACTCGAGGAAGGTATCGACGGCATGATCCACGTCTCTGACATGTCGTGGACTCGAAAGATTAACAACCCTTCCGAATTGGTGAAAAAAGGCGACGAGGTTGATGCTATCGTTCTAGACGTGGACCCGGAAAATCAGCGTATTTCCCTGGGCATGAAACAACTATTGGCCGACCCATGGAGCGAGATCGAAACCTATTACAAGATTGGCGACGTAGTAAACGGCAAGGTTTCCAAAGTCACTAGTTATGGCGCTTTTGTAGAGTTGCAGCACGGTATAGACGGCCTGGTGCACATCAGCCAGATAAGCGAAGAACACGTCGAGAAAACTAAGGACGTGCTTGAAACCAATCAGGAAATTACCGCCAGGGTTATCAAGATTGACCGGGATGAGCGTCGCATAGGCCTTAGCATTAAAGCCGCCCATTACGATACTGAACAACTAGCCGCTGAAGCCGCCGCTTTCGAAAAAATAAAAGGCGACGAGTTAACCAGCCTTGGCGACATCCTCGACGAGGCCACAAAGTAAGGGAAAGGTTCAAAGGGGCAGAGGTTAAAAGGGACAGAGGTTTAGAGGTTCAAAGAGAAGAAAAGAGGAAGAGGATGAGGATGAGGAAGAACCTTTATTCCCTTTCATCCTTCTAAGTTCTGCCTTCAATAGATCGGTGTGGGTCGGGTTGGCACTTTCCCCCTTTCCTTGCCAACCGTCGGTCCGGCCGGTTCGAGAAACTTCAGGAGGCCTAGCGTGATACGCCACTCCGGCACTTTCACCGTGCCCCGCAGGCCGACTCCGAAAGCATAGCTCAATGGCTGGAGCAGGGATCCCAGGATCTCAAAAACCGGTATTGCGGATTTCTTCAGCAAAAATACATTGACTTTAAAATCCAGTTTCAGGTCTGGCATGAGCACGTCGCCCTTGGCCCTGATAATTGTGTGAGGTCCGGTCACCAGAAGCTCTGGGAAACTAATTCGACCTTCGTCCAGTGTGAAATGTCCCAGCGCCTCGTCGAGGTCTATGGTAGTGAATTTGATTCCGGTGACTGTCAAGAGCCGGGACAGGTCGCCGAATATCTGAACCATCGCCAAATCGGCATCCACTATCTTGAGATCCCCCTCTCCTTTAAAACTCAGCGCTTCGTCCGGTATCCCGGTGGCGCTCAGGTGTAATTCCAGCCTGCCGGCCTTTTTCTGGTTTCCCTCCGAATCTTTGTTCTGTATTTGCGGCAGGTTGCTTGACGGTAGCAAGGACAGCGAATCGAGGGTTTTCAAGTAGTCGGCGCCGGTCAGATCGATGGAGTAATCGAGACGTCCGGGCATCTCTGCCATGTCGAAATAGAATCGGCCTTGGCCGCGTCCTCCGGCGAACCCGAAGGAAAGGTTGTCGAACAAGTTGCGGGATCCCTGGAAACGGGCATCCATCGATATAAAATCCAAGGGAATGCCGCGGAATAAAAGTGGCGCATCCGATCGTGCTCTAACGAAGATATTTGTTTGAACCGGGTTGTTTTCGTCGCCCTTCCAGAAAATCCCCCGCACTTGCATTTGGGGCGGAGCAGTCAGTTCGAAATTGTCGCCGATGTTCTTCAAGAAACCGCCGGCTAAGCTGAGTACGGCCGACAGATCTATTTCAGTTTCAATGTCCACAAACGTGGCACTGGAACCAAGGCCCTTCGAGTCTTCCGGCTTCAGCCAATATATGGCGCCCCCTCCATTACCTTCGGGCCGCTTCCCGTCGATGTCGAATATCTCCGCATAGCGATGCGTGGCCCAGATTTTTGCACGGCATTTCTCCAGTTCAACGTCTCGGAAGCTGAATCCCTCGCCTTCGGCTGCTGCAAAGACCCGCGTTTTTCCCAGTTGCCGCCAGCGGCCCCGCACATCGACGTCGCCTCTGAATGGACCGCCGTCCAATTGAAATCGCGCCCACAACTGGTCCCACCAATCCAGCATAACGGGATTGAGGTCGGACGGATAGGCCGAGCCGGTCAGCAGGAAACGGTAATCGCGGGTATGCCGGTGTTGCTCGAACGAACCGCTTACCCGGGAGCCGGGATTCTCAACGGTTAGCCGGGAAAGACTCAGCAGGCCTTTTTCATACCGTCCGCGCGCACGAAGGCGGGCAATTTGCATTCCTTTGACGCGCACATGTTTAGCGTCAAGGTCGAAAACCGACTGCCCAAAGGTGAAACCCTCCGCTATGGACAGGGAACAACGTATTCGGGGCGGGGTTTGAAATTCCCAATAGCGAGATAAACCGTTATCCGGGAGTCGCGGGTGTTGCAGAAGGTTTCCAATATCGGCTGTCGAATCGATATGTAAAATGCCTGTGCCGTTTACGGCGTCGATTTCCCCGTGCAATTTCACCTGACCGCCATTCAATTGCAGGAAGACCTGTCCGTTTATCTCCGGATAAGTCTGGGTTGCAGCGGAGCCGGAAATGTTTCGGGCCTTTATTCCCCAAGCCTCCAATCGTGGAGTGGAAAATAAAATCCGGTTCGGGTGCAGGAACGCTTCGGGGTGAAGAGAATCGACAAACACCAACGCCTGGAGATTCTCTGCCTGCCAATTCTGCCCGCCATCCAGGTATTCCGTAGTCAGTCTTACCGGACGAATCGTCCTGTAGTCATGCAGGCGAACGTTTTCGGCGAGGAGCCGGAACGGACCCGACTGCACCCCCCCGGGTAACTTCCATTCATCCCCGCTAATATCGATATCCGCCATGACGTATCCCAGCCCTTCAACATTCATATGCACGGATAACACCGGCTCCTTAATATTTTGCAGGGGCTCACGCAATTCCAGCATCCTGAGGCAAAAATCGATATAGCGCTCGGTCAACGGTTTGACAGGTCTGGTATCGTCTCCGCGTTTTCGAGGCGGAGGAAGCTGCCAAAAACCGCCGGCGCTCACTCGTAGATTATGCGCCCTGAAATTCATCTGCCGCACTTCCCAGCTTCCGCCCGCCCGCCGCAGTTGGCAATGCAGCCGTTCCAGCACAGACTCCGTTAAGCCGCTGGACGAATACATGGCCGGACAGAACAAAGTGGCATTTGTCAACTGGAAGCTGTTGAAGGACACCCGTCCCAGGGTTAGGTCGCTCAAGTCAAAACCCATTAGGGTCGATTCGCTGCGGGCTATCCGTTCCTCGCTGCCGGCCAGTGAGATTTCAAAACCCTGCGCGCGAAGGTGGCCCAACCTGTCAAATTTGACTGTCTGCCAATGAGCATCGAGCCCTTGTTGCGCGAAGGCTTCTTTTATCTTCCACAGCAGGAAACGCGGGACCGGAATCTCGGCCTCAAAGACGGACAGCACCAGAATGATCACTTGCAGTAACACCAGGAAAACCAGAGTCCAGTTTACGCATTCCAGGAAGATGCCGCAGACCCATTTGCATAGATGTTTTACCACATTTGCTCCGGCCTTCATGTTATTAGGGAGGTGGGAGGGAGGAAGGCGGAAGGTCTTTAGTCCTTGGTCAGGGGCAATAGGGGTATGGCGAAAAATGGAAAGCAGGAAACCCTTGAACTTTTGAACTCTTTTAAGAGATTAAATTGTTTCCGGTTTGGCAGGTATCGGTTCGGCCGGATCCATCGATTCAAGATCGAGTGGCTGACGGTCGAAGGTGAGGGTAAAAAGAGCATCGAGCAATTTTTGGTTCACAGTAAATTCCACCTGATGATGTGGTGAGCCTCCAAATTGTGTAGTGCCGCCGACGCGTTCGGTGAAAAAATAGGTCCGAGTAAGCACTTGAGCTTCACTGCCTCCCGGCAGGTTGATGCCGGCCGTGAGTTTGAATTTCCAGGGCAGGGCCTTGCCGGTGTCTAGATTAAAAGCATCGCTGAAAGTATTGCGCAGGTAGTCCTTAACTTCGAAGCGGCGCAGGTTCTCGACCAGTGAGAGCACGGCCTCGCGTTCCTCCTCCGGGCGGTCTTTCAGAATGTCCGTCCAGGTCTCGCTGCTTGGTTCAATGCTCCATTCCAGCAGGGTGTTGTCTTCTTCGAGGTTACTCAGGAGGATGGACTGAATGCGTGCGGCGCGGGGTTGCTCTTCGAGCACGCGTTGCCGGTAGTGCAGGGCGCTGACTTTGAGCAGGTGGAGCAGGCTTGTTTCGACCTTATAAACAAAGGGTTCGGTGTCCAGTTTCGCGTAGATCAGGTTCTCGTTTACGTCGATATCGCCCAGCAACAGAGTTTTTTCCGTACCGGTCCGCAGAACTATCTTTCTTTGTGGTTCATTGAGCCCGTAATTTTTCAAGTCCGAGGCCGAAGGGGCATTGCTGACAAACCGCTGTGCCTCGACCTCGGCCAGCTCCTTGATGACGTCTGCCGTAACTTTCGGATCGGCTGTCCAGGAATCGAGTCCGCCCCCTGCCTTCATCTGGAGGACCCGCCAGGCTCCGGTTTCGAGTTTCTGTAGAGTGACGTTGAGTTCAGAAAGACCGATCTCGATTGCAGTAAGCTCACGGGGATCGAAAGACAGGAAATTTTTGTCGCGCAGGTTTTCCTGGGTTTCCCACAAGGTATCGAAGGGAGCTGCCGGAACCGTGAAAACAGTCGGGCTGTCCGCAAGCTTGGCATAGTATTGAAGCGGGCCGTTCTCTGCGGGAACGGAATTTCCCAGGAGTATCATTTCGCGGCGGTTATTGCCTTCGATGGTCAGACGGATTGAAGGGTTGTTCAATCCCTGAGTGGCGGGGTCCGGGGAGTGGAAGGAGATGACGCTTAAACCGTTCAAATTGTTGATGACCGCCTCGACACGCTGCGAATCGGCGGCTATCTGAATGGGCGCTTCGAATTTCCAGCCATCCGGTCCGCGGGTCAGACGCATGGCAGGATTGAGTTGGTTTGTGGTCTTTTGCATGCTGATGGAGCGTACTTCAAACAGTGGTATATCGAAAATTTTCTGGCTGCGTAGTTCTTCCAGGTCGATCGATATGCTGTCGAGCAGTTCGCGGTTTATGACATATACTTCAGTCTGGTCGGGCGATAGAATGTAGAGGCGGTTACCGATCTGGGTCGATTCGCCAATGGTTATGAGTGTATCCTCTTCATTGCGCCTGATTGTCAAAACCGCTTTTGGTTCATCCAGCCCGTAGTCCGCCAGGGAGCGGCCCGATTTTTTAACTTCATCGACGGAAAAGCGTGTTTCCCACTCCAGGAACTTCAATTGGTTGAGGATGCGGTTGACTGCGAAGTAGTTGGCCGGCCATTGTACGGGCTCGGTCAGGAACCACTCGTTGGCCTTGCGTGTCATCACCCATTTTTGCGGGAGTTGAGAACCCTCTATTTGCAGGGAGTCGGCCTCTTGCACCAGGCCGGGAGCCAGGACCAGGCGGTGCTCCCTGGCAAACCGATATTCCGAGGCGGCCTCTTTCTCCAGGTAGAAAATTACTCCGAACAGGGCTATATTAAACAGGACGAGTATGACTGTGAGTTTGAAGCGCATGCTGAAATTTCCTTAATGCCTACGGACAGTGTGTACGATCAAGCCGAGTGCGGCGATACCACCGGGCAGGAGCAACAACACCACGCTCAGTTGGAACATTTCCTGCCGGCTGATCAACAATTGATATTTCGCAACCGGCCTGGGGGGAATGGCCAGCAGGTTGTCGCGGTCAAGGCACCAATTGATGGTATTAAGAAGGAGCATGTTATTGCCCGGAGCGCTGATTCGTTGATTGGCGGCAATGTCTGCATTGCCGAAAACAACCAAGCGTCCTCCTGAAATATTAATGCCCAATTGAGAGGAAACGTTTCTTTCCGAAACCGTCGCAATGCTTACCGGGCCGTGTAGATCTACATCCGGGTCATACTGCGCTTCCGCGGTTTCCAAGTAGGCCCGTTCGGCCCAGCTCTCCGCCGAACTTCCAAGTAAAGGAATGGTCCGCAGCCGCTCATCAAGCGCTGCGGCGGGGTCCGGGCGTACCGGTCGGCTTAACCCCGCGACCACCGGGATTTCGTTTTTGACCAACATGCTGGTGATGGGATGGTCAGTGAAATGGCGGATAAGCTGCTCGCGGCTCGTCAATTGGTAATCTTTGCCCAAGTCTATGATCACCATGTCATCGGCCAGAATTCCCCATTCATATAATAGTTCGTCCAACCCATGCCGCCGGGCAGCCGAGAGCAAGATTATCATGCGTCCGGCCCTTTTGGACAGGTAATTTCGGAGGGCCTCCGACTCTTGGGCGAGGAATGGTCCCTGTGGTGAGGCTACTATCACCAAGTTGGCATCGTCTGGTACTTCGGCGTTCCGGGTCAGGTCCAGGGAATCGATGGAGAAATTCCGCAGTTCAAGTTGTTGGGCCAGTTGGGATAGACCCCGCACGGGACTAACGTCGTCCCAACGCATCTCCCCGTGAGCCACGGTGAAATAAATTTTGGATTGGTGAGGTTGCGAAACTTCGATGATGGCCGAGGTGATGGCCTGCTCTCCGGTGAAGGCCGTGGCCTGATAGTCAGCGTATTGCATTAAATCGGTTACCAGGACAATGCGCTGGCGCTCTTCGCTTACCACTAAAACCAGTTTAGGTTCTTCCAGTCCGTATTGGTTGGCCAACTGTTCGGCCTTTTGGCGTTCTTTGTAGATGTCGATGAACTCGACCTCGATTTTGTTTTGTTTGTTCCCTCGTCCTGCATACTCGTATTCCTTGAGCAGATTTCGCAGGTATCGGTATAGTTGCGACTCCAGGTCGTCGCCGGAATCCGGCGCCAGGGTAACGATGATTTTGACCGGGTTGTCGATTTGGCTGATATAGGCGACCGTTTCCGGTGAGAGCGAATATAGGTGTTGGAGGGTCAAATCGATGCGCGAGAAATGCCGGGTGGCCAGGTAATTTAGCCCGAATAACAGGCTGAGGCTCATTACGATTTGCAGCAGGCGGTTTATTCGCTTGCCCCAATTGGCGTATTTATAGTCTTCTAGGAATCTCATTTCTGCAGGAAAATTACACTTTCGATTCCACTATCAAACCTGACAAGCCCAGTATCAGAAATGTGGTGCTCAGATAATAGAAAAATGGCCGGGTATCGACTACTCCGCGCATGAAATCCTCGAGGAACCTGAAAATATGCAAATAGTCCAGGGGCTTTTGCAACCATCCGAGCAAAGGCAGGTTCTGCCCCAGAATTATGGGCGGTCCCAATATCAACAAGAACAGGATGCTGAAACTAAGCATGCCTGCTACCAATTGGCTGCGCGTCAGGCTGCTGGCAAATATACCCACCGCGATGAAGAGCAGACCGCTGATCGCAATAAATAAATAACCTCCCTTTAGCACAGCCTTGTCCAGCAAGACCTCCCGCGCCGTCACACTGTCCAGAGAAAGGCTGACTATCCAGGGAAACGCCAGGGTAAGCCCCCACAGCGCGCAGTAAAAGAAATAGGCAGCCAGGAATTTGCTCAGGACGATTTCAGCCGCCGTTACCGGTGTGGTCATCAGCGTTTCCAGTGTGCCCAACCGTCTTTCTTCGGCGATGCTCTTCATGGTCAGCAAAGGTACCATGAAAAAGACAGGCAGCCAGAACAGCTGGAAGAAATCCTGCCCGGGCAAGTTGTCTCTGGGAGCCACGCTGAAATCCTCCAGGATAATGATGTAAAGGCCCCCCATAAGCAGAAGGAACATCACGGTGGCCGCATAAGTTGCCGTGGCCATGAATAGAGCCCTAAGCTCGTGAAACAGCAGGCTGAAGAAATGCTTCATTCAGACTTGTGGCCGCCGGTGGTTGCGCTCTCCGTCGCTGAGTCCTCCACGCCATCAGACGGGCTCTGGGGCATCAATTCTTTCCATCCCCGTTTCGTAGCCGCCAGGAATATGTCCTCGAGACAGGGTTCTTTGCGGTTGAGCAAACGGACACGGATTCCGCCGTTGCTCTGCAAGCGCATGAGCAGTTCTTCGCCCAGGTCCTCGCGGGTGGAAGTTTTTAGGGAAAGTTCATAGAACCCGTCATCTTTCTTGGACCAGGGCTTTTCAGGACACAGATCGGGATCGATTCCGCGCAACACATTCTCGAGAGCTTCCTGATCACCCTTTACCTCCAACTCATAGATCGTCTCGCTGATGAACTCGCGGCGCAGGTGCTCCGGAGTGCCTGTGGCCACAACCCGGCCCTGATTGAGAATGATAACACGGTCGCACGACACTTCAACCTCGGCCAGGATATGGCTCGACAGGATCACGGTCATGCGCCCGCGCAGGCTTGCAATTAGGTCACGAATCACCAGCAACTGGTGAGGGTCCAGACCTATGGTAGGCTCGTCCAGGATGACTACCTCCGGTTCGGCCAGCAAGGCGTCGGCTACTCCAACTCGTTGCCGGAAGCCCTTCGAAAGACCGCCTATAATCCTGCACCGGTATTTGCGTTCCAAGTCACAAACTTCCATCACTTCCACCAGGCGCCGGCGCAGGCGCCGCCTCGGGATTTCCTTAAGCTGTCCGCGATAGACCAGGTATTCCAATACCCGCATTTCTTCCGGCAACGGGTTGGTTTCGGGCAGGTAGCCGATGAGACGCTTGACGGCCGCCGGTTGAGTTGCTACCGGGATGCCGCAAATTCTGGCCGTGCCCGAAGTGGCCGGTATCAAGCCGCAAAGAATACGCATGGTAGTGCTTTTGCCGGCGCCGTTCGGTCCAAGGAAACCTACTACCTCACCCTTAGTGATTTCGAAATCGATATTCTCGATCGCGGTGATCGGTCCGTAGCGCTTGGTCAGATTGTGGACCTCTATACTGATTTCGGAATTGTTCACAAAAACGGAGTTTGTCTAAAAATTTTACTTAACTAAAAATCGTGAAGTGGATTTTAATATAGTTCGACTGTATAAGTTAATGCTTCGTTCGAAATCAATGGGTGTGTCCACTGCCGTTGCCCTTTTGTATGGGACTTTCAGGCCGATTTGTCACGTTCGAAGGCCATGGCCAGCCCCAACAGAGTAAGGTGCGGGTTGCGGACCAGGTTGGGGAGCCAATTATCCGGAAGCGCTCCGGCGTCGCCGCCAGTGGCCACCACTGTGACCACCCCTTCTTCTCGCTTTTCCAGATCCTCGCGCAACCTCTCATACAAGGCCTGCACCATGCCTTCGAATCCCACTGAACACCCCACTTTTATCGCTTCTTCAGTGGATTTGCCGAATGCGGCCAAAACCGCAGGTTCATCCATATTCACTTCGGGAAGCAAGGCTGTCTGTTCATGCATGCACCAGCTGATCATCTGCATGCCGGGAGCGATTATTCCCCCCTCGTAACCTTGGCGCGTCACTACGTCAAAGGTGACCGCTGTGCCCAAATCAATGATGACAATCGGCGGTTTGTAAAGCGCCAGGGCGCCTATGGCATTGGCCAGCCGGTCCTGACCGATTTCCTCCGGCTTGGGATAACTTATGGCCAGTTGCGGGCAATTATCGCAGGTGAGTTGAAATACGGGTTGCAGGCCTCGGGTCTCAATAAGCGCCATCAGCTCTATTGTGGCATCCGGCACTACCGAGCAGAAGGCCAGGCCGTCCAAAGACGCAGTAGGGGCTCGAAATTCCTCCATAAGGTCGGCGAGCCCATGGCCCTGCTCATCCAGAGAGGCCGTGGGCGTGTCACCGGACCTGCGCACGCGGCCGTCTTCCACCAGTCCGTAACGGGTGGTAGTATTTCCGATGTCGATGCACAGTATGTTCATTTTCTTGACTTCGCCAACACTTGTCCACTGCCCAGAGTGACCTCACCCGAATTCAGCGCGATGACTTTCCCGGAACCGGTTCGCAGCAGCAGAGAGCCGCTCTTATCAATCCCGGCGACTGTTCCGGTAGCAGTATCATTTTCAGTTTCAACCATTACCTTTCTTCCCTTCAGACAATCGTAACGCTCCCAAAGTGCCAGCATTTCCTGTTCGCATGCTTCCGCAAAAAACCGCTTTGAGGCGTGTAGACCAGTTGTTATGACGCGCGCCGCCAATTCGTTCGCGGGTAGCGGTTCTCCCCTTGCCGTAGAAAGCGAGATTGCGCTGCGTGCCAGCTTGCGCGGCCAATTTTTGCACCGGCCATTGACATTGATCCCGAGACCGAACACCAAATCGCGCGTTTGATCGGCGTCCACTCTGGCTTCTGTCAGCATCCCGCCGACTTTCCTGTTGGATAAGATTAGGTCGTTTGGCCATTTAAGTTTTACAGAGGTTTTGCAAAAATCGTTGAGCAGTTCGCACATATTCAGGCCCATCCATAATGTAAATGACTGCATGCGTTGCGGAGACAGATTAGGCCGGAAAATAAAACTAATATAGCAGTTGCCTTCCTTATCAGGGCTGTGCCATCCGCGTCCCATACGGCCGCGGCCCTGATTTTGTTCTGCGGCCAGGATGACAAATGGAGTTTGGCGGCCTGCGGCTAACTGCCGTTCCGCCTCGCTGTTGGTGCTGTCGAGCTCCGGGAAAAAAAGGATTTTTGCACTTGGTTCCAGGCAGGCCAGGTAAGCGCGGATGAGCGAGGCATTCAGGCTCTTGGGTTCGGTTGCCAGGCGGTAGCCGCGATGAGGGATGGCTTCGAACTCGAAACCATGCTCTCGCATCTTTTCCATACGCGCCCATACAGCGACACGTGTGACACCCAGCTCCTTGGCCAGGGCATTGCCCGAAACGAATTCAGACGCTCCCTCCAATAACGCTTTTAAGATAAGAGTGTCGTTGTCTAAAGTCATTTCCAGTCCAGCCCTATGTCCTTCCATACGCTTTGGTGCACAAGCGCTCCGCAGGAAATGAAATCGACACCGGTTGCAGCCAAAGCCGCCAGTGAGTCCGGTGTGATGCTCCCACTAACCTCTATATAGGCTCGCCCGCCAATCAGCGCAACAGCGTCGGCTACCTCAGACAGGGAAAAATTATCCAGCAATATCACATCGACTCCGGCATTTAGCACAGCTTCGATCTGGTCGATGCGGTCCACTTCAACCTCGACTATTACATCGGGATTTTTCCGGCCGACTGTACTCAATGCGTCGGCAAGACTCGTGTTGTCCGCTAATCCGAAGGCGGCAAGATGGTTGTCCTTGAGCAGCACGCGGTCGAAGAGGCCCATGCGGTGGTTCCACCCGCCGCCGCGAGCCACGGCGTATTTCTCCAATACGCGTAAACCGGGAGTGGTTTTGCGGGTATCGAGAAGCCGCACGCGACTTTTGCCCAGAGCTTCGACGTAGCGGGCGGTTTGCGTGGCAATGCCGCTGAGATGCTGCACAAAATTGAGTATCACACGTTCTGCTTGTAACAGGGTAGCCGCCGGACCCGACACGGTCCCGAGCGCTACTCCCTTCTCAACACGGTCGCCGTCCCGCGCAGTGGGTTCAAAGAGACAGCCCGGCCCAAAGGCTTCCAATACCAGTGGCGTCAGCGGCAGCCCGCAGACTGTTAAACTTTCACGCGCCACCAACCGGGCTGTGCCTTCAATTCCCTCCGGCAACGAATCAGTTGTCACATCACCAGACCTTGAGGGTTTTTCCGCCAACCCCAAACCTTCGAGGTCCTCATCTTTGGCCGACGCTATAAGCCGGCGCAGGTAATCGACGTTGAGGTCATTCCAATCCAGCCGGCGGCAAAACTGCTCAATCGCGGGTCGTGGTTTCTGTAATTCCTTACCCATTTAAAAGAATCTCGATACGGAGTTAACGGCCAGTCCTATTGGCGCAGTCACAGCCGAGGCAATGCGAGACCGCCGTCCACGACTATTACCTGGCCGGTGGAGTAGGAGAAATCACCTCTGGCGAGAGCGGCCACAGCCTTACCCACGTCTTCGGGTTGGCCCCATCGCTTTTGTAATGTACCCTCGGCAATGAGTTTGTCGTAATTCTTTTCTAATTCAGGTGGTATCATATCGGTTTTTGTCACGCCCGGTCGCACTTCATAGACCGGTATATCGAATTCACCGAGGCGAGCCGCGAAAAGTTGTGTGGCCATGCTCAGACCCGCTTTGGATATGCAGTATTCTCCCCGGTTATTCGAGGCCATGGTGGCGGAAATCGACGATATATTGATTATGCAGCCTTTGAAATCCGAATCGGCCTCCTTCTGATCGATCATCCAGTTTGCGGCCGACTGGGCCATGAAGTATGCCCCCTTTAGATTGATACCCAGGACGTGATCATAACTCTCTTCACTCGCCTCAAGGATGTCCTTACGCTCGCGCGGCGCCACACCCGCGTTGTTCACCAGCACATTTAACCGCCCGTAATGCTCCCGGACTTTGTTAATGACAGCGGCGCGCGCCTCACTATCACCTATATCGCCCCGGCAATAGATAACGGCGGCGCCGAGCGCCTCGAGTTTATCCACGGATTCAGACACCAGGCCCTCCTCTCGCACACCATTGATCGCGAGGTCGAAACCCGCGCTCGCCAGGCACTCCGCGCAACCCAACCCGATACCCCGGCTGCCTCCGGTTATTAAGGCGACAGGTTTATTATAATTGATAGTGGTCATTTGTTAATAGTTAATGGTCGACTGTTTGATGTCGATCGTCGACCGAAATCCTAATTTTCAATTTCCGGGATTTCGACCCACTTGCGTTGTTGCCAGCTCTCGATGCCTTTCTCGGCAAGTTGCACTCCTTTGGCGCCTTCGCGCAGGTCCCAACGGAAGGGTTCGCCTAGCGCGACGTGTCGCAGAAATAATTCCCATTGCGCCTTGAAGGCGTTTTCGACGGGTTGTGAATCGGGGACGTCGGTCCAGCCTTCAAAAAAATCAATCGACTGATCGATGTCGGGGTTCCAGACCGGTTGGGGCGTATCCTCGTATGTCTGCGCTCGGCATTGGCGTAATCCGGCCACGGCGGACCCTTTCGTGCCGTCCACCTGCACTGTCAGCAGGTCGTCCCGGCGCACCCGGGTGGTCCAGGATGAGTTGAAGTGGGCGACGATTCCGCCTTCTAATTCGAAGGTTGCATAAGCGCTGTCGTCGGCGGTGCAGGTGTAAGGGTTGCCCGCTTCGTCGATGCGCTCGGGAATGTGCGTGGCTCCCAGGCAGCAGACCGCCCTGACCGGTGCAAAAATGTTGTCGAGCAGGTAGCGCCAGTGGCAAAGCATATCCGGAATAATTCCTCCGCCATCCTCCTTGCGGTAGTTCCAGGAGGGCCGCTGGGCCGGCACACTATGACCCTCGAACACCCAATAGCCGAACTCCCCGCGCACCGACAGGATACTGCCAAAAAAGCCGTCTCTAATAAGCCGTTGCAGTTTGATCATGCCTAGCAGCCACAATTTGTCTTGCACAACACCATGCTTGAGCCCGGCGTCCCTGCACAATCGGTAAAGCTCCAGGGCGCTTTCGGTGTCCAGGGCGGTAGGTTTTTCGCAATAAATATGCTTGCCCGCGGCCACGGCCCGGCGGACACCGTCGATCCGGCGGTTGGTGATTTGCGCGTCGAAATAAATGATATTGTGCTGGTCCGCCAGAGCTTCATCGAGGTTGGTTGTACTCTTATCGATGCCTGAGCGTTTGCAGAGCGCCTCCAATTTCTCCGGATTTCGCCCAACCAGAATTGGGTCGGGCATAATGGCCTCGCCACCATCGACCATGACACCGCCCTGCCGGATTATTTCGACAATGGAACGCATCAAGTGCTGGTTGGCGCCCATGCGCCCGGTCACGCCATTCATGATTATGCCGATGTGTTTCACTTGAACTTTCTTCTGCTTACGAACTTTTTAAATACGCTTCCTTGATTTTTTTGAGGTATTCGCACTGATCGCCGGCCCAGTATTTTTTGGAGAAGATTTCAACTTCATGATATCCGTCAAAGCCGGCCGCTTCCACCCAACCTCGGATTTGCCGCACCGGTATGCAGCCTTCACCCATCAGTCCGCGATCGAGCAAAAGGGTTTCAGTGGGGGTTTTCCAATCGCAAATGTGAAAAGCGGAAAGGTTGTTGTTTTTTCCGCAACGGGCAATTTCGCGTTCAAGATCGGGGTCCCACCACAGGTGGTAAACATCCACAGCCACTCCCACCCACGGTGAATTTATAGCTTCTGCCATATCGTTGGCTTGGCCCAGGGTATTGATGGCCGAACGGTCGTCGGCAAACATGGGGTGCAGCGGCTCGATGGCCAGTTTTACCTTGCTCGCCTCGGCATAGTTGAGGATCGATTCGATGCCGTCCTGTATCTGTTGACGAGATTCAGCCAATGGCTGGTCAGGCACAGCTCCGCACACCAGGACAAGGAGAGGTGCGCCCAGTTCGAAGGCCTCGTCTATCGTTTTTTTGTTTTCGTCCCTGGCTGACTGCCGCTGGGCTGCATCTGCGTGGGGGAAAAATCCGCCCCGGCAATAGGAGACGATTTCCAGCCCGTGATTGCGCAGTATCTCCCCCGTGCGTTTGGGAGTTTTCCCTTCATATGAGTCCCGCCAAACGGAAATTGCGCGTATGCCTTCGCGTGAAAAATTTTCAGCAACCTCCTCTATGCTCCATGGCTTAGTGGTGATGGTGTGGACGCAAAGTTTTGAGAGATCGGTTAGTGGTTCGACATTCATCTTAATGGCTTTCTGTTTTCATGGAGTTTTTCGGTATTTGTTTCTACCGGTGAAACGGGAACCTCTTAAAGTCCCCCGAAAAAGGTAAGGTAAGGATCATCGTCGATGATTTTCTGTAGATAGAGGACCGCTTCGCGAGCATGGTAGTCTCCCCACATGCTCGATTCGCCATGCGGCGTCTTGCTGTCGTTTGGCACGTAGTCCCAACCGTTGGGCCGGTGGTATATCGAATGTAGAATGAGGCCCTGGTGATCCGGCTCTTCGCTTAAATAAGGAGCTTGCAGCAGGCTGTTCATTACGGTCAGGCCAGCCTGCCAGTAACGCCCGGCATCCGCCTCGCCCTTTCGTTCGAGATAACGGCCGGTGCGCAGAAGTCCCTGTGTTCCGATGCAGGCGGCCGAGCTGTCCACAGGTTCGTAATCGTTGTAAGGTTCAGACGGACATGATAGGTATTCGCCCAAATGGGGAAGGTCGGGCGCCCCGGTATCCCAGTAGGGGATGCCATCGGTTGGTGAATTAGCAATGTAGAAATCACAAGTTGCCCGAGCCGCTTTTAACATTAAACCTTCGATTTCTTCTCTCCCACCCAGGGGCTCCAGTTCCCGGTCATCGATAGTCTCCAGGAATTCGAGTTGTTCGGAAAATCCGCACATAGCCCAGGCCAGTCCGCGCGTCCACGTCGTAGAGCCGGAATATCCCTGCTGTGAATTCGAGCAGCGGTAATTTCCATCTTTGGGATTGAAGATGCTTTCGTGGGCGGTGCGGCCCCATTCGTCGTAAGTATCGCGTCCATCTCCATAATAGACCGAATAAGAGGCGGTGGCGCGGACATGCGCGAGGGCTCGCTCAAGCAAGTTTATCCGCTGGTCGCTTTCGGCCATCAGTAAATGGCCGAGCCTGTGGCTCAACTCCAGCGCCCGGCAAGAACGGATCGTATCGACAAAAAGCGATTGCGGTCCGTTAAAGGAGTGGATAAAACCGCCGTCTTTTATCGGCGTCCATCGGCCGGCTTGGACTGCGCCTGAAATTTTCAATGCCAACTCGTAAAAATTTCTCTCCCAGGAATCGGTAGCGATTTTGCCCTCTTTCAAAAGCCGCAGCAGGTTGCCGTAAGTGCTCACGTTGTTGAAGCCGTGGTCATGAACGCCCGTATGGCTGAGGTGCTGCGCCATCACCGCTACCGTTCGTTCACGGCCGATATTTAGAAATTCCTCATCTCCGCAGGCATCGTATTGGAGCAATGCCGAGCCGAATTGGAAACCCTGTGTCCATTCCGTCCACCCCCGGGTGGTATAGGCGCCCTTCACCGTATATACAGGAGAGCCCTGCAGGCTGTCATAACGCTCTTCGATTAGCCGGATTTTTTCACCGGAGAGCTTCCAGAAATTCGCCAATTTTTCCTTCAGGTCCTCGGGCTTGATAGTAATGTCAATGTCGATCATTGCTAAAAACGCTTCTCCTTGCGCAGGTGAATGATAATCATGCGAGTATCGGCAAGCGCCTCGTAAGTGTGGGCCTGAATTGCGTCGAATTGCACGCTGTCGCCTCCTTTTAGCTCGAATTGCTCATGAGGCAGTGACAACCGTATCCGGCCCTCCAGGACCCAGCAGATTTCATAGTCGTCATGATGGATTTCCGGGCGTGATACCTTTGCTCCTGCCGCCGCCTCACCAAGAAAGCAATCCACATTTGCATAGTCAATTTTCTTGAAACGGAAACCGTCGGAACGGTAAGAACGCGACTGCTTCTTATGAGCCAGGCGTGATTCGGCCAATGCAATGAGGTCGGTGGCGCTCATTTCGAAAGCGCGGCCCAACTTGAAGAGAGTACCCAGTTCAACCCCTGAGCGGTTACGCTCCAGTTTGGATATCACCGCCGCCGAAATGCCGGAGCGCTCCGAAACATCTCCGATGGTGAGACCATTATGCTTGCGAAGTTCTCGCAAAAACGAAAAATCATACATGGGAGTATTGTCGCTGTTTTTACGCGCCATATCCAAATGATGTATAAAAATAATTCTTTAGCAATATAAAAATTAAGAAATTTTACTGCCCAAGAAAACTATGGATCACTTCACCGTCATACAACAAAAGCGCCTCGTGCCTGTTGTCGTTATCGATCGGGTAGAAGACGCCCCTTTGCTGGCCGAGGCCATTCTAGAGGCCGGCCTCAATATCATCGAAATCACGTTGCGCACCGATGCCGCCATCCAGTCCATCGAAGTCATCCTCAATGACTTTCCGGAAATGATTGTCGGGGCGGGAACAATTCTCGACGCCGGTGTTATCCAGGAGTTGGTGGACATCGGCGTGCAATTCGGCGTCTCCCCCGGTCTTAACGAGACCGTTGTGGCCGAGGCCCAGCGGCTCAGGCTGCCTTTCCTTCCAGGCGTAGTCACCCCATCCGAAGTTGAACGCGCCCTGACCCTGGGCCTCAAACTACTCAAATTCTTTCCGGCTGAACAAGCGGGCGGACCGACCTATTTAAAAGCCCTCTCGGGCCCCTATGCCAATACCGGCCTTCGCTTTATACCACTCGGTGGAGTCAATTTAGCCAACGCGGCAAACTACCTGTCTCTGCCATTAGTGGCGGCGGTTGGCGGTTCATGGTTCGTCAGCCGCGAATTGATCAACGACGGTAACTTTGGCGAGATCACCAGCCTGACCCGCGAAGCCCTCGCCCTAGCCGCGTCCAAATAGAAGGGTCTGTTGTCCAAATCAGGATGAGCCCCGTTGTCGTGGTGCAAGTCAGCCCCTTAACAACTGATTATGCGGGGAGCGATCCTGGCAATTAAGCCCACTTCTTGGAAAGCTCCTCGAGGCCGGCGCGGCCGAGGTCCTCGGGTGTCATAGCAATACGGAGCTCTACATCCGCCCCGAAAGTAAGAAACCACGGCTCGGCCAGAGCAGGAACCTTCGACGGGTCCTCCAAATCGACGATGACTACCGCCCCGCGCTCGCCATCCTGCTCGGTGAAGTAAACCGCCTCCGGCTTTATGTCCGCCAAAATGCCGTCCAGCTTCTCCTTGGCCGTCCCCTCCCTGACCAACTCATTAAACCTCTCATGCGGAAACCTAATATTCAGTAACATTCTCATAATTTTCTCCTTTCGGTGTGCTTTCTATCATCATTAAGGTAAGGGATCGATCTTTTCGAGCTTTTGGTAATCCTGTGATTTATTCCAACGATCCCGCAATTCACCCTGATGTAGGAGTGTCCACTCAATCACAAGTCTGATCGCCCTTGGCGGAAGAGAACCATTGATAATCATAGCTCTTTCAATGTCAATGGTAGCGGAATGTTCGCCGTAGTAAGCGTGAAGGTGTGGAGGGGGATGGTCGTCGTAAAACATTCTAACGACGATGCCATAGAACCGGCTCAACTCAGGCATCTTCGTGAACGGAAGCGGATTGCTGGGCGTAATCCTCGATCTTCTTGCCGGAAATTCTCAAATAAAGAGCTTCCGCACAGATCTCTATATCCTCGGACCACGCTAAAGCATTACCCGGCCCAATTCGCACTCGCTCAAAGACCCCCGGTTCCTCCCATTTTCTAAATACTCCCTTGCCCGCGAGATGTGAAAAATCCACTTCGCCTTCCACACCATCGGCATACTTTATTTTTACGCGGTAGGGCTCGAGGGCCGTCACCTCAATGATTTTAGGAATCTCACTCATTTACCTCCCCACTGTCGCAAACACGGCTTTACGGGTCAATCCCTTATACGCTGATGGTGAGTAGACCGCCTCTGGCATTATTTCCGCCAAAATGCCGTCCAGCTTCTCCTTGGCCGTCCCCTTGCGAACCAATTCTTAAACCTCTCATGCGGAAACCGTATATTAAGTAACATTCTCATAATTTTCTCCTTTCGGTGTACCTCTTATCACATAAGTTTGAATTCATAGGAAGACAATTCGTTTTCGACGTCCTGATATCGCTTCTGTAGATCGCTTGAAGAAGAAAGATCACTTCGATAGCGCTCAACGGCTTCACGTAGGTTTTCGATGAAATACACTAGACCTAAGTTAAGAATTCTTCTCGGATCAGCACTGTCGTCGAACGTGAAGTGATTCTCCTTAGGCAGATGTTCCCACCAATGGAGGAGCCATTCATAGTGAATCCTTGACTTCGGATGATGGAGATACCGTGGCTTAGCAGTGTGCATAAGCTTGTTCCGCCAAATCTGCATTGCGACCGAGTTAGCCTCGTGGTCCGTGCCAAAATATTCGTCCATGAATGCAATCATTCGGCACGATTGATTTTTGTAGCTGCCTCGCCAGTGTGCCGAGGCTAAATCGATCCGTGCAAACACCCCCATCATGTAGCCAAACAGGGCATCTGTAAGTCCATGGAACTCTCCGCCCCAACTTGGAAGAACACACTTCTGATAGACATATGCCACCTCACGTTGAAGCCGATCTATGTTTTGAACCAAATCATGACCAAGATTTGCTTTTCTCACCATTATTATCCCTCCATCAGCCCACCATGATCAAACATCCTTAATGCAGAATTATAATACGTCAACGGAGTTAGTTTGAGGGTTTAAACCGAACGGAGAAAGGCTACCTGGCAATCGAGGAACATAAATGTTGAAGCTCTTATCTGATTGGAGTCCTGATAGTCGTCTAGAACAACCTAGCGACATACCCTCCGAGTCAACTGTAAGCATAGTCACGAGCGCGTTAGTGACCTTTTAATATAGCGTATCGTTCTGTTTTACTTTTCTGGATATGTTCTTCGTAGTTGAACTTCATCGACGCCAAATTCATATTTATGTGTATTACGGGATCCAGATGATGTCTCAAAGTCTATCTCAAACTCTACCTTTGTCCCTTTTTTGTAGCATCTCTGCGGATATATTATTTCTGCTTTTCCCCCTTTCGGTATTTGGTCTGGCTCTATCCATATATCTAAACCCCGCAATCTTACCTTCAGGCACCTACAGTCCTGACCTTCATTTCGAACAATCAATCGAGAAGTATCAATGACTTGATCAAGACCATCTTTAGTTCCTCTCAATAACTTTGTTGCAACCAAGAATGGTGCATCTGCTCTAAAACGTCTTTCCTCTTCTTCTTTTTGCTTCTCTTCAATTTTCTTTATTCTTTCATCGTCACGTTTCGCACGCCTTTCTTCCTTTTCTGATTTCCATATCGAATGAATAAAAGCAGCCATAGCAATGATAAGTGCTAAGGAGCTGATGACATTGAACTCTTTCATTTTTCATTCACAGAGCTATAATTAGTTATCTTAGAAAACATTACTGTATTGCGTAAAAGGGATTGATTAAGGGTGAATTGGGGTATTTGTGCTAATCAACCCTTCATTCAATTGGCCATGTAGTAGATGGTGAGGACGGCCATGCGGCCGGCCTCAGCAGGTCGTATGAAAGAGTCCGCCGACGCGTTCGTTTTGTCTGAGTTCGTTGTAGAGGCGGACGGCTTCCTTGGTCTTGAGGACGTGCGCGGCGATGCCCCGTTCTTCCAGCATTTGCAGGGTCTCCGGGCAGACCTGGAGTTGTCCGTAAACCCCTTGGGAGAGGATTACGGTTTTAGCGCCGCGCTGCAGCAGCTCTTCGACGTCCGCCGGCTGAATGCCCGGCACGTGGCTGGTGCCGGTTTCTTTCCATCTCCATTTACTCGAGCCTCCGGGAAAGAGCTTGGCGTTTTTTAAAGACTTACTGCGCCCATCGATCTCCAGGCTGCCCCAGGAGAGATTTTCAATTCGCGGTGAAGATTCTTCTTTTTCCATTTTAATTTTTGTGCCGAATCCGGACGGGGTTGCCCATCTCGCCTGTCTCCCTGCCGGGTTAAAGGTAATGAGGTTAAATCTTGATTTTCAATACCTAAATAAATAGAGTTATCGTTATGAGCATTGCTGAAATAAAGAAAATGTCTACTGCCGAACGACTTACGGCGATGGAGCAGCTTTGGGACGCGCTTTGCCATGAAGAAAAGGAAATAGAATCTCCCCAGTGGCATAAAGCAGTTCTGGAAAAAAGAAGGGAAAAGCTATCCTCGGGCGAAGCTCGTTTTTACACGATGGAGCAGTTGAGAGAGCGTTTTCGTTAATGAACGTTAAAGCGGTAGTGGTTCTCGAAGAGGCAACTGAGGACTTAGAAGAAGGCAGGATGTTTTACGAGTCGAAGTAGGTAGGGATCGGCGAATATTTTATTGATAGCCTTCTATCCGACATTGATTCACTTAAGACTTACGCCGGCATTCACAGCGTCCATTTCGGTTTTCACCGAATGCTGTCAAAGCGCTTCCCATTCGCCATTTACTACGAGATAGAGGAAGGCATGGCTAAAGTGTCAGCCGTTCTTGATATGCGAAGAGATCCTGCCTGGTTGCGGGAGGAAATTAGTGAAAGAGGAAACTAGCCAATTGCTGTGGACAATTCAAGGCAGCTACACAGCCTCGTCAGTATCAGCTCCAGGGTGATATTTAACTTCGCCGGCGAGGTAGTCGATTAGGAGGCTGGCGGTCTGGGTGGTGGCTAGCATGAGGTTGTTGAGCCGGTTGCGCAGGATGAAGTAGGCGATCATGGCCGGGATGCCGATGACCAGGCCGGTGGCGGTTGTGATGAGGGCTTCGCCGATGTCACCTGCGAGGAGTTCGGGGCGGCCCATGCCGCCGTGCGCGATTGTCTGAAAGGCGCCGATCATGCCGCTGACGGTTCCGAGCAATCCGATCATTGGGGAGACGGCGGCGACTACGTTTAGGTAGTTGATCCACTGACCAATCGCGTTTTCCTCACCTTCGAGCGATTCCACCAAGGCCGTCTCGACCTTCTCTTTGTTGGCATCGTCCTGGTCCGGGCGGGCCTTTTTCAAGGCAGTTGTTAAAGATCGCGACAACACCGTGGGATGCTTGGCCAGGCGTTTCGAGGTCTCGGCCACCCGGCGCGCTTGCAGTTGCTTCGATACCTCGTCGAGGGCTTCGGTTGGAATGAAATTTTGCTTACGGGTTTCCCTCCAGCAGTGAATGATGAGGAAAAACATCGCCAGGGAACAGAGGCCGAGCGGCCACATGGCCCAGCCGCCCTGCACAATCATATCCCATAGACTTTTCGTTTCCATTGTTAATCAAGAGTTGGGAATATTGAGACCGTTGGCAAAGTCAATTTTGTCTCCAGTCGTGCAACGAGGGAATATCCGGCCATTCGAGGTCGAGTGCATTCATTTCGTTCGTGAGAGTTTGGGCGTTTTCATCATCATTCAGGGCGCGGTATGAGGATATGCAGACGGCGTAACAATGTTGCCGGTAAGCCATGGGCATCGGCCCGGCAAATACGATGGGCCGCAGTGCGTTCCAAAGGGCGGCTTCGAAGTTTTCGGCTTCGAATTCGAGCTGAGCCAACACCCACCAACCCAGCGCGGAATCGTGGAAGCGCGGCGCGGTCTTTATCCAAGCTCCGGCCAACTGCCGGGTCTCTTCCTGTAGTTTCAAACGGTAGTGGGCCAGCAGTACGATGTCTCGCAGTTTTCTTTTTACCGATGTAGTTTTAATATGGGGGGCTAGTCGCCGGGCCGTGGCGACGGCATCGATCGGTTTTCCCTGTCCCAGGTAGGCATCCGCAAGGCGGGCGAAAAAAACAGCTTCCTTTTCCGGCAGGAAGTCGAGGTAAGGAGATCGCTGCGCAAAAAGCGCTCGCAACACCGGGATTGCCACAGCCTCATGGCCGTCATCGAGCAGGTCGAGAGCCAGCAGTTTGTAATCGTTGCCAGGGAAATGCAACTGCGCGTCGTCGCCCCGACCGTAGGTGTAAATGACTTCGCCTGCGTCGGCCGGGGCGGTGAGCGTGAACTGCGTTTCGCTAAAACGATCAATTCGCCCTGTAACGGAACGCCCGAACTTGTTGATGACTGTAACAGGTTTGGATAATTCACTTTCCATGGCGGCCAGGTGTGGATTTTCCCCATGCACGGTGCAGGCGGAAAGGGTCAGGCAGGCAAGGGCCGCAATGGCGCTGGTTGGTTGGGGATGTATCATGGCTTCGGGGATGCGGCGGTGGAAGAGGGTGGAGCGAGCCGCTCAATTTCCATCCTGGCGGTGGCTGCGGCCTCGTAAAGGCTGAGTTCGGGAGCATCGAGTAGTTCCCGCAGCGATTGGTATGCTGCCCGGGGGTCGCCGGTTTGCTCGAAAAGCCGGGCGCTCTGCAGATAGGCATCGGCCACGAGATCGGGATAGGCGCGATAGAGCGTGTAAAGACGCTGGTAATAGGCGATGGCTTTGGCCGGATGGTCGAGTGCGCGGTGCGCCTGGGCCAGTCCCTGCAAGGCCTCAGCATGTGGCCGGCCGCGCGCGCTTCTGCGCCGCAGAAGATTCTCGTAAACCTGCACTGCCTCTTCGGTCTCATCCAGCGCAACGAGGGTTTGTCCGTAGAGCAAGGCGCCTTCGGTTCCGAGCGGATGAGCCGGCATTTCATCAATCAGCTTGTTCAGCAGGGGCCGGGCTTCGGAAAATTGTCCGTGGGCGATCTCCATCCTGGCCAGACCGTAATAGGCATAGGCTCGCTGCGGGGCTTTTGGAAATTCCTCCACCAGCCGTTCGTAATACTCGCGCGCCGATGGGAACCCGAATTTTTCCATAACCTCGCCGGCCCGGCTCAAACCCTCCGGGCCCAATTCGGCCGGAGGTACCTTTTCGACCATTTCCAATAGGAGGGTGTCGGCTTCGTCGGCACGATTTTGCCGTTCTTGCAATCCGGCCAGGAAGGTTGTGAGACGGGCGTAGTAGGTAAGCTCGCCGGCATCCAGCGCTGTTTGTCGCTCGGTCCGCACCCAGGTTTCGAAGTCCGGCTTTTGCGACAGGGAAATATCCGAAATAGCTTCTCCGGAGCTCTTCAGCCGCAGCTTGTTGTGGAGTTGATGCAGTGTGGTGAGAATGAGTTGAATCTCGTTTGCCTCGGGCCAGTTGCCATAGGCGGCGAGGGCGTCAGTGAAAACCGGCAAGGCTTTTTCGGGAAAACCAATCCGGTCATGAGTCCAGCCGATCCAATAAAGCGCTTCGCTCACCCTGGGCTTGTCGGCGATGTCTTCGCGCTCGACGTAATATTGAAAGTGGGCGGACATTTTCTCGTAGTCCTCGAGGGCGCGATAGATTTTACCTGTTTGAAAGATCGCGTAGGGGAAGAGCCGCCGGGCATCGGGCGTTACCCGGGCGAAGGCCTCGGCCGCAACTCTCAATTCGCCCCGGCCCATTAAAATATCGCCCTTTAGCACGAGCGCTTCCGGTTCCCGCTCATGTCCGGGGTAGAGGTCGAGCCAGTCGTCGATTTGCGTTAAGGCGTCATCGTAGTTGCGCCCGGAGTAGTGGGTGGCGGCCACACGATACTCGATTTCCGGCAGCAGCGGGTGATTCTGCGCCACGGTCGCAAGGTTTGTGAGTTCCAGCAACGCGGTGTCATAATTTTTTTCGAAAAACCAGCTCAAAGCATGCCATAGTTGAGCGTTTACCCTGAGCTTGCCGTCGTGGAAACGGTCCAGGTAAATGCCTAAATCAGCCCTCGCTTCGGTATGGCGCTCGTCGAGCAGGGAACAATACCCGCGCGTAAAAATCCAACGCGAAACCATGCCGTGCTCGGGGAAGCGATCGAGCAATTCGGTCAACAATTCTATTGCCTGAGGATAATCCCGCTCTTCCTGATAAGCTTTGGCGATTAAAAACAGGGCCTGGGGGGCGAGGACTGAATCGGGGTAGCGATCAATGAAGTCGCGGGCGATGTGCAGAGCGTCATCCCAAAATTTCAGTGCGTGGGCGGCGAGAATCCAACGATAGTGCGCCTCAGTTCGCTCTACAACCGGAACCCCGTCGTCCAGGGCCAATGATTCGAAAACGATCCATGCCTCACGCTCGCGTGCGGCCAGTAACAATGCCTGACCGTAGCGCAGGAGGAAACCCGGTGTGTAATCCCCGGCCGCTTGCAGAGCATCGAGCCTGGTTTCAATACCGGCCGTCAACTGCGCATAGTATTCCACCCAGAGCGCGCCGCTCGAATCCACGGCGAGAGCCTCGTGGCGCTTGGCGGCCGCCCTGATCTCATTGAGACGGCGTTCCTGCATGCTTACCAGGATGACCTTCGGCGGTACCAGGCGGTAGCAACGCACGGCCTCGCCGTATTCCTCGAGACCGGCGAGGCTGTCGCCCAGGCGCAAGGCCGCGAACGCCAGCGCCGCCAGTTCCGGCATGGTATCAAGGTTCCACGGGGACTGCAGGAGAATTTCGCTTGCGGCGTCCGTCCGGTTGTTGTCGATGGCCGCCTGCAAAGCCCTCAGACGTGCCTGAACTCGCAGAAGATAGGAGACCTTGGAGTTGTATAACTCCCGGAGCAATGCCAGACCGCTGTCCGTTTCGCCCAATTTCAATAGCAAGTCGGCCCGCCGCATTACAGCCAGGGCAGTTTCGGGCTTGCCCGGAAACTCCAGCACAAACTGTCCGTAAATATCGCTCGCCTCGCCGAGTTTGCCGCTTTCCCGCAACGTCCGGCCCAGGTTGAATAATACAAAGGCCCGTTGACGGGCTTCGCCGGAAAAACGTTCGAGAAATTCCATGAAATCGGCCTCGGCCTCTCCTGGAAGATCTGTTTGAAGATGGGCATAGCCCCGAAGCGGCAGTAACAATTGCTGGATGCTTGCCTGTGCATACTCCGGTTCCTCGCCGAACGTATCCTGCAACGCCCTGAAATGTTTTACCGCGCCCTCGTAGTCACCCGAGGAAAAAGCCCGCACTCCTCTTTGCAACAACGTGTGGAAGGTGTCCTGCACCGGAAGGCCCGTGGGCGCACCCATCGACGCCGTCAAAAACAAAACCATGTTCAGCCAAAGCATAGGCAACGAAATCCGGCATGCTTTCCCGTATCCATATGTATTCATCCGAAGCAAATATCATAAATCTTGTTAATCCTGTAAATGCTGTTTAAAAAAAATCAATGTAGAGTAGTAGTTTAATAAACAATGAATAAAGCAAATAGACTCGGATTGGTATTATTAATCGCCATTTGCGCATTATCCTTTTCGTCTTGGGCCGAGACGCAAGCCACAGAATAATCGATCTATCAGGACGGTTGGATCGACCTCAACAAAAACGGCCGCATGGACCCTTACGAGGACCCCGGCCTCGATGTCGAAAAACACGTGGACGACCTTCTACTCAGGATGACCATGGAGGAAAAAACCTGCCAGATGGCGACCTTGTATGGTTACGGCCGGGTGGCCAAAGACGAATTGCCTACGGCGGATTGGCCAAACGAGATATGGAAGGACGGCATCGGCAACATCGACGAGCACCTCAACGGCCTGGACCGCCCCTCGACCAAGACAATCAACGCGTCGTAGAACCAGGCGATTACAAAGTAATGGTAGGCAGTTCCTCCGAAGACATTCGTCCGGTAGGCCGTTTCGAAATCCTTTGATCCGCTGGCGAGCGAACCACGGCTTGTCGTGCCGAGCGGCTTTTCAATTACCGATTTGGACCTGTCGTGCCGTCGCTAAATAAATGCCGTTGAAGAGAAATTGAAAGGTGCCGTGGGGCTGTCCTCGAAACAATATCTCGGGTCCGAAGAGGTATAGAGTGCCGTCGCCGATTTTGGCTTCCGCAATTGAGGTGCCGCCGTATAAACGGTTTTGTCCCCAAGCCCATCCGCTTCTCAGAGGTTTACTGCTGTCGAACCAGGCAATGCGGGTAATGCCTTTCTTTTCGGCATCCGGCTTGAGGCGAATGACAGGGCTTTCATCCATCACGACATCCACACGTTCCCGAATGCCATAGGCAATAGGTTGTGAGTTATCGACTTTAACCTGAAGCACCGAACTGGGAACGTAATACTCATCCGGGGCTAAGGGTTCCCCCCTTGCATCTACGAGGTGATCGCTAATGGGAAGGTCCAAGTAGTAGCCAAGAGCGATTGCCTCTCCAATCGCTATGATGCTGCCGCCGGAATTTAAATACTTGGAGAGCTGGGGTATTGTTTTGTCTCCTGTTATGCTTCCAAGCCATCCTCTGAATTCCGCGGGAATCGATTCGGGATCGGGTCCATCATCCCTCCTGGATCGAAGATCGCCGTAATCGCGCTTCAGCGACATGGCGTTAGTTACAAGAACCAGGGCATCGTAATTATTGTCGAGATCACCGGCGTCGAGATTTTTCGAGTAAACGACTTCATACGGAAACTCGTATTGTTCGAAGAGCCACCGTGTCCAACCTGAAGGCATCGACCCCCCGTATCTATCCCAAAGGGCAACACGGGCAGGGCTCAATTGAAGCGCACTTTGTTTAGGCAGTTTGCGTACGGCGTCGATGTTCAATCCCAGGCTCGCCGCTAATACATCAAGTTGAGCCGCCGTGGAGGATTTGGCATCGACGTAAATTGTCCCGGCGGGATAAGATTTCTCATTTACTGATAATGAATTGGTAATCCAATAGACGTTGTGGCCGCTTTTCAGCAATCGGTTAACCGCAATCACCGAGTTGACTACATCGTGACTTAGCAAATACCCGGCGGCTTTTTTGATATGAGCGACTTTGCCGGGTAAAGGCTTGGCGAAACCGTCCACTTCTTCGAAAGGGCCGTCAAATCCCTCAAGTATCCTGTCAAATTCAACGCCCATTTGAAAAGCCAATGTCCACCCGGCATTGTCATAGGGAGGTACGGGAGATCCGCCCTCATATAAAAACTCATCAGGATGATCCTGTGGCTCGAACATATCCAATATTTGGGGTCGAAATGCCTGCGAACTTTTTACCACAAACGAACCGGCCGGGTAGGATTTGCCGGCAACTTCGAAGTCCGACTTGGCCTGGTGTATCTTTATTCCATTCTTAACCAGTGTATTGAGAAATTTGACGGCAGTGGGGAAGTCCTTCTGATTTGCCGGGATAATGAAGCCGCGCGGATCCCTGTTCTCAGGCTTGCGGAACATTTCCAGATAGTCTTTTGGCACGCCCTTGCCCCTGCGGCGAAATATGGGATTCAATTGCCCATTATCTCTCCCATCCTTCAGAATCTTTTCCTCAACCTCGTAAACTATTCTTGGATGAACCGTCCAGCTATCGCGATTTCCACGTTCAATGCTGGACCTGCCCATGATGTAGCGATTGAACAAAAGAGGTTCTCTGTTACGTGACGCGTAATCTAGCACGGCGCGGTTCAGAGTCATCGAATAATCGATGGACTGGCGAAAGTGCCACATTCCGGGAACATGGGGCATTGGGAAATCGTTAGCCGCTATTTGTCGATCGGGAAAAAAAGCGAGCTCCATCGGTGTTGGATTCCCCTTCATCTCCGTCAGCATCCCGATCAGGTTATGGAAATAACTGACGGTCCTGACGCTTCCGTTATACCATGTCGAATAATTAGCCGCACTGCGCATACCTGCCCCGGGTTTACCCTCGGCAACGAGGCGGCTGTGCATTGCGAGGCCGACAGCTTGATTTCCAAGAATGAGCAAAGGATCATAATTATAACTCGGAGGCTCGCGGAACGGAGGAACGAATACAAAAATATCCTGTGGCCCGGATTGATGATGGTTATACATTATCTGCGGAAACCAATCCCTGAACATTACTCTGGTCGCGTTTTCGGTTTCCGGTTGATTTACCATGTAATAGTCTCGATTTGTGTCGTGGCCTATGTATTTGTGATAAAGCCTGGGAATATTCCGGGACACTCTCTTTTCCTTTATCGGCTCGCGCATATACCAATTCGAAACCAGCTCCATGCCATCCGGATTTAACGGGACGAGAAGCAAGATAACATCATTGAGAAACCGCATGGTCTCCTCGTCCTCAAGGCCGGCCATTTGATAAATCATTTCGGTGAGTTGCTGGGCGCCGGTAACCTCGGTGGCATGCAGCCCGCCATCGATCCAGATGATCGCTTTGCCTTCTTTCGCAAGCTCCCTTGCTTCCCCATCCGTCAGGTTTTCCGCGAGAGCTAATTTACGGGCTATCTGCTTGTAGTGCTCCAACTGTGGAAAATTATCAGGAGAAGTAACTACAGCCATTACCTGATCGCGGCCCTCGGCCGTTTTGCCCATTATCTCAAGCTTTACTCGCGGAGACTCCTTCTCGAGTTTTTCCCAGTATGCAACAAGTTGTGTATAGTTAATGAGATGATAGTCATCTCCGATGTTTGCACCGAATTCTTCCTTGGGTGACGTTACCTTGGACTCCGCACGAGTTTGTGCACCCATTAATACGGACAAAAAGACCCCACATATCAGAAAGTTGCCAAATAATCGATAAAGCCCAAAAGCGTTTTTGATTTTGAAGATTAACCGTTTTAAATGCATCACGATTAAGTCGAGGGTTTAGTGTGTGAAACTATGGTCGGGGCGACTGGATTCGAACCAGCGACTTCGTGCTCCCAAAGCACGCGCTCTAACCAGGCTGAGCTACGCCCCGTTCGCAAACCTTAGAAATGGCGCTGGAAAAAAGTGTTTTGTCAATTTATTCTCGCCGCGATTGGTTTTCGATCAAGTGGGTTTGTCTGGTTCCCCGGGGCTTCTGCGGGGGCTCTCAATCCGGCTTGCCCTGCGGCCAAAAAGTTTTAGGATTCGCGAATTATGGATAAGAAGGACGAATGGGAATACGAAGAGGAGTCGGAAAAATCCGAGGAAACTCCCAGCCAAGAGGAGTCTTTCAAAGACAAAGACACTGAGGAGACTAGCGAGGACGAAAACTCTATCGAAGACACGGATGACACTTTAGAAGACGAAGACTCTGAAGAGACTGGCGAGGAGGATAACCCTGAGGACTCTGACGTGGTGGAAGAGCCCGAAGAGCCGGAACACTATGAAGAGGAAATTGCCGAAGTGGAGGAGGTAGAACCTGCGACTGAAACACTTGCCGGAAGCCGAGGGATAAATTGGTTGGGTATTGCAGCTATCGTTCTGGGCGTTTCCGGGCTTTTTGTTGGCTATTCGGCAAAAAGGAGTATCAGCAACCTGCGTATGGAGACTGAACAGGTCACATCGAGCAAGGGCAAGCTCGCCCACTTGGAGGATCAGGTTAATTCAATCGAGCGGCGGTTGATCAACGTGGGCGCAGAGACCGTAAAAATTAAAAAAGATATCCGAAGCGTCAGGGAACATGTTGTAAGGACCTTAAATTCCATTAACCAAGAAATAATATTAGGCCAGAATCAGGTCAGCACAAGTTCGACACTAACCGAAAGGTCTGCCAGCGGCAGGATTATGCGGGCGCGACCGGATTCCACAGCTTCCAACCAGAGGAAGGCCGTCTCTACTCTTCCCGCCGCGGCTCCCTCCACGGGCTACCACGTCATCCGACCGGGCGATACTTTCGGAAAACTGGCTCGGCAATATGGGATAACCGTCAATGCCATCTTCCAGGCAAACCCCAAAGCGAACCCACGCAGACTGCAAATCGGCCAGAGAATCCTAATCCCTAAGTAAGAGAATCTGTTGCCGCACGATCGAACGGTATCGGCGGGTCTATCTCACCCGAGGCTGGTAAGGCGGTCATAAATGCTCTGAGTCTGGCCGAGTATTTTTATAAGGTCCTTCTTTCCAATTATCTTAACGAATTCAGCCTGTGTGGCTTCCCAGACGGGAAAGGCCCGGATCATTTTTGCCCGACCCAATGGGGTCAGCGATATACAGCGGGTGCGCCGATCGAGTCCTGATTTCACCCGTAAGAGTTTACGGGCCAATAGGGGCCTTAGATTTCGGCTGAGGACTGTCCGGTCGATTCCTACCGTGCGGGCGAGTTCCCTAATCGTGGAGGAACCGTGGATTTGGGCAGCCAGGAGGATCACAAACTGGCCCGAACTCAAGCCTGCAGGGCGCAGCCCGTCGTCGTAAATCCTGGTTACTGCGCGCGCGGCCTTCCGTATGTTGAAGCAGGCGCAAGTCTGAGCCGCTTGAATACAGGTTTCTTTCGGCAGGGAAATCGTTCATTTAACCGACATAGTCTCTTTAGGTCGAAAAAACACATATTTTCTAATTTTAATTGCAATATATTTCCAAAAATTATTTCATAATGGGTGTAAATGCACATAATTTGCCCAACCCACTACCCCGCATTCGCAAATGAAAAACTCAAATACCCCTAAAAGACTTATTTCCACTTCAACTATTCGAGCTTCCCGTGTCCCCTGCTATTTGGCTGCGGCCCTATTTATTCTGACAGCAGAAGTCCCGGCTGTAACAGTCCAGATATCCGCTTCGAAGGACAATACCCTATACGAATCCTTTACTGGGAATCTCAGCAACGGCGCGGGCAGTTTCATCTTTACCGGCCGCGTAGGTAGTACAGGCGAAGGCGATAGGCGTCGGGCGGTTATCGCCTTTGACATTGCAGGCTCATCCATACCCTCCGACGCCACAATCACGGCCGTTACCCTGCAGCTTACTATGTCAAGGACAACCTCGGGAGCATCCACTGTATCCCTGCGTAGTCTTACCAAAGACTGGGGCGAAGGCGCCTCAAATGCGGGCGGCAACGAGGGTAGTGGAACCACATCCGCAACTAACGATGCCACCTGGTTGCACACATTTTTCAATACCGGTTTTTGGGATTCAGCCGGTGGTGATTTTGGCTCCGCCAGGGCTTCAACTTCAGTTAGCGGAAATGGAGACTATACCTGGTCGGGAGCCAATCTGGTAACCGACGTGCAGGCATGGCTAGACACCCCCTCACAAAATTTCGGATGGTTAGTTTTCGGCAACGAAAGCACTACGTCCACCACAAAGCGTTTCAACAGCCGCTCTAATTCTTCTTCACCGGTTTTGACAGTAGAATATACGGGTGGGGGTGTAGCAGCTCCCTCCATTACATCCCAACCCGAAAGCTCGGAAATCAGCTCCGGCGGTAACGTCGTATTGTCGGTGACGGCTGACGGCACCGGATTGACCTACCAATGGTATGTTGGGCAGAGCGGTGATACTTCAAATCTCATCCAAGGAGCTACCAATAGCACCCACGACACCGGAGCGCTAACGGTATCCACGTCCTTCTGGGTGCGCGTAACCAATAGCGGGGGCACGGACGACAGTGTGACTGCGGTTATCACCGTAGTGCAAGGACCCATCATTACCGCCGAACCCGAAAGCTCGGAAATCAGCTCCGGCGGTAACGTCGTATTGTCGGTGACGGCTGACGGCACCGGATTGACCTACCAATGGTATACGGGTCAGAGCGGCGATACTTCAAATCTCATACAAGGAGCCACCAATAGCACCCACGACACCGGAGCGCTAACGGTATCCACGTCCTTTTGGGTGCGCGTCACCAACGCGGGAGGCTCTGACGACAGCACGACCGCGGTCATCACCGTAGTTGCGACGCCCATTATAACGACCGAACCCGAAAGCTCGGAAATCGTATCCGGCGGCAACGTCTTATTGTCGGTGACGGCTGATGGAACCGGATTGACCTACCAATGGTATGAAGGGCAGAGCGGAGATACTTCAAATCTCATACAAGGAGCTACCGCGAGCACCCACGACACCGGAGCGCTGACTGTAACCACGTCCTTCTGGGTGCGCGTCACCAACGCGGGAGGCTCAGCTGACAGCGCCACGGCGACTATAGCCGTAGTTACGACGCCCATCATAACCACTGAACCCAACAGCTCGGAAATCACCTCCGGCGGCAGCGTTTTGCTGTCAGTGACGGCTGACGGCGCCGGATTGACCTACCAATGGTATGAGGGGCAGAGCGGGGATACATTAAATATTATTGAGGGAGCCACCAATACTACCCACGACACTGGAGCGCTTACCGTATCCACGTCCTTCTGGGTGCGGGTAACCAATAGCGGGGGCACGGACGACAGCGCGACCGCGATAATAACCGTAGTCGCGGCGCCCTCCATTACATCCCAACCTTCAAATTCGGAGGTTGTCTCCGGCAGCAACGTTGTATTGTCGGTGACGGCTGACGGCACCGGATTGACCTACCAGTGGTATGTTGGGCAGAGCGGCGATACATTAAGTCTCATAGAGGGAGCCACAAATAGCACCCACGACACCGGAGCGCTGTCTGTAACCACGTCCTTTTGGGTGCGTGTCACCAATACAGGAGGCTCGGTCGACAGCACGACCGCGACAATAACGGTTGTCCAATTCCTGACGCCGAAATTTTTCGGCTTCGCAAAATTTCAGAATTTAGTCCAAACTGCTATCGACGTAGTAGTCCCGGATAGCTCTAATCCCTTCGAATTAGATGTCTTCTATGAAGAGTCCGAAGGCGAAATCGTTAGCTCTGTTATTTTCGATTTTAATTCCAGCACGGTTTCCCTTGAACGTAATTCGAATGGTGTTTGGGAATTACCGGATTCATTCACACATCATTTTAGCACTATAGAAGCTATGGACGCAGCTTTTCCCAATTCCGGTACCTACTCATTGACTATTGAAACCAGTCTGACCGTCGGACCTTCCATATCCACCCAACACCCCCCCACTTTCACTTACGTAAAAACGGCTGACTTTGGAACGTCCACCGTTTGGTCTTTAGTACCTGAAATAGAGGCATTTATATTTGCTGGTGAAAAGGGGATTTTAGATTACACCAAAAATAACCAAATTTCCTCTTTAAGACCAGCCTCTTTTCAAAATTTCAGTGACCATTATTTTTTAAGACTCGCGGAACTTTTGTTCGGCGGTAGTGCTGTCGATGAAAGTCTTAACGTCTCTAATAATCCTACTCTTCTCGGCGATGTTGTTGTCGATGAAGCATTCAACGTCTTTCCAGATTCGTATCTTTTGCCCGGCGGCACTCTGGATCCGCTCGAGACATACAGTCTGGAATTGACCTTGGCCAATGTGGTGGAGCCTATAGATTTTAACGTGCCCGGCCATGCGGGTATTACGGCCTTTTCCACAAGAACCACTATAACACTCGTGCATTCGCCCGAGGGGACTCCAATACCTCCCAGCATAACCGCCGAACCTTCAAGCTCGGAAATCGCGTCCGGCGGCAGCGTTACCCTATCTGTTACGGCTGATGGTGGTGGCTTGTCCTACCAATGGTATGAGGGGCAGAGCGGGGATACATTAAATATTATTGAGGGAGCCACCAATAGCACCCACGACACCGGAGCGCTAACGGTAACCACGTCCTTCTGGGTGCGCGTCACCAATATAGAAGGCACGGCAAACAGCGCGTCCGCGATAATAACAGTAGTAGCGGCGCCCACCATAACTACTGAACCCGAAAGCTCGCAAATCGCGTCCGGCGACAACGTCGTGCTGTCGGTGACGGCTGATAGTAGCGGATTGACCTACCAGTGGTATGTAGGGCAGAGCGGAGATACTTCAGCTTCCATAGTCGGAGCTACCGCGAGCACCCACGACACCGGAGCGCTGACTGTAACCACGTCCTTCTGGGTGCGCGTCACCAATATAGGAGGCTCGGACGACAGCGCCACGGCGACAATAACCGTAGTTACGACGCCCATCATAACGACCCAACCCGAAAGCTCGGAAGTTGCCTCCGGCGGCAGCGTTACCCTAACGGTGACGGCCGATGGTAACGGATTGTCCTACCAATGGTATGTTGGGCAGACCGGCGATACATTAAATCCCATACAAGGAGCTACCGCGAGCACCCACGACACCGGAGCGTTAACTGTAACCACGTCCTTCTGGGTGCGCGTCACCAATATAGAAGGCACGGCAAATAGCGCGACCGCGATAATAACAGTAGTAGCGCCACTGCCAATTATTAATGCCCAGCCGGTCAGCGAACGGATTGATCCCGGAGGCGTCGTAACCTTGTCAGTAACTGCTGAAGATGACGGATTGACCTACCAATGGTATGAAGGGCAGAGCGGGGATACCAGTAATCTTATATCCGGAGCTACCCAAAGCGTTTACACCACACCGGCGCTCACCGATACCACATTCTACTGGGTGCGCGTTACCAATGTCATTGGCTCGATCGACAGCGTCACCGCGGTCATTAGCGTGAATGGAGTGCCAACCGTATCGCCCGATGCAAACGTCGTGGACGGGTTTGGCTTCTCACCAAGTGATCCTGCTTTCAAAAACGTCGTAAATCCTTTCAACCAGCTTGTCCTCGACCTGATAACAATCACCGGCCCGCTCGTGACCATCCAGGCCGATACCGGTCAGATCGCCCGTGCAACATACGTGGATGAAAATAACGATATTGTGCAAGTCGACTTCTTCGGCTCCGGCACCTGCACGGTGATAATCGATCCTGACACCTTCGGTGACTTGGAAACCCCGGTTAAATACTCACTGTCCGGTGTCGAGTATGTGAAAGGGCGAGCACGAATCATCATCGAAGGGGCCGATACGGACACCTATAGCGCTATCTTTACTTTGGGCAGCCTCAATGCGGAGGATCCGAATGTAATTTTGGAGGGGATTGAGTATGACGGGCTGGCCGATGTCACCAGCGTCACAGTTACCGGCACGGCGATGGGCGGCATGATCTACGGCAACGTGCGTTTCAGTGGTTCCGAGGGAGACATCGGTATTCTGGCCGAAGGAGTGCCGATATTGCAGCAATTATCTGTCTTTGACATCAAAGCTACGGGCACAGCCGTACCGCATCTACTTGTCGGGCAAGGCTCCGCTCTGCTAAATGAAGATGAACTATTGGTGCAGCTGGGGGTTCCCGTGGGAGCGTTGGGTCTGGCCGGAGGTGATCTTCAACAGACCAACAACGCGGGAATCCGTGTGGCGGATACCGAAACCACTGCCGGCTTCGGATCCTATCAAACGCGAGAAAACTTCAAATCGGACGGTACCCCACTGCCGGCCGTCCCCCTGCTTGGTACTTTCGAAAATGCCCAGGGCGTTCCGATTACAGTGCCTGAACAGCAATAGGCGGAAGGTAGAAGTAAAGGAAAAGGATTAAAAGAAGACGGACCAAGGACTGCCGATCGATGAGGGAGTATGGGTGAAGAGAAGGGCAGGCGGCTTATTTTTCCCACTTGCCGAAGTGGTAGGTGATTTGGGTGCGAATGTTGACGAGCGAATCGTTTTCGGCGGTTTCACGGAAATTGCGCCGTACGTCGAGCGGCGCATAAAAGAGTTGCAGGCCGAATTGGAGGTTTGAGGTCAGTGGGATGGTGAAGCCTCCGCTGAAGGTTACGGTTTCACCCTGATTCCGTTGCGTTTGGATGTCCGGTTCTCCGAAGAGGGTCGAGTTTACGCCGAATTTTAAATTCATGCGGTTGTAGCCTACTGCGACAAACGGCCTCAATCCATTCAGTTTGTCGAAGCGATAGGCGGCGCTTATCTCTACTCCTAAATAATCGAGGTGGGCGCGGTCCCTGGAAACTTTGTTACAGCCGTACGGGTTATTCTCAAAGTCGTCGCCGGCGGCCACGTTTTCTTCCGTGCATGTGAAGGCTCCATCGGCGGAGCCGATTTGCCCGTAGATGCGCAGCCCAACCGTCAAGGGGCCTTTGTTTATTGGGCTCCAATTGAGCGTGCCTGCAAGCAGGTTGGCTTTTACATCCCATAATTCGATTGGCGGAACATAGCTGAAGGAGAATGCCAGGTTATCCTTTAGATAATAAATGAAGTGAGGCCGGATTGCTATCGGCGCGTGATTCAGGTCTTCAACCTTTGTGCCGCTGAATCCGATCCGGCGGTATTCTTCGCCCAGGAACGGGATTTCCACCACTTCGAGCTGTAAATCGATCCAACCGGCTTCGCGGGAAATTAGCGGACCGTAGCCGGTGATCAGGGAAGCGGAGGTAAAGTATTTCAAGGCCCAAGATTCCGGGGCGTCAAAGTCGAAGTATTCCGGATCGGGCCTGCCCTGCGCCTGGAGGGCACATGGTAAGTTAAGGCCAAGAAGGCAAATTATCAGTAGCGGCAGTATTTTTTTCATAGGGGGCAACAGACCCATTTAACTGGACACCATTAAATAGCACGGTGTTCAGTGCAAATACACTTTTTTATTACGTTAACGGAGCTGTTGCCCAAATCAGGATGAGCGTAGTTGCTAGCTCCGTGGCGCTTCTTCGCAAGGCTGCTCATGCCGGTGAATCCTTGCAGGCTTTACCGGCATGAGCAACGCGGTGGGAAGCACACGCAGCCGCAACCCTTTGGGCTGGAACGATTTTGGACCTTGAACGGCGTTCGCTTCGAGACGAAATGCCGCTAGGCATTCCTGTCTCGAAACCGCCTTGTTCAAGGCCAAACTTGCTTCCAGCTACACCACCATGGTTTGGGCAACAGCTCCTAGCTTTTCAACCCCCGCCTGTCAGGAAAGCCCGCAGCGGAAGGTCAAGCGCCGGGCCGTCAGCTTGCCGAGAGGATCGAGGACTATTTGCAGGCCGCGCTCAATGAGGTATTTGACCTTCAGGACAATGGGGCTGACTGGACGAAGTTCCCGGCCGTAGGGCGCAAGAAAATACTGTCCGGGTCTTAGACTGCCGAAGGTTGCAAAGACATTGCCGTAACCGCCACCTCGTCGGTTTCCCAATGGGAAAACAACTGCTTCGAGAGTGTCTTCGATGGCAAACGGCTGCTCGAAGCCGCCCGGACCGAGTGAGTGTGCGATGACTTTGTTGATACGTGCGTCGTCCTCGAGTTCCTTAACGCGGTTCGGGCTGCTGATCAACCAGATGGGGTGTTCGGGCCAGCGTTGGCGGCACAGGTCGAGGAGCGGCGAAAGTTTTTCCACCGAAACGGTTCTGACAATGAGTATTGATTTCGGATTCATCCCAAGTAGGCGAAAGGTCCGCGCCAATCCGGTTCGATTTGCGCAAATTGGTCTTCCGTGAGGCGCTTGGCGGGCCGGGACGCGTTCCGTGCCAGCATGCTGGTCTCGCGCAAGGCGCGCAGGTAGGTGGTAGTGCGGTGAAGAATTGAGTAAAGGTATATATTGGTTGTGTAAGCTGTAAGCAGGGGTCGCAGTTGAGATTTGGGAGCATAACGCAGCAGGAAAAGAAGCATGTTGCGGCAATAGTAGTAGGCGTGCCGCCTGCTGCTCCGTTGCAGGGGAGCGCTGCGGTGAATGACGCAGGCGCTGTCGAATTTGACAAGGCGCCAACCCGCCAGCAATGCGCGGGCCGACCAATGCAATTCGTTGGTGAAAAGAAAAAGTTCCGGATCGTAACCTCCAACATCCGCTATCGCCTGCCGGTTAAGAAGCACACCGGCCGAACTGAAGCCCTGGGCCGGCGCCTCACCATTCGGCATATCCTTCGGATGCCAGTCCCGCCGGATTGAAAGAGCGATTGCCGCGGCGTCGCATCCCCGGTCAATGGTCTCGCAAACCGAATGAAAGGAATCGAGCGCGGGATGGCTGTCGTCGTCGAGTGATAGCACCCAATCCCCGCTAGCCGCTTCGTAACCCGGGTTCCAGCCGAGTACTCCCATATTGCTACCGGTATTTATGCATTTCACCTGCGGGAATTTCTCGCGGACCATTTGCCGGGAGCCGTCGGTCGAGGCGTTGTCGCAGACGATTACTTCGCGCCAGATTTCACCGCGTCCGAACAGTTCTCGCAGGGTGCGTTCGAGTTCAACCCGGCGGTTATAACTCAGGATGACAACACTGACTCTTTTTAAAGGATCGAGGCTCATAAACGGGCCTGCTTTAAGTTATTGGCTCGTGGCCTTTTCCAATTCTTTAGGCGCGTCGAGATATCCAGGCTCGGTCAGGGACGGCAGCGGGGCGTCGCCGAGTTGCAAATTCCAGAAAGTGAGGCGAGGCACTTGGGGGAATAGCAGGCGGCAGTTTTTTGCCATGGCATCCTCGAAGGACTTTGAGGAAATAACGATAAGTTCGATTTTAGCAGGGTCTATTTTATCCGCGGTATAAACAGGAAAACCGTATAATGAGGAGCATTGCGGTTTGCCGCTTACGATGATTGCATTGATGGCGGGCAGATTCATTCTGTACCAGGCATCGATCAACTTGCGGGTATGGGAGCCGGCGCCGTAAACAACCACCCCGCCTGTCACGCAGGCATTGATTTGATCATAAATCCATTTTTCACTTTCCTTTAGCGTCTTGTTTATCACCGCATTAATCCCTTTATTCTCCTCTTGTAAAGTCTTCAGTTTATTCCATTCGACCAAGGGGCCTTGAAGGAGTAGCAGAGAATCCATGTCCCAGAACTCTTCGTTTTCGAAAGCGGTTTCGACAAAATCGACGGAAAATGCTTTCAATATCCGGCATTTAATAAAGTAGGGCAGCACGTCCCGGCACCTGGTACGAAGCAAGCGCAGGATATCGCTCAATACGCGCCGTAGAACCTTCTTGTTCTATGAATTGGAAAAGCTCGTCGATTCCGGATAAAAACGGGCTCCGGCGAACACTTCCGGCACATAGCAGATGCCATGGCGGAAGGCGATGACTGTGTTCCAAAGATAATCCCAGAGCCAGGTAAGATCGACATCGAAACAAGGAGTTGCGCGCATGATCTCGGTGCGAGCCATAACGGTGTGGCTCCACATAGGGTTTTCGGGCGTGAGCACCTCAGAGAGCTGGTCAGGGCTGAAGTATTGAGGACTGGAGGAGTAATTGGAGTTTTCCACCTGGAAGGTATCGAGATCGTCGTAGGAATAGGCGAAGTCGCCGCAGCAAAAGCCCGCTTGCGGATTTTCCACAAGCATTTGGGCGGCTTTTTCGAAGAAGCCGGGGAAACTTACGTCGTCCGCTCCCCGGTAAACGATAAATTCTCCTGTGGCCGCTTCGGTGCCCACCTTGGTGGCATGGACCAGCCCGCAATTGGTCTCGTTGCGTATCAGGGATACCCGGGGATCTTTCGCAATGTATTGATTGACCACCTCGACGCTGTTATCCGTCGAGCCGTCGTCCACTACGATGATTTCGAAATTCGGATATGATTGCGACAGGTTCGAATCCAGCGACTGGGGCAGGTAGTCGGCGTGATTGTAATTGGGAATGACGACTGAAATTTTCGGATAGTTCATACTTGTTCCATTAAAAGGCTCGGTTCGGGTCGGGTTCCGAGGTCCGGTTTCCAGAAAGTCAAACGAGGCGTCCGGGAGAGATATTTTCGGCATTTTGCGGCCATTGCCGCTTCGAAAGATTGGGAGGAAATTACCACCAGGGACGCCCGGCTCTCATCAAAGCTATCGAGCGCATAAACCGGGATGTCTATGAAGGAATCCGAGTCAGGTTCGCCACTCACGACGATGGCGCCGATGGGAGGCAAGTCCATTTCACGCCAGATTCGCAGAAGGATGCGTGTGTGCGAACCGGCTCCGTAGGCTGTAATGACGGCTTCCGGGCTCAATGCCGCCAGTTCCATAATCCAATCGCTGTGAGACCTTAAAACTCTGCGGATAACGCCCGGGATACTTTGATCGTCATACGATAGTTTTTCCCTCAATGACCATTGATACATGGAACGCTGAACGAGCAGGAACGTCTCTGCGTCGCGCATTTCCTCATCGCGAAAAACCATCTCGACCATGTCGGATTCAAAAAAAGCCAGTGCCCCGCTGAGCATGAAAAGACTTAACACGTCCCTGTGACTCGTCCTCAATTCCCGCATGATCGATTCCAAAACCGCCCTCTGCCGATCTTTCTTGAGGGGGCTGGCGTTGCCGTAGGAATTCGAGTCCAGCCGCGCATAAGCAAAAGGTTCGGGTATGTAGCACACTCCACGGCGGAACCCGATTAGGAGATAGAGAAACCAGTCGGCATACCATTCCTGCTCGGGAATGAATCCACCCGCCGCCCGTACCTCGGAGAGCCTGGCCATAACCGTGTGCCCGTGAATCGGATTTTGGCCGATATTCCTGGCGAAATCCTTTGGCTTCAAGTAAGCGGGTTCGGGGCTCAGGCCGAGTGGTTCCACTTGGAAGAGCTGGGGATCGCCGGTAAAATAGGCTATGTCCCCGCAGCAAAGTCCGGCTTGCGGATGCTCTACGAGCATTCGCGCGGCTTTATCAAAAAATCCGGGGAAATGAAGATCGTTGGCGGAGCGGTAAACCGCGAATTCTCCGGTTGCCTCTTCCGTGCCCCGATTCATGGCCCGGTTCACGCCGGCGTTGCGGTCCAGGAATACGGGTATGATTTCCGGATGGTCGGCAGCCAGCGCTTCGATGATTTCCGGACTGTTGTCGGTTGACCCATCGTCGACGATGATGATTTCCAGGTTGGGGTATCCTTGGGACAAGGCCGAGTCCACCACCTCGGGCAGGAAACGTCCGTGATTGTAATTGGGAGTGATGACGGAGATTTTCGGGCTATGCATTTTTCAAAAATTCGCGTTAAAATTGTCCTGGAGCTAAATAACTTCCAGTTCGGGCAATGGGGTGATGAAGTGCCCGCCCCTTTCCAGGTATGCCCGGTGCTTGTTCTTCATTAGTTGGTTGAACCGCCAGGCAAGCAAGAGCACGTAGTCGGGCCGCTTTTCGTAAAGGGCTTCAGGCGAGTAAACGGGTATGTGGTATCCCGGGCTGAACAAGCCCTGTTTGACCGGGTTGTCATCGACTAAAAAGTCCAGAAACTCGCCCAAGCCGAAGTGAAACAACAAGGTGGTGACGCTGTGTGAGGCTCCATAACCCGCGATTGTTTTGCCCTGCGACTTGAGATCGCGCAGCAAGTCCAGCAGCCGGGTCTTGGCCTCATCGAGTTGAGCGGAAAAGTTTCTGAAGGTTTCGGCTTGGTGAATGCCGGTTTTGTCTTCGTCTTTAAGCAGTTCATCGACCGATGGAGATTGCCTGCGCGGACCTCCGGCGAGTTGCACGTAACCGCGCAGAGAACCTCCCTTGGTGGGTATGCGCTGAACCTCGATCAACTGCATTTTGTGCCGCCGGAACAGCCTGTCCAACGGCTTTACCGAAAAATAATAAATGTGCTCGTGGTATATGTTGTCGAAGTGGTTGCGCCTGACCATGTCCGCCATGTAGATTGTTTCGAAAACAAACACTCCGTCCGGAGCAAGCAGATTACGGATGCCGCCGATGAACTCATCCAGAGCGTCGATATTCGCCATGGTGTTATTGGAGACGATAAGTGAGGCGGGCCCGCGTTCTGTCCGGAGTCTGCGTGCCAGTTCCACATTGAAATAGGCGGGCAATGTTTCGATGCCGGAGGCGGTCGCCTTGAGGGCGATTTCAAGGGCCGGATCGATTCCCAAAACCCGCATTCCCCTATCCTTAAAAAATCTCAGGAGTGTTCCGTCGTTACTGCCGATATCGACCACCAGACCATTATCGTCAGGTCTGGTTCTCTTAAGCACTTGCGCGGTATAGTCTCGAAAGTGTTCTACGAGCCCCGGGGAATTCGAAGTGCTATAGATAAAGTTCCCGTAAAGGGCATCGGGATCTACAAAATCGCGCAGTTGTAACTGGCCGCAATCCTTGCAGATAAAACAGTCCAGCGGGAAGCGATCCTGGGCCGCCCGAAGGCGGTCTCTACCCACGTAGTCATCGGCCAACGGCGTAGGCGCCAGGGGAAGGGCCATTTCGAGATTCGATCCTCCGCAGGCCCGGCAGGTATCGCATTGATGAGAGAGTGATTTTACCATGATACCCTTGGAATCTTTCGGCTGCGGTTTTTCCCATGGGCCGTCATGTATTTACTAATTCCTTGGCCAGCGTTTCCTGCCATTGCAGGGAGAGTCCACCGTCCACCACGATGTTTTGTCCGGTTATGAAGGAGGCGCCGGGACTGCAAAGAAAATCGACTACCCGCACAATGTCCTCCGAAGCGCCCATGCGTCCCAGAGGGGTGATGGATTTACAAAGTGTGCACATGCGATCGTTTTTGAGGTAAAATTCCCTGGATTCGTCCTTTATTATCGTTCCGGATGAGATGCCGTTAACCCTTATTTTTTTCGGTCCAAGGAGAACAGCGAAATAACGCACCATCTGGTTGAGGCCGGCCTTGGCAACGTGGTAGCTCAAAGGTTGTTCGGTGGTGATGAATTGGCCGACAATGGAGCTGACAATAACGATGGAACCCTGGGCGCCTTCATCAAATTCGTCGGCCAGTTGTTCGATGATATTCTTTGTCGCCGTCAAACTGGTTTCCACTTCCCCGTGCCACGAGTCGCCGTCACCCCGGTAGCGCTGAAAGAAAACCAGGTTGCTCAGTTTTCCTGCTTCGCCGATTATTTTCGGCAGTGTTTGCGCCAGGGCGGCTTCGTCCCGTACGTCAACCGGCCAGAACTTGACTGCTTCGGAATCCCAATCATTTGAAGAAGGAGAGCGTCTGCCGATAACTGAAACGCGGTGGCCGTTCCCGGCCATTGCTTTCACCATGGCGAATCCTGCTCCTCGCGTGCCCCCCACTATCAGACTATGCTTTTTACTCATTTATTTCTTGAGGATGAGGTCCGTTCTCCGCGATCTTTTTTTGAAAGATGGCAATGCCCGAGGCATCGTCTTCCGCCGGACTCCACGGCGCGTGTTCGGCGTCCAATTCCTTGACAAAAGGCCCCTGGGAAATCTCTTCGAAGACCACGATATCGGTCCGTGGGAAGGGTATATGCCAGATTTGCTCCGCCCAACGGCACAGAAATGTTTCTTTGGTATGCCACTCTCCCATTTCAATCCGTTTTATTATGTCGCCTTTATCATCAAAAAATAAGACGTCCATGGCACCCTCGATAAGGTGATAAACCTTGCTCTTATCCTTCCGAAAGCGATGCGGACGCAGGTAGGTGTCCCGGCAAAGCGCTATGACCATAACGTTGAGAGGATGGGAGGGGTCGGGGTGCAAACAATAGCGGGCGCGGCGCAGGGGAGAGTGTGCGGCGCGTTTTTTAAGCGCATCTATCATCGCCTTGTCGATTTCGGCGAAAGCTTGCTTTATGAAGACCGCATCACTCATATCGTTAAATCGTTTTGTTTGGCTGCTTGCGCCATTAATTGTTATTCAAAGTAGATGAAGGAATGGTCGCCGATATAGCCGCAGTGGCGAAACCACCACTCCCACTCCTCGGGACTGTAGAAGCACTCTCCGGTGAGCACCCAATACATCATGTTTACCTTCTCCTCCTCATTGCGATATGATTCGACAACGATATACTTGTCCCGTCGGCTTACCCGCTCCACTTCACGCAAGGCTTTTTCCAGATCGTAACAATGGAGGTTGTGCAGGGTGTTGATGGAGATGATCAGTTCGAAGCTCGAATCGTCGAATGGAAGTTCATTGGCGTTGCCGACCTGCAAGTATGGTTTTACATCCTCCGGGGCATGTTCGATGGCGTAGGAGGAAGTATCGATGCCCGCCACTTCCAGTCCCGGCAGGCAATTCATCAGGTCGTATAGGAGGAAAGCCTTGCCGCAGCCGACATCGAGGACGCGATCACCGGGCTTAAGACCATAGTGCTCGATGAGGGATTCAGCCACCTTTTGCCAGCGCCCATCGTAGATGAATCCTCCATAGCCGAATTTTCGGTCGCCGTCCCAAAAGTCGAAGCCGAATTGCTTGGCGATCTTGATGGCCTCGGCCTTTGGGAACTCAGTGGCGCGAGCCAGATAATCGCGACTGGTCTTCTGGTGTAGGGAGGATATGAAATCGATATAGGCCATTCTAACTGTTATTACGCACTTTTTAGCGGTATCTTAAGCTCCGGTATCATACTAAATGCCGTTAGCAGGTTATGCATTGAAATAGACTCTCCTTCCGGAAGTATTCTTTCGCCTTATCCAGTTGACTTTTCCTGTGCAGACCGAGGCATTCCTCGTTGCGAGAGAAGCTTCTTCGCTGCGCGGCCAATGGCAGGTATTCATTCAGGATTATACAACACCACTTCAGGCGGTAAAGTCGCAACAACATCTCCAGGCGGCGGTGGTGGTAATCCCGGCGGGGCAGTCCTTCGAAGAAGCCATCGGCAAATGGCGCAAGGAATTCCATCGGCACCGGAATTTCCGGCTGGGAGAAAAAGTCGCAGACCACTTTCACGGGATCGTCCCAGCCTGCGTATTCAAAATCGATGAATCTAATCTCCCCGTCCTTTTTCCGGATGGCATTGTGAAATCCGAAATCAGAAGGCGACAATACGCGCTCTTCATGCCTGACAGGTTGGTCCGGATCGAAACCCTCGACTGCGATGGCTTGCCGCAATTGTTCCATTTGCATATCCCATTCCGGCAGCAGGGATTCGCGAACGAACCCGACGGCTTCCTCCCCGTGATCTCCGGCCGGAGTAAGTGATTGCAGGCGGTCGAGCCGGCGCTGCACGCTCCCCACGTGATTTGAAATGCTGAAACAGGCATCCGATGCCTCGGGCAGTTGCCCTGTCGGGGCGGAATCTATGCGATTGTTAAGTTTTTGCAGAAATACCAACGCCGCGCGCACCTCGGCTTCACCCACCTGGCCGTGCTCAATAGACCGGCCCTCAATAAACTCGTAAATAGCTATGCGCCCGGTTTCATCGCGTGCAATTGGCTGTGGCACGGTATGGATGCCAAGTTTCCAGGCAAACCACGTAAAGGCGTATTCCGTGCCCAACCGGTCCCAGGAGTCTTCCGGATGTTGGAAGTAAGATTTTAGCAGCATGGCGGGACCCTCGGATTCTATTTTAAAAACCCGGTTGTTGGCGCCGCCCTCCAGGGGGAACAATCGAAATGTATCCGGGCGTCCCGCTCGTTGCAGCAATTTGCGCAATGCGGTTTTCTGGAATGGCGAGTTCATGTAAGTGCGCCTTGGAAGAGGTTAAGTCGGGGCGCTAAATTCGACCAGCATTCGACCCTGGGAAAATCGGTGTGACTTGAATGTTTATTGTGAGGATCGAAGAGCAGCCGCCTGACACCGAGGGGGAACTCGGCCCAAGTCAGAAATTCCAGCAGATCGTCGATGAAGTCGGTGCAGCCTTCCCGATCGATGCGCTCTGCCTTGGCCTGTTTGGTCAGTTCAAAGAATACTTTCGGGGCATCGGGTGCACTACTGTTGGAGGCTGGCAGGCCTTGCATTTCAAGCCATTTGCGGGCGCAGGCGTGCAGATCGTATTCCGGTCCTATGAAGGGCCGCCGGGTCCTGTGGCTGATGATGCACCATGGCAGCCCGTTTGCGTCGGCCCACCGGAAAAATTCCAGAGCCCCCGGGAATGGCTTTGCCTCGATCATGCGTTCGCCGTAGATATAACCTTGGAGTTCCATCCAGGTCTCTTCACGGTCGGTTTTGCGAAGGTAATCGCGCACCGAATTCTTGCCCGGCGCCAAGTCCGGCGGTATCAATGCACGTTCGAGCGCAACATGGTGAAACAAGCCGTCGTAGCAGACAATCGTGTTGTCAAAATCGATTCCCAGTTTCATGAGAAATGGATCATGGCGTGTATGACTTCGCCCTCGCGCATTTTACCGATGGCCTCATTAATTTCGTCGAGGGTCAGCCGGTGTGAGACAAAGCCCTTTGGATCGAAACGGCCCTCGCGCATCATTTTCACATAGCGCGGAATATCCAGGTCCGGCCGGCTGCCGCCTCCCTCGGACCCGGTGAGTATTTTCCCGAAGTGCAGGGGCAGCGTGTGCAGGCTGACCGCTTCGTTGTGGGACATGACTCCAAACAACACCGTGCGTCCACGGGGATGGGTTAATGAGTATGCTTGCTCAATGACCCTGGGATTGCCAGTCCCGTCAATCACACAATCTGCGCCGGAGTCTCCGGTGATTTCGCGAACGGCATCTACCCAATCGTTATCCCGCGAGTTGATAGTGTGTGTGGCGCCGTATTGCTTGGCTTTTTCCAGCTTATTATCGAAAAGGTCCACGGCGACAATCGGGTGCGCTCCGGCCAGCTTGGCCCCCAGCACAACTCCCAATCCGATCCCCCCGCAGCCGATCACGGTTACCGATTCGCCGATCTTCACCGCGGCGTCGTTATTGATGATCCCAAATCCGGTGGTGATGGTGTCGGCCAGCAGTGAGGCTGTTTCCGGGTCGAGGTCTTCGGGAACGGCGGTGATCCTGTTCTCCGAAACCACTGCAAACCTGTTGAAAGTTGTAACGCACCCGGCATTGACGGAGTGCCCGTTGAATCCATAGCGGGGAGCGCGCGCCTGGATGCCGGCCCCGGGCCGCCAATGCAAAACAACCGAGTCACCCGGGTTGACCGTTGTTACCTCGGGGCCGATCTCGCGCACCGTGCCGCTTCCCTCGTGACCGAGCAGGTGTGGCAGGAAGCGATCCGGTCCTTTCACGCCGTCTATCTCGCCGATCTGCGATCCGCAGATACGGCTTACTCGTAATTCCACCAGTACCTGGCCGTAACCCAGTGTCGGGATTTCCACTTCTTCAATGGCAAGCGGTTCCCGCAAAGCAGTTAATATAGCGGCTTTTGTCTTCATGACGCGGCCGTGGTCATGGAAAGGTTCCCCAAGGCTTCCAGGGTTCGGGCCGCGATGTTTTCGGCTGTGAGACCGTAATGCCGGCGGGCAAGTTGCTGGTTTGTGGTTTCGTGCAGAAATTCATCCGCGGTTCCGATGCGCAGAAGCCGGGCGTTGAGACCCGTCCTGCTCGACATCCATTCGGCCACGCTGCCACCCAGTCCGCCCAGGATGCTGTGCTCCTCGAGGGTGACGACCACGGGAAAACGTTGAAAGACGTCGATCAACAGGGATTCGTCCAGAGGTTTGACAGTGTGGAAACTCACCACCATGGCGGAGGCGCCACGCTCGTCCAGCTTGCGGGCGGTCTCCAGGGCCACATGCAGCATATTTCCGGTGCCGAGCAGACATACGTCGTCGCCCTCCCGTATGGTAAGCGCTTTGCCGATTTGCACTAGTGGGCGGGCCGCGTGGACTGCTGGCTCGCCCTTCTTGCCGAGCCGCATGTAAACCGGATCGTCATGGGCAAGAGCCGCCTCCAGGCAAGCCTTCACTTCCAGCGCGTCACCGGGGCAGAGCACTGACATGTTGGGCAGTAAACGAAGCATGCCGATGTCTTCGCAGGAATGATGCGTGGCTCCCAGCGATGCGTAGGAGAGACCCGAGCCCGTGCCGACCAGAACCACCGGCACACGGTGGTAGCAGACATCGACCCGGATTTGCTCTAGGCAGCGGGTAGTAATAAAAGGTGTAATCGTGTAGCAGACTGGTCTCAGCCCCTCGGAGGCCAGGCCGGCGGCCACGCTGACCATGTTGGCTTCGGCTATCCCGCAGTTGAAAAAACGGCCGGGGAAGTCGGCTTTAAATTTATCGAATAACCGGTTGCCAATGTCGGCCGTGAGCAGGACCACTCTTTCGTCCCGGGCGGCCAAGTCGTAGATTTCCTCTGCAAAAGCGTTTCTCATGAAAGTCCCAATTGCCGGTGGGCCGAGGCCACTTGTTCCTCATTGGGCACGAGGTAGTGCCAATTGTTGTCATCCTCCATAAAGTCCACACCCCTTCCCTTGACAGTGTGGGCGATTATCGCCACCGGTCTCCGTTCTCCACGTTCCGGGAGTTTCATCAGTTCCTGGAGCGCGCGCGTATCATGACCGTCGACCTCGAATGCCGCCCATCCGAAGGCCTCCCATTTATCTCGAAGAGAGTCCAGGGCCATAATGTCGCGGCTTCGGCCCGTGGCCTGCCATTTGTTGAAATCGATGATTACCGTAAGCCCTTTCAAACCCATTTTCGGGGCGAACATGGCAGCCTCCCACACCGAACCCTCGTTGCACTCACCGTCGCCGAGAAGGACCATCACTCTATAGGACAATTTCTTGATCCTGGCCGCCAATGCCATACCGATGCCGGCGCCCAAACCGTGCCCGAGCGATCCGGTCGCCCATTCAACTCCGGGGACGCAGCCGGGACTCGGTTGCTCGGCCAGCGGGCTGCCCGGTCGGGCGAAAGTATCGAGCACCTCGAAGGGCAGCAGGCCGCGGAAAGCCAATGTGGCGTAAAGGGCCGGAGCGGCATGGCCCTTGCTAATAATGAAGCGGTCTCGCTGCGGGCTTTTCAGGTTGTCGGCCCGAATGTCTAAAACTCCCCAGTAGGCGGCCACCAATATGTCCACACAGGAAAGAGCGGAGGCCAGGTGAGGTGTTTTTGCGCGATGCGACAACTCTACCAGTTTGCCCCGTATGAGCCGGGCCGCCAGTTCCATGCCGGATGGGCTGTCCATCACATTGGAGTGGCAGGTCCCATTGGTTGGAGCTTCCGAACTGGAGGGCGTAATTCCGGCGAATTTTTGCATGGCGAGGATGTTTTAAATAATTTCAGTTGGGGGAATTTAATAGGTGAGCATTGCGATACCCCCTTTAAGGAGCTTGTTTTTCTGAATGGGTTTACTGTTGCCGACGGTCAGCACCGCCTGGGCGCCGGCCAACTGGCTCATAAAAGTTGCAGGTGTCAGCGGGACTTGTTTGACCGCCGCCAGTGAGGCAAGTGCGCAGAAAGCGTCACCGGCTCCGATGGTATCGACCACCGTGTTTTCAAAGGGAAGGCAGCGGCAAGGCGCTTCACCGGATTTAAGGCCGATGGTTTCCACCTCTCCGCACGTAAGCCAGGCGTATTGAGCGCCGAGGGAATCTTTCAGGCGCTCCAGCTCGGCCGGGTAGTCTAGTTGGCGGCGCCCGCAGGCCAATGTGATTTCCGATTTGTCGATACTGAACGAGTCGGCCCGGTGGTATTGGCGATCGATAATGTTAAAGCCGTAGTTATTGCTGTTGGTCTGGCAATTAAGCGCAAGGTAAGGCGCTTTTTCCTGCACCAGTTCACGGATGGAATTCTGCATAAGTCCGTGACCGAAATCCATGACCATGACCAGGTCGTAATCTCCGATCTGGCTCAGGAGACGCTCGCGAATTTTTTTCTGCAGGCCTCCATCGGGATGTTGGGCGTCGATGTAATTAACCGAGAACAGCTTTGAGAGTTCCTTGCCTTCTCTCAATGGTTCGACGAACCGTTGCTTTATGATGGTTGTGAATTCGGGGACTCGTAGTATTTCATCCTTGTCGGGATCCAGGTAAGGGCGCAACCGTTGCTCGACCCAGGGCTCGCGGCCGACAAGTCCCAACAGCTTAACATTGGGGGTGAATTCCTTGAGGTGACGGAAAACGGCAAGGGCGCCTCCGGCTTGCATTTCATCATCCACGAATCGGCTCGAAAGCATCCGGTTCTTGGAGGTAAGCCCCTGCACACTTACGGTTGTATAGCGGTCGAAAATAATGTCGCCTATGACCAGCACCTTGAGGTCGCTGAAACTTTCCACTGTTTCACGAAAACGCAGGGGCGGAAACCCGATGGCCATCCGCTTGCAATAGTCTTTTATTTCAGCCCCGTGTGTTTCGAAATGAGAGTTTAGCAGCCGGGTCGAACTGAATACCACCGAGCCGATGTAACGCACCTGACCTCCCAGTCGTTCCACCGTTTTGACGTCATCAAGGATGTCTCCGGTAACATCGTTACCGGTTTTCCGGTATTCGCGGCCCTTGCAATATATTTGTGGGCGCACGCATTCGATTGCCTCAATCGCCGCGCTGTGGGGTACGATAACTACAAAATCGACGCACTCGAGGGCCGCCAGGGATTTGACCCGCAACAGATCGTTAAAGAAAGGCCGGCCCGGTCCCTTGTTGACATATTTTTCGGCGGTTACGGTGACGACCAGCACGTCTCCCAGCGCTTTGGCTTCCTCGAGGTGGAAGAGGTGTCCGGGATGCAGCAGGTCGAAAGTCCCGTGGCATTGCACGATGCATTTGTCCTGATCGCGCAGGCTACGGAATATTTCCGGAGCCTTTGCAAAGTCTATCACCTTGGACCAATGTCCGGATCCGTTGGTGGAGGGCCGCCGGGTCAGAGGCTTAACGGGCAAGGTATTTATAGGAGCCATGATTGCGTCGCAGTTTCATACATTTCATATTGTAGTAGTCCGGTGCATCAACGTCGGCGAATTCGCCGGCTTCCATCGCGCTTCGCAAGTCCGCCACCTCTTGGCGGATGGAGCTTACGGGCCGATAGTTCAATTCACGGACTATTTTTTCGGACGAGATGTGGTAATCTCGCCGGTCCTTTGTCGGGGTGACCCGAATCTCCACGTTACGGCCGTTAAGCTCGCTTTGAATTATCCTGGCGATGTCGATAACTTTGTGATTTTCGAATCCGAAATTGAAGGTGCGACCGTTGATGAGGTTTTTATCTACATCAATTAGCCGTGAATAAAGGTTGACCATGTCTGCCATACCTACGTTGGGCCGGCGTTGCTCTCCCCCATGCACCGTTATCACGCCCTTTTGCACCGCGTCGGCGGTCAGCTTGTTGACAGTCAGGTCGAAACGTTGCCGGGGTGAAACCCCGCATATGGTAGCCGGCCTGATGTTTACCGTGCAGAATTCCGGGGAACTTGCAGCCGCCACCAGCCACTCGGACAACATTTTGTAGCGTGAGTAATGAGTGAGCGGTTCCGGTTCGAGCGCTTCGGTGATGTCCGTTTCCTTTTTGATCCCGAAAACACTGCTCGAGGAGCCGTTGATGAAGCGCTCGACGCTCGCCTCGCGGGCAAGGGCCAGAAGCAGACCGACGGCGTCGTAATTGACTTGCCGGGTGAGCACCTCGTCGATCTCCCCTGTCGGGTCGTTGGAAATCGCACCCAGATGGATGACGGCGTTGACGTCCCGCATGGCCGCGCGCACGGTATCCGGTTCACGGGTATCACCACGCATCAGTTCGAAATAGTTTTGCCAGTCAGCGAATCGGGAGTCCGCACGCAGTGCTTCAAGGCCGGCATCGCCGTAAAGCATCAGGTCGAGCACACGCACGGCATAGCCTTGTTCCAGCAGGTATGGGGTGAGCCGGCTGCCCACGTATCCAAATCCGCCGGTGACCAGAATTAATTTTCTCATAGTGCAGAAATTCAAATAGTTATGAAAGAATGCCGGCTGCCTGCAGCGGGGCTTTCAGGGAGTGCTTTTTACTGTATTCGACGATTTTTCCGGTTACATAATCGATTTGTTGCTCTTCCAGTTCCGGATAAAGGGGGAGGCTCAGGATCGTTTCGGCCAATCGTTCGGCGACCGGGAAGTCACCCGCCTTGTAGCCCAGTTGCGATGCGGCCGGGTGCAGGTGCAGGGGGACCGGGTAGTTGACCTTTGTTTCGATCCCGTTTTCGGCCAAAAAGGATTGCAGGCGGTCGCGGTCGGGTTGGCGGATCATGTAGCGGTGGTAGGTCGGCTCTTCCTCTACCCGGTCCCGGGGAACTTCTACGTAATCGGCTAATCTTTCCGAATAAATTGCGGCGATTTCCCGGTAGCGGGCGTTCCACTCGTCCAGGTATTTCAATTTAATTTCGGCGATACCGGCTTGTATGGCGTCGAGGCGCGAATTAACGCCCCAGAATTCGCATTCGTCGCGATTGGCCAGACCGTGATTGCGGTATTTGAGCAGGGTCTCGTACAGCGCGGGATCATCGGTGGTGATTACGCCTCCATCTCCGTGCACGTGCAGATTTTTCAATGGGTGAAGGCTGAACCCTGCGCAATGTCCCAGAGAACCCGTCCGACGGCCCCGCCATCTCGCTCCAACGGCCTGGGCTGCGTCTTCTATTATATAGAGGTTGCGCGCCCGGGATATTTCTTCAATAACATCCATGCGGACGGGTCGTCCAGTAAAGTGCACCGGCAATATGGCCCGGGTTTTTTCGGTTATGGCAGGCTCGATCAGATCCGGGTCGATGTTCATATCATCCCCCACGTCCACAAATACGGGGCGGGCGCCGGTTCGGGCGATTACCCAGGCTGTGGCAATGAATGAGTTGGGGACGGTGATGACTTCATCGCCCGGCCCTATCCCAAGGGCCAGCAGCGAAAGGTGCAGGGCGTCCGAACCGCTTGCCACACCGAGGGCGAACCTGGTGCCGCAGTAATCGGCAAAGCGGTTCTCAAACCGATCGAGCTCTTCGCTAAGGATGTAAGCTCCGCGCCGCGATATAGCATCGAAGCAAGCCAGGATTTCATCCCGCAAGCTCAAATACTGCTTGCCCAGATCAACAAACTTAACTTCCTGCATAAAATTCCTCTATTTGTGCCGCCACGTAGTTTATTTGTTCATCCGTTATGAATTCGTGCACCGGCAGCGAGAGCACCGAGTCGCAGACCGCTTCGCAAACCGGGAAATATCCGCGCCGATAACCAAAAGATTCGGCAGCAGGCTGCAAGTGCATGGGGATAGGGTAGTGGACTTTTGCGTCGATTCCGCGGTTGATTAGAAACTGCTGGAGGGCGTCCCGGCTTTCAGCGCGGATGACATACAAGTGATAAACCTGCCTTGTATTTTCCGGGCGGGTGGGTATCCGCAACTGTGGGATACCCGACAATTGCCGGTCGTATCGGGCGGCGTTGGCGATGCGCGATTCGGTGATCGATTCGATTTTGCCGAGCAAGTGATTTGCGACTATGGCCTGAAGGGTATCGAGGCGCGAGTTACCGGCCCAGATTGCGCACTCGTTGCGGTTGAGCAGTCCGTGATTGCGCAGCAACGCCAGTTTGTCGTGCATTTCCCGCGAGGCGGTGAGGACGAAGCCGCCGTCGCCCCAGACGTTGAGATTTTTCAAGGGATGCATGCTGAAACAGCCAGTCAGGCCGAAAGTGCCCGCCGCTTTCCCTTTGTAATTTGCGCAGATGGCGTGGCAGGCGTCCTCCACCACGACCAGGTTGCGGCGCTCCGAGATTTCCATAATGGCGTCCATTCGGCAGGGCAATCCGGCCCAGTGAACCGGCAGGATGGCCTTTGTGCGCGACGTGACCGCCTTTTCAATTTGTTCGGGATCGATATTGTAATCCTCGCCGATATCCGCAAACACGGGCATGGCACCTGTGGTGACGATGGCACCGATTGTGGCAAAAAAAGTGTAGGGGGTGGTGATCACTTCGTCGCCCGGGCCGATACCGGCGGCCTTCAGGCTCAACGACAGGGCATCGGTTCCACTGCCGACGCCGAGGGCGTAGGGACTGCTCGTCAGCATGCGGATGCGGTCCTCAAATTCGTCCACGCTTTTGCCCAAGGTGTAATCTGCGTTTTGCACCAATTTTTCGAACCGGGCAAAGATTGCCCGGCAGCCGGAAAACTGCTGCGGCAGGTAATTGTGGTTGATGGTAAGGCCGTTGGTGTCGGCATACTGTCCGGGCAGGAAATTGTGGGGGATTTCGGGTAGTTGTGTTTTCATAATTCTAAAAAACATCAGGCTTTGTGCAGGTATTCCAGGGGTTGGTTGCGGAGGAATTCCCAGTTTTCATCGACCCATTCGACAACTTCCCGGACGCCCTCCTCAAAATCCACTTTCGGTTGCCAGCCCAGCTCTTCCCGCGCCTTGACTGCGCTCAGGCTAAACACTCCGTCCTGGCCGAAATTTTCGTCCACGAGCCGGACGTTGCTTTCAAAATCGTGATCCGTCAGCTCGCAGATGAATCGGACGACATCGGCGATGCTGCGCTGGCCATTTTCCGGGGCGACGTGATAAACTTGTCCGTTACGTCCATCGGTGGCGGCCCGAAAGGTAAGCTCGGCGACGTCTCGGGCGTGTATAAAAGCCCGGCGGGATTCACCGCGGGCGTGCAGTGTGATTTCCTTACCCAGCTTGAGGTAGATGACGGTGCGGGGGATTATGCGGTATAGTTGTTGATGGATGCCGTAGAGATTGGCGGCCCGGGTAAAGACCACCGGAAAGTCGTATCTCTTGTGCAGGGCGAAGAGGTGGAGGTCGCCGGCCAGTTTGGAAGCCCCGTAGGGGGTGCTGGGATAGTAATGATGGGTCTCGGCGATGTTTTCACTGGTGGCTCCATAGACCTCCGGGGTTGAAACAGCCACGTAGCGTTTAAGGTATTTTCCGGACCTCAAGAACTCGGCCAGGCGCACCACGCCCAGGCAATTGGTGCGATACCACTGCTCGGGCCATTTCCAACTGTTGCGCACCTCTCCCTGGGCGGCGAAGTTCACAACCATCTCCGGCTCGAAGTCGTCGCAAATCGTTTCGAGCTTCTCCATCTCATCGTTGAGATCGAGCCGGTGAAAGGTAAACCGCTCGGGGCGATCAGCGCCGTTGAGATAGGGCAGGAACGGGCGCGGATATTCCTCGGACCTTGACACGCCAACCACCCGGCAAGACGTATTCTTAAGCAGGTAGCTGATAAAATGGCTGCCCGTGAATGAATTGCTTCCCAAAACAAGGCATCGTTTAAAACTCAGGGGCATAACCGCATAACCGGTTGGAATTTTAAAACTTCTTCTAGACTAAATTTTCCGCAAAGGTTGGTTGGGCTGGTTCTCTGCAGTCGGTCAGGTATTTCATGAGCATATGGCCGACGATTTGCTGCAGGTCTTCGGATATTTGCATGTCGCTCACCGGGAAGTGAATGGCGGTGCTGGCCAGGCGCTTGCATATTCCGCCGCTGAAGCCGAGAATTGCGAAGGTCCTCATGTCCATCTCATTTCCCATTCTGAGCGCCCCCACGATATTGGGAGAGTTGCCGCTGCCGGAAAGCACCAGCAGGAGGTCGCCGGGATTGGCCAGGACCTTTAGCTGCGCGCTGAAAATTTGGTCGTAGGCGATGTCGTTAGCCAGGCAGGTAATTACAGAAGGGTTGGCGGTCAGGGCTGTCACACGCATGCCAAAGCCGTCCTCCTTTGCGATGCCGTAGAGGTAGTCGTTGGCGAGATGTATGGCATTGGCGGCGCTGCCACCGTTGCCGCAGATATAGAGGTGGCGGCCCTCCTTCCATGCAAAGCTCATTGCCCGGGCCAGTTTTTCGACCGGCGCCCAGTCAAAATAAGCCATGGTCCGGCACAAACGCCGGCTGTAATCTCTGAAAAAATCGTGCGACATGTCCTATCTATGCGCTTGGACGGTCAGGACGGCCTTGCGTCGGGGCGCTTACTGCTTATCGGGGTAATTTCCCGTTTCTGAAGTCGAAATTCTCAATAAGCCGATTGCGCAACGCCCTGGCCATGCTGTATCCGGACTCATCAGATGAATGCTTCCGGCGCCTGCGAAAATCGCAATTTCGGAGCATTTTCAGCTTTTTAAAAACCGGTTTCTTTTAGTGTTGCATAATCGGACTCTATATTCTAGATTTCCCACTTAATGTTTTCTAAGGCTTGTTTGTGTGTAATCGCCAGAAGCCATATATCCATCCCGGCGGTCATGTCCACCCGGTTGCTATCCGGTCTACAACTCCGGACTTCGGCCCCAATTTCTCCTAATTAATACTGCTAAAGTTATGAGACAAATACAGCGATTAATCCTGCTTTCCGCATTATCAAGCCTGGTCCTGGCCACTCCGGCGTTTGGAACCGAGATTACAATTACCAGTCCTGGCGACACCGACACTATCGCATTGGGCACCAACGTGGGCGTAACATTTGTTGCTTCAGGTATCGGGGCGGCGGAGGAGCGAGTTGGCGGCATACAGTTCTTAGTTGGTGGCACTAGTATATTATTCCTGGGAGTTGTGGATGGTGTGGCCGTTGATCCTCCTAATGACGTAATACCTCCACCATTCGAAATAACCTGGACGCCTCAGGAGCTCGGCACTTTTAATTTAACGGCCAGAGTATTCGATATCAATGGCACGGCAACTGATTTATCAGATCTGGTTTCGGTTACTGTTGAAGTAGGAGAACCGCCCGACGTGCCCACTATCGATTCACCTGCGGGCGGTAGTACGATTCTTACAAACACAACAATCACAATTGAAGCTAGTGCGACTGACAATGATGGCGTTATTACTCAGGTAGAATTTTTCGTAAACGGTCAATCCATAGGTGTTGTTACAGATTTTCCTTACTCGACAGAATTCCTGCTGCCGGATCCGGATACATACGTGCTGCAGGTGGTTTCTACAGATAACACTGGATTTACCACTGCATCCGCCACGACCACGATAACGGCCATTACAGGAGCGTCGCCCAGCGTGAGTATCACCTCGCCTTCGACATCGACACTATCACCCAACACGGAAATCACCATTACCGCGAATGCCGCGGATTCTGACGGTTTGATTGCACAGGTGGAATTTTTCGTAAATGATGTATCCATAGGCGCGGATACATCGACTCCATATACCGCCAATTTCACAGTTCCCTCACCTGGCAGCTACGCCATCACGGCGGTAGCCACGGACAACTCCGGGAATGCTACAACCTCAGCAACAGTAACGATTACTTCGGCGACTGTCGGCGGAGGTACCGGCACCTTGCCTACAGTGAGCATTACCACGCCGTTAAACGGGGCAATTTTATTTTCGGGAACCAACATTTTTATTACCGCGGACGCCTTCGACAGCGATGGTTTAATTGAAAAAGTAGAATTTTTCGTGAACGGGAGTTTAGTCGGAGCGTCATTTTCAATCCCATTTTTTGATCCATATGTACTGTCTTCTCCCGGCACCTACATCTTCACGGCAGTGGCTACCGACGACGACGGAAATACTACGACATCTTCCGCAGTTAGCGTGACATCCATATCCAGCGGCGATATCGGCACCTCGCCTACAGTGAGCATAACATCGCCTATTGACGGAGAAGCTTTCCCTCCCGGCACAGTCCTGGAATTAACAGCGGATGCATTTGATGCTGACGGTTTGATAGATTTAGTCACCTATTTTGTAAATGGACAGGTCGTTGCTTTTTCAAGTGTTTACCCATACGCAGGAATCTTCACTTTACCCTCGCCGGGCGACTACGCGATACGGGCGGTCACCAAGGACGAATCCGGGAATTCCACCATCTCAGCAACTGTAACGGTAACTTCTTCAACCAGCGGTGAAGGAGGGGGGAATCCCACAGTTTCGATACTTTCACCGCCGGACGGAGTGAGTTTCATACCGGGTTCGACGCTCACGTTGGCGGCAATCGCCAGTGATCCGGACGGGTTGGTCGATACTGTGGAATTCTTTGTAAACGGCGTCTCTGTCAGGACAGTAAGTAATGCGCCATTCCAGACTCAATTTTCACTTCCGACAACGGGGACCTTTGTAATCACCGCCGTTGCAACCGATAATTTAGATAACACTGGAACGTCCCCGGCCATAACCGTGACCGCCGGCCCCGCCGATAACGAAACCCCGCGTGTCGTAATCGATCATCCTCTACCTGTCGGAGGCGGCGATACTATCAATGATGTTTCAGTGGCCTCGAGCATGTATCTTAACGCGTCTGCGATCGATCCCGACGGTGAAATAAAGGAGGTCCGGTTCTATGCCAACAATCTATTATTGGGCACGGTGACACAGGGCTTGGGTGATCGATACGCCCTGTTCTTTGATCCAATCACCGAGGCAGATTTAGTATTCTTTGCCGAGGCGGAAGACTTCAACGGCAACGTCGGCCAGTCCGTTCCCTTGACCCTTGATGTAGGTCCCTTGGAGTCCGTGTTTCCCGAAGTGGAATTAACGTTGGTATCACCCATTGATCCAAAGGTCAGTGTCCAGGATAAAGTAGTATTCAAGGTTACAGTCACAGAAACTTTAACGATCGGGGTCGGTTTTTCCCTGGTCACCTTCTATGCCGACGGCGTGTATATAGGAATTGTCGATCCGGATACAGGCTCAGATACGGTCACATTTGCCTGGTTCCCGGATGTTGCCGGTAATTTTAATATAACCGCCCGCGTGATACAGCTCGATCCCAACGGTTTTACTTTCGACAACTGGATAATCACAGACCCATTGGCGCTGTCGGTCCTTGCCGTTTCCGAGAACCGTGTATTGCTCGAGCAGACGGTGGAGGATTTGCTCAATGATGAGTTGACCCAGGATGAGGCCGATGCCCTTATCGCGGCCTTGGACTCCGGGCAGATTACCTTTAGCCAGGCAATTGAGGAGATTTTCCAATCGGATGATTCCGATGTCGCACAGGGGGCCCTGATGGCCCGCTTCCTGCTGACCGGCGCGTGGCCGGATCATGACCTGCTCTTCCAGGATAAGCTGACTATCGAGCAGGACGGTTTATCGAGATTAGTTGAAATCCTCATTCCGGCTTTTCAGGCCGAGTATTTGAATAGCCAGAATTTGCCGGACGCCTTTAGCTCAGACGCGGAACGGACTGAATTTATTGAAATACTTTTCGACAACAAGTATGGTGTCGCACCTGACCAGGAGCAGATTGACTCGATCCTTCCCAAGATGATATTTCTTGGCGCAAATAGATTTATCGAGTTATTTATTCAAGATATCGATGTCATTACTTTTGCAAGCAGTACAATCTCGCGATTGCTGGCCATTCCAAATCCGCCCAACGACCAACTGCCTCGGCTGGCCGATGCCGCGTCGCTCCTGATAAACCTTCTGCGTACCGAGCCCTCTGCGAGCGAAGTCAGCGCGTTGGAATAGCAGACGTTGTTCCTGAGCCAGGTGGAGACAATTTTGGCCGACCCGCGCTACGATGAACGTTACAGCGGCCTCAGTACGCCGAGCCAGATTATCTCCGGCCAAGGTGTACTTGTAAGTGAGGACAATGTGCACGAAAACGGGAATATCTTTGACGAAGTCGTTATGATCGGCCCTTCGTTAACGATTCAATCAAGGCCGGGTATAATAACGCGCATTTACTTCCTCGATGAGGATGGCGATATAGTCGCTACCGAGTTCGCCGGCACGGGCGTACTTAAAATAACCCTGGACCCGACGACATATATTTCTCCCGCTACCGCCGCCATTGGTGAAGCCACTCCATACCTTCTATTCGGTTCAGACTCGGAGTTTGGTCACGTCATCGTCACAGGAGGCGATCTGGGACAGACCAACGGCTCGGCCATCTCTGTGCGTCTGGATGGCGCCTTCCAGGGCTTTGACAGTATCTTGACCCTGGATGGAATTGGTTCGAATGGTATCATCGCTCCCAGGAGCCCGATTAATGCAGTATTTACGACCGGTGATGGCAATGTTTTCATACGAATTGAATGAAACGCCTCGATTTCCTGCATGGAGCTTGCAAACCCGTCCAGCTACTGCGGGGCTAATTTTGATTTGAGCAGCAACTCCTTTTATTCGGTCACAGCGGGGAACATTGTGGCATTGTGAAGTGTCCAATTTTATTATTAATTGACTACTTGTGCCGAAGAGAAATCCGAAACAGAGAGAGGGGGACCGTAGTTCCGCACCGGGGAAAAAACGCCGGATAATCCCCTGGAATCCGGAAGAGACTGACTCTTCCGTCTCCGCAACCATTTTGAAGCGTGGAAAGTTTGCCACGTTTTGGAAAGTTTTTGCGGCCATCACCTGTATTTTTGTCGTTTGGCTGGGATGGCGTATCTGGGTGGTCGTACTCTCCCCGGAGGCGGCTTCCGGAGGCGGCCTTGCAGCTGGAGATGCGGGAGCGCAGGGGGGTGTAGCGCAGGCGGGCTCCTACCAATTTGTTAGCCGCCAGCGCGTCGAGCGCCTGAAAGCTGAAGCCTTCCAATCCCTTACTGATGTGCGCAATATCTCCGATGACCATCCGGCACTCCTCCAGGCCCTGGTCAATATCGAAAGGACATTCGAGGGGGGTGTGAGCAGAATCTCTTCCAGCGCTTACGCCGAGGCCATGGTGCAGTTCGACCATGTCGTGACTCAAGTGGCGGATTTTCGCAGCCTGGTTGATTTGAAACACGGCACCCAGAAGTCCTATGATGAATTTCTGGATCTCCTGGAGCCCCTGGAAAAGGCGCGTGCCCTGGCGCCATACGAGTATGAAAGAGCCTTGGCCAAGGGCTACGGTGGGCGTTCAAATCTGGACAATGGACAATTTACCGAAGCAAACCGCTCCTTTCGGGAAGCCATTGATATTATGCTCGGGCTGCAAGACAGGATCGACTCTCTTATGGCGGAGCAGGAATTACTGGGCAAGCAGGCGCTGAGCCTAGGCGACAAGGATAAAGCTTTCGAGCATTTTACCAACATTCTGGAGTTTAAGCCTGATTACAAGTTTGCTCTCGAAGGCTTGAAACGCGCAGAAACCATCGACCAGGTGCACGCTCTCTTGCAATCGGCCCGCTCCAAGGAAGCCGGTGGAGACCTCGAGGGAGCCCTCGACGATTTTAAACAGGCCTTTAAGCTGGATGCGTTATCCGCCCGGGCCCAGCAAGGACAGACGCGCGTGGCCGCAGTCATCAAACAGAACAGATACGATTTTCTGATGGGAGCCGCATTAGCGGCGGCTGAAGCCGGGAACTGGGACGATGCCGTAGACCATTACGAGACCGCGCTCAAGGAATATCCCGACATCGAGGAAGTTAACGAGCGGTTAGCCGCGGCGCGAGAAAGCAGATGGCAGGCTCTTTTGCTGGCCTCACTTGAAAAGGGACGCATGGCCGAGCGAAAATACGAGTGGGTGAAAGCGCGCGAAGGCTACCTCGAGGTGCTGGATATGGAAACCAACCACGAGGAAGGCCTCGCCGGACTCTTGCGTACCGGAAAAATCATCCGCACTTTGCACCGTTATGATAAACTACTCGAAATAGCTAATGCAAAAACTCTCCGCGGAGATTTCCAGCCGGCCATACTCGACTTCAACGCCGCCATGGCCATAAAGCCGTCCTATCTGCCGCTGGATAAAAAGACCAGCGCTCTGCAAGAGATACTGCGCGTCCAGGGACAGTCCGTGAACATAGAGTTCATCTCCGACGGGAGGACTTGGGTGAGCATCGCAGGATACAGACGGCCCGAAAAATTTACAAATTTCAATACCAAAATCCTGCCCGGAAATTACCTCATCAAGGGCAGCCGCAAAGGTTACCGCGATGTCGTTTACCGGTTGGCCGTGCGGAATGGAAAGCAGGTCAAAACGATAACGGTAATTTGCAGCACACGCAACTTTAATTAAACCCAGAGTCAAGCTGATCGTAAAATTCAAATCCATTTGCCACTTCGAAGAAACGGGATATATTTATAGGGAAGAAAACCGGAACTGTATTCCTCTCAATATTTAAACCTGGCAGGAAAAAACCACCATGTCGAAACAAGCATCACCTCTACTGAAATGGATCCCCGTTTTTCTGGCTGGAATGGTTTTCTGCTCTCTGCCTCTATCGGGGCTTACCCCGGACCCAGAAATTTTTGATGGATCAGGCTTCGGCAAGGAAAATCCTGGCCTCCTCCGGAGAATCTTGAACAAACGTCCCCGCCTCGGCATACCGAACCCCAGCTCCCAGCAAGGTCAACAAAGCCAACAGGGCCAACAGGGCCAACAAGGCCAACAGGGCCAACAAGGTCAAGGCGGACAGGCTGGCGCCGAACAACAAGGTCAACAAGGACAACAAGGCCAGGGCGAGCAGGGTGAAGGCAGCCAGGGCGATCCACAGGGCGAAGAGGGCGCCAATGAGCAAATCGCCAGTGGCGAAGGGATTGGGGGCGAACTCGATGAGGCTCGCGAATTACCTCCAGGCCAAGAGCAGGATGGCGGCGGTGAAAATCAGTCGGGCGAATCCCAGGGCGCCGAAGGCGAACAGGGGCCTGAGGGCCTAGCCGAAGGGGACGAGTCAATCGAGCAGGGTGAAGGTATCGGTTCCGAACTGGAAGGCGCGGAGGGATCCGGCGATGACGCCGTCGCGGGACAGGCTTCAACGGACGGCGGAGAGGATATGGAAGAAGTCACATTCGGCGATTCAGGGGAGATGATCGAAGCCATTGAGATTGCGAAGGATGCCGGCGTAGTCGGGAGTGAACAAGACAGCGGGATGACTTCCAGTAGGCCTATGGTGGGCAAAAACCGGGGCCGTTCGGTGGGTTTGGAAAAGGGAGGCTCTGTTCCCTCCGACCTTTAAACCAGAAAAAATATGATCAACCGTTTTACACTTAAACCAATATGGTTGCTGATGGCGGCGGCCATATTCATGGCCCTCAATTTGTCCGCCAAGACCCTTATATTACCCGTTGAGGCCATTACCGACAGTGGAACGCTCAGCGCTGAGGATTTCAGGAAAAAATATCCCGGCATCGATGTAACCGGATCGGTGCCCAGTGAGGAAGGCTTTTATATTCACTATGCCCATGGGAACCTGAACTACTATTTCGGACCGTTGGATGATTACGGCGAAGCCTTGGAGAAAAAACTGGAATTAGACGAGATTCGCGAGGCCGTTCTCTATGAGGCGCCCGAACTTGGCGACGGCACAATCGAGATTTTTGAATATTCTTACGAGATGTTCTCAGAAGCTAACGCTTCCGATAAGGCGGGCGAAGAGGGGTCGATGCCCGGCGAGTCGGGCGAATCGGACGCACCTTGGGAAAATTCCCCCGAGGGCGACACTATCGGCGCCCAGCCGGGAGAATCCGGCCAGAAAGTAGGACAAATGGGCCAACAGGGTCAGGAAGGAAGCCAACAACAATCCGGTTTTCCCCAGCTCCCGCAGAGTTCTCAGAATTCGCAGCAAGGCGGCTCCCCTTCCAGCCAACAGGGACAGCAGGGACAGCGAAACATCTTCCCGACGCCCAGCCAGAGTGGCGGCGGCGGTCCACCAATTCCCGGCGGGGGCGGCGAAAGTGGACCGCCCAGTCCGAGCCAGGGTGGGGGCATACCCATTTGGCAAATAATCCGCAAGATACTCTGGGGCCGCTAAGCGGGCGTTTCAGTTCTCGATACCGATAAAGGCGCCGCCGTGCTGGTAAGTCAACTCGCGCATGAGGTTGGCAAATTTCAGGCCGGTCTGGGTAAAGTGCCGTTCGTATTTAACAACATGGGGGAAGCCGATGGCGTTTATGGTGATCGAGCGATTTCCTTCCTCATCAAGTGGGTTAATTTTGTCCATGCGAATTAACACCTGCTCCGCTGTTTCAATAAATTCGTCCCCGATCACGTAGATGCCTATTTTCTTTTCCTTGTTTCCGGGATCACTATAAGTGCGGATGGCTCGGTAGATGCCGGGGACAGGATTGCTTTGACTGTGGTGGTGGTAGCCGGAGATGATTCGCACCAGGGAGCGGCGAATCTGCGGGCTGTCGGGCAGCCATTGGCCACGCGAGTTGCGTATAAGGTAATTGCCGTCGGCATCCATAAATTGGATGCCTTCGACGATTGGGTATGAATCAAGAGTTTCACGGATTTTACTAATGACGATGGGCCAGATAAGGGCCGTACTCGGGTTGCGCATGCTTCCCGAGGTATCGAGAATAAAAATGAGGTGGTTGCTTTCCACCGGAACACCGACAGGCAGGGGATTCTCTACAAACTGGGGGATGTCCAGTTCTTTCTGTCGAGCGTCGATTTCCTCCTGTGTCTCGTCGATTTCCACAACCAGGGCATCTTTTCCGAAATCGGCCTCGTTGATCTGGTTGTCCAATTCGTCCAGCTCCGTTTCCATGAAAGCAAGGGCTTCTTGGTCTTCTATGATAAGGCGTTGTTGGACCGTTAATTGTTGCTTGATTTTATCCTTTTTTGCCTGGATTTCGGTCAATACTACCATGCGCTGTTGAAAGAGCTTCTGGAGGCTTTCGAGGATTTGTATCAATTCTACCCGTTCGGAACCCAAAGAGATGACGAACAGCAGGATTACTGCCCCGAACCCGCAACTTATGATGTCCAGGAACGAAAGGCTGAAGGCCGAAATATCACGGTCGCGTTTTCTTTTCATGTGTTTGGCCAATCCTTTGAGGGGCAGATAAAAGAGCCTCTTGTCCTGCAGGCAAGGAGCCAGAAGAGGGCGGCCGCCGGCGGGTCCTGGTCCCACGGATACATGATGATATTGATGGGAATTCCCGAAGGGATCTGACGTTTCGCGGCGTTAAACATCCGGATGCGTTCAGTGGTATCGGCCAGAGAACCTCGTGGCACCGACTCTGCCATAGTGGGCAGACCATCTATCATGAGAATGATGTTGTCCGGCAAAGGGTCCAAGGAGCCGGCTACAAAGAATGCGCGCTCCAGGTTGGCTTCTCCTTGGGGCACGATTTCACTAAGCTCGGAAAGCACGGAAGTAGTAGTTTCCCTGTCCCAAGGGTCGAACCATTCGTCCCACTTCTCAGCAAAGAGCGGCTTGGCCTCGCGGTTGAAGATTAAAATCTGGTATTTGGTTGGGCGCTGCAGGGAGGTGATGAGCCATTCTACGGATCGAAGGATGCGCCGCCATTTCGGAGCCTTTCGTTTTTCCTCGTCCGTGTGGGAGAGACGTTCGATAGCCTCGTCGATGGAAATATCGAGCATGCCGCCGGAGGCTTCGATAATGAAAAGCACCCGGTCGCCATCAAGTTTGAAATCGGTCAGATACTGGCGCCTGATGGGGTTGGCTATGGGGATGGGAGGCCGTTCCTCGACCTTTGGCAGGTTATCCAGTTCGCCCAGCAAAAGGGCGAGCGATTCCTCAATGTCGGCTCGCTTAGAGAGTACGATCTTCAACAAGTTTTGCTTATCGATCAGGGTCAGATCGAGGTCTTCCTGCGCGGCGTTGAGTTTTGCGATCAGGTCTATGTTTTTCTTTAGAGCCTCGGATAGGCGTTTGAGGTCCTCCTCCTCGATCTTGATGTTTTTGGTAAGCGCGCCAATATCGAACCTGACGTCGGAGAGGTTGTTATTGCGGTATTCATCTTTTTTGCCGCTGGTTAGAACAAATAGCAAAATCACTGCCCCGAACCCGCAGCTTACGATGTCCAGAAACGAAATACTGAATGGCTGCAAGGCGCTTCTTTTTTTGGCCATATCGATGACAACTTTCTTTGAATTAAATTTACAAAATACCCGACAAAGGGTGGTCGAGACTAACGTCCTGGATAATTACCGTGAGGCGCAATAAATAAACATCAAGTTGAGGCGGTTTTTGCCGGTTCCAAGGGTAAGGACATCACCGGCTTTGATAAGAGTTTTACCTTTCACAGGTTGTTGGTTGAGATAGGTGTTGTCCGAATTTTGGGTCTCGAGTTTGGCGCGGCCCTCGACGTTGCGGATGCGGCAGTGCAGATCTGCTATCCCGGAGTGTTCCCTAGGAATGCTCAGTCCTTTGCCGCCGTCGGGAAGGGATGTGCCGATGAGAAACTCATCCTCAAGGACAAGAGGGTGAGCCACCCCGGCAAGCACGATGTGGGTGGGCTTTTGGCTGGTTTTATCGGAGGTTGCGCCGGAGTCGGTACGGGATTGCTCAGGGGCAGGTCCACCGCTTTGGCTGTTGCGACTGGTCTTGACCAGAGGGATATTGTTGAAAAGAGGGGTATCCGCCAAGTCCTTGACGACTGGCGCCTCTTGCCCGAACCGGGCCGCGCCCACGGCGGCGGCTCCTTCCGGCAGTGAAAGGAGTTGGAATTGACCTGTCACTTCCAGCTTCTCTTTCAAGCCGGGAATTCTCCGCGCTCGCTCGGAAAGCACCAGTAAGCAGAGCCCCCCGGACCGGCCCGGCTCGCCGGCCGCTTTTACAACTAATTGGGCCAATCGGCTGGTTTTCCCATCGAGAAATCGTGACAGCATATCCCTGGATACCGCCATCTTTCGCGGGCGTTTTTGGCCATCCAATTCAATTGTGGCCTCGGTGGTTGTTTTCAGACTACGCAACAGGCCGATCGTCCGGCAGAAAAAAGCCTGTTCGGATTGGGCGTTGTGTGTGACATCGAAGGCGGTCTGGCTCAGGAAGCGGTTGGCGAGTTTCGGGATGAGATCAGCCAGGAATTGAGAGTATCCGAGCGAGGAGGCACGCAGCACATTGTGGCTTTGCAAGTTATCGGAGAGTCGTATCTCGGTGATAATGGCGGTGTGCTGGTGCAGATCCAGGTGCAGCGTTTTTCTGTCCGGTTTGGCCAGGTCGTGTGCCTGCGGCAACAGTGAGGCACAGGCCATATCGATGAGGCCCGTCAATGGCATTTCCAAATCGGCCGCCATGCCGAGGAGCAACCCGATCTTCTCTTCGTCTCCTAGCTCTCCCTGTAGATAGTCACCGGGCAAGGCGAGCGTTACCTTGTCGATAGATTCCGGTTCGGCCCGTAGCTTGTTCCAAACATGCTCCAAGTGATGAAAGGCCAACTCGGAAAAGACCGGTGTTTTACCGTTGGCGTCGATGCCGGACTTGCGCCGGGAAAGCTGGTCCCAGCAGGCATCGGAGACGAGACGCGGATGGATTCGGCAAATATTTTCGGCCTCCTTTCCGCATATAAAACGCTTGCCGTCAAAATAAACATAAGCGGGACTGTCTGGATCGTCCGCTTCCAGGTTAATTAACCGTTTTTCGGGTAAATGCTGATCGGCGGCCAGAATGCCTGCATCGCAAAGTTCTATGCCTATTGTTCTCACAACTGCTTACCTTTTCAGAGCGTCGAAATTTCGCTTTGTTCCGTAAATGGAATTTTCATCACAGCTATCAATTTCTCACGGCAATATTCCTCGATTTCCAGGATCAAGCTCTCCTGCCGGTTCTGCAGCAAGTGGATTAAAAACATTAGAACTATGCTCAGTAACAGGGCGACAAAGGTTGAGTTGAAGGCCAGGCCGAGCGATGAAGTGACCCCGGAAATATCTCCCTTTATGGCCTGATCGGCCTTAGTCATCGCCTCACCTATGCCTCGCACCGTGCCGATGAACCCCACCGATGGAATGGCCCATGCGATGTAGCGCACCAACGACAAATCTGAGTCCAGCCGATCCGCTTCCGAATCGGCCAATTCCCGCACGGCTTGCGACACGTCCCGGATGGAGTGGGTCGAGTGAAGCCGAAGCAGGGCAATGCGAACAATCCGGGGCAAGAGAGTGCCGGTGAATTCGGGTAACTCGCGGAGCTTTTCCTGAAGGGTTTTTGAATGAATGAGGGCTTCCTCGGGGATAATCCGTTCGCCCTTCTCAATATCAATAAAATCTTCCCACAGCATCTGTTTTTCCCGCCGGACCTCGTAGAACTTGTAGGAAATCATAATAATGGCCCATACCATCAAGATGAAGCAAATCTGCTGTTCGTAATCCTTAATAATCACGAAGAAGTCCCGTTTCGGCACAAAGGCTTCATCAGATAGTTTGGCGGCCAGCACTTTGTTTTCCAGCTCAACATCTGCCGCACGGGGGCGGATAATCCAGACATATGCCAGCGTAATTACAACAATGGCAAAGAGCAGTCCGGTTAACTGGACCAGGTTGTCAGCCGAAAATAGGCCGGGTCGGTTACTTTTAGGCGCCATAATTCTTTAGTTTGTTAATTGTATATGGGAATCATCCCAGTCAAAGATTATTTCCTGTTATCCGACTGAAAATTCCATTTTCCCGGTCCTGCCGGCTTCAACAGTGTGGCGTTTGACCGCTGCTATTTCTATGATATTACCCACTTGGCCAAATCCGGACAAGCCAAATTTGCCGGTTGTACAGCTATCAGAGGTTCCAGCTTGAAAAAAAGCGAATTCTGGTTTATTAATGATAGTGTATCTAACGACATGAGAAATGCTCCCTCACCCCATTTTTTGTTGAATTTTTACCTTTTTCATGGTTAAATTCTCAAATCGGCAGGAATAATCCCGTTCCAGGTTATTCTTTACTTATAGGGAATAGACCTTTACCGAGTATATAATAGTTATATTATACTACCCCATGAATCCGAAATCCATATTCTTTCGAACCCTGGCAGGCCCGATCATGCTCTTTGCCGCAATCCTCTTGCCGGCATGCACGTCCTATACCACGGGCGGTTCCAAGACTACCAGTGGCGCTGCAAAAGGCGCCATAGCTGGAGCCGTTGTCGGTGGGGTCGTGGGTCACCAGAGCGGTGAAACAGGTGAGGGCATAGCCGTTGGAGCGGTCGGCGGGCTGGTAATCGGCGGGCTCATAGGCGCCGTCCAGGAGGCAAAAATTCAGCGTGAACAGGAAGCCCTCGCTCAAGAACGCTCCTACCAGCAGGAACTGGCCAAGCAGCGCAAGGCCGTGGCCGAGGCTGCGGCATCACATGAGCGCGAACTGGCCATTTCACAGGGTTTGCGCATTACCGACCGTGAACTGGCAGAGGCCGAATCCCGTGCCCGTGATGTCAGAGAACGCCTGTCCGTACTCAAGGCGAGGCGCGATTCCGCCATCTCCCGCAAAAAAGCTCTCGAGGAGGCAGAAAGCACCCGTGAAGCCGCTGAAGAAGAAATCCGTCAATTGGAGAAAGAACTAAGCGAACTCGAACTAACGGAACTTTAAGACCAGAACAAAGGTCAAGAATCTTATATAGATAACTTGCCTTTTCCCAAGAAACAATCTATCATACCTATATTAAAGATAACGGAGGTAAGAAATGCGGAAGTGGAAATTGTTAAAAGCACTCGGAATAGCCGGGGTTGCCGCCATCTTTGTGGCCGGGTGCACATCTACCTACACTTTCAAGGTGGATGCCATTAGTAACCCCGAAGTAGAAGAACTATACTCCTACAAAATAGTCAGTACCAATCCAGAGGTTTCAGAGGAGGACCTCGAGTTCAAGGAAGCAGCCGAATACATCAAGACGGCCCTATCCGCTAAAGGTATGTACGAAGCGCCCGACGTTGAACATGCCGACATGATAATCGATCTCTCCTTCGGCGTCGGGGAACCTCAGATCGACTTTAAAACTTACTCGCAGCCCATATACGCAACCACCGGCGGCGGATACAGCACCGTTGTTACCCCGGTGGTCGATAGCAAAGGCAATGTGCGCTACGTGACCACCACCGTTTATCATCCCCCCAGGGTCGAGATGGTAGGCATGGAAGAGAAAGTGGTACCAATCACCGTTTACGAGAAATACATCCGCCTAACCTCCCGCGACAACACACAGACCGATGAAAGCGAAGGTCCCGTTCAGGCCTGGAGCATCTACGTCAAGAACAAGGACGAGAGCGACGATCTGCGCAAATACCTGCCGCTCATGGCCGCTGCCGCCATCGAATATTTAGGTGAAAACACCGATTCCCAACAGGAAATAAAGGTCAAAGAAGGAGACGAGAATGTTTCATTCGTAAAGGCCGGCATGTAAGCGCTGTGCGCGAAGTTATATCAACCCAACACTTTTTTTCATCAACAGGCGGTCCCACGGGGCCGCCTGTTTCTTTTCTGACAATTTACCGGCCAATTGGTATATGGCCTGTTGCCGTCATGTGGCATTTGCCTATTGAAAAAACCGTTATACCAAACATCCAGGCCTGACCCCTTTTTTATCCTTTTTTATCCTCTTTTTATCCTCACTATATCAATTTCTGTTTCGGTCAAATACATCCCCAACAAACCGGTTTATTTCACCTTTGCGGATTCCATTTTCTCCAACAGCATCAACAGCCCAAAAATATTCTTTATTTTCCTCCAGTTTAGATAACTGCCAAGAGTTTGCTGTTGTACTACCAATAAACGAAGCCGATTCTGGCGTGGCCGTGCGCAATTCACCGGCATCCTCAGCAAGGTATAAATCATAAGAAATGGCACCTTGGCTTTCAGCCCATTTCAGGACGACTTCGGAATTTAAAACAGAACTCCCATCTTCCGGCAATAATCCAGTAACCATTGAAGGTCCGTGGTAAGGTCCAACAGCCTCCGGATTGCTCCCTGTGGGCAATCCGGCGGCTGTTAAAGCAACCTGCCAAATGACGTTGAGTTTGTTGATAATTTCGTCATTAACGGATGCTTGCTCCATTAAATAATGGGCTTTCTTGACGCTATAGCCCAACCTATCGTTTTGATTATTTCGGATCGACTCATAACTTCCATCGGTTATCCAGATGGGGTATGTGTAGGGGTAATAATCAAGATCAAGCATGGAACGTTGTTGTTCTAATCCGTCGGCAATAATATTCATGTCTGTTAATACTAAATCTCTAAACGTTGGGTTATTCGATCGGTTATAGGCGATTGCCTGGCTATAGAGCCATGAGCCTGGAATGCGGGGAAAGTTACCAAAACCCAATAAATCAGGGTGTTCTTCCATAGCAGTCTCCCTATCGGCCCACAAGGGTTGGTGGCGCCCATAAATAAACATACCCTCTTGGCTCCCAATTCGTATTTCTCCAGTACCTGTGGGGACATGGGCCAAAGCAAACTTTTCCATGACCGTAAATTCCCCTTTTCTGACCCGGGGCTGCAATTCGATAAATTTATCATACAAGCTTTCGCCCTCTTTAAACTCGTGATATCTGCAACGATAATATTCTTTATCATATTCATCGGTGAAAAAATTCCATCCGGCATGCTCTCCCCACGGAAAAAGGTTGGTTTCTGTGGGGCAATTGGCCAACCAGAATACAATGGAGGCATTTGCTGCATCCTTGTATTTTTGATCGCCTGTGGCCTCACTCAATTCATAAAGCAATTCATATAATTTTTCATCCCGTGCCATATCTGTACCGCGCCATGAAGATTTGTGCGATTCATCACCACCATACCACATATTTCCTACGCCTACGGCACACCAATTTTCTCTCATACTCCCACGAGAAAAAGAGTAGACAGTGTGTCTTTCAACTCGAACCCCATTACCGGGATTTTCAGGGTCTTCAGGAATTTTAGGAACGGAATCGCGCGTTAATATACTCGCAAGTAATGGAGAAGAAACACTGCCATACCGATCTGTCCCATGGGCCAAAATAACATCGGCAAATTGTATTACTTTCTGATAATAATTCTGCGCATCTGCATCATCAGGATACTTTTTATAGATCTGAAGAAGTGCCCACATCAGATCGTCCCCTCCTTCGTGCGATCGGTACAAAGCCGGTGAATCGTTTCCTTTTTCATCCCGGAAGATGCCCGCTAAATTTTTAGGAAGCGGACAATCATCGTCCAGAAAATGTCCAATGGCTAGCTCTGCCCATTCCTTAACCAGGGTTTTATTGCCCAGGTTGTCCCTAATTTTATCATAATAATCCATAGGAATCCGACCCTTGGAAGGCCCATAAGACTTTTCCTGCAGATCGGGCACCGCATACAAATTAACGACACAAAAAAATGTCACCCATATTGTTAGCCACCTAAAATGTTGGTTTTGAATATTTATTTCTTTCGATGTGTTTATCAGATTTATAGATAATAGATATTAGACATGAGGCCAAAGGCCCACCAGATGGTATGCTAAAAACCTGAAGCCTGCGAAACTCCATAAGTTATTACAACACGAAGATATAAGGGCTGACCTCTTTTTGATTCTACCTTATAAATAAGGAAAGACAATTATAACCTTTTTAAATCCGCGTACTCGGGGACGCGCTCGGAGAGGTAGTCGAGCCATTTACCGTCTTCGATAATGAGTTCCTTGATGCGGGGCTGGACGAATCAAGGGGCAAGGTTAATCGTTGTGGTTCCTACAGACCAGTAGCCTCAGGTGTTTGGCGACTACTGCCCTTGGGTCCTTCGCCACCGTTCACCGTGGACGGATCGTATCGAGCATCTGAAGTGAGTAGAATTTTATCCAGCTTGGTTCCATCCTCATCCATCCAAACATTTATCGTATGAAATCCAATAGATGAAACGGATATGAAAGCATCCTGCTTATCTTTGGTGGCTTTACTCCAGACATAATTTGATGTTGAAGGGGGAAATTCGATCTTATCCGATGAAGAGATGTCTTTACCATCCATCCCCACGTGAACCGAATTATCGGATTCATTCCCTTTTGCTCTTATCCAAACATGGTAATTCCCTAGACGGGTGAAATTGATTCTGTAATCCAGCTTTGGCGCATCCTTTAGGGGATCATACCTGGCAAAATCCGCGTTCTTTTCCACTCCATTATTTGGAAGCGCCTGTAAAACCTTTCCTTCTGCCGCCCCGGTTTCCGAAATAACTGTCCATCTATGTCCCCCTTGAGGAAGAGACGTATCGTAATTCTCAGCTTCCAGGCAAACCGTTCCATCTGGTTCTTGTGCAAATGGCTTTAAGAGTTTCGGGGGGGTAAAGGTGTAATGGTATAAGACGCCTTCATCTCCTCCAACAATCACCTCGTTATCACTGGAAACATCAATGTATTCAACTTGCCGATTGATTTCTTGGGCTTGTACGTATCCGATCAATGACCAGTCATCACGTCGCCAAACCCGCATGATGCCATCAATCACGCCACCGGTAAAAAGATGATTTCCGTCTGCACTCCAATTCAACGCTTCAATTGCAGGATTCGTATCACCAAAATCATCACCCGGAAGCATTTCCAGATTTCCCCGATGCTTCAAATCCGCCACCATCACACCATCTGAAGTTCGATATACTCCGCAGAATTGATCTCGACCGCTCAGAGCGTAAAGATTCCCATCAGGGGAGAAATAAATCCGTTTCGCGCTGCTATTTAGTATATGCCTTCTAATTCTTTTCCAATCGGATGTTCTTGTGATAAAAACCTCTCCCTTACTGGCGCATGATGCCAGGAGACTGTTATCGTGGTTAAAGTCCAAATTGTTTACTGCTCCCCTATCATGGGTAAATTTGTGGACCAGAGTAAAATCAGAAACGCGATACACCTGAACTTCACTATCCGCCGCCATAGCCAACCACTTGCCGTCTGAGGAAAAATCCGCGCCGTCTACCTCCGCCGTCTTGTTGAAATGACGTACCAAGGTGTAGGTCTCGGCGTCCCACAACTTTAACCCCTGGTCATTAATGCCAGTGTAAAAATATTTGCGGTCATAGGAAAAACCCACCGCGTTCATCTTGCCGGGTTTTTCAAATAGGACATTGTTCATTTCAATATGTTTAACCTGGTTCACAAAAAGACCCGTTTCACGAATATAAATCTTGGCAGTGGCATGGTTATCGCTGGCAATGATATAATAATTATCTTTTGAAAATTCGCATCCGTCGATTTGCCCCACAGTTCCTAGATGATCCACATTTATCTTTCTAATTAAAGAAAACATCTCACTCGCATCTTGAGCATGGATCGAATGTGTAAGTAAGAGCATTGTGATGATGTACACCGAGGCCACCCTGACGACCTTGCGGCGGTGCAGCTCGCTAAATAATCGGAGACAACCGGGGTTTTGACCTGGGTCTGGTTGTTCGTCTTCCATGATATGATAGCGCTCTTATCCGGACGCTTCTGTTGCAACCGTTATAAATTAACCGAACGACTGAGGAAATTCAAGGGTAATGGAGGGGAAGAGAAGGATCAAAGTGACAAAGGTTCAGAGGGGCAAATTGTAGGAAAGAGGATGAGGATGAATCTTGCCCAACAGCGCTCCCAAGCCCGACCAAGGACCACCGACTAGAGACCTCTCTCATCCCTATTCCCAGCCGTTGATGCGGGGCCAGACGTCGAGTACCTCGGGAGAGGTTTGTTCGACTAGGTAGTATTGGTCGTATGCGGCGGCGGTAAGGCAGGCGTGGTTGGGTAAAATTCTCAGGTGTGTACCGATGGGGAATCGTTCGAAGGGGATCCGCTCGGCGCTGGTCACAAAGCCGTGTTCCTGGTGGACATTGGTTACTATCAGGTCGGGTTTGATAGCCTGGCCCAATTCATCCACGGCAATGCCATAACCGGCATCATGATCGGTTTTTTCTGTGCTCCGGTCTTTAGAAAGAGCAAGGGCGCCGGCATCGATAATCAGGCTGTTCTTCTTTTCGCGATGGCTGATGACCGTTGTCAAAACAGAAAGGGCGATGTCTTTTCTCTCGCAGGAATGGATTTCCGTCTGAAATAAATCGCCGAACATATACACGCCGGGCCGTACTTCGGTGATCCCCTCAGCGTTCTCGGCGTGCAGGGCTGTAGGTGTGGATCCTACACTTACTTCCTGGCAGGGGAATCCCGCTTTCCGGAGACGGTCAGCTGCGTTGACGGCGGCCAGACGTTCCTGTTCGGCCACTATTTTGATGTCTTCGATGGAACGGGAGGCGTAGGAATGTCCGGCGTGGGTAATAATTCCCAGCAGGTTTGCGGTGAAGGATTCCTGAAGTATGGCGGCGATATCGAGGAGTTCCGGAGAGTCGCAGGGGATGCCGGTGCGGGATTCGCCGCAATCGATTTCGATCATTACGTCATACTTCACGCCTTTATTTTCGGCGGCGATGTACCGGGCCACTGATGCGCTGTCTGTAATTATGGTCAAGTTGCAACCTTGATCTCGCAAGGCGGCTACATGTTCCAGTTTTTGGGGGCTGATACAAACGGCGTATAGGATATCCAGGATGCCGCAGGAATGGAAATAACCGGCCTCCTTTAAAGTTGAAACTGTTATACCGCCGAAATTTCCTTCTAGGGCAATTTCGGCTACCTGGAGGCACTTGGCGGTTTTCATGTGCGGTCTTAGCTTGATTCCCCTGGAATTTATGCGCTCTGTCATGGCTTGCAAATTACGAGCCATTATTGAGCGATCCAGGATCAGGGCGGGTGTATCTAGTTTATCAAGTTTCATGGTAGTTCTATAGTCTCTCAAGTTTGTCTAAAATCCTTGCTTTTTCAAAATAATTCTGGGCCTTGGCCCGCTAGCCTCCGCTGAATTCCTCAAGACTATTTATGAGCACAGCCTTGGTGAGTGCGAGCAGGATTCGCCCCGGGTAATTTTATTTTCGGATCCCACATTCCCTGACCGCATAGAATCATTCCTGAGAGATGAGTCGGATAATGGGATCAGTAAATCAGATTTCGGGTTTGTCCAGGTTTTGCTTTTCCTGAATGGCTTTTAGGAGGAGCGCGTTTTCCTTGTCCCTTGGTCTTCCCATGGCTTCTTTGCTGCGGATGAGAGCAGGGAGTGACAGGATAGGGAAGGATTGGCTGGCTAGAGAGATATAGTGGGTATGTTTTTTCACATCTGAATAATTCCCTATGCCCTCGATATTGCCCAGACAGTCCAATTGTCCGCAATCGGTATCGAGATAAATATTTTTATAAGTCGAAAGAGTCTCCGCATCTTCATCAAAGGACTTTTTGTCCGTAGATAAACGGTGAACGGGATTGAGGCCGGAAACCGCTTTCTGCAGGCGCAGTAAATTTTCGATGGAAAAATCGCAGCAAACATCGATATCTTGTGTGAGCATTGTGCTCCCATAAGCGGCGGCGGCCATACCTCCCACCAAAACGAAATTCACATCGTTCTCGACTAACCGTGAGAGCAGTTTTACAAAATCAGTCACGCTTAGCTTTATTCAGCGCCGCCTGTAACTTGCGGATCGCGTTTACAGCCTGACTTTGCATGGCGATACGCTCCTCGGGCGTTTTTTGCAGATTGGCCTCCAGGAGAGACAGATCGAGGCCGTAGTCCAATGCCTCTCGGCTGGCCTTGCCCATTGCAGGATCGGAGTTTTGGTGGGGCATATTCGGAAGTTTATCCGAAAAAAATGAAAGTTCAAGCGTCTGTTACCCAAATCAGGATAATTCCCGCTATAGCGGGATCACACTGGCTTTGAAATAGACCATTATTGTATAAAAAGCTCGAGTTTATTTTACTGAAAAAAAGGTTGCGCTTCTGCAAATTTGCAGGAATGTTATGCCCTTCAATTCTTTGGTAACTTCAAAATGCGTGACAAATTCGTTCAGCGTATCTCAACGCCGGTAACCCCTGCTCTTAGGTGGAAAGCGAGCATTTCGATAGTAGCCGGAAAGGAAACCTGAATGAACATATATGTAGGAAACCTGTCATGGGACATGAACGAAGACGAATTGCGCGATGCGTTTAAAGCCTTCGGTGAAGTTGCATCCGCAACAATAATCATAGACAAATTCAGCGGAAATTCGAGAGGATTCGGATTTGTTGAGATGTCTGACCAGAATGAAGCCCAAGCGGCGATCGAAGGTCTGAACGGCCAGGAATTATCTGGCCGCGCCATCATCGTCAACGAAGCTCGTCCACGCGAAGACCGTCCACGCGATGACCGTCGTGGCGGCGGCGGCGGCGGAGGAGGCCGTAGAGGCGGTGGAGGTGGTTTTAGAGGACGTGACCGCCGGGACTATTAGTCCGAACACAAAAATTCACTAAATCACAGAGCGCTCCCCAAACAGGGAGCGCTCGCTTGTGTCCGGATTCAAGCTACTTTTTCGGCGCCGGTTGGGACTGGGTATTGCTCTTATACGGCGGGGGACGATTAATCTGAGTGTGCGGAATTTTCTGTTATATATTTGGGTTTTTCTTGCCGTTGGAACACTTGTCTTTGGTGAGCCTGTGGAAGAAAGCGCACTTTATATCAAATTACCTGCTCCTGCATTTTCGGTGGATTATCGCCGGACGGACCTGAACCGGCCGGCTCGGTCAAAGGAACACTTATACGAGGGGTCCATCGTCGATGCCCATGTGCATCTTCACCCTCCGAAAAATGGGATCGACGATTCAGCGCTCGCGGGAGTCATAGATGCTTTAGAGGACGCCGGGGTCGAGTTCGCGGTTTTCATGCCTACGCCTAATGAGGGCCGCAATAATAACCATGAGCGGGGGGCCGATCAGAGAAAGATGCTTCTGGCGAAAAACAAAGACAAGGTTCGTCTTTTCGCCGGCGCCAATTATATAGATTACCCGATTCACCGTGCACATAAAGGCGGATACCTGGAAGCCGATTTCGAGAAAATCCTGGCACGTCTTACGAATGACTTGAAAGATGAGGAGTATCTGGGTTTTGGCGAGCTGGTCCTCTTTCACTTTGAAAAGAGGAAGGGTCAGCACGTGCTGAAGGTTCCGCCCGGTTTCAGGCCGTTGCTCGAAGTCGTAAACTTAATTGTCGAGAACGATATATGGATCGATTTACACGCGGAACCCGTGGACCCCGGTGGAGTTTCCTACGAGGACGATGTATTCGGGGGGATCGAGTTACTGCACAAAAGGAATCCCGGCCTTAAATTAATTTTGGCGCATACCGCGATGACTAATCCTGCTAATGCCAGGAGCTTGCTCAATACATATCCGAAAATAATGATGAGCATCAAGATAAGGAAAAATCATGAAAAGTGGAAGAATCTCGAACCTCTTGTAAACGCCGAAGGCGAAATTTATGAAGATTGGGCGCAACTTTTTGAAGAAATGCCGGAAAGGTTCATTATTGGCACGGATGCGAAGTTCGAGCGCAAAGAATTTAAAGCCGCGGACTATTTGAATAAAATTAAAGACATGAGGTATCTCATTGGTTCCATCGATCCGGAAGCGGCGCAATTGATCGCTTATGAGAACGCGTTCGGAATGTTCCGCTGATACTGTCTGAATTTGGAGCGGATTCTGGAAATCTCACCCTTTAGAAAAAGGTTTTCTGGACATTTCCGATTATTTTTTGTTCGACTGTGGTAGTGACTGATGTTTTTTCATAGCTTCCGGATATTCTTTTGAGCACGTAATCTTTGAGAAAACCTTGAATTCAGGCATTTAAAAATAAGATGGATAAAAAAGCAGTTTCGTTTTTTACGTTGGGAATTATCGTTGGAGTTGTCTTGGCGTCCGGCATTTTCTCCATACTATCGCGTACAACGCCAGGAATGCCTGATGGCGGTCGGAAAGTGGTCTTGAAGCTGGCGCACGTCCTGGATCAGAGCCATCCGGTGCACGTGGCGATGGTGTATATGGCCAATCGGATAGATGAAAAGTCCGGTGGCTTGGTCGAATTGCAAATTTTCCCTAATGGGCAACTTGGTTCGGAATCCGACAGTATCGAGCAGGTGCAGCGAGGGGCGCTGGCAATGGTGAAAACTTCCGTGGCTCCGCTGGAGGGGTTCATTCCGGAGATGGCATTGTTCGGCTTGCCATATCTGTTTCGGGATGAAGATCACTTCTGGAATGTGCTCCTGGGCGACGTTGGCAAGGAACTCCTGGCTGCCGGGGGATCGGTGGGTATTAAAGGTCTGTGTTACTACGATTCAGGAAGCAGAAGTTTTTATACGATAGAAGGGCCAATACTTACACCGGATGACTTGGCGGGTAAAAAAATACGGGTTATGCGCAGCAGGACCGCGATGGATATGATTTCGCAGATGGGTGGGGCTCCGACGCCGATTCCCTGGGGCGAGTTATATACGGCTCTTCAGCAGGGCATGGTCGATGGCGCCGAAAACAATCCTCCCAGCCTCTACACAAGCAGGCATTTTGAAGTAACAAAACATTACTCATTGGACGAGCATGCGCGAATCCCGGACATCGTGCTGATGAGCAAGGATATTTGGGAGTCACTCAGTCCGCAAATTCAACATTGGGTTCAAGAGGCGGCGGACGAATCTGTGGAATTCCAGCGCAAGCTTTGGAAAGAAGAAACACAGAAGAATCTGGCTGATTTGCAGAAAGCCGGTGTGACGGTTTATTACCCAGACAAAGCGCCCTTTGTAGAAAAGGTTAAGCCGATGCTGGATAGTTACCAGGGCACAATAATCGGTGAACTAATAGATCGGGTCCGGGAGGTAAACTGATGTCGGTTTCCGAGTCGATCCAGGACATCCGCAAGGTTCTTATGCGCTCCCTGGAATGGGTGTTGATTGTCTTTGTGGCGGTTTTGACGGTAGATGTTTTGTGGGGCGTCTTTTCACGCTATATTCTTGGAGCGCAAAGCCAGTGGACTGAAGAACTGGCCATTTATCTGCTCATTTGGGTATCTTTACTGGGAGCGAGTTATACCTACAGCGAGAAGGGACACTTGGGGGTGGATTATTTTGTGGGGTTGATGGACCCTGGCGCGAGGCGCCTCGGGGCGGGTATCGTCGAATTGCTGGTGGCTTTTTTCGCCTCGTTCGCGCTGATATGGGGAGGCTGGATGCTGGTGTCGAAGACGCTGGCGGTGGGCCAGATTTCTCCGGCGTTGGGATGGCAGGTCGGTTATGTATATATGGCTGCGCCCATAAGCGGTTTATTTTTTCTTTTGTTCAGCCTGGAGAACCTGATCAAAATAATCTCCGGCGAATCCGAGCCGGAGAGCGTTGAAAAAGTTGAGACCGTAATTTAGCCATGGAGATCCAAGTCCTCATCCTGATTTTCAGTTTCTTCTCCTTGCTAATATTAAATGTACCGATTGCCATTTGCATCGGTCTTGCCACGGTTTTTACCATCGCTTCGCTCGGTGATGTGCCGACGGGCTACATCATTGCCCAACGTATGTCCACCGGTATCGCGAGTTTCCCTTTGTTGGCAATCCCGTTCTTCATTCTGTCCGGCATACTAATGGGAGAGGGTGGAATGGCGCGTCGCCTAATGGACTTTGCAAATACGGTGGTCGGGCGTTTCCACGGCGGCCTCGCCTACGTCAACACGATGACCTGCATGATGTTCGGATCCGTGTCTGGCTCGGCGGTGGCAGCCGTTTCCTCGGTAGGAGGATTCATGATGCCCGAGATGATACGTAAAGGCTATGGCAGGGAATTCAGTACCGCGTTGACCACAACGTCGGCTACAACCGGCCTCCTGATTCCCCCCAGCAACATCATGATTGTTTACGCGGTCGTGGCGGGGAATGTATCAGTGGCGGCGCTCTTTCTGGCGGGTGTGTTTCCCGGTGTCGTTATGGGGCTGCTAATCATGTTTGCGTGTTTTCTGATCAATTACAATCAGGACGTTGGTTCGGGTGAAAAAGCCTCTTTAAAGCAAGTGCTTACAGCCTTTATGCAGGCGGTTCCCAGTCTGCTGCTTATTGTCATAGTCTTGGGCGGAATAATCGGGGGAGTGTTTTCGGCGACCGAAGCCTCGTCGATCGCCGTAGCCTACGCTTTTCTTTTGACAGTGTTTATATACAGGGAGGTAAAAATCCGAGATATACCCCGGATTCTTCTCAAATGCGCGATGACGACCTCGGTGGTAATGTTACTGGTCGGAGCAAGCCAGGCGATGAGTTGGGTTCTGGCAATCGAGCAAGTGCCCCAAAGCGTGTCCGCGGCGTTGTTGGCCATTACCGATAACCCATTGATTACCCTGTTGATCATCAATGGGCTTCTGCTCATCGTGGGAACGTTCATGGACATGACACCTGCGGTCTTGATTTTTACGCCGATATTTCTGCCGGTCGTGATGGGAATGGGGATGAGCCCGGTTCACTTCGGCATTCTCATGATAGCGAATCTCTGTATCGGCCTGTGCACTCCGCCGGTGGGAACATGCCTGTTTGTCGGATGCAGTGTGGGAGGAACGACGATTGCGAAAGTCGTCAAGCCGCTGATTCCCATATTTATCGCCATGGTAATAGCCTTGCTTTTGATCACCTATTTCCCGATCATTTCGCTCTGGTTGCCAGGGATATTTAACGTATAATTGACTTAGTATCTGCATTCCGTTTTCTTGTTTTATTTTAACAACCTATATTATAAAGCCATGAAAAAACCACAAAAACAGGACAGGAGAGACTTCATGAAGGTGTCGGCCACAGCAGGCCTGGGTATGTTGCTGGCAGGCAACACTCCTTTAACAGGAAATGAGCCATCTACAAAACGCCGGCGCTACGCCGTAGTCGGCACAGGACATCGCTCGAAATTATATCGGGGAGCCATCGAGGGAAATTACAAGCAGTACTGTGAACTGGTAGGATATTGCGACACCAATCCCGGGCGCCTCAATCTGGCACAGAATATTTCCCGAAAAGCCGGTGCGAAAGCTCCCACGGCTTACCCGGCTGAGGACTTCGACCGCATGGTGGCCGAGCAGCGCCCCGACACGGTAATTGTCACGACGGTGGATGGTTTTCACCACAAATATATAATCCGGGCCATGGAGCTTGGTTGCGACGTCATTACCGAAAAGCCGATGACGACTAATTTCGATAAATGTCAGAAAATCATAGATGCCCAAATCAAGACCGGCAAACACTGCCGGGTTACCTTCAACTACCGCTACTCACCGCCGCGAACACAGGTTAAGGACCTCCTGATGAGCGGCGAAATCGGAGAGGTGCGCTCGGTTGATTTTCACTGGATGCTCAACACCTTCCACGGGGCGGATTACTTCCGCCGCTGGCACAGCCACAAAGAATCTTCCGGCGGCTTGATGGTGCACAAGGCAACGCATCACTTCGACCTTGTTAATTGGTGGCTGTCGGCCATACCGGTCTCTGTTTACGCAACTGGCAAACGGGAATTCTACACACCCGAAATGGCCAAGCGCATGGGGCTGTCAAGCTATCATGAGCGCTGCCACACCTGTCCCGAAAAAGCATTGTGCGGATTCCATATGGACCTTGAGAAAAACAAATACCTCAAAGCGCTTTATCTCGATAACGAGCAATACGACGGATACTTCCGCGATCGTTGCGTCTTCAGGCCGGATATCGATATCGAGGACACAATGAACGTCCTGGTGCGTTACGACGACGGCGTAACTCTCAGTTATTCACTCAACGCATTTAACTCCTGGGAGGGCTACACGATCATCTTCAACGGAACCAAGGGCCGCATCGAGCATACGATCCGGGAAAAGATTTACGTGAGCGGCACCAAAACAGAGCAGGGAGGCATCAAACGGGGCGGCGTCACAACCCGCGTAATCCCATTGCGCGGTCCTGGACGCGACCTGGATGTCTGGACGGGCACCGGAGGCCACGGAGGGGGCGACAAGTTGCTGCTCGACGATCTGTTTTTACCTGAAAAACCGAAGGACAAATATCTTCGGGCCGCAGACCAACGCTCGGGTGCTTACTCAATCCTTACCGGAGTGGCGGCCAACCGCTGCTTTGAAACCGGCAAACCTGTTCTAATCTCCGATCTGGTTCAGGATATAGGCTATCCGGAATATCCGGCCATGCCCCCTCGCACGGGCCCGCTGCCAATGCCGAAAAAACTGAAAATTTAACTGGAGCAATCTGCTTTTAATGAAGTAGTACAATTAATTAATATCTACAAAGGGAGACTACACTAATGAAAACAAAGCAAGACCGCCGCCAATTTATTAAAACAACGACAGCCGCCGGTCTCGGCTTCGGCCTCGCCAAGCTGGGCAGCCCGCTTGCGGCCTCGGGTACGCACTTGCTAAACTCAAAAATCACCATCGCTGCCATTGGCGCGAACAGCCGTGGTGACGCGCTTGCGGAAACATTCTGCCAATTGCCAAACGTCGAGGTGCTCTATGTTTGTGATCCGGACGAACGGGTTGTGGCCAAGACCATCAAAACTTGCGAAAAAATCCAGGGAAAGGCGCCGAAGGGCCTCAAGGACTTTCGAAAAGCTCTCGAAGACCCGGACCTGGACGCCGTCTTTATGGCGACGCCTGACCACTGGCACACGCCCGGCGCCATCATGGCTTTGCAGGCCGGCAAGCATGTTTACCTTGAAAAGCCGTGCGGCTACAACCCGGCAGAGGGAGAGTTGCTGATCCGGGCGGTCGGCAAACACAAACTCGTTTATCAAATGGGCAACCAACGCCGTTCCTCGCCGTTTTTCCAGGATGCGATCCAGGCCATCCATGAAGGCATAATCGGACGGGCCTACATGGGCAAGTGCTGGTATGCCAACAGCCGGGAATCCATCGGTCGCGGTCAACCGGCAAAAGTTCCTTCATGGCTCGATTATGAACTTTGGCAGGGCCCCGCGCCTCGCCGCCCTTACCAGGATAACATCATTCACTACAACTGGCACTGGTTCCGGCATTGGGGTACGGGCGAGTCATGTAATAATGCTACTCACGAAGTTGATGTTTGCCGTTGGGCTTTACAGGTGGATTACCCTGCAAAGGTCACTTCTTGCGGTGGACGTTACCATTACGAGGATGACTGGGAATACTATGACACGCAGATACTCGGATTCGAATTTACCGGACGCAAATCTATCGCCTGGGAAAGTCGCAGTTGCGCCCCGTTCAATTTCGAACAAGGCGGCCGGGGAAGCGTAATATTCGGCGACGGCGGCGCCATGGCCATCAACTCTGATGAGTATCGTGTTTACGACATGGATAAAAAACTGGTAAAACGAGTCAAAGCCGCAGGCGATGCCGGCGGAGTCATGGACACTCGTCGGCCCAATGCCGATATGACCGCCCAACATTGTGGAAATTTCATAGACTCTATCCGGGGCGATGCTCACCCCAACAGTCCGGCGCTTGATGGACATCAATCTGTTTTACTATGTCACTTGGGGAATATTTCCCAGCGGGTGGGTAGGGCGTTGCATTGCGATCAGAAGGATGGCCACATCCTCAACGATCCCGAAGCGATGAGCTATTGGAGCCGCGAATACGAGCCGGGCTGGGAACCGAAAGTCTGATCTGTGAAATAATAACCACAGATATAAGAGGAAGAGTGAAACCGCAGATTACGCAGATTAACACAGATTAAAAAAGAGAAGATTGATCAATCTCCCACAACTGAGGGACAGAATCATCTGTTCCGTGACTGTGGGTTTTGTGCAACCTGTGGTCTTCCTCATCCTCTTCCTCTTAAATCTTTATTCATCTGCGTAATCTGCGGTTAAAAAAAATATTAATAAATGAAAAGTAAACTTAAACTTCTAACATGTTTGGGATTTACGGTCCTTCTCCATACGGGATTGAGGGCGAGTAATGGCGGAGATTGGGAATACCTCTTCAACGGAATGGACCTTGCCGGTTGGAAACAACTCAACGGCTACGCCCACTTCGCGGTCGTCGATGGGGCGATAGTCGGGACTACTGTAAAGGACTCGCCGAACAGTTTCCTGGCGACTGAACGGACATTCAGCGACTTTGTCATCGAGTATGAAGTTAAACAAGTGGATGCAGTTAAATCCGGTTTTCAATTTCGTAGTTCTAGCACGCCGGAATACAAGAATGGACGCGTTCACGATTACCAATGTGAAATCGATCCCTCGCCAAGAACCTGGACGGGTGGTATTTACGAAGAAGCCGGGCGTAAATGGCTTTATCCGGTGGACTTGAACCCGAGCGCAAAGACCCTCTACAGAATAGGCGACTGGAACCATTTCCGAATTGAAGCTATTGGCAATTCCATGCGCACCTGGGTAAATGGAGTCGCGGTTGCCCATTTTATAGACGACCGGGCGGCTGAAGGATTCTTCGCATTGCAGGTGCATGGTGTTAAAAATCCCGAAGACGCGGGGCAGAAGATCTATTTGCGCAACATTCGAATTAAAACAAGTGATCTTACGCCGAGTCCGCTGGATGATTTGGTTATCCGCAATCTCATTCCGAACAACTTGAGTGAGCAGGAGGAAGCGTTGGGTTGGAAAATGCTGTGGGACGGAAAATCCAAAAAAGGCTGGCGAGGCGCTCATATGGATCACTTCCCGGATTATGGATGGAAAATTGAGAACGGAGAATTAATTGTTATGGAATCCGGTGGTTTGGAGTCCCGAAACGGAGGCGACATTGTTACCGATAAGAATTACTCCGCATTCGAATTACAGTTGGATTTTAAGTTAACGCCCGGCGCCAACAGCGGTATTAAATATTTTGTAACTGAGCAATATGGTATGAAAAGCGGGTCGGCCATAGGGCTGGAGTATCAGATCCTTGATGACGAGCTTCACCCCGACGGCAATAAAGGAGCTGCCGGCAACCGAACGCTCGCTTCACTATACGATTTAATTCCCTCCTACAAGAAAGTGTCTTACCGCAAAGTTCCTCGCGGGGTAGGAGTGTGGCACCATGCCCGGCTAATAGTCCGTCCCGACAACACCGTGCAGCACTGGCTCAACGGCTTCAAAGTCGTCGAATTCAAGCGAGGGTCTCCCACCTACAATGCCATAGTGGCGCGCAGTAAATATAAGGATTGGGAAAACTTCGGGGTGGCGGAGGAGGGACATATCCTTTTACAGGATCACGGCAACCAGGTGCACTTTCGCAGTATTAAAATTCGTGAGTTGTAATAATTTTATCGGCGCTTGTGCCAGGAAACGGTTACCTTGAAAGTTTTTCACCACAGTTTTCTCGCCATGGGCACGCGCCTTAATATGGTAATGCCCGGACTGGAATCGGACGATGGTTATGAAATCGCCGAAGCCGTGGAGCAATCGGTCCTGAAACTGGAAAAGAAGCTTAGTCGCTTCGATCAGGATAGTCTTATCAGCGATATCAATATGCGGGCCTGTATCACCCCGGTTGCGCTGGATGAGGAAAGCTGGCATATATTTTCCATTTGTCGTGAATATCATGAGAGAACATCCGGCGCTTTTGATATAACATTACTGCCGTTGACCCGCTTGTGGAATGAAACCGCCCGGGTAGATAAAGGCATGAAACCGGATGCGCATTTGATTGAAAACGCCCTGGCTCTAACCGGCATGCCTCTTCTTCAATTGGAACCGACAGGCAGAAAACTGCGTTTGGACAAACCGGGTGTGCAGGTGGACCTAGGTGGTTTCGGCAAGGGCTATGCCCTTGGCAAGGTAATTCCTATGTTGAAAGAATATGGAATATCCAGGGCCTTTCTTAGCTTCGGCGAAAGCTCTATTTCAGTTCTAGGAGGGCAATCTGCGACTGGACAGGCCTGGGATATTGGAATCGAACACCTTTATCGCGAGGGAGAGTTGATTCATGACATACAGCTCAAGGACGCTTCGCTTTCAACTTCAGGCACGACAACCTTCAACCACCCGATGGGGAAAGCACGGTGCGGTCACGTTATCAGTCCATTTACCGGGTATCCAGTTGCCGGCTGCCGTACAATGTCAGTTGTATCGGAATCACCTCTCGAAGCGGAAATCCTCTCCACTGCCCTCCTTGTGCTTGCACCGGAAGAAAGAGCAAACATGCTAAATGATTGGTTCAAAGGTCAGGCAATAGAATTTACATTTGACGAGTTTTTGAATTGCGAATGTTCTTGGACATACGAAATCGCAGCACCACAACCAGATAAATGTCTCTTAAAGAAATCATAAATTCCCGCCGGGATTTCCTGAAAAAACTGGCTGTTTTCGCCGGTTCATCGACCGTTTTAAGCGGATTGCCCTGGTGGTCTCCACTGAGCGCCCAGCCTCCCGGAGACTCTCCTTCCGACCGCGTACGCCTTGGGATAATTGGAGTAGGGTCCCGCGGGCGTCGATTGTCTCTTCTTCTGCTTCAAAATCCGGGAGTGGAGATAGCCGCTGTTTGTGATGACTATGAACCGAATTATCAACGTGCAATCGAGATCACAGATGGAAAAGCCAAGGCCTTTTATGACTACCGCAAGCTGCTCGAAATGCAGGACCTGGATGCTGTGGTGATTGCCACACCCCTATTCGAACATGCGAGGATGTGCATCGATGCCTTTCAGGCGGACAAACACGTTTTTTGCGAAAAGAGCCTTGCCTACAATTTTGAGGAATACGAGGCAATCGCCCGAGCTTACCGGGCAAGCGGAAAAATCTTTCAAATTGGATTCCAGCGTCTATACGCCATGCCTTTCCTCAAAGCTCTCGAATACGTGAAATCCGGCACGATAGGCGATATCACGCAGATCCGGGCCTACTGGCACCGCAATCGCGATTGGAGGCGGGAGGTTCCTTCGCCGGACCTCGAGAGAAAAATCAATTGGCGTCATTACCGGGAATATTCATGCGGCTTGATGACCGAATTAGCGTCCCATCATCTCCAGGTAGCCAACTGGTACCTGGACGCTTATCCGCTCTCTTGCGTCGGTTATGGGAGCATCAACTACTGGAAGGACGGCCGAGAACTTTACGATAATGTTAACTTGGTATATAAATATCCCGACGGCGTCCAAATGGTTTATGATTCGATGATCAGCAACCGCAGATACGGTCTGGAAATCCAGATCATGGGGCCGAAGGGAACAATAGAGGGTGAGACGGGCAAAATTTACGCTGAATTCCCCCCGGAAGCTCCGGGCATAGTTCAACTTATTAATCAATTGGAGCGCGACATCTTCGAAGCCATTCCTATCGGCGGCCCCAGTTGGGCTCCCGACCTGAAAAAAGACACTAAGGGGACTTACCTGGCCGATAATGACTGGTCAGGAGACGGAACGGACATTCAACTGGTTGCATTCGCGAACGCTGTCAGGGCAGGCAAGCCCATCCCCGGAATGATGAAACACGCCTGCTACGGTGGCATAGCAGCAGCGATGGGACAGTTTGCCATGGAACAAAACCGAGAGATAATGTGGCCTGAACATCTCGATATATGAAAGACTTCATAATCAAAGGAAAGACTATCGAACGAGAGCTAAAAGTCCTCTTGGGCTGCGCAGTATTTGCCTATCTGCTCAATATATATGCCATTATCAAGCATGGCACCTCATGGGCCGAACTCATAACTATGCTTCATTATGTGGTCCTTTTGGCCATCGCCGTGTATGTTTTCCTTTGGCTGCCGCGTCTGCTGATTAAATTGATCCGGCTGCTATTTAAGAGCAGGCGTTCCGGAGAATCGAGTTGAGTCATTGTTAGTGCGCCGGACCGGACATCAATCTTGTCCAACCGATACATGCCAAAGCATAGGCGCCGACCGCCAGAGCCAAAGCCAACTCCATTCGTAAACCCAGAACCGGCCCGGAAATTATTCCGGCAAGGGACAGGAGAAAAAGCACCAGGGCAATAGACGTAACCGCTACTATTGAGCGGCTCGCGCCCCGCTCGGAAAATATGCCCACAAGAATCATGGGTCCCATAAGCGATGTGCCGGCGAAGCTCACCCGGGCAAGCAATACGAGTTGATTGCTGCTGTAAATTGAAAATACAAGAGCGCATATTCCGAATCCCAGAATCGCCAGCCGCGTCCACAGCAGCACTTTTTTCTCGTCACCTTTAAGTAGAGACCGCAGCTCGGTTCCCAGCGCGAATATCTGCGAGTCCGCCGTGGATATAGCCGCCGCCAACAACCCGATAACTACCAGAGCAGCCACGGGTTCCCATTGGTCGAAAAGCAGAACTTGCGAGAGAAATTTCTGAGTCGAGACTTCTCCGTAATGCACAGCTCCATAAAGACCGATGACCACCGTAGGAATAAGTATCAAAAACGTGAATATACCAAGGGCCACAGCCATCCGCCCCATTTTCCGGGTGCTTTGCATGATTATGAGACGGGTGGCCACCTGCGGTTGGGTCACCGGAATCATCATTATGACATAGAGCGTAGCAACCAGGAATTGAACTGAGAAAAGTCCTTTGGGGCCGGGTACGGAAAGTAGTGGCTCATTGGTCGTGCGGACGTTTTCCACAAGTTCCCGTATCCCTCCCCCGGCATAAAGGCAGCTCATGGCGATAATCCACAAGGCAATCAACAGAATTATCGCCTGCATGGCGTCACTGTATATTATCGCGCGCAAACCGCCGATCTCACTGTAAATCAGCATGACGCAAACAATGCCCACAGACCACCCCCAATTGGGCAGGGCATCTGGAAATACGGCGTTCAGAAATATGGAAATACCGCTGATTTGAATCGCCGTATATGGGATTAGAAAAATGAAAGCGCCGGCGAAATACGTGTATCCGGCCCAGGGCGTTTTGTAACAACCCACCAGCAATCCCGCCAGACCACGATAACCTCGTTTCAATCCAACTGCCCTCAGACGGCTCCCAAACCAAAGGATGAAGAAAAACATCGCAGCGTCCGATATTGCCAGAAATATCCAGGCGCCTACTCCGTGGACGCGGAAAAAATCCGGCATGCCCATAAACGTAAATGTGCTGAACAGCGTGGCGGCGAAAGTTAGCAGACCGATGAACATGCCAAGGTTCGATCCGGCGAATATGTAGTCATCCGCGGTCTGGTTCTTTTGATACGAACGAAGGGCAAACCAGGCCAGCGCCCCCAACCACAGGATTCCGAACCCGGCAATATAAACAATCATGTCTCTTCGGGGTCGTCCTTGTGCGGGAAGACACGCGTTCCCACAAAAGTTAAATAAACCAGGGCGCCGTAAATGGCGATGCCCGCCCATAAAGTTCTCGGCAGACCGAAAAGGTAGGGAGCCGCCGTGCTCTCCGGAATCACCAGAGGCGTAAAAGATATGAAAATCAGAAAGACTGTGGCGATTACGCAGGCTCGCCAAAGTTTCCGTTTCCTTTGGGGAGGTTCTGGAGTATCACTTGGTTGATTCATCGCCGAAGGTATTGGTCAATAGGCAGTGTGGGTTTTTCGTGGAGACGCTCAAGCTCTCTTTTGCTTTTTTTCTGATTAGCCGGGTACGAGTTAAAATCTTGCCTGACGACCTGATTTTTCACACACTCGTGCCACTATGTCAAAAATAAGCATCATACACCTAACTGCGCTGTTTTATTGTTTCGCTTTTGGAACGCTCCTTCCGCCGGCCGAGGCTGGGGAAAACAAGGTTGTTCCGAGTAAGCGGATTTCACTTTGGAACGGCAGTGACTACACGGGTTGGAAGTTTTTTTTAAAAGACCCAACAGCGGATCCCGCGACAATCTGGAGCGTAAAAAATGGAAACGCCCACTGCTCGGGAACTGTATATGGATACATGCGCACGACCGCCGCATTTGCCGATTATCACCTGCACGTTGAATGGCGTTGGGATGAAGAACCCGGAAACAGCGGCGTGCTCCTCCATATAACCGGTGAAGACAAAGTATGGCCCACATGTATCGAAACTCAGCTCAAAAGCGAAAACGCCGGTGACGTTATCGTAATGGGTGGAGCCTCGGTGCGCGAACAAATCGCACCGGACAAGCGCAAGATTCTCAAAAAAGAATCGAGCACAAAACGCGCACCCGGTGAGTGGAACAGCTACGACATCTTCTGTGCCGGCGATTCCATCGTCACATACGTAAACGGAGTCTTTCAAAACGCCGTATCCAAAGCCTCCAACACTCAGGGAAGCATCGGTTTTCAGAGCGAGGGCGCACCCATCGAGTTCCGAAATATTTACGTGCAACCCTTGCCGATGAACCGGAATTAATAGCTATCCGTTCAGATTCGGATTAAACATTGCCTCTTAAATCACCTCTAACTGGTGGGAGATACTGGACTCGAACCAGTGACCCCTTGCGTGTCGAGCAAGTGCTCTAACCAACTGAGCTAATCCCCCGGCGTAATGCTGGAGTTGATTGAAAGAGGAAGCGTCGGTGGAGCAAGTTTAAAATATTGGTCCACGGATTTCGTGCAGTTATACCCTGCCAAGGGCTGTGCGACTACGCCAGTAGCGGGCGGGCAGCAGCCCCGCGGTAATGATGATGATCTGGCTTAACCAGAACGCGCACAGCCACAGGAAGGCTTTGTCGGTAAATCCATAGGAGTGAAGGCCGACGCCCAGCATGTTGGTGCCGAACCATGACCAACTGGTTACTATATTGCCGCCAATGGCCAGCAACATAAGGCCGCGTGTTCGCACCAACCCGCCCCAACGGGCGTGCAGGATGAGAGCATTCCATAGCACGATCATGAGCGCGCCGTTTTCCTTGGGGTCCCAGCCCCAGAAGCGGCCCCAGGACTGGTCGGCCCATATACCGCCAAGCACAGTGCCGACAAAGCTGAATAGCAGTGCGAAACACACCGTGCCGTAAACCATGCGGTTCAGCGACCGGGCGGTCCCGTCGTCCAGACTTCGGGTGAACAGTCCGCGAGCAAAAAAGATCATGGCCAGGAAACCGGCCAGAAAGGTGGCCGAATAGCCGATCGTTACGGTGACCACGTGAGTGGCCAGCCAGAAGTTGGAATCGAGCACCGCTTGCATCATTTCAAAGGTGTCGCCTCCGCGGCCGAGGTGGTGAGCGATGAGCAGCGTGCAAAAGCCCATCATGGCGGCTACGGCGCTGCCGATTCCGTTGCGGTAGAGGCGCTCCAGTAACAGGCTCGAGAGCACCGCAACCCAGCCCACAAAAACGGCAGAGGAGTAGAGGTTGGTGACCGGGGGCCGTCCCTGAATATACATTCGCGAGAGCAGACCGAAGGTGTGAAGCACAAAGGCCAGCGCCAACAGCCGGAAGGCGGCACGGCCGAAGGTTTGCGGCCAGAAAAGCCAGGAGAGACTGGCCAGTACGAATACCAGCACGTAGATTACCATACTTCGGTATAATGCCTGATAATTGTTGAACCAGTATTCGTAATTGACGCGACCCGTGTCCTCCCCGGCGCGTTCCTCGACCTGCGTTCCGAGTCCCTTCAACGCATCGTTGAAAGCCGACGGGTCTTCCGCGCGATAGGCGTCAACCATGCGGGCATAGGACATAATCGCCGGGTCCAGGCTATCGGTCCGGATCGAATCGATGAGGCCGATCCCCAGGGATTGCCAACCTGCGGCGCCCAAAGCCGGATCGGCAGGCGGTATAATACGCAGGGCCGCATTATCGGCGAGGTTCTTGTAACGTTGGGCAAAAGCCAGAAACATCCGGAGGGTGGTATTGTCAAACGGCCGGTTCGCCTGCTGATCGGCAAGCGATTTCATACCCTGCTTCGCGCGGGCATGGTATGTCCGGTATTCGGTCTGCAAGTCCGATACGCCGGCGCCGGGAGGACGGAAGCTGTGGAGCAGCTTGTTGTAGAGGATGAGGGATTGGCGCAGCTTGACTAGTTGCCGTTCGTAGGGAGAACGCAATTGCGCTTCAGGATTAACCGTTCGAGCCTGGCGTTCGATTTCTTCGAGGGCGGGCTGAAGATCATTAAAGGAAAAGTAGAAGCCGTTTTGTTCGGCCTTTTCCTTTTGCCATCCCAGCAGGTCGATTACATCGGGGTTATGGATGCGGAAGACTTTGTAAGTATCGGCCAATTCCGGGCGCAAGGTCACATCGAGCAACCATTCAGCGGCGCTTTTCTTTTCTCCGGCCTGGTTCTTGAAGGTTTGTTTGTCCCGTACAATGAGCAGGGAATTACGGGCGGCGCTGTCGATTGGTTTTAAACGGCCGCCGGTCAGGATGGGCAGCCGGGCGAAGCCCTCAATGTCGTAGGATGAGTCAAAACGCACCGGCAGAAATCCGCCCAGGGCGACGATCAATGCGATTGCAACAATGCCTATGGCGACATATTTTTTCATTTAGAACGTTTGACGGCGAAAGCCGTCAGGCTGATAGTGAACTGAACAAGCAGGCCCAGGGCGGTCAGGATGCAGGCGAGGTAGGGGATGAAATACCCGGGGTTTCGCACGACTTGAAACATCGAGGCCGTGTCATCCTTGCCGAAAGAGGCCTGATAAAATGTCAGACCCTCGTAGCGCAGCGGATGGTTCATGTAGATGAGCACCTGCCGGTCTTCACCCGTCCGGGAATTGAAAAGGCGCACTTTGCTGGAATAATTTTTCGGAATATCGGTTCCGGGATAACGGTCGTGAGTGAAGTCAACCAAAGTGAGCTCGAAGGGGAGGTATCGGCGTTTGTAGCGCAGGGCTATTTTGTAATCCCGTCCGGCGTGCGTAAACGTCTGCGCCGGAAAGCGATCGTCAAAAATATTTGATACCAGCCAGACGCCGATGGATTCCTCCCGGCTGAGAATTTCTATGATAGCCGAGGTGATATTGCGCTCGTCCGGCTGGTAGGTTACTGGAATTTCCCGGGCGTCGATTTTCATATCGAGGCCGAGTCCGCGATTGATAAGGGTGGATTGAACCTGCGGCGAATCAGCGCGCTTGACAATTGATGAGTTAGGGAAAAAGGAACGCACCTTTATCTGGAAGGGCAGTTTTAGATCCTGGATTTCCCCTGGACGCTTGAGCAGCGAGGTGGGGATGCTCACCACGTCATCCTTGAGCTGGTCAGTGCGGTCGATGATGACGAGTTCGTCTTCGTGAAAGCTTTCGAGGAAGTTGCTCATCCCTCCCTCGTTCAACCACATGTAGCTGTCCTCCTGCACCAGTTGGGTGACTAGCTGCCCGATTAGCAGGAGCACGACGCCGGTATGGATAAGAACGATGCCGGATTTTTTCCAGTTGGGCCGAAAGTGCAGAAAGTGGGCGGTCAGGAGATTGAGGATCAGGAGCGGGCCGATCAAGTAACCGCCCGGCATGGGAAGGGGCAAGTCGCCCAGCAATTCGCCGAGGATCCATTGCGGAGGATAGCTCCAAAATGCAAAGAGACTTTCGAAGTATTTTTCCTGGGTATGCCGAATACCGTAATCAACCTGGTCCAGCGTGCCGAAAAATATTAGAACTATTGATAGCGCCAGCAGCGTGACCGTTAGTCTAATTGAACCGAAGATTTTAAGGAGAGCCTTCATTATTTGTTCCCGGGAACAGGTCGAATATTGGCAGCTTGAAACTTGACTGATTCAATAAAGGCCAGGAATGGATTTTTCTCCGTGCCCACCAGCGGTGCGTCCCCGGTCATTTTAAAAAACCAGGAATATCCGTCCCTGGTTAGAGTGGCCGCTATGGTGCGCAGCGCGTGAGTACTATCCTGGTGCGGATTCTCGTTAGTAATGTCCACCAGCAGGAATTCTTTTTCGGACAGTATGACGTGTTCGGCTGCCTCGCTGATATTGGCCGTTGTAAAATCGGGCAATCGAAGTTCGCGGGCGACAAAGTTTACGAAGTCCAGGTCCCTTCCAGCGCCACCGGAAAATCTCATGACTAAAATATCGGCTCTGCCGTCATTATCATCATGGACATGGAAACTGCCCGTGCGGATTGGATGAGGACCGTCATCCTGCCATCCTTCGGGCAAAGTCCAGGTAATGGAGGCCGAAGGCATACCGGCCGGCGGCAATCCCGGCGGGTCAATATGCGAGTGATTCTCAGATGGACCCGCCGATTTCTCAGTCTGGGCAGGCCGAACCTCCTCTTTGTCAATTTCATAATAAGCCATGTCGGCCCGCTTGCAGCCGGTCGGTAAAAAAACGGCGGGTAATGAGATGCCGAGGTAAAAGAACATCCATTTTAGCGATTTGCGCTTTTGATGTGAAAAATGGTGGGGCATTGTCTATGCGAATTTCCGATTCAACCGTTGAACCGGATTCTTTAATGCAAAAATAGCCGGAGTTATCCAGACAATTTCACTTCCTTTAAAATACTTAAGTCTTGAAGCGGAAGAGCACAACATCGCCGTCTTCGAGCAGGTGGTCTTTGCCTTCGATGCGGTATTTCCCGGTTTCGCGGGCGGCGGAGACGCTTCCGGCGGCTATAAGATCGTCACAGGCCACGACGTCGGCCTTGATGAAGCCCTTGGCGAAATCGGTGTGTATGAGCCCGGCGCATTCGCGGGCTGTCATGCCTTTTTGAAAGGTCCATGCGCGCAATTCGGTTTCGTTAAATGTGTAAAAGGATGCCAGCCCCAGCAGTTGCCGGGTGGATTCGATAAGTAGTGCAACGCCTGAATCTTTTACCCCGAAAGCCGACAGGAACTCCCCGACCTCATCCTCATCCAGGTCGCCAAGGTCTTCTTCCAGTTTTGCGCAGAAAATACAGAATGCCGCCTGGTGGTGTTGGTCCACGTATTGCCGCACTTCATTAACTCGGAGGTCTGCGCCGGGGTCGGCCAGGCTTGTCTCCGCAACATTGCAAATGAAGAGGACGGGTTTGGCAGTCAGCAGAAAAAAGCCGGGCAGTCGCGGGACTTCATCATCTTCCAGATGCAGAGTGTTGGCGGGACGGCCGCCGTCGAGTTGTTCGATAATTTTTTCCAGCAGAGCGGCATTGGCGGCGGCCTCCTTGTCTTGCCCCTTGGCTTTTTTCCTGTTCTTTTCCAATTGGCTTTCCGCGGATTCGAGGTCTGAGAGGATAAGCTCGGTGGAGATGATTTTGATGTCGCGAACCGGATCGAGTGTTCCGGCCGGGTGGACGACGTTCTCGTCTTCGAAACAGCGAACTACGTGGATAATGGCGTCGACCTCCCGGATATGTGCGAGGAAGCGGTTGCCCAGACCCTCGCCCTTGCTCGCACCAGCCACCAATCCCGCTATATCCACCATTTCAATAGCAGCCGGTATTATGGTATGGACCCCTGCTATTTCGGCAAGGGGGCTGAGGTGACTATCCAGAGCCTGAACGATACCCCGGTTTGGCTCGATAGTGCAAAAGGGGTAGTTGGCCGCCTCCGCCAGATGTGACCGTGTCAGGGCGTTGAGGAGAGTGCTTTTACCCGCGTTGGGCAGCCCGATAATTCCTGTTTTTAACATAGGCTATGCTCAAAAGTGGTTCCAGTACTCCAAATGGCGATATACTTGGTCATAATCGTGCGCCTTCAAGGGAAAAGACCTATGTTGGAACCGGTGACAGACCCATACTTTCGGCAGTATCTGAGGGAATCCGGCTTGACATCTTTTATTGCTATCGTTTCTTTCTGCCCTTTTCCTGAATCCTCAATTTAAATAAATATTTATTTATGGCAGTAAAAATCAGATTGCAGCGCCACGGCACCAAACACGCGCCGACCTACCGCATGGTGGTGGCCGACGAGCGTTCACCACGCGACGGGCGTTTTGTAGAAATTCTCGGCACTTACAATCCCAGGGCAAATAAATACGAGGACGAGTTGCGCCTGAAGCTGGATCGTGCCGATTACTGGATCGGGGTGGGAGCCCAGCCGTCAGATACAGCGCGTTCCCTCATCCGGCGGGCCAAAGCCGAAGCCGAAGGGATATTTAAGGAGCGAAAAGTTCGTAAACCCAAGAAAAGCAAAGCCAAAGCAAAACCCGACGAGGCCGCTGAGAAGCCCACAGAGACAGCCGAAAAATCTGACGAAGTTGCAACGGGTACCAAGGATAAAACTCCAGAATCCGCCGAGACTCCCGCAAGCGAAGAGGCTGAAGTGTCCGAGCCCCCCGAGTCAGCCAAAACCAAGGAGGAGGCCGAAGAATCAGAACCCGCCAAAGCTGCAGAACCTGAAAAGGTAATTGCCGAATCCAATGAAGCAGAGCCTGCCGAGCCGACAGAACCCGCAGAGTCAGACGATGCTAAAGGTGATACTGAACCTTCCGCAGCCACAGAATCCGAGGCCGCAGAGGACGCTGAAGCTTCAGAACCCGAAAAGGCTGATGATGAAACCGAAGAGGCAGAGCCCGTAGCGCAGGAAGAACCTGCCAAAGCCGCTGAAGCCGAACCAACACCTGCTGAACCTGCAGAAGTGGCTGAGGTTGCAGAGTCATCCGAACCCGCCGAGGCGGAAACTCCCGAACCTGCCAAAGCCGACGTTACTGAGAGCGCCGAACCCACCGAGGCAGGAACTCCCGAACCTGTCGAAGCAGAAACCTCCGAACCCGCCGAGGACGAAGCAACACCTGCTGAACCTGCAGAGTCAGCCGAACCCGCCGAGGCCGAAGCAAAACCTGCAGAAGCGGCTGAGGTTGTCGAGAGCGCCGATACCGAGGTTCAGGAAAGTACTGAGGACAAAACTGCGCCGGCCACTGAATCAGAAGCTGCCGTTGAAGAAACCGGCGATGCTCCAAGTGAAAAAAAGGATACCGATGATCCTTCTCCCGAAGCCAAATCGGATTCCTGACCAACCCGCCAGATTATTTATCCTGTGAACCTTCCCGCCCTGTCATCCCGCCATGCCAGCCTTAACCATAGATTTGCTCACATTGTTTCCTGGCATGGTTTCGGGTTATCTTTCCGAGAGTATGATCGGGAAAGCGGTTGATGGGGGAATTTTAGATATCCGGGTGCGCAATATCCGCGATTGGGCACGCGACAAAAATAAGACCAGCGACGACCGGCCATTCGGCGGAGGAGCCGGTATGGTTCTTAAGCCCGAGCCTCTCTTTGCTGCTATTGAGGAGTTGGGCACCGAGTCCGGCCGCGTTATTTATCTGACTCCCGATGGAGAGACCCTCACTTCGTCACTTGCCCGCTCGCTGGCGGATTGCGGCCACATGGTACTGGTCAGCGGCCATTACGAGGGAATAGACCAGCGAGTGCGCGACGAGCTTATCGATCTTGAGGTCAGTATCGGCGATTATATTCTGACAAACGGCACGCTTGCCGCCGCCATTTTAATCGATGCGGTCTGTCGTTATATTCCCGGTGTGCTGGGAGAGGAAAAGTCCTTGACCCAGGATTGCTTTACCGGCAACTTGCTGTCCTTTCCTCAATACACCCGGCCCGCTCAATTCCGTGGAATGAATGTGCCGGATGTATTGCTTTCCGGGGATCACGAAGCCATCGAAAGTTGGCGCAATGAGCGCCGGTTGGAAAAAACCCGGCAACGCCGGCCCGATTTAATAGCCAAACAAAACGCAAAATCATGAATCCAATCATAGACCAAATTTCCCGGGAACAACTGAAAGAGGGCCGCGATCATTTCAAGGTGGGCGACGGTGTGATAGTCCACACAAAAGTGCGTGAAGCCGGCAAGGAGCGCATCCAGCTCTTTCCCGGCATAGTTATCTCGCGCAAGGGTTCAGGTATCCATGAAACATTTACCGTGCGCCGCATATCTTACGGCGAAGGGGTCGAGCGTGTCTTCCCAGTGCATTCACCCAATATCGATAAGATCGAAGTGGAGCGCGAGAGCGTTACCATGCGCGCGCGCATGTATTACCTGCGCAAGCGCGTGGGAAAGCAGGCTGTAAAGGTCAAGGAAAAGCGCTTCCGTGATCGTCCGGGCAAATAGAGCATTGGCGGAGGGATTTTTTTTAAAATCCCGCCGGTTCTACTCCAATAGGCAGGAGTTTTTGCCTAAATCAGGATGAGTCCCGCAATTGCGGGACGGGAAGGCGAACTCCGGGAACGGTGGCCCTTTAAGCTTGTCGAAGATGGAAGGAATTTCCGTGAGATTTAAGCCTCGAATTGTATAGACGGCTTTTTATCGGCATGTTTAAAAGTTTCCAGGACAAAAGACGTTCCCGGCAGGCCCGGCAGCTCTAATGAATAAAACGATCCGAATCCTCCTTGTTGCCGGCGCGGTATTTATCATAATAGCGGCTGGTTTCGGTCTTCTGGTAACCAACCCCGAGGTGCAGAGGGCCGTCGTTACAAAGATACTGGCGAGTCGCCGGCCCGAATTGCCTGTCAAGCTGGAATACATAAAAGTCGGCTTCAACCGTGCCGAGGTTCGCGGTCTGCATTTGCTTCAGGGAGATTTTGGAATGAGTGTGGAACGGGCCGAATTTGAAGTGGAGCTTCTACCCTTACTGTTTCGTGGCGAGGTCAATATCAAACATGCCGAGGTCCGGGGCTTGTTCCTCGATATCTCACGGTTGCCAACAAAACAAGCTCGGCAGACCTTGGGTGCGACTGGTTCTAAGCCGGCTCCTTCCCGGCCGACGGTGTCCAAACCAATTATCCGGACGGAAAACCGGCCACGAAGGCGGCCGTCGTTCGATGGTGTTTATGACCTTAACAGGTTGGCTATTCCCGTATGGCTGGACAACGCGGTATTAGAGGGCAGGGTGTTGCTGCCCGGCAATCGCGAGGTGCGTTTCGACCTTTCAATTAACAGCCTTGGGCCGGGACAAACGGGAAATTTCGCCTTTAACGGCAATGTGGCCGACTATTCGCCTGGAGCGCCGATTACCCGAATTGATCTCGATGGGTCAGGCACTGTGAAGCAGGCCGATCCATCAGGTCTGGCCGATGTATATTTGGAATTCGATTCCAAGGCCCATGGTCCTTCCCTGCAAGGAACGGTGTTATTGCATGGGAAAGTGGAGATGAAATTGAATGAACAAGATGAATCATACACTATCAGTCTCACCGGGCCTGAGGCCTCTGAAGGGCAGGGCGAAATCCTTTTCGTGGACGCGGGTTATGACAGGGCGGCGCGCGAGTTGACCGGCCGATTTCGTGTCGATGCCGACGCCGACCAGTTTGCTCCGTTCGCATTGGGCCATTCGCTGCCGGATTTTCTGGCCATAGGTCAAGGTGAGTTTAGATACAACTTGAAAAGCGGAGTGGGCCTCGCCAACGGCACCTTGAAGCTCAATGCCGATCACTTCGAAAGACTGATTCCCAAATTGGGCGCCGTGGGCCCCATTGAGATGATTGCGCAGACAGAATTGAGATTTGAGCGAACGACTGTATTCATCGACCAATTGAGCCTTTCGCTCCTGGATACCGATGGCAGTAACTTGCTCCGGATGGCTTCCCGGCAGCCATTCCGGCTCGATACCTCAGAAACTCTCATGGAGTTTCCGGAAGTCTGGGGCGACCTTCTGGATATAAATATCGACGGTTTGCCGCTGGCCTGGATTGAACCATTCCTGGATCGGCCTGGCTTGGACATCGCAGGCGGCATCATGCAGGGAGGGTTCAAGGTTGTTGGATCGGGCAGCGCTTTGAACCTTGAATCAACTCAACCCCTTTTGCTCAAAGAGGTGAGGTTGGCCTTCGGGCAATGGTCGAGTTTCTGGGAGATGGATGTATCGCTGGAGCCTCAACTGGCTTTGTCACACAACGAACTCAGGTTGGATGTTAAACGGCTTCGAATAAGCGCCGGCAGCGATGCCCTGCTGGAGGGAAAAGCGGCATTCCGGGTCGTCTTTGAAAGCGGGAGATGGTTTCCGGAATCCGCGGCCGGGCAAATCACCGCATACATGGAGGAATTCCAAAAGCAACCTTTTGTTGCCGATTTTTCGGGTATGAGTTGGAAAGACCTTACCCTTAACACCGATTTCGAGCTGAAATTCGAGTCCGGAGTAATAGGTGTAAGGACGGCCCGGATGAGTCTTTTAAGCGGAGGGCGGCCGGTCCTCATTTCCCGTATTTTGCAGCCCGTGGATTTAGAACTCAAGAATCCTATGCGCGGATTGGAGAGCCTGTCGGGTGATTTGTTGAATATTGAATTAAAGGGGCTGTCCCTGGACATGGTTAAACAGTGGCCATTATTCGAAGGACCCGAGCGCGCCCGGCGCCTGCGAGTAGAAGGCCTCCTCGACGGCGCCTTTATTCTCTCGGCCGACGGCGACTCTAAGAAACTTGATGCCACAAGGTCCTTTGTGGTTACAAGGCTCTCGTTAGCACATAACGGCAAGGCGCTGGTCGATTCCCTGGATCTAACTGTTAAACCGACTTTGCTATGGAGCGAAAATCGGATCGCGGCCTCATTGAAGGGTCTCGATATCAAATCACTAGGCCGCCCCATGTTGAATGGTTCGGGACAAGTTAAAGTGCATCCCGGCGAAGAACAACCTTTGGCCTTCCTGCAGGGCGATTTCGAGGTCAATTTCCCTGGCTTTTTTAATCAACCTTACTTGCGTCTTTACGACAATTTTTCCAACGGCAAATTGAATCTTAAAGTCTCCCTAGACCCGAAACAGAAGCTGTCAGCGATCCTTATAGCGCGATTCGAAAACCTCAGCCTGCGGAATGACTCGGGCAGAATACCTCGAGGAACCGTTGGGGCAAATGTAACCTGGAAACCAGATGGGAACTTTACGGCGAGATTGCCATTGGACATTACTGGAACCGAAGAGGTCACCGATGCCATAATACGGCTCAATGGTAAAATCACTACCGAAAGCCGCCATGTCGAGGCGCGCATTAGCGGGAATAATTTTGTTTTAGACGACTTGCAAATCCTTGCCCGCGCCTTACGAGACGGACCAGCGCTGGTCGTTATTCAAACTTTCCTGGGTGCGGCGTTGCATCAAGGCCGGTCGGACGACAGAAGTCGGCTATCATCGAAATACAAAGGCATTCCGGGCCGGACCCCAACCGCCGAATCGGGGGCCCGGGCTGCCTGGGCGGGATTTACAGGCAACGCCATATTCGACCTCAAGCGGATTCAGACCGGAGGCGGATATAGCATCGAGAATTTGCAGGGTGAGTTGCTATTGGAGCCGAACCGCATCATCCTGCCGCACATAAAGATCGATCTGGGTGAAAGTCCCCTGGTAATTGACGGAGAGATTACTTTTAACCGGAATCGGACGTTGCCATACCATTTCGATGCACGAATAGACATGCAGAACTTTGATGCCGGCAAATTTCTGGCCACCGCCAATCCCGGCCGGCCTCCCGCCGTCGAAGGCATTTTTAATATCGGAGGCCAGGCCCGGAGCGACGGTTCAGATCTGCCCGCATTGTTGAAACAGGTGCGCGGCCAGGTTCAAATGGAAAGCGCCGGAGGCTTCTTCCGGGTTTTGGAAAGCGGCGGCGAGAGGGCACAAACCGCCGCGGCCCTCGCGGGAATTGCAGGTATCTTCGCCGGTGAACGAGTATCGGGACTCAATACATTAAACCGTTTGACAACATACTTGCGCAAGGTCCCCTATGATGAAATCAAGATCGAGGCGGTGCGCGGGCAGGACTTGAATATCAATCTGACGAACTTCACTGTGCTGGGCCCGGAAATCCATGTTTCCGGCGCCGGCACGGTCCACTACCGGAACGACCTGCCGGTGATGGACCAACCATTGCGGATTGACGCGCTGCTTGCCGCAAAGGGCCAGGCCGCCTACTTGCTTAATGATCTGGGGCAGTTGACGAGTAGAATGGATGCCCTCGATTATTACCGGGGCCCAGCCTTTTCCATTCGCGGCACCCCGGCCAACCCGGATTATTCCGAACTATTCAGAGTGTTAAATTCCTCAGCGCTTGGCGCTTTAGGGTTTGGCGGCAGAGTTGACCTCGAAGGTCAATCGCCCGAGCAAATCGAGCAGGCGCAACCCCCTGCACAGCCGGCAGAGCAGCCCTACCAGGACCCGACCCAGCAAATTATACGATCCATATTTGATATTATAGAACAGTCGCAAAACCGTCCGCCGCAATAACGATTCAGCATGAATGCCTTCGAACCTTCAAAATACGGTCCTGTACTCGAACCACTCGTCCTGCGCGCGGATTTGCCATCGCTCGATTCCGGCGTCCCCGTTGGGACGGCTGGTGAAATCCTCAAAGGGCTGACCGTCGATACGGCTTTCCGGGGCTTCGACCTGGCAGAAAGGGAAATGGCCGCCTGCTGCATATCCGGTCTTTGGCTCCTGCACGACTTTTTGGAGGAGTCACATAATATCAGTCAGCAAATCGACAGCCGCACCGGCAGTTGCTGGCACGGAATCCTGCATCGGCGTGAAGGTGACTATTCGAACGCCAAATACTGGTTCCGCCGAACCGGAGAACATCCCATCTGGCCGGACTTGTGCGAAGAGGCCACGCAACTTGCCGAGAAGGTTGACAGAGACGGGCAATCCGAATATCTGCGCACTCAGCAAGCGTGGAACCCGTTCAAATTCGTCGATCTCTGCCAGTGTGTCGTCAACAGCGGGTCGGCAACTGAAACCCTCTGCCGCAACCTGCAATTATGCGAATGGCAAATACTCTTCGATTACTGTTTCCACCAGGCGATTGAAAAAACCACTTAACCCGACGCCAGAGGCGTAAGGAGTCTTTAGTCTCTGGTCTTTGGTCGGGAGGAGTGGATAATGAACAATGGTCAATGGTAGTAGGGAATGGAATAGAGCAGAAGGGGTAACGTTCAATTCTGATAGCGTACTTTGAATAATACCGCGTAGAGGACCGGGAGGATGCCTAATACAAGGAGGGTCGAGAAGAGCAGGCCGAAGATCAGGGCCGCGGCCATGGGCTGCCAGATGGGGCTGCCTCTCATGTAGAGCGGCAGGATGCCGCCGATGGTTGTAATAGTGGTCAACAGGATGGGCCGCAGGCGGCTGAGCGAGGCTTCCACTATGCATGCCTGGGGTGTCAGCCGTCCTTCTTCCATGTTCAGACGGATGCGGTCGATTAGAATGATGGCGTTGTTAACCACAATGCCGGTTAAGGAGATCATGCCGACAAGGGTCATGAAGCCGAAGGGCTGACCGCTGATAAACAAACCGGCTACCACCCCGATAATTCCCATTGGAACCGCGCATAATATTATAAAGGTACGCCGAAAGGATCGCGTCTGCCTGATAAGCAATAGCGTGATGATTAACCCCGCCCAAGGCAGATTGGCCATGATGGAGCGGTTTGCTTTGATCGATTCCGTTCCCGCGCCCGCCAGGCGCACGTTGTATTCAGAACCCCAGTCGGCCTTTTTTCCAGCCAACCAAGTGGACAACTCTGAGTCGATGGCGCCCGGGCTAAGGCCGTCGCCAAGGTCTGCCCGCACGGTAACGGTGCGTTGGTGGTTGATACGCCTGATTCGGGTCCGCTCATAGGTTTCCTCTATGTTGGCGATTTCACTCAAAGGAACCGACTTGCCGGTAAGCCGTGAGTAAACGTGCTGGGCCTCGATATCCTCGATGGTGACTCCATTTTCGGTTAGAGCGCGCACGATAAGCGGTGTCGGGCCGCCTTGTTCGCGCAAATCGGCGGCGGGCAGGCCGGTCAAGATCGCTTGAAGGGCAATGGATAGGTCTCGCACGGAAACCCCGGCGCGCGCGGCCTCCTCCTGGTCCGGCAGAACGCGGAATTTTTTCAGCGGCGGACCCCAGTCGTCATTTATATTGCGCACACCATCGATGGCGCGGAGTTTCTCCTTTGTTTCGTCAACGATGGAGAAGATGCCTGCTATGTCCTCTCCCGAAATGCGGACTTTCACCGGGAAGCCGACTGCCGGTCCAGCTTCGAGCGGGAGGATGCGGACTCGGGCCTCAGGGAAACGTTTCAGGCTAAATTCCTCGAGCTGCTCGATCATGGAGGGAATCGTTTTGACCGAGGTTACGTTGAAAAGGCCGTAGGCGAGCTCGGGAATGTAAATTCTGGGTCTATGATTGAGGATAAAACGCGGGGCGTTTCGCCCAATAAACATGGCCCAGTTGGTGATTCCGTCTTCGCCGTTATCTTCGGCCATCAGGTTGTCACGTACGAAGTGGTCGAGTATGTCAGCCGCCTCGTTGGTGTGTTCGATGGCGGTGCCGGCGGGGAATACCAGTTCCAGTGAGAAGATTGGACGGTCAGACGGGGGAAAGAAGGTTTTCGGAAGTAATCGGAAGCAATAGAGTGAAATTACAAAAACCGCCGCCGCCACAAGCAATACGACCGCCCGGCGGCGCAGGAAGGCGGACAAGAGCCGGTGGTAGAACCGGTAGCCCGGCCTATCCCGCAAGGTGACTCCACCGGCGCCTTTCACCTTGAAAACACGGAGAGAGAGCGCCGGGGTGACTGTGAAGCCGTAGATTTGTGAACACAACAAGGTGATGGTCACCACAATAAATAAGGAAGACGCATATTCGCCCGCGGATGATTGTGCCAAAAATATTGGCAAAAAGCCCGACACCGTGCAAAGAAACGCCGTTAACAACGGCCCACAAAGTTCACTCGTGGCCGAAAGTGCCGCCTCGAGCCGTTTCACGCCGGAATCACGCAGTCTCAGGATGCGTTCCGAGATGACGATATGGTTGTCGACCAGGATGCCGAGCACGACAATGAAGCCCGCGAGTGCGACTTGGTTGAGGGTATCACCGTGCACGAGCATCACCGCCAAGCCGGCAAGGATTACCATTGGAATAACCCCTGCAATGACCGATCCGGCGCGCAAGCCCAAGGTAAGGATCAGGATAACTCCTACGATTATCAGGCTCTGCAGAAGGTTGATAAAGAAGCGGTTGACTTTCCATGTAACCCGGGCCGGCTCAAAGGCAACCGTGTCGATTACCAGCTCTGTCGGCGCCGAGGAGCGGTAACGGTCCAGTGCGGCGCTCACCTCGCGTCCCAGCTTTTCAATGTTGCCTCCATCGGACAGGGAAATAGCCAGGCCGACGCAGAGCCGTCCCGAGGACTTCATAATTTCCACCGGCGGGCCTGCCAGTTCGCGCCGTATATCCACAACGTCGCCGAGGTAAAACTCGTCACCGGTATCCGGAATTACGATCGGCAGGTTTCGCAAGTCGTCAATCGAGCCGGGCTCGCCGCCTGTTTCTACCAGGATGCGTTTCTCACCCTGCCGGATGGTTCCGCCTGGTGTAATGGACTGCCGGCTTTCCAGGAATAGCTTCAAGTGTCCCGCAGAGAGCCCGGCCTCCGCCATTTCCAAATCGTCGTATTCCAGGGCGATCTGTTCTTTGCGGGCGCCGATGAGTTCGACCTTTGCCACATCCTCCAGCTCCAAAAGTTTGCCGCGCAACTTGCGTGCCTGGGCCTGCAAGTCCTTAAATGTAAAATTCACTCCGCCGTCAGGGTCATCGGTTCCGGCCAGGGTGACAATGATGCCGAAGACTTCTCCGAACTCGTCGTTAAATACGAGTTGTTTCACCCCGGAGGGCAGGGTGGCGCGCACGCTGTCTATTTTTCGGCGTAATTTGTCCCATATCGGCGGCAAGTCATTGTAGCGGTCGTGGATTTTGATTACAATGCCGGCGGCGTGAGTGCGTGATACGCTGTTGATGAACTCGATCTCCGGGATTTGTCGCAGGGCGTTCTCTATTCTGCCGGTCACCTGCGATTCCACCCTGCTAGCCGAGGTGCCCGGGAAATAAGCCTGGACAACGGCATAGCGGAAAATGAGGGGCGGGTCCTCAGAGCGCGGCAATTGCCATAAGGCAAAGAGGCCGCCGGCTAGCATGAATAGCACCAGAGTCAGTGTCAGGCGGCTTTCCTGCAGGGCGATACGGGTCAGTTTCATATGAAATTACCACGATTCTCTCACTGGCTTTAAAAACATTCGACAGTTACAGTAACGGCGGATTGCTGTATCTTTCGTAACTGCAGGCGGCAGGATGGGTCAATAGTAAAGGGCCTGTTGCCCAAACCAGGATGAGCCCCGCGTTGGCGGGGTCCCGTCCCGCAGCTGCGGGACGGGAAGGCGAGCTCCGTGGAGCTTCTGCGCAAGGCTGCGCCTGCGTGAGGCCTTAAAATACGGAATTGGCGGCATCAGATACGCTTACAGTTACTCTTGACAACCCTACTGCCCATTTATTTAGTTTTTCAGTTGTGAAACGGGGGTCTGTTCTAAATTTACCAGGGCAGACCTGCGTTGGCTAGTGGTTGAACAAGAGTAACATGAAAAGCCCCATATACCGCAAGTTTCCGACACGAAGCCTGTCAGCAGGAAATGAGGGCACCACCCAATGAGTACCAACAGCCGAGAACCACTGGCAATCGTTGGCATAGGGTGCCGTTTTCCCGGAGGTGTGCATGATGTCCCGTCTTTCTGGAACCTTTTGCGCGAGGGAGTAAATGCCGTTTCTGAAGTTCCTCGGGACCGCTGGAATGTTGATCGGTTTTACGATCCCAATCCACAGCTTCCGGGAAAGATGATTACCCGTTGGGGTGGGTTTCTGGACAAAATAGATTTGTTTGACGCGCGCTTTTTCGGAATATCCCCGCGCGAAGCCCTGCGTATGGACCCGCAACAACGCTGGCTGCTTGAAGTGGCCTGGGAAGCGCTTGAAGACGGCGGGCAGCCGCCGGACCGGATGGAAGGATCGCGAACGGGGGTCTTTGTAGGCATTGCCAGCAACGACTACGCGAACATCCAAGGCCCCTGGGCAGTGGACGTGCACACCAACAGCGGGAGTACCCTGAGCATCGCCTCTAACCGAATCTCCTATCTCTACAACTTAAAGGGCCCCAGCATCTCAATCGATACGGCTTGTTCATCCGCCCTGGTAGCGGTCAACCTTGCCTGCAACAGCATCTGGTCCGGCCAATGCGAGTCAGCGCTCGCCGGCGGCGTCAATGCCCTCATAACCCCCTATTCTTCGATCGGGTTCAGCAAGGCCTCGATGCTTTCCCCGAAAGGACGTTGTTTCGCTTTCGATAAAAGGGCCGACGGCTATGTCCGGGGCGAGGGCGTGGGCATGATTGTAATAAAACCGCTCAGTGTGGCGATAGCCGAGGAAGACTCTATTTACGCGGTCATTCGAGCATCAGTAGTGAACCAGGACGGACGCACCAGTTCCATGACTGTTCCCGGCCGGGACTCACAGGAAGAGATGCTTATCGAAGCTTATGAACAAGCCGGAATTTCCCCAAGGCAAGTCTGTTACATGGAAGCACATGGGACAGGCACACCTGTCGGGGACCCGATAGAGACTCTGGCCCTTGGCACAGTGCTATCACAACAGCGTCCAGTGGGTGAGGAATGTGTGATAGGCTCTGTAAAGACCAACATAGGCCATCTGGAATCCGCCTCCGGTATAGCAGGACTCATAAAAGCAGTCCTGATTCTGCACAACAAGGAAATCCCGCCTAATCTTAATTTTAAAGACCCGAATCCTGAAATACCATTTGAGAAATTGAACTTGCGCGTGCCGACGAAGGTGGAACCCCTGCCCAACGGAACCGGTCCTGCGATAACCGCTGTTAACTCATTCGGGTTTGGAGGGACCAACGCGCATGTGGTATTTGCCGAAGCTCCCAAACCTGCACGGCGGCGTAAGGGACGCAAAAAACAAAATGTCCGGCCCTCCGTCCTACCCATTTCCGCCAAAGACCCCGAGGCATTGAAGTCCTACGCGGAAGCGTATCGCGATATTCTCGTAGAGAGTGCGGATAATGCCGATAGCTCGCTGTCCGACATTATTTATTCGGCCTCCTTACGCAAAAATCATCACGAGAACCGTCTTGCTTTGATAGGTAAAGACCGCGATGCGTTAGTTGAGCAAATCGACGCATTTCTGGCAGGCACAACCGGTTCGGGATGGGTAAATGAAAAGGTCAAAGCGGAAGCCGGTAAAGGCATTGCTTTTGTATTTACCGGTCAAGGACCTCAGTGGTGGGCTATGGGTCGTAAGTTACTGAAGAAGGAACCGGTATTCCGCAAAAAAATTGAAGAGAGTGACCGGATATTAAGCAAATTTGCCTCATGGTCTCTTTTGGAAGAGCTTAATCGAGACGAATCGAGCACGCGCCTGGGGGAAACCGAGATCGCCCAGCCTTGCATATTCGCATTGCAAGTGGGATTGGCCGCGTTGTGGCGCTCTTGGGGCGTCACTCCGTCTGCCGTTGTTGGCCATAGCGTTGGAGAGGTAACCGCGATTTATATAGCGGGTATTTACTCACTCGAGGATGCGATGCGGATTATTTACAACCGAAGCAGATTGCAGCAGACTACCCATGGCAAGGGTGCGATGTATGCTGTCGGGATGACGTTGGAAGAGGCCCGTAAGGTGGTGGAATCATATGAGGGCCGGGTGGAAATCTCGGCAATTAACAGCCCATCACTGGTAACTTTGAGTGGAGAAAGCGAAGCGATAGAAGAAGCTGTCAAACCGTTGGAGGAAAAAGATTATTTCTGCCGCTCGCTCAAGGTTAATTACGCTTTCCACAGCTTCCAAATGGACCCAATACGGGAGGAATTGATCGAGTCACTTGAAGGCATCAAAACCCGTTCCGCCGACATTAAAGTCTTTTCAACCGTAACAGGCAAACAGGAGAAGGCGAAAACATTCCAATCGCAATACTGGTGGGATAATGTACGCAAGCCGGTGCAGTTTGCATCTGCTGTGGAAGCGATGATCGGTGAGGGGTATGACACATTCCTGGAGCTTGGACCTCACCCCTCATTGTCCAGTTCCATTTCGGAGTGTATAGCCAATGCCGGAGGCAAGGGAACGGTATTGCCTTCCCTCAGGCGTAATGAAGACGATCAGGAGATAATCCTCGGTACCCTGGCAAAGCTCTTCTGTCTGGGCCACACGATAGATTGGAAATCGCTCTGCGACAAAGATGCGCGATTTGTCCGATTACCATCTTACCCCTGGCAGCATGAGAGATTCTGGCTCGAATCACCATCTTCACATGAATATCGCCTGGGTACCATTGAACACCCGTTTCTGGGCATGAAAGCGACTGCTCCTTCTCCGACCTGGGAATGCGTCCTGGACCCTCGGGCATTTGCCTACCTTACCGACCACCGGTTGCGTGACTCAATAGTATTCCCGGCATCCGCTTACGTGGAAATGGGTCTTGCGGCAGGAAAGGCCATTTATCCAAACGACCCGATTGCCGTGGAAGATATGAAGTTCGTCAAGGCGCTATTTTTTGGAGCGGAAAGTTCCGTTACCCTGCAGTTTATTTACGATGATACGGACGGTTCATTTAAAATCTTCAGTTCTGATACCGGAACCAACCACGAGTGGGATTTACATGCTCATGGTCGAATCCAGAAGTTGACTCCACGCCGGCCCGAGCAGGTCGACCTCGAAAAGATGCGTTCCGTTTTACCGGAGCGGGTCGATCACGAAAAGATATACTCGGAGTTCAAAGATGCGGGTTACCAGTTTGGACCCTGCTTTAGCGAAATTCAGGCAATGTGGCGCCGGCCCAAGGAATCTCTGGGCGAAATTCCGGTGCCGAAGGATGTGCTCGACACCGTTTCTGAATACCAATTTCACCCGGCAATAATGGACGCTTGCTTTCAATGCGTCAAAGGCGCCCAGGTCGTAGCCGATGACGCTAATGCTGCCGAAAACTTTTATTTGCCCGTTGCAGTAGATCGCGTGCGGTTATTTGAGAAACCAGGGGCGCATTTGTGGAGCCATGCGCGGCTGATTCGTGATGATGGCGAAATTGTCGAAGCCGATATAGACGTATTCGATGAGAGCGGGAACCAGGTGGCGGAAATCCGGGGATTCCGCGCCCAGCGTGTAAAACAAAGCGACGGCGAGTATCAAAGCGATCTTAACAACTGCTTTTACCAATTCGAATGGCGGCACGATCGACTCCTGGGAGGATCGGAGATGTGCCGTGGAATTAAAGAACTGGAAGATCCGTCTCAGATTTCAGAAACGTTAAAGCCGCAGATACGCCCACTCTACGAGCAGATCGAAATGCAGCATTACCTGGAAGAGTTTGTGCCGCAGGTGGACCACTTGAGTTTCCATTACATATTAAATGCATTTAGCAAGTTGGGATGGGCTGCCCAAAAAGGCGACAGGATAACTGTTGCGGGGCTCCGGGATCAATTTGGAATTGTCGAGCAGCATCATCGACTTTTCGACGCCATAATGGAGCATTTAAGGACAGAAAATGTGTTCAAGGTTTCCGATGAAGGTGAATGGGAAGTGTCAGAGGTGCCGGAACTCCAGGCAGCATCATCCATATGCGAAAAACTGAAATCCAAGTTCCCGAATTTTTATGTAGATATTGATCTGCTGGAATCCTGCGGGCCTGTTTTAGCTGAGGTGCTTACCGGTAAGGAAGATCCGCTCGAACTCATATTCCCGGGCGGCTCAGCTTCCAGACTTGAGAAGTTTTATACGGATGCCCCGGACTTTATCCTCTACAACCAGATAATCCAGAAAGTGGTTTCATTGGCTCTGGGACAATTGAAAGAAAAGAGCACCATACGCATTCTGGAAATCGGCGCCGGCACAGGCTCGATGACCGCAAAAGTGCTCGAGGTGCTGCCAAAGGATAAAACCCATTATACCTTTACAGACATCACACCGCTGTTCACAGGCCAGGCAAAGCAGAAGTTTAAAGATTACGATTTCATTGAGTACTCAATCCTCGATATCGAGAAATCTCCCTTAGAACAGAATTTCCACCCTCATTCCTTCGATTTGATCCTGGCCACCAACGTATTGCATGCCACGTCCAACCTGCGCGATACACTGCAGAATATCAGCAAGCTCATGTCGTCTGAGGGTCTGCTCATTTTCCTCGAAGCGACAACCGGCAGGCCGTTCCTCGACCTGGTCTTCGGTTTATTGGAGGGTTGGTGGAATTTCAAGGACACCGACCTGCGTCCTTCCTACGCATTATTGTCCCCCCGGAAGTGGGAAAACCTTCTCTCTGAGTGCGGGTTTAGCGATGTGACTTCAATAGTGGATACCGAGAAAGCCGATGATGCATTTCAGACGCTGTTTATGACGAGAGGGCCGAAACTGGAAACCTTGCAGGAGCCTGAAATCGATTTGGGAGAGGACACTGCGCCAGATGGTGCATGGTTGATATTCACCGACGATTCAGGCACAGGAGCGGAGCTAGCCGGCAAACTTGAGAAACAGGGCAATGTCTGTCTGCAAATAAGTTCTGGAGATAACTTATGCTCACAGGAAGATGGAAAAATTCAGATAAATCCAGGCAGGCGGGAAGACATTGCGGAGGTGTTGGCCCGAATCGACCAAGAATCCACACCCATCAAAGGAGTGGTTCACCTCTGGAGCCTCAATCACCCACGGGCCGATAAAATAGACGCCGATTCGCTGTTACAATCTCAGCAAAGCGGCTGTCTGCATGTCCTTAAATTGGCTCAAGCCCTGGTAGGGGCCGAATTAAAATCTTCGCCTCGTGTATGGTTGATTACGAGAGGGGCAAATTCAGTAGAAGAGGGGGAAATCCTAACCGGTATTGCCTCGACGCCTCTGCTTGGAATGACCCGGGTAGCAAACAATGAACACGAGGATTTCCGATGGACCGTCATTGATCTGGCTTCTGACGGATCGGAAGACGAGGCGCAGGCTCTATTTGAAGAAATTTCTTCGAACAACGAAGAGCTGGAAGTCTCTCTGCGGCAGGAGGGCAGGTTTGTAAACAGGCTTGTAAGGAAATCAATCGAAGAGCTTCCGGTAAAGACCCGGGACGCAATTAAAGGGAATGAAATACTGTCCTACCAATTGGAAATTCCCACTCCGGGAATTTTGGACAATCTTGTGTTGATAGAAACGGAACGCTTGCAGCCCGGTCCCGAGGAAGTGCAAATACAAGTGGCCGCGGCGGGATTAAATTTCCGTGACGTGATGAAGGCCATGGGTATTTATCCCGGTTATTCCGAAGACTTGAAATGGTTTGGCGATGAGTGTTCGGGTACCGTCGTATCCGTAGGGGATAATGTAACAGATTATAAAGTAGGTGATGAAGTCATCGCCATGGTTCCCTATTGCTTCCGATCATTTGCCACAATCGACCATAATCTGGTTATACCAAAGCCTTCCCGTCTTTCCTTTGAGGAAGCGGCAACTCTGCCCATCGTATATCTCACTACCCATTACGCATTGAATCACCTCGCCCGGCTTGAACCCGGCGAAAAAGTTTTGATTCACGCAGCCGCGGGAGGAGTGGGGCAGGCGGCGATTCAAATCGCACAAGGTATCGGCGCTGAAATTTTTGCCACCGCGGGTTCACCCGAAAAACGCGATTTCCTGCGCTCCCTGGGGATATCACACGTGATGGATTCGCGCTCCCTGGATTTCGCCGATGAGATAAAGGAAATAACCGGCGGCAAAGGGGTGGACGTGGTTTTGAATTCACTGGCGGGAGATTTCATCCCCAAAAGTTTTTCGGTATTGGCGCCTTTCGGGCGGTTCCTCGAGATCGGGAAAATCGATATATACCAGAACAGCAAAATCGGGCTGGAAACTTTTAAAAACAACATCTCATTTTTCGCCATCGACCTCTCGAAGCTCCTCGAAGAACGGCCCGAATTCCTCACCTCGATGCTGCGCAAACTTGCCGTTTCCTTCGAGGATGGAAGCCTGCGTCCACTGCCGCTTAAAACATTTCCGATAACACGGGCTGCCGATGCCTTCCGCTATATGGCACAGGCCAAACACACCGGCAAGATCGTGCTCTCAATGCAGCAGGATTCTATTGATGTGGGGTCGTCCAGCGATCAACGATCGCTTTTCAATCACGACGCCACATACCTTATTACAGGCGGACTGGGGGGATTTGGCATCGAATTGACGCGGTGGATGGTGGACAAAGGAGCGCGAAACATCGTGCTCATGGGACGCAGTGGAGCCGCTTCAGAGGAGGTTAATGAAACACTGGAATCCTTGCGCCGACAGGAAGCGAGGATCGAAGTGGTGAAAGCCGACGTTACAGTCGAGCAGGATGTGATTCGAGTTTTGTCCGACATAAAAAAGGACATGCCGCCCCTTAAAGGTGTCATCCACGCGGCAATGGTATTGGATGATGCCTTCCTCGCGCAATTGGAGGATGAACAGTTTACGAAGGTACTCGGGCCGAAGATGATAGGCGCGTGGCTCTTGCACAAGCATACACGCGACCTTCCTCTCGACCATTTCATCAATTTCTCATCGGCCTCTTCCATGGTCGGGGCCACCGGCCAGGGCAACTACGCTTCGGCGAATTTTTTCCTCGATGCTATGGCCTACTACCGCCGTTCGCTGGGCCTCCCGGCGCTAACCCTCAACTGGGGCGCACTTTCCGAAGTCGGTTATGTTGCCCGCCATGAAAAAGTTGCGAAATATCTCGATCAGTTGGGACTTGAGAGATTTACCCCCGCCGAAGCTCTCGGCATTCTAGGCCGTGTTTTAAACAGAACCACAATCCAGTTGGGTGCCTCCCGAGTTAATTGGAAAGCTCTTGCGAAGTTGAATCCGGCCACCACCAAATCGCCGACCTACGCCAAGGTGGCAAATCTTGATTCCGCGGCCGGTGCATTGGGGGCCGACGCATCAGCCTTCCGTCTCAACATCCTGTCTGCTTCTCCTAAGCAACGCCATGAAATGCTGGTGAATTATATCTGCGGACAAGTCGCCCAAGTCTTCGGGACCACCGCCGACAAGATTGACGGAAATATTCCGCTGACCGCTATCGGTCTCGATTCCCTGATGGCCATCGAACTAATGAACCGCCTCGAGTCCAACCTGGGCATCAGCTTGCCGATGGGAAAATTTCTGCAGGGTCCGACCATCTCGCAATTGTCCGAATCGGTGCTCGAACTGCTGGTTGCCTCGGCCGGCGACGAGGATGCTTCCGGCACTCAAGACGGCGCTCCGTCGGTCGAGCTGGAAACCCTAGAGCCCGGAGAGGAATTAACCGAGTTCCCGCTTTCCAAAGGCCAGCGCGCCCTCTGGTTTTTGCATCGCCTGGCTCCGGACAGCCCGGCTTACAACCTCATTTACAGCTCCCGAATATCTCCGTATGTGGACATACCCGTCATGCAGGAGGCCTTTGCCGACCTGTTCCGCCGCCACCCTATGCTCGACGTTACCTTTTCATTGAAGGACGGCGAACCCGTGCAATCTATAAGGACCGGCGGTACAATCGAATTCCGCGAGCACGATGCCACCATGTTGGACGATGATAAACTTAAAGTGTTGCTGGTGGAACATGCCAACCGGCCGTTTGATCTGCGTCATGGGCCGGTAATTCGCCTGGAACTGTTCCGCACTGCCGATAACGCACACGTAGTTATATTATCGATGCATCACATCGTGTCCGACGCTTGGTCGGTGGTGCTTCTAATGAACGACCTTATAGAAAGCTACTTCTCGCTGCGCGCGGGAGGCCGGCCGAAGTATGAACCGCTTGAGTTTCGTTACCACGACTACGTGCGTTGGCAAGAACGGTTGCTGGAAAGCGCCGAAGGCGGACGCATGCTTCGGTATTGGGAGGAACAGATGGCGGGCGCGCCGCCGACCCTCGATTTGCCGACCGACCGACCCCGCGCACCGGTGCAGACATTTAACGGAGCCACCTGCGGTTTTAAACTGGAGGAAACCCTGACCAAAAAAATCCTGGCCTTTTCAGCCGAGCGCAACGTGACCCTTTATACCACATTGCTGTCAGCCTTCCAGGTGTTGCTGCACCGTTACTGCAACCAGGACGACATTGTGGTGGGCAGCCCCTTCGCAGGCCGCCGGCGCAAGGAGTTTCATGAACTGATCGGCTACTTCATAAACCCTGTAGCTTTGCGCAGCCGGATCGACGACGATCCGTCTTTTACCGACTACCTTGAACGCGTCGGCCAAACCGTCATCGGCGCCTTGGAAAATCAGGAATACCCCTTGGCAAAGTTGGTTGACAGGCTAAAGGTTCGTCGCGACCCGAGCCGTTCACCCATTTTCCAGGTAAGTTTCTCCATGGAACGCATACCGGGTGTCGACGAGCAGGGCATCGCGGTCTTCCTCATCGGCCAGGGCGGACACAAATTCCAGGTGGGCGACATAACAGTCGAGTCCATCGATCTGAATCTGCGCATGGCGCAGTTTGAAATCACGTTGGTGGTAGAAGAAGCCGGAGGAAACATTTACGGCTGCTGGCAGTATAACAGCGATCTTTTCGACTCCGCTTCCATCGCCCGCCTGAACGATCTTTATAAACAGGTGCTCTTGGAGGCGGTGGATCACCCCGAGCGCAGGATTTCAGAATTCACTCTGCTTTCCCCGCATGAAGAAAAAACATTGCTCGGGGACTGGAACGACACCGCGGTGGAATTCCCGCGCGACCTTTGCTTGCATCAGCTAATTGCCCAACAGGTGGAACGCGCTCCCGATGCTGTAGCAGTCACCAGCGCCGGGAAATCTTTGACCTACGCCGAGTTGGACCGTCGGGCAAACGGCGTGGCCAACCTGCTGCAAAGCGAAGGCATAGGACCGGATGCACCTGTCGGTTTGTTGGCGGATCGCTCGGTTGACATGCTTGTAGCAGTATTGGGTATCATGAAATCGGGCGGTTGCTACGTGCCGCTCGACCCTGCCTTCCCGGCATATCGCATCGAGCAGATGCTGGAGGATTCGTGCCCGACAGTCGTTCTCACACAGGGGCATCTGGTTGACCGGTTGCCGAAGGGCGACTGGAAAATCCATTTGTTGGAAGATGCTCCAACAGCCGATGAGGCGCCGGAAACATCAGGACTCTCCCCGGAATCATTGGCCTACATTATATATACTTCCGGCTCCACAGGTCGGCCCAAGGGTGTGGAAATCCCCCATAGCGCGGTGGTAAACTTCCTATGCTCCATGCGCGACAAGCCCGGTCTCGGGCAGGATGACAAGCTGCTGGCCGTTACGACCCTCTCTTTCGATATCTCCGTGCTTGAACTGTTTCTGCCGCTTTTAACCGGCGCTCATGTAGTTGTGGCTACCCGCGATGAAGCTGCCGACGGACGTCGCCTGGCCGCGCTTCTAGAAGAATTCGAGATCACCGCCATGCAAGCTACCCCTGCAACCTGGCAGATGCTGTTGGATTGCGGTTGGCCGGGACGCCCGGAGCTGCGAGTATTCTGCGGCGGCGAATCCCTGCCGTTGGAACTGGCCGGCGAACTGCTGGCACGCACGGCGGAAGTTTGGAACCTGTATGGCCCCACCGAAACTACCGTCTGGTCATCGGTCCAAAAACTCTCACCCGACCATGACACCGTAACGATAGGACGGCCAATTGCCAATACCACCTTATACGTGATGGACGACCGGGGCGGCCTTGTTCCTCCCGGCTTCGTTGGCAACCTCTATATCGGCGGCGCCGGTTTGGCTCGAGGTTACCACAAGAGTCCTGAACAGACGCGTGAAAAGTTCACCGAAGTAACCCTTCCAAATGGTAAAACCGAGCGCCTCTATGCGACCGGCGATCTCGCCCGCTATTTGCCCGACGGCCGGTTAATCTGCCTGGGCCGTGGCGACAACCAGGTAAAGCTTCACGGCTACCGCATCGAACCAGGGGAGATCGAGGCGCAGATTGCATCCCATCCGGATGTCAAACAGGCAGTCGTGCTCAAGCGTTCCGACCTGCCGGGCGGCTTGGGTCTGGCGGCTTATATCACCGTGGAGGAAAAACGCGAGGGGCTGGTTGCGCAGTTGCGCTCTTACCTGGGTGAACGTCTGCCCGAATATATGCGTCCCGCCGTCTGGACCATTCTCGAGGAATTTCCATTGACGCCAAACAACAAGATCGACCGTGGGCAATTGCCCGCGCCTGCGCTCGACAGATCTGAGCTTGGTTCAGCCTACCAGGATCCTCAAACTCCCAGTGAAATCATACTAGCCGATATCATCGGTATGGCCTTCAAGGACGAAAAAATCGGCATCCTGGACAATTTCTTCGAACTCGGTGGCGACTCTCTTCTGGCGGTACAAATTATTTCGGAGATTTCGGAGGCCTTTAACCGCGAGTTGCCGGTGGCGGCGTTCCTGCAAAATCCGACCGTCGAAAGCCTGGCCCGCTACCTGGATGAGACACCTCCCCAAGAAGATAAGTCCGGTGAGAACGGTCCTATTCCAGATAACGGACGGATTGATTGGGACGATTCCCAATCGAGTTATCTGACCCTGGTCCCGTCCGGTTCCAACGGGGCCAATGTAGAACCGCCCCAAGTCGATGCGGTTGCCCTTGCTTACATTCCCGACTTCTTCATTCCTCTTTCAGGACTCTCCAAGGACGAAATAGTGCGGGAATGGCTCGGTGGAGCTCCTTACCTCAGCAATATTTATGAAACGGCCTCCGGCCGCATTGGAGTGATAATGCTGCCTCGCCTCGGGGCCGAGCTTTACAAAAATCAGGAGTCTCTGCGCGAGAGTGTTTTGCAATCCCTGGAAATGGCGTCGCGCATGGGCGCCAAGACCGTATCGCTTACCGGCCTAATCCCTTCCGCGACCGATAACGGCCGACGCGTCGGCGAATGGATTGACGGCCTTGAAGACGTCCCGGTAATCACCACCGGCCACGCAGCAACCACAGCCGCCGTTGTCAATACAATAGCCGGACTGTTGAAGCTGGCCGATCGTAACATGGCGGACGAAAAAGTTGCGGTAATCGGGCTCGGTTCAATCGGCCGGGCCACATTGAGCCTCATGCTGGAAATGCTGCCGAATCCCCGAGAGCTTATCTTGTGCGATATCTTCCAGAAATCCGAGGCGCTCAAGGAAATTCACGCCGAATTAAATGATGGTGTAGGTTACAAAGGCAAAGTGCAACTTGAGCCCACCCACGGGCAATTACCCAAGTCCGTTTACGACGCCACTTTCATCCTCGGCGCGACCAATGTACCGGGTATCCTTGATGTCAATCAGCTGGGGTCCGGCACCCTGATCGTTGATGACTCCTTCCCGCCATGCTTCAGGTTGCTGGACGCGATCAGGAGGATTGAGGAACGGCACGACATACTATTTACCACAGGAGGGTTATTGCGCCTGCCAGAGGAGATTCGAGAAACGATCTACCTGCCAAACGGTTCCTCGGCTATACTCGAGAAGTTTGGTGAGCGAGCCTTGCGGACCATGGCAGGCCGCGATCCGCGCGAAATCACCGGTTGCATCCTCAGCAGTCTCCTCACCGGACAAAGGCGCGAGATACGGCCGACGCTAGGCCCGATCGAACTCAAGGATTCCGTTGCGCACTACAAGCTCATCAATTCGCTCGGGATGGAAGCGGCCAACCCGCAATCTGAAAATTATTTCATTCCACCAGAAGCGATTGCCCGCTTTAAGGATGCTACCGACCAGAAATCCGCTCGGGCCAAATAAGGACTATTGCCCAAACCGGAAGGGCTAAACAGCTTGCGAGTGGGAACTCCCGGATGATGGAGAAAGAACCGTCGCCACTTCTGCACCCATTGGGGGGCAGCGATCTTTCCACCTTTATCTCAGCATGGCAGGACAATCGGCCGTTTGACCGGCGGTCGCTGCGGACCAGGCTCTTTTCAATTTTTGCAGTGCTCGCCAGACTGCCATTTTACCAGTTCGAGCGGTTGCTGCACGGCCGGGCAATTGCCGAGACCGAGATCAAGGAAGACCCAATTTTTATCGTGGGGCACTGGCGCAGCGGCACGACCCACCTGCACAACTTGCTCAGCCAGGATGGACAGTTCGGTTCCATTTCCTTTTTGCAGACTGCCATGCCCTGGGAATTTCTTGGAAAGCTGAAAATTGCCCCGCCTATCATTGAGCGGGCTCTGCCTGAAACACGGGGCATGGACAATGTCAGGCTCACCCTTGACTCGCCACAGGAAGAGGAGATGGCACTCGGCAACATGCAGCCGCTGTGCTATTACTACTGCTATTACTTCCCGCGCAAAATTCGGGAGCACTACAACCGCTCCATTCTTTTCGAGGACGTGAGCGAAGCCGAAAAAAGACATTTCGCCGATGCATACCGCTATCTTTGCCGAAAGCTTACCTATTGCCACCAGGGAAAACGCCTGTTGCTAAAGAACCCGGCTTCGACCGGGCGAATCTCATGGCTGAAGTCCATCTTTCCACGGGCTAAATTCATACATATGGTGCGCAATCCTTTCGTGGTGTTCTGTTCGACGATGCGCCATTACGAGCACACTCTCCCGGCTTTCGCATGGCAGTCCCATGACAGCCTCGACCGCGAATCCATTACCCTTGAGAATTACAGCCTGCTCATGCGCCGATACCTCGATCACCTGCCATCCCTGCCGGCAGAGGACATTTGCGAGGTAACTTACGAGAGTGTCGATCGGGACCCCGTTGGAGAAATTGGAAAGATTTACGATTATTTTGGGCTCCCGGCAAAGGATGCCGCCTTGACCTCTGTCCAACGCTATGCCGGGCAACAGCGGGAATACCGTAAAAATATATATTCACTGACGGCTGACCAGGTGGAACGAATCCGGCAGGAATGGGCATTTGCCCTGCGCCAGTGGGATTATGACCTGCCCCCGGAAATAACAGTTTCCGGATAAAAAAGAACAGACCCGGATCGTCCCGGCAGTGCCGTTTTCAGATCTCTGTTTGGGGTCTTAATTTAATTCGGGCAAGTCCGTATGTATATATCAACGGTATAAACCCTTAAGTTGTATAGAAAATATGAAAGCTGCTATAAACTCCGATAAAAGTAACTCAACACCAGTCCTGGACTCCAAACAACTAAACATGCTGGTAGGTGTCGCCGGAGATAATGCCGCAGAGCTGCTCTAGGACCTCATTGAAGTCTTTATCGAGGAAAATATGCCCCACATCGAAGGTATCAGGCCGGCGGTTGACGCCGCCGACTTCGTCTTGGCGGCCAGGATGGCTCATTTCATTGCCGGAAGCAGCGCCAATCTGGGAGGTCTGCGCCTTTCCAACCTCTGTTCGGCTATGGAGAGGGAGGCGCCTCGTGCCGATGCCGATGTTCTGGTTGAAATGGCCGCAGAGATAGAGAAAGAATTTCAGTCGACCGTTAAATTTCTCAGGAAGGAAATCGAAAAGCTTGCCCGTTAAAAGCGGCGATGTTTTCCGCACGTGTTTTATTGCACCGTTGGATGTTAGGGGATTAATCTCCCAAGCATGATTTCGCTGGCAAAACCGCTCAAGCGGGCCACCGTGCACACCCTCGGCTGCCGCCTCAACCAGAGCGAATCCCAAATTATTCGGGAGCAACTGCAGGTTGCAGGCTACAGTCTTGTGCCATTCGGCGATGAGGCGGAACTGGGCATCATCAATACCTGCACCGTCACACGTGAGGCCGACGCCAAGAGCCGACAGGCCATTCGCCGTTTCATACGCCGGAACCCCGACGCTTTCACCGCCGTCATCGGATGCTATTCACAATTAGGCGCCCGGACCATTGCGGCCATTGACGGAGTGGACCTGATAATCGGCAACCAGGACAAGCTGAGCGTTCTCGACTATGTTACCCAAGGCAAGAATGAGCGGCCAATAATCTTGCGCGAACGTATCGATCGGGAAGACTTTTCCATAAGCTTCGCCGGCGACTGGCCCTACAACAAGCGGGCCAATCTGAAAATTCAGGATGGATGTGACTTCATGTGCTCTTTTTGCGTAATTCCATTCGCACGCGGCCGGGCCCGCTCCCGCGATTTCGATAACCTCATCGAGGAAGCCCGCAGTCTGGCTGCCCGCGGCGTGCGCGAGCTGATTCTGACCGGCGTCAACATCGGAACTTACAACAGTCAGGGCCGCGATATACTGTCCGTGATAGACGAATTGGATGCCATCTACGGCATCGACCGCATCCGCATCAGCAGTATAGAACCGACCACGGTTCCATTGGAAATCTTGGATCGCATGCGAGACTCCGGCCACGCGCTATTGCCCTTCCTCTGCAATCAGGTTCGGACAAGATTCTTCGGCTAATGCGCCGCAAGTATTCAGTTTCCGAATACACGAGCTTCATTCGTCACGCATTTGAAACGGTGCCCGATATTTGTATCGGCACCGACATTATGGCGGGCTTTCCCGGGGAAACCGATGAGGACTTCGAGGAAACTTGCGAGTTGTTTATCGAACAACCCCTGGCCTACTGCCACGTCTTTCCCTACTCGGAACGAGACGGCACTCTGGCGGCACGCCGCACGGATTCCGTGCCCGTGCCGGAGCGCAATAGACGTTGCGCACGCCTGCGCAGGCTCAGCGCGGCCAAACGCCACGATTTCCAGGTCCGTTTCCTTGGCCGGGAAACGGAAGTATTGTTCGAAGACCCTCGCAACGGACTCTGGCCCGGCTACACACCAAATTACATTCGGGTGCTTTGCGAATCGCGGCGAAACCTCGCCAACCGCCTGGTCCGTGTTCGTCTCGACCGCATAAGCGCCGACTTTGTAGAAGGTACAGTGGCGGAAGTGCTGGATTGATTGTGGAATTTTTAATACTGGTAACAGCAAAAGGAACAGCAAAAGGGGTCAGGCCTGACCCCTTTTCTCTCCTTGCACACACTTTCACGCTTTTTCGCATAGACGCTTTCTAGCATCTCTTCTGACTTTTAACTTAGTCTTATGTTAAAACTATTGCTCTGGGACGTGGATGGAACTTTGGTCGATGTTGACGGTGCGGGTCGGCGCGCCTTTATCGCGGCCATGCGGGAGTGCTTCGGCATTGCCGAGGCCTCGTTGCAGTCTGTCGAATTCGACGGCCGCACAGATACCCATATAATCAAGCAGCTTTTGGACCTCTACGACTTGTCCTTTAACGAGGAGAACCACCGCGCTTTGGAATCCGGCTATGTCCGCAACATCGATCGTGAATTATCCCTGGGGCGCCCCCGCGTATTGCCCGGGGTCAAAGAAATTCTTAATGGCGTGGAGGAACGCCCCGACCTGTTTCAAGGGCTTCTAACGGGAAACACAACGGCCGGAGCGAGGACCAAGATGGAGTTTTTCGGGATCAGCTCTTACTTCCCTTTCGGTGGCTATGGAGACGAGCATTTTGACCGCCATGCCATCGGCATTGATGCTCTTCAGCGCGCTTCCGAATACAGCGGTCACAATTTCGATCCGGAGTGCGTTTACGTTATCGGCGACACCCCTCACGACATCACTTGCGGCCAAGCCTTGGGCGCCCGCACAATAGCGGTAGCAACAGGAAAAACTTCGGCAGAAGGGTTGAATCAACTGCAACCCACCGCTCTTTTTAATGAATTCTGCAATGCGGAGGAATTTTTTGCGGTAATCGACGGTTGAGCTTCACCTTAATCGTGCTCGTGCTCTTTTTTTTCGTCGGGGGTTTCGATTTCGAAGCCGTGCATGTGTTCGGTCTCGCCGGGAGTGGTGAAGACCTTGTATATACACCAGGAAAAGAGGGCCGTTACCGTCCCTACGGACATGATGAGAATTATCCAGCCTCCCGCGGTCATGGCTTCGAGTTATTGGGGATTTTGTGCATAGTCTTTGTAGCGTTGGACGCCCGATATGATGAGGCCGACGAAGACGCCAACGGAGATTATCAGGGCGACGCTCATCCAGGCAACCTTGCCGGTTTCTTCACCGTTATCGCCCATAAGATCGGCAATGTAATAGCTGACGGTTGACTGGCCGGTTTCAAAGTTAAATCCGAATACATTGACCAGGACCCAGAGGACGAAAATGGTTAGCAGGAAGACCGGGCAGACGTATTTCATGATGGGGCGGTAAATGGAAGGAATCCTTATGGCCGCCCCCTTATGTGCTTCGTCGAAACCTTCTTCTATTCCGAGCACCCATCCGAAAATAATGATCTGAACTGTGGCCAGTACAAAGATAAGAAAGGTGCCGCACCAGAAATCGAGAGTGTCCATGGCCTTCTGGTTTTGGCTGAAATAAACCACAAACAAGCACCCGAAAACAGTCATAAAACCTAGAATAGCTACCGATTGCCGGCGGTTGATTCCCAGAGATTCTTCGAGAAAGGCGATGCCGGGTTGGAGCATGGAGAGTGAGCTTGTGACTGCGGCCAGAAACAGGAGAAAGAAAAAGAGGGCGCCGAAGAATTCACCAGCCGGCATTTTGGTAAACACAAGGGGCAGCACGTTGAAGCCCAGGCCGAAGGTACTTTGGCCGGCCACTCCGGCCACGCCAAGGAAAGCAAAAGCGGCCGGTATGGTGATGAGTCCGCCCAGGGCCACTTCGCAGAACTCATTGGCGCTGGTAGCGGCCAGCCCGCTGAGCACAATGTCATCATTTTTGGATATGTAACTTGCATAGGTGAGGATGATGCCGAAACCGACCGAAAGGGAGAAAAATATCTGCCCGGCGGCCGCGAGCCACAATTGCGGATTTCCCAACTGTTTCCAAATCGTGATCTTTTTCAGGCGCAGGTCGGGAACCCCGGCGATTTCCGCTTGTTTGCCGGAAATTTGTTTGTCACCAACGAGTTCAGTAACCTTTAGCCAAGATTGTGAGCCATCGGTTCCGATAATTTTCTCCTCGAGCACAATTTTACTCGGATTCCACATGAAGCCGAGGCCATTGCCCACATTGTTGCCGGGATTTTCCGGGACCGGCGCGCCCAGTGTAAGCACGCGCACGAGTATAACGACGGCCAGCACAACCAGGGTTGGCATAGCGTATTTACAGAACCATTCGATACCCTTGCTCAATCCCCGGTAAATCAAAATAAAGTTCAGGACAAAAACGAGCAACAAATAGATGCCGACCTGGTCTACGGCGAAGCCGAGGGCCGATCCATCCTTGCCGATGCCAATGAATTTGCCGAAAAAGTCTCCGGCATCCTGCGGGTTCTCAAATGCCATTCGGCCCGATGCGAAATTTACCGCATAGCCCAGGCACCAGGCTTCGATGTAAACATAATACATGTAGATTACTACCGGGATGACGAAGCCTATAATCCCGAGATATTTGGCATAGGGCCGGCACGCTATACAGTTGAAAATGCCCGCGCAGGAGTTAAAACCGCGCCGGCCCCCGTAACGGCCCATTGTCCACTCCGCCCAGCAAATGGGCAAACCGATGATGAGAAATGAAATGAAGTAGGCGATCATGAAGGCACCGCCTCCGTATTGGGCTGCCTGGCCTGGAAAACGCAAAAAGTTGCCCAAACCTACCGCGCTTCCCGATACTGCCAGTATGACACCGATGCGTGAATTCCACGTTTCTGTTTGCATAACCATATAGACAGTTCATTCAAAGTGGCGTTAGAAATTTAGCAAGCAAAAAATTTGCCAGCGCCCGTTCATTGTTTTTAGATATTTGGGTCTGCAATGGACACCGTTTTCCCTGTCTCGCCGTGAATACTATCGACCGGTATATTTTCCGTGAATGGCTGAAGGCATTTACCCTCGCCTTGGGGGTGATCCTTGGTCTGCTGTTGCTCGAGGACATGTATGATGATTTGCCGGACCTGCTGGACTACGGAGCCGGTCCTTGGGAGATTGCCCGATACTACGTGGTGCTGATCCCTAGTTTACTTCCAACGATTCTGCCTTTGGCCCTTATTATCTCCATTCTGTTCAGTCTTGGAAACCTGCACCGCAACAACGAAATCATGGCCCTGAGGGCCGGCGGTCTGAATCTATGGCGCATTACCCGCTCTCTGTGGTTGGCCGGGGGCGCGCTCTCGCTGTTACTGCTTTACCTGAACGCGCATCTTGTGCCGCGCTCGGTTGAATTATCCCGAACCATCCGGGAAAATTACGCTTTTGCCAGTGAACTGCAAACCCACCGGGCCGACCAGGTAGGTATTATCAATAACCTCGCTTTCTACAATAACAAGGAAAGCCGTCTATGGTTTATGAACCGTTTCAGCGAATACACCTTTCGGGGCTATGGGTTGACGGTTTCCACCTTTGATTCGCAGCGACGCGAAATTCGGCGCATTGCCGCCGAGGAAGGTTACTACGACGATGTGGAGGGTCATTGGGTATTCCTGCGAGGCCGGGTTACAAAATTCAATGCCGAGGAGAACGAACCGATTTTCTCCCTCCCTTTCGAGATAAAGAGCATGGAGAAATTTACCGAAGAACCGAGCCTGATGAAGTTCCTGGAAAAACGTCCCAAGGACCTTTCATTTTTTGAACTCAGACGGATTCTCGAAAAGATCACCATCGGCGAAAATCCACGGTTGAACGCTTACGCAGTGCGCTACCACAGTATTTTAGCAAACCCGGCGGTGTGCCTCATCGTAGTTGGGCTGGCCGTGCCTTTTGCCGTAGCCGGAGTAAGGGTCAATCCCATTGTCGGCGTATCGAAATCATATGGACTGTTTTTTGCCTACTACCTGACCGCCAGTATGTGCACTCTTCTCGGAGAGCGGGCCGTCATCGATCCCATGATGTCCGCTTGGGCCCCGCAGGTTTTAATGCTCGCCGTTGCCCTGTACCTATTCCGCAAAGCCGTGTAGACAGGAGGCGGGCAAATGGTCTTTAGTCTTTTGTCTTTGGTCTGGGAGAGTTGAAATGTATAATGGGGAGTGGATAATGGTGGGGGATGAAGGTCCTGGTCTCTGGTCCTTGGTCGGCGGTCCTCAATCTATTGAACTCTTGAACTTTTGAACTCCTGAACTCTTGAGCCCTACAAATCTTAGTTTGAAAGCCGGTAGCCGTCCACGTGTCCTGCGCGGACATCCTTGGGTGTTTGCCAATGAGGTTCGGCGGCTCCTGCCATCGAGTTGTGACGGCCAGGCGGTCGGCTGCAACGATGCCCGAGGCCGCTTTCTGGGCACCGGCATTTATAATAGCCGTTCGCAAATCGTCTGGCGCAGATTTAGTTTGGACAAAGTTGAGCTGGACCGTGCCCAGTTGAGCGAATTGATCAGCAATGCTGTCTCAAGCCGTGCCGCTGAACCGTTTCGCCGCTTGGTGTGGGCAGAGGCTGATGACTTGCCCGGTCTCATCGTCGATCAATATGAATCGGCGCTCGTCATACAAGCAATGACGTTGGCGATGGACCAGCGGATGGGGGATATCGAAGCTGTTTTGGAGGAATTGCTTGAACCTGAAGAAATCGTAATCCGTAACGATGCTCCATCACGAAAGCACGAGGGGCTTGAAGCCGAAACGCGCACGCAGAGCGGCCAGCCATTCCAGGCCCGATGGTTTGAAATCGACGGGGTGCGCTATTACATCGATCTACTTAATGGGCAGAAGACCGGATATTACCTCGATCAGCGAAAAGAGCATCTCCGTGTGGCTGCCTTTGCAAAAGAAAGGCGAGTGCTCGACGGTTTTTGTCACCACGGCGCATTTGCTCTTCATTGCGCAAAGGCAGGCGCGGCTTCGGTTACCGCCATCGACAGTTCAGAGGATTGCATACAACTGGCCCAAAAAAACGCCGCCGAAAACAAGCTCGAAGTTCAATTCCGATGTGAAAACATGTTCGACTACCTTGCCGGCGAAGAAGATGCCGCTATGGACCTGATTATACTCGATCCTCCATCTTTTGCCCGCAACCGATCGGCCCTGGACGGTGCTCTGCGCGGATACAAGGAGATAAACCTGCGTGCCATGCATAAACTAAACCCGGGCGGTATTCTGGCGACCTATTCCTGTTCTCAGCACGTGTCGCGACCTATTTTCATGGAGATGCTCTCCGCAGCCGCAGCGGACGCCCGCCGCAAGGTAGAGGTGCTCACACTTACAGGACAACCCGGAGACCACCCCGTCCGCCTCAACCTGCCCGAAAGCGAATATCTCAAGGGCGCCATACTGCGTGTAACCTGACCTCATGCCGGTACTGAAGCCCACGATCCTTTTCATGTTAAAGGCCCCGGTCGCCGGCCTAGTAAAGACCCGGCTGGCCTCACAGATCGGAGATGAAAAGGCATTGGCGGCCTACCGGGTTTTAGTCGAACATTTGTTAACGAGCCTGGAAGATTGGCGGCGCATGGAAATACACTACGCGCCGGCAACGGCAGAGGATTTAATGATCGGCTGGCTCGGCGAAAAATACGCCTATTACCCACAAGTCGAGGGCGATCTCGGAGTCCGTATGCACACGGCTTCGTCCACCGCTTTCGAGCGCGGAGCCGAGGCGGTTATCCTTTTGGGAGGCGACTGCCCATACGTGGACAAATCCCTGATCGAAGTCGCTGCCGACGCCATGGACAATCACGACGTGGCAATCGGCCCCGCCACAGACGGTGGCTATTACCTGCTCGCCATCAAACGACCAGCGCCGGAACTATTCCAAGGCATCAACTGGAGCACCGAAACAGTTTTTGAAGAAACCCGGCAACGCATCCTGGCCAATCAACTGCCGGCGAAAACCCTCCCAACACTTGAAGACGTGGACGATCTGGACGGCTGGCTACGGGCGGAAGCGTTTTTAAGTGGAAGTCGGAAGTCAGAAGGATGAATAGGGGCAGGGAGGAAAAGTCTTTAGTCTTTGGTCCTTGGTCTTTGGTCAATAAGAGTAAGGGGCTGAGGTTCATCCTCGTCCTCTTCCTCACAATCTTTCTCACATTTCCAGCCTTCTTCCCGCTTCTCAGTGTCCCCCGTGTCTCGGTGGTGAATTCACTTTACTTTCACTATATTCAAAATAGTACTTGAAAAGAATATTATTTGTGTTATATTGGAATCATGAAAACTACTTTAGATATTCCAGAAAAGGAATTAAAAGATGCAATCAGGTTTACCGGAGCCAAGACAAAGCGTGAAGCAATTGTCACAGCTGTTACGGATTTTAACCGCAGGGCTCGTCTTGCGAAGCTGGCGAATAAGCTCGGAACTTTTAAAAAATTTATATCTGCCAAAGATTTAAAAAAGTTAAGGGATAAGCATTGATGGACGATCCTTCCGGTAGAACACTGGTGGACACTTCCTCATGGATCGAAGCGCTCCGTTCAGATGGCAACAAAAGAGTTGCCGGCAGGGTTAAAAGGCTTCTCGTTGACGGCTTTGCTTGCTGGAATGAAATGATTCTTCTCGAACTATGGAACGGCGCGCGAGGTGAATATGAAAGACGTTCCCTGGCAGAGATGGAGAGAGACATTGAAACTCTGCCAATCACCTCAGGCGTATGGCAAAAAGCTTACGAAACCGCCCGTGTAGCCAGAAATAAGGGGCTCACAATTCCAAATACGGACCTTCTAATCTTTGCCGCCGCAAGGCATTATAAAGTGCCTTTAGAACATTGCGACAATCACTTTTCCTCTTTGGAAAAACTGCCTGCAGTGGGGAGAAGATAAAAGGATGAAGGATGAATGGAGGAGGTTCAAAAGTTCAAGAGTTTCGCCCGAATTCCCTCATCAACGCATTTACCCATCTACGAATCATCCTTCCCCGAGTTCTGGAATTCATAACAAAGTGAAGCGCAGTTATTTGGATCGACTACGGTCAGGGCGAAGGATGGCCGCGGGCTTTCCGGTCCGTTAAACAGTTCTTCGACCAGGCTGACTTTGTTGCAATCCTTGCTCAAGTGGGCAAGGTAAACATGCCGCCAGCCCGGATGCTCTTCGGTGGTTAAAAACTCGAAGGCGGCCTGGTTCGAGAGGTGGCCGTGGCGGCTTTTAATGCGTTGTTTGAGCGACCAGGGGCGGCCCGGGTCGTCGTCGAGCATTTTCAGATCGTAATTGGCTTCGAGCACGAGCACCTCGACATGCTTTACCATCTCGCGAACTAGTTGGGGCACATATCCGAGATCGATAACCCAAGCCAGACTCGGCCTCGGTTGTGCTTGACCAGTTCCGCCCTGGCTGAATGTGAAACCTACCGGATCATAGGCATCGTGCGGTACGGAAAAGGTTTTCACCTCGAGATCGCGAAAGGAAAAGCTGTTACCGGTTTCGAATAACTGCCAGTTTATTCGGCGGTTGAGCTTTTCCTGAATCGCCTGAGCCGTGGAGCGGTTGGCGAACACTTTAAGTCCGGGCTGACGGGAGAGTCCATTCAAGCCGGATGTATGATCGGAATGCTCGTGCGAAATAAAGACCGCGTCGATTGTTTCGAGGGATTCGCCGCAAGCTTCGAGCATTTTTCCGAGCCTTCGGGCCGAGAAACCCGCGTCTATCAGGACCTTGCAGTTTTCAGTGACGAGTAGGGCGCTGTTTCCGGAGCTGCTACTTCCCAAAATCTGAAACCGCATCGCCATCGGCCATCAGGTATACAGGACATTACCGGCGGCTGGCAAAATTATTCTTATCTTTCGATAAATAAACTTATCCACAAGTTGGGTCATTCCATCAATCCCTTCCGGTATGAAGTTTCACCTGACGGTTACGAGCTATCTCTGGGTTCAGTAATCGCGGAACCGGGAACGCAAGCGTATTACTGGTGTTCCCCGGGCACTTGATAGAATTCTCGAAGACGTTGGAGCTCGGCTTTCATTTCTGCGATACGCCCGGCCTGCTCTGGGTCGTTGTAGATGCTATTCATCTCTTCAGGATCTGTCTTCAGGTCAAATAACTCCCACTCTTCGCCATTAGGAACGTCTTCGCCGTAAAAGCGGATCAGTTTGTAGCGCTTCGTTGCCACACCTTCGTGCCGGCGGACGGAGTGTACTGCCGGGTATTCGTAGTAGTGGTAGTAGAGCGATTGCCTCCAATCTGCGGGTGTCATGCCCTTCATGAGAGAAACCAGGCTTTCTCCCTGCATATCATCAGGAATGGGGGCTCCGGCGATATCGAGAAAGGTTTCCGCAAAGTCTATATTCTGCACCAGGTCATCGTTACGCGATCCCGGCTTGATTTTGCCGGGCCACCGCGCAAGGAGCGGTGTGCGGAACGATTCTTCGTACATGAATCGCTTGTCGAACCAACCGTGTTCGCCAAGATAGAAGCCCTGGTCGGACGAATACATTACGACGGTATTCTTGTTAAGCTCATTGTCCTTAAGGTGTTTCAGAATGCGCCCTACGTTTTCATCGACTCCGGCAATGCAGGCAAGATAGTCCTGCATGTAAGCCTGGTATTTCCAGCGTACCAAGTCGTCGCCTTGCGGATTGTGTTTTTCGAGATACTCTATGCGGTCCGGCCTCTGGTGGGCTTTCAAGTCATCCTCCATCCGCATGGTATCCCTGATGGACATGTCCTGCTTTTGAGCGGCGGTGCCGCGTCCGCTGTAATCATCGAAAAGGGACTCGGGTTCCGGGAATGTTTTCGTGCTGAATTCCTTTCTGAAGCGTTCAGCCGGAATCCAATGCCGGTGAGGCGCCTTGTAATGCACCATCAACATGAACGGCTTGGAAGCGTCCCTGCCATTTTCCAGCCAATTGAGGGCACGGTCGGTTACGATATCCGTGGAATGGCCCTTGTATTGCGTTTCTCCCTGCTCGGTAATGAACTTGGGATTCACGTATTGGCCCTGCCCGGGAAGCACTTCCCAATAGTCGAAGCCCTGCATCTTTCCTCTCAGGTGGATCTTGCCGACCATAGCGGTCTGGTAACCGGACTCCTGCAGAAGCTTCTGGAACTGTTGCTGGTCGTGGTTGAATCCCCCCCGGTTATTCAGCTTGCCGTTCAGATGACTGTGTTTGCCCGTCAAGAGTGTGGCTCGGCTCGGCGCGCAGATAGAATTTGCCACGTAAGCCCTGTCAAAGACAATCCCGTCCCTTGCCAAACTATCAATGTTGGGCGTAAGATTGAATCTCTCGAACCGTCCGCCATAAGCGCCAATCGCCTGGTAGGCGTGATCATCAGCAAAGATCCAAACAATGTTCGGCCTGTTGGCTTCTTCTGCGAACGAAACGTGTTCACTGACCATGAGCGCCGCCAGAATCAGCCCAACAGTTTTCAGAAAGTCACGTCTATTCGCCCCATGTCTCTTAGTCGCTTTTTGCAAAATCATACTTTTTTGATGCGAGGCCGAACTATTTTATAGGTAGGTTAAACTCTGCTACTAAATATGTCTCAAGAACAAAATGCTGATATCTCTGCCAATGTTAAAAGTTAAAACCTGACCCCTTTTTGCCTCTGATTGTTTAAGCGTCAGTATTTGTGTTAAGGCTCGGTTTCCAGTCCTAGTATACAACATATGCTTCAAAATCTAAAGATGATAATAGGTCCTGAAAACTTTCTACGTGATCAGCACCTAAGATAAAAAGGATTGGAAACATATTAAAATCAATGAGTTGCTCAAACCAATATTTTTCTCGCTTCTTGTTCATGGGGTCAGGACCCATGGATTGCCGAGCCTTCGTGTCTGCATCACAATATCGGTGGGCCACATAAATTTCAGCTGCTAAATCACAAGGAATCGACTCGCCCGGCACACGACGCTTTATGAGCGCATCCTTGCTCATTTCTTCTCCGATGGCTATAATGCTATGAAGTTTAATAGTTGATCGGAGCAATTCTTTAAAATCTTTAATGTGACGAGACGTAGGATGAACCTGTGCCAACTTAGCGCGGCCGCACTGATATTTGTGAGTAGTGCCTATGAGATATACTTTTCTCATCATTCTTTGCCTCACTAGTTTAAAAATAAGTTTATCGTTGGCACTGGATATGTTTCAAGAACTATAGGTTGTTTTGAGGGATCCTGGCTGATTGTAGCAAATAAATGAATCAGTGAAGATTAGCGAGAATTAGTGGTTTGATTCTCTTTGCGTCTTTGCGTGAGATAAAATATCTTGCCTTGGAGGGGCGGGTGCTTGTAAGGTTTTAGCATATTATCATACAAAATTGATGGTTTTATCATGACTGAGAAATACAAAGAATCTCTGCCCGACGTGCAGAATGCCCCTAGTTCGGATATAGAGGGGGCCAATGTACCTTTGCTGGAGGTGGGCATCTCAAATTTCCGGCTCCCGCTCAAGTTCCTGTCGGCGGAGAACGAGACTTTGACTCTGGAAGCTTCGGTGACCGGTACAGTCTCGCTGGGCGCGGACCAGAAGGGCATCAACATGTCGCGCATCATTCGCACTTTTTATCAGTTCAAGGACCGCGTTTTTAATCTCGAGTTGCTCGAGGAAGTTTTACTGCGTTTTAAAAAGGAATTGGGCAGCACTCGTGCCCGCCTCAAGCTGAGTTTCTCGTACCCGTTATTGCGGAAGAGCATGCGCAGCGACCTGGAGGGTTACCAGTATTACGAAGTTTCTTACGAGGCGTTTATTGACGACCTGGATCATTTCCGCAAGCGCATCCACCTCGACTATGTTTACTCGGCGGCATGTCCATGCTCGAATGAATTGGCGGAGCATGCCCGCGACACTCACGATACTTTCGCAATACCGCACTCACAGCGCTGTAAGGCCAGGCTGAGTGTTGAGGTGCGGCGGGGCAAGTTACTCGATATCGAGGACCTAGTGGAGCATTGCACGTCCGCGCTCAGGACCGAGACTCAGGTAATGGTAAGGCGGGAGGATGAACAGGCTTTCGCCGAGATGAACGCCGCTCACCTTAAATTTGTCGAGGATGCCGCCCGTCTGATTTATGAAAGGGTTGACGCCGATGAGCGGATTTTTGATTTCCAGATCGTTTGCGCTCACTTGGAGTCACTGCATTCTCATGACGCCGTGGCGGTGATCAACAAGGGCGTGCGCCGCGGCTTTCGCGGAGAGGTGGATGATTTCAGGAACCTGATCTGCTGAGGCTTTGGGCCTTAAATCAGGTTCATTTGTTCGTCGCCGGTTTTTTTCAGGTCCAGGACTTCGTATGCTTTTTGTGTGAGGACTCGTCCTTGCGGGGTGCGTTGCAGATAACCTTCCTGGATGAGGTAAGGTTCGTGTACTTCTTCGAGTGTGTGTTCCTCTTCGCCTACGGCCACGGCGATGGTATTGAGTCCAACGGGGCCTCCCTTGTAGTTGCCTGCGATCAGGCGCAGGATGCGTTTGTCCATTTCGTCCAAGCCGTGCTTGTCGATTTCGAGAAGTTCGAGGGCGGAGGCGGCCACTTCGGAGGTGATGCGGCCCTTGGCGCGTTGCTGTGCGTAATCACGCACGAAGTTGATGAGGTTGTTGGCGATGCGCGGTGTGCCGCGAGCACGGTTTGCGATTTCGGTTGCGCCATCCTCTTCGGTCTCGACTTCGAGCAGTTTGCAACTGCGTTTAACGATTTTCAGCATGTCCTCGCGGTCGTAGTAGTCGAGACGGGTTTGAAGGGTGAAGCGGTTTCGCAACGGGGCGGTGAGCAGGCCGATGCGGGTGGTTGCGCCCACGAGGGTGAATCGGGGGATGGACAGCCTGACGCTGCGGGCATTGGGCCCCTGGTCGATCATGATGTCCAACTGGTAATTCTCCATTGCCGAATAGAGGTATTCCTCGACGTTTCTAGGGGTGCGGTGCATCTCGTCGATGAAGAGGATGTCGCCCTCTTCGAGGTTGGTAAGTATTCCCGCCAAGTCGCCCGGCCTTTCAAGAACGGGGCCGGAAGTGATGCGCACCTGGGTTCCCATCTCTTTTCCCAGAATGTAAGCGAGGGTGGTTTTTCCCAGGCCGGGCGGGCCGCTTAACAGAATGTGGTTTAGCGCGTCCTTCCTTGCCCGGGCCGCCCCCACCATGACTTGCAGGCGCTCCTTGGTTTTGAGTTGTCCGGTAAAATCCTTAAAGGAAGTCGGGCGCAGAGCGGCGTCCACGACCTCGTCACGGTTGAGAGCGTCGCTCAGGAAGTGGGTGCCTTTAGGAGATTCGGTCACTGGGATGGGGAAAGTGGGGAAGGTTAATGGTTGATGGGGAGGGGAAGAGGATTTTGTCGATTAATCGGTGTCGATCAGGTTTCGGGGCATGTCGTCAGCGGGCATCCTTAGGATATCGGCGCCGAGGGCCCGCAATTTTTCATCTATGCGTTCGTAACCTCGGTCGAGATGGTAAACGCGTTGCACCCAGGTTTCGCCGGTGGCTGCGAGTCCGGCCAGGATGAGAGCGGCGCTGGCTCTGAGGTCGGAGGCCATAACGGGCGCACCGGAGAGATGATTGCCGCCATTGATGATTGCGCTGGAGCCTTCGATTGAGATATGAGCGCCCATGCGCAGTAATTCGGGCACGTGCATGAAACGGTTGGGGAAAACACGCTCGGTGATTATACTCAAGCCTTCGGTGAGGGCCATAAGGACGCACATTTGTGCCTGCAGGTCCGTGGGGAAACCCGGGTGTGGCAGGGTGATGAGTTCAATCGGCCGCAGTTGGGACCCGTTTCCGCGCACAATGATGTCGCCGTTGTCCTCGACTTTCAGGTCCACGCGGGCTTCTTCCAACTTATCAATAAGAGCCCGCAGGTGGGACGGCTCGGCATTTTTCAAGGTGATACTGCCGCCTGATATTGCCCCCGCTATCAGGAAAGTGCCGGCTTCAATGCGGTCGGCTATAACGGTATGGCGGCAGCCCTTGAGCTGCTTGACGCCATTAATCACAAGCTGGTGGCCGCCCATGCCCTCGATTTGCGCGCCCATGGAATTGAGCATGCGGCAGAGATCGACCACTTCCGGTTCACAGGCGGCGCTCTCGATGCGGGTAGTCCCGGGGGCAAGCACGGCGGCCATCAGCAGGTTTGCCGTGCCGGTAGCCGTGCTGCCATGTCTTCCTCCGAGGAACAAATCGGTTCCTTGAAGGCGGCTGCCGTCCACTTGCACGTAACCGCCGGAAATTGTTACTTCGCAACCTAGCTTGGAAAATCCTTTCAGATGCAGGTCAATGGGGCGGGGACCGATAACACAACCGCCAGGCAGTGAGACTTCGGCGCGGCGCAGACGACCCACAAGCGGCCCCATCAGACAGACCGAAGCGCGCATCTTTCGGACAAGCTCGTATGGAGCCCTGTGTTCGACGTTGCGAGCGGTAATTTTCCAGGTGTTCGGCTCTGTTTTTTCCACATCGGCGCCGAGGTGTTGAAGCAGTTCCGCAAAAAAGTGGACGTCAGTGAGGTCGGGCACGTTTTCGATGATGCATGGCTCATCGGTCAGCAGGGTGGCCGCAAAGATGGGCAATGCCGCATTTTTGGCGCCACTGATGGAAACAGCGCCCTTGAGGGGAATGCCTCCCTTTATCCGAACGACATCCATTCAATGGTCTCTCGATTGTCCCTTCGAATCCTGACTGATGCCGGGATTTCGGGGCCGGCGGCCTCGACTGCGCCGGCGGGAGCCTCCGGAGCGGCCGGAAGATTGATCCCTGCGGTCATCTTCGGAAGGTTGCCTGCGGGAAGAGGAGCGGCCGGAAAAACGGGGATTATTTTGGTCATTATATCGCCTGTTTCTATTTCTGCGGCGGCGGTTGCGTCTATGATGATATGGTCTTCCATGTTTGCTCTTTTTTGAAGGGCCACCGAAGAGGGATCTGAAGTAGGAAAAAATACGGCTCCACAGACCGGGTCTTTTCCTTGGAGGAAACTTTTTCGTTTTGTTTTTGTAACCGCGGGAGCGGTCGCGAGTTGTTGATCTTCTTTCCTCTAATTCCCTTCTTTGGGTTCTGAAGGATTCTTTGGGTCTGCTTTGATGGGAGCGGGCAGGCTCCCGTTTCCGTCTCGATCCCGGGGGGCGCTGGGGGGGCGAATATTCGACCACCGGGCCGGGGTGGGGAGCCCTGGGGCTTATCTGCCTGCCCGACTGGATGGAATTATCCGGCTTGGAGTGGTCTGTTTGGGCAGGTTTTTCTGCGTCATGCGTGGGCGCTGGCTGGACCGAAGGCGCTTCGTATTCGAATTCAGGCATAAGGGATACCGTGGTAAGGGGTTAATTACAAATGGCGTAGTTTCCAGGGACATGGAAGCGGAACAAACCAGGTGGGTCTCCATTTTTCCGTGTCCACAGACTTCGCCATCAGGCTATTTCGACTGCATGAGGCAATGGAACGACAAGTTTTTTTACAAGTCAGCCTATTGCGGAATTTACCTTGGCAGATGCTTGGAGGCGGCTCAACTCTTTTTTCAGCATATAAATACCCCATTCCTGTCAGAAAAGAACTTGCCACTATGACGCCTCGGCCTAAACCTGCGTGTTGCGTGCCTGCCCCCATGGATAAACTGGAAGAGATTTTCCGTTTACAGAAAGAGTTGAACACCCGTATCGGCGTCGATACTTCAGACCTGCCGGAGGACGACCAGGTAAAATGGACGCTCAACTATTCCCGAGCCATGCAGCAGGAATTGGCCGAACTGGTGGATTCGGTGCCATGGAAATGGTGGGCAAAATACCAGCGTTTTGACGCGCAAAATGCCCGCGTCGAGGTGGTGGACCTCTTTCACTTCCTAATTTCCCTAGCCCAGGTGCTCGGCATGACTCCGGACGACGTTTACGACGCCTACATGAAGAAGCACCAAGTAAACATCGAGCGCCAGGAAAGCGGATACACCCAAAAGGACGAGGCGGACTCCAAGCATATTTGACGCGAACCGCTGGTCGCGAAATATAGGGGTATGTTGCTCAATAATGGGGTTGCTATTACCATTATCATGGGTATATTATGAAGTTATGAAAACAAATATATTTCTTTGCGGCGTTTTTCTGGTGTCGGCCGTGGCTTCGGCAAACGCTTCCACCGAGGCTCCTTCGGGCGAGGTGTTCGAATTGCATTCCCTCGAAGTTTTAACGGCAGGCTGTATCGCTTCTTCAGAATATCCACAGGAGGGACGCTCCCTGTTGCGCATCTGGCTTTTTGAAAATGGTGTATTTGATGAGGCTGATTTGGCCGGAAAGGCGGTCGCCCTGCTACAGGTGTCGGAGGACAACCTGACGGCCGGTGATGGCAGCCCGAACCAGGCGGTCGCTTATCTGCCCGAGGCTGCTACGGAATCACAGAGACGAGCCCTTTTAAAATGGCTGCAAGAGCACGATAAAAGTCTATCCGAGGTCCCCCTGAAGGTAACTGTGCTTCCGTTTGATTACACGTTGGAGGGAGCGGCGTTAAAATTCAGTGCGGGCGAGACGATTCGGCTGGAAACTGCCGTTTTGCGGCCCTCGGAAGGAGGTTGCGGGGAGCAGTTATGGTATGATCCTCGCACATCGAACAACGGCTTCCAAGTGCTCCTTAACCTGAAATCATCGGTTGTAGAGCCGTATCTCCAGCTCACATGGAAAGACTTTGTCAGGCGCAGCGTTTTCCTGGCCGGTTTCGGACCCGCTAAATCAGCTAAATAAGTTTTTTTAGTAAATAATCCCGCAAAACCCTTTACAAGCTGCTGGTGCGGGTTTTAACTTCGAAGCGGGGTGTTCGAAGTCCGGAGACCCCAACTTTCGGGCTACCATGAAAAATGATCCGAACCCGCAGTCTTCAGCCGGCTCTCTGTCCCGTCGGCAGTTTTTAAAAGGCCTTGGAACGACGGCGGTTGCTTCAGCCGCCACAGGAGCCGGGGTGGTAGCTGCCGAACTGCAGACCCTTAACGAGGAAAAGGTTTCCGGACCGGGTCCGCAACCCGTGACTCTGAAGATTAACGGTGAAAAGGTCTCCTTGAACGTTGAACCTCGCGTTACTCTTCTGGATGGATTGCGTTATCATGCGGGCATCACGGGTCCCAAGGAAGTTTGCGACCGCGCTACCTGCGGCGCGTGCACCGTATTGCTCGACGGCGAGCCGGTTTACTCCTGCATGATGCTGGCAGTAGATGCACAAGGCCGTGAAATTACGACGGTTGAGGGATTGGCGCAGAACGGAAAGCTCACCAAGGTGCAGGAAGCCTTTATCGAATGCGATGCCTTGATGTGCGGGTTTTGCACACCGGGATTTGTCCTCGGTGTAACTGCTCTACTGGATAAGAATCCTCACCCAACCGAACAGGAGGTCCGGCAGGCCTGTTCGGGCAATATCTGCCGTTGCGGCACACAACCGCATATCGTCCATGCCGCCATGAAAGCCTCTGGAGTCGATGTACCGGCTCCGGCAGAAGTAATCCAATGGTCCGATGAAAACCTGGCCTGAAAAAACGAAATATCTCGGTAAGTTTCAAACCCGAGTGGATGGAGCCGCCAAGGTTACCGGGGCGGCCAAATACCCTTCGGATATGCAGCCGCCCGGGTGGCTTTACGGGATGATCTACCGATCAAAGTGGCCATCGGCGCAAATCGAATCCATCGATCTCGAAAAGGCCCGCCGCACTCCCGGCATCAAGGCAGTCGTCCTTTCAGCTGACCTGCCACGGAAAGTTCGTTACTATGGCGAAGAACTGGCGGCCGTGGCGGGTACGAGCAAACAGGCATGTCTTGACGCGCTCCGCGCCATCGATGTCAAAGCTGTTGCTTTGCCTCACGTGGTCAAGGAAACCGATGCCGTTCATCCCGATTCGACCCGGGTATTTCCTGATTATCCCAATCTCTCGGAGCCCAGCGTGAGGGAGGAAGGTGATGTCGATGCCGCTTTCGCCAAGGCCGATGTGACAGTCGATGGGTATTACACGACGCAGGTACAGCTTCACCATAGCCTGGAAACGCACGGCAATATGGTGGACGCGCAGGGAGACGAAATTACCGTTTGGGCTTCCACCCAAGGCGTTTTTTCGGTGCGAGACGGATTGGCCGACAGTCTGAATATACCGCAAAACAAGATTCGGGTACTATCCGAATACATGGGCGGAGGATTCGGTTCGAAGTTTGGCGCGGGAATAGAATGCGTCCTCGCCGCCCGCCTGTCCAAGGACGCCGGCGCCCCCGTCAGGCTCTTGTTCACCCGGTATGACGAAGCCCTCGCGGCAGGCAATCGTCCTTCCTCTTATCAAAAAGTCAAACTGGGCGCGACAAAGGACGGAAAACTAGTCGCATACGAAATGGAATCATTCGGCACAGCCGGGTTTGCCGCCGGAGGGGCTACCGGAGGCGGCGCCGGCCGCGCAAAATTTCCATCACCATATATTTACAAGATCCCAAATACCCGTGTAAAGCAGGCCGGTGTTGCCATAAATGCCGGTGCCGGCAGGGCTTTTCGGGCTCCGGGCAATCCCCCGGCCTCCTTCGGCATGGAATCCATCCTCGACGAATTGGCCGTGAAACTTGGTATGGACCCCGTGGAAATCCGCATCAAGAACGACCCGTCTGAAGTCCGTCGCAAAGAATATCGTATCGGCGCCAAGCGATTCGGTTGGAATCAAAAATACCATACCCCGGGCAGCTCCTCCGATGTCGTAAAGGTTGGAGTAGGCTGCGCCGGCGCCACATGGGGCGGCGGTGGACGCCACAGTCAAGCGGAAGCCCAGATTAATCCCGATGGCGCAGTCGAGGTGCGTTGCGGCACTCAAGACCTCGGCACTGGGACCCGTACGGTTATCTCCATGGTGGCGGCGGAGGCATTCGATCTTCCTCCGGAGCGAATCACCGTGCGGATCGCCGATACGCGTTTCCCGCCTTCCGGTTCCAGTGGAGGCAGCCACACGGTCTCCTCAGTGGCTCCGGCCGTTTACGATGCATGCACCAATGCCCTGGATGAGCTTAAGTCCATCAGCGGCATGGATGACGTAACTGGGGATAACTGGAAAACCGCTTGCAGCAAACTGGGGGTAAATCCACTTGTGGCCTCTGGTCGCTGGCAGGAAGGGCTGTCCTCCCGTGGAATAGGGGGCGTGCAATTCGCCGAAGTGGCCGTAGATACCGAAACGGGATTTGTCAAAGTCCACAAAATATTATGCGTTCAGGATTGCGGACTCATTTTGAACTACCTGACGGCGACCAGCCAGGTCAACGGCGGCATTATACAAGGGATCGGTTTCGCCTTATACGAAAACCGTGTCATGGACTCCCAGACCGGCCAGGTCCTGAATCCGAATTTTGAAACCTATAAAATGCCCGGTATGTTGGATGTGCCGGACATTGAAGTCATTCTGCTGGACATGCCGCATCGCGGAGTAATTGGAATAGGAGAACCTGTGCACATACCCACAGCCTCTGCTATCGCCAATGCAGTCGCAAATGCCCTTGGAGTGAGAATCAACAGCTTGCCGATCACGCCGGACAAGGTCCTGGCTGCGTTGGGAAAAGTGCCGGGCCGGCCCGAGCGCACCGCCTTGGCTGAGTTGAAAATTGCCTTTGACCACTTTAACCGCATGCCCGTCGTTGTGGCGGATGAAATAGACAAGATTGCCTTGGGGGCGCCCGTATGAAACCTTTTGAATACGCGCAAGCCCGATCAACCGCGGGCGCCCGGGAACTCGCCGGACGCCAAGGCAGCTATTTAGCCGGAGGCACCGATTTACTGGGTGAAATGAAGGAATACCTGGTTTCTCCCAAAAGAGTCATCGATATCAAAACTCTGCCGGGATCCGCGGAAATCGTCCCGCGAAAAACCGATTGGACCATCGGGACAAATGTCAAAATCGCCGCCATAGCCAATCATCCGGGATTGCAGGATAAATTACCCGGGCTGGCTGAGGCAGCAGCCTATGTCGGCTCTCCCCAAATTCGCAATGTGGCCACCGTAGGGGGCAATCTGGCCCAACATTCCCGCTGCTGGTATTACCGACACCGCGACATTAAATGCCTGAAAAACGGTGGATTTACATGCTACGCCCGCGAAGGTGAAAGCAAACACCATTGTCTCTTTTCTGGAAACCCCTGTATCAGTCCCGTAGTATCCAACCTCGCAATCGCCCTCACCGCTCTAGCTGCAACCGTCACCGTCGAAAATGATAAAGGCAGGGAAACCCTACCGGTCGAGGAACTGTATGGTCAGGCCTGGTTTAATCCCATTGCCCATAATTCCCTCCAGCCGTCGGACTTGATAATCGATGTTAGAATCCCGACGCGAAGCAACAGCAGCGCTTACATCCAGGCCAGTGAAAAAGCCATCTTCGATTGGGCGCTCGTAAGTTGCGCGGCGGCGGCTCGGGTGGAAGGCCGCCGGCTTTTCGAACCGCGAGTCGTCTTGGGAGCCATCTCCCCGATCCCTCACCAAGTGCAATCGGCCAATGAATTATTGCACGGCAAGACTCTTGACCGCGGATTGGCCGACGAGGTTGCGGAAATGATATTGCAAGACGCCCAGCCCACCGTGCACAACGCCTACAAAATTCCACTGGCCAAAACCCTGATCCGCAGAACCCTTCTACAATTGATTACCTGATGAATCTGCCCCACCAGCCCTGTAAATTTTTTCGGACCAAGAGGATGTATGACGCTCAGCGGCTGCCGGATAAATCAGTCGAACTCGACGAAGCCCTAGCCTTCCCATTCTGCTGGTGCAATAAAACCACGACTGAAATCGGTCCCGACGACGCCTTAGCCGGACTCAAACTCTGCTGTAACCCGGACCGCTCCTGCTACCGGAAACCGTAAAAGGAAGGCAGAATTTAAAAGGCGGAAGTCAAAAGTTAGAAGGCGGAAGGCAGAATAAGGAAGGCGGAAGTCAGAAGGCAGAAGGCGGAATAAGGAAGGCAGAAGGCGGAAGTCAGAAGTTAGAAGGCAGAAGGCGGAATAAGGAAGGCGGAAGGCGGAAGGGGGAAGGCTGAAGTCTTTTGGGCCTTACTCATGGGTCGAAATCATTTCATTTCCTTGCTATCCGGCGTTTAATACCTTTTTCTTGTTTAGAATCATGGCGAATGTTATTGTGCAAAAGACTGGTGACGAAACTTTCTGGGTGAAGGTGGAGGCTACCACCACAACTACCCATACGGTCAACCTGAAGGACGCTTATTACGAAAAACTAACCGGTGGCCGGGTGTCGCCGGAAATTCTCATCGAAAAATCGTTTTTGTTTCTGCTCGAACGAGAGAGCAATACGGTTATTTTGAGCAGGTTTGACTTGCCGAAAATAGAACAATACTTCCCGGAATACGAGAAAGACATCGTGGAACGCCTGAAGGCCTGAAAGGGTTTGTTGCTCAAATCAGGATGAGCCCCGCGGTGGCGGGGTCCCGTCGCGCAGTTGCGGGACATTCCGGTTTGGGTAATAGACCCATATATACTGCCAAAGACGGGTTAACCATGGGCGGAATTGGTCGATATGACAGTTTAAATCAGCCAGAAACTGGTGGCATTCCTGCTGTAGGTGTATCGACTCCAAAGCGGGCCATGCCGCGCCTTATCAACCAATCAATAATATACCTATCATGTTAAAGGTCTTTATCGTTGAAGACGAAACTCTGCTCAGAGAGCTTTTATCGGATTACCTGAGTGGTATTCCATCACTTGAAGTCGTAGGCGTTTGTGGTGACGGCCAAAAGGCCATCAAGGAATGCATAGAAGCCGATCCCGATTTGGTCATCCTCGACATCATTATTCCCGGACTCAACGGCATTGAAGTATTATCGAGGCTCAAGGCTCACAACCCTCAGCTCAAGGTCTTGCTCTTTTCCGCCATTTATAATTCCAAGACTGTAAAGCTTGCCCTCGAAGCCGAGGTAGATGGCTACGTAAGCAAAGTGGACGGAGCAAGTGAATTTAGCAATGCCGTTAACTCCATCATGGCGGGCGATCGGTATTTCAGTTCCAGCCTCGAACATACTGTTAAAAAAATTCAGGGTGGTCTCGAACAGCAGGAATCAAATGACAATTTGACAGACCGTGATCAGGAAATACTGGCTTCGATCGAAACGGGTTCGGGGGGCACACCGGGATCCGAGGGCTGAGTAACGGCCATAGTGCCGGCGGGGTTGAAACAATGGAACAGGGCACGTCTATCGGCGTAAAGCCAACGGTTCTTGAGGGGGAACAATCTCCGCCGGCAATAGCTGCCAAAACCAAGACCACGGCTCAGGTGCTGATCGTCGAAAAGGATTCGTCGGCCACGGAATATTTGCGTGAGCTTTTGCTGCGGGAGTCACACACGGTTTTGGCCGCTTGCTCCAACCAGGAAGCCTGGAGCCTGATTGAACAAAGCCCATTCGTCGATCTGGTTATACTGGAGTTGGATTTGGACGGCGAAAATGGCTGGGAATTGTTGAACCGTATCCGCAACGACATCCTTTTCAGCAAGCTGCCGGTGCTGGTTTATACAAGTATGACCGACCGGGAAACGGTGTTAAAAAATTTGCGCATCGGTGTGCAGAATTTTTTGATCAAACCCTACCAGGAGGAAAAAATTCACCTTGAAATACAAAAGGCATTGGAGACGGACTGGATTGAGCAGCATTTCGAAGCCCCACCGCGGGTTTGCCAAAAGCTGGGCATCTCCCTCGAAGACTATTACGGCCGTCTGAAGGAAACGGCAAACGCCATCAACACCAGTCTTCCGAAACTGAAGGGATCCCTGGTGGGGGATAACTTCGCGGGGCGTGCCGAGGCGATAAGGGTATTAAGTTCTATGGGTGTAGAGATTGGCTTGAGGGTATTGAAAAATATAGTTGTCGATTTCTTCATTTCCGATGGTCAGGAAAATATGGAGGAGGCGCTGACGCTCCTTTCGCGCCTGCAATTATTAAATAAGATCCTGGAACGCAAAATCGATTCCGTTCCACTTCAATCCCTTTTGGAAGATCAGATTACGACGAACACAATCGAAGAACCGTCCGTCGGCAATTTGATGTTGACCGAGAAAGCCTCCTCGCAGCGATCATTGAGCAGGGAGGACTCCGGTCAACCGGAATCACCTCAGATATCGCGCGGGGAAATCCAAACCGCCATAATGGATATTAAGGATTTCCCGATCTTCAATTCCATCCTCACCGCTTTCAATCTGACGACAAGGCATATGGAAATGAGTGTGGAAGACGTGGTTTATCTCATACAGAAGGATGCCGGTCTGTGCACACAGGTGTTGACATTTGCCAATTCCGCCTACATTGCGCCGAGAAGTCCCGTCGATGATATCGAAATGGCGATTCAGTTGATAGGGTTGCGCCGATTGCAGGTTTTCTCCCTGACGTTGAAGAGCGGGATCGACGTAAACAAGTTGTTCACGGCTATTGACTGGGATTCCTTCTGGATACACCAGGTCGGTTGTGCGCTTCTCAGCCAAGACGTCCTGCAATTGCTGGAGGCTCCCCCCATGCCATTGGCTTACCTGGCGGGCCTTTTGCACGACATCGGTAAAATTATCATAACACACCTTTATCCCTTGGAATATAACGAGGCGATCGAATACGCCCTGAATGAGAATATATCACTCCTGGATGCCGAAAGAAAATTTTTCTCCATCACGCACGAGGAGGCCGGCGCCCTCTATATCGAATACAACAACCTTCCCGCCCAATTCGCAAGTGTGACAGCCCATCACAGCGACCCAGGCAGGGCGGAAACAGATATCGAATTGACGGCCCTGATCAGCATGACCAATTACTTATGCAAAAAATATAAAGTAGGCTTCAGCGGGGCGCCCACGCCAAGCCCAAACAGTTTAGTGTATAGTCAGCCAAGTTGGAATATTCTAAAGAGGTGGACCAATTCGCAGTGCAGCCCGGAATTATTTGAAAGCGAAATCTCCAGGCGCATCAAGCGTCTGAAGCGGGATTTGGCGGCCATGGCTCCCCAGCTTGCTTGATGGCTCCCGGCCCAGGATGGGTGGGAAAGCGTCCTATTGGGCCTGTTGCCCAAAACGGGATGAGAGTTGTTGCGAGCTCCGTGGAGCTTCTGCGTCCCGCAGTTGCGGGACTCATGCCGGTGAATCCTTGCAGGCTTTACCGGCATGAGTAACGCGGCGAGAAGCCCACGCAGTCGCAACCCTATGGGCTGGATCGATTTTAACCTTGAACAGCGTTCGCTTCGAGATGAAATGCCATCAGGCATTCCTATCTCGAAGCCGCCTTGTTCAAGGTCAAACTTGCTTCCAGCAACTCCACCCTGATTTGGGCAACAGGCCCTTTGGGTAACAGGCCCTCTTGTTTGACCTCGGTCCGCTGGTCCTTTATTACCTAGCGGAAAAATAATTTGTGACACCATAAGGGTTTTCCCTTAGTATATATGGATTAGAGATGAAGGCGATGATTCTGCACAAGCCCCGGCAGCAGCTGTTGCTCGAAGATATGCCCGAGCCTAAAGCCGGCGCCGGCGAGTTGCTCTTGAGGGTTCTGGCTTGCGGCATCTGCCGCACCGATCTTCATATAGTTGATGGCGAATTGACCAATCCGCGCTTGCCCCTAGTTCTTGGCCATCAGATTGTTGGAGTGGTGGAGGAAATGGGCGTCGGCGCCAAGCGGTATACGAAGGGTCAACGGGTGGGTGTGCCTTGGCTTGGCGGGGTCTGTAACGAGTGCCGCTACTGTCGGGAAAACCGCGAAAACCTCTGTGACCAGCCAACCTTCACCGGTTACCGCAAGAATGGTGGCTATGCTGAATACGCAGTTGCCAACGAGGAGTTTTGCTTCCCAATCCCTTCCGGTTATGCAGATTTGCAGGCCGCGCCCCTACTGTGCGCGGGGCTGATCGGCTTCCGCGCCTACCGTATGACGGGCGAGGCGCTAAAACTCGGCTTCTACGGTTTCGGCTCGGCCGCTCATATCCTCACACAAGTGGCAGTTCATCAAAAACGCGAGGTGTATGCTTTCACCCGGCCCGGCGATAGTAAGGGACAGGACTTTGCCCGCAGGTTGGGCGTCACCTGGGCCGGAGGCTCGGACGAAGTTCCGCCGGAGCCGCTCGATGCCGCGATTATCTTCGCGCCCGTGGGCAAACTTGTGCCGGTAGCGCTCAAAGCTGTGCGCAAGGGAGCGGCAGTGGTCTGCGCGGGCATCCACATGAGCGACATTCCATCCTTCCCCTACAGAGACTTGTGGGAAGAACGGGTGCTGCGCTCAGTGGCCAATCTCACCCGGCGAGACGGCGAGGATTTCCTACGGCTGGCGCCGCAGATACCGGTCCGCACCGAGGTGACAACCTTCGCTCTGGATGAGGCCAACGAGGCCCTCAAAGCTCTGAGCGACGGCAAACTGCAAGGCAGCGCCGTTCTAAAAATCGGCTCCACTGAGTCTTGAGAAACTGCGGATTAACCGGAATTGGTTCGCTAAATTGGACAACAACTCCGTATGGTTTCCGGCAAGAAAGCCCAAAAACGCAGATCGTGCTTTTTCTTGACAAGGATTACCGCAACCTCAAGTATTCCTTGAGTATTTAATCGTATCAGCCCTGTAACTTTATTAGGCAAGGACATCCTCTGGTTACCATAATTAATATATGGGTCCAATCACGTGCGCCAGGAATTAACCGTGCGCACCCTTATGGCCAACCCGCGCACTTAACCGTGCTTTGCAATGAGGTTACACGGGACAAAGCTGAGAGAGTCCATCTGACAAATGTTTCTTAATAATCTTTTCGACCATGTTTAACCCCATTTTAATTCAAGGCGGCATGGGCGCCGGAGTGTCAACCTGGAATCTGGCAAGCACAGTTTCGCAGTTCGGTCAACTCGGAGTGGTATCCGGAACGGCGCTTGACACGATATTGGCGCGGCGGCTGCAGGTAGGCGATCCCGGCGGTCACATGCGCCGGGCAATTCAAAATTTTCCGTTCCCCGACGTGGCACAGCGAATAATGGACCGTTATTTCATTGAAGGCGGTAAACCACCGGAGAAGCCATTCAAAGGTGTGCCCTCTTTTTCTATTCAGCCAATTAAGTCGCTGATCGAATTGACTGTGCTCGCCAATTTTGTCGAAGTATTTTTGGCAAAAGAAGGACACAAAGGCTTGATCGGGATAAATTACCTGGAAAAGATTCAGCTTCCAAACCTGTCTTCGTTCTTCGGCGCAATGCTGGCCCATGTGGACTATGTGCTCATGGGTGCGGGCATTCCCAGATCCATCCCCGGATTTCTCGATGGATTGGCTAATGGGGAAGCAGTCGCACAAAAAATCAACGTCGTGGGCGCTTCGGGAAAGCAGGATTATTTCAACCATTTCGATCCAAAGGAATTTTTTGGGGACGTATTGCCCAAGTTGAAGCGTCCCAAATTCCTCGCCATCATATCATCGTTCGTCCTGGCTCTGACCTTGGCCCGCAAGGCCACTGGTTACGTGGATGGGTTTGTCATAGAAGCTCCGACGGCGGGGGGGCACAACGCACCGCCCCGAGGACCGCTCAAAGTTTCCGACATAGGCGAACCCATTTATGGTCCGAAGGACGATCCCGACCTGGAAAAAATCAGGGAGTTGGGCAGGCCATTCTGGTTGGCCGGGTCTCGAGCCACGCCGGAAGGGCTGGCGGAGGCTCTGGAACTCGGCGCCACCGGTATCCAGGTTGGTACCGTATTTGCTTTCTGCAATGAGTCCGGCATCGACCCCGAATATAAACGGCAAATCCTTGAAAGAAGTCGCAACGGTGCGGCCAAGGTTTTCACTGATCCGGTGGCGTCTCCGACCGGATTCCCCTTCAAGGTTGTTCAAATAGAAGGGACCATGTCCGACCAATCCGCCTACATTAAAAGAAAACGGATCTGCAACCTGAGCTATTTGCGCCACCTCTATCGCAAGGAGGACGGTAAGCTTGGATACCGATGCCCCAGCGAGCCGGAGGAGAACTATTTGAAAAAGGGCGGGAAAATTGAAGACACCGTAGGACGCAAATGTGTCTGCAACGGATTGATGGCCACCATCAGCCTCGGCCAAACCTACTCATCCGAGCCAATCGAAAAACCGCTGATGACCGCGGGTGACGACATCGCAAAACTATCCAGGCTGCTTAAACCCGGTAAAAATTCTTATACAGCCCGAGACGTACTCGAATACCTACTCGCAGAAGCCCCGGCATCGGTTTAGGATCGACCCGACTTCGCTCCGCAAATAGGGAGCTTCGTCGGGCTGTGCCCAATATCGCTCCGCAAATAGGGAGCTTCGTCGGGCAAGTTCCAATATTGTTTCCCCGTCCGACAGCTAAATAATACTTGCCCACTCGGGAAAAGAAGTCCTTATTAGCAAACTTTCCAAAAATGCAGGGTGGAGCAGTCCGGTAGCTCGTCAGGCTCATAACCTGAAGGTCGTGGGTTCAAATCCCGCCCCTGCATCCAATTTCGCCCTGTTTGGGTCTGTTAACCAACTAAACTCAGTATTTACGGGGCGAAGTTGCCGGCAGATGGGAAAAATAGCGCACTTTCTGCTTGCTTTCCCGCTTTGTTGGGATATCTCTGGCAATCTTCTCTGGTTAAGAGGAAGCTCTTGACCGTTTTCATTTAACAATAACCTCCAACGCTCAATACCAACGGCAACTTGATTTAACCAAAAAGGATTTCCAGTCATAATTCCCCGTGTCCGTGGGAAGCTTTCTCAATATGAATTGTACAATCAAAGACCTCCTCGATGCCAGTGTCCACTTCGGCCACCAGTTAAAACGCTACAATCCCAAGTATAAAAAATACGTATTTGATCACCGTCACGGCATTACAATAATTGATCTGGAAATAACCTTCAAGTTGCTCGAAGAGGCGCTCCAATTTACCGAGGAGCTGATTGCCGGGGGCAAAGACATACTGTTTGTGGGCACAAAACGGCAAGCCCAGGAAGTGGTCCGGGAGGCTGCCAGTTCCTGCCAGATGCCCTTTGCCTCCAACCGCTGGATGGGTGGAACCTTGACTAATTTTGCCACCATTCAATCGAGCATCCAGAAATACAAGAAATACATGGAGATGGACACTGATGGTTCACTCGAAAAACTGCATAATAAAGAGGTTGCTTCAATCCGACGGCAAATGAGCCGCATGCTGCGCAATTTCGAAGGTATCGTAGATATGGCTGAACTGCCGGCAGCTCTTTTTGTAATCGATACCCACCACGAGCAAATTGCCGTGGCCGAGGCCAATCGTCTTGAGATTCCAGTGATAGGTCTTGTTGATTCCAACTCCGATCCAACAATTGTTAATTATCCCGTGCCCGGTAATGACGATTCAACCAAGTCCGTTCGGATAGTTGTTGAGGCCGTTGTGGAGGCGGTGCAAAACGGGATGGCTCAGCGTGAAGCCCGCAAGGCAAGCAAAGGTCTTTCCCCCGTGTTCAAAGAGGCCATTACGGAGGAACAGTTGCCTGTTACAGCGTCCAGGTTCGAGGCGCGGGTACAGCAAGGGGAAGAAATACCGACTTCGTACTCGACCGATGAGGATAAGTAGGATTTCTCCTCATAAGGTTTCCTTATTGAAATCCTGATTTGATTTTTTCCATATCACAGTAACTATGAGTGTACAAATTACGGCTAAAATGGTGGGCGTTCTGCGGTCGGATACTGGGGCAGGCATGATGGATTGCAAAAAGGCGCTGGTAGAGGCCGATGGCGACGCTGAACAAGCCTTGACCATACTGCGCAAAAAAGGCATCTCTTCGGCAGCCAAGAAAGTCGGCCGGGAAACCACTGAAGGCCTGATCGCTCAATACGTTCATCTAGGGGGCAAGGTAGGCGTTCTCATCGAGATAAATTGCGAAACTGATTTCGTGGCCAAGACGGAGGATTTTGAACAATTGGCCCGGGATCTGTGCATGCAGATAGCGGCGACCGATCCCCAGTATGTTGTCCGCGAGGAAGTACCCGAAGAAATTCTGGATAAAGAGCGTGAAATCGCCGCCTCACAGGCGGGGAAAAAGCCGCCCCATGTCATTCAGAAAATCGTAGATGGCAAAATAGAAAAAGTCTACCAATCCATCTGCCTGATTGAGCAGCCTTTCGTTAAAAATCCTGACCAGTCGATCAAGGATTTATTGACCGAGAAGATTTCCAAGTTAGGCGAGAACATTATTGTGCGGCGGTTCACCCGTTACCAGTTGGGCGAATAGGCGTGGCCGCGGCTCCTACGGAGCGCCATGATCGACTGTCATATCCACCGGTATCCACCGGAAGTTTTTAAGGACCCATCAGGGTGGGCGTTGCATATGGGTGAAGCGCACTGGGGGCGTCTGGTGGCACCGTCAAAGGGTTCTTCGCTGCAAGGCTGGGCCGATCGCCGCCGCCTCTTCGAGGACATGGATCGCGCTGGCATCGAAAAAGTGGTAATGCTCGGCTGGTATTGGGAGTGTCAGGCTACTTGCGAACTGCAAAATCGCTGGCATCTCGATTGGCTCAAGGAGGACCCCGGCCGGCTGCTTGCTTTCGCCGCCGTGCAGCCCGGTGAGGGAGACCACGCCTTCGATGCCGTCCGCCGTGCCATTGATGGAGGTTGCCGGGGTATAGGAGAAATGATGCCGGCTGTGCAGGGCTTTGCCCGGAATAATCCGACGTGGCTCAAAATACTCCAATGGGCACAGGAGAACGGCATTCCTGTGAACATGCATGTCACCGATCCGGTTGGGCACGAATACGCAGGCAAGATCGAGACGCCCTTGAGCGATTTTCAATGGATCGCCCGGCAGTTTCCCGAATTAAAGTTAATACTTTCGCACTGGGGAGGCGGTCTGCCTTTATACGAGCTGAACAAAAGCCTGCGGGAAGATTTTAAAAATGTTTACTACGACACCGCCGCAGGACCTCTGCTTTATGAGCCCGACATTTGGCGCCGGGTGTGCGACCTGGTCGGTCCCGATAAAATTCTTTTCGGCTCCGACTATCCCCTGCTCCTTTACCCGGGCAAATCAAAGGAAACCGGATTCACACTGTTGCTGGACGAGGCTCGCCAATCCGGATTGACCGAAGAGGAACTGGAAAAAATACTGTCGGCCAATGCGCGAAAACTATTCGGCATAGACAAGCAAGATTCTGGATAACTTCGACTAAATATCAATTTCTAACCCCGGGAATCGGCAACCATTTTATAGAATTGGTCAAAGAGCGGGTCCGAATCGTGTGGGCCGGGGGAGGCTTCGGGATGATACTGCACGGAAAAAACCGGCAGTTCCCGATGGCGCAAACCTTCAACCGTTCCATCGTTTAAATTGATTTCGGTGATGATAGCGCCGCACTTTTCCAACTCCTCGGCCGAGGCTGCAAAACCGTGATTTTGCGCGGTAATGGACACTTGGCCGGTTTCAAGGTTTTTCACCGGTTGGTTTGCGCCGCGGTGACCGAACTTGAGTTTAAAAGTGCCGGCGCCAAGGGCATGAGTGATCACCTGATGCCCCAGGCAGATCCCGAATACCGGGTAGAGCTCGATCAATTCAGCTATTGCGTCGTGCGCATATCCGACGGCACCAGGATCGCCGGGGCCGTTTGAGAGGAAAACACAGTCGGGTTTCATAGCGCGTATCTGCTTCGCAGTCGTATGGGCGGGGACGACTTCAATATCAAACCCGTGGTAGCTCAACTTTCGAAAAATGTTATACTTGGCTCCGAAATCGAAGGCCGCCACCCGATACTTTTTTCGTTCTTTCGCAGGGGCGTTCAAATGGATGCCTTCGACGGTAAAGGGTGTGGACTCCTCCGGCTTTACCTTCCATGTATAAGGTTCCCGGGTGGTGACTTCTTTCACGTAGTCAACTCCCAAAAGTCCCGGCCATTCACGGGCACGTTGCAGGGCCTCGGCATCGCTAAGCCCATTGGTGCTAAGGCAGGCTTTGAGCGCTCCGGTGACGCGAATCCTCTTAGTGATCGCGCGGGTGTCGACCCCGCTCAGGCAAGGTATGCCGTATTCGGCCAGGTAATCGGCCAAGTCCTGGCGGCTGCGCCAGTTGCTGCTGATCGCACTTAACTCGTGCACAACGAAACCGGAGACTTTGGGGCTGTCGGATTCCGCATCCTCTGGGTTAATACCGTAATTGCCGATATGAGGCGCGGTCATTGTAACGATTTGAGCAAAGTAGGAGGGGTCCGTAAGGATTTCCTGGTAACCGGTCATACTCGTGTTGAAAACACTCTCGCCCACCACCGTCCCTGTCCCGCCGAAGGCTGAACCACGGTAAACGCTGCCGTCTTCCAAAGCCAGGACCCCTGAAATAACTTTGCTCATGCAGTCTGCAATACAAAGCCCTGGGCTGTGCAGGCAAATCAATTATGACAAAATTAGCAGAAGGAAAGGTAAGGAGTATCTCACGCAAAGGCGCAAAGGCGCAAAGAATTTAAATCTGGGACTCAGGAAATCAGGAAATGACTGTGGTGATGCGCTGATGCGTGAGATCTTCCTTATCACTGCTTTTCTGATTCAAATAATGAGTTCAATTCGGCCACTATCCGGGCGGCTTTGGGGTGGTCGATCCAGTAAAATACGTCGCGGCACATCTTTTTGTTGTCCACCAGTCCGGCTTGGCGCAGCACTCGCAAATGATGCGAGACGGTGGGCTGGCTCAAGCCCAGTTTTTCGGCCATTTTGGAGACGTTGTTGTTGTATTCGCAATCGGCCGTGAGGGGCAGCATGCGCAGGATTTTCAGGCGGACGGGATCACCTAATGCCCATAATTGCTTGGCCAACTGTGTATCTTTTTTCATGCCGCTGTTTTTTTATAAAAATGTATTGACAAATTTAAATATATCAATACCTTATTAATAATTCCCGGATTACCTTTATAATACAACCTTTAAGCCCTGGGGCAACCTCAAGTCTGTTTTATTTCGCAATACTCCCCTAATGTATCCGCAAGACAGTATCGACTCCTGGTATAAAGGGCAGGGACTCTGGGCCGATGTGCCTGCCGAAGATTGGAAAAGCTGGGTGTGGCAGCTTAAAAACCGGTTGACATCACTCGCTCATATCGAGCGATACATGACCCTTACCCCGCAGGAAAAAGCCGGCTGCCTGTTTGCCGATAAAAAACTTTCCCTGGCAATCACACCATGTTTTTTCAACCTGATCGATCTCAACGATCCCGATTGCCCAATTCGGCGGCAGGTCATTCCACGAGAGGAGGAGATGCGCACCGCTCCGGAGGAAATGCTCGATCCAGTGGGGGAGGAAAATACCATGCCCGTCAATGGCCTGGTGCATCGATATCCGGATCGCGTACTTCTGCTTGTGACGGATCGTTGTGCGGCTTATTGCCGTTACTGCACACGCAGCCGCCTGGTTTCCAACGCGCAGGATTACAATTTTCATCCCGAACTTGAGGCTGGTCTGGATTATATCGAGAGGCATTCCGAGGTACGCGACGTGCTTTTGAGCGGAGGCGATCCGCTACTGCTCTCAGACAATAAACTCGACTCGCTGCTGAGCCGCCTACGCGCCATCCCGCACGTTGAATTCATCCGCATAGGGTCGCGCATTCCGGTCTTTTTGCCACAGCGCGTAACCCCTGGATTATGCGAAGTGCTCAAGAAGCACGGGCCGATCTGGATAAGTTTGCATTTCAACCATCCGCGTGAATGCACGCTGGAGGTGAAGGATGCTTGTGAACGGTTGTCCTTTGCCGGAGTGCCATTAGGCAATCAATCGGTACTGCTGCGGGGTGTAAACGACAGCGTGGAAATCCAGCGCTCGCTTCTGCACCGTTTGCTGCAGATGCGCGTGCGACCATATTATTTATACCAATGCGACCTTATCTCAGGCAGCGCGCACCTGCGAACCAAAGTGAGCGTCGGCATCGATATCATAAAGGGTCTGCGCGGACACACGACAGGTTATGCCATTCCCCAGTTCGTGATCGACGCTCCCGGCGGAGGCGGCAAAATACCCATTAACCCCTCCTATGTCGAAAATATCACCGACGACGAAATGGTCCTGCGCAACTACGAAGGCAAGCTGTTTCGCTACCCATTGGTCAACGGCGTTATTCCGGTCAAACACAATTTAAATGAAGTGACTGAGGAAATCCTCGCCTAGCGAGCGCCCTCCTACGAATTTTTGCCGACTATTTTAGCGAAGGCGGCGGCGTCTTCCGGGGTATCGATACCGATGGCGGGATCGTCGGTAATGCCGACTGAAATCTCGTAACCATTTTCGAGAACGCGTAACTGTTCGAGCTTTTCGATTTGTTCCAGGCGGCCGGGAGGCAAGCTATGGTAGGTCTCCAGAAAATCCGCCTTGTAAGCGTAGAGACCCAGGTGCAGGCAGCAGGTATTTTGTTTTCCCCAGTCCGCATCGGCGCTTTGGCTGTCTTCCCGGTTGTATGGAATGGGGGAGCGCGAAAAATACAAGGCCCGGCCATCATTGCCGAGCACCACCTTGACATTGTCAGGGTTGTTGAAGTCCTCAACGTTATCAAAAGGAATGGCCAGGGTAGCCATGGCGGCCTCGCCGTGGATCAAATCTTTAAGCCGGTTTATCTGGGAACCGGTGACCAGAGGCTCATCGGCTTGCACATTTATGATGAAGTCGGCCCCGATCTCCCTGTTCGCTTCAGCTACCCGGTCGGTTCCACTGGGTAGTCCGGGGTCTGTCAGTATTGACCGGAAGCCGTGTTCTTCCAGCAGATCGAGTAATTCCTTGTCGGCGACCGCGAAATATAGCGGCAACTCCGGGGCCTGGGAGGCGATCCGCTCAGCCGTCCACAGAATAAGAGGCTTGCCATGGATTACATGAAGCAGCTTCTTGGGGAAACGAATTGAGGCCAGACGGGCCGGCACTATTATCACAGTATCGGGCATGAGTATTTTGTTATATGAAAAATATCTTCCCTGCCAAGCTCATGAAAGAAAAATCCGAATTGGAGAAACGATTTGAGCCATCTGCGCCTTGACTCCCTGCAATTCCGGCATTGGGGCCCCTTTTCGCTGACGCTCGCGCCGGGCGAGTGCGTGGGTCTTACCGGGCCTTCCGGCGCGGGCAAGACTTTATTGCTGCGCGCGATCGCCGATTTAGACGCACATTCGGGAAAGATTTTTCTCGATAAAGACGAATGCAGCCAGGTCCACGCCCCGGCGTGGCGCCGCCAAGTGGGTCTCCTGCTTGCCGAAAGCCAGTGGTGGCATGACACAGTGGGCGAGCATTTTCCTGAAATCGATGAGGCTGCCCTGCAATCGCTTGACTTGAAACCTGAAGTGCTGAAATGGCCGGTCAGCCGCCTGTCCTCCGGCGAAAAGCAGCGATTGGCGGTTATTCGATTGTTGGGCAACCGGCCCAAGGTCCTCCTGCTCGACGAGCCTGCCGCCAACCTGGATGACGACAACACCGCCCGTGTGGAATCGTTGATCGAAAAATACCGGCAAGACACAGGCGCTCCCGCCTTCTGGGCCTGCCACGATATGGAACAACTACGCAGGGTGGCCGTGCGGCAATTCCGGCTCGAGGACGGCTCCTTACACGAATTTATCCCCGACCAATGACCCTGATCTCCCTCAGTCCATTCGACCTCGGTATTGCTGCGTTGCTGGTGCTTGCCATGGCGGGTTGTACGACAGCTTTGCGCTTGCAGTTGGGCAGATCGATAGTCATCGCCTCGGCGCGGCTTATCGTGCAGCTCCTGCTCATAGGGCTGGTGCTCAAGGCGCTCTTTGCCACGGAACGTTTGTTGTGGGTGGTTCTCATGGCCCTGGTAATGCTTCTGGTGGGAGGCCGCGAAGTCATGGCACGGCAAAAAAGGCCGCTCAAGGGAGGTTGGTCCTATGGAGTCGGTACGATGTCGATGTTCATATCCTCCTTCGCCACGGTCATAATAGCCCTGGCCGTCATAGTGAGTCCCGAACCATGGTATGCGCCTCGTTATGCCATTCCACTGCTTGGAATGCTACTGGGCAACACCATGAACGGTATCGCTCTGAGCCTTGACCGATTGACGCAAACGACCTGGCAGCAGCGCGCCGTTATCGAACAACGGCTCTTATTGGGCCAGGACCGCCGCGAAGCCATACTGGATATTGCGCGCGACAGCTTGCGCACCGGCATGATACCCATCATCAATGCCATGGCCACAGCGGGCATCGTCAGCATTCCAGGGATGATGACCGGGCAAATCCTGGCCGGCAGCCCGCCCCTCGAGGCCGTAAAGTATCAAATAATGATCTGGCTGCTCATTGCCGCAGGAAGCGGCTTCGGGATGATGACGGCGATAGGTGTGGCCTCCGGCCGGCTCTTCGACCACCGCCACCGCCTGCGCCTCGATCGGCTGGCAACGCCGAAGAGCTGAAATAGGAAGGCAGAAGGCGGAAGGATGAAGGAGGAAAAGAAGAGGGAGGGGCAGAGGTTCAGAGGTTCAAGAGTTCAAGGGTTTAAAGACTAAGGACACTCATCTTCATGATGAGTTAGAGGGAGAGGAAGGATTAGATGGAGAGGGTGTGGCTGATTTGCAGGATGCTCAGGATTATGCTCAGGGCTATAAGGGTGACTAGCACGAAGGCGAATAATAGAGCTCCGGAGGATACGGTGGCGGTCAGGACGTGGAGGGAGTGGGTTAATTCGCGGCGGTAAATTTTGGTGATTTCGCGGAAGCCGCGCACGATGTTGCCGGTATTTTCACCCACCGTAAGGATGTCTATTGCGAGGTCGGGCATGAAGTGGGTGCGCTGAAAGGCGCCGGCCATGGACATTCCTTCCTGGATATGCCGACGGCAGATATTAAATTTTGCCTGCATCTGGGTGTTTTGTATGGTCTTGTGGCACAGGCGCATGGTTTCCGTCGTGTTGACTCCGCTGTCCATGAGGGTGGCCATGAGGCTGGAGGTTTGGAAAATTTCGGCGTATAGAAAGATTTTGCCTACAAAGGGAAGGCGAAGTTTCCAGTAGTCGGTAACCTTTCTACCTTTTGGCGTTTTGCGCCATTGAATCAGCGCGACCACGGCAAGCACGACTACGGCTATGGCTGCGGGTCCGAACTTCAGTCCGATATCGGATGTGGCGATCAGGGCTTTGGCAAAGAACTGCATTTCACCGCCCAGAGTAGCGATCATGTTGCGAATCTTTGGCAGCAGGAATCCAAGGAAGAAGCCGACAACGCCGAAGGCGACCACGCAGATAAATGCGGGATAGGCCAGGCTGTTTAGAATGCGGCTGCGCAGTTCGTTGCTTTCCTCCATCTGGTCGATGATTTTTTCGAGGATCGGAGCGAGGTTGCCGCTGGCTTCGCCGGCCTCCACCAGGTGAATTGCCGATCCGCTAAATACTCCGCGCGCTGCAGCCATCGATGCCGCAAGGGATCGGCCTTCACTGAGGTCTTTCCACAAGTTGTCGGCCAGTGCTTTAAGAAGTGGATCGGTCAAGCGCAGGCTCAACAATTTTACCGCGTCGCCCGGAGGCATGCCGCTGGAGAGTAATTCGCGGAGCTTGCGCAGGAAATTCAGGCCCACTTTTGATTGTGAACTTAAAAAACGCAGCCGGAAGGCGGATTTTTTACGTCGGCTCGATTTGAAAAAATCGATCGATTCGTCCGTTTCCACGGTCTCGGCCGATGAGTCGCTCGCGGTGATGGCGACGGGCTTGATATTTTGCTCAGCCAATTTCAGGACTACGTGGCGGCGGTCCGGCGCTTCGAGGGTGCCTGTGACGGGCTGGCCCGAGGGGCCGATGGCCTTGTAGGAAAAAGTGGGCATCAGGCCGGGGCCTCTACGCTTTCTTCGGCGATGCTGGAATAGCGCATGATTTCGGGCAGGGAGGTGTTGCCAAGCTTGACCTGGCTCCAACCCGATTGTTGGAGGGTCACCATTCCGCTTTCAATTGCGGCTTGGCGGATTTGCCGTGCCGAATTTTTTTTGACAATCATTTCGTGGATAACGTCATCTACGCGCAGTATTTCAAAGATGCCGATGCGCTCGCGGTATCCGAGGTTGCGGCATTGGCCGCAGCCTTTCGGTGCGTAGATGGCGGCCTCGAAGTCTTCGGTAACCGGTGTGATTTGCAGGGCGTTGAGACAATTCCTGAGGTCGTCTTGGGACTGGTTATCCTTTGACCTGCATTCCAGACAAAGGCGGCGCACCAGCCGTTGGGCGATTATCAACTCGACCGCGGAGGCGATCAGGAAGGGCTCGATTTCCATATCGATGAGTCGAGTGAGCGCTCCGGGGGCGTCATTGGTGTGAAGGGTGCTGAGCACCAGGTGGCCGGTGAGAGCGGCCCGTATGGCGATTTCAGCAGTTTCGCGATCTCTGATTTCGCCCACCATGATGACGTCGGGATCCTGGCGCAGGACGTGGCGCAGTGCGTTGGCGAAAGTGTAGCCGATCTCCGGCCGGGTTTGTGTTTGGTTAATTCCGGGGACCTCGTATTCAATAGGGTCCTCGATGGTGATGATTCGCCGGCCGGGAGAGTTGATGTTGCGGATAAATGCGGTAAGAGAGGTCGATTTGCCCGAACCGGTGGGTCCGGTTACGAGGACGATACCGTGGGGCAGTTGGAGAACACGGTTAATTTTGTCCCGGTCGCCGGGCAGCAAACCCAGGTCCTGGAAGGAGACCTGCTGGATTTTCTGATTGAGGAGGCGCAGGCTGATACTTTCGCCGTAAAGGATAGGCATGGTGGAGATGCGGATATCGAGTTCGGTCGAGCCGGAGCGGTAGTCGATCCGACCGTCCTGAGGGCGGCGTTTTTCGGAGATGTTGAGTTTGGCCATAATTTTGAGGCGCGAAATGATGGCGCCCTGAAATTTTATCAAATTGTCGGGCATACGGATTGGCACCAGTTCTCCATCAATGCGGTAACGGATTTGCAGTGATTCCTTGAGCGGCTCAAAATGGATGTCGGTTGCTCTGTCTTCTACAGCCTTCTGGATGACCTCGTTTACAAAACGGATGAGGGCTGCGTTTTCATCTTCGCTCTCCTCGATCTCCCTGCCGGTGTCATCGGTTGAAATGTCCGACTCGCTCAAGCTGTCCGAACCAACGCCGAAGTTTTGGGTAATGCACTCGGCGATGGATTTTGGAGGGCCCAAATACCATTGGGGCCGTTTGCCGCACACTGCGTAAATCCATTCATCCATCGAAGCATCCGGCGGCCACAGGGTGATAAGGCCCAGGGACTCGGTGTTTTTATCCTCCAGGGGCAGACATTGGAAGTCGTGAATCAGCCGCAAGGGGATTTTATCAGTAGCATTGTCTGCCAATTTAAAATCTTTGACGACATCGAGCCCGCAGGCTTTTGCGATTTCGGTGATTGTTTGAGCCTCCGTGCTGCGACGAAAGCGGGCCAGCAGCGCCAGGCGGTCCTGACGTGGAGATTTCGAGATATACGCGCGCTGTTCGTCATCCAGCCCGTTTAAAATTTCGCCGAGAGGGTCGTTGGAGTTGTCGGAAACCATAACTGAGATAACGGATGCCGGGATAGTTAACGTGGGTTTGGCGCTACGCGGCGAGGCGGTATGACCCTTCTGCGGACTACGGGTTGGCGGTTGGCCGAAGTGGAACGAACGGCTGGAGTCTTATTCGCTGCTGATGCAGGTGTCAGATTAATCGGCATTGGGTTATCTGTTGATTCCCTCAAGGGCATGTCCTCGAGGGAATCATTCACGTTAAGTGTGATTGTGCTGGTGTCCGCGTCATAGCGTACCACGTGGAAGATAGCGGCAGAATCGTTGAGCCTGACCCAATGTCCCTTATGGCTCTTGCTGTTGAAAATATTGATAAAGGTTTCCCCGTTCAGGGTGTAAACGCCCTGAAAATCCAGTGTGGCGACAGCCGGGTTTTTGCGGACATTGCCGCCGGCCGATTTGGATGCGAATGCCGAAGAAAAATCCGCGGGTATGAAAGGTGAATTCTCGATGAGGGTGTTGGCGTCCAGTGTGATCGCCGGCAAGAGCAGAGCGGCGGCGGCTCGTACAAGCCGCGCGCAACAGCTACGTTGAATCCGAATTTTTCTGTGCCTCATGGTTACGCCAATTTATTTAAGGTATCTTTGCTTCCTCGCGCCGTTTCTTTTTCAATTCCTTTTCCCCCAACATAGCGCCGGACTCAAGATACTCTTCCAAAGATTCCTTATTTTTCAGTTTTCCGATATTTTCCAGGGTATCCTGGTGGGCTTCCCGGGTGTTGGTCATGATAACCGGTCGTATAAAAATAAGCAGTTCGCGCTTGGTTTGTTCCACCGAACTCGAACCAAAAAGCGAACCCACCAACGGGATCCTGCCCAGAAAGGCCAGGCGGCCCTTGCTTTTTGTTTCGTTCAACTCCTGCAAGCCGCCCAGGACGACCATTTCACCGTCGCCAACACTGACAAAGGAAGTGGCATGGCGGGTGCCTATAATGGGCTGTTCGTTGTTATCAATTGTAACGGTACTAACCACGCTATCCACCTTCTGATCGATTTCCATCTGTATGACCCCGTCTGAACCGATGAGGGGTTTGACAGTCAACTCGATTCCGATGTCCTTGAATTGCACGCTGGAGCGCACGAAGGAACCCCCGGTGAGGTCGGACTGTGTAGAGGTAATGACCGGGCGCTGCTCGCCCACTTTGATAACTGCTTCGCGGTTGTGCGTGGTTACTATGGTGGGAGCTGAGAGCACTTGCACGCGGGAGTCGCGCTGGGCGGTATCGATTACGGATTCGATGGAGAAGTTCTTGATCGATCCGGTAAAGGAATAAGCCTGCGGCAACTTGGTGGTCCCAGATCCGCTGACATTGAAATCGACATTGTTCAGGTCGTTGGAATTGTAATTTATGCCGAAGGAGTCGATGCCCCGAGCCTGGTCCGCACTAAGGGTGACTTCGGTTATTACCACTTCGATGCGCACTTGGGCCAACAGGATGTCTATTTTATCGATGATTTCCTTTAGATAAATTATGTCACTGGGGGTGCCTGATACGAGGATGGAGTTGCCTCTGGGGTCTGCGACGATTGTGAGGTGGTCGCTGAATTGCAGGTTTTTTGCCGTTGCGAGGATTGCCTCTCCGGCAGGGGCGGTTGGGGCCGGTGTTTCGGGTCCGGGCTGAGCGGAAGGTATCTCACCGCGCTGCTGGCGCGATCTCTTTTGTCCGGTAATAATTTGCTCGATGAGAGTAGTAACTTCAGTGGCGTCGGCGTGTTTGATGTAAAAGATTTCCGTTCTGGTTAGTGGGGCCACATCGATATCGATTTTCGCGATCAGGTCGGTAAAGAGTTTTTCGTTACCGGGGTGGGTGAAGATGATTAACTGGTTTGTGCGGTCATCTACATCGAAGGAAGTGTTGGTGCCAATGTAACGTTTGAGGCTGCCGGACTGCATATTCTGCACTCTTTTAACGACGTCAGTGGCGGAAGCATGCTTGAGTTGGAAGAAAAGAATTTTCGTTTCAATCTCTTGGGCTTGGTCCACTTTTTCCAGGATTGTTTCTATGCGCTGGAGGTTGAGCAGAGAGTCAATTATCAGCAAAGAGTTTGTTTGCTCGAAGGCGATGGGAGCGCCCAGTGTCAGCAACGGCTGAATGAGGGGGATCACTTCCGCCGGCGTCAGATAGGAGAGCTTGAAGAATTTGGAATAAACCTTGAGGCTTGGTGTGGACTCATTGGCGTTTTCCTCCAACATCTGTGGCGCCTGGGTTTTCACCGTTGCCGATGGCACGGCTTTCAGGAGTTTATCGCCCACCTCGGTGATGGCGACTCCGTTGAGGCTCAGGATGCTTTCGATCGCCAGGATGGCTTCGTTGCGGGTCATGGAACCCTGGCTGCGAAAATTAATTTTCAGGGCGGGTAAAGTTTGTTGGCGCAATATTGGTTTGCCGGTGAATTTCTCCAGCATATCGAGCACTTCGTGGGTGCCCATATCGCTCATGCGGATTATGCCGACGGTTTGTTCCGACGCCTCCCTGGTTCTGGCTCCCGGAATTTGGGAGGACAAAGGGAATGGCGACGGCGCCAGTATTAATACAACGACCAGCCATAGTCGCCATCTCGCAGTTTTTGTTTTAAAGTGTTTCCATGTCATGGCTTAGATGTTTTTTCCTTCGAGTTCGAATGACGAAATAATGAATTGCGCATTTAGCATTCTAGGATCGGACTTTTGAGCGTCAACCTGCACTCTTTCCAGCCCGAGGTAAGGGGATTGCCCCTTGATCTTTTGGCCGAATTCGATGAGCGCGGCAATACCGGCTTTGTTGAACAGCACGCGCACCGTGTGGATATTGAAAGTATCCCCGCTCTTGGTCACCGGAGCATTGATGTCGAAGTTTACCCCGGTCTCGCGCGCAAAGGTGTCGAGAAGGCCGACGAGGCGAGCGCCGGAATAGGTTTTTTGCGGGTCAAGCCGTTGCAGAGCGGACTCGAGCCGCGTCTCAATGTCTTCCCGGTTGTTAAACCACTCTTCCTGCAAGTTCAATTGCGCGCCGGCCTGTGACCAGTTTTGTCTGGCCGTCCCGAGGTTGTTTAGAGCGCCTCCCAGCCAAGCCAACACACTGATCCAAAGAAAAACGGTGAGCAGGATTCGTTCGCGCAGGGACATTGCGTGAAAGAGTTTTCTGGAGAGCGCTTGAAGAGTTGTGGGCATGATGGGTCAGCCGGGTGGGGCCGGCGGCACGTCGGCAACGGTTTCCGAAGCGGAAGCGGATAATTCCTGAAAGCTCACTTGCATACTGAAGGGCGCTTTTCCGCGGCGTGATACGACCTGGATGTTCGCCTCGGCGATAAGTGGCGAACCGAGCAGTTGTTCGCCATAGCGGTTGACCTCCTCGACATTTGTTCCCAAACCATGCACGGCGACCTGGTTGTAGGCGTCGGAAGAAGCCCGGGTAAAGTGTACCGATGCGGGACGCAGGCGGTTTAGGATATCGAGCATTTCAAACAACTTGATTTCATGTTGGGCGAATTGATCTACTTTTTGCAACAGGTCAAAACGGCTTTCAATGCGCAGAGCCTCCTCGGCCTGCGCCTCAATTTGTTTCTCCCGGCTGTGGGTCCATAAGTTTGTCATAAAAGCCGAGGTCTCCGCGACCAATAAAATTGCGACGGCAACCATGGCAGCCACGGCTCCCTGCCACAAACGCCTTGAAGTGCGCCTGGCCCGATACATTTGCCGGGAGAAGTTGTGGTTGCGCACATCGGCGACCCAGAGGCTCCATTCGTCTAATGCCGGTGCAGTGAATTGCGGCGAGGCGGTTGAAAGGTCGTCGCCGGTCATGCCCTCGCGCCGGTGGCTGAATTGCACCATGCCGTCAACGTCGATGCGGTGGTCGATGCCCGTCCAGACTCCTTCCTCGGGGAGGTAGCCGGAGGTTTCTCCAGTTTTAATTAAATTCTCGCGCAAGACGAGCAGGGCTGAGGAGTCAGGGGTTTCATCGCCAAGGGCGCGGGAAATAATTTTTTCCGGCACGGGGTTATTTTTCTGAAAGAACAGAGCCGAGAGAGAACCGTTTTCGAAAAGAAAGCTGATAGCGGCCCGTTCGAAGGTTTGACCGAACCGCGTGATGAAGCCGGGGAAGACTTGGTGATATTGGTCCAGGTCTTCATAGCCTTGCTCGCTCAAACGTTCCCGGTATGAAGCATAAACGAGGACGTGGGGTGAGGAAGGATGGCTCAAGTATCCCCAGCACAGGTTAGCCAATGGAAATGGCGATATCCCTTCGAGGGACAGCTCGGCGAATTGCCGGATGTCCTTTCGCTCGATACCTTCGGGCAGGGGAAAAGACTGGCTGAAAAAGCAATCGCCGGGAAGCAGCAAGACGCTTGGCGAGGGTAGTTTTCGGTCGATCTTCTCCGCAATTTGCTGGATTACCTTAACCACTAATCAGGATAAAATGTAAACTATTTTCACGGTTCATGTCGATTATAATCTGCGGTTCTCGCTGAGGTGCAGAATCCGGAAAGGGTAGCCGAGAGCTGATCCGTAGTCGGTCTTTTCCGCTTGCTTAGGCCGTTCGGTTTGCTGGACGGTCAGTGCAGGTTCAACTGTTCTCGAAGCAGCGCCTGGATTGGCGCCGCTCCAGGCGGCAACCGCGCTTAATAAAAACCCGGCTTCGCCCCGATGCACAGATACGGTGATCTTGAACAGGCCGGTCACCATGTCTGCCATTCCCGATCGGCCGCCCTGTTGTTGTCCTCCCGGGAAGTAATGGTGGCCGCGGTCAATTATCAGGCGGTCGTCGCCGGTGCCGCGCACTTCGTCGTCCCCGTTGAGGTATTCGGTTAGTCCCATGATATCGATGCCTTCCACTCGTGAAAGGACGGTCAGCACGAGGGGACCCGCCGAGTTGATATTTACCGGCTCATCATGGTAAAGCGAGACGGCGCTAATAAATTGCCGGTAATGGTCGTTGGGAATTCCCTCCGGGTCAAAGAAGAAGGTGTCGAAACCTTTGACCAGGCGCAGTTCATTCCAGCTTTGCAGAGGTGAGTTGGCTGGTTTGTAGGGTGGGTCGATGGTTTCATAAAAATCGCTTTCGGCTCCGTTGAGGCGCGTCAAATCGTCTTCATCGGTCCAATCGAGGAGGGCATCGGTCAGGGGTTCCGCCTCGTCCAGAGGGATACCCATCTCCTCGAAAAGCACGTTAAGTGTTAGCGGAGTGATGCGGTACAGGGAAATCTTGCCAGTCTCGTCTTCGATTATAATTTCGACATCGAAATCCTCTGGAGGTTCAATTTGGGCATAACCAAGCGGGTCCCCCCAGCCCTGTGCCGGTCCGTAAAGCGCCCGGTCTATTTCGCGGATTTCGTTGATGACCGCAAAAGTGGTTTCGAGCATTGAGTAGGCCTGAATTCTCAGGTCATCGCGGTTGGAGAAAAGGCCGGAGTATTTGATTCTGGCGGTGGCGTCTTCCATGAAAGCGACCAGGACAAAAGCTGCCAGGGCGATTAAACCCAGCACAACCGCGAGGATACTGCCAGGTGAGGCATAGCGCCTCCGGTCCGCGCGTTTAGAAAATGGGTACATTTTGACCTCGTTTCGGTAAATAGAGCTTCACCAGTCGGGTATCGCCCAGGTATTCAAACTGTAATTTCAAAAAATCCGGGATGATGTATGCTCCCTCGCGGTCTTCCTCCGGCCGCTCGGTTTCCTCCCAGGTATTGGACTCCATGTCGTAATAACAAAACAGCATTTTTGTGACATATGCCGAGACGAGTGTGCGGCGCACCTCATCAATGCTCTCGGTTTCATGCAGGCGCGAATGCCACAACAGGCTCAGGCCCTCATTTTCGATCAAATGCAAGTAGCAGGTCAATCCCGGCAGCGGCCGGTTTCCCTCATCCAGGAGGGCGGGCGCTTCCTTAAGCCTGAAAGTGAGCAGAGGAGGGGCAAACTCGGAATAGCCGGGCGGGCGGTTCCAAAGCACCGGATCGTCTTCTCCGCCTTCAAGTTTTTCTGCGTGGGCAAGTGAATTGTTCAGGAAATATCCGACGCCGCCGGCATGCTGTTCGAGGAAGTCGCCCTCGGCGCGATGCAACCATATCTCGGCCAGGGAAACGACAAAGATCGATATGGCCGTCAGCAGCATGCCCCCGATGGCCATGGCCAGCAGCATCTCGATGAGCGTAAAGGCGCGATTTTTATGGACTTTATTCATGGGCAACCCTCATGGCCAATCTCGAGTGAGCCGCTCGGCTTGCAGCCTGTCGGCGTTTTCCGCCAGGATGGTGGATCTATCCACCGGGTCCGACCAGGTGGGGCGCAAAAGGAGTAATTCCTCGGTGATCGTGACCGGGTTAGCGTTCTGTGGTTGTGACAGCTCATAGGTCAGAATCACTCTAAAGAGGTCGCTTACGGGCATGGGTATCACTTCTGCCTGCCAATGCGCGATCCCTGAACCTAGAGTGGCGATTTCGCCTCCCTCCTCGAGTTTCTCGAGGTCGGGTTCGGGGACAATTTGGCTTCGCAGGAATTGCAAATCCGCCTGCAACTCCGTCCCGCTCTCAATGGAATCCAAACTCAGGAGGATATTGACAAATGCCTGGGTCAGGCCGACTACGGCCAATGCGAAAATAGCGAGGGCAACGGTGACCTCGACCAGGGTAAAAGCCCGGGGAGTAGAAGTTTTCATCGAGTTTTTCAGCACCCTGTTAATTCTCTTCGGGTCGCAATTCCGCCTCTGAGAACGGATCGTAATGGTGGGTTGTTTCCTGCTCGCCGTATATGATTACTGCCAGGAAAGGTGTGGAGGAACGGTCGGGATGGAAAGTTACCCGGTGCACCTCCTTGCGTTCCCGCCGAAAGACGGACCCAGGCTCAATACCCGATTCGGGCAGCAATTTATAAAAGGTTACGCTTGGGGCGGAATCGCCGGGTTCATAACCGGTGGGTATCCGACCCTGAATTACACCGCGGTCGTTGCTGATGAGGAAGTCGGTTGTGTCCGGATCAAAACGCAGGTAAGAAGCTTCCTTTTGAGAGGCTGCCAGGAATCTGGCATGGCGTACTGAACGCTGAAGGATTTCCGCAACAGGTCTTTCGCCAAGGCCCTCCAGCAGGTTTCCGGCATGGACCACGGCAAGGCCGGCGAGCAAGGCCATGAGGCCCAGCACCAGCATGATTTCTATGAGGGTAAAGGCGTTACCGGCATGAACAACTCCATCCTGATTTGGGCAACAACTCCGAGCTTTTAGCATGTTCAAAACGGGTGTTGAAATGTTAACCGCCGATTCGTCCCTGGGACGCGGAATCACTTCCAGTTTCCGATGTCGTCACCGCTTTCTACTCCGTCGGGACCCCATGACCACAGATCATAGGAATCGGGTTTTTTAGTCCCGGGGAAACTGTATTGATAAGGCTTGCTCCATGGATCGTCGGGCAGTTCTTCGATGTAAGGGCCTTTCCATTTCGGTTTGTTCGCAGGTTGTTTGAGCAGAGCGGCAAGTCCTTCCTGGGAGGATGGGTAGGTTCCGTTGTCGATCTTGTATTTGAGCAAAGGTGTCTTCAGGGTTTGGCTGACAAATGATTTAGCAATCTGTTCCTCAGCGCCGCTGAAAATCTTATCGAAATTAACAACCAGTATCGATGCCAGCAATCCGAGTATGGCCAGCACGATCAGTATCTCTATCAAGGAAAAACCGCTGCGATTGGACAAGAGCGGATATTTAGGCGGCACGGACATTTCTATCTCCTTGGTAAATGGGAAAATGTACAGTTCCAAAATACCGGCGGGAAACCGCCGATTTTTAGAGTGTCCGGAGGATAGAATAAAAAAGCCGGTTTCGCAAGGAAAGACCGGCTTTTTCAAAAGGGAGTAACGAGTACGCTCCTACTTTGCTGCGCGCAGGGCCTTGATGTATTGTTCGACCTGGTCGAGGAATATCTGCAGATTGGGCTTAAATTCGATATCCTGGGCCTCGCGCATAAATCTTGCCGCATCTTCATATTTTTCCTCTCTTACCATTAGCTGGGCGTGGCGAGTGAGCGCATCCACTTGATATTCGTCAAGCTCCTGTGCGCGTTCAAACATCAGTATGGCTTTTTCGAATTCATTGTTTTCTCCGTAATACTGGCCAAGAGAAATGAGGGCTCTGCCCCGCAATGGATCGCGACTGATAATTTTTTCAAGGATTGAGACGGCCTTTACGCCCTGTCCGCCGGCTACGGCGATCTGCGCTTCCATGGTTAGAACGTCGAGTTCCTCCGAGTCCTTGAGACGCTTTCCGTAGTTGCTTCTTATTCTGCGAATCATGAGAGACGCTTCCTTGTAAGCGGCATAGTTGGTGAGGCTCTCGGCGGCACTAATGGGCTGGCGGGGGGACTGCCGTGGGTCTGACCTCAGGCTGTCAAGGTAAGCCCCTAATGCCAAGCGAACCATGGCTTTGTTCATGTAGATATTACCGAGGAGGTTGAGGCTGTCAGATTTCGCTTTGCCCATTCGGCGGACAATTTCATAATTGACGGCTGCTCCATCAAAATCACTGAGGCCGAGGTAGCAGTTCGCCTGGTAAAGCCAATTATCCACTTTGTCTGGATCCTCCATCAGTTGCTCTGTAAAGAGTGCATTGGCCTCGAGATATTTTTCCTGTTGCAGCAGGGATTGGGCCAAGCCCATGATCCAGTCCTTATTGCCTGGGTCATCAATCATGGCCCGCATATAGGCTATCTCGGCGGAGAGATACTGTTCCTGCAACTGGTAGCAATAGCCGAGGATTCCGAATAGGCGTCCCTCGAGATGCCCCATTTGTATGGCTTTGGTAGCATATTTAATTGTGTCTTCGATATTGGGTTCTTCCAGGCTCAGGGAGAGAATGGATAGCAAAACGTAAACGCGCCTGAAACTTGGGAATGTCTTGACGGCTTGAATGTAATATTCGCGGGCTCGCGCCAGATTATCGCTTTGGAAGTATAAATTGCCGAGAACTGATAACAGGGCGGCGTTGGGTTCGACCAATGGGCGAATGGATTCCTCCATGATTTCGATAGCCCGGGGGATGTTGTTGGGCACGAGCGGCTTTACTTCTTCAAGCAGGTCCCGGTCTTCCGGCGTGATACGTGGTTCCACGTCGGGCAGAAACGCGTAGCTGCCGACAAAGCGGTCGCCCCAGCCGGGATCGGTCCACAGGTCGGAAACGGGGTTGCGAATCGTTGTCTCCTGGCCTGCAAGCCAGAGGGGCAGGCTATGACTTAGGAAAATGACAAGTAGTATACTTTTTTTCATAAATGATTTTTGAATTAGTTGTTACCGTTGCAGGGAAAATGTCATTGGCTGGCGCATCTTTGTTTTTACCTTTCGGCCATCCTTAACTCCGGCTGTGAAGCGCCATTTCCTGATCGCGTCCAAAGCGGGCCTGGAAAAGGCGGGGTTGGAGGCGCTTTCCACCCGAGCGTTTTTCACCATACCCTTTTCATCGACAATGAAAAACATTACCACCCGGCCGTTGAGTCCTGCCCGCCGCATCGTGTTCGGATAAATAGGAGAGACGCGGCTGATGGCCTTAGGTATCTCATCGAGTTCCTCCAACTCGAAAATCATACTGTCCAGGTCTGTTACTTTGAATTCCGGCAAACCGAATTCTCCGCCAAGGTTGCCGGAGAGATTCGGATTCATGGCGAGATCAAGTTGGTCGAGAGAAGGGAGCGGACGCTCTTCTTCGAGTTCCAGCTCTTCTTCCTCTTCTTCTTCATCGGGCGGAGGAGGCTCCGGCGGGGGGGGAGGAGGGGGAGGAATATAAACGTCCGAAATTATATGGGAGGTGGAATCTCTGCGAAAGGAAAGCCATTGAGTAATCGGTAACAGTAGAAATATCAGCAGGCTGAATATCAGTGAGCCGTAGATCGCAGAGGAATGTTTCTCCTTTAGCCGTGGAGGGCTGTCTTTAGGTTTCATGTCTAGCGTCTGTTAAATTGAGTGGGCAAGGGTTACGCTTATTTTGTATCGGTGGATATGCTGACAATTTCGGCGCCTCCGATTTTGGATTCGTCGATAACGCGAACCACGATACCGGCTGAAGAGTATTCATCGACCTGCAGGATGACAGGCATGGATTCCTTCAGGGTGAGCCGGCGCACGATCGGTCTGACTCCGGCGATACCGATACTTTGTCCTCCGTAAAACACCTCGTTGGTGTTTGTGACGGCGATGAGGATACTGTTTTTGGCCAGGTCGCTCGAGGTCAAGGCAGGTGGTTTCAAAATTTCCACACCGGGTTCTTCGACAAAGACGGTGGTGACGATAAAGAAAATCAGCAGGATGAACACCATATCGATCAGGGGCGATATGTTCAGATCGGCAACTTCCTTCTCATCGGAGGCCAGTGTATAGCGCTTGGTCATTGGTGTTAAATCATGAACTGGCTTTTAGAGAATTATCTAGTCGCTTCTAAACAGAATTTTTATGTGCGCCGTGTTGTAGAGCCAGGGTTTCCACCTGCGCCAGGAACGCCACGAACTCGTTGCGGCGCTTGATAACGGCATAGATCATTAGATAGCCTGGGATGGCGATCATGAGACCGGTCTGAGTGGTTATCAGGGCCACGCGGATGCCATCGGCTACCAAATCTACCGTTTGGCCGGAACTGGTGGCCAGGCCCTGGAAAGTTGTCAACATGCCGATTACCGTCCCTAGAAGACCCATTAGCGGCGAGACGGTGACGAGGATGCTAAGCGAATTAATTTTCTGGTTGAGATCAGGAAGCATTTCCTGTTTTACCTCCTCAATCCTGCCTAGCACAGCCTCCGAGGTATATCCCCGCCCGACGACAAAGCTGATGACTTCACCAAGATAACCTTTTCCATTCTCTGGATTGGGTATCCATTTCAGCCAGATATCGCGCGATGTTTTACGCAATCCGGTCCTGTTTAAATAAAATATCAGTGACCAGGCTTCGAAGTAGATATACAGGGTGATCATGGCCAAAGGAATCATGACCCAGCCACCCTCGTACCAAACGCGGATGACATCGACTAATCCGGTGCCGGATTGGAATTCACCACTAGGCATGGGAAGAATCAGTCAACTTGATATGGGTGACACCGTTGATGAATCCAACGGCGGTTTGTTCCATACTTGACACCACGCCTTTGGCCTTGCGGTTGAGGATGGCATGTATGATGAGCGCCGGGATCGCAACGATGAGGCCGAATTCGGTGGTGATCAGGGCCTCCGATATACCAGAGGACAACGATTTGGCATCACCCGTTCCAAAGACGGTAATTAGCTTGAAGGTTTTGATCATACCGGTCACAGTGCCGAGCAGGCCGAGGAGTGGTGCGGTTGCGGCCGTGACAGCGATGAGAGGCAGCATGCGTTCCAGCTTGGGCTGCAGAATGACGATTTTTTCGTAGAGCACTTCCTCGATCAGCTCTTTGTCCTCATCGCAGTGCTCCACGGCCGTAGCCAGCATATCGCCCACGGGTCCTTTTACCGACTTGGCGTAGGCAAGAGCGTCGTCTTTGTCCCCATGCCTGAGGTGACGCAGGATTGCTTCGAGGTCACGAACGCGCGCACGTTTTACCGCGCCGATTTCGAACCATTTGAAAACGGCAATGATGAAAGCGAAAGAGGCCAAACCGAGAATAGGGATCATCACCACGCCGCCCTTTTTAATGTGCTCTTGCACTGTGTCCTGGGCGGCGGCTATTTTCAGGGCGTCGCCCAGGGTGGTGTCGACCGGTACTTTGCCGGAGAGCGTGTCGGTCATTGAACGGATTCCGGACCGGAATTTCAAATCTACTTCGTGGACCACGGCATTCAACGAACCGAGTTCCATCTGTGCTATGCCGGCTTGATCGCTGTGGCTGCTGGTGAAGAAAACCAGCGGTCCGATGGTGGCAAACTGCCCCTCCTCGTAAAGTCCGCCGGGAACGACGGCGCTGCCCCTGAAGACATCGCCACCGATTTTATTTTCCAGGCGATCGAAGGCTACGTCAAGCAGCTTCAACTGGGTTTCGAACCGGACCGATCCTTCGACACCCGAATCTTCCATTATCAACTTTGTTTTATCAATCTGGTCTTTGTAGATTTGCAATTCGCCGATGTGTATATGTGTTTCAAAGCGCCTGATGAAGTCACCCAGAAGGCTGAAGAGGTAACTGTTGTTGTCTTTCAGTCTTTTTATGCGGTTTTCCATTGATCTGAGGTCGAACTCCCGGTTGTCCCGAAGGCGGCGAATTCGCTCGGCATCATGACGGCTGGCCAATGCTTCGGCTTCGAGTTCACCGAGTTCCTTAGCCATGGGGATGCGCTCCTTCGCAATAAGTTCGCGCAAGGCTGACAGTTCCTTCAACGACTTATCGAGGTCAGACTTGGCCGAGTCGGCGGCTTTCTGAAAAGTTTGAGCGCCCAGTTGTGTGGTGCAGAGGAGAAGAAATATTATAAAAGCTTTTTTCATGAATATTCTTTTTCGTAATGCGGGAGTTATTTAATATCAATTGGCAGTTCTACAAAACTGTCAGGTGGTTTAATCCCCTCGTATATGGCTATGGCATCGCTGATACTTGACGCCAGTTCGTTGCGAAATTCCCATTCCCAGCCTTCCGGCGAGGGTTTTCCCACACCGGCATAGCGACCCTTGGCGTCCACAAAAAAGGCTTGGCCCAACCCGAGGTAAAGAGTTTTGACCTCGGCGGTCTCACCGGGGCGCACTTCCCGCAAATCGCTGACCAATGTAATCGCTCCGTTAAATTTATGTACCTCGTTTAAGACACCGACCACGACAGCCATGCGCTCACCGGAGGTCAGGCCGGTCTGTCTGGGATTTTTCGGCATTTTGGACAGGAGGGGCTCAATTTTATCGAGCAAGGGTTTGGGGAATTGTTTTGTAAGATCCCTGAGTCTTATCTCGTAATTGCCTGCTGCGGAATCTATGACATTAACGGCGGACTTGAAACTATTGGACTGTAACTGAAGTTCCTCCCGTTTCCGCTCCGCATCGGAAGCCGCCTCCTCGGCGTCGGAAATGGCTTTATCCAAGTCTTCAATCTCGCTCTTGAAGAGGTCGATTCGGAATTCAATCAATTCCTTTTGTTCCCGCCAATCGTTTTTCTCCTTGGAAATAATCTGCCGGGTTTTCACCCATTCTTGGATTATTGTGCGGGACTCTTCGATTTTATTATTTTTTTGCCCTTGCGCCAATAAAGGCAGACATAGGGTCAATCCGAGGGCAGTGATTCCTGCCATGACAATGTTTTTCATAAGCAATTAATTTATTTAGTTTTCGAAAAAAACTAAGCTGGGGTAAGATTTGAGCTGGATTACCTGAATCAAACAGAAAAATATCCTAGTCTGTCGCGGACAGGTTCCTGCCTTGATATTTAATCTACTTTGCTGATCGAGTTTTTTACTTTTTTCAACAAGATAATCCGGCTATAGTTATAAAGGAAGATTTTGTAATGTATGTAAGGAAGCCGTTGTCAACAGCTTATTTTCGATAAACTTGTGTCTTTAATGGCCCGGATATCATGTCCTGATGATATATTAGACGATTATTGTTACCCAGGAGTTCGGAATAAATTCGAAATTTACACAAAAATCCAAGACTTGCCCCATGGATTAGACGCCGGAGGGGCGGTGGGCCGCGTCGCGGCCTCTTTTACACAAAAAGCGCTGGATTTTGAGAATAAACCCTTTACAAGCGCACCGGATTTACTTTACCTTTGTTGTCTTATTTTCCCCGTTTTTACATGTCCAAGACTCGCAAATCGTTCGCTAAACGCTTCAAGGTGACCGCTGGGGGCAAGGTCTTGCGCCGCACACCCGGGCACCGTCACCTATTGCGCAATAGATCAGCCAAGCAAAAGCGCATGGCCGCCAATTACAGGCCGGTAGCGAAGGCGTTGGCGCGTCAGGTAAAGCGGGCAGCACCCAACAAGTTTTAACCCCGCATTCAATCCAGGCGCGACATGTAAATCCTCCGGAGGATTTGTCGGGCCGGTTCCACCAAAAATTTATACAACATGCCTAGAACAACCAGTTCACCCGCCATAAATAAGCGTCGCAAGCGCGTCCTGAGCCAAGCCCGCGGCTATTGGGGAAACAAATCGAGACTTTACAGGTATGCCAAGGAAGCGCTCGATCGCGCCGGTCAGTTTGCTTACATCCACCGCCGAAAAAAGAAAGGCGAATGGCGCAGGCTCTGGATTGTGCGAATAAACGCGGCTTGCCGGATCAACGACATCAGCTACAGCCGCTTTATCCGGGGCTTGAGAGCTTGCGGTATAACCCTTGACCGCAAGGCGTTGTCTGAACTGGCCATACATGATCAGACTGCTTTCAGCGCACTGGTCGAAAAGGCAAGGGCCGCGAACAAACCCGCCTGATGGCCGCACCGTTCCCCCTGTATTCATCGTACCTCGTCATAGAGTCTTGCAAGCTCCGGGTTAAACATGGTTTCCTGAGGGACTGAGGACTGTGCAGGTCTCAACAGGTTTTAAAGCCTAGTTTCCCTGACACCGCATCAAATATGGAAGACACGCTGAAATCCATTCTGGAGCAAGCGCGGACCGGCGTGGACGGTGTGAGCAACCGTGCCCAACTGGAAGCTTTTAAGGCCGGGCTGCTCGGCTCGAAGGGGTCTTTCACAGTGGTCCTGAAGGGCATAAGCGAATTACCCGCCGAACAGCGGCCTGCCGCCGGAAAGCTGGTAAATAAGATAAAACAGCAGATCGAGGCTCTTCTGGACCAGGCTCGTGAGCGCATAGAAGAGGCCGAGGCGGCCGCCCAGCTTGGCCCGTCGGTGGACCCCACACTGCCCAGCCCGGTTGACGGCCCTGGATCCCACCACTTACTCACCCAGGTTTGCGAAGAAATATGCTCCATTTTCCACAAGGCTGGATTCGTGGTCGCCGAAGGTTCAGAGGTTGAGACCGAATATTACTGCTTCGATGCCCTCAACACTCCGCCCGACCATCCTGCGCGCGACCTGCAAGATACCTATTATCTGCCGTCCGATACGCGCTGCGGCAACATTTCCAAAAAACGGCGGGAGCGCTATATTTTACGCACGCACACTTCATCGGTGCAAATCCGCACCATGCTTCAACAATCTCCTCCACTGAGCATTATCTCTCCGGGGCGTTGTTTTCGGCGTGATACGGCCGACGCTACCCACAGCGCCAATTTTCACCAGGTCGAGGGCTTGTTTGTCGACCGCCATGTAACTGTCAAAGACCTCAGGGCGATTTTGGATTACTTTGCCCACCAACTTTTCGGGAAAGGCGCGCAGACACGCTTGCGGCCGAGTTTTTTCCCATTCACCGAGCCAAGTTTCGAGATGGATTTCAAATCCCCGAACCTGGGGAAATTGAGCGATCGGTGGATTGAGGTCATGGGATGCGGGATGGTGCATCCGGCCGTTTTCGAAGAGGTGGGCTATGACCCCGAGCAATGGACCGGCTACGCTTTCGGACTTGGCATTGAGCGCGTCGCGATGATCCTCTACGGCATCGACGATATTCGCCATTTTTACCAGAACGACCTGCGTTTTCTGCAGCAGTTTGCGTGAATACTTCGCCAATTTGTATTATTAAACTCCCTACGGCTTGCCTCGAAAATGAAAGTCTCCCTCGACTGGCTTAAGCGCTACCTGAACCTGGACGATGCCGCCGACAAGTTGGAGCAGATTTTCCCATTGATCGGGTTTGACGTCGAAGAGGTAATTCATTGCGGCCTCCCGCCTATGGACAAGGTGGTGGTCGGAGAAGTGACAGCCATCGCCAAGCATCCCGGTGCGGACAAGCTCACCGTGTGCGAAGTCCGGGTTTCATCTGGAGGCAAACCACAACACATTGTTTGCGGAGCTTCTAATTTCAAGACGGGGGATCGCGTGCCCGTGGCCTTGCCGGGAGCAAAATTGCCGGGGGGGTATAAGATAAAGAAATCGAAGATTCGCGGAATTGCCTCCGATGGCATGATGTGCAGCCCCGGGGAACTGGGTCTTGGCGAAGATCAAGAAGGATTGCTCATCCTCGATGGCAAACCGGAGATCGGCACGCCGATCCATGAAGTCTTTCCCGGCCAGGACTGCGTTTACGATCTCGATGTGACACCGAATCGGCCCGATTGCCTCAGCCATATCGGCATAGCCCGCGAACTGGCTGCTTATCTGCGCATCGATTTTTCGTATCCCAAGACAAATCCCATTCCCAACGGACCGTCCGACAAACAGCCGCTTATCGATAATCTCAGCGTGAAAACCCCGAAAAACTGTCCCCATTACCTCGCTTATTCGATAAAGGGAGTGAAGATTGGCCCCAGTCCCGATTGGATGCAATCACTGCTCAAGGCTGTTGGCTTGCGCCCCATAAACAATGTCGTCGATGTCACCAATTTTGTTGTTCACGAACTTGGGCAGCCGCTGCATGCCTTCGACGCAAAAAAAATCCGCGGTCAGCGTATAATCGTCCGCCCCGCGCGAAAGGGTGAAACAATCACAACTCTTGATGACAAAAAGCGCGTCCTCGACCCTGAAATGACGGTTATAGCCGACGCCGAGCGAGCTTTGGTTATCGGCGGTGTCATGGGCAGCATCGACGCCGAAGTGAATGAGGGAACCACTGACATCGTTCTCGAATCCGCATATTTCAATCCGGCCAACATTCGCTCGACATCGCGCCGGCTGGCTCTCTCTACCGACAGTTCCTTCCGCTTCGAGCGCGGCGCCGACCCGAACGGGACCGAATTCGCCGCCTTGCGGGCAATCGACCTCATCATCGAGACCGCCGGCGGTGAGCTTGCGTGTCCGCCCTTGGTCGAAGGGAAACCACCACTGCGGGAGGTCAAAATTAAAATAACCCCCGATTATATACGCGGAGTACTTGGCTTCCCGGTAGAGGACAGCGAGATCCGGGAGGTACTCAACGCCCTGAAATTAAAGGTGAGTGATCACGACGAGGGCCAAAATGGAGAATCCTGGAGCGTATCGGTGCCGAGTTTTCGGGGCGACCTCGATAGGCCAATCGACTTGGTCGAGGAGTTTTTGCGCATATATGGATGCGACAAAATCCCGTCGACCACCGTCATTATGCCGGGCCTCCTTTCCAACGACGACCCGGTAGCCGTATTTAACCGTCAGGTGTCCGCTTACCTTGTCGGGCAGCACTTTCATGAATGCAATCATTACAGCATGCGCGCCGAAGCCGAAATGCGCCAATGGTTTTCCGACTCCACCGCCGATAGCTTGAGTCTCGATAATCCCCTGACCACCGAGCAGACGCATTTGCGCGGATCTCTTCTGCCGGGTCTCCTGGACGCTCTCAGGTTCAATCAATCTCACCGTAACAATCCCCGGCGGCTATTCGAATGCGGCCATGTATTTCGTAGTCATGATGGAAAGGTCTGGGAAATGATATCGGCCGGCTTCGTCCTGGCCCAAGGGCTGGAATCGCAGGACTGGTTGGCGCGCGAAGCTCCCGATTTTTTCACAGCCCTCAATCTTGTTAACAACCTGCTCTCCCTGGCCGGCGTGGCTGCGGAAAATTTATCTTACCTTCCAGTCCGCGATATTAAACCTTGGCAAAACGGTCACGCGGCGCTGGCCGAAGGATTCGAAAATGGTTATGAAGTCGAGCTGGGGCTCCTCGACCGTTCGATTCTCAAGGCATGGGATATCGAGGGGGCAGTGCTGGCGGGCGCCATTTACCTATCGCCCGAATTCTTGAAACGGCCCGCTGATCGAAAACGTTACCGGCCCTTCAGTTCCTTTCCATTAAGCACCAAGGACCTCGCACTGGTGGTGGATTCTGAAACTTTGGCAGAACAAGTGCGCCGCGAGTTGCAAGATACCGCCCGAAAGGCGGCCGGGGACTCATTTGCGGTGGAATCGGTCTGCGTCTTCGATGTTTATGCCGGCAAGGGCTTGCCCGAGGGCAAAAAGAGCATCGCTTTCTCGCTGATCTTTCGCGCTCCCGACCGCACCCTGACCGACACCGAGGTCAACAAAGTCTTTGCCAATATCCAGAAAGGCATTACGAGCGGAACCGGTTATGAAGTGCGCTCATAAAAATGCACGAATACGCGTTTTGGGCTTTTGACATTACGGCATAGCTCCTAACAATGGGGAAACTCATTCCCTCAGAACAATAGCAATGCCAAAGACTCCGAAAATTGACATCGACTACGTGGCCAACCTGGCCCGGGTTGATCTTACAGACGAAGAAAAAGAAAAATTTTCGGCCCAATTGGGTGATGTGCTGGCCTATTTCGATAAACTCAAGGCCGTTGACGTTTCAGGCATCGATCCCACCGCTCATGCCTTCCCTATTTATAACGTTTGGGCGGAGGACGTGTCGGCCCCCGGTTTCACCGCCGAGGAGGCTTTGCGCAATGCTCCCAAAACCCGAGACTCCCAGGTGGTCGTGCCCAAGGTAGTGGAGGATGCTTAAATGGGTCCATCGCACGGTTTTCAACAAATGACAACCGGATAGCCTCTGCAAGCTGCCTGAAACCATTAATAATCCATGTCCGATTTGTTTTTCGAGTCTGCCGCTAAGTTGTGCGACCTGCTCTGCGCCAAAGAGGTTTCGTCGGTTGAGTTGACGCAGGCGGTTATCAACCGAACGCTAGAGGTTGATGATAAAATTCACGCCTTCCTCAGCCACGACGCCGAGGATGCCTTGCGGCAAGCCCGGGACAGTGACCAGCGACGCGCTGATGGCGATACGCTCGGGCCGCTGGACGGCATTCCGGTAGCAGTTAAGGACGTTATCGCAGTCAAAGACCAGCCCCTCACTTGCGCCTCCAAAATTCTTGAAAAATTTATCTCACCCTATGACGCCACTTGTATCGGCAATTTAAAACGGGCGGGGGCCGTCCTGTGGGGCCGTCTTAACATGGACGAGTTTGCGATGGGCTCTTCCACGGAAAATTCGGCATTCGCAGCTACGGCCAATCCCTGGGACCTGGAACGAATACCCGGTGGAAGCAGCGGGGGCAGCGCGGCCGGCATTGCGGCCGGTGAGTCAATCCTGGCCCTGGGCAGTGACACGGGCGGATCTATACGCCAACCGGCGTCGCTTTGCGGCGTAGTGGGCCTGAAACCCACCTATGGGCTGATTTCTCGCTACGGACTGGTCGCTTTCGCCTCGTCGCTCGATCAAGTAGGTCCGCTCGCCCGCAGTGTGGAGGATGCGGCCATGCTCCTGCATGCAATCGCCGGCCACGACCCGCTCGACTCAACATCGTTCAAGACTCCCATTCCCGATTACCGCGCAAAGTTGAAAGAGCGAAACGGCACCTGGAAACTCGGTGTGCCAAAAGAGTATTTCGGCGAGGGTCTCAACGATGATGTGCGTACGGCTGTTGAAAAAGCCATCGCCTTTTACAGGGATGAGGGTTGCGAGATAGTAGAGGTATCATTACCGCATACCGATCTGGCCGTGCCGGTATATTATATCATCGCTACGGCCGAGGCATCGTCCAACCTCGCGCGCTACGACGGGGTACGTTACGGGCGGCGCAGCGATGAGGTGAAAGACCACGTTGAGCTTTATTTCAAGTCGCGCGGAGAAGGATTCGGCCGGGAAGTGAAACGGCGTATCATTCTAGGCACTTATGTATTGAGCAGCGGTTACTATGACGCCTATTACCTGCAGGCGCAAAAAGTCCGCACCCTCATACGCGACGACTTTATGAAGGTCTTCGAGACAGTCGACGCGGTGCTGACCCCGACTTCGCCCACCCCGGCATTCAAAAAGGGTGAAAAAACCGAAGACCCTCTGGCAATGTATTTGAGCGACATCTACACTCTCAATGTCAACCTGGCCGGTTTGCCCGGCTTGTCCGTGCCATGCGGCTTCACCTCGGGAGGGCTGCCGATCGGCTTGCAAATCATAGGTCAACCATACCGTGAAGCCGAGTTGCTGGCCATCGCCCATCACTTCGACAGTGCCCACGAATTCCATCAGAAACGCCCGCAATTGTAATTTTTTAATAGAATCGAAAAAGGAAAATCCTAACCATCATGTCATACGAAGCGGTCATCGGGCTCGAGGTCCACGTTCAACTCAAGACAAGCTCGAAGATGTTCACCCGGGTGCTCAATCGTTACGGTGAGCCGCCCAACACGCTGACAAATCCCGTCGTCATGGGATTGCCGGGCGTCCTGCCGGTTATAAATCACGAAGCTATCGCCAAGACCATCCAGGTAGGCCTGATTTTCGATTGTGAAATTGCCGAGATCTGCAAGTGGGACCGCAAACATTACTTCTACCCGGACATGCCAAAAAATTATCAGATTTCCCAATACGACCAGCCCCTGTGCCAGGGTGGCGTAGTGGAAATCGAGATGCCAGGCTCGGCCCGCAATGTCATGGGCGAACATAAAAAAATCCGCCTGACCAGAATACATTTAGAGGAAGACGTCGGCAAGCTTACCCATTTTGCAAAGGACAGCCTGGTGGACTACAACCGGGCCGGCGCCCCGTTGCTCGAAATCGTTTCGGAGCCCGAACTTCGAAGCGCCGAAGAGGCCTTTGCATTTCTGACGGCTCTGCGCATGAACCTCCGGTTCGCCGGAATTTCCGATTGCGACATGGAGAAAGGCCAGTTGCGCTGCGACGCCAATGTAAGTGTGCGCCTCCAAGGAGACAGCGAACTTGGCGCCAAAATTGAGTTGAAAAACATGAACACCATCTCCGGTGTGCGCAACGGGCTCGATTTTGAAATAGAGAGACAGATCAAGGCCCTTGAGGAAGGAAAAGAACTAGTGCAGGAAACCCGCCGCTGGGACGCCGCCGGAGGATTCACGACCTTGATGCGCACCAAGGAATATGCCCACGACTACCGGTATTTTCCCGATCCCGACCTTATGCCCGTAAAAATCGACCTGGAGTGGAAAAAGGCGTTGGCCTCCGAATTGCCGGAGCTTCCTTTCGACAAACAGCGCCGGTTCATGAAAGAATATGATTTGCCCTATACCATAACTTCAGTTCTCTGTACGGACAGACAACTGAGTGATTTTTTCGAGGAATCGGTGCGAGTCTTCAACAAGCCCAGGGCGATCGCCAACCTGGTTGCAAACGACCTTCAGCGAGAATTGGCGGCGGCCCGCTCCGGCAACCCGCTTCCCCTTGAGCAGTGCCGAATCAAACCGGGACAAGTTGCCGAACTTGTGCGGTTGACCGACGAAGGTGCAATCTCAAAGCAGAGCGCACAGGACGTGTTTGTAGAGATGTTCAAAAGCGGGGAATCCCCGGCCGGCATCGTGGAAAGAAAAGGACTTAAGCAGACTGTCGACACCGAAGAAATCGAGAAAGTCTGCGCCTCGGCCATCGAGGCAAACCCAGAGGCGGCCGATCAATTTAAAGCCGGCAAAGAAGGCGCCATAAACGCTCTGAAAGGCCACGTGATGAAAGCAACCCGCGGCCAGGCAAATCCCCGCATGGTGGACGAAATCCTCCGACGCCTTTTAAGTTGAGCGAAATGCTGTTTTCACGCACTGAAAAGCGGATCAACACACCAACTATAAAACTTAAAACTTGACCCCTTTTTGCTCCCCTAAAGATCAAGCGGCGGTCCTACTATATCCATGTTGTACTTCTCGGCTAAGGCATTGGCTTTGGCAACGTAAGCTTCTGTGTCCGTTACATCCAGATCAACCGCATCATCAAAGAACTGCTCAAATCCTGGTGGAGAAAAGATGGCGAGTAACTTGGCATTCTTCTTCTCAACCCGACAAAAGGTGTGACGAGTTCCTCTGGGGATGCGTACGAAAGTACCCGCTTTCGCTATAAAAGTGCGTTCTCCCATCAGGACGTTAATCTCTCCCTCTAAGACATAGAAGGCTTCATCCTCGTTTTTGTGTACGTGTTGCGGAGGTCCGTCACCGTCTAGTTCAACTTCCAACAATGAATACGCGCCATCAGTATCTTCACCAGATATCTTATGCGTTATCTTGTGGCCTGGCACTGGAACCACCTTGCCCTCTCCCGGGCCAAGTACTATATTTCCATCGTTAATAGACATGATTTTCTCTCCTTACTTAATGGTACATAGGTATGTTAAACTCAGCTACTAAATATATATGTGTCAACTGACTATATATGTGTCAACTGACGCAACCTTTTGGTTTGGACCATTAGGGTTTGACCGTTTTTGCTCCGCCTACATATAGTTTGTTACAAAAAGGGGTCAGGTTTAAACTTTTGTAGTTGGAAGGTGGGCTGATGGCTGCGGGGGGATTTCGATAACAGGTCTTTGGCTTTGACAAGGTTCAATCAGCTACAAAGTATACCGACCGTTACCATGAGCCTGTTATGACAGAGGATCTGATAAAGCAGTTTACGACCAAGTATGAATTCCTGCGCGGTTTCACTCATGTAGCTGCAGACGCCGCGGAAGCCGCTGACATCGCGGCTTCGATTATAAAGGAGGTGGAAGGCCAAAGGGTAGCCTTGGGAGATCTTCCAGATAAAATGATGCAAATCTTCGAGGAACGGTGCTGGGAAGACGAAGTAGAGGTTATTAAGCCGCCTTACAACAGATCGGATCTTCCCGATTTGATCGATAAGGCCCACGTTGGAATATCCTGGACGAAGTTTGCAATTGCCGAGACCGGCTCACTGGTGGAGGTGAACACCGACGATTCCCTGCGCCTGGTATCCCTTTTGCCGCGTGTGCACGTGGGCATTTTAATGGCTGAGAACCTGGTGAAGACCTTGCCGGAGGCTGCGCCACGGTTGAGGGATTTCTTCAGCAGCAAACCGAGCAATGCGGTCGTGACTTTTATATCCGGCCCAAGCCGCACCGGCGATATTGAAATGCGGCTGACCCTGGGGGTGCATGGACCCGAAGTCTCTCATGCCATCGTTATCCGGGGTAAGAATGGAAGCGCCTGACAACTTGGGAAGGAAAATAATTGATGGCTAGCCAGCGATACGCACTGCTCGAAGAGAAAATCGAGCGCGCAATAAAGGCAAAGCCCCAGCGCGACGCCCTGTATAGAGCGATGAAGCGCGGGAGGGACAGCCGTGATGAATCGATCGATTTGCTTCCGGGAGGAAAAGAATTTTTCAAGGAGGTTACGGCTACAAAACACCGGTGCCTTGAGCAACAGGATGAGTTGCTGGAAAAGTTCGCCAACAAGGTCAGGGAGCGGGGCGCTTCAGTTTTCATGGCAGAGGACGGACCGGCGGCTATCGATTATATTCTCAAGATTGCCCGCGAGCGTGGAGCGAAGATTGTCGGCAAATCCAAGTCGCTTACAAGCGAGGAGATCGAAGTCAATAAGCCTCTTGAGGAGGCGGGTTTGGAGGTGATTGAAACCGATCTCGGCGAACTGATCATTCAGAAGGTGGGCCAAAAGCCTTATCACCTCGTTTTTCCCTCAGTGCATATAACCGCGCCGGAGGTGGCCAAAATTTTCCGTAAGGCGACCGGCAAGGAGGTGCCCGATGACATCGACGGAATCATGAAGGTCGTACGCAAATACTTGCGGCCTATTTTTATGAATGCCGATATCGGCATGACCGGCGCCAATGTCGGTATTGCCGAGACAGGCGCAATCGTTATCGAAACCAACGAGGGTAATGCCCGAATGGTCTCCAGTATTCCCAACGTGCATATCTGCATCATGGGAATCGAGAAAATTGTCGATACCTTCGAGGACGCCATGCAAATGATGCTGGCGCATCCCATCAGCGCCATCGGCCAGCACCTTACCACCTATGTAACCCTGATGGGCGGGCGCTCTCCTTTGGGTGATGGTGGTGCGGCGGGCTCCCGCGAATCGCACATTATTATTTTGGACAACGGGCGTACCCGCATGCGCGAAGACCCTGTCTTCAAGGATGCCCTCAATTGTATCCGATGCGGGGCCTGCATGAATATCTGTCCCACTTCTGGAGTGGTAGGCGGGCATACCTTCGGCCATATCTACCCGGGGCCAATGGGTATTCCATGGACTTCCGAGGTTCACGGTCTCGAAAAGGCGGGAGACTTTGCGCCGCTTTGCATATCCTGCGGACTGTGTCGGGAAATTTGTCCGGTCGATATCGATCTTCCGTTTATGATAGCCGAGGTCAAAGACAGGGACAGCCAAGCCCATCCGCATCCCACAGTTGACCGTGTAATGATGGCGGCGGAAGTCTTTGCAAAGATGGGAAGCTTCACCGCGCCAGTGTCAAACTGGCTACTGTCAAACTGGATTTTCCGCCTGTTAATGGAAAAAACTATCGGCGTCGATCGCAGGCGCGAGCTGCCTGCATTCCGCTGGCAAACCCTGGTCAAGCGCTTTAAGAAGCGGGGGCCGTCTCCGGTCTCCAACCCGGTACGAAAAGCGGTCTATTTTGTCGATTTATACGCAAATTATAATGCGCCGGAGCTTGGGATGGCGGCGGTGGAACAAATGGAGAAGCGAAATTGCCAGGTCGCCCTGCCGGAGCAAAAAGGATGCGGCTATCCCTACGTCGCCTACGGCAATTTGAAAAAGGCCCGCAAGGCTGCCGAGGATAACATTGGCCTGCTCGCTTCCTATGTGGAACAGGGATACGACGTCGTCACCACAGAGCCTACGGCGGCCTACGCCCTGAAGAAATCCTATCCGAAATTACTGCCTAACAGGGATGAAGTTCGTAAAGTGGCCGAGCGGACGTATCAGCTTTTTGAATACCTCGAATTGCTGGATGCACAGACACCTTCCGACACCGAACCAGCCACCCCGCTCAAGGGCCGCAAGTTCGGATTCCATATCCCCTGTCACCAGCGCCCACTGGGATCGGGCAGTCAGACTATTGCTTACCTGCGGAAACTGGGCGCCGAAGTGCAAGTTGTCGAGAATGGCACGTGTTGCGGAATGGCGGGAACATTCGGGATGAAAAAAGGTATGCTCGGTTACGAGCTTTCCCAAACCGTCGGCGAACCGCTATTTGAGTTATTCAAGGAAGCCGACATTGATATCATACTGACTGAAAGCAGCGTCTGCGCTATCCATCTAACCGAAGGCACTCGTATCGAACTCAAGCATCCACTGGAAATAATTGTTGACGAATCATAAGTGCGACGTCTCGTTTCGAAAAAACCATCAATAAAAAGGAGACATCATTTTGAGCGCAAATAATTGGAGAACACATAATCCATCCGGGTCCAAACGCGTCGTAGCCACAAAAGAACTGCCGGGGAACCGCTGGCTGGAAATACTGGCAGGAGCAGACTGCAAGGTCGATATCGGCACCTCCACAGATATTTTAAGCGTGGAAGAAATTAAGGCAGCCATCGGGGATAACTGCGACGGAGTTATCGGGCAATTAACCGAAAAATGGGGAGAAGAACTTTTCTCTGCACTCAAAGCCGCCGGCGGCAAGGCCTACAGCAACTACGCGGTCGGCTACGACAACGTAGATGTGCCGGTGGCAACCAAAAGCGGCATCCCGGTAGGAAACACCCCGGGGGTGTTGACCGAGACCACTGCCGAAATGGCAGTTGCGTTGACCTTCGCGGCGGCCCGCCGGGTCCCGGAGGCCGACGTCTATATGCGCGGCGGACAATACAAAGGTTGGCTGCCAAGCCTGTTCCTGGGTGAACTTCTCAATCGAAAAACCGTCGGCATTGTCGGCGCGGGCAGGATCGGCTACGTCTATGCCCGCATGATGGTCGAAGGCTTCAAGATGAACCTCGTTTATTTTGATATATACGAAAACAAAAAGCTCGAGGAATTTATCGCCGCCTACGGCGAGTTCCTCAAGTCCCGTGGCGAAGAGCCGGTCACGTGCACACGCGCCGCCGAAGTCGAGGAAGTGTTCCGGGTCGCCGACGTGCTCAGTCTGCACCCATTGCTCAATGAGAGCACCCGCCACCTGGCAAATGCAGAGCGCCTCAACTTGATGAAAGACAACGCCATCCTCGTAAACGCGAGCCGCGGACCCGTGGTTGACGAGGAAGCCCTGGTGGCTCATTGCCGCGAGCATCCGAACTTTCGGGCCGGGCTGGACGTTTTCGAAGACGAGCCCGCCATGAAGCCGGGACTCGAAAAACTCGACAACGTCGTAATCGTCCCGCATATCGCATCGGCCACCGTTTGGACACGGCAGGGAATGGCCAATCTGGCCGCCGGTAATGTAGCCGGTATCCTGAACGGCTATCCCGTCTGGCAGGGCAACGACATCAGTTCCTTCCTGGGGGACGACCCGCCCCAAGCCGCCCCGAGCATCGTAAACGCCGAAGATTTAAAACTGCCCGCGTATAGCTGATAGAGCATGTTGCGATCACCTGCACGATAGCGGTTTAAATTGACATTGCCGGGAAGGAAGTTGTATTTATTGCGGGTACAGAAATTTGGTGCCGCAGTTGGCTTCGGATAGCGTGAAAAAGCGATTTCTTTATTAAAAAATTTCCAATATATTTTGTGGAACTGCCATGAAAGAATTTAAGATCATTGTTGAAAAACATCCCGACGGCTATGTCACCTATCCTCTAGGCCTTAAAGGAGTGGTTGTCGGCCAGGGGGACACATACGAGGATGCTATTGCGGAAGTAAAGTCCGCTATTCGCTTTCATATAGAGACTTTTGGATCCGAAGTGCTTGAAGACGAGTCTCCGGTGCTTGTTTGATTCCTTTTGCCTCGGCACACTTTTCAGTTCTGCAAGGGTTATGCTGAACCGCCAGAGGAGCAAAATCACTTTTTGTAACCATTGATGGCCGAGGCGATATTGCTCATTCCATCGACCACGAGTCCGCCGTCTGAACCAATGGCGACGAATGTATAGCCGGCCTTGATGGTTTCTTCGAGTTGATCGGGCCCATGTTTGAGAATGCCCGAAGCCTTGCCGGCCTTCTTTGCGGCTGCTATCACTTTATCGCATGCCTCCAGGAATATCGGGTTGTCGAAATCCTTGGGTATTCCTAGGCTGCAGCTCAAGTCAAACGGCCCGATAAACAACACATCCACGCCGTCCACAGCCGCTATATCATCTATGCCATCGATGGCTTCCTTTCTCTCGATCTGGATAACTGTTAGCAACCGTTCGTGAGCATGGGCGAAATAGTCGTCAAAATTTAGACCATAATTGCAGCCCCTGTTCAGGCTGGCCACTCCCCGAATGCCTCGCGGTGGATAACGCATGGCGGACACCGCTTCTTCGGCCTCGGCCGCGCTGCACACCCAGGGGACCATGACCCCGGCGGCGCCGAGATCGAGCACCCGCTTGAAACGAACCGGGTCGTTCCAGTCGATACGCACAATGGGAGCTGCGGGAGTGCCGCCTACGGACTGCAATTGACGAATCAACGTCTCGTGGCCGCCGGCCCCGTGTTCCGTATCGATTAAAACCCAGTCGAAACCGCTAGTCGCGGCGATCTCCGACGTTATATGGGAGCCGAGGTTTAGGAAAGTGCCTGATAGCAAATCGCCCTTCAGCGCACGTTTGCGGAATGTGTCATTTGTTGTGCTCATAATTTTGTATTGAAATGTGAAAAAACAGGTTGAACCGCATGGCAAAAAAAAACAGGGACGTTGACAACCCTTTTTTTGCCTCGCGGTGGATCTGCGCCAATAAAAAGTTTGATTTCCACGGTCAAATTCCGGAAAGTCGATACAGCGATCTACCTATTTGAAGCACGGAGAGGTGGCTGAGCGGCCGAAAGCACTCGCCTGCTAAGTGAGTGAACCTCACAAGGGTTCCGCGGGTTCGAATCCCGCCCTCTCCGCCAGACTTCGCCTTCGGCTGCGGTGCAGCCTCCTAGCTAGGTCTGGCTACGCCGGAATTCGCTCTCGTCCCGCGACTGCGGGACTCCTGGCTACGTCTGGCTGCGCCGGAATATTTCTATGAAAAAAGAGTATTTTGTTTATATTTTAAGAAGTTTGGATTTTCCGGATAAATTTTACGTGGGTTACACAAATGATGTCCGAAGGCGTTTAGAAGAGCACAATTCCGGTTCCCAAATTTACTCGCGTAGATATGCTCCTTGGCAAATTGTCACCTATATTACTTTCACAGACTGTCAGATAGCCCGTCGCTTTGAAAAATATCTGAAGACCCCTTCAGGCAAAGCATTCCTGGGTAAACGTTTAGTATGATTCAGCAATTTTAGCTACGTCTGGCTGCGCCGTACGGTATTTCTCTTGGCAGGGGGTGTGGATGGTGGCAGGATGGGGTTTGCGGTTTGTTGATTACTAACGGAGGTTTTTTATGGGTCGTTTGGAAGGAAAGGTTACATTGATTACCGGGGCCGGCGGGATGCGGGGTGTCGGCAGGGCCACTGCTTTGCGTTTCGCAAGTGAGGGTTCCGATGTCGCATTGACCGATATTCTTCATAAGCCGGAGGACTTGCCTGCCGACGAGGTCGAGGCGCAATGGCGCGGCATCGAGAGCGTTGCAGAAGAGGTGCAGGCACTCGATCGGGAGTGCTTCGCAACCGAGTGCGATTTATGCGACCGCGAGCAGGTGCAAGAGATGATCAGTGAGACTGTGAAGCGCTTTGGGCGCATCGACATCCTGGTTAATAACGCGCGGGCTCTTATGGGAAGGGACAAGGTTCCGGTGACCGAGCTGTCTCCGGAGGTATGGGACAAATTCCTGGCGGTCAATACGACGGCGGCGTTCTGGTGCACACAACTCGCGGCGCGGGAGATGATAAATGCTGGCCGGGGCGGGCGCATCCTGAATATCGGCTCGGATTGCTCCAAACAGGCCCGGCCTATGGGGGCGGCTTACGCCGCATCCAAGTTTGCTCTGATCGGTTTGACGCAGTCATCCGCGCTGGACCTTGCGCAGCACGGAATAACGGTGAATGCCGTTTGTCCGGGAGCCGTTAATACGAACCGGATCAGCTACTGGGAGCGGGAACAGGCTGAAAAACAGGGAGTTCCCCTGAAAGAGTTTCGAGAACGGGAAATCGAGGGGCACGCCGAGAAAACGCCATTGGGCCGAATTGCCGAGCCGGAAGAGGTGGCGAACATGCTGGCGTTTCTGGCTTCGGAAGAGGCCTCCTTTATAACAGGCCAGGCTTACAGCATAAACGGCGGCCAGCTATTCCATTAGGCAACAGACCCGGAAGATCGAGAGGACGAAGTTGCGGATTTCCTCTTGCAGTTCTTCGAGTGTCGGGGACATGTTTTCAGCGCCGCGGTAGATGCGGTGTTTGGCGTTCTCGACTTTTATCAGACGGAGGTTCGCTCCGGCATATTCGGCGCTCTCGCGCATCCAACCGGCATGCGGGAAAAATTTTTCGTCACGGGTACCTGCCAGTAAAAGAATGGGCGGGGAAGATTTCTTTATAAAATTTACCGGACTGACCGCGGCGTAATTGTCGGGAAAGTCCGCCGCAATCCCGCCGAAGAGATTATTGAGAAGTTTTCTTTCGCGCTTTTTCAACTTAACTTTATCACCAACCTCCGCCTTCGTCCCGCGAATGCGGGACTCCTGGCTTCGTTTGGCTGCGCTGTTCACATCCTTCCAGTGACGCAGGAAGTCCGTGGGGGCGGACAGGCCGATTATGAATAAAATTTGTTCAGGTGTCTCATCGAGGCCGGCCATGAGGGATAAATACCCGCCTGTTGAATGGCCCATGAGGCCGATGCGCGAAGGGTCGAGTCCGAGATCACCGGCATTTTCACGGAGCCAGTTTATGGCGTCCTTGCAGTCGGAAATGATGAGGGACAGTGGAGTGGATTCATCGGTCAGGCGGTAATTGACGGAGGCTGCCGCCAACTTGCCATCTGCGATGAGGTTTTTAAATGTTTCGCGAAAAAAATCGATGCGTGCGAAGTCTTCTTTTCTTCCGCGTCGGAAACCGCCGCCGTGAAAAAATACGACCACCGGCAAAGGGTTCCCCAACTCGACTGCAGCTCGATAAAGATCGAGATGCAGGATTTGTCCCGCCACCTCTTTGTAAGCCAGGTCTCTTTGAACTTCCACCCCCGGTGAAAAGTCATCGGCTCCGGTCAGCGCCGACGCAATGAGAAGCAGCATCAACGCGGCGACTGTTTTTTTATAAAATATGGCTGTATCCTCCGGCTTAATTTTCAGGTTCCTTTTCGTCGTCGCTTTTCTCCGATGACTGTTCAGAAGGAGTAATTGTTTCGAGCAGGCTCCCAGACGTTTCGGGTAATTGCGAGTAAAGATAATCGGAGTAGGAAAAGGCGGCAAGTTTCATGATTTGATTGATCCGGCTGCCCGGATCGGAGCACTCATAAAAAATGTAGACCGGCCCCCGGTCGGTCATTTCGGGTTGCTTCTCCTCCTCTTCCTCCTCTCCATCTTCCACTTCCTCCAGACTTCGCTCTCGTCCCGCAGTTGCGGGACTCATAGCTTCGTCTGGCTGCGCCGGACTTACCGGTTCGGGTGGGCGCCGCCCGATGGCGAGGGTATAGGCATCGCCCTGAAAAAGATTAAATGTTATTTTGCGTGCGTTGGCCCGTGCGGATACAACGTCGGGTTCGTCCGGCCCGGTCGCATCTACAAATCTCGCATTTACCAGGGAGTTGATGAGGTTCTTAACTTCCTGGTTCAATATGGATTGATTCTCCGGCAAGTTCCGGGATTGAAAATCCTCATCCGCGTTTTCCCGGTGAAAGCGCATGGAAGATTCCGGGTCGTGGACTTCGATTGCCGAAACATCCCGGGGGTCGAAGAGAAGTATTTTCTTGTCCGCCCAATTTTTGATGTCGGCATCCAGGTAGAGGCTGAGGTCTGCAATGTATGCGGCCTCTTCTCCATTATAGCGGACGAAATACCCGCCGGAAGGGCCGCGTTTGCCTATTTCGAGGTCCCAAAGGGTATCGCCCGCCCCGGATTGGAAGACGATGCGGCTGCTGCCCAATTCGAGCCGGGACAAGCGATCGGGATTGCGTGAGACGAGGCGGCGGATGCGGGCATCGAGGAGGTTGCGGGTAAGGGATTGAAGCTTGGAGAAATCGACCGGAAGTTCGTAATAATCCGGTAGGACCCATGTGCCATCATTCCCCAATTGCAAAACAGTGGATTGGCTCCCTGAATCTTTGCTGAGCACAATTCGCCGAGCGGAAGAAAGCGTTTCAGGAGCGAGCAGGTTTTGCCCGGCCCGGCTGTCGGCGTCCTCTTTATCTACGGCGTGTTTCCCGGCCAGCCACCAGCCTATGGCGGCCACGACAGCCAGGCTGCCGACGACGATGAATAAAGGCTTGAGTTTCACCGGTAATTAAAGCGTTTGTTGCGCCGGGTAAAAAACCAGATGCCGAAAAGTCCGATCAGTGCCGGCACGATGGTAAGGTTCAACAGGGCCAGAGTGTGGTTCAGGTTTTCGATATCCTCGCGTAGTTTTTTTCGGATATCACGACGTTGGGCCAGGAATTCGGTTTCCTGTCGCTGGAAAATTTTTATGGCCTCTGTCATTTCCGGGCCGGCCACAAGTAAACCCTGATCGCCCTGCCGGGTTTGAAGCTCGCTCAGTTTCTCCTGTATGTCGCCAAGCTTTCGGTTGACTTCGTCGTATTCTTCCTGGAAACGCTGTTGCGCTTTTATTTCGAGGTTGCGCACCACTTCGAACGGCCGTATCGCGCTGCCTCTGCCGCGCAGAGAGAGGAGGTCCTCGCTGCCGGCCAGGAACTCGAGCGCATTGGTGATAAATGCCAGGTTATCGTTGAGCGGCCGTATGGTGTTTAGGCCGAGGAAGTTGATTTTCTCGACGGAAAACTGGTCGGCCAGGAAATCCGTATCGGCTATGAGGATCAGGGTGGCCGGACCAATTGATTCCCGCAGGTGAGCAGTTGATTCCGCCGGTTGCAGCGGTTCCATTGTGCCCACTTCCTCATCTTCTCCCGCGGTGTCATCGTCGTCTGCGAGTTTTGGTATGCCATCGGGGAAAGCGGTGGAAACCTGCCGCGAATAATGCCCGCCATGGTAAATTTTTCGCCGGTGGGCAGAATTTGCCGGGCAATTTCGCCGGGCGGGGTGAAGTTGAGTATTCCGGTCGACAGCATGGCGCTACTCTCCGAACTGGTCAGCAACGGGGTCAATTCCAGGGAACTGTCCGGCTTGAGTTGAAAGCGGCCCGATTCGGGAAGGAATATATTGTGAAGGGTGGCGGTGGGAGGAGCCTCGGAGTTAAGGGTGTCAAGGCTTAGCCATGCGGGGTAACGAATGGGCTGTGCGCCCGCGCTCTGACCGACCATGCTTGCGTATTGCAGGTCGCCAACGAATAAAGCGGGGTCGTAAATGATGTCCCAGTGGTCAAAAAGGCGGGAGAGATGGCTGGACGAGGCGGGTGGGGGCATGCCCATCATCATGGCCTGCGGCGATGTTTGCGATTTTTGAATAAATGAGGATGGATCGACGGCGATAAATACCGGCTTGCCTGAGAGCAGAAACTGATCGACGGCAAAGAGCATGGGCTCTGCGAGGTTTTGCGGGTGGATGACCGCCAGCAGGTCTATGCCGTCCGGAATTTCGTCAGCCGTTAATTCAATTTTCTCCACGTCGAAACTTTTGCGAAGTTCCTGAATGAAGACCCAATCCTGAGCCTGGGGCCGACCGGGATTTAAGAAATTGGGCTGAAAATCGCCGATAACCGGCAGAGAGGAAATGACTCCCAACCGTGGCATGACGAACTTTTGGACGTTGTGGATCGCGCGCGAAATATCGTATTCGAGGAAAGGTTCGCGCTGCATGGTGAACATCGGGATTGTTTGCTCCTGGTCGGCCTGGATAACGATAAGTCCGAAAAAGAGGGTATCGCCGTTGGACAAAGGCTGGCCGGATAAACCTGTGCGCATGGCGGACTCTTCGTCCTCGGTGTCAGGTTTTGGATCGATGACATGCAGATCGATCCGGCCGCCGGCGGCCCGCACATATTGACGCAGCAGTTCCTCGATGCGGGTAGCGTAGTTTTTATAATAAATTGGCACTGCCTCCGAGTTGCGGCGGAAGTAAAACTCCAGGGTAATGGGCTCATCGATTTTTTCCAACAGCATGCGCGATCCATGAGACAGGGTGTAGAGCTTGTTTGCTGTAAAGTCGGCCTGGCCCGGCAAAAAGCCGGTTATGATGGTGGCCAGTATGAGCCCGGCGAGCAGCAGGAGCGAGGCAGTCAATTTGGATACGGCTTTCATGATTGTTAAGCGGCGCTCATCGCTCGAGGACCAGCACGTTTAGAAACAGGCAAAATGCGCTAAGGGTTAGGAAAAAAGCGACGTCCCGGACTGTTACCAGCCCGCGCATCATGGAATCGAAATGGGTGACGAAACTGAAATTGGACAGACCGTCAACAACCCATATTGGCAAATGGGCGGAGAGCAGCAGGTCGTTAAAAACACTCCAGCCCATCAAAACAAGCACCAGGCATATGCTGATGCTCAGCACGAAGCCGATGACCTGGTTCTTGGTCAGCGAGGATGTGAGCGAGCAAATGCTCAGGTAGGCGCCCGCCATCAGGATACCGCCGAAGTATCCGGTAAAAATCGGCCCCCAGTCCGGGTCTCCCAGGTAGGCCACGGTGAGCGGCAGGGTAAATGTCAAACCTATGGCCACCGAAACAAATGCCCAGCCGGCCAGAAATTTCGCGAAAACAGCCTGGGTCACCGATAACGGCAGTGTGAATAGCAGTTCCCATGTTCCCGACTTTTTCTCCTCGGCCCACAAGCGCATGCCAACCGCCGGTATTAGGAACAGAAAGATCCAGGGCATGAAGACAAAGAAGCGGTTGAGACCTGCATCGTTCGTATCAAAAAACCTGCCCACAAACCACATCATCCCCACGGAGGCCACCACGAAGACGATGAGAAAAACATAACCGACCGGCGTGCGGAAATAACCGTAAAATTCGCGCTTAAACAAGGTTAAGACAGGTTGCATGATTTGCTTTCGGTGCGTGCGGCTTAAGTGTTAGTTATCCTGAGTCAGGTTCCAGAAAACCTCCTCGAGCGGAACGGGCAATTTTTCCATGGAGGCAAGCGGCCAGTTGTGTTCCCTGGCTGTTTGCAGAACGAGTTGGTCCACTGTTTTATCTTTTCCGGGAACCACTATTAACCAGTCGTCTTCCTGCCAGACTTTCTCGACGGGTTCCAGTGCGCTGAGGATATTTAATACCGGCTTCGTATCGGCTCCGTGCAATGTGAGGCGCACGGCATTGTAGCGCGGGTGACGGCGGCGCAGGTCTTCGGGCTTTTCATCGACGAGAATTCGACCATTGGCGATGATGATGATGCGATTGCAAACAGCTTCCGCTTCATCGAGGATATGAGTGGACAGGATGATTGCTTTCTCTTCGGACATGGAGCCGATGAGCTTCCGCACTTCTTGTTTTTGGTTGGGGTCAAGCCCCTCGGTGGGCTCGTCCATTATCAGGCAGGATGGGTCGTGCAGGACTGCTTGGGCCAGGCCCACGCGTTGCCGGTAACCTTTGCTGAGCGTGTCGATGGTTTGATTGAGAACATCGTCGAGGTGACAAATTTCAACCACGCGCCCGATCTTTTCGATTCTGTCTGGTCCGGTACGAAACCCGCGCATCTCTGCGATAAAACGAAGAAATTCCGAAACCGTCATCTCGTGGTATAGAGGGCCGTTCTCAGGCAGGTAGCCGAAAAGTTTTTTTGCCTCGATAGGATTTTTTTGGACGTCGTGTCCGCCGATCCGGGCAACACCGGCGTTCGGTGACAAAAACCCCGTGAGCATTTTCATGGTGGTGGACTTTCCGGCGCCGTTAGGTCCGAGGAAACCGAGAATATCACCCTTGCGCACATGGAATGAAACACCGTCCACGGCCCTATTGGCTCCGTAGTCCTTAACTAGATGTTCGGCTTCTATCATAGATGGTGTGCTCTTCCGGCGAGAGATCGCGCGAGATCATTTTTGAAAGAAAACACAGAGCCAAAGTTGTTCCCTGATAGCAATGTTATTCGTGGATACTTTGCGGATGTCGTAGCTTCCTTGCGCTCTTTTCCACAATGCGAATACCACATTTACGGAGTTGTTGCCCAAAACAATTCATTGACGGCGATGCGGCGGTATTCAATTTTCAGACAAGGATCATGCGTTCAAGCGACATAGCGATTATAGGCGGCGGCATAATTGGTTTGGCCACAGCCTATCAGCTAACACGGTTGCATCCCGGCAAGAAAATCGTCGTCCTGGAAAAAGAAAAAACGCTCGCTGTTCACCAGACGGGGCACAACTCCGGGGTCCTCCACTCCGGAATATATTATAGACCGGGTTCATTGAAGGCAATCAACTGCCGGGAAGGCAAATTGGCAATGGAGCGTTTCTGCACCGAGCATGGTATAGACTACGATATCTGCGGCAAAGTTATTGTAGCCACGGAGGAAAAGGAACTGCCGGCACTCGATATGATTTACGAACGAGGTCAAGCCAATGAGGTTAAGTGCGAGGTGATCGGTCCGGAGCGTATGAGGGAACTCGAGCCGCACGCCCGGGGCATAAAGGCCATATATGTGCCTGAGACCGGTATAGTGGATTATCAGCAGGTATGCGAGCGTATGGCTCAACAGATAACCGGGCACGGGGCCGAAATAGTCAAAGCGGCCAAGGTCCAAAGTATGCAGGTGAGCAGTGGTGCAGTAATTCTGGAAACCACCGCCGGGACTTTTCAGTCCACTTATGTCGTAAACTGCGCCGGGCTTTACTCAGACAAAGTTACGGCGATGAGCCAGAAGCCGGAAGTCAGGATAGTGCCCTTTCGCGGTGAGTTTTATAAACTCGAGCCTGAAGCTCACCACCTCTGCCGCAACCTCATCTATCCGGTACCCGATCCCGCTTTCCCATTTTTAGGGGTGCATTTTACGAGGATGATAGACGGCTCGGTGGAATGCGGTCCCAACGCCGTTCTGGCCCTGGCGCGCGAAGGTTACCGCAAGACGGACATCCACCTGCCCGAGTTGCTGCAAACCCTGACCTATCCGGCCTTTTGGAAAATCGCGTTGCGCTACTGGCGCGTGGGTGCGGGGGAAATGTGGCGATCGCTGAGCAAGCGGGCCTTTGTCCGCGCCCTGCAACGGCTGGTGCCTGAAATACGGCTTGAGCACCTCCAGACCGCTCCCGCCGGCATCCGCGCCCAGGCATTGGCCCCGGACGGCCAATTGGTAGATGACTTTTTTATCCAGGAAACCGAACACGTGGTAAACGTCTGCAACGCTCCCTCGCCCGCGGCTACCGCCTCCCTGAACATCGGCCGCTTGGTCACCGAAAAACTTGCCGCCCGGTGGGCTTGAGTGTCGGAACGACGGATTTGAGCGCTTAAAATCGCATATATTTATGGATAAAAATGAAATAAAGCGGAAATAACAGTGGAAATAGAATAGATATTACATTAGTGATAACTTTGTAAATAGATGATATCCAGTAGAATAAAATAATATAAAATGGAAATAAAACGGAAATAACATTGAAATAAGCTAGAAATATGGTATTGTAATGTAAGAATGGTAAAATACGAGATTCCCGGCCACTGGATCAAATATGATCCTCGGCAAATATTCGATGAGTTGGTGGCAGCCAAGGCTGCGGCTCAGGCGCTAAATGCTATTCCATATCAGGCTAGTTGGGCGGAGGAACTGCAAAAAATCCAGCTTAAACGGGAAATTGCCGGCACATCGAAGATTGAGGGGGCTGAATTTACGGAGCGTGAACTCGACGATGCGTTGAGCGAAAGTCCCCAGGAAATGCTTACTCGCTCACAAAGGCAGGCTCAGGCTGCCAAAAATGCTTACCAATGGATATCCAAGCTAGGGGATGACCGGCCGGCATCAAAGGACATGATTCTCCAGATACACCGGTTGATTGTTACTGGAGCCGAAGATTGTCCACCCGGAAAACTTCGCCGGAGAGATGAAAATGTAAACTTTGGGATTCCACCCCATCGCGGCGCAGATGGAGGGAAGGAATGCGAGAGGGCGTTTGAAGAATTATGCCTGTCTGTCGGGAAAAATTACCAGGAGCATGATATTTTTGTTCAAGCTCTTGCCCTGCACTATCACTTGGCCGCAATGCATCCCTTTCTGGACGGCAACGGTCGAACAGCACGCGCTATGGAAGCATTTATGCTGAGGAAAGGCGGTCTCAAGGATGCCTTGTTCATTGCCATGTCGAATTACTATTACGACGAGAAACCGATTTATTTAAAAGTCCTGGGCGAAGTCAGAGCGAAGGACTTTGATCTGACACCTTTTCTGAAATTCGGACTTAAGGGAATAGAAAGACAATGCACGAGGCTCCTCGCCGAAATAAAGAGAAACCTCTCCAAGGAACTATTCCGGAATATGATGCATCGGCTCTATGACCGCCTGAGGGGCCCCAAACGACGGGTAATGAAAGAGAGGCACCTGAGTATTTTAAACATCATGCTCGATCGTGAAAAAATGGGTCTAGAAGAGCTATTTGACTCATTCGATCCTTATTACCAAAAATTGAAGGCTCCAAGGAAGGCTCTGGATCGAGATATAAATTATTTGTTAGGATTAGGAGCTATAAAGTTTGATAGTAAAATTCTTAAAGTGAAAATTAATCTGGAGTGGCCGACCGAAGTAACGGAGACGGAATTTTTTAAACGTGTAAAAGAGATGCCTAAAGCCAAAAAGCATCGGTTTCCGAAATTTTAAGAGCAGTCACTGACTATTAGTGACATCTGCAATCGTCCGAGGGTTACGGCAAACACGGAAAGCGCCGGGGCTTTCCGTTGAGCGAGATCACATATCCGACTGGTAGGCCTTCACAAGGGGTATAACGCATTCGCTGTAATAACGGCCGCCGGCAGCGATGGTTTCGATTCCCTTTTTCATGTCTTCGAGGCCGGCCGCTTTTTCCACGAAACCGTCGGCGTCGCCTTCGATTGCGATTTTAATGGAATGTGCAGTCACCGAGCCGGTGAAAATCAGGACCTTTGTATCCGGCAGACGCCTTTTCAGGAGCATCAATATCTCCAGTCCGCTAACTTCGGGCAGCCGTATATCAAGAATGATGAGGTCAGGTTTGAGTTCCAGGGATTTACGGATGGCCTCCTGTCCATCCCCGCTGGATCCTATGATTTCGAGACCGGGGATGGTCTTAATGTATTCGCCTATCAAATCACACAGGAGCACCTCGTCTTCAATTATGAAAACAGTTTCCAGTTTTTGAGTTATAGAACCTTGAACCATGCCGAACTACTCCTTCCCGTATCCGTATTTCGGCAATTAATCGATTTAATTAACCGGATTCACAACCTTGGGTAATAGTGCCGCGAATTTTTAAGGGGCCAGGAGGCTGAAAGGGTATGCGGGCAGGTTGCGCAGAAGGCCGAAAGCGAGGATAGCAAAGAACATTGTCCAGCCGGTGGCGGGATGGCCGGTCCACTTCCGGCGCTTTTCGGTCGGCAAAAAGATGCCTGCGGCCAGGACGGGCATTGCCAAGACTGCCAGTGGGTTGTATCCGAGCGCCGCCGCCATGTCACCATTTAACAGGCTGTGCAGGCATCGGGTGGAGCCGCAACCGGGACAATAAAGCCCGGTGACCTCATGAAAGGCGCAGGACGGAAATAATTGATGGGTGGACGGGTCAAAGAAGGCTAATATTGCGAGTGCCAGGGCCAACAGACTGCAACCCGAGAGAAGGGCGACTAAGTGGATTTTCGGCATTTAAAATGGTTCCCGGTGGCGATGTGTGCCCCTTTCGAGCAGTTTTAGTATTGATATGTCTCAGCAATTCCCGCGATGCTCCCCAAAATGAAGATCGCATTGACGATCACGCCGGTAATAAAGCTGATCCAACACCACTTTTTAGCTTTGCCGGATGACATTCGGGCGCCCTCTATGTCTCCCGATTTAATTTTGCCATTAACCTTGGCGGCGTGAAAAACGGCAATGGCGCCGAGAGGCATGCAGCACAGGAGAGTAATAGCCGAAGCAGGAATGAGGTAGTTTTTAATAGGCTCATACTGCCGTGGAATAGCGGATGGTATGGGTTGTTGCGGCCGTAATTGAGCCGATGTTTGCGGTTTTGCCCCTGCCGGAGGCGGCGGAGTGGGTGTTTGCGGTTTCCCAAGATAAGCGGCAAATTCGGGTATTGAGGACAGGGGCTGCCAATCGCTGGAACCTTCGCGCAAAACCTGGGATTGCTCATTGGCTCTGCCCTGTACGATCCACTGGCGAAGCTGCTGTTCAGTAACCGGGCCGTATTCCTGGCCGTCTCCACCGATTATTTTATACATAGGGTTTTTTGGTTGAGAGGCAATCAGGTTTCCTGAGCGGGAACAGCATCCTGCTAGAGAAAGGATAACCGTATCGAAAGCAACAAAATCTGAATCGAAAGGGCTTATTGCCCAAACCGAGGTGGAGCAGAAAACAGTTGATTAAAGGCGGTTTCTCCGTTTTTATTAATCGAAGTTTTTTAATATCAAAGTCAAATCAACCTTAATTATGGAAAATGAAATGCCTAAATTCTCTGTTCCGCTTATTATAGTAGTTGTTATTGTCGGGCTCGTGATTGGATTCGGAAGCCGGTTTCTTGTGACTGTGCCCGCAGGCCACGTAGCTGTCGCCACCAAATTTGGCGCAGTCCAGTCCGAACCCTATCCCGAGGGATTGCATATCCCCGTCAACCCTCTCTACGAATGGCATTTTTTTGACGCCCGCCAAAAAACTCATATTGAATCGGTCAATGTGCCATCCCAGGACCAGTTACAGACCCGCATCGACGTTAGCGTGCAGTTTCGTCTAAACGGCAGTATGGCGGCGTCGATCTTGAAAGACACAGGGACATTCGAACAAGCCGTAAACGTGCATCTAATTCCCAAGTTGCGCTCCATCTTGCGCGAACAGGGAAAGACGATCAAAAGGGCCGAGGACTTCTTTTTGGAGGAGACTCAGCAAAAACTCCAGACGACCATTGAAAATGACCTACGAATATATCTGGGACCCAAGGGCCTCGAAGCACAGGCCATCCTGATACGCGACATCACACTACCTCCTTTTATTTCCAGGGCCATAGAGGCTAAGAAGGAACGTGAGCAGGAGGTCGAGAAGCAGAAAGCCGAACTCGAGCGTTTCCGCACAGAGCAGCAGCAGTTGGTTGCTTCAGCGGAAGCCGAGCGCGAGGCGGCGGAACAGGAAGCCCAGAAGCGCAGACTCCTAGCCGACGCCCAGGCCTACGAGATTGAGGCCCTCAACAATGCGATAGCCAACAATCCCGCCTACCTCCAGCTGCAGGCTCTCGAAGCGCTAAAAGCCATATCCGAGAATCCCTCTTCGAAAATATACTTTTTGAACAGCGACAGTCCGTCGCCGCTTCCCCTCCTGCATATAGGCGATGTCCTGAAGTAAATTTCAGGGGGAGTATTGCCAGACGAGGAAACTAGTTTTCCTCTTTCGGTTTCTTTTTCATTTCCGGCAAGATAGGAAGGCCGGCCTGTCTTTTGAGTTGAATTTCCTCTATGGTTTGCTCCATGGCTAAAAACCGCTCCGGAGTCGAGGGATGGGTGGACAAAAAACTGCGCCTAACGCCTTTGGGTATTTCAGCGGCAAATCTACGCCAAAAGTTAGCTGATTCCTGGATTTCAATGCCGGCGCGAGCCATGATGTACAGGCCTACATAATCAGCCTCTTGCTCAAATTTCTTTGCGTGAGCTTTGGAGGCCATTTTCCCGAAGGCATTTTGCGTATCGACCCCGCCTGCCGCCGCCGCGACGTCGAGAATGGTACCCAGCAAATAATTAGCCTTTTTGGCCCGCATATGAGTCATCACGTTGTGTGCTAACTCGTGGCCGATAATCAAAGCCAACGCATCGTCGCTTTGAGCAAAGCGTAGAATCCCGCTAGTGAAGTACATTGATTTACCGTCGGCAAAAGCGTTAAACCCCGCATCCTGATAGAGAAAAAACAAATAAAAATCGCTAACATTTACAGGGGTCAGTATTAAGCTCATCTCCTCTCCATCGCGCAATACGCTAATGACGGCGGGTTGGCCTGTTGCGAGATGTTTTTTAAGAAAACGGGGCATTTTTAAATTGGCGCTACTGCCTTTGGGGAAAGTATGACCGTCAAGTGAAACCAGCTTGTCCCCTGGTTGCAGGCCGGCCAAGTCGGCAGGCGATTCCGGAACAACCTCAATTATCTGCAATGTATTATCCATCCCATAAAGCCGGGCTCCAGCTTGCCTAAAATCTTTTGGCATGGCCGGCATGTTGCGATATTGAATACCAAGGTAAGGGCGCACCTTAGTTGTATTAAGGTCGGCTCCCGACTGTAGCAAAGGAAAGGCAATACGATGAAGCCGTCGCTCCTTCGAAAATAGCATTTGCAACGCTATATCCTGCTGTTTTTGCAATTCTTTTGCATAGAGGTCTCGATCAATGGTAGTACGCTTCGTCTTGGGTCCGAAGATGAAACCAAAAACCAAGGCTTGAGAAAGAAACAGGCCGAGGACCGAGAACGCAATGATGGCTTTCAAACGCATACTAACCTCTGTATGTGATTGAAATTCATTATCGAATGTCCGTCAATTTAAAAACGGAGATTACGGAATAGAGGAGTATCTCTAGTGATTCTCCAGGCCTCGCGCATAGAACCATAGCTTCGCGTCGATGAGAGCGCCAGCCTTCGCCCTCGTCCCGCGACTGCGGGACTCATGGCTACGTCTGGCTGCGCCGGTGTCGGCCAGCTTTTGCAATTCATTTCTGAGGTTTTTTAGTGGCAGCTCGATTACCTCGATTGCTTCGTCGGCGGTGAGACGCTGTTCCTTGCGGCCTGTTATTTCGACGGTGACCCAGGTGACGCTTTCGTCCGTCAGGCCGGGCGAACTGTAAACGACGGGGCCGACGTCTAGGACCTTGCCCGTGTAGCCGGTTTCTTCCTCCAATTCGCGCAGGGCGGTATCGGCCGCGCTCTCGCCGGCATCGATCAGGCCGGCGGGGAATTCGATGACAGGGCTATCGACCGAAGGGCGGAACTGTTTGACGAGGATGAGCCGGGGGTCGTCACCACAAGTTGTGGCCACGATGCATGCGGCCCCGATTGTGTTCCGGCGGGTGACGTATTCCCATATTTTAGGATTACCGTGGGCGTCGGTAATTTCCCGTTCGCAAAAATTCAGCCATTCGCCCTGGTGACGGATTGAGGAAGTTTCTCGGCTGGGATCTTCGCTCATTGATTACAAGTGAGAGGATTAGGACGAGGCTTATTTATCATTATGGTTAAAATTTAGTGTAACTTCCTTGATGGCGCAATAGAGAACCGGGACCATCAGAACGGTGAGCAGGGCGGCGAACATTCCGCCGAACGAGGGGATGGCCATGGGTACCATGATGTCGGCGCCGCGGCCAGTAGATGTTAATATGGGGATGAGGGCGAGGATGGTTGTCGCCGAGGTCATCAGGGCAGGGCGAATCCGCTTAACCGCGCCTTCGACCGTTGCATCACGAACGGCCTGGATCGTCCGGATCTCGCGATTGTCGAACACTTGATCGAGGAAAGCGGCCATGACCACGCCGTTTTCCGCGGCAATCCCGAATAGCGCCAGGAACCCGACCCAGATGGCGACGCTCAGATTAATTGGATGTATTTGAAACAGAACTCGCAACTCCGTTCCGAATACGGAGAAGTTGAGGAACCACGGCTGCGAGTAGAGCCAGACCATAATAAAGCCACCCGACCACGCGACGAATATTCCGGAAAAGATAAGCAGGGCGGTCGTAAAGGATTGGAACTGCATGTAGAGAATTATGAAAATGACAAATAACGCCACCGGGACTACCACCATCAGTTTTTTGGTCGCCCTGATCTGGTTTTCGTAACTTCCGGCAAAGGTATAACTGACGCCGGCGGGTAATATGAATTCACCGCTTTTGATTTTCTCCTTGAGATACGCCTGTGCGTCTTCGACGACGTTGACTTCGGCAAATCCCGGCTTCATATCAAAAACGATATAACCCACGAGAAAAGTATCTTCGCTTTTTATGACTTGCGGGCCGGCCAGGTAATGAATCTCGGCCAGTTGCGTTAAAGGGATTTGAGCTCCACCGAGAGCAGGCACGAGGATTCGGTCAAGTGATTCAATCTGGTCTCGAAGCTCGCGTTGATAACGCACGCGCACCGGATAGCGTTCGCGGCCTTCGACCGTTGTGGTGAGGGTTTTCCCGCCGATGGCCACCTCGATTATATCTTGCACGCTTCGAATGGGCACGCCGTAGCGGGCAATGGCCTCACGGTCGATTTTGATTTCGAGATAGGGCTTTGCCACGATGCGGTCGGCCACCACCGCTTCCGCCTGCACGGAAGGAACTTCTTTTAGAAATTTTTCTATTTGCAGGCCTACTTTTTCAATTGTCTCCAGGTCGGGTCCTTTGACTTTAACTCCCAGGGGCGCCCGCATGCCGCTTTGCAACATGACAATGCGCGCGGCTATGGGTTGCAATTTGGGGGCCGACGTTGTGCCGGGGATTTTGGTGACTTTGACAATCTCTTTCCAGATGTCGTCGGGGCTTTTAATATGGTCCCGCCACTGGCGGACACGGTGTCCGCTACGATCAACGAGATACTCCGGTTTGTAGTTAATAGTCGTCTCGAACATCGAAATGGGAGCCGGGTCAAGAGGGCTTTCCGCCCGTCCCAGTTTGCCGACCACGGAATAGATTTCGGGAATGGACCGGATGGCGATATCCTGCTTTTGCAAGACATCCAAAGCTTCGCCGATGGAGGCGTGGGGCATGGTAGAGGGCATGAAAAGAAATGATCCCTCATCCAGCGGCGGCATGAATTCCTTGCCCAGTCCCGGAAAGCGATCGGACACAGCGGAAAAAATTCGCAAATCCTTAGCACGGTTGGGCAGAAATGCATCGAATCCAAACCAAACCATACCACCGATAAAGATGAGAATAGTTGGAATGCTGATGAAGATGAGCTTGTGATCGAGGCACCAGCGGAGCAGGCGTGGGTAAATATGCCTGAAAGCATTGAAAGAGGCCAGCAGGCCGCCGATCAGAGCGCCTACAAAGACAACATTGCGAAACATGCCTTTTTGCGGACCCAGCGGCATCCAGTGTTCGGTTAAGAAAATAATTACCGCCGCCGCCGCAACAAATATGAAAATTCGGGAACTCGCTTTGGTCAGGTTCTTCGGCAAACGGTGTTTCAAAAAGTGGTAAAGCCCAAGGGCTATAAGTATGGCGCCCGCCCGCCACTGAAAAGAGAAAGCGATTGCAATGCCGGCAAGAATTATACCTGCGTGCAGAAAATTCTTCGCGTTTTTTGAGGAAGTCCCCGGCACAAAGAAAATCTGCGCCAGAACCGGGATAAGCGTCAGGGCAAGAAGGACTGAGGCGAGCAGGGCAAAGCTCTTTGTGAATGCCAGAGGTTTGAACAATTTGCCTTCCGCCCCTATCATTGCGAAGACGGGTAGAAAACCGACTATGGTCATCGCAATCGAGGTGACGACGGCACCTCCGACTTCGGTCGATGCCTCGTAGATGACTTCGAATGATGAGCGATCTCCACGGGCGCTTTTGGCAGCCTTCTCTTTTCGCCATTCTTCCAAATGACGAAGAATGTTTTCGCAAACCACGATGCCCATATCGACCATTGTGCCGATCGCGATGGCGATGCCGGAGAGAGCGACGATATTGGCATCGACGCCGAACTGCTTCATGGCCACAAAGCAGATCAATATGGCCAGCGGAAGCACTACCGAGATCAGCATCGAGCTGGCAAAGTGCATGACGCTGATTAGAACCACGATGACCGTGACCAATATTTCATCGGACAAGGCATTGTTCAGCGTCCCCAGAGTTTCGTAGATCAAGCCGGACCGGTCGTAAAATGGAACTATTTTAACTTGGCTAACCGTTCCGTCAGACAGCGTTTTTTTCGGTAAACCCGGCGAGATTTCCTCAATTTTAGCTTTTACGTTTTTGATGGCCGCGAGCGGATTTTCGCCATAGCGGACGACGACAACCCCTCCGACTGTTTCGGAGCCTTCCTTATCGAGGGCTCCTCGCCTCAAGGCCGGTCCGAGGGAGACATTGGCCACGTCTTTGACGTAGATGGGTATGTCGTCATTGACCTTGATGACGCTCAATTCGACATCTTCGACCTTTTCAATAAAACCGAGGCCGCGAATGAAATACTCGACCTTGTTTACTTCGATGCTGCGAGCGCCGACGTCGATATTCGAGTTTTTCACAGCGGAGATTACCTCTTCGAGCTTTACGCGGTGGGCGCGCATGGCGTCAGGGTCAACATCGACCTGATACTCCCTTACAAATCCCCCGACCGAGGCTACTTCGCTGATACCGGGCGCCGAGAGCAGATTGTAGCGAACATACCAGTCCTGAATGGATCGGAGTTCATGCAAGTCCCAGCCGCCGGTGGGAACGCCGTTCTCGTCGAGTCCCTCCAGAGTATACCAGAACACCTGGCCCAGTGAAGTGGCATCCGGGCCCAGAGCCGGCTGTACCCCATCGGGCAGCGTTCCGGCCGGAAGGCTGTTCAGCTTTTCCAGGACTCGTGAACGGGACCAATAGAATTCAATGCCCTCCTCGAAAATAATATAGATCGAAGAGAACCCAAAAAATGAATAACTCCGAATCGTTTTGACTCCGGGCACACCGAGCAGTGCAACTGTGAGAGGATAGCCGATTTGGTCTTCCACGTCCTGAGGCGAGCGGCCCATCCACTGTGTGAAAACAATCTGTTGGTTCTCTCCGATATCGGGGATCGCATCCACGGGTATCGGATCGCGAGGCAGTCCCCCTATCTCCCAATCGAAAGGCGCCACCGCGACACCCCACATCGCCCCCATCAAAACAAGAAGGACAACGATGAATTTATTTTTAAGGCAAACTCGAATAAGCCAGTCGATGGCCGCTATTCGCCCATGCCCGGAAGAAGAGGGTTTCTTACTTTCGTTATTCAATGGTCATGTCCTCCGTGCAATTGCGAATTACCCCCACCTTCGGGGTTCATCATGCTGGGCTTGGCCAGGATTTGGATGGCGCTGTCGATCTTGAAGTTTCCGTTTACGACGACGAGTTCGCCTTCGCTGAGCCCTTCGCGGACTAGATAATAATCGCCTGCCCGCGGTCCCAACACGATTTCGCGCCCTTCGAATACATTTTGTTTTCCGGGAACTTTGATATAGACAACGGAGCGTTTTCCGGTGATCAGCGGGGCAGAGGCCGGGATCACCAGCGGCGCATGCTCGGCCGTCTCTTCCACGAACTGGTATCCCAGCGATTTTGTGCTGACCAACGCCATTCCGCAGATGTCGCAAAAGCCCGGTTTGTCCTTAATTATTTCGGGGTGCATGGGGCTGATCCACTTGTCGGCCAGATTGGCGTCGACTACCTTGCCTGAGGAAGTCGTTTTCGAGCGCACGATTGCGCGGGTGAACATGCCGGGTTTCAGCCGACCATCCGGATTTGGAACATTCACGCGGATTTTTACCGTGCGGGTTTTTTCATTCAATACGGGATCGATAAAAGCGATGGTTCCGGTGAATTTTTCTCCCGGATATGCCTCCGTTTCAAACTCTACATCCTGCCCGTAACGGATCCATGAGAGATCGGATTCATAAGCATCGAGTTTCACCCAAATTTGGGTGAGATCCGCAATGGTGTAAATTCGCGTTCCGAAATCCACATACATTCCCTCAAGGGCATTTTTGTGAATGACGATGCCGCTGACGGGTGCGAAAATGGTCAGGTGGTCATCCGGTTTTTCATTTTGTTCGATTGTGCGTATCTGCTCCGCGGTGAGACCCCATAAGCGAAGTTTCTCACGGATGGTCTCAACTGAATTAAACGCCCGGTCCTTGATCAGGCTCATATCGCTGTCTTCAAGATTCTCTACCATAACCAGGGCCTGAATCAGTTCCTCCTGGGCGGCGAGGAGTTCCGGGCTGTATAAGTAAACCATGTGGTCGCCTTTAGTTACGGAAACTCCAGTGTAGTCCACGTAGAGACGGTCCAACCGTCCCGGAACCCACGCCGTGATGTAGGAGAGGCGAGTTTCATCGAACTCCACTTTTCCCACCATGCGGATCTCGTTTTCCACAAATTTGCGCTCGACGGGGGCGGTTTGTATCTCCGCCAATTTCACGGCCGCAGGGGATATTCTGATTTCGCGCGGACCTACCTCTTGCTCTCCGGTGTCACTGATAACGGGTACGAGGTCTATACCGCAAAGAGGGCATTGGCCTGGCCCGGGCAAATGAATTTGCGGATGCATGGCACAAGTCCAGAATTCGATGTCGGCGGATGCTTCTTCGCCGTGAGGGTGCTCCATCTCATGCCGGGTTGCGCCGCCTCCCCGGAACAGGTAACCGACACCGAATGCCAAGGTAACGATGATCGCCCACCGGATAATTTTTTGCTTTTTCATAAACAGGATAAGATTTTCCATAATTAATTACTCCAAATTTGATTTTTAAATTTTCCCGGGTTACATATTCATCGGCTGTGGGCGATTTTACGGCCAGTCAGCATTTCAATTTTCGCCAGGCTCTGTTCGCGGTTTACCAAAGCGCGTTCGGAAGCCAATTGAAATTCCAGCAACAGACGCTGGGCATCAATCAGACTCAGGAAATCTACATTACCCGCCCGGTAGGTTTCCTCGGTAATGTTGAGAGATTGTTCCGCTTCGGGGGTCAACGTATCGCGGAACAAATCGATTTTGCGCTGGCTGTCGCGAAACTGGTAAAGGGCCAACCGGAGTTCCACGTCCAGCAGGTTGCGCCGGTCCTTGCGCATGTTGACGGCCGCCTCGCGGAGCTGTTGGGCTTCCTGAACGGCCGCCTTGTATTTACCCCGCCAGATGGGGACGTTGACGGCGATAATAGCCGTAACCGGGTCCTTGCCGCTGTTCGGGGTGCTGAGGTTGAGAGCCTCGGCGGTGTCGATGTAGTTAAACCCCAAAGTGAAATCCGGGTAGGAGTCTTTTCTGGCCAGTTCGACGGCCTTCTCGTTTCCCGCTATCGCAAAATCGAGGCTTTTCAATTCGGGGTTGTTTTCCCGCAGGCGGGCAAACAGGTCTTCCTCCCGAAGTTTGACATTATGAAATGGAGCTTGCTCCGGCCAAGGCAGAAAGGCGTCGTATGGCCGGTTCAAGGCAGCATTGAGCTTGGCGGCAATGGGGCCTCTCAGGTCGGTGAGAGCGTGCCGGTGATCCTCGAGTTTACCCAGTTCTACCTGCGCCCGGATGACACTGGAAAGAGGAGCGCCGGCCCTGACTTTGGCCTGGGCCACGCTTTCGAGGTATTTTAAAAGTTCAAGGTTATCGGTCGTTATGCCGATGGAGCGATGGAGGTAATAATATTCGTAGTAAGCATTTTTAACTTCATAGAAGAGTTGCAACTTTCTTGATTGAAATCTCTGGTAAGCGGCGTTGGCGTCCTCCATGGCCACGTCACCTCGCAAACGCAGTGTGCCGAACCAGGGGAAGCTTTGAGAAAGTCCGAATTTTTGCTCTTGCGGTCCCACCCGCGTTTCCACTTCGCGGATAAATGCCGTGTAGGTGATTTTCGGGTCCGGAAGAGCTTTGACTTGAGGGACCTTTTCGAGTGCGGCCTTCCAGCGGTTGAAAGAGGCCTGAAGCCCCGGATTGTGCAGGGCCGCGTAAGCGAGATAATCCTGCAAGGCGGGATGTGCGGCAAGAGGGCCCGCCGTCGTGGGACTATGGCGCGGCTGATGGCCCGTTTCAGCCGACCCGGGGGGTTCGAGGGCCGACGACGTTGTACCCATAAACATGAGCAGTGGCAGCAGGACCGCCGCCGTGAGTTTTTTAAAATGATGAGAAAATGAATTGTATATGTATAATGACATGATGGTTAACCTGTGAAAGGGTGCCGAAAGATGTTCCGGGGTGGATCTTCCGCAAACACTACGGTTTGCTGGAACGGATGCACTGACCCCGGCAAGTTTTGACATTGGGACGGATCGAAGTCGTCGCAAAACCATCAAGTCATATAGACGCAATAAACCTGGAACAGCGGGGGATCAATTTTCCAGGTAACCAATAAATCGGCAGGCCGAGCCGTCCGGTCCTGCATCGGGTAAAATTCAGAGACGGATTCAGCCCAGTGGGTCGAAACCGCGGAATGTTCCTCGCTCAAGGGCCGGTGCGGTTGGTCATTGACCGGCGTTCGGGCCATGGATTGAAACTCGTGCGGGCAATCAGGGGAATCGTTCTCCTCTTGAGCGCAACATGAAGCCGGTTGGCAGATATCGGCAGACCCGGCGTCATTTGAGCCAAAGCATGAGCAAAGCGGGTTTAATACCGCCAAGCCCATGACCAGGGTCGCTGTGAACATGCTTTTCACTTAAAATACCTAGAGTGATGTCCAGTGATACTTATTCCATAAGTATATTTACTATTTACAGGCCGCAAGGATTTTTTCGTAAATTTCAGAGATAGATAGAGCGGCCAACTCTCCCGGGGCGAACCGGTTTTCATTGAGCGGCGGCAGGCTTTCGAGGGGTTCGAACAGGCAAAGTTGCCGGTTGGCGGCCGTTTCATCCACCCGGTCCACAGGTGTGAAACATGGCGTGCGGGCAAGCGCCTCGGGATGTTCCCGGATGAGTTTTAGAATGGCCAGGACGGCCTCGGCGAATCGGTCGAGTTCGGCCCTGCTGTAACTTTCAGTCGGCTCGATCATTAGTCCGAATGCTTCCGGCCATGCTACCGTGGGCGCGTGAAACCCAAAGTCCAGGAATAGTTTTCCCACCCTTGGTATAGCGGCTGCTTTTGACACTCCTGCTTGTTCGAGGCGATAAAAATCTGTGCCGTCGAGAGTGATAATAAATTCGTGCATGCGAGGCTCGTTTCCCGAATTCGGCGGCAGTGTGGGATAGTCGTGGCAAAGTTTCTCGAACAAGTATCGCGAGGAAAGCACCGCCAGGGCCGACATACGACGGACGCCTTCGCGCCCGAGGCGCATTAAATAGGTGTAGCAACGCACTTTGTGGGCGAAGTTGCCCCAATGGCGGTGAAAGGAACCTATGCTTTTGGAGGGAGTTACCGGCCGGTATTGTCCATTTTCTTTTTCGATAATACGACCCGGAAGGAAGTCGACCAGCTTATCGCTGACGGCTACTATGGCATCGCCGGGACCGCCCCCGCCGTGCGGGATGCTGAAGGTTTTATGCAAATTCAAGTGAACGGCATCGACACCCATAGCGGCCAGGTTAACCCAACCGGCGATGGCGTTCATGTTGGCGCCGTCCATGTAAACGAGACCGCCTTCGTGGTGGACCTTGCCGGCGATTAGTTTAAAATCGGTTTCGAAGATGCCGCTGGTGTTGGGATTGGTCACCATGATGCCGCTGAGCCTCGGGCCGTATTGCTCCAATTTAGAGGTGAGGTCGAGGAGGTCGATTTTCCCATTATCATCGGCCTCGAGCAGAACAATACCGGCCTCGTCACCACCATGCACCTGGTTCTCGAATCCGGCCATGGCGGCGGATGCAAAGTTGGTGCCGTGTGCGGTTTTTGGTATGAAAAGGATATTGCGGTTAGTTTCGCCTATGGAACGATGATAGGCCTTTATTAATTTTAGTCCGACCAACTCGCCTTGCGCTCCGGCAACCGGTTGAGTAGTCACCGCGGCCAGGCCGGTAATTGTCTTGAACCATTCCTGGATAGTGTAAAGTACTTCGAGGCAACCTTGCGCATCCTCTAACGGAGCCTGTGGGTGGATATCGGTGAAGCCCGGCAGATTGGCCGCCCAGTCGTTAATGTAGGGATTATACTTCATCGTGCACGAACCGAGGGGGTAGCACGCCGCGTCCGGACTCACGTTCAAGTCCCCAAGCTTGTCGTAGTAGGCGCGAATTTCAGGTTCGGGGATTTCCGGCAGGCCAACCGCGCCTTTGCGCAGGAGGTTGTCGGGGATTTCGGGCGCAGCCGGATTGCTTTCCGGGGCGGTTCCTTCCGCCAGGGTTTCAAAAAAGGCGGTCAGGCTTTCTATATCATGATCCCTGTCGGAAAACGATACCTTCAACAAAACCCGTTGTCCGGCACCCGAACGATCTGAAACATCGACGCCGATATGCAATCCCGCTTTGCGCCCCATATATATGCCCTCAGACGCTGGACGTGGCAGGGTCAGTACAAACTCGTTGAAAAATGGCGCTTCGGGAAACGCGGTTGAGAAGCCTTGAATAGCTGTCAGGCGATTGAAGGCATCCAAAGCCTGTTCGCGAGCTTTGCTGCAGACACTTGCCATGCCCGATTCGCCTCGAGCCAGTATGGCCGCCCCGGCCAGCGTGGCCAGAAATGCCTGGTTCGAGCAGATGTTAGAGGTCGCCTTCTCTTTGCGGATATGTTGCTCGCGCGTTGAAAGCACCATCACCCGGCAATCCCGACCCGCAAAGTCACGAGCTTTGCCCACGTAGCGTCCAGGAGTTGCGCGGACGTGGTTGCGGGTCTTGTCGTTGCAGCGAATTCCGAAAATTCCCAAACCCGGCCCCCCGAAATTCGGTGCGATGGCAATGTGCTGGCCCTCGCCTACGATCATGTCCACACCGTCCCGGCCGAAATTCACAGGCGGCTTCAGCCCACCGGCTCCGAGCAGCATGGGGTCGATTACGGCGATACTGAAGGCGCCGGTTTCCCGGCATAAATCGGCCAGCGTATCGACATCCTCCAATATGCCCATAGAATTGACCTGGGGGAATACCACCGCGGCCAGACGCTCGCCCAGCTCCACGATGGAAGCCTTCAGGCTGTCGATGTCGATTCGGCCTGTGGCCTTGTCCATCGGGATTGAATGCAGGTTGACGCGGCTGCCTTCGGACATCGTTTCAAGCACCTCCATATCTCCCGGATAAAGGGCTTGGGGGATGATGGCGGTATCCGCGTTTTTTTTGAGCCGAATGGCGACGCAGATTGCCTCGAAAAGCGCGGTTGAACGATCGTAAAGCGAGGAATTAATCGCCTCGAAGCCAGTCAGCGCCGACAACATGCACTGGTAAATCCAATGCGACATGAGGGTGCCCTGGCTGCGTTCCGGCTGATAAGGGGTGTAAGCGGTGGTGAGGTTGCGGATACCCGAAACATAAGGCACGATTGGATGTATGGCGAAGTCCGGCAGACCGTCCCCGATAAACGAATCGAAGCGGCGGTTCCCGGCGGCCAGGTTTTCCATGTGAATCCGCAACTCGTCATATTCCAACTCCTGCGGCAGTGACGGAGGCTCTTGAAATAATATCTCCTCGGGAATGTGGCTGAAGAGATCATCAAGACGGCCGGCTCCTACGAAATCGAGCATTTCAACGATATCGATCTCACTTGCTCCGATGTAATGCCGGAGCAGCTCTCGCGGCAGTGATTCCGGATCGTATGACAAAGGAATGTTTTGATTTTTTTTTGTCTTAGCCTGCATAATCCAAATCGAAGATTTATTTATAAAGAGCGGTGAGCTTATTATCTTTTTATTCACGCGCAATCCGTCTTTATGGTTTTTCAGGTTTTTTTCATTGTGACAAGAAAGGAACGAGCCGCATACATTAGCCGAAGGCTGGAGGAGCTTTATCCTGCCCCGGCTATCCCGCTTCTTCACAAAGACCCCTTCACGCTACTTGTAGCGGTGCTTCTCTCGGCCCAATGCACGGATGTCCGGGTCAATAAGACCACACCGGCGCTCTTTGCTTTGGGCAGCAATCCCCGGGATTTGGCCCGTGTGCCGGTTAAAAAAATCGAGTCCATTATCCGCCCCTGCGGACTTGCTCCCACCAAGGCCAAGGCAATTTCCGGATTGTCAAAAATTATTCATGAAAAACACGACGGCCGGGTGCCGCAGACTTTTCCTGAACTCGAAGCGCTCCCCGGAGTGGGCCATAAAACCGCCTCCGTCGTAATGGTGCAGTCCTTCGGTCGGGCCGCATTCCCGGTTGACACCCATATCCACCGACTTGCCAGGCGCTGGGGGTTGTCTTCAGGAAAAAACGTCCGCCGGACAGAGGCGGACCTTAAACGCCTCTATCCATCCCGAACCTGGAGGCGGCTTCACCTGCAAATCATCTACTACGGGCGCGAGCATTGCACCGCTAGAGGATGCGACGGCACCAAATGTGAAATCTGCCGCACCTGCTACCCCAGGCGCAAAAAACTTGTGAAAAAAAAGGGTCTTTAAGTCTTTGGTCTTTCGGTCATCGCCCTAGCGGGCTACGACCCGACGGGTGGTCGGGAGAAGGAGAATGGTTAATTGTTAATGGTTAGTGGGGGATGGTGGCAGGAGGGTTTCGAGGAGGGTCATGGTTGTGTGGGCATCGATGCCGGTGAAGTGCTCTACTTGATGGCGGCAGGAAAAACCGGGGGCGACTACTACGGTGTCGGTTTCTTTATCGCGGATGGCGGGCAGGAGCACGCGCTCGCCGACGGCTTGGGAAACAGTGTAATGCTCTTTCTCGTATCCGAATGATCCGGCCATTCCGCAGCATCCGCTGTCGAGGACGGTAACCTGGCAGTTCGGGATTCTTGACAGCAGGCGCGCCGCGGATTCCATACCAGTAAGCGCTTTTTGATGGCAGTGGCCGTGGAGGAGGATTTTACGGGGGCCGGAGCGGAATAGTGGTTCGTCGTCGCCGTTTCGAGAGTCGATAAGACCGGCGACTTTGGTGTCGGCCCATTCTTCGAATGTGACGCAGGCTGAAGCGACCATTTCGGCTTGTTCGCGCATCTCGTCTCGAAGGAGGTGGGGGTGGTCGTCGCGCACTGCAGAATAGCAACTTGGTTCGCAGAAAATTATGGGGAGGCCGAGGCGGGCCAGAGGGGCGAGGGTTTGGGTTGTCGCGGCGGCCTGTTGTGCGGCTTCTTTCAAAAAGCCCTTCGAGATGAGGGGACGGCCACAACAGACCCGTTGGGGGACGGTTAGGCGGACGCCCAGGCTCTCGGCCACGCGCACCGCGGCGATGGCGTGGATGGGCTCATGGTAATTGGTAAATGTATCGGCGAAGAGGGCGGCTTCGGGATCGGCTTGAGAGTTGCCGTTGTCATTTTGGCAATGGCGCGACCACCATTGGAGAAAGGTGCGGCGGGCGAAAGAGGGAGGAATGCGGCGGGAGTCAAGGTTGAAAAGTTTTTCGTTAAACCATCGGGTTAAACTGTTTCGTGCGATGTAATTTGAAAGGGGGGCGAACCGGCTGCCCCAGACGGCGAGGTGTTCGGCGCCGGCCATTAATCGGGTTCGCGCGGAAGGGCGGTGGTGGCGGTGGTATTGGTAGAGGAACTCGCTTTTCATCCGGGCCATATCGACTCCGGTCGGACACTCGGTTTTGCAGGCTTTGCATTCGAGGCAGAGGTCGAGAACGGGGTAGAGGGAGCGGTCGGCCAAGCCGTCGGGACCGAGTTGGCCGGAGATGGCCAGACGCAGGGCGTTGGCCCGGGCGCGAGTGGTGTCGTTTTCGTCGCGCGTGGCCATGTATGAGGGGCACATTGAACCGGTCAGCGTTTTGCGGCACTCACCGATGCCGCCGCATTGTTCGGCCGCCATCGAAAGGCCGCCGAAGTCGGAAAAGCTGAAGGCGGTATCCACCTTGCGGGTTTGGTATTTGGGTCCGAAACGCAGGTTTTGTGTGAGAGGAGGGGCGTGGACAATTTTGCCGGGGTTGAAGAGGCCGTCCGGGTCGAAGGTTTGTTTCACTTCGCAAAAAGCGCGGTAAAGTGTTGGCCCGAACATTTTTTCCTGAAAGGGAGCGCGCACCAGGCCGTCTCCGTGTTCGGATGATATTGCGCCGCCGAATTCGAGAACGAGGTCGGATATTTTTTCAGCCAGGCTGACAAATTTGTCGATGCCCTCTGCGGTTTTCATATTAACAACCGGTCGGACGTGGATGAGGCCGATGGAGGCATGAGCGTAGAATCCGGCTTCGGTCGAGTGCTCGGCCAGTATAACTTTAAATTGCTCGATGTAATCCCGCAGGCGATCCGGGGGGACGGCGGTGTCTTCAATGTAGGAGACGGATTTGGCGTCGCCTATCTGCGACATGGCCAATCCGAGGCCGGCCTTGCGCAGTTTCCATATGCGGGCCTGGGCATCGGGATCGATGGCGCGATGGAGATGCGGGGCCAGTTTTCGCTCGCGCAAGTCCGATTCCAATTGGTCGATGCGTCCGGGCAGGTCATCAGCTGAGTCTCCGGAAAACTCCACGATCAGGATGGCTCCCGGGTCGCCGACTATGAAGTCGCGCAAAGGCTCGAATTCCGGTTTGCCCTTGGTGCAGTCGAGCAGGAAGCGGTCCATGAGTTCAACGGCCGAGGGTTGATGTTTGAGGATAAACGGAGTGGCTGACAGCGAATCGAGCATTTCGTCAAACTGCACCACGCAGAGCACATTTGCTTTCAGAAGAGGGACAAGCCGCAGGGTCGCATCGAGGGTGATTCCGAGGGTGCCTTCGGAGCCGACCAGCAGACGGGTAAGGTTGAACGGCTCGTCGGATGGGACGAATTTGTTAAGATTGTAGCCGCCGGTGCGGCGAGTGATTTTCGGATAACGGTGGGCGATTTCTTCGGCATGCTCACTGGCGAGATCGCGCACGGTGCGATAACAAGCTCCTTCCAGGTCGGTTTGTGCGCACTTGGCGGTAAGAGCTGTTTCGTCGAGCGGTTGCAAGTTGATAATGCTTCCATCGGCCAACAAGACGTTCAGATCGATTACGTAGTCGATGGTCGCGCCATAGATGACCGAACGTGTGCCGGAGGAATTGTTGGCGATCATGCCGCCGATGGTAGCGCGGTTCGAGGTAGAGAGATCGAGGGGAAGCTGCAGGCCGTGGGGCTTGAGCTTGTCGTTGAGTTCGTCGAGGATGATACCGGGCTCGACCTTTACGGTGCGGTTATCGATGTTCAGGTCGAGCAGGGCGTTCATGTATTTTGAAAAGTCGAGTTGGATGCCGGCCCCTATGGCTTGCCCGGCCTGAGAGGTGCCGCCTCCGCGGGCGGTGATGGAAGCGCCGTGTTCGCGGCAGAGACGGACAGTGCGCAACACGTCTTCGCGTGTGCGGGGAATTACGACGCCCAGGGGCGTAATTTGGTAAACGCTGGCGTCGGTGGCGTAGATAGCCCGGGAAATTTTGTCGAAGCGCACCTCGCCTTCGATCTGTTTTTCGAGAGCGCTCCGCAGGGCGCCGTTACTGTCCGGTGGAGGGGTCATTGGTCGGAGGAGGGGGGAGGAAGTCAGAAGTCAGAAGTCAGAAGGTAGAAGTGAGAAGTCAGAAGTCAGAAGGTAGAAGTGAGAAGTCAGAAGTCAGAAGGCAGAGCAGAAGAGGATGAGGAAGCATTAGATAAAGCCGAGGGTCCACATTATGCATACGGCCAGGAATGAGCATAGTCCGCCGACAAGTGTGGCGCCACCGTAACATATAATTGCTTCGCCGACTTTGAGGGTGCTCAAGGATGTGCAGACCCAGAAATAACTGCTGTTAACATACTTGATGATAACCGAGCCGCAAGCGCCGGAAAGCATCGCGGCTTCGGGAGAAAGGCCCAGGTCTCCCAGCATGGGAGCGACCAATGAAGCCGCCGTAATGACGCCCACGGTTGTCGAACCGGTGATCATATTGCCGATAATTCCAATGGTGAAGGGCAGCAGGATTGCAGGCAGACCATAGGTTGTGAAAAATCCGGCAATGATGGTTACGGCGGGCGTCCCTTTCAATATGGCGCTCAGGGAACCGCCCAGGCCGGTTACGACCAATATCATGGCGGAGATTCTCAAGCCGTCTTCGACCCATTGGTCCTTGGCTTTGATTCGGTCGTCTTTTGACTTGATGTTTCGAAAGGCGAGCCAAACTCCGATTGAAAGTGCGACAACCGGCCAGCCCACGTAGCCGAGGACGGTGCGGATCGGGTTTCCGGCATCGAGCAGGAGTTTGGCAAGGCTTTGGGCGGTGATGAGGATGATCGGTATGGCGATCGGGGCGTATGAACTAAGTGTCCCTGGCAGTTTTCGCAGTTGATCTTCTTCAAGAAAAGTCTGTCCGGTGAATTTTTCCGACGGCATGGTTTTAATTCCGGGGCCGACGATGTATTGACCCCAAATCCAACTTGCCAGGGAGCCGCAAAAGCATGCTACGCTTCCGAAAATAATGACCTTGCCGATGTCTGCATCGACCAATGCGGCGGCCGCAAGCGGTCCGGGGGTGGGGGGCACGATGCCATGCGTTAGTTGCAGGGCGCCGACCAGTCCTGTTGACATGACACCCATGCCGACACCCATCGTCCTGGCGGCGGAGTGAACGAGGGGATTGAGTATTACATAGGCCACGTCTGAAAAAATTGCGATGCCGAGAATGAATCCGGTAAGAGTAAGCGCCAGCGGCATGCGCCGGACGCCGACGAAGCGTACCATCGAGCTTGTGATTACCTGGATGGCGCCGGTGTGTTTCAAGGCTTCGGCGATTATCGAACCGAGTACTATGACGACGCCGATTTTACCGAGCGTTTTTCCAAAACCGGTTTCAAATGCGTCGATAAAGTTGTTCTGTTGGACGCCGGGAAGAACACCGAAGAGAATAATCGGCAGAAGCAATGCCAAAAAGACATGCCATTTCCATTTCGCGATTAGAAACAACAGTAAAATGAGGACCGCTGCAAAACCAAAGAGAGTTAAAACGGGATTTGTGGCAACTTGGGCTGCTGTCTCCATGATTTTATCGGCTCACGTATTGTCGTTCGACCCATCGGACAAAAATTCCAACGCGGCGTTCACTCCACCCTTTTTGTGAGGAATGCCGGCCAGACCAAGACCCATCTCGACGCCGCACAGTGTGCCCGCCAACATCAGATCGTTGAGGTCCCCAAGATGTCCGATCCGGAAGACCTTGCCTTGTATTTTGCCCAGGCCTGAACCGAGCGCAAGATTGAACTTCTCCAGAATTACTTTGCGCAAGGCGTCCGCGTCGTTTCCATCCGGAAGCAATACGGTGGTTAGCGAACTTGAATAACTATCCGGGTCCAGACAAAGGATTTCGAGGTCCCATGCGCGCACGGCGCGGCGTGTCGCTTCGGCGAGACGATCGTGGCGGGCATAAACATTGTCCAGGCCTTCCTCAAAGAACATGTTTAATGCCTCCTGGAGACCGAAAAACAAATTGGACGCCGGGGTATATGGAGTAAAACCCCGGGCGTTGTTTTTTAACATCGGTTCCCAGGCCCAGTAATATTTTTGCAGCCCCGCATTTTTCGAGGCGGCAAGCGCCTTTTCGCTGACGGCGTTAAAACCCAAACCGGGAGGCAGCATCAGACCTTTCTGCGACCCGCAAATCGTTACGTCGATTTTCCATTCATCATGCCGGAAATCGGTGCAGCCCAGCGAAGAGATCGCATCGACTAAAAAGAGCGCGGGGTGGCCGGCGCTATCAATTGCCTGTCGGATCTTCGCGAGGTCGCTCATAACGCCGGTGGAGGTCTCGTTGTGAACGACAGCGACCGCTTTGAAGGTGTGGCCCGAATCTTCAGAGAGCATGGATTCGACGATTGCCGGATCGACGCCGTGACGCCAGTCGCCGGGGACCCATTCGACTTCGAGACCGAATTTTTTAGCCATTTCATACCAAAAGGTGGCGAACTGTCCGGTCTCAAACATGAGCACACGGTCGCCCGGCGACAGTGTGTTGGCAAGAGCCGCTTCCCAGGCGCCGGTTCCCGATGAAGGGAAAATCATTACGGGGCCGGAGGTTTTAAAGAGCGGTTTGAGACGTTCGAGAAGGTCCAGGCACAAGCGCGAGAAATCAGGACCGCGGTGATCGATGGTGGGGCGGGAAATCGCGCGCAAGACCCGCTCGGGCACATTGGTTGGGCCGGGTATTTGCAGGAAGTGACGGCCGGGTTGAACGAAGTCGGATTTATTCATAAAAGTAAATGTCTGACCCCTATAGGCCCCTTCATAAATAGTTGTGCAAACACTGCCTGCAATACATTAGTAATTTTAGTGGATGCGTGAACTTATGAAATACATATTGGCAATCGCAACGGCTTTTTTGCTCTTGTTGGCGGCCACACCGTCCTTGTTCGCGCAGGGCGCAGGCGTTGAATGGGACAATCTTAGACAGGAGGTAGTAGAACTTTATCGAACCGGCAAATATGACCGTGCCGAAATTGTTGCCAAGAAGGCGCTTGAAATTGCCGAGAAGAATGTCGGTCCGAATCATCTCGATGTGGCTTCGAGCCTGAACAACCTGGCGGAGATTTACGTAATGCAGGGCAAGTACGCGCAAGCGGAGCCGCTTCACAAGCAAGCACTGGCGATCAAGACAAAGGCCCTCGGGCCCAACCATCCTAATGTGGCCCAAAGCTTGAACAGTTTAGGGACGCTCTACAGCCACCAGGGCAAGTATGCGCAGGCGGAGCCGATCTACAAGCGCTCACTGGAGATCTGGAAGAGGGCCCTGGGTCCCGATCATCCCGATGTGGCGCAATCGATGAACAACCTGGCGACGCTTTACTACTCGCAGGGCAAGTTCGCAAAGGTCGAATTGCTATACAAGAGCGCGCTGGCGATTCAAGAGAAGGCCCTCGGTCCCAACCATTCTAATGTGGCCCAAAGCCTGAATAATCTGGCGATGCTGTATAAAACCCAAGGCCGATTCGCGCAGGCGGAGTCGTTTTTCAAGCGTTCGCTGGCGATCAAGGAGAAGACCCTCGGCCCGAATCATCCACATGTGGCCACGAGTCTGAACAACCTGGCTACGCTTTACTACACCCAGGGCAAATACGCGCGAGTTGAGCCACTATACAAGCGCGCCCAGGCGATTGTAGAGAAGGCCTTAGGTCCCGACCATCCCAATGTTGCAAAGAGTCTGAACAACTTGGCGGAGCTCTACCGCATCCAGGGCAAGTATGCGCAGGCAGAGCCGCTCTACAAGCGAGCGCTGGCGATCTCAGAGAAGGCCCTCGGCCCGGATCATCCCACTGTGGCCACGAATCTGAACAACCTGGCGTTGCTGTATAACACTCAAGGCAAATACGCGCAGGCGGAGCCGCTCTACAATCGATCACTGGTGATCCGTGCGAGGACCCTCGGCCCCGACCATCCCCATGTAGCCCAGAGCCTTGAGAATCTGGCTGAGCTGTATCGAGCTACAAATCGGAACGAAGAAGCCGAAAAACTCGAACAACGAGCGGCTGCGATACATGCAATCAAGCGATGAATGGGAAAGGATTTAACCGAAGATTACACAGATAAACGCAGATACTCAGGAAAGAAGGAAGGAAAAAAGAATTTAACGCGGGAAAGCAGGAAATTAGGAAAGCAGGAAATGGATTTAGCCACGGATCCCGCCACCGCGGGGCAGATGAATGCCGCAAGTGCATTTGGCCTATATACCGAACATCCAGGCCTGACCCCTTTTGACCCCTTTTGGCTCTTCTTATCAGATAATCTATTGGAGCTTACTCCAGAGGTTTATTACCAAATGAGAAGTTCCTAAAATCGCCAGAACAAATAAGACTGCCATAATCAGGTTTTCCCACCACCGGTTCCGATATTTCTTTCCAATGAAACGCTCATTGGCCGTAATATACCATAACGAACCAGCGAGAACAGGAAGAACTACTACAGTTGCGGCATTTACCAACACAGCCATAGTTATAATACCTGGCATGCCGGGCACGCTCCAAATCAAAGGTGAAACAAGAGACCACAGTGCCACCGAACGATAGGCTGATGTACTTCTGACTTTCTCCCGATCAATCGTAGCTTCAGGGCCTTTTTTAAGTTTGTGCAAGATGTCTTGGCACATGTAGCCATATCCTATGGCTAATCCGATAATAGAAGTGAATAAGGTAGCAAAAACACCAAGGTAAAAAATGAGTCCTCCTAATTTTCCAAGTACAAGAGTCAAAAGATTGGCTAGGTCGTCCAATTTCTCAATCCGAATACTCTGGGGATGCAGCACCTCTGCTCCAATTGTCCAAATTGAAAGGTCCAATATAATGATAACGATGATCCCAAAAAGCAGGTCATACGACTGGACTTTGCGGTGTTGAGGCCCTATCCAGCCTTTCTGCTGGATAAAATAGGGATAAAGCAGGTTACTAATAGAACCGGCCACTGCACCTACTAACGAGATAACCAACAGTAAAGCACCGAAGTTACCGCTCTGCTCGGGAATTTCAAATAAGAAGGCCCCTTTGATAAATTCCACCGGGTCTGGTCCGCTCCATAGTGCGACACCGATAAATGTGATGCTTAGTATGCCTAGCAATACATAGAAAACTATTTCCACATGCCGATAGCCGCCTCCAAAAACTAAAATCATAGAAACGGCCACCCAGAAAATCGACCATACCCAAGCAGGACCGAAGCCTCCTAACAAGTGATGCGTAGCTTCCCCTACACCGCGAATCATATATGAACAATAAAAATGCGCAAACACCAGAGACGTTACAAAGATGAAAATCGGCACGATCCTGTGAATGCGAAGAAGCCCCGCCATCACCGTCTCTCCCCGCTCGTTGCAAAGCTGGTATTTCGCAATAATGTTTACGAAGGCAAATCGTACGGCGAGCGACAGGACCAAGGCCCACATTAAAGAGTAGCCATAGTCACCTCCAGCCACTGCGGAATCTATAAGATCGCCCGCACCCAGCCAAGCAAGGGCCACAACCAAACCAGGTCCAAACGATTTCAAATAGGAATAAAAATTTTGAGGAATCGGCGCGCCATCCGTTACATTACGGTGAGATGATGTATCCAAATTAATTAATATTCCATATATATAGGTTAAACGCTGCTGCTAGAAATGTTTCAAGAATAAGATGCTGAATAGACAAGTCCAATCTGATTATGCTTATGTTTCCGATCGAAGCACGATATACTAAGTGATAAATACCCGGGTTTATCTGGACAACCGTTTAAATTTTTAATTTTCTCTTACCTTTAACCCAATTAAGCGCATATTTATGAATCGACGATCGTTTATCACGGCTGGCCTGGGTTCACTACCTTTGGCCGCTGTTCACGCGCTGAAGTCGGAGGACGACCCTTTAATTGAGGCGGCTGAAAAGAGCTTCGACCTGAATATAAAAATCACCGACCTGCGGACCTTCGTTGTCGATGCGGGCAACGACGAAAATTTTGTCTATGTCCAGCTTTACACTAACCAAGGAATCATAGGGCTGGGCGAGGGCACCATGACCGCTAAGGCGCGATCAGTGGAGGCGGCCATTCAGGAACACAAGCGTTACCTGGTCGGGAAGGATCCCACCGAGATCGAGCGACACTGGCAGGGCATGTTTCGCGGACCGCGCTACCGTGGCGGGCCGGTAATGACCTCGGCTCTGAGCGCGGTTGAAATCGCGCTATGGGATATTCTAGGACAGGCGCTCAAAGCGCCGATCTGGCAATTGCTCGGAGGCAAGGCCCGCGACCGCATCCGCGTCTATCCGCACTCGGGCCGGGAGAAAAAGGGGCCGCGCACCGCGCACCGTACAGGGCAGCCGAACGAGAGCAAGCCGAGGTTCAAAGCCCAGAGCAAAGATTGGCTCGAGCGCGAAGTCGAAAACTGGGTCATGCTCAAGGAGGCGGGGTGGACAGCGGGAAAGGGCAACTTCTTGCCTAAACGGGGGGACATCATCGAACCGCTTTATGCGGTTCGCGAGGGTATCCGCATGTTGGAGGCAGTTCGCCAGGCGGTCGGTTGGGAGTTCGATATTCTTGTCGAGTTGCACGGTCAGGCGACGCCGCCGATGGCGCGCGATTTCTGCAAGGGGGCCGAGCCGTACCGGCCAATGTTCGTCGAAGAACCAGCTCAGTTGGAGGACTTGGGCGAGTGGGAGATCTTGAGGAAGCACACCAGCGTGCCGCTGGCGACGGGGGAGCGCCTCTTTACTAAATACGGGTTTGCCGAGTTGTGCGCCCGCCATCTCGTCGACTACGTCCAACCCGACGTCGTTCACGCCGGCGGAATCCTCGAGCTAAAGAAAATCGGCGCTATCGCCGAGGCCTTTCGGATAGATCTTGCTCCGCACAACCCGCAGAGCGAGGTATCCACAATCGCTTCCATGCATGTCTGCGCCTGTACGCCCAATGCCGTTATCCTTGAAATCGGCAGTGGTCAAACACCCTTCTTCCAGGATCTCTTCAATGGCGGACTGTTTCGCGTCGAGAACGGCTATGCTCCGCTGCCTAATCGGCCTGGCCTCGGGTTGACGCTCAACGAAGAGATCGCTTCTAAGTACCCGTACGAACCGAAGTCTTGGCACACGCCCGTATTCTCCGACGGAGCATGGGCTGACCGTTAGGAGTGGATGAGGCGCGATATGAAGCGATCCAAGAGGGAAATGAACCGACGCGCATTCCTGGCGTTGATGGGCGGCCTCGGCGTGGCCGACGGCGTCGTGCTCGGGCGCACCAGCGCTGCGGTCGGGCCCGTGTTGAAAAAGGCCATTCCGGCGAGCGGCGAAAAATTGCCGGTGATTGGCATGGGATCGTTTGACACATTCAACGTGGGCGACAACCCGACGCTGCGCGACGCACGGGTCAAGGTGTTGGAGGCCTTTTTCGACCAGGGCGGCGCAGTCATCGACTCCTCGCCAATGTATGGTTCGTCCGAGGAAGTCATCGGTCATTGCCTCTCGCGCATTTCCAACAAGCAGGCGCTTTTTTCCGCGACCAAGGTATGGACGCTCAGCCGCTGGCTGGGCGTCAGGCAGATGGAGGCGTCGGAGCGGTTGTGGGAGGAGGACCGTTTCGACCTGTATCAGATCCACAATCTGCTCGATTGGCAGACGCATCTTGAGACGCTCCTGGATTGGAAGGAGCAAGGCCGGGTCAGGTATATTGGGGTCACCACATCCCACGGCCGCCGCCATGAAGACTTGGAGGAGTTGATGGCGGAACAGCCGCTCGACTTCGTGCAGTTCACGTACAACATCCTCGACAGGGAGGCCGAGCGGCGCCTCCTGCCGGCCGCGGCCGAACACGGCCTTGCGGTAATCATCAACCGCCCCTTTCGGCGAGGCGCACTTTTCGATATTTTTGAACGTCACCCGCTACCCAACTGGGCGAGCGATTTCGACTGCGCAAACTGGGCTCAGTATTTCCTAAAGTTCATCGTCTCGCACCCGGCGGTCACCTGCGCGATCCCCGCGACCTCACGGGTGGATCACATGCTGGAAAACATGGGGGCGTGCTATGGCCAGCTGCCGGATCCCGAGATGCGCGAGCGCATGATCCGTTACGTCGAAAACCTGTGAGCGGGTCCTTTGTCCAAGATGCAGTGGGAAATTCTCACGCAAAGGTGCAAAGAGGAAAAGGGGAAAGAATTAAACCACTAATTGACACTAATAATCGCTAATCAAGAAAAGAGGACGGTGGCGCGGCGAGGGAAGGAAGAAAAGAAATATTCTCACGCAAAGACGCAAAGACGCAAAGGCGCAAAGGGGCAGAGGGACTGGGAAAAACACTTGAAACTATAGCCGGTAAGATTACGGTGCCTAATCGGCAGATGAGTCAGCGCTGCCTGCAAGAAAGGCAACAATGAACCACTCCAACATTATTCAAAGGACCTCCGCATGAAAACCTCGTTCCGGGTCACGATGGTCGTTGTATTTTGTGTGCTGGTCACGATGGAACTTGTCTCGGCACAGCCGCGATTGCAAAGGAATGGACCGGGCGAATCATTCACGACCGAAGACTATTACCGTGTGGACAAGATTGATGTGCACGCCCATATCCGCACCGAAGACCCTAGCTTTGTGGAGCTGGCCAAGCGGGATCGGTTTCGCTTTGTCAACATTGTCACGGACTCTGCCGGCCAGGAGGAATTGCGCTGGCGGCACTTTACGGCATTCGTGCAATTGAAGGCCCATCCTGATCGTGTGATTGTCGCCTCAACGTTTCCCATGGTCGGCTGGGATGAACCCGAATGGCAGGAAAAGACAATTCGATTTCTCGACGAGACGTTCGCCAAGGGGGCCGTGGCGGTCAAGGTGTGGAAGAACATCGGCATGGTGTTTCGCGATAAGGACGGCAAGCTGGTCATGATCGACGACCCGAAGTTGGACCCCATTTTCGATCACTTGGCCCAAAAGGGGATTCGTTTGATTGGCCATTTAGGCGAACCGCGTGAGTGTTGGCTGCCCGTCGAGCGCATGGTGATGCATCGCGGCTATTACGCAACGCATCCCGAGTATCACATGTATCTGCATCCCGAGATGCCCTCCTACGAGGACCAGATTTCGGCACGCGATTCCATGCTTGAGAAGCATCCGGATCTCCAGTTCCTCGGTGCGCATCTTGGCAGTCTGGAATGGAGTGTGGACCAACTGGCTGAGTTCCTCGACCGATTTCCCAAGGTGATCGTGGAAACGGCGGCCCGCGTCCGCGACCTCCAATACCAGTCGAGTCTCGATCGAAACAAGGTTCGTCGATTTTTGATCAAGTATCAAGACCGCATTGCCTACGGCACGGACCTGGGCGCGACCGCCACGACCGCGCCGGAACGTGCGATCGAAAACGCGCGCCGCCGCTGGCTGGCCGATTGGAACTACTTCGCGACGGACAAACCTGTTGAAGTGAGCCAGCTGGACGAGCCCGTAACGGGATTGCAGTTGCCCAAGCAGGTTGTCGAAAAGATCTACCGACAAAATGCGGAGCGATTTTTTGGCGGGACGTTTCAGGACGCCTCCAGGCATTGAATTGTGCCGGGGCCCGCCGTCGTCCCGCACCTGCGGGACTATGGCGCGGCAAGGAGGGGATAGGATAATGGATAATGGGCAGAGGGGCAGAGGTTCAGAGGTTCAGAGGGTCCGCCGTCGTCCCGAAACTGCGGGAGGACTATGGCGTGGCAGGGGAAGGAAGGGAATAAGAATTCTCACGCAAAGGCGCAAAGGTGCAAAGAGGATTTAACCGCAGATGTAAGAGGAAGATAACGCGGGAAGGCAGGAAGTAAGGAAAGCAGGGGAAGAATTAAACCACTAATGGACGCTAATTATCACTAAAAGATAAGATTTCTCACGCAAAGGTGCAAAGGTGCAAAGAGGGGCAGAGGGTCAAAGGTTCAAAGGGGCAAAGATTCAAAGAGAAGAAAAGAGGAAGAAGGACAAAGGGTCAGAGGTTCAACGTGCCCATTATTGTGTTGACCACGGACATTCAATTGTTCAAAGCGCCCAACAATGAAATATTCCCTGATCCTGGCGTTGTTCCTGATTTCAATATTTACCGGCTGCGGCGTCGACCCGGAGCAGGTGAGTGAGGCCGGACAGTCGGCCTTCCGGGTTCGCTCCGACTTCAAAGCGGCGTTGAACTCCGACCAAGGTTGGGCCGGAGCACTCAATGAGAACGTCGCCATCTACGCCGACCAGCCGTTCCGCGTTCGTTTCGAAGTGGAGTTGCCTTCGGAGTCAACTGGCAGACGGCAGTTCAGGCTTCAGTTCCGGCGGAACGCAGGAGATTGGACCGGCGTGGAGGCACACGACTTTCCCCACCCTGACGAGGAAGATTCCAAGACGCCGCGAGTTAGCATTGTATCCTGCGCTACATATGAGAACGGCGCCTCGACCACCGACCTCCTGACGGGCTCCGCGGCCGGATTCCAGGAGGGTGCCGGCGTGAATCTCTCCGATCGCACACCTTCGTGGGCTGGTGCGGGTTCTCACGGTGAATTCGAGTGGGCGCTGGTGGTGCGTCGCTTCGCCGATGGAGCAGTCACAAACGAGGAAGACGACACCTTTGAGTTCAGGATGGTTGAAGCTGGCGGAGCACTAATGGACGCCTACCTGAACCCGTTGCTACGGTTTGCCATCCCGCCCGGCCATGTCGGAGGAACTTTCGTGGAGACTCCGGGCCGGATAGGGCCCTGGCAGGCAACAAACGGTGATCTATATTTCATCATGGAACCGACTGAGACAGATAATCTTTTTATGATGATCAAGTCGACCGATAACGGGCGCACCTGGCGGGAGGTCGACGGAGCGAACCGCCCTCCCACTGACGACCTTGAAGCGGTAGATGGGCGTCAGGTGGGTGATACCATTCACATTCTCCACCAGGTAAGCCGGTCGACCCGGTACCACGAGTTCCGCACGTCCGACCATCCAAGTCAGCCCGACTCGTGGGCCGTCGGAGGAGAGCTTGTCGCCAATGTGGAACCTGTGGCCCAAGCGGCGGCGCTCGTGGTGCGCTCCGACGGGAGCTTCGTCGCCTTCTATGTCGGTCCGACTAAAGTACATTACAACCTGCGATCACCGGCTGGCATCTGGGGCACGGATAGTGTCATCGATTCCGCCAGCGCGCCGAATCTGGCCGGCCCGCAGGCGGTACTCGGTGCGAACGACACCGTGCACCTCGCCTACTATGGGACCGACGGCACCCTCTGGTATCGAAGATTGATGTCCGACGGCACGCTCACGGACCGACAGCAGCTCGCCTCGGGCGTGGGAACCACGAGGGCGGAGTATGGCGCGGTGTTGCCCCTCCTCTATATTCCCGAAACGAACACAATAGTCATCATTTACCGGCTGGCGTCCGGGCGGCTCTGGGAACGGCGCATCGTCAACGACGGCCCACCCACGTCCGCAGTCAGGGTCACGGATCGGAATGTGGTCCGGCACGCGGTCGACTCGCAGCAGCCGGGGGCCGACGCTGTATTGGATGGAAATACGGTGCGCGTGTTGTTCATTGAGGAGACGTCCCGTAGTATTTTCAGCACTCATGACAATGGTGGCTGGCAACCCTCGGTACTACGGGTCGACAACATTTTAGGTTCGTGGATCCGCGGAAACGTTCACACCAGTGCGGACGGTTTAAAGGTCTACGGTTTCATCTATGACGCCGGCTCGGACGGCGGGGCCGGCATGAACCGCTTCGGCGAGATTTTGTTGAGCGACCAGTGACCGAGAACGGAAAGTAGAAAGGGGAATATGGCGCGGCGAGGCAGGAAAGGAAGAAAAATAACCACAGATTACGCAGATAGACACAGATATAAGATGAAGATAACGCGGGAAGGTACCCGCCGTCGCTGGGCTATGGCGGGCAGGGGAAAATCGGAACGCAGGGAAAGAAGAATGAAACTAATAATTGACACTAATCAGCATTTTGTTCTTGAGACATATCCAGTAGCAGAATTTAATCTATCTATATACTAGTTAGCCAAACTAATAAAGATGCCAATGGTTTCAAGCCGCTTGCGAAATCTCTTTCTTCTTGCTGTTCCAGTGGGGCTTGTGCACTGCCTTGAGCAGTGGCTCTTTGGTTTCAACGAAGCCTTCGCCGTGGTGAAGTCATATTTCCTCCCACTTCAGAACTTGTTTGTCCCGCCTGAAAAGGCGTTCTTGGTCCTTGCGGCCTTCATTTTTGTGGCCTGGTTTTTAACGACCTACTTTCTTCTGCGAGGGGGAAAATATCAGTATGGCGTACTCATTTTCTTTGGCGCTCTATTCATTTCTGAGATTCACCATCTCTTTGGTTCTATAAGTCAAGGAAAGTACATCTCGGGTACAGGGACTGGTGTCCTATTCGCAGCTTTAGGGCTCTTGCTGGTATTCTGGACCATCAAAGAAATGCGTGGTGGGCCACGCAGGGTTGGCTAACCAATCGATGCAGCTGACCGCTGAAGGCGGCAGCTGATCTCAAACGTTAGGCAGCGTCAGCGCATCCAGAAAAATCTGCTTTTGAGGGGGTCTTCGGTGTGGGGTTTTATAGATATCACAAATCAAAAGGACTGCGAAAAACACTTGAAACTGTAGCCGATAAGAATACGTTACCTAATCGGCAGATGCGTCATCGCTGCCTATAAGAAAGTTGTGCTGCACCCCAAAGGTCCCGTTAGATGGCAACCTACATCCAACATCAACATATACTCCGACCCCAGTATCTAGGCGGCGGTGAGTGGGAGCTCAAGAACCTCACTGATGTCACGGTACTATTTGGGAAGAACGGATCCGGTAAGAGTATCTTGCTACGCCAATGGCGCAATGCGGACCCAGATGGAGCCCATTACGTAGCACCAGAGCGCACTGGCGAAATCCAGTCAAATCCTAGCAATATGCAAAGCCAGTTGATTGCGATCAATCGAATGAGCGCATCGTCGCGTAACTACGTCAATGACTACCGTACGCAGGTCGTTTCACGTGTTCAGTCTTATTTTCTAGCTCGAGGTGCACACCGTAGCAATCTGCTGCCGGGAAGAACTCCTTCTGAGATCGAGGAGATGCTAACGGAGCTCATTCCTGATTTTGAGTTCCAGATTAAGGCTGACGATCCACCATATGTAATCAGGCGGCTGAGTACTAACGAAGCCGTAGGTGGAGTAGATCAGCTCAGCAGTGGAGAAGCACAGTTGGTCACTATTTCTCTAGACATTTTGACGATCGCTGCTATCTGGGAGCTTGAGAAAAGAAATCAGCGGATCCTGCTTATCGATGAACCCGATGCACATATCCACCCAGATCTTCAAATTCGATTTGCTGATTTCACCCAGCGCGTTGCGCGTAATTACGATCTTCAGGTAATTATTGCAACTCACAGCACTACAATGTTATCCGCATTAGGCCAGATAGGTGGTGCAGAAACCAGCGTGATATATTTAGACCGACGGGATACAACTTTCCAGGCCCGGTCGTTCAACAAGGTTATGAAGGAAATGACCACGTGCCTCGGCGGCCATGCACTGATGGGACCTCTATTCAATTCTCCATTGTTACTCGTAGAAGGTGACGACGACTATAGAATATGGAGTCAAGTGCCTCGCCATCACCAAATAAGTCTTGCGGTCGTTCCGGCCAACGGAGATGAAATATTCCAATACCAGCGAACGCTTGAGATGATCTTCTGTAGTATCACCGAACCTAGCCAGCGGCCACTGGGGTTCGCGCTCCTCGACGGTGATAAAAGACTACCGATCCCCAACCCTCAGTCGCCACAGAATTTCGTCCGGTTTGTTCGCCTGGTGTGCCATGAATCAGAAAACTTGTATCTGACTAATGAAGTACTAGCTGATCTTGAAACCACATGGGTGAAAGCATCTCGACAAATCGTTGAGCGAAGCGGAGAATTCGGAGATAGGGCTGATACATTGGCAGACGCCGAGACTTGGGATCGCCAGAATGTCGATATTAAGAATGTCATTGAGGATGTGTCTCGGATCATTGATCCTAAGAATGTTCACTGGACAAATCGTGTTGGTCGTTGTATTGGTCGCAAACGACCCGAGGGTCAACTCGCAGAGTTTCTTGGCCAAAAAGTGCTTGATAGTCTATGGCCCATAACAGAGTAACCGCTAGACAAACCAAACGCCGCTTAACGAACCCATGAAGCCGAGTCGCTAAAGAATCGCTTTTTAGGCCTAGCAAGGAGTGAAAAACCCTGAGGACATAGAGAAGCTCACAATCGGCGATCTTGCCCACAAGACCACCAAGGTCGCCCTTTCAGCAATTCCCGGTGCAGCAGAGTTTTTTACAACGATTATTGGAGAGCCTGTACAAAGGCGAAGAGTAGAATGGCTAAAGTCTTTTTACGCAGAATTAAAGGAGATCGAAGCAAAGGTTGATAGGCTCTCGATAGAAAAACTAGGAGAAAATGAAAAGTTTGTATCTGTTTTGATGACCGCTAGCCAGATTGCACAAAGAAGCCATCAAGAGGAAAAGCTAGAGGCTCTTAGAAATGCTGTCCTTAACACAGCATTAGAGATAGATATTCGAGATGACCTTAAGTTTATATTTCTTTTATTAGTTGATGAACTCACTGTTACAGAGTTAAAAATGTTAGCTGTGACGAATGATCCAAATGCATACGCCAAGCTTTCTGGCGAGGAACTTGGTCTAGAGGAAACAAAGGATAAAATCTTGAACATGGCATTTCCTGATCGTACAGAAAATCAAAATATATATAAGTTATTAGAAAAAAACCTCCATACTAAAGGTTTATTGAATGTTGATGATTGGACTTCAAATTACAACAGCAGCGAACAATCTTATAAAATCATTTCTGATCTGGGAGAATCTTTTTTGAGATTCATCACGGAGCCAAACTTGAAGAACTAGGAGTTAATGGAAAGTCCAGGGGGAAAGCAGTTTAGGGGGTGGGGAGTGGTTTTAAGTCTTTGGTCCTTTGTCTTCAAACTCATGAACCTTTGAACCTATGCCCCTTTGAACCTATGATTCGTTGAACTTTATTCCAACCTATCAAAGGGAGCCAACGGTGCGGTTGCGGGGTTGTAAATGTGTGTTATTGTGGGGGCCGTTCATAGCGTTGGTGGGGCGGTGCGCTCCTGAGTGGTGAACATATTTACATATAAAGGAGAATATCATGTCTGCGATGCCATTAGAACTTTTGACGTTGTTGAGTTCCTCGGTGATGGGTGGGGTAATGAAGGTCTGGTCGCGGTCGATAGAGGCGCGGCGTGAGGAGCGCAATTACGTTTTCAAGATGGTAAACGCGAAGGCGCGAATGGTGGATACGGCCCGGCAGCACGGGGGCAAGGGGTTCCAGTGGACGCGGCGAACAATCGCGCTTACGGCGGTGTTTTTCGTAATCGCTTTCCCAAAACTGGTGGCGGTTTTCATGCCGGAGGTGGCGGTATTTATCGGCTATGCGCAGATGTCGCAGGGCTTCTGGTTTTTCACGTCCGGCGCGGAGCGCATTGTGTGGGAGCAGATGCAGGGTTTGGTGATCACGCCGCTTGATACGCATTTGCTGGCGGCAATCGTGGGGCTCTACTTCGGTGGCTCGCTGACGAGCTAAGGGTTCAAGACTAACGGAGTTTGAAAATTTTAAAATATGATATTGGAGAACGCAAATGTAGTCGGAATCGCCATGCTGATACTGCTGGCTTTGTTGAGCGGCTATTTCCTTGTCCTTCGCATAAAGGAGTACTTTGAGGAAAAGCCGGATCCGAAAGTCACTTACGCGACGAACCTTGAGCTGGAGAAATTACGGCAGCAATTTCAGCAATACCAGCGCGACAGCAAGACCGACTTTAACATTTTGGACGAACGCCGGTCCCGCTCGGTCGCCGCGTTGCACGAGTTGGTGCGCAAGAACGCCGAGCATATTTCCGCTCTCATCGCCCGCGATGAAATGTTTAACCAGAGGCTGACCGAAACGGTCACGAGATTTAATCGTTTTTTTGAAAGGACACGGACATGACCCCGGAACAGAAAGAACTCCTGCGCCACGCAATACTCCTGCAACTCGAGGCCGCCTCGCCGGCGAGCCTTCCCGCCGACACAATTTTTCAAGGCGTGAAACTGGCGGGCCACAGCATTGGCCGAGAAATTTTGTCCAAGGAAATGCAATACCTGGGCGGCAAGGCGCTGCTGAAAGAAACACAGAAGACCATCACCAAAGGAGCGAGGCGCTACCAGTTAACGGCCGATGGAATCGATTACCTGGAGGAGCAGGGCCTGGTCTGAAATTGGAACCCCGGTGATGGACGTTAAATATTTTGAGACTTTTCAAGGCCGCAGCCGGACGGTCCTAAACGCTCAGCGAGTCGGCCCTTATATTTGGGCAGACGCGGGCGATCCGGTAATTATTTTGGAGGAAGAAGAAAGAGACTCACGCAAAGGCGCAAAGGCGCAAAGGCGCAAAGGCGCAAAGGGGAATTTAATTATTTTGAAGTTTAATCCAACTGATCAAAGGGAGCCAACGGTGCGGTTGCGGGGTTGTAAATGTGTGTTATTATGGGGGCGTTTGCAGGAGTTGTCGTTCGAGGCTTTTTTTTAATCTCATAAATAGTGAACATAATTACAGTATATGAGGCCTAAAGCTAATGGTTTTCAGAAGTATTTGCGCAGGATTATCAATTCGAAGAAGCGGGCGCAGGAGATTTTGGATGTATGCCAGTCGGATGATGATTTTTCGAAGGCGGCGCTGGCTGTGGTGTGGAACCAGTTGTTCGACTTGATGATGAAGGAGGATGGAGACGAGGTGTATATAGCGAAAATTTCGGGGATTGTTCAGAGGCTTTACGGGAGCACGAACCAGCGCAAGTCGCTGGAGTTGAAGGCGGAGGATTATGAGCGCCGCGAGGAGGAGAGGCAGGAGAAGAAGAAGAATTTACAGAATGAGCTGAAGCGCGAAAGCGAGAGAGGAAAGGGGCTTTCGGCGGAGGCACTGGAGCAGATCGAGGAACAATTGAAGCTTTTATAAAATGAACGTTATTACAAAATCGAAGAGCCGGCGGAGCGACGGTGATGATCCGTTTTTTCTGCCTTACCAGAAGCGGTGGATCGAGGACGGTTCGAGGATGAAGCTGATGGAAAAGGGCCGGCAGATCGGGCTTTCGTGGGCGAGCGCTTACGCAGTGGTCCGCCAGCAGGCTTCCGCCGGCGCTTATCTGGATTGCTGGGTGAGTTCGCGCGATGAGATACAGGCGAGGCTTTTTCTGGAGGATTGCAAGAGTTTCGCGCAGCTGCTCGAGGTGGCGGCGGAGGACTTGGGCTTGCAGGTTATCGACGATGGGAAGGGAACCACGGCTTATGTTCTGCGTTTTGCAAATGGGCGGCGTATCCACTCTTTAACGAGTAGTGTCGATGCACAGGCGGGAAAGCGGGGCACGCGGGTGCTCGACGAGTTCGCGCTGCACGAGGATTCGCGCCGGCTCTACACGGTGGCTTATCCGGGGATTACCTGGGGCGGGCAAATGGGGATTATCAGCACGCATCGTGGAACGGACAATTTTTTCAACGAGCTGGTGAAGGAAATAAAGCACAAGGGCAACCCGAAGGGTTTTTCTCTGCACCGTGTGACATTGGTGGACGCCATCGAGCAGGGGTTTTTGCGCAAGCTGCAAGCCAAACTGCCTCCGGGTGACGAGCGCAAGGAAATGAGCGGGGATGAATACCTGCAATTTATTCGCAATGGTTGCCCGGATGAGGAGAGTTGGCAGCAGGAATACCTTTGTCAGCCGGCCGATGATGTTACGGCGTTTCTGGCCTTCGACCTGATTGCTTCCTGCGAATATCCAGAGGGGGAGAATTGGCAGACGGCGCTGAGCGGTTCGGGCAAGGAGGTTTACGTAGGTGTGGACGTTGGCCGCGACCATGATTTGACGGTCATCTGGGTGATCGAGAAGGTGTCGGGAACAGCTTTTACGCGGCGGGTGTTGTGCATGGAGCGGGAGCCGTTCCGGCGCCAGGAGGAGGCTCTATACGAGATTCTTAATCTGTCGGGGACACGACGTGCGTGCATCGATCAGAGCGGTCTGGGCCAGCAGTTTGCCGAAAGAGCCGAGGAGCGTTTCGGGCAATACCGTGTAGAGGGTCTTGTGTTGAGCGGTCCGGTGAAGGAGATGCTGGCTTACCCGGTGCGAGCGGCGTTCGAGGAGGGCACGTTGCGAATACCTTCCGATAAATCCATTCGCGCGGACCTGCGCGCCATCCGCAAGGAGACGACGTTATCGGGAAACATACGATTTACGGCGGACCGTGGAAAGAATGGACACAGTGACCGGTTCTGGGCGCTGGCTTTGGCCCTGCACGCCTCGAAGCGTCCGGCCAAGGCGGGGCATTTCGAGTCGACTTCAGTGGTCACCCGCAGGCGCGCAAGCCGCAAGCGCGGAAGCTCACTAATTTAAATGAATTGAGGATAAATTTTAACCTAACTGAAACACAAAATGATGAATGCTTTAAAAACCCGATCTATAATCAGCGCAGAGAGAGCGCGCCGCGGCCTGCAATCACGTTTTTTTCCTATCCGTTCGCTGACGCCGGAATCGCTGGCGCGACAATTGGATGAATTCCAGGCGGGGAACTTCCGTTTGGTAGCTCAGACATGGGACGCGATCCAGCGGCGAGATGACGTATTGCAGGGGGTGGCGTCGAAGAGGAAGAAGGCGGTGGCCCGGTTGGGGTGGGAGGTGCTCACGATCGAGGATACGCCCGAGGCGGAAACGCACAGGCGAGCTTTGGAATTTTTCTACAAGAACCTGACAACCACCAGCGCCGTGGACCAGAACCAGAAGGGGGGACTCGTCCTGTTGATCGAGCAAATGATGGACTCCGTGGGCAAGAAATACGCCGTGCATGAAATCGTCTGGAATCCGGTGACGGGGCAGACCGTTGATGAGTTTCACGGGCGCAATGACGAGGATGGTGAAGTATTGCCGGCGCAATCTTCCAGTCTTCTGACGGCCACGTTTCGTTTTGTGCCGCTGTGGTTTTTCGAAAACCGGACCGGGCGCCTGCGTTTCCTTGAAAAGGACAGCAGTTTTGATGGCGTCGAGTTGGATGACGACGCCTGGCTTGTCACGATGGGCGACGGGTTAATGGAATCGTGCTCGGTAGCTTACCTTTACAAGAATCTGCCGTTGCGCGACTGGCTGATCTATTCAGAACGCAACGGGATGCCGGGAGTCAAGGGAGTGACAGACGCTCTACCCGGCTCGACGGAGTGGGATCAGGCGCTGGAGGCGGTGGAGGATTTTGGAGCGGAGTTCCATGCTTTGATGGGGCGCGGCACCGAAATCGAAGCGATCGATCTTACGGCGCGTGGAGAACTGCCCTACCCAAAACTGGTTGAGCGCATGGACAAGGCGATTATTGCGTTATGGCGCGGGGCCGACCTGAGCACGCTTTCGGCCAGCTCCGGCGTAGGCGCCAGTGTGCAAAAAAGCGAAACGCAACTGATCGAGCACCACGATGCCCGAATTATATCTGAAACGCTTAACACCCAGGTTGACCGGGTGGTGATCAAATACCTGTTCGGAACCGAGCATGTGAAGGCTTGCATCCAGCTGAAACTTTCCGGGGAGACGGAGGTCATGCAAGACCTGCGAATCGTCAGGCAGCTCTGGGAGATGGGGACGCCGATGCCATTGCGCTACTTGTATGAGCGCTTTCGTGTACCTCCGCCGCAAGAAGGCGAAGCGTTACTTAACCATCCACGCCAACTCGAAACCGAGGAAGAATTATGAACGAAACCAATAAAACACGAATCTCCAAGCTCACAACTTCGGATGCCGCCACTACAGGTGGGGACGTTACGGGAATAACCAGCGGCGCCAACCAGGAGTCGTTGGGAAAATGCAAATGGATAAAGCTGACTGATTACGGGGAGTTTCCACACTCGAGGGGTTTGCAGCGTTTCACCCGAGAGTCAGCCCGATCCATGGTGAGATATTTTAATTCTCTGCGCGGCAGGCTTGCACGGCGCTTTGGGGGGTTGCCGGTGTATATCGGCCATCCCGACGATCCTTCATTTGCAAATCAGCCCGGGTCATCGCGACACCCGCGCCTATGCCTGGATACAGGCCATGGATGAGCGCGAGGACGGCTTGTGGGTGCTTCCAAAATGGGGAGCGGCCGGCCTCGAGTTGTTGAGTAACGCATTTTACAAATTCTTATCGCCACGGTGGGCCATGAAAGCGGTCGAACCGGGCGTATTCGAACCGATCAGGCTCCTCTCGGTAGGGCTGACAAATCAACCCAATATTCCGTGCGATGCCATCGCCAACGAGAAAGGACCTGATCGAACACTAACCTCCGAAAAAGGAAATACCATGCTGGAAAAAATCATAGATAAAATCGGGCTGAGCCTCGACGCCACTGAGGAGGAAATCTTCGAGCGGCTGGATACCACTATTGCCAACAGCCGCAGTTGGGAAGAGCAGTCCGATGAACTGAATGTTGAAAACAAGGAACTGCGGGCCGAGGCGGACCGCTTATACAAGCTTGCCTCGGACGCCGACCAGGGCCGGACCGATGAAGAAAAAAACCGGCGCGAACTCGAAACGGCGTTGGCCAACGAACGGCAGGCCCGGATCGATCTGCTTCTCAACGACGCAATTCGTAATGCCCGCATCAGCCCCGCGGACAAGGAAAAATGGGGCGAGGACCTGCAAGAGCATTTCGAGCAGACCGCGGAAGCCCTGGGCAACGCCCGTCCACTGCTCAATACAGAAAGCCGCACGGCAGGACTGGGCCGGCGCAAGGAGACTGTAGACCGGCAAAGGCGTTTTCTCGAAGCCGTCAACACCCGGATGAGTCAGACCGGCGAAGGATTTGCCACGGCCTGGTCGAACATCAAGAAGGACCGCAAAGATCTCTATGAACAGTTGTGCCGGTTAAAACCAATCAACTGATCCATTCTCAAACTAAAACCTGAACCAATAAAAAAATCATGACTACAATTATCGTAATATCAACTATTGTGGCCCTGGCCGGTGCGCTCTGGGCTTCAAACCGGAATCAACCGGGAACATTCCGCTTCCGTCCCGACATTCGCAGTTTCCTTAACTTGCGAAAGTCGTCCGATGGAGCCTCCCTGTGCTTCAGTAATGTAGCTTCGGGGAGTCACGCGGGAAATATCACCAAGGACGCCGAGGTAATTATCGGCACGCGCAATCTGCTTGGTAAACTCGGCACAGCCGTAAACCAGGTGGATATCTGCACCACCGCCGATGAGCCCCTGGGCGTTATTACCGATGAGGCCACTGCCGCGGGAGACCCGGTAAATGTTGCCCTTTTCGGCTCTGCCGGGTCAACGCATTTGATGGTGGCTTCCGAGGCCATAACCGCCGGGGCAAAGGTTTACACTGCCGCCGCGGGCAAAGTGCAAAATGAACCCGCAGTGGCGGGGACGTATTATCAGGTCGGCAATGCGCTCGAAGCGGCCACCGCCGACGGTGACGTAATCGAAATCGACGCCCAGGAGCCGATCCGGGTAGTCGTTATCGCCGCACTCGGGAACACGGACAACGAGATAGGCGCGCTGGCCATTGGCGGGACCTATACACAAGCCGAAGTTCAAGCACTGCGGGACAAGTGCGAGGAGCTAGCAGACGACGTGCGGGCAATCAGCGGGGCGCTTGCCCAGCCTTCCATTGTAAAAGTGCTCTAAGCTGAACGGGCATAAAATTCAAACCTTAGAAAGAACAAGATTCATGAAAACAATAATAAATAATATAGACACCCTTCCATTGGATGACGGGCTGCAACGGCCGGGCATTATCTGCGCGGCCAATGAGAGCCGGTTTAACACCGCGTTTTTCTCAGAGCCACTGACCACCTTCACGGTGGGCTGGAAGGATCCGGAAAACCTGCGGGCGTTGCTCGATTTCATCGCCCCCGCCGTCATGGTGGGCCGCCGTTTCGAATTCAAGAAAGCGCTCAACAGCGAGGCCTTCCTGTCGGAGACCGATGACGTGCGAGCGATCGGAGCGGCCTTCAAGCGTGTGGAATACGCCGGAGAATCGGTCAACGAAAAGACCCTTAACAAAGGGCTGACGATTCGCGTCGATCACGACGAGGAGGTAGGAGAGGACTGGCAGGAGCGGTTCGTGCAATTGCTTTTGCAAAGGCTCTACCGCAACGAGGTGCGCCGGGCAATTACCGCCCTGGACTCCGCCGACACGAATCAAAACAAGGTCTGGGATACGACCTCGAACCCGGATGGCGACGTACGCAGCGCTCTGGCGACTGCCACATCGGCCTCGGGTGTGCGCCCCAACCGCGTTATCTACGGTGAGAGCGCATGGGACCTGCGCGCCGATGCCTACGACGCCCAGAACAACGCAGGAGCCTACCGTTCCGCCGGACTCACACCCGAGGAACTGGCCCGGAAACTGTTCGTTGACGGCGCGCGTATTTTGAGCGCGCGTTACCAGGCCACTTCGTCGAGCAAGAGCGCGGTTTTGGGCAACCAGGTGTTCATGTATTATGCCTTGGACGGGCAGATGAAGGACGAACCGTCGAATATCAAGCGGTTTGTCACTCCCTCCGATAATGGTGGAGCGTTCCGGGTATTCGTGCAGGAGCACAGCAAGTTCACTGACCTCACGGTGGAGCATTACAGCAACGTCGTGATAACATCCGACCTGGCTATTCGCAAGATAACGGCCAGCGCCAGCTAATAAAGCAAGGCGGCCAGGCTGGGACAGAGGCATAGGGCAAATTGCCGGAAATCGGTATAAATCCGATGCGCCTCTGTCCCCGGTCTGAAAGCCAACTTTTTCAAAATGAATAAAAGCGCCGGATGGAAAGCGGAAGCTCAAACACGGCGCCACATTTCTTAATCGTCTCAACCTTTTAATAAAAAATGACCACCTGGATAAAATTGCAGCCCGAAGATTTGAACGACTACCTTGCAGCGGCCCAGATCAACGTCCTGCGCACCAAAGCACTCGCGAGCGGCCAGGGTGACCCGATGCTCGATATAATCGAGGATATATCTACCCGCATACGAGCGGAAATTCGAGGCAATCCCGCCAACCGTGTGAGCAATACGGTCTTTGCTATCCCTCCCGAACTCATAGGAGTGGCGGCGGCCCTCATTATCGAGTCGGCGCAAGGCCGCATACCCGGTCTTAAATCAAACGCTGACCAGATTCGAGCGGCCAACAACGCCCGAGATTACCTGCGCCGTCTCGCCAAAGGGGATGTGCCGATCAGCACCCCGGACGATCCCGAGGAGCCCGATGGCATGCAGCGCAGTAACAAAGTCGAAATCGTGCATTCCCGTGCCGACAGGATAAGGGCGGGACGCCTGCGCGGCTTGTAGTATTAATTTGGATACATGGAATAATTATCATGAACGCCCTATTGACAGCCCTTCAGAATGCAGTTACCGAATTTTTGCGCGGCAAGCATGAGCTGGCCGGCATTTCCGTCTTGAGCAAACCGGATAATCCTTTGGAAGACGGGTTCGAAGAATCTATCGAGAGCGCCCTGGGCCTATCGGTGGCGGTTATGCCGCCGGTACCGAAAAAGGCGGACTCCGGGCTGCCGGGACCTGTACTTACCGAGATCATAGTGGAGGTGCGCGTGGTGGAAAACTATTACACCAATGAACTCAGCGCTGACGCCCAATATGTGGCCGAGAGGATCACACGTTGGCTGCATCAATGGACGCCTCCGGTGTCACAGGTGATAGCTGCGCTGAGCATCTTGCCGACAAAACCCTGGGAAGTGGAGCGCGATGTTAAAAACTCAGGCCAAACCATAATAGAAATTACATTTATTACTTCTGCAACGTTTGTTCCCGCCCCGGTCTGATGGCTTCCGGGACAGACGCCGATCACTCTTCCATTGATAACAAAAAAATTTGGAGCATAAAATTATGGCGACAATAACGAGACAACGTATCAGGTTTGCCGGCGATACCGCCAAGTTAGACGGGCCGCGAGATAAACTGCGCACTGCCATGCCGGCATTCTGGCGGGGCAACGACTTGCAGTTTGAAATAGCGGTATTTGAAAATGACGTATTGCAGAATGTTTCAAATTTGACCCAGATCACACTGGAGATAAGGGCTATGGGATCAGACGGGGCGCCCCCGGATCCATCCGTTGCCGCTTTAATGTCAAAAAGCGTGAATGCGGTTGACCTGAACAACTCACTTACTCTCACGCAATGGAACGACGGGTCGGCCCAGCATGCTCTCCTGGTTTTTACAGATCAAGAGTCCAACATACCGGCCGGGGAGAACTGGTTGGTATTATGGGCAACTACCGATGACGCGCCCGGACGCACGATCACTTTGGCTGCCGGTCATATCAAAGTGCTGGAAGATGGCGGAGGACTTGCCACTACACCAAGCCCGCCGCAGGATACTTTCTATACCGCCATACAGAGCGACGTCAGATATGCTCAGAGAGCACAGAACTTATCAGACTTGGCCGACGCCGCTACCGCCCGGACCAATCTTGGCCTCGGCACAGCTTCCACGAAAAATACAGGCACGGCCTCGGGGGAAGTGCCGGTTCTGGACGGATCCGGCAAACTCGACACCACCATACTGCCTTCTCTCGCCATCACTTCGACTACCACATCGGCATACGCAACACTCGCTGATTACATATCCAACGAATGGAGCGCGGGAAGCATACAGGAGGGAGACGCCGTTATACTAACAACGGGCCAAGTCTATTTACTAACCAGTTCCGGAGACGGGTCGCTTGCAGGCCACTACGCCGAGATTAATCCACACCAGATAGATTGGGCAAACATCACCAATATACCCTCTTCATCAGAGACAGTTCAAGGTATTGTCGAGCTTGCTACATCAGCCGAGACTGAGACCGGGTCGGATAATACCCGTGCCATTACGCCAACCGCCGGTCAGGCCACTTATGTCAAACGCAGCCAGAACCTAGCCGATCTGGCCGATGCCGCTACGGCGCGAACCAGCCTCGACGTTTACTCAACAGACGAGGTTATCCGGAAACAACTCGCCGCCATCGCTGAAGGGCGCGGTGGGCTTATATATGACGGCGCGGCGGGCTTAGTCACTGTGTCCAACAACGCCGCGATTGACGGTCTGTTCGCAAATGGCGGTGAGATTTGGGCGTTAGTGAACCCGCGCAGTGATGGTGAGGCTAGTGTGGCCCGGATAATCGATACGACTGATTACAGCTTGAATGTGCTTTCTGAATCAGGTGGTTCGACCAAAATCGCCTTTTCCCACCCTCATGCTACAACGCAAATCGAAGCACAAACATCGACAGCTGTTTTACCTAATGACAAATGGAGTCTTCTCCGCCTCAGCTACGATGGCTCTACGGAATCGGATAATATCAAGTTTTACATAAATTCCACAATCTCTATCACCACCGCCTCGAAAATTGATGGTGCAGGTGCTATTAACGGAGATACGAGTGACAAGGTAATCGGTAACAGGGCGGCTGCAGATAGAACATTCGACGGCACAATCGCCTGGGTCGGCCTGTTTAATGACGTTGATGATACCCGTTGGAGCGAGTTCCTCGACCACTTTGTATTGGAGGAGAAATGGCGCGGGGCTGATAATAAGGTTTATACTTCCGATTTCTCTGTGGGAGCCGACGGATGGGGCCAGAATGATGTGGTTGTCGCAGGCAACATCGACGGCATTGCAGGGGAAAACGATACTTTACGCTTTTATGCTAACGCGGACAACTCCACCCATAATACTTACAAGTCGGGGTTAGTAAAAATCGGCAAGAAGTTTCGCGTTAGCTTTCGTTATTATCTTCCGTCAGCTAATACAAACGTAAATGGAATTAAGCTGGTTTACAGCAACGGCGTATCACTTCCAGGCGTTGGTCTTGAAACTACCTATGATGCCTGGACGCAAGTAAGCTATGACTTTATCACAGTTGATACTAACGACACCTTGGCCGTTCGACAATATAAGAACGCAGGCCAAACTTTTATAGGAGCCAACTTGGTTACCGATGACCTGACTTATCTTAAAGACTTCAAAGTAATCCGGTTCGGCGCGGTCCTCGACCTCGACATGGGCTCTGGCGCCGGATTTCAGATCCACGACCGGAGCGGCAATGCCAATCATGGCTTAATAAGCGCAACGGGCACGGAGCATTTGAAGCCGGGAGACCGTTTCAAGTTCGTTTGGACTCGTTCGACAAGCGGCTTTTTCGGCGATGCCGACCGCAATGTCCTTCCCGCGAACTACGTCATAGACTCCATAGTGGCCGAGACAGCCGGCACTCCTACACTTTCCGTAGGCTACAACGCAGCGAACGTGACGACCAAAGTGGCGAGCGGGGCGCTGTCGGCTGGAACGACTTTCTTAACGCTTGTAGCAACCGGCCAGGTCGAATCCGACCAGCGTGTTTACGTGGACTTCACCGCCGGGGCCGTCTCAACAACTTTCACAATCGAAGGATACATAAGAGGGTAAATATTATGCTTAAAAAACTAACCAAAACCCGCGAAGGCGCGACACACGTAAAGCTCCAGTCCATGGACTACGAGGACAATTACTACGTCTTTTACCTAGCCGACAGCAATGGCAATGCAGTTGGAGAGAGAGGCCGGGGCGTAAAGGCGGCAAAGGACGCAAAGGAAGCCAACGCATTGGCTGATATTGAATCAATATTGTGAGTATTTAGGCCTACGATGCCATATGTGGTGAAAATTTCGCGAGTGCATGCCGTGCAGGTCCGACTTATCATCAATAAAATGTTTTGGCAGAAGCGGTTTCGGGTCTTAGGGTTTTTCTCCGATGGCAAAACCATTGCACCCTCGGATACAATTCTGGAAACTTCGAATTTTCCCACTATTTGTTTCTGTTCTAATATTATTCATAATAGGCGTTTGTCTGAGCGTGGGACTTCCTCGCTGGTTGGAGGGATACATCAAAGCAGATCTCACGGCTTCCGGCCTAAAATCCGCTAATTTTTCTATTGAATCTTTTAACCCGTGGTTCACACGAATAGCGGATATCGACCTGGTGGGATCGTCATTAAATTTCACTGCTGAATCGGTGATGGTTCAATATTCACCTTGGATTTTTCTGCGACGTCAGACGGGTATGGGTTCTTTAGACAGCAACGCTTCGGCATTGGAGCCAGCCGGGTTGGTGAAAATATTTGATAAAGTTACCAAGCATTTCCGGGCCGAATCGTTTCTTCAATTGCACATTTTATCTATGCCTTATCTATCCATCAACATGCATAACGGTCACCTTGAAATTATCGGTGGAGTTTATCCCGTGCTATGGCCCATTGAAGCCTATATGCGTCGAAATGACAAGGGAAGTGAATTGACGCTTTTGGCCGGAGCGGGATCGGGTGAGTTAAGCCTTCGCGCAATCTTTTCTGATCCTGAATCTGAGGACACCGTGCAATTTATTTTAACCGCTCCAAATCAAAAAGTTTGGATGGACATTCTCCGGCGACACATTTTCCGGGATCGGTTTGAAGAATTAAATATTTTGGAAGGATCGCTGGGAATTGAAGGTGAGATAGTGATTGGTAATGACGGATTTGGAGATTGGGTTATATTGTCTGAGATAGACGATTTAAAAGGTGATTATGAAAATACCCGCTTTGTTTTCAGCCGAATAGTTGCCGGCTTCAAAGGAAACGGCGATAATCTTGAAAGAGGTAGAATATCCGGGTTATCCCAATCATTTCTCCGCGCGCAGACTGAAATTCACCCTTTCGAGTTCTTAGTAAATTATGGGAAGGATGGCATAATTGTAATAGGGGCTTCCGATCTTTCCTTACGTCTCCTGGATCGATCGGAGATTATTATTAAGAACATAGTGTCAGAAATCGATTTTAAGAAGCCGAGGACTTTTTCCCTGATTCGCTTTGAAGCAGAAATTTTGGGTGGGCGTTTTTGGTTGGAACCTTTTGCCGTTGATTCACAGTTGCAGGACGATTGGATCAATCTGGTGTTTGAAAATATTAATGCAGATCAGGCGGTTTCTCTGATGCCGGAATTGTCCGGTGCTGTTGTCAACTTGCTGCAAGGCCGTATTTCACTGCGGTTCAGGGAGTCAGGGCTCGAATTCGATCAGACAGCTCTGGCTCGCCAAGCAAATTGGGACACAACGCCGTTGTCAGAACTACTTCAAGCCCTCGGTTTGAAAGCCGTCCAGGGCATACAATCCAAGTAGCTGCAGTATTATTATTTTTATACTTCACCATAAAAAATATGTTTCGAAAATTATAAATAGCGGCGATTGCTTTCCAGTTTACTTAAGTTACATTTTTTTTTCTTTATTTTTAATTATGTGCAGAAAATATTTCGGTACCGATGGAATTCGAGGCGTATTTGGAGAACCTCTGGTTAACCCGGAGTTTTTCCGCCGTCTCGGTCATGCATTGGGGAATTATCTGAATGAGAGCAGTGCCTCCAGCCCTTATAAAGTAGTCATTGGACGCGACACGCGGGCTTCCGGGGAAGTTCTTGAGAATGCCATCTGCGATGGCCTTTATGGTTTTGATATTGAAATTTATCGTGCCGGACAGCTGCCTACGCCGGCATTGGCCTATTTCACGCACGAATTGCGAGCGAATTTGGGCATCGTCATTACCGCCTCTCATAACCCGGCTGCCGATAACGGAGTGAAAATCTTTTGTGGAAAAGGCATCAAGCTAGACAATGCTGTGGAAAAGAGCTTGGAATTGTTTATCGACGCCGCCCCGGAAGTAGAATCCAATCCGGAAGGTGTTACCGCCACTGGTTTCGATGGCATTGATAGCTACAACAATTTTATTTCCTCACTGTTTTCCCGAGGTTGTCTCAAGGGATGGACAATAGTTGCCGACACTGCCAATGGCTCGACCGTTTACACAACCCCCGTCGTCCTGCGAACACTTGGGGCAAATGTGATCACTCTGGGTGATTCCCCCGACGGCGCTAACATTAACACCGATGTCGGCTGTGAGCATCCGCAGTTACTAGCCAAGAGGGTAGTGGCTGAAGGAGCGAGTCTCGGCTTTGCCCACGACGGCGATGGCGATCGCGTTGTCTTTTGCGACGAAAAAGGAAACATTGCTTCCGGTGAGGAAATACTCGCTCTTTTCGGCCTGCATGCATTGAAAGCGGGAAAACTCGCCAATAAGACTCTTGTAACCACCGTGATAAGCAACCTCGGTCTCGATCAAGCCCTGGAAGCCGCGGGAGGTCGTGTCGAGCGCGTCAGTGTGGGTGACCGCTATGTAGTGCGGAAGATGGTGGAATCCGGTTGCAACTTCGGCGGCGAATCTTCGGGACATTTCATTTTCAGGGACCACTTGACTACCGCTGACGGGCTGCTATCCGCCTTAAAGGTCATAGAGATTATGCAGCAAAGCGGGCTGCCACTTTCCCAACTGCGAAAGTGCATGCAGGCTCTTCCCCAGGTAACGTTCAACCTGGCAGTGTCTGAAAAAGTCCCTCTGTCGGAACTCCCGCAGTTGCAGGAGACCATTCGATCGCTTGAGGATTCTCTGCCGGGCCGAGGCCGTATTCTAGTGCGCTACTCGGGCACCGAACCCAAAATCCGACTCCTCGTCGAAGGAGAAAAGGAGAGCTTGGTGCAGAAAACGATGGAATCCCTGAAAAAGGCCGTTTCCGATCAAATGTTGCATAATTCAATTGATTGAATGAATTTATACATATTCAATGAAATTGATTCTATAAAATAATGGCTACAAAGACTTCTATTGCTCCTAAAGTTTACACCCCTTCCGTTGCCGAAAGGTTGCTCGAACTCAATCCTGAAACCGAAATATGGTGGGACTCCTCACCATTACTCTACGGAAAGTGGAAGCAGGAGATGCTTGAGGATGCGCCGGAGGCCGACCGTCCTTTGTTGGAAGCGCAATTGACCCGACTCTTCAATGAAGACGATCCGGCAAGCAGCATCGTCAGCGGGGTGACAACCAATCCGCGACTGTCCCTTCAAGCCATCGAGGGCCGGCCCGATCTCTGGATCCCTTGGATTGATAAGTTAATCGAGGACAATCCCGATGATGATATCGAGGTATTGTATTGGAAAACATACCTCGAAGTCGTTCGCCGCGGCTCGGATATGATGATGCCCATATGGGAAGCAACCGATCACCGGCGCGGGTATTTGTCCGGCCAGGTAGATCCCCGTCATACCCTCGACGAAGAACTCATGTTCAATGAGGCGTTGGAGATATTAGACCAAAATCCAAATGTCATGGTCAAATGTCCCGGCACCGCCGCGGGAATCCGCGTCATACGCCGTTTGACCGCGATGGGTATTGCCACCAATTGCACATTGGCATATATCCTGCCGCAATTTGTTGCGGTCATGGATGCCGTGGAAGCGGGCCTGGAGGAGGCAAAGGCCAACAACGTTGATTTATTCCGCTGGAGCTCGGTCATCTCCCAGATGGCGACCCGATATGAAGACCGGGAGGAATTCCAGGAAAGCGCCGCATCGGTTGGCCTGGAACTATCCCTGGAAGAGAGGCGCTGGGCCGCGATTGCTATTCTCCGAAAGGCACACAAAGTGATGAAAAGCCGTAACTATAATGGTAAAATGCTTTACTGCTCTATGCGCCGCGGACCAGTGGTGGATGGTGTTGAGCGTATGTGGCATGTAGAACAAATAGCAGGCGGCAGCATCGTCTTTACCTGTCCGCCTTCTTTCCTCAAAGAAATGTGGGAGCTAGACCAAAACCTCGAATTCAAGTTGACCATCGAAGAGGAAATTCCCGGTGAAGTTATGGAAAAGTTGCTGAAGGTTCCCTATTTTGCGGAAGCCTACGTCGAGGAAATGGACCACGATAAATTCGCAACTCTTGCCCCGACCATTTTCACCACCAATCAATTTTCCAAGGCCACCGAGAAAACAATCGAATTTGTCCAAGAGCGCATAGCCGCGGTTCGCAAGTAACTGAACCAGGCTCATTCGAGGAAAAAACAGTTCGGTATGAAGGAATTATCACTTAATGAAGTCGAGCTAGTGGTCAAGACGATGGCCGAGGTGGCCGATGCCAATGAAAAGTATTTTTCCGAGCTGGATGCGGCTGCCGGCGATGCCGATTTCGGTGTATCCCTGGCCAAGGGCTTCCGAATCATCCAAAGTAAATGGCAGGAACTTGACCGCTCCTCTATCAGTATTTTTCTGATGAAGACGGGTATGATTATCACCAGCAACGTGGGTGGCTGCTCGGGCCCCATTTGGGGAACAGGATTCCTGCGCTTCGGCGCCAAATCCAAGGATAAAACAGCGCTCACCTTGACCGATCTCGTGGAAATGATTGACGCCGCCATGGAGGGTATTAAGGCCCGTGGAGGAGCACAATTGGGTGACAAAACACTACTCGATGCCATGGCTGCCGCCCGGGAAGTTTTTCAACAATGGAGTCAAAAGCAGGAGCAAGATTTTCTTGGGGCCTTCGAGGAAGCCACCGTAGCAACTACTGCAACCATTGAGTCCACCCGTGACTGGGTTGCCAAGCGAGGCCGCCAATCCTTTACAGGGGAGCGCAGCAAGGGAACCGTTGACCCCGGCATCGTCGCCGTGGCGACCATGATGCAAGCCGCATCCAAGGCTCTGCGTGAAGCTAACCCCTGACGTTATTTTCATCGATTCAATCCAAACAAATTCGTAATTTAACATTAAAGGGAGAAAGAGTTATGAAGAAGTTCGTCAACGATCCCGGAAAATTTGTGGCTGAGATGATGGAAGGCCTGGTACTTGCAAATCCCGGCAAGCTTAAATGGATTCCCAAATTCAACATTATCTACCGCGCAGACATGCCCAGTAATGACAAGGTATCCATAATCCAGGGATCCGGTAGCGGCCACGAGCCTGCTCACCTCATGGCCGTGGGCCAGGGTATGCTGGATGCCGCCTGCCCAGGCGACGTATTTGCTGCTCCCCCAATGGAATACTGCCTGGAATGCTTCAAGCTGATGAAATCTGAAAAAGGCATCCTCCACCTGGTCAATAATTACCAGGGCGACCGTATGTGCTGGGAAATGGCTCGCGAAATGGCCGAGGCCGAAGGAATTAAAACCGAGGTCGTTATCATCGACGACGATGTATCGGTGCAGGACAGTACCTATACCACCGGCCGCCGCGGTGTGGCAGGTAATTTTTTCGTTATCAAAGCATGCGCCGCCGCCGCGGAAAAAGGGGCCAGCCTCGAGGAGCTGGTCGTTCTCGGCAAAAAGGTAAACAGCGTCGTACGTTCCATGGGCGTAGCTCTGACCTCCTGCACGCCACCGGCAAAGGGATCTCCAATCTTCGATATCGGTGAAGACGAAATGGAAATCGGCATCGGTATCCACGGAGAGCCAGGCCGCCGGCGCGACAAGCTCGTATCTGCCGATGCGATAATCGACGAGGTTTTCGAAGCCGTATCAAGCGACTTGCCTTTCAAAAAAGGCGACCGCGTAGCGCTTATGATAAATGGTATGGGAGGCACGCCAATTAGCGAACTCTATCTCCTTTACCGCAAGGCTGCACTCAACTCCAAGGACCTTGGTCTGGAAGTTGTTCGAAACTACGTCGGTAATTACTGCACATCACTTGAAATGGCGGGTGTTTCACTAACTCTTCTCAAGCTCGATGACGAACTCGAGGAACTTCTAGCCGCTCCTGCAGATATACCGATTCGCGTCTTTTAGGGATACTCCACTATTCCTCTGTCGGTCGTAAATATAATTTCATTCGCAAAATATGTCCTATATTAAATATGCATTAATCCCATTGTTTGCGGAAGTAGTAACTTGTTGTATAGCGTTCGTTTCGCAGAACGCCAATGCCGCGGCTCAAATTAGCCTAAATTTTGTCTGGGCGCAGTTAGACTTTTGCATTACCTCTATTAAAAAATGATTAAGTTCGACCACACCCGTATCCGCGTATCCGACCTCGACGGCTCCGTCGATTTTTACTGCAAGCATCTGGGATTCGAGTGCACCCGGCGCACCGATAAGTCACCCGCCGGCAATCAACTCGCCTTTCTCGAAATTCCCGGCAGCGAGCATTTTCTTGAACTCTGCTACTCTCCGGACTACAAAGTCGCCGTTCCAGAAGACTTGATGCACACTTGCATAGTAGTGTCCGACATCATCACTTTTTGCGACAAACTGGAGAAGGACAGCGTGGAAGTCTGGCCGGGCGACTGGCGGGAAAAATTTCCCACGGGTCACAAGATGGCATTTGTCACCGATCCGGACGGTTACGAAGTCGAAATTCTTGAACGCTAGGACCTTTTGCACAAACCAGGCTGACGTTGCATGTATGGGTAGGGGTCTCCCCATCCATCATTTTTATTCTCCGTCATGCTTCTTCGGATTCCTCATTTAGCCGTTGTATAATGCAGTCGGTCATCTCCGAGGTTGATAGTTTGCCACCGATGTCCGGAGTGGCGCAGCCTTCGCCCAACGACTGTTCCACCGCTGCACGGATGACACTAGCCGGCTCTTTAATTTCCAGCCAGTCCAGCATCATTGCCGCACTCAGGATGGCAGCCACGGGGTTGGCGATTCCGCGTCCTGCTATGTCGGGAGCAGAACCGTGCACTGGTTCAAATAGTGATGGGAAAACACGCTTCGGGTTAAGGTTGGCCGATGGATTTAATCCCAGGCTGCCCGTTATAGCGCCGGATAGGTCGGAGAGTATATCGCCGAAAAGATTGGAAGCCACGACTACATCGAACTCATGCGGTCGGCGCACGAAATTCATGCAAGCGGCATCAATATGTTGCTTATCGTATTTCACCTTCGGGTAATCGGCGGCCACCTGCTCCAGAACTTCATCCCAAAGCACATAGCCGTATCGCTGCGCGTTGGATTTGGTGATCATGGTCAAACGATTCCGGCGCGTGCCCGCAAGTTCGAAGCCGAAACGCAATATTCGTTCTATTTCGCGGCGAGTGTGCACTGCGGTCTGAAGGGCGACCTCTTCAGGCGTTCCAGTGTGAAACCGTCCGCCATTGTCCACGTATTCGCCCTCCGAATTTTCCCGAAGGACCACCAAATCGATATCGCCTGCCTGCGCCAAAGGTTTGGGTACGCCCGGATAGGTTCTGGCCGGTCGCACACAGGCGTATAAATCAAAGGCTTGCCGCAGTTGAATAAGCGGGCGCAAGGTAATGTTATCGGGCAGTTTTTCAGGGTGCCCGACAGCTCCCAGGTAAATGGCGTCGAAAGGCCGCAGAATATCCAGAAAATCTTCGGGAGCAACCCGTCCGTGGCTATCGTAGAAATTTACTCCCCAATCGAATCTGCTGAATTCCAGCGAGAAACCGTCAAGTCCCTCTTGCGCAGCCTCAAGGACGCGAACCGCGGCATCAGTCACCTCGATACCGATACCGTCACCGGGATAAAGCGCAATGCGATAAGTTTTCATGAGATACCTTCAGGTTGGGCAACAGACCCAGAGCATCCGTTCTCGTTACTGCCTGATCCATTCATCCTCCTCCTCTTACTCTTCCTCATAATCTCCTCCTTTTCCCAAGTCCGACATAGTCCTCCCGCATTCGCGGGATCCCGCAGTTGCGGGACGGGAGGACGACGGCGGGTGATTTCCAAATTCAATAATATTTAAAGGTTCTGAATTTTTGATATATGGCGGAAGGGGAGGGATTCGAACCCCCGGGACCGTTGCCGGCCCAGCGGTTTTCAAGACCGCCGCATTCGACCACTCTGCCACCCTTCCATCTCCCGGCCAGGTTTACCAGGCAAAATATATTTTCGGCCGGCACTCTGTTGTCAATCCAACATTGAACAATACGCTCGGTCCGAGTGGTTACGAGTACGGTTCGCTCAGACCGGCAGTTCGACGATAAAGGTGCTGCCTTTGCCCCCAATACCGTTTTCCATCCATACGCGTCCTTTGTGCAATTCAACTAATCTTTTGACGATGGACAATCCCAATCCGATGGAGGATTCACCTCCTGTCGGTTGAGCCGAGAGCCGCTGGAACTCACCAAAAAGCCGTGTCTTATCATCTTTGGTGAAGCCCGGACCCTCGTCACGGATTTCTATTCGCATCTTATCCCGTTTTTCCACCATCAGGTTAATTGTGGAATCGGGTGGAGAATACTTGATGGCGTTGCTGAGCAAGTTTTCCAAAATACGGCACATACTACTTTTATCGGCAATTAAACTGCAATCCCCATTATCTGCGACGGATACTACTACCCGCTGATTTTTGATAGCAGTCTCTGCATGAAATTCCTCGACTACTTTTGAGATTAGTTCAGCTACGTCCACCGTTTCCATTTCCAAAACCAGTTTACCCAGCTCGATGACGGAGAAGTCCATCAGGTTCTGGACCAGGTCCATTATCTGGTGACCCGAATTGGAAATGAGGCCCGCCATCCGCGCGGCGTCCGAGCTCTGATCGTGCAGTTCATCCTGAATTTCCTCGGCTAGTCCGATGACCGCTCCAAGGGGGCTTCTCAGGTCGTGACACACGACGCTCAATAGCCGGGTCTTCAATTCATTGGCTTTCCGATAGCGGATTTCGGATTGCCTTTTTTGTAAATAGAGGTTGGTGATCAGCAGGACCACGAGTAGAAGCAACACTCCTCCTCCAAGGAAGGCATTGCGCTGAAATTCATGCTTTTCGTGCTCGGCCTGCTGTATTTGTCGGCCTCGCTGGAGAAGTTCTATTTCCTGTTTATGGAGACTGATTTCCTTTTCCTTTTCGAGTAAACCTAAGCGTACCTGTAACTGGGCGACTTCCTTGTGGGTCTCAGCGCCGATCAATTCCTCATCGGCGATATTAAACTTTTTGTAATTTCCGAGAGCCTTTTCGAGATTCCCTATGTCCTCATAAGTATCGGCAAGGCCCTTGTAGCTATCCCTGAAAATCTCTTTTGCCCTAATGTCCTGGGCTTTATTGAGAGATTGCTCCAAATAATCCAGCGCTTCGACACTCCGGCCCAAAAGTTTTTCAATCTCACCTACATATAAAATAGCACGGGCGATTCCCAACCTGTTCCCAATCTCCTCCTTAATACTGAGGGCTTGCAGATAATATTCGAGCGCCTTGTCGTATTCGCCCATGTCCCTGTAAACGACACCGATATTGGTCAATGTATTGGCAATTCTGCGCTGATCACCGGTCTCTTTTCGCAGTTCCAGGGCCTTGTAATAATTTTCAAGTGCCTTATCATAATCGCCAAGCCTGCGATAAACAATCCCGAGCCCATTCAAGGAGTAGGAGATACCGAAGCGGTCCCCTATTTCCTCATGTATTCGCTTAGCCCGCAAGTGATACTGTTGCGCCCTTTCATACTCCTCTAAATTCCTGTTAACCGTGCCGATACTGTTAAACGAATTTGCGATATTGCGCAGATTCCCGGTTTCTTCCCTGATAAGCAGTGCTTTAAAATGATAATCTATCGCCTTGGAATAGTCTCCCATTTCCCGGTAAATTTGGCCGAATCCGGTCAGTGTGTCGGCGATCCCTGGCATGTCGCGGATATCTTCTCTGATGCTCAAAGCGCGGGAATAGTAATCAAAAGCCTCGGCAAATTCTGACGTCGAATATCTTATACGACCCAGGATGTGCAGGGAGAGAGCAATGCCTTTCTCGTCCTTTAGTTTTTCACACAAGGCCAGAGCTTGTTCCAGGTATTTTTGCGCGATCTCTGTATCACCTAACCTGTTATAGGTATAACCCAATTGGTTCAGCGCCACGGACAGAAGGTCTGAGTTGCCGGCCTCTTCTGCTAACTGTTGAGCCTCCCTGGACTGTTCTAGGGCGGACTCGAACAGGCCCGAAAATCGGTATGCCAGGGAAAGATCGAGCCGCACTTCAGTTTCCATTTTTACATCCGGAAATTTCTCGAGCAGGACAAGCACTTCTTCGCCATAGGCGATGGCCTTGTCCGGATTGCTGTTTTGGTAGCGGTCGGTCAAGTAGGCCAGCAACTCTACGCGTTCGCCGCCTTGCGCTGTGGCCAGGCGCGTTTCCGGGTCCTCCGGCCTTACCTGGCCGAATGCTCCGAGGGTTCCCAGCAGTAATACCATTACGGTAACAAGCCTTTTCATTCTCTTTTATTGACTATGGACGGTCCTATTTTTCATACCCGTTGGACCGCGTTGATTGTTTAACGGGGTGGCTTCTAGAACGGGCGACTCGCTTGATACCGTGACAACGGCTTTGTGGGCATTTTTCTATGATCCGCAATATATGCTCACAGTTAAATAGTCGGATTTCGGGGTGTAAAATTTAAGTGAAAATTCATAGCAAATTCGGGTAAAACCCTAACATTCTATAAAGGATTATCCGTATTTTATGACAAATATATCAGCGATTATCAAATGTTATTTCTCTGTCTCTGCGTATTGAGACTAACCGTAAAATCGGCTTGCTCGGGGCTTGTCGCGGGACTGGAATGGTGTGCGGTGCCCGATTGCCAACACCTGCTCATCGACGGCTACAACCTCATTCACAAATGGTCTGAGCTGCGCCGGGCCATGCGGCGTGGTAGCGATGTCGCGCGGGCCCGGTTGGCGGAGGCTGTACGGATAATCCACGATTTCGAGGGGGTGCGAACCACAATCGTCTTTGACGGCCGGGGCGAACGGACCGAAATCGAGCGGCCCGGCGGGCACCTCACCTTTTCCTTTCTTTTTTCTCCTGCTTCCATGAGCGCCGACGAGCTTATAGAGCAATATATCAACAAGGCCTCCGACCCGGAAACAGTCTGGGTGGTCACGGGCGATAACATGGTGCGCGAAACAGCAGGCGCCCTCGGCGCCCACACCATCACTCCCGAAGACCTCGAAAATTGGGTGCTCGCCTGCAAGCGCCGACAGTCGGAAGAACTTGCCAAACGCAGTCGCCAATCACAAAAAGATTGGCGGGGATAGAATGAAAACGGTCGAATTAGCGGAAATTCAGGGTCTTTACGGCCCCATTACCGTGCCCGAAACTCTCTTGCAGAAAATCTGGATGCGCCGCGATTTTAACATCGAAAAATTGACCACCATCGATGGCAAACCCATAAAAATTATTTGAGTCGGGCAATGGAATATGCACGAAGGTCCCGATTTTATTAACGCCGAAATTGAAGTGGCCGGCAGCCGTATGATCGGTGACATCGAAATCCATTTTTATCTGCGCGATTGGCGCCACCATGGGCACAACACCAATCCTCGTTTCAACAATGTCATCCTACACGTTGTTCTTTTCGAACCCGAGCCTTCAGAAGTCCCGCCACGTACCGCCGGTGGCCGGACACTTCATGCAATAGTGCTCATGCCCCTGCTTGCCCAGGACATAGAAACCTATGCCACCGAAGATGCGCTTTTAACACTGGCCAAACGCGACCAGCTCGATCTCGTCTCGCCCATGCTTGAAAAAACCTTGCCTCAACGCCGCGCCATTTTGCACCGCAAGGGCCTTTTGCGCTGGCGCCAAAAGATGAAATTCGCCCGGCAGCGCCTACAACGCTCCGGTTGGTCCGAAGCCTGCCACCAGTTCTTCCTCGAAGTACTGGGTTACCGCCGCAATCGCGCACCCATGTTTTCTATTGCCGTGCGTTTCACCCTTGAACAAATGTCCGCTTCGGACCAACCAAGTTCTTATTATTACAAACAACAGCTCAAAAAATGGAAATTGTCGGGCATCCGCCCTTTCAATCACCCAAAGGTCCGCCTTGAGCAATATCTCGGCTTGCTTAAGAAAAATGACGGCTGGCCCGGACCTCTAATCGAGGAACTCGGCGCCTTGCCCGCTCCAACAAGCGCTGACCTGGACACCCATGCCTTCCGCAAGCAAATACGGCTGCCCGGCATAAGAAAATTGATTCAGGAAAAACTCCTGGGCGGATGCCTGGGTGGAAGTCGGCTCGACACGCTTGTATGCGACGCTCTACTGCCCCTTGTTGCAGCCGAAACGGGGAAAGATCTCATGCCTTACTGGTTCCACTGGTATGGCGGTGACGTGCCCGATTCGCTTGCCAGATACCTCAAGGATACTGAAGTTATCGACGGCCGTCATCATCCTGTGTGCAACGGCTGCAACCAGGGAGCACTACAAATATTCGTTGAAGACTGCCTGCAATGACCCTCTCATTCATAATCTTTCTCTCCCTCATCCACATAATCCACTTCTGACCTCTGCCTTCATACTTGTGACTTCCTGACTTCACTCGTTATATTTTTCAACATGAAAACAGTCCTCATCACCGGAGCCAACCGCGGGATTGGGCTGGAGTTCGCCCGGCAGTATCTCGAATCCGGACACCGTGTACTGGCTACCTGCCGCAAACCTCGGAAAGCTGAAACACTGAGTAAATTACTAGCCCTGCACGACGGCCTCTTGTCCATTCATCAAATGGACGTAGCCGATGAAGCATCCATAGAGGCCGCCGCTCGCGCTGTCGGTGAAGATATAACAGAACTGGACATCCTCATAAACAATGCAGGCATCGGAATATGGAAAAGTTTTGAAGAACAGGAAATGGAAGAACTCGTGGAAGTCTTCCGCGCCAATTCCGCGGGTCCTTTACTTGTAGCCAAGTCATTTCTTCCTCTACTGTGCAAAGGTAAGCGTCCGCTTCTGGCCAATATTACTTCCGGCTACGGTTCCATAAAACTGCGCGACGAATTCGGCACCGCAGGCTCCTATAGCTACAACGCCAGCAAGGCCGCCCTCAACATGATCGGCAAAATGCTCGCCTTCGAATTTAAGGCCCGAGGCATCATCGTCATCCTGCAATCTCCAGGCTGGGTCAAAACCGATATGGGCGGCCAGGGGGCCGAACTCACCGTCGAGCAATCCGTTTCATCCATGATCGAAATTTTCGACCGCGCCACCATGAACGATTCCGGAAAATTCTACGACCGTACCGGCTCCGAAACACCTTGGTGATGTTTTGGACAACAGACCCACATGTTTAGTCAAAAGTATTTCCGCAGTTCCACCTGCAGAAAACTGTCGCGGCGCAAGCTGAAGAGGAGGTCTTTGCTGTCGATACGGGCGAATTGCTGCGCTTCTATAATGAGTTTGTAGCTGTCACCCAACCGACGTTCAAACTCGAAGCGATAAGAGGTTGTCCCGTTATCGTGGTCGTAAATCATGCCACCGATAAAGGCTGTATCTTGTTCGTCGTTCAGTGTGATGCGGGTACCGGCAAAGATGTCATTATTAAAGGGGTCGGTGGCGGTCTCCCCGCGACTGTCGTAATGATATTCGCTCAATATGCCCATATCGAGGGTTGTCCCAAAAAGGCCGTAAAGTGTGTATTCGAAACCGACCGTGAGAGCTTGAAAGTGCTGACCTCGTCCTGATCGCAAAATGCTCTCGAACTTAAGCAGCCATCCCCCAAATGTGTATTGCAGGTCCAACCCTCCTTGCTGCATAAGGTTATAGACTGGACGAAGAACGATCTCATCCCCGTTCCCTATGTCGGGCTCGAAAAGGGGATCGCGGCTGGTTCCGTAAAAGTAATAAATGCCAAGGTCTAAATTCCCGAAAATTCTTGAATAGCGCACGGCCAGATCGGGATGCCATCGCTCGGCTCCTGATTCATAAACCGGTCGGTCGGTATTGATATGGGGAATGCTGCGCAAGCGGCCCTCTCGGCCGGCAAAGGTTCTTTCCCGGAAGTAGGGGAGGAAAAAGAAATCCAGCGTTCCCCAATTGTTAATCAATGTAAAATTAACCATGGGCTGACCTAACTTGTCTTCGGTATCAATGTTCTCGATCTGGTCTGTCTGGTTGATGATATCGACCAGATGGCGCGATTCGGTCACTCCCCAGAAAACTTTGGCTAATCCAACCTTTAAATCCCAACTGCCACCAATCTTTTGCCAATACAGCTCCCGGATATCAAAATGAGTGCGTTCGGTATCTTCCGAATCCAGCCTTATATATGGCTCGAAAAGTATGGAAGTGTCAGACGCTTCCCACCCGCGATAAAATTCAGGTTCGAGCGTTAAGGAAAATCCTGCACCGCCGTGCTGGAAAGATTCGCTCGGCCCATAATAAAACCACCTCGTTTCGGCTCCCACGTAACCGGAGACCTCCCAGTTCTCCTCTCGCTGCCCCAAAATGACTCGTGGCGCGCATCCCATCAACATCAAGATGATTGTCAGAGCAGCGCTGTAGCGGTCAACGCGCATTTTTTAAGCTGTTTTGGTCGAAATTGCGGTCACTGAATCCTTGGGCGAAAACATAATTGTTCCAGAAAAGTTCAGTGCTCTTGCCGGTCTGATGATTAACCATGACAAACTTGTCCGCCCTCCAGTAACCACTGGGGTAAAGTTGAAATTCGTAGGCCGTGAAAGTTTTGAGAAGTTCACCTTTGCGATCGTAATAATCCGTTTTAATGGTGCGGAACTCCGACTTGTCGATCCACGTGACCTGGCGAGTGTAGCCCGATTTGGGATCGACGGGGTAGCGTTCAATGACATAGCTATCATGCCCATCGATACGTTCCTCGCGCAAGTATTTATAGGTGTATTTTTCAACCTCTTGCGAAGAGAGGTCCTCATAGGCAAATTCGCTGCCCACAAAGGGTCCGCTTTGGTTATTGGCTGAGATTCGTTTAACGCGCTTAAGGGCCGGCAGGTAGAGCCACTGATCGTCATTGCCCACCCGACGGGTGTAAACGAGAAAGGCCGTACCTTTCACATCGCGCGGATAATTGAATACTATGATTCGCTTGTCTCCGTCCTTTTCCTGTTCGAGCGAACGCAGAAGCATTTGACGCGAACTTGACTCACCGTGTCGGTTACGCAGAATCATTTCGGCGTCGGCGCTCCAATCTCCCCAGCCGGTATCCCGTTGGTCGGCGGCCAAGGCGACGGCGAGTCCTTTATCCTCAGGTGTTGACGCATCGGCGATGGATGAGGCGGTGAGATTGGAATACGAAGCAACCATTGCGAAGGCGACGAGAATAACGTGTATCCCTCCTGCGATTTCGGGCAATAGGCCTTTTAGTTTAAGCTGTAACAACATTTTTTTCATAATCTTGAACTCCTTCCGTATCGGTTTGGGTTTGAGTTTGTTTTTGATCGAAAGTGATAAGCAGCGCGGGCAAGAAAACAAAATCGGCCAGCAGAGCAAAAAGAATGACCAAGGCAGTCAGCTGACCCATCCAGGCATTTAAGCGGAACGCCGAAAAGCTGAGAATTCCAAATCCAACAACGAGGATTACAGTAGTGACCAGCAGAGCCTGGCCCACCCGACGGAAGGCGAAGCGGACCGCCTCCTCGGCATCCAAACCATGCTCGCGCCGGCCGCGTAGATATTTGCTCAGAAAATGCACGGTATCGTCCACTACTATTCCCAGCGTCATTCCGGTTACGACCGAGAGGGACAAGCCGATTTCTCCCACTAGCAGTGCCCATGCGCCGAATCCGAGGATGGCGGGCACAAAGTTTGGGATAAGGCTGATCAGACCGTACCTCACGCTGCGTAAAGAGACACCCAGAAGGGTGGAGATGAGTAGCACCGCCATTGCCGTGCCCCCGAGCATGCCCTTGACGTTGCGCTCGGATATATGGGCAAACATGACCGTAGAGCTGGCGCCTGTAGCCTGCATGTAATCCGGCAGGTTGTCCTGCATCCAGCGCTCGGATTGTGTCAGCAGTTCGCGAATTTCACGAGTAGGAAGGTTAGTCACAGTAACCGTGAAGCGCGTAGCCGATTTGTCGACGTTGATCAGATTGTTAAGGTCCAGACCGTAGGGTAGGGACATTTCAAAGAGAAGCAGGAATTGAGCGGCAAGCTCCCGGGTATCAGGTAGGCGGTAATAGGCAGGGTCGTCGCCATGTAAGTTTTTGTTCAAACGCTTCATCGTATCGGAAAGAGTGGATACCTGCATCACACCTGGTTGTTGGCGGTACCATTGGGAAAATTTTTCAAGGTTCTGCAAATAGATCGGATTGTTTATTCCGCTGCTTTCACCAGCTCCCATGGAGTATTCGATGTTATAGATGCCCGTGAGGTTCTCCATGGCGTAATCGGTGTCGGTGCGAAAGCTTATGCTGGGGGCAAAATAGTCCACCCACTGGTCATTGAGTTCTATGCGCGGGATGAATAAGGCCAGCACCGTAACCACGGCCACGGATCCCCATAGGAAAACCGACCTGCGGCGGATAATCGAATCTGCAAAACGATCCATTAGATTCGACTCGTTTTCCTGGCGCACGCGCACCTTAACCGGTAAAACTGCTATTAACGCGGGAAGAAAAAATATCGAAAATAGCCAGGCTGCTCCTACACCCATTGCCACAACATTACCGAGGTGCCGGAATGGCGGGGCATCGCTGAAATTCATGCTCAAAAACCCTATAATTGTCGACAAGCTGGTGAGAAGTACCGGTTGAAAATTGACTCGCATGCTTTCCACCAGAGAATCTTTCTTCGAACGTCCCCGGCGCATTTCTTGCAGAAATGTAATCAGCAGGTGAATACTGTCAGCCACAGCCAGTGTTAAAATAATGGTTGGAGCCGTTGATACCGGCGCTGACATCGGGATGCCCAACCAACCCATCAATCCCATCGCCGATATCGTTGTAAACATGATGACCAGCAGAGTGCCCAATGTCCCCGCAACAGACCGCAGAAGGATTACCGTTATCACAAGGATGCCCCCATACATTATGGGGATGAGGCCGCTCATATCTTTGATGCTCGCTTCGGCAAATGCGTTATTGAGCATAACCATGCCGGTTATATACACATCAAGGTCTGGAAAATTCTCCTCAAAATTACCCGCCAATTCCTTAGCTGCGGTTGCGGCCACCACGGCCTCCATGCTGTCTTTTTCGGGCAGAGTGAGCGTGACGTTGATACCGGTAACGTGATGCTTGTCACCAATCAGTCGATTATAGAGAAGTGGTTCATTGAGGGCGATTTTCTCAATCTTGGCCAAGTCTTCGGCCGTCAGACCGGCCGGATCGATCACCAGGTCACCCACAATCAAGTCGTCACCTTCGGCCTCGGAATGTTGGAAGTTGGTAACGGAATTGACCCGTGTTGTGAAGGGCAGTTTCCAAGCCTCATCGGTCAGCCATGCGACCGCTTCCAGGAATTCTCGGCTATAAAGATCACCTTCGGGTTCGGACAGAACGAAGAGTATGTTGTCGTCCCTGGTGTAGATATCCCGCAAGGCCTCGTAGGATACCAACTGAGGATTGTCCTTGCTGAAGAAGATGCGGTAATCGTTTTTGAATACGATTCGGCTTGCGCCCGATCCTGCTGCAATGGCAATCAGTACGGAAGCGATGATGACGTATCAGCGCCGACTGATAATCCAGCGGGCAAGACCTTCAATTTTGGAGGGTGTGGAGTTTTTAGATTTCATCGGATTAATTATCGTGTGATGTTTTATGTGAATACTTACTTATATGCCGGGGTAAATAAATTTTACTGACAGAATATTCAAATTAATTTCATTCTGAACTTTCTGTAATTTGTCTGTAGAATTTTTCCAACTTTTTCAGGTCAAAATGTTTTTTAATCGCTTCATCCTTAAGACCAATGCCGCGCAACGAGAACAATACGGCATCGTTTTTAAGCGCGTTCAGGTTCTTTTTATGGTCAAAAACGGGAACCTCTGTCAGGCAATTTAGCCTCAACATGACCGCTAAGTGATGGCTGAACCACATTCGCTCATCACTGTTTAGAGGGCTTGTAACCAAGTCGCCGCTCTTTTTTGAAGCTACCACTGCCGCCCGCATGAAATCGAGCAAGAGGTAAAGCCTGCTTTCATGAAAAGATCGGGCGAACTTGCCATCCTCAATAAGGCTTTTTATCATCAAACGTGTCACCGCATCAGATTCCTCCCCTGTTGAACTTCCCATGATAAGATGCACTATCATATAGATGATTTTTACCAGGCTTTCAGTGGACGGTTTTAGCTCTGACAGCTTCTTATTAACAGTATCTTTTACGCTGCAAAGAAGTTCTTGAATGGCCTCATGCATATTTTCCTTGCTTGGAAAATGCTGGTAAAGCAGTGCCTCGGACACTTCCGCCGCCTCCGCTATATCCCGTGTGGTGGTTCCGTCGAATCCCTTGGATGCAAAAACAGGCAGGGCAGCCCTTAGAATGGACATCCGCCTTTCATCCGCACTGAGCCTGACTTCTACCATGATTTAATAAAGTAAGCATTTACTAACATTTGTCAAGTACTTTTTTTGTTTTTTTTTAAATAATTTCTACTGCCTGTCTCCTGGACCCGGAAATCTCTCCTAATTTGGGCTCCCGCGCGAGCGATATGCTCGTAATTGTCCGTCGCTGAACTGGGTCTTCACCGCTGTCGGGTTAGTGACAGGAAAGCTGCTTCTTTAGGCATTGTGGCAGTCATTTGAGCCATAAATTGGTTTGACGGGGGGAGGGTGCTGAGGAATATTGACAGGGATGTCGTTTGATTTATAGTTTCCACCCTTTAATTCAGCCTCTATATCATTATAGAGTGGGCTGCGGCCCACTTTTTTTTATTAACAACAGTTTAAGACCCATGAGCAGCGAAATCCTGACAGTCCTCGAATACATGGAAAAGGAAAAGGGGATTGCCCGCGAGGACATGATTAGCACCATTATTAATGCTATTCGAGGAGCCTCTCAGAAGGGTATTAATGCCGGCCAGGATCTCGAAATCCTAATCGACTCAAAGTCCGGCGTCTTGAGTGCCTGGACCTTGCTCAAGGTAGTGGACTCGCTCAGCGATCCGAAAACGGAAATTCATGTTGAAAAAGCCAAGAATTACCTTCCCAACCCGCAATTGGGAGACGTCGTCAAAAGGGAAGTCGATCCTGCCCACCTTGGCCGCATCGCCGCACAAACTGCCCGCCAGGCCATTATGCAACGTCTTCGTCAATTCGAAAAGGAAAGGATTTTCGATGACTATAAGGATATGGTCGGTGACATCGTGTCGGGGGTAGTGCGTCGCCGGGAACGGGGCGACTTGGTAGTGGACCTGGGTAAGGCCGAGGCCATCCTGCCACCCAGGGAACGTGTGCCCGGCGAGGATTATGCCCCGGGTGAGCGCATCCGTTGCCTGTTGCTCAATATCGAACCAACTAACCGTGGCCCTGATCTCATCCTGAGCCGCGCAAGCGTGAAATTCGTGCGCCGCCTCTTCCAACTGGAGGTCACGGAAATCGCCGACGGGACTGTAGTTATCGAGGCCATCTCTCGGGAACCTGGCTACCGCACCAAGATCGCGGTAAACAGCAATGACAAAAAGGTGGATCCGGTGGGAGCTTGCGTGGGCGCTCGAGGAGCCCGTGTAAAAAGCATTGTGCGCGAGCTGGGCGGCGAAAAAATCGACATTATCCGCTACTACCCTCAACCTGCCCGCATGCTCGAAGAAGCTATCAAACCGGCCGTGCCAAGAAACATTAATATCGATGAGGCTAGTCGCCGCATTTCTTTCGAAGTAGCCGAGGAAGACCTCTCGGTTGCCATCGGACGCCGCGGTCAGAACGCTCGGCTCACCTCCCGCCTCTTGGGCTGGAAACTTGACATCTCCAAGGTCCATAAAGAGGAAGTCGGCTTCGAGGCGCGGGTCAAGGCGGCTATCGCCGGTTGGCATGGTGTAACCGGCATCTCCGATTCCCTGGCGGAAAAGCTTGTAGCCATGGGCATTATCAACCCGGAGGCTTTCGTCGATGTCGAACCTCAGGACTTGGTCGACGGAGGATTTTCTGAAGAGGATGCCAGCCTGACCATCGAGACCGTTAACACTTATCGCGAATCCAAGAAGATTTCAAAATAAATTCAGGAAGGATCCCTCCCGGCGCTCCAGCTGTTACGAATCCGGCTAAGTTCAAATGAGTGAAAGAATCTACGTCCTCTCCAAAAAAATCGGCATGGAGAATAAAGAATTGCTGGCACTCCTAAAGGAGCGAGGGTTTCAGGTTAAAAGCGCCTCGAGCACTATCGACAATATCTCCGCCGAGAGCCTGATTGAGGAATTCGCCAAGCCGGCCGCGGAACCCGCAGAGCCGGTCCGGGATCCTGAGCCTGAAGAGGTGAAAACCCCGGCGCCGTCCAAAACCTCTCCCTTGCCTCCGGGTGCATTTGTCAAATCGAAAGAAGAGATCGAAAAGGAGCGCAACGCCGGTTCCCCTACCGTTCTGGTCGCCGCAACCGAGCCTCCGGCCGCTCTTCAAACTGAACCGTCCTCTACCGGTCCCCGCGCAGTGAAAGCTCCACCCTCGCCGGTGATTCCATTAGGAAGTCCATCGGCTTCGGCTCCAGGTGAAACACCCGACCTTGTGGCCGAGAAACTACCGCAAGAGGAAAAGAAAGATCTAGAAGTCATCCAGGTAAAACCTCCAATCGTCGTGCGCGATTTTGCCGTTCAGCTCAAACTCAAACCCTTCCGGCTTATTTCTGAGCTAATGGAAATGGACATATTTGCTTCGATGAACCAGGTAATCGAAGAGGATGTTGCCACCCGCATTGCTGAAAACCACGGTTTTCTCCTCGAGGTCCGTCACCGAGGAGAGCGGCCCCCGGAAACGCTTGAGCCGGACAAGAAGAAACCCGTAATTGATGAAAGCAAACTGCTCAAGCCCCGGCCCCCGGTGGTTTGTATCCTCGGTCATGTTGATCACGGCAAAACCACCCTGCTCGACAACATTCGCAAGACAAATGTTGTCGAAGGTGAATTTGGAGGTATCACACAGCACATCGGCGCATGTCAGATCGAACATAACGGACATAATATCACCTTCATTGATACCCCGGGCCATGCTGCTTTTTCCAAAATGCGCGCTCGTGGCGCCAATGTCACCGACCTCGTAGTTCTCCTGGTCGCCGCCGATGACGGCTTTATGCCGCAAACCGATGAAGCTCTCGGCTTTGCCCGCCTTGCCAAGGTGCCAATCATCGTGGCCATCAACAAGATTGATACCCCGGGCGCCGACGTCGACAAGGTCAAACGGCAAATGCAGGAGCGCGAACTCGCACCTGAAGATTGGGGCGGTGAAACCATTTCGGTGGCCGTTTCGGCTCTTAAAGGCGAGAACATCGACAGCTTGCTGGAAATGATCTTGCTGCAGGCCGAAATTATGGAGCTTAAAGCTAATCCAAAAGGCCGCTCCGAAGGAGTAATTATAGATTCTCAAAAGGAAATCGGCCACGGCTCCACTGCCTCGGTGATAGTGCAACAGGGAATCCTCAAAGTGGGAGACTTCCTCATCTGCAACGGCAATTACTGCAAGGTAAAGGTTCTCATGGACGATAAGGGGAATGACCTTAAAAAAGCCATACCGTCCACGCCGGTTAAAGTAATCGGCTGGTCCGGTCCTCCCGACTCGGGAGCCGCTTTCCAAACTCTCAAAAACGAACGGGAGGCCAAACGACAGGCCGAAGAAAATGCCTTCGAATTGAAAAAACTTCCGCAACCGGCGCCCGAACAGACCGATGAAACGTCCACTTCCCTCGATAAGCTGATGGATGCAATTGCCCAAACACGACAGAAAGTCTTCCGTGTGGTAGTTAAGTCAGACGTCCTGGGCACAGCCGAAGCCATTGTAGAAAATCTGCTGCAGATCAAGAGCGAAAAAATTGATATCGATATTGTGCAAAACTCCATTGGTCTGGTAAGTAAAAATGACGTCCTGCTGGCAGTTGCGGCCGAGGCCGTCATCGTCGCGTTTAACACTAACCTCGAAAACGGCGTGGCCGTCTTCACCAAGCAGCACAACATCACTATTTATCAGCACCACGTCATTTACGAACTCATCGACCAAATCAAGGAGGCCATGGTCGAACAGCTCGATCCCGAACTCGTCGAGAGCAAGATCGGAGCAGCGGAAGTTCGCCAGGTCTTTTCTGTTGCCAAGGGGGCCGTGGCCGGCTGTCTGGTCACAGAAGGGCGCATTGTTCGCGATGCCAAGGCACGACTCCTGCGCGGTGAGAAAGTCCTGCACGAAAGCAAACTGGAAACCCTCAAGCGATTTAAAGATGATGTCGGAGATGTTCGAGCTGGCTATGAATGCGGCCTTCGCCTCGAGGGTTACAACAAATACGAGGAAGGAGACCTTGTCGAATGCTTCGAGTTCAAGAAAATTCAGCCCAAGCTTTAACTTCCATGCTTTTTGCCGATGGCATCTGCGCCATTCAAAAGCCTTGTAGGCAAATGTTAATATTTTTATCATACTCCAACCGGAGATTTATTTTTTAGGGGCTATGGGGCAGCGCCTTGTTAGAGTTAACGAATTGGTCAAACGGGAAATCAGCGATGTGCTGCACACCCGTTACCAGAGCGAGTCGGTTTACATCACCGTCTCCGAGGTGAGCGTTTCTCCCGACCTCAGAAACGCCCGAGTTTTTTACTCGGTACTCGGAGATGACGAACATCGACGAAGCGCCGGTGCTTTTTTAAAAAAACGGGCATTCGACATTCGCCGCCAGTTAAGCAAACGCATCGTTCTCAAATACCTGCCACACCTGCATTTTGTTTATGACCAATCTATCGAGCGCGGCTCTCATCTCAATGACATCATAGACCAGCTAGACTTGGAAGGAGAAGATTTGTAATGGAAAAATTTTATCCCCAACACGCGGAAGAGTTTCCAGTCATCCTTGACGACTTGAAAGGAAAAAAAGTAGCCGTAATCAGCCACCTTCGCCCGGATGGCGACTGCATTGGCGCGCAAGTGGCTTTTTGCCGCTTGCTGCACCATCTGGGCATTGAGGCCGTGGCCATCAACCCCGATCCGGTGCCCCGCATACTTGAAGCATTCCTTGGCGGCACACCCATTTTGCTCCCGGAGCAATATACAGATACCGATTGTGTTGCAGTGTTTATTGATTGCGCCGAGGCCGTGCGAGCGGGCTGGCTCCTGCTCGAACGCTTTCCGAAGGTTTTCATAAATATCGACCATCATATTTCCAATAAGAATTATGGTGAACACAACTTCGTTCATACCGAATCATCCGCCACCTCGGAAATATTGGCGGGATTATTGCTGGACAATGACATGCCCCTGGACCCCGTAATGGCCCAAGCCCTTTACATAGGTATTGCCACCGATACCGGCCAGTTCCGTTTCCCATCTACAACCAGGCAGGTATTTGAAATTTGTCGCCGGCTGGTCGAACATGGAGCCGATCCGGCAGAGGCCGCCACACAGCTCTACGAGCGCACAAGCATAGCCAAGCTGGACCTCCTGCGCAATTTCCTGGCTTCGCTAAAGTTCGAGTGTGGAGGGCGCGTCTGTATCGGCTTGCTGCCTCGGGGCATTTACGAAAAAACAGGCGCCTCAAATGAGGATTCGGAAGGGCTGGTTGACTATGCCCGGGCCATTGAAGGAGTTGAAATAGGGATTTTACTTGAGGAGCGCGACGGCGCGGTAAAGGGCAGTTTTCGTTCCAAGGATGCTATTCACCGTGTCGATTTGCTTGCGCGCCAGTTTAACGGGGGAGGACATGCCTGTGCCTCCGGATTTAATCTCACCGAGCCTATCAACGACTTTTATCCGAAGCTCATAGACAGCCTCGACCGTCATTTCCAGGCTCTCTCGGAGTCCTGACTCAGGCCATGCCCCAAACCTCGCATACACCGGAAGGTCTTTTGTTAATCGACAAACCCACCGGGCCCACCTCTCACGACATTGTCAACATGGTGCGTCGCCAGTTGCAAATGAAGCGTGTGGGCCACGCCGGTACTCTCGATCCCCTGGCCACCGGCCTGCTTATCATGCTGGTAGGCAAAGCCACCAAAGTTTCTCAATACCTGATGAGCCTTGACAAAACTTACCAGGGCACGCTTTTGCTCGGTCAGTCAACCGATTCCCATGATCGAGACGGTAAAATCACCGCCACCCGCGACGTGCCCGAATTGACCGAAAAAGACGTCCTCGTCTTAATGAAGGAATTCGTCGGGGATCAGTATCAGACGCCGCCCATGTTTTCGGCCAAAAAAGTCCACGGGGTGCCACTCTACAAATTGGCCCGCAAGGGCAAGGTGGTCGAACGCGAGCCGCGCTTCATACGGGTGTCTTCCTTCAAGTTGCTGGAATTTAATTCTCCGAAAATTTCATTCGTTATACGTAGCAGCAAGGGAACATATGTGCGCACAATCGCGCACGACCTCGGCGAAAAAATCGGTTGTGGAGCCCACCTTTTCGACCTTCGCCGCACCGCTATCGAAAATTTCAAAGTCGAAAACGCCGTGACTCTGGATACTTTTACCACGCTCAGTCAGGCGGAAATTCAGCAACGGCTAATTCCCGTTTACCAGGCAGTGCCCAGCAATATTCTGTGAAGCTTCCCGCCATAGTCGACAGCCTGCAAGCCCTGGAACTTCCCCCAAGGGAACTGCATCTGGCCATCGGGATGTTCGACGGCGTGCATCTCGGTCACCAGGCCGTAATCGAATCGGCAATTCACTCCGCTCGCCGCAGCGACGCCATTTCCGGCGCACTCACCTTTTGGCCGCATCCCAGCCGCGTTCTGCGCCCGGACAAGCCCACGCTCCTTATCATGCCCCCCGGCCAAAAGGCGGGCAACTTGCAGTCTTTGGGAATAGACGTCGTTATACAGATTGAATTCATCCTCGAATTTTCCCGCACGAGCGCTGAAGATTTTGTCCCCATGCTCAAAAAATCCCTGCCCAAACTCACCGCTATCTATGCCGGCGAAAACTTTCGCTTCGGCCGGAAGCGGGCGGGCGACATTTCCATGCTCATCGCCGAAGCTAAAAAGCTGAATATCCACGTATTCAGCATCCAACGCATAAAACATAACGGAGATGACATCAGCAGCACCCGCATTCGCTCGGATATAACTAATGGTCGCATCGCCGAAGCCAACGCTCTGTTAGGCTATAATTATTTCTGTGAAGGTATAGTTACACCCGGTAAAGGCTTGGGTCAAAAAATCGGTTATCCCACGCTCAACCTCACCTGGTCACCCGAACTACAGCCCCTCTACGGCGTTTACGCAGTCCAAATTACCGAACCAGGCCAAAAAGAATCCATGCCCGGTATCGCCAATTACGGACTGCGCCCAACCGTTCATACCGATTCCGAGCCTGTCCTTGAAATACACCTCCTCGCCGATAGCCCTCCAAAATTTAAACCCGGCGACACCCTGCGGGTAGAATGGCTAACCTTTCTGCGCCCCGAAAAAAAATTTCCATCCATCGACGACCTCAAAGCGCAAATCGCCATCGACAAAGAACAAGCCATCCGGCAACTCGCTCCCTGAAATCTTAGAAGTTTCACCGCAGAGACACAGAGAACACTGAGGGAATTTTAAATAATGGCGGGACAGACGGGACTTGAACCCGCGACCTCCGGCTTGACAGGCCGGCGTTCTAACCAAACTGAACTACTGCCCCTTTGGAGAAAGTTCAGAAAGTAGGCCTTTATCCTTCTCTGTCAAGCGGCGATAGGTGAGAATATTTAATCGTTGTCGGATAGGGCTTTGGTCTTGTCATCGCGGGATCGCTTTTTCAACATCGTTGAGCGCCCCGTGGCGCGCGCATCATGAAATGGGACTTGTTAAGAGGTCAGCTCGAACGGCGTTTCGGCCTGGGCCCGGGTACGAAAGCCGGCCCCCTTGTCCTGGCCGTTTTATTTCAGGCTGCGGTTCTTCTGGTGACTGCCTTTGTCGTGGTGCTGGCGCCCATCTCAAGGTCAGAGCCGGAATTTGTCGCGGGGAAAACGATTTACCTGCCTCAGCGGGAACTCGAGCACCGTGTGGCGATGGCCGAATTTCAGCAAGCGGCCGGTCCTCCTCCGATGTTGCAAAAACTCACTACAAGCGCCATGATTCCAGAAACCCTGCCGGGACTTCCGAATCTGCCCGAGGCGGTTTTTACCACGCTTTACCCATTCAATGCTCCGACCGAAGCGGAAGGGCTATTGCATCAATCCGGATTGGTAGCGGCATTGCTGGGGCAGGGGGCGGAAGTATCCACGGCATCTCTTTTCGGTATCGAAGATTCCGGCGAGCGCATCCTGATAATGTTCGACGACGGCGGATCGGTCCTCAACAAGGCGCGGGCAAGCGGGATGCCCATAGAACGGATCAAGGAGCATGCAATCAGCCTGATCGAGAGCCTGAACGCGAACACACTTTTCGGATGCGTTCATTTTGTGAGGCAGGTTGGAACCTTCCATGATTATCTTGTGCCCGCTACACGTGAAAACAAGCGTTTGGCCGGACAGTGGATTGAGCGCCATTTCGGTGCACGAAGTAAACACACCACCCTGGACCTCTCCACCAACGGCATCCAGGCCGCGTTCGAGGCCTCTTTTCAATTACAGCCGGACGTCATTTTCCTGATGTCAGACGCCGACTTTCAACGAAACGTCGATGGGAAACCCTTCGGCGAGCAAGTCCCGTGGGAGGACCTTGACAATACGCTGGAGGATCTGCGCGGCGCAGTCCAATCGGATGTTCGCCTCCACTTCATCGGCTTCCAGGTTAAGGAGGCGCACAGGCCCGAAATACAAAAAATCGTGACGCGCTTCCACGGCCAATACCGTGATTTTCATTAAACGCTTATCCTTTGATTTGACTACGTGGCAGGATTTTTCCACTGTAAATGTTTCACGGTTGTTCGACCGTTGTAATTGGGGCTGTAGCTCAGTTGGAAGAGCGCGTCGTTCGCAATGACGAGGTCGTCGGTTCGATCCCGATCAGCTCCACCAGTCTTCGCTCCTTCGGAGCTTCGACTGGCTGCGCCAGCCTTCGGGCAAAGCCCGACGAAGCTCGCAGAGCGAAGTCGGGTCGATTTAAATGTGCTCGAAGCGAGAGGTGGTTTTTCCCAGGCGTTCGCCCAGGATGCGGGCGATGTTGAGATACAGGCTGGAGGCGAGATAGGGGGAGAAGCGTTGGATTTTTTCCAGGGATTCCCAATCTATGGCCAGGACTTTTGTGTCGGTAATAGCTTCTACATCGGCGGTGCGCACGCATTTACTGATCAAGGCGATCTCTCCAAAAACATCGCCTACTTTTAAGCGGGACAGTATAGTGCGTTGGTCTTGGAGTTTCTTGGATACTTCGAGTTCACCTTCGATGACTACATACATTGAGTCGCCGGTATTTCCATCGCGAATGACCATGTGACCGGCTTCAAACTCCAACGACCGGGAGATAAGTATTAGTTTTTTCACCTGCCAGCGTGTCAGGCCCTGGAAGAGGCGGGACTTTTGCATGAGTTCGGTGCGCAGTTTCAAGCCCAGGAGTTCCCACAGGGTGATTAGCCGGATCATGGCCAGCAAAACGGGGGTGAGGACAAGGTCCGCCAGAGCCGCGAGAATGATGACCAGGGCGCTGAGTTGTCCGAATTGCTGAACGGGAACAAAACTGGAGAATGACAGTATGAAGAAGCCTGCCGCCAAGCCGAGGGAGGTCACCAACACCGGAGGCAATTCCGCCAGCAATGTTTTCCGGATCGCATTTTTCTCATTTTTAAGCTGCTTGAGTTCGCGGTTGTAGCGGATCATGAGGTGCAGGGTGTCGTCTATTCCGATGCCCACCGTAATTGCGGCGACCATACACGTTCCCACGTTCAGGGGAATCGACGCCCATCCCATTAATCCGAACAAGACCGCGACGTGGAAAAGGTTGGTGGCCAGCACTAGAAACCCGCAGCGTATGGAAACAAACATCACCGTGACTATCGTAAAAAGCATGATGCTCAGGGCGCCAAGCGAAGCGGCCTGGCCAACGGCAATTTTATCCACCGCAGAGGAGACAATGACGGCTTTTCCGGTGAGGGAATAGGTTAGCGGACCGAACCGACCGCTGTCCAGAAGATCTCGGATGCGGTCCATCAATTGATTGAACAGTGTGCTGTTGTTAAGGTTGTTTCGAAGCACGATATTGGCCTGGGAGTAATCGGCTGAAACATATGGTGTAAGGTCACTCGGGTGGAAAAAGAGGAAGTATTGGGCGATCAAAGCGTCATTGTCGGGGATTGCGAAATGTTCCTGGCCGCCTCCGCGCATTTCACGGTTTATCAGGCAAATATAATCAGCAATTGATGTAGCCGTATCGATTCCGCCGAGGTTGGAAATACGCCCATCGATTTCTTTGAGTCGTTGCAGTGCATCCGCCTTTTTAAAATCTCCGGGATTGCCTTGAATGGTAAGGTAAAACACCTTGGAGCCGGCCAGTTTGTCGGCCACCTTGTTTATGTGTTTAACAACTGAGGTGTCTTCACCCAAAAAGGACATGACGTCGTTATTAAGGACCAGTCGTGTACTGAAAATAATTCCAGCAAAGGACAACCCCCCAAAAATCAGGATGACCTGCGCCGGGCGGCCGACCAAGCCATTCATGATTTTATCCGTCAAGTTGTTGCAAACCCGCTTTAAAAGGGGTTCCCGTTGGGGACTATCCGTTCCCGACTTGCCGGTTTTTACAAAGTAGCGCACGTAGGCGGGCGTGAAGAGGAATGTCATCAGGGACCGGCAGGTCATTCCAATGGCTGCGGAGATTGCAAATTGCTGCAGGATGGGAATTCGCGAAAGACCCGTGGCGGCAAATCCGAGTGTGGTCGTGAGAGCCGTAAACAGGAGGGTCATGCCGATGGTTTGACCGGCGGCAAGCACAGCCATGTCGTTATTTTTCCCCTGGCGCCGTGCATCATCGATTTCGGAAAACAGATGCACATCCTCGGTCGCGCCCACCACTAGAATCAATGCGGGCACAATATAGTTAAGCATATTAATGGGTATGTCCAAAAGCGCCATCAGGCCGAGCGTCCAGACTGTGCTTATCCCTGCGTTGCAAAGTGGTATAATGGCTGCATGTACGTTCTGCTGGGTAAACCCGATAAGGAGCAGCATCAAGAAGCCGGCAAGTGGCAGAAGAAACCACTGATCCGCCATTATATTGTCGGTCATTTGTACTTGCAGAATCGGGGAGCCTATCTGGAATAGCTCATCGAATTCTCCTTCGAAACCGGAAAGAGTGTTTTCAATCCGGTGAAAAATATCGCGATCGAAATTCAGATTTGGCGTCTTCGTCCCGGATTCATCAGAGTCGAGTGGGAATGATTCAGACTCTCCATCATCCAGGAAAAGGGTGATCAAAGTGGCCTTTCCGTCGGCGGATAAAAGGCTGCCTGCGAGCAATGGGTTTCCCAGGGCCTCGATTTTCTTCGTTTGCAATTGCTCCGCGTCTTCCGGTATCGTATCCAGGAGCGGTCCGGTTTCAAGCCAGCCACCGCCGCCTTTGATGTGAGAGACGGTGAACAGGCTTTCGATCCTCTGCACTCCCGGCAGTATCGCCAAGGCGTTATTGAGCGCTCGGAGCTTTTGCAGGCGGTCCGGGGTAAACAAGCGCCGGTCTTCAATGAAAATTCCCGCCGTCTTGTCGGAACCGAAAGTGGCCTTCACTCTCTCGTATACCTGTCGCTGCTCGCTCCATCGAGGCATTAGCCCCTCAGTGGATACATCCACCCTCAAATTCAACGCAGCCACGCCCAACAAACCGGTCAACACCAAGATGGCGGCCAATACAGCGGGCGCCCGTTCATAACTGAATTGAAGTAGTCTCCACACGAACTAAAGATCCCCGCGCCCAGCAATTTATTTAGCCTTCATTTCCCCCGGTTTGGACGAATTTTTTATCCGGGGGTATTGGATTAACAGGCTCAATTTTCCAAAAGTGAGAGTAGGTCTGTATAGTCCTGGGCGGTCCAATTCTTTAAAGATTCCACGTCGAAATATTTTTGCGGAACAGGTTCGTTGTATCTGCCATTGGTAATGACCAGCATGGACGTGGTTTTCTTTTGATGGTGTATCATCTCCAGGCGGGTAGCGTGGGCGACATGGCCATGGTCGTCATCAGGGGTTTCCGTGAATTCGTGGAAACGCAGGGATTTGAGAAATTTTCCTTGATGGTCGTAATAATCCACTTTCAGAAGGTTGTATTCATCAATAGAAATATACATATCTTTTTTGGAATAGCCCGATTCAGTTTTACTCTGCTTTGTGGAAGGCACGATTATGATCCTGTAGCAGTCTATGCCTGCCACGACTTCATCCAACAGGCGTTCATATTCGTACTCGCCAATGGGCTTGATGCGTAAATCTTCGTACGTGAAATCGGTGCCAAGGAAATATGATTTCATGCTCCCTCCAGTTATTTGGCGGACTTGGTCAAGTGCGGGTAGATAAATGTACTGGCGGCCATCTTTTCCCTCTTCCTGAATATTAAGGAGAGATACGCCTTTGACGTCTTCCGGTGCAAGCACCCTTAACAACATGTATTGTATGCCGGATTTATCAGTTTTTAATGTACGAATCGCTTCGCGGGCAGATATATTTCCATCCCTATCCAGTGTGACCATTTTTATAGTTTCTATCTGGGAATTGGCCGTATGCCTTTTAAAGTGCTCGGCCATTATTTTGCGGCCTGTTAGGGTTTCAGCACGAAACCCCATGCCCAACAACACCATGATCGCTAAAGCCGACCGAAATACCCACAAATTTGCTTGTAATTTCATCCTCATCTCCCCCTGCTCAGGATATAAATATATCCCATCAAACAACCATCAAGTGTCCGGTGCAATGCTTTAATTGAGCCCCGAATATTTATGGGTTAACCTGTCAGTGGCCGCATGGTGGTGATGGTTCTCTCGGCGCATGTGTCGGAATCTGGAAATGGCAGTATCTCGGCCGATATGTAACCGGCATACCCGACTCTGCGCAGCGTTTCTAACACCCGACCAAAATCGATATGTCCGGCACCCGGATACCACCGGTTGGAATCAGCCACGTGAAAATGAAATATCTTGTCTCCGGTGCGCCGGATACTGTCTTCAATTGAGGGTTCCTCGATGTTCATGTGAAAGGTATCCAGGAGCAGGCCGAGGTTATCAGCGTCCACCTTTTCCAGAAGTTCCAAGCCCTCGCTCACTGTGTTGATCAGGTCGGTCTCGTAACGGTTAATAGGTTCAAGGGCCAATTTCACGCTATGCCGATCCGCAAATGAGGTACATTCCATCAAAGCCTCTACTAACCATTCGAATGTTTGTTCCGAGTCCGCTTCACTACACTTTTTCCCTCGGATGAGGCCGATGATCACATTCGCTTTCCATTGAGCGGCCAGTTCCACTTGGGCCTTGATGCGCTCAACCGCTTTTGTCCTTATTGTTTCGTCGGCATCGGTAAATGACAGCCCGTCTTCCGCATAAGCCTGGCCGGTTCCGATGGCCGGCACATCCAGTTTTTGTTCGCGAAGCAAGCCGGTCAGTTCCTCATTGTTCAGGCATGCCGGGTCACGGACGGCCAGTTCCACACCGTCATAACCCAACGCAGCCATTTTGGCTACGTTGGCTTCCAGCTGGCCCTTGTAGGCCAATGCCGAGAATGAGGCCTGCTCGGTCGATAGGACGATGCTCAGTTTCAATTTTTTAGATACTGATCTTGGGCAGGGCGTAAACAGGTTTCCAGCCGGGGCTGAGTGGTTCCTTTAAATACGGCTCCAGGTCTTTAGCACTGCGCAAAGTTATTTTTTCCACCGGTGGCACTTTCCCCGGTGGAAAAGCCTCAAGGATTTGGTCGGTTATCAATGTGAAGTATTTCAATGTAAATGCCACAGCTCGCTTGGCCTTGTGAGGTTCTCCGAGCGCCGGGTAGCCCACCACACCTTCCGGTGTGGATGATAATTCGATGGCAAAGTGCCCCTGTCCCTCCGACCAGCTCATTGGCCGTTGATAGGGATCGACCGCCTTGTCGAAATGCCCGTCGGGCAGGAAGCCTTCGGGTTGGGCCTCTTCAACGATGCTCATGTCCACGACATCTTCGCCGCAAAGGAGCCTGATCACGGCCGTTTCCGCTTCATCTGCGTGGATAAAATCGGTGTCGAAGGGTCCACCCCGTCCCTTGGTGCGGAAGAACTCCCGGGCAGAGCGATGCCAGTCGATGGTCCAGAAAATTCCCGGAATGTTGTATTGTTTCTGGAACTCCTGAATCGCGGATTCGAGCACCCATTGCTGGCCGTGGTTATTTACGAAAATGATTTTGCGAAACCCGTCATTCCATAAACCGAGCATGACATTGATGAGGATGCGCCTGGTGACCTCTTCTTCCAGGCATACGGTGCCGGGCATGCCGATGTGATGGTGTGGATGAGCGCCGTAGGCCAAGGGAGAATGGACCAGGTTGATGGCTCGGTCCTGTTTGGCCGTGTAACGCCTTACGCCCTCCAGGATTTGTGTGACCATGAAATTGTCCAGCCCAGTCACGGTATGGATACCGTGGTTCTCAGTAGTTCCCAGGGCGACGAATACGATGTCGTTTTTTCTACGATTCTCGATGACCCGCTGGCGAACAGTATATTGAATATACGTCCCAATTTTCCCCAATTCCGATGGGGATGGGATGTCGTAATCCGCCAATATCTTATCGATTTCCTCGTCGGGCGCCTCCCAGATTTGTTTCTTTAGCCGGCCTACCGGGGTATCCTCGAAGCGAATGTCGGGCCGGTTCGATTCCAGCCATTTTGATTCATAATCCATAGTTATATCTCCAGTTTACTAAAGTTTAAGGTTACGAAATTTTTACCTGGATTTTCCCCTCCGATCGTTCGGCGGATAAATGTTCGATTGCCTTCACCACCTCGTCGAGTGGCCGGATGGCGGTTACGGCCCGGCTCATATCGATTCGTCCGGATGCCATCAATCTAATCACGCTGGGAAAAACGGCATGGCCGGAATGTCCTTGGGCGCCATAAACCTGACTGCGGCGGACTTGCAGGTTTTCCAAATACATCGGAACACTGGTGGCTGCCCGGCCTATGATGACTATCTTGCTGTTGATGGCCAATGAAGCTTCAATCTCCGGAATTGTTTTTACCATTGCACCGGCTGCCTCCACTTGCATATCGGCACCTTCGCCCTTGGTGAGGTCCATCACGATTTGACGTGCTTGTGTTCCATCGTTGGCTAAGGCCACAGGATCAAAAATATCGTCGCCTCCCATTTCCTTCGCTATTTGCCTTCGGTTTTCGGACACTTCAAAAACAATGATTTTTGAAGCGCCCGCCGCCCGAGCAAGAGCGATTGCAGCCAGACCGATAGGGCCGGCTCCATATACCACCACAAATGCTCCAGGCTTGAATCCGCCGGCGCGAACGAACATTCCGTTGTAGGCCACTGAAGTCGGCTCGCAGAATGCCGCAGCCTGCATGGCCTTTTCCAAATCATCGAAACGCTCAACTATGGCGTCCACCGGCCAGCAGAATTTGGCGTTTATAACTAAGTAGTCGGCAAACGCTCCGTTTATGGTAAAGCCGATCTCCTCGAGGTTTAAGCAGTGGTTCGGATAACCGTTCCGGCAGGGGACGCAATGTCCGCACCAAATCATTTCTTCACATGTCACAGGCGTACCGACCTTGAGGTCTTTAACGTTTTTCCCCACTTCCTCCACAACTCCGGATAATTCATGCCCTGTAATCGAAGGGAATTTCGTCAGGCCGGGATATAGCATGTAACCTTCCTGATCGGTCTCGTAAAAATGGACGTCCGAACCGCAGACCCCGCAATATCTTACCCGAATAGTTACATCGTCGGGACCGGGAGTGGGTGTATCCACGTCCTCGACCTTTAATTTGGGATGTCTCCAAACGCTCGAACCAGTTATAGCTTTGCCGGTGCGTTTTTCGAACTCCGATACTTGGTATCCCTTTTTAGGCTCCCACTTTGCTTCCAGAACCAGTCCCTTCATAGTAAAATGCCCCCATTCATGATGTAAATGTAAACGTTTTCAACACAGATTATGATTCTTCCTCAACTATTTCTCCCTGTAAAGAAAAAAATCATAATGCCGGTTTTTTCTGAAAGGAAACAACTCATCTTTACACCTGCAACCTTATCCATGCTTCATTCAATTTACGCTTTGCGTTGGCAATAACCAACCCGGAGTCTTCATCCCCAACCGGATTGACCTCGAAGGAAACTGCTCCTCGCCCTGAGCCGTCGCTCTTCAGGTAGCCGATCTCGAAAAGTTCCTTGAGGTAAGCCGTTATTTCATCAACATCGTTAGGGCTGCCCGGGTATCCGAAGCGCGGATGCATGTCTCCGTAGGCGGGATCGTCTTTATTATCCATGTAGCAGTTCCCGATATGGATGTGCGTCAGAAAATCGGCCACTGGCCGGAGCGCTTCGGCAGGAGATTCGCCCAAAAGAGGTATGTGGCTCAAATCCACCATCAAGCCGAAATTCGCATGATTCGGGCACACTCGTTCGGCTATTTCCCGGGCATCGGCAGCTGGGCCGATCAGGCATTTTTTGTCGATGTCACGATCGAAAACCTCAAGGACGATGTTTATTTCCCGCTCATTCGCATAAGAGCATATCTCATTGAGTGAACGCTCGAGCAAATCCATCGCTTCGGCCTTTTTCTCTTCACCGGGATAGGCGCCGCTCAACAGCGAGAGGTCGACTATGCCCATTTCCGAAGCTTCATCGACCGCCGCTTTCATTTCATCGACAGCTCTCCGGCGTTCATCCTCCCCGGCGCTATTCAAGTTTAATTTTTGCGTCAGCAGCCTGGGTTGGGCGCCGTATTTGACACCGATACCGCTGCTCTGGAGCAATTCCCTCGCCTTGGCGCGTATCGCCGGGTCCTTGAACCACGAAATTTCGATCAGTTCGAAGTAATCGTCTCCCAGAATTTTCTCCAACGACTCGAGGATAGGTCCTTCACCTGTTTTGACCTTTGGGAAGGCCATGAAGTGAACGATTCCAACTTTTATGTAATGCTGCAACGGTCTTTGCATGATGTTTCTATTTATTTCTATGTTTTATTTAAATCAGATGTAATAATGATGCTTTGGCAATTTAACCCATTCAAGCCTTTTCTATGCCCGTAATTCCTTGCTTCGCCAGACACCAACGGCATTTTATTTGCATTTTTCCGCTCGGTCACTTTTATGGCCCTGAATTTTTCCAGCATAATACATGAGTAATAACGAACAGAAGCAAGTCATCGGATTTATTGGAACTGGTGTTATGGGCCGCAGTATGGCCGGGCATCTGATCGAGGCCGGCTACCCGTTGCACGTATTTAATCGCTCAAAGGATAAGGCCGAAGCGATTGTTGAACGAGGCGCCGTGTGGCAGGAATCAGTCGCGGCTCTGGCTGCAAATGCCGACATCGTCATCACAATGGTTGGATTCCCTCAAGATGTTGAAGCAGTTTACCTCGGCGCCGACGGACTCATCGCTCACGCCCGTTCCGGTTCAGTCCTGATCGACATGACCACCTCTAGCCCCTTGCTGGCACGTCGCATAGCAGAGGAGGCAAGTCAAAAGGATATCGGCTGTCTAGATGCTCCTGTCTCGGGAGGAGACATTGGAGCCAGGGAGGCGCGCCTTTCAATCATGGTGGGTGGCGACAAAGCGGTATTTGACCGCGTGCTTCCAATATTCGAAATACTTGGCAAAAATATCGTTCTGCAGGGGCCGGCCGGCTCCGGGCAGCATACCAAGATGTGCAATCAGATCGCCGTTGCCTCTGGAATGGTGGGAGTTTGCGAAGCCATGGCTTACGCTAAAAAATCCGGGCTTGATCCCGATACCGTTCTGCAAAGTATTGCGAGCGGTGCAGCCGCCAGTTGGGCCTTGAGCAATATGGCGCCTCGTTTCCTGGAAGGAAACTTCGCACCGGGTTTTTATGTAAAACATTTTATCAAGGACATGAGTATCGGCCTGGAGGAGGGCAGCGCCATGGGACTCGAAATGCCGGGCCTCGCCCTTACCAAGCAGCTCTATGAAGAGATTGCCGCCTCCGGCGGAGAGAACGACGGCACCCAATCCCTTTTCCGGCTCTACGATGATTAATAACCCATTAAAACTAATTAGCTGTATCAAAATAAATAATATATGAGATATCCATATATGAAAATTGTGCCCTTTTTTTTTGTAACCTTTGTGCTTACGGCAGGAGCTTCCGTTTCCACGCATGAGCATTCCAGCCTTATCGATTCTCCAAAAGTGCGTTACGCCCTGGACTTTATCGAGGAGCATGAGCCCGAAGCGATCGATGAACAAATCGTCATCTGCGAGATCCCCGCTCCGCCTTTCGAAGAACAGGAGCGCGCCGCTTACTACAGGAAGCGTTTCGTCGAACTGGGTTTGGAAAATGTGCGCATCGACGATGTAGGTAATATTATAGGCGAACGTCCCGGTTCAACCGATGGGCCGGTCCTCCTTTTCTCCGCGCACCTCGATACTGTTTTTCCGGAGGGAACGGACGTCACCGTCACACGTGAAGGCAATATCATAAAAGGGCCGGGCATTGGTGACGACTGTCGCGGCCTAACATTGCAACTGTCCGTGATTCGCGCCCTGAATGCGGCTGAAATCGAAACAATAGGGAAAATCTACTTCGTGGGCACGGTTGGCGAAGAAGGCCTTGGCAACCTTCGCGGCGTGCGCAACCTTTTCGAACACGAGCTTAAAGGACAGTTTACCCACTTTATATCCATAGACGGCCGTGGGTTAGGCGCCACTATAGGAGCGGTCGGCAGCAATCGCTACAGAGTCACCTTTAACGGACCCGGCGGCCATAGCCACGGCGCCTTCGGCCTGGTAAACCCAATTCACGCCCTTGGCCGTGCCATTGAGAAAATATCACGCTTTGAAGTGTCCAAGGACCCCAAGGTGACTTTCAATGTAGGCCGAATAGGCGGCGGCACTTCCATCAACTCCATCTCCTTCTCAGCCTGGATGGAGGTCGATATGCGTTCGATAGATCCAAATTATCTGGCCAGGCTCGACGCAAATTTTCAGCAAGCCATGCATGACGCGCTCGAAGAAGAAAACGCCTTCTGGCGCAGATTCAAGAATGCATCCAATGACGAAATTCCCCATCTTACCGTGGAGGTGAAACCCGTGGGAATACGTCCCGCCGGCCAGCAAGACCCGGATTCATCCATGATCAAAGCGATCCGTGCGGCTGATTCAGCCATGGGCATTACCAGCGATTTCGGTTCAAGCAGCACCGACGCCAACATCGCAATCAGCATCGGGATGCCTGCCGCCACATTGCGAGGCGGAGGCGCAGGCGCTCACGCGCATTCCTTACATGAAGAATTTGATACCACCGACAGCTATCTCGGTACCCAGCGCGCTCTTCTAGTCATTCTCGAACTTGTCGGCATGGAATAAAAGCTTTTCACGAAATCCCTGGCATGAACACCGTTATTCTCGAAAAACCGGGCCATTTCCTTTTTGAGCAAACCCCGCGGCCCGGAGAGCCTGGACCCGACGAAGCCCTCGTCCGCGTCCACAATGTCGGCATTTGTGGAACGGATATTCACGCCTATGGCGGCAACCAGCCATTTTTCACCTACCCGCGCATCTTGGGACACGAGTTAGGCGTCCGGATCGAAACTCTCGGTTCTCCCCAGGAAAATTTGCGAGAGGGAGACCACTGCGCGGTCGAGCCTTACCTCAACTGCGGGTATTGCCTCGCCTGCCGTCGCGGAAGAACAAACTGTTGCGAGCAATTGCAGTGCCTCGGCGTCCATTGCGACGGCGGTATGCGAGAACATATTATCCTCCCAGTTGCAAAACTTCACCGCTCGGAAAAACTTAGCCTGGAGGAACTCGCCATCGTGGAAACCCTCGGCATAGGCAAACACGCCGTTGACCGCGCGCAGCTCCGTTCAGATGCAGTTGTGGCCGTTATCGGCCTCGGTCCCATCGGCCTCACCATCATCCAGTTTGCCACATTGGCCGGCGTAAGAGTCGTCGCCCTGGACATCTCACCGTTCCGTATTGAAACCTGCAAGACCCTCTTCGACGTAGAAACCCTGCTGATCGATCCCAAAAAACCGATTGCCGAACAATGGTCAGCCTCCATCGGAGATTTACCAGGAACGGTCTTCGACGCGACCGGCAGCGCCGCCTCCATGAACGCAGCTTTCGATCTCCCCGCCAACAGCGGAACACTCGTCCTGGTCGGAATCGTGACGGATGACATCACCTTCAGCGACCCCGAATTTCACCGAAAGGAACTTACAGTGCTCAGCAGCCGCAATTCCACCGCCAATGATTTTATAGACATCATTGCGCACATCGAAAAAGGCGCTATCGACATCAAGCCCTGGATCACCCACCGCACCCCGGCTGAACATCTGCCCAATGTGTTCGACGACTGGCTCAAGCCCGAGTCTTCCTTAATCAAGGGCCTCGTGGCTTTCTAGCCCTTGCAACCCTCAGGAGATGTGGGTGGGAAGATTTGAAGCATATTCATGTCCTTCAAGAGCCCAACCCGTAGCAGTAAATACCAGGATAAAGAAAAAAATAGCAATTTAATTTCCTTCACTATTTTTCGCCCTTTCATTCGCTGTCAATATGGTGCATTTTTCTTTTGTTAAGTAATTTTTAACTTTCATGGTGTTCCTTTACTTGTGTCGGACTATGCACCTCTTGTTACTTTTTCTCTTTTTGAAGTTTTAGATTCATCCCGCATTTCGGACAGCGTCCTGAACTGTCCTGAACCACCTCCGGGTGTATGGGACAGGTATAGCGCGGTGAAACAGATGGCATCTGCAATCCGTCATCAATCGACTCTGCCACAGTTCCCTTTGGATTCTCATACCAGGGAGGATCATTGTAGGTTGTGATATGGTCCCGTACTTTGAGGATGGTAAACATCCCTCCCATTGCGACAGTGCCGAATGGTCCATCTCCTCCCATCATAGGGAGGGTATTTACGGGTCCCTCCATATGCTCAGCATGTTCTGCATGCTCCGCCATACCGTCCTTGCCAATGGCCATATATCCCGGAAGGAGTTCCTGGATTTTTTCTTCCACGCCCGTCTGATCAACACTGAGCATAATCGGCAGGTCGTGACCCATCGCATTCATCGGATGGTGACGGCGATGGCAATGCATGGCCCAGTCTCCCACGTTAGCGATAAATTGAACATCGCGTGTTTGGCCGGGTGCTACCAATACTGTTGTTTCAGGCCACTGTGCGGAGGCAGGAATATCGCCTCCATCCGTCGCGACCACCTTAAACGAATGGCCATGCAGATGGATCGGATGAGCCTCCTGTGCAACGTTGGCAAAACGGATGCGAATGCGATCCCCTGTTCGAGCGACAAGGGGTTCTGTGCCTGGAAAGGCACGACTGTTGAATGTAAAAATGTTAAAATCCGTCATCACATTGACATCAGGGGTAGAGCTTCCGGGTTCAATGAACCATTCACTTAAAAAAACTGCAAAATCCCGGTCGATCTTAGGATATCTTGGTTCTTTCGGATGGATAATGAAAAACCCCATTGTTCCCATACCAATTTGTGTCATCTCGTCACCGTGGGAGTGGTACATTTGGGTGCCATGCTGGCGCAGGGTAAATTCGTAAGCAAAAGTGTCTCCGGGTGGAATACCTCTCTGGGTCAGACCCTGCACCCCATCCATTCCGCTCGGGAGGATAACCCCGTGCCAATGAACAGCGGTCGTTTCCGGCAGCTTATTTGTCACCAGAATCCGGACCCGGTCCCCCTCAACCGTTTCGATCGTTGGTCCGGGAGTCTGGCCGTTGTAACCCCAAGCTTTAATCATCATTCCCGGCGCAACTTCGTGTAATATCTCCTCTACAATGAGATGAAACTCCTTCACCCCGTTTACCATTTTCCAGGGGAGTGATCCGCCGTTTGGTGTCACTACCGGCGTATAGGGCAAATCACCTGCATCCGCCCGCCCTGGAGAAGGATTTTTTCCGGGGATCTCCTGGCCAACCGTGATTCCAGAACCTAAGATAAGAATAGTGAGCCAAAGTGGTAAGCGACGTATATTTATCATGATTTACCTCAGTGCTTATGATTTTAATAGGATGTTTTCAATACTGCATCGGATGGTCCATCAGGTGACATGGGCCTTTTTGTAGCCACTGAGATTTTCCCGCCCACAGAGCGCTCCAACTCTGAATGCGCAATCCAATAATCTCTTAAGGCCTCGATGTATTCGCGACGGGCATTGATTTCATCCTTCTTCGCCTGTAGCAAAGTATAAACCCCTATCAACATGAAATTATAGTTCTTTTGTGATAGAGCAACAATTTGTTCGTGTAGTAGAATGATGTTGTTTTTGTAATATTCGACCGCCGTTCGCATAGTATGAAGACGACCGTGTACGAGCCTTACTTCCGAGCGAAGTTCTTGTTCCATTGCGTTCAACCGCAGTCGACTTTGTCTTAACTCCGCTTTGGTACGCGCAATGGGCGCTTGCCGCTGATCGAAAATTGGGACTTCAAAATCAAATGTCGGTCCTGTCACACGGGACCCGTTCGGTTCCCGTTCGGTTTCAACACCTATCTCCAGGGCTGGAACCACTCTTAAGCGCGCGAGCGATATGGCCTGTTCAAGAATCTGTATTTCCTGTCGTGCAGCAGCCAAATCCAATCGTTGTGATATGGCCAGAGCCTCGAGTTCATCTAATGAAGGGTCCGTCAGCGGGATCTCCGGAAGCACGTCGACAATTTTCCAGTCCGCCTCAGCCCTTGAAAGTCCCATAAGACTATTCAAACGCTCGCGATCAGCCATCATCCCGGCTTCACTTTGTGACAGTTCCAGCTTCGCCTCGTATAGGGCCAGTTGATGGCCGGCCAGATCCACCTCGCGGATATTCCCTGCCTCGTGCTGACGTCTGGCCAGCTCAACAGCAGCTTCAGCCGCTTGAAGAACTTTTTGTTGCATGGCAAGCATCTGCCTGGCGCCCTGTAACATGTAGTACGCCGACTTTAACTCTGCGGCTAGATTCAGCACGGCATCACCCACTACAAACTCGACTTTTTTGATCTGTTCGGCCGCTAATTTCTTGCGTAGAGGGAGAATAAAGAAATCGAGAAAATTATGTGTCACCGAAAACTCGGTATTATTTTTTCCATCCTCATCCGGAAAACGAATTCTCGCCGAGAATACAGGGTTCTCAAGAAGTCCCGCCTGAACGAGGTCTGCCTGAGCAATCCCTAATTCCTCAAAAGTAGCGTGAAGCCTCGGATTATTGAGCATAGCTATCTGAACAGCCGCATTAACGGTAAGTTTTTTGCGTAACATGGACTTTACAGTTTCTGCCACTGCTATATCCTCAGGTGTTCCCTGGTTCCAGTGAACACTAAGTCCTGTGCGCCTTCCAACTTCTTCTTGAACGCGATTGAATCCGGCGCGCTTTGGGATCGACCTGCAACCGGAAATGATTCCCGAACCCGTTGTCATCAGAACAAGAAAAATAAATATTCTGTATTTCATAAATAATTTTCTTTGTCCCATAAAGGTTAACCCTTTCTCCAAATTAAGATTATCCGGATCATGAAATACATCAGATCATTTAACCGTTTTCACTCACCCGCCATGTGTAGGCCTTCAGAGCAGATGGCTCCTCGTCACTGAGATATTGCCTGTAAGCCAGCATAGCTATCTTCTGCCTAATGGGAAAAAAAGACGAGAGGATTTTTTTGTATCATTTTGTTGTTCAATTAAGAATCCACTCTTCCAGTACAAGATCGTTTTTAACAGGCTCGTCAAAATCACTTCTATACCAAGGTGGAATATACCCTTTTAAAGACCCTGGATCACCCATCGCACCCCCGCCGAACAACTCCCCGTCATCTTCGACGACTGGCTCAAGCCCGAGTCATCCTTAATCAAAGGCCTCGTGGCCTTTTAACGTAGCGCCTAAGAGTGGCGAACTAATTTAGATAAGGCTCAAGGTGATAACTGCAACGATGGAGGACCATTGGGCGGTCTTAAGGGCGGCCGCAATCAAGTTGGGCAGGGGCGGAGAAAAGGGTTGACGTGGGTGGGGAATGTTGGCTGATTGCCTTTTCTTGAAATTAATTGAGAACGATTTATGCCAGTAGGAGTTAGAATACGTAAAGGTGAGCCGATGGAGCGTGCGCTGCGCCGGCTTAAGAAGAAGCTCGATCGCGAGGGGGTCATTCGCGATGTGCGGGCGAAGCGCTATTTTGAGAAGCCGTCGGAGATCAAGCGGCGCAAGAAGAAAGTGGCGGCGTTTTCGAGCATGTTGCGTGCTCGCTACGAGAATCGCTGAGGCGTGAATCGGTCCTGGTATGTCGGCGGTTCTTGTTTAAACAGGAATCGCGTTTTTGACGGGAGGCGCGCAGAATGAGCCGGGTAATATCACTATCGACATGCTGGTGCTCGCACCGCCACCGCGACGGCTACGAGATGTTGCGGGAGATGGCGGATATGGGATTTGAATACGTCGAACTGAGCCACGGCATACGCGTTACGCTGGTGGAGGGCATTTTGAAAGCTGTGGCGGAAGGGATGGTAAAGATTTCATCAGTACACAATTTTTGTCCATTACCGGCAGAGGTTACGCAGGCGGCGCCCAATTACTATCTACCGAGCGCGAACGATCCGCGCGAGCGCCGGCAATGGGTGCGTTATACACGGCGCACATTCGATTTTGCACAGCAACTGGGCGCTACGCTGGTAGTGATACACTGCGGCAGATTGCAATATCTGTTTGGAGATCCCGAGCGAAAACTAAGCGTCAGCCTAAGAGGGCGCGAGCATTTGGAGCCGGTATCCGACCGCGCTTACAAGAAGATACTTGAACGTGTAATGGGCAAGCTGGAGAAAAAGGCCGTCAGGTATATGGATTATATGCGCTCTTCCTTTGATGAAATTCTGCCGATAGCCAAAGAAAAGGGATTGCGGCTGGGAATTGAAAACCGTGAGGGCATCACAGAGATACCTCTGGACCGTGAGATGGCCGGATTCATTAAAGACCTGGATGAACCCGGGACCGTCGGTTACTGGCACGATACCGGGCATGCCCAGATAAAGGAGCAGTTCGGCATAATCGAACACAAAGAGCTTCTATCCAATAACCGGGAACGGCTTTTGGGATTTCACCTGCACGATGTCAGCCCAGTGGGCCGGGACCATCTGCCATTGGGCAGCGGCCAGGTGGACTTCGAGATGATTAAGACTTTTATCCGTCCGGAACACTTATTGATCCTGGAAATGGGTCCGTATGTGAGCAGTGCGGACGTGGCGGCATCGCGGGATTACCTGCTAGAGTTATTGAAGGGGTAATAGACCTCGGAGCTGTTGCCCGAATCAGGAAGGTTATTGAATCCCGGGGATAAATCTGCCTTTAATATCGGGCAATGGCAAAAATGTCTGAAAAGGCCTCTGATGAGCCTCGTAAACTGACCATTTACACCATCGAGCTTGACGACGGTCAGATGGAAAAACTGCAAGCTTTCTGCGATAAACGGCTTTGGGAGTTTTACGCTGTGGATTACGCGCGCTTTGCTTTCAAATCGCGTCAACACAAGGTGAACTTGGTCGCCTATAAGAGCGGCAAGGTAGTCGTGCAGGGCAAGGGAACGGAGGATTTTGTGCGCGATGTATTGGAGGCGGAAATAACCGGCGAGCCTAAGCTCGGCTACGATCAGGTTCACCATCCGGAGTGGTTTGAATCACATGCCGGGCTGGATGAGGCCGGCAAGGGCGATTTGTTCGGACCATTGGTCACCGCCTGCGTTATTGCCGATGAAGAGGCCATTCCAGAGATGATCGAAGCCGGAGTTAAAGACAGCAAAAGGCTCGGCGACAACGCGGTATTGCGGCTTGATAAAACCTTGCGCGTCACGCGGGGTGTGGTTGTAAAAACCGCCTTTTGCGGCATGGACCGATACAATGAAATCATGGGCAAGCCCGGCGCCAACCTCAACCAACTCCTGGCATGGCTACACTCTCGTTCTCTTGAAAATGCCTTGAAAGCCAAGCATGTTCCCTGGGGAATGCTCGACCAGTTCACAAAGAAGCCGCTCGTTCAGAAATATTTCACTGACAAGAAATTCGAATTGCGCATGCAGACGCGGGCCGAGGCCGACCCGGTGGTCGCCGCCTCCTCCATCGCCGCACGTGCCGAATTTTTGCGCTACCTGAAAAAGCTATCCAAAAAGTGCGATGAAATACTTCTTAAGGGCGCCGGCCGTGAGGTTAAGGAGCAAGCAAAAGCCATCGTGAAAAAACTTGGCCCCGACGCCTTCGGTGACTACGCCAAATTGCATTTCAAAACCGCTTTCGAAGCCCTCGGGCTACCCGTGCCCGAGAAAACAAAATCATTCTACAGATCGGCCCGACGTCCCGAATCTCCGGGTTAGTAAATCCCCGACATGACCAGTCTGCGGCAATTCGACTTGCGCCTCGTTGCCGGTTACGAGGGACTCATCGGCGTGGACGAGGCCGGGCGGGGACCTTTGGCCGGTCCGGTAGTGAGTGCGGCGGTTCGGCTTAATGCATCATTTTACCAGAGCGGGTGGTGCCGCCACTGGTCCCGGTTTGTAAATGACTCGAAGCTCCTAACGCAGTTGCGGCGCCAGGAGCTTCATAGCCATATCCTGCGGCTCAGGGACGAGGGCAAAATCCTGGCAGAGTCTGCCATGGCCTCGGTCGAGGAAATCGAAGAGTTGAATATCCTGGGAGCCACCCGGTTGGCAATGCGCCGCGCTCTAGAGGGATTGGTGAAATCTTCGGTGGGAGTGTTACGGCTGCCTGAATCAGGCGTAAACAGCTCGCTTTTAAATTCAACTGGCGACGATCTTTGCAAGGTTCGCATCGTCGTGGACGGCTTGCCCCTTCGTCCATTTCCCTATGAGCACAACGCCATCGTGCGTGGAGACGGAAAGTCGCTTGCCATCGCGCTCTCATCAATCCTGGCCAAGGAGACGCGTGATGAGATGATGCGAGACCTCGAGCGCGAATTTCCCCAATACGGGTTCTCTGCCCATAAGGGCTACGGCACCGCCCGTCACCGCGAGGCTTTACTGAGGCATGGTCCAAGCGCGGCGCACCGCTCAAAATTTCTGCGCAAGATACTTTAGGGGAAAAGTCTTTAGTCGTTGGTCCTTGGTCTTTGGTCGGGAAAATTAAAAATTAGACAGCGCGCGGCAAAGCGGCATTATTGTTTTTTGCAGAAGATTCGGGAGAACATGAACATCAACTTACCCAAAGGCGGCACGGTTATAGGCGTGGGAATCGACATCATTGAAGTCGCCCGCGTGAAAGGCGTCCATGAACGGCACGGCGATCGTTTCCTGAATCGTATTTTTACAAAGGAAGAGCGCGAATATTGCTTCGCCATGAAAAATCCCTATCCGCATATCGCGGCCCGTTTTTCCGCTAAGGAGGCCGTTTCCAAGGCATTTTCCACCGGCATCGGCGGCCATCTCAAGTGGACCTCCATTTCCATTTATAAAGGCGAGCGACAGCAGCCGCTGGTGCGCCTCGACGATATGGGCAGGGAACTGTTGCGCATGGTTGGCGGAACGGACGTGATCCTGAGCCTTTCCCATACGCAAGAATCCGCTTGCTGTGTCGCCTTGGTGGTAAAATGAATAAATTGGGCCATCCCGTTCTTACCTGCGCCGAGGCGCTGGCACTCGAGCAACGTTTGCTGGGGGGTCGGGAGACCGCGGAATGGGCTGCCATGAAAAAGGCCGGCCGCTCTCTTGGGCAACGGGTGTTGAAGGATTTCCTGGAGATTGCGCCGTGGCCGGAATCGCCGAGGGTGCTGGTTCTGGCGGGCCGCGGCCATAATGCAGGAGATGCCTTGCTCGCAGCCGGTGAAATTTTAAAACAGCATTCACAGGCACAGGTGGAGGTTCTTTTTGTTTACGGCAGCGGCCGACTCAAACAGCTTGCCCAACGCTCACTCGACGCCTTGCAGAAAATTGGCGGCCGGCGCGTGCGAATGCATACTTGGAGGACTGGAGAGGGCGCCGGTCTGCGCGGGGACATTTTCGATGTCTGCCTTGACGGCATCCTTGGCATGCAGTTCCAACCGCCCTTGCGCCCTCCGGGGGAGGAAGTACTGCGCTGGGTTAACGGCTTGAAGACGATTCGCCTGCGTGCCGCAGTTGACTTGCCCAGCGGGGTTGGGGATGCCTGCGCGGAGGAATGCTTTATGGCGGATTTCACATATGCAACGGGTAGCGCCAAGGCTCCGCTGTTCGAACCGTGCAACTCAGCATCCGTTGGCCGCATCCGTTACATTGACCTGGATTTTTTTAACAAAGAGTCAGGTCCGGACTCCTACCCCCAAATTTTGCTCGAACAGGTGCTCGATCCACTGCGTGGTCTGCGCAACCCGGCGACGGATAAGCGGAAATACGGTCACCTGTTCATCCTGGGCGGCTCGCGTTCAATGCCCGGCGCCATTGAGATGAGCGCCTTGGCAGCGGTGAGCAGCGGAGTGGGATTGGTAACGGCATTCGTGCCCGAATCGGTTGCCGCGGAATTTGCCGCGGCTGTGCCCGAAATCATGTGGGTGCCTTGGCCGGAAACACCCGATGGAGGGCTCGCTCCGGAAGGGTTTAATCTATTGCAAGAGCGAATGGGTCGCGCCACCGCGTTGTTAGCCGGACCCGGCATGGGCCGTGAAGACGAAACGCAATCTTTACTGCAACGGATGGTGCGGGAGGTGGGGCTGCCTCTGGTGCTCGATGCCGATTCCTTGCAACTCGATGTCATCAACGCCGCTGCCGATCGTCCGGAAGACGCCGGAGGCTTGATTTTGACTCCTCATTTGGGCGAATTCCGGCGCATTATTCAGAGTGATAAGGCCGATTACGAACCCGAGGCGCTGCAAGCTTTTTGCCGTGACAGAAAACTCGTCACCATACTGAAAGGACCCATCACACATATTTGCGACGGCGATCGCCTCATCCACAGCACTTTCGGAGGCCCGCTCCTGGCACGAGGCGGAAGCGGTGACATTTTGTGCGGACTGGTTGGCAGCCTCCTGGCCCGTCCCGGAGCCGATCCGCTGGAAACCGCTTGTGCGGCTGTAGCCTGGCATGGTTTGGCGGCTGACGCGCTGGCGCGCACATGTGGTCCGGAGGCGGTAAAGTCAACCGATGTTTTGCCATACCTGAGCGCTGTGCTTCGCCATGAGTGTTGATCTGGACCAGAGGAAGGCGCTGATGGTGCTCAACGGTCTGCCGCACGTAGGCCCAATTTTGCTGAAACGTTTGTTGGAGGAATTCCAGGAGGATGCTCCGGCAATCCTGCAAGCTGGGCGCAGCCGACTTCTGCGGGTGCAAGGTCTGGGAGAAGCGGCGGTGAAGGTAATAACCGGCTGGGAAGAGCATTTCCAGTTGGAGCGCGAGGAGAAGAAGATGCAGGAGCACGGTGTGGCTTTCGTGACTTTTGATGACGCGGATTATCCCGATTTACTAAATGAGATATACGATCCCCCCATAGGACTTTATTGGTTGGGCGCCTACCGCATCGAGGAACCTTGCGTGGCCATCGTAGGCACCCGCCGGCCAACACTCTACGGCCGGGGTGTGGCCCGCCGGCTTGCCGGTGACCTGGCCCGCCTGAAGTTTTGCATAGTAAGCGGCCTGGCACGGGGTATCGACAGCGAAGCCCATGAGGGTGCTCTTGAGGCCGGGGGAAAGACAGTAGCGCTCATGGGCTGCGGGCTGGACATCGTTTACCCGCCCGAAAACCTCGACCTCTACAACCGTATCATGGAGACGGGGGCCCTGGTTTCCGAGTTCCCTTTTGGACGGCGAGCCGACCGGCAGACATTTCCCATGCGCAACCGCATCATTTCCGGCCTTTGCCGCGCAGTTGTAGTGGTGGAATCAGATGTGAAAGGTGGCAGCATGATTACGGCTCGTTTTGCCGGAGAGCAAGGCCGCCAGGTCTTCGCTGTGCCCGGCCGCATCGACCAGGCTTCAGCCAGAGGCTGCCATCAACTTATTCGAGATGGGGCCACCCTATTGACTTCGGTGGACGATATTTTGGATGAATTGCGTTACCTCGGCCAAATGGAAATGAATATTGATAAGGTCGAGGAGGCCGGGGCTGTCGCTTATCAGTTGCCCGTCGATCTTTCGGATACCGAAAGAAGAATCGCGGAATGTTTTGCCGATGGGGGCATTCATCATCCGGACACCGTTGCGCGCATTACTCAGTTGCCGCAGCATGAGGTGGCCGCAAGCATTATGATGCTCGAACTAAAGCGACTTATCGCCAAGCGGGCCGACGGTACTTACGAGAAGAGATGAGCGCGATCAACCCGGCGGCCATGTCATCTGCCGGCCGGCCAGAAGGTGCACGTGCAAGTGGGGGACGCTTTCGCCTCCGTGCGGGCCGTTGTTGATAACAATACGGAAGCCTTGGGAATACTCCGGTTTTTTGGAAAGGTCGCGGGCCACGATCAAGAGATGGCCTAGCAGATCAAGGTCGCTATCCGATGCCTCTGCGAGGCGTGGAATCGCTTTTCTGGGAATTATGAGCAGGTGGGTCGGCGCTTGCGGATTGAGGTCTTTGATCGCGATGCAAAGATCGTCTTCGTAGGCGATGTCGGCGGGAATTTCACCCTCGATAATCTTCTCGAATATCGTTTTATCGCTCATGTTCGTCGGCTGAAAATAGTGGATGGTTATTTTGATGCAAAATGTGCATCAACGGAGGACTTGTTTATCGGGCCGGCCTTTAAACATCCGTTTTTTTCAGATTTGAGATTTCATCTGTGAATTCGGAGAGATCGCGGAAATCCTTATAAACACTTGCATAGCGAACATAGGCGATTTTATCAATTAATTTTAGTTTGTTCATGATGTGTTCGCCGATGTCGCGGGAGGGGAGGTCATCTGTAAATTTCTTTTCCAGTTCGAGCATCACGTCGGATATGAGCATGTCCATTTGCTCCAGATCGATGGGTCGCTTCTCACAGGCGCGGCGGATGCCTGTGAGCATTTTATTGCGGTCCCAGTCTTCCCGGCTTCCGTCGCGCTTGGTCACTACAATACCCTCGCGAACGACTTCTTCAATGGTGGTGAACCTGTAATCGCAATCGGAGCATTGGCGCCGCCTGCGTATAATCAGGCCGTTTTTGCCGATGCGCGAATCTATGACGCGGGTATCACTGGCTGAACATTTTGGACATTGCATGCGTATTTGGGATGGCGGACGCTGTTTAAGAGGCCAGGAAGTTTTCGAGGATTTTCAGTCCCTGGTCTGTGGCCAGAGATTCGGGATGAAACTGAACGCCCCAGACTGGTAGCTGCCGGTGCTGCACGGCCATTATTTCGTTCTCCGGTGTGTCGGCGATGATTTCCAGGCAGTCGGGCAGGGAATCTCGTTCCAACAGCAGGGAATGGTATCGGGTTGCCGCAAAGGGGTTCTTCAAGCCCTTGAACAGTCCGGAGCCCTGATGATGTATGGCCGAAGTTTTTCCGTGCACAATGCGGTCCGCGAGGACCACTTTGCCCCCGAAATGCTCGCCTATGCACTGATGCCCCAGGCAAACGCCAAGTAGCGGCGTCTTGCCTGCAAAGGCGGCGATAATTTCGAGACTGTTGCCGGCATCACCGGGTGTGCCGGGGCCGGGCGATATGAGCACTCGCTCCGGATTAAGCGCTAGAGCTTCTTCAGCCGACAGCTCGTCGTTGCGGTAAACGCGCGGCTCCTGCCCGAGTTTTCCGAAATACTGCACGAGGTTGTAGGTGAAAGAATCGAAGTTATCTATAACTAGAAGCATGGATAGTTTGGAATGCTGGGCAGAAATCCATTCTGGTCAAGCGCTATGGGAAACCTATTGGCGAAGTGTCACTATTATATTATTTTTGCCTTTTCGGATATAATGCAGGTGAATCGCGCCTCCTTTTTTCATGACTAATCATTTCGAAGTTCTAAATACGGATGCGCGCACCCCGGCGCGCCGCGGACGTATGCAAACTCTCCACGGGCCGGTGGATACCCCCGTCTTCATGCCGGTCGGTACACAGGCAACTGTCAAGGGCATGATGCCGGACGTCTTGCGCGAAATCGACTGTCCGATTATACTCGGCAACACTTACCACCTCAACTTGCGTCCCGGGTCCGAATTGATCGCCAAGCTGGGCGGCTTGCATGCATTCATGGGTTGGGACGGGGTGATCCTGACCGATAGTGGAGGATTTCAAGTCTTCAGTCTGGCCAAGTTGCGGGAAATCACCGACGAGGGCATCTCATTTCGCTCACACCTAGACGGCGACCTCTTTTTTCTGGGGCCCCGAGAAGTGATGACGGTGCAGCAGAATCTAGGTTCCGACATCGCCATGGTGCTTGACGAATGCCCGCCATGGCCATGCCCGAAGGATGACTGCCGTGCCGCAGTGGAGCGTACCGTGCGCTGGGCCGGTAAATGTCTGGATATCGCCCGCGAGGAGGGATTTTTCGATGGGGGCCGTTACCTTTATGGCATCGTGCAGGGATCGCAATACAAGGACTTGCGGACGCAGTGCGCCGGCGAACTTGTCAACCTGGATTTTCCGGGATACGCGGTGGGCGGAGTAAGTGTAGGCGAGCCGGAGCCGGAGATGTTTGAACAGGTTTCCTGTGTCATACCCCTGTTGCCGGAGGACCGGCCCCGATACGTTATGGGTGTGGGAACACCTCCGCAATTGTTGAAAATGATCGGGTTGGGAGTGGATATGTTCGACTGCGTTTTGCCGACACGGGATGCCCGTCACGGTACCGCCTACACCCCCCACGGTATTCTGAATCTGCGTAATCGGCGTTTCCGTGAAGATGCGCGTCCTCTCGTGGAAGGGATGGATAATTATACCTGCCGTAAATTCTGCCGGGCATACCTGCGGCATCTCATAATAGCCGGGGAATCCCTGGGTGGAGTCCTGTTAACTCTCCATAACCTGCACTTTTATCAGGACCTTATGCTAAAGGCACGCGAGCACCTGGAAGGGGGCGATTATGATACGTGGAGCAGACAATGGATTGATCGCTACGATAAAGGAGACACTGAAACTTAATTATGATCCGGCAACTGTTTTATATATTTTTATTGGTTTTTATCTAGACATTATTTGTTTATTGAAGAAATTTATCTCAAATAATTATTATAAAAAAGCTTGAGTTATGAAAAATAATTAATTTACTAGGTATTTTAATTCTAACCTGTACGAAACTTAAAATAAGATAATATGAGTATAAGAGACGAACTTAAACGTTTGAAAAAAGAAGAAGTCAGGCTCGCTATAAAGAAAAGAGCGATTACGGCTAAAATAAAGATAGCACGGGAAAAAAATGCCAGTTTAGTCGCTATTGTTAAGAATAGCGATTACAATACGCCTCGCGATCTGATAAAGGCCTTGCAGGAAATTTCCAGCGCCGGAGTAAGGAGAAAAGTCAGGAAAAGAAAAGCGAAAGCGCCCGCGAAAACACGTACGCGAACTGCTCGCTCGGTCAAACGCCGCAAGCGGATCAAGATCACAGCGGCCCTACGCGACGCCATAAGGAAAGAAGTAAAAGGCGGCACCTCAAAGAATCAGGTGGCAAAGAGCCGTGGCATCAGCTATGCGGTCGTAACCAAAGCGGTCACGGGGGCATATAGAAAATTAAAGTAGCCGCCAAAGGTTTCTTCTAGTAGCTGCGTGAATTGCAGGCGTCCGGTCGAAGTCGTTGGCTCCGGCATATGCAAAATTCCCCGCAGGCAACCCGGAAAATATTCCGTGGCCGGCCTTGCGGTTATATACGGATGGCAATATTTATTTTACGCTTAGATGCAACCCATTGGGAACCAGGAATCCCGGCCGTGTTTCAAAAGTGTTGATATTTATTTGTGCAACCGCTTCTATTATCGGCAAGGCAGGAGTTTACATACTGGAATAAGAGAAAATGCGTATACTAGTGACAGGCGGAGCGGGCTTTCTGGGCAGCCACTTGTGCGAGCGGCTGCTGCGCGAGGGCCATGAGATTGTGTGCATGGATAATTTTTTCACTGGGACAAAGAACAATATCCGCAACCTTCTCACGAGTGCATATTTCGAATTGATCCGCCATGACATCGTAGATCCCTTCAAGGTGGAGGTTGACCAGATTTACAACATGGCCTGTCCCGCCTCCCCCATACATTACCAGTTCAATCCAATTAAAACTGTTAAGACCTCGGTAATGGGTTCGATCAACTGCCTTGGTCTCGCCAAACGCATTAACGCGCGCATCCTGCAAGCTTCCACTTCTGAAATTTATGGCGATCCACTAACGCATCCGCAACCCGAGAGTTACTGGGGAAATGTCAACTCCATCGGTCTTCGCTCCTGCTATGACGAGGGCAAGCGCTGCGCCGAGACCCTTTTCTTCGATTACCACCGTCAGAACAATGTTGATATCCGCGTCGTGCGCATCTTTAATACTTACGGACCGCGCATGATGGCCGATGACGGCCGGGTGGTTTCTAACTTTATCGTACAGGCCTTGCGAGGGGAGGAAATCACGGTGTATGGCGACGGTTCACAAACGCGATCTTTTTGCTACGTGGACGACCTCATCGATGGCATTATCGGTATAATGAACCAGGAGGATACTATCGGACCGCTCAACCTGGGCAATCCCTGCGAATTTTCCATTCTGGAATTAGCCGAAAAAGTTATCACCATGACCAAAAGCAAATCAAAAATTACATTTAAACCGTTGCCTGAGGATGATCCCATGCAGCGCAAGCCGGTTATAGAGTCGGTGAAAAAATATCTCGGATGGGAACCGCAAGTCGATCTCGAAACCGGTTTGGAAAAAACCATCGATTACTTCAGGGAGCTGATATAATCCGTATGGTAATTGGCTGGCCGGGCAGATCCGATTTATTAGTTGGCTGCGGTTTAATGCTGAAAAAGAAAGAATTTTTTAACCGCAGATTACACAGATAAACACAGATATAAGATGGAAAGATGGGGAAAAGGTTTAAAGGGTCAGAGGAACAAAGGGCCAGAGGAACAAAGAGGATGAGGATGAGGAAGGGTTAATTAAATGCTTCAATTTATTAAAAAGAAATTTACCGGCGGACATTACCGCAAATTTCTGAAGAAAACCGAACCGGTGGTTGTGGAAATCAACCGCTTTGATGAATCCTATCGGGGTCTTTCGGATGAGCAATTGCAGGCTAAGACAGCTGAATTCAAGCAGCGCTTTACCGATGGGGAAGATCTTGACGCTCTGCTGCCCGAGGCTTTCGCGGTGGTCAAAAACGCGGCGCGACGCCTAATGGGACGGAGCATCACGGTATGCGATCAGCAATGGGAATGGGACATGGTGCATTACGACGTGCAGCTCGTCGGCGGTATGGCCCTGCACCAGAATAAGATCGCTGAAATGGCCACCGGTGAAGGTAAGACCCTTGTGGCCACTTTGTCCCTTTACCTGAACGCCTTGAGCGGTCGCAACTGCCAGTTGGTCACCGTTAACGACTACCTTGCGCGCCGGGACTCAGAGTGGATGGGCCATATTTACAAATTTCTCGGGATGAGTGTGGGCTGCATCCAGAATTCCATGCGCCCGGAAGATCGCAGGGAGATGTATGAACGGGATATTACCTACGGCACCGCCAGTGAGTTCGGGTTCGACTATTTGCGTGATAACGGCATGGCCACTCGCAAGGAGGACCAAGTCCAGCGCGACCATTTCTTCATTATTATCGACGAGGTGGACTCCATCCTAATCGACGAGGCGCGCACTCCCCTTATCATTTCCGGTCCCGCGCAGCAAGAGACCGAGCTGCCCTTTGTGCAACTCAAATCGGTCATTGAGCGACTCGTACGCGAGCAGAACAAGCTGTGCAACCGCCTGGTTCCCGAAGCCAAAAACGAGTTCACCTCAGACGGCGGCGATGAATTGGCAGCTTGTGAAAAACTTCTTCAGGTTAAGCTGGGAGCACCCAGTAACAAGCAATTCCTCCGGGTCATGGAAGTTGGCAAATATCGAAAGGCATTCGAGAAATTCGAACTCGATATGAGCAGCGATTTCAACAAGGAACAATATTACGCTCTTAAGGAGAACCTCTATTTCATAATAGATGAAAAGGCGCACCAGGCCGACTTGACTGAAAACGGGAGAAAGCTCCTGCGGCCCAATGACGATGATGCATTCCTGTTGCCCGACCTGCCCACAATATTCATGGAAATAGACAGTGAGGACGGAGTCCCGGATAAGGAAAAAGACCGTCGTAAAGCAGAGTCACAGCACCGCTTCGAGGCAGTCAGCGAGGACATTCACTGCATAAGCCAACTCCTGCGCGCTTATTCACTCTACGAGCGCGATGTCGAATACGTTGTGCAAAACGGCAAGGTACTCATAGTTGATGAAAATACAGGTCGGCTCATGCCCGGAAGGCGATGGGGTGACGGCCTGCACGCCGCCATTGAAGCCAAAGAGAACGTTACCATAGAGAAGGAAACAAAAACCTATGCCACCATAACCATTCAAAACTTTTTTCGCCTATACGAGAAACTGGCCGGCATGACCGGTACAGCCGAAACCGAAGCCAATGAATTTCACGACATTTACCGCCTCGACGTCATAGTTATTCCCACCAACGAGCCGAACCAGCGCGTCGACTACAACGACCTCATATTCAAGACCCGCCGCGAAAAGTATAACGCCGCTGTGAGCGACATCAAGGAAGCGCAGAGTAGGGGAGAACCGGTGTTGGTTGGCACCGCTTCGGTGGAAGCATCGGAGGTGCTAAGCCGCATGCTCAAGCGTGCCAATATCCCGCACAATGTTCTCAATGCCAAATTTCACCAGCAGGAAGCCGAAATCATTTCGCGTGCCGGCCAGCGCGGAGCCGTAACAATAGCCACCAATATGGCTGGCCGTGGCACCGACATCAAATTGGGCGAGGGCATTCCCGATATTGGCGGCCTCCTGGTGCTGGGCACCGAGCGGCACCAATCCCGACGTACGGACCGTCAGCTTCGTGGGCGTTGCGCGCGCCAGGGCGACCCCGGCCTTTCGCGTTTCTTCATATCGCTTGAGGACGACCTTATGCGGCTTTACAGCAAGTCAGGCATCGCCTCCAAGGTTCTTGAAAACTCCTTTGTCGAAGGAGAGCCGCTCGAGCACAAGTGGCTAAACCCGGCCATCGAAAGAGCGCAGAAGACAGTCGAGCAGCACCATTATTCCATCCGCAAGCGTTTGCTCCAGTATGACGACGTGCTCAATAAGCAGCGCGAAGTCATCTACGGAATCCGCAACGACGCCATCCACACGGAAGTGCCCCGTGATATTATCTTCGAACTCATAGAGGAGGAACTCGAATTCCGCATGGAGGAAACCGGGATGATGGATGTCAAAAAAGCCGGTGCCGAATCCCTCGAGTTATTCCTTCGGTGGACCAACGGCCATTTCCCCATCGCCCTGAAGACCGGCGAGTGCGAGGACCTCGTGATAGAAGACTTGAGCCGGTTTGTTCTTGAAAAAATCAAATCGGCCTATGCCACCAAGGAATCGGTGGAGGATCCCGAAGCCATGCGGATGCTCGAGCGCTTTGTCATCATTCACTCCATCGACCGGCACTGGCAGGACCACCTGACCGAAATGGAAGAGTTGCGTCAAAGTGTCGGCTTGCGGGGCTATGGGCAGAAAGACCCCCTCAATGAGTATAAAAATGAGGCGTATGTTTATTTTGAGCAGATGATGAATATCATCCGCGCTTCTGTTTGCTCGGGCATCTTCCGATCGTCCATAAGTGTCACATCCCCAGAAAATATGCTGGCCCAGCTATCGCGCTCGGCTCGCACCACCGGTCCGGCCGATGCCGTCGAGGCCTTCGCGGCTGCGGCCGGCCGTGCCGCCGCCGGGCCCGGTACAGAACCGGGAACCGAAGGAGCGAAACTACCCAAGGTTACAATCAAGCGCGAACATCCCAAGGTCGGTCGAAACGACCCTTGCCCCTGCGGCAGCGGCAAGAAATACAAAAAATGCTGTTACCCCAAGTATGGTTGAGGGAAGAGAAGTCAGAAGGAGGAAGGATGAAGGATGAAGGGAAGGATTTGGGAAGTGAATTTTACCATTAGTAAAACATTGAAGACATTTGGCCTGCCGATCTTGGTTTTTGTATCGACGACCTTTTTCTGCGTTATTCCGTTCCCGCCCTTTGATTTACCCGAAGCCGCTTACATTTTTGCCGTTCCCGTAATAACTTGGGCTTTGTACCGGCCTAAACTGCTGCCATTTGCCTTAACCGCTATTACATCCGGGTTTGTCTCCTGGCTGATCCTGATCTGGTGGCTGCGGCATGTCACCTGGTTTGGAATGACTGTGCTTTCCTTTGTACTGGGGTTATACTGGGCAGCGTGGGCTCTTGCGGCGTGGTGGGTTGTGCCGCGTCTGCCGGGCCGGTCATTCTATTTGCGGATTATGGGATTGGCAGGATTGGCCGGGGCGTGGGTTTTACTGGAATGGGCGCGCACATTTTTTCTGAGCGGCTTTCCCTGGCTGCCGTTGGCGGCCAGTCAATGGCAGCGTCCGGCCCTCCTGCAAATAATCGCCTACACAGGCTCTTACGGTGTATCCTTTGTGCTGATTTTCTTCAACCTGGGCATTGTCTTCTATCTGCGCCAAATCCTGACCCAAAAGGGGACAACCGAATGGTGGCGGCGGCTCTGCCCGGAATTTTACTGCGCCCTGGCGATGTTGCTGGGAACCGCAAGTTTGGTTATCTGGCAAGGGTTTTTCGAACAGGATCATCGCCCCATGTTCCGGGCAGGAATGATCCAACCATACACCTTGCAGCCGGACAAATGGGACTCTTCCAAGGCCGACGCTAACCTCGCAACTCTTGAGCGTCAGACTCTTTTTGCCGATGCGCTCGGAGCCGAGTTAATAGTGTGGCCCGAAACCGTCACGCCATGGCCTGTACAGGGCCATCAGGAAATGCGCCGGTGGACCGAAGAATTAATGGCACGGCTGGACAAGCCGGCCCTGATGGGCAACCTCGCCTTGCAGGACGGCTTATGGCACAACGCAGTCTTTGTCGTCAGCCCGAAACTGGGAGTCCTCAATCCCTATTACAGCAAACGCAAGCTGGTGCCATTCGGCGAATACGTTCCGTTGCAGCGGCTGTTTCCGTTTATAAAAAAGTTCGTGCCCATAGACGGGTCGTTTGTACCGGGAGATGAACCCGAAGTTCTGCCGCTCCAGGTCGGTGATCGCATTTACCACGTGGGCTCCCTGATCTGCTACGAGGATATCTTTCCAGCGCTGGCCAGGGAAACCGTAAAGGCCGGCGCCGATTTTCTTTTTGTGGCAACCAACAACGCATGGTATGGGGAAGAAGGCGGAGCCTATCAACACGCCGCCCATTCGGTCTTGCGGGCGGTGGAAACTCGCCGCCCGGTGCTGCGTTGTGGCAACGCCGGCTGGAGCGGATGGATCGACGAATTCGGTAACGTGCGCAAAATCCTGCTCGATCCATCCAAAGGGATATACTTTCGCGGGGTCGATACAATTGCAATGAGCCGCGATCACAATTGGACCGATCGGCTGAGCTTTTACACGCGCCATGGCGACTGGTTTGTCGCCGTATGCGCCATACTATGCTTCTTAGGCATTATCAGCATAAAAACAAGGGACGTGGAAAACTGGAAAGGTCCTTAGTCATTAGTCCTTAGTCCCTGGTCCTTGGTCAGTGATTAATGGTCAGTAGGCAGTGGTCAATTTCCTATTATCCATTGTCCACTCCTCCCGACCAAGGACTAAAGACTAAAAGACTTTTTTCCTTTACATACCCGGGTAAATCTGTTATTGATAAAAATCCTTCTTGATTAAAACGGCTCGTTGTTCTGCTGAGTTTATGAAACACCCCCTGCCACGATTTATCCCAAAATGGGCATTAGCGGCTTTAGCTGCGACGGTTTTGCCATGCCCATCCTGGTCGGCGATATCCTTTTCGGGAGATTTTACAGACGGGTCGACCTTGGGCGATGTCATCGTTGGCGACACCGGCATCGGCACCCTTGACGTCGATCTCGGCGATACTTTAACAAATGTCAATGGCACCGTTAGCAAAGAGGTTAACAGCGGCGGCAGCACGGTCCTTATTACCGGGGCCCTCTCTCTTTGGGAAAACACAGGCACTCTTATCGTGGGCAAAAACGACATCGGCACGCTCAATGTAGAGGCCGGCGGTTCTGTTACTTCTGCCATCAATAGTTTTATTGGGTTCACCTCGTTCGGTACGGGGACAGTGAAAGTAAACGGGACGAGTTCGACTTTTACCACAGATAGCACTCTTATCGTAGGCAATTCCGGCACCGGTACGCTCAATGTAGAAGCAGGCGGTACTGTTACTGCTGACTTCGAAGGTTATATTGGGAACGGCACGGGCAGTACGGGCACGGTCACCGTTACCGGCACCGGCTCGAGCTTAACGATTAAAGACCTAGACCCTTTTAACTTTAACACTGCAGGCAACCTTTATGTAGGCAGTAATGGCACCGGTACGCTTAATATATTACTCGGCGGTTCTGTTACTGCGGAAAAAGAAGGTTATATTGGAGACGCCTCGAGCGGTATGGGGACAGTAACCGTAAACGGGGCGAATTCGACTTATGACACTGCATTCCAACATTACATAGGCAATTTCGGCATAGGCACGCTCAATGTAGAAGCCGGCGGTTCTGTTACTTCTGGCAACACAGTTTTTATTGGGAACACCGCCACCGGGGATGGGACAGTGATCGTGGACGGAACAGGATCAACTTATATCGCATCAGGCACTATTGTCGTAGGCGCTTCCGGCACCGGCGCGCTCACCGTATCAGATGGCGGCTCAGTTACCAGTTTTAATAGTTTAATCGGATCCTTTTCTGGAAGTAGCGGCACGGTCACAGTCACCGGCAAAGACATCGGGGGTGTCAGCTCGAGCTTAACCACAACGAGCGACCTCATCGTCGGCAGTTCCGGCACCGGCACGCTCAATGTCGCAAGCGGCGGCTTGGTTTCCGCCGATGGATTAAATCTCGGGAACGCCTCGACCGGCATAGGGACAGTAAATGTAACCGGTACCGACTCGACCATAGACTCCACGAGTCTTATTTACGTAGGCAATTCCGGCGCCGGCGAGCTTAATATATCAGCAGGCGGTTCTGTTTCTACCGGCAATACCTTTAATATCGGAAACTTCATAGGCAGCGAGGGGACAGTGAACGTGAGCGGATCGTTATCTTCCTTAACCACATCAGTGGACCTTCAATTAGGCGGTTTCGGTGGCGGTATCGGCACCTTGAATGTATCCGATGGCGGCAGGGTCAGCGTGGGCACGCTGGATGAACTGCTTATCAGGGAGTCGGGCCTGCTCACCGGCGGCGGGGGTTTCATCTCGGGCGATGTGATCAACGCAGGCGAGATAGCCCCGGGAAACAGTTTTGGCACCCTAAATCTTGAAGACGACCTCACTCTGCAGAGCACCTCTCTGCTCTCTTTCGAACTCGGCGGTTTACTCCAGGGCATCGACTATGACTTCCTTGATGTCACGGGACTGGTGACGCTCGGTGGCGAATTGGATATCTTCATACTCGACGGTTTTGAAAACTTTATTTCACCCACGGACACCTTTGAGATTTTAAGCAGCCTGTCCCTCACCGGCACATTTTTCGGACTGTCAAATGGCCAGACTTTTTTGACCGCCGACTCCCACGGCTTTTTTGATGTGCAATATACTACAAACAGTGTGTTCCTGACCAACTTCGTAATACCCGAACCCGGGACCTATGGGCTCTTAATGGGCCTCGGCGTGCTGGCAATCGTTATAGTGCGGCGCAGACGGGTATAAGAACGGTCCTTGGTCCTCAAACTTTTGAACCTCTGCCCTGCCGCGCCATAGCCCCGCGACGGCGGGAACTTCTTTTATCAGCCTTCCTTGAACTCGGCAATGAGGGCGCTGAGTGAGGCTTTGGCGTCGCCGAATAGCATGCAGGTGTTGGGCATGAAAAAGAGTCCGTTCTGCACTCCGGCAAAGCCGGCCGCGAGGCTGCGCTTTAAAACAAAGGTGGTCTTGGCTTCGTGCACGTTGATAATGGGCATGCCGTATATGGGGCTGCCTTCGTCCTCGAGTGCCGCCGGATTAACAACGTCGTTGGCGCCGATGACAATGGCGACGTCCACGGTGGGCATGGTGGGGTTTACATCGTCCATCTCAACGAGTTCTTCGTAGGGTACGTTGGCTTCGGCGAGGAGGACGTTCATGTGGCCCGGCATGCGGCCGGCAACGGGGTGAACGGCGTAACGCACTTCGGTTCCGTTTTCCTGCAGGATGTCACCGAGTTCACGGACAACGTGCTGGGCCTGGGCCAGCGCCATGCCGTAGCCGGGAACAAAGATTACATTGCCGGCGGATTCGAGCACGTAGTAGGCGTCTTGTACGGAGATGGCTTTTACTTCGCCTTGATCGCCATCACCGGCTTTCTGAACTGTGGCGCCCAGGCCGCTGAAGAGAACATTGGCGATGTTGCGGTTCATCGCCTTGCACATGATCACTGTGAGGACGAGTCCGCTGGCGCCTACGAGGCAGCCTGCCACGATTAGCACATTGTTGTTTATAACGAATCCTGCTATGGCCGCGGCGAGACCGGAACAACTGTTCAACAGTGAAATGACTACCGGCATGTCGCCTCCGCCGATGGGCGCCACTCCCATAACACCGAGCAGCATGGAGAGCCCAACAACCACTACAATGAGCCGGTGAGCAATGTATAGGTCGTTATATTGAACTGTGAAGATAGCTCCAACGGCGATGATGCAGGCCAGGAGCAGAACGTTGATAGCTTTCTGGCCGGGAAAGACGCGCGCCCTGCCGGCGATGAGACCGGAGAGTTTACCGTATGCGAACATGCTGCCGGTGAAGGTGACGCCTCCGATAAGGACGGCTAGTATAATGACCGTGCTTGTAAAGTAGGGATTGCCGCCGGTTTGAAGCAGGTATGCGTCCCATCCCATTCCCCGTGCGATGATTTTTTCGTATTCGGCCCAGCCTACCAGTAGGCTTGCGAGGCCGCCGAAGCCGTTGAATAGGGCGACCATTTCGGGCATGGAGGTCATTTTTACCAGTTTGGCGGCCAGCCCGCCGGCGAGTGCGCCGATACCTATACCGACTGCTATCCAAAGGTAGTTTGGCCCGATAATATCTTTGTTCAGCAAAGTTACGACCACGGCAAGGAGCATACCGACCGAGGAAATAATGTTGCCCCGGCGAGCTGTTGCAGCCGAGCCGAGCATTTTTATGCCGTAGATAAACAGGATGGCCGCCGCGATGTAGGCGAGGTTGATAATGTCCTGGGCGCTCATTTCTTATCGCCTTCCTTTTTCTTGAACATGGCGAGCATGCGGTCTGTCACCAGATAACCGCCCACAACGTTGACGGTGGCAAAGGCTACCGCGACCACCCCGAGGATCATGGCAAGAGTGCCGCCCTCATTAGCGCCTGTAGCTAACAGCGCGCCGACTATTGTAATGCCGGATATTGCATTGGCGCCCGACATGAGCGGGGTGTGCAACTGCGAGGGCACTTTTGAAATCAACTCGAGTCCGAGAAAGGCCGCGAGGGTGAAGATGAATAACAGAAGGATTAGATTCATGGGCAATAGTTTATTTAAAGGATTCGTGAATGATGGCGCCATTGTGAGTCAACAGGCAGCCCTTGATGATTTCGTCTTCGAGGTCGATGCTCAGGGTTTTGTTATCCGCATTCCAGAAATGCTCGATGAAGGCTTCGAGATTCGCGGAGTAAACCTGGCTGGCGTGGTGGCCGACTTGTCCCTCGGCATTACCCGGGCCAAGTATGATCACGCCGTTTTCAGTCACCACTTCTTCATCCAGCTTTGTGCCTTCTACGTTGCCGCCGCCTTCCGCCGCGAGGTCAACTATGACGCTGCCGGGCTTCATGCCATCGACCATCGCTTTAGTGACAATTATTGGGGCTTTTCGTCCAAAGAGCTTGGCGGTGGTGATAACGATGTCGCTGCGGGCGCAAACTTTCGCCATGCCGGCGCGTTGTTTTTCTATCTGCTCGGGGGTCAGGGCCTTGGCGTATCCGTCCTTGGTCTGGCCCATTTCACCAAGATCGATTTTGACGAAACGTGCGCCCAGGGATTTAACCTGATCTTCGACAACGGGCCGGGTGTCAAAAGCTTCCACGCGCGCGCCCAATCGCTTTGCGGTGGCGATGGCCTGCAGGCCGGCTACACCCACTCCGATAATGAAAGCGCGGGCCGGCGAAATGGTGCCTGCGGGAGTCATCATCATGGGCAGTATGCTGGTCATGCGCTCGGCCGCTTTGATGACGGCATAGTATCCGGCCAGGTTGGCCTGAGAACTGAGAGCGTCCATCTTCTGTGCGATAGTGGTACGCGGCATCATTTCCATGCTGACGGCGCTGACTCCGGCTTCTGCGAAAGCTTTTAGAAGTTCCGGTTCGTTGAACGGGTCCAGAAAGCTGATGTGCAACGCTCCTTTCTTGAGGAGAGCGATTTCTTTCAACTCGGGTTTGCACACGCGCAGAACGATGTCGGCAGAACTGAGAGCATCCTCTTTGTTCATTACGATGGTTGCCCCGGCCTCGGTATATTCTTTGTCGGCGTAATGGCTTTGTGCGCCCAGCCCGGCCTCTGCTTCCACTGTGAGACCGAGCGCCGAAAGTTTTTTGGCGTTTGCCGGGACAAGGGCGGTGCGGGCCTCTCCGGGCCGGGTTTCCTTGGGGACGAATAATATCATGTAATTATTATAACGGTAATTACCGGGCTAAATGAATATCCTTTGTCGGAGAGAATAAAAGCTTTATTAGGTAAAAAGAGGAAATGTGCTAAAAATGACCGGAAAAGAGTTCAGTTTATTGTATATTAGACCTCAATTATTTTTTTAACTCTTTAACGAACAAATGAGCCTCGGTCTGGGACATTTGGTAGAATTGCCTGACTATCCCTTGCGCTCTGAGGTCATCTCCGCTCATTACCATCCGGATGATTTCGTCCTCGAACTCTTTTTCAGATATTCCGGAGCCAGGTGATAGGTCAACGGCCACGTCATTGATCGATTTGCGGACATAATTCCTGGAGAGGTGGCTCAATGCCTTTTCGATTGAAGGGGTTACGCGGCTATGACGGCTCGACCATTCTACGAGCAAACGGTTCTCTCCCTCAAGGATCACCGGGCTGTGGCCTATTCTGATGCCGCTTGTTTGAAGTGTTGATTCGCGTTTCAGGGAGTCCTTTAATTCGACCGATACCGGCGCCTTAAGCTGGATTTCGACCCATGAGTAGATGCTGTTTTCATAGCCGTGGCCGCTCGAAAATGCGATTTTTCGCCGGAGGTGACGAACCCAATCCACTTCCCCGGGTTCGATAGTAACTATCTGCTTGTCTTTTGAAGGAAAGTGGCGGTTGTGGAATGAGCGAAACTTGAGGAGCAGATGAGATCCGTCGTAACGCAGCACCCAGTTATCTGAACTAAGGGATTTTATAAATCCGGATATCGCGAGATAAACAAAAAGCATCAAAATGAGCAAAAGAGGCAGCTCGATCCAAACCGGAAACTCTGCCACTCGGTAAAACCAAGCACCGCCACCGAGAAAAACCAGACCTATTGGGACACCGATAAACTGGTAAAAGCGTGATTCCCGGCAGACGAAGCCGAGTCGCGAGGCGGGAACTTCCGAAGGGGTCAATAGTCTCATGCTTTGGAGCGGTAATTACCTATTTGCAAGGCGATTTTGACTTTCATCTCAACTTCTATATGCAGTATGGGGAATTGTAAATGTTAAGCAGCGTTACTATTTCGATGATTCGCCGGCCGGGAATGATGCTCGGTTTGACTCTTTGGCTAAACCTGTGCCTTTGCGCCGGTTTTTTGCAGGCTGTGCCTGACACACCATTGGTCGCTCAGGGAACAACCGTAGAAATTGCGGATTCCCGTGCCTGGCAATGGGGGATCGGGGCGGCCGATGACGCGCTCGGGGCCGGATTCTCCGCATTGGCCGCCCGGCTCTACCGCCAGGCACTGGACGATCCTTCGCTGGAACCCAGGCGGCGTGCGGCAATTCAGTTGCGCCTGGCATCTGCTCTCATAGGAGATGCTAAATATTCCGATGCCGCAATTGTACTGGTGAGCTATACGTATCCTGAGGAAGACTCCTACCTTTTACTGCGGGCCATTACGGGCTACCAAAGCGGCAATCTCGATGCGGCCGAAGAGGACCTTGAGGCAATTGAGGCAGGGAGCATAACTGAATGGGAACGCTCCTGGTATTACCTGACGGCCGGATTGCTGAAGGAGGCCAGGGGGGAGCCGGACGCGGCCAAACGGTTATTTACTGATGCCGGTAAGAACGCCGTTTCAGAGACCCAGCAAGCGCAAATCGAAACGGCCTTGCGGCGAAACCAGCTATTGTCCGGCCAGGTCAATGAAAGCGTCGCCGCAGGCCTCAAGGATAAGGTGCGCGAATTGCAGGGACAGCGCGGGGGATTTGAAATGGCCAGGCTTCTGGCAATCGTGCTCGACCAGTTGGGGCGCAGGGATGAGGCCATCGAGGTTATAGAAGAGCAATTGCGTTTCGTGTCCGTGCAGGAGCGCGATTTACGAGACCAGTTCCTCCTTCTACTTGGTTTGATATTGGGTGAAGAGAGTGGGCGCGGGCGTCTTGCCCTGCAGGAGCTTTTGAACAAGGACGGCAGCCGCGACCTGCAAAAAATAGCCTTCTACCTGTTAGCGCGTGGTCCACTGGCAGGGGATGGGTCCGAGGAATTCCCTGCCATGCTCGACGAGCTTATCAACCGCGCGAGTCCTCATCAGTTACTGGACGAGTTTTATTATTTCCGATCCGTGATTGCTCTGAACGCAGACGGTCTCGATGCCGCCCAATCCGACGCTAAACGCATACTCGAGCAGTTTCCCGGATCGCCCCTCAAAAACAGCGCCATACGGTTACTCGCCTTTGTAGCGTGGAAACGGGAGCCTCCTCAATACCGGACTGCCGCCGACTACCTCAATCTCCTGCGCGCGAGTTTACCCGACGGTCCCGATAAAGCCCGCCTGGGCATACTAATGGCCGATTGTTTTTTCCTGAACGGTGATTACGTAAATGCGGCGGGTGCCTACGAGGCCGCAATGGCGGAAGCGTCAAACGAGCTGGACCGGGGCGCGTTGCTCTTCCAACTTGTATTGTCCGAGTTAAGGTCCGATCGGCTCGATCGAGCCAAAGCCCATCTCGATGAGGCCGGAGACCTTTCCGGGATTGACCCCCTTCAGCGCTGGCAAGCGGAGTGGAATGTAGTGAGCGATATGAAAGCACGCGGCCAGACCGAAGAGGCTTTTGCCCGGATCAGCAATCTGCTAGAGGGAGCCGAGCAGACCGCTATGCCGCCTGATCTGCGGCTGCGGCTCATGTGGCTGGAGTCCCAACTCTCCGTCGAAGCCCGGCAGGCCGCCGATACACCCGATCGCTGCGACCTCATTCTGAATATCCTTGCGGAGGCGCCCGAGCGGATCATCGACGATGAGCAGCGGTCTCTCATCGCCAGCCACACACTTCTTCTCAAAGGGCAGGCGCTCCTCATAAACCAAAAAGCCGAAGATGGATTGCAGGTATTTGTGCAGTTGCGTGAGCGTTTCGGGAGTTCGTCGCCGGCGGTGTTGTCCTACCTCATCGAGGCCCGTTACTTTGTGAGGGTAAACAGGCCGGTTGAGGCCCAGAGGCGACTAATTGCGGTGGCAGACTTGTATCGGGAAAGTGAATATGCTCCGCTGGCACTCTGGGAAGCCGCGCTAAATTCCGAGGTTCTCGGGCTTAACGCCGCCTATCAGGAAGCCGTAGCGCTCCTCGAACGGCTGACCAGGGACTATCCGGAGCACTACCTGGTCTTCTACGCACGGCTCAAGCAGGGCGACCTCTCCCGTCAGCTCAATCTCTTCGGGGCCGCCCAATTTATCTATGAAGACATCATCAACCAGTTCCCGGATCACCCTGAGCGCTACCGGGCGGAAATTTCCAGGGCCGACTGTTTTTTGGCTCAAGCCAGTCAAAATGAGGCCTTTCTGGAGGACGCGATCGCCATACTGAGCCGGCTATTCGACTTGGGCAATCTGCCGGCGGACTTGAGGGCCGAGGCCGGGTTCAAAAGAGGATTTGCCGCCACCCGCCAGAAAGACGAGGTGCGGGCGCAGGAGTTCTACTGGCTGGTGATAGCAAGATTTTTAATCGAGCAGGATGCCGCCGGCCATCAAATGAGAGCGCAGGGCCGTTATTGGCTGTCACGCTGCATCTTCGAGCTTGGTACCTTGTTTGAGAGGGAAAACCGTTACGAGGACGCCCGCGAGATATATCATCTGGTTTCGGCCCACGGGTTACCCGGGCGCACACTTGCGGAGGTTAAAATCCGGAATTTTTCATCGCGACCGGCCGGTTTGTAGAAATCGGAACTTTTATTTTGGGCAAATTATGTTAATAATCAATTGGCTGTATATCTGGAAAGGGAATCAAAATAGACAGTAGCGAGCAGTCGGCATGGATTTTTTACAATTAAGCCTGATAGAAAAAGGCGGCCTTTTGATGTGGCCCCTGCTGTTGGTAAGCCTCCTTGGATTTATTTATTTTATCGAGCGCATCCTTTACCTGCACCGGGGCCAAATCCGCACCGATGATTTTATCACCGGCATCCGCAATCTTGTGCGCAAGCGCCGGCTGATCGAGGCCATTACCGTTTGTGAGGAAACGCCGGGGCCGGTGCCCGAAGTGGTCAAGGCGGCGCTGCTGCATTACGATCAAGACGAGTCACGGCTGCGGTGCTCGATTGAGGCTGCAGCCATGGTCGAAATTCCTTTACTGGAGAGGCGGATCGGCTCGATTGCGGCCATCGCGCGAATAGCTCCGCTTATCGGGCTGCTGGGCACGGTGGTTGGCATGGTGGGTGCTTTTTTTACTCTGCAGAACGAAGGGGCATACGCACATATCGGAGTGTTGGCCGCCGGATTCGGTGAAGCCTTGATTACTACGGCAACCGGGTTGGCGATCGCGATCATAGCGCATTTGGCCCATCATTTCCTGCACGGCCGTGTCCGAACACTGGTTCACGAGATGGAGTGGGCCGGGCTCAAGATCATTCAGTTTCTGTTGCACGAATTGTCTGAAGAAGAACCTGAAACAGCTCAAGCTACAGCCTCCGAGGCAGTGAAGAACGACCCCGTATGATGATTACCGGTCCATTAAAACTGACCCGGTATCTGAGGGAACCGGAGCGGCGGTTCGATTTTGTGCCCTTTATCGATCTATGCGTAATCGGGCTGTTTTTCGCTCTGCACAGTTCGCAGTTCCTTTTTGCACCTGGTGTGACGATCGAATTGCCACGGGCCGATGCCGGGTTTCTGGCAGGGGCGCCGACTGCTGCTGTTATGACGGTACGCGAGAATAACATGATCATTTTCGAAGGACAGATATTTCACGGTGAAATCCTGCGCAGCAAATTGCAGGAGTATGTCAAAACAAAGCAGCTACCCGGTTCTATACTACTGGTCAAGGCTGACAAAGGTGTGGATGTGCAACTGCTACTGCTCATATTCGAGGAGGCCCGAAAAGCGGGATTTTCCCATGTGCAAGTTGCGGCCGAAGCATCCCTCCCACCCCCCGGTTTCCTCGCTACTCCTGATGATACCTGACAAGCAAGTCAAAGTTGCGGCCTCGAAAGGGACTGGCCCATCTCCTACTGCAAACGGGCAGAGCAACCCTTGGTTCCAGAGGCTGAAGCCCACTCCAATGGCCCGAATCGCCATAATAGTCGGGGTAGTAGTGCACCTTGCGGGCTTTTCGCTAATCCAGGTCTTGTCCGAACCGGAAGCGGAGGTGGACTTTCCGCCGGCCATTGTGCAATTCACGGACCTGGCCGAGGGTTCGTCTCATCCGATTTTCCGCGAGCAAGCAGTCTTTAATGATTCCGCCCCGCTATTTTTGCCGACCTCCGTGAATTATTCCAGCACTGTTGTAGGGCAAATTCGACGGCAGGATAGCACGACAATTTTCAGTGCCTATACAGAAAATATCACTCTGAAGAGTCCTGTGCTGCAGCCGGTTGCGGGAACCGATTTGTTGGATGTCGAAGAGCCGATCGATGCCTTGAAAAGGGAGTATTGGGATTTTTTCCCGGATTTCGGAAAAGAGAGCGGGATACCCTCCGCCTCGGCCGAGCCCTCAGGATTGCTGATAATAGTTGACTTGCAGACCAGACAGACAGTGCGCTCGGTGAATTTGCCGGAAGAATTGAGAGGGCTGGCCGAATTGCACTTCTGGCCGGTGCAGTTCCTTCTGAATATCGACGCCACAGGTCCTGTGGGCGAAGCGCTGATGCTTCAGGGATCGGGAGAAGAAAGTGTTGATGAAGCTTTGCGGGTATATGTGAACCGTCCATTCTTTGCTTCGGATCTGGGGGCAGGTTATTATAAGGTCGTCATTGGCCCGTAAATGGGGAAATGTCTTTAGTCCTTGGTCTTTAGTCGGGGGAGAGGAGTGGGGAAAGAATGAGGGATGAGGAAGGGGCTCTTCGTCCCGCAGTTACGGGACTTTATACTGATTTGGACGACAGATCCATGGATGCCGATGGAAGGTAGAATAAAATTATTTTGACTTTTTTAAAAAAGTGTTGACGGCTAATTTTTTAGCTATCAGATTCCTCCCCTTTGATTCCCGCTATTCCTGAAGCGGCGATGAACCGCTATGCCCCTGTAGCTCAGTCGGTAGAGCGCGTCCTTGGTAAGGACGAGGTCAGCGGTTCAAATCCGCTCGGGGGCTCCACGATTCACCCAGATAAGAAAACTTTACCGGAAAAGCCGGCAATCCAACTAAATCAACACAACCCTTGTAATAACAATGGCTAAAGCAGTATTCGAAAGAACCAAACCTCATGTAAACGTGGGGACCATCGGTCACGTTGACCACGGCAAGACCACTTTGTGCGCTGCGATCCTGAAAGTGCAGAGCGAGAAAAAGCTGGCCGAGTTAAAATCCTACGCCGAGATCGCCAAAGGTGGAACGGTCCGTGACGAATCCAAGATTGTCACAATCGCGGTGGCACACGTGGAATATGAAACGGAAAAACGGCATTATGCTCATGTCGATTGTCCCGGACACGCCGACTTTGTCAAAAACATGATTACTGGCGCCGCCCAGATGGATGGGGCGATCCTTGTAGTGAGCGCGGCGGACGGACCGATGCCTCAGACTCGTGAGCATATCCTGCTGGCCCGGCAAGTCGGAGTGCCCAGCCTGGTCGTTTACCTCAACAAGATTGATTTGCTCGACGACGAGGAATTGCTCGAACTGGTAGAATTGGAGGTGCGCGATCTGCTTAGCAAGTATGAGTATGATGGCGAAAAGATCGCGGTGATTTACGGCTCGGCCTCGAAGGCAATGGAGGGCGATGCTGATGCCGTTGCATCTATCGGTAAACTGCTTGATGCGGTTGACAACGAGATTCCAGAGCCGGTGCGCATCATCGACAAGCCTTTCCTGATGTCCGTCGAGGACGTATTTTCCATAACAGGCCGCGGCACTGTGGCTACCGGCCGTATAGAGCGCGGCATAGTCAAAGTGGGCGATCCGGTGGAAATCGTCGGGCTGGGCAAGAACAGGACTACCGTGGCCACAGGGGTTGAAATGTTCCGAAAACTCCTGGATGAGGGACGCGCCGGCGACAATGTCGGAGTGCTGATGCGCGGTGTGGAACGCGATGAAGTGGAGCGCGGCCACGTGCTCGCGAAGCCCAAAAGCATTACCCCGCACACCAAGGCCAAGGCCGAGGTGTATGTCCTGACAAAGGAGGAGGGAGGGCGCCACACGCCATTCTTCAATGGTTACCGTCCGCAGTTTTATTTCCGCACAACTGATGTAACCGGAGTGTGCGATCTGCCCGAAGGGGTGGAGATGGTAATGCCCGGTGACAACCTCAATGTCATCATCTCCTTACAAAAGCCCATCGCAATGGAAAAAGGGCAGCGTTTCGCAATCCGCGAAGGTGGTAGAACCATAGGCGCGGGTCGTGTGACTGATATAATCGAATAAGAACGGTGCAAGTTGTAGCTTTCGTCGAGAACCCGCATTGCGGGTGAATCGATGGTCTATTTTTTTTCATGAACGATTCATTGATACAGATACGCAGGAGCCACTACGGCAGTAGCTCAATTGGTAGAGCAGCGGTCTCCAAAACCGCAGGTTGGGGGTTCGAGCCCCTCCTGCCGTGCCACTGCAACAAACCCCTTAAACTTATTAGTAAATAACACTGGCATGGCTAACCCCTTTCGCAAAATTCGTATTTTCTTTGGTGAGACCACGGGCGAGTTACATAAGGCTTCCTGGCCGACCCGCCGGGAATTACGGGATTCGACCATGGTTATATTGGTAGCCATTGTGATTCTCGGAATTTTCATTACTCTGGCTGACTTTTCGGTCTACAACTGGGTGACATTTTTTACCCAGTTGATGCGCTCGAAGACCGGTATGATTGCCCTGAATTTGTAGAAAAACACAGATGTATAAATCATGAGCGATCCATCCACACAGGCCCTGGGCCAATGGTATGCGGTGCAAACCCTTTCCAACAAGGAACCTGCGGTGAAGAGGTATCTGGAGCGCTATCTCGCTTCAGAGGAGATGGAGGACTGCATATTTGAAGTACTCATGCCCACCCAAACGGTATCCGAGGTCAAAGGCGGGAAAAAAACCCAGAAAGTGCGCAAGTTTTATCCAGGCTATGTTTTTCTGAACATGCGTCTTTTTGACGAAGATGGCAAACTCCTGGAAAAACCCTGGTATTACGTTCAGGGGGCCGACGGGGTAATCGGATTCCTCGGCGGCAATAATCCCACCCCGCTCAAGGAGCATGAAATCGAACGCATCCTCTCCCAGATGCAAGAGGCCGAAGGAAAGGAAGTGCCGAAAGTCCAGTTTGAGGTCGGCGATGAGATCAAGATTAACGACGGACCATTCCTCAACCTGACCGGTAATATTGATGAAATAGACCCTGAACATGGCAAACTCAAGGTATCGGTATCAATCTTTGGTCGGTTTACTCCGGTTGTATTGGAATACTGGCAAGTGGAAACCGTCACCGAATAACACTTAAGAAACTATGGCAAAGAGATTAATAGGGGAAATCCGCCTTCAACTTCCCGCAGGGGCCGCGAATCCGGCTCCTCCAGTCGGGCCTGCGCTAGGTGCGGCCGGAGTCAACATCATGGGGTTTTGCAAGGAGTATAACGCCAAGACCAAGGACCAGGCGGGAACAATTCTGCCCGTTGTCATCACAGTTTACCATGACCACACCTTTACCTTTATCCTGAAATCCCCGCCGGCCGCCGTATTGTTGAAAAAGGCCGCCGGTATCGCCAAAGGTTCGGGAGTGCCTAACCGTGAAAAGGTCGGAATAGTCACGCACAAACAACTGCTCGAAATCGCACGCATAAAAATGAAGGATCTCAATTCAAGGGACGACGAGGCAGCTGCGCGAATCATCGCGGGCACCGCCCGCAATATGGGCATCGAGGTCATTAATTGAACCTGCAAATAACTTTAACCCCGAAACACAACCTAAGGAAATGGTTTACTTGAGCAAACGATATCGCGCCTGCAAAGAAACAGTGGTTCCATCCAGCGCTTACAAACTAGGTGAGGCCGTGGAGTTGTTACAGAAAATGCCGGCGGCCAAGTTCGATGAAACCGTCGAGCTGTCCGTTAAGCTGGGAGTGGACCCAAAGCACAGCGACCAGATGGTGCGCGGCATCATAAACCTGCCCAACGGAAGCGGCAAAAAAGTGCGGGTGCTGGCATTTTGCGAAGATACGGAGGGAGCCCTCGAAGCCGGGGCCGACTATGCCGGGCTTGATGATTTGATAAAAAAAGTGAAAGATGGATGGCTCGATTTTGACGTGGCGGTGTCTACTCCCGCCGCTATGAAGGAAGTGCGTGCCGTTGCCCGCGTATTGGGCCCACGCGGTCTAATGCCCAACCCAAAGTCCGGAACCGTCACCGACGACATTGCAGCAGCCGTAAATAACATAAAGCACGGTGGCCGCGTCGAATTCAAAATGGACAAGACGGCCAATATCGGAGTGGTGGTCGGCAAACGCTCATTCACAGTCGAGCAACTCATTGAAAACATCAAAGACGTCATCGAAAATATAGGCCGGGCGCGACCCGATTCCTTTAAGGGGAAGTTTATACGAAAAATGTCTTTGAGTTCCACCATGAGTCCGGGGCTACAACTCGATGCTTCGGAGTATTCAAAATTTTAAGGCTCTAATCCGTATTTTCAGCAGCACGCCATGAGACCCGAAAAACAATTCCTTGTCGCCGAAGTAGCCCGGCATCTGGATAAATCCAAGTACTTGTATCTGGCCGACTTCGACCGCATGTCAGTGGCTGATACGGCCGATCTGAGGGATCGTCTGGCCGAGCAGAAGGCAGAGTTCCATGTGGTGAAAAACAGCGTGTTGCATGAAGCCGCCAAGCTGCGGGAATTTCCCGAACTGGGCGATTGGCTCAACGGGCCCACGGCCATAGTGGTTGGCGGTGAGAATGCTCCGGGGGTAGCCAAAACCCTGATCGCTTATTACAAGGAACACGAAAAAATAGTGGTCAAAGGCGGTTTTCTGGATAAAAAAGCGCTGGATTCCAAGGATATCAGAAAACTGGCCTTGCTGCCCTCCATCGAAGTGCTAAGGGGGCAGTTGCTCGCGCTCCTGAATGCTCCCGCCCAAGGCCTGTTGAGAGTGTTTCAGGCAGTGCCCAAGGGAATCATCTACGCACTCATGGCACGTTCCGCAAAAGGAGAGTCATCCACTGAGAAATGAAATTTTTCAAAGGCAAGTCGGATGCCGGCAGTTAATACGATTATACGGTGTCGGCGATTGCCCGAAATAAAGGAAATCAAAACAAAACAGAAAACGTAATCAATCCGTTAGAACCGGTTAGGGGAACCCGTCCCTTAAATGCCCTTGCCCTTCAGGGCGGGCGCTAACAGTTCAAGGAGGTCAATATGGCTGAAATAAAAAAAGAACAAGTTGTAGAATGGTTGAGCAACCAGTCCGTGCTGGAAGTTGCCGATCTGGTCAAGGAACTCGAGGAGAAGTGGGGCGTAAGCGCCGCCGCTCCAGTTATGGCAGGAGTCGCCGCAGCCCCCGCTGAAGACGCTGCCGTTGAGGAGAAGACCGAGTTCGACGTCATCCTGAAATCTTTTGGCGGTAACAAGATCGCTGTCATTAAAGAGGTGCGTGCCATTACCAGCCTGGGTCTCAAGGAGGCCAAGGATCTGGTAGAGGGGGTGCCCAAACCAGTCAAGGAAGGAAATACCAAAGAGGAAGCCGAAGAAATTAAAAAGAGGCTTGAAGGCGCAGGCGCAGAAGTGGAAATAAAATAGCGGGCAGAAAAAAACAAATCCAGGTCCATAGGGCATACGAACAGGTTCACCGCGCGGAAGACCTGCCGTTGTGCTATTGTCTTTTTTTGTCCTTTAACGAGCCCCACCCCAAACCCAAACCCATAGGCAAAAAATATGTCTGAACGTCGAAATTTCGGTAAGATCAGGGAGGTTATTGAACCGCCCAATCTTATCCAGAACCAGATCGATTCTTTCCAGGAATTCCTGCAGCCCGATGTGGCGCCGACACAGAGGCGCAACGTGGGCTTGCATTCGGTGTTCCAGGAGGTATTGCCCATAACAAGCTACGATGGGCGATGCGAACTACAATATGTTTCATACAATGTTTCGGGCCCGAAGTTGACAGAAATGCAATGTCTGCAGTCCGGCGTCACATATTCCATTTCCCTTCACGTCAAACTCCGCCTAACGGAAGAAGGAACATCAAAGGACGAGGAAATTTACATGGGAGAGATGCCAATGGTCACCGAGCGGGGATCATTCATCATCAATGGAGCCGAGCGGGTAGTGGTCAGCCAATTGCACCGTTCTCCGGGCATCTGTTTCGAGGTTGCCCCGCACACATCAGGCAAATTACTCCATAGCTTCCGCATTATCCCCGACCGGGGCACTTGGATCGAGGTGCAGTTTGACCAGAACGACCTGCTCTACGTATTTCTTGATCGCCGCCGCCGACGCCGCAAATTCCTTATTACAACACTATTGCGCGCGATGGGTTACGATACCGATCTCGATATTCTAAAATTCTTTTACGAAATTCAGAAACTCGATATTAAAAAGGCTCTCGCAATTGAAAACGTCAGCAGACTCGTTCTGATCGAGGACTTTGTAGATGCCGAACGCGGAGTGGTCCTGGCACGCTCTTTCGAGCCGCTGACCAAAACAATTGTGCGAGGCATCGAGAAGGCGGGCATCAAATCGGTGCAGGTCATCGATACATCAGTGGACGAGGGAATAATCATACGCTGTTTAAAGAAAGACGCGACACATAACGAAGAAGAAGCGCTGAAAGATATTTACAAGAGATTGCGACCGGGCGAACCGCCTACCACCGCCAACGCCAAAGCTCTTCTGAAACGCCTTTTCCAGGATCCGAAGCGTTACGACTTGGGACGTGTAGGCCGTTACAAGATCAACCAGAAACTGGGCTTGGATACCGAAATCGAGAAGCGCACACTGGAGGTGCAAGACATCGTCCAAGCAACCAAGTATCTCATTAGGCTCAAACACGGACAGGGAGTTATCGACGATATTGACCACTTGGGTAGCCGCCGGGTGCGCACTGTAGGCGAACTGCTCATGAACCAGTGCCGCATCGGCCTGGCCCGCACAGAGCGGCTGGTCAAGGAACGCATGACCCTGTTCGATCAAAGTGTCGATTCCATCACCCCCCAGAAACTCATCAATCCAAAGGCGCTCAGCACAGTAATTCGGGATTTCTTTGCACGCAGCCAGCTCAGCCAGTTTATGGACCAGATCAACCCCCTGGCCGAACTCACTCACAAGCGCCGCCTTTCAGCCTTGGGGCCTGGAGGCCTCAATCGCGAGAGAGCCGGCTTCGAAGTGCGCGACGTGCATCCTTCACACTATGGGCGAATATGTCCCATCGAGACCCCTGAAGGGCCCAACATCGGCCTCATCAACTCCTTAAGCATCTACAGTCACATTAACGAATTCGGTTTCATCGAATCTCCATATCGGATTGTGAAGTCTGGTAGAGTGACCGACGAGGTTAATTACTTGACGGCCGATCAGGAAGAGGGCCACGTGATTGCACAAGCAAATTCGATCATGGACAAAAGGGGGAAATTCAAAGGCCGGGTTACAGTGCGCAGTGGAGACAATTTTCTGGAAGTCGATCCCAAGGAAGTCACCTTAATGGACGTATCGCCAAAACAGCTAATTTCGGTGGCGGCAGGGCTAATCCCCTTCCTTGAGCACGACGACGCCAACCGCGCACTGATGGGTTCAAACATGCAACGGCAGGGAGTGCCGCTGTTACAGGCCCAGGCTCCCTATGTAGGTACAGGCATAGAGTCAACCGTGGCACGTGACTCTATGTCAGTGGTTCTGGCAGAGAATGACGGTGTGGTGGCATCGGTGGACTCAGGCATGATCGTGTTGAATAATGATGGCGAACTGCCGGAGCGCTTTGATCAAAATCCGAAAAGCGATCCGAAAACCGGTTTGCAGGTTTACAATTTGCGCAAATTCATGCGCTCGAACGCGGGCACCTGTTTCAGCCAGAGGCCCATTATCAAGCGGGGGCAAAAGGTTAAAAAAGGCGACATCATCGCCGATGGGGCGAGCACCGATAACGGTGAACTGGCGCTGGGGCGCAACGTGCTTGTAGCATTTATGCCTTGGCATGGGTACAACTTTGAAGACGCCATCCTCGTCAGTGAGAAGTTTCTCAAGGATGACGTCTTTACCTCAATACACATTGAGGAATTCAAAGCGACAGCGCGAGATACCAAACTCGGTCCAGAGGAAATCACCCGAGATATACCGAACGTCGGGGAAGAAGCCCTTAGGAATCTCAACCACGACGGGGTCGTCCGTGTGGGAGCCGAGGTGAAACCGGGAGATATTCTAGTGGGCAAGATTACGCCCAAGAGCGAAACCGAACTGGCTCCCGAGGAGAAACTACTCAGGGCTATTTTCGGCGAAAAAGCGGCGGATGTGAAGGACTCCTCACTACTCGTTCCATCCGGAATTTACGGGATCGTTATGGATGTCAAGATTTCCGGCAGAGTGGATGCCGAGAAGGAAAAGCTGACCCCTTCGGACCGCCGCCGCCAAGTTAAAAAGATCAAAGAGGAATATCGCAACCAAACCGAAAAACTCCGAGACCTTCTTACCGAAGCGCTTTCCAACATCCTATTGGGAGAAAAGATACCGCTCGAAGTTGTCGACCTCGCTAAAGAGGAAGGTGAAATCGGAAGGACCATCATTGAGGCCAACAAAAAAATAACCAAGACGCTGCTGCGCCGCCTGGCCTCCGTTTACAAAACCATCGATATAGATCCTTCGCCGGTGCGAAACAAGATACTGGAGATCATCGACTCGTTTAGAGGCAAATTTAGCGAACTGGAAATGGACCGTGAGCGAAAAATCGATTCCATAGAGGCCGGGGACGATATTGAGAGCGGCACCATTAAAAATGTGAAAGTCTATGTGGCGAGCAAACGAAAGGTACAAGTGGGCGACAAAATGGCAGGGCGCCACGGCAACAAAGGCGTGGTGGCCAAAATCGTGCCGGAGGAGGACATGCCATTCCTGCCGGACGGGACGCCTATCGAAATCGTTCTCAACCCACTCGGAGTGCCCAGCCGCATGAATGTCGGTCAAGTATTGGAAACCCATCTAGGGTGGGCTTGCCACAAGCTCGGCTTCACGGTGGCTACGCCTGTATTCGACGGCATTCCCGAGGACAAAGTACGAGAATACCTCGTTGAAGCCGGCTTGCCCTCTTCCGGTAAATCCACTTTATTAGATGGGCGCACAGGCAGAGAATTCGATCAGACCGTTGTGGTCGGCTACATCTACATGATGAAGCTCAATCACCTTGTGGCGGACAAGATTCACGCCCGGGCGGTGGGTCCTTACAGCTTGATCACACAGCAGCCCCTTGGCGGAAAAGCTCAATACGGCGGACAGCGTTTCGGCGAGATGGAGGTCTGGGCCCTGGAGGCTTATGGAGCCGCATATACCTTGCAAGAGTTGCTCACTGTCAAGAGCGACGATGTGCAGGGCCGCACCAGGATTTACGAGCAACTGGTCAAGGGCGACAATTCGCTGCAGGCCGGCACGCCTCAGTCGTTCAACGTTCTGATGAAGGAAATGCAAAGTCTCTGCCTGGACATCAAGCTCAACACCGAGGAGAGCATGGCCGGCTTCGGCGCTTAACCCCCATTTTCAGAAAGTTTTTATATATAATGAGTACCCAAGAAATTAAAGAAGCCAGAGATTTCCTCGGATTTGAACGCGACCAGACCTTCGATTCGGTCTCCATTTCGGTGGCCTCCCCCGATACTATTCGGTCTTGGTCGCGCGGCGAGGTAAAAAACCCGGAAACCATAAACTACCGCACCTTTAAACCGGAACCCGGTGGGCTATTTTGCCAACGCATTTTCGGCCCGGTGCGCGACTACGAGTGCGCTTGCGGCAAATACAAACGCATAAAATACAAGGGCGTTATCTGTGACCGTTGCGGGGTGGAAGTTACTGTATCGCGCGTCCGCCGCGAGCGAATGGGCCACATCGAGTTGGCCGTTCCGGTGTCCCACATCTGGTTCCTAAAGAGTATGCCCAGCCGTCTCGGGCTACTTATGGACCTGACCGCCCGCAACCTCGAGCGAGTCGTTTACTATGAAAATTACATGGTAGTCGATCCGGGCAAAACTCCCCTCGAAGAAAAGCAACTACTTACTGAACAGCAATATCAGCAAGCAATAGACGAATATGGGTCGGATGCTTTCGATGCTCAGATGGGAGCCATAGCCCTGAGGGAAGTGCTCAGCCACATGGATTTGGACGAAGCTGTCGTTCAGTTGCACGAGCAGATGCACAATACCCGCTCCAAACAAATCAAGAAGAAGGTGTCCAAGCGCCTCAAGGTCATACAAGGCTTTATCAAGTCGAATACCCGCCCGGAATGGATGGTCCTCGAAGTACTTCCAGTCATACCGCCTGACCTGCGTCCCCTAGTGCCGTTGGAGGGCGGCCGTTTCGCCACCAGCGACCTCAACGACCTTTATCGTCGCGTTATCAACCGTAACAACCGTCTAAAAAACCTTCTGCAACTAAAGACGCCGGATGTTATCATCCACAACGAAATGCGAATGCTCCAGGAAGCCGTCGATGCGCTCTTTGACAATGGGCGCCACGGCCGCGCCGTAACCGGAGCCGGCAACCGACCCCTCAAAAGTCTAAGTGACATGCTCAAGGGCAAGCAGGGCCGCTTCCGCCAGAACCTGCTTGGAAAACGAGTCGATTACTCGGGCCGGTCCGTAATCGTCATTGGTCCAGAGCTAAAACTACATCAGTGCGGGCTGCCCAAAAAGATGGCCCTTGTACTCTTCGAGCCGTTCATTATACGGCGACTGAAGGAGCTAGGCTTCATACACACCGTGCGTGGCGCGCGCAAGATGATAGAAAAACGCTCGCCGGAAGTGTGGGACATCCTTGAGGAAGTCACAAAAGGTCACCCGGTAATGCTCAATCGTGCGCCCACGCTGCACCGTCTCTCGCTGCAGGCATTCGAGCCGATACTCATCGAAGGCGACGCCATACGCATTCACCCCCTGGTCTGCACCCCTTACAACGCCGATTTCGACGGCGATCAGATGGCCGTGCACGTACCCCTTTCGCTGGAGGCAATTCTCGAATGCAAATTGCTGTTGATGAGCAATCTTAACATCTTCTCTCCTTCCAGCGGCAAGCCCATCCTGACTCCCTCGCAGGACATCGTGCTGGGCTGCTACTACCTGACCACGGAACCGCGCACGCTTCCGGCCAAAGACGAGCGGCTCCCGCTGTTTGCCAATGCCTCGGAAGTATTGTTGGCCGAGGCCAACGATGTGGTAAAAAAGCAAACTTTTATTCGCCTGGTCAACCCCGATTACGGGCGCGAAACCCCCATGGGTAACAAGGATCTTAAAATACTGCAAACTACGGTCGGTCGGGCGATCTTCAACAGCATTTGGCCTCCCGAAATCGGATATATAAACTCTGCGGTAGCCAAGGGCAAGCTGAGCGATCTCATCCTCACCACATGCCGGGTATCGGGCAACGCGCAGGCCGTTGCCCTCCTGGACCGACTCAAGGAACTCGGTTTCGAAGCCGCCACCATGGCCGGCATCTCAATCGGCACCGAAGACATGATCATTCCCGAAGACAAACCCGATATAATCAAGGCGGCCCAGAAAAAAATCGCGGAGATCGAAGGCCAATACCGCAAAGGCGTCATCACCACCGGAGAACGCTACAACAAGATCATCGAAGTATGGACCAACGCAACAGACGATATAGCCAAGTCAGTATTTAACCGGCTAGGTGAAAACGGCGGTAAAGAAGAAGTGAATCCCGTTTTCCTCATGATGGACTCCGGAGCTCGCAGCAACCGTCAGCAGGTGCGCCAGCTCTGCGGTACGCGCGGACTGATGGCCAAACCTTCCGGTGAAATTATCGAACGGCCCATCCTCTCCTCCTTTCGAGAGGGTCTCTCCGTGCTAGAATACTTCATCTCCACACACGGCGCACGAAAGGGCCTGGCCGACACCGCACTAAAAACAGCTGACGCCGGCTACCTTACACGCAAACTTTGCGACGTTGCCATGGACCTCATTATCACCGAAGAAGACGACGGCAACCGGGACGGTATCTGGAAACAGGCGATATATGAGGGTGACGAGGAGATAGTCAGCCTCTACAACAGAATAGTCGGTCGTTGTCCGAGCGAAGACATTTTCAATCCACTCAACCCGCAAGAGCTGCTTGTGGGAAATGGAGAACTGATAAGCGAAGAAATCGCCGCCAAGATCGAGGAGTTGGGCATTGAGCGGGTGAAAATTATGTCGCCGCTAACCCATAGCCGGCCCTCCTGCCTGCCGGCCAATGCCTACGGGATAAATCCGGCCACAAACAAGCTTGTGGATATCGGATCGGCTGTAGGAATTATTGCCGCCCAATCCATCGGTGAACCCGGAACCCAACTGACGATGCGCACCTTCCATATAGGCGGTATCGCCAGCCAGGTCAGCAAGAGTTCGGAAATCCAGGTGCGCAACGGCGGCATAGTGAAATACAAAGGGTTGCGCATGGTGCGCACCGGCGAAGGCATCAATGTCATCATCAATAAGACGGGGTCAATCATCATTGTCGACGAGAATGAACGGGAGCTGGAAAACTACAACATTCCAGCCGGCGCAGTTATCCATATCGAAGATGGCGGCGCGATAGAGGAACGGCAGATTCTCGCCCAGTGGGACCCTCATAATGTACCAATTCTGACAGAAAAAAGCGGGATTGTCGGATACCACGACCTCATTCCCGGAGCCACTATCAAGCGTGAAATCGACCCGGTCACCGGCCGTATTGCCACAGTGGTCATAGAACACAAGGAAGACCTCAATCCGCAAATCCAAATACACCAGATACCCACCAGGATGGCTGGCGTCGATGCCCTGACCAGCAAGCAGGCTGAAAGAATAGTGGCCAAGGGCAAAGTAATCGCCACATATTCCATCCCCACCGGCGCTCAAGTACAGGCAAATGCCGGCGACATCATCGCAGCGGGCGCGCTCATAGCCAAGACCCCGCGCCAGGCATCAAAAACGCAGGATATTACAGGCGGTCTGCCACGAGTGGCAGAGCTTTTCGAAGCCCGGCAACCAAAGGAGGCCACAGAGATGGCCAAGGTGGACGGAGTTGTCTCAATGGGCACGATGTTGCGTGGCAAGAAACGTTTGATCGTTACCAACGAAGAAACCGGTGTCGTAGAGGAACACCTCATACCCCACGGCAAACATATTAACGTGCAACCGGGAGACTTAGTCACAAAAGGCCAGTACCTCACCGAAGGGTCGCCGGATCCACACGATATACTTGAGATTCTCGGCCCGAGCGCCTTGCAGGAATATCTGCTTTCGGAAATCCAGAAAGTTTACTGTCTCCAGGGGGTCTCCACTAACGACAAGCATATAGAGGTGATTATATCGCAGATGTTAAGCAAAGCCCGCATCACCGACCCCGGCGATTCCGACTTTTTCTGGGGCGAGCAGGTAGACAGACATAAGTTTATGCAAGAAAACGAGCGCCTTATCGAAGCTGGCGGCAAACCGGCCGAAGGCGAACCAATCCTGCTTGGCATTACCAAGGCCTCGCTGGAAACGGAAAGTTTCATCTCCGCCGCATCTTTCCAGGAGACCACCAGGATACTCACCGATGCAGCTACCCTGGCCAAGGTGGATCATCTCAAAGGGTTCAAAGAAAACGTGATCATGGGCCACTTGATTCCGGCCGGTTCGGGGCTTCCCTCATACCGGCGCCTGCGTATCAGTACCCTTGGTCCGGAATTGGAGGCCAAGACAGACCAAAGCGAGGCAGCCGGATAAGGGGGTCTGTTGCCCGAATCAGGATGATTATATAAATAATAACTTGAACAAATTTGTAGATTCGCTAGTTTTTTTCGCTTCTCTTGAACTCACTACGTTATGCCAACCATAAATCAGCTTGTTCGCTCGCCGCGCTCAAATGTTAAAGGCAAGTCAAAGTCACCGGCTTTGTCCTCAAATCCATTTCGTCGCGGTGTATGTGTGCAGGTTATGACCCGTACGCCCAAGAAGCCCAATTCGGCAATTCGCAAGGTAGCCAAGGTGAGGCTGACCAACGGCAACGAAGTGATCGCTTACATTCCCGACGAGGGCCATAGTTTGCAGGAGCACAGCGCTGTGCTGGTGCGCGGGGGCAGGGTCAAGGATCTGCCGGGCGTGCGCTACCACATCGTGCGGGGAACCCTCGATTGCCTTAGTGTGGAAAAACGCCGCCGCAGCCGCTCCAAATACGGAGTAAAAAAACCTAAAGACTGAGTGGAGACGCTTCTCCCGTATCCCAATAGGACCGATTATAATGTCACGACGACGCAGAGCAGTAAAGAGACCCAGTTTGCCGGACCCCCGATATGGCAGCCCGCTTGTCAGCAAAATGATCAACATGATCATGCACAATGGCAATAAATCGGCTGCCCGGAATATTGTTTATGGAGCATTTGTTCGGGTGAGCGAAAAGCTAGGCAAGGGAGACCCGGTGGATCTGCTTCTCGGTGCGCTTGAAAATGTTCGGCCCAAGTTGGAGGTCAAGAGCCGCAGGGTAGGTGGAGCCACCTACCAGGTTCCAGTCGAAGTGTCTTTTGAACGACAGCAGAGCCTCGCCTTTCGCTGGCTGATCAACGCGGCCCGGTCGCGCCGTGGCGTGCCGATGGAGGAGTCGATCGCCTTGGAAATCGTCGACGCCTACAACAAAACCGGCACAGTCGTCAAAAAGCGTTCGGACATGCATCGCATGGCCCAGGCAAATCGCGCATTTGCCCACCTGCGCTGGTAAGCATTTTTTGCCTTTCATCTGCCTGCCCCCATGACTGTTTTAAAGGATATATCTTCACTGAATTCGAGTAAGCGGAAAACGCCGCTCGAATATACCCGCAATATCGGAATTGTGGCACACATCGACGCGGGCAAAACTACCACTACGGAACGCGTACTCTTCTATGCAGGAGTGGTGCACAAGATGGGAGAAGTGCACGATGGCACCGCCGTGACCGACTGGATGGAACAGGAGCGCGAGCGCGGTATCACCATCACCTCGGCCGCCATCTCTTGTGAGTGGACGACGGAGAGCGGCCCGTATGCCAATATCGCGCACCAAATCAATCTTATCGATACACCGGGGCATGTTGATTTTACAGCCGAGGTGGAGCGCTCACTGAGGGTGCTCGATGGCGCCATCGGAGTATTCTGCAGTGTTGCCGGTGTGCAACCGCAATCAGAAACGGTCTGGCGGCAGATGGACAAATACAATATTCCCCGCATCGCCTTCATCAACAAGATGGACCGCACAGGGGCTGATTATTTCAACGCCATTAACGACATCCGCGAAAAACTCGGGGGCAACGCGCACGCCATCATGATACCGATAGGGGCCGAAAGTTCCTTCAAGGGGCTCATCGACCTGCCCACGATGAAGGCCTGTATATACGACGATACCGATACCAAAGGCCTCAAATTCGACATTGTCGAAATCCCGGCCGAACATCTGGAATTGGCCACCAAATCCCGCGATTCCCTTATCGAAGCCCTGGCCGATTTTGATGATACTTTGACGGAAAAATATCTAGAAGGAATTGAAATTGATGCCGATGAACTGAAAAGCGTTATCCGCAAGGCCACTCTCTCGCTCAAATTTGTCGGCGTGATGCCCGGATCGGCCTTCAAGAACAAGGGCGTGCAATTACTCGTCGACGCCGTTGTCGATTACTTGCCAAGTCCTTTAGACATGCCGCCGCACATAGCCTACGACAGGGATGGAAAAACCATCGAAATAAAGACGGACGACAACATACCGCTTACCGGACTGGTATTCAAACTCATGACGGATCCCTATGTAGGCAAACTTACTTACTTCCGCATTTACTGCGGCATACTACAAAAAGGCGCCACCCTACACAATCCGCGCACGCGAAAAACCGAACGCATCAGCAGGCTCATGATTATGAAAGCCGACGCCCGCGAAGACATCACCGTCGCTTACTCGGGTGACATTTGCGCTATCATCGGAGCCAAGGATATCGTGACCGGTGATACACTCTGCGATCGCAAAGTCGATGTTCAACTGGAACCGCCAACTTTCCCGGATCCCGTCATCTCCATGTCCATAGAGCCGAAGACCAAAGAGGACCAACAAAAATTGTCCATCGCTCTGCACCGGCTGGCCGAAGAAGATCCCACCTTCCAGGTTTCCACAGAACGTGAAACCGGCCAGACCATTATTGCCGGCATGGGCGAACTGCACCTGGAAATAATTCGGGACCGCCTATTCCGCGAATTCAAGGTCGAGGCCGATGCGGGCAAGCCGCAAATCGCCTACCGTGAGACCATATCGAAGGCGGCTGAAGGCGAAGGCAAATTCATTCGCCAAAGCGGCGGGCGCGGCCAGTATGGCCATGCCGTCATCAAAATTGAGCCTGCCAAGAAGGGTGAAGGCTCTAATGTAATCGACGAGATCTCCGGCGGGGTCATCCCCCGCGAATACATCAAACCCACGATTCAAGGCATCAATGAAGCGGCGCTCAACGGCACCGTGGCCGGCTATCCGGTGATCGATTGGACAGTCCGGCTGATAGATGGGAGTTTCCACCAAGTGGACTCTTCGGAAATGGCCTTCAAAATGGCTGGTATATTTGCCTTTCAAGATGCAGTCAAGAAAGCCAAACCAATCCTGATGGAACCGATAATGAAGGTCGAGGTGATTACCCCGGAGGCCTACCAGGGCGATGTTATAAGCGACATCAACCGCCGGCGAGGAACTATTCGAGGTATGGAGACTAGAACCCCCATCACAAACATTACGGCCTTTGTGCCGCTGGAAAGCATGTTTGGATACGCTACTGACGTGCGTTCGCTCTCCAAAGGGCGCGCATCCTTTACCATGGAACCCTCGCACTTCGAGCGTGTGCCCGCCGGCCTTTTGAGTAAAATAGTTGAAACCACCGCTCCGGCACCCGTCAGAGCTTAATTAATAAAAGAAAGTCTTACACCATGGACAGCCAACGCATCCGCATAAAAATCAAAGGCTTCGATTACCGGGTAATCGACCAGAGCGCCATTGAAATAGTCGAGACGGCCAAACGCTCTGGAGCGCGCGTATCAGGCCCGATACCGCTGCCCGTGCGCATAGAAAAGCTGTCCGTTAACAGATCGCCGCACGTGGACAAGAAATCGATGGAGCAGTTTGAGATGCGAACGCATAAAAGACTCATCGATATCATCGATCCGACGGCGCAAACTGTGGACGAATTGAAAAAACTCAATTTGCCCGCAGGTATTGACATTACCATAAACGTTTAATCCTCTATCACCACATTGTTTCGAACCCCTCGATACGCTTAACCAAATTAATCTATCTTCAACTTTCCAATGCAAGCTAAGCCAAAAGGCGAGGCTCTGCCACATTCAGAAACCTTTCACCGCCGGAAACGATGCTGTATTCACTAATAGGAAAAAAAATCGGTATGACCCAGATTTACGATGGGGACAATGCCCTCCTGTCTGTGACCGTTATTGAGGCCGGGCCTTGCAGCGTCGTGCAGGTTAAAACAACCGACAGCGACGGCTATAACGCGATCCAAATCGGATTGGGCGACAGGAAGGAAAAACATCTCAGCAACGGGTTACGCGGCCATTTTAAGAAGTCCGGAGTCTCCCCTGCAATTTTTCTGGGTGAAGTGCGTTGCGCCGAAGCTCCCGAACACAAGGTGGGAGACGTGCTTACCGTAGGAGGTTTTTCCGAAGGCCAAACAGTCGATATCTTCAGCGCAACCAAGGGCCGCGGATTCCAGGGGGTGGTCAAGCGACACGGATTTTCGGGAGGGCCCTCTTCTCACGGTTCAGGGTTTCACCGGCGTGGCGGCTCCTTCGGGCAATGCCAATGGCCCGGACGAGTTGACAGGGGCAGAAAAATGCCCGGCCGCATGGGTGGACGCAGGCGTACCGTTCAAAACCTGGAAGTGGTTAAAGTGCTGGAGGATAAAAATATCCTCCTCATCAAGGGCAGCGTGCCAGGCGCCAGAGGAGCCCGGTTGCTCGTGCGATCGGCCAAAAAGAGCCGCACCGTCGCCGCAGAGAAAGCGCAAAAATCATGAAATTGAATGTTTACATCGCCGACGGATCCAAGAGCACGAACAAGGAATTCAGTGTTCCAGAGTTCGAAGGCACAAAAGGCCGGCAGGCTCTCCGGCAGGTTCTCCTCGCCGTTCAGGCCAATAAACGGCAGGGCAACGCTCACACCAAAACTCGGGACGAAGTCAGTGGCACGGGTCGAAAGCCTTGGCGGCAGAAAGGCACCGGAATGGCACGGGCCAGCAGTAGGCGATCACCAATCTTTCGGGGCGGAGGCATTACTTTCGGACCCAGGAACCGCGATTACCGTCAAAAGATTAACAAGAAGATGAAAAACATTGCCTTGCGCCGGATCGTTTTCGATCGCGCCTCGGCGGGCGACATAGACGTAATAGAGAGCTGGGAAGTAAAAGAGCCGAAAACCCGAATTATCAATTCCGTGATTGAACGCATCGCCCCGGTTGGCAAAGTTCTCATCGTGGACGATAACTGGAGTGACAATACCTTGCTGGCGGCCCGCAATATTGGACGCGTATCCACTATTGATGCGGCTACCGTCAGCGCTCTCGACTTGAGTCTTTACGACAAGATAATTGTAAGCCGAAAAGGCATGGAGATAGTGCTTTCCCGTGCGGCCAGGGACACTCAGTCATGATTGAGGCCGACAAAATATTGTTCGAGATGCTGATTACCGAAAAAGCTACCCAGCTTTCCTCTAATCAGAACCAATACAGCTTTCGAGTAAGCCCCAAAAGCAGCCGAGCCGCCATAGCCGGTGCGGTGGAGAGCGCTTTCGGAGTCAAGGTCAGGCGGGTAAATGTCATAAATGTTAAGCCTAAAAGGAAACGCAGCCGTATCAGCCGGGGCAGCACCAGTTTGACGGGGGGGATGAAGAAGGCAGTCGTCACCCTCAAGCAGGGGGAAAAAATAGAAATCCTGTAAAGCGGAAATAAAGAGATTTAACCATGGTACTCATAAGAAAAAAACCGACCACCCCAGGGCAACGCTTTCTGGTCCGCAATAAAACGGATTTGGCGAAAAAGCGTCCCGAAAGGAAGCTGTCCTGTTCCAAAAAACGGACCGGCGGTCGAAATATTTACGGGCGCATTACATCGCGACGTCGCGGTGGAGGTCACAAGAAGCTATACCGAAAAATCGATTTCAAGCGCGATAAGTATGAAATTCCGGCACGCGTCCAGACCATAGAGTACGATCCCAACCGTTCCGCCAATATAGCCTTGCTGGCCTATGCCGACGGGGAAAAGCGCTACATCCTCGCTCCCGACGGAGTAGCAGTCGGCGACACCCTTTTAAGCTCGAAGGAAGCTACCGATATTCAGCCGGGTAACAACATGGCACTGCACGCCATCTCTCCTGCCTCCAAAATACACGCCATCGAATTGGAACCGGGCAGGGGCGCCCAGATTGCCCGCTCGGCCGGGGTGGCCGCCCATCTGGTAGGTATTGAAGGAGGCCGGGCGACCTTGAAGATGCCCAGCGGAGAAATTCGCATGGTAAATGCAAAATGCCGGGCCACGCTGGGCGAAGTCGGAAACTCCGAGCATCAGAGACAAACTATCGGCAAGGCAGGGCGCAACCGTTGGCTGGGCCGCCGTCCCCGAGTGCGAGGAATGGCAATGAATCCGGTTGACCATCCCGGCGGTGGAGGCGAAGGGCGCTCAAAAAGTGGCGGAGGCCGCCAGCACCCGATGTCACCCTGGAGCCAGTTGGCCAAAGGCTTTCCCACCCGTTCCAAATCCAAAGCATCCAACAAGATGATCCTCATACGCCGAACCGGCCTTAAAGTTAAACATTGATTAGCCACGCGCTGTACCCATATATGTCACGCTCACTCAAAAAAGGATATTTCGTGGATCCCTCGCTCTGGAATAAAGTTTCCAAGGCGCAGTATATCCAGTCACGCAAACCCATTCGCACCTGGTCTCGCCGTTCTACAATCACGCCGGAATTCGTCGGCCTCAATTTCGAGGTGCATAACGGCAAGAATTTTTTACCCGTTTATATTACCGAAAACATGGTTGGCCACAAGCTGGGCGAGTTCTCTCCGACCCGCGTATTCAGGACGCACAACCCGCACACCCAGAAAAAGTGACCCTCAAGGATTGAAACGCAATGGAAGTTAAAGCTAGCAGTAGATATGTGAGGATTTCGCCAAAAAAAGCGCGCGAAGTTGCCCGCGTAATTCAGGGGCGGACTGCAAGCGAGGCCATGGAACTGTTGCGCTTCATACCGCGCAAGAGCGCCCGCTTGCTCGCCAAAACTTTGCAGTCGGCGCTCGCAAACGCCGAAAACAATCATAACTTATCTCCCGGCGGCATGGTCATTTCGACTGCGACGGTAGATCGCGGACCGGTTCTCAAACGCTTCAGAGCCGGCGCGCGTGGATCGGCCAAGCCACTCCAGAAACCGACGAGTCACCTGCACATCGTCTTATCGGAGGTCGCCGTAAAACTACGGTAATTCATCATGGGTCAAAAAGTAAATCCATTAGGTTTCCGTCTGGCGGTGAGGCGAAATTGGGAGTCGCGCTGGTATGCCAACAAAAAGGAATTCGGTGAATTCCTGGAGGAGGACTACCGACTGCGCAAGCACTTGCACGAAAAACTCCGTTACGCAGCCGTACCGCGCATATTCATCGAACGGGCTGGCAACCGTGTTCGCGTGAAGATATTTACTGCCCGTCCCGGTATTGTTATTGGTCGAAGGGGCCAGGAGTTGGATAAGATAAAAGAGGACCTAGCCAAAATTATGAAGTCAGAGGTGATGCTGGATATCCAGGAGGTAAAAAACCCCGACCTGGTAGCGCAACTGGTGGCCGAGAACGTGGCCTTGCAACTGGAGCGGCGCATTGCATTTCGGAGGGCCATGAAAAAGGCGGTGCAGACGTCCATGAGCATGGGAGCTCAAGGCATCCGCGTCCAAGTGTCCGGCCGGCTTGGGGGAGCCGACATTGCGCGCACCGTGTGGCAGCGCGAGGGCCGTGTGCCCCTGCATTCCCTGCGTGAGAACGTTGACTACGGTTTCATCGAGGCGCGAACTGTTTACGGAATAATCGGTGTTAAGTGCTGGATATGCACTGATTCCGATGAAACACTTTTTAAATATTAACTTTTAACCGAATACAGCCATGGCCACTTCCATTCCATCCAGAACAAAGTATCGAAAATCGCAGCGCGGTCGCGTGCGAGGAAATGCCAAACGCGGCGCCACCCTGGCCTTTGGTGATTACGGTATCCAGACATTGGAGCGCGGCTGGATTAGCGCCGAACAAATCGAGGCCTCAAGAGTAGCTATCACCCGACACATGAAGCGGCGGGGCAAAGTCTGGATCCGCATTTTCCCGCACAAGCCGGTATCCAAAAAACCTGCCGAAACCCGCATGGGAAAAGGCAAGGGACCAGTGGAATTCTGGGTTGCACCAGTCAAGCCGGGCAACATTTTATTTGAAGTCGCAGGTGCAGGAAAAAATCTCGCCCGCGAAGCTCTTAGCCTCGCCGACGGAAAAATGCCAGTGCGCTGCCGATTTATCTGCCGGGAAGGCATGTAACGCATCAACGGACCGATATTATTTTTACCATGAAACCGAAGGAAATACGCGAGCTGTCCGAATCCGAAATCCAAAAGAAAATTCGCGATTCGCGCGAAGAGCTAATGCAAATTCGCCTGCACAAAAACACCGGCCAGATGGAACAGTCACATAAATTGCGGCAATTGCGCCGCGAGATCGCCCGTCTGGAAACAATTCATCGCGAAAAACCAACCGTCGCCGCCGACGCTTGATCCCGCGAGCCCATCATGCCGAGCCAACAAAGAAACCGCCGAAAAATTTTAATCGGTACCGTAGTCAGCCGTTCCGGAGACAAGACGGTGAAAGTCACTTATGCTTACAAGATCCCGCACCCGCGTTATCGTAAGGAGATCAACCGCAAAACCGTCATGAACGTACATGACGAAAAGAATGAATGCGGGATCGGCGACAAGGTGCAGATCATGGAAACTCGCCCCATCAGCAAAATTAAACGCTGGCGCATTGTCAGCATCCTTCAAAAAGCCACGGAATTATCCGTTTAGAAACTTCGTCATTTCACCTTCAAACTCATCCATATCATGTTGCAGCTTTTAAGCAAAATCCAGGTGGCCGACAATACCGGCGCAAAGACCGCCAAGATGATCCGCCGCATTGGCCAGAATAAAAAAACTGCTTCAGTGGGCGATATAGTCGTCGTCAATATCAAGGACAGCACTCCGGAAGCAACAGTCAAAAAGGGCACAGTTTTGAGAGGAGTGATAGTGCGCACAAAGTATCCTATTCGCCGTAGCGATGGAAGTTATCTGCGTTTTGACAGCAATGCCATCGTGTTGCTGGATGCCGCGGGAAACCCTCGCGGCACCAGGATATTCGGCCCGGTGGCGAGGGAACTCAGACAGAAAAACTTCATGAAGATTATTTCGCTCGCTCCAGAGGTATTGTAAAATGAGCACACGCATAAAAAAAGGAGACGATGTAATCGTCATAAGCGGTAATTCCAGAGGCCGGAAAGGGCGGGTGCTGCAAACGAAACCAGGGTCGGACCGTGTGCTGGTCGAGGGGCTCAACATGCTCAAACATCACATCAAGGAAAATTCGCCGGATGGTTCCCAGAAAAATCCCGAGGGAGGAATCATCGAGCGGGAGGCTCCCATACATATTTCCAATGTCATGTTGGCTGAACGGTGGGAAAAGCGCCGGGCAGCCGGAAAATCCTCAAAAAAGGCGGTATAAGTTTTTTAATTATCCTGAAAACCATCTTGGAAATTTGTAAAATTCCATATAGAGATATCCAGTTTAAATATTTCCTAACCCCAGGCGCAGCCAGTTTCTAGACCAGGCGCCCCTAAAAGTCATGCCAATCCCAGTTTTACAAGCGCATTACCTCGAAGAGGTGGTTCCTGCCATAATGAAAAGCCGGGGCTATAAGAATAAGCACCAGGCAGCTGTAGTGCAGAAAGTAGTCATCAACTCCGGCCTGGGCGCCACTTTGGATAAAAGCGCAATAGATGATACGGCCAAGGAGATCACCGCCTTGACCGGGCAAAAGCCCATTATTACCAAGGCGCGCAAGAGCGTATCCAATTTCAAGGTGAGAGAAGGCATGCCATTGGGAGTGAAGGTGACCCTGCGCGGTTCAAACATGTATGAGTTCCTATACCGCTTGATCGGCATCGCTTTGCCGGGTATCCGCGACTTTCGGGGGGTGTCCCGCAAGCTGGACGGTCACGGCAATTTTACCCTCGGTATAGCCGATCACACGATTTTTCCAGAAATTCGAGTGGACAGCGGTAAACGCACCATCGGCCTCGATATATCAATCATAACCTCTGCCACTAACGATGATGAGAGTTTAGAGCTGCTTTCTCTCATCGGCATGCCTTTTCGAGTGCGTTCAACGGAGTCTTAATGCCATGGCAAAAAAAGCGATGATCGAACGCGACAAACGTCGCCGGCGTCTGGTGGAAAAGTATGCCTCCAAACGCGACGAACTCAAGCGCCTAATGACGTCTCTGGAACGCACGGACGAGAAATTCTATGAGGCTCAGCGAGAGTTGGCCAAACTCCCGCGTAACTCCAGCTCGGTGCGCCTGCGCAACCGTTGCTGTGTGACGGGCCGACCGCGCGCCTACTTGCGCAAATACCGTATATCGCGGATCACCTTCCGCGAGCTTGCCTCCACCGGTAAGATCCCCGGCGTCACCAAATCATCCTGGTAAAGACGCCGGTTATCATCTAACGCAATTGGAGTAAGGAAAATATGGCAGACACTATCAGCGATTTTATTACCATCATCCGTAACGCCAGCAGTGCCCGAAAGGAAACCTGTAAGGCGCGTTATTCGAAAGTGCACTGGAGCATCGCCCAAATCCTCAAGAGTGAAGGATACATCCGCGCCGTGACCGAAGATAAAGACGAAAACGGATTCAAGAATATCGTGATCGAACTCAAGTATGTTGATGACGTACCGGCCATCACCGGTATCAAACGCTGGAGCAAACCTGGATGCCGCGCCTACTTTGGTCACTCTGATATCCCCCGTGTGCTCAATGGTTTAGGGCTGGGAGTTTTAACCACCTCCAGCGGCTTTCTCAGAGACCGCGAGGCGCGTCAACGAAAAGTAGGCGGCGAACTCATTTTCACAGTCTGGTAACAGGAACTAGGACCATGAGTAGAATAGGTAGATTACCCATCCAAATCCCCGAAAAGGTCAATATCACCTTGGACGGCGACGCGGTGACCGTCGAGGGTCCCGGTGGAAAGTTGCACAAAACCTTTAATAAAATAGTCGATATCAAGGTGAATGAAGGCGTAGTAAATGTAACGGCCAGGAACAGCAGCAGGCTGGCGCGTGCCATGCACGGCACAGCCCGCTCCATTATCTTTGGCATGGTGGAGGGTGTAACCAGTGGTTTCAGCAAGCAACTGGAAATAAACGGAGTGGGTTTTCGGGCCTCGGTTCAGGGCCGTATGCTCAACCTCAGCCTCGGTTTTTCCCATCCTGTGAAATATCCCATTCCCGAGGGGATCACGGTCACCGTGACCGCCAATACAAATTTGAAAGTGGAAGGGGCCGACAAGTATCTGGTCGGACAAGTGGCCGCGGATATAAAGAGTTTTTACCCGGTGGAACCCTACAAGGGCAAAGGTATCCGTATAGCAGGTGAATACGTGCGCCGCAAGGAAGGCAAAAAAGCCGGCTGATCCCGGTTAAGTAGCTAATGAAACAGGAAAGAAAAAAAATGCTGCGGCAGAAGCGCGTTTGGCGAATCCGTAAAAAAGTGAAAGGCACCGGCGAGTGCCCGCGCCTCTGTGTGCACTTCAGCAACAAACACATCACTGCCCAGGCCATTGACGACGATTCCGCAAATACCATCCTGTCGCTCTCCACTACGACAAAGAATTTGAGAAAAAAGGGACTCACCGCAAATGTGAAAAGCGCCGGGGAACTGGGCCGGCTCTTCGGCGAAAAGGCCAAAGAGGCGGGCCTAAGCCAGGTGGTTTTCGACCGTAATGGACGTCTCTACCATGGCGCCGTAAAAGCCTTCGCCGACGCCTCCCGCAAGGTAGGACTGGAATTTTAATATAAATATGAGATCGAAACCATTTTCATTCGGCAGAAAGGCGGAGGATGCAGAGGAATCCGAGTTCGTCGAAAAAGTTATCTTTATCAACCGTTGCGCCAAGGTGGTAAAGGGAGGACGACGTTTCAGTTTCTCGGCTATCGTGGTGGTAGGCGACCGTAAGGGACAGGTCGGGATCGGCTACGGCAAAGCCAATGCTGTGCCGGAAGCCATTCGCAAAGGCACCGAAAACGGCCACAAAAACCTGACCCGAATGCATATAAACGGCAATACGATTCCCCACGAGGCGATCGGTAGAAAAGATGGCGGCAAAGTGTTGCTGCGGCCGGCCAGTCAAGGCACAGGGGTAATCGCCGGAGGTGGTGTGCGCGCGGTGCTAGAAGCATGCGGAGTAAAAGACGCGCTTTCCAAGAGTCTCGGTTCCAACAACCATTTGGCCATAGTCAACGCCACCTTCAATGCCCTGAAACAAATGCGCTCGGCAGAGCAAATCAGGAAATTGAGAAATGACGAATGAGCCGACTCAACCACTAATAAGGAAATTCCCATCATGCATTTACACGAAGTTATTGCCGGCATATCCGGCGAACGCAAACCCAGGCGAGTGGGTCGGGGCCGTGCCTCCGGTCGAGGCAAGACCTGCGGTAGAGGCCATAATGGTCAGAAGTCGCGCTCCGGTTTCAGCCAGCGCCCAGGCTTCGAAAGCGGGCATGTGCCCCTCTTCCGGCGTCTGCCGATCCGGGGATTCAATAACTTCAACTTCCGCACCACTTACGCCACCGTAAACGTGGGCGACCTTGATCGCTTCGGAAAAAAAGACGAGATAGACCGGGAGGCGTTGTCGCGAGCCGGCCTTATTCGCGCAAATGCCAAGCTGGTTAAAATCCTGGGAAATGGGGAGGTGAAAAAGTCTTTGAAAGTAAAGGCCGACAAGTTTTCGGCGACCGCGCGGGAAAAAATAGAAAAAGCCGGAGGGGAAGCCATCTTGATCGTTGCACCGAAGGCAGAGCCCGAGCCAAAGGTAAAGCCCGAACCAAAGGTAAAGCCCGAGCTGAAGGCAAAACCCGAGCTGAAGGCAAAACCCGATCCGGAGGAGACCGGGAAAAGCGAATAGGCCGGCCAGCGGGAACCTGCCCGAAAGAGTGAATATACAGAGATGATCGGTGCTTTCATAAATTGTTTTAAAATCACAGATCTGAGGAATCGCATTTTCTTTACCCTCAGCCTGCTGTTTGTCGCCCGCATGGGCGCCAATATGCCGCTGCCCGGATTGGACACTCTGCCATTGCAGAATTTTTTTGCCGATCAGAGCGCGGCCGGCGGAGGCACCCTGGTCGGTCTCTACAACATGTTTACCGGAGGGGCGTTCCTGAAAGGTGCGGTATGCGCCCTTGGCATCATGCCATACATAAGCGCCTCTATTATCTTCCAGTTGATGGGGGCGGCGGTGCCATCGCTTGCGCGCCTTCAGCAGGAAGGCGAAGTGGGGAGACAAAAACTTTCGCAATATACCCGCTACACAACGGTTCTGATCTGCCTGATTCAGGGCACATTGCTACTGCTCGCCCTTGGAAACCCAGGCCGGCTCTTTCGAGGTTATGACATAGCAACCTACGGCTCCATTATCCTGGTGGACGATGTTTGGTTTCTCGCAACTTCGGTAATTTTTCTTACAGCGGGCACCATGCTGTTGATGTGGCTGGGCGAGCAGATAACTCAACGCGGCATCGGCAACGGTATCTCGCTGCTTATCACGGTGGGAATTCTGGCTGATTTGCCCGGAGCCATCGCGCTGACCTACAGGCTGTTCTTCGCCCCTGTCGGGGTTAAAACCATGGGTATGCCCGAAGGCATACTGATGATGTTGATGCTCTTCCTGGTTACGGCGGGCATCATCGCCGTCACGCAAGCCCAGCGCAAAATACCCGTACAATATGCCAAGAGGGTGGTGGGCCGCAAGGTGTATGGCGGGCAAAGTTCATTTTTGCCGCTTCGGGTCAATTATTCGGGAGTGATGCCAATCATTTTCGCAAGCGCCATAATGCTGTTTTTCCAATCAATCTCAAGTTTTCTGGGGGCTGGCCTGAACTTGCCATTCATGTCGGATTTTTCCAACCTGATGTTACAGGGGCGTCCGACCTATTACTTCATTTTCGGGGGTCTTATCCTGACATTCAGCTATTTCTGGGTGTCGGTGATGTTCAAGCCCGTACAGATTGCCGACGATTTGAAAAAATATGGCGGTTACATCCCCGGGGTTCGGCCCGGCGAGCCTACGGCTCGTTTCCTCGATTTCGTAATGACACGCCTGACGTTGGCGGGAGCCATATTCCTGACAGTAATAGCGGTGATGCCCGACATGCTGCTTTTCTCGCAGGGAGTGCCCTACCAGGTGGCCCAATTTTTCGGGGGCACAGGGATGTTGATCACAGTCGGTGTGCTGCTAGATACCTTGCGCCAGATCGAGACACACTTGGTGCAACGGCACTACGACGGATTTCTCCGGAAAGGGCGCATACGTGGACGCAGCGTGGGACGCACCCGTCCGCAACTGGTCGATTCGACCGAAGTCAAAAACTTGCGCGTACTCTTTTATGCCGGGGGGCTGATGTTTCTGTCGGGATTTGCCGCCTGGGCTTTGAACCTCTATCTGATTAAATGATTCTTTCCGGAATAACTGAAATACCCCGGGCACAGCTTGCAGGGCCAATGATTCCTATTAAAAATACCGCTGAAATAAATAGGATGCGTGAAGTCTGCCTGATCGCAGCCAATGTGCTGGACAAGATGTGCACCAAGGTAGCTCCCGGTATTAACACCTACGACCTCGACCAGTTCGGCAAGGAGCTGATCGAAGGCTATGGTGCCAGCAGCGCCTGTTACAACTATGTTGTGAGCCAACGGCGTTATCCCGCTTTTACCTGCATCTCGGTCAACGAGGAGTTGATCCATGGAATCGGCACATTGAAACGCGTGCTGCGTCCGGGCGACGCAGTGACTTTGGACGTATGCGTGTCCTACAACGGTTTCATCGGCGATAATGCCCGCACCTTGCCGGTCGGCCAAGTCAGGGAAGAAGTCGCGGATCTCATCAGCGCCACCGAAGGAGCGCTCTACCATGCCATCGAGCATGCCCGGCCGGGAAAACGTGTGGGAGATATCTCCAACGCAGTACAGCGCTATATTGAATCTCGCAATCTGTCTGTCGTGCGCGACTTCGTGGGCCACGGTGTAGGCATTTCGATGCACGAAGAACCGCAGATACCCAACTTCGGCGTCAATGGCAAAGGGGACAAACTAGTTCCGGGAATGACATTGGCCATCGAGCCGATGGTCAACTTGGGCCGGCCCGAGGTGGAAATAGCTGCGGACGGATGGACCGCGCTCACCTGCGACCGCAAGCCATCCGCCCATTTCGAGCATACTGTGCTCATAACCCCATCAGGCTCAGATATATTGACAATGCCGAAAAAATAGCTTTCCTAATGCGTTCTTTTCCCTATTTACTCCTATTCCGATTTTTCCAAATCCGCATAAGCGGTTAGGGAACATATACTTGTACAAAAATGCCTCGCATACTTGCAGTTGACATACCGGGTAACAAAAAGCTGCCCTACGCGCTCCGCTATATTTACGGGATAGGTCCCACACGGGCAGATGAGGTCGTAGCCGCTTCCGGTCTCGATCCGGACCGGCGTGCCCATTCCCTTACTGAGGAGGAGATAAGCAATCTCGCCAAAGTCATTGGTGAGAATGACATCCAGGTAGAGGGAGATTTACGTCGCGAAACCACTGGCAACCTCAAACGCATACAGGCGATTAATTGTTACCGCGGGCTGCGGCACAGACGAGGATTGCCGGTGCGCGGTCAACGCACCAAATCGAATGCGCGAACCCGCAAAGGCAAGAGGAAGACGGTGGGTGTGATGAAGAAATCAATTTAATTAAGCTTTTAAGAAATGACAGAAGAAAACCAGACCGAGGATACCGCGCCCAAAGAAGAATCCGGGCAGCACATGCCCGATACAGTCCCCGCTGAGGAAAAAACCGAGGAAACTCAAGGCAAGGACACAGAGAAAACTCCCGACCTGACCGAGAGCGAGGCCGAATCCCAATCCGATACCCCCGACAAGCCGAAAGAAGAAGCATCGGACGAGCCGAAATCAGAAGCATCCGACAAGCCAAAAGCGAAAGCCCCAGGCAAATCAAAAGCGAAATCTGCCAAGGAACCGAAGGCCGAAGACGCCGACAAGTCAAAGACGGAAGCATCCGACAAGCCAAAAGCGAAAGCCCCAGGCAAATCAAAAGCGAAATCCGCCAAGGAACCGAAAGAAGAAGCATCGGCCGAGCCGAAAGCCGAAGCATCCGACAAGCCAAAGATTGAAGCCTCGGACAAGCCAAAAGCGAAAGCCCCAGGTAAATCAAAAGCGAAATCTGCCGAAGAGCCTAAAGCCGAAGACACCGACAAGTCAAAGACGGAAGCATCCGACAAACCGAAAGTTAAAGCTCCGGACAAACTAAAGGCGGAAGCATCAGACAAGTCTGCGGCAGAGAAAAAAGAAAAGGCTCAAGGAAAAGAATCCGCCAAGGAGGAAGAGGACGAAAAAGCCGAAGACAAATCCCAGCAAGAAACTGCGGCAGACCTTCTCAAGGCCGAAGTAGGCGACTTGAAAATCCGCAAGGCCAAGCGCAGCAAAAACATCGTATCCGGTATCGTCCACATCCAGGCCACCTTCAATAATACCAAGGTCACTTTTACCGATAAACAGGGAAATGTCATTTCCTGGTCCAGTTCCGGCAAATGCAATTTTCGAGGATCGCGCAAGTCTACCGCTTATGCCGCACAGATTGTCACTCAGGACGCAGGCCGCACCGCCATGTCTCATGGTCTCAAAGAAGTCGAGGTACGTGTCAAAGGACCTGGCATGGGCCGGGACTCGGCGGTTCGAGCATTGCAGGCTCTTGGACTTATCGTAACCTCCATCATAGATGTCACACCGGTGCCGCACAACGGTTGCCGTCCGCCGAAGCGCCGCCGCGTCTAAAGAATTACCACAAATCCACTACCCCTCAAATACGCTTATAGAGACAAGCTACTCGCAAAAAAAACTCATGGCACGTTATACCGGACCAACGACCCGCATCAATCGCCGCTTCGGCATGGCGATTTTTCCACCCAACAAAGCCTTTGAACGCCGGCCATACCTGCCCGGCGCGCATGGGCAGCGCCTGCGTCGAAAATCCTCCGACTACTCTATCGGCCTCAACGAGAAGCAAAAGCTACGCTATCTCTACGGCTTGACTGAAAAGCAGTTCCGGCTGACCTTCGCACGTGCTAAAAAGGAGCGCGGCATTACCCGGGACCGCTTTCTGCAGTTGCTCGAATCGCGCCTCGATAACGTTATTTACCTGCTGGGATTTTCAAAAACGCGCAAACAGTCCCGCCAGTTCGTCAACCATGGACACATCAAGGTCAATGGAAAAAAAGTTGATATACCCAGTTACCAAATCGAGCCTGGAGACACAATCGAGGTAAAAGCCGGCACCTCCTCGCGGCAGTTGGCGACACGTGCGCTGGAAGATACCCGCATGCGCGTGATGCCAACCTGGCTCACCCGTCAAGACGACACCCTTCGCGCCGATGTAACCCGGTTGCCGAACGGCGATGAGATAGAACACGGCATAGACGTGCAACTCATTGTTGAATTCTACAGCCGTTAAAACACCCCCGGCCGGCCATCTCGGCACAATCAATTTAACCGCAAATCTATCCCAACAACTTAATAATTATTCCCCCAATACCATCATGGCGAAACGATTAGGAAAATTTCAACTACCCACCCGTTTAGTTAAAGACGAGGAAAGCGCTACCGATACCTACGCCAAGTTTATAGCCGAACCGTTTGAAACCGGCTACGGACATACCATCGGCAACTCGCTACGCCGCGTCCTGCTCAGTTCCATCGAGGGCGCTGCCATTTCCTCCATTAAAATCGACGGCGTACAGCATGAATTCCAGAGCATCGACGGAGTGGTCGAAGACGTGATCGACATTGTCCTCAATCTCAAAAAAGTGCTCCTGGAGTCAGATAAACGCGAGACGGTCAAACTTATCCTCGACGTAAACAAAGAAGGTGAAGTTACCGCCAAGGATATCACCCTCAATGCCGGAGTTGAAATTATCAACCCAGACCAGCTGATCTGTACCCTGAACAAAAAGATGCGCTTTCTGGCAGAGATAGACGTGAATGTGGGCCGCGGCTATCGCTCGGGGGAGGACAACAAGTCGGAAGACCAACCGATCGGCGTCATCCCCATAGATTCCCTGTTCAACCCGGTGCGCCTGGTCAAATATACGGTCGAAAACACCCGCGTGGGGCAAATGACCGACTTCGACCGGCTCCTCCTCGAGGTGTGGACCGATGGGCGGATAACACCCGATGACGCTCTTAAGCATACCGCCTCAATAATCCGGCACCACCTCGACGTTTTCGACCGTGTGACCGAAGAATCGGTCGAATTCGAGGCCGAAAAAGCTGAGATCAGCGAAGAACAAAACAAGCTGCGGCGGCTGCTAAACATGAGCGTCAATGAGATCGAGCTGTCAGTGCGGGCTGCCAACTGCCTCAACAACGCAAATATCACCACGGTTGGCGAACTTGCTTTGAAGTCCGAGCAGGAAATGCTCAAATACCGCAATTTCGGCAAAAAATCCCTCAATGAAATCAAGGATAAACTCGAGCAACTAGGCCTGTCCCTCGGAATGAAACTGGACGAACGCCTGCTCGATACCCGAACCGACATTTAGCAGCCAACCTGCATCCGATGCGCCATCTAAAACAAAGACATCGACTCGGCGTCGAAAAGGAGCACCGCCTGGCCCTGATGGCTAACCTGGCTGTTGCCCTCATCACCCATGGGCGTATTCAGACTACGCTGGCAAAAGCGAAAGCCCTTCGTCCCTTCATCGAAAAGATTATCACATTGGCCCGTAAAGCGAAGAAAGCCGAGCCGGCTCGCGCCGTTCACCTGAGGCGGCTGGCCATTTCACGCATACGCGACAAGGTTGCCGTGAAGACGCTTTTCAACGAGAAGGTGGACCAATTTACAAACCGAAACGGGGGCTACACACGCATCTACAAAATCGGACCCCGCCGGGGAGATGCCGCCGAAATGGCCATCATTGAGTTCATTGCGGCGGACGACCAGGGCTACCGTTCTATCCGCAGCGAGTCTGATCCCGCCGAAGAAGTAAAGGCTACCAAATCCATTGTAAAAAAGGCTCCAAAGAAATCTTCCAAGAAGACTGAGGGGGCCACCGGGAAGAAACCCAAGGCCGAAAAAGCCGAGAAAAGTCCGTGATCGTAGTCAGCTTGGAAATCTTCGTTCTGACATACCTGGCCATTGGCTTGTCGCTCATTTTTGGCCTGTGGATGTTTTACGATTGGAAGGACAGGCATCTGTATGGCGCAGAGCGCAGCAAAATTGTATTTTATTGTGTAAAATGCGCTTATCTTTATTCCGGGAAAAAGGGGATCGAGGTGCAGGATTGCCCGCAATGTGAATTTAGTAACGCGCGCTTGAAGTTTTAAAGGGCTGATCGATGCCGGAGATTCTCGCCATTCTCGATTTTGGATCGCAGTATACGCAGGTTATCGCGCGGCGAATTCGCCAGTGCAAGGTTTACTCAAGGATTTACCCTTACGGCACGACTGCAGCCCAGTTGCGTAAGGATGAAGTCTGCGGCATAATTCTGTCCGGCGGACCGAACAGCGTATTGGATTCCGGTGCGCCCCTGCCCGACAAAAAGATTTTCACACTCGGTGTGCCGATACTGGGCATTTGCTATGGTCTGCAGTTGATGGGTAAAATTTTGGGCGGCCGGGTAGAGCCTTCCGGTCAACGTGAATACGGCCGCGGCGTCTTGACGATTCGAAAAAAAGGTCTCTTGCTTGGCGGGTTGGGTAAGGAATTGCGCGTTTGGAACTCGCACGGGGACAAGTTGCTGCGATTGCCGAATCGATTCGAGGCTATCGCCCGTACAGAAAATTCCGGCTTTGCCGTCATTCAGGACCCTTCGCGACGGTTTTACGGACTTCAATTTCATCCTGAAGTTTCTCACACCGAACGCGGTATGGATATTTACCGCAACTTCTTGTTTAAAATCTGCAAGTGCCGGGCAGACTGGTCGATGGCGAATTTCATTGATAATGCCATTCGAGACATACGCCACAAAGTAATGGGCCGGAAAGTACTCCTCGGGCTCAGCGGCGGGGTGGATTCCTCAGTGGTGGCAGCCCTCATCCACAGGGCCATCGGCGACCAGTTGGTATGCGTGTTCGTTGACAACGGTCTGTTGCGCAAGGGTGAGCGGGAAGCGGTCGAGAAGGTTTTTCGGAAAAATTTTCGTATAAAACTGCGTGTGGTAAAGGCGGCAGGGCGATTTCTCAAGCGGCTCAAAGGGGTCAGCGATCCAGAGCGCAAGCGCAAGATAATCGGCCGGACCTTCATCGATGTCTTCGAGCGTGAAATCAAAAAAATCGGCGATATCCAATTCCTGGCCCAGGGAACGCTCTATCCCGATGTCATCGAAAGCGTCTCAATCATGGGCAATCCGGCCGCCATGATAAAAACCCACCACAATGTTGGAGGTCTGCCCCGTAATATGAAACTTAAGCTGATCGAGCCTGTCCGCGAGTTGTTTAAGGATGAGGTGCGCAGCCTTGGCGGGGAACTGGGACTACCCGGGGAAGTGTTGTGGCGTCATCCATTTCCCGGACCCGGTCTTGGTGTGCGCGTGATAGGCGAAGTGAACCGTCCCCGACTGCGTATTTTGAGCGAGGCCGACGAAATACTATTGGAGGAGATGAAGCAAAGCGGCAATTATTCCAAGGTATGGCAGGCGTTTGCTGTTTTTTTGCCGGTTCGCACGGTGGGGGTGATGGGCGATGAGCGCACCTACGAAAACGTGATAGCATTGCGAATTGTAAATAGCACCGATGCCATGACTGCGGATTGGGCGCACCTGCCGCATGAATTACTGGGGCGCATAGCAAACCGTATAATCAACGAGGTGAAGGGGATCAACCGGGTAGTGTTAGACATCAGCTCGAAACCCCCGAGCACTATCGAATGGGAATGATTCTCCGTCTGGCACCCGCTGGCAGATGATAGCATAAAAAATACCTAACCTATTGTATTAAATATATTTATTCTTATTTTGTCTGGCATTGACAGGCACTCCTTAGCACCTGCAAGCAGACTTTTTTAATGGTATGTATGATGGTATTGTCTAATCTAATATTGTGATCAAAGAGAAATACCATACCATATTATTTTGGTCTTCCATGGTATTAAAATCAATTAACTATATGATATTAATAGATATTTATGATAAAAAATCACTATTTTTAATCATGGTATTAAGATACTGAAGGAGGGAGTCGCATGCTGACTGATACCAAGCTTCGAAATTTGAAACCTAGAGACAAACTCTACAAAGCAAACGACCGTGATGGGCTGTATGCAGCGGTGACGCCAGCAGGATCTATTTCTTTTAGATACAACTACTCGATCAATGGGCGGCAGGAGACGCTGACGCTGGGTCGGTATGGGGCTAGTGGCATCACACTATCGGAAGCCCGAGAACGGCTCAACGAGGCAAAGAAGATGGTTGCGGTCGGGAAGTCGCCGGCCAGGGAAAAGGCGCGTGATAAGGCGCGTGTGAAGGATGCGGAGACATTTGGTGCTTGGGCCGATAAGTGGTTGCGTGGCTATCAGATGGCTGACTCGACACGTGACATGCGAAAGTCGGTTTATACACGTGAACTGAAGAAGCAGTTTGGCAATCAGAAGCTAGCCGAAATTACGCACGAAGATCTGCGAGCATTGGTAGATGCCATTGTCGACAGAGGTGCCCCCGCCACGGGAGTGCATGCACGTGAAGTGGTGTTACAGGTCTATCGCTGGGCAATTGAACGTGGACAGAAGGTAGAGAACCCAGCAGATATGGTGCGCCCGACAAGTATAGCGAGGTTCGAGCCACGTGATCGTGCACTGACGCCAGCCGAGATCGGCTTGATGTATCGTTATATCGATCGAGTAGGGACATCGCCGCAGTACAGGGCGGCAGTCAAGCTGCTATTGATGACGATGGTTCGAAAATCCGAGCTATCTAATGCCACTTGGTCAGAGATCAATTTTAGCGAGGCACTAAAAGCCTGTGAAAAAGACCTTAAAACAAGGCCGATTTCAGCGAAATCAAAAGAATTAGCAAGTGGTGCAGTTACAGTTGCGCTAAAAAATGCATTAGATGAGGAGTTCAAGTTTCTTGGAATAGGCCATATACGAACCAAACTTAAAGATCGAAATGACAAAGGAAAAATTAAGCACACATTACTTCTTGATCTTCCAACAACAAACAAGTTGGAGCAGATACTTAGCGAGGGCGAGCAGCGAGCCATAGCACTGGGCTCTTTCCTCGCAGAATTGAAGCTTGCAAATCATGCCGGTGGTATCGTTTTTGATGACCCTGTTTCATCGCTGGATCACATGCGTAGAGGAAGAGTTGCCAAGCGATTAGCAGCTGAGTCCAAGAAACGGCAAGTGTTAATTTTTACTCACGATGTTGTATTTCTTCAGCAATTACGAGATCAATGCGACAAGCTGAATGTGCCGCAGTTATGTTGTTGCCTTGAGGCGAACGGTGGTTATTACGGAAATGTGGCCGAAGGTCTTCCGTGGGCACACAAGACCTATGGCGAAAGAATTGACTTCCTAGAGAAGGCACAAAAGAGATTTGAAAAATTGCCATGGCCTGCGGATCCACCTGAGGAATTGGCTCGTGAGATGATCAGACAATACAGTTTTTTCAGGGCGACAATTGAGCGAGTGACACAAGATTTCGTACTTAATGGCACGGTGCAGCGTTTTAAAGATTACATAGATGTTAAGCGGCTGAAGTTGGTGATTGGACTTCAGGAAGCAGAAGTAGAGGAAATTCTTCGCATTAACCAACGTTGTCATGATTTGGTTGAAGCACATGATCCTTCGTCGGCCAAAGATGAGCCACCACCGACTGCTGATGATCTCAAACAAGATATCGCCGATTTGAGGAATCTAATTCAACGCATCGTGGATCGACGAGAAGGAGTGGAAGTGTGATTGGGAAAAGGCATGAGGGATATACGTGATGGATTTCCGCATAGCCGACACCTTCACCGACAGCCTAGCCAAGCTCACTGGCGACGAACAAAAATCCGTAAAGACTACTGCGTTTGATTTGCAACTAAACCCGGCAAATCCGGGAATGAGTTCCCACAAACTAGACCGCGCCAAGGATCCCAGGTTCTGGTCAGTTAGAGTCAGTCGGGATATTCGGTTGATCGTACACAAGACTGAAAAGAGTCTGTTGCTTTGCTACGTCGACCATCATGACAAAGCCTACCATTGGGCAGAGCGCCGTAAGCTGGAAACCCACCCGAAGACAGGGGCAGCACAGTTGGTGGAAGTGCGAGAAATGGTCAGAGAAATTGCCGTTCCGATGTATGTTGCACAAGTTGATGTTCAGTCTGATCAGCCAGCAGCATCCAAGCCGTTGTTGTTTGCGAATAGTTCGGATGACGATTTACTAAGTTATGGGGTGCCGGTTGAGTGGCTGGATGATGTACGAAAGGCTGATGAAGACTCTGTGTTGGATTTGGCCGATCATTTGCCGGGCGAAGCAGCAGAGGCACTCCTGGAGCTAGCGACTGGAGGCACACCGCAGATTATTCAGCCTGTAATAGTAAGCGCTGATCCGTTTGAACATCCCGATGCGCAGCGCCGCTTCCGGATGATGAAGAATGTTGAAGAGCTTGAGCGTGCCCTGGATTACCCTTGGGAGAAATGGACTATTTTTCTCCATCCGGCACAGCGCCAGTGGGTGGAAAAGAACTATAACGGGCCTGCACGGGTTTCAGGTTCGGCGGGTACGGGTAAAACTATCGTCGCCTTACATCGGGCTGTCTTTCTTGCTCGCAAACATCCCGATGCGCGAGTTTTACTGACTACTTTTTCCGACACGCTGGCCAATTCACTGCGCACAAAGCTGAGGAGACTGATCAGCAGCGAGCCTCGACTTGGCGAGCGCCTGGAAGTACAAGCTATCAATACGGTTGGTTGCCGACTCTATGAATCACACTGTATTGCTGACAGGGGCTCTCTGAACATGTCATCCTCTGAAGTAATCCAGAAGCTTCTGGCTGAAGCAGCTGAAGAGGTTGAGAATAATAAATTCAGCAAGCTGTTTTTAGCGTCAGAGTGGGCCGATGTGGTGGATGCATGGCAATTGGATACTTGGGAGGCGTATCGAGACGTCAGGCGCCTGGGTCGAAAAACCCGGCTTCCAGAGAAGCAACGCGCGGTGCTCTGGTCGATCTTTAATCGGGTACGTCTACAGCTTGCGGACCTCGAATTAGTAACGTACCCAGGATTATTTAGTCAACTATCCGCCAAAATTGCAGAGCGGAAACATCCGTATTTCGACTATGTAATAGTCGATGAAGCGCAAGATATCAGCGTCTCTCAGCTGCGGTTTCTTGCAGCCCTTGGTGGCCAACGTCCAAACAGCCTGTTCTTTGCGGGTGATCTTGGCCAACGAATTTTCCAATTGCCCTTTTCTTGGCAATCGCTGGGTGTCGATATTCGAGGCCGTTCCCGTACGCTGCATATCAATTATAGAACTTCGCACCAGATCAGAATGCAGGCTGATCGATTACTGGGTCCAGAAGTTTCTGATGTGGATGGGAACACTGAAGAACGACGCGGTACCGTTTCGGTGTTTAACGGGGCGACTCCTGACATTAATATCCTGGATAGTGTTGAAGATGAATGCAAAGCGGTCAGTGAGTGGTTGTCGAAAAGGGGTAGTGAAGGGGTATTAGCCCACGAGATGGGCGTCTTTGTCCGTTCTGATAAAGAACTCGATCGCGCTCGTAACGCAGTCGAGGATGCCGAACTGCCGTTCAAAGTGCTAGACGAAAATCTAGAGACAACCAGCGGATACGTTTCGATCAGCACTATGCATCTCGCCAAGGGCTTGGAATTTCGTGCCGTTGTGGTGATGGCCTGTGACGATGAAGTCATACCCCTACAGGAACGGATTGAGACAGTTGTTGACGATTCGGATTTGGAAGAGGTCTACAACACGGAACGTCACTTATTGTACGTAGCTTGTACCCGCGCGCGATTATTTGCTGGTGACCAGTGTCGATCCCGCTTCCGAGTTTCTCGATGATCTTAGGATGTGACTATGTGGAAATTTATTCACGCAGCAGACATACACCTCGATAGCCCCTTGCATGGCTTGGAGCGATACGAAGGTGCTCCTGTTGAAGAGATCCGCAGTGCCACGCGCCGTGCCTTCGACAACCTGATTGAATTAGCAATAGAAGAGGAAGTTGCATTCGTATTGTTGGTCGGTGATCTGTATGACGGCGACTGGAAGGACTACAACACAGGCCTCTATTTTGTAGAGTGTATGGGAAGACTGCGTGAGGCGGGTATCCGTGTGTTCGTTGTGGCTGGAAATCATGATGCGGCGAGCCAAATCACGAAACATCTTCGATTACCAGATAACGTCACTTTGTTCTCAACTAAGAACCCCGAACGGGTTGACCTCGATGATCTGAATGTCGCGGTACATGGTCAGGGTTTTGCAACACGAGCAGTAACGGATGATCTTTCACTGGTTTATCCACAGAGTGATCCAGAGCTCTTTAACATCGGCCTTCTTCATACTTGCCTGGACGGAAAACCGGGTCATGAGCCCTACGCACCATGCACTGTGGACGGACTGCGGTCCAAAGGATATCAGTACTGGGCACTGGGCCATATCCATAAACGTGAAGAGGTAAGCCGGGATCCATGGGTTGTGTTTCCCGGCAATATACAGGGACGGCACATCCGTGAGACAGGTCCGAAGGGCTGCACGTTGGTGACCGTTGATAATGGTGAGGTATCCGAGGTTACACATCGCGATCTCGATGTGATGCGGTGGTCTCTCTGTGAGCTTGATGTTTCTGCCAGCGAGACTGTAGATGACATCTATGAGCAGGTGCGTGAGGGGCTGCAGTCGGCATTGGATGCCGCTGATGGGAGGCCAGTTGCTGTGCGCCTGGTCCTGCAAGGGGCTTGTTCTGCACACTCGATGTTGCATGCTGACCGCGAACGTTGGATCCAGGAGTATCGGGCCTTGTCAACAGGGCTCGGCGGCGCTGGCATCTGGTTGGAGAAGGTTTCCATCAAGACGAAGCCCTCCATCTCTGCTGATGAGGTTCTTGAGCGTGACGATGCATTAAGCGGTCTGTTGCGTGCCATCCGCGACATGGAACTGGATGCGTCGGTTTTGGAGGAGCTCGTCGATGAGATAGCCGCGCTTCGTCAGAAACTCCCGGCCGAACTGCTGGGTGGCGATGATCCCTTTGATCCAACTAATCCCGAATTCCTCACAGATACCCTGGAGGATATCAAAGCACTTCTCGTTAAACGCTTGTTGTCCACGGAGAATGGGTCATGAAGATTCGGGAGTTGAATCTTGCTACATTTGGGCCTTTTACTGAGAGGGAGCTGGCGTTTGACGAGTTGGGTCTGCATATCGTCTACGGACCTAACGAGGCTGGAAAGAGCTCGGCTCTGCGGGGTTTAAAGGCCCTGCTTTATGGCATCGATGAGCGTACTCTCGATAACTTCCTTCACGCCAATGATAAGCTCCGCATTCACGGTTATTTACGGTCTACCGATGGGCATGAACTCACATTTGTCCGGCGCAAAGGCCGGAAAAATACCCTATTGACTCCTGATGGTGAGGCTCTTGATGAACAAGCACTGGCACCCTTTCTTCAGGGCGTGACACCGGAACTCTTCGAAACGCTTTTTGGGATTGATCACCAGGCATTGGTGCAGGGAGGGAAAGATATCCTCGAACAGAAGGGAGATGTCGGGCAGGCACTTTTTTCCGCAGCGCTTGGTAGTCAAGCGTTGCACTCCGTTCTTGGAGAACTGGATGATACGGCGAAGAATCTCTTTCTCCCCGCAGGTTCAAGGCCACTAATTAACTCGACCATTCGATCACATACGGATTTGAAGGCTGAGATTAGAAAATGCTCTCTCTCGTCCAGAGAATGGGATGAGCATCGTCGTGCATTGGTGCGTACGACAGAGGAACTGGAGAGGATTCAATCTGAACTGGCGGACAACAGGACTGAGGTAAACCGCTTACAGCGTATCCAGCGCATTTTGCCGAAACTTGCCAGGCGCCGTGAACTTTTCCAGGAACTGAAACTGTTAGGAGATGTTGTCGTCCTTGCGGATGATTTTGTAGGCCGTCGCCAGAAGGGAGTGAATGCGTTGGAGACAGCTCACGCCATCGTTGGGAAGGCAAACCCTCGCCTCGAAGGATTACAGAAACAGCTCGAAGAATTATCAACAAACCAAGGATTACTGGATCAGGCAGAGAACATTGAAGATCTCCATGCGCGCCTGGGCGGTCATCGAAAAGCACTGCAGGACCGACCGCATCTCGAAGCAGAAAGCAGACAGCTACTGACAGATGTTGAATCTATACTTAAAGAGATTCGTCCTGATCTCGAACTGAAGGATATCGAGGAGTTACGCCCCGTACTGGCAAGACGACAGGCGATTGCCGAGTTGGGCGGCAAAAATGCCGTACTGGATGCTCACGTAGAACAGACCGAGTCCAGTTTGCGTGAAACAGAAAAGCGCTTGAAGATCGCTCGCAAGGAATGCGATGAGATTCCCGAATCTGGCTCCACGGATGTATTACAACGAGCGATTGCTGCCGCCAGGAAACAAGGCGAATTAGATGCATCGATCCAATCCACTCAGAGCCAACTCGCAAGCCTACAGACGGAATGCGCTGCTGATCTCTCACGACTCACGTTTTGGGATGGTGAATTGGAAGATTTGGCCGGATTAGGGTTACCCAAGCGGGAAAGCATTAATCGATTTGAAGAGGTATATGACGAACTCGAGAAGCGTTTTGAGCGACTTGAAGAGAAGAAAGAAGAGGCAACCGACAACTTACTAGACACCTCGCAGAGACTCGATGAGATCGAGCGGGCAGGGGAGGTACCTACGGAGGCAGCCCTTATCAATTCTAGGTCCGAACGTGATGAAGTCTGGCAGTTGCTGCGTCGGCAGTGGGTGGGTGGTGAGGACGTGACAGCCGAGGCAAGAGACCATCAGGGTGAAGGAACATTGCCGGATGCATTCGAAAACCGTCTTGCTGGTGCCGACGAAGTGTCTGATCGTTTGCGCCGTGAAGCAGATCGGGTACATGCATTGGCAAGCCTTCAGGCCAAACAGGAGGGCGGGCGACGGCAATCAGAGGAGATAGTCGAGCAACTTGATGCGACTAACGCTGAAAAGAATCAGCTTGATGCTAGCTGGCGGGAACTGTGGTCGTCTTGCCAGATTGTTCCACGTACCCCGCGAGAGATGCGGGCTTGGTTAGATGAGTTTGAGAAACTTCGCGATCGGGTGGGTCAGTTGAATTTGCTTCGCCAGAATGTGAGTGAGCTTGAGCAGAATCGTAAAACGTCTATCCTGCGGCTTAATGAGCAGTTACCGGTGTTGGGAAGAGACGGTTCTACATCGAAGGAGCTTGAATCCGTACTCTTGGAATGCGAAGCGTTTGCGCAGCAGCTGGATGAATTCAAACGCAAACGCGATTCGTTGGCTAATGAGGTCAAAGACCGGGAAGTCGATGCTGAGTCGTTGATCGAAGAACATCGATTGGCAACCGAAGCACTTGAAGCATGGAATATACAGTGGGGAGAGTTGATGCAGAACTTTGGCCTGCGAATCGACTCCTCACCATCAGAGACGGACGATGTCATTGAAAAAGTCAGAGTACTGTTTTCAAAACAAGACGAAGCAGAAAAACTGCGAATACGCACCAATGCTATCGAGGAAGAGGCAGAGGCTTTCCGCGGCCAAGTGGAGAACATTGTCGCCAAGATTGCCCAGGAACTTGGTGATTTGCCTGCAGATGATGCCGTCGTGCGCCTTAATTCACTGTTATCAGAGAATCGATCGAGACAAACAAAACGGCAACAGATAGAAGAGCAGGTCGAGCAAGCGAACCAGGAGATACTGGATTCAACGGCATCCATAGAAACAATGACAGGGCGGCTTGATACGTTATGTGTAGAAGCGAAATGTGATAAGCACATTCAACTCGAAGCGGCGGAGCGTAGCTCAGCTGATTATCTTCGAATCAAAGCGGCAATCGATTCGATTGAGCTAGAGATCCTGGAGACAGGTGAAGGTGTCACCATTGCGGAGTTGGAGGCCGAAGCGGAGGGAATAGATCCGGATAGTCTGCCCGGGCGAATCAAAGCGTTGAGCGACAAGATCGAGGGTGAGCACGAACCCAGGCGTACCGAACTGGCGGAGACAAAGGGGCGTGAAGAAAAGGAATTGGGACTCATGGATGGCAGTGATCACGCGGCGGTGCTCGCTGATCAGGCACACGCTGTACTCGCCAGCATTCGTTCAGAGGCCGAGCGCTACATTCATGTAAAACTGGCCGGTAAGATATTGCGTGACCAGGTTGAGCGTTATCGCCAGGAAAACCAGGGACCACTGGTTAAACGAGCCAGCGAACATTTCTCTGCACTGACACTTGGGTCGTTCGATGGCCTCATGACCGACTTCAATGAAAGGGATGAGCCCGTCCTTGCTGGCATTCGACCAGGGGGAGAGCGCGTCAATGTGGAAGGTATGAGTTCAGGGACGCGGGATCAGCTCTACCTGGCATTGCGTCTCGCCTCTTTAGAAAAATATATGGAAGCCTCCGAGCCGATGCCTTTTATTGTCGACGACATACTTGTGGACTTTGATGACGAGCGTTCACAAGCCGCATTGAATGCGTTGGCTGAATTGGCCGAGAAGACACAAATTATTCTGTTTACCCACCATTCACGGGTTGTCGAACAGTCGAAGCAACTGAAAGGGCCGGTTAAGGTGCAAGAGCTGTAAAATGCCAACTGCGGATTCTTATATGGCCAACAACAAAGCATACAAATGGACCTTTCCCGCCCGGTTCCGGGCCAATGCCTATAGTTGGAAGGCATCCAGATTGGCTTGCCAACGCCTCCGTGAAGCGGTTTCAGAGATAAAAAAGGTTGCCAGGAAATATCCTGCTCTTGGTGGGGAGGGCGCGGTTCGTTTAATGGAGAAACTCTGGCCAGCGCTGGAGCATGTGGACAGCTCCAGCGGTGCTCTGGGATCAGCTGTCAACAAGGCGCTTAACGATTTAATCCCGGTCATTGTAAAGGCACCAGCGGATAAGAAAGTTCGCGATAAATGGCTTGAACGACTTTGGCAGGCGCATTGACTCACTAAAAATCACACTACTTCGGGGTCGTTGCCTCATCTAAAATCACACCACTTTTGGTAATTTGATAAGGGGATTTGGATGATGAAATTGATGAGCCTGACTGCCCGCAGGGAGTTACTGGCAGGTGTCAGAAAGAAATATCGAGGAGCATGCTGGGCAGATAAGGTAAAGATACTGGATGGGTTTGTTGCTGCTACGGATTATGAGCAATAATAGCGAGAAGTTAGTTAAAGATATACGCCGTCGTACCCGTAAGAAGTATTCCTCCGAAGAAAAGATCCGAATTGTACTGGAAGGCATGCGAGGAGAAGAAAGTATCGCCGAGCTGTGTCGTCGGGAAGGATTGAATCAAAATGTGTATTACCGTTGGAGTAAGGAATTCCTGGAAGCCGGAAAACAGCGCCTGGCTGGCGATATCAAAAGGGAAGCAACTTCCACTGAAGTCACCGATTTGAAGAAAGAAAACGACCAGCTCAAGCGTTTGGTGGCCGACATCATGCTGAAGAACGATGTGCTTAAAAAAAGTGTGCTTGGCTTGGAGTCGACCTGGGAAGACGAATGAGCCTGTCAGCGGCAGAGAAGCTGGAAGTGATTCGATTGGTTGAGGAGTCAGAATTACCGGTTAAACGCACCCTGGCAGAGTTAGGTGTAAGCCGCAGCAGCTTTTATCGTTGGTATCGGCAATATCTGGATGATGGCCCTGAGGGTCTGGAGCCAGCCAGCCGATCACCCCGGCGATTCTGGAACAAGTTACCGGAGACGGTAAAGGAGCAGTGTCTTGACATTGCGTTGCAATTCCCAGACAAATCGCCCCGGGAACTGGCCTGGACTATCACCGATGAACACCGTTACTTCATCTCCGAATCCAGCGTCTATCGCTTGTTAAAGCAATACGACCTCATTACGAGTCCCGCCTATATCCTGCTGCAGGCCAGCAATGCATTTCAACATCCAACACGACGGGTGAATGAACTCTGGCAGACGGACTTCACCTATTTCCGTGTCGTGGGTTGGGGTTGGTATTACCTGTCCACGGTACTGGATGATTACTCCCGCTATATCATTGCCTGGATAACTGACCACGAACATGGCTGCCGATGACGCGCATTGACTCACTAAAAATCACACTACTTCGGGGTCGTTGCCTCATCTAAAATCACACCACTTTTGGTAATTTGATAAGGGGATTTGGATGATGAAATTGATGAGCCTGACTGCCCGCAGGGAGTTACTGGCAGGTGTCAGAAAGAAATATCGAGGAGCATGCTGGGCAGATAAGGTAAAGATACTGGATGGGTTTGTTGCTGCTACGGATTATGAGCGAAAATATGCCACCCGGTTATTGAATAGCACCGAAACACCTGTTTTACCTGAGAAACATCCAACAGCTCAGAAGTACGATGAACAAGTAAGACAAGCGTTACTTTCTGTTTGGCATGCCGCTAATCAAATCTGCTCGAAGCGCCTTGTGCCATTTCTGCCTCAGTTGGTTACGGCCATGGAGCATCACGGTCATCTGCGTTTACCAGACGGTGTGCGAGCACGCTTACTCAGGATCAGCTCGGCAACGGTAGATCGTATACTGAGACCGGAACGAGAGAAAATCAGGCAAGGTGTTGCTACCACACACCCCGGCAATTTGTTAAAGCATCAAATCCAGGTGAGAACATTTGCCGATTGGGACGACGTTACCCCAGGCTTTGTGGAAGCTGATCTGGTGGCTCACTGTGGCGGAAATACGAACGGTGCCTTCCTGAACACGCTGGTTCTCGTTGATATCTGCACCGGCTGGTTGGAATGTATGCCCTTGCTGCGAAAGAGCGCTCAGGATGTTATCGACGGCTTGCGGGTGGCCGACGAACTATTACCCTTTATCATGCAAGGGTTTGATACTGACTGTGGTAGTGAGTTTATCAATTATGACGTACTGGACTACTGTGAAGATAAACACATCACTTTTACTTGAGCGCGAACTCATCGCAAAAATGATCAAGCCCATGTGGAAGAAAAGAATGGTTCCGTAGTACGTAGACTGGTGGGTTATGATCGCTTCGAAGGTCGGAAAGCCTGGGAAGCGCTGGCACAGCTATATCGTGTGCTGAGGATGTATGTGAATTATTTCCAGCCATCACTGAAATTGATAGCGAAAGAGCGACAGGGAGCAAAAGTTTCAAAGAAGTACGATAGTGCAAAGACACCGTTTCAACGTATTCTGCTATCTGAGCATATCAGTCAGGAGAAAAAAGATCGGTTAACGATGGAATATAACGCGCTTGATCCTGTCAAGCTGCTGGCTCAACTGGAAACATTACAGGATGGACTATGGAAATATTCCTGGCATAAAACCGGCCATGCTGATACCAATTATGTCATCACCAAAGAGAATGCAATTGGTCAAGGTATCGCACAACCTGGGGTGCCCGCTAACCCAAATCGTTTTTACCGCGCAAGCAAAAAAACAGACTTAAGAAGTGCTCCGCGCACGTGGCGAACAAGGGTAGATCCCTTTGCAAATAGCTGGGATGAAATACGATTGCGGCTGGAGCTGACACCTGAGATTGTCGCCAGAGAGATCATTCAATGGCTCATGGAAAAATATCCAGGTGAATACTCAATGGGTCAAACCCGGACCCTGCAAAGAAGGATTGCGGAGTGGCGCGAAGAACAGATAAGCCACGTAAAGAAATTACGAGCACTTATGGTCAACAAGACGCCAGTTACACCAAATTACACCATAACGACTGCAGGCATTCACGCTGTCCTCGAATCAGATAATGATTGTAGTGAAATCAGTCCATCTCAGGCATGATCGAACTACGGGATCCTCGAGTAAGGATTATCCCGTATGTTTAGAAATGGAGTTTACTGTGATGAGGCGTAACGATACCAGGTAGTGTGATTTCTATTTGAGGCAATACGAACCGGACAAGTTAATTGTCGTCTAACAAAAAGGGCCATTCTGCGTTCCACCCACGTTCCACGGAAGGGGCAATCGGAGACCATGACAGACAAACGGTTGAAGCTATATAAAAAAACCATTTAAGAATCAATGCCTTAAATGGTCTCTCGTAGTCTTTCGAGGTTTTTCAAAATGGTGCCCAGAAGAGGACTTGAATTTCCACGGGTTTGAATAACACCCTGCCGAGTAAAGTAAATTTTAGTCCTGAATGGTAAGATGTTAAGCAAGGTATAAAAATTTTTAAAAAAACTACTGATAATGGTATTTTTCATGGTATTGGTACTTATGACCACCGGGAAACCCGCGCCACTACTGGCCTCTCGCCGTTCGTTGATAATCGAATGGGAATAAAAAAGGTTGGAAAAGGCACAAGCCCGGGTTCTTAAGGGTCTGTTGTCCAAACCAGGGTGGAGTTGCTGGAAGCAAGTTTGGCCTTGAACAAGGCGGCTTCGAGATAGGAATGCCTGGCGACATTTCATCTCGAAGCGAACGCAGTTCAAGGTCCAAAATCGCTCCAGCCCAAAGGGTTGCGGCTGCGTGAGCTTCTCACCGCGTTGCTCATGCCGGTAAAGCCTGCATGGATTCACCGGCATGAGCAGCCTTGCGCAGAAGCTCCACGGAGCTCGCAACAACGCTAATTCTGATTTGCGCAACAGACCCATTATAGGTCAATTTCTTTATCGCATCTTTTAAATTTTCAATCTAACGTTATTTCCCATGCGCAATACGGCCCTTATTATACGACTTGGTTTGGCAGCGGTCCTGATATTCCTTTTCGGACTCGCGGCGGCAGCCCAGTTGACTACCGATGAGGTCTTAGCCAACGCCCGCGAAAATAACGGCGAGGAAAAGATAGCTACTGGTAATGAGGAGTTGAGCAGTGATCAGGTCATTGCTAATGCCCGCAAATATCTAGGCGCCGAGGAAAAACTCGAAAACATCCGCACTATCCAATACCAAGGCGTATTTGAATCACCCCTTGGCGGCGGTTCGGGTTATATATCCATTTATTTAAGAAAACCCCTTATGCAACGCATGGAAGTCGCCAACGGCTCTATCACCGAAACAACCGCCATCAATGATTTTGAAGGTTGGAAACGCCGTGTGGACAACAATGCCCCTGATGACTGGGCTTTTGTTATTCTCAACCTGGCGGAATTGAAAAGTATGCGCGCTAATACTTGGGAGAACCTCAACTTCTTTACGGGCATCGAGCGCCTCAAGGGCCGCGTCATTAATAAAGGTCGGACACGTAAGGACAGCCGCAACGCCTATTTACTGATCTTTGAATATGATGAGGAAATCTACTACGAACGGTATTTTGACGCTGAAACCGGGGAGCTGATCTCCACGATCAACAAAAAAGGAGTGGAAATTAAAGAAGTGGGGGAAATTATGGTTGATGGCATCCGCTTTCCCGAAAAAGTGATAACGCTGGTGAATGGCGAAATAGCTAACGTAGTGACATTCATGGATATATATTTAAACGAAGAACTGGGTGAATCGTTTTTCGATATTCCATCGCTGTATCCCAGCTTGCCTTTGCCTCGCCGGGTTTCAGTGGATCAGCAGTCGGAAGAGCAACAGTCGGATGAGCAGCAGTCGGAAGATCAGCAGTCGGAAGATCAGCAGTCGGAAGAGCAACAGTCAGAAGAGCAACAGTCAGAAGAAGCGCAATCGGAAGAGACGCTGCCTTGACCGGCAGGAAAATCTCTCGTTAGATTCGCCTACGTCCAACCGGCGATAATTAAGATGCGGTTATTAAACTACAACGCGGCTGGTTTTCACGAGCAGTTGCGACGGTTTTTCGGGCGGTCCGATACCGATCCAAAAATCGTTCGGACTGTTTCCTCTGTATTGAAGGATGTTCGTACACAAGGCGACAGTGCCGTGCTGCGCTTTACGGAGAAATTTGACGGGGCCAGACTGCGCGCCGCCGATTTGCCGGTAACTGCCGAGGAGATGATCGAAGCCCGTAAAGTTCTGACGCCGCCGCAGCGCAGAGCCATCAAGGCAGCACTGCGCTGTGTGAAGGAATTCCAACGACCGGGTCTGCCCAAGTCCTGGCGGGGAACCAATCCCCAGGGAGCGCGGGTCGGAGAAAATTTTTACCCGATCGAGCGCGTGGGCATCTACGTACCCGGTGGAGCAGGACCGCCCCTGATATCCACCGTGTTGATGATTACCACCTTGGCGCGCATGGCCAATGTACCGCAAATCGTAGTCTGTACGCCTCCGAAGCCGGACGGCTCGGTAGCCTCCGGTTTGCTGGCCGCCCTTAATATCTGCGGGATTGAGGAGGTTTACCGAATAGGCGGCATTCAGGCAATCGGCGCTATGGCTTACGGAACGCACAGCGTGCGCCAGGTGGACAAGATTTTCGGGCCTGGCAGTGCGTATGTTAACGAGGCAAAACGCCAGGTTTTCGGTAACGTGGGCATCGACCTCCTGGCCGGTCCAAGCGAAATCATGGTGATTGCCGACGGAAGCGCGCGTGCCTCCTTTGTGGCAGCCGATCTGCTGGCCCAGGCCGAGCATGATCCGCGTTGCAGAATTTACCTCGTGACAACAAGCAAAGGGTTGATCAATTCCGTGCAGCGCAAGATCAAAACCGGCGCGGACATTCTGAGCCGTTCCAAAACTATAAGGGCGGTCCTACGTAGCGGATGCCTCGCCGTACACGTCAACAATCTCGAACAGGCCGCCGAGGTAGCCAATTTAGTGTCGCCGGAACACCTCGAGTTGCATGTGAAAAATAACCGGCTTGATCCGTTGATCAAAAAAATCCGGTGCGCCGGCGCCATCCTCGTGGGTGAATTCACGCCCACGGTCATTGCCGATTATACGGCCGGTCCCAGCCATATTTTGCCGACAGGACGCGCGGCCCGCTTCTGCAGCGGCCTGCAAGTGTCCGACTTTTTCCGGCGCAGCAGCATCGTTCAATACAATCCGCGCAGTCTTGCCCGTGCCCGTGAGGTTGTGGAGGCATTTAGCGAGCTCGAGCGGCTCGATGCGCATGGGCGCTCTCTGCAAATCAGGTTGCAACAGGCAAAATAACTTGCAAGGGGAGTCGCTCGAGTTATCCGATTAATTCCCCATAATTTTGATATGCAAAAGAAACCCTCTCCATCTCACTATGCCCTGCCGCACGTCGGCAGACTGGAGGCTTATGCGCCCGGAGATCAGCCCGTCGACGATGGGTGGATAAAGCTCAATACTAACGAAAATCCTTATCCGCCCAGCCCCGGGGTTGGGCAGGCCATCCTGAAGGAGGCGGGAGCCGTTCGCTTATATCCAAATCCGAAAAGCACTACTCTGCGCGAGGCCATCTCTCGCCAATTCAATTTGCAACCCGCGCAGGTTATCGTGGGAAACGGTTCGGACGACATCCTCAACCTGCTGATGCGCTGCTTCTGCGGGCAAGGAAAGGCAGCAGGGACGACCAGCCCAAGCTATTCACTCTATCCGGCTTTGTGCGGCATGCAGGAAGGCGACTTGATACAAATCCCTTTTGCCCGCGACATGGAACTGCCTGTGGAGAAAATTGCCGCCTCGGGCGCCAATATCTTTTTTCTGACTTCTCCGAACACACCAACCGGTGTGGGCTTCAGCAATGAACGAATTGCCGAAGCACTGGAGAGCTTCCCCGGCTTGCTTGTAGTGGACGAAGCTTATGCGGACTTTGCCGACGAAAATGCCGTGCCTCTTCTGGCGCGATATCCCAACCTGGTCATCACCCGTTCATTTTCCAAGTCATATGGGCTTGCGGGATTGAGAGTGGGTTGCGGGCTTGCGTCGGAGGAAGTCATCGACTTGCTCGACCGGGTGCGCGACAGCTACAATGTCAACAGTCTCAGCCAGGCGGCGGCGATCGCCGCGTTGGAGGACCCGAAGTATTACCGGGATGTCATCGGCAAAATTGTCGAGACCCGCGGTAAGTTCCATGACGAATTGCAGCGGCGGAACTGGTTTACTTATCCCTCGCAGGCCAATTTCCTGTTCACCGAGCCTCGGGACGGGAAGGGCGGGAGCGGCCCGGAGATTGCGCGGGGCGTGGTTGCATATCTTAAGGAGCGCAAAATACTCGTGCGGTATCTCGGCGGTGACACATTGACAGATTGCTTCGTCCGTATAAGCATTGGCACTGAAGAGCAGATGCAGACCCTTTTGGAGACAATAGAATCATGGCAGAAAAACAGCGCATAGCCACTGTTGAACGGAAAACCACCGAGACCAATATATCCCTGACCCTCAATCTCGATGGTCAGGGCGAATCGAAGCTCGCAACCGGCATTCCGTTTTTTGACCACATGCTCGAACTATTTGCCCGCCACGGATTGTTCGACATCGAGGTGCGCGCCGATGGAGACCTGCAGGTCGATTACCACCACACAGTCGAGGACATGGGTATGGTGCTCGGTCAGGTTGTGAAAGAAGCGCTGGGTGACAAGCTTGGCATTCGCCGCTACGGGTTCTTCATTTTGCCCATGGACGAAACCCTGGCTCGCGTGGCGCTGGACTTGGGAGGACGCCCGGTCCTGGTTTACAAGGTCGAGGCGCCGGAGCCCTTTGTGCGCGATTTCAACATAGGCCTGCTCAGGGAATTCTTCCAGGCATTTGCTAATGCCGCCGGGGCCAATGTACACATAAGCCTCGAATATGGCGATGAGCCTCACCACATCGCCGAGGCAATATTCAAGGCTTTCTCTCGCGCTCTCGACATTGCCTCCGGCATCGATCCGCGGCAGAAAGGGCGCCTGCCTTCGACAAAAGGCAGGCTGGATTGAGAACGCAGACTTGCAATAAGCCCCGAAGCGGTTAATCATAATAAAACGGGCGGCGAAACTCTTGCTGCGCTCTCGATACCCCAATTACACCATGATCACTGAAAATTCCAGGACCCTTCATGACTCAGGGGAAAAACTTGATATAGCCGTAATCGATTACGGTATGGGTAACCTGCGCAGTGTGCTCAAGGCTTGCGAACATGTCGGGGCGCGCGTGAAACTGGCGCGATCGGCTGATGAAATAGGCAGCGCGCGAGGGCTTATCCTGCCGGGGGTGGGCGCTATCGCGGACTGTGTGAAGGCCCTGCGTAGCAGCGGCCTGGCCGATGTAGTGCGTGATTGGATCGGTGACGAAAAACCATTTTTGGGCGTATGCCTGGGGCTCCACGCGCTCTTCGAGGAAAACGAGGAGGCCGACGTGCCAGGGCTTGGCATATTTCCCGGCAGGGTGAAACGTTTTCGGCTGAATCGGGAATACAAGATTCCGCACATGGGCTGGAATTCGGTGACTTTCAAGAAAGATTGCCTCCTCAACGCAGGGCTGCATCCGGACGGCGACCAATTTTATTTTGTTCACAGCTATTACGTGGTCCCCGACGATCCTGATCTGATTTGGTGCGAAACCGATTATGGAACCCCCTTCGTGAGCGGCATTGCCCGCGGCAATTGCTTTGCCACACAATTCCACCCGGAAAAAAGCCAGGCAAAAGGATTGCAAATTTACAGGAATTATTTGGACTTCGTGAGAAACAATAACTGATTTGCCCAGGCGCCCCGCGCTATTCGGTAGATTCGAAAACAACTATTGGTATCCATGGATAAACCCGCTGTACTTCAAATTGGAAACGAGACTTACGACTTCCCTGTGATTGTGGGATCGGAAGGCGAGAGCGCCGTCATTGTGCAAAAGTTGCGCAATCAAAGCGGATATATTACCTTTGACGAGGGTTACGGCAACACCGGTTCCTGCAAAAGCTCAATAACGTTTATCGACGGGGAAAAAGGCATCCTGCGCTACCGGGGATACCCTGTTGAGCAGATGGCGGAAAATTCGACATTTTTGGAGGCGGCCTACCTCATCATATACGGTGAACTGCCGACACAACCGCAACTGGAAGACTTCGAGGGCAGAGTTGGCCGAAACGCCGATTTGCACGAGGACATGGAACACCACTTCAAGAGTTTCCCGGCGAATTCCCAACCCATGGCGATAATGTCGGCCCTGCTCAATTCGCTCGGATGTTTCCACCCGGAGATGTCCAGCAACAACCGCAAGCAGGACCTGGAACATTTCGACGAGGCCGCCACTCTCATAATCTCCAAGGTGCGCGCCATCGCGGCCATGTCTTACCGGAAGAAAATGGATCTGCCAGTAATAGAACCTCGCCAAGATCTAAACTACGCGGAGAACTTTCTGCATATGATGTTCTCCGAATCAGAACATACCTATGACCCCTCCAAGGACAAGGAGGTGTCCCACGCCGTGGATCTGTTTTTCCTGCTGCATGCCGACCACGAGCAGAATTGCAGCACCTCGACTGTGCGCATGGTGGCCTCCAGCCACGCTAATCTATTCGCCTCGGTGTCCGCCGGCGTCTGCGCCCTTTGGGGTCCGAGGCATGGCGGCGCCAACACGGCCGTTATTAAAATGCTGGAGAGCATACGCGATTCGGGTGACGATGGGCGGCTCTTCGTTGAAGGGGCCAAAAACGGCAAACACAAATTGATGGGGTTTGGCCACAGGGTTTATAAAAACTTTGATCCGCGCCAAAAAATAATAGTCAAAGCGTTGGATAAAGTGCTCAAAACTCTTGGCCGCGAAGACCCCCTTCTCGACATCGCACGGCACCTGGAAGAAGTGGCCTTAAGTGATGATTATTTTATCAAACGCAAACTCTATCCCAACGTGGATTTTTACAGCGGTATGCTTCTCAGGGCCATAGGCATTCCCCTGGATATGTTTCCGGTCATGTTTGCCATCGGGCGGATGCCGGGCTGGATAGCAAACTGGAAGGAATTGGCGGATGATTCCCACAGCCTCCTGCACCGTCCCCGCCAGATATACACCGGCTCAACAACGCGCGATTATCTTTCCATAGACAAGCGCTCTTAGAGGTCTGTAATTTATAGCAGGTTGCGGCTAAGGATAGGGCACTATTTAGACACGGAATTTTGTGTATTTTGGTGTTCCGGAGTTCGGAAAATTTTCTCTACTTTGAGACCGGTCAGCCCCTGAATGCCATGCAGGAGTTTCCAAAGAGCGTAGACTGTGATAAACATGCAGGGGATGACGATGACCGGCCAACTCAAGATGGTCATGCGTCCCAGCTCGACGTTGAAGGCCTCGGTGCCCGTTTCACTGCGGATGATGTAACGGGCCAGGCTGTAGTTCAATATGGCGCTCAACAGGAACGATGAACCCAGTAGAAGAGTGCAAAAGACCAGCAGGCGGTCGAAGGCGCAACGGGTGCCTCGCTCGGCCAGCCTCGCCTCGACCAGTGGCACATCGATAGTTCTATCGTTGTAAAGAAAGGAGCGCACCAGCGGATAGGGGGTTTTGAGAGAAATAAGAATGGCTATTCCTATAATCGAAGGCACGGCGGCCTCTTTGATTGCGATCCACTCCTTGTCCAGCCGCAGCAAACCAATCCCTCCGGTGAGCAGGATGCCGGCAAAGCCCAGGGCGGATATGAAGTTGAATTTTTTCGATACAAAGAAATCGAAAAGGCCGTAGCAAAGCGGAAAGGTAAGCGCCAATACGAGCGCCTCGGCGGGGCTTAGGCCGAACCACCGGCTGGCTTTCACGAGCAGCATGGCGGGAAGCAGAATGTTGCAACCGATGTTCAACCAGGGATTATCAGGTCTCTTTTCGGCTGGCTTATCGCCTTGCCCTGTGTTAAGTTTCATAATAATTAAATCAGGAGGCACATACTCCCTCAGCAACCTGAGTCTTGTGCGTTTTTCAATGATAACAAGCCCTATCCGATGCCTGGTATCCGCCGGGCCCACGCGCGAGTTCTTCGATCCCGTGCGTTTCCTGAGCAATCCTTCTAGTGGAAAAACGGGTTTCGCCCTGGCGGAGGCCGCCGCGGCCATTGGTTGGCAGGTTGACCTTGTGAGTGGTCCATCAGCCTTGACCGCTCCGTCCGGGGTTGCACTGCATCGCGTAGAAAGCGGCCAGGAGATGCTGCGAGCCATCGAAGCCCATTTCGATGACTGCGATATCCTCATCATGAGCGCCGCAGTGACCGACTACCGGCCTCGGAGTTATTCTGAAAGTAAATTGAAAAAGAGCAGCGGCGTTATCACGGTGGATTTGGAGCCGGTGCCCGACATCCTCCAAACAGTCGCCGCTCGAAAAACCCGGCAAATCGTGGTGGGTTTCGCTGCGGAGACCGGCGACATCGAGAAGGGAGCGCTAGCCAAAATGCGCGCCAAGCAATGCGACTTTTTAGTGGCCAACCGGGTGGACCGGGCAGGTGTCGGTTTTGACGCCGATACCAATACGGTAATCCTGTTCGGGCCCGGTGATGAGATGGAAAAACTTGGGCCGGCCGACAAATCGGACCTGGCCCGGATTCTAATTTCCCGCTTCGCCCGGCTTATTGAACGCCAGAAGACTCGCGGGGCTAACTCAGCCGCGGAACCTAGTCCTCCGCTCATCTTGTAATATTTGTCCGCCTACACTAATGCCTAGGAGAAAACCAAGTATTTTGGAACGGGTGGTGGGTCGCCTCGACGACCTGGATGCCGTCAACCTCTCCAAGCTTGCACACAAGCTGGCACGCGAGCGCAGGTTGCTGGAAACGGTTTTCCAGACCATGCATGAGGGCATCATTGTCATCGACACGGATGGGGTCATCGAATACGCCAACGCGTCAGCCATGAAATTCATAGGCCTGTCATCAAAGGAGTTCGGCAAGGCCATCCTTTGGAAAATGGTTCCCGAACTGGCCCGAACTCTGGATTTTACTTCCGACGGTCAATTCGCGGCGCAATCGGTAGTTTCACGGGAGATGGAACTGACGTATCCGGAAAATCGATACATTCGCTTTTACCTGCTGCCTTTTCCTCATAGGGAAGGTGAGGGAGAGGGTGACCGCTGTGCGATAATACTCTCGGATGTCACCGAAGAAAAGATTACGACCCGGGAGTTGATTGAAAGCGAAAAAGTTTCCTCGCTTCTCATGTTGGCCGCAGGTGTGGCCCACGAGCTGGGCAACCCTATCAATTCACTGACCATTCACCTGCAACTGCTCCGGCGCCGGCTCGATAAAATGTCCAAGGGCAAAGCAAATGACAATGCCCTGGAATCCGTCGATATATGCGTCGCCGAGGTCGAGCGGCTCGATGGTATCATTACACATTTTCTCGAAGCGATCCGGCCCAGCCCTCCCGACTTGCAGGACCTCGACCTGGCCAATGTGCTAGAGGAAGTACTCGAATTCCAGGGCAGGGAATTGAAGTGCGCAAATATATCCGTAGATATGGCGCTGGCCGATAAAACGCCCATTATCTTGGGCGATCGCAACCAGATCAAGGGCGTCTTCTTCAATATACTCAATAATGCGCGTGACAGCATGAGTGGTGGCGGCAAAATCAAAGTAAATGCGCGCAGTGATGACGAATTTGTCTTTATCCAGATCGGTGATACCGGTACGGGTATCGAGCAGGAGAACCTCAGCAAAGTCTTCGAACCCTATTTCACAACTAGAGAAAGCGGACATGGTCTCGGCATGATGATCGCCCAGCGCATTATGCGCGACCACGGCGGGCAAATCGGCATCGACAGCCAAGAGGGCGTCGGCACGGTCGTGACGCTGCAATTTCCGCAAGAACACCGCCGTGTGCGCCTGCTCAAGAATTGAATTAAAGTTCAAAAGTTCAAGGGGAGAGGATGAGGATGTATTAGTCTTGCGGAGTGTGACAAAAATTCTCATTTTTTTTTGAGAAACTATGATTCCACGCAATTAGCAAGACGGAACATACAGATGCCGGCGACGATACTCATTGTAGACGACGAAAAACACACCCGCGATGGTCTTCAACAGGCCTTGGAGGGGGAATATGAAATTTACCTGGCTGCAAACGCCCAGGAAGCCTTTAACTTGCTCGAATTAGAGCCCTTCGACGTGGTACTTACCGACCTTAAAATGGCGGGTAAAAGCGGAATGAAGGTAATCGACAAGGCTATTAGCCTACCAAATAAACCGGTCGCAATAATGATGACCGCCTATGGGAACGTGGAAACGGCTGTCGAAGCCATGAAGCGCGGCGCCAATGACTTTCTAACAAAGCCGGTAAATCTCATAAAACTTGAGATACTTATTCGCAGGGCACTGCAAAATCGGCAGCTCGAAACCGAAAATATCCAGCTGCACGAACGTCTGGACCATAAATTCAGCTTTAATGGTATCGTTGGCAATTCCAAGGCACTGATGGAGGTCATCGATAAGGTTAAGTTAGTGGCGCCGAGCCGGGCCACCATCCTGATCGAAGGGGAAACCGGCACGGGCAAGGAACTCATCGCTGAAGCCATCCACCAAAACAGCGAGTGCTCGCGCGGACCATTCGTTGTTGTGCACGGCGCCGCCCTTCCGGCCAATTTGCTGGAGAGCGAGTTGTTCGGCTACGAAAAAGGCGCTTTCACCGGCGCCACAGGGCGCCGCATCGGACGCTTCGAGGCCGCCGACCACGGCACCCTTTTCATGGACGAAATCGGAGATATAGATCATCCCACTCAGGTCAAGTTGCTGCGATTTCTGGAATCGCGAACCTTCGAGCGTCTCGGTAGCGTCAAGGCCATCACCGTCGATGTGCGCATGGTTGTGGCCACCCATCGAAACCTCAGGGAACTGGTGGAGCAGGGGAAATTCCGCGACGACCTTTTTTACCGGCTCAACGTGGTTACAATTTCCCTCCCCCCGCTGCGCGAACGTCGGGATGATATTCCCCTGTTGCTGGACCACTACCTGAGACACTTCAGCGAGGAAAACGACGTCCAGCCGGTAATCATCGAGCCCGATGCAATTACTATCCTGCAGAATTACTCCTGGCCCGGCAATATCCGCGAACTGCGCAACTTCGCCGAAAACACCATTGTCCTAAAACGTGGAGGCGCAGTGAGTAAATACGACCTGGACCCTCGATTCATTACAGCAGGTGACAGCCCCATCGATCAGGCCGCCATTCGCCACCCCCTCTCGGTCGAAGAAAACGAGAAACGCCTGTTGCGCAATGCACTGGTGGAAACGCGTGGCAACCGTACAAAAGCAGCGAAATTGCTGGGGATCAGCCGGCGTACCCTGCACCGCAAATTGGTCCTATGGCCCGAACTGGATGTGAAATCTTGATCCGGATTTTTGTTTGACTTCCGGGCCGGGAAACTCAAATTTTTTTCCCACCTTTATTTGCGGGCGTAGCTCAGCTGGTAGAGCACCACCTTGCCAAGGTGGCTGTCGTGAGTTCGAATCTCATCGCCCGCTCCATTTCTCGTCCGTGGGCGGCTTATCGGGTTTAGTCGCCGGCATTTTCAAAAGCCCGGAAAGCGATTGTTGTTCAGGTCGATCTGTATCGTCGAGGCCGAAACTAATCTCGTGGGGGTCTGCTCGAAGGCGGAAGGAGCCGAAAAGACGGTCCCAGACCGAGAGTAAAGCGGTATAGTTGGAGTCGGTTTCCGGCTGCCAACGTGAGTGGTGCACCTTGTGCATGGCCGGGCTTGTGATCCAGATACGCAGGAACTTATCGACCCTTTCACCCAGGCCTATATTGGCGTGGTGGAGCTGGGTGTTGGCAAACAACAGGCTTTCAAACAAGGCCAATTCTCCCAGGGACGCTCCGGTTAACGCCAGCACAGGCACCCTGAGAAGGGAAGAGAACACGATCTCGCCGGTATGGAAACGGTTGGCCGTGGTGACATCCATTTGCGGGTCGGAATGGTGCACCTTGTGAAACCTCCATAAAAATGGGACAACGTGATTAAATCGGTGCCACCAATAGGTCCATAAATCGAGCAATAAAACCGCGCCAATTATATGCACCAAAAGGGGCAGGGAGATGAGATTGAGCAGGCCTAATCCGTGTTGCGCCGTCCAAGTTGTGACTGCGGCCCACAGGACTACAAAACCGAATGCCACCACCACGGCGTTCAAAATTCCAATGGAAATATTTCGGGCTCCATGTAAGGCGCGCTGTCCGGTGCGGGCGCGGAAAAACCCAAAATACGGTGACCCGCTCTCCCACAATAGAAGCAGGATGAGGATGACGATGGCAAAGAAGTGGCGGAACCCGGTAACGGAATTGTAAAGCGCGTCCATGTTAAAATGATCGATACCTCCAAAATAGATTCTCAGCAAGAGTTTGCAAATCCGTTTATTCGTCTATAAATTTCAAAGTTCATAATATGTAAATTTTTACTTTCAGCAATCTGCTTGCGACCTCCACTTCAATACAAAATGAGCGATTCTACAAAATCGATCCCGGCGCCGAAGATTAAGAGCACGCTCGAGCGACTCGGTAACAACATCGGTAATGTCATCAAGGGCAAGGACGACGTTATCGAGCTAGTGATCACCTGCCTGATAGCTTCTGGACACATCCTAATCGAAGACCTCCCCGGGCTTGGTAAAACCACGCTGGCATACTGCCTGGCCCGTTCAATCGATTGCGGGTTTACGCGCATTCAGTTTACCAGCGATTTGCTTCCCAGTGATGTTATCGGTGTGTCGATCTACGATGAATCGCTCAAGGAGTTTGTCTTCAAGCGCGGTCCCATTTTCACCAACATCCTGCTGGCTGACGAAATAAACCGCACCACACCCAAGACCCAGTCCGCCTTGCTCGAAGTCATGGATCGCGGCAAGGTGACGGTAGATGGGCAAACCTATTCGGTGTCCACACCGTTCATGGTTTTTGCCACTCAAAACCCGGTGGATTACGAGGGAACTTTTCCACTTCCGGAGAACCAGATGGACCGATTCCTTATGCGCCTGCGAATGGGATATCCGGATTACGAGAAGGAGCTGGAAATTCTCCACGGTGGGCTGCTCCATTACGACAGTATTCAGACCGACCCGGTAATCACGCGCACTGAGATCCGGGAAATCCAACTTTTAGTGCCCGAGATATACGTCGAAGAAAGTATTATGCAGTATATTTTGAAGCTCATCAGCGCCACCCGCACCGAAAGCGAATTTCGCGCCGGGGTGAGCACCCGGGGGAGCCTGTATCTCAAACTGGCAGCGCAGGCAGCAGCCTTGGCCGACGGCCGCAATTTTACCGCGCCGGAAGACGTCGCCAAAATCTTTCTGCCCGTGATCACTCATCGGTTGGGGTTGCGCAGGCAGACTTCGGATGCCCTGGAGGAACGACGCATTGTCGAAGGCATCCTGCGGCGTATTCTCGATTCAATACCTATGCCCGTCTGATATTTAGATTTCATCAATATGAGAAAATTGTTTTCAGTAAATTGATATCAAATTAATTAAGTTATTTTCCAAATATGACATTTCATTCATTTGTAATTTTCTCATTTTTCTCGCTCAGAAACCCGAATCGCTTCGTTGTCGGCTGAAGGCACTTCGTTACGACCGTATGGTCGCGCCTCGCGCATTCAGCCTTACGCCTTGCGCTTCATCGCTTCTGAGCTTCGTGAAATCTAAATATAGCATCAAAATGTCTGCCGAGGCCGCATCAAGAGATTCTTCACCCGCCGAGTGGGCTGATCCCGGGTTTTTTCTACGGCAGTCCCGGATGAGGAATTTCCTGCGTCTGCTCCGGCAGCTGATCAAGCCGCCGAAGGGTCACAAGACATTGCCCACTACGTCAGGGGTAGTGCTGATCATGCTGTCTCTGGGCATTGGTTCGGCCGCCTACAACACATCTAACAACATTCTATTCATGACACTTTCGCTGTTGCTATCGAGTCTGCTGTTGAGCGGCATTCTGTCATGGATAAATTTCAAGGGGATGCGATGGCGGCTGGTGCTGGAGCCGCACTTTCGAGCCGGTGAGGTCACGCCGGTGCGGGTAGAGTTTAACAATACGAAAAAGCTCCTGCCCACCTATAGTCTGCTCTTCAAGGTTCGGGCCGTGAACTCCGAGGAGTCCTGCAGTCTCTACTTGCAGGAACGGCTCGAAGCCGGTACTGCCAAGCGGCTGGACTGGATATTTGAACCACGCAAGCGCGGAGAGGAAACAATTGAATTGGCTGGCCTGGAATCGCAATTTCCATTCGGGTTTTTGCGCAAGATCATCGGTGGCAGCTACAGCCGCGAGGTAACCGTGTGGCCCAGGCGGGTCCCATACATCTTCAGCCCTACCTCGGGTTTACATTCGAACCGGCAGGGCAACACTGTGCTTAAGCCCGGAAGCGGGGCCGAGCTAATCAACCTGCGTGAATACCGTTCAGGTGATACCATGCGCCAAATGCATTGGAAAGCGAGCGCACGTTTACGGCGCTTGATGGTGCGCGAGACTTCCGAAGAGAACCAGGACGCTTATATCATCTTTTTGGAAACGCCCGGAGACCTCTGGCCGGACTCTGAACAGTTCGAGACGCTTTGTAGTTTTGCCGGATCTTTGGCGGAGGATCTGTATATGAGCGATCGGCTTTGGGGGGCGGGTATAAACGACCGGCCCGTTCAAACCATCAAGCGATTGAGTGATTTGCATGCGCTGCTAGCCGAACTTGCACGGCTGGAACCGATCGATCATTACACACCCGTCCAGGAAGTTATGGGGGCCACAATTATCACCTTCAAGCCTGGTCCAAACAACCAGGTATTTGCCTATGTCGGCGGCAACAAAGCGGGTTCAGCTTAGTTTTATCGAGCTGCTTCAGCTCAAGTGGCTGCTCGGTGAGCTTCTGACGATCGTCTCCCTGTGGACTATCTTTTTTCTTGAAATACGCAGCGTGCCCTTGCTGGCGGTAACCGCCGTGGCGATCCTCGCTGTGATTTATGTGCCTTCGTTGCCGGGCCGCATACCATCCTGGGTGTGGGTGGCGGTAACGCCGGCGCTCATAGTGGTAATCACGGCAGATTTCATTCTCTCCAGTCCGGATGTCATACCGTCGCTGATCCGCATGGTAATATTACTGGTATTGGTGCGCTGCCTGCAGTATCGGCGCAAGCGCGAGGACATGCAGTTGATTCTGTTATGCCTGTTCATGGTGGTAATAGGGGGGGTGCTCACGCTGTCATTGAATTTTGGTATTCAACTGCTGGTATTCACGCCGTTGGCCATGGCTTGCCTGTTTATCATCAACCTGGTTGATACCTCTGAAGATGGGGGGGAAATGTCCAAACGGCTCTGGGATAATTTTCGATGGGGCCATTTTTTGAAGCGAGTATGGCAGGCGCAGGACTTTCGTTTGCTTGCGCTGGCGGCACTGCTCTTTGTCGGGGTGGTTGCGGTATCATCGCTCATATTTATAACCATGCCTCGTTTCCGGCTCGATCAGGCCATTCCCTTTTTTCAGCTTAGCAGCCGCAAGAGTAAATCAGGTTTTAGCGAGAAAGTTGAATTCGGCGAGGTCGTTGAAATAATCGAGGACAACAGTGTGGCTTTGCGCGTGGACGTGGAGAACCGGGAGGAAGCGCCGGACACTCCATACTGGCGCATGGTCGTACTTGACGAATATTACAAAAACTCTTTTCAGATGTCGCTATCAGCCCGGAAAAATAACCAGGTTTTCAGCGACAATTATTTCCCTCCACGAGGCCAAGCCAAAAAATCGGGCGCCGACTCAGTCGGCAAGTGGACCTTTTATCTCGAAGGGGGCATTAGCAAGTATCTGCCGATGACCGGACAATTTAACGGCCTGCGCTTTCAGACCCGCAAGGATATCGAATTTAACTACTTGTTGCGCCTGATAAACACCAAAAAAATCAGCAGCAGAGTTCTTTTCTACCAGTTCGACCATATGAAACCGGCGGATGATGTTGCTATCACCCTCGGGGAGCGAAACTTGGCCAAATTGAAAACCGTCACCGTTGATATGGACAGCGATTACCTGACCTCAAATCTCAAATATCCGCAAACGACCTTGGCGGTGCCGGCCGGAGAGGGTAATCAGGAGAGCTTGAGGCGTATCGTGGACGAAATTACCAGTGGCGAAACCCTCTCGGCCAGGGAATTTTCCGCCCTGGCGGTAAAATACCTCAATGAGCGCCATTTTTACTCCTTGAGTAGCTCTCCACCCGCGGGAGACCGAGATATCATGGTGCGCTGGATGGACTCCAACGAGCCGGGCCATTGCGAATTATTCGCCGGCGCGTTCACATTGCTGGCGCGAATGGCCGGCCATCCCACCCGCATCATAACCGGTTTTAAAGGCGGCGCCTGGAATGGTTTTGAAAATTACTACATGGTGCGCAACCGCGACGCCCACGCCTGGTGCGAGGTCTTCGATGGCAACAACAGGTGGTTCCGAGTCGATCCCACACCCGGCTCCGGCCTTGAGGACTCATTTGGCGCCGCGGCCAGGTTGCGCGGCCTCACAATTGACCGCACCTGGCGCGCCTATGTAGACAGCCTGCGCATACTTTGGTATCGGCGCATTGTTGACTTCAACCGCGACCAGCAGGAAGCGATGGCCGGCCAATTGAGAAATTGGGGCACTGCTTCCTTGGATACCCTGAAGGCTCAATTCCGCGATTTTCTGGATCACTTGCGCAGTTGGATATTGGGACCCTGGGATGTGAGAAAATTTCTGCAATTGTTGCGCAATCTAGGTATTGCCGTCGGCATCTGGGCCTTGCTTAGGTGGTCTCCCCGATGGATTTCCCGTCTTGGCGGGGGCACGGGCCGGCTGTTTGGCGTCAGACTGGCGCGTGACCCAATTCGAAAAAAAGCCGGGCAATTTGTGGTCCGTTTCCGCGTACAGCCACCCGAAAATTCTCAAATCGACGGCATTTCCAAGGATCAGTGGTATCACACCTACCGCGACCTGCTTAACCTGCGTTTCGGCGACGGTTTCGACCGGCCCGACCACAACATCGTTTTCCGCCAGGCGCGCTCCCTGCTAAAGCAAAAATTACAGATAAATAATTAGTTGAGTATTGGATGCAGAACAGATAACAATTGAAGTTCGCAGTTAATAAAAAATCTAATTCTAACAACCATTAGGGGCAAATCATGAATATTTTAAAATTAATCTCGGTTTTCATGCTTATTGGCATGTTCGGAATTACCGCTTACAGCGACTCCGGCCACATGCATGAAAATGCTGACATGCATGAACATGAAGAAACCATCTCGATGGATGATCTTCCCGATGCAGTTGTGGCGACCATCATAACCGAAATCCTGCGTGAGGCGGATGACCTATGTGAGTTGGATGATCTATGTGGGGTGGATGGTCTCGAAATCGAAGAAATAGAGAGCGAATGTGAAGATGGTAAGATGGTCTATCACGTCGAGATCGAATACAAGGGCAAGGATATCGAGTTGGAAATTTCAGCCGATGGAATGCTCCTCAGGAAAGAAGTGGAAATCGAAGATGACGATGACGAGGAGGAGGACGAAGACGAAGATAAGGATATGTAATCCTCAATTTGTTTTCTAACAGCATTGCAGAATTGGCTCGCAATCCCATCTGCCAATAACCCCCCGGTTGAAATCGATGGCCTGACGCCTGATTAAAGGCTATCGCTAATCATAACATTGAAATAACAGCATTGATGCTACAATTACGTTATTTATTAGTTGTATTAGTTGTTCTCGGATTGGTCTGTGCAGGTCTTTACGTGCTATGGCAGGCCGTCAGTTTTATCTTCACATGGATAATGACCCAGCAGTTGCAGACTGTGGCAGCGATTATCACATTCGCAGGAACCTTGGTCCTATGTGTTAGTGCTTTAATCATCTCCCAGCAAATAGCTAAAACTCGCGATGTTGCCGAATCACGCCGTCCTGAGAAAACAGAAATCTACACCGATTTCATAACGGCGATGGTCAGCCTTATGCGTAAACAAGAGGGCTCCGGAGCAACCCTACTGGAAGACAGCAAAAAGCTTGATGACTTTTTAACCAATTACACTACTGAAGTCTTCATGTGCGGATCGCCCGACGTTCTTAGGAAGTACGGTGTATTGAGTCATTACGAGGATACACCCAACCCCGATCCAATTTTGATAATGGATGACCTCATAAAAGCGATGCGGAAAGATTTAGGCTTCAGTACCTGGAGCCTTGCGCGCGGTGAGTTGATGAAAATACTACTCGCGGATCCGGAGAAGATAAAAGATTTTCTGACTAAGTAGAAAAGTCTTAACCACAGATGAATGCAGTTTAGATTCATCACAGAGACAGGGAGGACACAGAGGGGCAGAGGAACAAGCGTTTCGCCCTTTCAGATTTCATCCTTTTGACTTCTGATTTCCTATCTCTTCCTTATCCTCTTTTCTTCTCTGTGAATCTCTGAACCTTTGCCCCTTTGTACCTTCTCTTTCTCTTATATCTGCATTCATCTGTGGCTAATTTACAGGAACGCGGCTGGTGGCAAGGTGGTTTGTTGAGGGGGCGGGATATTTTTGGAAGTAGGCTTTGAAGATGGCTCTGGCTATGGGGCCGGCGGTGGAGCCGCCGTGATAATTGTCGTTGGGGTCGGTGCCTGGGATCATTATGGCGAGAGCGACTTGGGGGTTTTCGACGGGGGCAAAGCCGACGAACCAGGCCAGTGTGAGTTCTTTGCCTTGGACAAATACCTGGGCGGTGCCGGTTTTGGCGGCCATGCGGATTCCCGGCAGGCGTGCCAGGCGGGCAGTGCCTGCTTGAACTGCAAGTTCCATACCGTCAATTATACGTCTGTATTGGGCTTGGGGCAGACCGATGGGCATGCCACCGTGTTGTACTTTATCGGGATCGCGGCCTGAGTCATGCAGGAGGGTGGGCTTGGTGCGAGTTTCATTGCGGGCCAGGGAGGCAGTGAAGCATGCCATTTGCAGGGGGGTGGTCAAAAAATATCCTTGGCCAATGGAAAAGTTAACGGTGTCGCCGGGATACCAGTTGTCGGAGTATCGCTTATTCTTCCAGGCCGGATCGGGGACGAGCATGTAATGCGTTTCGGTGGGAAGTTCGATGCTGGTTGGTTGATGAAAGCCGAAATTGCGGGCTTCGGCGGCCAGATTTTCAATACCGGTTTGCAGTCCTGCGCTATAAAAATATACATTGCAGCTTTGGCTAATAGCGTTTTCGAGGCTGACTTGGCCGTGACCGGCCCGGTAGTGGCAAAGGAATGTGCGCCGCCCAACTTTTAACAACCCCTGGCAGTCAACTTGTGTTTCCGACCTGATGGCTCCGGATTTGAGAGCTGCAATTGCGGTCAAGGGCTTAAAGGAGGAGCCGGCGGGGTAGAGCCCTTGGATCGCGCGGTTGATCAGGGCGCCGCGTCTGCTGATGTCGGTCCAGACGGTTGTGGGAATGAATGGCGAAAAGTCGTTCAGATCGTAGTCTGGTTTGCTGACCAGCGCATAGACTTCGCCGGTTTTCACGTCGAGAACAACTGCTGCGCCTGAATGTTTTCGAAAGGCGTTTTCGGCCTGAATTTGCAATTCGATGTCGAGGCTGATTGCGAGATTTTTACCTACGGCGAGTTTTTTGGAATCGACCAGCTCGAATTGGAACCCGGAGGGGTCAACTATCCAGATTTCACCGCCGGAGGCGCCTTGCAGGTAGTCGTTAAATTGTCGTTCGACTCCCGTATTGCCGCTTATGCCCTTGAAGCGGAAAGTTGCCAGGTTATCGCCCGGCATGGTATCTGCAGAAAATTCGAGGTTGGATACCACGTAGCCGAGGGTATGTGCGGCAACCGAACCATAGGGGTAGTGGCGAACGCTTTCGGTTTGTATCTGGATGGGCGACTCGACGGGGATTTGCTCTATCAGGCGCGCATAATCTTCGATGGGAAGTTCTCTGATAAGAGTCATGGGCAGTAGAAGGTTCTGATTGAAGTGTCTCTCGATGTCGCGTGGGTTCACTGTTGCGGAGCGGCCCAGGACGGCGTTTACTTCATCGAGATAGCGCTGGACAACTGCGTGGCGCGCGCTGATCTGCAAATGTCGTCGGTCGATGCGCTGATTTTTGGCCCGGGCCTCGCGGACGAGTGCGATGTATTCACGTCTGAATTCGGGCCGCAACTCGTTGAGATAAACCACAGTTGAAAAGGAGGGGCGGTTGGTGACCAGTGCGCGACCATCCCGGTCATAAATGACCCCCCGTAGCCCCGGCCGCAGAATGCGCCGCATGCTTTGTTGCTTCTCCTTTTCACGGTAGCGTGAACTAAGCCAGAGTTGGCGGTAGGCCAGTCCTGAAACGAGAACGACGAAGAGCAACCCGAAGACCAGATAAAAAAAGCGCAGGCGGGGGTTAAACCGTATATTGGCTTCGAAAACCATGGTCAGTAGGCAGGTAGTTCGGATGCAAAGTTGGCGCCGAAGTATGTCAATAAGGCCCGCTGCATATCAACCCACCAGCCTGCCACCAGTGCCAGTACTGCGAGGGAGAATATGGTGTCGAATGTATTACGTATCCAATAGAAGAGATCGGCCGGGCCAAGGTATGCCATGAGCACGGTTAAGGCCAGCATGAACCCACCGTTTATAGCGAGGGCGAGCCAGATGATTTGGGAATTGTTTTCCCTGTGCATTCGGGAGCTTGCCAGCCCGGCCAGTCCATAGGCGATCACAAACAGGATCAGGCTGGTCCCGTATGGAACCGGAAGCCAGGCGTCAGTCAGCAAGGCCATGATGGCGACAATGATCAAACCGTCGAAGATGGGAAAATAGAGTGCGGGAACGAGCAGGAAAAGAGCGTCGATTGTCAAGTGTACCGAGAAACCTGCAAGGGCCGAATTGAGTTCCCGGACAAACGCGTAAGCGAAGAGATTGCAGAGCAAGATTGCTAGAATTTGGTTATGCCTTTTCATTCCGCTTGCGGTATTTCTATGGGTATCAACACGGCTACTTCATGCAGAGAGAGCAGCCGTTTGTCCAGCCGCACAGACCCGGTTTTAAATAGGCCGTCGTTGCTGGGGGTAAGCCGGTCCACCCAGCCGATAGTCAATCCGTCTGGAAAAACACCTCCGAGGCGCGACGATAGCAAATGCCGGGGATTCTCCGGATTGACGGTGAGGTTGACTTGCACGTGTGCGACTTGGCCTTTCGGGATTGAGAAGGACAGGTTGCTGACACCCACGTAGGTTACAGGGCGCTCATCATTCTTAAAATGGGCGGCCATACGGAAGGTGCGGCTGCTGACAAGCTCGATGACAGCGGTGCGGGCATGCACTTCCTTAACTCGGCCGACCACACCACCTGAGTAAACCACTGCCGCACCGTTGGGAATGTTGTAATTTTTCCCTTTGCGGATGACCATTTGCTGCCACCATCCGCTCATGTCGCGCCTTATCACCCGGGTAACTTCATAACGGAATTTAGGATAGGATGGCAGATTAAGAAGCTGTTCGAGCCGGGCCAGTTCGACCTGCTGGGATTCGAATTCCTGCAGACGCAGCTTTTGAGCGGCGTTGAGGCGGGCGATTTCGCTTCCAGCTTCGATCAATTCGAATTTGGAATGGCTGCGCAAAGACCAGAATTGCTGCATTTCCGTTAAATGGGAGGAGACACTCCAAAGGGGCGCCTGGAATTCGAAGAAACTGACCCTGGTAAATGACCTAATGAATGTGGGCGTAAGCCACCAGGCCGCCAACAGGACGATTATTACTGCCAGGGTCTTTTTTGGATAAAATCGTTTCTTGGGCAACGGATAGAATCCGGTTTTCTCCAGGTTATTTGACCTGGGTATCCTTTAACCACTTAAGATTCTGCAGAACAATTCCGGTGCCGTTGGCCACGGCACTAATGGCCTCATCCGCCACCATTACGGGCAGGCCGGTGGCATCGCTTAGAAGAAGGTCCATGTTACGGATCAGCGACCCGCCTCCAGCCAGTATGAAGCCCCGGTCAACCAGGTCGGCAGAGAGTTCCGGAGGGCAGCGTTCCAGGGCGTTGCGGACCAGATCGATAATCGAGGCGAGGGTGTCGGTAATGGCTTCGCGGATTTCCTGAGATGTGATGTGGAGAGTTTTGGGCAGGCCGGCCACCGAATCGCGTCCTTTGACCTCGAGCGACAATTCTTCGTCCAACGGAGTGCATGAACCGATGCGGATTTTAATCTCTTCGGCGGTGCGTTCGCCGATGAGAAGGTTATATGCGCGCTTCATGTAGTTGGTGATTGCGGCATCCAACTCATCACCTCCGACCCTGATACTGCGTGTGAAGACTAAATCTGAGTAGGAGATAATGGCCACTTCGGTAGTGCCGCCGCCAACGTCCACTATCATGTTTGCGATAGGTTCGTCGATAGGCATTCCCACACCAATGGCGGCGGCCATAGGCTCTTCAAGGAGCATGACATGACGTGAGCCGGCGTGGCTGGCCGAGTCGGTAACGGCACGGCGCTCGACTTCGGTGATACCCGAAGGCACGGCCACAACAACTCGAGGCGGCACCAATTTCATTGTTTTTTTCACCTTTTTGATGAAGAAACGGAGCATGGCCTCGGTGATGTCGAAATCGGCGATGACGCCATCTTTCATTGGGCGGAAGACATTGATGCTGCCCGGGGTGCGGCCGAGCATGCGCTTGGCCTCTGTGCCGACGGCCATGATCTTGCGATCCTCGACGCGGATGGCCACCACGCTTGGTTCGAAAAGGACGATGCCCTTGTCCTTGACGAATACGAGAGTATTGGCGGTTCCTAAGTCTATGCCAATATCGTTGGAAAATAAATCGGTTAAATGGCGTAGCATAGATGAATAGTATTGAGGCAATAATACCACATGCCCAACGAATTTATTTGCATAAAATCGCAGAATGTCAAAATCAATTTTTTGATATCTGAGGTATCGGTGGTCGGAGTTGAGTGCAAACTTGGGTTACAACGGCGAGGATGCCTGCGTTATACCTTGGAGATTGTAAGAAAGGGGTCTGTATTATAAATTGCTTCGGAATAAGTTTTTGGTCAATTATGAGGACTGGCATTCATGAATCTCGAAAACATTGAAGCCATGGGCGGCCCTGCCGGCAGTTTATTGCATGACCTGGGTGTTGTTCTGGTCTGTGCGGCGGTGGCATCGATTGTTTTTCACCGGTTGCGACTGCCGGTGATCTTCGGTTACATGCTTTCGGGGATGTTTTTGAGTCCTCAACTTTTTGATTTTTCTCCGATTGGGGATTTGGACACGGTACGTGAGTTAAGTGAATTGGGGGTAATTTTTCTGCTCTTTTATATAGGTATGGAGTTCGATCTGCGTCGTTTGCAGAGCACTCTTGGGCCTGCATTGCTGGCGGTGGCGCTGCAAACATTCTGCATGGTAAACCTGGGGATGCTATTTGCGCCGATCCTTGGATGGCCTGCCATGAGCGGGTTCTACCTTGGGGCCGTTCTGGCCATCAGTTCAACCATGGTGACGGTGCAGGTGTTGCGGGAGAATGGGCAGTTAAAACAACCTCACGGCCAATTGTGTATATCAATTCTGTTGGTTGAAGATATCCTGGCGGTGATGATGCTGGTTTTGTTAACGGGGGTCGCGGTCACCGGCCATTTGGATTGGGATCAAGTATGGCAGGTGACGTTTTTTGTGGGGGTCTTTGTCGTAAGTGTTTTCTTTCTTGGGAAACTGGCAGCGCCGCGGCTGCTCGACCTTCTGCAGCGCATTGGTCGTGTCGAGGTCATTACAATTGTTTCGTGCGGCCTGGTGTTGGGAATCAGTGTGCTGGCCCAAAAGCTTCATTTTTCGGTAGCCCTTGGAGCGTTTCTGGCCGGTGCCATACTTTCGCAAGTCAGGCTGGCCGAGACTATTGAGAGCGCCACTCGTCCATTGCGGGATATTTTTAGTGCAGTCTTTTTCGTTTCGGTGGGCATGCTTATCGACCCTAAGCTGCTATTACAGAACTGGGGCTGGATTTTCGCGTTGGCGGCGCTCGTGGTGATGGGCAAGGTATTGACGTGCTGGGTGGGAATGTTCCTGTTTGGGCAAAGGCCCCGGCGGGCTTTTTTGGCTTCGATGGTCAAGTGCCAGATCGGGGAGTTCAGCTTTATCATCGCCGAGTTAGGCTTCTCCCTTGGTGTGACTGACGAACGGCTGTTCAGTTTCGCATTTGGGGTGGCTGCGCTCACAATCCTGGTGACACCTGCATTAGGCACCCGTTCCGAGGCGCTGTATGATTTCATGGCGCGGCGAATGCCCGGGCCTGTGATGCTATTCGGACGATTCTACCGCAATCTGTTGGAGACCATTTGGAATGTTCTCGGCAAAAACACCGTGCTGAGGCTGGTCAAAAGGCCATTCATGCAGGTTCTTATCTATTTCTTTCTGGTCAACGGCATCGTACTGGTGGCCTATTACACTGCGGGCCTGGTGGAAAGATCCTCCGGGCTTGGTCCCTACAGCACAGCGCTGCAATCGGGCATGTGGGTACTCGCGGCGCTGGGTGTGGCTCCCTTCCTCATCGCCATGATACGTAATATGAACGTCGTGGTGATGTTGGTGACTGATTCGGCCTTGCGCGGCACGGCCACCCGGCAATTCATACAGGGGCGGGTATCCACTATTTTCAATACGCTGATACTGCTTCTGGTCCTGTTGGTGGTCGGCGTAATATATCTTTCTGCTGCGGCCAGGTATTTCCCCCGCGGTATAGCGCTAATCGGTTTCCTTGGACTTATAGGACTCGTGGGCCTGTTTTTCTGGCGCCACATGATCCGGCTAAACAGTCGAATGGAATCTCTCTTTATGGAGAGCTTCACCCGTAGTTCGGAAAACCTGGGGGACCAACGCCGCGAATCACTGCTGCGCGACATTACCCGCAAATACCCTTGGGCAGTCAACATAAGAGAAGTGCTGGTTAAGGAAGGCACCGCAGCCTGCGGGCGACGTGTGATCGACCTCGACTTGCGGGGACAGACCGGTTGTACGGTTATCGCAATGGGTCGGGGCCAGCATTACTTTTTCGGTTCCAGTGCTGAAATACCCGTCTTTCCTGGAGACCGGTTGGTATTGCTCGGCACTGAAGCGCAAACCAGCCGTGCCCGTCGGATCCTGGAAGTTCCCACCGCGGGTTCAGAGGTATTAAAAGAACCAGGCTTTTCACTGGAAAAGATGTATCTCCAGCCGGGATCAAAACTCGACGGCAATACCTTGGCCGGAGCTGATATTCGCCGACAGTTTGGTATCAACGTGGTGGGAATTCAAAGAGGCGCCGAGCAGATCACTTCGCCCCGGGCAGAAGAAATACTCAAAGGCGGGGATGTGCTCATTATCGTGGGCAGCTCAGAAGCCTTGAAACGCTTCGAAGAGCAAAATGGAGGCGGTCTTTAGTCTTTGGTCCACGGTTCTTTGGTCGGGGAGTATGAGGATTAGGTGGAAGGTCCCTTTTGATTACGTTAAGTAGAAATAATTGTTTACTTAACATTTGTTTGCTGGTATCCGCGTTGGTTACTTATGACAAAAACTAGATGGGCGATTTTTCTTTGGGTCTTTGTTTGGCCCATTTTTATTTACGGGCAAGAGGGTAAAATTGATGCCGGGTTGGTGGAATTGTCGGAATTTACCGTGTTGGGCAATCGTGTGGCTAATCTCGAGCCGGTGGGCACTTACCCGCAATTGATTTCGCAGATGCGGTTCGAGCCGCAGGTGGATTTGCAGGTGCGCAATCTGGGTGAAGCGCAGGGCGATGCCTCCATTCGGGGTGGTATTTTCGAAAACACCGGATACCGGGTGGGCGCCGCCACGTTGTTTGATCCGCAAACGGGTCATTACTTTGCCGAAATTCCTATATCCCCGGCAATGACCGGACGCCCGGAGGTGTTTACGGGAATCGATAACGCTTTGAGTGGTTTCAACTCGACGGTGGGTACGCTGGATTTTGGGTGGCTGCCAATTACCGCGGGCGGATTCGTCCGTTTGGGCTTGGGTGACAACGGGTTGAACCGCCAGCAGCTCTATGCAGCCGTTACTCGAGATCTACCGGGATCGGGCCGAAGCATTGGTTTCGACGTCGATTTGGCGCGTTCGGAGGGCGATGGCGCACTGTCCGGCGGCGACCATCGATTCAACCGCTTTGCCGGCCGGGTACAATTGCGCAGCGAGTGGGGCCAGACAGATGTTTTTTTAGGCTACCAGTCCAAGTTTTTCGGTTGGCCCAATCTTTACGCGTTGCAGGAGCTGCATAGTTTGTTCAGCTCTGAGGGGTTGGAGACGGAGAACGTTAAGACACGGCTGTTTTTGTTAAACCATCGGGTGGAACTGGGCGAGGACGATTTCCTGGAAGTAAGCGCTTACTACCGCAGACACACTGACGATTACGAATTAGACCGGTCACGGCCTGGCCTCTTCAACCCTTTCGAGCACGAAACCGAGGTCTATTCGTTCGCGATTGAGGGCAGTTACAGCTTCGAGGGCTTCAAGCTCAATTACGCCGGGCAGGCTTTGGCCGATGAAATTGTATCAACAGCGCTCACCGCCGGCAATTTTCAGTCTCGCAGCTATTACAAGCTCACTCTCCTGCCGGAAAAATCCATTACACTGGCTAACGGCGACATCCTGACGATGCGGGCCGGCGCTTCGTTGGATGAAACTAATCGAGACAGTTCGGCCCTTTCGCCATTACTTTCATTGTCACTGGAGCAACAGCGCGGCGCCGGTGGGAGACAGCGTTTATACATGCAATATGGCCGGACTACACAAGTGGCCGGTTATACTGCCATTGCATCCAATCCCAACGGCGGCCTCTTTCGCGGTAACCAGAACCTGGCCCGGGAAAAGAGCGACAACTTCGAGGTGGGAGCCGTTTTCCAGCGCAACAACTGGCGTTTTAGCCTGACAGGATTCTACCGGCGCGACCGTGACCTGGTCGATTGGACGTATGCAAAAGGTGTGCTGTTTGCGCGGGCGGCCAACAATGTCGATATCGATACATACGGTCTGGAGGCTTTGTATTTCCTGAGGATGGACGCTCTGAACCTTATTCTTGGCTATACTTTTTTGACCAAGTCCGAGGATTATGGGCTAGCGCAGGTTGATGCGAGTTTCTATGCCTTGAACTTCCCGCGCCATCGTCTGACCGCCGCCATTATTTACAGTCCAGTTGAGGGATTCGAAATCCGGGCCGATAACGAAATCCGTGATCAGGAGCCCAACCCGTTGCGTCAAGGCTCCAGCGAGGCGGTGATTTCATCGCTGGGCATTAGCTGGACGCCTTCCAATCTCGGAGTAAAGATCGAGGCCGCCATCGATAATCTCTTTGACAGTGGATTCCAGGAAATCCCAGGGGTTCCCGGCAGCGGCCGACAGGTTTCGGTGAGCGCTGCCTTTGCCTGGTAGATAGTTGAACGGCAGGCTCCTAAAAAGGCGGTGTGCCGCGTCCCGCATTTGCGGGATTCCGCAGTCGCTGGGTTGCGTGATCAATGGAGAATTTGCGGACATGCCATTCTGAGAGCATTACGGCCAGCAACATGAGCCCGCCACCCAGCAGCAGGCGCCAGAGGTTCGACTCCTCACGGAAAACGAGGATCGATACTATGACGGCAATCGGAATTTTAACGTTATTGAATACTGCCAGGGTGCCGGCCTGGGTAAGCACCGCTCCCTTGTTCCACCAGAAAAAGCCTAATCCCGATGCCAAAACGCCGAGATATACCAGAGTGAACACCTGGTTCGTCTGGAGGGTTGAGATGTCGGCCCATCCACCGGTAACGGTTGTGGAAATGGCTGTTACCAATAGCGCGCCCATGTAGAGCAGGGCATAGACTTGGTGGTTGTGCAAGTTGGCGAACTGGTGACGGATGCGCCGGTATTCCACCTGGCCGAAGGCAAAACAAGCGTTGGAAACTTGCAGGAGCAGGAACCCTGTTATCACTTTGTCGAAGCTCTGATTACTATACTGGATGGCCGCAGCTCCTATTACCGCCATGAGAGCGGTGCCTAGAAAGAAGAACCGCAGGCGCCGGGTATAGGCGTCGTTTATTAAAGTTACGAAAATGGGTGTTGAAATTGTAAAGAGCGCAACCTGATATGATTTCAGATATTCGTAGGAAAAATTGTAGGTGATATACATCACGCCGTATTGCACGGCTCCTATGGCCAGAAGCCTCCCCATCAGGGGCCTGGACATGGCAGTCAAACGAAGAAAAGGCAGGAACAAAGGAAGGGCCAAAAGCATCCGAACACAGGCCACCAGGTTGGCATCGACCATTCCAGCCAGATTTTCCTTGTAGAGACCAAAGGAAAAAGCCCAGATGAGCGATACGATGATAAGGTAAGACACGGAGGAGGATATGGTCTTTAGTCTTTGATCCCTGGTCTTTGGTCTTTGGTCGGAGAGCAAATAGGGAGAAGGCTCTAGAAACTTTTTAAACTTTTGAACTATTGAACCATTGAACCATTGAATTCTTTATCGGGATCAGGTTTGGCGAAGGGCTTCTGTAAATCTTGCGAGGTTTTGGGTCAATTCCTCCAGCCGTTCCTCAATGTCCGGATCGATGATTTTATCTCCGTCAAAGGCTTGGCGGGTTGCAAAGACAAAGCGGGGGATGATGACACAACGGAAGTCTAGCATGAGACTATTGGCGAATGACATGATCGACATGTAGCTGCCTTGGCCGCCGGCCGCACAAATAAATCCAACTACTTTATCGGTCCAGCTTTCCCCAGTTAATTCCAGGAGATTTTTGGCGCTGGCACAAATATTGTAGTTGTAAACTGGTGATGCGAGAATTATTCCGTCGGTCGATTTTATTTCTCCCGAAAGTTCGAGCACTTGCGGGTGGCTATAGCAGTCGCCGGCATCGCAAATTGGAAGGTTATAATCTGAAAGATTGTGATAGGAAGTGTCATATTTACTCTGTTGAAGCCGTTCAAACGCGAATTGGGCCATGAGGGCGCTATGACTGTCCTCTCGAAGGCTGCAACTGAAGACTGAATATTTCATAGTTTTCACTGTCAGTTATTATTTAAATAAAAATCAAATGGCTAAATCGAACAGGATGATGGCAGCGGTTCTGCCAACTTTGCAATCATTAGCCGACCATGCTGAAAGGCAATAATTCTTGCCCAATAAAAAACCCCGAAGGCTGTTAACCTTCGGGGTTTTAAAAAAATTCAGAATAAGTTAGTCATTCACTTTCAACACTGATTATTGACGGATCTACAACAATATCTGGTGTCGTTGGTTCGGGAGCCGGTTCAGGTGCGGGCTCCGGTGCCGGTTCAGGCTCGGGTTCAGGTGCGGGCTCGGGTTCGGGGGCCGGTTCGGGTTCTGGTTCCGGCTCGGGCTCCGGTTCTGGCTCTGGTTCCGGCTCGGGCTCGGCTCTGGCTCCTCTTCGGGTTCCGGCTCTGGCTCCTCTTCGGGCTCAGGCTCCTCTTCCGGTTCTTCTTCGGGCTCCTCTTCGGGCTCAGGCTCCTCTTCTGGTTCAGCTTCGAGGGCTGCAATCTCTTCTGCTATGGCATCATCTATAGCCTCTGTAGTGATCTCAATAAATTCATCAACTACCTCTTGGGAAAGCTCAGCCGTTTCTACCAGGGTGATGGTAAACTCACCGGTCTCCACATTGACTTCCGCTTCAACCGTAAACTCTTGGCCCGCGGGTATAGATTCGAAAAGGCCGCCGGTTTCCACCGTTGCGACTTCCACCGATCCGTCGGCGTTGGTGACTATCAGTCTTTCAGTCGTTAATCCGGTTATAGGATCTAATGTTCTGGTAATACGAATTCGGAAGGTGGTGCCTCGGATACCCGCCTAACCGGTCGGTGTATCAACCTGGTAATTGGACGCGCGCTGCAATCTTTTAACGTTACCTATAATGTCGCCATAATCGAGTTTTAAAAGGGTATCAGATGGGCTGGGGTCGGCCTCCAATGTAAATAAACCTAACTCCGCATCATAGGGTTCCTGCAGGAATTTGGACACCGACAAAAGGGACTCGGCGTTTAAGATAACACTGGAACCGTTGGAAAATAGCAAAACCACCGACGAATCCAGACCGGTGGTAACAGTGTATCCTTGGGAAAATATTTGCCCTTCCTCTAGGGGAGAAATTGCGCCTGTACTATCGTCCAGCAGTTGGACATCACCGTTTACCCGGAAGGCTTTAATTTTGCCGGCCTCCATAGCGGCCTGCGAAAGACTTGGTATGGCGAGCAGGCACATGACTAACAGCGCGGAATTAATCTTTAATATTTTCATGCTGTAATTGGTGATAATGGGTATGATAAACGCCGAATGGCTTCAACTCGATTATTGTCGTTTATAATTTAATCACGCGGTTATTTCAAGTCTATTTTACTGAAATTATCGTCGAGACAGTGATTTTTACTGAAATATGCTGTTTTTATGCTTATTCTCACGCAAAGACGCAAAGACGCAAAGGGGATTTAGAGGAGGAGAGGTTCAAAGGTTCAAAGGTTCAGAGGGACAAAGGTTTTAGACCAAGGACCAAGGACTAGGGACTAAAGACTGCTTTTGTCGGTCCAAGGGATTATCGGCGTGAGGCGAGTTTGCGAAATATGCCTGGTCCGTAGATTTCCCGCATCATTTTCCTGCGATGTGACACGGCCATTTGGAATGCCCGTTTCTCGCCGTATTTATTGATCGAGAAGGAAGTGCATTTCTGTACCCCCGGCTCCGGCCGCCAGCTGACGGAATAGCGCTCATTTACCTTTCCGCCGGGGTCGCTCTTGGCGGTTCTGCAAACTCCTAGTACACCGGTGGTATTGCGTGAATCCATATAAACGATACGCCGGCCACGCGGTTTGCGGGGAATTGCGGCCAGTTTTTTGTGAAGTTTATTTCTGTAGGAACGTGCCGATTCCAACGCTTTGCCTTTACCTCCGCACTTCTTGTCGCTGAACAGCTTTGAATAGGTTTCCCCGTTCCGGTAGCCGCGCACGAACCATCCATGGGTAGATCCGGAATCAATCCTGCTGATCCCCTTGTTTTTCTTTGGTTTTTTAGCCATTTTTAATGAGTCCAGATTAGAATTTGTGAATATGAAGCATTAAAATTTCGCTCGTGAAAAGCATAATGTTAATATCGGTATTTTTTGAAAATTTACAAGGGCTAAAGTAATTTATTCGGCCGATTTTTTTTTAAATTCTAACGCAAAGTCGCAAAGGGGAAAGTTTTAAATGGGCCCGCCGTCGTCCCGCACCTGCGGGACTATGGCGTGGCAGTTCAGAGGACCGAAGACTGAAGACCTTCCCTATCGCCGCATCCCCGCTAACGCATAAAGAGACCGCCGTTGATGTCGATGGTTTCTCCGGTTATGAAGTTGTTTTCGACCAGCAGGCGGACGGCTGCTGTAATGTCTTCGGCGAGGCCGTTTTTTTGCATCGGGGTAATTTTGCGCATTTCTTCCAGTCGCTCGGGTGTGGTTACTTTTTCATGAAAAGGCGTTTCTATAACGCCTGGAGCGATCGCATTTACTCGAATATCAGGCGCCAATTCCTTGGCTGCACCCCTGGTAAAGGAGTCGAGCGCTCCTTTGCTTGCACCGTAAACAGTGGCCGTAGGCGCTCCGTGGCGCATTGCTATGGAAGTGAGGTTGACGACGCAGGGATTATCCCCCTTTTCCAACAGGGGAAGACAAAGTGAAGTCATTTTCATGGCCGAAAGGGTGTTCAGGGCGAAGACCTCCTCCATCAGTGACCAATCCAGGCCGCTCACGGGTTGGCGTTTTATTAGGCCGCCTGCATTGTTAACGAGCACGTCGAGTTTATCGGTTTCGGTTTTGAGAGTGTTCACCAGGCTGCGACAACCATCATCGGTGGTCAGATCTGCCTGGAGAAGGTGTGATTGTCCGCCCTGGGCCACGACCTCCCGGGCTACTTGCCCGGCTGCTTCCCGGGAGATGTTGTAGTGTACGAAGATTTCATTGCCGGGAGCGAGATCGAGTGCGATGGCTGCACCAATTCCTGTACCGGCTCCGGTTATAAGGATGCTTTTGCTCATTTGATTGATGGGTTTGAGTAACAACTCCGTGATGTGGAATTTTCAGTTTTTTGGGATATTTGCTGAGATTATTCGTGCCGACTGGCAGATTGATTTCATGCGGTTAATTCGACGAGATTCAATGCTTGCAGGCGCCGGTATATCTCTCGGCTGATCCAGGCGTCGGTGGCGGCGTAGATTATTTGTGTGCTGGTGAGGCGCCGCCGGCTCCAGTTGGAAGTCTGCTGGGCTTTGGAGATTCGAAAGCCCAGGATAATGGCGGATAGACTGCGCAGGCCGGTGTTGACGATTCCCAATTGCTGTGTAAGTGAGCTCAACTCGGTAAAGCCCCCCGGGTTGAAGGCGAATGACTCATTGAGCTTGCGGATATCATCCTGCAAGGCTACTCCCACCTTGATAATGCGCGGGTTGGAGCATAGGGATGCCAGTCCGTCCAGGTTTTTCAGGTTACGAAGTTGAAACAGGTAAGTCGCCCTGGCTCCGGCGAATTGAATAAGAGCGGGGGGATAGGACTGCCCTTTTTTGAAGGAGGGACGGGTTTCCGTGTCGAATCCCAAAATTGATTCGCGCTTGAGCACTTTCACGGCTGCCTCGACCTGAGAATCCTGGTATATAAGGTGAATAGCCCCGTGATAACGCTGTAGAGGCAGATTGTTTATCTGCTCTTTACTGATAGTGGTTTGGAACGGGCTTTCTTCCATTTGGAGTTTCACAAATCGGGATATATTATTCCCGGACGCGCTTCAGGTAGCTGCGGAGCCGGGAAATGGTTTGGGAATACAGCCTTGGATGGACAACGCTTGTCAAACTTCGATTTCGAGGCCGTCGTAAGCTAGGGTAATGATCTTCGGGAATATAGGTTGCTTTTTGTCACTCTGTGACTCGCTGTAGAAGATATCGCCATACATCCTGGTATTGAAGAGAAATTCGTCTAATTCGGTGTCGTTGGCGTTGGGTTCATTGTGGAAGAGGCACAGGTGCTTGACTCGGCCCCTGGAAGTCAGCTCGACTGCCATGACGTTGCTGGAGTGGCCCCAGTCGGATTTGGTGAAGGTAGCATCTGCCAGGGAATATTGGGCGTCAAAAATGACCAGGTCGGCGTCTTCGATGAACTTCAAAAAAGGATAGTCGTCTTCGTAGGAATCCTGCTTGTGCTCGGAGTCCGTCGAATACACCACTGCCTTGTCGTCCTTCGCGAAACGAAAGCCATAAGAGATGCCGGGGTGTTTCTGCTCAATGGCCGTTACTTCAAATCCGGCAACCGAAAAAGGCTCGCATGGTGGCTTAATGTCGAAATCGATATCGGCCTGGAGGTTGGAAAATTCGACAGGGAAATAAGGGGCAGCCATCTGTTGCTGGTAGGCCTGTGGAAGGTTTTCGTGGTATCCATGGAATATTATTCGGTTGCCGGGAAGGTAGATGGGGGTGAAGAAAGGAAAACCTTGGATGTGGTCCCAGTGCAGGTGTGACTGGAATATGTGAAAGGTGGCGGCTTTTTCGCTATTGCCGCTTTTCATGAAGTGGGCTGCAAAGTCTCGGATGCCCGATCCGGCATCAAGAATAACATATTCATTGCCAGAGGTTTGGATTTGCACGCATGGCGTATTGCACCCAAAAGTGCCGGACACCGAGAAAGGGAGATTGTGGTCAATGAATTCGTTGATCGCCTTTTCGGATTTTAGATTTCTGCCCCTGACCGCTTCCAGCGCCAGAAAGATTTTCCTTCGGACATCCTTAGCTGTCATGGAGACGGGCAGTGAGCCACGGGTACCCCAAAAATTCAATTTCATCGTGGTTTATTGTGTAGGTGATAAGTGAATTGTAGAGTAAACATTTTGTTATTAATTCCCCAATGGCGAGATTAAACCAACGGTTTCGCAACTTTTTTACCATTTATCATGTTCCGCAAAACTAAAGGCCGGTTGATTCTTCACTTATCCTGGTTGGAATCTTTGACGGCGGCGCTCAATTTGTCCAAGAGCGGCTCGGGAACCGCTTGGACCTGTAAACGTCCGGTTTTTCGGTCGAGGATGCCAAACAGGGTAGTCATTTCTCCGTTAGCAACCTCGGTGCGCTTGTCGCCATCGACTTTTTCAAAGCGGAAGGAGTATTTGACTCCCTTTTTCATGATATCCTCGATGTAGAGGAGGACTTCCACCACATCGCCATATACTACTGGAGCGGAGAATTTGCAACTGGCGCTCACCCTCGGCCAACTGTGCACAAATTCGATTTTATCCTGAAACAGGGACTCACCCAGGGAATCGAAGAGTGCACTCTCGGCGGCTTCCATATACTTGAAATAATTACTGAAATGCATTTTGCCGGCCATATCGGTCTCGGCAAACTCTACCCGCCGCACGATTTTGAATTCACAAGGCATGGATTTCTGCAGATACTTGTCTAAATGAGAGCCTGAGGGTTTGGCAACAACTCCGAGTGTATGAAATGGACTGCTTTTCTTAAATAAAGCAATAAAACTGTCGGATATTTTTTGACAATTCCCAAAACATGATATTAATTAGGATACCTTCCCGGGGGGAAATCTGGCGAGGTGAACATATTCGATTTAGTGGGGCCATCGCCTGTCGATGTATCTGAAAATGCGTTTAGATCAGGAAAAATACTCTGAAGTTGAACTCTCTACCGAAGAGTTCTTCAACATCTATGACGGAGTCAAAGAGACCCTTTTGTCAGAGATCGGCCCCAGAAGTGATGCAGTAGAGGGAAGGACGCTGGTAGATCTGTGCGAGAGTTCCTTGAACCCGAAGGCTAACCCACCGAAATATTTCGACTTTCATTTCGGATTTATTCCGCTCTATGAGGCCTTGCACGAAGCCAAGCAGGAAGGGCAGGCGGAATCTACGGACGGCTCGGTATATAAGGTGCGGTTTTAGTAAGTGAGGGAAGAAGGTCCTTGGTCGGGCTTTTATTTGGTGTATTTTTGGAGGATAAGCTCTTCGACTTCAGCCGATTCCCTGAGAATGGGTCCTTCTCGTTCCATTTTCAGGCTAGTCAGGGCGGCCGACCAGATTGTGGCTTCACCGGGAGGTGAACTAAGACGTTTGGCCATGTAGGAGGCAATGCAGGTATCTCCGCGGCCGCTGCGGCCAACAAGCTTGTCAGGGAGAAAGGGCGCTTCGTGAAACCGCCCTTCGGCATAAGTCAATATGCCGCCGCGGTGGGTCAGCACGATTTCCGAGGGCCCCAGGTCGGCCAGGGTTCGGGCTGCTGCCTCGAGGTCGGATAAGCCGGTTAGCGACTCGGCCTCTACGGCGTCGGCCTTAAGGACGTCCAGCAAGCCGAGCACTTGTTCTTTCTGCGGCCAATCGGCGTTCGTTAATTTTCCATCAGGGGCGATAATTCGCACAAAGCCCTGCGCATCGGCGACTAGCAATGCGTCTTTTTCCCTGAGCGCGGTAACGACCTCCAAGGGGACTTCCCCCCGCGTTGAGGCATTTATAAGGAACGCCTTGGCCTCTAGGCCGTCAAATTGATCGCACGTGAATGCGCCCGCTGTGACAGGACAAGTTAAAATACGGTTGTCCATGTCGCTCGTAGGATACTCGAGCCGCATATGGGTGGAAGAGGGGGTGGGGAACGGAAAGACGTCCACACCAATGCGTTCGAGCGCTTCGACGACGTGGAAATCTTCCTTTGCCAGCCGGGTGACAGCCGCCACCCTTAGCCCCATCATGGCCGCGGCGTGGGCGCCGTAGTTGAAGCCCCCGCCGTCCACGTGCTTTGTTCCGGCTGACGATACTATCGTATCCTTGGTGTAGTTGCCCAGGATGACTAGATCGTAGGGTATTTTCACCATGTGGCTGAAAACCCCCTCAATCCCGCACTCGCACCCGCCACAGGGTAGTGGCCAGGATGAGTGAAACTATTGAGCCGCCAATCCAGAAGACGATCACGTCACTGAAGTCGATGTGACGCACCCCATCGATGACCGTCGTTCCGCGGTCGATTAAAATGCCGCTGATCTGGTCCTGAAAACCAGCGCCGAAATAACTGAAAATTCCGATAAACCCCATGGCCGCGCCCGCCGCCTTTTTGGGTACGATATCGATGGCAAATAAACCGCCCAGGACAGCCAGCAGGCCGCTCAACGTGAAACCGTAAACAACGTATGCCGTACCCAGCAGGATTAGATGCCCGGGAGGACTGTAAAAGATGACGAAGAGGGCTGCCACTTCGATCAGGCCGAATATCAATGTTACGGGAGGCCTCCGGGCTTTGAATGCCATGTCGGAAATGAATCCGTAAGCTACACAACCCAGGATGCCGGCCGCGGTATTCAATCCCAAAAAGATTCCTGATTCCATCAGGGTAAATCCCTTGGCCTCACCAAGGTAAACGAACCCCCAACTGTTGATAGCATAACGGGTCACATACATTGAGGCGCTTGCCAAACCCAGTATCCAAATGGCCGGAATCTTAAGTATGGAAAGTTGCAGCTTACTGGTTTTTACCGATTGACCTTCTCTATCCACTATATTCTCAACGTGATCATTTTTCCAATCGGCCACTGGAGGCAGACCAACCGTATGGGGCCGGTCTTCCATGAACCAGTAAATAGCAAAGGCGGTAAAAACGCACAGAATACCCGGAACCCAGAATCCGGCCTGCCATCCATATTTAGTTATAAGGTAGGCCACGCCGACAAAGGTCAGACCTTCGCCGATGGCATGTCCAGTGCTCCAGATGCCATAGTAACGTCCACGCTCGCGGTTACTGAACCACTGAGATAGGGCCACCGCCCCGGTGGGAGCGCCAAACCCTTGAAACCAGCCATTTAAGGCCCATAGGGCCACCCAGATCCAAAGAATGGGTGTGTGGCCCATTGCCAGATTTACCAACGCGCTCAGCAACACTCCAGTGGCAAAAAAACGCTTGATATTGGCATGATCTGCCAGGAAGCCATTGGTGAACTTTCCAAACGCATAGGCATATAAGAGCGCTGCACCAATTGTACCCAACTCGGTAGCGGTAAAGTACCCTAATTCCAGTAGAGGAACCTTGACTGGCGCTAAAGCCAACCTGCAGGTATAGGCAATTCCGTATCCGACCGTTATTGCCAGCATTATGCATTTGCGATGATGTCGGTAGGTCCGGTCTATCTCGGCGGGGTCCTCAACCAGAGGCTGAGCTTTGCTGATTGCGAAGAAGCTAAACAGTGCTGAAAACGCTTTCATATGCTGGATGCTTTTTGTCCTTGCTTAGAGTTTGTTAATAAAAACAAGTGACGACGACCGGGTAATTCCTCCCGGCCGTAGCTACAGTTGGGTTCATTAACGTTCAATATACACCTTGGTAACAGGGCAAGAATATTAATTACGCCTGGAAAAGTCCGAAAGACAAAAGGATGAGGTAGGGCAGAAGGTAGAAGTCAGAAGGCAGAAGGATGATGGATGGGAGGAATGGGAAATGGGGAATTGAAATGAGGTATGAGGGAGATTCGGGTGCAACTTTTGAACTCTTGATCTTCCCCCCCCCTTCCCAATCAGGAAGTTGTTTGGGCAAACCGCTTTGCGAGTTTTCGCAGTGTTTGCAGGACATTGTCCGGGGTGGTGATCAGGATTTCTTGCTGCCGAAATGTTTCCAGCAGCCGGGGATCGAAGTTCTTTAGGTAGGGGATCACGAGGATTACGGCGTCCAGGTCAGGCTCGCTTTTGAGAAGAATGGTCTGGCCGAGGGCGACCGTCGCGTTATTGCGGATATTGTAACGGCAGTCCAAGGCAATCTTCAGCTCCTTTTTTCGCTTGGGCAGGGGCAGCCGGACCATGAAGTCGGTTAGCAACGGGCCGGACTTTTCGAAGCGGGTGAAGGGGATGCCCTCGGCGGCCAGTGTTTCCTCGATGTCGTTTTCAAACTCGATGGAATGGGTTTTGGCCTCCATATAGTGGCGGGCCCGCACGATGGCTTTCTCCAGATCGATGCCCTCCTCGGGAATAAGCTGGGCCACGTGGCCTGCCAGTTCGGCCTCGACGCAAAGGGTCACATAACGGCTGAAGCTCAATCCCAGGGCTTGTGAGCGCCCTCCGGCCCGCTTCTGCAGGCCGGGATGGAAGGACACACCGACGGTTTTGTGTTTTTGAGATTTTTTGGACATGGGAAGGATTACCTAAGTTATTGATGGTTGACGGCAAATAATATAATTTATTAAAATAATAAATAATAGTTAATTTTACTTGTCAAATCCGTTTATTATATATATACATTAGTTCATGTTTTATTGATATGCGCCGTCAAACAGTCAACATTTCTATTTCACTGCCCAGAAGCATTCGCGAGCAGGCCCGTCAGGCAGCTTTTGACGACAATCGCTCCCTCTCAAGCCTGGTTTCGAGTCTGCTAAACGCCTACTTGTGCGCCGAGGGCTATATCGATGGTGGAAAGTCGGCTGGAGCCGGCAAAGGCAATCGGCGGCCGCCACGGCAGCAGAGGCTGCCCGGCCTGGAAATTTAAGTAATTGTAAATCATAATATAAAAACAAGGAAAAACGATGAATGTACACATACCAGAAATCCCCCTGGAGAATCAGAACTCCAGACCCCCCGTTATCCTCATCCAGCAGGATGGCCGCAAGGCCGAGATAGTGATGGATACCGGATATCCCCTTCGCAACGGCAAAACCTGGCGGGCCTATGCCAAGGTCTACTGTCCAAATGTCTTCACAGCCGGATTGGTGACTGAAAGCCTCGATAGACGGCTCGGTGACGCTGTTGAGACCGCCCGCCGCGAAGCTTACGAGGCGGGTTACCAGGACGCCCTGCTCAAACAGGCGCACCAGGTCGATTTCTCGCGCGATCTTTAACAACTCCACCTATTAGGCAATTCAGTAGTAAACATGGGGACGTGAAATACGCCATCGGCCCCCAACACATGTTCACCAGGGTTTCAGAACCATGAATGAGAAGGAACATTTCGCCTTTTTATTGCCGCGGGACAAGGATTGGTATTCGCCAAAGGAGGTGGCGGCGATGGTTGGTCGCAGCGACCAGTATATACGAGATTGTTTCGACAATCAGAAGATTCTCGGCCACACTTGCAACGGCCGCGCCGTCAAAGGGAGGGAGCAGCGCCGTTCTTACCAGATACACCGCGATTGCGTCCTCCTCTATCTGTTGGAAACAGCCAACTACGAACCGCCCGATTTTATGGAGCGAATTGCAGAAATTTTAAGGCACCGTACACCCGCCCAAATGCGCGAAATCCGGAGAATTATCGGCAGTTTCCTCTAATCCCCTGCTCATGTTAACAAGCTACCTCTGGGCATTCCCCGGGCCGCGCTCCGAGTGCGCGTTGGGAAAGCTGCCGGCAACATGGAAACATCGACCATGAGGCGCGAGGATATTCGTGGCAAGCTCGATTCATCGGCTAGGTCCTGGCCCTCTCTGCTTTCCCGTCCCAGCCAGTATATAGCATAGTCGCAGCGCAGTTCCTTGGCTATAAAGTCGCGCAAGTAAAACTGCATAAATTCATTTCGGTAGGAAAGAGGGAGGGCTTGTTGCAACCGCCAGGCGGATTCCTTGCCTATTTTTCCGGTCGCCAGCACGCGATATACGATGTCCGGAGAAAGACCTGACTTTTCCGCAAGAACCCTGCGTCTGCCTCCACACTGTTCGTTTACAAAATGAATGAGAAGATCGCGAATCTGTTCCTGCATAATTCTACCTCTATCATTATATACGACATTACAACCGCACCAGTTAAGACCCAAAAAACCTCTGCCGGGCTCTGAAAGCCTGATACGCCAAAATCTGGATTGCCATCATTCTAGTCCTTATTAACTCCGGGTACATATGCACACAAAATAATTTGTAAGAAAATGGCTTGGTAACCGACTTAATGGTAATTAAATTAACCACGAAAAAATCATGAACAATAACAATATAACACGTCGTAAAAACCTCGTTTTTGGGGCTTTGGCGGCCGATGCCGCCTCTGTTGGATTGCATTGGCTATACGATCAAAAACGTATCCGTGAGGTCGCGCCGGACAGTCCTGAGTTCCGCGAACCCAATGCCGCGGATTATGAAGGAGTGCCTGGCTATTACGCTCACGGCAGAAAGCGAGTCGGTGAATTCTCACATTACGGAGAACAGGCAATGGTGCTTCTTCGCTCACTGGCTGCAAATGGAGGCTCCTATGACAAAACGCACTATGAAGACCTCTTTCGCGAGAACTTCGGCTATGGCGGGAGCTATGTCGGGTATATCGACCACCCAATGCGTGATACCCTGGACAATATCGCAAGGGCGGAACACGAAGCGCTCCAACGAGCCGAAACCATACCTTTCGATGGTGATGAGAACACCAAACACCGTATGATTACCAAAGTTCTCTCCAATGTGAAAGCGGCCAAGGGCGCGGAACTTCGCAAGAATATAGAAGGTACCGTCAGACAGACTCATGATGACGACGCCATGGTCGAGTATGCGTTTAAAATTCTCGATGAATTGGAAAGTATCGGTGGCTATCATGGCGCCGACGACGAGCAATTGCCGGCTATCTCAAAACTCCCCGCGCTGGTTGCCTTATATGCGGGTGACGGCGCTTTGTCCGGCATGGTGGAATCCGCCGTGCGAGTCACAAATGACAATGACAGAGCGGTCGCGTTCAGCCAGTCCGCCGCACGAATCATGGAAGCGGCAATCCAAAATGGCGATCCCGAGGCCGCCATTGCCTCCGGTCGTGAGAACGCCGATCCGGAAGTGGTAAAACTAATCGATGAATCTCTTTCCCTGAGAGAGAAAGATACACCGGACGTTACTTCCTCGTTCGGCATGAGTTGCAACCTCGTATTCGGCTTTCCCAGTGTTACTCATAATCTGGTAACATCGGAATCTTATCGCGAGGCTGTCCGCCAGAACATCTACGCGGGGGGTGACTCCTGCGGACGAGCCATTCTGCTCGGGGCCGTCCTCGGAGCCGCTCACGGCATCGGTGGGGAAAAAGGCATTCCGCAAGAATGGATCAACAAGCTGGCGAACAAAGAGGAGATAGAAGAGCTCCTGCAGAAACTCATTAACTAGAGGGTATTCTATATCGCCGGCGGGACGTTTACTTTTGGGCAACCAGCGGGCGGGAAAGGTATTCCGGATTATCCGTGTGCTCCTCGCCCATGAGCTTGTCGAGGTATTTCACGTAGCTGGATTGAAAATAGACTGGATACCCGCCTGCGTCTTTCAGCCTTCGCTTCCGTTATACTCCATCGAAGTCTGGGGTGGATGACGGGATTTGAACCCGCGACCCCTGGAACCACAATCCAGTGCTCTAACCAACTGAGCTACATCCACCATATAAGAGGTAAAGAATAGAGAAGCCCTCGGCTTTCCCTTGTCAATCCTTCTCACCCAAACAACTCCGTGGGCCTTGACTTTACGCAATCCAAAACCATGGTTAGCACCCTATTAGAAAGCGTTTTTCAGCCCTCTTTCTTTTCTGGATCTTCCTGGCCGTGGCCTCCGCTCAGGCCGCCGTGGCGCCGACCGGCCTTTGGAAAACTATCGACGACGAATCGGGCCGGGTAAAATCAATCGTGGAAATCTGGGTCGAAGACGGGATGCTTTTCGGAAAAGTCGTGGAAATCCTCCATAGTGACATGGGCCCCAATCCGAATTGCGTAAAATGTCCGGACGATTTCAAGGACAAGCCGATTGAGGGCTTGACGATTATGTGGGACCTAAAGCCGGACGGTAATACATGGTCTAAGGGAAAAATTATCGACCCGAAAAAGGGCACCATCTACTCCTGCAAAATCTGGCCCGAAGGCGACAGGCTCAAAGTCCGCGGATACGTTTTTGGCCTATTCTTCCGTACCCAATACTGGCATCGGGTGAAGTAAACAGACCCACTAATTTACAAGTCGCGCACCACCGAGCGGGCCACACCCTGAATAACCAGTTCGGCCACCGGATGAAAGGTCGGGTAGCGCTTGTTTTCGGCCTGCAGGTATGGCGCCCGGCCGGTCTTTTTGATGAAGCGCTTGAGTGTTGTTTCCCCGTCAATGAGGGCGGCCACTATATCACCGCTGCGGGGCGGACGGGTTTCCACTATTACGATGTCTCCGTCTATTATACCGGCGTCTTTCATACTGTCGCCCATTACCTTTAGTGCAAAGCTTCGGCGGGAGCGGCGCACCCCGGCCGTTTCGATATCGATCTGCAGGCGGCCGATTTCACCAGCCGTCTCAACCCCGTCCGGATAACCGGCCGCGATTGCCCCGTAAACGGGCATATCGACCACCTCGAGTGCCCCCTTAGGCCGCTTGCCTTCATCGTAGTCCATGGTGATCCGAAAAGTGCGGGCCTGGCCCGGCACGCGGCTTATGTAGCCCTTGCGCTCAAGCGCCCGCAAATGCCCCATGACCGCATTGGTGCTCTTAAAACCGAAGTGGGCCTGAATTTCCCGAAAACTCGGCCACGTGGCCTGCTCGCGCATATGCAGCAGGATGTAGCCGAGAATCTCCTGTTGGCGAAAGGTTAATTCATCCATATACAAACGAATAGATGATCAGACGTTCACTGTCAACCCTCATTCCCACTTTTTTTGAAAATTTTTGCCCGGGCTGAAAATCCGTTCGGCTTTACCGACGCCGAGTTAATAAGCAGGCGGTCAGGAGGAAGAGGAGAATTGGGTCGCGAGATCACGGATTTTGCGCAGGTCGAGCTTGCCGGTGCCGAGATAGGGTATTTCTTCGACGAAGAAGAACTGGTCTTTGCGGGGAAGCCAGAGGTTGGGCAAATCAAGTTGCGGGAGATTTTGGAGGAGTGTTTTCAACCGTTCCTGGGAAAGCGTGTGCAGAACCACCAATCGCTCGCCCTTCCTTTCGTCAGGCACACCGGATACAGCGAATGTTTGCTCGGTGGAACCTGCCAGGTCGTGCAGTTTTTCCTCCACTTTGATATGTGGCACCATCTCGCCGCCAATTTTACTAAAGCGGCTCAAACGATCCGTGATTTCCAGAAAACCGTCCTCGTCCAGCATGGCGATGTCGCCGGTTACATACCAGCCATCCCTTAATACTTCCGCTGTTTTTTCAGGATTACCCAGGTAGCCCTTCATAACATTCGGCCCGCGCACGAGGAGCAGGCCGGTTTGTTTAACTGGAAGCTCCTCCATGGTGTCGGGATTAACAATCTTTACAGAAATTCCCGGCAAAGGATGGCCGATTTTGCCGCGTTTTGAGCCTAACTGACGGAATCCGGCCGAGCGGAAGTCGCGTGTGTTCACTGTGACTCCAGGCGCACATTCGGTACATCCATAGGCCTCCATGGGGCGGATGCGGAATTTTTCTTCAAATGCGAGCGCAATTTTCTCGGTTAATTTCTCAGCGCCGACGAGAACGAACTGTATGCTGCCAAATTGTTCGGGTGTGCAACCGCGCATGTAAATTTGCAAAAACGTGGGTGTTGCTAAAAGAAATGTAACCGCGTATTGAGCCGCCAATTTGCCGATCGCTCTGGCATCAAGCGGATTTGGATGGTAAACAACCCCAGCGCCCAGGGTCATAGGCAAACAAAGTGTGGCTGTAAAACCAAAGGAATGGAAAAATGGAAGCACGCCAAGGAAGCGCTCTTTAGAATCCAAGGCAAATACTTGTGCAAGTTGTTCAATATTGGATTGGATATTGTAGTGGGTGAGCATCACTCCCTTCGGATCACCCGTGCTGCCACTTGAAAAGATGATGGTTGCCAGATCATCAATAGAAATCCTTTTCCTGCGCCCCATTAGCTTTTCCAAAATTCCAACAGGCAAAAACCATGCCATAATAAATGCGTTCAACTTTTCTCCAAGCCCCGGCTTCTCGGCCAATTCTTCCATCAGAACCGCGCGGGCGGGAATCTTCAATTTTAGATGATCGAGAAATGTTTTGGATGTAATAATAGTTTGTATTTCACATTGGCGCACGCATGAGGCGATTGCGTCATCGGTCAGTGTATAGTTAAGATTTACCGGGATCTTTCCCATTAGCAATATTGCATAGTTGACTAACGTCGCGGACGCCGAGGGCGGCAAAAGGATACCCACCATCGGGGGTTCCCCCAGAGTTTCTTTCAATCGCCGTCCTAGAAAAATTGTGCCTGTAAGAGCTGATCCCAGGCTGATTTTCGACACGCGTGCATCGGCCATGGAAAATCGAAGTGGATGCGAGCGCGCAGTACGCACAAACGAACGGTGCAGGGTCCGCATACGCGGCTTGCGAGTATCCCAAGCCTCTGCGCCAAGTTCCTGGACTGCCTGGCGAACCTTGAACGGTTCCGAGTTTGCCGGCATCGGCTTGCCGTAGCTGACTGTTACGGGGAAAGGGACCTTACGAGGTATTTTCCATAGGAAACGCTTTTTTTCGAAGCTGAAAATGCTGCCCCAGACGCTATCCAGATTCACTGGAATAATGGGCGCGTCAACATCCTTCATAATTCGGGTAAAACCTTTGCGGAAGGGCAACATCTGTCCGATGCGGGTGATCTGCCCTTCGGCAAAGATGCAAACTACCTCTCCCTGTTTGATCGACTCGCCTGCTTCTTTCAGGGACTGGATTAATTCCCGAGGGCGAGACTCTGAGGAAATTGGAATGACCTTTAAAATACGCGCAAAAGGTTTGAACCAAGGTTGGTCATAAATGCCTTTATACATAAGAAACCGGATGAACCGGTCGGTGGATGCAAGCAGAAGAAATGCATCTACCTGTGATAGATGATTGCATACAAACAAGGCTCCGCCTTTTTCGGGAATATTGTCACGTCCCTCGACCCGGATGCGGTAAATCGAATTAGTTAGCATCCAGAATAACAAGCGAAGGAGCGAATCGGGCAATAGGTAGATCGCGTAAACCGTGCCGGCGAGAGTCATAAGCGCGCAGGTTAAAAAGATTTCCGGTGGGCTTAAGTCGGCCACTCTGGCCAAAAGGTAGTAAACACCGGCAGCGAGAAAAACACCTAAAGAGGAAAACCAGGCTGAGGTCGCGATAACCGTGCCTTTGTTTTCGCTATCAGGCAGGTGCTGAATAAGCGCGTTAATGGGAACGATGAAAAAGCCCGCAAAAAACCCCAGCAGCCCCAGGTTCAAAGCAACAATGTTAAAGGTAAGTTCAGGACGGGATACAACGGCTGCGAAAACGGTCATTCCCATCGCGCCAAGAGGGACTAATCCATATTCAATCTTTTTACCTGAAAGATAGCCGGCTGCAAAACATCCGATCCCGATCCCTATGGCCAAGGCAACCTGAAGATAGCTGCTATGCAAATCGTCAAGATGGAGGACGGCTTTGCCGTAGATCAGGATACTAGGCTGTAACAATGCTCCTAAAAACCAAAAGTAGGAACTCCCAAATATGGCCAGGAATAGCACGCGATTCTTACGGATGATTCCAAATTGAGTAATGAGATCACCCAAAAAGTTGGCTCGGAATCTTTTGGTCGCATTTGCCGCCGGCAGACGATTGATGCCTAAGCTGGCCAGCAGACCAAGGCAGCCCAATCCTATCAGAATTACCCCTGACGACCATTGTTGATCGCGGTAAGTTACTGATAACCAACCTGCGGCAGCCGTTCCGGCAATTATTGCCACAAAGGTGCCAAGCCCAAGGATTCCATTGCCCCAGGACAGGCGCTTTTCGTGCAACAATTCGGGAAGAAGGCCGTATTTTGCAGGACCAAAAAAGGCGCTTTGCGTGCTCATCAGGAACACGACGACGAGGAGCAACGGTATATTGTTAAACGCCAGGCCAACTAAAGCCAGCGTCATGGTTATGACCTCCGCGACCTTGGTTCCAATTGTCACAGAACGCTTGCTGTATCGATCGGCCAGAAACCCGCCCGCCATCGAAAAGAGGATGAATGGCAACGAGAACACCGCCATTGTCAGCGGCACCAGCCATTCGCTTTGTTCTTCCGTCAGGCCGGCCCTTATGATTATAAAAATGACCAACCACTTGAATACATTATCACTGAACGCGCCCTGAAACTGGGTGACAAACAAGCTCCAAAATCCACGCTTCCAGGGTGGGTTCGTCGAGATCGATGCAACAGGATTTTTTGAGAACTGAACAGTCATGGGCATTTTTTTAGGGCAAAAATTCGCTCTTTAGCGCTAGAATAATCTCCTGTTTTATTACTGACATTCAACAAAGCCGAAAATATATTTCTTTGAAATGATATCAATGCTCAAAACAACGGGATTCCATTGCATTATCAGGTTCGCTATTTGGTTACTCCTGCCGGTTGCGACGGGTTTGTTTTCTTGGGAGGCAATCGGTGCTGAGAGCCAGGCGCAAAGCAGCGGTGAAAATATCTACCGCACTTCGGCGTTGTTCCTGGACTCCCTGAGCAGTGATCAACGTGATTCCGCCGTCTTTTCATTTACAAGTGATGAACGCTATAATTGGCACTACTTCCCGAAAGTCGGAAAGAGGAAGGGTGTGCCATTTAAGGAAATGTCGGATTTCCAACGGGAAGCGGCCGGAGCGCTCATGCAGGTATCATTGAGTTCTACCGGGCTTGATAAAGCCCTCGGTGTGATCAAACTCGAGGGCATCCTCGGCATTCTGGAAGGTGGATTTTTAAGAAGAATATACCGGGACCCGGACAAGTATTACATCACCTTGTTTAACTCCGATTCTCCGGAAGCTCCATGGGGTTGGCGTTTGGAAGGGCATCACCTCTCCTTGAATTATGTCATTACAGGGGATAACATGATTTCCGTGACACCGGCCTTCTTAGGAACAAACCCCGCGACTGTCCCCTCGGGACCCCACCAGGGAATGCAGGTGCTCAAGGATGAGGAGATGAACGCCCGTCAGTTGGCAAGATCGCTTGAGCCCGGTCAGCTCGAAAAAGCGTTGATTTCCAAAGAGGCGCCGCGCGACATTATCACTTTTGTTGACCGGCAAGTGAATATGCAGGGCTTTGAGGGAATTTCCGCAAAAGAACTCACACAGGAACAGCAGGATTTGTTGATTAATCTGGTGAACCTTTATCTAAAAAATCATAACGCCCTCTGGGCGGACAGGAAGATGGAGGAAATACGATCGACCTGGCCGGACACTCTTTATTTTGCATGGGCTGGGAGTCTTAAACCCGGCGTTCCCCATTACTATCGGATTCACGGGCCATCGATATTGATCGAATACGATAATACCCAGAATAACGCAACCCACGTCCACACAGTCCTGAGGGATCCGCGCAATGATTTTGGCGCAGACATACTTAAACGACACTACGCAGAAGCGGCTCATCATAGGCCCCTTTATTGACCGCTTGACGGTTTTGGGTTTTCCACATAAGGTGGATTTTCATGAAGGAACTCATTTTTGAAGTAAATGAAGATGAAGTTGACGGAGGTTTTTCGGCCTCAGCGTTGGGCTTGGGCATTCACACCCAGGGGGATACTATTGAAGAGTTGCGGCAGAATGTCCGAGAGGCGGTAGGGTGCTATTTTGACGAAAAAATGGAGATGCCAAAAATTATCCGGCTTCATTTTGTTCGCGATGAAGTGCTGACCCTGTGAAGATTCCCCGCGATATTCGCGCCGATCAACTGGTAAAGGCTCTTGGAAAATTGGGTTACAAGGCGACTCGTCAAAGGAGATCCCACATACGGGTGACAACTGAAGTAGGCGGCGAGCATCATGAAGTAGTTCCTCGCCATAAGTCGATCAAAGTCGGTACTTTGCGGAGTATCCTGAAGAGCGTTGCCGATCACCATCATTTGAACATTGAGGAGCTTCTCAAGACATTGGGTTTATCCTGAGATCATTACTGCGAGGCGACTTTGGTGATGAGGCCTTTTTGCCGGGCTTGGTCATACATGAAGGCAAAGAAGGCGCCTGCTAAGGCCAGGAATATGAGGTTCATACCGGTCGCGAGGGCGAAATCGGTCCAGGCCATACTGCCTTGCTGGAGGACGGTGCGCATGCCTTCAAATACATAGGTCGAGGGAATCATCCATGCCACTACCTGGAGCGGCGCCGGCAAAACATCTACCGGATAAAACACTGCCGAAAATGGCTGTATCATAAATGGAACGGCCCAGGCCAAGGCCTCCGCGGCCTGACCCCAGCGCATGATCAGCGCTGTCGAAATCATTCCCAGGCTCCATCCGAAAAGCAGAAGGTTTGCAAAAAATGGTATGAGGTTCCACTGAAAATCGAACAGGTTGAACGCATACATCATTTTTGCCAGTATTGCCAAGAGGACGACAGTGATCGTTACTCGAATCATGCCGAATGCAAACGTGGCCGCCAGATATTCGGTCACACGTATCGGCGCGACAAATACATTGAGCAAATTCCGCGTCCACACGTCTTCGAGAAATGAGATGGCCACGGCTTGCTGGGAGCGGAAGAGCACGTCCCAGAATATCATCGCGCCTATCAAGAATCTTATAAACATCGGAAAATCTCCCGTGGTTTGCCGCTCGATAAAAGTAGTCAGGAACCCCCAGACCAGCAGTTCCATGGTCGGCCAGAAAATGAGTTCCACGACGCGAATCCAGTTGCGCGTATAGAGAAACGCATAGCGAAGGACGAGTGCGCCGATTATTCTCGGATTCATGACTCCGTCTCCTCTTTGTCTTTCACCTCGCCGTCGCGGGCGATGTGAATGAAAACCTCTTCCAGAGATTTTCGCTGAAACTGCCGAATGATCGCTTCCGATGGGCCTACGGCAATTTTCCGGCCCCGGTGAATGAAGATGATCCTGTCGCAGACCATTTCTATTTCCCTCATATTGTGGGAAGTATAAAGGATCGAGATTTCCCGCTCGCGTTGAATTTTCAAGATAATTTTTCGAACCTTATCCGCGATGTCGGGATCGAGGCTCGCAGTCGGCTCGTCGAGGAATAGCAATTCGGGGTCGTTGAGCAAGGCTTTGCAAAGATTCAGCCGGGTAGATTCCCCGGTAGAGAGGTGGCCGGTAATGCTGTTTTTGAGATGGGTTATTTCCATGAGTTCCAAAAGCTCGTCCATTTTCGCACGGGCGTCCGGCACTCCGTATAACTTGGCAAATATAAAAAGATTCTGCCAAACCTTCAGGTTGCTGGGCAGGTTCGTGTAGGCCGAAGAAAAGTTTAACCGTTTCAGGAGCTTGATTCGGTTTCCGGCAAAATCTTCGCCGAACGTTCTGATCGAGCCCGCAGTGGGTTTGATAAGTCCCAGCAGCATATGGATGGCGGTGGTCTTTCCGGCCCCGTTGGCCCCGAGAAGCCCGACTATTTCATTGCCGCAAAGGTCGAACGACAAATCGTCCACTGCCACGGTCTCACCGAAAACTTTTCTGAGATTATTAATGCTTAGAACGCAATTTTTCATGGTATCCGGACCCGCTTGGAGCTATATCTCAATGCCCTACCGGGTCAATGCTTAGTGTAACCCTTCGCCGGCTTTTCATATTTCCAGAAAAGAATCCCATACCATGAAAATTAAACTATCAATCACCGCCTTGTCGTTTGCCTTAACTTCCATTGCGGCAGTGGGAGCCCCGCTCACACTGGAAGACCTGTCCAGGGAAATAGAGGCGCTCAAAACGGTTGTCCAGTCCCAGCAGGCTGAGATCGATGAGTTGCGGGCTGAGATTGCCGTTGAAAAGGTGCCTGAAGCCGAAACAGTTAAAGCATTGGTGCGCGAAACCTTGACTGAGGCCGGGACCCGGACCGCTCCACTGGAAGACATTCCTAAGACAGGGCATGACGGCAAGCGTCTATTAATACCCAGAGCCGACAAAAGTTTTGATATGCAGATCGGCGGACAACTGCAGGTGCGCTATCTTTACAACAACCGCAACGGCAGCTCCATCGACGAAGTGGAATCGGGGTTTCAGATCAGGCGCGCGAAGGTTAATTTTAAGGGACACGTTCTTGACCCGAAATTGACTTACTTCGTGCAGGTAGCCACCGGGCGCAAGGTAAACGACGTCGGTCTCCAGGACGCGGTGATCGGTTTCCAACCGACGGAATCTCTTACCATAGAGGCCGGCCGCAGGAAGCTCCCATTTTTGCGAGCGGAATGGAATAGTTCCAAGCGGTTTATGGCCGTCGAGCGTGCAACTGTTACGGAATTCTTTACGCTCAATCGTGCCGAGGGCATTTGGTTCAACTATGCGCCCACCAGCTCATTGAAGACTACTGTGGCGTTAAGTGACGGCTCGAATTCGGGCAATATCGGAGGCGGGGCATCCGGCAGCAACGATTTCGACAAAGATCGCTCAGATTTCGGTATATCCGGACGGGCCGATTGGAAATTGGCCGGCAATTTCGACCAGATGAAGGATTTCGCGGCTTGGAAAGGCGAGCCGCTGGGTGGTTTTATCGGCGCCGCTTTTCACTACGAAGCGGGGGAGAGCGGAGACGATAGCAGCAGCAACAATGCCGATTACCTGGCATACACTATCGACGGTTCAATCGAGTATAACGGGTTCCAGATCTTTGGCGCTTTTATGGGAGGACACATTGATTTCAACGACGGCCGGAAGGATCTCGACCATTTCGGCTTCCTGCTGCAAAGCAGCTACATGGTTGTGCCCGATAAGTTCGAGCCGTTCGTGCGTTGGGAAATGATCGACATCGATGGCTAGGCTGATAATATAAGCCTCATAACGTTAGGCTTTAATCGCTATCTGAAGAAGCACAGTGCGAAGTTTGTATTTGATGTCGTTTACGGCTTCGACCCGCTGATCCCGGCGTTAAATAACAAACCGTTCGGCGCCGACGGCATATCGGGAGGTCTGGGCCTGCGCGAGGACGAAGGCAACAACGACGGCCAGATTGCCCTGCGCTCAATGTTTCAATTCTTGTTCTAGTATCTTATTAGCCCGATTGTCGTGGCTGAGGTTTTTTTATTCATAATCCGGAAGTTTCAATGATAAGGCGAATTTGAGGTTGAGGTAATTGATGCCGGCGTGTGCGGCAATGGCGAAAAGGAGGGTATTTGTCCAAAGGCAAATAGCGCCCAGGAGCAACCCGATGATGAAGGCAAAGAGGGGCCAGAGCCGCCAATTGCGGTTGGGCGGCAGGTGAACCAATCCGAAGATGAGTGATGAGAGGAACAGTCCGATTTCATTCAACAGCCAGCCCCGGAAGAAGAGTTCTTCACCGATGCCGCTGGCCAATGCGATGAGGAGAACCTGATTTCCGGACATATTGCCAAACCAATGTCTTATATCCATTGCGCACTGCCTCATCGACGGCAGATGTTTTATCGCCCGGACTGATATCAGGTGTACGCCCAATACCAGCCCCAGACTAACAGCCAGGGGGATTGGCCAGTCTGCGGAGGGTAATGAAAGCGGGTCAAAGGCGTAGTGATCGCCATCCCGGACCCGAATCAAACCAAGGCCCAGCAAACTTAGGATTATATAGCTTAGGCAAAGAGCTCGAACCATCGGATTGGCTCTAAATTAGAGGCAATCTCTCAGTGGGGCCAGCCAAAGATAGCGCGCCACGGTCGAAAATCGGGTATTTTTTTTTAAGAGGGGGAAAATATTTCCTTAAGTCGGTTTTATTAGAGTCGTTAACAATTCTTTAATATAATGATTAACAGTCAACAATCAGAACGTGTTGGGATTTTTTGGTAGTTTTGCAATTTTGCCTTATCAATTAGCAGGTTTAGCCGATGCCATTTTCAGCAAAATGCTAATTTTAGGATGGTATAGGTAAAACGGCATGAAATCTGATTCCCGCAATTCCTTTTACAGGTATACAAACAAACTTCACAGTATTATAGGCAAATTATTTACAGCCAACAATTTATGGATTTTGTGAACTGTGTCGCCGACTGTCTTTCAGACCTAAATGAACATCATAAACATAACAATATAAAATAAGATCGGTTAATAAATAAAATGAACAAGCCAAGCATAGCTATTATTAGTTTCCTGGTTGTCGGATTGATTGCCTTTACGGGATCATTAGCACAGGCAAAACCCAGTCCGGACCAAATAGTAATAAATTTAGAGGCCGGCAACCATGTTAATGAAGGCGGCCACTCTGCACCGGCCTCACATGGCGATAATGAAGGCGGCCACTCTGCACCGGCCTCGCATACAGCACAGACCTCTCATGGAGGCGGCCATGATAATGGCGGCGGTCACTCTGCTGCGGCTTCACACGATAGTGATAATGGCGGCGGTCACGATGCACCGGCGGCACACGGTAGTGATAATGGCGGCGGTCACGATGCACCGGCGGCTCACGCTGCACCGGCGGCACATGGCGGTGGCCACGCGGCTCCAGCCTCCTCTCATGGAACTGTTGCGACGCATGCAAAGGCGAAGGCGGAAAAGGTTACCTTGGTAAATGAGAGGGAGTTGAAGGAGTTGGACAAAAAGCGCCATCATGAGGTGGAACACCACGAAGTGACGCTGGCGGCCAACACATCCGGTTTAGGAATATTGCCCAAGATTTTTACCGGACTGTTGGTGCTGGGAATCGCCGGAGGCTTTTTGTTCAAGAGCGGAACTCTTGGTGAAATGAGCTTGGCGGCAAAGTTATACAGCGGTTTCGGGATCATAATAGCCCTGGCCATTGGGATGGGTGGAGCCGGATATTACTTTCTGGATAAGGTCCAGGAGGATGCACTTCTGGAAGCAACAATTCTCAAATTCGAGGTCGATATAGCAGAGTTGCGGAGTCTGCAGGACGAATTTGTGCTCTTCGGCATCGGAGACCATGTCAAGGGCGAACGTTTACTCGAGGAGCACCACGAGCTTTCAAAAAAAATCGATGATGATCTGACGCATATCCATAGCTTTTACCTGGACGCCGTAGCCGTTGAAGCATTTAGGCAGGTCGATGTGTTGCTGGCCGATTATCGCAAAAACTTTGCCGACCTTGGTGAACGTTACCACGAGATCGAGGAGTTAAAGGAAAGCCTGGACGCGCTGGGGGAGAACATGGATAGAGAATTGGCTGAAGTTATCCACGAGCATGAAGAGGAACTCAAGGTGCTAGAAGTAGAGGGAACCAACCTACAGCAGATTATTTTGCAGACGGAACTGGTCGAGGTGCTTTTTGAAGCCGAGTTGCTGGTATCCAAGATTGGACATGCCGAGGTCGAATTCCTGTTGGACAAGCAACTGCGCCACATCTATAAGATCGAGATGGAAATCGGTCAGTTGATGGCGGAGTTGAAGACCGCCAAGGGGATTATCCCCACACTTGACACGGCCCGGGAAGAACAGATTGCCGATATCGCGCAGCTCGAACAGGTCGAACACGAAATGGATGAATACCGCGAGGAACTAACCCGGATTATCGTAGACGAGCTGGAAGTCGAAATTGACCTGATTGCCTGCACGGAGGACCTGATACAGATCGAAGCTATTTCCGATGCGATGTCTGTCAAAACGGAAGAGGAAACGCGAGCGATTATACATGAAGCTAACACCGCCAGCACGGTGCTCTGCGGTATTGTTGCGGTTCTTGGCTCGCTTCTAGCTTTCTTTATATCCCGGGGGATCACCGGGAACCTTAATCGCATCCAACAAGCACTTTCTATGGGTTCGGAACAGGTAAGTTCGGCATCCGGACAAATTGCCGCGTCCAGCCAGCAGTTGGCTGAAGGGGCCAGCGAACAGGCGGCCAGCTTGGAAGAGACTTCCGCCTCTCTCGAGGAATACTCCTCAATGACCGAGAGGAACGCCGAGAATTCAAACAACGTCAATGTAAACATGGGCGAGGCAGACGGCCTTTTAAATACCGGTGTGGAATCGATGACGCGCATGACCAAGGCTATCAACGAGATCAAGACCTCCTCTGACGAGACGGCCAAGATCATAAAGACAATCGAGGAGATTGCCTTTCAAACCAATATCCTGGCTTTGAACGCTGCTGTGGAAGCCGCCCGCGCTGGAGAAGCGGGGGCAGGCTTTGCCGTAGTGGCTGAAGAAGTGCGCAACCTGGCGCAGCGCAGCGCAAATGCCGCCACCAATACCTCGGAACTTATTGAAAAGTCGCAACGCAACACCGATGTCGGAGTAAGTGTGGCCGACGAAATGGGTAAAAACCTCCAAGGTATCCTGGAGAGCGTAAAGAAAGCATCCGGCCTGGCCCAGGAAATCGCCGTCGCCTCCAAGGAGCAGATAGAGGACATAGGCCAGATCAACACGGCCGTATCGCAAATGGATAAGGTCGTGCAGAACAGCGCCTCACAGGCCGAGGAATCAGCCAGCGCAGCCGAGGAGCTCGCCGCCCAGTCAGAAGAACTCAGAGGAATGGTGGGTCAACTTGCCAGAGTTATCAGCGGGGGAAGAAATGGGAGTAGCGATTCCTTCAATGGATCAAGAACATCTGGTCGTCCGCGACAGGGCTTGCAACAGGAAGGGCAAAGCGCCCTTTCCTTCGGCAACGGAGGCAATGCTGGGAAGACCACTCAATCTGAAGAGTTGGTAGGTGCAAAGAGCCGGCTCGAGCATGCCGATTTCAAGGACTTTTAAAAAGTTCAAGAGTTCAAAGGTTCAATAGTTCAAGCGATTGTTGATCGTCGTCGACCAACGCGGCATGATTATGTGTAAATGGAAGACTAAAGGACTGGTTTCTCTCATAACCTTGCTGCTGGCGGACCAAAGACTAAAGATCAAGGACGTTCGCCTTGAACTCTTAAACTTCTCACAGATACCGCCGTATTGCTGTAAGAGTTTTGTCGACGGCGCCCTGGTTTGACTTGTGCCAGTGGCGGGCGGCATCGGCCATGTTTTTACGCGTTTCGGCGTCTTGCAGCAGTTCCAGCATATTATCTTTAAGGCTTTCGGCATCCGGTGTCTGCCGGGCCGCTCCGGCCTTGAGCAGGGAGCGGCTGATGTCTTTGAAATTGCTCATACCGGTGCCGAATAGAAGGGGTTTACCGAGGGCGGCCGCCTCGATCGGGGTTTGTCCTTCGCTGTGAGGAGGCAGGCTTTTGCCAATGAAGGCGAGGTCGGCAGCCTGGGTGAGGATTTTCAATTCGCCCGTTGTGTCGCCGACATAAACTATCGTGGAGTCGGGCGCTTTTGGTTTTTGCGAACGGAAATGGCAGGGATGCGGTCGGGATTGCAGGAGGGTTTCAATTTCTGAGCGGCGTTCGGCATGACGGGGCACCAGTAGCAGCCGGCAGTCGATACCCAGGTCCAGTGCGGCGGCCAGAGTTTCAAGAAGCGCTTCTTCCTCTCCGGGCCATGTGGATGACCCGAGGATTACCAAGGGGTCTGGCGATGTTTGGTCACTGAAAAATCCCATTTCATTGCGCAGTTCACGGACCTCTGCAGGGGTCAGCTCGGGACCAATCCGGACGTCGAACTTAAGATTGCCGGTGAGTGTGACATTTTCGGATTGGGAGCCGATTTCGATAAAGCGTTCTACATCCTGTCTGGTCGATGCCAGTATGGCGGTTGGTTGGCTGAGCAGCCATGCTGCGCCGGGCGCCTTGCGGTATCGCTTGTAGGAACGATCTGACAGGCGGGCATTGACCAGCAGGATCGGCACATTGCGGATCCTTGCCTGGTGCAAATGCTCGGGCCACAGCTCGCCTTCGAGGAGAATGACGAGGTCGGGATCGACGCGCCTCCAGGCCAAGCTGCTGCAGGGCCAGAAATCCAGTGGAAAGACACCCAGGGCAGCCGCCATGTCCTTGTATCGCTTGCGGGACAGGGTGTAACCGGTGCTGGTAGTAGTCGTTAAAACGACTTCTATTCCAGCATCGCCGTGTAGAGACTCAAGTAGTGGGGCTGCGGCCAGTAATTCGCCAACGCTTACGGCTTGAATCCATATTCGTTTTACGCCGGTGGGTTTGGCAGGAACCTGGTCCAGGAACCCAAAGCGGTGATGGAAGTCCCGTGTATAGCCCCCGCGTTTGAGCATCCGGCGCAAGTAATAAGGCAGGGTGACAAGGAGCAATGGCAGGAACAGGATGCGATAAATCCAGATCATGGAGCGGGCCATTACAAAACATCGCTGCGTCTTGGAGCGACCTTTTTTTGTCTGGATGCCTGAGTCTCTCGACTGATTTTCTCAGGGATTTGCCGGAACGGGCATGTCGGCCTTCACCATTGTGAGTGGATACCGCGCAAAAAAATGATGGCTGCCTATGGTCACGCGAAAGTGCATCTGGGCAACCCAGTAGGGCGGTTGGTCACTGGACAGGTAATAATGAGTGGCCCCATTGGTGGTATCGAGTAGTGCACCTCGCTCGAGCACCATAACCAGCTTGACGGCGTTCGCATAGTGGGGGTCTTGCTGGGCACGGCGCAGGATTGGACCATAGTCCGGCTTTTGACGGCCCCAGATGCTGTGCATGCTGTAAAAGGAACCTTTGCGGACAGCCGCCCTTACCACTCGGTATACATCGCGGTCGGCGCGGTTGTAAATAACGTTGAGAATCGCCCGCATACCTTCAGTTCCATCAGAGGCCGCCTCCAGAATCAGGACGGATGCCACGATTTGGCGCTCATAAGGGCTCAGGGGTGAATAGGTTCCCGTTCTGGCAGATGTCTGAATAGTTGCCACCAAGAGGCAGGCGGACAGGTAAAAATATTTCATAGCGACGACACTGGTATGCAAATACAGCGTTTCTCCCCTGTGAATAGACCGCATGTTTCCTCTCCCGTTACGAACACCAATTTTTATAGAATATTTTCGTGAATTGTAAAGGGCAACTTTGAGTTCGGCAATAGACCAATCCGCTTTATTATTGTGCTGAGGGTCGAATCCGGCATAAGACGCTATTTCCAATGACGGATATTTGTGCCAATGGTTAACCGTATCGCCAAAACTTTCGCCCAGGCCGGGAAGGACAAGCGTATATGCTTCATTTCCTATGTTTGCGCGGGGGACCCCGATTATGAGACATCAATCGAGGTATGCCGCACTCTGGTCGAGGGCGGGGTGGATATCCTTGAACTGGGCGTGCCCTTTTCAGATCCTTTGGCTGACGGCATCACCAACCAGCTCGCCGCCCAGCGATCCCTTGAGGCGGGCATGACCCAGGACAAAGTATTCGAGCTGGTCAAGACAGTGCGTTCGTTTACCGATCTCCCCATTGTTTTATACACGTATTACAACCTTGTATTTTCCCGGGGTGTTGAAAATTACGCGCGCCAATTGCGCGAATCGGGCGTGGATGCACTCCTGGCGCTTGATCTGCCTCCGGAGGAAGCCGGCGATTTGGTGTCGGCCTGCCGCGAAGAAGGGATCATGAATATTTTCCTGGTTGCCCCGACCACGCCTCCCGAGCGCATGAAGGTCATTGCCGGCTGCGCATCCGGCTTCATTTACTATGTTGCATTGGAAGGGGTCACGGGAGAACGCGAAAACCTGACTTATGATGTCGAAAGCCGGTTGGACGAGATAAGGAATTACACCGATTTGCCCGTGGTCGTTGGTTTCGGCATCTCAAATCCCGGTCAGGTTAGTCAATTAGCGGGCATGGCCGACGGAGTGGTGGTGGGCAGCGCGCTGGTCGACTGTATAGCCGACGCCGCAGGCGACTCCAAAAAAGTCATTTCCAACCTGGCCGAGAAACTTCAATATCTCCGTGGCGGGCCAGCTTGATATTGGCTTGGTAAATAATAGTGTCGCAAGGCCTGACATCCAGATGGCGGAGACTTTATACATACTGACCGGGCCCACGGCGGCGGGAAAGTCCGCCTTGGCGCTGACTTGGGCCGAAGCGAATAACGCCGAAATCCTATCCTGCGATTCCATGTTGGTCTATCGGGGAATGGACATTGGAACGGCTAAGCCATCTGCGGAGGAAAGGCGGCGGGCGCCACATCACGGACTAGACCTTATTCCCGTGAATCAGCCATTTTCGGTGGGTGAATATGTTGAGATGGCCAGAGGAGTGGTTGCGGATATTTTCTCGCGAGGACGCAAAGTGCTCGTGGTTGGAGGCAGCGGCTTTTATCTAAAGTCCTTTTTCGCGCCAGTAACCGACCGCCTCGAAATACCCCCTCAGATCAAGCAAACTGTGAAAGCAATCGCGGCCCTGAGTGGTCTTGACGGCTTGCGCAGCGAACTTCTGAAACTGAACCCGGACGGCGTCGGTGAAATCGATATGCAAAATCCGCGGCGGGTGCAGAGCGCCCTGGAACGTTGCCTGGCCTCGGGGCGTTCAGTCATTGCCCTGCGCCGGGACTTTGAAAGTCAGACCTCGGTTTTCCACCATTATGAAAAACGAGTCTGCTGTCTGCGCCGTGACCGGGAAGACTTGAAGCGGCGCATCCAACTTCGAGTCAATGCGATGTTGGAGGCCGGACTAGTGAAAGAAGTACGCGGGTTACTGGAAGCCGGAATCAAGCAGAATCCAAATGCGGCTTCCGCCATAGGCTACCGCGAAACCATCACCCATATCGAGAAAGACGGCAGCATTGAGGACCTCAAAAGCGACATCGTTAAAAATACAATTTCACTTGTAAAAAAACAGCATTCCTGGCTTAAAAAACAAATTTCTCAGGAAAGCGAAATGTTTCTGGACGAAGCAGAGACCGGCGATCCGGAGCAACTATTCAACATTAAAACATTGGTCATCAATGAAAATTGAATACTTGGCGGACCACCCCGATTTTATTCCTTTACTGGCCCGATGGCAGCATCGGGAATGGGCCTGTCTTCATCCCGGAGAAACTTTGCAGGACCGTAACTGCCAGTTGGAAAATCAATTGGGACACAAGGAAATCCCAACAACCTTTGTAGCAATAGAGGACGGGGAGGCGCTCGGTTCGGCTAGTCTGGTAGTTAAAGACCTGGAAACCCGGTCCGACCTTGCGCCCTGGCTTGCCGGCGTTTATGTGGGAGAGCAATATCGACGGCGCGGTATCGGAACTGCTCTGGTAAATCAAATAATGCTGGAAGCGGAAGCATTGGGAACGACGACGCTATACCTTTTCACGGCTGACCAGGAAAAATTATATGAACGTTTGGGCTGGATAACTTTTGATCGGCAAATTTATCATGAACAGAATATAGTCATCATGAAAATCAATCTGTCACCGAAAACAAATTTGCACTGACGCCGCAATATCCGCGAAGCCAAAGAAAACCATCTGAAATGATGCTAACGGGACTTATATTTTTACTTGCGCTGATTGGGATGGTGATAGGCGCTGATTGGCTTGTACGCGGTGGCGCCTCACTGGCCGCTCGCCTGGGAGTCTCCACATTGATTATTGGGTTAACTGTTGTTTCATTTGGTACGAGTTCCCCCGAGCAGTTTGTAGGGATAACTGCAGCGCTTGCCGGGAAAGGACCAATCATAATAGGAGCTGTGGTCGGCTCCAATATATTAAACGTCGGCCTTATATTGGGTATAACGGCTGTTATCTATCCGCTCAGAATAAAATCGCGGTTACTCCGATTTGATATGCCCATAATGGTTGGGGCTTCAGTTTTGTTGTTTCTCGTCTTGTTTGACAAACACCTCGACCGCTGGGAAGGCTTCCTTTTCGTTCTTCTGCTTTTCGCTTACTTGATAGTAACTGTCTGGATGGTTCGGAAAGGAGAACCACAGGAAGTCGTTGAGGAATTTAAGGAAGAAGTGCAGCCGGCTTCCAAGGCTATGTGGATGGATTTTCTCTTTATAGGCGGCGGTCTGGGCGTGCTGATGATCTCATCCCATTTTTTTGTTAACGCCGCGGTGGACTTGGCTCGAATGATTGGCGTGAGCGAGGGAGTCATAGGACTGGCCATAGTTGCCGTTGGTACCTCCTGCGCCGAACTTGCCACCTGTATTGTTGCCGCCTTAAAGCGCCAACCGGACATAGCGGTGGGCAACATCATCGGCTCGAACATCTTCAATATCTTCAGTGTACTCGGCGTTTCCTCGATCATAGCCCCGCTCGACGCTGCGGGTATCCGCATAACGGATCTGTTTATTATGGTTGGAATCGCTTTTGTTCTCTTACCGTTCATGTGGACCGGTTTCCAGCTGAAACGCTGGGAAGGCACAATGCTCATCCTCATTTACGTAACCTATATTTTTACACTCTGGTCGGCATGATTTGTAAATGCGCGAATGCAAAAATGGGCCCGCCGTCGCGGGGCTATGGCGGGCAGGGCAGGGGGCAAAGGGACAGAGGGAGGAAAGACCAAGGACCGTAGCCATCCGGGCAAACCTATTCGTATAACGCAGTTATACGTTTAAGGGTGGTATCGTGGCCGGACCTATTCGTAAAACGCAGTTATACGTTAAAGGGTGGTGGTTTGTTGGTTAAAGGCGGACGGATATACCGGCTTCATGCAACTTCTGCTTGGCTTGTGGTATCGTGTATTCTCCAAAATGAAAAATGGAAGCGGCCAGTACAGCGCTGGCTTTTCCATCGGTTAAAACGGATACTAGGTGGTCGAGATTGCCCGCTCCACCGGAGGCGATGACAGGCACTTCCACAGCTTCACTGATGCATTTAGTCAACTCAATGTCGTAGCCGTCGCGAGTTCCATCGCAGTCCATGCTGGTTAGCAGAATTTCTCCGGCGCCCAGTGATACGGCTTTTTTAGCCCAGGTGAGGGCATCGAGATCGACTGGGTTACGTCCTCCGTGGGTATATACGCGCCAATGCTTTCCGTCCAGTTCGCGTTTGGCGTCGATGGCGACTACGATGCACTGGTTGCCAAACTTTCGGGCGGCATCGCGCACGAGTTTCGGATTTTGAATTGCGGCGGTGTTGAGGCTTACTTTATCGGCGCCTGATTTGAGCATTTCCCGGATGTTTTCGATATTGCGCAACCCTCCGCCCACTGTCAGGGGCATGAAACATTCCGAGGCCGTGGCTTCTACGACGTTGCGGAGAATTTCGCGATGGCTGCTGGATGCTGTTATATCGAGGAAGACGAGTTCGTCGGCGCCTTGTTTTTCGTATGCTTTGGCAATCTCGACTGGGTCACCGGCATCGCGCAGTTCTTTGAATTTTATGCCTTTGACCACCCGTCCGGCGTCAACGTCAAGGCACGGAATTATACGTACGGACAACATCGGCAAGGTGCGGAAGTGGTTTGTGAATCAACTTAAATAAGTCGGGGGCTTCCGGTTTCAAATCCTTGCGGCTTGAGCTGGTTGGGGCGAAGCGCCCGGCGCTATTCGGCGAATGTTATATCGGGTTCGAAGGTAACGGTCAGGCGGTATTGTTGGCCTGGACGCATGATGAGCGGGTGGTCCCGCAATAGGGTTTGTATGAAGTGGATATTTCCAAAATAACTGCGGTAAGCCGGATCGTTGGTGACCGGTTCGGTTTCTTGCCAGATGCCCTGAAAGTCGTCTTTGAGTACCGAACAGCGTAATCCGTCGCGCCCCAGTGTGAAAGTCATGCCGGTGCGAAATGAGGAATGGGGGGCTCCTATGGCCAACATGAAACGCATGAGGTCCAACTGCACCTTGTTTTTGACTGTGTATATAAAATCGCCGGTAACCTTGTTGCCGACAAACGTCCAGGCGACTTTTACATTGCCGACACCCGTCACAATTTTCCCCTCCCTGGTGATGAGTTCAGGCTGCTCGTAGCGAAAGTAAAACGAGTTCCTTAAGCCGAGGCCGATGACGCAATGCCTACCGTAAAAACATGGGATGAATACGTTGTCGCCGATGGTCAACTCAGGAACGAGGAGCGGCATATAAACATTTACGGGCCAATCGAATACTCCTGGAGAATGCGGGAAGGCCAGCGAATCGGAGCAGTGCGGTTTGGTGGAACCGACCAGGGGCAGTTGAATGTGCAGTCCTGAATCGGGATCCCGGTATATGAAAAGGCCCTGTTCCTTGCGGTTGGTTTTATCGAAAATGACGAAACGACCGGAGCGTTTGGATGGTGTCGAACCGGACATCATAGAGCCGCCTATGGCGCGGGACAGTCGTGACCACTGGCAGAGGTAGCGGGCTCCGTCAAAGTTTGCGCTCCGGGTGGTGTGGGCCGGCACGGTACTACGCTGCGCATCCCGTATGACCAGGTAACCCTGTTCCTGATCGAGATAAGTCATGAAAAAGAACTGAAACAGGCGGCGCAGAATATCTAGATAAAGTGGCTTGCGTTCTTCGCCTATCCATCCGTCGCGCATGGCTTGGAGGATGATTGTGATGCAGTGCATCTGGCCGTAGGCGCCGATGCCGCTGCCGAAGGCCCAACCCAGGCCGTCCTGACGCACGAGGTCGGGCATCATGCGTATATATTTCTCGGCATTAGTGCGCAGGGTGGGTAGTTTGCGCTCGCGCAAATGAACATTGGCGTGCAGTTGGAGGGCCTGGCGGATAAAGATAAAACTGAGTACTCCGTAAATATTATAAGCTCCACCGACGCCTTCTTCAGGAGCGTCGTCATGAAAGCCGGCGGAGCTGTTGGCGCCAATTCCCTCGACAAAGCGGTCGATTAGTTTTCCGGTTTCGTCTTTTCTGGAAAAACCCAGGCTGAAACGGGTCACGGCCTTGGCCACATTGAAAGCCTGCGCGTGGTCATTGGAATCGCTTTGCTTAGATAGCCTTTCGTCCAGCCGTTCCCGGGTGGGGTCCATAAGGCGTTCCCAAACGGCGTTCCTGTCCTTGGCCGGGCCAAAAGAAAGGAGGCCCAAAGCGCAATAGGCCAGGCCGTTCTCATTTTCCTCCTCGCTAAATACCTGGGCTGTGATGCAGCGCGCGGCCAAGTCGACCAGATCAAAATTACCCAACTGGGTCTCCTGAGTGGCCCGGTAAAATTCGCCTATAGCGAGGGCTGCGTGGCCGGAATCGTCCGGGTTCTGGCTTTCACCGTCCATTGGGGAAACTGCGCCATCGTCCTTTATAGCTGGGAAGTTCTGTTCCAGGATGGAGCGGGCCATATCGAGGCACTGGTCGGCAAAATTCTGCATACTGATAAATATATTTTGTTACGCGAACGGGAAAGAGAACGCAGAAAAAGGAAAATTCTTCGTAAAGACAAGTTTTTCATCACCACGTCAACTTTCATCCTGATTGGGGTAACAGACCCGAAAGCCCCGTAATGGCGGGATTCCTTCAGGCGTTCCCGAGCGAATCTGGGCTAGAAGCCGAGTTCGATTCTGCCGCCAAGAGGAGCTGGAGGGCGGGAGTGGGGGTCGAGCGAGTCGGACTTGAAAAATTTGTGCAATTGGAAGCCGGCGCGAAAAGGAACTCCACGATTTTTCACCGTATATGTAATGGAATCGAGGACCTTGGAATTGTTGCGCTGAGACCACTCCGGGTGAAGCCAGATGTGATTGCAATTTATCGAGCTTCCGATCTCGTCCAACCAGCGTTCGATGGAACGCTCGTTTTCTACGATGATTTTTAATTCGTCGGCCCGCTCGATATTTTCGGGCAAGGGCAATTTATCCCACTTAGGGCTAACGGTTACCCATGCGAAATCCCCCTTGATTGGAAAGGCCCCGCTAGTTTCGAGGTGGGCCTTCAGGTCCACGGCCCGGAGAGCTTCGGTGAGCGGACCCAGGTCGTAGATAGTAGGTTCGCCGCCTGTGATTACGACGAATTCGCAGGTGGTCTTACGAGCTTCGTCCGCAAGGGTTTTCGGGGAATACTTCAGCACTTCCTCGGGGACGTAGTCGGGGTGCCAGGTGCCGGCGGAATCGCACCATGCACATTGCACCGGGCATCCGAAGGTGCGGATAAAAAAGGCAGCCTTGCCCATGTGAAATCCCTCACCCTGCCATGAATAGAAAAATTCGTGAACGGGGTAGGTGGTCATGGGGCGTAAGTGGCGCTATTGCGGCTGTCTTCCATTAGTTTGATCATTTCCACGCTGGCACGTTCGCTGGTTTCGCGCTTCACCATCGGGTTGAACACTTCATAAAGGTGTTGGGCCAATCCTTCGCAGGAGCAATTTTTTACCACGTAAGGTTTAAAAGCTTGCGGCGCCGATTTAATCAGCTCGTTTTTAAGCGGGTCGTCCTCGTTGAAAACACAGGCGTGATCCAAATGTTCATCTATCCAATTGCGGATATAACCGAGTTTGCCGAAATCGACTACAAATCCATTCATGTCCAATTCTTTGCAGGAGAAAGTGATAGTTATCGTCCAGTTGTGTCCGTGCAGCAACGCGCAATGCCCATCGTGGCGATGCTGCCTGTGGGCGAAAGGAATATCGGCGTAAGTTTTTTCGCAAGTAATCATTGTGGAAGTTTCCATTCGCTTTGCACCATAGCCTCGACCGAAGGCGCTTCCGGGGCATAAGAGGTAAGATCAGTCACTCCGGCCAGGTTAAAAGCCTCGCGCCTTTCAAGACATGTGCCGCAGCGTCCACAGTGCAGCACTTCACCCCGGTAACAGGACCATGTGTGCTCGAAAGGCACATAGATATCCGCGCCCATCTTGATAAGATCGGCCTTTGTAAATCCGATGAAAGGGCAGTGCAATGAGATCTTATGCCAGTCGGCCAAACGCAGTGCCTGGTCGATAGCCTTGGCAAAAACTTCACGGCAGTCCGGATAGATGGCGTGGTCTCCGCCGTGCGCGGCGTAGGAAACGGAATCAAATTTGTTGGTGATGGCCCAGCCGGCGGCGATCGAAATCATTATCATATTACGGTTGGGAACAACGGTCTGCTTCATGGATTCTTCCGCGTAATGACCTTCGGGAACGGGCATGTCGTGAGAGGTCAGGCAGCTGGCGGCAAGCAGGCCGGAAATGGCCGTAAGGTCCGCCACCTTGTGCTCGATTCCCAAGTCGCTGGTGATGGAGCAGGCGCTATCGATTTCCTTCTGATGGCGCTGTCCGTAATTCACCGTAAGTGCCTTCACGGTATGACCCGCAGACAGTAGCCGGTAGAGCAATACCGTGGAATCCAAGCCCCCGGAATATATGAGGACGGTCTTCATTATTGGTAATTTTCCACACTTTACGCCGAAAAACCAGTATCAATTTGCATAAATGAGTTCAAAGGTTCAAAAGGTTAAAAGGTTGAATAGTTTTTAGACTAAAGACCAAAGATAATGGGCAATGGATAATGGTTAATGACTAAAGACCAAAGACCAAGGACTAAAGTTGCAAAGGAACATAGGGGCAAAGGGAATGCGCAGATGCGAATATGCGGGATACAGGCGGAACGACCAAAGACAAAAGACCGTCGGCCGACACTCGGTTCTTGATATTTTCTTTTTTCAGGCTAATTTAACTCGTTTTTCAACTTTCAGACATCTTTACCACAACCGCTATGGCGACAAAAACACCGGAAAAACACGAGTTTAAGGCCGAAGTCCAGCAGCTGCTCGACATCGTTGTCCACTCCCTTTACACCGACAAGGAGATTTTTGTGCGCGAACTGGTTTCCAACGCTTCGGACGCACTGGAAAAACTGCGTCATTTCCAGCTCACAAAAAAGGAGATTTTCGACGATGATCTGCCGCTGGAGATCAATATCACCACCGACGATACCGCCTGCACTATTACATTTCAGGATTTCGGAGTGGGCATGACTCGGGCCGAACTGGCGCAAAACCTTGGCACTATCGCACACTCCGGCTCCCAGGCTTTTCTGAAGGCAGTCAAGGCCGGGGCCGAGGCTCGTGACCAACTTATAGGACAGTTCGGCGTGGGTTTTTACAGCGCCTTCATGGTAGCTAAGAAGGTCAGCGTATTTACGCATTCGTGGAAGAAATCAGGCACGCATTTGGTTTGGACCAGTGATGGTTCAGGCAGCTACGAGATCGAAACGATCAAAGGACAGCGTCGCGGCTGCAAGGTAGTTATCCACCTGCAGGACGAGGCCAAGGAATTTTCCCGGTCCGCGCAAATCAAGGAAATCCTGCAGCGCTACTCCAATTTCGTGCAGTTCCCTATAAACCTCAACGGTGAGCGTATCAACACAATTCAGGCCATTTGGCTGCGGGGCAAAAACGAGATCAAAGAGGAAGAATACACCGAGTTTTACAAGTTTCAGGCCAATGCCTTTGACGAGCCGTTGTTCCGGCTGCACTTCAATGCAGATGCTCCCCTGGCCATCAATGCGCTGATCTTCGTCCCAAAGGAAAATACCGAACGCTGGGGCTTTGGCCGCATTGATACCGGCATTAGCCTCTACTGTAAAAAAGTCATGATCGACGCCAAACCTGAGGGGCTAATGCCAGAGTGGTTGCGCTTTCTGAAAGGCGTTGTGGACAGCGCCGATCTGCCCCTGAACATTTCGCGGGAAAAAATGCAAGACAGCGCCATGGTGCGAAAGCTCAACACCGTGCTCACACGGCGGTTTTTAAAATTCCTGGCCGAAGAAGCCAAAAAACGACCCAAGAAATTCGAGGAATTTTACCGCAAGTTCGGCATCTTCCTCAAGGAAGGTGTTACCCTCGACTTCTCCAACAAAGAACAATTGGCAAAACTCCTGCGCTTCGAGTCGTCCTTTACAAAAAAAGCCGAATTTACCAGCCTGGACGACTACGCATCGCGTATGCAAAAAGATCAGGAAGAAATTTATTTCCTGCATGGACAATCACGCGAGCAAATCGAGACCGGACCTTACCTCGAAGCATTCCAACCTGCCAATCTGGAAGTGCTTTATCTTTACGAGCCAATCGACGAATTCGTAATGAGCCACTTGGGCGAATTCGATGGCAAAAAATTCGTCTCCGCCGACCAGGCCGACCTCAAAGTCGATGCGGTGACGGAAAAGAAGAAGAGCAAACCCCTGTCCGTAGAGAAAACGAAAAAATTGTGTGAATGGCTCAAAGGAGTCCTGGGGGAACGCATCAACGCGGTCAACCCGAGCAAGCGGCTGGTCGAAAGTCCGGCCATCGCCCTGAACGCCGACAAATTTATCTCCCCCGGCATGCGCCGCATTATGAAGTCCATGCAGCAGGAGGTGACCGCCAATCCCGACATAAACCTCGAGATCAACCCCCGCCACAAACTCATCAAAAACCTCGCAGGGCTCAAGGAAACGGACGAAGCGCTTGCCAAGCAAGTGGCCGAGCAAATCCACGACAACGCTCTCATCGCCGCCAGCTACCTCGAAGACCCCCGCGGCATGGTCAACCGCGTTTACGACCTCCTCGAACGCGTCTCCGGGAAGTGAAGTTATAATCTTTTCCGAGAGGTTTTCGTCAAAAAGCAATTTCACTTTGAAGCCACGAAAAGCTTATGTTCGCGATCAGCCGCAAATGCCAGGCATGCTTTAATATCTTCCCGGGTAAGTTCAGGGAAATCTCGCAATATCTCATCCTCGGACATTCCGCCGGCCAAATACTCTAAGACATCTGAAACGGTAATGCGAAGGTCCCGGATGCAAGGTTTGCCCCCTCTTTTACCGGGATCAATTTTAATAATCTTTTGGTAATCCATGCCTCAAGCGTAACATTAAAACCAACTACGTCAATTCCAGGATTGGTGTTGGGGCTGAATGGATATATTTGGGAAAAAGACCCTTATAGGCCAATGAACTTTCTCAATCGTTTCCCTGAAATGACCGGGTCCGTCCGGTCGCGCAACCGGTCCAGGGCAACCTGTAGATCGGCATAGTCCTCCAGATAGGTCTCCAAAGCTTTTTGCAGGATAAAGGAACGGGGACGTTCCGTATCTCGCGCCATTGCGTCCAACTGTTTTGCAAGTTGATCAGACAGCCTGATTGAAATTGGTGTATTCATACTACAGTATTAAGGATTAATGTATTACAATGTTTACAATCATCTATTTCAAAAAAAATTCTCCCCGCGGCATGGTCAACCGCGTTTACGACCTCCTCGAACGAGTCTCCGGGAAGTGAAGCACCAATCTTCTTTTGTCATAGGTGAAATTTTCCATGCCGACCTCTTTTTCGGCATTTAAGTAATAGTCAGCCCCGACCTCTGTTTGGGCTCAAACCGTTCTACGGCGATACAGGAATATGAAGCCCGCCAAAGCGCCAAGTACCAGTCCATAAGTGGATGGTTCCGGTATGATACCAATACCATCTGCCGCCCAGGCTACTCCCTGCTCAAGGAGCTGATCGGGAACACCGGTCCGTAGAGTTCCCGTGCTGTAACTGGTGCTTGCCATGTAAATAGATCCAAGGTAGAGGGAGCGTCCCGATCCTACTGACTTCACGGCGATGGCAATATCATTAGGCGCTCCCACGATATTGGCCAAGACGGTGTCGTTGGATTCAGGAGCAAACCTGTTAACCTCGATATTACTTGCTCCGGGAGTGAAATTGCTCAGCCCGAAGGTGACCGGATGTGTGTTATCGAGAATATTTATTGCCCCTGTAATACCGGTAAATTCGTTGGTGGAAGGAATGTTTTGCCCTGGAAGTAAAAATTCGAGATCGGACGCCGTAGGGTCGCCACTGCGTATATCGAAGTTTATCCAACCGGTTCCGACCAGGCCGCCGCCGGTAATGACCCAGAAACGTAATTCAGAAATCATGGTCGTCGTCCAATCCGCATTATCGTGTCCGGTTCCACCCAGGATAACGACATCATAAGCTGACAGTTCGAGAGCGGTATCGATATCAAAGGTATTTACCAAAGTTGCTTGAAAGTCGAAAAAAGTGTCGTCATTCAATTGAGCAACGGTGGCAGCGCCTCCTCCTCCCCCCGTTCCATCTTCTACGGCAACCCTGATAGGAACGATCTGAGCTTGTCCCGGATGAGCCAGGAAAGCGGCTAAAACCAATATGCAGTAAAACAATCCCCTCATTATTACTTATAATAGTAACACAATGGGGACTAAATGTAAAGTGCGAACGGATAGCATTTAATTTTTTACATTTAATTCATCGAGGTATAATTGCATGCCTCAACCTTGCCCGGTAAAAAAGCGTTGATGAAAATGGATAATTCCTTTTGCTTGTAGTTGAATCATAACTTTTGATGGCTCTGAAATCCGTAAATCCCGCTACAGGAAAGGTCCTGAAATCCTATCCCGAGATGACTCGGGCCGAGGCAAACGCTGTCATCGATAAAACACATGCTGATTTTTTGGTGTGGAAGCGTCTGACTTTCAAGGCGCGGTCGGAAAGGTTTCGTCGAATTGCCGAATTGCTTCGCATGAACAGCGGGTATTTTGCCAAAATGATGGCGCGGGAAATGGGCAAACCGATTACCCAGGGAAAGGCCGAGGCGGAAAAATCTGCCTGGGTGTGCGATTTCTACGCCGAAAACGCTCAAAAGCATCTGCGGGATCAAAAGGTCACAATCGAGGGGAGCAAAAGCTTCGTAACCTTTCAACCTTTGGGCGTCATACTGGGAATTATGCCGTGGAATTTTCCATTCTGGCAGGTTCTCCGGGCCGCCGCTCCGGCTATGATGGCAGGGAACGGCATGGTGCTGAAACACGCTTCCAATGTGCCAGAATGCGCTCTATCCATAGAAGCGTTATTCCACGAGGCCGGATTTCCATCTCATATTTTCCGCACCCTCATGATTGGTCCCAAGACCGCATGTGCCATTATCGGAAATGACAAAATCAGAGCCATTTCCCTTACCGGCAGCGTCGAAGCGGGTAGAGCGGTCGCCTCAGAAGCGGCCAAGCATTTAAAGAAAACCGTTTTGGAGTTGGGTGGAAGCGATCCCTACCTCATTTTGGACGATGCAGATTTAGTTAAGGCTGCCTCATTGTGCACGGAGGGACGAATGTTTAACGGCGGTCAAGCCTGCATTTCGGCCAAGCGGCTTATAGTGGTTGAAGAGGCGAGAGAGCGCTTCGAGCAGTTACTAATTAAAGAAATGAAAAAATATAAAACGGGTGATCCCATGAAGTCCGCAACCCGGTTGGGGCCCTTGGCAAATGCGAACCAGCGCGATACCTTGCACGACCAGGTAAGCAAGAGCGTAGAGGCCGGGGCGAAACTCCTGCTTGGCGGTGAAAAGCCGAAAGGCTCCGGCGCTTACTATCCATCTACTGTGCTTACGGATGTAAAAAAGGGTATGCCCGCCGCGGATGAGGAGCTTTTCGGCCCCGTGGCCGTTGTGATTACCGTGAAGGACGAGCAAGAAGCCGTCGCCGTGGCCAACGATTCACCTTTCGGCCTCGGCGCCGGTGTCTTTACTTCTGACCGCAAACGCGGCGAACGCCTCGTCCGGGAGGAATTGGAAGCGGGGACCTGTTACCTCAACGATTTCGTAAAAAGCGATCCGCGATTGCCATTTGGCGGAGTCAAGCAAAGCGGGTGGGGGCGCGAGTTGGGTTCGTACGGCATCCGCGAGTTTGTCAACATCAAGTCTGTGATGATAAAGTGAGGGAGGAAAGTTAGAAGTCAGAAGGCAGAAGTATGAATGCGTTGATACGGAAATACGAAGATGCGGGAATGCCGCCGCAACTCTTGAACCCTTGAACTTTCTTCCCTCTGTCCCTTTTAACTCTTTTCCTGACGTTTTTTGTGGTCAGATCAACGTGGATTTCTTCCATTAACTTCGATGTCGGATGCTAGCCTCAGTTCATTGGGACCCAGTGTGGAGAGGCAGGTCGAACGTGCCGGCCAGGCAATATCCCGTGGTGAGGCCGAATACGCCATGGATATATGCAATGAACTTTTGCGGCGCGATCCGGGGTGTGTGGAAGTGCGCAAGGTGTTGCGTGCGGCCCAACTCAAGGCTTTCAAAGCAGGGAGACAGTGGCCCGCGCGTTTGCTCGCCGGGGTAAGGCAACTGCCTTTCATATTGCGGGGCTCCGGCTGGGTTAGACAAAAGCCTGAAAAGGCTCTCGCGGCGGCAGAGAAGTTATTGACCGGCAATCCTGAAAGCGTACCCGCTCACAAGTTGCTGGCCGGAGCGGCCCGGGCCCTTGGGTTGAATGAGACTGCGGTCTTTGCTCGTGAGTCCATCCGGGATATGAAACCAGATAATATTTCCAACCTCCTCGAGTTGGGTGAGGCCTACTACGTCGTCGGTCGCAATGAGGACGCCGTACGGATTGGTGACGATGTGCTGGCAAAAGAACCCTCCAACACACAGGCGATTTCGCTAGTACGCCGCGCCTCGGTGGCCTATTCCATAAAGGAGGGCGGCTGGGAGGCAGTAAACGAAGGTGGTGGCGAATACAGGGAAGCCGATGTCTCAACAGTAGTAGAGGGCGCTCAAAGTGTGCTTGAAGGCCAGGAGGTCTTGCGGCGCCTTATCAAGCGGACCATCGAGGATATTGCCAGGGCGCCTGACAACATCCAATACTACCGCGCCATTTTTCAATACTACCGGCAATTGGGAGAATTCGACGAGGCGCTCCAATGGGTACTCAAGGCTCGCGGCCTTCCGGCCGGCCGGACCGATACCACGCTCGAACGCGCCGAGATAGACATCACGGTTGCTAAATTAAGGCATGTCGTAGAGGAAATCCAGGCGAAGCTGGATGCGGACCCCGGCAATGCCGAACTGCTGGACCGCTTCGAGGTTTCCAAAACTGAATTAAAAGATTTCCGGCTGAATCAGACCCGTGCCATGGTCGAAAAATATCCCCACGATCCAAATTTACGTTTTGAATTGGCCGAACGACTTTTCCAGGAGGGCTTATACGAGGAAGCGATTCGGGAATTCCAACATACTCTACCCAATCCCCGGTTGCGGCTGGCATGCCTGGTCTACCTGGGCAGAGCGTTCAAGATGGATGGCAAGTATGATTTGGGTGCCGACCAATTGATCCAGGCAAAAAATGAAATGTCTTTCATGGACGACATTAAAAAAGAAGCCATTTACGAACTGGCGGAATGTTACGAGCAAATGGGTGCTCGGGATAAAGCCATAGCCGAATTCAAAGTCATCTACGCTGCCGACATCGAATTCCGCGACGTGGCGGATAAAATCAACGAATTTTATAAAAGCCAGTAATCGGAATCTTTTAGGCGTTTCCGGCTTGCCCGAGGACTACGTATCTAGGAAGATAAAGATCTCTTCAGGAGAGGTGCCAGAGCGGCCGAACGGGCCTGTCTCGAAAACAGGTGTGCCCTCACGGGTACCGTGGGTTCGAATCCCACCCTCTCCGCCAACCTTCGCTCTCGCTGGTTACACCAGCTCTTAGCTTCGGTTGGCTTTGCCGGAAATTACTTCAATTGAAGTAAGTGGAAGCCAGCTCGTTTCGAATTTTCTTTAGTCTATCAATCAATTTTACCGATGATGTTGCCGATTTCGTCAGCAGTGAAGGCGCGCAGGGTTTGGGTGCGGACGTTCCCGAGCGAGCCGATGCTCAAGCCAAGGGCGGTGGCCGATTCATCATCGGAAGCTTCCAGGACCGCTACGATGTCGTATGACCCGAGAGTCCAGTAAATGTCCTTTATGGTTGCGCCGACTTTTCCCGCCATGGAGCGCAAGGCGTCCGCCCGTTTCGTGGTTTCCTTGACATTGCGCATGCCCTGGTCGGTAAAACTTCCTAGAATAATATAATTTGCCATTTGTATTCTCCTTTTAAAACGAATTGAATGTTACTGATACAATTTAATCTGTTAGGCCGAAAACTCAACCGGAACGGAGAGAAAAAACTGATCTCAAACTAAATTATGCAATATCGACGGCTTGGAAAATCGGGGCTGAAGGTCAGCGAGCTTTCTTTTGGGGCTTGGGTCACGTTCGGCAATCAAGCGGATGAAAAGCTTGCCGGTCAACTCATGGGCATGGCCTACGAGGCCGGGGTCAATTTTTTCGACAATGCGGAGAAATACGCGGATGGCCGGGCGGAGGTCATCATGGGGAAGGCGCTTAAAAAGAAAGGTTGGCCAAGGGATAGTTTTGTCGTGTCGAGCAAGGTATTTTTCGGATACGGCCCTGAGGGGCCTAACCAGACCGGGTTGAGCCGCAAGCATGTATTCGAGGCCTGCCATGCCGCCCTTAAAAGGCTGCAGGTCGATTACCTGGATCTATATTTCTGCCACAGGCCCGATCCCGAAACTCCGATCGAGGAAACGGTTCGGGCCATGAACGACCTTATTTGCCAGGGCAAGGTGCTCTACTGGGGAACTTCTGAATGGAGCGCCCTGGAAATCCGGGAGGCGGCAGCTGTTGCCCGCGAGAACCACCTGATCGGCCCCACCATGGAACAGTCGCAATACAACATGTTTCACCGGGATCGTGTGGAGGCCGAATACGCTCCATTGTATGGAGAAATCGGATTGGGCACGACAATTTGGTCGCCCCTGGCTTCCGGTTTGTTGACGGGTAAATACAATGCGGGCGATCCCGGGGACACGCGTATTTCCGTGAAGGGTTATGAGTGGCTGCGGAGCAGGTTCGAGGGTAAGGAGTTTGAGGAAAAAATAAAAGTGGTCAAAGAGCTTGGGTCGGTGGCCAGCGAGATCGGAATTACGCTGCCGCGAATGGCGCTGGCCTGGTGCTTGAAAAACCCCAATGTCAGCACTGTCATCACAGGTGCATCGCGATTGGAACAATTGATGGAAAACATGCAGGCCGCCGGAGACGGGCCAAAGCTCACACCGGAGATTATGGAAAAGATCGAGGGAATTTTGAAGAATAAGCCGGTGGGATAGGGAACGATGACAGTCTAAAGACTGTCCAATGACCAGGGACCTATCCGACTTGATTAACAATTTTGTATGTTATGGAGTCTTGAATGACTGGCGCTTAAGTTTTACCCTCTATTCATGAAACTGACTTATTATGGTCATTCGGATTGCCTGGTGGAAATGGGGTGCCACCGGCTCCTCTTCGATCCTTTCCTTACTGACAACCCCCTGGCTTCCATCTCCGCCGAAGAGGCTAGTTGCGATTACATACTGCTCACTCATGGCCATGCTGACCATATCGGTGACACGGCGGCGATCGCCAAGCGTTGCGGAGCCACGGTCATCGCCGTTTTTGAACTGGCCACCTACCTGGGAAACCAAGGCGTCAATGTCCATGCCATGCACATTGGCGGGCAGTTCGAATTTCCTTTAGGGAAGGTCAAGTTGACCATCGCGCATCACGGTTCGGGATTTTTCGAGGAAAACGGTAACATCGTTTACCTTGGCAACCCTGCCGGGATTCTGTTGCAATGCGATGACAAGGTGATTTATCACGCAGGGGATACGGGGCTTTTTTACGACATGAATTTAATAGGGGACATGCATCCCATCGACGTGGCTTTGCTGCCTATCGGTGGTAATTTTACAATGGATATCGATGATGCCTGCCGGGCCGTCACTTTCCTCAAACCCAAACTTGTGGTGCCCGTTCATTACAATACCTGGCCGATAATTGAGGCCGATCCTAAATCATTTGCGCGGAAAGTGCCTGCTCCGGCCACGGTTGTGGCCTTGGAACCGGGCCAAAGCCTCGATATTTAAACTGCCAGGCCCTCAACTAAATGCTCTCATGTTCACACGAAGTAAATCATACTTATATTGCCTGACCGCTCTTTATCTATGCAGCGTCTGTCTGAAAGCGCAAATGGTGCCGGACGCTCCCGTGCACAATTTCAAACTCCCAATGTTCGGGGACAACGGGTATAAGTCCTGGGACTTGCAGGGCCGCCAAGGCATCTACATCAACGCCGAGCAAATTGATATTCTGGACATGAAATTGCGCGTTTTTTCCGGTGATTCCGCCATGAGGTTGGAAACATACATCGAGAGCCCGAGCGCGACCATCTTAGTGCGCAATAAACTAGGCGGCGGTAAATCCGAGGTTACCATCAAGGGCCCCAACTACATCATCATCGGGAGAAATTGGACATGGGACGGAAACACGCGCACGGTAAAGGTCAGGAAGTCAGTGCGTGTCACCTTCACCGGTGAGATAGATTACTTATTAAGATGAAACTCATTCCCGGCATGCTGGTCTGTATATGGACGTGTGCGGTCTTGTCTCCAGCGTTTGCTGAAAAAGGCGAGGATATGCCTCGGACGGTGGTGGATAGCGATGCGCTGGTGATGAATGCCACGGACGGGCAGAACTTCTTTTATTTTACGGGCAACGTCAGGGTGACTGGCACCAATCTCACCGTTACCTGCGAGCGGCTCGATGTCGTCACAACTCGCAAGGAAGATGATACCGAGGCAGTCATCGGCCAACTCACCGCCATCGAGAGCATAGTGGCTTCGGGTAAGGTCGAGATTTTTCAGGGCGACCGCCAAATCACGGCCGGGCGTGCCGTATTGAACCCGCGCGAGGGCCGAGTCGTGCTCACAGACAACCCGAAAATCATTGATCAGGATGTCGAAGTAAGCGGGTGGCGGATTACCCTTCTAAAGGGCGAGCGCAAAGCCCTGGTCGAGGCCAATCCCGAGCAAGGGCAGGGTGGAAGGCCAACCGTGATGCTCGACAGTCTGCCCGACCTGGGTTACAGGGAAAAAGAGCCGGAAAAAGACATTCCCATTAACGGAGAAGCGGCGCCGCCTTCCGGCGATAAAAGAGCGTATGAGCAATGATGGATGAGATGAACAACGGGTCCTTTATTTCGACGCGCGGTCTGGTCAAGACCTACGGGCAGCGCCGGGTAGTTGACCATGTCGATATCCGATTGAGAGCCGGAGAAATAGTCGGCTTGCTAGGTCCAAACGGCGCGGGCAAAACTACGACATTCTACATGATAGTGGGATTGGTGGCCGCTACGGAGGGCAAGGTTTATTTGGATAAGCTGGATATTACACAAACTGCGATGTTTCGGCGCGCGCGATTGGGTATCGGCTACCTCCCGCAGGAGCCTTCAGTGTTCCGCAAGCTCACGGTAGAGGAGAATATCCGGGCGATTGCCGAGACACTGCCGGTTAGCCGAAGCGAGTGCCGCCAAATCATCGACCGGCACCTCGAGGAACTCGGCCTCACTTCCCTGGCCAGTCAAAAGGCCTTTACACTAAGCGGGGGCGAACGCCGTCGCCTGGAAATTTCACGGGCTTTGGTTACCGAGCCCAAGTTCCTTCTCATGGACGAGCCATTCAGCGGCGTAGATCCCATCAGTGTAAGCGAAGTGCAGGATATTATTTTGAGACTCAAGGAAAAGGGCATCGGTGTTCTCGTCACAGACCACAACGTACGGGAAACCTTGCGTATCGTTGATCGGGCCTTTCTCATGCACAATGGCCGTGTGCTTTGTGAAGGGGACAGCGAATTCCTCATCAACGATCCCAGCAGCCGCCAGTTCTACCTTGGAGAAAATTTTAACCTGTAAGTATAGTCATGACTCTAAAAGCAACACCGAAAGCCCACGAGCACATCTCCGTGCGCGAATTTTATTCGACCTACCAAAAGCAGCTCAAGCTGACGCTTGTGGCGGGTGAACGCGGCCTTCGCAAATTGATCCGCGAAAAAAGCATTAACCGGCCCTCGCTTGCCCTGACAGGCTTCTTCAAAAATTTCGCCACAAAGCGCTTGCAGCTTTTCGGTGCCGGGGAAATGGCATACCTGCACAGTATTACGAAGGCCAAGCAGTGGAGAATCCTCAACAAAATCTCCGGCATGAACCTGCCGTGCATAGTCGTATCGCGACAGCTCGTTCCAACCGATTCACTGCTGCGTGCTGCCGAAGCTCATAATGTGCCACTGATGCGCACCCCGATGAACTCGAGAGATTTTACAACCATGGCTACTGTATTGCTCGAAGAATGGATGGCTCCCCACCTGACCGAGCATGGCACTCTTATGGACATCAAAGGCATCGGTACCCTGATCAAGGGAGAAAGCGGGGCGGGCAAAAGTGAAACCGCACTGGCCCTGGTAGAACGCGGATATAGTCTTGTGGCCGATGATGTCGTGTATGTCCGGTTAATCGGCGATCACGAGCTTTTGGGCACCAGTTCGGAACTCAACCGCGGATATCTGGAATGCCGTGGACTTGGCATCCTAAACATCGCTGAACTTTTTGGCATTCGGTCTGTGCGTTTGGATAAACGCATCGACATTGTGATCACTTTCGGAGAATGGAAACATGGAGTGGAAGAAGATCGCACCGGTCTAGACCAGGAATATTATAAAATCCTGGGCATCGACGTTCCCCATATCAAATTACCTGTTCGACCGGGCAGGGACTTGGCGCGGCTAGTAGAGGTGGCCGCCCTGGTGCAGGCACTCAAGCTTATCGGTCATAATTCGGCCCTTGAGTTCAATGAACGATTGATTGCCCACATGGCGGGAAAAAAGATTTGAAGGACGACGTGACAGAATGAGGGCTGGCGGGGCAATGACGTTATTAAAGAAACGGTGTGAAAATAAGTTTCTAACGTCATCGACGGAAGAAATCCACTAGGTAAAAATACCTAAAATAATTGCTTGAACACCCCCTAAAAGTTGTTATCAAAATCTCTGTGAATAACTTGTTAAAAAGTTGGTCTTGAAAAACTTGACACTTTTTCAATTAGTTGGAGCTTCTGTTTTTTTTCCGCTTCCTTAGTCTAAATTTTTCTTCGATGGACAAATCGGTAAAAAGCAGGTTCCAAAAGTTAAGTTAAAATACGTATCGATTTAATATTCAATGACTTGTGAATTATATACTCTTTTGATTTGTTATCCCCACCACTTATGTCTTAAGACTAGTATAGAGGCCGAAAAATTGTCCTGATTGCATGGATTCAAACTGCCCGTGAACCCCGATCCAGAGTAATATTTCGACCTGTGAATAAATATCAATTTTAAACAGAAAATGCCGCAAGAAATTGTCACACAAGGCCTTTGGAGTTTGTTGAAGGACGAATGCAAGAAGCTCTTTCCTCACGATATTTTCGATACCTGGTTTGATCCCTTGGTTTGCCTTCAGGAGAGTGATGAAACTCTCGTATTGGGTGCGCCCAGTGAATTTTCCGCCATTTGGTTGCAAGAACATTATCTGGACCTGATAAGCCAAAAAGCACAACTGGCTCAGGGTAGGCCTGTCAAGGTAGTGGTGCAAGTGCTTGAAAGAGAACCCAAAGAGGCGGGAGAACAGTTAGAGAGGGTGGACGAGATTGCTCGCAAAGAGTCTAAGGCTATAGAGAGTGAACGCTCGAGGTCGGTCTTAAACGCGGCCCAGCGCAAGTTTGCTTTAAACCCGAGAAATTCCTTCGAAAATTTCATTGTCGGCCCGAGCAATCAATTCGCTCATGCGGCCTCCCAGGCTGTCGCCAATGCTCCGGCACAGGCCTACAACCCTCTCTTCCTCTACGGTGATACGGGATTGGGCAAAACCCACTTGATGCATGCAATGGCCCAGCATATCCTGAAAAATGATTCCTCTTCGAAAGTCGTTTATGTTTCATGCGAAAAGTTTACCAACGAATTCATTAGCGCAATTCAGGAAAATACTCTGGTACAATTCCGCAAATTCTACCGCAGCATAGATGTGCTGCTCATTGATGACATACATTTCCTGGCCGGCAAAGAGCGCAGCCAAGAGGAGTTTTTCCACACTTTCAACGAACTATTCGAGTCGCAGCGGCAGATATGCCTGTCGAGCGATCGTTCCGCCACTGAGATCGGCAAACTGGAAAGCCGGCTGGTGTCTCGCTTCCAGTGGGGCATGGCTACCGATATCCAGCCGCCCGACCTCGAGACACGTGTGGCAATCCTGAAAAAGAAGACCATCGCCCTCAATTACAATATACCCGCCGACATTCTGGAATTCCTTGCACATCGCATCACTCGCAATGTACGGCGTATGGAAGGAGCCCTGACCCGGGTGGCTAGCTACTCAACGCTTATCAAGAAACCTCTCGACATTGAAGTCGTTGAAAGGTTGTTGCAGGACATCCTGCAGGAAGAAGCGCAGAACCAGATCACGGTGGATAAGATTCAGAAAAAAGTCGTCGAATACTTTGACCTGCGCCAAAGCGACATGGTCAGTAGACGACGCCCCAATAACATCGCATTTCCCAGGCAGATCGCCATGTACCTGAGCCGCATACTGACAAATCATTCATTACAGGAAATCGGCGAAGCCTTTGGTGGTCGAGACCACGGAACAGTTATACACGCCTGCAAGACAGTGGAAAATATGATGGAGCAGGACGAGTCGGTCCGCCGCAGCGTGGATTACTTGAACAAACACCTCTCCAATCAAACTTTCTAGGCTTCAAGTGTTGTGCTAAAGAATGCCCTTGAATTATTGTGGAGACACCACAAGGTTGAGTGCAAGGCGATTTGAAAACGTTCGCGTGCTGCCCCAAAAACGGCTTAACCGAGTATTCAGCAACCTGCTAATTCCATGGACCTCACCGAGGAGCAACAGCAGACCGTAGCAGGATGGGTTGCCGAAGGGATGTCTCTGGCCCAAGTCCAGTCAAATCTGACCGAGCAATTCAACCTTACCATGACCTATCAGGATGTACGTTTCCTGCTCGACGACCTTGACCTCACTCCGCAGAACACTCCCGAACAAAAAACGCCAACGCCCACCGAGGATACTGACGAAGATTCTTCAGCGGATTCCACTCCCGCAGAATCAACAGCTGAAAAACAAGACATGCAAGCACCGGCCGCGCAGGGCGGATTGACGGTGGAAGTCGATCAAGTGGTAAGGCCGGGCAACGTGGTCAGTGGAAACGTCACATTCAGCGACGGAATGAAAGCAAGCTGGTATATTGACCAAATGGGCCGGATGGGGCTCAACCCGGCCCGGGAAAGCTACCAACCAAGCGCTTCGGACATCCAGCAATTTCAGCAACAACTGCAAACCCACCTGCAGAAACAAGGATTATAACCCGAAAGCCCCCTGTGCGCCAAAGGCGTTTTTATACTAACAGAAAACCAGAGTTCAGCCTCTTATGCGGATTAATCTAATTACTGTTTAGTGTTAAAGGAGAACGCATTTTATGCTCACTGATGTAGGAGAATTTATCGTTGGTGCTTATCTTCAACTAATCGAGGAGTGTAATTTCATTGATTATAATGTGCGGCCTCCTGGTGGTGGCTTGAAAGGACTCGGTGAATTGGATGTTGTAGGCCTGAATTTCGATTCCAATACTGCTTACTTATGTGAGGTTACAACTCATATACGAGGCCTCTTATACGAAAATAATCAAGAAAGCGTCAGTCGAATCTGACGTTGGCTTAGGTACAATAGATGAAATATATATCCAGAAAAAACATGGTTGGGGACACCCTTTGCCCGCTTTTGAGTATGCTTATTTTAAAAACAATTCATTTCGCCCTAGAAAGCATAGAAAGATAAATATTTCTGGGCCTGATGGCCAAGTATTTGAAGAAGAGGGTTTATGAATCGTCTATCTAACATAAGAATACAAGACTTGACCTCTTTTGAGAATTCTTTGCGCACGTGATTTATGGTGTTAGACTGAGAAAGGGAGACATTCATGAAAAGGCAAAACGCAATATCCGGCATCACACTCATTGCCTTGTTTCTACTGCTTGGAAATGCGCTGTTGGCTCAACAAACCGACTACCTGCATGAAACAACGAAAAATCGTGAAGCCCGTATGGCTTGGTGGAAGGAAGCGCGCTTCGGCATGTTCATCCACTGGGGCGTCTACTCCGTTCTGGGCGGGACTTACAAAGGCGAATCCATAGGGGGAATTGGCGAGTGGATCATGCATCGAGGCCAAATCCCCATTGAGGAATACGAAACCTATGCCCGGATGTTCAACCCGCTCTTTTTCGATGCCGAGGCTTGGGTCGATCTCGCCGCGGAAGCCGGCATGAAATACATCGTTATTACCTCGAAACATCATGACGGATTCGCCCTTTGGGATTCCCGAATCAGCGATTGGGACATCATGGACGCCTCCCCATTTAAACGAGACATCCTCAAAGAGTTGTCGATCGAGTGCGAAAAAAAAGGCATTCGCCTTTGCTTCTATCACTCCATCATGGATTGGCACCACCCGGATGCCCAGGCTCCCTTTTACCCGAAATACAACGACCGGGAAAATTCCAATCCCCACTTTCCTCGCTATATCGAGCATTACATGAAACCCCAGTTGAAAGAACTGCTCACGAAATACGGCGATATTGGAATCCTCTGGTTCGACGGGGAATGGATGAAGGACTACACATCGGCGATGGGTAAAGACATCTATCAATACATCCGCGAATTCCAACCTGACATCATCATCAACAATCGTGTCGACAAGGGCCGAAAAGGGATGGAAGGCATAAACCGAGTTGGCAACTATGCAGGAGACTACGGCACGCCCGAACAGGAAATTCCGGATGTAGGCATCCCCGGACTGGACTGGGAATCCTGCATGACGATGAACCGAACCTGGGGCTGGAAGGCTAACGATAGCGAGTGGAAATCGTCAGAGGTCCTCATCCGCAATCTAATTGATATCGTCTCTAAAGGCGGCAACTACCTTCTCAACGTCGGACCAACTCATGAAGGCCTCATTCCCAAACCCAGCGTGGAACGCCTGAAGATTATGGGAAAATGGCTTAGACAAAACGGCGAATCCATATACGGCGCGCAAGCCAGCCCTTTTGCCAAGCCATCATGGGGGCGGTACACCAAGAAACCCGGAAAAATCTATGCACATGTTTTCCAGTGGCCGGAAGAGAGAAAACTTAGCATCCCCGCAAAGAATATTCAGGTTACTCGTGCCTATCTACTTGCAGATAAGAAACGAAACAGATTGAAGACCGAGCAAACGCAGGATGGCCTTGTTATTCATCTGCCCGACGAAGCCTCTAATTCCATTGCATCAGTCGTTGCGATTGAACACAAATAACAAGGCGAGTAGAAAAACAGACAAAAGCCGGTAGAGTTTAAAGGCTCTAATAATTATATTCCGTTCTTCCGGTAACCAATATAAGAATACAGGACTTGCCACTTTTAAGATTCCCGGCAAAGATTCCCAAGGTGTCTTATACAGGCAGAAAACCAGAACTCCGCATCTTATGCGGATCAATCTAATTATTGTTGGGCGGCTTGATGCCACGGAGAGCCGGTGTTTCGCCACCCGTAGACGTAAACCGGTGATAATCGATTGTTGAGAAAGGAGAGACCGAGATGGAAACGAAGAATCAAAGCCAAAACGCGGGAAAAGTCTATCTTTGCCCCATGCATCCGGAAGTTCGTCAGCCGAACCCCGGAAAGTGCCCAAAGTGCGTCGGCATGTATTTGGTGCCAGAAGGCACTAGGTTCGGCATGCTTCGATCCATGCTCGGAACTTCTCGCGGGGACTGGAGCCCTTTGAAGCTTTTCATCATGGCGGCCGTTATGGTGGCGATCATAGTGGCGATCATGATCATGATGCGCTGATCGAGAGAATTTAAACCGCATTGCTCGGGATGAGACGCATCAATGAATGAATTTTGGCTGTAATAGCCGCGTTCCTGTATATCGGCGCGTAGTGCAGCCGTCTACCGATGTATTGTTGCATACCAATGGCCATTTATCGAACAGGCAAAAAGCCGCCCAACAACGGCTTGCACCCGACTGCCTACTGCTCGGTTTTTCAAAGGTTATGCGCCTGCATAGGCATTTGTAGATGGCAGGAATCTTGCTGGCCCGGCAGCGGGTGAAGCCGGGCCTATTATCCTTTCCAGTGAAATCGAAATAGGAATTTCTCTGCAAACCGGCAGGCGGGTTGTCTGTAGGAGCAGTTGAGAACAGGGCATTACCAAAAATGTCTTTTCGCAAAAGCGCGGCCGGATCCGGACTTCAGGTATCGCTCAAATTCAGACGCACGTTGATCGTCGTCAAACCGGATTGCGGTGATAATGCGCCACGGCGCGTATTTGGAGGTGTGTGGCGAACCGCCTTGATTGTGAGTGATCAGTCGCTGTTGTAGGTTATCTGTCTGGCCGATATAGCGTTGGTTCGAGCAGTGGAGACTTTGGAGAAGGTAAACGTAATGCATGTTGGAATCTCCGGTTGTTGGAGCGAGCCGGAATCATTTGTTTTGGGTATCGCCCTCCTTCGTCCGCCTCAGCTACGCTAAGGCGGTACTACGGCGGGCAGGCTTGCCAGCCGAAGCCTGGGCGAAGGCTGGTGGAGGTGGCGGGAGTCGAACCCGATTTTAGATTTCCTAATGTCGCACCTATTTTCATTTATTGTTACTAATGAGCAACTTGTGAAAATCTAACGCTGCTACAAAGTGACGCTAAATGCAGCTTTTTGAAAACAAATTGGCAAATCTGTTGCAAATCGGAGGGGGCCAAGGGGTCTTAGTTTTTCTGTTCGAAGAGAATCCTGAAATCATCGGACGCCGACTTTGCGGCGTCTCCGATCTCTCCGGCAGCCTCCTCGGTCATCTCGCTCGTTTCCGGGTCGTGTTCGATTCCAACGGTCACCTTCACCCCGATTCTCGTTTTCGCTTTGATCTCCAGCAGAGCCGGGATGGCCTCATAGGCCAAGGCGTCGAGAAGGGCTTGGGCTTCTTCACACGTAACCGACACGGCAGCGATTCGCCCTGAAGATCCTTCATGGACTTCAACTGGCTTAATGGGCTCCTGCTTGGCCTCTTCTAATGCAACCTTGCCAGCGCCCGAGAAGTCGCAGGGCCACTGGCCGGAGTCTTCCGACAGTATCAGGTAGCGATTGTTGATTGCTTGGTTGATCACATCGGCCACGGTCTTCCACGGGAGCGTCTTGCCAGCCTTTTGCGAGAGCGCGGTCGCAATCGCGAGGGCGGTCGTCTCTACATTCGTCCATACGTCAGGAATCACTTCGGGTAGAATCCCGGTGACGCTTACTGGTTCAGGTGGCGGCAACAGCACTGCACCAGCCGTGAGAATACCCGGAGCAACCTCCTCACCATAAATGCTCGTCGGCCCGGAAACCAGCCAGACCTTGCCCTTTTGCACGGCCTGTTTCACCGCCTCCTGGACGACCGCTTTCCCGGCCTTCGGGATCATCATTGGCTCTTCATAGTCGCCCTTCTTCATCTGGACGACTTTGCCTCCCTCGAAGTAGGCGAGCGCGTCCTGGACGGTGATCTCGTCGCTTGTCCAGAGTCTGGCCAAGCCGTCTTTGGCGACCAAGGCTGGGTCGATTTCCGCCAAATCCACCGACTCGGGAAGAACGAGATCCAGGGCCGCGTCCTTCCGCGCGTTTTCATCCGGTTCGCTCAACCACCATGTCCGCTTCGACCCGTCGGGGCGGGTCAGTTTCAAGACGAATGCTCCCTGCCGGCATCCGTCGACCAGCGTATCGAGAATCGTCTCTGCCTTGAGCATCTTCGGGAGACGCGGCAATTGCGCGAATGCGCCCGTGAGATCCTTGACGCGTTTCGCCGTCTGGCCATCGGTCCACAAGTCGTAGGGGCCGCCCGGCAACAGTGACTCCGCGTTGATGGCACTGTCCTTGATGCGTGAGCGTTGGTCGTTCTTGACGATCTGGAAATGGGGATCGTCGCTGATGGAAATCCTGAACGCCTGAATTTCGTTCTTCTCGGTTACGGTGACAACCGTGCTGTAGGCCTGATAGATCGCGTTGGCGATTTTGCCCTGCGATTCTCTCACCCGAATTAGCAGCGTCTGCATCCGCGCCACATCGACCTGGCCACCGTCTTCCTCATCCTTGAGTTCAGTGCGGACCTGCTCCCAAGCGAGGTAGTCGCGGATCGCATTCCTGGCGAGCTCGACACCGTCTTTGGTTGGAGTCAGCAGGATCACGGCATTGCGGAAGACACGAGGTTTCTCCGAGCTCGTTGTTTCGTTGAGGAAGCGTGTTGCCTCCGGGCTTGGCTTGCCCGATTCGGAGGCCGCGTCTGGGCCGAGGATGACATAGTGAAACTCGCCGTCATCCTCCACGTCCTTCGGCTTGTATGGCAGGGTGTGGGTCCGCACTCCGCTTGTCGATGCGCCACGGGTCAATTCCTTTGCTCTGCCGATTTCGTCGATCAGACGTGCCTTCACAACGTCCCTGTCGATCTCCGCAGCCGCTTTCGCGTGCATCTGGTTAAGGTTTGGCCGATTTCCCGGTACCCATGTTTCCGGCAGCTTTTCTTCGGCGTTGGTCGTGTAGCGGTCATCCAGCCAGAAGCTTGATCGCGCCCACCGCTTGAGGCCCTTTTCCTGCTCGATCTTGTCAGGCCGCCGGGGAGCGAGGCCGCATTGACGGCATACCTTGGGCTCTGTGACAGCCAGATTCCGGGCCTGCCCTCGCGCGTCTCTTTCGCGACCAGGTTCCGGAGATGGGAGACCTCTTGTTGCTCAGTTCGATTGATGCGCCTGAAAGGTTGCTCCCTTCTCCCGCAGGAGCTTCACAGCCACTTAGGTGCGGTTACAGTCGCGGTTGACGTTATATTTGCAGTCAATGGCGAAGCGTCGTCGGTCTAACGTCAGCATGAAATCACAGATGAATGGATCGACGCGGAAATGCTTCTCGTAGTTCAGTTTCGCTTCCTTGAGGACGAACTCGACGTCGTTCTCGAAGGCAACCGACATCGACTTCACTTCGAGGTAGCGGGTGATACACCTCCCACTGAACTCTTGCCGCTCAAAAAGCATCCGCCCGACATCCCCGAAGTTCATCATCATAACGCCTCTAAGCAAGTTAAACGCTTTGACAAGGCTTCAAGCGGAAGTTTGATGTTTATGGAGGGACAGAGCGCCCGCATCACCATTCATGGGCCACGTAAGACTAAAAACGCTCCCGAAGACTCGGGCGTGGATAGAAATCGTCCGCTACATCGCTGACGGTGCGGATGTGTCCAAGGTGGCCGGTGCAACGATGCAGGCCGCCGACAAGGCGTTCGCGGTAATCCAGAATGACCGTGGTTTCGCGGAGACCGTTGACCTAATGACTCAGTTAGCGGTAGCTGCCAGGTCTGACGATCCAGTCGCTCATTTTGAGGCGCTCGGAATCAAGCTCTCCGACCATACCACAGTCACCGATGTTGCGCTCGCTATCGTATCAGCGCTCGACAAGGGTGTATCAGCTGAGGGGAAAAGCTCGGATTTTGGAGAGATGGCGCAGAATGCGCTTGTCTTTGCTGTGATCGAACAACTGAACGACCGTTACGGCACGCTGCTTACGCTATCCGCACATGAGTTAGAGACAGCCTTGGCCGATCTGGGAAAACGTGCGGCCTTCGGTCGGTTGTCGCGTTCCTTCTTCAGCAACCTGACCAACAGGTCTCTCGACTACTTCCTATCCAAAACCATCGGCACTCAGATCGGAGAAGGCCAGCGGTTCGCCACAATGAACCAGGTTGCTCAGTTCAAGAATGCCTTGGAGACGCATTGCCGCGAGGCGTCCGAGATCGTTCAACGTTTCAGCGCTGATTGGTTTTCCAAGATTCACTACGAGAACAACGGACACATCTCGAAACAGAAATCGAAGGACTTCGGTCGGTTTGCAATGGAGAAAATGCGGTCCGAAATGAAGAAAAGAGCTGAGCCTGATGCATCGTGACTTTTCCATTTACTGCGGTGAAAAGACCAAGCCAGGCAACGACCCCGATAAAGAAATCAACCTCAATCTCCGGGGCGGTGATGAAGACGAGAATGTTGTTCTGCGCATCGAGGACATCGACAAACGTTTACTTCGACAAATCCCGAGCCAGCTCCATGACCTGGTTGAAATCGCCGTCTACGTTTACTGCGCCGACCAACTGATCAGTCGCACCAACCAAGACGTTGACAGCTTCGGAGGCGCTTGGCGGCGCAACTTCACATTCCACGTTCCAGTGCGCGAACTGAAGGTCTGGAAAAGGCCGGAAGTCATCGAGTGTCTTTCCGGTTTACTCGGCTTCCTGTCCGACGACCGGTTCACCTTCAAATTCGTTCAAGCGGCGAATCCGCCTGCTTTTCAGACTTACCTCGAATTTGATGAAAACCCACGAAATTCCGCGCCACCGGAACAGGTCATCCTGTTTTCCGGTGGTCTCGATTCACTTGGTGGAGCCGTCGATGAGGTGATTCGCCAGCGCCGCAAGGTCGTTTTGGTAACGCACAAGCCAACGACCAAGAACAACACAATTTTGCGGAAGTTGCACGATGCCTTGAGTCAAGAGGCTGGCGACCGTCTCGCACCGATTCATCTCGGTGTCCGGGCAAGCAAGAGAAACTCTCGCGCCCGAGAGTATACCCAGAGAACCCGCTCTTTCCTTTTTGCCTGCTTCGGTGCAACCATTGCCAAGATGCTTGGCCTGAACAGTATTCGCTTTTACGAGAACGGAGTCGTCAGCCTGAATCTGCCAATCTGCGCTCAGGTGATCGGGAGCCGTGCCACCCGAACGACGCACCCCCGCGTTATTGAGGGGTTTCAGGAACTTTTCACGCTGCTCTCAGACGAGCAGTTCACCGTTGAGAATCCCTTCCTCTGGAAAACGAAAGTGGATGTCATCAGGTTGATAGTTGAGGCCGGGATTCCCGAAGTAATCACAACCTCGGTGAGTTGCACCCACGTGAGGGTGCGAAGGCTGGAACTAACTCATTGCGGCACTTGTTCACAATGCATCGATAGGCGCATAGCGATTGTCGCAGCGGATGCAGAAGAATACGATCCGGCTACCCACTATAAGCATGACATATTCATCGGTGAGCGGCCCAGGGACGACGACAAGATTTTATCGGCTGCGTATCTTGAACGAGCCCATGAGATTGAGCAGGTCGATTCCGTCGGTCAATTCATCGCCAAGTATCCTGAGTTGCTTCGTGCAGTGGCTTGTTTGCCGGGCGACTGTCAAGGCAGTGCCGAGCGGCTTTTTGAACTACACAAGCGCCATGCTAAGGAGGTCCGTAAAGCAGTCGACATTCTGCTCGCCAGACACGCCGGCGACATCCGAACACGCAAGCTCCCGGGTGATTCACTTCTCCGGATCGTCTACGAGTCCGGATTCGTTACGTCACTGCCGGCAGTCGGCACCGACGAAGAGCCCCCCAACTTTTTCTACAAGCGCGGAAACGTCTGGCAGATTCGGTTCAACAAACGCAAGCCGCTCTTGATCCACAAACACAGAAAAGGTTGTGAGTATCTCCAGTTCCTTCTCGGGCGACCCGATCGTTCCTTTTCCGTTTATGAGGTGGCGGCAGAACTGAATATCGGTTTCTGCGAAGATGTTGAGGCGGGCCAGATCGACGCCGAGGAAATCGCCGAGGGCTTTTCGATCACCGACAGAGCGAAGTGGGGGGATCTTGGCGACGTGGTTGATAAAAAGGCGCTAGCGAAATACCGCGAGAGGCTAGGCGAGATCCCTGAAGAAAGGCGCGAGGCCGAGACAAACAATGATGACGGCCGCGTGACTAAGCTTGAGGAGGAGGTAGCCGCGATCGAAAAGGAAATCGGTCGAGCCGTTGGTTTGGGCGGAAGAATCCGCAAAGCCAGGGATGAGCGGAAGAACCTTCGCGACAGTGTTCGGAACAGCGTTAACCGAACCATCGAGGAAATCGGTAAGGATGATCGCGTTTTTGCCGATCATCTCCGTGATGCGATAGATCTCGGGGCCGTGCTAAGATACCAGCCCGAGGTTCCGACCTCTTGGAGCACGCGTCCACGAAGCCCCAATCCGGTGAAAAATACGTAGAAAAATCCCCCGCTACGCGAAAAGTAGCTTTCGCTACGCGTCATGTAGCGCCTTCGAGGTGAAGGCAGATTCACCGAGAAGCAACGGCATGAAGCACGAGCAAGGTAGGGTCTGCCTGATGAAAATAGATAATCATGGCAGTTATGAAAGAACCCGAAGCCTCTGGCTTCGACACCGGAGCCCTCGCTCCCGCTGGCACATTCGTTGCCACCTGTCTCGACGTTCAGGACCAGTTTGGTGTTGATCGTCCGAAATTCGAGAACCCGCAGGAAATCGAGAAGCTCGATGTTACGCGCTTCCTTTTCGGGTTCCGCGGTCAGGACGGCCAGACCTACAAGGTCCAGACCTTCGAGTTCCGCATCAGCGGATCGCCCAAGAGCAACCTGTTCAAATTCCTGACCAGTTGGCTCGGCCATCCGCCGAAGTATGGTTGGGACTACTGCGAACTTCGCGGCCAGGGCGCGATGATTACCGTGGCCCACAGGGAAAGCCGCGAGGGGACGAAGACCTACGCCAACATGGTCGGCATTTCTCCGGTCATCGACCAGCTCAAGCCGCAGGTGCTCCCGCTTGAAGCCTTCGCCCGGGCTCAGGCTCCCGCTCCGCCGGCTGCGCCGCAGCAGGCATGGAATCCCGCGGTCGATCCGCAGGAGAACGGCCCATTCTAAGCGGAGTTCGCTGATCATGGCAGTTCTCAAGAAAGATCAGAGCCAGTCCACGCACTGGTATAAAGCCGACGGGTCGCCCTGTCACCGCTTGCCTCGCGCGGGCGGTGACGGGCTCCGGCCCACCACGCTCCGTGACGCGAAACGGCTGCGCCTGTTTCCCGGCGTTACGTCAATACTTGGCATTTTCGCCAAGCCGCAACTCGACAAGTGGAAGATGCGCCAGGTCGCACTCGCTTCCATGTGCCTCGACCGGACCGAGGGCGAGTCGGACGACTACTTCGCCGACCGCATCATCGAGGAGGCTTTTGCGCAGGTGGAGCAGGCCGCCGATCTCGGCAGCCGGATTCACGAAGCACTGGAGAAGCACTTCGAGGGCGTGCCCGTTCCCGACGATTTGACCGTCTACACGCGGCCGGTCTTCGACTGGAAGGAGGCGAAGCAGTTGGAGTTCGTCGAGCGCGAGCTATGTCTCGTCAACAAGGCCCACGGCTTTGCCGGGACGATGGATGTCGCCTGTCGATACGGCAGGGAAGGCATCGGGGCGATCGACTTCAAGACCCGGAAGACCAAGCCGGGCGTGGAGGTCATGCCCTACGACGGGCAGGCGATGGAGATCGCTGCCTACGGTGCGACCTATCGGGGGGGAGGGGAATCTTCCCCGTCTCTTCGGGGCCAACGTCTACATTTCGACCACGGAGCCCGGTCGCATAGCCGTATGCGCCTACACACCCCAGCAGCTCATGGCCGAGTGGGAGGTCTTCAAGATGGCCTGCGCCATGTGGCGACACACCAAGGGTTACGACCCGAGAGAGGAGCCTGCCAATGGATAAGGCATGGAAGGCTTTCGAGCGTCGAGTCGCTGTTTTCTTCAAGACCGAGCGCAATGCTCTGTCCGGCGGCAATTCGAAGCGCACGCGATCCGACACGCTGCATCCCGATCTCTTCATCGAATGCAAGCAGCGCAAACGCTTCGCCGCCGTGCGTCTCCGGGATGACACGAAGCGGCTCGCCGACAAGGAAAACAAAACGCCGGTCGTGTGCCTGTCCGAGAAGGGCAGGCCCGGCTTCTGGCTCCTGATTCACTCCGACGACTTCACCAAACTCTAATAAATTACGAAGATGGAAACACCTTTGCCCACCCAACCGAAACTCGTTGACGCCAACGGGCTCCTCGAAGCCCTTTTCGACGAACAGAGCCGACCGTCCTTGCGCTGGCTTCGCCAGATGCAGGCCCAGCGGAAAATTCCCTACGTCAAGATCGGCCACTTCGTCCGCTTCGACGTGGAGAAGGTCCGGGCCGCGCTGGACGAGAATTGCACCGTCAACCCTCGACGCCGGTAAGCGATGATTTGTCCAAAGTCACCACCCGCACCGAGACTGGCCCCCGTCTTGCCGCTCTCCGTGGATTCGACACATCCGAAACTGGCGGAAATCGAATCGTATGCTTCGGGTCTTGGAGACGATGCGTGACCGTTGCCGACCGGATGGCTCACTCCCGTTCTCGCTGAAGTATTTCGGCGCGATTGCCACCGGTCGATGGTCCGGGGATGCCGGCCTCAATCTCCAGAACTTCAACCGAGAGCCGCTTCACGGTGTCGATCCGCGCCGCTGCCTGATCGCTCGACCAGGCCACAAGCTCCTCATCGGCGACCTTTCCCGGATCGAGCCGCGTGTCCTCGCGTGGATGGCGGGCGACTTCGACTTGCTGGAGAAAATACGTGGAGGGCTGACGATCTATCAGGCCCACGCGGAAACTTCGATGGGTTTCACCGGAGCGAACTTGAAGAAAGAGGACCCGCGTCGCTACCTCTTGGCGAAATGCCGGGTGATCGGTCTCGGCTACGGTGCCGGAGCCAAAACCTTCCAGAACCTCGCCAAGACCTACGGTCTGGAAATCACGCTCGCCGAGGCGAAGGCCACCGTAGACGACTTCCGTGCGGCCAATCCACGCATCACCGGGTTGTGGCGGAATCTCGAAAACCAGATGCGGAGCCGACATGGCCATACCTTTTTCGTGCGTCTGCCAAGCGGTCGCGTGATCCGCTACTTCAACGTTCACGCTTTCGATAGCGGCATCACCGCTGCAACGGAGCGGGGCGGGCGCCGCTTCGAATGGTATGGCGGAAAACTCACCGAAAACGTGGTCCAAGCCACTGGTCGCGATGTCTTCGCCGAGGGATTGCTCCGTATCCACCAGGCCGGAATTCGGATCCTTTGGACCGTTCACGATGAGGTAATCTGCGAAGTGCCCGAGGATCCGGAAGTCACGCCCGATATTGTCACCGGTTTGCTCGCCCAGACTCCGACATGGATGCCAGGTCTGCCCGTCGCTGCCGAGGGCATCGAAACACAAACCTACTGCAAGTGAGGCACCGATCATGGCGATTCTTTCAGGACTTCCACCGGCCCTCACCGAGGCGCTCAACAATCCGCCGGTCAAGGGCAGTCGCAACGTGTGGCTGTTCACCGTCGCCAAGCGGGCACGCCATTTCGCTTCGCCGGAGAAGGTCCGCAGCTTCCTTCGCAAGGTTGCGTCCCGTTGGGACGACCGCGACTTCGGTCCCGAGATCGACCGCGCCGTCGCCCGGACCTACTCGGAAAAGCCAAGGTTTCCGGGAAATCGGCGGATCCCCGCTTGGCCGGACTTCAATCCGGCCGCATGGGAACGGCGCAAGCATCACCCGGTTCCATTCTCCGAGACGCCGCTGGAGGTCACCGCGGAGATGGTGGTCGATCGGCTTTTTCCCGGCGATCCCTTGGTCTGTGCCGCGCTCGACACCCGATCCGCGCAGACTCAGCCCCGCGATGCATGGCGGGGCAAGGAGGCGGCGCTTCAATTCATCGTCGCCAACCCGATGACCGCGGAGACCGGCCTCAATCAATCAGGTCGCGTCTCGGCACGTTGCCACGACAACGCCACGAAACAGCGCACCTACCTGGTCATCGAGTTCGACCGGGGAACACTTGCCGAACAAGCCGCGATCCTTGGTTCGCTGTCCACCAAACTGACTCCGCTGACGCTGGTCGTTTGGTCCGGGGGCAAGTCGCTGCACGGCTGGTTCCAGGTCCAGCAAATCTCCGAGTATGCCAAGCTCCGCTTTTTCCGGCACGCGGTTTACCTCGGGGCCGATTCGTCCCTCTGGGACCCGGCCAAGCTCGTGCGTATGCCCGGAGGCCGACGCGACAACGGCGAAACGCAACACGTCCTCCACTTCAATCCAAACCCGTTTCATGAATGACTGCATCGCGGAATCTTACCGATCTCTGGCGGGAAATCGAAGATCCCGACTTCCACGCCATCGAAAATCAAACCCATCCCGCACCGAAGCCCTTCACCGTGCTTTCGGGCGCGCAACTCCGTAGCGTATCGGTCCCGCCGAAGGTCAACGTCCTGGGCGATGGCGTGATCGCGCTCGGGCAACTCACCACGCTCATCGGGCAGGGTGGCACCGGCAAGAGCCGGATCGTTATGCAGACGGCCATTTCGCAAGTCATGGGCTGGCCCGTCGCCGGAATGCCTACGCACCCGGAGCCACTGCGCCATCTCCTGATCGGCACCGAGAACAGTATCTACCGTCAGAAATCCGACTACCTGAAAATGACCGCCGCGCTCACACCTAATCAAAAGGCCTTGGTCGATGCCCATGTCTTCTTCCATGTTGTCCGGGAGATTGACGATGCTTTCATCAATCTCGGCTCCGACGACATCCGAAAGAAGTGGCAGGACACGATCGAGTCGACTCAACCGAACTGCATCTATGTCGATCCGTTCGGCGAGGTAAATGTCGGCGACATCAACAAGGACGTCGATGTCCGGCAGACCTTGCGTGAACTGACCAAGGTTTGCCGCCTCTTCGATCCGACCACTGCCATCATCATCGTTCACCACGGACGCACCGGGCGGCAAAACATCGCCCAAGCAGTAGGGTGGGACAAGGGAAACTTCGCTTTGGGTTCCAAGGCCCTCTACTCGGGAGCGCGGTCCCAAATCAACATCGCTCCCGCAGATCCCGACGACCATTCCCGCATCGTCGTTTCCTGCGGCAAGTCGAACGACGCCAAACCCTTCGACCCGGTGGGCCTCAAGTTGAACGAGGAGACGATGCTCTATGATATCGATCCGAACTTCCATCTCAATGCCTGGAAAGACGACGTTGAGGGCAAGCGGGCCAATGCGAATTTCTCCATTGCCGAGGCCACTGAAACTCTTGCCGACGGGCCGAAGAAAATCGGCGAGATCCATGCCGCTCTTGGCGGAGAGGATTCCGGCTCCAAACGATCGCTTCAGCGCATCCTGCTCAAGGGGAAGAAGGAGGACTACTTCCGCACCGGCAAGGACGGCTACAAACTCACCAAAAAAGGAGAATCCCTGAATTCATAAATTACTATGAACCAATGCCCTGCGAAACCATCACGACACTTTCCGCGACACCTCGCACGAGATGTCGCAAAGGCCTGTCATG